>NZ_CP133671.1:0-2951250 GCF_031326345.1 Aureispira sp. CCB-E
ATCCTTCTAGAGTAGCTATTTATGGAGGTAGTTACGGAGGTTATTGTACATTGGCGGGCATTACCTTTACACCTGACTTGTATGCTTGTGCCATTGACTATGTCGGCGTTTCCAACTTATTTACATTTATGGAAACGATTCCTCCTTACTGGGAAATTTATCTAAAAATGCTCCATGAAATGGTTGGAGATCCTAACAATCCAGTTGATAGTGCTCGTTTGAGAGCAACGTCTCCTGTTTTTCATGTTGACAATATCAAAGCACCACTACTAATTGCTCAAGGTGCAAAAGATCCTAGAGTCAACCAAGATGAATCCGATCAAATGGTTGCTGCCCTAAAAGAAAAAGGCGTTGCTGTAGAGTATATATTAAAAGAAAACGAAGGACATGGTTTCCATAATCAAGAAAATCGTTTTGAGTTTTATAGTAGAATGGAAGACTTTTTAGAAAAACATTTAAGTCTCAAATTTGCTAAAAATTAGTCTTAAGACTAATCTTCATAATATTAAAAGATCAACCCCTAATGGTTGATCTTTTTACGTTTAACAATAAACCAATCATATGCTTTTACTAGCAACAATTTTTACCATTTTCTTTTCTTCGACTTCTTTTAGTCAAACAGACTCTACTGCTCCAATACGTGCTTATATGGACATGCAAATGCACCCAACGATGCACGTCCCCTATAGCTTTTTTGGCGATGGATTCGAATTTTTTGATGATAATGCGCCCCCTCACCTAACGCATCTACATCAATTCAAAAATGTTAATTACGCCAATTATTGGCGTCAAAATCAAGGTGCGCGAATTATTATTGCAGGATCGTTGACTTCCGAATGGGTCAAGAGTCGTAAAAAAGCTCGTAAAATTATCCTTAAACAGTTAAACTATATCAACCAATTTGCTCAAACCCATGCTGAAGATTTTGTAGTGGCTAAGAGCCCTGAAGAGGTTAGATATTATTATCACAATACAAATAAAACGATTATCATACACTCTATAGAAGGCGCTAAACGACTCATCAACAATTTGGAGGATGCCCAATTCTGGGCCAAGCAAGGTGTTGCCTTTATCACATTGATGCATTTAGTAGATTCTGAGTATGGCAGTGCCGCTATACGACCTGGATTTTTTACAACCTTACTTAATTTAAAAGGTGCCTTTAAAGCAAAGAAAAAGCGAAGACTAAAAGACAAAGGGAAACAAGCTATTAAATGGTTGGCTCAAGCGGGTATTATGACCGATTTGACGCACATGGAGCAGCAAACGAGAAAAGATGCCTTAGCTTTTATGAAACAAGAACGCATTCCTCCTATTTCTACGCACGATTGTTTCAAAGCTATTCAAAATACAGCTCGTGCAATTAGTGGATCCGAAATTTTGGACATCTATCGATTAAATGGACTTGTAGCACTGCCTATCAGTGGGGTAGAAATGCAATTGTTCAAAGCTGATTCTTATTATCAACATAAAGAAGATAGTTTAAACAATGCTGGTTGTCATTGTGCAGGTTCTGTCGATTCGTATAAATTTATGTACCAAGAATTGCAACAATATATTGAATCTAATGTTGGAGTTATTGTTGGCGATAGCAGCATTTCTTTTGCAGATTTAAGTGAATCTGAAAAAGTGAATTATGCAATTGGTTTTCAAAGTGATTTTAATGGTTGGTTGAACCATAGTCGCCCTCGTGTTGGCAAGAAAGGTTGCTATCCAATTGATTCTACGCAAACTTATGAACCCATCGAGTTAGAAGGTTTGGCTCACCCTGGTCTATTAGCATCACAATGGAGGTTATTAGAAAAAGAAGGCGTTGATTTGCTCCCGATCCAACGATCATCTGAAAAATTCATACAGCTTTGGGAGTATTTTAGGGCACATAAAGCGACATGGAAATGAGGTTCAAACTTCTTATTTATTGGGCTTAAACCTAATAAAAATAGTTTTTTTGTAAAATTTTGGGGACTAATACTTAGAAAGAGCCAACCAAAACATATAAAATTGCGTTTTATTTAGTAATTTCATCATAGAATTTTTGATGGCTTACTCAATCATATTCAATATTTAACAAAGATATAATTTATTGACAGACCCTTTTCGTTTTCTTTCAACAAATGAGCATAAAATATTCAGAACAGTCTAGAATTTTTAGGGATTTCAGATCAATTCCTTACTCTGACTACTACTATCTTATTCGTTTTTACGAGCAGTATGATCAAGACATTAGTGATCTTCCGTTTGATGAAGGGCTAATTATGTCTTACTACTATGCCAATGCCCTCTTTGAAACTCAAGAATACGACACGCATATCGCAATGTCTAATTATATCTTAGAACAGTCAATCATCCACAACGTGCGTTACATTGATGGTGAAGATGTTTACATGACTGTTTTGCATAAGAAAACCTACTCTCATTTAAAATTAGAAGAAACAGAAACAGCTCAAAATTTAGCAACTCAATTGGTTCGTTTAGATCCTAGTCACTATTTGTATCATATTTTATTGCGTCAATGTTTTTCGGCTAAACGCCCAACATGGATTCGCCCTTTATTGACTATGAGTGCTGTATCAACAATCATGGGAGCTATTGTTACGATTATCTTTTCGTCTTTCTATCTATCCTTACCAGCGCAGGCTATACTAATCCCTTATAGTCTCTTGTTAGTAGCTATGATTGGGTTAACAGCTACTGCTTGGGGTTATTACAAATATATAATGGCTCCTGTTAGAAAAATTCTAAAACAAGCGCAAATCGACAAGGCAAACAATCAAGAAATTTAATACATCTATTGGTTGATATAATTTAGCCCTTTTGATAAAAGGGCTAAACACAATCGCTCTATATGCTCATTGCTATGGGTAAAAATCATTACGGATCAAAATTTACCTTATTAGCTTTTTTCAATCATTAGTTATGCTGTTCCTTTTATTATTCAATGGAAATATATCGGATGTGCGTAAATCTATCGTCTGGTAAAAATGGGATGCCATTTTGTGCATAATAAGTACCATCTTGATAGATAGGACTACCAATCCACAAGAAGCAGTACTCGTCTGGGATTTTAGCCATTCTCCAATCTATTTTAGCTACTTCCTTTCCGTCCACTCGGTAACTTACATTATGAGGCGTCCAAACCATTTCATACAAATGATATTGCTCAAAGAAATCTTGGCGCAAGAGTTTTTCTCCTGGATAGTTTAATTGTCTATTGTTTAGTCGATCTACATGAAGTACACCATCCAATGTCTTTTTCTCTCCTGGTTTTACTAGAACGTCCGCATCTCTCATATAATCGACAATAGAATAGTTGATTGCAGAACCTCCGCCCCAGTTTTCATCATAAATTTTAGACCAAATTTCAATATCAATTTCATAAGGTTGTTTTCCCTTATCGTTGACCATATAAGCATAAGGATGCCCAGGAATAGGATCTGCGGAAGGATGTCTAAATTGGTACAACCACAAATTGTGCACAATTCCAGTTGGTGTGTGTGTTTCCTTGTTTCTTAATTGAGAAAACTTTGCCACCACCTTAACTGTTCCATACATAAAGCTAGGACCAAATTTCACCTCTCCCCATGTTTTGTGCTTGTGTTCGGGGGTAGAACCAGGGCACCTTAAGTAAATGCCATTCTCATCAATACGAACATTTTCTTTTCGGTTGCCATAAGCTGCCTTGATCCAAGGTGCTTTGCTAATATGCCCTTTGAAGTAATCATCGGGTTCCCACTCGTTAGCAATTACATCTCTAAAATACCCTGTACAAGTATCACAAAGTGGTTTTTCATCTCGATCACTTAATATGTAAAGTGTTCCTGGTGTATAAATATTATCCCCATCAAATGTTTCCATCAACGTGACAAACTTAAAGTGCGTGGATGCAATGTGTGCAACTTTGTTCAATACAGAAACATCTCCTTTGAGACGTTTTGTTTGAAAATAAGCAAAAGGATTGATGCTTGCATAATCTACCCTTTCTTGCACCAAGGGATCGTTCTCTTCTTCAGAAACCCAAAGCATGAATTCATAAGCACCTGGACGGGCGGGACCATAAAATCGCTTGGCAACCTTTTCCGTTCCCTTAGGATCTTGTCCTATAATATATTCCAAGTAAACTTCTTTCTCTTCTCCTGGTGCTAAGGTAACTGTTTGAAGGTTGGTACCTCCATAATAATTTTGCAAGTGTCCTTGGTGCGTAAAATTACCATCTGCCGTTGTTGGAAACCAGTAAGACGTGTTCTGAAAAAACATTCGACAACGAACCGTTTTTTCTTCTTGGCTTTTGTTGATTAAAACAGCTCTTGCTTTGGTTTTGGCATTAGGACCATACTCACAAGGACTCGGATAGGCTACATCAGCATATCGAAAGGCATGTGGCTCGTACTCACAATTATATTTATGTATGTATTGGTATTGTTTGGCTGTGTCCAAATTGAGCGGAAAGAAATGTGCTTCTAAATCTTCCCGAATCAACATAGTTGAGTTGTTAGGCAAGGTAGATGCAGGCTTAAAATGCTTATAAGCCTCTGGCGAAACCAAGGTCACTCCTTCTTCATTGACATAATTAGTGTCTTTTTGAAATAAGTGCGAAAACTTTTCCCACCCCGATTGATAACTGTCTGGAATAGAAAATCCATTATAATAAACCTTTACTTCTTTCTTTGTCTCCGAAGATTCATTTTTTTTAGATTGACAAGCAACTAAAAAAAGTAAAATACCAATTGTGAATACACTATACTTTGTAGAATACAACATGCTCTAATCTTTACAAAAAAATTGAGCTGCTAACTCGATACTTTCGTACGTTAGCAACTCAATTAAGTAACTGTCAAAATATCCTCGTGTTGCTTGATGTACACGACTTTATTTATCGGTTAGCTTAAATAAACTTTATTTATATTATTCTGGTTTAAAATTTTTCATCAAATCTACCAAATATTCTACACTTTCAATTGGCATTGCATTATAAATAGAGGCGCGGAAGCCACCAACCGAACGATGTCCTTTGATGCCAGAAACTCCATTGGCAGCACAATACTCTAAAAAGGCAGCTTCATGAGCAGCATTGTTAGCCACAAAGGTTACATTCATACTAGAACGATCCTCTACAGCTGCTGTTCCTTTAAAAAATGGATTCCGATCTATTTCGGCATATAACAAATCCGCTTTTTGCTTATTCTTAGCTTCTACAGCTTTGATTCCACCTTGCCCTTGCAACCATCTAAGTGTCAGCAAGCAAACATATATTGGATAAACTGGAGGGGTATTAAAAGAAGAATCTTTTTTGATGTGTGTGCGATAATCCAACATGGTTGGAATTTCACGATTTACCTTACCCAAAATATCTTTTTTCACAATCACCAAAGTTGTCCCAGCAGGACCAAGATTTTTTTGAGCACCAGCATAAATCAACCCAAATTGAGTGGCATCAAATTCGTGACTAAAAATATCTGAAGACATATCTGCTACCAATATAGCATCGTCTACTTTAGGAAAATCCTTATACTGTGTTCCGTAAATCGTATTGTTACTCGTAATGTGTACATATTTTGTACCTGAAGGAATCGACCAATCTTTAGGGATATAATTGTAATTAGCATCCTTAGAAGAAGCCAATACATCTACATTTCCAAAATGAGGGACTTCTTTGATTGCCTTTGCAGACCAAACCCCAGTATCTACATAACAAGCTGTTTCTCCTTGATTCAACAAGTTCATAGCTACCATAAAAAACTGAGAACTCGCTCCTCCTGTCAAGAATAAAACAGCATAATCATCGTTTAGGTGCAACAAGTCTTTTACCAACTGCTGCGCTTCATCCATGACCGCTACGATTTCCTTGCTTCGATGCGAAACTTCAAGGATGGACAATCCTAAATTTTCAAAATTTTCAACAGCTTTAGCTGCTTCATTTAATACAACTTGAGGCAAAATCGCAGGTCCTGCACTAAAATTGTGGATTTTCATGATCGATTGTTTTTTGGCTGGAAATACATCATTTGTCAATGTTTTCCAAGTTTAAATAGGTTGTTTGATTCTATTACTTATTTTGGTAATAATCATATTTATAGACAACGTGTTCTGCTAATTGTTTCCCTTTATTAATATAAACAGAATACAGTGTCGCATTTTCAGTATATTCGTATACTTCTTTTAGCTGCAACTCATTGTCTGGATTGTATGTTTCCTTTGTCAAAATACGCCCATCTTCATCTCTTTCATAAATGATGCTTCGCACCAAAGGTCCTGAAGTTTTATACTCTGTATAAGCTTTAGGAAGAGCATTAGCATCTAAATCAATCGCTCCAATTGTGTTTTCATCATCAATATAATCCGTATACGATTCACGAATTGAATTTTGTGCTTTATTATAAGTATAATCTATAGCAAAGATAATTTCATTAAGAGCATTAAAGTAAATTTCTCTACTTTTTTGACCTTTTTCGTAAGCAATTTTAAGTTTATCTTTCAATTTCCCATCGGTACTATACTGTATACGTTCTAGCAAATGTCCATCATCGTTATAAATTTCGGTTTCACTTTTAACTTTTGTTCCATCTGATAACTTCCAATAGGTCTCACGACCGTTGAGTGTGTATTCAAAGAAGTACTCATAGGCAATAGAACCATCTTCCTTGTAGGTCGTCGTTTTAGTCTTTTTGCCTTGATCATCGTATTCTGTTTTTCTTAAAACACTTCCACTAGTAGCAGGAACATTATTTTCTACAGTATATGCCCAGCAAGTTTCTGTTTTTAAGACTTCTGTTTCTGATTGTGCTAAAGTAATATTAGAATAAATACAAAAGAGGATGCTGACAACAGCAGTTATTGGGAATGATAAGTAATACATGTGTTGTAAATTTTAAAATTGGGACAAAATTCAATTGGGTTGGATTTGTGCAAAGTTATTCTATAGTGAATACTATTTTGGGATCTATTTTGTTCAAAAATTCTCTTATAAGTCTTTGATTCGTAGTAAAATTTCCACTAAAGTACACTTTTTGTCAAAAATTTTCCACAAAAACACGAATCCATTACGCTTTTAACGTCTATCTTCTAATAATTCCTTGATTTTAGCATACCTCAAAAAAACACCCCATGCCATTATCACACAAAAAATAAATCCTGCCTGACCATCCCAAAAACCTCGTTTTAAGATGTATTGGCTAAAGAATCGTCCAACAGGTTTGACAAAAAGGTGCCAACTTGTTACTCGTTTTACATTTGGTAAATGATCTTGTGCCGACCACAATGCATAGCGTTCGTTTTTAGCTAAAAAATGTGCTAGATTTTTATACGTATGGTGTTCCAACTTATGATTCAAAAAACCAATACTCCCAGAACTTTCTATTTCTTCGTGTACTTGTTTGTTATTATAAGCACACAAATCTCGCTGAATCAATCGAATTACTTTATCTCTTTGCAAACCACAATACTTGATTTTTTTTCCCATAAAATAATTCTGACGATAGATCCAGTACCCAGCATGCTCCAACACAGGTTGGGTTACAATTTCCTTCAATTCATTCATTAAAGGCGTTGTCAAACGCTCGTCAGCATCTAAAATTAAGACCCAATTATGGCTCGCTTGGTCAATTGCCCAATTTTTTTGATCTGCTGGTCCTATGTACGTTCGCTGCACCAATTTGGCTGTTGTCTGTTGTACTAGCTCAACCGTAGCATCCGTGCTAAACGAATCCACCACAATTACCTCATCTGCCCAAGTCACCTGCTTTAATAGGTCAGCAATGTGCTCTTCTTCGTTGTAGGTGGGGATGATTACAGTTAGTGGCAACTTCACAAATAGATGGTTTAAAAATGAATAAATGAAACATTTTTCTTAAAACAAAACCATTTGGTTTTCTATTTCAAAGGTATAAAATCTTTGAATAGTATTTTATTTCTAGACAGGAAACAAAATCAGTCTCGCTAATGTTATTTAACTAATCATTTTTATTGTTATATTGCTTGTTAATAGTCTACTTAAACCACGTAGTAGCAATACAATTAATTACTAATTATTTAAAATGAGTAATCGTTCAAAAAAATAACAAGCATCACGAAATAGCTACACAGCTAAAACAGCCTTATTTTGGTTATTATTTTTCTGACCACTTACTTAAAAGATTATAATAGTCCTTGAAGATCTAAAACAGTTGACACAACAAACAATAGTTCAAGGACAACTAATAGATATAACATACTATGTTATTAGAATTTTTGATCATTCTTATTTTTCTTTTCTCTTCAGGATTTTTTTCGGGAATAGAAATTGCTTTTATTTCTGCCGACCGCCTGAGAGTAGAGGTAGAACGCAAAAAAGGCAACAAAAGAGGGCGGTATTTAGCCAATTTTTTGGACAATCCTTCTGAGTTTTTAGGCACCACTCTCGTTGGCAACAACATTGTATTGGTCGTACTCAGTATTTTGGCAGGCAATTTTTTGCTCACGCATTTTGGTATTAATAGTGATACTTTTGTTGGTACTATTCAAGCCACTTTAATCACAACAATCATTGTTTTGATTTTTGGGGAATTTTTGCCTAAAGTATCCTTTCAAATCAACCCAACAGGGATTTTATTCTTCTTCACTTACCCCTTGGTTTTGGTTCAAACCTTGCTAAAACCTCTAGTATGGGTCATGATTAAAACTTCGAATGCTCTAATTGAAAAGGTCTTTCGAATTTCTACAGAGTCGACCGAACAAGTTTTTACCCGCTTGGACTTAGACCACTTTATTAGTAGCATCAATACCGAGGACGAAGAAATTGATACAACACTCTTCCAAAATGCACTGTATATTCATACGGTAAAGGTAAGAGATTGTATGATTCCTAGAAATGAAATACAAGGCATTGAAATTAATGAAAGTATTGAGGCATTGCAAGAATTGTTTGTGAGCACTAGGCTTTCTAGACTGTTGGTCTACAACGAAAGTATTGATTATATAGAGGGCTATGTCCATCATCAACGATTGTTTGATAACCCCAAATCTATTCGAGAGATTTTGTGGAAGATACCTATGGTGCACGAATTTACCCCTGTACAAGATGTTATGAATCGCCTTATTAAGGAAAAACTCAATTTGGCTTGGGTAGTTGATGAACGTGGAGGAACAGCAGGAATTGTGGCCTTAGAAGATATTTTGGAAGAGATTTTTGGTGAGATTGCAGACGAGCATGATATGGATGTTCCTGATTTAAAAATTAGTGACAATGAGTTTGTATTCTCTGGAAGAAGTGAAATAGATACGGTCAACGAAGAATATGAATTAGACATCCCAGAAAGCGATGAATACCACACTCTATCAGGTCTTATTGTTTTTGCCAAAGAAGACATTCCTGAACAAGGAGAAAAAGTAATTCTAAAAAATTATCAATTTGTTGCAGAAGAAGTTAGCAATACTAAAATTGAAAAAGTTCGTGTCATTCGATTGCCCGAAGAAACAATGTAAACATACTTTCAAGCAACCCTTACTCTATTTATTCCAAACATTTAAATCTGATCTACATGAGTTATTTTGAAAAAGTCAAAGAACTAGTCTTAACACTAGAATATGATATCGTACACGAAGAGATTGAAACAGGTATCTTAATTATCAACAAAGAAAGTAGAGGTATTTGTGAAATGATTTTGGATTGTGAAGATGACGTTTTGGTAATGGAACAAATTATCTTTCCAGTAAAGGAGGATAATCCTGAGCATTACAAAAAATTGCTGCAAATGAACCGCTCTTTGGTACATGGGGCTTTTGTCTTAACTTCTTCTGAAGATTTTAATATCATTGCATTTAGAGATACATTGCAATTGGAAAACCTAGATCAAAATGAATTAGAAGCATCCCTAAATGCACTAACATTTGCTTTAGTTGAGAATATGGATGACTTATTAAGCATCTCTGGACAAGCTGAAAAAACAGTTTAAGGAAGTTGATTTTATTTGAATAAACTAAAACTATGTCATTATGTGGTCTTTTGTAAAACGTCTTTGGAATATTTTGGTTGGAAACTTGCACGAGGTAGCTGATAAATTTGAGCAGCCAATTACAATGACCAAACAAGGTATCCGAGAATTAGAATCTCAATTAAAAGAAAGCTTAGAATCTTTTGCCCAAGTTCGTGCCGTCGCTATTCGTAGCAAAAATGAAGTGACTCAAGCAGCTCAAGAAGCTGAAGCCTATAAGAAAAAAGCAATGGCACTGTTGCACAAAGCTCAAAAAGCAGGCAATGCCGAAAATGCAGAACGATTGGCAGCAGAAGCTATGGCACAAAGAGAACAAAAACTTCAGCTGCACAAAACTCATTTAGCAACACAACAGAAATATGAAAAAATGGTGGCTGGTATGAATGCTAAAATTCAACGCCTAAAACGTGAAATTGCAAAATGGAAAAGCGAACTCAAAAGCTTGGAAGCTCGCCAAAAAGCGGCGGCGGCTGGAATGAAAATTAATAAAGCGATGGCAGGAATGGATTCTGGTAAAACATTAGAAATGCTAAACAAAATGAAAGAGCGTGTTGAAAATGACGAGGCATTGGCAGAAGCCTATGGTGAAATGGCGGTTACTTCTAAAAGTAT
Source organism: Aureispira sp. CCB-E (assembly GCF_031326345.1). Lineage (NCBI taxonomy): Bacteria > Pseudomonadati > Bacteroidota > Saprospiria > Saprospirales > Saprospiraceae > Aureispira > Aureispira sp. CCB-E. The sequence continues at coordinate 10,578 of NZ_CP133671.1, forward strand.
TGATGAAGAAATCGATGCTGCCTTAGAAGGGCATCATGGAACAGATGCTTTGTTGGCACTCAAAGAAGAAATGGGACTCCTCAAAAAGGAGATCGTTGATCTAGACCCCGAAAAAGAAATCATAGAAATTGAAATTGAAGATCAGGATCTTTCTGATTCTATATAGAATCGTATTTGAACAAAAATTTATAAAGCTACTTGATAGAAATCGAGTAGCTTTTTTTATTAAAAAAACAACAATACACTAAACAAAAACACCCCACAATAACCTAATTATCAAAAATATAAAACACAAAATACCAACAAAAAAGTAAACATTTAAACCTTTTTGTAGTTGATAGGAAGCATTTTTTCAAAGACATTTGTAACAAGATAAACGTATTGGCTATCATACTAGTAGTTCGTTGATTATTAATCACACAACACCTAATCTTATCTAAAAGATACTAGTACAACTTAATTTCAAACTAAAAACAATCAAATTATGAATCGCTTCAAAATTAGTTTTTACGCTTCAGCTCTTTTGCTAGGTGTCGTTTCATGTAATAAATCAACTGTAGAACCTATCAATAATCCCCCACCAAATCCTCCTTCGATTACACAAAGTCAAATAGTTGATGGAAATAGCCAGTTTGCTATAAACATTTATCAAGAACTAGTTGATGAAAATCAAAATCAAATGCTCTCTCCTTATAGTATTTCTACCGCATTAGGAATGGTTTATGCAGGAGCAGATGGCAATACAGCTACAGAATTGAAAAACGTAATGGGCTATGGCACCAACAACAATAACTTTCATCAAACATTTAATCAGCTGACCAATACCATTGAACAAAATGTGAGCAGTCCAACCAACAGTGAGGTAAATGTGGTCAATAAAATTTGGCGCAATACGAGCATGAGCTTCTTACCAGATTTCGAAAGCTTAATGAACAACGTCTATCTAGCTCCTGTTGTGGCAACAGATTTTACACAAAGTACTGCTGCCAAACAACAAATCAATAATTGGGTTAGCCAAGAAACCAATCAATTGATTCCTGAGCTACTTCCCAATGGTTTTATTACAGATCGAACAGCAAGTGTTTTAGTAAATGCTGTATATTTTAAGGCAGATTGGAATCACCAATTTACACCTGGAATGACTCAAACTCAATCGTTCAAAACTTCTTCTGGTACAGTTAATACAGACATGATGTCAGAATTAATTCCTACCAATGAATTAAAATTTACAGAAGATACCGATGCTGAAGTACTTGAGTTATTCTTCAAGGACAAACAAAGCTCCATGGTTGTTGTATTGCCTAAAGATCAAAATATTGGCATTAATAATTTTGTAAAACAAAAGCTATCTAAAACAAAAATAAACCAATGGTTTGATGATTTGGCGTATCCTACTCCTAACAATTCGAACTATAGTGTTCATATTCCTAAATGGGATTTTTCTAGCGACTTTGATTTGGTAAGCACCTTGGAAGATTTAGGTATTAACGAAGCTTTCTCTCCTGCAGCAGCTAATTTATCAAAAATGGCAGATGCTCCCTTATTTATTGATAAAATCAAGCACAAGACAGTCATTGCCACAGATGAAGGTGGTGTTGAAGCTGCTGGCTCTACAGCGGTTGGAATTGGGGTTACTAGTGTTCCTCCTGTGGCAAGAACAATCAATGCTAATCGTCCCTTTGTTTTTATAATAAAAGATACAGAAACAAACTCTATCCTTTTCATTGGACACGTACAAGACCCTAGTTAAGTTTTGTTCTTTTGTTAGAATTTATTAGTTTGGTTATTCATTTGTTATAAATGAGTAAAGCCCAAGTTCTTTTCAGAGCTTGGGCTTGTTTTTTTCTATTTGAATAAGAATAGTAAAATTCGTTTAAATATGTTGAATTCTTGCTGTAAACTTAAAGTTTGATACGTTGTCGGATAGCTTCATACAAAACAATTCCTGCAGCCACCGAAACATTAAATGAATCGGTTGTTCCCATCATAGGTATTTTAAACCAACTGGTTGCTTTTCTAAGAATGTGTGGGCGTACCCCTTCATCTTCTGCCCCCATTACAATCGCTGTTGGCATTGTCATATCCAACTCGTCTAACATTTCTTTTCCTCTCAAATCTGCTGCGACAACTTGTACACCATTCATCAACAAATAATCAATAACATTTCCTAAACTCGCAGTTCTACAAACAGGAATTTTGGACAAAGCTCCAGCAGAAGTTTTTAAAGCCTCTGCATTAATTTGAGCTGTTTTCTTAAAAGGAACAATCAAAGCATGTGCTCCCATTGCTTCCGCAGAACGGGCAATAGCTCCCATATTACGAACATCTGTAATGCTATCTAAAACAACAACCAAAGGCACTTCACCTTTTTCATAAATCAAAGGAAAAACATCCTCAATTAACTGGTATTCTATGTATGATAAGAACCCTAAAACTCCTTGATGGTTTTTCTGTGTTATGTTACTAATTCTATCCTTAGGCACAATGTGTAGAGGAATATTACGTTCTTTGCACAAAGTCCGTAGCTCTTTTTCATAGTCTCCCTTAACAGCTTGCGAAAGCATAATTTTATCAATGGACATTCCATTATGAATAGAATCCATAATTGGATGTCGCCCATAAATTAACTTGTCTTTATCTATATTACTTTTTTTAGCCTTTTTATAATGCATATTTTATTTAATTTTCATTCCACTCAAAGGTATTAATAACCTTTTCTAAATCCTCTTTTACAAAAGCAACGATTGGTGCCATAGAATCTGCATTGGGCTTGGTATTAAAATACAAAGAAGCCCATACGGCATGATTTAAACTATCGGTTAGCCTAAAATGATAGGGAGAAGCAACATCTCCATCAACACTAAAGGTGATTGCGTACAAGTTTCTGTCCTTGTCAATAAAATCTTCTGTAGTTCGTCCAGTTGCTTTTATATTGTGTTTTTCAGATAGTATATAAGAGTCCGATAGTACATCAAACAATTTTTGATCCACCGAGTCGCCCCCTATGTCTGTATACGTAAAGTGTATGCTTCCATACAAACTAGGCAACTGCATTGTAAACCAACATGGGTGCTTTGCAGCTTGGTTGATTAACATACTATCTTTTTCGAATTTCATATAGTCAGGATACTCAAAAGAAAAGGCACAGTAATCCTTATCAAAGGACACATAGTTACGTTCAGGATAAGTTACCTTAGGATACATTCTTGGCTTGGGTATTGGAATCCGATCTTCCGAACAAGCTATAGTAAGCATCAAAACAATAGACAAGAGCAATAAACGCATATTGGTTGGATTAATTTTTTTTTTAGCTAAAACAAGGCGATATAAATTTTTGCAACTTGCTTGTAGCTATCTAAGACGAATCTTTTTAACTGAAATTACTTTTCAGAAACGGAGGAAAGTAAGTCGATATTATCTGTTTCGGGCAAAACAATACGAATTTTTTCAATTCTTCGAGCACTAGCAGCCAGAGTTTTTAGTTGACAGTCCTTGCACATAATCGTGGTGTTAACCTTAGGCATTGTTCCATTCAGTACCAAAACCAATCCCGCAATAGTTTCTGCCCCTTCTCTTTGATCATCAAAAAAATCTGGTCTCAAATCCAATACACGACAAATTTCTAGTATAGGCGTACTTCCATCAAAATCGTAGGTATAATCATCAATTTTTTTATAGATTTTTTCTTCTACATCATCAAATTCGTCCAATATTTCCCCGACAATCTCTTCCAAGACATCTTCCATGGTAACAATTCCCCTTGTTCCTCCATACTCATCCACAACAATAGCCATATGCGTCCGTTTTTCCTGAAAGTCATTAAATAAATGATCAATTTTCTTTTTCTCAGGAGTAATTAAAGGAGGACGAATCAATTCATGCCAGTTTACTTCATCTTCACGACCTAGGTATTCAAGCAAATCTTTGGCATGAATAATTCCTTTCACTTGGTCCAAATCTTCCTCATAAATAGGAATTCTAGAATAAGGCTCATCTCTAAACACAGCAATCAACTCTTCGAAAGTAGATTCCATTCCCATAGCAACAACCTTCATCCTAGGTTTCATTATTTCGGCAGCAGACGTATTGCCAAAACGAATAATACCTTTGAGAATATCTACATCTTGCTCAGCGTACTTATTGTCCTTTACTGTCAATTCAATAGCGCTAGCAATATCTTCTTGCGTAATCGCTTTTTGATTCATATTATCTCTTAAGCGCTGCTCTACAAACTGTGTGCTATTCACCAAGATTAAACTGAGAGGATGAAACATCTTTTTCATGACCGTTAATGGTCCACTCATAAATCGAGCAATATTCATGCTGTTTTGATTGGCGTAAACTTTGGGAGCTACCTCACCAAAAAGCACCAACAAAAAGGTAACTGCAACAACACTGATCATGAAGTTGAGTGGCTCATTTGTCCAAGCTGGCAAATGTAAAAATGCACTAAGATTAGATGGTAATAATTGTTTTAATAAAGAGTTGGATACTAAAATAATCGCAATATTAATAATATTGTTGGCGATTAAAATAGTGGATAATAAATACCTTGGTTTATCTAATAGTGCTAAAATACGAGATGCCGCACTAGTTTGCTCCTCGATCAGTTGAGCTTTATCTTGATGCCCCAAAGAAAAAAAGGCAACTTCGGAACCAGACAAAAGTCCAGAACACACTAACAAAAAGCATATAGAAATGGTATTCAGAATTATCACTGAATAAGACCCAGTGAGTAAAATCGGAGTAAATTGATACCAATCAAATATATGACTAGGCTCGGTTTCCAAAAGTTAAGTGATTAGTTAAATAAAAAATCAGAAACCAAAGCAAGCTTTAATGCTTTGGTTTCAGATATATTTCTATTGCTTAGAACGGTAAATCGTCAGAAGCATCCGCTGTTGTTGTTGTAACATTATTGGGCTTTGACACTTGCCCATTGGTTCTATCCCCATTCATTTCGCTGCGCAACAACCTAAAGGTATTGGCACGAACTTCTGTGATATATTTTGTATTGCCATTCTCATCTTGCCAAGAACGGTTGGTCAATTTACCTTCGATGTACACTAAATAGCCTTTTTTCAGCATTCTTTCTGCACGCTCGGCCATATCCCTCCACATAATAATGTTATGCCACTCCGTAATAGTTTGCCACTCGCCACTCTTGTCCTTATAAGACTCGTCTGTTGCCAAAGATAGTTTAGCAATATTAGTACCACTCTCCAATGTGCGAACTTCTGGATCTTTCCCCAATCGACCGATTAAGGTAACTTTATTTACCATGTAATATAAAATGTTAATAGATTAATGAATCTTGTTTAAATATACAAAAAAAATTTAAGGTTTTGATGTTCAGAACGTCAAAGTTTTTAGCAATTTTCGATCTCAATGCTGCCAATATTCAACGGAAGGCATTTTTTTTTTGTTGCTTTTTTTAGCGAAAAAATGTCTATCTCTTTTGCGCCATCAAACTTATTAGATTCTATCTAATAGAAAATTATTTTTTTTGTTTTAATTTGCCCTACAAGTTCATTGTATAAAAAAAATTGCATCCTTTATCTCCCTCTATGACAAGATAGAGGATCAAAACGACAGCTTCATATTTTCCAAATAATTACTAATAATCTTTGGGAAAGCAAAGTTCTTAATTTTTTTTCGTTCTATTGCTATTAAATTCTTGTTTTCATAAAAAAAAGAAGGTTTTACTTCAATTTCTAAGAAGAGAGCGGTTATTTTTTGGTGTGACAAAGTTTGTTTGTATTTCTTAGAAACACCATTCAGTACAGTAGGCTGATTTTCAAACAATGTCTTCCAAATTAGTGTTTCTTCCAAAGCTTCTAACAAAAACAATCCTTCTACCTCTTGGTTCAACTCTATAAGTGGAAATTCGTATAAGTTTGCCCAGATGTCTTTTTCGCCGCGTTTGCGTATAAAAAGACTTGTTTCTTGCTTTAGAACCAAATAATAAAAGTAGCGATTTCTCTTTTTTATTTTTTTGGATTTAACAGGTAATTCTGTGACTTGATTTTCTTGAAATGCTACACAATACTTTTGGTGCAAACAACTCGTGCAATTAGGCTCTTTTGGAGTGCAATGAGTAGCCCCAAAATCCATAATAGCTTGATTATAACGTGCAGCTTGTTTGGAAGCCAACAATTCATCGGCTAGTTGTTTAAACTCTTTTTTGCCTGCCGTGGTATCTATAGGAGTATTAATACCAAAAAAACGGGAAAGTACTCGATACACATTTCCATCAACCACAGCATGGGGCAAATCATAAGCAAAAGATGCTATTGCTGCTGCTGTATAATCACCAACTCCTTTTAAGGAACGAATATCTTGATAGGTTGTAGGAAAATTTCCTTGATAGGTTGTTGCAACTGTCTTTGCTGCAAAATGCAAATTTCTTGCACGAGAGTAATACCCCAAACCTTCCCAAAGTTTAAACACGTCGTCTTCGGGAGCATTTGCCAAATCTACTATAGTAGGGTATTTTTTTACAAATTTTTGGTAGTATGGCAACCCTTGTTGAACACGAGTTTGCTGCAAGATAATTTCAGAAAGCCAAATAAAATAAGGATTTTTAATGGCTTTCCACGGTAGAGGGCGGTCATCAGGATGGTACCACTCCAATAGCTTTTGGGTAAAAAATGCTTTTTTGTTCATCCAACTATTCTACTCGTTTCATTTCATGAACTACAGTCGCAACATCTCGTTTTGTCAGTAGAGGACGCATTTCAACGGTTAAAATATCATCTTTTAGGCTTTTCACCGTTACATTTGATAAGATCACTTTGCCATTTGCTGTAAATTCTAATGTATTTCCCATTGCATCACGCCAATAGGTTTCTCTAGGGTCTTTTTCCCCATTGATAAAAATTTCACAAGTACCGTCTTCATTAAATGTGAACCCCATGCTCTCTCCCATCCACTTACCATATAAATCTTTTACCTCATAATTGGTGGTACAACTGCCTAAGAATAAAGCAGCTCCTATCATTAATATAAATAAACGCATATTACTTGTTTGTTTTGAATACGGACAAAATAGATTCTTAAGTAATTGTCCAAAAGTTTTCGCACTAAAAAGAACAATTTCTATAGTACGGTTTCTCTTGACGATTTACTTTAAGTGTAAAATGCAAAAATATTGCTTTAGTTACAATAATTAGACAAGAAAAGATTGAATTACTTTTGGAGAGATACGCGCCAAAATTATTATTCGGTACAATCAAGAGATTCTTCTCTAACACTAAAATATTTTAAAACAACTTCACCTATTCTGAATCATTGAACTCATTCATTCAGGCAGCAGCTATTTTTTTGAGAAGATGCGATAAGTTCGTAATACGCTTTTTGGTACAAGTTGCGCAGAACTTTATTGTACTCACCTCGTTGTCAATTAGCGACAAACGCACAAGGACATCACTGTAATCAACCTCATCCTTTACATTTTTAAGTTTATAACGTTCTACCGTTTCTACCCTGTCGGTATACTTTGCAACCTCTTTAGCAGAAGCAACTAATTCAAAACCATGCTCTTGCATTAAGCAGGTAGCAAAATATTCAAATAAGTACTTAAAATCTTCCTCTTTCCATCTCCTAGCATCATATTGCAATGTAAATCCATTGATTTTAGGAATCATTAAGAAGTTAATTGCAGGATCTTCTGGTATATCAAAATCTTTTTGATTTAAAGAAGCGTTATACAATTTCTCTAACATTGCTTGATGCTTATTGGTCTTTAACCACTTGGCATATCCCAAACAATAATCCTTTGATCTTTGTATAGGCTCTGAGCTAACAACTCTTCCTTCTTCTCGATATCCTTCAGATAGTGAATTTTTTAAATAGTCTAATAATTTCATGTTTTTTTGTTAAAAGTTAGAGCACTCGTTTTTTTCTGATAAATTCCCTCTTTTCATCAAAACACTGACCGCCATTAATCAAGGAGTTAATCTTTTTTGATACCTTTTATACTTTTGGGATAATTCAACTGAGGTAACAAAATACAAGTTTACTTTCTTTTGGGTTCTTTCACTCCATTCGCCTTACAGTGAATAGATAGAAATAGTCTTACTTTTTAGTGCTGATCGAAGAGAACAAGTCTTGCTTTGTCTTTATTACTAGCCAACTAAAGCAAAGTTGCACGATACAGAGTAGCGCAACAATAGGGATACTTAGTTGCATTACTACTGCGTGATTCCTATACTTTTTCTGAACGATTACTTAATTCTTAACGCTACTACTACTAGTTTACATCCTTTAGTGACTAGCTGCGTTCTGTGAGCTCATTGGTTGGTCATCAACACGCAAACTCGGTTCTTAATAGTGGATTACTCCTTCTTCTTAAAAAGATAAAAATCATGCCCACATTTAAAAATTATAAGCATTTTTTTTAGTTTGTTTAACTCTATTTCTATTATTAAAGACAGATTAATTCGTACTTTTGTTCTCCTTTTTGGAAGAAAACCCTATTTAACGACATATTTTAGCATATTTTAACAAAATCGAAACAATAACCACATTATGAGCTATTTGGACGAACTCAACGAAATCCAACGCAAAGCAGTTACCCACATTACTGGTCCTGCATTAATCATAGCAGGTCCTGGATCAGGCAAAACACGTGTATTGACCTTTCGAATTGCTCATCTAATAGAATCTGGTATTCCTCCTTGGGAAATTTTGACACTAACTTTTACCAACAAAGCTGCCAAGGAAATGAAAGAGCGTATTGCCAAAGTAGCTGGAGATAATGCCAACAATATTTGGGCAGGTACGTTTCACTCTATTTTTGCTAGAATATTACGTAGTGAAGCTTCCAAAATTGGCTTCCCTTCAGACTTTTCTATTTATGATAGTCAAGACGCGAAAAGTGCCATTACCGAAATTGTCAAAAAACGAGGGCTTGATAGTAAAGTTTATAATGCATCTGCTGTTTATAGTCGCATATCTTTGGCTAAAAACAATTTAGTTTCTCCAGAAGACTATGCTCTAGATATAGAACGTATCAAAGAGGACAAACAGCGAAAAATGCCCTACATTTATAAAATTTATGACCTTTATGTAAAAAAATGTATGCGCTCTGGCGCTATGGACTTTGATGATTTGTTGTATCAAATGTATCGTTTGCTAGATGAGAACCCCGAAAATGTCTTAGAAAAGTATCAAAAACGCTTTAAATACATTTTAGTAGATGAGTTTCAAGATACCAATCAATTGCAATATTCTATCATTCAAAAATTGATTACTTACCCAGGAAGTACTAAGAATATTTGTGTGGTAGGAGACGATGCTCAAAGTATCTACGCTTTTCGTGGAGCAACCATTCAAAACATTCTCGATTTCGAGAAAGAATTTCCTGACATTACGGTCTTTAAGCTAGAGCAAAATTATCGTTCTACCAATTATATTGTCCAAGCGGCCAACGATATCATTTCTAGAAATAGCAAACAAATCAAGAAAACAATTTTTACGTCTAAAGGCGGGGGAGAACCAATTCGGGTTATTCGCGCCATGACAGATACAGAAGAAGCTCGCAAAGTTGTTGACATGATTGTAGAACAAAAAAATCGCTATCATATTACCAATGATGACATTGCAATTCTATATAGAACCAATGCACAGTCTCGTGTATTTGAGGAAGCACTAAAAGGGCATCGTATTCCTTACAAAATTTATGGGGGGACTTCTTTTTACGATAGAAAAGAAGTAAAAGATGTTTTAGGCTATTTGAGAGTAATTGTTAATCCAAAAGATGAAGAAGGTTTAAAACGAATTATCAACTACCCTACTAGAGGAATTGGGGCAACGTCAATTGCTAAATTAACAACAATCGCAGAAAATGAAAACCTATCCCTTTGGACGATTCTAACAAATGTCCAACATGCTGCTTTACCTAAGCGTACAGAAAATTCTATTAAGCAATTTGTAGCACAAATAGAAATGTTTCAACAACGGATGGAAGAAGTTACAGCTTATGAATTGGCAAAATATGTCGTCAAAATGACAGGCATTATCAAAGATATCCAAAAAGAAAAAACTGTAGAAGCACAAAATCGAGTTGAAAACGTAACAGAGTTATTGGACGGTATTAAAGCTTTTGTAGAAGACGATGAAATTGATGAATTCAACACCAACATAGAAGACAAAAGCTTAGCCAGTTATCTTCAAAATGTGGTTTTATTGACCGATATTGACAAAGATGAAGAGGAAGTGAAACGTGTAAAACTTATGTCGGTACACTCTTCCAAAGGGTTAGAATACAAATCAATTTTTATTGTAGGACTCGAAGAGAATCTATTCCCATCCATGATGTCACTACGGGCTAAAAATGCTCGTGCTGCTGTTGATGAAGAACGCCGTTTGTTCTATGTGGCTGTCACAAGAGCTGAGCAACTACTAACCTTATCCTATGCTTCTAGTCGTTATCGTTTTGGCAATATGGTGTATAATAACTCTAGCCGTTTCTTGGAAGAAATTTCTCCTAAATATTTAGATCTGTCTAGCACAACCGCCAGAGCCAAAGTATCTCAATTCCCTAAAAAGAATAGAAATCGCTTTAGCCCTATGAATAAAGGGAATAACAAGCAGGCTCAAAAAATGGCTAATTTCAAAGCAAGCCCAATATCTCAAATCGTTGCGGGAGCCAAGATCTTGCATGAGCGTTTTGGTAGTGGAAAAATCGTGGCTATTGACGGCAATGGTAGTAGTAAAGTTGCTACGATTTTCTTTGAAGATGGCGTTGGTGAAAAGCGTATTATGCTCAAGTTTGCTAAGATTCAGGTCGTGGGGTAATTGCTCTACAAGAAAAACGCACACATCTTCAGATATACTTGAAAATGCGTGCGTTTTTATAGAGTTTTCAGATATTTTTCGCCACTGACCAAAGCCTTGAATTAAGCCAGCAAGCTTCATCAGTTTTCAATAACTTATTTTGCAACACTTTAAGAATCGGATCTATCTCTAAAAATTAATGCTCCAATAGTCAACATCGCGTGCCCAGTTTGTGAAGCCCCTGTTATGCGTTGGATAGTTGTAGAGGATGTATAAGGAGAATACTCAAAATCTTTAAGCGTATGAGAATAAGCAAAATCCAAATAAAAATGCTTCCATCTTAAACCAAATCCTGCACTAATATCATGGCGCAAATCTGTTACGCCATCTATGCCAATTTCATAAGGTGAAGTTTGAAACTGGTATCCCAAACGAATGCGAGCTAAGCCCAAGGCTATTTCTGCTCCTAATCTAGCTTTTAGCACTCCTTTATAACTAGATTCTACTCGACGATTCAAATCATTGATAAATTGATTGTTGGCTGCTGTGCGTTCGTTAGCTAATAAGGAGAAAGACGCCCAACCATAATCACTGTATTCTACATCTAGTCCAATAAAACCTCGTTTAGGAATAACAACACCAACACTTCCCATAAACACCCAAGGTGTTGCCAAATCATGTTGTAAGACATAAGGCTCTGCATCTTCCATTGCATAGTTTGTTTTTTGCAAAACACTATCGTACACAATTTCCCCATAAAGACCAGTATTGTAAGAATCTATCAAACGATAAGCGGTTGGTGTATGCACGGCAAAACCAACTCTAACAAGCTTATTAATTCGATATATCATACCTACTTTCAGATTTATTCCTGTCCCTTTGACATTTCGATTTTCGGTAAAATCCAACGCACGAAAATCTAGGCTATCACTCGTTTCTTGATACAAACGATCTTCGTTCATTTCCATAAAGTCAACTCCTATCGTTGCGGCTAAATATAGTTTGTTGTTGTAATTTCCTCCAATTGTAAATCCTAACTCATTGACACCACCTGTTCTTCTTACATTTTGATACTTATACGTATAGCTCGTGTCAGATAGTCCTCCATTAGGGATATATCCTCCAGCTACGCTATCCATCAGATAAGCATTATACGCCAACCAACCTTCATAAGGATCTAAGTTTTTAGTTGATACCCCTGCTGAGTTCTCAGCAAATGATTGTACTCTAGAACCAGTAGAAACGCCCTGATAGGTAAAATTACGCGCAAAATTAGAAATTCGGTTGAACGTCAATCCAATATTTACCGACTTCCAGTCGGTTCTGCTTCGTCTTGTAGGTGCAGCAATTACCAACCCTACATTACCAAATGAAAATTGCGACAAGCGGTCTTTTGTTTGATTCCCTAAAAAATTAGTGGTTGTATTATCAAACATAGCTCCTAGCGAAAGCCCCAATTCCATTCTTCTATAAATAGCCATACCTGCGGGATTGAGATTTGCTGTTGACATATCACCACCTAAGGCACCTAAAGCATTCCCCAAAGCCATTGAGCGAGCGGTTACTGTTTGGTGATTTTCACTAAACAATAATGCATCTGAAGTTACTTGTGCTTGACTTTGGGAGTAAATAAAGAAAAAGAAAATAAGAATAAAAGTGGATTTCATATACTTAATATTTAGTGGTGTGTCTGTATTTTTTATCGTATGCCTAATATCTATTTTTATAACGTCTTTTGAAGTAGTAGTTAGCTACGCTGCTACTTCGTGGTTTCTACGAACTATTGTTGAAGGCATTAGGCATTTAATTTATTACTCAAGTATTTTTGATTAGTCACAAAACATAGTCGCTCCAACGATTTTTACAAACTTAAATTGTATGTATTATCATATTAATACAAGAAAAAATTGTTCCATTTAGTCACTTAGATTCCTTTATTAACAACTAGTTTAAAAGTTTAACAAAAAAAATCTACTCAAGGTTATCAACTATGAGATATAAAACGAATCCAAACTCAGAGAACTAAAGAATTGTAACTACTAACTTTCATTACTCCATTAAAAATCGTATCAATTTAATTATCAACAACATACACTCCTATCAACCTTCACACTAAAAGACGGATAATCAACGGCAAAGCCCTCACACAGTACCACGAAGTAGCAGCGAACCGAGCTGTGCGAGCTCACGACCGAAGGAAGTAACAAAGCTAAACTAATGCAAGATACTTTTTTATGTTTTTACTTCGTGAGCCTACGGGGTCGTAGAAAAACTAAAAAAGCAACGGAGTATTAAACTTTAGAATAGTCTACAAAACAAAAAAAGTAGAACAGTTTCCCATTCTACTTCTTTTATATATTGTTACAATTCTTTATTTATCTTCTTCCGCCTCGACTACTTCTCGAAGAGCTAGAACTACCTCTTGAAGAACTGCTACCTCTTGAGGAGGAACTACTACTTCTCGAAGGACTTGCACTACGACTTGGTGTATAGCTTCTAGAAGGTGTTGTTGACCGACTTGGCGTGTAGGTTCTAGAAGGCGTTGTCGAACGGCTTGGTGTGTAAGTTCTAGATGGTGCTGTACTCCTAGACGGCGTTGTGCTTCTAGATGGCGTATATGTATTGGCACGTGGTGTGGTATACGGATTATTATTATTAGATGGCGTATAAGTGTTTCTAGTTGGACTTGTTCTAGAAGGACTTATTCTTGTTGGATTAGTTGTTGCAGGAGTTGTTGAATTCCCTCTTGTTCTAACAATGGTAGTACGAGTAGGAGTTGTCGTTGTACGTACTGTTTGACCTCTACTATCCGTTGTTGTTATTGTTCGGGTTCCTGCATTCGAACGTCCTCCACTTGGCACTCTTGTTGTCGCCGAAGGCGCAACCGTACTAGTACGCACACCAGTATTGGTATTAACCGTTCTTCCACTTCTAACCGCTCCATTTCTCCCTACGGACAAACTACGATCTGCAACAGCAGAATTAGCAGAACTATTGCTATTCCCCGTATTTACCATACGTCCTCCAGGTCCTCTACTTGTGTGAGCACCTCTAGTGCGAACAGCGTCAGAACCTCTACGCCCTCTTACAGGTACATAATTTGTTGCGTTTGGCGTCGATACTGCATAATAGTTATATCCATAATTAGAAGCCCAAGAACCAGCTCGGTAGCCATCACACCAACCATTATTATAACCATTGTAATAACCACCCCAGCCCCAATTCCAATTAGAGCCATAATAAGGATAATGACGGTGATAATGCCAGCCTCCCCAAGGATTTCCGTAGTAGCGGCGTCCATACCAACCTCCATAGCCATAGCTATAAACATTTCCCCAACCCCAACCATAAGAGTAGCCTGGAGAGATATAAATACTCGTTCCATAAGCATACGGATCGTAGGTATTGTACCAATAATTATCTACATAATAATCGCTGTAGTAGGCAAATCCTGTTGCTGGAGCATGAAAACGACGTACTCTAGAAGAATACTCATAATCATAAGGCTCATAATTTTCATCAATAGGATAATCTTCATAAGCTCCGCCCTTTACTGTTTCTGTCTCTACTATTTCATCTTCATAAACTTCTAGTTCAGGGGAACTATTTGGCGTCGTTTGGTTTTTATTTTCTTTATAAACAACATTCTCTTCTACTCCATCGAAGTAGATATCGTCATATTGCATGTTATCGTTTTGCGCAAAACTAGATTGTAATGCAAAACAAAATGCAGTACTAAAGAAAATAGATAGATATTTTGATTTCATATTATTGAGTTTTGATTCAAAACAACTTTTGTTAAAAGTGTGCGTGTTGGAAAATAGATTAGAAAATTAGACTACTTTGTTCTTTTTAATCAAAAAGACAAAAAAGCACATTCATATTAATTTACTTCATGAGCACTGCGCTTTTAGTTAGTTGCACTGCTGCTAACTATTGTTTTTTATAACTTCTAAGTTTAAGAATCAACTTATTCCATTTATCTATCCTTCTTTGGAAAGCTAAGTGGATTATAATAATTAAACAGTAAGTTTGTTCTTAGATAATTGATTAAAAATTATAAATTTGTGTCTTCTTTCTTATAAAGATACGTTTTTTTGGGTCAATAAGTTGTTAAAATTTTGATTTACAACCTACTTTAACACAGGTTAAAGTTTGTATTGAGACCTAAAACAATCTTTTTTTTATTTATTAAACTACAAAAAATATACCACAAAAAATGGCTAAGGAAATTACATCACAGTCCGAGGACTACTCTCAATGGTACCTTGATATTGTGAACAAAGCAGGCTTGGCAAACAACTCAAAGGTACGTGGCTGTATGGTCATCAAACCTTATGGTTTTGCCATCTGGGAAAAAATTAAGGCTGACTTAGATCGACGTTTCAAAGAAACAGGACATGTAAATGCTTATTTCCCGCTGCTTATCCCTAAAAGCTTTTTGAGTCGTGAAGCAGACCATGTAGAAGGTTTTGCCAAAGAATGTGCTGTTGTTACCCATCATAGGTTGATGAATGACCCAAATGGAAATGGGGTGGTAGTTGATCCGAATGCTAAACTAGAAGAAGAACTGATTATTCGTCCTACTTCTGAAACTATTATATGGGATACTTATAGAGATTGGATTCATTCTTATCGTGATTTACCCTTGTTAATTAACCAATGGGCTAATGTTCTGCGTTGGGAAATGCGTACTCGCCCCTTCTTGCGCACAGCAGAATTTTTATGGCAAGAAGGGCATACAGCACATGCCACAAAAGAAGAAGCGCAACAAGAAGCTCGTACAATGCTAGATGTTTATGCTGACTTTGTAGAGTCTGTGATGGCTATTCCTTTGTACAAAGGAGAAAAAACAGCTCATGAACGTTTTGCTGGAGCTGACAACACCTATACCATCGAAGCATTGATGCAAGATGGCAAAGCATTGCAATCTGGTACTTCTCATTTCTTAGGGCAAAATTTTGCTAAAGCCTTTGATGTTAAGTTTTTGAACGAAAACAACAAAGAGGAATATGTATGGGCTACTTCTTGGGGAGTTTCTACTCGTTTGATGGGTGCTTTAATTATGATGCACTCTGATGACGAAGGTTTGGTATTGCCTCCTCGTTTAGCACCAATTCAAGTAGTTATAGTGCCCGTGCCTAAACCTAACGATGAAATCAATGCGGCAGTAGAAAATATTATGCATGCCCTAAAAGAAAAAGGCATTTCTGTAAAATATGATATAGACAAGAAAAAACGTCCTGGTTTCAAATTTGCACAATATGAAATGGAAGGGGTTCCTGTCCGTTTGGCAATTGGAAAACGTGACTTAGAAAAAGGTGTTGTTGAAGTCGCTCGTCGAGATGAAAAAACTAAGGAATCTGTTGCATTAGATGGCATTGCAGATCATGTTGAGCAATTGTTAGAAGACATTCAAAACAACCTATTCAATCGCGCTAAAAAATTCCGAGACGAAAAGACAACCAAAGTAGATACTTGGGAGGAATTTGTAACAGTAGTTAAGGAAGGTGGGTTTGCTTATGCTCATTGGGACGGTACTACAGAGACAGAACTTAAAATCAAGGAATTGACGAAAGCAACTTCTCGTTGTATTCCTCTAGAGCCTTTATTTGGAGAGGAAGGGGAAGGAACTTGTATTTTAACTGGTAAACCTTCTAAGCAACGCATTTTATTTGCTCGTGCTTACTAAACAATAATTAGCGGCACTGCAACTTCGTGGTCTTAAAATATGGGCACATTTTATTCTGTGCTCCAAGCATATCTAAGCTCTTTTCATTTTTGAAGAGAGCTTTTTTTATTATAAAAAACAGACTCTTGCTAATGCTAAGAGTCTGCCTCAAATTTTTTCTCTAGAAATAAGTCTAAGTCACTAATATTTTAGCTAATATTAAATCTTATCTTCTGGCTTTTTGCATTTAACAGAGCAGCCAAATGCTTTTGTAAAACTAGGATTAGGTGCTTCTCCTTTAATTAAAGCATCTAGCGCATTTGCCAAGTAATGTTCCTTAACAGCAGCAGGATCTTTGCTATCGTCAATAGCTCCGATATAAGCTACTTTGTTTCCTTCTTCTGTCTTATTAACGACATAAACATGTGGTGTTTTAGTAGCTCCATATTGAGGATAAATTTTTTGCCCTTCATCCATCAAATAAGGAAATGTAAATCCTTTTTCTTCTGCACGGACAATCATTTTGTCATAACTATCATCCTCATTTACTTCTGGATCATTAGGGTTGATTGCTATCACAGGGTACCCCAATTCTTTGTATTTTTTGTCCAACTCAATCAAACGATCTTCATAAGCAATAGAATATGGGCAATGATTACAAGTGAACACAATAACATAACCTTTGGCATCTGGATAATCAGCCATTGACAGCATATTTCCATCTACATTTTTCAATGTAAAATCGGTAGCAATGTCTCCAACTTGGTAGCCAACGACTGTTGGTTTTGCTTCTTCTTTTTTTTCAGGTGCTGCTGATGCAGTTGTTTCTTCAGTTGTTGATTTTGCTTCTTCTTGGGGTGCTTCATTAGAACATGATGCTACAAAAACAAGAAATAAAAGCATTAAAACACTTTGTTTCAAGATTGCCATAGTTGTTTTTTTAGATGGTATAATAAAATTGTTTTTTATTTTTTAGTACTTATTATATTTTAATACTCCGTTGATTTTTTAGTTTTCCTACAACCCCGTAGGCTCACGAAGTAAAAACGTAAAAAATCATCTTGCATTAGTTTGATTATCAGTATTTTAGGACAAAAGCCAATAAAAGCACATCTTACTGATAATCAAACTAATACGATTTTTCAACGGAGTAATGATATTTGGTAGTTAGCTATGCTGCTACTTCGTGGTCGTTGATTAACTTTGTTACTCCCTGCGGTCATCAACTCGCATAACTCGGTTCGCTGCTGTTGCGTGTTAATGCTATAAAAACTCTTTTAGTCTTGTCTCCAAGGCTTCATATTCAAAACTCTGCTCAAAAAAAGCACGTTTTTTTTGATTATAAATAAGTGTAGCGGGCAACGCGCCAGACCAAGTTGGGTTTATTTTATCAATCCAATCATTCATTCCTTGCTGTTTCAAAACAAGCACCTCCCCTTTTAGTTGATTTTGTTCCATAAAGGGGATCAATTTTGAGTCAATTTTGTCTTCAAAATCTAGGCTAACTAAAATCAAACGAACATTCTTATCTTTATAGTTTTGATACAATTGCTCAAAATAAGGCAATTCTTCTACACATGGTTTGCACCAAGTTGCCCAAAAATTAATCACATATGTCGTATCATTGTTTGCCTCCAAATAGCTTTTAAAGTGGTCATAATCGTATACTCCTACAGAGACTCCGTTACCACTCACTATTTCATTAGGGACTCTTTTGATAGCTGCTTGCTCCTTTGTTGTTGCATTAGAATCTTCAACCTTAGATTCACAGCTCAACAACAGAATAGAAAATATAAAAATAAAATAAATTTTGTTCGTTATTATCATAATAATTTTTCTTAAAATCCAATAGTAGCCTTCAACTCAAAAAACTCATTCACAACAAAATAAACAACAATCAATGCCAAACCTTACATCCTTCTGTGCAGTTGGTACAAATATCAATTTGATCTCGTCCTTTCAGTAAAGTTGCCCGAAAATTCTGATAGGGCTTGTCTTTCCATACTTGTTCAAATGAGGTATGCTTTAAACTCCCTAAACGATAGGTAGCATCTTTATCAAAACAACAAGGAACCACCCAACCATCCCAAGTAATCACACAAGAATGCCAAAGTTTCCAACAGTGATTCAACAATTCATTTTTAATAACATAAGTCCCATCCTTTTGTTCCGCATAACGAGCATATTTATCTATTGTAGGGATAAGAGCATTTCCATTTTTATAATCATATATCTGGGCTGTTTTGAGTTTAACCTCATCAGCTCCAATCTCTTTTGCCAATTCATATACCTCTTCAATTTGATGCTCATTGGGTCGAACCACTAAAAATTGAAAAATAATATGCGGTGTTGGAGATTGCAGCTTTTTTTTCCATTTAACAATATTTCTAGCTCCTTCCAGTACTTTCTCCAGATTTCCTTCTTTCCGATAGGCTTCATAAACCTCTTGAGTCGTTCCATCAATAGAAATAATTAAACGATCCAGTCCTGACTCTATCGTTGCCTTAGCATTTTTATCATTCAAAAAATGGGCATTGGTAGAAGTAGAGGTATAAATTCCTTTTTGATGGGCATAAGCGACCATCTCCAAAAACTTAGGGTTGATATACGGCTCTCCTTGAAAATAAAAAGTAAGGTAGAAGAGTTGATCTCCAATTTCATTTATAATTTTCCGAAAAAAATCTTCTTTCAAATTTCCCGTATCTCTTGTAAATGCCCGCAAACCACTTGGACATTCAGGGCAACGCAAGTTGCAAGCAGTGGTAGGTTCTATTGAGATAGAAAAAGGCAAGCCCCATTGAATAGGGCGTTTGAGCCACTTTGTCAAATAAAAAGAGCTATAAACTTTGAGGGCATTCCACAAGCGCTTCAACGTCATTTTTGAAGCAAAATTTCTAATATCGTTCCAATAAATCACCTTATAAATTGAACGGCTCAACAGATTCTTTTAAATAACGTTCTTGCAAAACATAAGTATGGTGTAGCTGATGTCCTGCTATAATAGCAGCTACAGCTCGTACCGTACTTGGAAACGCCTTGCTTCCTCCCAAAACTTGTTCCTCTTCTGTAAATCCCTTAAATAAATGGATGGTAAACTGTCTTAATAACTCTGTAGAAGTCAATAAATATTCCCAGTCTATTTGTTCTAAATTAGCAGCTGTAGCATATTTATCTTCGTCAAAAGGCAACGCACTTTGAAAATCTCCCCTAGCAAAACGCAACGCACGGTAACTCAAAATTTGCTCGCAATCAACCATATGCAATACCAATTCTTTGATACTCCATTTGCCCTCTTCGTATCGGTAATTGGCAACCTCTTTAGGAATTTTTCGAAGTATCCTTAATGAATAAGCCTGTGCTTTTTGTAACAATTCTATAGGATCCCCCTCTGGTAAATGATCTATATAAGTTTTAAAGTAGCTATTGTACTCATTTGCTTTTGGAAATTTCATATTTCGATTTATTTATCATAATAATTCGCCTCAATAAAGAAAGGGAATAAATACTCATTATTCCGTTAAAAAATCGTATTAATTTAATATACTTTTTCCCCTTTATTCAACCAACGTCCCCAATCACGATTATAAGCATGTACTTTAGTCGTTACCTCATTTTGAAGATTAACCAAAGGATAAGTTCGGTTCGTCCATTCAAAAATGCCTCCGTATAAATTATAGACTCTGGAATATCCCATTTTTTTTAGTTGTTCTCCTATTTTTTCGCTTCGATACCCTACAGAACAATAAACCACCACAATACCATCCTTTGGAACCATGGTTAGTCGTTCGGGAGAAAACGTATCATAACCTACCCAAACAGCATCTTTCAAATGAGATGTTTCGTACTCTTTCTTTTCTCGTGCATCCAGCAAATAAAGATTGGGGGTGTTCACTTTTTGCTCCAAACGTTCGCAAGAAATAACAGGCACACTGTGCTCAATTAGTTCCTCTATTTTTTTCTCAAATTTTGGATCTAGTGTTTGTTGTGCCAATAACAACAAAGGCATTAAAAATATAGGTAAAAATATGCTCAGCTGTTTCATAAATTACGTTCAATTAGCATTCTATATACACCATTTATGTAGATAGAAGCTCGATTACACAATATGATATGGTATAATAATACTAAGAACTAGACACATAACATACCTATATTCAGCAATTAGCATAACTATAACTAGAATATTACACTGTTCCGACTTTATTGTACACCCGCCAAAAAGATAATAATAATCTAAATGGAGAAATCACTACTGCTATAATTGCACTCAATGCAAAAAAGCTATACACCTTGGTCATATAAGCCAACACTTTTCCATGTTCGCTAAACGTAATATCTGACCTAAAATAAATCTGATACTCTTCCATTCCATCACTCTGACGTTCCAAAAAATCTTGATAATTAAAAAACATCTGTATCAAATAAAAAGTCAAAGGAATACTGGCGAAAATTAAGATAAATTTCCCTATTTGAAAATGCGATAAAAAGGTATATTTCAATAGGAACAAGTATCGAGTATACGTGATAAAAATGATAATAAATAAAATCAATTCATAAATAAATTCCTGCCGCACAAATTCACTCCACAAGGGTTTTGTCACAATCCATGCCACTACTGCTGTCAATAACCACCAAATCAATTCCATCCCCAATTTTCCAAGCCTTTGTTTTCCCAAATTATCCATTTCTAAATTCTTTTCTGTTTTATTTTATAAAAGTAGTAGTTAGCTGCGCTGTTAACCTGTGGTCGTTGATTAGCTTTAGTGTTACTAATAAAAGATAAAATCACTATTTTTTTGCCTTCGGATGTGCCTGTTCGTACACCTTTTTCAGCTGCTCAATCGAATTGTGGGTATACACTTGTGTTGCTGCCAAATTTGCATGCCCCAACAATTCCTTTATAGCATTCAAATCTGCTCCATTATTTGCTAAATGTGTTGCAAAAGAATGCCTTAAAACATGAGGGCTTCTTTTTTGAGCAGTTGTAATCAAAGATAAATAATGTTTGACTTTATTGTATACAAATTTAGGATACATTGGGCGCCCCTTATCTGTTAAAAAGACAACAGTTTCTTGATTCTCCAGAAAAGTTTCTTGGACAAGCTGTTCATAATTCAACAACGTTTCCTTTAAAGGCTTTCCGAATGGGACCAATCGAACTTTATTTCCTTTCCCCTCTATTCTAAAGTGTTGATTTTGAAAATCAACATCCGACCATTTCATATTAATAACTTCACTTCGACGCATACCTGTGACGTACAATATTTCTAAAATCAAATAATCTCTCAATCCTGAAAAGCCGTCAGGAAAAACAACCTTCGTTTGCAATTTATTCAATTGGCTCTTTTCTACAAAAGCTGGTAATCGCTCCGATTTTTTAGGTAATAACACTTGTGGGAAAGATTGGTTCGAAATACGCTGAGTCGTCAACAAAAACTTATGATATGTTTTGAGAGAAGATATTTTTCGATGAATTGATGTAGCACTTAATTCCTGTTGCATCAAAGCAACCACCCACGAGCGTAGGTGGATCGATTTTAGTTTAGCCCATTCATTTAAATCATATAGATCCTTTAGATAGGTTATGAACTGCGTTAAATCACGCTTATAAGCTGTAATAGTGTGTTTTGAGTAACGGCGTTCGTACTCTAGGTAATTCAAAAAAGCAGTTAATTCCATAATTATCATTCGTATACAATATGCCAATTAAAACATAACATATAGCTACTACAAAAGTAACGCTTTTAAGATGAAAAGGAGATTAGTTAAGATAAAAATACCACAATACACGTATTAGTTGGCAAAGAATTCGATTAGGTCATTTAAATCGTCTAAAACAGTTACATTTTCTGGAGACTCAGATTGTTTTGGAGTATGCTGAAAACCAGAAATCAGCAAGTGAGGTGTTTCGATGCCATCACTCAACTGCTTAACATAACTTTCTGATACATAACGTTTGTGGCGCTCTGATATAATCGTATAAATAAAATTGGGCTGGTGTATGGAAGTAGCCAACTGCAAATCTTCAATAACTACTTTAGTCCCCAAATAAACAACATTGACATTCCGTTTTTTCAACAAATACTGAACAAACATGAGGTATAGTTCCTGTTGGTCACCTTCTGGCAAGTAAAGCAAAACCTTAGGCAATCCATTGCCTTTTTTTACTTTTAATTTCGTAATTTCTGTCAAAATTCTTCGACGGATAACACAACTTGCAAATTGCTCATGCATAGCACTAATTGATCCCGTCAACCAAAGCAAACTAGCTTTCTCTAGAAAAGGCGCTAATACATTCAAGATAGTATCTTCGACACCATTTTGCGAAAAACATTTGGTCAATATTTTTCCCATTTTAAATTCGTCTAATTCCATCATTGCCATTGCTAAGCCCTGAAAATTATCCGTATGCTCTGCTTCTGTCTTAGACAATTTGTCAACTTCCGCCTTAATTTCTTCTTTGCTGAGTTTAGCAATTTTGGATATACGAATGCCCTTGCGATTCAAGAATGCTATGTTCATCAAGAACTTTAAATCCTGATCGGTATAATAACGAATATTAGAGGCTGTTCTTTTAGGCTCTATAATGCTATAACGCTGCTCCCATATTCGTATGGTATGGGCCTTAATGCCCGAAAGTTTTGCTAAATCACGAATGGAGTAGTTTGCCAAGGGTACTCATTTTTCATTACTTCATACTTTTTACACCTGTCTTTAAAAGCTTTAACTACTCGTTAGTTAAACATACATTTGGATGAAAATTTGTCTATTGAAACAAATTTCAATAGCTCAATATTTTAGTCTCATTAGCCAACAACATGCTAACTAACAGCTTAGTATATAAATACAAATAAGGGAGTAAACAATGAAGTAATAGTTCTCAAAATTTTACTTAATAAATATGTACGAAATAAGAACAAAA
This sequence comes from Aureispira sp. CCB-E, assembly GCF_031326345.1. Taxonomy (NCBI): domain Bacteria; kingdom Pseudomonadati; phylum Bacteroidota; class Saprospiria; order Saprospirales; family Saprospiraceae; genus Aureispira; species Aureispira sp. CCB-E. The sequence goes on from NZ_CP133671.1 coordinate 33,950, forward strand.
AATAGATCAATATGTTCACACAAAGACCTATTTTTTTGTTTTTTCTTTCAACAATAGCCCGTTACAAAACTGCATTAAGTTCGATTTTTTAGAATTTTGAGATCTCTTAGAGCTAATCAGCCCAACAAAAAACAAATTATCAAACCAATATGTGATATTTTTTTTCTAAGAAAAAAACGCAACGAGTTATTATTTTTGAAGCTATTCTTCTACCTTCTTAGGGACTTTTTTTTCTATTTTTTTCTTTGTAAAGGTCAATTCTTTTTTGGAGCTAACATCTACATAAATCACATCTCCCAAATCAAACTCACCAGAAAGTAGATGTTTAGACAGCTCATTGTCCACATCTCGTTGCAATACTCGTTTCATTGGTCGAGCACCATATTGTGGCTCGTATCCTTTTTCAGCTAAAAAGTCAATTGCTTTGTTAGACAATTCGATATCATATCCTTGACGCTGTACTCTTTTTCGAGTCGATTTGAACATTAACAACATAATTTTCTTAATCTCTTCCTTATTAAGAGGCGTAAACATTACTTGTTCATCGATACGATTCAAAAACTCGGGGCGCATATGATCTTTTAGCGCTTCAATCACTTCATCCTGAGTTGCGTCAATAATTTCTTGTCGCTTTTTATCATCTACATCATCCAAACCATCAAAATTCTCATAGATAATATTAGACCCCATATTGGTAGTCATGATGATAATAGTATTTTTAAAATCAGCTACACGACCTTTATTGTCTGTCAAACGCCCATCATCTAATACTTGTAATAAGATATTGAATGTATCAGGATGTGCTTTTTCTATTTCATCTAACAAGACAATAGAATATGGTTTTTCTCGAACAGCATTGGTCAACTGTCCCCCTTCTTCATAACCAACATATCCAGGAGGAGGTCCTACCAAACGAGCGACGGCATGTTTTTCCATATATTCGCTCATATCCAATCGAGTAATCGCATTTTCATCATTGAATAGATACTCTGCCAAAGCTTTAGCCAATTCTGTTTTACCGACCCCTGTTGTTCCCATAAATATAAAAGAACCGATTGGCTTCTTAGTATCTTGCAAACCAGAGCGACTTCGGCGAACAGCATCTGAAACAGCCTTTACAGCAGCCACTTGTCCAATCAAACGTTCACCTATTTTTTCCTCCATTTTAAGCAGTTTCTCTCGCTCACTTTCCATCATTTTGCTAACAGGAATTCCTGTCCAACGAGACACAACATCTGCTACATCACTTTCATCAACTTCTCCGTCTGTCATCCTTTTTTCAGGAGCCAACTTATCCAAATCAGCTTGTGCATTTTTAAGAATATCTTCCTGTTCTTTTATTTTGCCATATTCCAGTTCCGCTACTTTGGCATAATCTCCATTCCGACGAGCTTCTTCAGCTTCTATACGAAACTCCTCCATGACCGCCTTACAACTCTGAATAATATTAATCAACTCTTTTTCAGATTCCCAAGCGCTCTTCATTTCAAGCAAATCTTCTGAAATTTCTGCCAACTGCTTATTAATAACACCTATTTTGCTTTTTGTTCCATCTCTTTTAACAACCTCTTTCTCAATTTCTAATTGCCTTTTCTTTCGTTCCAAAGCATCTAACTCTTCAGGAACAGAGCTTAACTCTAAACGCAATTTAGCCGCCGCTTCATCAATTAAATCGATTGCCTTATCAGGTAAGGCACGATCGCTCACATAGCGCTTAGACATTTCAGCCGCTGCAATAAGCGCACTATCCAAAATTCTCACCTTGTGGTGTGTCTCATATCGATCTCTAAGACCTCTTAATATAGCAATAGTCTCTGCGACTGTAGGTTCTTCTACTTTTACTTTCTGGAAACGACGTTCTAGGGCTTTATCTTTTTCTATATAACGTCTGTATTCATCCAATGTAGTCGCTCCGATTGTTCTCAATTCTCCTCGTGCCAAGGCAGGTTTTAAAATATTCGCAGCATCCATTCCACCGCCACCGCCACCAGCACCAACTAGTGTATGAATTTCATCTATAAATAAAATTACATCATCCGATGTAGTTACTTCTTTTACCACTGCTTTCAAACGCTCTTCAAACTCCCCTTTATATTTTGCACCAGCAACCAATGCCGCCATATCCAACGAAAATAACGTTTTTCCCTGTAAATTGTCTGGGATATCATTATCCACAATACGCCAAGCTAAGCCCTCCACGATAGCGGTTTTTCCTACCCCTGCTTCTCCTATAATAATAGGATTATTCTTTTTCCTTCTAGATAGAATATGCAAAATGCGTCGAATTTCTTCATCTCGACCAATAATTCGATCTAATTTTCCAGTTCTAGCACGCTCATTGAGATTAACCGCATATTTATTTAAGGCGTCAAATTCATTCTCTCCACTTGGAGTATTAACATTTTTCCCCTTTCTCAATTCCTTAATTGCAGCGCCTAAATCTTTTTCATTGGTTCCCATTGACGCCAGCAACTTCACTGTTTTATCATTTTTAACAGTAAATATTCCAGCCAAGATCATATCTAAAGCCACATATTCATCCCCCATATCTTTTGCCAAACTTTGTGCTGCTTGAATTGCTTTGCTAGCATTTGTTGACAAATGGCTTCCATGATTATTACCTCCATACACCTTTGGGTAGGTCTCCATTATTAAACTTAGCCTATTTGTTAATTCTCCTATATCTATAGATATTTTTTTCAACAAGAATAAAACAATACTGTCTTCGATATCCATCATTCCCTTCAATAGATGTGAAATTTGTACATCTTGTTGCTCTTTTGCTCGAACATATTCTTGAGCTTTCAATATCGATTGACGAGCTTTTTCGGTAAGTTTATCAAACATTTATTGGGTGTTTTATAGTGTAACAATATAGTTATTATACACCTTGTAATTTATAATTTTTAAAGATTATCAACTTCTTCAATGCTTAAACAGCATGAAAAGTTCTCGCAATATGAAAAATAAAGGAATTTAGTAGTATTTCAAAAAAAGGAACTAGTAATTATGCAAAAAAAACAAAAATTAAAAATGAAGTAACCAATAACAAAAAAAGCGGCGATAAAATCCTATAGATCTTATCGCCGCTTTTAGCATATTGTTCCTAACTTTTCAACAGATTTTTTAAGAAAAAAAAAGAAGGCGGTGACCTACTCTCCCACCATAAGGCAGTACCATCGGCGCTGAAGGACTTTACTTCTTTGTTCGGAATGGTGAAAGGTGTCTCCCCTTCGCTATTGCCGCCTACTATTCTTTGTCCATTTCTAGACGTTTCTTCTGTTCTTGTTCTGAACTTCTTTTTCTTGTTAATCAACAATTTCTATTGTCGATTTATTAACATACAGTGGAGATAAACTAAAGCAATTTAGCTATAGATTCTTCTATTTTAAAAAATAGAAAGCTTTCGGGTCATTAGTATTGCTCGGCTCCCTAACACATCACTGCGCTTCCACCTGCAACCTATCTACGTCATCATCTTTAACGTCCCTTCATGGAATACTCATCTTGAAGTTGGCTTCGCGCTTAGATGCTTTCAGCGCTTATCCATTCCGAACATAGCTACTCTGCAATGCACACGGCTGTACAACAGATACACTAGTGGTTCGTTCAACTCGGTCCTCTCGTACTAGAGTCAAAGCTTCTCAATATTCCTACGCCCACAACAGATAGAGACCGAACTGTCTTGCGACGTTCTGAACCCAGCTCGCGTGCCACTTTAATGGGCGAACAGCCCAACCCTTGGGACCTTCTCCAGCCCCAGGATGTGACGAGCCGACATCGAGGTGCCAAACCTCCCCGTCGATGTGAGCTCTTGGGGGAGATCAGCCTGTTATCCCCGGAGTACCTTTTATCCTTTGAGCGATGTCCCTTCCATTCAGAAACACCGGATCACTTAACCCTACTTTCGTACCTGTTCGACTTGTTTGTCTCGCAGTCAAGCTCCCTTGTACTTATACGCTCTTTGCATGATTACCAACCATGCTGAGGGAACCTTTGGGAGCCTCCGTTACTTTTTAGGAGGCGACCACCCCAGTCAAACTACCCACCTAACGATGTCCCCACACAGGGGTTAGTCTCTAAGCAATTGAAGGGTGGTATTTCAACAACGACTCCACCAGCACTAGCGTACCAGCTTCATAGTCTCCCACCTATCCTACACATCAACTACTCAAAGACAACGTTAAGCTATAGTAAAGGTTCACGGGGTCTTTTCGTCCCGTTGCGGGTAATCGGCATCTTCACCGATACTTCAATTTCACCGAGCTCATGGCTGAGACAGTGCCCAGATCGTTACACCATTCGTGCAGGTCGGAACTTACCCGACAAGGAATTTCGCTACCTTAGGACCGTTATAGTTACGGCCGCCGTTTACCGGGGCTTCAGTTAAGAGCTTCGCCGAAGCTAACCCCCTTCCTTAACCTTCCGGCACCGGGCAGGTGTCAGACCCTATACTTTGCCTTTCAGCTTCGCAGAGTCCTGTGTTTTTGCTAAACAGTCGCCTGGGCCTCTTCACTGCGGCTCAGTTTTTACACCGAGCGACGCTTCTCCCGAAGTTACGCGCCCATTTTGCCTAGTTCCTTAGCCATGATTCTCTCGTGCACCTTAGGATACTCTCCTCGACCACCTGTGTCGGTTTACGGTACGGGTTCCTGTAATCTATAGTTTAGCAGCTTTTCTTGGAAGTATGACTAATGGCATTATCTATCCACTCCATAGAGTTTCTAGTACTATCGAGTTTCCTGTGATGTGCGTACTTCACTACACATCCTACGTCCACTCTTCAACGAGCTATTCCATCAGCTCGCAGCCAACCGCCTGCTCCGTCCCTGCTTCACAATTACAGCAAGTACTGGAATATTAACCAGTTCGCCATCGACGCCGCCTCTCGGCTTTGCCTTAGGTCCCGACTAACCCAACTCTGTCTTGCATAGAATTGGAATCCTTGGTCTTTCGGTGAATAGGACTTTCACCTATTTTATCGTTACTCATGCCTACATTTTCTTTTCTAAGCTCTCCAACATGCCTCACAGCACATCTTCGCTGACCTTAGAATGCTCCCCTACCATCTTACGATCCACAGCTTCGGTGATATATTTGATGCCCGAGTATTTTCCGCGCAGAGTCACTCGACTAGTGAGCTGTTACGCACTCTTTAAATGAATGGCTGCTTCCAAGCCAACATCCTAGCTGTCATAGCAACTCCACCTCGTTCTTTCAACTTAATATATACTTGGGGACCTTAGCTGGTGGTCTGGGTTGTTTCCCTCTTGGCTATGGACCTTAGCACCCATAGCCTCACTGCTGGTTCTTTGTAATGGCATTCGGAGTTCGTCAGGGGTTGGTAGGATTTGACTCCCCCTAGCCCTATCGGTAGCTCTACCTCCATCACAAATTAACTCCAACGCTGCACCTAAATGCATTTCGGGGAGTACGAGCTATCTCCAGGTTTGATTGGCCTTTCACCCCTACCCACAAGTCATCCAAACACTTTTCAACGTATATTGGTGCGGTCCTCCATTGTGTGTTACCACAACTTCAACCTGCTCATGGGTAGATCACCTGGTTTCGCGTCTACCTCCACTAACTTATTCGCCCTATTCAGACTCGGTTTCCCTACGGATTCGGTACTCTATACCTTAACCTTGCTAGTGAAGTGTAACTCGTAGGCTCATTATGCAAAAGGCACGCCGTCACTTTCGCTCCGACCGCTTGTAAGCGTATGGTTTCAGGTTCTTTTCACTCTGCTCCTAGCAGTTCTTTTCACCTTTCCCTCACGGTACTTGTTCGCTATCGGTCTCTCAGGAGTATTTAGCCTTACCGGATGGTACCGGCAAATTCACACAAAATTCCTCTGGTTTCGTGCTACTCAGGATCCTGACTCTTTACAAATTTTACGAATACGGGACTCTCACCCTCTTTGGTTTGCCTTCCCAGACAATTCCTCTTCCTTTGTAATAGATTATTCAGTCCTTCTACCCCATATAAATTGCTCTATATGGTTTGGGCTTTTCCGCGTTCGCTCGCCACTACTTACGGAATCATTTTCTTATTTTCTCCTCCTACAGGTACTTAGATGTTTCAGTTCCCTGCGTTCTACCTCTTTCGAGTAACTGACCTTCAGTCAGCTGGGTTGCCCCATTCGGACATCTACGATTCTTAACGTCTATTTGCGACTCATCGTAGCTTTTCGCAGCTTATCACGTCCTTCGTCTTCTCTGAGAGCCTAGGCATCCCCCATACGCTCTTTGTTCGCTTTCTTACATAATGAACGCTTTCGATCTATATTCCTATAAATCTAATTCGTTTATTCTTTTCGTGCTAATTCTCATTAACACGGAGATAATCTTTATCTATTTTGCTTTTGTTTATTCTCCAGTATGTCAATTAACTTTTTCTTAGTATCTAGTCCAAGACTTGAACTTGGTGGATGCCTCTATACATCTTAGATAATTTTTTGTATTGTCCTTTCAATACTTTATATAGAATTGAAACAAAACAGGATAATTAGATTCAAGCTTAAAATCTTTCTAACAAAGATTCTTTATGTGCTCTTTAAAGGAGGTATTCCAGCCGCACCTTCCGGTACGGCTACCTTGTTACGACTTAGCCCTAGTTACCAGTTTTACCCTAGATAGCTCCTTGTTAGGTCACCATCTTCAGGCACCCCCGACTCCCATGGCTTGACGGGCGGTGTGTACAAGGTCCGGGAACGTATTCACCGCGCCATGGCTGATGCGCGATTACTAGCGATTCCAACTTCATGAAGTCGAGTTGCAGACTTCAATCCGAACTGGGATAGGCTTTCTGAGATTCGCTTAACTTCACAGTCTCGCTCCCCTCTGTACCTACCATTGTAGCACGTGTGTAGCCCTGGGCATAAAGGCCATGATGATTTGACGTCGTCCCTTCCTTCCTCACTCCTTACGGAGGCAGTCTCCCTAGAGTCCCCACCATTACATGTTGGCAACTAAGGATAGGGGTTGCGCTCGTTGCGGGACTTAACCCAACACCTCACGGCACGAGCTGACGACAACCATGCAGCACCTCACTACCAGCTCCGAAGAGAAGACCCCTTTCAGGATCGGTCTAGTAGCGTTCGAGCCCAGGTAAGGTTCCTCGCGTATCATCGAATTAAACCACATGCTCCACCGCTTGTGCGGACCCCCGTCAATTCCTTTGAGTTTCATTCTTGCGAACGTACTCCCCAGGTGGCTAACTTAATGGTTTCCCTCAGTCACTTATCTATTCCGATAAATGACCAGTTAGCATCGTTTAGGGCGTGGACTACCAGGGTATCTAATCCTGTTCGCTACCCACGCTTTCGTACCTCAGCGTCAATAATGCCCTAGTGCACTGCCTTCGCAATTGGTGTTCTACTTCATATCTATGCATTTCACCGCTACATGAAGCATTCCATGCACCTCGAACATATTCAAGTCTTACAGTTTCAAACGCGTACCATAGTTTAGCTACAGCCTTTGACGTCTGACTTATAAAACCGCCTACGTACCCTTTAAACCCAGTGATTCCGGATAACGCTTGCACCCTCCGTATTACCGCGGCTGCTGGCACGGAGTTAGCCGGTGCTTATTCTTCTGGTACCGTCTCTCCAAGGATTAATCCCTGTCATTCTTCCCAGATAAAAGTGCTTTACAACCCAAAGGGCATTCATCACACACGCGGCATGGCTGGTTCAGAGTTCCCTCCATTGACCAATATTCCTTACTGCTGCCTCCCGTAGGAGTCGGGTCCGTGTCTCAGTACCCGTGTGGGGGATCACGCTCTCACGCCCCCTACCCATCGTCGCCATGGTAAGCCGTTACCTTACCATCTAGCTAATGGGACGCACAACCATCTTTTACCGACCGAAGCCTTTCACTATTTATACATGTGTATTAATAGTCGTATGCGGGATTATTCGCCGTTTCCAGCGACTTTCCCCCAGTAAAAGGTAGGTTTTGTACGCGTTACTCACCCGTGCGCCACTCGTCAGCCAACCGAAGTTGCTGTTACCGTTCGACTTGCATGTATTAAGCCTGCCGCTAGCGTTCATCCTGAGCCAGGATCAAACTCTCCATACTATTTCTAGTTTTTGTTTTTGACGGATTACTTATTCTATTACTTTGTAACAAAACAAGCATCTCTCTCTTTTTCACATCTTCCTCTTCTTGATTTTACGCTTGCTCTTCAACTTTCTCAAGCTGAAAATTTCTTCTAGATTTCTCTAGTTTCTTACCTAATTATCCTGTCGTTTCAAATATCTTTTTCTGTTTCTTTCGAAACTTTTTTACCCGCTCTTTCGTTAAGCGGTTGCAAATGTCTGACTTTATTTTTAAACTACCAAATTTTTCTTAAACTTTTTTAAAAAATATTTTTTAGTAGTTATTTTTTGTCGTTTTATTTCTGCTATACTTCTCTTTTGAAGCGGTTGCAAATGTCTGACTTTATTTTTGAATCTGCAAATATTTTTGGAACTTTTTCTAAAAATATTTGTTGTTCTTTGTCTGACCCTTTATTTACTTTTAAACACCTCTCTTTCGAAGCGGTTGCAAAGGTACGACGTTTTTCCCTTTCTCCAAATTTTTTACCTTTTTTCTACAACCTTTTTTCATTCTTTTTTTTGCTATTTTTTACAAAACATTCTATTACAACTTTATAGCTTTTTATTTTTTTTTAGAAAAAACTTAATAAAAAGTGATAAATATCTTTTTTTTTAGTTTTACTTATTTCCCTAGCCAACTGCTTTAGTAGAAAAAGATGTTGATTTTATAAAAATAAAAAGTATCTACAATATAAAATCTACTAAATTTAATGTTTTTTAAAAGGAAACTCCAAATCCATTGTCCAATCTAAAGCCTTCATTTTTTCTAAAAATAATTTTATTTGTTGTAACATTTCCTCAAAGGAAGGTGATTGTCCATAAATCATTTCTTCTTGCATAGACCTATAATCTTTTTTCCATGCCTCCTCTAAGTGTATTGGAGGTATTGGATTAATCAATTGAGGTTGATGAAGATTATAATTAACACCACCAACTCTTGAAAATTTATATCTATGCCTTACAATTACTTCATATAATTCCTTATTTTTTATTGCTTCCTCTGCGTACTCTGTAGAAGATAGTTGATATACATCGTATAAATGTCTACTCAATCGATCTGTTCTAATTTTTTCTACTGGTCTCTGAAACTCTTCATGTAATAAAAACAACTTTTCTAAAAAAGTCCTAGAAGGGTTTACTGTTGGAACCATTACGGGAGCTTGATTAAATTCAGCATCTGGATAGTACTCATCAACTAAAGATGAGATTGATTCCATATTAAAGGGCTCCCTTAATGATCGGCAACCAATTTCTACTTGAACTCTAGGCTTGATATAAATCGAGGTCTGCGTAATACTTGGGTAATATATTTCAATAATGCGTGGATCTTGATCACTATCTTTTGTTTCAACGAGCTTAAATTCAATATTTCTAAATCCCTTTTCCCGAAATTTAATTTCTAATGCTGGATAAAAAACTTCTGTAATATAAACACTCGCCTTTTTTCTTAGCTTAGTTATTTGGCTCTTTGATAATTCGCCTTCAAAATCAAAAAACTTTCGATCTATTGCAAAATCTATATCTTCAGAAAAACGAGCAATTAAATTCCAAGCTTTACTCAAGGATGTTCCTCCTTTGAAAACAATAGACTTGCCTATATCCATACTAAAGATAATTGATAAAGTTTGAACAACCCACCAATCTTTTTCCACTGCATAAGAAGTCATCCCTGTTTCTTCAGCAATTTTTTCATAAATAGCTCTACGCTCCTCTTCTTCTAAACTATCAAATTGAATACGATTTATTTTCATTATTTTTTTAATCCATTCTGGTGCTAATTCAATGTCATGCTCTAAATCTTTTGGATCTTCTTTTTGTAATAATATTTTTATTTTTTCAATTTCATTTTTTGTTAGTGCTTCCTTCCCTATTGCACGAAGAGCTTGAATTACTTGACTACTAATTTCTCCTTTGGCCAATAAGTTTTTGGGTGACGCCTTTTTAAATTTAATTGTTCGATTTCCTACCTTGATTTCTCGTGAAGAACCATCTGTAAGAAAGACCAATTTGGTTGGTATTTGGGAACTTAATCCTAACATATGCAAGGCATAAGTTCCTGTTGGAACAATCCTAATTTTATCCCTTTTTGCAATTGCCTCTACCACTTCTTCCGCAGAGGGTAGTACCTCTCCTACATACTTACTAGTTTTAGGTCGAACATAGATACCTTGAGCCACTCTCTTAATAAAACCACTTTTATTAAGTCGATGTAGAGCAATTCTTACTGCTTCCGAAGATCCAAGTTTATTAAAATCATTAGGAAACAATAATGTTCCTCTCTCAAGTAAAGAAATTTTACTTTTTATTATTTTTTCTACGCTTTCCATTCATGATCATTTGTAACAAATATAGCAAAAATTTGTTACAAATGTATCTTTTATTTCTCAACTGAATTATATCTTGTAACAAAAAAAGCATTAATTTGTTACAAAAAAATAAAATAGCTCATATGTATACAAAAAAAAGCGGCGATAAAATCTTATAGATCTTATCGCCGCTTTTGGCATATTGTTCCTAACTTTTCAACAGATTTTTTAAGAAAAAAAAAGAAGGCGGTGACCTACTCTCCCACCATAAGGCAGTACCATCGGCGCTGAAGGACTTTACTTCTTTGTTCGGAATGGTGAAAGGTGTCTCCCCTTCGCTATTGCCGCCTACTATTCTTTGTCCATTTCTAGACGTTTCTTCTGTTCTTGTTCTGAACTTCTTTTTCTTGTTAATCAACAATTTCTATTGTCGATTTATTAACATACAGTGGAGATAAACTAAAGCAATTTAGCTATAGATTCTTCTATTTTAAAAAATAGAAAGCTTTCGGGTCATTAGTATTGCTCGGCTCCCTAACACATCACTGCGCTTCCACCTGCAACCTATCTACGTCATCATCTTTAACGTCCCTTCATGGAATACTCATCTTGAAGTTGGCTTCGCGCTTAGATGCTTTCAGCGCTTATCCATTCCGAACATAGCTACTCTGCAATGCACACGGCTGTACAACAGATACACTAGTGGTTCGTTCAACTCGGTCCTCTCGTACTAGAGTCAAAGCTTCTCAATATTCCTACGCCCACAACAGATAGAGACCGAACTGTCTTGCGACGTTCTGAACCCAGCTCGCGTGCCACTTTAATGGGCGAACAGCCCAACCCTTGGGACCTTCTCCAGCCCCAGGATGTGACGAGCCGACATCGAGGTGCCAAACCTCCCCGTCGATGTGAGCTCTTGGGGGAGATCAGCCTGTTATCCCCGGAGTACCTTTTATCCTTTGAGCGATGTCCCTTCCATTCAGAAACACCGGATCACTTAACCCTACTTTCGTACCTGTTCGACTTGTTTGTCTCGCAGTCAAGCTCCCTTGTACTTATACGCTCTTTGCATGATTACCAACCATGCTGAGGGAACCTTTGGGAGCCTCCGTTACTTTTTAGGAGGCGACCACCCCAGTCAAACTACCCACCTAACGATGTCCCCACACAGGGGTTAGTCTCTAAGCAATTGAAGGGTGGTATTTCAACAACGACTCCACCAGCACTAGCGTACCAGCTTCATAGTCTCCCACCTATCCTACACATCAACTACTCAAAGACAACGTTAAGCTATAGTAAAGGTTCACGGGGTCTTTTCGTCCCGTTGCGGGTAATCGGCATCTTCACCGATACTTCAATTTCACCGAGCTCATGGCTGAGACAGTGCCCAGATCGTTACACCATTCGTGCAGGTCGGAACTTACCCGACAAGGAATTTCGCTACCTTAGGACCGTTATAGTTACGGCCGCCGTTTACCGGGGCTTCAGTTAAGAGCTTCGCCGAAGCTAACCCCCTTCCTTAACCTTCCGGCACCGGGCAGGTGTCAGACCCTATACTTTGCCTTTCAGCTTCGCAGAGTCCTGTGTTTTTGCTAAACAGTCGCCTGGGCCTCTTCACTGCGGCTCAGTTTTTACACCGAGCGACGCTTCTCCCGAAGTTACGCGCCCATTTTGCCTAGTTCCTTAGCCATGATTCTCTCGTGCACCTTAGGATACTCTCCTCGACCACCTGTGTCGGTTTACGGTACGGGTTCCTGTAATCTATAGTTTAGCAGCTTTTCTTGGAAGTATGACTAATGGCATTATCTATCCACTCCATAGAGTTTCTAGTACTATCGAGTTTCCTGTGATGTGCGTACTTCACTACACATCCTACGTCCACTCTTCAACGAGCTATTCCATCAGCTCGCAGCCAACCGCCTGCTCCGTCCCTGCTTCACAATTACAGCAAGTACTGGAATATTAACCAGTTCGCCATCGACGCCGCCTCTCGGCTTTGCCTTAGGTCCCGACTAACCCAACTCTGTCTTGCATAGAATTGGAATCCTTGGTCTTTCGGTGAATAGGACTTTCACCTATTTTATCGTTACTCATGCCTACATTTTCTTTTCTAAGCTCTCCAACATGCCTCACAGCACATCTTCGCTGACCTTAGAATGCTCCCCTACCATCTTACGATCCACAGCTTCGGTGATATATTTGATGCCCGAGTATTTTCCGCGCAGAGTCACTCGACTAGTGAGCTGTTACGCACTCTTTAAATGAATGGCTGCTTCCAAGCCAACATCCTAGCTGTCATAGCAACTCCACCTCGTTCTTTCAACTTAATATATACTTGGGGACCTTAGCTGGTGGTCTGGGTTGTTTCCCTCTTGGCTATGGACCTTAGCACCCATAGCCTCACTGCTGGTTCTTTGTAATGGCATTCGGAGTTCGTCAGGGGTTGGTAGGATTTGACTCCCCCTAGCCCTATCGGTAGCTCTACCTCCATCACAAATTAACTCCAACGCTGCACCTAAATGCATTTCGGGGAGTACGAGCTATCTCCAGGTTTGATTGGCCTTTCACCCCTACCCACAAGTCATCCAAACACTTTTCAACGTATATTGGTGCGGTCCTCCATTGTGTGTTACCACAACTTCAACCTGCTCATGGGTAGATCACCTGGTTTCGCGTCTACCTCCACTAACTTATTCGCCCTATTCAGACTCGGTTTCCCTACGGATTCGGTACTCTATACCTTAACCTTGCTAGTGAAGTGTAACTCGTAGGCTCATTATGCAAAAGGCACGCCGTCACTTTCGCTCCGACCGCTTGTAAGCGTATGGTTTCAGGTTCTTTTCACTCTGCTCCTAGCAGTTCTTTTCACCTTTCCCTCACGGTACTTGTTCGCTATCGGTCTCTCAGGAGTATTTAGCCTTACCGGATGGTACCGGCAAATTCACACAAAATTCCTCTGGTTTCGTGCTACTCAGGATCCTGACTCTTTACAAATTTTACGAATACGGGACTCTCACCCTCTTTGGTTTGCCTTCCCAGACAATTCCTCTTCCTTTGTAATAGATTATTCAGTCCTTCTACCCCATATAAATTGCTCTATATGGTTTGGGCTTTTCCGCGTTCGCTCGCCACTACTTACGGAATCATTTTCTTATTTTCTCCTCCTACAGGTACTTAGATGTTTCAGTTCCCTGCGTTCTACCTCTTTCGAGTAACTGACCTTCAGTCAGCTGGGTTGCCCCATTCGGACATCTACGATTCTTAACGTCTATTTGCGACTCATCGTAGCTTTTCGCAGCTTATCACGTCCTTCGTCTTCTCTGAGAGCCTAGGCATCCCCCATACGCTCTTTGTTCGCTTTCTTACATAATGAACGCTTTCGATCTATATTCCTATAAATCTAATTCGTTTATTCTTTTCGTGCTAATTCTCATTAACACGGAGATAATCTTTATCTATTTTGCTTTTGTTTATTCTCCAGTATGTCAATTAACTTTTTCTTAGTATCTAGTCCAAGACTTGAACTTGGTGGATGCCTCTATACATCTTAGATAATTTTTTGTATTGTCCTTTCAATACTTTATATAGAATTGAAACAAAACAGGATAATTAGATTCAAGCTTAAAATCTTTCTAACAAAGATTCTTTATGTGCTCTTTAAAGGAGGTATTCCAGCCGCACCTTCCGGTACGGCTACCTTGTTACGACTTAGCCCTAGTTACCAGTTTTACCCTAGATAGCTCCTTGTTAGGTCACCATCTTCAGGCACCCCCGACTCCCATGGCTTGACGGGCGGTGTGTACAAGGTCCGGGAACGTATTCACCGCGCCATGGCTGATGCGCGATTACTAGCGATTCCAACTTCATGAAGTCGAGTTGCAGACTTCAATCCGAACTGGGATAGGCTTTCTGAGATTCGCTTAACTTCACAGTCTCGCTCCCCTCTGTACCTACCATTGTAGCACGTGTGTAGCCCTGGGCATAAAGGCCATGATGATTTGACGTCGTCCCTTCCTTCCTCACTCCTTACGGAGGCAGTCTCCCTAGAGTCCCCACCATTACATGTTGGCAACTAAGGATAGGGGTTGCGCTCGTTGCGGGACTTAACCCAACACCTCACGGCACGAGCTGACGACAACCATGCAGCACCTCACTACCAGCTCCGAAGAGAAGACCCCTTTCAGGATCGGTCTAGTAGCGTTCGAGCCCAGGTAAGGTTCCTCGCGTATCATCGAATTAAACCACATGCTCCACCGCTTGTGCGGACCCCCGTCAATTCCTTTGAGTTTCATTCTTGCGAACGTACTCCCCAGGTGGCTAACTTAATGGTTTCCCTCAGTCACTTATCTATTCCGATAAATGACCAGTTAGCATCGTTTAGGGCGTGGACTACCAGGGTATCTAATCCTGTTCGCTACCCACGCTTTCGTACCTCAGCGTCAATAATGCCCTAGTGCACTGCCTTCGCAATTGGTGTTCTACTTCATATCTATGCATTTCACCGCTACATGAAGCATTCCATGCACCTCGAACATATTCAAGTCTTACAGTTTCAAACGCGTACCATAGTTTAGCTACAGCCTTTGACGTCTGACTTATAAAACCGCCTACGTACCCTTTAAACCCAGTGATTCCGGATAACGCTTGCACCCTCCGTATTACCGCGGCTGCTGGCACGGAGTTAGCCGGTGCTTATTCTTCTGGTACCGTCTCTCCAAGGATTAATCCCTGTCATTCTTCCCAGATAAAAGTGCTTTACAACCCAAAGGGCATTCATCACACACGCGGCATGGCTGGTTCAGAGTTCCCTCCATTGACCAATATTCCTTACTGCTGCCTCCCGTAGGAGTCGGGTCCGTGTCTCAGTACCCGTGTGGGGGATCACGCTCTCACGCCCCCTACCCATCGTCGCCATGGTAAGCCGTTACCTTACCATCTAGCTAATGGGACGCACAACCATCTTTTACCGACCGAAGCCTTTCACTATTTATACATGTGTATTAATAGTCGTATGCGGGATTATTCGCCGTTTCCAGCGACTTTCCCCCAGTAAAAGGTAGGTTTTGTACGCGTTACTCACCCGTGCGCCACTCGTCAGCCAACCGAAGTTGCTGTTACCGTTCGACTTGCATGTATTAAGCCTGCCGCTAGCGTTCATCCTGAGCCAGGATCAAACTCTCCATACTATTTCTAGTTTTTGTTTTTTTGACGGATCACTTATTCTATTACATTGTAACAAAACAAGCATCTCTCTCTTTTTCACATCTTCCTCTTCTTGATTTCACGCTTGCTCTTCAACTTTCTCAAGTTGAAAATTTCTTCTAGATTTCTCTAGTTTCTTACCTAATTATCCTGTCGTTTCAAATATCTTTTTCTGTTTCTTTCGAAACTTTTTTACCCGCTCTTTCGTTAAGCGGTTGCAAATGTCCGACTTTATTTTTAAACCACCAAATTTTTCTTAAACTTTTTTAAAAAATATTTTTTAGTAGCTATTTTTTGTCGTTTTGTTTTTGCTATACTTCTCTTTCGAAGCGGTTGCAAATATAAAGCGGGTTTTTCTATTTTCCTAATTTTTTAAAATAAAAAAAACAATTAATTAACTTCAAAAAGCAGCAAGTGCATCATTATTAAGCAATTGTCAATAAAAGTTTTTTTTTCTTTTTTCTAAATTACAGAAGATACTATGTATTTACTCCATATCTGTTGGTTTCGCTTCTGTATTTTTAAAAACAATAGCATCAGGATACATTCCTAATAATTCATTCAATAAAGCTACTGCTTCTAGTTTGGTATAAAATCCACCAGCATAAATACGGTAATAGGGTGCCTCATAAAACCAATCCACTTTGGACGTAATGTTTCTTGTTTTTTTTCTGGCTTCTGAAACTTGTTGAGTCGCTAAATATTTATCTCGCCCCAAGTACAATTGTACACTCCATACTTTTACCGTTCTATCTTTGGTAAAATTTAAAGCTTTCCGATGATCTAAAATTTGACGTATAGAATTTTCTTCGACAACCCTTACAATACCTTCTTGGTCTTGGGCAAAAGAAAAACTACTCCATAGTATCATTGTTATTGCGATTATCCATCTCATAACTTCTACTTTATTGAATGAAGAAGCTGTACTCCTTCAGGTGTTCCCAGCTTATCGACTCCTGCTTCGATTAATTCTAATGCAAAAGCTTTTGTATGCACACCTCCTGCTACAACAATCTTGATTCCTTTAGATTCTGTTTTTAGCAAATTAATCATTTCAATTGTCGAATGTCCGCCATTTACACCTGTAGCATTTTTGATACAATCAACTTCTACATCACAACAAATAGCACACAATTGTTTTATTTCTTCAATTGTCAATAAGCTAGTTTCTAAAATAACTTTTATTTTTTTTCCTTTTAGGTGTGCTGCCGTTGTTACACTTGAAATATCATTCTTAACATGTGACCAATTACCATCTTTAACAGCAGCAATATTAACCATCATTTCGATCTCATCTACCCCTTCGTCTATCGCACGTTTAGCTTCCTCTACTTTTACGGGAATTGCATGATAGCCCATGGGGTAACCTATAGTAGTAATGACTTTAGTATTTGAGTCCTCTAATAACTTTGCTGCTATTGGTACATAAAATGGGGGGATACAAACCGCCGAAAAATTATGTTCTAATGCCTCTCTACAAAGTTCCTTTATGTCTAATTTAGTGGTATCAGGTTTTAGGAGGGTGTATTCTATATAGTTATTCAATTCCATTGTTTGCTTTAGTAACGCAAAATATTTAGAAAATTCTTTAGATAGTTCTTTTTATAAGAAGGACAAAAGTAATAATATTATAAACCTATAAGCACAATTTAAAACGGATTTTCTGTTTTTTTTTACAAAAAATCTAACTTCATTTTTTTACCATACTAATTCCCCTCAAAGTCCCTAAGCAATAAATCTTTAATAATCAACTCAATACTAATTCTAGTTTGAGGAAGATTCGCTTAAGTTCATTAAATATTTTAATTTAAAAAATATTTCTGTATTATCCATTATTCCTGTAAAAGATTCTGCTCCTGGACCATACGCAAAGATAGGTACCATTGTCGCTGTATGGTAATCAGAAGTAAATTTTCCTTCCACTTTCCCTTCTTTTTTGCTACCTCCATTAATACTATATCCTCCTGTCTCATGATCGGCTGTTACAATGACCAAGGTATTACCATCTTTTTTAGCAAAATCAAATGCTTGCTGAATGGTTCTATCAAAGTCTAGCATTTCTTCTACGATATAATCTGATTCATTCTTGTGCCCTCCCCAATCTATCTGAGCTCCTTCTATCATTAAAAAGAAATTTGATTTGGGATAGCTCAAAATATCAATTGCTTTTTTAGCCGCTAACGGCAGAAAATCTCCACGCTCTTCTATTTTGGGAGGCAACTTAGCAGAAATCAAGCAAATCATTTTTTCTGGTCTATAATCTCCTACTTGTTCGATATTGTCAGTAACAAAATAGCCTTTCTCTTGTGCTTCTGCGATTAGATCTCGACCATCTAAGCCATCCTTAAAGTAATTCCAACCTCCTCCCATCAGCACTTCAATATCTTTAGTCATAAACTCAGCAGCTAATTTCTGATTGACACGGCTTCTTGTCGGTTGATGCCCATAAAAACAGGCAGGTGTTGCATGTGTAACCGTGGCAGTTGTGACGATACCTGTCAACCAGTTTTTTTCTTCTGCATATTCTAAAATTGTTTTGAGTTTCTTTTGATGAATATTCATTGATATAGCTCCATTGTATGTTTTGGAACCAGTGGCCATAGCGGTAGCTCCTGCTGCACTATCTGTTATTAGTTTGGTTGAGTACGTTTTGACTAGTCCTATTTGTCGAAACTTTTCTAGAATTAGAGGTGTTTTTTTGGCAATACTGCCTGCAGTTATTTGAGTTAAGCCCATTCCATCTCCTATTAAAAAAATAACATTCTTAGGGCGTTTTCCTGCTATAAAAGTTTTGCCAGCTTCTTTTGTTCCTTCTTGAGGTTGATTCTCATCTTCATTAGAAGCATTATTTAAAGCTTGAGGTGTTTCGCAACTGGAGCTTATCCATATAAAAAAAACAATTATTACTAGTTTGTTCATTGATTTTAGTCCGATATCTGTAATTAATTTAGTGGGATAACTGTTTCGACTTCCACATCTACAAAGATAAAAAAGCCTTATAAACAATAGAGACAAAACAGAATGCCCTTATTATCTGGTTCCATACTATAGATTAGTGGTAAAATTTACAAGCTTATAAATCAAAAGTCATCCTAGGACAAAACTGCTAGGATGACTTTTGGTTCAATTTGTTAATTTTTTTTCGTTAAACGTCTAAGTAACGCATTAAACCTTCATAACGATCATTGAGTGTATCAATAAATTCTGATTCATAAAAAGAAGATTTTACATCATAACCAAATCGTTCCAAAGTTGCCACAATATGTTTTAGATCTTCTTTATTTATTTTTAATGTTAATTCCAATGCATTAGTTCCATAGGGAGAAGAAATAAAACTGCTTAAGATAGTTGCGTTTTCTAACTCTATTAATCTAGATATTTCAGACAAAGAATAATCTCTAGGTGCCATTTCTAAAACCAAAACGCCTCCAGGATGTGTTATTGAACCTGTATCTGCCAGTTTTTTTAACAGATCTTCGATGGTAATAAGCCCCATATAATCTCCCTCGTTATTTAAAACAGGTATGACCGTTAGATTAAAATTAACGACCAGTTTCATGATGTCATATAGGTGTTTTTGTGCGGGAACAAATTTAGGTAATAAAACAGGTCGGCTTTCTCTGATTGTTGTTTCTGCATCGACAAAATTAAGGACTTCATCTTCAGATAAAATTCCTAATAGTTTTCCATCTTCTACAACAGGTAAATGCCTTACATGAAAATCATTCATCCATAACAACGCTTTAACGCCAGTATCATTGAGTTTGAGCGGTGGGACGGAGTAAGATATTAGTGCTGATGCGTACATATATTGATTTTATTGTTTTATTATAAATTTAGTAGTTCGTTGATTTTTTACTTTTTTAGCTCGCTACGCTCGTGAGATCGCAAGCTTAGTTACCAAAAAGATAAAAAAACACATTTATATTAGTTTGATAATCAAAATTTAAAAACAAAACGTAATAAATCCACAATTTATTGATTATCAAGCTAATAGAATTTTTCAACGAACTATTGATAAATTGCTGTACACTTTTCATTTTTATCAAATAAAAAGTTGATTTTAAACCCAATCGTAGGTAGACCAAATGCAATGGGAGTTTTATGTTTATTCTTTTTTTAGTTAAGTTGAAATAGGTACAGATAATAAAAACCTGTCATTCCAAAACAACTATGAAGTATCAAAGGAACTCAAAAAATTATTTTTTAATTCCTTTTTTGCTCCAATTGTTACCAAGAATAACGTAAAAGAGGGAAATTTATACTTTTCAAAGGCAGTTTTAAATTTAATTTAAGAATTAAGCCTTATCACGATAACCTTTAACCAATTTTCCAAGATTGCTAACCCGTCTAATGTTAGAATTGATTCTGGATGAAATTGGACTCCCCATATAGGATATGTGTTGTGTTTAATTGCCATCAACTCATTAGATGCTGTCCAAGCAATTGGCTCTAAGCAACTAGGTAGATTTTTTAACAGCAAGGAATGGTATCGCATTACTTGTGTGGGTTGCGTAATCCCGTGAAAAATGTCCTTCTGCGTATGTTCTACCAAAGAAGTCTTACCATGTACTGGTATAGATGCATGTACAAGTTTTGCACCAAAATACTCTCCAATCGCTTGCATTCCCAAACAAATGCCTAAAATTGGTATTTTGACATAAAAATGATGTATTAAATCCATTAATATACCTGCATCTTGGGGGCGTTTGGGACCTGGTGAGAGTACAACTGCGTCAAAATGACACTTTTCTAATTCCAATATGGAAATTTTATCATTTCTAACAACGGTACAACGTGCTCCTAATTGACTCAAATAATCGTATAAATTATAAGTAAAGGAATCGTAGTTGTCTAATAATAATAAATGTGGTTTATCCTTCATATTCGACTTCTTCCGGTTCTTCTAAATCGGGTGTAGTATCAACAGACGGGCTAATCGTAGGCATATTAGTGGTGTCGATAGTAAACCCTATGGTGTCTCTTTCTTCTGGTTCAAAATCTGGTATTTCTTCCTCTATAACAGGCTGCACAACCTCTTTATTATCCTCCCCCGAGTAGACATTTATTGGGGCTTTATTTCCTTTAGCCCCTTTATCTAATCGCTCTAGTGCTACACTCATGTAGTCTATAAAGTGCTCAATAAATGGGGCGATTCCTTTCATTAGTTGGGTACCTCTTTGAGGAATTACTTCAATATATTTGTAAAAAAAAGAAGTGGCACTCTTGGCAGCTAAGTAATCATCTAGGCATTCAAAACTCATTGTATCATTAACAGATGTTACTAAAAAGGTGCTATCACAAAAACAGCGAATTTCTTTCTCTACAGTCAAAAAGAGTTGCCCACTAGATTTAATACGAACTGTATCTTCTGGCAATATATCCCATTGTTGCACCGAGCTTCCAATAGATCCAAGATAGCGATTTCCAGGCACTGGTTCAAAACGAATGGTCAAACTTGCAGGTTTCTCACTATTGCTTTTGTCTGGAGCAAAACGATAAGTTGTATGATCATCATCTATCTTTAAATAGATTGTATCAGGTTTGCTCAATGCCAGCTTTCCAGGCACAACAAGTTGAGGGTTGATATCTTTCTTTGTTATTTTATATCCTTGGTTAAATACCAACTCAATCACTCTAGCTTGACCAAAAAACAGCACCAAAACACTGTATAAAAGGATAAATATAAATCCCATAATCACCCCACCTACAATCTGACTTACAATATCAAAACGCTTGTTATCTACGGTTTCCTCTATAAGTTTGGTAACTATTCTAGCAAGCATTAAGACAATCAACAAAGTGACTAAAAAAGCTACAAAAGGTAAAAAAACAGAATCTATTTCAAATGTATCTATTATAATATTGGTGGTCATTGGAGTAAATGCCATTGCAGCAAGAATTGCACACATTAAAGAAAGTACTGCCAAAACGACCTTCATCAAACCAAAACTAAACCCAAAGTAAAACCCAAAGGTTGCCATTATGATAAATAATACATCTACTGCCATTTGTTATACCTCTAATAAATTTTACAATATATTCTACCTGATAATAGTTAACTGCACGGCTACTTATTGAGTACTGCATCGTTGGTGATCAAAAGCTCAATGCAAGCAATTCATTATCATTTTTTTTCTCTAACGAGCTATTAACCTAACCAACCATATCCTAAGACAATCGCATTCTGAGAACACAAAAATACAAAACGGATTCACCTTTACTGGCAAACCCGTTTGCATCTACTTTTGTAGCATTTATTATTTAGGATAACAAGCTTTTTACAATCGTAGAGATTGTTTTGCCATCAGCTTTACCTGCAAATTGTTTATTTGCCATGCCCATCACTTTGCCCATATCTTTCATAGAAGTAGCTCCTACTTGGTCTATAATGCCTTTGATAGCTTCTCTTAGTTCGTCTTCTCCCATTTGCTGGGGCAAAAACTCCTTGATAATATCCATTTCTTCTTTTTCTGGAGCTGCCAAATCATCACGATTTTGTTTTACATAAATCTCGTAAGAATCTTGGCGTTCTTTTACCATTTTTTGTAAAAGCTTAATTTCCTGATCTTCTGTAATTTCGGTTCCCGATCCGCTTGTTTTTAGTAATAGCAATTGTGCTTTTACTGCACGTAAAGTACGTTTTCTTGCCTCATCTTTCTGTTTCATAGCATCCTTGATGCCCGCATTAATGCGATCAGTCAAACTCATAACACTTTTTTGTTTTAATTATTTAATTTGTAAAATTAATAAATTCTATTAGACAATGTATTTTGCTTCCAAAAAGTTCTTAAATAATCACTAAAATTGATTTTATATTAAACCTTCGCTATAAAAATTCGTACTTTAGTCATCATCATTGGATTGATGTTAAACATTGTATAGTCCATTTTTTTATTCGGAAAACGAACAATTTTGATCACATAATCTTGCTTTGTATCCTAATTAGGATAACAATTAAAAAGTTGGCTCAAAATTCGTTATTCATAAAGTAAAAAAATAGCATTCAACCTGATTCCAAGTCAATTGGACTCAAAATTAGTGTATTATTTATTTAACAACAGTTCGTTAAAAAACTTTATTAGTTTGGTAATCATAAAATTGAAAGTTCACTGCGTTTTGTAAAAAAATTGATTACCAAATTAATATAAATGTACTTTTTTTATCAAAAAGATAAAAAAGTAAAAAATCAACGAACTACTAATTTAAAATGTAGTGTAATGAAACAACTCCTTACTGGACTTCTAATATTGGTTAGCCTACAATGGGCATTTGCCGACAGTGGCATTCAGTTTTTTAAAGGTACAATGGCTGAAGCACAAGCCTTGGCCGCAAAAGAACATAAAATTATCTTTATGGATGCCTACACTTCTTGGTGCGGTCCCTGCAAACGGATGGCTAAAGATGTTTTTTCGGATGCTGAAGTTGGAAAGTTCTTTAACAAACATTTTATTAATATCAAAGTAGATATGGAAAAAGGAGAAGGTCCTAGGTTGGCTGGAAAGTATCGTGTCAATTCTTACCCTACGCTGCTTTTTTTGGATGAAAAAGGAGAAGTTGTTCATGCAGCCAAAGGTGGTCGTCCTGCCGATCAGTTCTTAGGACTTGGAAAGGTTGCCTTGAGCAAAAACGATAAATCAGGAGAATATGCCCAACAATACGAAGAAGGGAAACGTGATCCCGACTTTTTGCGTGCTTATGCTTATGCTTTATTGAATAGTGCCAAACCTAATTTAAAAATTGCCAACGAATACATCAGAACACAAGATGATTTCTCATCTAAAGAAAATCTAGAGTTTTTATTTGATTTTGCCAACGAAGCAGATTCCAAAATTTTTGAACTTGCCGTAGAAAACAAAGAGGCTATCATTCAATTAAAATCAGCTGAAACGTTTAAAGAGAAACTAAAATCAGCTTGTAATGAGACTGTAAATAAAGCGATTGAGTATAAAGTAGCTGACTTATTGGATGAGGCTAAACTCAAAATGAAAACAGCAGACCCTAAATATGCGAAAGAATATGCTTTGTATGCTGACATAAAATATGCTGCTGGCACAGAGGACATCACCGCTTTTACTAAGCTTTCGGATAAATATTTGAAAAAGTATGCCAAAAAGGATGCCCAAACATTACATCAATATGCCCGTAGTGTTTTAATGCAAACCAATGATGCTAAACTTTTGGAAACAGCTGAAAAGTGGGCTAGTCAAGCAACTAGTATTGATTATAAAGCCGAATATCTACGAACACATAGTGCTATTTTAGAAAAGTTGGGACGTGCAGAAGAAGCTCAAAAGGTAAATGCAAAAGCTAATGAATTAGGAGGCAAACAGTCAAAAACACCAGCTCTTGGTCACTAGACGTTACGACAGGTATTGGCTTGAAAATTTTAGACTAAAAGAAACAATCTTTTTTCTAACGTTTTCAAGCCAATCTTTTTTACCAATCTTTCATTTTTTCGCTGATATTCCATCTCAAGCCAATTCCTAACAACAAAGTGTTGTTGTCTAAAGCATCTATGACAGCGTCCTCTCGGCGGTACATAAATTGTAAATCAGCAAAGAGGTTGTGTCGAATTTGGTAACTCCAGTGCAATTGAAGAATAAACAAATTTGTTTTGATCCCTTGCCCAATCTGATTGTTTAATTCTCGTTCTCTAGAATTATAACCAATACTTGGATTTGTCCCCCAATTGGAACCTAAAGAATCTTGTCCATAAACAGAATAATTAATCTGTGCTCTGATATTCATTCTAGGCAAAGGTTGATAATTAACAATGCCGATCCATTCCATAAAATTAGCTCCCAAAGGGTGTGCTAAGGGTTGGTTGTAGTGGGTATAATTGGCAGAACTGTCTCTGAAACTATAGGTATAAGGACGAGCCATGTTAAACTCTATTTGCATATCCAAGTGGTCAACTCCAAAAGCATCTATATATTTTAGCCCCGTTTGCAAAGCAAATTTGTTGCCCCACCAACCTCCTCCAAGTCGAAGTAAATCGCCAACAGATAATTCATCCAATAAAAATTGTCCATAAAAAGAAAAGTGCTTTAAGAAATTCCATTTCCAGTTTAAACCGATTACGACATTATCAGGACTTCCGACAGCTTGTTCTACAGCTCGATAAAATATGATCGGATTTAGGTATTGCAATTCAAATTGTCCATTTCTACTAAAAACTACTCCTTCAAATAAACCAATATTTAGGTTTTTAAGAATATTAATACTTAAATGATGTGCTGCTAGATACTTCTTGGGTAATGCTAAATCGAATGCTCGCTGTGCTTGTCCATAGTTTTGTGTTAGTTCTGCAAAGATATTTTGATAATGCAACTTCCAAACTCTTGTATTTATTTTTAAATAAAAATAATTGGAAGAATAATCGGATAAAAACAACGACCGGTGCCCATCTCCAATAAAATTTTGACCGTGACCAAACTGGATACCAATATGGTTTTTCAGCAAGTCAACGGCAACATACCCTTGCGCCAATAAGTAATCTACTCCCGAAGTATCTTTTCCTGGTATTAAATTACTATCATATTGCTTAAAAAAACCTGCTCCTGGAACAGCAAAATCTCTTCGTATTCTACTGTCCACATAGGTAGGGAAAGCCGCTTGTGTTTCAATAACATCTGTATAAAAATAAACTCTATTTAGAATATTGCCTCGAATCGCAGCACCTCTCCTATTCAGAAATAACAAACGCCCTTCGCCATTGTATTGCTCAAAAGATCCTTTGAAATGTAGAATAGGATTAATGTTTGCATAAAAATGCTTGGTTCGTACCTCTAATAAATGTGCTGGTGTTCTATAAAAATGTCTCAAAAAAGACTTATCCCCGTTGGGATATAAGAACTTCATAAAAGTTTTTTTACTCTGAATGGTAGCGTCATCATCATTATAATCAATATGCACATAATCATAATCACTTTGACGACGCTTATTCGTAGACCAATAGTCTTTAGCAACCACACTATCTTGATAACTGCGTATATCTTTTCGCATCAATGGTTTTAATCCACTATGAATGTTGCCAAAATTTCCTGTTCGAATTTCCATACGATCATGCAAATAATGGTTTACATCATTGAGTGGGGCTGTTAAAGAACCTTGAGCAATGGCTTTGATGCTAAACAATAACAAAACTAATAATAAAGAACACTTCATAACTATTGTTTTCTTTGATTGACATTTTATGTTAAACTTGCTTAATTACACCAAGCGTTGTACCATCGTATTATTGGCTAATTCCCCTTTCTCATTCAAATTGGACAAGAGATTTAACCCACAATGTTTTCCTACTTCGATGCTCCCTAAGTCTTCTTCAAAACCTAATGCCTTCGCCCCATTCAAAGTAGCCCATTCTAATAATGTTTCAAAAGGCACATAAGACTGATATTTTGCAATCGTTTTCATCTCCTCCAAAACAGACAATTGCCAGTTTGAAGTTAAACTATCTGTTCCTATTGTCATTCTAGCATTATTATCCATAAATGCTTGATAATTGGGCAAATTGTTCTCAATGTATAAATTCGCATTTGGACAAGTGGCCCAGTATACCTGATCGCTCCATGCTTGCGCCGCTTGTATATCGGCAGCCGTTGTCAATGTATTGTGCACAAACAAGGTTCTATGAGAAGGGTCCATATGTTGTAGCGCATAATAAATAGAAGGCTTTTTAGTAGCGTCAAAATCATCTAAGGCAATACCAAAACCTCCATAAAAATCAATAAATCCTCCTTTCTTTTCTAAAAATAGCTGATTCTCTGG
Source organism: Aureispira sp. CCB-E (assembly GCF_031326345.1). Classification (NCBI taxonomy): domain Bacteria; kingdom Pseudomonadati; phylum Bacteroidota; class Saprospiria; order Saprospirales; family Saprospiraceae; genus Aureispira; species Aureispira sp. CCB-E. Next base: position 60,335 of record NZ_CP133671.1, read on the forward strand.
CGGAGTCTCTTGATTGTGAATGCTAACTGTTTTTTGCAAACCATCATTCACTTGATTGATTGCCTCAAAAAGTTTGGGAGAAACAGAATAAGGAGCGTGCGGAACACAACTTTTTTGGTGTCCTTCTACAACCTCTAAAGCATCATAAACTGCCTTATATTTAGCAAATTCCATTTCTGTATTTTGCTCTTGAAGAAAATCAAAGAACTCTGTAAATGTATAATATCTTAGCTTGCTTTTAGATTTTTGCAAAAACGTATCGGTTACATTAGAAATATCACCAACAGCAACAATACCTTGTTCATACATATATTGGTCTGCTGCGGCTATTGCTTCTTGAATAGCTCCTTCACTAGCTCCTCGCTGTTGTACCACACTTGTGATAAAGGGGATTAAGCTTGTTCCCGTATGTACTTTGCCTTTCATGTGAGATAATTCCAAGTGGCAATGTGTATTTACAAAACCAGGAATAATTATTCCACTGTAAATTTCCAACTCATCCGCATTATAATTTTCACGTACGTCTATCTTTTCTATTCTACCATTTTCATCAACAAGAACAACACCTTCTCTGATCGGATTTGTATGAATGGGATATACCCAATCGGCTGTTATTTTTCGCATCTTTAATCTTTTTTCAATTCAAAATTGAATTTATCAATTTATTTAACGAGAAAGGCTTTGGAACTAACTTTGAATTTCTGCTCACTCCTCGTTCAATGTTATTTTCCAATCAAAGGTATCATTTTTCAAAAAAAATAAGGCTTACATCTTTCGATATAAACCTTATTTTTTTGAAAAAGAAAAGGACTTGTACGTATTCCCATTCATACAAGTCCTAAATCACCCCAATTAAAACCCAAATTTATTATGTCGTATTTTTAAGTTTTTTCACTGTGGTGGAAAAGTGGACTTGTACGTATTCCCATTCATACAAGTCCTAAATCACCCCAATTAAAACCCAAATTTATTATGTCGTATTTTTAAGTTTTTTCACTGTGGTGGAAAAGTGGACTTGTACGTATTCCCATTCATACAAGTCCTAAATCACCCCAATTAAAACCCAAATTTATTATGTCGTATTTTTAAGTTTTTTCACTGTGGTGGAAAAGTGGACTTGTACGTATTCCCATTCATACAAGTCCTTAAATCACCCCAATTAAAACCCAAATTTATTATGTCGTATTTTTAAGTTTTTTTTCACTGTGGTGGAAAAGTGGACTTGTACGTATTCCCATTCATACAAGTCCTAAATCACCCCAATTAAAACCCAAATTTATTATGTCGTATTTTTAAGTTTTTTTTCACTGTGGTGGAAAAGTAGACTTGTACGTATTCCCATTCATACAAGTCCTTAAATCACCCCAATTAAAACCCAAATTTATTATGTCGTATTTTTAAGTTTTTTCACTGTGGTGGAAAAGTGGACTTGTACGTATTCCCATTCATACAAGCCCTTAAATCACCCCAATTAAAACCCAAATTTATTATTTTATTATATTTATCACTTTTTGATACACAAACCAATAGTCCAAAGCAATGCCAAAAACAAAAAATAAATAATAGCCAAGTACTTACATATATATAATTAAATTATTTTAATTCAAAAAGAAACGCTTGTTTTTCAAATTGAAAAACAAGCGTTAAAAAAGGGATCTATAAATTAGATTTAGAAAAGGAAGTTATACTTAATTAATAAAGATTGGAAGAAAGAAACTCTACGTTCTTTCGATTCATAACCATTGAACGTACCTGGAGCACTTGTATTCACATCATTATCAGCATCAACTTGTACAAATACATCATAGTCCCAAAATAGATTGGTCATAAATGAGATTGACAAACCTTTAAACAAGAATACATCAACGTTAGTAATCCATTCTACATCAATATGCTGAGGCAATCTCAAGTAGTTACTATATAGATTTAGCGTAGTACTCAACACTAAGCGGTGCTTATCTTTGTCATCTTCTTTATACTTAAAGAATTTGTGCGCATATCCAGCTTTTAAAGTTGCTCCAAATTGAATATAGTTATGAGCATAAAATCCATTTCCATTCGGCAAAGCACCATCAGGAGAAACTCTCCACTCATCTATAAACTCTTGTTCTGTAACACCTGACGTATCAGATGTATAAGGGTTTCCATGAAGTCCTTGACTAGCAATATTATCATCTCCTACCATAATCATTTTTAATGAAGCAGGTGACAACAAAGCATTAAAAGTACCAAACTTTGTCTTTTTCTTATAAGCAATGCCTGGGGAAACGGTCAGTGTAGCTGGAGAGAAAAACTGTGCAATTGGTAATGCATTAGATCCTTGAGGAGCAGAAAGAAAGTTTCCGTCATAAGTAGGCGTTATCTGAGTTAATAACAAGGCATCTAAAGAGTATCCAAATGGACTTGTTGGCGTAATTCCATAAGCAACATTTGAAGAAATTCGTAATTCATCTACTGACTTTTGGAATGGAACAACTCTTCTAAAAGAGCCTAAACGCTGCACACCAAACGTAAAACCAGCAAAATTATCCCAGCTAAAACGTTCTTTCTTATATTTAGCAAAGAAACTTATATTTCCACCTAAGCCTATTTTGTCTTCTCCTGCTCCAAACTTAGGATTTATAAAGAACATTTGTGCAAAATCAACTCCTACAGCGCCCCCTACTTTCCATAGCTTTTCATCCTCTTCTTCTTGAGCGATTACATCAGCATTAAAAGCAAATAATACAACGGTTAATAGTAATAAATACTTTTTCATGATTAAATTTTTTAGTTATGAATTAATATGTCTTGTTATATTACAATAAGTGTTACATGACATTATAGAACACTTGTCGAATGCCTAGTTATCCTGAACTTTTCTGCTCAAAAATATATGCATTTTGCAAGTACCCTTTATCTTTACAAAGAACAATATCTTTGTTTATCATTATAACCAAAGACGAATTCTTGCCAAAGTTTCAGGTAATTTTTGCCAAATTTATCCTAAACGAAGCAAGTAACTCACAATCAATAGACTATTTTAATAACTAAAAAGCAACTCCAAACCCCATAGAGAAATATTCAGCTATAATTCGATGAGATTTCATTGTTATGGTAACAAATGGGACAGTGGGATTCTGATATGGATCTAAGAAATAATAACGTCCAGACAAACGGATTGACATAAACCAAGGTTGACCTACGTTCTGGGTAACATAAAATCCAACTTGTGCTAAAATAGCAAAACGCCCAATCATTATTTCGTCAGCAACAAAAAGCGTAATTCTGCTGGCTTGCCAATGTAGATCTTTTCCTTGATAGCCTCCATTTTGTCTAGTAAAAGCATAAGAGGAACCAATATAGTCGTATTCGATGCCAGCCTTTAGACGATTGTTTCTAGTAATGTACAAGCCCGCATCTATAGATCCATGCCATGCAGGATATTTAGGACCACTGTTTGTTCCAATTTCTGTAAATCCCATTGAGAAAAGAGCTGAAAATTGGATTCTTTTGTTCCGTTTAGGGCGTTCTGATTGCTCTAATCGAATATAATCTTCTTCCTCTACAGGATTGGGCATGTAGCAGATTCCTAATTGAAAACTAGGAATATTAATTCCTAAGTTGGGCAAAGTAGAAGCGGCATTGGAGTAATGATTGAACGTAGCAGAAGGGCGAATCTCAAAGTTTTTGTGAACACGCCAAGCAAGTCCTAGACGCAAAGATGTGTTGTTATTCAAATAAGACCCCACCATATTGTTGAGGGGGTTTGTTCTACGGTCAAAAGGGCGAGTTACAATCCCAAGACCAACTCCTAAACGTCCAAATATTCTAACTTTCTTACGTTTAAAAAAATCAACCGTTATATTGGGCAAAATGGCAAAACAATGCCCCATTTCTTTGGCATTGCCTGAGGATTGATAAGCAACTGCGACTCCCCAACGAGGAAAGCCGCAGCGCTGATGCCAATGTTTTTGACCATACGTTTTTACTTCCATGTTCACTTCACCTCCATAACTAAAGTCTGGAAAATCTATGGTAATTGTAGAGCGGTGCTTGAATGCTTTACCAAAGTGCAAACTTCCTTCTAGATATAGACCTTTGGGAAGATTTTGAGTTTGTGCACAGTAGGATGTAACACATAAGAGAACAATCAGTAATAAGCGCATTTGAGTATAAATTTATGCGTTACCAAAATCTAGTTTTGTAAGGATAGCGTTTTACATATAAGTCATTGATTAAGGATTTCAACTTTTCTCTCAACTCCTCTAAACCTTCCTTTTTCAATGCAGAGATAAAACAAGCATTTCCTTTTGTTTCCATATTCCATTGTGCTTTAAGTTCTTCCAACAATGTTGCTCGTTCTTCTTCCAATAAAAACTCATCCAAATTATTATCTTGGTACAAGTCCATTTTATTAAAAACATACAACATAGGAATTTCGCTTGCTCCTAAGTCTTTTAATGTCTTATTAACGACTTGGATATGTTCCATATGTTGGGGATGAGAAATATCAACCACTTGTATCAACAAGTCACTTTCACGTACTTCATCCAAAGTAGACTTAAAGCTTTCGACCAAATGATGCGGTAGTTTTCGAATAAACCCAACTGTATCTGACAGCAAGAAAGGCATTCTATCTACTACAACTTTTCGTACGGTTGTATCCAAGGTAGCAAATAATTTGTTCTCTGCCAAGACTTCTGCTTTTCCCAGCACATTCATCAAAGTAGATTTCCCCACATTGGTATACCCTACTAAAGAAACTCGAATCATCTCTCCACGGTTTTTGCGCTGAGTCCGTGCTTGCAAATCAATTTTTTCTAGTCGTTTTTTTAGCAACGCAACTTTGTCTCGAACAATACGTCTATCCGTTTCAATTTCTTTCTCTCCTGGTCCACGCATTCCAATTCCCCCTTTCTGGCGCTCCAAGTGATCCCACATTCCTCTAAGTCTAGGAAGCAAGTACTGCATTTGAGCAAGTTCTACTTGTACTTTTGCTTGTGCTGTTTGAGCACGAGCTGCAAAAATATCTAAAATCAATGTACTTCGATCTAAGATTTTGCGCTCCATACGCTCCTCTAAGATACCTACTTGTTTTGCGGTTAAATCATCATCAAAAATAACAATATCAATGTCATGCTCCTGTACGTATTCACGAATTTCTTCCGCTTTTCCTTTTCCTACAAAAGTACGATTATCAGGATGTTTTAATTTTTGTAAAAACCTTTTTTTTACTTGAGCTCCTGCAGTTTGTGCTAAGAATTCCAATTCATCTAAATATTCTATAGCTTGTTCGGTTGATTGATCTTGTGAAATCAAACCTACAAGCACTGCAGTCTCTACTTCTTTTACTAAGGCGCGTTTTTTTTCGCCTAAATTCCATTCGTTTGCCATATATATTATAGTTTAATTGCACATAGATGTAAAGTTAAGGTTTTCAACTGAATAAGGTAACATTCCATTCAACGATCTCCAATACCTTGTACATTTATTTTAGTATACCCAACAATAATTTTCTTCCATTGATACAGCAAATTGATGTTGCTATATTATTGATAACAAAATACCTTTGCTTTTTTCTGAACAAACATCAAGTAGAGATACTTTTGCATCAATTAATTTGAAACGCTTGTTTTTTCTAAAAATAGACAAAAGTACACCAACAGGGCATAGATTTATTACGTCACAGTATACTTAGCCTCTAAAGTAACTGATAAAAGTTTAAATTAGGTGATAATGTGCAACTATTGTAAGAGAATAAGTTTAGGCTTACCTCTTTTGAAAAAGGTAACCCATTTTTTAAATAAAACAGCATATCTTTCTGTTTTATTTTAAGATAATACGATAGGTTCTATTTGAGTTAAATAGGTATATAAAAAATCATATTACTGACCTAGAGATAGGTATTTTAAAATTTGAAATGAATTTGAACACTTACACAAAACATTTTCCTACCAAATAGTTCCTTAAAGAACTTTATTTTTAAAAATAGGTCAACTTAATATAAGTTACCTTGTTATTTTGATTAGTAGTTCACAGTACTTGCACTTTGTAGTCCATCAATATTTGAGCACTATTTTACTCATTTAAACAAGATTATTATGAAAAAGATGTTGTTACTTCTATTTATTTTTATAATTTTTTCTCCTATACAAGCACAAACATCTTTAGATGAAATCAATCAAACTCGTTGTAAACACACCTTGAATGGGATGATTGCCTTTTCTAGTTGGACTGGGGCAAACCTTATTGCTGGTACGGTAGGAGTAATTACAACTAGAGGAGAACTACAACATTTTTTTGAAATGAACCTTTACTTTAATGCCATTAACTTGGGACTAGCCATTCCAGGGCTAATTGGAGCTGTAAAAGCCAAACGTACAGGGTTGAGCTTTGAGCAGTCTGTCAAGGAAGTACAAAAAATCAAAACTGTTTATTTGGTCAATGGTGCTTTAGACTTCACTTATATTACGGTAGGTTTTCTTCTACGGGAAATGAGTAAGAACAACCGCAATGATATCAAATTAAGCAACCGATTAGCTGGGTATGGAAATTCGTTTATTGTACAAGGAGGCTTTTTGTTAATTTATGATTTCATTGAATTTGGTGTCCATGCCATTAATGGCAAACGCCTCAATGAACATTGGGACAAGATTAGTATTAGTCCTTATGGTGCTTATGGTTTGGGTATGAGTATCCAATACAACTTTAGCCATATCGGATCTCAGCAACAGCCTATGGCTTTTTCTTCCTTTTAAACAGGTTGAGCCAACAACAGATAAACAATGTAACCTATTACAGCCATCAATAAAACGCCTGCTTGCCAACGGTCAATCGTGTACGTTAGAGAACCTCCCGTTGTAGGTTTCACCCTTGTGCCTATAAATAAAAAAGCTGTTAAAACAATTGTTGCTGATAATAAAAATCCAATATCAAAATTTGCTGCTGTATCGTACTCAATCAAAGTTGGTGAAATAGTCGAACTAAAACCTAAAACTAACAAAATATTAAAAATATTAGACCCAACCACATTCCCCATTGCTATATCGCTGTTCTTTTTCATGGCAGCCACAACGGAAGTCGCCAATTCAGGTAAAGACGTTCCTATTGCGATGACGGTTAAGCCGATGACTCGCTCTGTCATGCCAAAATATTTTGCAAAAACTAGCGAATTGTCTAAGACTAGATTTCCACCGATGATCAAACCAGTCATTCCACCTATGATATACAACAAGCTTTTGGGCAATGGAATTTCTTCGATAATCTCTATATTATCTGAATTATCAGCATTCTTAGAGCTGGTGTAAACATAGTATAAGAACGCACCAAAGAACAGTAATAAAATAATTCCATCAATATGAGAGACATAATTTTCACCTCCAAAAACCAATGCGTCATTAGCTAAAAAAAACATTAGCAATATAATAAATATAGAAAATGGCAGTTCTTTTCGTACAGTAGCTTTTTGTACTGCAAGCGGATAAATGAGTCCAGCAGCTCCGATGATTAGACAAGTATTAAAGATATTAGAGCCCAATACATTTCCTATTATCATAGCATTTTTTCCTTCCCAAGCAGCTCCTATATTAACCACTAATTCAGGGGCAGATGTACCAAAAGAAACAATGGTCAAACCAATTATCATATCCGATATATCAAACTTTTTGGCAACGGCAGATGCACCATCTACTAAAAAATCAGCTCCTTTAATTAAAATGGCAAAACCAAATATAAGTAGTCCTAATGCTATTGCTAAATTCATGATGGTATGTCTTAATTCGTTTTTTAACGTTCACTTTCTACAATAGTCCTTTGTATAATTTTATTGATTGGGTTCGTGTAAAACTATTTCTAAGTTGGATTTATATTTCCAAACCACCAACCCCCAAACCAACTACGAACTACTGCCTTTATTAACCGAACAAAGGTAACAGAATTATTTTGAAGATTTATTCTTTCTAATAAAAAAGCGCCCCAATACAGTTGGTACAATTCCCGCTTTTTTATACGCCAACCAGCTCACTAAGAACTCAAATAACAATAAGCCTATCAAGGTAGCATATCCTGCTCCTTCGATTCCATAAGAAGGAATTAAAATCAGATGCAAAACGATTGTAAAAAGGACACTTAATAGCAATATCCAAGTTGCTTCTCGTTCTAAATTCACCATCATCAGCAAATAGTTTACGGGTCCAACAAATACATGGACAAACTTGGTGATGCATAAGATGAGTAAAATGGGATACCCTTCTCTAAAGTTCTCACCAAACAACATCAAAAACCACTCTCCTCCCAATACCAAGCATAACAAAATCGCACTAATCACTAAACAAGCTAATCGAGTTGTTTTGGTAAAAAAGTTTTGCAATTCTTCCATCCTATTATTGGCGTATAAAGTTGAAAACATAGGTGCTGTGACGGTATATAGTACTGCAAAGGGGATTAAAGCCATATCCGACAGTTTTACGGCTGCATTATAATAGCCGATCTCCGCTTCCGAAACTTGATACCAACTCAAAAACAGAATATCTATTCGAGTGTTAACAATATAAAGAAGAGAGGTGAGTGCAAAGTATCGACAACTTCCCCACCAGTGATGGCTATCATAACTTGCTTTTTCTTCTCGATATGTAGTTGTAAATTTAAATAAAAGCCATAAAGCAACGATGGCCGTTATCAAGAAAGAAAACGTCCGTGCTATGATGGCATGTTCATCTGTTAATTTATAATTCTGAGTGGCATAAAAAAGCATTAAAATTATAAAAAAAGAAAAGGGTTGTACAAATTTCTCTGCAAACTGCCCCCAACCAAATAGATGTAATCCTCTTAGAGCAGCTTGATTAATGTGCATTAACACAAATAATGGAATTACCCATACTGCCCAATAGAAATAATCTACATATTGATGAAGCATTTCTATATCGGAAAATTCTGCTAATAACAACAAACATAGAGCAGAAAACACACCAACGACTAAACCCAAGCCGTTTGCCCAAGACAAAATTCCCTTAATTTTTGTTCCTTGTTTCTTGTTGTGATAAATGGGGAGTTGTTTTAATACTAAATCGTCTAGCCCCAACGTAGCCCCAACACTAATAATAGAAATCCAAGTAAAAACCGTCGTATAAACACCAAATCCAGTATCTCCTGTTACTCGAGCAATGAATAAAGCTGTAAAGAAAGTTAGCAAAGCAATAGAACCTTGCATTACAACTGATTTGTAGGCACCAGTTAAGAAATAGTGCTTAATCTTAGCATCCAATTCCTTTCCAAGCAATGCCTGCAACACAACATTAATATATCTAAACAAGGCTTTCATTCAGTCCAGTTAAAAGATTTTGATTGGGGCTATCTTATACATTACTCCGTTGAAAAATCGTATTAGTTTGATTATCAGTAAGATGCACTTTGTTGATTTTTACACTAAAAGACTGATAATCAAACTAATGCAAGATGCTTTTTTACGTTTTTCGTAGGAAAACTAAAAAATCAACGGAGTATTATTATAATAATCTACCACCAAAATATGGATTGATAGTATAATTTACTAATAGTTGACAGTGTGTATCTACCTCAAAAAGAAAAAGTCATCTCGAAATGATTCGAGATGACTTCTATTATTGTGCAAAAAGAAGATTATTCTTCCTCTTTGGTAGTATCATCAGTGTTAACTGCCTCTTCATTATCTTCAACAACTGTTTCAGTAGCAGTTGTAGTAGTGTCAGCAGATTTTTTCTTTCTACTACGACGAGTACGTTTTTTCTTCGTAGTCTTCGTTTCTAAAGCGTCTGTGTTGAAATCAACCAATTCGATGATACACATATCTGCAGCATCATTTTGACGGAAACCAGTACGCAAGATACGAACGTAACCACCTGGACGGTCAGCGATTTTCATTGCGATTTCACCAAACAAAGTTTTAACAGCTTCTTTGTTTTGCAAATGGCTAAAGATAACACGTCTGTGGTGTGTAGCATCTTTAATTTTTTCTTCACTAGCTGCTTTTCTAGCTCTAGTCAACAAAGGCTCAATATACTGACGTAAAGCTTTTGCTTTTGCTACTGTTGTTCTAATACGTTTGTGCTCGATCAAAGCGATAGACATATTTTTCAACAATGCTTTACGATGTCCTTTTTTTCTACTAAGGTGGTTAAACTTTTTACCGTGTCTCATGATTAATGATTATTTACGTCGCAGCACATACTCCTAATCTAAGATAGATGTTTCCGTTACTGCAATTTTTATAATAAAACAGCCGCATCAATAGATGCGAGCAAATTTAAATGCTTATTCTTCGTCTAATTTGTATTTAGACAAGTCCATTCCGAAAGAAAGGCTTTTTTCAACTAAAAGTTCTTCGATTTCTACCAAAGACTTTTTACCAAAGTTACGGAATTTTAACAATTCATGTGTTTCGAACTGTACCAAATCAGCCAAAGAGTTGATTTTAGCTGCTTTTAGACAGTTGTAAGCACGAACAGAAAGATCTAAATCTTCCAAAGAAGTTTTCAATAATTTGCGCATGTGCAAGATGTGTTCATCTACAATATTATCTTCTTTTCTAGAATCATCATCAAAAGTAATGTTCTCATCAGAGATTAACATCAAGTGTTGAATCAAAATTTTAGAAGCTTCTTTGATCGCATATTCAGGATGAATAGTACCATCTGTTTTTAAATCTATAGTTAATTTCTCATAATCTGTGTGTTGACCTACACGACTACTAGAAACTGCATATTTTACATTTTTGATTGGAGTATAGATCGCATCAATTGGAATATATCCGATTGGAGCATCCTTAGGCAAGTTTTCTTCAGCCGAAACATATCCTCTACCTTTGGTAACGGTCAATTCTACTTCTAAGGTAACAGAAGTTTCCATGTGACAGATAACTAGATCAGGATTTGTTACATCAAAAACATTGGTTGCCTCACCCAAATCACCAGCAGTAAATGTATCTTTACCACTAATAGTAGCATAAATTTTCTCAGCTTCTTCTCCTTCGCCCTCTAACAAATACTTCAAACGTACTTGTTTTAGGTTTAAGATGATGTCAACAACATCTTCAACCACTCCTTTGATAGAAGAAAACTCATGGTCGACACCACGGATACGAACCGCAGAAATCGCATGTCCTTCTAAAGAAGATAACAATACACGACGTAAAGAATTACCAATAGTTTGACCAAAGCCAGGCTCTAGAGGTTTAAATTCAAATTGACCATCAAAATCATCTGCTTTCTTAAGAAGGATTTTATCTGGTTTTTGGAAGTTTAATAAACTCATAAGATTATTAGTATCTGATGGTGGAGAATTTCTAATTAATTGACAATTGCCTTTAACGATTTTTAGGACTTCGATATGAAGTCCTAAAAACAGCAAAAGTATGTTCCTTAAAAAGGATTATTTCGAGTAAAGTTCTACGATTAATTGCTCGTTGATTTTCTCTGGAATTTCTTCTCTGTTAGGTGCTTGAATAAACACACCTTCCATTTTGTCTCCATTCCACTCCAACCAAGGGAATTTGCGAACATTTTGAGAATTTGTATTGATAGAATCCAAGATAGATTGCATTCCTTGAGATTTACCACGAACTTGAACAACATCACCTGGACGTAAGGTACAAGAAGCGATATTAGTTACTACACCATTAACAGCGATGTGTTTGTGAGAAACTAATTGACGAGCTGCTCTACGAGTAGGAGCAATACCTAGACGGTAAACTGTATTGTCTAAACGAGCCTCCAACAATTTGAACAAGTTTTCACCTGTTTTACCATCTTGTCTAGATGCTTTGTCAAACATTTTGCGGAATTGACGCTCTAATACACCATAAGTATATTTAGCTTTTTGTTTTTCCGTCAATTGGATTGCATAATCCGATTTTTGTTTGCGACGCTTAGAAGGACCGTGTTGTCCTGGTCCATATTTTTTCTTTTCAAAAACTTTATCGTAACCAAAGATTGCTTCACCTAGCGCTCTTGCTTTCTTTGATTTAGGTCCTGTGTACCTTGCCATTTTTTAATAACATTTGTGTTGCAACTACCAATCCCAGCAATAGAAGGGCATTTACAACTGATTTTGATTTTTATACTCTACGTTTCTTAGGAGGACGACAACCATTGTGTGGTATAGGCGTCACGTCCAAGATAGTCAAAACTTTGATTCCAGCAGCATCAATCGCACGGATTGCAGCTTCACGTCCAGAACCTGGTCCTTTTACATATACTGTTACACTTCTTAAACCACAATCGTATGCTTCTTTAGCCGCATCAGTAGCAGCAATTTGAGCAGCATAAGGCGTGTTTTTCTTAGAACCTCTAAAGTTAGCTTTACCAGCAGAACCCCAAGAGATTGTTTGACCCGCATTATTTGTCAATGTGACAATAATATTGTTGAATGATGCACGTATGTGAGCTTGACCTTGCGCTTCAACTTTTACGTTCTTCTTTTTTACTTTTTTAGACTTTGCCATAACTATATTATATAATCTAGTCGATTAGATTTTATTTATTATTTACCTGCTTTCTTCTTGTTCGCAACAGTCTTACGTTTTCCTTTACGAGTACGAGCATTAGTTTGCGTACGTTGTCCGCGCAAAGGTAAACCTTTTCTGTGACGTAATCCTCTGTAGCAAGCAATATCCATTAAACGCTTAATGTTCAATTGAACCTCTGTACGCAATTGACCTTCTACTGTATATTTATCAGCAAGAATTTGACGAATGCTTTTGATATCTTTATCATTCCATTCTCTTACTTTGACACTTTGATCAACACCAGCTTCATTTAAGATTTCTTTTGCTGATGTTAGGCCGATACCATAGATGTATGTTAGGCCAATTACACCTCTCTTGTTCTTGGGTAAATCTACCCCTGCAATACGAGCCATATCTAACTATTAAAATTTATGCTTCTATTAATTATCCTTGACGTTGCTTGAACTTAGGATTTTTTTTATTGATAATGTAAACTTTTCCCTTTCGGCGTACGATTTTACAATCGGCAGAACGCTTCTTGACAGATGGTCTTACTTTCATGATTCTAGTTAATTTTATTTATAGCGATAAATGATGCGCCCTCTGGTTAAATCATATGGAGACATTTCAACTGCTACCTTATCACCAGGCAATATACGAATGTAATTCATTCTCATTTTTCCTGAGATTGTTGCAATAATGATATGCTCATTTTCTAATTGAACCCGAAACATTGCATTTGACAATGCCTCAGTAATAATTCCATCCTGGCGGATTAATTCTTGCTTAGCCATAGATTTTCTTTTCGGACTGCGAATATCTAAATATTAATTTAAATAACCTAATTTTTAAATGTCTATTTAATAATAACTTACAAATAAATTAGGTTGTTTGATTTTATGCTTCTTATTTTTAGAGTACTGAATCTTCCGTTTCAGTAGTTCTAGTTCTTCCTTTGATTTTTCTAACATCATATCCATGCATAGATAGATGTCCATCAATTTGCTGTAGTGTATCCAAGACAACTGCCACAAGAATCAACAATGATGTACCTCCAAAGAAGATGGCAAAACCAACATTTGAAGTAATTGTTGCAGCAGCAACACCAGGAATAATAGAAATAACACCTAAAGCAATTGAACCAGGCAAAGTGACCAAAGTGGTTACCTCATCAATATACTCTGCTGTATCATTTCCTTGTTTAACACCAGGAATAAATGCATTTTGACGCTTCAAGTGGTCTGCATATTGTTGTGGATTTACAATCAATGCTGTATAAACATATGTAAATATAACAACTAGTAAAAAGAACACTACATTATAAGGTAAAGAGGTAAAGTCAGCCAAAACAGCCCAAAATCCACTCTCACTACCCAAGGCTCCAGCCACTGCTCCAGGTACAAACATCAATGCTTGTGCAAAGATAATTGGCATTACACCTGCTGCGTTCAATTTGATAGGCAAATAATCTCTTTCTGTACCAAGTTCAGTAAGATTATTACGACCGATCATATGCTTCGCAAATTGTATTTTAATTTTTCTAACTGCTTGTACCAAAGCAACACTTGCCATTACAACAGCAACAAACAAAGCCATTTCTAGTATAAAAATAACCAATTGTCCTGTTCCTAACTTTAAGTTAAATTCGCTTACAAAAGCACCTGGTAAAGCAGCAATAATACCCGCAGTAATCAATAATGAAATACCATTACCAACTCCTTTGTCAGTAATACGCTCTCCCAACCACATACAGAACACCGTACCAGCTGTAAGAATAATAATATTAGCCAACCAGAATACCGTAGGAGGAATCTGAGGCATAATTACCCCTTGCTGAGAGTTCAAATAAGTCAAGTAAGCAGAGCCTTGTACGATTGTAATAGCAATTGTAATAACTCGAGTGATTTGGTTCAACTTTCTTTGCCCATTTTCTCCATCTTTTTGGAGTTTCTGGAAGTATGGCACAGCAAATCCTAATAGTTGTACAATAATAGATGCAGAGATATAAGGCATAATCCCCAGTGCAAATACAGCTGCCTTGAAGAAAGAACCTCCTGTAAACGTGTCTAACAGTCCTATTAAACCACCAGAATTAGTACCTACCGCATTAGCTAAAGCCTCTGCATCGATACCAGGCAAAATAACAAAACTTCCAAAGCGATAAACTGCAAGAAATCCAACAGTAAGAAGGATACGATTACGCAATTCCTCTACCGCCCAGATGTCTTGTAATTTTTTAATTAAACCATTCATTATCTTAAGATATTATTAGATGAAGCGCACAAAAAGAATTGAAGGAATACACCTTCAATTCTTTTTTATACTTATACCAAAGCTATAGATCCGCCAAGGGCTTCTACCTGAGCTTTAGCTTCTTCAGAAATTTTATTTACTTCTAGAGTAAGTTTGTTTGAGATTGTTCCCTCTGCAACAACATGTACAGCGTCGTCCTCTCCTACAAAACTGAAATGCTTGCGAATAAGTGCTAGATCTATTTTGTCTACACCATCTGCATCAGCAATACCTTGAAGTGTGTTTAGTTTTAATTCTACGAAAGCTTTTCCACCAGCATCCAAAATTGCTTTTTTAGCAGAAGCAGAAAAACGATTAGCAGTAACCTCCAAAGCCGTTTTCAACTCACCAGCACCTAAAACTTTGCAAGATGCTGTTCCAGAAATAACTCCTAATTCTCTCAATGTAGCAGAAGTAATTTCTGTTAAGTTGTGCTTACTTGCGAAGTATTCCAATTGACTCAAGTTCATTGGAGTAAAGTCAGTTGGTCTAGTAGATTGGTAACGACGGTGTGTGTTTTTGAATCCACGCTTAGGCACTACTTTTTGCAAAGGCATTTGACCACCTTCAAAGTATCTCATATTAGAGAACCCAGAACGAGATTTAGCACCTTTGTGTCCACGAGTAGCCGTACGTCCAGAACCAGCACCTACACCACGAGCGATACGCTTTTTATTTTTAACAGAACCTTTAGCAGGTTTTAAATTATTAAGTTTCATCTTATTTGAAATTATCTTACTGATATAAAGATATCAATAATTATAATTATGAATAACACTATTGCAAAGAGATCACCAACTAAGCTTCCTCTGTTTTTACTAAGTGCTTAACTTTGTTAATCATACCCAATATTTGTGGCGTGCTTTCATGCTCTACAGTTTGGTTCATTTTACGTAAACCTAATGCTTGCATAGTTGCTTTTTGCCTTTTTGTGCGATCGATGACGCTTTTTACTTGAGTAACTTTAATTTTAGCCATTTTAAATTGTATTTAACGATTAGCCTTCAAAAACTTTCTTTAAAGAAATTCCTCTAGTTTTAGCAATATCAATAGGAGAACGTAATCTGCTCAACGCATCGATAGTTGCTTTAATTACATTGTGTGGGTTAGAGCTACCCAAAGATTTAGCCAATACGTTATGCACTCCAGCCATCTCAAGCACTGCACGCATAGCACCACCTGCGATTACCCCTGTACCATCAGCAGCAGGTTTGATCAAAACTTTACCAGCACCATACTTCCCATGCTGAGCATGAGGGATAGTACCTTTATATACAGGCACGTGAATAAGGCTTTTCTTAGCATCGTCAGCAGCTTTTGTAATTGCACTTGCCACCTCGCGAGCTTTACCTAATCCATGCCCTACTGTTCCATTACCATCTCCTACTACTACAATAGCAGCAAAGCTAAATGTACGTCCACCTTTAGTAACTTTAGCAACACGGTTAAGTGCTACTAACTTTTCCTTCATTTCTGATTCGGTAGATTTTACTCTATTATTTTTTTTCTTAGCCATTTTTTTCAGATTTAGAATTGTAACAATTCGTTGGTTCCATCTTCTTTTCGCTCGCCACGTGCACCATCAGCCAAAGCTTTTATGCGACCATGATAAATGTAGCCACTTCTATCAAAAACTACACTTGTAATTCCTGCTTCAAGAGCTTTGGTAGCTAATAAACGACCTACCGCTTTAGCTTGATCCATTTTTGTTCCTGCTTCAACTTCTTTAGACGCTGCTGCAACCAAAGTGGTAGCAGTTTCGTCGTTGATTAGTTGAGCATAGATACTTTTGTTGCTTCTAAAAACCGATAATCTAGGTCTAGCTGCAGTTCCAGAGATTTTTTTTCTAATTCGTCTGTGAACTCTTTTACGACTACTTAGTGTCTTAGAACTCATGATTCTTATATATTTAAGAGAATATTATCTAACTATTTATTTAGCAGCTGTTTTACCAGCTTTTCTACGTATTTCTTCACCTTTGAAGCGAACACCTTTACCTTTGTAAGGCTCAGTTTTACGGAACCCACGGATCTTAGCCGCTACTTGTCCTATCAACTGTTTATCAATGCTCGTCAAAATAACAGCAGGAGCTTTACCTTTTTCAGATACTGTCTCTACTTTTACTTCATCTGGTATGTAAAACATAACAGGGTGAGAATAACCTAGAGCTAATTCTAACAACTGTCCAGTGTTTTTAGCACGGTAACCGATACCATGTAATTCTAATTCAATTTTGAAGCCATTAGATACACCTTCTACCATATTATAAACAAGCTGACGGTACAATCCGTGCATAGCTTTATGGCGTTTTTGTTCAGTTGTTCTTTTAACAATAACTTGGTTGCCTTCTTGCTCTAAAGAGATACCATCAGAGTTAATGTGTTGTTTCAACTCTCCTTTAGGTCCTTTAACAGTTACCCAATTATTGTCAATTTTAAACTCTACTCCGGCTGGCAAATCGATTGGAGTTTTTCCTATTCTTGACATTTTAATATATTTTAATTATTTATGGTCTTGTTTAATTCTGTCTAACTATTCTGTTCTAGTAAACATAGAATAGAACTTCACCACCTACATTTTCTTTTCTAGCTGTTTTTTCAGTTAATACACCTTTAGAAGTAGAAACAACAGCTGTTCCTAGTCCATTGATGATATTTGGTAGTTCACTTGCTTTTACATAGTGTCTCAAACCAGGTCTAGAAACTCTCTTCAACTTTTGAATAACAGGACGTTTTGTTTCTCTATCGTATTTCAAAGCGATTAAGATTTGACCCTGCTTATTTTCAGTCTCCTCAAATTTATATTTCAAAATGTAACCTTGATTGTACAAGATTTCGGTGATACTTTTTTTCAAGTTAGATGCAGGAATTGTAACCATACGGTGTCCAGCCATCTGTGCATTACGGATACGTGTTAAGTAATCCGCAATAGGATCAGTAAGTGCCATACTTTCTGTTTTAATCGCAATTATTATCCTGGAGAAGGATGTAATTACTGATTCAAAAAATAATTTTTAAAGCTTTAGTCTAGTTGACTGTGCTATTGAATATATTGTATTGTTGGATAATTTCTAAACGCTTACCAACTAGCTTTTGTGATTCCAGGTATAAGACCTTTAAGAGCCATTTCTCTGAACGTTACACGAGAAATTCCAAATTGGCGCATATAACCTTTTGGACGACCAGTTAGTTGACAACGATTGTGCAAACGAACTTTAGAAGAGTTTTTTGGAAGTTTATCCAATGCCTCATAGTCTCCTTTAGCTTTTAGTTCTGCACGCAATTTTGCGTACTTAGCCACCAATTTTTCTCTTTTTTTCTCTCTTGCTATTACTGCTTTTCTAGCCATTTTATTTATTGGTTTTTGAAAGGTAAACCTAAAAGTTTCAATAATTCTAGTGCTTCCTCATCTGTTTCTGCGGTTGTTACAAAAGTAATATCCATACCAGTGATACGAGGAATTTTGTCCAAATCAATTTCAGGGAAAATGATTTGCTCAGTAATACCCATAGAGTAGTTCCCTCTACCGTCAAAGCTCTTATCATTGATCCCTCTAAAGTCACGTACACGAGGAAGTGCGATAGCGATCAATTTATACAAAAATTCATACATTTGGTTGTTGCGTAGAGTTACTCTAGCACCAATTGGCATACCGTCTCTAAGTTTAAAGTTAGAGATTGATTTTCTTGCCACAGTCTTTACAGCCTTCTGACCAGCGATGATAGTCATCTCATTAACTGCATTATCAACAAGTTTTTTGTCAGAAGTCGCCAACCCAACACCTTGAGAAAGGCAAATTTTGGTTAGCTTAGGTACTTGCATTACAGAGTCATAATTGAATTTCTCCATCAATTGAGGGATTAATTCTTCTCTGTATTTAGTTTTTAATGTTGGTTGATAGTCCATTACTAAATTACCTCTTGTGTTTTCTTAGAAACGCGAACCAATTTACCGTTCTCATTTCTAGTTCTTTTAATACGGCTAGCCTCACCGTTAGCATCTACCAACATTAAGTTGGAAATGTGGATAGGAGCCTCTTTTTCGACAATGCCACCAGGTTGTTCAGCAGAAGGGCGTACATGGCGTTTAACCATATTAACACCTTTTACGATTGCTCTATAATCTTCTAAGAAGACTGCTTCTACAACACCAGTATCACCTTTGCTATCACCAGAAAGTACAACAACGTTGTCTCCTTTTCTGATCTGGCATTTGATTTTCTTATTTGATTTCTTCATGACTTTATTATAATACTTCAGGTGCCAATGAAACAATTCTCATAAAATCACGCTCACGAAGTTCACGCGCTACAGGTCCGAATATACGGCTACCACGAGGTTCTTCACTAGCAGACAACAATACAACTGCATTGTCATCAAAACGGATATAAGATCCATCTTTTCTGCGGATTTCTTTTTTAGTTCTAACGATTACTGCCTTAGAAACAGTACCTTTTTTTAGACCACCAGGAGCAGCGTCTTTGACAGTTACTACGATGATATCACCAACAGAGGCATATCGTCTTCTAGAACCGCCCAAAACCTTAATACAAAGCACCTCTTTGGCACCTGTATTATCAGCTACTTTTAGTCTACTTTCTTGTTGTATCATGACTTATTATCTATTTCGCACGTTCTATAATTTCAACTAATCTCCAGCGCTTGCGTTTGCTCAATGGTCGAGTTTCCATGATGCGTACTATGTCCCCCATGTTACAAGTATTTTCTTCATCATGAGCGATGAATTTTTTAGACATTTTTACAGTCTTACTGTAAATAGGGTGCTTTACACGACGCTCAACAGAGACAGAAATACTCTTGTCCATCTTGTTGCTGGTTACGACACCAACACGCTGCTTGCGTAAGTTTCTTTTATTATCTTCCATTGCGGAATTTATTTAAATTACTTTTTAATCTTTTTTGCTAACCTTCTTCTAGCTTGAATTTTGTCTCTTTTTTGAGTTGACTCAGCTAGTTCTTTTGCTCTGATTTCAGTTTTGATGCGTGCAATATTACGTCTTACTGTTTTAATTTCAGCAGTATTTTCTAAGCTAGAAACTGCATTGTTAAACTTCAACGAGTAATAGTGCTTTTGAGTTGTTTCCAACTCTTCATTCAACTCCTGAACACTTAAGCCTTTTAATTCTAATTTAGCCATTTCCTATATTAGTTTAAGCGTTATTATTCTGCGTAGTCATTACGAACTACAAATTTAGTCGGCACTGCAAGTTTTTGAGCGGCTAAACGAAGTGCTTCTTCTGCTACAGATTGTGGCACACCATCTAATTCGAACATAATTCTTCCAGGTCTAATAACAGCTACATAGTGAGACAAAGCACCTTTACCTTTACCCATACGTACTTCTGCAGGCTTTTTGGTAACTGGTTTGTCAGGAAAAATGCGAATCCACACTTTACCTTCACGTTTCATGTAGCGAGTCATAGCAATACGAGCAGCTTCTATTTGGCGGCTAGTTATCCAAGCACCCTCTAAGGCTTTTAGACCAAAAGAGCCAAAAGCGATCTTAGAGCCTCTGTGAGCAAGACCTCTATTGCGACCTTTTTGCTGCTTGCGGTATTTTGTTTTTTTTGGCTGTAACATCTCTCTACAATTGATTAATTTCCATTAATTTTAGTCGCAATGATTCCTATTTGTCTGACAAGCAGACAGTCAAAGCGAGTGCAAAAATATAAAAAACTTTTAGAAAGTTTAAATATTTAATGCTTTTATTTTCTTCTTCTACGATCGTTGTTTCCGCTACCTCTTCTACGGTTGTTATCTCTACCTCCTTGATTTCCTTTGCGGTCACGTTTAGCTGGTGTTGGGAACAAGTCTACTTTTTCGAAGATTTCTCCACGACACAACCAAACTTTGATTCCAATTTTACCATAAACCGTCAAGGCTTCAACCATAGCATAGTCAACATCTGCACGGAAAGTATGCAAAGGACTTCTTCCTTCTTTGTACTCCTCAGAACGAGCCATCTCTGCTCCGTTCAAACGTCCAGACAAACGCACTTTGATACCTTCAGCTCCTGCACGCATAGTTGATTGGATAGCCATTTTAGTAGCTTTACGATAGTTGATACGTGCTTCTACTTGCTTGGCGATAGTTTCACCTACGATTTGAGCATTTAACTCAGGCTTGCGAATTTCTACGATATTGATTTGAACATCAGTTTTTGTCAACTGCTTCAACTCTTCACGAATTCTATCTACTTCTTGTCCACCTTTACCAATGATGATACCTGGGCGAGAAGTGTGAATAGTAACAGTAATACGCTTCAAGGTACGCTCAATAACGATACGAGCAATCCCTCCTTTATCAACACGTACTTTTAGATAACGACGGATTTTTTCATCACCAACAACATTGTCAGCAAAGGATTTACCACCGAACCAGTTAGAGTCCCATCCACGGATGATTCCTAAACGATTACCTATAGGATTTGTCTTTTGTCCCATAATATTTAATTAGTGTTATACTTCTTTTATTATTCGGTTTCTTCTACTTCTTCGTATGCAACTTCTTCACTAACTTCTTTAATTTCCAATGTTTTTGTATTGGTTACTTGAAGTGTTACGTGACAGAAGTGTTTGCGAATACGGTGTGCGCGACCATGTGGTGCTGGGCGGAAACGCTTTAACTGAGATCCTTGGTCTACCCAAATAGCAGAAACGACCAATTCATAATCATCTGCTTCTTCATCAGTCAATACACCCCAGTTAGCGATAGCAGAAGTCAATAGTTTATCCAACCATCTAGCAGCTTCTTTTTTGGTATATTTTAAAATACCTAGCGCTTTTTCTACTTCTACACCACGGATGATATCCGCAACCAAACGCATTTTGCGCGCAGACATCTGGCAGTTTTTTATTTTCGCAACAGCTGTTACAAACTCTTGATTTTGTTCCATAACTTTTATTTGAACTTTGCTATTGTATTAATTATTTCTTTTTATTTCCTCCGTGTCCTCTGTAAGTACGAGTTGGAGAAAACTCACCGAGTTTGTGACCAACCATATTCTCAGTAACAAATACAGGAACAAAAGTTTTACCATTATGAACAGCAATCGTTTCTCCTACCATAAATGGAATAATCATCGAAGAACGAGACCATGTTTTAATTACTGTTTTCTTTCTAGATTCTTTGGCCTTAGCTACTTTTTTCAAGAGCTTGTGATAAATATAAGGCCCCTTTTTTAATGAGCGTGCCATCTATTTTTTGATTTTTCTTCTTGTAACAATAAACTTATTAGAGTACTTCTTAGGCTTTCTAGTTTTTTGGCCTTTAGCCATTACACCAGTACGAGAGCGAGGATGTCCTCCAGATGCTCTACCTTCACCACCACCCATTGGGTGATCTACTGGGTTCATCGCCACACCACGAACTCTAGGACGACGACCTAACCAACGGCTACGACCAGCTTTACCTAGAACTTCTAGACCGTGATCTTTGTTAGATACCTCACCTACAGTAGCTCTACAAGTAGCCAAAACTAAGCGAGTTTCACTTGATGGCAATTTGATCAATACATATTTACCATCTTTACCTGCCAACTCAGCACTTGCTCCAGCACTTCTTACCAAAACAGCACCTTTACCTGGACGTGTTTCGATAGCGTGAATTTTAGTACCTACTGGCATTTCCCCCAAAGGCATACAGTTCCCCAAATCAGGAGCGATTCCTGTTCCAGATTGGATGATGTCACCTACTTGTAATTTATTAGGAGCAACGATATAACGTTTCTCACCATCAGCATATACCAAAAGAGCGATAAATGCTGTACGGTTTGGATCATACTCTATACTTTTAACAGTAGCTGGTACACCATCTTTGTTACGTTTGAAATCGATTACACGATAACGACGCTTGTGTCCTCCACCTCTGTGACGTACAGTTCTATGACCTTCGTTGTTTCTACCTCCTGATTTCTTCATCTTTCCCAACAAACTCTTCTCAGGTCTGTCTGTAGTCAACTCCGCAAAGCTATTTGCTACGCGAGTTCTAGTACCGGGAGTAATCGGATTAAACTTTTTAACTGGCATTGTTATTTACGAATTTATCAGTTCCGCGACTATAGTTATTAAATAATTTTTCTTTTCTAGGAGTTACCTCCAATATAGTTAAGCATTTGCTTCTTCTTCGTCCTCTAGAAGTTCGATATCATCGTAGTCTCCTTCACCATAGAAACCTTCGATAAACTCTCCTTCTGCAACTGTTACGATTGCTTTCTTGATCGCAGAAGTACGACCTTTAGTATGACGACCTTTTACCACACGTGCTTTTGCTTTGCCTGGACGGATAGAAGTGTTAACAGCTTCTACTGTTACACCAAACTGCTCTTCAACAGCTTTCTTAATTTCTATTTTGTTAGCTGATTTAAGTACTTCAAAAGTATATTGATTTAGAAGTGAATTTTCAGCTAACGCATTAGTTTTTTCCGTAAGAATTGGCCTAATTATGATATTTTTCATAGCCTTTTATCTCAATTTTAATTTTTCTAGAAACTCAATTTATGAAAGCATGCTAGCCAAGCGGTTTACAGCAGACTCAGAAACCACCAAACAATTTGCGTTCAAAATTTGATAAACATTTAGTGTTTTAGCATCTGCAACACTTGCTTTTTGTAGGTTACGGCTAGACAATACGATATTGTCATACGCTTTTTCTACTTTGTCCATGTGCGCATCCAAAGAAGCCTCATAAGTTGCTTTGTCTTCTTTGTATTGCTTCAAATCACTAGAGTAAGTTTTCATTGCTTCAGCAAAAGCAGCTCTTTTCTTAGCTCCTCTTGGTTTTGCAGGCAAACTTGGTTTTGTTGGAGCTGCCAATGCTTCTGGAGCATCCAATACTAATAAACTTTTTGTATCTGCCAACGTGTTTTCACCAACTTTCAAGCTGTTTAGCAAGTTAACATACGACTTCGTTTTAGCAGCATCAAAAGTAAAATCTTCTACTACGATGATAGCACCTTCTTTTACTTTAGCAGAAAGAGCCGATTTACGAGCCAATTGTTTTACTTTTTTATTCAATTGAATTCCGTAGTTTCTTGGTTGAGGACCAAATACACGTCCACCTCCACGGAATAAAGGGTTTTTCAAACTACCTGCACGAGCTGTACCTGTTCCCTTTTGTCTTTTGATTTTCTTAGTCGAACCTTTAATTTCACCACGACTCTTTGCCTTGTGAGTTCCTTGGCGTTGTGCAGCCAAATATTGCTTAACAGCAAGGTAGACAACATGGTCATGTTTTTCGTTCAACTCAAGCCCAAAAACATTATCGGGCAATTCAACCTCTCTACCGAGGTTTTCACCTTTGATATTATATACTTCTAATTTCATGACTATTTCTTCACAATTACAAGAGAACCCTTATGACCAGGAATTGCTCCTTTTATTAGCAATAAATTTTTCTCAGCAAAAATTTTCATTACTTGCAAACCGCTAGTAGTAACTCTATCACCACCTGTACGACCAGCCATTTTCATTCCTTTAAATACTTTTGCTGGATAAGACGCAGCACCAATAGATCCAGGTGCACGACCACGGTTGTGTTGACCATGAGTAGCTTGTCCAACACCACCAAATCCGTGACGTTTAACAACCCCTTGGAAACCTTTACCTTTTGACGTTCCAGTTACTTCTACAACATCACCTTCTTCAAATACATCTGTTACAGTCACTGAATCACCAATAGCACTTTCCAAAGCACTATCACGAAATTCAGCTACTTTAATTTTTGGAGTTGTATTTGCTTTAGCAAAATGCCCTTTCATAGGGTTTGGTGTATTTTTTGCTTTGCGCTCTCCAAATCCTAATTGGATTGCATTATAACCGTCTGTTTCTTCTGTTTTCACTTGCGTTACGACACAAGGCCCAACCTCAACAACAGTACAGGCTACATTATCACCAGCTTCGGTAAAAATGCTGGTCATACCTATTTTTTTTCCTATTAAACCTTCCACTTTATTCTTTTTTTAAGAATTGTAGTCAAAATCTACAAATGAACAAATTACATTAATTTCACTTGGATATCTACCCCACTAGGTAATTCCAATTTTTCCAACGCACTTACCGTCTTAGCAGTAGAACTGTAAATTTCTATAAGACGTTTGTGAGTACGAAGTTGAAACTGCTCACGAGATTTCTTGTTTACGTGTGGAGAACGCAATACTGTGAAGATTTTTCTATGCGTGGGCAGCGGAATCGGTCCAGTCACAACTGCACCGGTGTTACGTACTGTCTTTACAATCTTAGCTGTAGATTTGTCTACCAAATTGTGATCGTAAGAACGAAGTTTAATTCTAATTTTCTGATTCATGCCTCGATGAATTGATTTATTATGAATGTTGAATGATAAATCCCGTTCCGAAGAACGGGATTTTTATGATTATTTATTATTTACTTATACAGTAGCTTTTGAATCTTCAATCACCTTCTCTGCAACAGCATTTGGAGCTGGAGCATAGTGAGAGAAAATCATGTTAGAAGACGCACGACCAGAAGTCAAAGTACGCAAATCAGTAATGTATCCAAACATTTCAGACAATGGTACGTCTGCTTTGATTACAATACCAATACCCTTAGGCTCTTGAGATTTCATGATACCACGACGACGGTTCAAGTCACCAATGATAGATCCCATGTACTCTTCAGGAGAAGCTACTTCTAAAGCCATAATAGGTTCTAACAAAACAGGCTTACATCCTTTTGCAGCTGCTTTGAAACCTTCTTTAGCACAAAGTTCAAATGCAATTGGTTTAGAATCCACTGCGTGCATTCCTCCGTCAAAAACACGTACGCTCATGCTATCCATGTTATATCCAGCCAAGATACCGTTGTCCATCATAGCATCAAATCCTTTTTGGATTGGGTTGATGTATGCTTTATCAATAGCACCTCCTTTGATATCCCATGTAAACTCTAAACGAGTTTTGTTATTTTTGAAGTCATCACTTTCTAAGAATTCCTCAGAAGCAGGACCTAATTCGAATTCCATATCGGCAAACAAACCTGATCCACCAGATTGTTTCTTCAAACGCTCACGGTGTGTTACAGTTTTTGTTAACGCCTCTTTATAATTTACTTGAGGAGCACCTTCGTTCACCTCAACTTTAAATTCACGTTTTAGACGATCTACGATAATCTCTAAGTGCAACTCTCCCATTCCTGAGATAACTGTTTGAGCTGTATTTTCGTCAAATTTAGCTGTAAAAGTTGGATCTTCTTCAGATAGTTTAGCCAATGCCATACCCAATTTATCTACATCTTTTTGAGTTTTAGGCTCAATAGCAATAGAAATTACAGGTGCAGGGAAGTCCATGCTTTCCAATACGATTGGGTGATCCAAGTCTGACAAAGTATCACCAGTTTTGATGTCTTTGAAACCAACACCAGCCGCAATATCACCAGCATAAACTGTATCAATAGGTTTTTGCTCGTTAGCGTGCATTTGGTAAATACGAGAAATACGCTCTTTTTTGTTAGAACGAGTGTTTAACACGTAAGAACCTGCATCTAATTTTCCAGAGTAACAACGGAAGAAGCACAAGCGACCTACATAAGGGTCTGTTGCAATTTTGAACGCCAAAGCAGAGAATGGTGCATCAAAATCAGCTGGGCGAGATTCTTCTTCTTCTGTTTCTGGATTAGTACCCGTTACAGCTTTAACATCTAAAGGAGAAGGCAAGAATGCACATACAGCATCCAATACAGCTTGTACTCCTTTATTTTTAAAGGCAGAACCACACATAACAGGAATAATACTCATGTCACATACAGCAGCACGTACAGCAGCACGGATTTCGTCGTGAGAAATAGATTCTGGATCTTCAAAGTATTTCTCCATCAACGTCTCGTCATACTCCGCTACAGCCTCCAACAATTGTTCACGAGCTTCAGCAGCAGTATCAACCAAATCGGCTGGCATTTCAACTACTTCAAAAGTCATTCCCATGTCATGCTCATTCCAAACGATTGCTTGACCTGTAATCAAATCAACCACCCCTTTGAAATCATCCTCAGCACCAATTGGTACTTGTAAAGGAACAGCATTAGCTCCCAACATATCTCTCATTTGTTGGCAAACACCAAAGAAATCGGCACCTTGACGATCCATTTTGTTTACAAATGCAATACGAGGCACTTTGTAACCATCTGCCAAACGCCAGTTTGTTTCAGATTGAGGTTCTACACCACCAGAAGCACAAAACAAAAATACCAACCCATCTAGTACACGTAAAGAACGGTTTACCTCAACCGTAAAATCAACGTGACCGGGAGTATCGATAATGTTTACAGCATATTTTTTATCTTTCCAAGGCCATTCAGTCTTAGTTGCTGCAGATGTAATTGTGATACCACGCTCTTGTTCTTGCTCCATCCAGTCCATTGTAGCAGCACCATCATGTACTTCACCAATCTTGTGACTAATACCTGTGTAATACAGAACACGTTCTGTAGTAGTGGTTTTTCCTGCATCAATATGTGCAGCAATACCAATGTTTCGCGTATAGGTTAAATCTATTTTTGCCATGACTTATATATAGTGGCTTAAAATTTTATATAAAAATTGATTAATAATATATCTTAAGGATATGTCTTTGCTAAATAAAAAATTATTTAGACTTCGTTCTCTTACGACCGAAGTGAGCAAAAGCTCTGTTAGATTCAGCCATTTTGTGTGTATCTTCTTTTTTCTTCACAGCAGAACCTTCACCTTTAGAAGCTGCTAGTAATTCAGCGGCTAATTTAGAAGCGATTCCTTTACCACTGCGTTGGCGAGAATACTTGATGGTCCATTTCATAGCCACTGAGAGGCGGCGTTCAGGACGAATTTCGGTAGGAATTTGGAAAGTAGCACCACCGATACGACGAGAGCGTACTTCGAGAGCTGGCATTACATTCTTAATTGCTTTTTGGAAAATTTCATGAGGAGACTCTCCTGTTTTTTCTTCCAAAATATCCATCGCATCGTAAAAAGCTCTAAATGCAGTACTTTTTTTACCGTCTAACATTAGCATATTTACAAAACGTGTTACTTGCTTATCACCATAACGAGGATCTGGTGCGACTTGGCGCACTTTTGGTTTTCTCTTTCTCATCTTGTTGTTAAATCTTTTAAGCTGTTGTTTGAGCCTTGTTTTGTTTCAAAACATGTAGCCCAATCTTCAGTTCTGACTTATTCAGAACTTAGTCAACGTATGATCTTTTATCTTAATTCTTATTGAAACTCTCTATTATTTCTTAGCAGCCTTTGGACGCTTAGTACCATAACGAGAACGAGCTTGTTTTCTATCTGCTACACCTGCAGTATCTAAAGCACCACGTACAACTGTGTAACGTACACCAGGCAAGTCTTTTACACGACCTCCACGTACCAATACGATAGAGTGCTCTTGCAAGTTGTGACCTTCACCAGGAATATATGCGATAACCTCAATTCCGTTTGTTAAACGTACCTTTGCTACTTTACGTAACGCTGAGTTTGGTTTCTTTGGCGTAGTAGTATATACACGAGTACATACTCCACGTTTCTGAGGACAAGAATCTAAAGCTCTTGCTTTTGAAGCTAGCTTGATCACTTTACGTCCTTTTCTTACTAATTGATTTATTGTAGGCATTTATCAAATAATTACTACTTTTTTCCGAATCCCCCTATAAAAGGGGTTTACTTAAGCGATTGCAAAAGTACGATTATTTTTCAGAAAAAGAAAATTAAAGTGTTTTTTCTTAAAAAAAGTTACGCTTTCTATTTTTTAGCAACTTAAAATTCAGCATTTAATACATTTTTCTTCTCTTTTTGCTTAGAAATTCACATTCTATTGCCCTTCAACAAAATAAATAAATTACTATATAAATATTTCAACTAAAACAGAGCTCCGTTTCACAAATCCTCTGTCCATGTATTTCCTTTTCCCATCCTTTTTTGCTACATTTAAGAACCCACAAAATTTAGATAACCAAAATTAAAGATGGTCCCCACTATGCCATCATCAACACACCAATACATTTATAACCAACACACACTAAAAATTATGGCAAAGATCATAGACCTTTCTAAAACGATCCAATACGACAAAGAAGATCCTTGGTTCATGCGCATTAAAATCAAACACATCTCACATCTCAAAAACATGCGTTTGATTCGCTACATTCTAAAACTTCCCAAGAAACTGATTCCTGCCCGATTTCAAGGCTGGGCCAACGACAAAATAGTCAACATGGGCGTTCACGCTAGTACTCATATTGATGCACCTTGGCATTATGGTCCAGTTGTAGAAGGCAAAAAAGCCAAAACTATTGATGAAGTGCCTTTGGACTGGCTGTATGGCGATGGGGTTGTGATTGACATGAGTCATAAAGCAGATTTTGATGCTATTACGGTAGAAGATTTAGAAAAAGCTCTGGCACAAACTCAAACCACTCTACAACCAGGCAATATTGTCCTCATTCGCACCGATAGAGATCATCTAAAAGGCAAAGATGTGCTGGCACTGGGCACAGGTATGAGCAAAGAAGCAACCCTTTGGTTGATTCAAAAAGGCATTAAGGTAATGGGAATTGATCAATGGGGATGGGATTTGCCATTAAAATACCTTGTAGAAGAAGCTAAAAAAACCAATAACAAAGAGCTCTTTTGGGAGGGGCATTTGGTTGGTCTAGACCACGAATATTTACACATGGAACAATTAACCAACCTAAAGGCACTCCCTCCACATGGGTTCAAAATAGCTGTCTTTCCTTTAAAAATAAAAGGCGCTTCGGCAGCACCTGCACGTGTTGTTGCCATCATGGAAAGTGCTTAGTTACTTAGGCTCTACTACTCTAAAAAAAAGCTTTGACCACAAGGATCAAAGCTTTTTTTCGTCTTTAGGATAAGGACAGTGTCGACAACCATTACCACAACAATACCCTCTTTTTTGATGGTATAGTGCCGTAAAAACATATAGACCATTCTCAATATAATAGTCCTGCCCTTCTACTAATGGTGCAGGCTTCTTTTCTGTAGGTTTATCCTTTCTTTTTATAAATTTAAACATTGTTTTGTTCTTATCGTGGCACCTCAACTTTTGCAATTATATCCTTAATAACATCTTGAACATCCATTCCTTCCATCTCTCGCTCTGGAGTTAGAATAATACGGTGGTTGAGTACAGGATATGCCACGTATTGAATATCGTCTGGTGTAACAAAATCACGTCCATTGATTGCCGCAACAGCTTTTGCGGTCTGCATAATTGCTAACGAAGCACGAGGCGAAGCGCCTAAAAATAAATCTCCATTGTTTCGAGTATTGTGCACCAAAGCAGCGATATAATCTAGCAATTCATCTTTAATGTGGATTTTTTCAACTATTTCTTGGCATTGTTTAATTTCTTTTGCGTTTAAAACAGCGCGAACATCTGAAATCTGGCGTTTTGAGAAATCATCACGGAATCGACGTAGAATTTGCTGTTCCTCACTCAATTGAGGATAAGTTAGTTGAATGCGGAATAAAAAGCGATCCAACTGCGCTTCTGGCAATTTATAAGTTCCCTCTTGTTCTATAGGGTTTTGCGTGGCAATTACCATAAAAGGAAAAGCCATTTTGTATGTTTTTCCATCAACTGTAACTTGCTTTTCTTCCATTACCTCAAACAAAGAAGCTTGCGTTTTGGCTGGTGCACGGTTGATCTCATCAATTAGCACCATATTAGAAAACACTGGTCCTTTATTGAACATAAACTCCGCTGTTTTCATATTGTACACACTTGTTCCAGTAACATCTGAGGGCATTAAATCTGGTGTAAACTGAATTCTAGAAAAATCTACATTCAAGGTTTGAGCCAGTAATTTAGACGCTAATGTTTTGGCAACTCCAGGCACGCCTTCTAAGAGAACATGTCCACCCGCAAAAATGGATATCATGATCAATTCTATTAGATTGTCTTGTCCAATAATAACCTTTTGGACTTCCTCTCTAACTTGATCTACCGTTTCTTGTATCTTAGCAACGGACACTTCTTCTGCGCCCCAAGAATAATCCTCATTCATGTTTTGTTTTAATTTTTATTGTTCTCTAGTTTTTTTTCTAACTCTTGTTCTTTTTAACATATTCACCAATGCAGTGTATCTTCAAACAATAATTTTTAAACAACCTCTTTATCAACAAACTGCATTTTATGCACCTCCTGGTGAAATTTATCAATTAAGAGATAAAAGTTATTTAAAGTGTCCACATCTACTTTGGAGTAAGGTTGTTGCAATATTTTTCTTAACCTAAAATACTCTACAAATATGTCGTTAATAATTTCCTTATCTACTTTTGAGCGAACAGCAATTCTATGAATCAGCTTATCATCCAAATCTCTCGTCACCAAATGATATCGTTGTCGCAAGTGTGCCAAGAAAAGGTGCATTTGCTTTTTAATAATTCCTTTGTGATCTTGTTGCTGAAAATACAAACGACCTATAGTTTCTACAAATTCCAAAGAAGTATTTCGATTCGTTTCTAAAATTGGAATTTTACGTTGTCTACGCTTGGCGCCAAATAAAACATAAATAATTCCTAAACTAATAAATAAATACCAACTCCACCTTAAAGCCGGCTGAGAGAAAATATACTCTAGAGGTGACTTAGCAGCAATTTGAGGCTTGTCATCCCTTTTAGCATCTTTAGCCTTGGGTCTCATAGCACTTTCTCTATCCCAATACAATTGATTGGTTTTGATATGAGAAAGTACATTATTGGCATAGTCAATTCCTGCTGTGTCAACCAAAAACAAATTAGAAAACATAACTGGATTGGTATGAAAATAGAAATGCCCCTCTCCTACTTTTAAACGAACAAAATTAATATACTCTTTTTCTTCTTGATCAACGAAAGTTCCCAATGAAGCTAAAGGGTAAGCTCTATATCTAGATTGGCTTTCATCGCTATCACAAAAGGCTGTAGAAGGGATAAAATGCCAATAATGTGCTCGTGCATAATTTTCATATAAATATTCGAACTCGTAATAATGATCGTTAATAGCAGGGTGTTTAAAACTTGCATACACTTTTTCCTTTGTTACGGTTCGGTTTCGGCCGTCCCAGTTAGACAAGCCTCCACAATCTTCGGCATAGAGTAGAATTTCTGCTAAGCTATCATTTATATTTTCCGTAATAATAAAAGCGTCTCCTCCCGCTCGAACATACTCCCTCAAATGCCATGCTTCATCCTCTGTATATTTAGCTTGTTGACCAATATACAAATAGCTTGTTCCCTTTGCTTCTTCTTCTTTTTTTGATAATTTAGTCTCAACTCGCTCCTCCAATACATCCAATTCAAATTGGCTTTCTAATAAATCATACAATACTTTCATATCGTATGGATTTTCACCCTCTACCTCATAGCTGTGTTTCCAACGATAGTAACCAGGCTGATTGCTCGCAAAGTATACAATCAGTCCAATTAGGACGATACCACCAATCAATAATGGAGCAAATTTATTCATATTATAAGGCTACTTGATATTAAATGTATAAGGATTAAGGGTATTCGCATTGGCAATCTATTCATGCTTACATTGCGACTTTTAGTTTTCTATTGTTAATCTATTTTAGCATTACTTAATAGAAGCCAATAGGTTTTTAAAATTAATTCGAACTTCCTCAAACTGACCGCCATCAAACGCTGTATTACTATACCAAACGTACTCAAAAATTCGAGTAACGGCTTTAAAATCTTTTAATTTAGGATGGTTCTTGTTTCGGAGCTCTCTCATATAGTGTCCATTTGTTTTATCTTTTTTCCATTCTATCACCCCTTTGGCAGCTAACTCTTTGATAATTGCCAAGTAGTACAATCGTATTGCCAAGCGATAATCTTTGTCTGCCAATGCCTGTTTCAAAAAACCTTCAACATCCGCCTCTTGCAAGTTGGTCTCAATTTGCTCTAATGTTACTGGCTTGCGTCTCCTAACCTCTTTATTAACCAACACCGCATCCCCCGCTACTACTTTAAAAACAACAAAAGCAAGTATGATAACAGCCAAGAACACTAATAATGTTTGTGCAAAGTCTTTAAATGAAAAATTAGATGGTTCTCTTGGTGGTGGCGGTGCGACATTGCCAGTTCCACTGGTATTCTGTGTTACTTTCTTTTTCTTTGTTTTTTTAGCCTTTGGTTTCTTAGAATATTTCATTCCTTGGGCTGTCTTTTTCCATTCTGCTTTGTCAACAGTTCTTACCGTCAAGGTTTCATTTTGGTAAGCCTTTGTAGCATCATTGGCATAGAAAGTTGTAGAAAAACCAACCACAAACCATAAGATTAGACCTATATAGAGATTCTGTTTTTTCATTCTTTTTGATTTAACTTTCTTTTTCCATTCCATAAGAAATCTTGCGAACACCAATGTTGGGTATTTGTTCAAACAAATCTGTTGCTTCTTTCGTTTCTTTAAAACTAAAAAAGCCTATTCCCATAACGACAAAAACTAGTGGAAATAAAAAACAAAACATATAAGAATGCAAGAAAATATAAAACCCTTGACGTACCAATTCCAAATCTGTAATAGGCAGTGCATTGACCAATACTCCTAAATAAAAGCTAGCAATGGGCGCTGTTATCATAAATAAAAAGATCAAGCACATTCCTCCTATTACCAAATAAGCCCCCATCATAACCACCCAATTTCCTCCTACAACTGTTAACATTCTACCTATACCAGACAATAAATTAATGTTCTCATTAAACACGGTTGCCAAAGTCATTAATATCATCGGAATAGCAAAAAGAAGCAGCAAAAACAACCAACCTTCTGTTGCTAATAAACACAGATGAGCAGCTGTTATGCACAATAAAGTAGCACTAATTGTCTTAAAAAAGAAGGCAGCATTATACACACCCCCCTTTTGCTTGTTGGCATCCTTTTGTACCCAGAAAAAGACAACGTAAGCCATAATGGTAGACGCAAGCACATTCAACCACCATGTCATTGAAAACTCACCTGTCAATAATAGTTGAGATACATTTGTCAAAGTATATTCTAACAACATCCACGGATTATCCAAAAACTGCTCAATACCAACAATTGTATTAAACGTGTAGTTGTCTCCTTGCCACAATAATAAAACGGTGTATATAGCTGCCAATAAAAAAGAAAGCAATGCCGTCGGTTTTATTAACTGGCGATAGAAGATAAAAGCATCGCTAAAAATCTGAGCACTATTCTTAATTTGATTGTATTTTATTTCAGTAGATTGAGCTGGTGGCAATTTAACTTCTCCAATAAATGAAGTGAACCCTTTTTGGGCTTTCATCCAAGGATAAACAATATAATAACTAATGATAAAGGCAAAAGAACCAAAAATAACGATTCCTCGAATAATATAGGAGGCTCCAGTATAACGTGTGATAAACCCTTCTATAAATGCTGCTAAGACGATTAGAGGCAAAATGGTCAGCATAATTAAGAGTCCTCTTCGAGCAGACAGTTGCAAGCTTTGTATTCGGCTCAGTGTTTTTGGAAAAACTAGTCCGCTTCCCAACGTCAACCCTGCTGCTCCAGCAATTATGATACAGGAAATTTCTATCGCTCCATGCATCCATATTGTAAAAAATGATTGCATATAAATCCCTTCTCGAATAAAGAGATACTGAAATGCCCCTAGCATAATCCCATTCTGAACAATGACAAAAATAGTTCCTACGCAAAAAAACAACCCAACAATAAAACAAAGGGTCGCAACCATTAAGTTATTCTGTGCAATACGAAAAAACATCTCTCTAGCCTTAGGGTCTTCATAAACAGCCATTGGTTTTCCATTCGCAATGTTCTCCATTGTCATATCAATGTACTCATCTCCTAAGATAACTCTAGGAAAATCGGCATCCATATAAGACGAAAACACGCCAATAAATGCAGCTCCTAAAAAAAGCAATAGGGCTAAATAAAAAGCGTTTCGAGATTCATAAATTATTTGAGGAACCGTTTCTTTCCAAAAGTCCAAAAACTTAAACAGGCGTCCTTTGCGATTTTTATAGACACTATAAAAAACTTTTTGAGCTATATTGTTTAAATATACTCGAACCGAACGATTGGGGTAAAATGTCCTAGAATACGACAAGTCGTCGGTTATTTCTATAAACAAGTTACTCAACTCATCAGGATTGGCATCGCCTTTCCCTAAGTTTCGTTCAAATTTAGCCCACTTGTCTTTGTTTTGTTTTATAAAATGAGTTTCACGCATTTGAGATTGGGTTGTTAGAACTTGTACAAAAAGTTGCAAATTGATGGTCAAAAGCTAGTCTCTTCTCTTGAACAAATTTAATGCTAAGAAAATTCACTCTAACATCTTTTAGTTTTGTCTTAAACGACAATTTCCCTACCGTCTATAATATTCTTTATCAAAATGCTTATTTACATTAGTAGTTAGCTTTGTTACTCCCTTCGGTCATGAGCTCGCATAGCTCGGTTCGCTGCTACTTCGTGGTCGTTGATTTTTTGCTTTTTTACCAAAAAGATAAAAAAGCACATTTATATTAGTTTCAATTTAAAACTAGGGATTAAAAGAATTATAGCTTCTTGGGATTTCTTTTGTTTATTTTGTTGTTATGCTTGTATTGCCTTTTGAATGAGGGTTAAATGACAAAAATTCAAGTAGGCACATTCTACAATATAAATAAGATTCTTTTTCTTTTCAACAATAGTCCACTAAAAAATCGCATTAAATCCCTTCCTACATCTTTGGTTGTTGGTCTCTTTCATACTATTTGGGAACCAACAAACCTTATAAAAAACTGACTAACAAATAGATAATAGATCTCCATTTCTTTTTTTACAAAGAAAAACAAAGCAACTCTATGAACACGAATTAATTAGCAGGTAATGATTTCAATAGAATCCACATTTCTTATTTGCTTTTAACAACATTTTTTTTGTATATTTCATATACTATCAAATACCAAAATCCATTTACTTAAATGAAAACAATCGAAATCAATACCGCTCAAAAGGTAACCATTCAATACGAGTTGGCAACACTTGGCAATCGCTTTTTGGCATATTTTATTGATTTATTAATCATGGCAGGTATCATTACCTTTCTATTAATTTTGGGACGGTCAGCCATTCAGAGCTACGACAATATGTTGGTATTTGTTTATCTAATTTTAGCTCCGATCTTTTTGTTTTATACGCTCTTTTCTGAAATTGTCATGCATGGGCAAACCATTGGGAAAAAATCAATGGGCTTAAAAGTCGTTAAACTCAATGGCGATGCTCCAACAACACACGACTATGTCATGCGTTGGATGTTTCGTTTTGTTGATTTGTGGATTTCTTTGGGCTCGGTTGGTGCTTTGTTAATCAACGCCTCTCCCAAAAGTCAACGTTTGGGTGGCTTGTTGTCTGGTACAACTGTAATTCGCACGACTTCTCAACGTACCTTCACTTTAAATGATATTTTGAAAATTTCTACTCTAGATACCTATAATCCCAGCTATCCACAAATTCGTAAATTTAACGAACAGGATATGCTATTTATTAAAAAAGTATTGGAACGTGAACGCCGCTACCCTAATCCTGCTCATAAAAAAGCTGTTGCTGAATTATCAAAACATGTTGCCCAGCAACTAGATATTGCTACTATTCCCAAAGATCAAAGTAAGTTCTTGCGCACACTTATCAATGATTACATCGTTTTGACGCGTTAAAAATAAGTTGAGCCCTCATCTTGTAGGACAATTAATTCCTTCTGTCCACTTCCTTTGTGATGTATTCAAAGAAGCACCTCTTTATTAAACATTTGGTTAAACCTATTGTTAAAAAAGATACAACTGGATTTAACAAATAATTGGTACTTCTTCTTAATGCATCCTACTTATGGCTACTCCATTACAAACACTCCAAACCATTCCTCAAGAACTAGATGCTTCTGATTGGCAACTAGAAATAGATCATACTGACATTCAAGTTTATTCCAAATCAAATGCGTCTAATTCGGGTGTTATTGGTTTTAAAACTATTACAGAGCATCCCATTCCACAAGCTGTTGTGATTAATCTACTCAAAGATGTTTGTGGCGCTATGCACCGCATCAACGATTTATTTGTTTTAGGAGAACAATTGCGCACATGGTCTGTGCCTATAGATTCTGAAGGTTCTTTGGTTCGCACTTCTTTTCAAATGCCTTTTCCTATGGTCAATCGGGAGTTTCTACATGGTCTCCATAGCCAAAAACTAGATGACAAAACTTACTTGGTTGGTTATACGCCTACTGAAGCTCTTGACATTCCTGTACAAAAAAACTATGTTCGTTGCCCGATGTCTATTTCGGGACAACGTATTTCTATTGTAGACAGTGGCACTACCAAAGTAGAACACCTAATGGTCTATCGT
This sequence comes from Aureispira sp. CCB-E, assembly GCF_031326345.1. NCBI lineage: Bacteria > Pseudomonadati > Bacteroidota > Saprospiria > Saprospirales > Saprospiraceae > Aureispira > Aureispira sp. CCB-E. The sequence continues at coordinate 97,451 of NZ_CP133671.1, forward strand.
TTGGGAGGTGCTATTGGTCCATTTATTCAAGATCATTTTTTAAAAAAATCACATATCAATGCTTATATCAAAGAATGGCGTAATTTGAGAACATTTTTATATCCTACTCCTATAGATCAAATCAATTATACACAATTAGCTAATATTGCTCTAAATACCCTTCAAGTTAGTGCAACATGGGCAACCATTGGCAAACCCAAGGTAGGACAAGTCCGAGTTGGTCGCCTTCCTTATAGCCCTCGTTCTGCATTTCGTACCGATATTGTGGTTGAGGCACCTTTAACAAAAGTTGTAGATGTCATTGCTGACCAATCTTTAAAATACTTGCCTCAATGGAATAAGGAATTTATTCAAGGCAATGTTTTAAAAATTGTAGAAGAAAGCCCCAAAAAAATGGCATGGATTATTCAAGTCCATTATCAAACCCCTCCTTTATTGGCCAATCGGGAATATATTTATTACTTTTCTAGAGAATGGTTGAATGACAAAGAAGCATTAATTATTTATAACTCGATTCAACACCCTTCTCCTGTACCCAAAGGTTTCGTCCGAGGCTTGTTGTACCCAACAGTGCATCGTTGTATTTATCAAAGTGCCCATTCCACCAAAATAGAACATGTTTTAGTAACCGATTTAAAAGGCAATTTATCTACCTTTCAAGATTCTTTATTAAAAGCAGGGCTAGCCCAAGCACATTGTAGGGATATGGAAAATCAAAACCGTCTATTTCAAGATTTGTCGTAGCATTACCAATGTACAGCTACTTTTCCGATAGACTTTCGCTCTCCTAAAAAATTGTGCGCCTTAGCAATATCATCTACAGAAAACTTGCCCCCAATAGTAGGGTTAAGAATACCATCATTAACCATTTGCACCACACTTTGGATACAATATTTCAGCGCATCGGGTCTATTATCAGCTACACGCAACATATTAACTCCTGTTACGCCTTGTGATTTTAATAAAAGTTCAACAGAAGCCAAAAAGCCAAAACCAAATACAAGCTTCAAATCACCAAAAACACCTTTGCTCTTGCCTGATCGGCTAGCAGCACCATAGCAAATGATCCGCCCTGTTCCTTTCGCTAATAATTTACGAGCTTTTTTAACCGCACTACCTCCTAAACTATCAAAAGCAACATCTATAGCATTTTTGCCCGATGTCTTTTCAATATAAGTCGCAAAATCTGTCGTATTATAATTAATCGGGTGATCAACACCAAGGCTTCGCAGGTAATCTAATTTTTCTTCTGAGCCTGCCGTTCCATATACAATACAACCCTTGTGCTTGGCCATTTGAACCAACGCTGTTCCAACACCACCCGCAGCAGCTTGAATCAACACATGTTCTCCTTTGTGCAATTGAGTCGTGTAAGCAGCACAAAAATAGGCAGTAGCATACTGTGTTGCTAGAGCAGCTGCTACACAATAATCCATTTCATCAGGTATTACAGCCGCAGCACGAGCATCTGCAACGGCATATTCCGCATAACCTCCAAAGCGAGTCAATGAAACAACTCGTTGCCCTACTTCAAAGTCTTTCACATCTTTTCCCACAGCATGAATTTTACCAACAACCTCATACCCTAATACTGTTGGTAGTGGTGGGCAATCTTGGTATAAGCCTTGACGAGCCATTACATCGGCAAAATTTAGCCCAAAAGCTTCTGACTGAATACAGATTTCATGATCTTTTGGGGTAGGAATTGGACGTTCTTGTATTTCAAAAGCTTCTTCTGGTTTTCCAAATTTGGTTAGCACTACTGCTCTCATGATTATAGTTGTTTTGACGATAAGTGAGCTTCTATAAATACCTAATGATATTTTTAGGGTGCTTACTTATTTTATAATTGGTGTGTGTTATTTTCTAGTGTAAAGGGTATAGTTTTGGCAATTTTTACATTGCAATTCCATCCAAAGCAGATTGCTTTCCTCCTCTTCTGTACTTTGTGCAAAACGCAACTTGGTTTCTTTGCTCTCACATACAGCACAAGGGTAGCCTAATGCAGGCATGTTTCCTCCTTTTCCTTCTGTAAATGCTTTATCGTTGACTTCTATTTTCCACTCTTCGCCCATTTCTTTTTGAATCGGTGCGGCTACTTTTTGCTTTTTTGCCATATTCTTTTTAAATCATTCCCCGAGATTTCATCTCAAGGTATTTGTTGACACTATTTACCGAAAGGTCCTCTGGTCGAGTCAAAATCACTTGAATGCCATACTGACGCAACTCTTGAACAATGCGGTGTTTTTCTTCTACAAATTTAGAAGCAATAGTTTTATAATAAATTTCTTCTGTAGTGGTTGCTTCTTGATGAGAATAGTCCACTATTTCTGTATTTTCAAAAAAGACAACCACTAATAAATGAGCGGTATTAATGCGGCGCAACAAAGGTAATACTCTAGCCATAGCCGAGTAACTTTCAAAATTGGTATACAAAAACATCAAGCTTCTTCTTCTTATAAATTGCTTGGTTGCCGTATACAACAGTTCGTAATTTGCCTCATAGTTTCGAGGCTGTTCCTTGTACAGCGTTTCAATAATTCGATTGAGTTGTTTGGGACCTTCTTCTGCTTTGACAGTCGCACCTATTTTATCAGAAAAAGTCATCAAACCCGCCTTATCGTGTTTTTGCAAAGCCACACTAGAAATAACCAAACTTGTATTGATCGCATAATCCAATAGGCTCATCCCATTAAAAGGCATTTGCATGGAGCGCCCTTTGTCAATCACAGAGAAAATCTGTTGAGAGCGTTCATCTTCAAATTGATTGATCATCAAATCATTTCTACGGCTGGTCGCTTTCCAATTGATACTTCTATAGTCGTCCCCTTTTACGTAATTTCTAATCTGTGCAAACTCATAACTTGTACCCAATCGACGCACTTTTTTCACCCCTCTCATGGTAGATATTCGAGCAACTGCCATCAAAGAGAAACGATTCATCTGCATAATAGATGGGTACACTAAAATTTTTTGTTGTTGTCGTTTTTTAATTCTTCGCTCTACCAACCCTAAGACAGAGTGTATAAATAGATTTACATCAAAAAAAGTATATTCACCTCGAATTGTTGGACGTAGCTTGTAAGTATATGTTTTGGATTCATCTGGTTCTAAATAGTCTTTTATCTCAAAATCTCTTTTTTGAAATTCTACAGGCAACTCATCTATAATAGTAATCCCCAAGCCCAAACCATATTTATTGTGTAATTTTAATCGAATCGTATTTTCATCTCCTAATGATAATTGTCTGGGCAAAGTACGTTCGCAAGCAATCTGCACCCCTTTGTTAAACAACAAAAAAACATCTACTACTACAATAGCAACCGCCGCCACCAATGCTGCCTTGGCTACTGGCATTAGAAAATAGAAGGGAAAACTGGCAACAAATAGAGCTATGACAGCACCAAATAGCCAGAAAAATCGGGCTCCAAGAAAGACATCTTGGAGGGTAAGTGTTCTAATTATTTTTTTCCACATAAGTATTATTTCTACAATTTATTGGTAGTCTAAACTATCAATAACTTATTTAGGGCTATTTGAGTTAAGCAATTAAGGTTTGTTGACAATTGTAAGTGAATTACTTAAAGATGATTTTCTTTATTCAACACAAAAAGTTAGGCTTTTTTTGTATAAAAAACAATTTTGTTAGCCGTTGAATCTACTGTATGTTCAAAAAAACAGGAACGGCTTCACTTTAGTTCAGATTAAATGGGATAATGTCGCGTATCTATTTGTTTTCTATAATAGTAGTTGTTTAAAATTTGAACCTGTTCTTATTTTTTCATAAAAAAAGATTTTTTTTTGTTGGAGGCAGCGGATTATTATTTCGTCTCGTTTTATAAACAAAGGCAATTTTTTTCGTTACGTACCCAATGGTCTTATTATATAAGATCAAAGTAAAAGGCTAAAACAAAAGTTTACTAGAAGCAAACTCTTGTTACAAATTTTAAGGCAAATCTGAGCGGATTTGCCTTTTTGTTTTTAGTAGCCTTTGGCTTTTCTCTCAGATTGGCTTACTTTTGGTATATTACAACCATTAACCAACAGTTTGTGTTGTCACACAATCATAGATTTATGTTGTTGATTTAACTTATTGTCTTCATTTATTAGGTACTCTATAAAGTAAGTTTCTATCATTTTTACAGAGTACTAAGCAACTTTACTCAACTATCTATTTGCATGAATATCTTGTCAAAGATCATTTTCATTATCGTTTTTTCTTGTACTTTTTCTTTTGGGCAATCCCAAATTAAAGAGATGGTAATACTATCCTATGGTATTGGGAAACAGGACAGTCTGATTCGATTCCGAAAAACCATGCAATACGATACTCTTGGGCGATTGATGCAGAAGCAGAATTATTATTATCATATTCGAGATAATGGGCGATTGACAAAAGAAGAAAAAGCCTTCTTTGATCTGGACAAGCAGGTTTTGACAGAAGAAATTATTGATTATCCTGAAGGGAAAGAGCCACTTCGACAAAAATTAATCACACGCTATTTGGATTATCAAGCCAAAGAAGAAGACAGCAAGTACATCTTGCGCCAATTGTATGATAAGTTTGGAGAACTAGCCAAAGAAGACACTTTAACTTATGATGAGCAACAGAATTTGACAGAGTTATGCAGTTATAACTATACTGGCAGTACGTCTTTATCATGTAATTATTACACTTACAAAGATAGTTTAAAAACTAGATGGACAACTTATGCCAAGTGGAATACAATTAATATAAAAGGAGATGTGGTAGAACGGTCTGGAAAACGAAGAGACTACCGTTATAAATACAATAAAAAGGGACAATTAACACATACCTGTGGCAAGTACTACAAGAACCGTTTTCGTCAAAAAATTAAATATGACAAACAAGGGCATATTGTAGAGGATAAAACTATTTTAAGAAGAAAAATTAAGCAGGTCGGTAGTAAAGATAAACCTCCTAAAAAGAAATATCGAATCAACAAAGAGGAACATATTTTAACCTATAAGGATGGACGTTTGATTTCAGACATCAAAAGCATTAATAAAAAAGAAATCAACAAAAAAGAAGTAACCTATGAAAATGAACACATTAAAACTGTAAGAAAAACAATTAATGGTGCACTATTAGAAGAAGTTATTTATAGTTATAATAAAGATTGGAAAATTATAGAGAAGACAAGCAACCGCTATACTAAAAAGGGAAAAATCCACTATAGAACCATCTCTTACTTTGATGAGAAAGAAAATTTAATTAGAGAAGAGCAAAACATGGGGGGAAAAATTTTGTCTATAACAAGCTTTGTATACGATAGTCTAGGGAATTTAATAGAAAAAAGTTTATCGTCACATAATAATAAAAGTTTAGAAAAAACGCTGTATATTTATAAATACTACTAACACCAACTGTTCTTAATGTCTTCATTTTGCCTCTTTTGTGCATACAAAAAGCACTTTGAAGCAAGGCAAATTTGCAGTTTAGAACATGTTTTTAACCTAAATGAAAAATGTAGTACTGTGCATTTTATTGTAACAACGGAGCAGCTCTTTTGCTTCAACACGAGCTTAATAAATAAAAAAGCAGTTGCTATTCATTGAAAAACAAATAGATACAATTATGAAAAATACACTAATAATGCCATTCTTGCTATTCGTAGCTTTTGCATTATCAGGTACTTTACAAGCACAAGATGCGAAAATAAAATCGGTCGAATTCAAATCCTACGAACGACTCCCTGACCAACCTAAAGATTCTGACCTAATCCTTACTAAGAAGGAAATAAAAGAATACGATGAAAAAAATCGTATGATCAAATTAGAATTGCACTTGGCCAATCCGATTGGTGAGCTGGTCAAAAACAAAATTCGCACACAAGAATGGCAGCAAAACTTTAGAACAGATGAAGTCGCTACCTTTGACGAGATGGGAGATCCTATTTTAACGACCAAATCTTATATCTCGAATAAGAGTAAACTAACCATTAAGGAAGAATATACGGACTACATCAAAGCTCCTGGACATCAATATACCAAAATGTTCAGTTATACATCGACGGGAAAACCTGAAAAAATTACGTTGACCAATAAAGATAGTCGTAAAGTTGGAGAAGAAGTATATAAGTACAACAACGACAATGAAGAAACTTACTATAAAAAGTGGGAAGTGCTTCCAAATGGAAAGAAATATATGGAGATCAAAAAGACAGCTTATACGCAAGAGGGCTTTTTGGCTTCTTCTGAAAAAATGGTCAAAGATGGAAAAGATGTTTATAAAGATTTAATCACATTTCAACGCAACAAGGTAAAAGAGCACCTTAAGTTTAAGAATGGTGAGCAAATTAGCAACTTTGGTGGTGCTAAAGCTGGCTATGATCCTAGCAAAGCTAGGGTTTTGATGGAATTTGGTGGTGGCGATAGTGGCGGTGGCGGCTTCGGTGGTTTTGGTCTGTGGACCAATGAAGATGAATTTGACGATAAGGGTAATAAAATAAAAACTACTCAAATGGCTGGCGAAGAGATTACGCAAATTATCACGTATTCTTATGACAAAAATTCAAATCTTACTGAAACCAAAAAAGTCTCTTTTCATGAAGGCAAAGAAACCAGCAGCAGCAAGGAGGTCTTGGAATATGATCGCCATAATAACCTCTTAAAAAAGGCGCTTTATCAGGATGAAAAACTAATTTCTAAGTATACCTATGACTATACATATTTTTAAAATTTTTATTAGGTTCTTTCTATTTAGTTTGCTATCGGTACTGTTTGTGGTATTGGTAAGCTTTCAATCTCGTTTGCCTACTTCCTCTCCCAAGCCTCAAATCAAAACTCAAATTCATAAAACATTTGAACTAAAAAACAACGAAGCGATTCTTCAAAAACATACAGAAACAAAATACAATATACACGGTGAAATTATCGAACAGGCTGAATACACAGAAACAGATTTGGGAAAAGCAGCCTTGGAAAAATTAAAAATCATAAAATACAATGTAGAAGGTCTCTATATTGGTAATATGGTCTACAATCGAGATAATGCGCTAATTTGGAGTGAGGAAAATGAATATGACGAAACGGATCATGTAATTAAAATTACTCATACAGATTATATTCAGCCTTCCAACTCTACTTATACTACCTTGGTTTATGACGATGAAGATCGGGTGGTGCTAAGCAAAACATACAATCAAGCAGACAATCAGTTGAGTGAGCAAAAACGAACGTACTCTGCTACAGGAGAGCTCCTATCCGCCATCGACTGGTCCTATACGTATCAAAATTCTAAGTCAATAAAAAAAACAATTAGTTTAGAAAACCAATACAACAACAAAGGGCAAATTGTACAATCAACATTGCTTTCTCAAATAGGAAAAAACAGACTGAAGGATATCAAGTTGTTCAAAAATAATGCGATTATTGATTGGATCAAATATAAAAATGGTCGAATCGTAAGCCAATTTACAGCTGCCACAAGAGATACGACTGCTATTATAAAAGAATATGCCATCCCCCCTCCTATTCCAGAACAGAGGATCGTTTTGGAATACGATGATGCCAAAAGGGATCCACTAGAAAACATCCCGCACACTCCTTTCAAAACAGTTACGTACAAAACAAATAAATATGGTCTTCCTTCTAAAAAAATTACCAGAACTTATAATCAAGTTTCTGAGGTAGTCTATTATTTTTACAACGATAAGGAGGAATTAGTATCTGAAAAAACACACAACAAAATCTCCAGAGATACAGACGAAGTTAAGTACGAATACGACTCTTATAGTAATCCAGTAAAGAAAATGATTTTTCATAATGAAAAACAGGTGCAAGAGCATTTGTATCGTTACGAATATTATGGTTTATAATTGCAACTATTCTAAAACAATGCAAATGAATACTTAATTCATATTTTTATTGTAATAATACAATTAGCTATTTTTAACTCCCAAAACTTGGTATCCTTCTTGCACAACAAGAAATAACTACATAATTATTTTAGTAATCTAAATTGCTCTTAGGTCTATGCATAGAGAAAAATCTACAACTTTTATACTTATAATTTTATTAGGCTCTTTCTTCTCATTAAGCACCCATGCGCAGAAGCTTCAAATAAAATCTATTTTGCACCAACAGTATATACCTAATGACGAGGGCAAAATGGAATTGGCAGCGCAAGTAAAAAGAGAATTTAATTTGTTTAATAAACTTGCTCTTTTTGAAGAATACAAAGTGGATAAGGACGAAAAGTTAGAACTAACGGTCCAAGAAAAACTAAGCTACGACCCCAAAGGACGCCATCAAAATACGCTAAAATATAATGGCGAGGGTATTCTTCAAGCCGAATCCAAAATCTATTGGGATGAGTACAACAACAAAAGCAAAGTAGAGCAAATCAAATACGACGATGGCCAACAAACTTCTGTCGCTGTTACTTATTTATTAGAGTATAATAGCGAAGGTCAGAAAGAACAAGAAAAATTCTTTGATATTGATGGGACACAAATCAAGGGAAAGACTTGGTTCTACAACAATCAAAAAGAAATTAGCAAGTCGCTTCTTTGGATTGAGAATCGCAAAGAGCCTCGCAAAGAAATTTTGACCAACTACAAACGTAATAATGATGGCGACTTAGTACAGTCTATTACAACAGAGAAAGTCAATGGAAAAGAATTTAGAAAAGATATTCGCTATTTCAGCAACAACTATGTTGTTGAATGGAAAACATTTATTGATGGTAAACTAGAAAGTCACTTTTTTAACGAGTATAGAGATAGTGTTATCATTCGTACTACTCGCCAAAACAAAAGGCAAGTATTAACATTAGAAGAAGCTGCTAAAGAACAGGAACGCATCAATAAACGGACAAGTAAAAGTAAAATATCTAAAGCCAATAAGGATACTGATATCTTTGTCACGAATACAGAATATGATGCCTATGGCAATATTCTAGTGACCACCCAAAGCATCAATGATCGGGTTCTTACAGTAACTCAATATGCTTATGATGACTATGGCAATCAAATTAAATTGCTAAAGGTGGATAAAGAAAATGACATCAAGGAAGAAACATTAAAAGAATATGATGACTGGGGGAATATCTCTAAACAGATTTTCAAGAAAAATGATAAAATCGTAAAAGAAGATCATTATACTTATGAATATTTTCCTAGAGACTAAATATACTTGTCTATTAAAAAAAGTTGGTCGTTCGTTAATTTACTTTGATCAACGACACCAATCCATAAAATAGTCTAATATCTGTCAATTCTTGAGTTGACAGATATTCTTATTTTAAATCAACATGCTTTATGAACTATTATTACCTTATTTGTTTTGTCCTTTTTTTTAATTTTTGGGGAAGCTCATCTATCCTTAATGCTCAACCTCAAAGAAATTTAGATAGTGTTCAAACTATAATCCATACAACTTATAAATATAAAAATGGTGTTCCTCAGTTGTCTATGACAAAGGAAAGTGTTTACGACACCAATGCTATACTTATCCGTCAAGATAGATACCATTACATGGCTGTCGATACAGGATTTGCGCCCCGTACGCACTATTCTTTTGAATACAACCCTGCTCGAAAATTGGGTAGTTATTATACAGAACAACTAACCCATAGCGACAAACCCAAGCGTCAGTATAGCAAGCAACTTTCGAAATTCAAGAGTTATGACCACGAGCACAAACGTGAATGGGTTCGCTTGTACAAAAAAAACAGCAATTTGATGTTGCGTCAAGTCGAAAAAACCTTTGACAAAAATGGTTTTCCTACACAAACAAAAACGACCAACTACGATACTTCTCCCCCCAATAGTTCTTTAGAAAAAGTAAGCCGCAATGCCCTAGGTAATATTACCAATTGGGAATCCTTTGATGATGATGGAGATACAAAAATGCAAGCCCGTTCCTTTCAAGCAACTTATAAAAACGATAGCTTACTACTCCAATCTACAGGATATTTATACCATAATTGGAATCAAGTAATCAACAAGTACGATCGCTACAACCAACTAAAGAAAACAATTTTGAGGGCTGGTACTAGAGATTCTAATGGCAAGGTAAAACGAACCGACCAAACAATTACCACATACAAATACAATCTACCAGTAAAAACGATCGAAAAAAGACTGAATAAGAAGGTAAAAACAATTACCTACACATTTAATGATAATGAAGAAATTCAACTGGTTGTAACTCCTGAAAAAACGTATGAAGAAAAGAAAACGTATGTTTATTTGGATAGTAGCAAACAACTTTTGACAACCTATACAGAAACCCTAGAAGGGCAGCCTTTTGTAAGAAAAGAAATTACTTATGATACAACTTCTAAAATTCAGACTTACACCGAAATTGAATATCGAAAAAATGGCAAGGACTGGAAAACCGTCAAAACGTATAACAACCGTGGCAATTATACACACATTGACTTTTTTATTGCCGATAAATTAAACAAAAGAGACGTGTATACATACACCTACTTTCCAAAAAAAGAAGAGGACTAACACGCTCTAAATTACAAAACGTCTAATTGGATATATCCCCAATTAGACGTTTTTCATTAAAAGCTTTAAATACTACTTTTTGTCTTTGGCAAAATCAAAAGTATACACCAACCCAAAGTCGACAAAGTGAAAAAGAGCAAAATTGTATACTTGAGCAACCGATGCTCCCCCTTCTATTAATCGATACCCTGCTTTGAGTTCTAAAGCATCAATTAAGTCATAGGTTACTCCCAAAAAGATATCTTCTGCTCGCCCTTGTGGTCCAACCAAAGCATCTCCTTTTAGCAAAATAGACAACTTCTTAATTGGAGAGTAAATTAGATTGAAACTAATTAACGGAACCGCTCCTAAATCAGTATCTTCTGCCGTCCGACCTTCTTGCTCCAATGCAATTCGAGCATCTCTCAAAAGAACAGAAGCACCTATTCCAAATCTTATTTTTTCTTTTCGAACGATATTATAACGATAACTCAATCGATAAGTATTAAATTTATAATACCCTGTAATATCATCGCCACTAAACGTCCTTCCTGCAAAATCAATCACTTGATTTTTGTAACTAACATACCGAAGTTCTAAAGGCGCTGCGGTTAACTGTATGTCATGTCGATCAATAATTGTATACGATACCTCTGCTCTTATAAATGGATTGATAGATTGCGGTCTAAAATCACTACTTAGAGAAAAAAATGTTCCTTTATCAACATCACCATTTGGTGTGCGGACGTCATTGTATTGATTAAAAGCAGTACCTGTTTCTACCGCCACTCTTAGTTGAGCGTTTGCAACTTGTATTCCCAATAAAAAGAAACTCGCTAGTAATATTTTTTTTATCATAATTCTTGCTTTTTCTTTATACAACACCAACCTCTTTAATTTGTTTGCAGCAGTGGCAAAATTCTCTAAAGACTTCAAGTAATCATCCAGAAAAATAAGCAAGCTATTATTTGTTAGTAATAAACTTTTTCTTATTATGCAGCAGCTAACAACATATAGCCTGAGATTTTTATTTTTTTTCCCATTACATAAACAAAAGAGTCATGTATCGCATATTAATGATTGCCAATATTTTATTCTTTGTAATCGTTCTTATTATCAATACATTGGCAGTTACGTCCCCTTTTTGGGGGAAATCAATCGTTGAGTTAACAGATTTACATGCCAACATGCTCACACCAGAGCATTTTTCGTCTAGTATTTGGAGTATCATTTATCCCTTATTGAGTTTATCTATTATTGATCAAATAAAAACGGTGCTAAAAAAAGAAGCAGTGCCTAGAGAAGTTCAAAGTGTTGGCATTGGATTTATAATTACCTTTGTCCTAAACTGCGGATGGTTAATTGCTTGGGAAGCTGAATATCTTATTCTTTCTTTTGCAATAATTTTTTCTAATTGGCTAACCCTTATATGGGTTTATTACCGTTTGGTAGGGGTGGAAAAAGCACGATGGATTTATACCATTCCTTTTAGTATTTATTTGGCTTGGATTTGCATAGGTGCCCTTCTTCACCTCAATCTCTTACTCATTTACTTAGGATTTGACTTTTTTGGACTATCAGAGGAATACTGGACTGCCGCCTTAATTGTTATGGGGATTTTTGGAACATTATTAGTCTTGTACCTCAATCAAGACATTTGGTTTACATTAGTTTTAATATGGGCTTTTTTAGGAATTTTCTTGAGAAGCAAACGATTGTTCTACGAAAACAATTGGGTTACTATCATGTCTTTGTTTGCTATGGTATTTTTAGCTGTAGTAGGCACATGGACTCAATTCCGAAAAATAAAATCATCCGATTAATCTTCTCTCTTATATTATAAAAGTCGTCCCATCTTAACGAGCTAAAATGGGACGACTTTTAAGATATTCATGAACTTTTACGTTCACTTTTCTTCTATTAGAGTTAGCTGCGCTGCATAGTTTCAACCAGCTATAGTTATATCCGTTCTATTATTTTCTTCCTAGATACACTTGCAATCCTATTGAAAAGTCAAATGCATGTGTCAAAGAGTAACTTGTTGTCTCTACTCCATTTGCAGTCAAAATACTATTACTGCTTGCAAAATTATACTTTGCTAATGCTTCGATACCAATGTTATCATTTGAAAAAATCGTAAACCCTGGCCCAATACTGAATGCAAATACATTGGTTACGGCCAATTGTTGTTCGTTGTTTATGGTAATATTATCGGTAGAGTTTCCATATCCAAAATCAGTCTCAAAGAACAAGGCTTTGTCTCCAAAAGGAATATAGTATCGTAAGAAAGGTCCAAATAATAAGTCACTATCTAACTCGTCACGGTTATTGTTTTTTACCGTACTCAATGTGTAATCAATTCCAATACCTGTTGCAAAGTTATTAACAAAGAAATAACCAACAGATGGAGCGATATTAAATTGCGTTGCACTTGACCCTTCTGTTTCTGAACCATTGACACTTACGGTAGACGACGCTGTAGATAAGCCCAATTCTCCACCTATCATGAAGTTACCTTTCTTCGTTTGGGCTTCCATTGTATTAAACGAGAATAAGACAGTTGCAAATGCCAAAGTACTGGCGAATAATATTTTCCTTAAGTTAAGCATGTTTTTTCTTTTTTATTGATTAATAATAATTCATTTATTGATCATATTTTCATTTTATTGTGACATGACTAAATTAAAATTTAATAAAATCAATCAATCTAACAAAACAAAACACAATCACACAATAACCAGATAAGCAATACATTACACTACCAAGTCACTATATAAACAAAACAACCAAAACAAAAAAATGTTCATAAAAACCACTTTTAATTACACCTAAAAAATAAAATAAATTTTAATAATTATAATAAAATAAAAAAAGACCAATTGACAATAGCCAACTGATCTATATATATTTATAGACTACTAATCAAGTAGTTTCCATTATTTTCTTCCTAAGTATACTTGTAGACCTACAGAAAAGTCAAAAGCATGTGTGATAGAGTTACTAGTTGTCTCTACTCCATTCGCAGTCAAAATACTATTACTACTTGCAAAATTATACTTTGCCAATGCCTCAATACCAATATTATCATTAGAGAAAATTGTAAAACCTGGTCCAATACCTGCTGCAAATACATTGGTCACAGCCAATTGTTGTTCATTATTTACGGTGATATTATCTGTAGAATTCCCATATCCAAAATCGACCTCAAAGAATAAAGCCTTATCTCCAAATGGCACATAATATCTCATATATGGTCCAAATAACAAATCACTATCTAACTCATCACGTCTATTATTTTTTACCGTACTCAATGTGTAATCAACTCCAATACCCATTGCAAAGTTATTAGCAAAGAAATAACCAACAGATGGAGCGATATTAAATTGCGTTGCACTTGACCCCTCTGTTTCTGAACCATCAACGTTTACCGTAGAAGATGAAGTAGACAAACCTACCTCTCCACCAACCATAAAGTTCCCCTTCTGAGTTTGGGCATTCATTGCATTAGTTGTGAATAAAAGTGTCGCGAACGTTAATAAACTAAAGAATATTGTCTTTCTAAAATTAAGCATGTTTTTTCTTTTAATTGTTAAAAAAATAGTTTCTATACGTTTTACACTCACTTAAAAGCATTAAAAGAAACATATAATGTGTCTACAAAAACAACATACATATTAAAAATAAAGCTATAAAAAAGGTTAAATCAAAGCAAATGTAAACCTGTTCCATCAAGCAAAGAATTAACGTATTAATTGCGTTGCTTTCATCTATACAACATTGAGAAAATTATTTTTGTTTAAAAAAAAGTTAAAAAAAACATACTTTAGTTAAAGATGATAACATAAAAAAAGGTTCAAACAAAAAAACCAAAACCAACACAAATAACTGATAATCAAAATAAAATAAATATATAAAGTTGTTTTCCAAAATTTAAGCTTATTCTCTCATTTTACTATTTTTTCATATAAAACAAAAAAAGGCGGTGCTAATGCACCGCCCTCAAACAAGGCTTCTTAATAATTTTATTGCTCTATTCTTTAACTTTCGTTTCCGTCCTTTTCTTCCTTATTAGGCTTTTCTTTCTTTTTCTTAGGAGGCGCCATTAAGTCTTTATTTGTGACATTCATTGTTCTCTCCAAACCAATCGTCCCAAAATTTAAAACGCCTTGCCCTGCATGCTTAATAATTGCTGGCAAATCCGCTGCCTCTTGATTCGTCCAACGGCCTAGTACAAAATCAACTTGTTTGCCCTTGCCAAAACGATCTCCTATGCCTATTCTCAATCTAGGATATTGGCTTGTACTTAACAGTTGCTCTATATTCTTAAGACCATTGTGCCCCCCAGCACTCCCCTTGGATTTTACTTTTACTTTGCCAAAACTCAAATTCAGGTCATCCAAAATAACCAAAAGGTTGGAAATTTTGATCTTCTCTTTTTGCAACCAATAACGAATAGCTTGTCCACTTAGATTCATATACGTATTGGGTTTCAACAAAATAAATGTTCTCCCCTTGTGGCGAAACGAACCAACCATCCCGTAACGTTCACTCTTATACTGCACGTCAAATTTATCTGCTAAATAATCCACCACATCAAAGCCAATATTATGACGAGTACCGTCATAATCTGGTCCTATGTTCCCCAAACCTGTAATAAGATATTTCACACTATTCTCTATTTTTGAAGTTTCAAGTTCTTGATTGACAAACAGACGTTTTATAAACTTGAACATATTCATTAATTTATGAAGTGACAAGATACAACAAAAGACGTATTAGAAAATCCAATACGTCTTAAGATATTATATACCTACTCTTTGTCTTAAAAAGATAAAGAATATAAAGTTTTTTATTATTGAGCAGATTCTGCTGCTGATCTTGCTTCTGCAGAACGCAAAGCACGTGGTACTTCAACAGAAGCCAAAGGAATTCCACCAGCATTCATAATCTCGATACCTTCTTCTACTTGAATTTCACGTACACGGATAGATTTACCCAACATCAAGTGCTCAACGTTTACTTCAATAAATGAAGAAAGTTTATCTGGAGTAGTTTTCACCTTAACTTTGCGAATTTTTTGCATCAAAACACCACCAACTTTTACACCTTTGGCCGTACCAACCAATTTGATTGGAATTTCTGCTTTTACGCTTTGTCCTTCTACTAACTCCAACAAATCAACATGTTGAATAGCATCAGTAACTGGGTGAAACTGCACAGTTTTGATAATAGCATTGTATTTTGCGCCATCTAACTCAACCTCTGCTGTTCTAAATTCATTTGTATAAATCAAATCACGCAAAGCCTTTGTTGTAAGGCTAAAGTGAAGGTTTTTTTCGCCACCGTAAAGAACGCAAGGTACCAAACCTGCATTGCGTAGTGCTTTTGTACTTTTCTTGCCTAATTCAGTTCTTGAAGTACCTGATAATGCGATCGTTTTCATCTGAATATTTATATTTTATTCTAAGTAAATACTTTTCTTTTTGGACGTGCAAAGATAAAAAACTATTTATCATATTCAAAACAATGGCTTTAATACTTAAGCCTTTTATATCAAAAAACTAATACCTAAAAACCCCAAAACACCATAAGAAACTGAAAATCAAAAACATCCCCCTAAACAAAGGTGCGGTATTTTTTTTAGCTGAAATACAAAAAAAAACACTTTTTTACTTTATCAGCTCTTGCAAACGCTTTATACTCTGCTGATTTTCATCTAGGTTAATGGCATTCAAAATATCATTTTTTTCTCGTTGAGTTAAATGAAGACTCAACGAGGCTCGTTCATTCAAAATCGTTGGTTTGTACACAAAATCAACTACATCTATCTTATCATATCCTATTTTTGATTTCAGATAAGATACATAAGTATCATGGTGGTAATTTTGAATAGCATCTAAGGCAAAAACGGGTCCCAAAGGATTGAAAGCCAATTCGGATAATGATTTGGTCGTTGTCTCTGCAATTTTTTCTGCCTGTGCGTACGAACGAATTGATATAATTGTAATTCCACTAGTATTTTCTCTAATCCATTTTCTAAAAATAGCAGCAAATCTTGTGGCCGTTTCCAAACCAAAATTATCTCTAAAGCCAGCATCTACTAATGTTAGTACAGGATTCGTAGGCATTTGAACACTTGGAAAAATAAAAGGGAAGGTAGCATTCATTCTCAAAGCTGTGGCAAACCTCAAGTTAAAAGGATTGTGTTTTGAAAATAAAGCCCCATAATCTACCGCATCAATTCTAGATACTCGATCCTCTCCTTGATAACTAAATGGAGGCCGCATCATATAACTAACGGCATGGGGAGAAATGACCATCATTCGACTATCATTAGAAATCAATGGTGTAATAAACATCATTGGAATTAGTGCCTCTTCTTCTGGTTTTTTATAATAATTTAAGGACTCTCCCAATAAACCTTCTGTGTTTTCAATAAACTGTTGTTCAAAAATATATCCCCGATCTTGGCGGTAAGTATACCCATTCACCTCGCGGTTCACCCAAGGAATAAATATGTCATTCACCAAAAAAGTAAATGCTAAAGAGTTCATCAAATCTTTGGCAGTATAGTCCAAATATTTTTTATCGTACAAATCAATCTTTTTTCCTTTTTGCTTTTGATAGTACAACTCTCGATACAAAGATGCTCCCCACATTCCCCCCGAAGCTCCTGTCATCAAGACAGTATGTTTCATCAACTTTCCGTTCAAAGATTTATCAATTTCACGAATAACATGATTTGACCACAAACTAGCTCGGATACCTCCACCGCTAACGCACAACAATACCAACTTAGGCTTTCTCAACAATCGACTCTTTCCAAATTTATTTCGCCAACGCTCCAAAATCTCTAAAGTAGCCTTACTATCCTCTTTGTATCTTTCTTTTGAACAAATTGAATCCAACACTTCCACAGAATAATCCACATAAGGAGCATCGTAATTTAAACCATAAGCACTATTTTGATAAGAAAACCACCCCCATGACATCATCTGACTAATAAAGAAAAAAGCTGTCAACAAAAAAAGCACTTTCCATTCTTCCATCCAGTAGGTTAAGGCTCCTATAATAGTCGTCACAATGGACAGTAGTAACAATAGACTCGCTCCTGCTGGAATCCGAAATGGTTCGTACTCGACCATAGCCGCCATCAGTATCAAAGCGGTAATGCTTAAACTTTGTATGACCAAAGCATTCGCATGATTTTGACGAAACACACGCTCTAATAATTTGAAATTATAATGCTCTACATTCCGCACAATTCTCCATTGAAAATATTCCGTCAAAAAGAAATCGACCCGCCAAGCATTTTTATAAGGACCATTATCCATGATGTTTAATTGCCGCTCCTTTCTTTTGACAATAATTGCCTTTAGCATCTTGGACAACTTTAGCTTATTCAGTTTTCGATACGTTTGCATATCTGTATTGGTATACTGAAAATATAGCATAGAGCTTAGAACCATCAGAAAAGCCCCCAACAAAAACCCTAAACAATCAAACAAGATGCTGTACTCTCCTGTATATTCATTGTACCACTGAAAATGTACAATTTTGAATACATAGAAAATGATAAAAGTAACAGGAATGAAAAAGTTATTAAAACTAAATTTGGCAAAAGGTCGATACAAAGACGCTAAAAAAGGAAAACGATAACTATTTAATATATAAACACTAGTGTTCCAAGCAATAAAAAAACTTCCATAAGCCAAGCCAATTATAAAGAAACTCCAAAAAGTAACTTTTCCCATATATTCAGGATCTAAAAACATCTTATGAAATCCCATAGAGGACCCTATATTTCCATTTACTATAGCAAACAAAACTCCCCAAAGACTTAATAGTAGAATATTATGCTTCAGTTGTAGTTTTATTAATTGAATGGGAAACGTGTAATATATATTAGCTAAGCGTTCTTTCATTGTGCTGCCCCAAATGCATGTTACAAAATAATACTCCTTCAAAGATAGTATGGCACAAGCATTGCCATATAGTTATAAGGTGATTTAACGATTTATTTAAATAAATGATTATAACAATAATCTGCTAAAATCATGCTAATAGCTCAAAGGTAACTTTTAGTCCCCCTTATTCAGCTCGTAGCTTGTCTGTTAATTCCCTTTAGTCGTGGTCTTTGGCCTTTGTGTTATTAACACTAGCTGGCTCGGCAAGCTCAATTCAAAAAAGCTAAAAATGACAAAACGACAGTACAATAAATATAAGTTAGATATAAAATTTAGCCAACGATAGGTGATCATTTACTGAGACTAGACATTTATACAATTAGACGATTCTTTTTTTTACTACTAGTCCAATATGATTAATAATCAATGGCAAAATGTTACAAAACGACTACGGTTGGCAGACCTACTAAGGCTTAATCCTATTATTTTTGAGAAATACAATAATAAATTTTTATTTTTGTGTTCACTCTAAGATAAAATTTTGCTTGTAGAATCCCCGTAGCAGCTTCAAAATAATACTAGATAGATTATGAAACAACTTATCATACTCCTCTTAGGAATTTTCGTCCCTATGCTACTTGTAGCTCAAACTGACTCTGTCCGTTACACGCTTTCGGAAGATCGAGAATTTATCAAAGAAAGTGACTTTACTGGCTATACTTTTATTCCTTCTGAAGGAAAAATGAGTACAGCCCACTATCCTGATCCTATTGCTCCTGGAGTTGTAAAATTCTCCGTATTCAACTCTTATTTATTGGTTGATGAACGTGCTAGATACACTCCTGGTGGCATTGTTGACCCTCCAACCGATGACAAGCCTTACCGTTTGCGAATTTCTCGTATTGACAAAATACCGTATGGTTATCACATGAAGCTAATAGATCCAGAAAATAGAGACTTGCAAGGATATCTCAAGATTTATATTGATGGAATTAGCCAAGTAGACATGCTCAAATATCGTCCAAGTATGGCTGATCCTGAGCATACTTACATCATTGCAAGAACTAGCAAAGAACAATTACTTGAAGATGGGAAATTTTTCACGCACCAACAAGATTTTGATGCTCGAACATTGGATGAGTTTTGGGGCAAAGTACTTTATCCTTTTTTATCGCTCGAAAATCAATCTAACTTAGATTATCGAAAAATTTCTCGAATCTACCGTTCTGATGATGTTGATATCCGTTTCGAAGAAGAAACTGTCGCTAAGGGTAAAAAAGAAAAAATACTCCAATACATTATCTTTAATCAAAAAGATGGTACGCGCCGAAAACTATTGGTCAAGAAACTAAAAGAAATTGAGTATCAAAATAGAGATGCCAAGAGAACAGTTTTAGAGGTCGAAGTAAAGGACGAAAATACACAGGAAAATTACTTTATCTTAATGCATCGAGGTATCAAGTCTTATTTAAAAGCGATTGAATTACAGGACGAAAAAACCAGACAAAGTTTGCTTTATTATGAGATGCGTCGTGGAAAACGAATTATAGAATAACAATTACACTATTATTGCCAACTAAGCTCATAGAGTGCTGTTAGATAACACATTTTGTAGTGAACATAAGCTTGGAGCAACGAATGACTGGTAGGTTTCTGACACCTTATAACAAACATTCTGTTTTCAATCCATGCAAATCAATTGCATTTTTGTACTTTTGAGGCTTCTTTTAAAGCATTCGCTCTTGTTCCCTTATCATTATGAAAAATTGGCTCTTGTTTTTAATTCTATGTTGTAGCTTATCTGCCTCAGCACAAATAGATAGCATTTCGCTTCCAAAGCAAAAGCTTGGCTTTTTTGAGAATGCTCCTAGCTTTAATCAAAGCAGATTTTGGACCTTAACAGGGATAGGAATTACAGGGTATAGTGCTGTGACCATTGGTTTGGACAGGGCATGGTATGCCAATTACCCTCGTGGACAATTTCATTTTTTTGACGATTGGCAAGGCTGGCAACAGATGGATAAGTTTGGGCATGCTATGACTGGATATTTTGAGAGCAAATGGGCTGGCAATTTGTATCGTTGGGCGGGTCTTTCTCAAAGAGATGCTGCATGGGTTGGGTTTGGTACTGGGCTACTATTCCAAACTACCTTAGAAGTCATGGATGGATTTTCAGATCAATGGGGTTTTTCTTGGGGCGACATGGGCTTTAACGTCATTGGTTCGGGCTTGTATTTAGGTCAAGAATTGCTTTGGAAAGAACAACGCATCCGTTTAAAAATGTCTACCCATCGCCCACAATATTCTACGCAATTGTTCCAAGCTAACAACAGCATGGCTACCACTTCTATCAATGCACGTACGACCAATTTATTTGGTACAAGTCCTGCTGAACTTTTATTCAAAGAATATAATGGTCAAACAATATGGATGTCTGTCAACGTTGCTTCGTTTTTAAAGGAACGTCCTAATAATTTCCCACCCAAGTGGATCAATGTAGCTGTTGGATATGGTATTGAAAACTTTTTTGGTGCAGAAAGCAATACTTGGGAAGACAAAACAACTGGTGATCAATTTACAGCGCCACCTCAATACCAGCGCCACAGTCAATTTTTCTTATCTTTAGATATTGATTTTGAACGTATCCCAACCAAACACAAATGGCTAAAAACCGTTTTTGGAATTTTGAATATATTCAAAGTGCCTTTTCCTACACTTGAGGTCAATACTTTAGGGCAAGTAAAGTTTCATGCCTTTTACTTTTAAAAAAAGCCATGCCCCATATAGAGCATGACTTGTATATTAGTTAGATGTACTCCTCGTTATTTTGTCACTGGAGTAACCTTAAATCCTTCTTTTCTCAACAAACGAATGACACCTGTTTCACCTCCTAAATGCCCTGCTCCAACAGCATAAAATGTTGGTGCTTCTTTAGACATTTCGATGATCTGTGGAATCCATTTTTTATTTCTATTATCCAACATTTCTTCTTGACTACCCATTTCGTCTAAGTCGCCTTGCATTGCCTCTAACATACCATCAACATCTTGTGCCTTATAATAAGTTACCATTTTAGCAAACTCATTCTCTCCTCCTTTACCCTCTTTTAAATTTTTAATCATTTCAACCAAACCTTCGGCTTGTGTTTTGTAAGGAATCGAGTTAAATACCGCCATTTGATCGGCAACTGTTTCCAATCCTCCAAAAGCCATATCCGCTTCTTTTGCTTTGGATGTCAGTTCCATTTCATACATCTTAACGGGACCGTCAATCATTTCCATATACAAAAGAGATTGCAATAACATGGGTTGCCAGTTTTGAGCCATCCCAAACGTCATTTTTGCTTGTGGTGATTTAGCTTCTTTTGTAAAATAACTTTCAATTATCTGATAGTCCTCTTCTGAAATTAGGTCTTTTAATGTTTCTCCACCTTTCATTGGCGCTAGTTGCATCATTTGAACCGCCATCACCATTTGCTGACTCATGTCCATTTCCATCACCAATTTTTTGGTTTTCTTAAAGGCTTTTTCCATTGATTTATCCCAAAAGAAATCGTCTGCTCCAATCATATGAATGGTTCCAAAGACATAAGACGGCTTAATTCCTTTTCCCGTAACTTTCCACAACAGACTTTTTTCTAGTTTTCCATCTTTTGGAGCATCTTTTTGTGCTGACGCAGGTGCGAAAGAACAAGCCCAACATACAGTAATGGCCAAAAGAGTAGAGAGTGCTTTAAACATTGACATAATTTTATATTGTTTACTTGAATAATTTCTCATATTTTATAATCGATAACCGCACCATAATAGCGCAGCTAAGTATTATTGATAATAATGATTATCTAAACCAAAGAGTTCAAATTCATTGCCAAATAACGACTAAGTGTCATATTTACAGGTTAAAACTACTGTTAATACAGTACAATGCATCCAAGGTACTCTATTAATTGAGTTCTTATTTTATCACATCCCCTATTCCTTATCTTTGTTGCTAATCATATTAAAAAATAGTCATATGTGATTTACATCACAAACCCTGTCAACATTATGGCTTAGCTTTGTAGCATTAGAATCATTGCTATAATTATAAGCCTATTTATTATGACACACACACATCAAATCGTCATTATTGGTGCTGGAACAGCAGGCATAACTGTCGCCGCTCAATTACAAAAAAAAGACAGAACCTTAGACATTGCCATTATTGATCCTGCTACGACACATTACTACCAACCCGCATGGACACTTGTTGGAGCAGGAACCTTTGATTATCAAAAAACAGCTCGCCCTATGGCGACTTTAATTCCCAATGGTATCAACTGGATCAAAGAGGCAGTTGCGTCATTCCTCCCTTCTTCTAATCAATTGCAGCTGAACAATGGCTCTACTGTTTATTACGATTATTTAGTAGTTTGCCCTGGCATCCAAATCAATTTAGGAGACATCAAAGGGCTAAAAGAAACCATAGGCAAGAATAATGTTTGTAGCAATTACATTGATGCTAAATACACTTGGGAAGTATTGCAAAAATTTAGGGGAGGTAATGCTTTATTCACGCAACCTTCTACCCCTATAAAATGTGGTGGGGCACCCCAAAAGATAATGTATTTGGCGGATGATTATTTTCAGCAACAAGGAATAAAAAATGCGACCAATGTTATTTTTGCAACACCAGGCTCTGTTATTTTTGGGGTACCTGATTTTGCCAAAACATTACTACAAGTAGTTGATAGAAAAGCGATCAATCTAAAATTTTTCCACAAATTGGTCAAAATTGATGGTACGAATAAGGTAGCTTATTATGAAATTACAAAACTAGACGACTACAACCAACCTATAGAACACAACCCTAATCCTAAAGTAAAAGTGCAACAAGTGGCTACTAGGCTTGTAGGTATTCCTTTTGATATGCTCCATTTAGCGCCTCCTCAATCGGCTCCTGATTTTATTAGAAATTCTCCTTTGGCACATCGAGAAGGTCCTAGCAAAGGTTGGCTCAATGTCGATCCAGCTACCTTACAACACAATATCTATCCCAACATTTATGGTTTGGGCGATGCTGCTGCGCTTCCTACCGCCAAAACAGGAGCCGCTATTCGAAAACAAGCACCTGTTGTTGTCCAACAAATTATCAACACCCTCAAAGGCAGCTCTAAAGAACTGACCTACAAAGGTTATTCTTCTTGCCCGTTGGTAACAGGATATGGAAAAATGGTCTTAGCAGAATTTGGATATAATAATGTTAGAATGTCTGACCCCTTAATATCCAAATTTGTAGATACTGCGAAAGAAACCTATAGTATGTGGCTATTAAAAAAATATGGTCTTCCCTTTATGTATTGGAATTTAATGCTAAAAGGAAAGGCTTAGAATGACAATATCAAAATACATTTTATAACAATCAATGCTTTGTCGAAGCATTGCACGAATTGGGCAACAGTTCCACAAAGCACTAAAAACAAGATTATGGAATTAAATGAAGAGCAAGTTGTTATCTCAATGCCTAGAATTGGGGATCCTGCTCCTGCTTTTTTAGCAACAACAACCCAAGGAGAAATTAATTATCCCTCTGATTATTTGGGGAAGTGGAGTATCCTTTTTAGTCATCCTGCTGATTTTACTCCGGTCTGCACTTCCGAATTTATGACTTTCGCAACTTTGGAGAAAAAATTTGAAGCCGTCAACTGTAAGTTGATTGGTCTGTCTATTGATGGCTTATATAGTCACATTGCTTGGCTGAGAACGATCAAAGAAAAAATTGCCTACAAAAACATGAAGGATGTTGAGGTAACATTTCCCTTGATTGATGATATCACCATGAAAGTAGCGCATAAATATGGTATGATTCAACCCAACGAGGATAGTACCAAAGCTGTTCGTGCCGTATTTTTTGTTGATCCTAAAGGAATTATTCGTGCCATAATTTATTACCCATTAAGTTTGGGACGCAATTTTGATGAGTTGTACCGTGTTGTCGTAGCCCTTCAAACCTCCGATGCGTTTAATGTCGCAACTCCTGCGGATTGGCAACCAGGCGATGATGTTATTGTTGGACCAGCAGGTTCTTGCGGAACGGCAAAAGAACGAATGGATGATGCAGCTATAGACTGTCAAGATTGGTTTTTCTGTACCAAAAAACTGTCTAAAGAAACAGTTATGGAAAATGTGCTAAAGAAAGATTGATCCAATCATTGTTATTTCATGCCTCAAGATATTCCTCTCATTACGCAGTCAATTAACCCATCCATCATATCCATGTATCCCCAAAAACAATTGAACGAGTTTTGAGTTCCCCCCTCAAAACTCGTTTTTTTTCATTCATGCTTCCGACAAAACTACTCAATTAATTACCAAAACTATACTTTCATTTCCACTACTACTTTAAAACTCCTTTATAATAGCTTGAGTAAGTGGTCAGAAAAAATAAGAACAAAAAATGGGATTATTTTTTTGCTAAAAAAAAAAGGAAGGCTTAGCGAGCTAAGACAAGTTTTTTTGATGAAGAGTAGCGCAAAAAGAAGACTGTTTTAGCTACGCTGCTACTGCGTGGTACTTGTTATTTTTAATGTACGATAATGTCTACTTATATAGAAAAATTAAAAATTACAATTTAGAGGCATTCAAAATTAATCTTTTATGATTCATATCAATAAATTAGAGCATAGAATGGTTGACTTTTGTATCGACTTAATTGTTCAATAGTATAAATAATCATTCGTTGATCACCTGTCGGTTACGATAGGATTTAAATCAAAAGAATGTTCAAAATACAAGCACATTGCATGCTATAAGCATGCTTCTAAAATATCAACCTGTAGTTCTTTTATGGATTACAATAACTATAACTTATTATGGATGTATTAACAGCTGCCAGGCTTCAAATGGCATTTTCGTTAGGTTTCCACATCATTTTTGCCTGTATTGGAATGACCATTCCTTTCTTTATGGCATATGCTGAATGGCGATGGCTCAAAACAGGAGATGTTGTCTATAGAGATTTGACCAAAGCATGGTCCAAAGGCATTGCCATTTTTTTTGCGGTAGGGGCAGTATCTGGAACCATGTTATCGTTTGAATTAGGCTTGTTATGGCCTGAATTTATGAAACACGCTGGAGGTATTATAGGAATGCCTTTTTCTTGGGAAGGGACGGCTTTCTTTATTGAAGCCATTGCGTTAGGAGTATTTCTCTATGGTTGGGAACGGGTTCCCAAATGGACACATTGGGTTTCAGGTTTAATCGTTGGAATATCAGGTTTAGCTTCTGGAATTTTGGTCGTTGCTGCTAATAGTTGGATGAACAGCCCAGCAGGTTTTGAGGTGATTGATGGTGAATATGTCAATATTGATCCTTTGGCAGCCATGTTCAACGATGCTTGGTTTAGCCAAGCCTTGCACATGTCATTAGCCTCTTTTGTGGCAACAGGTTTTGCGGTAGCAGGATTGCATGGTTTTTACCTATTAAAAAACAAAAACAATGCTTTTCACAAAGCAGCCTTTCGCATAGCATTAAGCTTTGGAGCTATTGCTGCTATTCTCATTCCCATATCTGGTGATATTGCTGCCAAAGATATTGCGGTTCGCCAACCTGCTAAGTTAGCTGCAATGGAAGCACATTATCACACCGAACAAGGTGCTCCGTTGATTATTGGTGGAATTCCGAACAGCGAAACCCAAACTGTTGATTATGCAATTCGCATTCCATATGCGTTGAGTTTTCTAGCTCACGGAGATTTTAATGCCGAAGTAGTTGGACTAGATCAAATACCAGATGATGAGGAACCGCCCGTTTTAATTGTCCATCTTGCCTTTCAGATTATGATAGGAATCGGGAGTTTACTGGCATTGATTGGACTTATTTTTTTGGTCTTAAATTGGCGAAAAAAAGAATGGATTTATCATACTACTTTCTTAAAGACATTGGTTTTCTGTATTCCTTTAGGTTTTATCGCGTTAGAGGCAGGTTGGACAGTTACAGAAGTAGGACGACAACCATGGATTATTTATCAAGTGATGCGTACTAAGGACGCTGTCACACCAATGCCAGGTATTCAATATTCATTCTACATCACCCTCTTTGTTTATCTATTTTTATCTGCTGTTCTTTTTTGGCTCATGAAACGTCAAATTAATGCTATTCATCAACACTATCCTTTGACAACAACTACGGATAAAGAAAAAACCAATTAAGATGCTTGAATTTATTGTTTTAGTCTTAAGTATTGCCTTCTTTTTCTACACACTCTTAGGTGGAGCTGATTTTGGGGCAGGAATTATAGAATTATTAACGGGCAATAAAAGTATTCGCCCTATTTACAAAGCCATTGCTCCTGTATGGGAAGTAAACCATATGTGGCTAATTTTGGCAGTTGTGATTATCTTTAATGGATTTCCTCCTATTTTTGCACAAATGTCGATCTCTTTACATATTCCTCTATTTATTGTCTTAATGGGAATTGTATTGAGGGGAACGGCCTTTACATTTAGACATTATGACACACATGTAGATGGTACCCATGTTTATTACCACTGGATTTTTCGTATTTCTAGCTTGATAACAGCTATTTTTCTTGGGGTAACCTTAGGGGCTATGATGTATGGGCAAATAGATAATAATCCGAATGGAACATTTTACAGTCAATTCATTGCACCTTGGTTCAATTATTTTTGCGTTGGGGTTGGAATTTTTGTGGCGTTAATTTTCGCTTATATCGCTAGCATTTTTATACTTGGTGAAGCCATAGAACCTAAGCAAATCCATTTTTACTCTATTGTTGCCAAGCGATTTTCTATTGGGATGATTTTAACAGGCAGTGTTGTCCTACTATTGGCATATATCTATCAAGTTCCATTTTTTGCATTAGCCTTATCCTCTCCGATTAGTTGGATTGCATTTGTTGGGGCGACACTCCTTCTACCTTGGATATGGATGGATATTAACAAAAAATACTTTCAAAGAATTCGTATTTTAGTAGCTGTTCAGGTCGGCTTAATTATGTCTGGTTGGGCAGCTGCGCAGATTCCAATTCTGATTCATATGAAAGATGGCAATCATTTGACTGTATATAATTCTGTTGCTCCAGAAACAACACTCTATTATCTAACAATGGCACTGCTTATTGGTTCTTTACTAATATTCCCCTCTATTTATTATTTGTTTAGAATTTTTAAATTCAAGCCTTAATGTACTAGTTTTTTGACAACACTACCCATTAAAAACAAAAAGGATTAAGTAGCCAATAGCCGCTTAATCCTTTTTTATTTGTTAGGTATAAATAATGACGTAACGTCAATTACGATTTGACAAACTTTTTAGAAATAGCCATATCATTCCCCAATACTGTGACAACATACACGCCACTTGGTTCATTACCAAAATGGATTTGTTGTTGGTATGTCTTGACTTGTTTAAGCTCTTGCCAAAACACTTGCTGCCCTACAGCATTGTGTATAATCACCTCTACATTATCCTGAGTTTTCAAAAACTCAATATCCAATAGAAATTTATCTTTAATTGGATTAGGTGATACCATAATAGTCGCCTTATTTTCAATTTCAGTTACATTTACATTATTAATAACTGTAATATTCAATGTATCCGAATCACTACAAGCACCATTATTCACTGTTAAAATTACTTGCTGTTGCCCATCTGTTGTAAAAGTAAAGTTGGGATCTGCTTGTGAGGAAGTAGTTCCGTCAGGAAACGTCCAATTATACGAAGCTGCATGGAGTGAATTGGTAGAGAAAAAGTTGGCTACGCCCCCTTGATTTAAGTAAACTGTAGTTGCATTAACCGAAGCAACCGCTGTTGGCTGGTTGCTGTTATTAACAACAGTCGTGATCGTAGATTGAGCCCCCAAACCATCTTGAACCGTAATCGTGTAACTACCGACAGAAAGATTATTGAAAATAGGACTAGCTTGAAATGCTCCCCCATCAATACTATAAGTAAAATTACCATCTCCCCCTAATGCTGTTACTGTAATCATTCCATCTGACATACCACACGTTGCTGGACTTTCTGATGCCCCAACAACCAAAGGAGTAGCTTGACTAACACAGAATGTCGTTGTATCTGTATATCCATACGAAGCACCAAAAGCTACTGTATCACCATTTATATCTGTTAACAAATAATAGCCATCACCATTACCACAACAGAGACCATTACCAGAAAGATCCAACATTACTAATGTATAACAACCCGCTGCCAAACAAATAGGTTGCTCCACCAACTGACTATCTCTACCTGCCAATGCAAATTGCCGACTCTCATATAATGTACTTCCTGTATTATCTTTCAGATTCCAAGATACATCAACAGGACTGTTATCCAACTGTATACTAAGATTGAGTTCATTAGGTTGATAACTTACAGGAATAGACTTTGTCACACTATCTACTCCGTTCATATTTTGAACAATCAAGGTAACATTATACACCCCTGTAGAAGGATAAACAACTTTAGGATTTTGCTCTGTAGAACTACTTGGACTTCCACCAGGAAAACGCCATAACCAACTAGGGGCATGATCTATAGAAGCATCTGAAAATTCGATTGAATCTGTTGTACAAACTTGATCATTGCTAAATCCAAAATTAGCAGTTGGTGGCGTTGTCACAGGTTGCTTAATTGGCGATTCCCAAAGTCCTCGCCCATATGTTCCTGCACGAATTTTTCCAATCGTATAATTAATTTCCAAATCATTTACAATCACATTTGGCAAGCCAGTAGAGTAATATTGCCATCCCGCCAATAAGGAATCAGTATAATAAACTCCAGCATCTGTACCGATATAAATACCATCTGCTGAACCATTTTGGTAGACCAAACAGTTGACAGGAATATTGGGCAAATTACCTGAAATATTTGTCCAAGTCGTTCCACCATTTTCTGTCATATAGACTTTTTCTCCTATTTGTATCCCCGAAAAAGTAACCCATACTTTAAGAGGGTTGGTTGGGTGTACCGTAATAGATGACATTGCAGAGTTAGGCAAACCTGCTGTAACATCTGTCCAATTCGCACCACTATTTGTTGTTGCAAAAATCTGACTGTAGGTACCTGCGTAAAAATGGGTGTATCCATCAGACGGTGAAATCGCTAAGTTTCGTAACAAATTCCCAGGTCCTAAGTTAAACGAAGAAATAGGGCTATCTGAATTTCCTTGATCTAAGGTTAGGTAAACTTCATCAAAACCCGCCAACAACATATCATTGTCTTGTGGGTTCATTACCAAAGGAGTCACCCAAGCACCGTCACCAGATTTGGTTGGAAAAATACCAGAAAAGTTATAGCCACCATCATCGGAACGTCTAAAGTTTCCATATTGCGAACTTGTATAAATGACCGCAGAATCCAATGGAGAAATCAATGCTTCCATTCCATCACCACCATTGGTATGCAATGCTACACGGTTCGTGACTAAATTACAACCATTATCTTGTGTTCCTCCAACAATCTTATGAGGCACTTGTTCAGAACCACCAATACGATAAAATTGAGAAATGCTCAAACCATCAGATAAATCTGAAAAGCCATTACCACCATTGGTTGATTTAAAAATACCTCCATCACTACCACAATACAACCGATTGCCATACATCTCCAAAACATGAATATCTGCATGGGTATACCCAACAGTTGGAGGATAATACCAATGTGATTTGATAGTATAACTAACACCACCATCTGTTGATTTCCAAACGTTAATACCTCCAATATAAATTTCTTCAGCATTGGTTGGTGATGCTGCAATAGCCATATCGTACCAACTTTGACCAGAAGTAGTATTACTTCCTGTCATATCGTAAGCAAAAATATTTGGTGTATTAGCCTGCAAGGTAAATGAAGTTCCGCTGTTGGTAGATCGGTATAAACCATAAAAACTCGCATCAGCCTCATTACCACAAACAAAGTATACGTAATCAGGATTGGCAGGAGTAACAGCGATCTCGGCACGATTAATATTAGAAGCCGTAGGCAATCCCACATTAACTAAACTCCACGTTGTCCCACCATCTGTCGTGCGATAAACTGTTTTATTAGCAAGGTAAATCGTATTGGGGTCACCAGGTTTTAGCTCCATATCTCGCCATACTCCTGTACGCAACAATGTCCAAGTGGCACCACCATCCGTGCTTTTATGACATCCTGTTGAAGAAGCTAAAAATACCGTATTGTGGTCAACAGGATGAATAATTACTTTATAAATTTTAGCTCCAAATATAGATGCTGAAGAAGGAGTAACTTCTGCCCAAGTAGTTCCACCATCCGTTGTTTTTAACAAACCAATGCTGTAAGTGTCGCTACCATCATCGTCCCCTGTCCCTATATAAATTACATTACTATTTGTATAATCAATGGCAATTGCAGATACCCCTAATGATTGTAGATCGTCTGTTAAGACCGTCCAAGAAGCACCACCATCTGTTGATTTCCAACAACCACCAGCAGGAGCGCCAATATACAATGTATTCGGGTCATTAGGATCTTCTGCTACAGCATTGACACGACCATTTCCTGGATTATAAGAAGAAGTAGTCCAAGAATAAGGTCCCATTGGTGACCAATTGGCATTTCGAGCTCCCGAACTTGAAGATGGATAGGTTCTTTGAAAACGCAAATGTTCTTTCCAAATATGTCTTACAGGAGGGCGTACTCCATGAGGAAAAACTCTAGGTTCCCAAAATGCTTCCCATCGTTTGTATTGTTTCCATCCATTGCCTCTCTCATAAGGCTTGTTGCCCCATGCAGTCTCAAAGCTCTGTTGAACAGTATAAAAATTTACAGAACGATTTTGCATTTGATCTACCCATGTTTGCGCTTTTAGCAGATAGGGTAACAATATACATCCAATGGCCCACAGCCACACAAATACCAATTTCATTGATAAAAATAGTTTGTTTTAAAATAATGGATTATTACACCAAAAATTTGTTGGTTGTGGGGACAAAACAAAATTAGTAAAAAGCAGCGAAGGAATTACTTTTATTTTGTCATAATTCTTAATTAATTCTTAATTTTTTGCTTTTAACTAAAAAACTCCAATCAATTTACTATAAGTAATCGTTCAGAAAAAATTCTATAAACCACGAAGTAGCAGCGCAGCTAAACAACCTTCTTTTTGCACTACTCTTCATCGGAAAAATTTGCTTTAGCTCGCTAAAACCGCACTTTTCCTCTTCGATTAGCACTAAAAATAAGGCTATTTTTTACCTATAATTTTTTATGCCCACTTACTTAGTTGAATCTACATTTCCAAAACAATACAAATAACCATTTCTAGAAGCTACGTATAATTTCCCTTCATCTACAACAGGGGTTGATTCACATCGGACTTTGACCATATCTCGAAGCTTAAAATTCATATTACTATCAAAGTCAAACAAATAAATTCCTTTGTAGCTTGCTGCAATTAGCTTGTCTTTGATAATAATTGGTGTAGAAATAGAGGAACCTGTCTTGTATTTAAAAAGAAGCGTTGGTTGAGAGAAAAAATGCGTGCTATCAAATGTTGCCTTGGGTTGAGTAAGATCTAAGGAATCTGTATTAACAACATACATAAAGCCATCAATTGCTGTAAACACCGCTATATTGGGTTCCCCCAACTTCTTAAAAGAATAGTTAACTCCTGTAGAACCGATGACCCCACCATCCCAAGTCGAAAAAGGCTTGTTTTCTGTTGGAAAAAACCATTCTACTGCTTCATTCGGACTTTTGCTAGGATTTAGCTTCAAAACACCTCCATGTCCTTTTATATACTGCTTTTCAATAGTTACCAACAAACAGCTATCTTTTGTTACAACTGGCGAACCATCAATGTCTGATCCTACATAGTAATCCCAATCAATACTATCTGTCTGCAAATTGTATCCCCAAATATGCCCAGATCCTGAGGCAATATAAATTCGATGCCCCAACAAAGTGGGCGATGCTTCTGTTACCAAATTTCCTTGGTGTTTCTCCCAATCACTTTTTAGATAAAGGGTATCTTTGTTTTTATAAATTTGAGGCTGCAACAAACCACCTCTTTGAGTTGCGTTTTTGGGATCAGGGTCAAAAATAGTCCAAATGCTATTCTCCAAACCAATGTAAGCCGTATCATTTACAATCAAAGCAGAAGCATCGACATCTCTACTATAACTTGCTGTCTTAGCACTATTCAAACGCCAAAGTTCTTCCCCTGTAATCAAAGAAATAGCTCGGTAGCTTGGAATTGTTGTGGCATAAGTGCTTTTCCCTGCCCGACTTCCTTGCAGAATTACACAAAAATGTTTCAAAGAATCTGCTTGATGATTCAACCACAAACTACCAGTCCCTTTTATTACATCATCGTATTGATACTGCCAAATCAATTGCCCTGTTTTGGCATCTATTTTTTTCAAATGATGATCGTATGCTCCTTGTATCAAATACTTTTCTCCATTTTCAGCTACTATCAAAGGCTGTCCTGTCCAACCTGCCCCTTTCCATATTTTCTCCTCTGTACCTACTTTGGTAATTCCCTGCCCTAGTTTGTGCTTCCATAGTACATTCAACTGACTTGGTGCGCTATCGCCATAATAGTTTCGCATAGGATTATGCAAAAAACTGGCATTCAATAGCTCTAACGTAAAGATACTTCCATCTTGTTTTTTGAAACTCCCCTTGTATGGATTGCGCTCGTGAGTAATAACAACCGTTGTTTCTTTAGAAGCATCTAATTCTAATTGAGAAGCTTCCATTGTTGGAACTACAACATGCCCAAGGTGCAATTGATAAAGCAAAACAACAATTCCTCCGAAGGTAATGGCAATTATTCCAACTAAAATTTTACCTGATCTGTCCATCTGTACTTAATTTCAATTGAAGGTGTACTTTTGGTCCTAAAAATAGCTGTTTTCTATTCAATTATTCTTTAAAACGTTATTCTTTTGATAACCAATCACTTGCAACACAAAAAACTTCTTAACAACTTACTGACTTACAAAGCACTATAAATCTTTTTTTTTAGCTTCCAACAAACTTATAAACAAGGATTTAAATCAAGGATAACCAAAATAAGAGAATCTTTATTTTTAAAACAATCGTATAGCAAAAGAAAATCCTTAACTTTGGTTATGTACATTTAATTATATCCACGAATTACTTTATTGGATTTTTTTGCTGATAACACGAACTCATTTACTCTTGTTTGTAGTTCTTAGCTAAAAAAAACATCATTTAGTAAACTGCTGTTATTACTCTCAAATTAAAATAGAATAAAAATCATGCGTAGCATTACTCCTGGAGAAATAGAAACTAAAGATTTGCATCAATTCATATTAGGTGCGGTAGCCCCAAGACCCATTGCATTTGTGAGCACAATTGACGATAAAGGAGTGGCGAACATTGCTCCTTACAGCTTTTTTAATGCTTTTAGCTCTAATCCTCCTGTTTTAGTTTTCTCTTCCAATAGACGCGTTGCAGATAATACGACAAAAGACACCTTGCACAATATTGAGCTTAACCAAGAAGTCGTTGTTAACGTAGTTAATTATTCTATTGTTCGTCAAATGGCGTTGGCCAGCATTTCATACCCCTCTGATGTCAGCGAATTTGCAAAGTCAGGACTAACTCCTTTAAAATCCGAAATGGTACAACCATTTAGAATCAAAGAATCTCCTGCTCACTTTGAATGCAAAGTAAGTGAAATCATTACCTTAGGGGAACATGGGGGTGCAGGGCATCTAATTATATGTCAGGTTTTAAAATTACATGTCAGCGAAGAGGTGCTAGATGGCGACAGAATCAACCCACACAAAATTGATTTAGTGGGAAGAATGGGGCGAGCACACTATGTTCGAGCGAGTGGTGCTAATATTTTTGACGTCTATCAATCTGTTGTCAAACTATCATTGGGTTTTGATCAATTACCTCCTCACTTAGTCAATAGTACCGTACTTACTGGCAATGATTTGGCTCAAATTGCAGGCTTATATGAATTCCCTAAAGATGATTTGATTCAAGAATTATTGATGAGTAATGAAGTCCAAGAAGTATTAATTAGTGCAGAAGCTCCTGACGAAACCATGCTAGAAGGCTTGCATAAGTTAGCCAAAAAAGCATTAAATGAGGGGGAACCAGAAAAAGCATTTGGCTTTGCTATGCTTTACGAAGCAGTAGGTTAAGCCGATTCTACAATTCTTGATGCCAACATTCTAAACAGGATAATTATGGAACATACAGAAAAAATAAATGAATGGATTCCAAAATACATTCGAAAGTTAGTTGCTTCTAAAGAAGCTTTGGTCGAAACGCTTGATATCAAAGCAGGTTTTCTGAATGCACATCGCCCTACTGGCTTGTATGGAACAGTTGGCACCGATGAAGATTATAGTCAACGTCCAGATATCAAAGCAACTCGACTCAAAGAAGAATTAGCTGCTTATACTAACTTAACGCCTCAACAAATTTGTATAGGCAACGGATCTACCGAATTGATTGATTTGGTTATTCGCACCTTTTGCCATGTTGGACAAGATCATATTATAGGATTTCAACCTTCTAACAATC
This sequence comes from Aureispira sp. CCB-E, assembly GCF_031326345.1. Classification (NCBI taxonomy): domain Bacteria; kingdom Pseudomonadati; phylum Bacteroidota; class Saprospiria; order Saprospirales; family Saprospiraceae; genus Aureispira; species Aureispira sp. CCB-E. The sequence goes on from NZ_CP133671.1 coordinate 132,359, forward strand.
GCCTAAAGCATTTTGCAAAAATGCAGGCACTTGAAATTGATTTACTAGAATTAGGTCATAATTTTGAAATGCCTATTTATGAGGTTCGCAAATCCACTACAGAAGCCACAAAACTGCTTTTTATTGAAAACCCTAATCATATTACGGGTTCTTGTTTTGCGAATTTTGATATTGTAGACTTAGTCACTAGTTTTGACGGAATTGTTGTGATCGATGAATCTGCTATCGACTATGCACCGAATCAGAGCTTAGTTTCCATTATCAATGAGTGTTCTAATGTTATCATCATTCAAAGTTTTTCTAGAGCATGGGGTTTAGCAGGGCTTCCAGTCGGCATGGCTTATGCTAGTCCAGAAATTATCCGAATTTTAAATATTTTAAAACCTCCTTTTTCGGTCAATACGGTAGCTCAAAAAATGGCCACTAAAGCATTGTATGTACCCGATCAAAAAGCGAGAATTGTAACTAGAACAATTGAGGAAAGGGCGCAAGTTAAAACAATGCTAGAAAAGCTCCCTGCGGTATTAGAAGTTTTTGACAGTGAAACGAATACACTCTTAATCAAAGTTGAAGATGCTTCTATCATGACACAACACCTTCGAAAAGAAGAGCTTATTCATGTTTTAAACGTTTCTGACTTACCAGGTTTAGACAACTGCATTCGGATTACCATTGGAAAAGGCTTAGATAACATGCGTCTGGTCAAAGCATTCAAAGATATGCCTATTAAGACATCTGGAAGTCGTTTGTTCTGGAAAGCAGTTTCTGGAACACTGCGCCAAGCCAGTTCTTTTTTGGGTATTTTTAAGAAAATATTAGGGGTCTAAATTACTATATTGACACGCGATTATATCAATATAAATTGTGCCCATCCTTACCTACAAAGCTTGTTTTTGGCAAATTAAGCTAAAAACGAGCTTTTTTTTGTCCATTTACTTCTGTATTTTGTGCCATCAACAATCAAAGAATAGACACTAGTAATTTAGCTGCTGACTAATTCACAAAATTTATAAACTACTTCCACCAAAATGTAGTTTAATAATAAGGTCTGTGAGATACAAAAGAAAACCAACAGGCACATTCAAAAATCAATCAAATTTTAATATGCGAATCATACTATTTACAGGAAAAGGAGGAGTTGGAAAAACAACCACGGCTGCTGCCACAGCCTTACAATGCGCTAGAAAAGGTTTAAAAACATTAGTCGTTTCTACCGACCCTGCGCACAGTTTGTCTGATGCCCTCCATGTTGAGCTTCAGCCCGAACCTACTCTGATTACAGAAAACTTATGGGGACAAGAATTTGATGTCTACTATTCTATGAAAAAGAATTGGGAGAGTATGCGCCACTTAATGTTGTCTATTTTTAAATGGCGAGGTGTGAACAACGTTGTTGCAGAAGAGTTATCAGTATTGCCGGGTATGGAAGAAGCCTCTGCTTTCTTGTGGATTGAAAAATATTATCAAGAAAAATTTTACGATGTCTTAATTATAGATAGTGCTCCTACAGGCGAAACATTGACATTACTCACCTTGCCTCAAGTCATGCAATCTTGGTTAACCAAAGCCTTTCCTGGGCAAAAAATGGTTATCAAAGCTGTTGGCAAAATCTTAAAAAAGACCAAAGGCATTCCGCTAGAAGAGGGCTATGAAGAACTACAAAACTTATTTAATAAGTTGGAAACCGTTCAAAAAATCATGCTCAATCCTGAAATTTGTTCTATTCGTATTGTAGCCAATCCAGAGCGCATGGTTATACAAGAAGCCAAACGTGCTTATACTTACCTCAACTTGTATGGTTACAATGTAGATGCAGTCGTTGTGAATCGAATTTTACCAGAGTTGGCTGGTGGTGCGGGGTCTGTTTTTGAGCAATATGTTCAATCTCAAAGCAAGTACCTTCAAGACATCGAAGAAAGTTTTCAACCTTTGCCTATTTTTAAAGTAGAACATCAAGGACAAGAAGTATTTGGTCTAGAATTATTACAACAAATAGCCACAGCCATCTATAGCGAAGCCAATCCTGCTAAGATATTTCATAACGAAAGTCCTTTCAAAGTAGAAGAATTTTCAGATTACTACAAAGTCTCTATGTACCTTCCTTTTATTGGTGCCGAAGAATTTAGCTTAGAAAAATACGGCGATGAATTAGTCATTAGTATTGGTGGACGTAAAAAAAGTGTCCTCCTTCCTCGTTTTGCTAATTTCTTGGACTTGGATGGTCATGCTTTTAATAATTCTTGGTTGCACATACGTCTAAAAAAGGGGTAATATGACACTAAACTGGGTTTGCAAATCATTTGAAACATTATCAGGAATAGAGGTTTATCAACTTGGTCACTTGCGCCAACAAGTCTTTGTTGTAGAGCAAAACTGTCCTTATTTGGATTTTGATAACTTGGATACAATCTGTGCGCATGTTATGGCGTTCAATGACCAAAATCAACTCATGGCGTATACTCGATTGGTTCCCAAAGGAGGATCTTATGAGCATGATATTTCAATTGGGCGTGTGGTCACCAGTCCTTTGACACGAGGCAAGGGAGTTGGGCGATTGTTAATGGAAAAATCCATTGATTATTGTTGGGGTTTGTGGGGCAAACAGAATATTCGCATTTCTGCACAGGATTACTTATTGGAATTTTATGAAAGCTTAGGTTTTAAGGATACGGGTAAAAAATACCTAGAGGACAATATCCCTCATACACAAATGTATTTGGAAGTAAAGTAGGCAAAAATGCTTTGGGAAACTCTAAAATTGAAATTAAAACTATCCTTTCTCTTTTTAGCAACGTTTCTACAATTAGTAATTCACCAACACTTTGTTGTATATGGTGTCAAAAAATTAGCTTGTGTCAACTAGTCAACTATTTTCTTGATATCATGTAGTTCAATCAACTTGCAAAAATAATCATATAATGAACCTATGCATTGATGTAGGCAATACACAAGTAAAACTAGGGGTTTATGATGCACAGAATGTCTTACATTCATTTTCTATACATTCTGAATTATCAATCCCCCTCTTAGAAAAAGTATGTTCAGAATTTGCAATAAAACATGCCATTCTATCCTCTGTTCGGGCAGATTATCAGCAAATTATAGACTTTTTGAGCACACAGCTACAAACTGTCATTCAGTTATCAGCAGCAACCAAGGTTCCATTAAAGAGCCAATATCAAACTCCTAAGACATTAGGGAATGACCGGCTGGCAGCTGTGGTTGGCGCAACAGTAATACATCCTACACAAGGAGTTTTGGTCGTAGATGCAGGCACTTGTATCACTTATGATTTTGTTACAGCTCAACATGTTTATATGGGAGGAAGTATTTTACCAGGTATTCAAATGCGTTTTCGAGCTTTACACCAATTTACAGCAAAACTACCTTTGATTGAGCAAGAAAATTTGAACCACTTTATCGGTACCTCTACCAAAACATCTATTCAAACAGGAGTACTTTATGGTGTTTTACACGAACTGAAAGGTTTTAAATTACAATATGAACAACAATTTGGCAATATTAAGGTCATTGTGACTGGAGGCGATGCATCTTATTTTGAAAGTCAACTTAAAAATGAGATATTTGCGCAGCCTAAACTCGTTTTGATAGGTTTAAATAAGATTTTAAATTATAATACACAATAGATTTGCCTCTGTTGCACCTTGATTTTGTTGGTTTGGCATAGAACCACCAATCTAAGTAAAAATTCAATGCCTTAGATAGACAATCAACAAACAACAGACAATTCAAAAATAAATTTTCATGCAACAGCTTTTTAAGCAGACATTTACACCATTTTTAGTCCTTCTTTTGATGGGAACAATGGTAACAGCTTCTTTTGGACAATATTCTAGAGGTAATTCGCCTTATTCTCGATATGGCTTAGGAGATTTGAAAGGCTCTCTTTTTACCCCTAATGCCTCTATGAGTGGAGGATTATCAGCTACCTACCGTAGTTATTGGGACATCAACCTAACCAACCCTGCTTCATTAGGAAAACTACGTTACACCTCTTTTCAACTTGGCCTGGACTATCGCCACAGCGAATTATCAGAAAAAAACACAGGTTTGTCTGCACAAGCAGATAATGGGAACTTGACCTACTTGTCTTTGGCATTTCCGATTACGAAAAGTTGGGAAGTTATGCGAGATACTTTGCGCAGAGGAGCTCCTGTTCAATGGGGAATGGCTTTTAGCTTGATGCCCTATAGCCAAGTTAATTATGATGTTTCTGTAACACGAACCGTAGGCAACATTCCTAATGTATTGTTCAATTATACAGGAGAAGGCAATAAGTATCGTGTCAATTGGTCAAATGGAGTTACCTACAAAGGCTTTTCGGCAGGACTCAATGCAGGATTATTATTTGGAAAAATTAGCAACAGCACCTATATTGATTTTAGAGATAGTTCCTATTCTTTGGCTTATGATGAGCGATTATTAGTAGAAGAAAATGGTGTTGGCTTTATTTGGGACCTTGGATTGCAATACGAGTATGTCGTTCCATCCAAAAATAAAAAAGTATCCCCAGACCCAAGTTTCAGTATCGACAATAAATTAACCATTGGTGTTTATGCTGGAGGTGTTTCTGATATCATTACTACATCTAGCCAACAATATACTAGAGTTGGCTTATACCACCCTATTGATTCTATCCAAAACGCTAGCGACATCAAAGGAAGTCTTAACATGCCTATAAAATTAGGTGGAGGCGTTTCATTTGGCAAAGATTTGGGACTGTTGGTCGGCGCATCTTATGAAACAGAGATGTGGTCAATGTTCCGTAGAAATGGGGAAAAAAGTCCTAATTTATCCAATTCTCATCGTTTTGCAGTGGGTTTACAAATTGTTCCTGATTTTGCCGATTATACCAGCTATTTTAATAGAATTCGCTACCGTGTAGGCGCACATTATGGGCTTGATGCTCGTACTTTTGTTGCTGCCAATGGCACTAGCTATCAACTAATGGACTATGGATTGTCTATTGGAGCAGGTTTCCCGATGCGTCCTCCCAAAGCAAAAAGTATCTTAGGTTTTGTTAACCTTGGCTTTGATGTAGGGTACTTAGGACACCCAGAGCTAATTGGCGATGTCTACTTTAAAGTTAACCTTGGTTTTGCCTTAAATGCTAGTGGATGGTTTGACCGTTCTAAGTTTAGATAAAAAATAAGACAAAAAAGTCTAAGAGCCAATCTGAGTTGCCTTTAATAAACTTGATAATAAGTTTTTAAGTAATTCAGATTGGCTTTAACATTTGGCAACCCACCAAGACTTCGAATAACTGCATCTAGTTGAGTATAGTTCGTTCCCCGCCAACTATAAACAAAGCAATATGACTTATTCAAATTCCAATCTTTATTATCTAATTATAATTGGAATACTATACAACTCTTACATGGTTGCCCAATGCAACTCTTGGGAAGCGCACCCGCAGGGTATTGAATATGCAAAAGAACAACACGTTCTTTATCGAGATTGGCTCAACAACAAGCAATATCAGAAAGCATTTCCAATATGGAAGGCACTATTTCTAAATGTGCAATCCCCAAAAGAAGCTCCCAGCAGGCACTTCAAATTGGAGCACCCTACTTTGTAGATTGTTGGATTCAGCAAAAAACCACGGTGCAAGTTGCTCCCAATTAGATTGGATAAAACTAATAATAATAAAAGATTAAGCGCCAAAAGCTTTTAGGTGTTTCCATCAATTTTTGTTATTTTTGCACCGCTCTTGAACTAGGATTTTAAGAGTCTGATTTGCAGACATTTAGTGCACACCTAATTTACTATAAATTATTATGGCACGCTTTTGGACTTTTATAAAACAGGAACCTACAAGTTTAAATTAGAACTAGAACTTAAATTAAGAATAAAAAATAAAAATAGTTATGTTAAAAAAATGGAAATCTCTTTTGAAATTTGGTTCAGCCTTATCGCTTACTGTTTTAATGGCGGGACAAGCTTCTGCTCAATGTGAGTCATGGGAAGCGTATCCTAATGGTGTTGAGAGTGCCAAAGAAAAACATGTTATCTATAGAGACTTATTCAAATCAAAAAAATATAAAGAAGCTTTTCCTGTTTGGGAAGAATTATTTGCTACTGTAAAAATTCCGTTGCCTGCCAAAACAACGCACTTTAAAAATGGTATTACCATGTATAAAACCTTTGCTAAAGATGAAAAAGACAAAGCAAAGAAGGAAGAATACTTAAAAAAGATGATGGATCTATACGACCAAATGGCTGCTTGTCTTGGCGAGGATTCTAAAGATAGAGCGTGGGAAGGATATTATATTTACTCGGCTCGTGGTAGTTCTGAAACGGCTATTGAGATGTTTGAAAAATCTATTGAATTGGGCAAAAATGAAACCGATGAAATGATTTTTGTTCCAATGGCTCAATTAACTGTTTATTTGTTCCAAAAGAAACACCCCAAATTTACAGCTGAATACATGCGCGCTTTGTATGACCAATTAAAAGGAATTGCTGAGCATAACATTAAGAACAACCAAAAAGAGGGGGAAAAATACAAGAAAAAATGGGAAAAAGTAGAAGCTGAATTTGGAAAAATTGGTGGTGCTATCTGGGGTTGTGATTACTATGTTGATCAATACAAACCTAAATTTGAGGGAGACAAAACTAATATGGAGCAAAATGCAGAAATATTAGATATCTTAAAGAAAAAATGTGGCGAAGAGAATGAATTGTATGTAGAAGTTCTTGCTATCTACCAACCATGGAAAGATTCGGTAGATTATGAAGAAGCGAAAGCTAACTTTGACAAACTTTGCAACTTGAAAAAAGGTCAATTCCGTGAAATGGAATCTAGAAAGTTCAAAAAAGCAGGCGACGAAGAAGCTGCTGAAAAATACAAAGAGGAAGCTTTTGATTGGTATGAAAAATCTCTAGAAGATCCTAGTTCTCCAGAATGCGAGACAACGGAGGAAGAAAAAGGAGAATTGGCATATCGTATTGCTTACCACTACTTTGGGAAAGGTGCTTATAGCAAAGCAAGAAGCTTGTGTTACAAAGCTGCTGAATTAAAATCTGGATGGGGAGAACCTTATATGCTAATTGGAAATATGTACGCTTCTAGTGGGAAACGTTGTTCTGGTGGTGCTGGAACAGGATGGGATGCACAAGTAGTCGCATGGGCTGCAATGGATATGTGGGCTAAAGCTAAAAGTGTTGACCCTAGCGTTGCATCTAAAGCTAATAGCAGTATCGCTAAATACAAAAAGTATTTACCAACCAAAGGAGATATTTTCCAACGTGGATTAAAAGAAGGTGGTAGCTATACTGTTGGATGTTGGATTGGTGCTACAACAACCATTCGGTCTAATGGAGAATAAAACAATTTGATATATAAATTAACATAACAGGTAATATTATTACCACAAAAGTCATCCAATTTGGATGGCTTTTGTTTTTTGTGCTAGCTTTTAGGGTACAAATAAGTCTGTGTACCACCTAAATAGAGGTTTCTTTCCCGAATCTACCATTTTTTGTTAGTTTTGTAAGGAGGCGCTTTGTGCAAAAAATTATTCCTTGGCAAATTATTGTAGTGACTTTTCAGATTCAAAGCAGAAAGAATCTAAAGTTGTTCGTTGTTGCAGGGCTCTTTTAGTTAAGTAAGTGGGTAGAAAAAGTAAGAATAAAAACTAAACTTAGTTTTAGTACCAATCAAAAGGCTCTAGCAAGCTAAAGTGTATTGCGATAGCTACTACGTAATACTTAAATATCTTTTTCTAAACAATTACTTATCTACACTTTTTAAGCCCCCTTCTTTATATTACTAGTATAATTTCGAAAACTTGCTCAATGGCTACCCTGTCATTATTTTTTATAGAATGCATTAACACTAAAACATCAAAAATAGACAATAGATGACCCACAAACATTTAATTACTTTAGTTGCTATCGCCTTGTTTTGGACAGCTTGCACAACTAATAGTAGAATTATTACGGTTGATTATACGGTTGAAAACAGAGATTTGGACACCGTTTCAGTCACGGCTTCTAGAACATCCAATTTTGAGCGCCCTGTTTACAATCCTAGTGCCACTCGTACCAATGACTTGTTGCATACCAAACTAGATGTTTCTTTTGATTGGGCAAATCAGTATTTGAATGGAAAAGCTGTTTTAGAATTAAAACCTGTTTTTCATCCAACCAATCAGGTGCGGTTGGATGCAAAGGGTTTTGATATTCACAAAGTTGCTTTAATTGGTATTGCTGGTCAAGTACCATTGCAATATAAATATGAGAACAATAAGGATCTCTATATTACCTTGGATCGAACGTATAAAGCCAACGAAGTGTATCGTTTGTACATTGTGTATACTGCTAAACCAAATGAATTGCCTGTTGGTGGTAGCGAAGCAATTACGTCCGACAAAGGACTCTATTTTATCAATCCATTGGGAACAGAAAAGGGCAAACCTCAACAAATTTGGACACAGGGAGAAACGGAGTCTAGTTCTTGTTGGTTCCCTACCATTGATCGCCCCAACGAGCGTTGTACTCAAGAAATTTTCATTACGGTGGAAGATCGTTTCAAAACACTATCCAATGGTAACTTAGTCAATTCGGTTGAAAATTCGGATGGTACTCGTACTGACTATTGGAAAATGGATTTGCCACATGCACCATATTTATTTGCGATGGTTGTTGGTGAGTTTGCTGTTGTCTCTGAAGAATGGAACAATAAATTGTTGCAATACTTTGTAGAGCCTAAATACGAAAAAGACGCTAAGGCTATTTATAAAAACACGCCCGAAATGTTGACCTTTTTCTCCGAAAAATTGGGAGTTAGTTATCCTTGGCCTAAATACTCACAAGCTGTTGTTAGAGATTATGTCTCTGGCGCTATGGAAAATACAACTGCTGTGATCTTTGGTGATTTTGTTCAAATGACAACAAGAGAGTTAATTGATAATAGCGACCTCAACGAAGGTATTGTAGCCCATGAAATGATGCACCATTGGTTTGGTGACTTGGTAACTTGCGAAAGTTGGGCTAATCTTGCATTGAACGAATCGTTTGCAAACTATAGCGAATACCTTTGGTTTGAACACAAATACGGTAGAGATGCTGCTGATTATATCCGCAAGAATGAAATTGATGGTTATATGAACCAAGCTATCATCGGAGGCGACAAACACCCCTTAATTTACTACGGGTATGCTGATAAAGAGGATATGTTTGATGCTCATAGTTACAACAAAGGAGGAACTATTTTGCATATGTTGCGCAACTATGTTGGAGATGATGCCTTTTTTGCAAGCTTGAAAAAGTATTTGGAAGATAATAAATATCAAGCGGCAGAGGTACACAATTTGCGTTTGGCTTTTGAAAAGGTAACAGGAGAAGATTTAAACTGGTTTTTCAACCAGTGGTTCTTTACAGCAGGGCATCCTGACTTAACTGTTACCAAGACATACGACGAAGCAACACGTACCTTAAAAGTAACCGTTAAACAAACTCAAAACTATAAAGAAAGTACTGTATTTATACTCCCCTTTGCTATTGATGTTTATACCTCGGCTAGTGGCAAACCACAACGTACGAATGTAATTATGACAGAGCAGGAGCAAACATTCTCCATTTATACAGGAAGTGCCCCTGTTTGGGTCGGAGTAGATGCAGAAAGAGTCATCTTAGGAAAACGTAAATACAAACAGAGTAAAGAAGAGTTAGTCAACCAATTTAGACTAAGCAAACGTTATCAAAATCGCTATGAAGCGTTAAAGGAATTGAGATATTCTCAAGATAAAAATCCTGATGTGCAGCGATTGTTTAGAGATGCTTTAAAAGATCCATTTTGGTCTATCCGTGAACAAGCTATTGATGCCATTAATATTGACCCTAACGACCAATTATTGATTAATAAATTGATCGAATTGGCTCAAAAAGACCCACGCTCTCAAGTTCGTCGTGCTGCCATGGAACGCATTGGAGGCTTGGAAGATGCTCAATACTTGGAGGTTGCCAAAAATGCGGTTGACAAAGAGCAGTCTTATATTGTTATCTCTGCCGCATTGCAAGCTATCTATAGAACTAGCCCTGCTTTGGGAACAGAATATGCGGAGCGTTTGAAGAAAGAGGATAATGTTTCTATTCTTTTGGGTATTGCCGCTATTTTTGAAAAAACTGGCGATAAAAAACATATTCCTTTTTATGAAAACAATTGGAATAAGACAGATAATTACGCTCGTTTTACTTTCTTCAATAGCTATGCAGCCTTACTAGAAAACACCAAAGACGAATCTTTGGTTAGAGAGAAAATCGATTATTTTAAAACCATTGCTACCAATGAGGATGTTTCTCAATGGGGACGTTATGCTGCTTCTAATGCTCTAAAAAAATTGCGAGATGATTATTTCTCCCAAGCAGAAAAAGAATATAAAAAAATCGAGACATCAATCCTAGATTTAAAAGGGCAAGATACCAAAGATGCTTTGACGCAACTTCAAATATTACTAAAAGACAAATCCAACGCCAATTATGAACGTGCCGTGGATGCCATTCAACGTTTAAAAGGTAATGAAATTGGTAGTATTTTAGATCGTGTAGATGAGTTTTCCAAAGTCAATACCTACGATATTATTGCAGAGGCAATAGAAGAAATTAAAGAATGGGAAGAAGATCCTACTTTATTGAGATTGTATCGTTCTTGGTAATTCCTATTTATTCCTTCTTTTAAAGAATACTAAAAGCAGTTTGCGAATAACACGCAAACTGCTTTTTTAGATTTATATGACAAGTTTACCTTTGTCAAAAATGCCTGTAAAACGATCTGAATAGTTCCTTATTTTGCCCAACGTTCAAACTCTTTTTCATAGGGAAAAACATAATAAAACTGTCGCACAGTTTCTACTAGAGCTTCTTTGGTATGAGGCAATACTTTCTGCATTTGTTTCAAGGTTTTTACACAACCTTTGTAATCCTCTTGCCACTCCAATATGGATAATAATTCCCAATAATACAATGCTTCATTGGGTCGTTTGGCAATAGCCTTTCTAATCTGTACTTCTGCTTCTTTAAAATCCTCCAACTGTTCATAAATCACTCCTTTTTGATAATACAGATAATCGTCTTCTCCTATAAAATCCTCAATAACTTGTACAGCAGTCAAAGCTTTCTCATACGTCTCTTCCAAAACGTACTTATCCAACATTATAAACTCAAAAGAAGGGTCGTTTGGAAATAGTTTTTGATATTCTTCAATTGTTTTAAGTATTTTTTCATTGGATTCTAGTAGGTAGCTTAAATTTAATTTTAGAATTTGATGCCCCTTTAATCGCTCATCTAAAGGAATACCTGAAATCTTTGTATAAGCTTGTTGATATTCTTGCTTTCGCAGCAAATATGTTGCCTCTATATAAATTTCTGCGTTAGACATTCCTCGACGACTTTCTTCTCCTCCCTGAATCAATCGAATCGCCGTAGGCAGATATATTGTATTTTTCATGGTCTCACTCAAAAACTGCCCCGTCAATAAAACATAGACATCCATTGCTATCCACTGCCCGTTGATGTATTGTAATTTAAACAAAAAGTAATTGACGCCACTCTCTTCATGCCACTGTCGGATGACTAAAGATGAGTCTTCATGTATTCGGATGTATTCGTATTTGTACTGAATCGGTTGACTGGCCAACGTTCGCCCCAAACTAAACGATCTCCATTCGTGTCGTATCTTTCGATTGAATTGTTTGATGTCCTTATTTCGAGGATTTTGAAGAATAAAACGATTTAGAAATGCTGTTTTATCAAAATACTGATCAACACTTTGGTCATGAGCATTAAGTGCTTTAGCTATCTCTTGCCCTAGCTTATCCCACTCTTTGGTTGGTATTTGTGCTTGTATAGCAAAGCTAATGAGATAGCATAATAAAAATAGAAAAGGTATCTTTTTCATGGATTTTTTTAATCAATAGTACACAAAAAACAAGCAAAAGGTTCTGTGTTCTTAAGAATTGTAAAAAATTGAATTCATAAATTATAAAAAAACGCCAACTTCGAATGAAGCCAGCGTTTGTGGTAAACCTATATTTTCTTCTATGTGATTTAGAAGTCAAATTTAATTCCTTGAGCCAATGGCAACTCTGTACTATAGTTGATTGTATTGGTTTGACGACGCATATATGCTTTCCAAGAATCAGAACCAGACTCACGTCCACCCCCTGTTTCTTTTTCACCACCAAAAGCACCTCCGATTTCAGCACCAGAAGTACCAATATTAACATTAGCAATACCACAATCAGATCCTGCCACACTCAAGAATTTTTCAGAGTCACGCAAGTTGGTTGTCATCATGGCAGAAGAAAGACCTTGAGGTACATCATTTTGCATCTCAATAGCTTCCTCTAAGCTACTATACTTCATGACATATAAAATAGGTGCAAATGTTTCGTGTTTAACGATTTCATATTGTGCATCTACCTCTATTACGCAGGGTTTTACATAACAACCACTTTCATAACCAGCTCCTTCTAGTACGCCTCCTTCAACCAATACTTTACCACCTGATTTTTTAGCCTCTTCAATAGAGTTATTATACATTTCAACGGCAGCAGTATCAATCAATGGTCCTACATGATTGTTTTGATCCAAAGGATCTCCAATACGCAATTGTCCATAAGCATGAGCTAATTTTTTCACAAAATCGTCGTATACACTTTCGTGAATAATCAAACGACGTGTAGATGTACAACGTTGACCACAAGTTCCTACAGCACCAAAAACAGATCCAACTAAAGTTACGTCTAAGTCAGCAGAAGGTGTTACAATCATAGCATTGTTTCCTCCTAACTCCAACAAGTAACGCCCTAAACGGCTTGCTACTGTTTTAGCAACAATTTTCCCCATACGAGTAGATCCTGTTGCAGAAACCAAAGGAATACGAGCATCTGTACTGATCCACTCTCCTACTTGGTAATCTCCTGTTACAATAGCAGAAATGCCTTCTGGCAAATCATTTTCTTTTAATACTTCTGCCAAGATATTTTGACAAGCAACAGCACATAAAGGTGTTTTCTCAGAACCTTTCCATACACAAACATTACCACAAACCATAGCAATCATTGCATTCCAAGACCAAACAGCAACAGGGAAGTTAAACGCAGAAATAATTCCCACTACTCCCATTGGATGCCATTGCTCGTACATACGATGATAAGGACGCTCAGAGTGCATGCTCAATCCATATAGTTGACGAGACAATCCAACTGCAAAGTCACAAATATCAATCATTTCTTGTACTTCTCCCCATCCTTCTTGAAGGCTTTTTCCCATTTCGTAAGAAACCAAACGACCTAACTCATCCTTATATTTACGAAGTGCTTCGCCGTATTGTCTAACAATTTCTCCACGTTGAGGAGCAGGCATCAAACGCCAAGTCTTAAAAGCTTCTTGAGCACGTTCCATTACTTGCGCATACTCTTCTTTAGTAGTGGTGCTTACCTTTCCGATTAGCTTGCCATCTACAGGAGAGTACGATTCTATCAAGTTAGCATTGGTATTGCCAAAAAATTCTACACCTGTACTAGTTCCAAAATTTACCTCTTGAATTCCTAGTGTTTTTAGTACTTCTTGCATAAGTTTTTACTTCATTAAATGATTTAATTGGATAGTATATTGATTATCAATAACTATTTCTAATTAATACTAGCCACCTCAAAGCTGTATTTATGCTGGTAACCTAATCAATTATCCATGCAATACAAAATGCTTTTTTATCGTTTTTGTTCATTCCATGAGCTACCTTTTAGGATTGAAAACTCACAAAGCTCGATTTGTCAAAATACAAGCTAGTTCTATAAACTAAAAACTCAGCGGGCGACGATATAAAGCCATGAATTAGAATTACTCGTCAACTTTATGCCGCAAAGATACTATTCAAGTCTAAGAATAAAGAGAAGAAAAGATAAATTATTATTTCTATAAGAAAAAGCCACGAAGTACTGTAAAAAAATAATGAAAGCAGGATTCTATTTTCAAGCAATTATTTTTTGGTACGCTTGATTCATTAACCACAAATTGCCATACAAAATACCAATGGCCAATATATCGACCCAAGCAATATTTCCTGTACTAGCAATAACAATTCCTGAATAAATAGGATAGAGTAACAATCCAGCAAGATGGATCATCGTCAATTTGGCAAATATGCGTTTGTATTTGATGGATTTATAAGTAAAAATCAACAAAGTATTACTTATTGCCAAGCCTACGGCAATAAAAAAAGCCACATAAATAATAATTACTTCTGATGACCAAACACCCTCTGAGTAAGGCATTTCGAGCCAACGTTGCATGGCATAAGGAATCCAAGCAATGCTAATGAATAGATTAAAAAAGATGGCTTTCTTCATTGAGCTATAGGTTTAAAGCATTTCTATCAACTTGCCCCCATCTCATTCCTTAAAATCGTAATGTTAATGATCATTTTTTCTAGAAAGAGTGGAGTTTCGTTTCTTTTTTTTATGAAAATTTTTCTTGTAAGCCTTGTTGTTTCGTCCTTTGGGTCCTTTTCTGTTCTTAGGACTACTCCCCTTTGGAGCTGCAGAAGAGAGGAGTTGATTGATCAAATCTTGGCGATTAGCCTTGCTCAACACATTTTTAATCCAACGATGATTTTCTTGTTTGTACCAAAAGAAAAAGCGGTGTTGGTCTCTTTTTTCATCTTCAGCTTTGGGGGTAAAAGTAGGTTGTAAGGTATATGGATGATAACCCGAATAGTAAATAATCGTTGCAACGGTCATTGGTGTTGGCGTAAAATCTTGCACCTGTTCTAGCTGAAAGCCCATATCCTTTGTTTCAGCTGCTAAATTAGCCATATCTTCCAACTCACACCCAGGATGACTAGAGATAAAATAAGGAATTAGTTGTTGCTTCAAATCATGCTTACTATTGATTCGATCAAACATCTTTTTAAAAGAGTGAAAATGCTTAAACGATGGTTTGCGCATTATCTTTAGAACATTATCCGAAGTATGTTCTGGTGCTACTTTTAAACGACCAGATACGTGACGAGTAATCAACTGTTCAGAATATTCTTCCAAATCTGCCACATCAGCATTTTTATTAAACTCTGGCACCAACATATCATAACGAATACCAGAACCAATAAATGCCTTTTTGACTTTAGGATGTTCGTCTACGGCTCTATATATTTCCGTCATTGGCGCATGAGACGTATCCAAGTTACTACAAATAGTCGGCGAAATACAAGAAGGGCTAATACATTTGTCACAAATTGCTTGTACCTTTCCTTTCATCCGATACATATTGGCAGAAGGCCCTCCCAAATCACTAATGTATCCTTTAAAATCATCGTCTTGTGTAATATGTTCAACCTCTTTTAAGATCGACTCCTTAGATCGGCTTGCTATAAACTTGCCTTGGTGTGCTGAAATTGTACAAAAACTACAACCACCAAAACAACCTCTATGCATATTAACCGAAAATTTAATCATTTCGTAGGCAGGTATAGCGCCTCTCTTCTTGTATTTAGGATGTGGTTTGCGCGTATACGGCAAATCGAAAGAAGCATCTATTTCTGTTTCGGTCATGGTCTGGTAAGGAGGATTAATGACCAAGGTTTTGTCCCCAACATCTTGCAACAGACGTTTCGCATTTAGGTTATTGGATTCTTGTTCTATAAATTTAAAATTACTGGCAAAGGATTTTTTGTCCTGCAAGCAAACTTCGTGTGAATGCAAGATTTTATCTTTCCAATTTTTATTTTTAGGTAAATTTCCTTTGTCAACTAAGAATGCTGTTTGAGCAATTGTTTTCAAGGACGAAAAAGGCACTCCCTTATCCAATAAAGTAACCAAGTCCCGTAGGGGTTGTTCTCCCATGCCATACACCAAGATGTCGGCTTGTGAACTTTCTAAAATTGTTGGCAATAACTCATCTTTCCAATAGTCGTAATGTGTTACCCGACGCAAAGAGGCTTCGATACCTCCAATCATAACAGGCACATCAGGGTAAATTTCTTTGAGAATTTTGGTATAAACAGTTGTTGTGTAGTCTGGTCTAAAGCCACTTTTCCCCCCTGGACTATAAGCATCGGTAGAGCGTCTACGGCGATTGGCAGTATAATGATTGACCATAGAATCCATACATCCCGATGTTACTCCAAAAAACAATCTTGGCTTGCCCAATTTTTTAAAATCACGCCAATCATCTTGCCAATTCGGTTGAGGAACAATGGCTACTTTGAAGCCCATGCTTTCGATAATTCGCCCTATAACGGCCGCGCCAAATGCAGGATGATCCACATAGGCATCTCCACTAAATAAGATGACATCCAGTTCTTCCCACCCTCGTTTCTCAACTTCTTTTTTAGTAGTTGGTAGCCAATCTGTTATTTGATGTTGGTCTTGCATTTTATATAATTTAAACCTGTTATTCTATGTCCTAGTTTGTTGAAGTTACGAATTCAATACAGTCAACTCACACCGACAACATTGCAAAGATAAGCCATAATAGCGATACAATCAAATATCCCTCAAGCATCAAGTAGTACAAATCGTCATAAGAAAACGAATCTATAACCCCTTATAATCATTCGTTACTCCATTATTTAAGTACTGTTAGGAATGCTTAAAAGTCATCAGCAATTCATTTCATTGTGTATTCAACCTCAAAAAAGGCTTCTGGTTCACCAATCATTCCAAAAAACGTACCCATTAAGGCTTCATACTCATTTCTACTATTTGATAACCATCCCATTGTACTTGGCTGGTGGTATTTTCTTTTTTAATTTCAAAAACACCATCAAAATGCTCTTTTTTGAAGTCTATTGCATCATAATTAATCGGCAAAACAACTGTTCCTTCTTGATTCAATATTCCTCTTTTTCCATTTTTAGTAACGACAAACAAAGGCTGCTGTGCTATATTTAATGTTGTCCTAGACCATTGTACCAAATCAATTTGAGCATATGCCACCTCTAAGATTGATTTATTATCAATATCCACTACCCCCCATAGGTTTTTTTCCTTAACTAAAAATTGTGTCTTCTTTTTAGAATATTTATTCACCGTTACAATCGGCTTCAGTTGCTCTTTTTCAATCGGAATAATTGGCTTCAAATTCTCATTCAATACGCCCCATTTATCATCTTGCTGAACCAATAAAAAAGTTTCTTTTTGATTATACCTTGTATTATTAACCACCTCCTGTACCGTACTGTACGATGTAGTTAATGTCTGATTTTTGTGTTGGGGATTAAATAACTTCCATTTACCTTCATATTTTAATGCCAAAACATCATTGTACCATTCAATTTCTGAACAACTGGCAGATAGCAAAAATTTTCCATCTGTTTTTGCCAGCCCCCAAGAGGTTCCTATCCGCACCAACACAACATCTCCCATCAAACGAGGCATAATACCATTGGCTTTTAACAGC
Source organism: Aureispira sp. CCB-E (assembly GCF_031326345.1). NCBI lineage: Bacteria > Pseudomonadati > Bacteroidota > Saprospiria > Saprospirales > Saprospiraceae > Aureispira > Aureispira sp. CCB-E. Next base: position 149,783 of record NZ_CP133671.1, read on the forward strand.
GTTTCGCCTTTCAAATTCAATAGCAGTTGCTCAGCTCCTTTTTTTCCTATCAAATAGTTCGTATGCGTATATTGCATTGAATAATCTTTGGGGTTAAAATGGATTCTATCTAGTGCCAATAAAGTATCGTATTGCATTGCAACAACAGCTCGACCGCCTGCCAAACAAAAGCCCCATTTCCCCTTTTGATTTTGTGCAAAATAATGCTGCTGATCAAAATCAATTATTTTTTTCATTCTAGCGTTCTGATGTAGTTGTTGTGCTTGTGTTGCCAAATGAAGCAAACAAAGAACGATTATGTATATGGATTTTAATTGCATAATTTGTAGGTATTGTAATGATTATCAAAATTATATTAGTGGGAATATTTCTATTTGCTCTTTTTTACCCAAAAAGGGGCACAAAGATACAATGTAAAAAATTATTAATCAAATAATTATCAAAAATTATTATTTTTTCATCCTTGATATTTAATGCACTATGTCTATATAAGAACAACTATAAAGCCTAATTTTTCTATTTTTTTGTATATTTTTAGAGTGGTCTGTGAACTTTTATAGAAAATACTTAGTTTAAAATATAAACAAAGTTGTTTTTTATTGTAACTTTATAAAAAGCAGCTTTCTAAAACTTAAACACAACAGCCAACTATTAACATCATCAACCGTGCTAAAATCAAAACGATCAATGAACACAATGAATTTGAATTTAGATCCTTTATTCACTCCCCTTGGAAAAGAAAATAGCATTCAGTTTCAGTCTTTTACTTTTTCTGGCGGCGAACCTCACATCAAAATCCAAAGCGACCTTAAGCTAGTAGATGAGGTGACAATTACCCATCGTATCAACTCTTTTAATGATATGGGCTTGCTTTTGATTGCAGTAGATGCACTTCAACGCTCAGGAATCAAGGCAATCAATTTGATCATTCCTTATTTTCCTGCTGCCCGCCAAGATCGAGTTATGGTAACAGGAGAAGCCTTATCTGTTAAAGTATATGCCGAATTGATCAACAATCTAGCCTTAAAACAAGTCACCATCTATGATGCCCATTCAGAAGTAGCGATTGCTCTTCTCCAAAATTGCAATGCCGTTACCAATCATGCTTTTATACGCCAAGTCGTTGCGCAAACAGGTAATGTAAAACTAGTCTCTCCCGATGGAGGAGCACTAAAAAAAATCTATAAAGTTGCCGCTGCTTTAGGAGGTATGGACGTTGTAGAAGGGTCTAAATCTAGGGATGTAAAAACTGGTCAACTATCGGGCTTTAAAGTTTATTCTGATGATTTAGAGGGTGCCGATTGTCTTGTTGTCGATGATATTTGTGATGGTGGAGGTACGTTTATGGGATTGGCGACAGAACTAAAAAATAAAAATGCAGGAAAACTATATTTGGCAGTTAGTCATGGCATTTTCAGCAAGGGACTGAGCGACTTAGCTCAATATTATGATGTTATTTTCACTACAAATTCTATTCGTACGATGGATGCCCATCCTCAACTAGTTCAAATAAACTTAGACAATGGCTTGCTATAGCAAAAAAATGCCTAAACAAGATTAAAAAAATTTAAAAACAATAAAATAGAAGACAATGAATCCATTATTATATACTGACGGATATAAAGTAGACCACAGAAGACAATACCCTGATAATACATCGCTTGTCTATTCCAACTGGACACCTAGAAAAAGTAGGATAAAAGGCATTGATCAAGTTGTTTTCTTTGGTTTACAATATTTTATCAAAAAATATATCTTAGAAGATTTTCAACGCAACTTTTTTGACCAACCTAAGGACAAGATCATCCAACAATATGCTCGTAGAATCAACAACTATTTAGGACCTAACTCCGTAGGAACAGAGCACATAGCAGCCTTACACGACTTGGGTTATATCCCCATGGTTATAAAAGCATTGCCAGAAGGAGTCAGTGTTCCTATCCGTGTGCCAATGTTTACCATGTACAATACAAAACCTGAGTTTTTTTGGTTGACAAATTATTTTGAGACACTACTATCTGCTACGGTTTGGATGCCTTGTACTTCTGCTACTTTGGCAAAAAAATATCGTCAAATTTTAGATAAGTATGCACAAGAAACAGCCAGTGACCTTAGTTTTGTAGATTGGCAAGGACACGACTTTTCTATGCGTGGAATGGCGGGTTTAGAAGCTGGAATGATGTCTTCAGCAGGACATTTACTAAGCTTTACGGGTACCGATACCATTCCTACTATTGATTTTTTGGAGCATTACTACAATGCCGATTCGGACAAAGAATTGGTGGGAGGTAGTGTTGCTGCAACAGAACATTCTGTCATGTGTATGGGAACCAATTCTGGCGAATTAGAAACATTTGAACGTCTAGTGACAGAGATTTATCCCAATGGAGTTGTATCTATTGTATCAGATACTTGGGATTTGTGGAAGGTGCTGACAGAATATCTTCCTGCCTTAAAAGCTAAAATTTTGGCTAGAGATGGAAAAGTCGTTATTCGTCCTGATAGTGGTGATCCTGTTGATATTATCTGCGGTAATCCAAATGGTAAAACGGCTATTGAGCGTAAAGGAGTTGTTGAAAGTCTGTGGGAAACATTTGGAGGAACCACTAATTCCAAAGGGTACAAAGAATTAGATCCGCATATTGGAGCTATTTATGGTGATAGCATTACTTTAGAACGTGCTACTCAAATTTGTGAGCGTCTAAAACAAAAAGGGTTTGCTTCTACCAATGTCGTGCTAGGAATTGGTTCTTTTACTTATCAATACAATACAAGAGATACCTTTGGTTTTGCGATGAAAGCGACCTATGGTGAAGTAGATGGCGTAGGACGAGAAATTTTTAAGGACCCTATCACTGATGATGGAACCAAAAAATCAGCAAAAGGTCTCATCAAAGTCATCAAAGAAAATGGTACCTATACGTTGGTCGATCAAGTCAGTTGGGAAGAAGAGCAAAAAGGGGCCATGCAAGAGGTATTTAGAGACGGAAAATTATTAATTGATTGGAGTTTACAAGAAATTCGTACAACTCTAAAAAATTTCTAATTCAACACAGCCTCATAACTAATTGACTTACTGAGCAAAAATTCTATTCAGATAGGATTTTTGCTTTTTTTATGGGAAAAATCCTACAACAACACCAACTTACAAAAAACTAATTAACAAAACATTACACATCCTAAAATATCGCCTTTAATATTCAAAAATGAGAAATTCACAACTTATTGTTTTTGAATAGGTTAAACAGGTCAATTAGCTTTGTATAAATTCATAATCACTTAATTTATATAAACTATGAAAAAAATCTTGTATCTTTTTTGTGTGTTAGGAGTTACTCTTGCCTGTTCTAAGCAAGAATCAACTAACCTAACCAACAACGTCCCACAGGCAAGAAACAGTTCAGCTGATGTGGTTTATTATTACAAAGGGAAAACTTATCCCTTGCATTTCTTAGAAGGCAATACAGGAAACTTTGTTGAAGATGAAAATTTAGAAGCTCTAGAACTAGCCACCAAAGGCAAACCTCTAACTAGCTTTGAATTTTCTTATCACCCTTCCAATCATCATTTCTTATTTGACTCTGAATTTGAGGCATACGACTATGTCGAGAAAAATGGCTATCCCCTTATTGGTCGAAAATTTAAACTCACACACCGAATTGATGAATTAAGAACTTTATTACTCAACAAGTATGGAGAACATTTGGACTTTAACAATCCTAACATTTACACCGAGGCTTTACAACATATTAAGGACATCTATACCGAACTAAAAATTGCCAATGACTTGCCCAAACGAATAGAAGACTTTATTGGTAAAAAAGAAGCCCATAAAAATCAACGATCTGGTCCTTTAATGCAGGTATTTGTACACGATAATATGCAAGGCAATATGCTCGACATAGAAACAGCACCAAATACAGTTACTTGGACACATGGAGCTTGGGGCTGCTATAGAACAACAGCCAACCCTGACTTATCAAAGGAGTTCCAAGCCAATGGAAATAATTGGGATGGTTGTATTTCTTCATACTGTTGTAACTATGTAGACGGCGCAAGAGCTGTTTGTTATGCTTTATACAAAGATTCTCATTATGCACAATATAGTTGTAGTAGACATAAAATGGTTATCAATGTAGGCATGGGCATCACAGAGTCTTGTATTTCTTCTCTAACAAATAGACCTTGGGCTGGTATATGTGGTCATATGAATGATCAGATTTCTAGTATTCGTATAAAAGTGGCTTGGCAAGGATGCAATCTTGACTGGAGTGATTTATAAATTTAGATATTATATGATGAAAAAGATATTATTTACCGTCCTTATTCTGCATCTTTTGATATTAAATCTTAAGGCACAGCACAAGATCAGTGCTTATGGGGGATGGACAGCTTCTAAAATACAGACCTTTTATAGTTCTGATGCGAAAAAACACACAGTAGATGACGATTTATTTGTCCTTCCAATATTACATAGCCCTTACCTTAGTTTTGAATATGAATATGACTGGAAACAATTAAGATTATCAACAGGAATTTCAACTACTATTTGGGGAACTAGTGAGTTCTTTGGAGATACGCAACCTTGGGCCGAAATGTATTTGAACCTTCCTATTATAGCTGGTATTCGGTTGGATTTGCCGAAAAATTGGAATCTAACAATAGAAAGTGGTTTTGAAGCAGGAATACGGATACTTAATGTTGGCGTTTATTTTTTAGATGATTTCACCCCTAAATTCAGAGGCAATTTAAATGCCATCTTAGGAGTAGAAGCCAACTGGAAACAATTTAGACTAGGCACGCGCTTACAAGTTGGTCTAACTACTTTTAGATATTGGGATGACGATCTTTGGTTCAAACATTCTGGATTAACAACCTACTTAGGCTATACTATTTGGGATTCAACAATTGCCAAAGAAAAACGTGCCAAGCGATTAGCAAAACAGCAAGCAGAAGAAATGTAGCTTATAAAATTTGAGTTTGTGGAGCAAGGGCTTCCATTTGAGAAGTTTTTGCTCTTTTTATTCTTTATTCCAAAACGACTATTAAAATAATACAAACTAAAACATTATGAAAATAAATATACTATCTTTAACCATTTTGTTTTTAAGTTTCGGGATAAGCAGTCAAGCACAACACAAAATCAGTGCTTATACAGGATGGACAGCTTCTAAAATTCAAGTTTATTCTAATACTCAAAAAAATCCTCTTAATGATGAACTATTCGCATTCCCTATACTTCATAGACCTTATTTAAGTTTTGAATACGAATTAGATTGGAAAAAACTTCGATTATCTACTGGTTTATCAACTACTATTTGGGGAACTAGTTCAACTTGGGGAGGTACATTACAGTGGGCTGAGATGTATTTGAATCTTCCTGTTATTGCTGGTTTTCTATTGGATTTGCCTAAAAGCTGGAATCTAACAATAGAAAGTGGTTTTGAAACAGGAATTCGATTGACACCTCTTGGTGTGTATCATCTTGATGATTTTGAAGCTAAAATAAGAATGAATGTTAATATGATCTTAGGGATTGAAGCTAATTGGAAGCAATTTAGGTTAGGTACCCGATTACAAATAGGGCTAACTACATTTAGACATTTTAACGATGACATTTGGTTCAAACATTCTGGATTAACAACCTACTTAGGCTATACTATTTGGGATTCAACAATTGCCAAAGAAAAACGTGCCAAGCGATTAGCAAAACAGCAAGCAGAAGAAATATAGCTTATAAAATTTGAGTTTGTAGAGCAAGGACTTCCATTTGAGAAGTTTTTGCTCTTTTTATTCTTTATTCCAAAACGACTATTAAAATAATACAAACTAAAACATTATGAAAATAAATATACTGTCTTTAACCATTTTGTTTTTAAGTTTCGGAATAAGTAGTCAAGCACAACACAAAATCAGTGCTTATGGGGGATGGACGGCTTCTAAAATTCAAGTATTCTTAAGTCCTGATAAAAGAAAAGGTCCCATATTCAATGATTTATTTAAACTACCTATATTACATAAACCTTACCTCAGTTTTGAATATGAATACGACTGGAAAAAACTTCGACTCTCTACTGGTCTTTCAGTAACTATCTGGGGAACTAGTGAGTTCTTTGGAGATACGCAACCTTGGGCTGAAATGTATTTGAACCTTCCTATTATCGCTGGTCTTCGATTGGATTTGCCTAAAAACTGGAATCTAACAATAGAAAGTGGCTTTGAAGTAGGGGTACGCTTGACAAATATTGGCATTTATTTTTTAGATGATTTCGATAACAAATTCAGAGGTAATCTAAATGCCATCTTAGGAGCAGAAGCCAACTGGAAACAATTTAGATTGGGTACCCGTTTACAAGTTGGATTAACAACCTTTAGGTATTGGAATGATGACATTTGGTTCAAGCATTCTGGATTAACAACCTACTTAGGCTATACTATTTGGGATTCAAAAATTGCCAAAGAAAAACGTGTCAAGCGATTAGCAAAACAGCAAGCAGAAGAAATGTAGCTTATAAAATTTGAGTTTGTGGAGCAAGGACTTCCATTTGAGAAGTTTTTGCTCTTTTTATTTTTTATCAAACTTTAAGGCACGCATACTGTATTTCTATTTTCAGATTATAAACACCTTGGAATCACTACCTATATTGCTTATACCATCTGAGATTCAACAATTTCCAAAGAAAAACACATCAAGCAACAAAACCCATAATCAACTAACAATCAACAACAAATAAAAAACAAAATAGTATTAGTTGAGGCAGACATCTCCTAGAGCATTATTTTTAACTGTTCTTCAGCAATTTATTATTGGTTTTTTATTGAAAAAAAGTTATATTTATAATCCCTTTCTCTCCCAAAGTTATTGAGTATTTAATTTATTTTATAACTTTTGTTCCCCACACGTCTTATGAAATGTCCCTTACTACTTACAGTAATTTTCTGTTTGTTTTGTTTTAATAATTGGCTTCAAGCACAAAGCATAACAGGAACTGTTCTCAACCAAGAAACACAAGCTCCTATTGAAAATGCCTTAGTCGAATTACTGAATCACAGTCCCATTATTTCAGCGACAACCAATGCTGAAGGGAAATTTGTTCTACGTGATATTCCTATAGGAAAACATCGCCTATCTATTGATGCAGAAGACTATTTGCCACAAGTATACGCTTTTGAAACAGGGCAAACAGCCCGCATACAAATCCAACTTACTCCCTTTAACGAAGATGCCGAAACGACAGTAAGGGAACGTTTAAATACAAAAATTACAACAGCTTCTCAAAATTCAGAGAGTTTATTAAATGCACCTGCTTCTGTTCATATTGTAACCAATCAAGAAATAGAAGAACGAGGGTATACTTCGTTAACAGATATTTTAGAAGATATTCCCGAAGTAGAAATTCAAGATAAGGCAACAGGAGTTTATTACAACCACATCACTGTCAGAGGTATTCAAGGATCAGAACGTTTTTTGATTTTGCTAGATGGAATGCGCATCAACTCAATGGCAACTACTCAACATACTGTTGATAAAAACTTTCTCATTCGATACGCCAAACGAGTAGAAATTATTCTAGGTCCCGCTTCTGCATTATACGGAGCCGATGCCTTTACAGGCGTAATTAATATTATTTCTAAAGATGGTTATAAAACACAACGGGCAGAAATAGAAGGCAGTTATGGTATGTACCATACTACTGAAAATAACTTTTTTACAGGATTTGGAAATAAAGATATTTCATTTAACTTAAATGGTGGGGTTTACTATTCCAAAGAACCTAATTTGAGTAAGCTTTATCCACAAGAATTCGCATGGCACAACAATCAATATAGCACCAATGGTTATGTCCTTAATAACTTGTCTAGGACAGATACAACTCAAATTGATATTGCCCCTTTTGATCTTACTCGTTTGGCTTATTTTGCGCATGGAAAACTAAATATAAAGCAGCTTGAATTAGGTGCCATGCACAATACCCAAACACATAGTTCCTCCTTGGGAAACAAACCTGGCTTTTCCCCTTATATTCCAGAAGCACAGTATAGTATATCCTTAACCAATGCTTACGTAAAACATCTTTGGAAAAAGAAGCCTAATAGTAAAGTTTCTATTTTGTCTAGCCTCAATTGGAATTATTACAATATCAACAACAATTCTAAATTCATCAATTTCTTTACCAGTTATAAGAAAGGGTTTAAATATGGTTTTAACCACAACATCAAATTAAATGAGTCGATCAATATCAGTCTGCACAAGAGGCATAATTTGATTGTGGGGCTTTCCTATCAATACACCTATGGACTTCCCAAAAGTAGTGATTTGCCTTTTCAATACAACCCATTTCAACCCGCAGCAGATCAAAATTTTTATTATATAGGTACCAATGTGGAAGATAAAAATGGAACCAATCAGGCTGTTGCTTCTAAATTTTATTTCTTTGACCAACATTATGCAGGGACATTTTTACAATATCAGGGAAACATCAATAATTTTTTGTTGATAACCCTAGGAGCTCGCTTTGATTATAGCGCCTCTAAGCTCAAAGATAGTGATAATGTACAGCAATATTATGATATTAACCCTCGCTTGGGAATTGTTATAAAACCAGTGGAGACCCTCCGTTTTAAATTGTTTTATGGAGAAGCATTCCTAGCACCTTCTCCAGAGAAAAGATTTGAACATTTTGGGAGTTTTTCTATAGAGAATGACCAAAATGGTGATTTTAATGCCTTTAGAGGTAATTTTTGGCATTTGCCCAATCCTGACTTAGCACCCGAAAAAATTAGAAGTGCGGAGTTTTCTACCAGTTATACCAACGAGCAATTATCCTTAAGTTTAGGTGGGTATTATAATTCGATTACTAACTTGGTTGATTTAGAAATAACTTTTGGCGAAGAGTTTCTTGGAATTCCCATTGATGTTGTTGAGCGATCTGTTAACAAATCGACCGCTTATTCTTATGGAGGTACTTTTAAAGCTCTATTTCAACATTATTTTGACCAGAGAAAAACGACTAAAATTAACGTCTATGCAAGCTATTCTCTCTCCGATGGTCGGGTGAATGATAGTTTGCCTCTTATTTTTTCGGCACAACATACCGTCAAAGCAGGCTTAACCTTTAAGTATAAGAGATTAAATATTCACGCTCGTGGCTTCTTTAGAACATCTAGCTTCAATCAATTAGGCGTTGGGAATCAACCATTCTTTTTATTAAATGCATTTGCTAATTATAGACTTTATGAAAGTAAACGAAAAAAGTTTGCCTTAGATATTTTTGTTAGAGTTCGCAACCTTACAAACGCACGATACTATAACATGACTCAAGTAGCAACTCCTGTATTTGAACAAGCACCACAAGATCCAATTCGAGTAACCGCAGGTTTGCGAGTACGTTTTGTAAAATAAATACTATCTTAGTTTAATACGTAGCTGTGTTGTTACTATTTTTTTTCGTTTTATCACCCCAATTATCACAATTATGCAAACGATTATACATAGATTTTACGATGCATTTCAGAAGGCAGATGCTCAAGGAATGATTGCCTGTTATCACGATGATATTATATTTTGTGACCCTGCATTCGGGGTACTCAAAGGCAGTGATGCCAAAGCCATGTGGACCATGCTTTGTCAGAATGCTAGAGATTTAAAAATAGAGTATTCTAACGTGCAAGCAGACAACAACAAAGGCACTGCTCACTGGGAGGCGTGGTATACGTTTTCTCAAACAGGAAGAAACGTCCACAATATCATTGATGCAAAATTTGAATTCAAGGATGGAAAAATCATTAAACATACCGATGATTTTAATTTGCGGAACTGGGCTAAACAAGCACTAGGTTTCAAAGGTTTTTTGCTAGGAGGAACTGCCTTTTTTCAGAAAAAACTACAAGAACAAACCCAAAAGTCTCTGTCTAAGTTTAAGCAACAACAAGGGCAAACATTGTAGTTTTTTTTAGAATGAAAGGCGTAGCAATGGGAAACCCCATAGTTTTTTCTTTACTGAAACAAGTCTATTTTTACATCTTTAGACTTTGCAAAACAACTCCTTATGAATTTCAAAACAACCGAAACTAGTATCCTTGTATTTGGAATATATATGATTTTTATTCCAGGATTGGGATTAATATTAATTCCTAATTTGCTTTTTGATTTGTTTCACATTAGCTATGGTCAAGAACTTTGGACGGCGCGTTTGGTTGGTCTATTGGCTTTGCTTTTGGGTGTCTATTATTATCTAATCAGCAAACATAAAATCCATATTCTCTATAAAACAACAGCCATGCTTCGATATATAGCTGCTGCGTTTATGGTTGGACTATGGGCATTACAACAAGTAGAAATTAGCATTCTCCTATTTGCTTTGGTTGATGCTTTAGCAGCTAGCTGGACACTATTGACCCTAAATAAGGCAAATCTATCTCAAAATGGGTAATTTCAAACAAAAAGTGCTTTGAACACAAGATCAAAGCACTTTTTATTATTATTCTATTCCAATTCTTATATCGTAAGAATATCTTTTTCTTTGCTTTTCATCAATTCATCTACGACATTGCTATACCTATCCGTTAGAGCTTGAACAACAGCTTCTTTCGTTTTTCCTGCATCTTCAGGATACCCTTCTTTGACTGCTTTCTTAATTTCGTTCATTGCATCACGTCTAGCATTACGGATACTAACTTTTGCATTTTCAACTAAGGTATGTGCTTGCTTAATCAATTCTTTTCGTCTTTCCTCTGTCAACATCGGTAAAACAATTCGAATTATTTCGCCATCATTCTGAGGCGTAACGCCCATATTAGCTTGAAAAATAGCTTGCTCAATAGATTGCAACATTCCTTTTTCCCACGGAGCAATAACTAAAGTACGACCATCTTGTGCTTTTACATTAGCAACTTGTGCAATTGGCGTTTGAGAACCATAATAATCTACTTTGACACCATCAAACATAGCAGGTGTTGCTTTTCCTGAACGAATCCTAGAAGCCTCTTTTTTGAAATGTTCAATAGAATCTTTCATGCTGTCTTCTGTTGCCTCAATGTAAAATTGTAAGTCTTCTTCCATAATTTTGTAATATTTATAAGCTTTTGTTGTTCTCCAAGAACAGGACTTGTAGTTAATAAACGCAGTATTTTAAGACTTTCTAGTTAAACAAACAAGAATTCTAATAAGAATTATTATAAAATTCAAAAAAAGTAATTATTCCACCAATGTTCCAACTAATTCACCTTGAACAATTCTAGATAGGTTCTTAGGCTTTCCAATATTGAATACAATGATTGGCATATCGTTCTCTGCACACATTGTAAACGCCGTCATATCCATAATGTTTAACTTGGACTTGATAACTTCAGCAAAAGATACGTTATCATATTTGGTAGCCAATGGATCTTTTTCTGGGTCAGCAGTATAGACTCCATCCACACGGGTTCCCTTTAAAATAACATCCGCATTAATTTCACTTGCTCTAAGTGCAGCAGCAGAATCCGTTGTAAAATATGGATTTCCAGTCCCTGCCGAGAAAATAATGACCCTTCCTTTTTCCAAGTGCGAAATAGCACGTCTACGGATATAAGGTTCTGCAATTTGATCCATTGCAATAGCCGTCATTAATCGAGTAAAAATACCATTTTTCTCTAAAGCACTCTGCAAAGCTAGTCCATTGATAACCGTTGCTAACATTCCCATATAATCTCCTTGTACGCGACTAATATTGGACTTAGAAGCTTGTAAACCTCTAAAAATATTACCACCACCGATAACAATGGCCAATTCAACACCTTGTTTAACGATACTTGTTATTTCTTCAGCATAATGCTGTAACATATCAGGATTGATTCCATACTCGTCCTCGCCCATAAGCGATTCTCCACTCAATTTTAATAAAACTCTTTTGTAACGGATAGCCATGAATTTTTTATTTGATAAAACAGTTTTGTGTTTTGGTTTTGCACGATTTGATTTCCTGTTTGACAATTAGCATGTTTCGATTGTCAAGGAAAATTCTGCGATACAAAAAACACGAAAAAATATTCGTTAATAGTTTCTAATCAATCTATACTTTTTCAAAAAGAATCAAAAAAGCTGATTTTCAGGTTTACTTTATATAGAATATAATGTAGTTCGTTGATTAGCTGCGCTGCTACTGTGTGGTAGTTCGCTACGCTCATGAGATCGCAAGCTTAGTTACCCAAAAGACAAAAAAGCACATTTATATTAATCTGATAATCAAGATTTTAATACAAAACACAGCAAACTCACAACTTATTGATTATCAACTGCGCAGCACTCACGAAGTAAACTAATAAAGTTTTTCAACGACCACGTAGTAGCAGCGCAGCTAACTATTGATACAACAAACTATTAAAAAAAAAGCGTTTCATATAAAATGAAACGCTTAAAATAAATCTTAACCTAAAGTTACATGTTTGAAATCAGTAACAGTAAGTTCTTTATCGATAGACTGAATATATTGTTTAACAGTCTCTTTCTTTTCAGCTTTTACGTATTCTTGGTTCAACAAGGTTTTTTCTTTGTAGAATTTCCCTAGTTTACCTTGAGCAATTTTTTCAAGCATTGCCTCTGGTTTACCCTCTTGGCGAGCTTGCTCTTTTCCAATTTCGATTTCTTTCTCAACTACAGAAGCATCAACACCATCTTTGTCAACAGCGATAGGATGCATTGCTGCAATTTGCATTGCTACGTTTCTTCCTGCTTCTTCTAGAGAATCGTTTGCTTTGTTGAAACCAACAATAACACCTGCTTTGTGTCCCATATGAATATAAGGAACTACTTGAGTAGCTTCTAGTCTTTCGTAAGCAGCCAATTCAATTTTTTCACCAATAACACCAGTTCTTTCAACTAATTTATCAGCAATTGTTTGACCATCCATAGTTACAGCCAACAAATCTTCTTTTGTAGCAACAAATTCTGCCAATGCTTTGTCAGCAACAGATTTAGCAAAAGCAACAAAATCATCGTTTTTAGCAACGAAATCAGTTTCACAACCGATACGAACGATAATTCCTTTAGAGTTATCCTCAGAAGTAGCAGCAACAACAACACCTTCTTTAGCATCGCGATCAGCACGCTTCTCAGTCATTTTTTGACCTTTTTTACGAAGGTATGCGATTGCTTCTTCCATATCACCGTTTGCTTCAACAAGTGCTTTTTTGCAATCCATCATCCCTGCACCAGTTTGGTCACGCAAGGCTTTTACATCTTTGGCAGTAATTTTAATAGTAGCCATGATTTTATTAAGATTTAATATATATCAAATAAATACTTCATGGATTTTTTGGCAATCCATACACTTGTAAAATTACCAAAAGAGCCATGAAGTAAAATCAAATTATTTAGAAAATTGTTTAACGTCAAAGCGTTTTACAAGTCAATCTACAATTAATTATGCAGATGTTTCTTCTGTTTTTGCTTTTTCGTCTTTTCCTTGACTTCTTTCAGCCAAGCCTTCTTTGATAGCAGCTACCAAATAATCTGTAATGATTTTGATAGACTTAGAAGCATCATCGTTAGCAGGAATTGCAAAATCTACTTTAGTTGGATCAGAGTTTGTATCTACAACACCAACTGTTTTGATTCCCAAACGAGTAGCTTCAGCTACAGCCAAGTGTTCGTGATTGATATCCAAAATCAACAAAGCATTTGGCAAACGGTTCAATTGAGCCATACCACCAAAAACACGCTCCAATTTAGTATGAGTGCGCGTCATGGTTAGACGCTCTTTCTTAGTAATATTATCCAAAGAACCATCGTTCAACATGGTTTGGATTTTTTGCATCTTGCGAATAGACTGACGAATCGTAGAGAAGTTTGTCATCATTCCTCCCAACCAACGATCTGTCACGTAAGGCATTCCTACACTTTGTGCTGCTTCAGAGATAATTTCACGAGCTTGCTTTTTAGTACCAACAAACATAATTTTTTTGCCAGACTTAGCCATTTGGCGCAACGCTTTTGCTGCTGTTTCTAAACCTTCGATCGTACGATTTAGGTCGATAACATGGATCCCTTTGCGTTCCATGAAGATATAAGGACTCATCTTTGGATTCCACTTTCTTTTCATGTGACCAAAGTGGCATCCTGCATCCAATAGTTCTTTATGAGATGGAGTTTGCATATTATATTATTCTTTGATTAGACTATTTGTAGAAGTCTAAGGTTAATGTTAAATATAGGAAAGGCTTTTTGTCGAATTGCTTTTGAAAAAAAGCCAACAAGTTGCCCAACCTGAAATAGATAGACAAAAAATTAACGCTTGCTAAATTGAAAGCTTTTACGTGCTTTAGGTTTACCGTATTTCTTACGCTCAACAACGCGAGAATCACGAGATAGTAACTTAGCAGCTTTAAGAGGCTCACGAAATTCTTCGTTGATTTTGCACAATGCACGAGCAATACCCAAACGAACCGCTTCTGCTTGTCCTTTGATACCACCACCTCTAACGTTAACTTTTAAATCATAAATACTCAAGACATCAACCAATGTCAATGGCTCCAAAATTTTTCCTTGAACATGTTCTACAGGGAAGTATTCTTTGTAATCTTTGCCATTCACAACAACATTACCACTACCTTGCTTTAAGTAAACACGAGCAACAGCAGCTTTTCTTCTCCCTAGTCCATTTATAATTTCCATAATGATACTTCTTTTATTTTAGCTCTAGTTTAGACGGCTTTTGAGCGTTGTGTGGATGCTCTGACCCCTCGTAAACAAATAGTTTTTTGTACATAGCATTCCCCAATTTTGTTTTAGGCAACATTCCTTTTACAGCAATCTCGATCAAACGATTTGGGTATTTTGCTAAGATTTGTGCAGGTGTTCTTTGTTTTTGCCCACCTGGGTACCCTGAATGCGTATAGTGTACTTTTTGTGTTAATTTTTTACCTGTAAGCAATACTTTTTCAGCATTAATTACAATCACATAATCACCACAATCTACATGCGGGGTATAGCTAGCTTTGTGCTTTCCACGCAAAACTGCAGCTATTTTAGATGCCATACGGCCCAATGGCTGTCCTTCTGCATCTATGACCAACCAAGTACGAGAAACAGTCTCCTTCTTAGCCGATTGAGTTTTATAGCTCAATGTATCCACAATTATATTCTTTTAATTATTAAAAAATTGTCTCTTTAAAATGAGCTAGATATACATAGCTCAAAGCGAATGCAAAAGTACAACGAGCTTTTTTAAAAAAGAAGTTTTTTTTCCTTTTTTTTTGAAATTCATTTTATAAACCACTGAAAAACAGTAAAAAAATCGCACAGCTTTTTAAAACACCTGTTAAAAATGCGTTATTTTAGCTTTTTCAAAGGTACTTTTTAACAATTTAGTATAGTTATTGACTACCTTAATGGTATCAGATCAATAGTCGTCTATTAACTCTAAATATTCAATTATATATATGACAACAATCAAAATAATCATAACCTCCCTCCTGCTCTATTCTGTTGGCAACTTATTCGCACAAGGAAATTCGACAGCAATTCGACATGGAGAATACTACGGCACTACAACCATCAATGGTCATATTGTCAAGATATTAATTATAGATGGCGATACCCTTCCTGTGGCAGATATGGAGGGCATACAAGTAACTCAAAAACGAAATTTTGCTAACAGAGAAGAACGTAGACGCTACAAACAATGGAGAAAATATGCTGCCAAAGTATATCCCTATGCCGCTGAAGCCATTCGGCTTTATAGGGAAGTAGAAGAAGCTACTAAAGACATGAAAAAAGGTAAAAAACGAAAATATGGTCGCAAGAAAGAAAAAGAATTAAAACCGCAATATACCGAAGAGCTAAAAAAGTTAACCAAATCGCAAGGGTATATTCTTATCAAAATGGTTGAGCGGGAATTAAAAAAACCTTTCTTTGATGTTGTTGTTCAATTAGAAGGTCGTTGGAAAGCCATGCAATGGCAAACATTAGGTAGATGGTATGGTTATAATCTAAAAACAGGATATGATCCCAAGGATGACGAGCTACTAGAATCTATTTTAGCCGATCTTAACATTACCTATGGAACTGAAAAAGTGAAAGAATAAAACCAAAGCGAATCTTATTAGAAATAAATTGGGCACAGAGTTCACCTCTGTTATTGCTAAACAAAACCTACAAACCTAAAAACTTGTAGGTTTTGTTTTTTACTATTCTTGTGTATAATTCAACTTCTTGTATCGTTATAATACTATATTTAATAATTGGTAGTCATTACTTTATTTCTAAAAGTAGATTTACAATCTACTAAGGGATTGTTTTGAACAAAAAACTTTAAATAGGCAAAAAATTGCAACTCAAAGGTAGGGGGCAAAGTTTTTTATTCGGTATTAACAATGGACATTGTTATTTTTTAGCCATATCTTTATTTTTTTGTCCTCTTAATAATGAATAATTAGACACAACCACACTCCCAAACGAGTATACCTTAGCCCTCTATTTTTTAGATGTAAAAATCAAGTAACTTTGTAACCTTACAATATCAACACTCTAAAATCCCCTTTAATTTAATATTCATTCAAAAATAACTTAATCGCTCCCCACATCACAGACATAATAAAACAGTATGAAAGGGATTATTTTTTCGATCACAATCAGCATTTTTCTTAGCACCTTCAGTCTTGCCCAAAACGAACAGTATGTTCCCAATCAGTTTTTGATTCAGATCAAGGCTCAGCATAATATCAAAGAACTAATGGCTCGATTAGTTGATTACAACCGTTCTATAGAGTGGCAAAAGCCACAACAACTCATTCCTAACATGGACATTTGGCTATTAGAGCACAACCAACCCAATTTGCAAGAAAAACTTTTACATATTTTGCAAGACTTGTCTATGGTACAGGTTGCTCAGTACAACCACAAAGTAAACCTTCGATCGCCTAGCCCAATGGCAACGACTCCTAATGATCCTTTATTTAACAATCAATGGCAATACATCAATACTGGAGCAGGTGGAGGCACAGCAGGTGTTGACTTAGATGCTGAATTAGCTTGGGATATTACCACAGGAGGACTGACAGCGAACAACGATACCATTGTTGTCGCCATTTTAGACAATGGAATAAGTCCATCTCAAACCGATTTTGGCAACAATATCTGGGTCAACCATGCTGAAATCCCTAATAACAATGTAGATGATGACGGAAATGGCTATAAAGACGACTACAAAGGTTGGAACCCCACTAGCAATACAGATTTAATTGCTGGAGGTTCACATGGAACATCAGTAGCAGGCATTATTGGTGCAAAAGGTGATAATAACAATGGAGTTGCTGGGGTAAATTGGAATGTAAAAATGATGATTATAAAAAATGATTTTAACACCAATGAAGCCCATGTTCTGTCTTCTTATGGATATGTACTCACACAACGAAAAATTTATAATCAAACCAATGGAGCGCGTGGAGCTTATGTAGTTGCTACCAATGCTTCTTGGGGTTTAGATAATGGACAACCCGCCAATGCTCCGCTTTGGTGTTCGTTTTTTGATACCTTAGGCTCCTATGGAATACTAAACATTGCTTCTACCGCCAATGCTAATGTAGATATAGAAGTGGTTGGTGATCTTCCAACAGCTTGCCCTAGCGATTATTTAGTAGCAGTTACCAATATTAATAAATTAGGTCAAAAAGACTTTGGTGCGGCATATGGCAATATTAGTATCGATTTAGGTGCTTTTGGTGCTGGTGTCTACACCACCAAGGCGCCATCTGGTTTTGGCACCTTTGGGGGAACTTCCGCTGCCTGTCCTCATGTAGCAGGAGCTGTTGCATTGATGTATGCTGGAGCTTGTAGTAATTTTATGTCTTACTCTTTAGCGCATCCAGACAGTGCGGCACTCAAAATGAAAACATACTTGATGAACGGAGTAGTCCCCATTACAGATTTGGCAGGACGCAGTGTTTCGGAAGGCTACTTAAACTTAAATAATAGTTTAAACTTATGTGTGAATGACTGTCCTACCAATACCTGTTTCTCTGTTTACGCCATTCACTCTAGTGCTGTTATTGATACACAAGCCCAAATCAATTTCACCTTTACTCCTACCGTTAATCAAGCTCAATATCGCTACAAAGCACAAGGTGGGGCATGGTCTTCGTACAACCTTATTCCTGTAGGGCAATCCAATTTTACATTGAACAATCTCACAGCCTGTACCAATTACGATGTAGAGATTGTCTCTTTTTGTAATGGCTCAACAGGTGAAAAAAACTTTTTTAGCTTCAAAACCGATGGTTGCTGTGAAGCTCCTAGAAATATCACCCATACTTCAGTTAGTCCTGATTCGGTATATGTGGAGTGGTCTAGTGTGCTAGCTGCCAATAGTTATCTAGTTGAATACAAAGAAATTAATACCACAACATGGCAACAACTGCCTAGTACAAGTAACAACAGCTACTGGTTATCTGGTCTAAATGCCTGTAGTTATTATGATTTGCGTATTCAAACGATTTGTAATAATGGTGCTAGAACCAATTATTCGGATACCATCCACTTTGTAACATTGGGCTGTGCATCTTGCAGTACAATCAATTACTGTGCTGCCAATGGCAACAATACGACCGATGACTGGATAGATACCTTTAGGGTTGATAATTTCACCTATGCTTCTGGCAATAATAATGGCTATTTTTTATATAGCAATATTGATATTTTCCTAGGCAAAGGAGACTTTCACAACATAGCGATTAGTCAAGGTAAGAGCTTTACAGAGCATGTAAAAATTTGGTTGGATTTAAACCAAGATGGTGATTTTTGGGATCCAGGAGAAGAAATTTATAGTGCTGTTATGCCTGTTAATATGTCTACAATCTACGGTTCTATCATTGTCCCTCCAACTGCTTTGTTGGGTGTTACTCGAATGCGTGTTGGGATTCGCTGGAACAACCCTCCATTGGTCTGTGGGGTAACCGATTTAGGAGAAATTGAAGATTATTGTGTGCAAATAATTCCAGGAACAGCCATCCAACAACTTCCTAGTAGCCTTAGCACTTGCACCATTGCCCCTAATCCTTTTTCTGAAAAGATTACATTAACGCTAGATTTAAACCAAGATACAGATGTTCATTTGTCAATTCTATCGGCAACAGGGCAATTGGTCTACCATGATATTTTAAAAAATCAAACAACAGGGGTTCATTCAATCGAGTTAGCTCCCAATATGCCAACAGGGGTCTATTTTCTACAAGTCAAAACACAAGACGGACAGGTCACTAAGCGAATTGTTAAATTATAAAGTAGTACTTGCTTCTCTTAGCCAGTTTTCATGCGAAAGCTGGCTTTTTTTATCCTACTGTTACGATTAGGTTGAAACCACAAAAGCTAACTACTAACTATCAACAGTTAGCTGCGCTGCTACTAAACTATACCATCAATCAAAAATCATCAAAATCAAATTTAAGTTGATAACCTATACCAGGAATATCTCCTTGTTTTTGCAAATTAGATGCAGTTAGACCTATTAGTCTTATTTTTTCAAAGCTATCTATGTTATCTCGTAATAACTCGTGGGCAAACTTCCGAATTTCATCCAAAGAAGTAATATAGTACTCCTTCGACAAAGAGCGAGTCATGAGTTGAAAATCACTTGTTTTTAACTTTAGTGTAATCGTTCTACCAAAATTATTGGCTTTGGTCAGCCGTTCAAAAAACTGTAAGATAATTGGCTCTAAGGCTATTACAATATCTTCAAATGTTGATAAATCTTCTCTAAAGGTTCGTTCTACAGCCAACGATTTTCGAATGCGATTGGAATTAACTGGTCGGTTGTCAATTCCTCGGACAATGTTATAATAAAATCGCCCGACCTTACCAAAATATTGCGCCAACTCTAGTTTGGTCAATTTTTTAAGATCTCCTCCCGTTTGAAGACCAAGGCTACGCATTTTTTCAGCCGTTACCTTTCCGACTCCATGGAATTTTTTTACGGGCAATTGCTCCAAAAAGGGAATAGCTTGATGAGGACGAATAACCGTAATGCCATTGGGTTTCTTTAAATCCGAAGCAATTTTAGCAATAAATTTACAGTAGGAAACACCCGCAGAACAGGTCAATTGTGTAGCTTCCCAAATGTCTTGCATGATGCTAGTGGCTACATCTGTTGCCAAGGCAATATTTTTTTTATTGGTTGTTACATCCAAATAAGCCTCATCCAACGAAAGAGGCTCTATCGAATCTGTATACGATTCAAAAATTGTACGAATCTGTTGCGAAACTTGCCGATACACATCAAATCGAGCAGGGACAAAAATTAGTTGAGGACATAATTGCTTGGCTCTAAAGCTAGACATTGCAGAGTGCACCCCATATTTACGAGCCTCATAACTAGCCGTTGCCACCACTCCTCTAGAACCTCCTCCTCCTACAGCTATAGCTTTTCCTTTCAGTTCTGGATGGTCTCGCTGCTCTATGGAAGCATAAAATGCATCCATATCAATGTGTATAATTCGTCTAGTATAATCAGCTTCTATTCCCAATTGTAAAAACTTAAAATGCCTGTAATTTTAATACGAATATACTATGATTTATTAGGAATAATTAGAATCATATTCTTAAATAACAACACTTCCTGCTAAAATAAAACACATTATAGCATTGCCAAAACGACGAATATGAGTTCATGTGATACCAATATTGCTTTTCTCTTGACGAATATGGATTTTTTGTTCACAAAAAGATTTAATAACTTATATTAGAGTAATACTAATATTTAAATTCATTCATCACCTAAATTTATACAACTATGAAAAACTTATTTTTATGCAGTGTTTTCTTTTTCCTAATGAGTTTCTCTTATGGACAGACATTAGTTGTCACGAACTCAACAGGTTTCCCGCTTACCGTTGGAGCGCAACTGACCTGCGAATCTCCCAATGTATGTCCACCTAGTATTGGAGCATCCGTCAACACAACGGATCCAGTTCCTGACGGAACAACAACAACATTAACATTTCCAGACCCTGACTCAGGTTGTACAGGACCTTATCGTCCTTATAGAATTGGAGCTAGTATTTTTGGTGGGGGATCGGCGAGTTGGCAGATAAACACTTGCTGGAATCCAGCTTGTGTCACTAGTTCTGGTCCCTTTAACATTGTCATTACATTCTGTTCAGACACAGAAACTCATGTTACTATTTTTTAGATTGTAGCTTGTTCCCTACTTGATTTCTTTTAATATTAATGCTTTGTTTCTACTGGAATAAAGCATTTTTATCTATACATTATCGTTTCCAACGGTTGTAAATTCTCTCGCAATAAGCTTTAAAACGCCATCGAACCAACAACTCTAACAGTATTAAAGCAGGTAATATAGTTACCAGATACAAGACGACTAAAGTAGGTAGAAAACTATTTAGATAAATTAGAAAAGGTTGTAATAATCCAAACATTAGGGTTGTGACAAATGGCAATAAGGTAAGCAACATATAACAAAACAAATAAGTAGTATCGCCTTTGGGTCCCTTTTCTCGTCCCGATATTTCGGGTTTAACTCCAAAGATGTATACCACTTGCAAAAAAAGCATGGACAAAAATGAGTAACGCCCTAACAACTTTCCATATCCCTCTAAATTATAAAACAAATCATTGAGCAAAGTAGGTAATAAGTGCGCATAACCTAACATTGCAAAGCTAGCTGCTATTAAGATCAATAGTCGAATTAATAAAAAGTCATCGGTTATAATGGTTTTTCGCTGGTGCTTTGAAGAATTTTTTTTCTCCAGGACAGGCTCTTCCATAATTTGGTTTTGGTGGTTGATTTTTCGAATAAAGACATAGCTTGTCTGGGGTAAGTCTAGAAAAACAAAACGTCATTTAAAAAACGCCTTAGGTTTTAGTTAACTAAAAAAACAAAATAATAGTTTCACTTCAATACAAAAAAGTATTACGATCTTCTTATTAATCTATTTTGTACAACTCTCAAAGCACTTTTTTCATAATTTTCGTTAATGCTTATCACATAATAAATCTTCTGACAGCTTTTCGTTCTATTTTTAGACAACAGGCTACTTTATACAATTACAGATTACGCAAAAAAGACAGGCTTAATTTTTTCAAAAAAAAAGCCTACAGTAAATGAATACCATAGGCTTTGCAATAAATTGCTATCTGTCTTACTTCAAACAAGAAGTAGAATCTACATATTTTTAGTAACAATATTCGTTAGACTCAATAATTGGTTTAGCGATTGCTCTACGAGCATCTCTAACGTTTACTGTTTTGTATTTTGCATAACGCTTGATTCCCATCAACATCATACGCAATGGTTCGCCTTCTGCAAATGAGCAGAGAGCGTCTTTTGCATTTTTAGCAATTCGATCAATTGCATCAAACAAGAACACCTCTAAGATATGTGTTGGATTGGTCACATCGCCCCCTTTCATAGCTAATTTTTGAACTCTCAACAACAAAGATTCTGCTGTAAAGACATCCATCATTACATCAGCAATATTCATCGTAATTTGTTGTTCCATTTTCAAATCCAAATTACCATCCATTTGAGCTTTGGCAGCACCACCAGCCACAATCAATAGAATTTTTTTCATATTCTTGACCGTGTCAATTTCCACTCCAAATGCACCTTCTGTTTTAGAAGCACTAGGCATAGATGTCAATTCTTTTTGTACCGCCCATGCTGGACCAACCAAGTCGATGTGTCCTTTCATCGCACGCTTTAAGGTCATTGCCAAAGTCAATAAGCGGTTGATTTCGTTGGTACCTTCAAAGATACGATTGATACGAGCATCGCGATAATGACGTGCTGCTTCATACTCTTCAGAGAAACCATATCCTCCATGGATTTGAACCGTTTCATCGACAACATAGTCCAACATTTCTGATCCCAATACTTTTAACATAGCGCACTCTACAGCATATTCTTCAGCTGCTTGCAACTTCGCTTCTGCATAAGACATTCCTTTGCCATTATCATACAATGCTTCTGCTTTTTGTTGCAACAACATTGACGTACGATACAAAGCCGATTCTACAGCATAAATTTGAACTGCTTGCTCTGCCAGTTTATATTGAATAGCACCAAAACTAGAAATAGGTTGTTTGAATTGGTGACGCTCATTAGAATAAGCAATACCAGCGCGTACATTGCGTTTAGCAGCTCCCAAAGCCATTACACCTAACTTAAAGCGACCAATGTTCAATACATTAAATGCAATTAAGTGCCCTTTTCCGATTTCGCCTAAAACTGCTGATTTGTGTACTTTTACATTTTCAAAAAATACTTGACGAGTTGAAGATCCTTTGATACCCAATTTGTCCTCTTCTGCACCAAGGCTTACTCCTTCTACACCTGCTTCTACTAAGAAACCTGTAAATTTATCTCCGTCTACTTGAGCAAAAACGATAAAGACATCTGCAAATCCTGAATTCGTGATCCACATTTTTTGACCAGAAATAAGGTAGTGTTCCCCGTCTTCTGTTGGCATTGCCTTTGTTTTTGCTGCCAAAGCATCTGATCCTGAGCCTGGTTCAGTTAAACAGTAAGAAGCAACCAATTCTCCGGAACACAATCCTGGCAAATATTTTTTCTTTTGTTCTTCCGATCCATAATAAAAGATAGGAAGCATTCCAATACCAGTATGAGCAGAAACAGCAACAGAGAAACATCCTGCATAGCCAATCTCTTCTGCTATAATGGTGTTGGTATTGGTATCCATAGGCATTCCACCGTATTCTTCTGGGATATGAGGTCCCAACAATCCTAGTTCTCCAGCAACAGCTAACTTCGCTTTTGCTAGACCTTCTTCTTGCTTTTCTAGTGCTTGGTAATTGGGTTCGATCTCTGTATTAACAAAGTCCTTTACCATTGCACGAATCATATCCTGTTCTTCATTCGTATCTTCGGGGGTAAAAGTATCTTGAGGTAAAGAGTCTTTGATAATAAACTCACTTCCTTTTAAGACTTCTGTGGTCTTATTTTCTACTACATCTGCCATAATTATATTATTTAATGATTTTCTTGCTTGATTCAATACAGTACCTATACCATATTGTTTCTGCATTATTTTGTTAGTTGATTTTTGGTAATATTGGTCCATTGGTCAAGAGATTTTCACCATCAAGACTAAACTATAAACCCAATATTAGTTTAATAGTTTATCCTAAACGCAAAGAAAGAGGCAACGCTAGTGACGCGAAACCTCTCTCTTTCTCCAAAAAGGACAAAATATTCTTCGATTTATTTATACGAAGATAAGAAAAAAAATTAAAATTTACAATTCCTATAAACAAAAGAAGGATGTTTGGTTTTCTCTCTTATTTAGATCATAACTCACGTTGACTTTACAGTTTAAGTCTCTTCATTACAATAGAGTAAGTCTCACCTATCAAAACCTCCAATTGATGGTTTAAAACCTTTGGTTGTTACAACTAAAAGATAAACACTTTTGTACTCAAAAAGTTTTCGCCATCAATATCCCACAAACACATTTTATATATCTTATATCTACATAGCTAAAAAATAATTATAGCTCTCATACATTAATATTGCTTCTTAAGTTCGTTTATAATAAGGTTTCGTTTGTGCGACCAAATATCTTTAACAAAATATTTTAACTATCTTCTATATAATATGAATACATCTTTAAACAATCAGGTTACTTTTTCAACTTTTGAAAAAGCTATCAAAAATGCCCTTCCTCTGACTCAACAGGAAAAATTTTCTTCCTTTTTCACTTCTGTTTACAAAGTTGACTTTGACTTGCCTCAACTTGGGCATATCAAAATTGAGACTAAAAAAATTAGCGATAGGTTTACCTTTCAAGTACTTGAAGTTTATCCTACTCAAGACGCTATACTTGATGTTACGGCAAAAAAGGCAACGGTAGGATTTAGTTTTTATGTTTCAGGAAAAGCAAATGGTTATTTAGTTGATAAAAAAATGACACTTCCCATGGTAGCTGATACAGGAATTATTTGTGTCAGTAATTATGGACGCTCGCAAATCCATTTTACCAAAAATCAGCCTTTTGTAAATATTAATCTGTTTATCCTTAGCAAGCATTTTATTGATTTTATGGGTAAATCATTCTCTTTTCTACCTAATGAATTTCAAATGGCTCTACAAGATGATAGCATTTACTACGGGATAGGAGGAGCTACAAAAGCTGAAATTAGCCAGCATCTTTGGGATTTGCGCAACGATAATTTCACCAACCATAACGCTGCTTTTTTGAGAGAAAGTACTGCTCTAAAAATCATGGGCATCCAATTGTCGGAACTAGTCTATGACAAAAAAAAGGAAAAGGCAGAAGATATAAGAAAAATCCAATTGGCGCACGATATTATCAAAAACTCTTTAATGAATCCTCCCAAAGTAAAAGCACTTGCTCAACAAGTTGGTTTAAGTGAATTCAAATTAAAAAATGGATTTAAGAATGCATTTAAAATGCCAATTTATACTTTCCTAATCGATTGCCGTATGAAAAAAGCTGTCGAATTATTGACTAAAAAAGGCTATAGCGTCAAAGAAACAGCTTATGATATCGGTTATTCCAACCCCAATGCTTTTTCTAATGCATTTCTAAAAAAGTACGGCGTATATCCAACCGAATTTGTAAAAAATCAAACCGTTTATAAAGATAATCCATCTACGCAACCATAAAGCTAGTAAAGGTGTTACTCCGTTTTGAGTAGATTTTTCTGTAAAAATAGTAGATACTTATGCTCTAAATAGACGTAATTTGCCTTATTAACTTTCCCTTTCTCAATCATTCCCTTTTTCATTACAACTACTTAATAAATAAGCAGTTGAGGCACTTTATTGTTTTTATTTAACCCATTATTATTATTATTATTATGAAAAAACATTTTTGGATTATTTTATTCTTATTTGGTTGTCAATTATCCATCGCCCAAATAAAACTAGAGTGGGATACTCATCCATCAACTACCACACAACTTAACGAAACCCTTTGTGACCCTCAAGTCTATATTTTATATTTTGAATGGGACTCTGGAAGTGATGTACTAAAAGCAGATACAAGTGCTAATTCTGATGACTATGATGAAGTGACCCTGAGCCTAAAAGAAGAAATATCTGGGCAATGGACCACATTACAAAATGTAGGAGGTACAGGGGTTGTATTAAATACCAAACAGGTCAACTCTGGTAGCCCCTATGGTGGAATCTATGGCGTTTTTAGTGGCACTTCTTCTGGTACTAGAAAGTTCAAACTATTTGTCACTAAAAAGAACTTTGTTCCTGTTAAGGGAGGCGGATACACTAGCACTATTTACAGCCAAACAGAATCAGCCCCTTATATCCTTAAGGTTACTATGAAACCACTACAAGTTTCTTGTAAATTAAAAGCAGGAACACAGCTATTGAATAGCAATGCATCTTTCTCTGCAACTAATGTTGTTTGTGACCATGATTTAATTCTCACCAATATTACATCCTCTTGTGCAAAAGAATTTAGGATTAATATAGAGGAATATAATTCTAATGGTCAATCGTTAGGAGTAATACACACATCAGGGATTCTGTCTAGTTCTATTTTATCTCCTAGTATAAACCTTAATACCTTTTTCAATGGATTAATCCAAAAAGACAAATTATATAGAATTAATTTAAGAGTAAAAAAGGGGAATAATTGGACAAGTGTTAATAGTAACGTATTCTTCATCAATTACCACCAATCCAAAAACCCTACAATTTCTATCAATACCCCAAAAGATATTTGTATTGGAACTCCTGTTACGATTACCTTATCTGATCCACCCAACAACTTTCAATGGACATCAACAAGTGGGACATTACCAACAGGCATTAGCAGCACCATTACTCCCACTCAATCGGGCTTATACAATATAACATCTAGTGACTATTGTGTCAATTTACCATATGATTTGGAACTGAATGTCAACCCTCTTCCCACTATTGATCTTAGCCAGAATCCAGCCGTACACTGTGCCAATGTTCACAACTTAGTGCATTTCTCTGCCATCACAAATCCAACAGGAGGCACAGGAAATTGGTCGATCAACACAGGATCTATTTCTAGTACGGGGGTATTCAATCCAACTCTAAATTTTATTCCCGCTAATTTTGTAGCCACTTATACTTATACCGACCCCAATGGCTGTACTGATAGCGAAGATTTTTCCTTTACGTATTATAATCCATCTACATTTACAACAAATGTCAACCATCTAAGTTGTTATGGTGCTAACGATGGGGAAATCTTCCCCGTAGCAACAGGCTATCCTCCTTACAATTATACCCTTAATGGTAATTCACTTCCGCCAGGCTTTTCAGGACTAGCTGCAGGAACCCATCAAGTAGCATTAACGGACGGACACAATTGTGTTTCAACAAAAAGTATTGTCATTACTCAACCTCAAGCACTAACAGCCTCACTAAGTCTGCCTTCTCCTCAAAACCTTTCTTGTTATGGCACAGGCGTTTACGTACAAGTCAACAACGTGCAAGGAGGAACAGGAACCTACTCCTATGATTTTGGAAATGGTTTTTCATCTAATTATGGTCAACTTCTTTACCCCAAAGCAAGCCCTTATCAAATTCGAGTCAAAGACCAAAATGGTTGTATCAAAACCTTTTCTTTTCAGGTTAATGGTCCTTCTGCTCCGATTAGTGTTACTCCATCGTCTACAGATCCTTATTGCAATGGACAATCGAATGGAACCATTTCTTTGTCTGTTAGCAATGCCGTTGCTCCATTAAGTATTACTTGGAATAATGGAATGTCAGGTGCTAACCTTTCAAATTTATCGGCAGGTACCTATGCTTATACTATTGTCGATGCCAATGGCTGCCATAAAACAGGTACGGTTACCTTAAACTATCAAAATCCTACTGGAGATATTTCCGTTAATCCTTCAATAACACACAGTGCTTGCTTAGGTACTAACGGAGGTTCAATACACCTATCGGCTCCTACTAATGCTAACTATAGTTATGCTTGGAGTACAGGAAGTAATAACAATAATATTGTTAATCTAGTTAGTGGTAATTATAATGTTACCATTACAAACAATACAGCTCCCTTTAGCGGTTGTAAGGTGGTCAAACATTATGGTATCAACGATAACAATACTTCTAATTGGCACAAGAACACCCAAAATACAGTAAGTCAAGAAGACAAGATTATCAAAGTTATTACAGATGCACAAAATAATGTTTATGCTCTAGGAGAGTTTATTGGTAGTTCTCAAATAGATGGTCAGTCTTTTCAAGCGAATAACAACAACAGCAATCAAAAAGGAATCTTTGTTAGCAAACACGATGCTTGCGGGCAACTAAGATGGGTAGATTATACCAACAGTACTAGTACAATTGATATCAAAGGATTGGAAATTGAGTTTGATGGAACAGAGCATTTAAGAGTTTTCGGACAACTAGAAAATCAAGGAACAGCAAATTTTGATGTCCAATCATCCAATGGCTCTAACATAACGCTTGCACCAACTGGCAATAACGATGTATTTAGTGTCCGCATCCGAAAAGGAACAGGTGCTCTATCTGCTCCTATAACATACGCAATCCCTTACACAGATAAAGTAAATGCCGTAGACATTGATAACAACACGCATTACTTTGCTGGTAATTTTGGTGGGTTTGCTCAAGTTAAAAAACAAATTAATAATAACCTTACTGTTGTTTTTGGAGAAACGAACGCAAGTGGTAATAATGAAATGAGTAGCATTGCTGTTGATGG
This sequence comes from Aureispira sp. CCB-E, assembly GCF_031326345.1. Taxonomy (NCBI): domain Bacteria; kingdom Pseudomonadati; phylum Bacteroidota; class Saprospiria; order Saprospirales; family Saprospiraceae; genus Aureispira; species Aureispira sp. CCB-E. Next base: position 178,496 of record NZ_CP133671.1, read on the forward strand.
TGCGGATATTTATGCTACTGCTAATTTGAATACTAGTACCAATTTTAATGGCACTACCATTATTAGTAATGGAAAAGAAGGCGTTTTATTCCATTATAACAATGGTGCTCTATCGTGGAACAATGCTAACGCTGAACAGATAACATTAAATGACATCTTGATTGCAAGTAACAATACAATATGGGTAGCAGGTTCTTTGGCTGGTCCTATGAATTGGGGCAATAACTTAGTTGCCAAATATCAAACAGCTATTGTATGCGAATTTAATAGTAGTTTGACGAATAACAATGTTTTTTATATTGATGACAAAAACTCTGTCTTTTCTACAGCAGCAGCGATTGCTTTATCTGAACGAAATGGGCAATTATACGCAGCAGGTACGTATGTTGGTCAAACAATTGGTATGAAACAAGTTTCGAATCCTAATAATTTAGTCCAAGTATCGGGTGGTCTTAACAATCATGCTGCCATGTGGTTAGCCTCTTTGAATTTAACCTCAACGGCATCAATTAACTGGATCAATAATTCATATAGCAATCAACCCATTCAAGTATACGATGTCGCAACTGATGGCTTTAATAGTTATGTCGTTGGAAACTATAAAGACAACATTCAACTCCCTCCTTCTTCTAATCTAAGCAATCCAACCAATGGTTCGTTAAATTTGGGGTATATCATTAGAGGAGGAGATGCCTATGGTCAACCTGTATTTTATAAACCAGCATCGAGTAATATTATAACGAACACACAAACTGCTTTGTCAGAACAAACGACCGTCAACAACCCGACCAATTCATCTATCTACCAATCACTGCTTGAAGTAGACAAATTAAACGTTTCTACCTCCTCTTATTTAAAACTATTTCCTAATCCCAATAAAGGATATTTTACAGTACAAATAGAAGCGCCTGAAACGGGTAAGATACACTTAAGCATAACCGATGTGTCGGGCAAAATTATACATCAGCAGATAGCTACTAAAACAACTCCAATAACTACATTGGACGTTCGCCCTATGCATTTACCTCAGGGTGCTTATATTTTACATATCACCCACAATGGTCATCAACAACATCAAAAATTCTTAGTTCAATAATATTTGATTGTTACAAAACGGTTCTCTTTTACAAGGCAAGTCTCTAAAACGGACTTGCCTTTTTTTGAATCAGAAATTCCATTTATAATACTTAACTACGCTGCTATATCATACCATTTAACGAATAACGCCTTTGTACTCTTAGCACAAGCCCAATTGCCTTTACTTTATACATAATAATACTTAAAATAAATAAAACAATCATTTATTTTTTTTACTAACTTTTATTTGTAGCTTAATGGTATTACAAATCAAATGACTATAATTTTTACAAAAAAATATAGTTAATTTTTCCAAACCGTTCTTTAAAAACATCCCTGTTATGGCATCACCTTCTTTAAAAAAGTGGAGCACCGAATTCGCACGTCTATTAGAAAGTACATTTTCTGGCACAATTACTCCTCCTGAAACTATTGCAATTATTGAGTCCTACCTTTTGGAAGATGGCACTACTCTTAGCCCTCACCTAAACAAACAAAACCCTGGTTCAAAAGTATTTAAAGGTATGCTGCAATCAATTCTAGAAGAAACTCATTCTTCCGATGAAAGTGTCAAGGACTATTTGGCCAATGTTATTCAAGCTTATTTAGAACATGATGAACAATCTTTAGATCGTTACATTAATGAATCTGGATCTGGCGCTTTATTATTCAAAGAAAAAGCAGAAATGGTAAAAGCCGATGGGACAATTGTGTTGGGTATTCCTGGCTCGGTAAAACATACTGCCATCAAAGAGAAAAGAGCCCAAGAACGGATGTCCTTGCCTGGCGACTGGTCTTTGTATACCTGCCAATCTATTCACAACAGAGACACTCCTCAAAAAGAAAAACACGATGGTATTATTAACTGGGTTCGAGTAACGCTTCCTGAAAAAGATGCCCCTTTTTTGGAGCCACACAAAAACGACATCAAAACACCAATTGGTTGGGTACGAGCTTGTGACCACTTGGCATTTTCCAATGAAGGACTCCGTCGATATGTGTTTAATGACAACTATCCTAATGGCATCGATCAACCTGGCGAGCACCAACAATTACCACCATTCAAACGAGTAGATTTAGTAACACCTGCACGTTATGACTTGGTAAGATTTGCCCCTTTAGCTATTTTTATTGGTTACGAAGAAGAAGATTCTACTACCCCCCTATTTTATATTTTAGAAGGGGGCAATGCTTTGGGGCAAGCCAAGGTAATGTATGCTTCTAGTACCGATTTAAACAAGCCTATCTTAATGGAATCTGGCTATAAGCCAACTCCTTTTGCCAATCCCGAGAATTATTATTTATCTAAAGTATTGTTTCACGAAATGGATCCTATCCATGTTTCTATCAAAGTATTCACAGAGGATGAGATAGAGCAAGGAGAAGATAAATACCATTTTCACATTGACTTAACCCTAGAACGTACCTCCTTAGAACAAGTGGCTAGCGTTGACAACTTTATTCCGCCAGCCAAACAACTATTGGATGCGTTTTTAAGAATCGTAGAACTTGAATGCATGGGTGTTCCTGTCGTCAAAACAACACTTCTTGAAGATAGAATTATGTTGCTCAAGCAGAGGATTACCAAAGAAGAATCGGCAGGACATGATGTTAGGGTTAAAGCATTAGAACGCCGACTAATGCAATTAGAACAACAACTAAACCAAGCTCCTAGACAAGACATAAAAGGTTTGCTTCAAGATTTGAACCAACAAGGGTTAACGCCTAATTTACTGGACAAATTAAAACATCATAGCACACACAATGAATCCATTTTAAAAGATGAACTAGGTAAACAAAAACATCCGTTCATCGATCCTGGTACACACCAAAAATGGGAAAATCAATTGGCCAACCAAGTTGTTGAACCATTGCACTTGTTTAAACCTCAAACCTTAAATGGTGCTAGTGATCCCGATTCTGTCGTTTCCATCTTAAAACGTGCTGTAGCAACAGGAAATACCGTCAAAGCGGCAGGATCTGGGCACTCATACTCTGATGTTGCAACAACACCTGATTTTTTTGTCGATACTCATGGACTTAATAGCATTTCTAGCATAGCCAAGCCCATTTCGGGGCAGTTATCAACAGATATGCTACGAAGCAACTTACCTTTAGCTGTTGACAAAGTAACATTCCCCGATAATAATCCAACCAACCCTAAAGACAGAGAAAAAAATCTAGCTTTATTTGAAACTGAAGCAGGAATTAGAATAAAAGATCTAAACAACGCACTTGCAAAGAGAAATGTTGGTCTAAAAAATATGGGTGGTTATGATGGGCAAACCATTATGGGAGCTATTTCTACTTCTACGCATGGCTCTGGAATTACGCTTCCTCCTTTTCCTGATATGTTGCGCTCTCTAGTTTTAGCCACAACAGGAAAATGGGATGGAAAAACCATTAGTGGCAACGATGGTGATGAGGGCGTTTATTTGTATCGAATAGAACCTAGTGATGGAATTACAGACCCTACTAAATACAATCATCCCGACATTCAACTCATACAAGACGATGATTGTTTCTACAGTGTTATATGTAGTATGGGATGTATGGGGATTGTCTATTCTATTGTGTTAGAAGTCATGCAAATGTATTGGTTAGAGGAAACACGTGAAATTACGACACTAGACAAAGTTTTTGAATTGCTACAATCGGAAGATGGCTCTATCCCTAATATTCTAAATGAATACCGCAACTTTGAGGTTTTAGTACATCCATACCCTATGGATGCTAATTACAAAGTTATAGACATGGATCCAAGTCTCCCACCAGAACACTATTACCCCAACTTTAGATGTCTACTTACCAAACGAAATATTGCACAAGATCCAGGAGGATTAGATCATAGAAAAGGCCATCGTCAACCACTAACACAATTCATGAGTCATTTTGGTCTTTCATTTGAACTAACAGCAGCATTGATTAACGCTATTCCTAAACTAACACCTGATATTATTGACTTAGCATTAAATGGATTAACAGACAGTGGCTACATCAACAAGTATTGGCATATTTATAATCTTGGATTAAATGGAAATGCAGGATTTGCGACAGAAATTGGTTTTTCACTCGAAGATGATGAAGGCAAATATACCTCAGAGCATTTTAAAGCAGCAGTAGATAAAATTCACTTAGTCGCTCAAAATGCTCGTATCAATGGAGAACAATATCAATCCTCTCCCTTTTCATTGCGTTTTGTCAAAGCATCCAATGCCCATCTTTCGATGATGGAAGGTGTTAATACTTGTATGATTGAAATGGATATGGTGACGGGTACTTATGGTGGCATGGAAATTATGATGCGCTACCAAGATAGTATGTATATGTTGGGTGGTCGCCCACATTGGGGTTTAGAATTTGACCATTTGACAGGAAGCAATAATTTAATTGCGGATATGTATCCTAAGTTGGATAAGTGGTTGGCGGTCTATGAGCAATTCAACGAACTAGGAACATTTAACAATCGTTTTACCGATCGTGTTGGATTTACCAAACATACGTTTACTCGATAACAAGGAAATAATTGAGAGGAAGGGCACTGCTCTTGCTCTCTTTTTTTTACAGAAATACTTGCTTACGATACGATTGAATACCACTCATACGCTTGCCCCAAAAACACAAATTGCGCCTCTAATTCCTCTTTCATTTCTTCAACTGTTGGGTATTTGATCTTCGCTATTCTTTTGACAATACCTTTGGATGCCTTGTTTTCATCGTGTGTATGAAAGATTGTTTGAGGGTTCAAAACTTTTGCCAACTCCAATGCATTTGTTTTACCAGGATTGACTACCCCACCCAAAAAGAAAGGAAGTTTAAAGGACGAAAATCCAACTATCAATGCCTTTACTTGATATCGAGATAAATACGTTTGCTGCTCTAATGTTAATTCAAAACCATGCGGACAATAAACTATTAATTCATGCTCGTTTCGAATCAAAATAGCATCAAAAGCAGCTGATAAAACTTTGGAAGATTTTAAGTATGCAATATCAACATTGCCAAACCTAAGCCATTCTTTTTTATCCCAAAGAGGTAAGGTCTCTATTTCTCTTTTTCCAAATTCTTTGACCAAACGCTTTTTAGCTTTGGGATTGACCAACAATGGCACTGAGTTTAGCTGATGCAACGTCTCTTCATGACAATGGTCTGAAAAAGGTTGCGAGATCACAATAGCATGATAAACTCCCAACAAGTCGATAGAAATTGGCGGAATAGTATGCCACTGCTCATTAAACCAAGCAAAACCGTCTATCTCTGATCCTTGCAACCAAGGGTCAATCAATAAAATGGTTTGCCCCCACTGCAACTGCCAACTAGTATCCATATTTAGCCTTCGTATCTGTAACATCATTTAAATTTTTCACAAAGCCACATATTCTGAGGCGAGCTTATACGCCCCATTTATTAGGAAATAAAGAGCCATAAAATTAGTTAAATAACGACAAAAAAAATGCTTTATTGGAGAACAACAACGTTCCAATAAAGCATCCTTTTTCGAAGTAGTGAGAAAACAACAACTTTTTGACACTACTTACATTTGCAACCCAATATTTCTAGAGCTCCCCCTAGATTTATGATATGGCTACAAATTCATTTTACTTACTTACATTCGACCTTACTGTAGGCTAATTTGGTGCTCACCAATCATCTTACGAATATTGATTAATGCATAACGCATTCGACCTAATGCAGTATTAATACTAACATTGGTTAGTTCTGCAATTTCTTTGAAGCTTAATTCTGCATAATGTCTAAGCAAAATCACTTCTTTCTGTTCTTGTGGCAACGCTTCGACTAATTGTCGCACCTTGGCATAGGTTTGATTCTTAATCATCTTACTTTCTTCATTGTCCTCATTACTGTTAATCAGATTAAAGATGTCAAAATCTTCTGATGGCGTAATAGTTTTTCTTCGCTTGTTTTTGCGAAAAAAGTCAATGCATAGATTGTAAGAGATGCGTAGTGCCCACTGTAGGAATTTTCCTTCTTCATTATATTTTCCAGATCGGAAAGTATCTATAATTTTAATGAAGGTTTCTTGAAAAATGTCATTGGCCAAATCTGTATCCTTTACAAACATATAAATGGACGTATAGATTTTGCCTTTGTGGCGGGTGAGCAATGTTTCAAATGCTCTCTCATCTCCACGTATATACGTACGGATGAGGTCTCTGTCGGTACAAGACTTACTACTTTGCATAATTACTTTTATTTACTTACTTACAACTAAAAAAAATGCTAGGGAGTAAAATTTTCGACGATAGGCGATATTGTTTTTTGTTTAAGAAATAATATTTTTTTTTTGTTTAAAAGAAATAGACTTCACCAAGAACCTTTTTATTTTTGTATTCTTGAATAAACAAAAGCTATTCAAATTTTAGGACAAGCACAAAGTTTATTCTGTGATATAAGGCTTTGAACAAATAAAGTTAACTTTTTTGTTAGAAATTACGTTATCTTTAAACTGTTTTTTCAGTTATTTAACAGTTATATACCCTGTGATTGATAAAACGATTGTTCTTTTTTTTTGTTTTTGCTTGTAGATTGCATGATCACGTGTCTGTTGATTATTCACCAAAATAAGATTTGTTATCTTGTTATTTTATAAATAATAGTCCGCTAATTTTTAAAGTAGACTACTCTTTAATATTATCAACTTAGGTAAAATCAGCTTTATTTTTTTGATTTTAGATGTGATATCATTCGCAGTTATTTATGTGTTCTTTTTTTTCACTAAACTAATTACGTTAATTTAGTTTATAAGGTTTCAATTAATGACGAAAAAAAAATCTATCCATATTCAAGGCGCTCGTGCCAACAATTTACAAAACATTGATATTGAAATTCCTTACAATCAACTTATCGTTGTTACTGGAGTTTCTGGGTCGGGCAAATCGTCTTTGACAATCGACACCCTATATGCAGAAGGGCAACGTCGATATGTAGAAAGTTTGTCCTCTTATGCGCGTCAATTTTTGATGCGAATGAAAAAACCAGATGTTGACAATATCAAAGGTCTTTGTCCTGCTATTGCCATTGAACAGAAAGTCGGCACCAAAAATGCCCGTTCAACAGTCGGCACATTAACAGAGATTTACGACTACTTACGTATTCTCTACGCTCGAATAGGCAAAACGTTTTCTCCTATATCTAATCAAGAGGTCAAAAAGCATACCGTTTCTGATGTAGTAGACTATGTTTTGTCTTTGGAGGAAGGAACAAAGGTTATGTTGCTAATCCCTTTTATGCAACGAGAAGGGCAAACCTTACCTAAAACGCTCAATTTTTTGCTACAAAAAGGCTATACTAGGGTTTTGTACAACGGAAAGCTTCAAAAAATAGAAGTTTTAATCGAAAATCCAGATAGTGTAAAAAATCCTAAAGAAGATTTAAAAATTTTAATTGATCGTTTCGCAGCCACCCAAAATGACGAAGATAACGCCAAGCGAATTGCTGATTCTTCTCAAATAGCTCTTCAAGAGGGTCAAGGTATTTGTATGATTCAAGATACCAATGGAAACGAGACTATTTTTAATAATAAATTTGAGTTGGATGGGATTCTTTTTGAAGAACCAACACCTCAATTATTTAATTTTAATAGTTCATTTGGAGCCTGTCCTTCTTGCGAGGGATATGGTCAAGTTATGGGCATAGACGAAGACAAAGTTGTTCCTGACAAAACAAAATCTGTTTTCGAAGAAGCCATTGTTTGTTGGAGAGGTGAAAAAGTCGGGCGTTGGCGTCAAAAATTCTTAAATGTCGCTCACCAACTTGATTTCCCTGTGCACACTCCTTATAGAGATTTAACGGAAGAACAACGTCAATTATTGTGGACAGGCAACGAACTTTTTGATGGTATCAATGCCTTTTTTGAAGAATTAGAATCCAAGACATATAAAATTCAAAACAGAGTTTTATTGGCTCGTTATCGAGGCAAAACAAAATGCCCTACGTGCTCTGGGTCTCGTCTTCGAAAGGAGGCATTACATGTCTATATTGACGGAAAAACCATTGCCGATTTAATTCATATTCCAATCGAAGATTTTTATGCCTTTTTTGAAAACATAAACCTTTCAGATACCGATTATGAAATTGCTCGTCGTTTAATTATAGAAATTACAACACGACTTCAATTTATGTTGGATGTTGGATTAAATTATTTGTCAATAGATCGGATCTCTTCGACATTATCTGGTGGAGAAATTCAACGCATCCATTTAACTCGCTCCTTGGGCTCTAACTTAACTAGTTCTTTGTATATTCTGGATGAGCCAAGTATTGGGTTGCACCCTAGAGATACAACTCGTCTAGTCAAGGTGCTTAAAGCACTAAGGGATTTAGGTAATACAGTAGTGGTTGTCGAACACGAAGAGGACATTATTGCCAATGCTGATTATTTGGTTGATATTGGTCCTCAAGCGGGGGTACATGGTGGCAAAGTTGTTTTTGCAGGTCCTTATGAGAATATCCATAGCGAGGCTGCCGATTGCTTAACCGCCAAATATATGAGTGGTCGGATGGAAATTCCAGTTCCTCAACATCGTCGCACATCGACACAGTCTATTACTATAAAAGGAGCTAGACAACACAATTTAAAAGACATAGATGTTACCTTTCCTCTAAATACCTTTATTGCTGTTTCAGGAGTAAGTGGAAGTGGAAAGACAACTCTTATCAAGCAAATTTTATATCCTGCTATGATGCACCAACTAGGCGAAGGAACTGAAAAGCCTGGGGCACATAGTGCTATAGAGGGAGATACAAAAGCAATCCATCGAGTAGAAATGGTCAATCAACAGCCTATAGGCAAGTCTTCTAGGTCTAATCCTGTTACTTATGTCAAAGCTTATGATGCCATTCGTAAACTATTTTCTAGCCAACAAGCTGCCAAAATAAAAGGTTTCAAGCCCAAACACTTTTCTTTTAATGTGGAAGGTGGTCGATGTGAAACTTGTAAAGGTGCAGGCGAGACAATTGTCAGCATGCAGTTTTTGGCAGATGTGCGATTGACTTGTGATGATTGCAATGGTTTCCGCTTCCAAAGTGAGGTATTGAGTGTTCGTTATAAGGATAAAAATATTTATGATGTTCTTAATCTGACGGTAGAGGAAGCGCTGGTTTTCTTTGAAGACAATGAAGAAATTATCTCAAAAATACAACCACTTTACGATGTAGGTTTGGGGTACATTGGTTTGGGACAACCTTCGAGCACCTTGAGTGGTGGAGAAGCTCAACGGGTAAAATTAGCTTCTTTCTTGGCAAAGGAGAATAGTCGTGAAAAAATCTTGTTCATCTTTGATGAACCAACTACAGGTTTGCATTTCCACGATATACAAAAACTACTCGATGCCTTTAATGCCTTGGTTGAAATTGGACACTCAATTATTGTAATTGAGCATAATTTAGATGTTATCAAATCAGCAGATTATGTTATTGATCTAGGTCGAGATGGCGGTGTTAATGGTGGACAGCTTTTATTTCAAGGCACTCCAGAGGACTTGATAAAAGTTAAAGAATCATATACGGGGGAGTACTTGAAGGAGAAGTTAAGATAAACCCTACTGATATAAGAATGACAAACTTCAATAAAGATAAAAGTTTGTCATTCTTAATCTGATAACAAGCTTATCTATTTAGATAGTCGTTCGTAGATAACCTATGGTGCTACTTCGTGGTTTCAACGAACTATTGTTTAGATGGATTGAAACTAAAAATTAGTATTCGTAAAATTTTCTAAAAAAGCCCCCATCTCTTCTCTTTGAAGCATTCTTGAATTATCTTCAACAATGCTTATTTTTTTGTATCTTTTCGACTTACTTAACAACAGCAATCTAAAAACGCAACAACATGTCGTCTATTCTAAATAAATATGCTCAATTATTAGTCAATTACTGTGTCAGTCTCAAAGAGGGGGAACGTGTCTTTGTACAGTCTACTACCCTAGCAGAACCTCTGATTCGAGAAGTTTATCGAGAAATATTACGAGCGGGTGGTTTGCCACATATTCAAATGGATTTTAGAGATCAAAATAACATTCGACTGAATGAGAGTAGTCCTGCCCAGTTGGAATATGTCGATCCTATTTATGCAGCGGCTATGCAAGAGTTTGATGCCTATATCTATATCCGTGCTCCTTTTTATAGTCGAGCCACACAGTCTACCAACTCAGAAAATGCAAAATTGGATGCTGCTGCAAAATTACCCTACCGACAACGCTACTCAGAACGGACAGCAACCTTAGAATTAAAGCGTACTTTGTGTGAATACCCAACCATTGCCAACGCTCAAAACGCAGGGCTTTCTCTTGAAGAATATGAACACTTCATATACAATGCTTGCCATCTTTTTGATGAGAATCCTCAAGCTTGTTGGGAAAACGTGAGTCGCCAACAACAGGCTGCTGTAGATTTGTTGAATAGTAGAACTCAGATGCGTTATTTAGGAGAAGGTATTGACATTCGCTTCTCGACAGAAGGGCGCACTTGGATCAATTCCGATGGAAAAACGAATATGCCATCGGGCGAAGTATACACGGCTCCTGTTGACGATTCGGTCAATGGAACCATTCACTTTGCTTATCCATCGATGTTTATGGGAGAAGAAGTCGAAGGGATTACCCTTTGGGTAAAAGATGGTTGGGTTGAAAAATGGGAAGCTAAAAAAGGAAAAGCGTTGTTAGATAAAATTTTTGCCATTGACGAAGGGGCTAGACGTTTTGGAGAGGCTGCCATTGGAACAAATATGCGTATTCAAACTCCTGTTAAGAACATCCTTTTTGATGAAAAAATTGGAGGAACAGTACACATGGCTATTGGGCAAGCCTATATTCAAAATGGAGGCACCAACAAATCTGCGATTCATTGGGATATGATTGCAGACATGAAGAATGGTGGAAAAATTTACGCAGATGATGAATTGATTTATGAGAGCGGTCAATTTATATTCTAATAAAAATATACTTGTAAAGTAAGTTACTTGTTTCAATTATGTCGACTTCTACTCTTGATACCAAACCTTCCCAAAAACTCTTTTGGTTGGGTGTTTTTAGTTATGCTACCTTAGCTCTATTAGCCATCGTCTTTTATAAAGAGCGTACTATTTTTTGTGACGTTGCTTTTCGCTTTTTTGCTATTATCAAGGCAGATGACTACGCCATACAAGCCAATCGTTTTGGTTCTTATTTTACGCAATCGTTCTTATACCTTAGTCAAGCAATAGGTTTACCGCTTAAGTACGTAATGATAAACTACTCTTTGGGTTTTGTCATCTACAAAGCGCTAGGATTTTTTATCTGCTTAAATGTTTTAAAGAAGCCTAAATTTGCACAGACAATTCTATTAGTCGATTTGCTCATTGTTTCCGAAACCTTTTATTGGATTCAGTCAGAGCTGGTAGAAAGCTTAACTTTTTTGATATTCTACTTTGCTTTCTTGCAATATTCCGCAGAGCGAAAGGTACATGTTTTACGCTTACTGTTGTTGTTGGGTATGCTTATAACGGCTGTATTCTTTCATCCACTGTCGTTTATTAACATCACCTTTCTTTCCTTATTTTTATTTTTAAGCACAGACCATCGCAACTTTAAGAAATATATTCTGATTGCCTTTCCTATCATGCTAGGTATTTTGGCTGTCAAAACCTTGTATTTTAAAACAACTTATGACACCAATGCCAGTAGTGGTATTAATAATTTTGTTCGCTTCTTCCCTGATTATATATCCATTAAAAGCAATCGACATTTTGGGCACCACTTGCTAACGGACTACTATTTCTTGCCTATTCTATGGGTTATTGTCTTAGGGTATTATGCCCAAAAACGCTTTAAAATGAAGTTTTTCCTATTGTTTTTCTTTGTTTTAGGTTATTTGCTTCTAATTAATGTTTCTCAACCTGAAGGGCATATCATTTTCCACATGGAATCTTTTTATATGCCTTTAAGCTTATTCATATCCCTTGCCTTTGTGCAAGATATTCTACCATTATTAGCTTCAAAAAAAGCGATAACACTGCTCACTTTCATTGTTGTCTGTCGATTGATCCATATTGGCTTTCAACATGAAAAGTTTTCTAAACCATTGGAATGGAAACAAGCATTACTGAAAGAAACTGCTCATTTAGAAAATAAGAAGCTGGCTATCTATTATAAAGATGCCCCCGAAAATTTGATGTTAACTTGGGGAAGTTCTTATGAATTTTGGATGCTATCTACTATCGAAACGGGTGTGGCTAGGTCTATTATTATTTATGACAATCCTAATACTATGACACCTGGTAGAATGCATCTCAAAAATGTTTTCTTATCTCAGTGGGGAGGTTCTGCCTACAACGATTTACCCAAAGCTTACTTTCCTTTTCAAGATAGTACACATGGCTATGTATTTTACAAACCACTTGCTAAATAAAAAAAGGAAATGTAGGTAAAGTTATTCTCTCCTATTATTTATTTACAATTGATTTACTTGTTGGGTATTATGGAAATTTATTGCATGAGGACTTTGCCGTTGTTATGACATCTGGCTAAGTTTTCGTGATTTTTTATAGTTGCGACCGAAGGGAAGCAATCCGAAGGACCTCTGGCATTATAAAAAATAGAAAACCCGAAGGCTCAACGAAGCTAATTAGTCAGTAAATATCATGCAAATTGGAATATCAACCCTAGATTACCTTTGGTGCTACTTCGTGGTTTGGTTCTTTTATCAATGACCCCGAAGGCTCACGCAGTAAAAGAACAAAAAAACAGCATTTCCAGCTCTCATATTAAACTTTTTTACAAACTGATAATAACTGGATTTTAATACGTCAAAACATCCTGAAGCTATAATGGCTAAAATTACCCTTTCTTTTCTTGGTTGTTTATACTAAAACAATTGCTATTCTGATACATCTACCACTTAACATCAAGATAGACCTAACCACTAAATTATAGTTCTTATTTTAGAGCGAAGCAATCAATTACCTCACTCATTTTCACAACAACAAGAAGTAGGTTCGTGATTTTTGCCTATAATTTACCCTTCTGCATTCATTTTTCGTTGTTTCCCCAACAAGATAACGGTTGAGATCACCCCAATGATAAATAGAACAATTGCTATGTATTGTGCTTGTGATAGAGAAAACCCTGCCACAGAATAATCTTCATTAACACGAATCATTTCAAGAAGAAAACGCTCTAGACCTGTTAGAATTAAGTAGACTGTAAATACAATTCCATGAAAAGTTACTTTATGTCGAATTGTCCATAAAATGGCAAAAATAATTAGACAAATAATCAACTCATAGATAGGCGTTGGGAAAACAGGTTCCTGCAAGATGTGGCAATAGTCACCAAAATTATCTGGATAATAACAATCTTCCAATGGAATGCCTTCATTAATGACGTTATTAGGATAACGATAGCCCCACAACCAATCAGGAATCCAATTGTATGGTTTGGCGTATCTATTAGGATCTCCCCAGTCGCCATCTCCTGAAAAATGACAGCCCAAACGCCCCAAGCCTGTCCCCAAAATCATAGCAGGTGCACAAGCATCTAGCATTTGATTAAGTGCAATTTTTTTACTCCGAATATAATAAGAGACGACAAAGAACGCTAAAATAAAACCGCCATAAACACTCAAGCCACTACCGCTAAAAAAATCGCGAACGACACTTTCCCAAGAACTATAATCCACCTCCGTCATATATAAGAGCTTTGCACCGACAATTCCACTGATAGCAGCAATAATAATAATATCGCTTACACGTTGGTGTGGCATAATCGTTTCTTGGATCGTTTGAGGAGTTGGATATAATTCCAATTCTTTCTTTTTTTCTCTATACTTAGACAAAGCAAACAACCCTGCCAAGAAAATTCCTCCTATCCAAGAACCATGTTGCATAGAGAGCAAGTAGTCTTTGGCATCTGGACCTATGAACAAATCTGGATACTGAATGGCATAAAACCCTTTAAATCCAAAAATAAACCCTAATAAAGCATTGACCAATACATCCACCAAAGACAATGGTTTTCCCACTTCTTTGGACTCCTCTACCCCTTCTAACATCCCCAATCGCTCTCTACGTCTCAAATCTAGACTAAGCGCAACGCCACATGCTAAAAAAGTTAACGCTAGAAAAAAGCCATATGTTTGTACCAATGCTAGTGCAGGAATATCTAACCCCAATAAATCATAAAAAGCATATCTTAAATTAGGATACATAGTTTTTGTTTTAATTATCAGTCTATACAGACGCTAAGATTTTGGTTGCCGTCAAAATTAACAATAAAAAATGAAATCTAGTTTTGTTAATTGTTTTTCATCGTATAAAAATGATTGTCGCTTCTTTTATTGAATAAATAAGTACTTTGGTTGAAAAAGCATACCAATACCAAAAAAAGAACCTTTTTAATGTTTTTTTTGAACCTAAAGAACTCACTGGTTCATTCCTATAATTAAGAGATTGAAAAGAATAAGGTTTCAGAAGGGAATAGTTAATTATTTTAACATTATATTAAGAACATCAATAACAACTATCCGATACTATAATTTGTTTTTTCCCTACTTTTCATAGATTCGACGTTTGCTATTTAGACTATGCCGCCTTATCCCTTTATCTTTATACATTATAATGCCCAAAAGTATCACACTAACAATCTACTGAATACATTCTTTCAGCCAACTGTTGCAATTAAGACCTAAAAAAGATCAAATGAGACATATATTTTTACTTTTCCTGCTTCTTCATAGTTTTTTCTTACTCTCAGCTCAAGATATGTTGGTATTTCCCGACAAATACTCCAAACAATTGAGCAATTTACCTATAGATGCCTGCGTACGCCAATCGTATGATATGCTCCATGCAATTCAAGATAACGATATTGCTAATGTAGAAAAATTAAGTCTTTATGGACGGCAGTTATTGCATTTAGGAAGGCATGAATATGCAAAAGAAGTTTTTGAAAAGGCATTAGAAATCAACAACAATGCCTACGGAAAAGAAGATATTCGTTATGTCAAATCGCTGTTGGACTTAGCCAATGCTTATATGCTTTTGATTCGCTATAATGAAGCAGCAGGTATGTATGAAGAAGCTCTGAATACAGTAAAAAAGACATTAGGAACTAAATCCATAGAGTACTTAGAAACCCTCAATCAAAGTGGTTTTGTGTATACTCGTATACGTGATTGGAACAAAGGAATATCAACCTACAACACAGGGCTAAGAGCCATCCAGCAACAAGGTAGAAATAACAGTATCTACCACGCTATTCTTCTCAACAATCTAGGCATCTGTATAAAAAACACCTACAACTACAACGAAGCTATAGAAAAATACGAAGCAGCTTTGGATATTGCCCAATCCTCTCCTCGTTTAAGTGTAAGTATTGTTGCCAATTTGGCAGAGGCTTATGCCTTGGTTGGGCGCAATGAGGATGCTCGAAATATACTAACCCAATACTTGCCCATTGCTACTAAAACCCTGTCTTCCAAAGACCTAACTTTTGCACGGGTTTGGACGCAATATGGCGTTGCATATACTGCTCTAAAGGATTTTGACATGGCAAAGGAAATGTTCAAAAAGGCATTTATTACCAATAGCTTGACATTTGAAAACCTAACTGACATTCCAAATCAAGCTGAAGAGCTGATGTTCAAAAATGATTACCTAGCTACTTGTGGACAAGCTGGCATCATGATGTATACCATAGAATTATACAAAACCATATATGAATCGACCAACGATTTGCAAGCGCTTCAAGATGGATACAAAGTATTGCAAGCAATGACCAAGTATGGCGAAACAATGATGAGCAGCTATATTTCTGAAGCCAACAAGCTTATTTTGTTCCGTTTAGGTGCCTCCATCTTATTTGACAGAGGAACTTATTATGCCTATGAGTTATACAAACACACAAACAATCCTCAGTATATTGAAGATGCATTTTTCTATTCAGAACGAGGCAAGTCAACCTTATTGGTTAATGCATTGCGATCTAAAGAAAATAAAACATTGCTCCAACTTCCAGACAACCTCTTGCAACAGGAAAAAGCTTATAAAGCGGATTTAAAAAATCTACAAAAATTACAAATTGAAGCCGCGAATATTGCCGAAAGAAATGTTATTCAACAAGATATTAATGATCTAAATATCAAAATTGAACAGTTTAAAAAATCTATTCAAGAACAATATCCAGAATATTATGAACACCGCTACAACATTCACTTAAGTACGATAAAAGAAATACAAGACTATTTAGCAAAGGAGGACAAGGTTTTGATTGAATACACTTTGGGTCTTGAAAATCCATTTGTTTTTGTTATTAGCAAAAATAGCTTGGATATGCTTCCTTTAAAATATACTCCCAAAGATTTGAATTTGCAGACACTTAATTTACGCAAAACACTAACTGATTATCGTTTTATCCTTTCGGACAATAAACAAGCCAATAGTTTGTATAGCAATGCTGCGCAATATTTTTATCATACTTTTGTTCAGCCTGTTTTGGCTGATGTAAAAAAAGGGCAACACTTGATCATTGTTCCAGATCAACAATTGGGGCATCTCCCTTTTGAAACTTTTTTGACTGAGCAACCTAAGGAAAATTTGGATTTTGCCCACTATCCTTATTTACTAAAAGATTATCCCATTAGTTATAGTTATTCCGCTACTATTTTATTGGGACAAAAGCATCAACAAAAACACCGTACCATTCCCAAACGGGGAATTTTAGCTTTTGCCGCAGAATATCCTACCATTACATCCAACTCTTTTAGCCATCAACGAGGAGGAGATATTGGTATTGTCCGAGAAGGGCTACAGCCTCTTCCTGGTGCCATTAAAGAAGTAAATTTACTTCAAAAACACTTATGGGGTACTTTTCATAATGGTCTAACAGCTAGTGAGGAAAATTTCAAAAAAGAGGCTTCCAACTATGGCATTATTCATTTGGCAATGCACGGCGTATTGGACAATAAAAATCCTATTTTGTCGAGTCTAGTTTTTTCTGAAGATAGCTCAACTGTAGAAGATAATTTCTTACGTGCTTATGAAATTGCACAACTAGATTTAAACGCTGATTTGGTTGTATTATCAGCCTGTGAAACGGGCTATGGAAAGTTTCAGCAAGGAGAAGGTGTCATGTCTTTAGCTCATTCTTTTTCGTATGCGGGAGCTTCTTCCATTTTGATGAGTTTGTGGCAAGTTAATGATTTTTCAACTAGCCAAATTATGAAGAACTACTATATTAATTTAGCTTGTGGTGTTTCTAAAGAGAAAGCCTTGCGAAAAGCAAAATTAGATTACCTAGAAAATCAAGACAACCAATCTGCTTTGCACCCTGCATTTTGGGCTGCGTTTGTTCAAACGGGTGATGTAAAGCCTCTTGAATTAGTTTCTCGAACTGGAAAAACATTTAAGCAGTTGCATATTATGTTTGGTGTTGGACTTGCCTTATTAGTTATTTTAATTGGATTTTTTATTGTACGTTATAAAAAGCGCAAAAAAATCTCGAACTAACTTGTACGCTTAGGAGCAGTAGGCCATTGTTCAATACCTTTTATGACTGCCCCATCCTCGTAAATAGGTAGCAATACTTTTCGACAAATATGTTGCTCATGTGGGTACCCAAAAGCATTGTTTAAATACCAAATTCCGTTTTTTTGCACGCTTCTATTAAGGTGACTGTGTCCATAGACGTGTAAGTCTGTTCCTAGTTGTTGCAGTTGTTTTTCTATTTTACTAGAACCAAAAACAGGTAATAATGCTTTAACTATTTTGGGAACATTGGGCGGTATTAAATCTTTGCTAGGAACAAAATGAGAAAAAGAGATAATTGCATTGCTTTTGAGGTTCAAATGCGGTTCGTTTAATCCTAAAAAGTAGTTTGTCAATTCTTCTTCTGTCTTTGTCCATTTGCAAGCTTTGTAATCCACCCAAGCTCTTTTAATAGTTACAGAAGGTTGCCCAAAAGAATAGTCATACCATGAGAATATTGGGACAATACTTAATTCTGAACTAACAAAGGGAGTCGTTTGAACACCTAAATCTTCCGCCAACAATAATAATTGATGAAACTTCTCTAAGGAGTTCATTCGTTCCTTTTTACCCAACCAAACGTCATGATTCCCTGGCACAAAAAATACTTTCCAAAACTTCTTTACCAATGACTCTAAAAGAATTGCTGTTTTCTTGAGGTCAGGAATAATATCTCCAGCTACTATCAATATGTCTTCTTGATAATCAATCTCCGATAATTCCATAAACCAGTTCCAGTTTTCTGAATAGTCTACATGCAAATCTGATGTTGCCCAAATTTTCATACGGTTTTAGTTTTCTGAAAAGAAATGTTTTGATCTATATTAATAATCAACTGCGAAGCACTTATACAGTACCACATAGCTAACTAAAAGCGTAGCGCTCACGAAGTACCACGTAGTAGCAGCGAAGCTAAACTGATACGATTTTATCACGAAATAATGCATTCTGTGATGATGTTAAAATACAGATAAGAAAAGAGAAAACTAAATAATAAGGAATTGTTATTGCTTTGAATCTTATTGCAAGATCTATTCGTTTAGGTATTGTCGTCTTTTTTTAGGTTAGCAATAGCCTTAACGGACTTATTCTGTGCTTGATTATATCGAAAGGGTTGCTTACTATTTTCGAAATATCCTTTTATAATCCTCTTTATAGAATATTTGTAATAATAGTATAAGAATTTAAAAAAGTTGCCTTTGACAATTCTATTGTTAGGATGAGATGAACCAATATAGTCTGTCGCCTCTTTCAATTTATAATGCGGAATGCTGGGATTGATGTGGTGGGCAAAATGATCCCTACCCAAACCTATTAAAAAATAGTCAATCACAGGACCATAACTTAGATTAATGGAATTCACAACGCCTTTATCATAAGTCCAAATTTCATTGGGATACCATACCGTATCTGCTCCCGTGTGGTTGAGGAAAGTGGTTATTAAAAAAAAGACCCAAGCTACTAAAATAGGTAAGATACCTACAAAAAAGAAATAGCTAAAAGGCATAAAACTGGCTATAAGTGCCAATAGTAGAAGATAGGCAAGAATAAAAACAAATGCCTTGATGGAGTTGGGCGTTTTATCAGGCCAAAAATAATTGACGTAATTAGGCGTCTTGGTGAGGCTTGGAAACAATATTGCCATTAGGTAAGCAAAGAACGGAATCAATACAACCGATCGAATCAGTCGTTGTAACCAAAAGTCTTTTCGTTTCGCTTTTGGTCCAAATGCCTCGTCTTTTTCAATGTTGCCAATAAAATTGTGATGCATATTGTGACTCCTTCTAAAATTTTCATAATTCATTAACATAAACGAAGTAGCTATGCTTCCTACCAATTGGTTGACTTTATGATTGTTACTAAATGACTGATGCCCACAATCGTGCCCGATTAACCATAAACTAAGATAAGACAAACCATGAAAAAAGGCGATCACTAAAGCTATGCTAACATAAACCCAATTGTCTATACTTGATTTTAACAACATATATTGTATTATAAAAAAGAGAATAACAAACGCTAAAAATTTGAAAAAGTGAAACAAGGAGTGATACAAATTAGAACGATACTTATGATCTCTAAACTCCTTGGCATAATGCTTTAAAATAGTAGTACTCATTATATATACAGCTTTAATTGTCGATAAAAAAACAAGATGCGATCAACAGGAATATTCCTATTGAGGACAGCACAGAAAGGGTAGAATTTGTCTTCTTAAGGTATTGGGTTGTCTCTAACTGAAAGTCTACTTTGAGCATGAAAATCAAAATGAATGATATCTGAGCAGTAAATAGTCTCATACTTAGAAAATCTTCATGACAAAAGGACAATAACAAGGAAAATGATTGAAGCACGAGAAAACCAATAGAGTGGTATTTTTCTCCTGAAATCAAAAAAGGAAGCCCCCATATCAAATACAATATTCCATAGTAATCATTCGTCGAAGCATCAAAAATCTGAGGATAATTGAGATAGTTAATGGCTGCTGTAGCACTTTGAATGGAAAGAAAAATCAAACACAACAAGTGTATGGCAGTATTGAATACTTTCACATAACGAGTGCCATTATAAGAAGCCTTCATAAATAAGATTCCTTGTGGCAATAATATCAAAATAAGAATCATATATGCAACCATTTGATTGTATCCCACGAAAAAAAGAACATATAGTAACGTTACATAAAAAGTTTCGACCATTGCTAGTTCATGAAGTCGTTTTTGTGCTTTTTCAAGCTGACTTTTTTGAATCGCTCCAAGCCCCAAAATTGAAAAAATAACTACAAGAATGTATAATTCAAAAAAATTAATACAAGTGAGATAAACCAACCATTGAGCAAACAAAATGATTGATATTTTCATCATTTTTATTTTCATTCTTTCCGAGACTATTAATGATTACGAATACGCTGCCATAGAGTAAAGAATTACCACAGATAGAGTTTAAGATAATAGCAGTCCTGTATTCTGCCTAATAGTTTTATATACAGGAGGTAAGTTTAATTTTTTGTCAAAAGGCATGGGTCTACGAATACCACATACCGTAATATGGCGAGGCATTTTGTAAATACGATCATTTTCCATACTTATAATGCCATTGTCTATAAATAGCTGGTTGAACGTTTCATTACTTGCACGATAAATTTTATTCCAATCATCTGTAATGTCTTCTTTTTCTAAATCGGAGCTATCAAAACAAAAGTCAGAATTGTAGTGGATGGTCATACCTCTAATTTCATTAAAATAGTCCTCAACAAAACACCGAACTTCTTTATCTACTTTCGTTTCTAGTTCATAAAAGCACTTTGGAAATAAGTGTGTATAATGTTCAAAAGCCTTGGGAGAAATAAAGGATGCAATACCTGTTACATTTTTCAAAAAGTATACTTGACTGATATTTCTACGAGAATACCACATACCAAGCTTCCAAATAATGTTACCGCGATAACCACTTCTCTTCATTACTTGTCCAAAATGAAGGATATATTGACTGCGCCCTAATGGTCCTTTTTTATATTTCGTTAAATGATAAAAGCTTACACCTTGAATGATGTCTCCCTTTTTTATCATCACTATATCGTATCCATAATCTTTTTCTAATCGATCCGCAATGAAGCTTGGCGCAGCAGATTTATAATATCTATAAATTAGGTTTTCAAGTTGTGCCCGTTCTGACACACTAAGCTCATTAACTTTTTTCTGAATTATCTTCATACAAATTATTGTGTAAAATTTCTGTAAAACAGATTTAAAAAATGTTGTTGTGAACCTTAATAGATGTGGTGTGATTTTTTTTAATGCTCTGCTTCAAAGAAACGAGAAGATATTGATAATGAGGGCTAATTCTGTGTCACTGATACAAAATCTTGAGATATGACATATTTTTATACCTTTATGACACGTTTTTATATCCACTGTCCCCTTCTCAACTAAACAATGGACTTTAGAACACGTTTTAAAGTTATTAGAAGAGAAGAAATGCATTTTTTTGTTACTTTTATCTCATCTAGAAACTTAATCTTTTTGATATTTTTGAAAAAATTCAACCTCTATATTCTATTTCAGTTCGTCGTGTTTTGTAGCCACGCACAGCCACTTTCTACGGTGCTGAAACAGTATATTGTTCAACAGCAAGAACTTTCCACAGAAGATGGTTTATCTCACCCCTTCATTCATTCTTTTGCTCAAGACAATTATGGCTTTATGTGGTTGGCTACGCCTTATGGTTTAAATCGCTATAACGGGCAAGAATTTAAACAATATCACAAAAAGGATTTTGCCTTGCGCAGCAACAACGTTCGTTTGGTCATTAGTGCCCCAGACAGCATGTTGTGGTTAGCGTACACTAGAGAAATGGAAGTTTCTCATGCCATCGATGTTTTTGATCCAATATCAGGTGCTATCACACCACTAAATCAATACTTTTCCAAGTCATTACCCTTTGATGCAACAGATATACACTTTCGCTCTTTTCGAAAAAATGCTGATGGTAATATATGGTTTAGCACCCCACACGATCTTTATCAATACAATGGTTCCAAAATTGAACACTTACTATCTTTGCCTGATAGTTTCACCATACGTTCAGCCATTCCTTATGAAGAAAAAGCGGCAAGTGGTTGGCTCACTGCTATCAGCGAAACATCAAATCATTACTTATTCCATTTTAATGAAAGAAAAAAAATCATTGAACAATACCCTCTTGCCGAGCCACAAGGTCCCAGAACGACAATCAACCTAATAAAAGCTCTCGATAGGCAAGGCATTATTTATAGTACGACCCAATTAAGTAAGGATTCGATTTCAAAAAATGTCCTTTTTTATAAAGCAAACCATCAATCGCCCCAAAGGTTTATTCCCACAGTTGATAAAGATTATCTACTTTATAAATATGCTCCCTACCACAACCAGATTTGGTGCTTTGGTACAGAGGGTAAAATAGATTTGTACTCCACACAAGCTGAACTAGTTGCTCAATGTACTACTACAGTGTTTCAGAGCCCTCCCTCCCATCTTTTTTTTGATATACAAGGAGGACTTTGGGTCAATACTAAACGAAAAAATTACTTGCTGCACGTTGTCCCCAATCCATTCAAACGCTATTCGGGAAATACAACAAGCCACCAATTTGGTGTCAGTTGTAGAGGCATAGCAGAAGATACGACAGGTAGGTTGTATTTAAATTCGAGAACAGGTACCTATCAAACCAAAGATAGAACACAGCAAATGCAACGCTTGCCCAATATCCCCAACTATCCTGTTGATATGAAAGGCAAAAATGGAGGCGCACGCTTAGCCACCTTAGTAGACGATGATGAAAGCATCTGGTTGACAGGAGAATATAGAACACTTATACACTATCACCCAGAGACTTCGGCTTATGATTTCTTTTTGTATGACAGTCTAGATGAATTGAGATTGTCTCAACACAAAATTCCTCCTTTATACTGGTCTTTGTACAAAGATTATAAAGGTCAGATTTGGCTAGGTGGTATTGGTTTGTCTTATCTTGATGCAACCAACAAAAAATTAAAACTATGGGATAATTACAATGGGTTCTATTGGCTTGCTACAAGTGAAATTTACCATTTTCATGAAAATCAGACAGGAATCTGGCTGGCTAGCTCATCGGGTTTGTATCATTTAGATAAAAACATGCACATCAAGGCACGCTATCACACCAAAGGAAAGCCTCCTTATTATCTTCCAGCAGATGTTATTACCCATTTGCATGAAGACAAGGAAGGCAACTTTTGGCTAACCACCAAAGGCAACGGGCTGGTAAAGTGGCATCCCAATAGTAAAGTTTACAAACATTTTACTACACGTCATGGTCTAACCCATGATGTACTTTATGCCGTGTATGAGGATGCACACAATCACCTTTGGTTGAGTTCTAATATGGGTATTATGTCTTTTGATAAAGCAACGCATATCATCACTCCTTATAGTACTAAAGATGGATTGCCACAAAAAGAATTTAATACCATATCCCATTATCAAGCCCACGATGGCACCATCTTTTTTGGAGGATTAAATGGGCTCATTTCCTTTCACCCAACAGAGATTCAACAAACAAAAAGAGTATACAAAGCAGCATTGCACATCATTTCACATACTAAATATGACAATCAAAAAAATGAGACCATAGACCTAACCGCTGCTTGTTTTAAAGATCGAAAAATTGTTGTTCAGCCTCAAGATAGGAATGTCCAACTTGGTTTTCGATTGTTAGATTATCGCAACCAAGCCCCTACTTTTTTTTATCGCATTGTTGGTTTGGATCCATATTGGCGTGCTACCCAAAAAACTGAAATTAACTTAGATGGTCTACCTTATGGAAATTATGACCTGCACATCAAGACAGAAGCTAGTGACCAACTACTAAAAATAGCTCTTGAAGTAGTTGCTCCATTCTATTTTAGACCTTGGTTTGTTGCCTGTTCTATTATTTTGATTCTGTGTATCATTGCATTGGTTATTTGGTTTAGAACCCAAGCACTAGAGAAGCGCAAGCGCATGTTGGAAGCTATTGTAGTAGAACGTACAGCTGAATTAAAAATTAAAACATTACAATTAGAAGCCCAAACCGAAGAACTAAAGGGGTTAAACCAACTTAAATCTCGTTTTTTCACCAATATATCCCATGAACTTCGAACTCCCCTGACACTTATTTTAGCTCCATTGGCTGCTCTTATTAAAAATAAAAAGAAAAATGACCTTGAAAAGCAACAGCTAAAAATGATAGAACGCAATGGCATGCAGCTGTTGCAATTGGTAGAGGAGATATTGGACTTATCTAAATTGGAAGCCAACAAACTAGAAGTCAATGAGCAACCTACAGCATTAAACTTTTTTGCCAGTCGTATTCTAACAACCTTTAAATCAAGAGCCCTATTCTTGGATCTGGACTATACGATAGAGGTTTGGGTAGACCAAGAACAAATTGTATTACTTGACCAAGATAAGGTGGCGAAAATTTTAAATAATTTTATTTCCAATGCCTTTAAATTTACCAGTCCAAAGGACAAAGTAAACGCAAGAGTAGTTCTCGATATGAATAAAATCATTTTCTCTGTGAAAGATACAGGTCAAGGAGTTGCCAAGGAAGATCTTCCCTTTTTATTTGATCGATTTTATCAAACTAATCAAGCTCAGAATAGAGCAGATGGCACTGGCATTGGATTGGCTTTTTGCAAGGAATTGGCAGAGCTGATGGGTGGAGTTGTAAAGGTAGAAAGTGAACTTGGACAAGGCTGTACCTTTAGTCTAATTCTAAAACATAGCTCCCTTCCTAGCACCTCTATGATAGAAAATCCCCCACCACTTTCCGAAGCTATTGAAGTGACTTCCTCTCCTTCTCCAACCAAAAATATGGCATATGCGCCTTTGATTCTAATAGCAGAAGATCATCCAGATATGCAATTGTTTATCCATCAGTTGTTGTCTCCTCATTTTAAACTCATTTTGTGCAAGCATGGGAAACAGGCACATGACTATCTAACGACCTCTGGTAATAAATTGCCTGATTTAATTATTTCAGATATTATGATGCCTCAAATGGATGGATTTACATTGTTGAAATATTGCAAAGAACAACCTCAGTTCAGCTCCATTCCTATGATAATGCTTACTGCCCGCTCAAATATCAAGGATCGATTGAGCGCTCTCAGAATGGGAGTAGATGACTATCTAACCAAACCTTTTATAGCAGAAGAACTTTTAGCAAGGGTTCACAATCTGTTATCTAACGCCAATATCCGCCAACAAGCATTGATAACAACGCACAAAGATGAAGTTGTAACAACATCCCCTTCTCAACAAGAGGTCCCCTCCTTGTCTCCCATGAATCAAAAATGGCTGAAAGAAGTGGAACAAATTCTGTGGGAATCAGTAACTGATCCCGACTTTAGTGTGGAAACTTTGGCAGAGGCTGTTCACTTGGGGCGTAGCAGTCTTTATCGCAAACTAAAAAAGTTGACAGGTCTTACCCCTGCACACTATATACGAGAAGTTCGATTGAATATTGCTCGTGATCTTCTAGAACAGAATACTTATGAAACCATGGCTGAGGTAGCCTATGCCTCTGGTTTTTCTACTCCTTACCATTTCTCCAATATTTATGAAAAACGATTTGGAAAAAAGCCTACTGATTACTTTTAGGCTCGTTAGGGACAAGAAATTTGTCGGATTCTTTTTTAAGTTATCATAGTTCATGCTTTTAATATACGAAAAATAATCCTGCCTTGCGTATGCGTACGCGCGGTCTGGCTTTATTCCTAATAATATCTAATATTTATTGGGTTATAAGATATAGTAGTTCGTTGATTTTTTACTTTTTTACCAAAAAGATAAAAAAGCACATTTATATTAGTTTGATAATCAAAATTTTAACACAAAACACAGTAAAGATATAACTTGTTGATTATCAAGCTAATAAAGTTTTTCAACGAACTATTGAAGATAATTACTTTGACTTTTTCAATAAAAAACAAGGCTTAAATTTTAAGCTTTCAATAAAACAACCTACTTTTGTTTAATAAAAAATTAACACCTACTGTTAATAAAACCGTAACTATATTGTGAATATTACGTTTAAAGATAAGAAGCTTGAATCTTATGCTAATGATGATAAAAAAGGTAAAAAGAAATTAGGAGCAGTACGATTCAAAAAATTTAAACAGCGTATTGATGCGCTCCGAATGGTCAAAAACTTAGAGGACATAAGGCATTTTCCTGGCAATTATCACGAACTAAAAGAAGATAGAAAAGGTCAATGGGCGTGTTCATTAGATGGAGCATTTCGCCTTATTTTTGAACCTCACGAAAACCCTATTCCTGAAAATGAGAATGGTCAATACCTTTGGATAGAAATTAAAGGTGTAGAAGTTTTAGAAATTGTCGACTATCATTAATACATACCCAACTCTATATAATAAATTTTCGATACGATGAAGAATACATATAATCCCCAAACGGTAACACCTCCCAAAGATTTTCTAATAGAAGCCCTTGAAGAGCGCAATATGGGTTCTAAAGAGTTTGCTATTAGAACAGAAAAACCCGAAAAAACAATTTCGGCTATTCTAAATGGAAAAAGTAGTATTACCCCCGAAATGGCAATTCAATTTGAAAAAGTATTGAATATGCCTGCCTATTTTTGGTTAGAAGCTCAACGTGTCTATGATGAATGCGAAGCAAGAAACGCTTATCAAAGAATCATTGAAGGAAGTATAGATTGGGCAAAAGAGTTTCCTTATAGTAACATGGCAAAATTAGGATGGGTAGCCCCAACAAGAAAAGCCTCTGAAAAAGCTGCCGAACTATTAACATTCTTTGGTGTAGCCTCTCCTAAAGCTTGGAAAGATTGTTATTTTGATAAGAAGATTAAAGTATCTCTTAGAGCCTCTTTAGAGGAAGTTAAACACGCTCATGCTTTAACTGCATGGTTACGCCATGGCTTACTACAAGCACAAAAGATAGATGCACCTACTTATTCAAAAAGTACGTTCAAAAAACAACTAAAAGAAATACAAGAGTTAATGTATTTACAGCCTAGTGACTTTTTCCAACAATTGCAACAACTTTGTCTTAAAGCAGGGGTTATTGTCGTTTATAGTCCTTCTTTGCCTTCTGTTCCTATTCATGGTGCTACTCGATGGAATGGTAATACGCCTATTATCCAATTGACAGGACGATACAAACAAAATGATATTTTTTGGTTTACATTTTTCCATGAAGCAGGGCATATTTTGGAACATGGGAAAAAGTATATCTCTTTAGAAAATATTAGTTATAAAGGAGAAGATGAAAAGCTAGAGCAAGAAGCTGATGAAATAGCCATTTCTTATACATTTAACAAACAACAAGAAAAGGAATTTTTAGCCCTTGATTCTTTAGAAGATGAAACCATCGAAGCTTTTGCTGAAAAACACAGGATACACCCTGCTGTTATTGTAGGTCGCTTACAACACAAGAAGATTATATCTTTCAAAGACAAACGAAAATTCTTTGTAGCTATTAATTTAGGGCAAGAATCCTAAACAGACAATAAACTATTAAATAAAAATCCCCCTCTATCTTTTTGGGGGATTCTTTTTTTATAACTAGAAATAACAGAGAAAAAGAATCATAATTTCCTATTATAAGCTAAATTCCTTAGTTATTTAGGTTTCATAAAATGCCAAAGTATCATACTTTCCCAACCTTATACAACGAAGTTTTACAATTAAGTACAACCAAACTTAAAGAATGGGAATATCTCAAACCCAATAGCTATAAAAGTGGAATACTTACATGGAGCAGTAATGGAAAACAGATAGGGAGAATTTCTATTCTTATAGATACTTCTGAAAAGCAACCCTACATAGAGCTAGATTATAAATTTAGAGATAAACCCCGAAACTATAAGATAAAGTTAGTTTCAATGCCCTCTAACTTAGGAAAAGGTGTTCTTTGGTCTTCCTTTGTCCTGTTACTAAAAAGCGTTGTAGAAAGCTTTATTCTATTGATGGATATTTTTTACACAGAGAAGCTTTTGAAGGTTGTATGTATGAATCACAAACTTATAGCAAGTATTATAGAAGCCTTGATAAAATATTTAAGAGTGATATGCTATATGAACAAATTTATAGTAAACATTTCAAGAAGTTTTATAAAGGAAAACCAACTAAACGCTATGCTAAGATTTTAAAGGAACTTGAAAAAGCTGAGAGGATTGATTATAAAGCTTTCGAGGCTGAACTATATAAGGTATAGATAGATACTAAGAAAATATGAAATTTTATTCCCATAAAAAGGCACTTCCATTCAAACAGCTAGTAAAAGAAGTTAACCTTCATTCCCTGATTCAGAGTAATAGTTTGATAAAAAGTATCGTTTGGCTATAAGTTATTACTTTGTGTTTGGGGTTTTGTTTTATGACACTAAATTAGCAAATTTAGTCCATAGTGTAGGTTGAAATGACTCTTTAAAAATTGTTATTTCAAATTGAGTTTCTTCTTGATTCATTTTACCTAATGTTCGTCTATCGCTACTATTCAAACCAATATACTCAACAAGAAAGTCACACATAAATATTAAATATTTTGAACGAGATTTTATGGGCATAACTATTCCTGTTGTGTAATCACTTTTGATATTAATATATGAAATAGCAAGAGGAATTTTTTTTAGCTCTTCCACATTTACTGTTTTACAGTCTAAAATAATCGTCCTTAGAGTTTCTTCAATTTCATTGTCTAATTTAAAACTGGAAACACAAGCAGATGTACGCCATAATTGTAATAAAAAGAAAAGTCTTATTCTTTTTATATCATCCTCTTGATTAAAGAGCTCATATCCATCTATTATATTATCAGCAGAAGGATTTGGTGTAGCTGTATTAGGCATGAAACTTTCAGCACGAAACTTATTCATGATAGAGGCAAAAGGGGATTCTATTTCATCTGCCATCATTTTTTCACACTGTCTACAGAATACATAATCAACAGCATGCTTATCTGTCTTTTTAGCTTCTTCAATTTCTTCATCTGTAGGGGAGCGGTTTAACGCTTCTTCTATGCTTTTCTGACTTGTTTTTTGCCCAAATTTATATTTTTTTGAATAAGTCTTATCATCTAGGTCAAGAGTTATTTCATAAGAACTAGTTTTTGCTCTTATTTTACTCCCCTCTTCATTTAAGCATCTTCTGATAACAGAATCAGTGAGATAGTGAGTATTAGTATCATCGGCTGTATTAGTCAAACACAAAGCGCACTTTCTTTCAGAATCAAATTCCATAATGTTTATTTTAGGATGAGAGACAAATACTTTGAATCAAAGATGTCTTTTATTTTGAGATAGTGTATTAAAATATAATTTTACTAAAAGGATCATCTCCTTTAATAATGAAGGCATGCTTTTCAGAATTATACTCTAACTCTAATCCGTCAATATAAAAATCCCTTGATATAATTTCAGATGTATTATCTCTTGTTTTTGTTGCTTTTATTTTTAGCGTTCCTGTTTGGTTCACTCTAGTAGATATTGTGATATTGGGCTCTGCGGCAACATTTGGATGACCTATGTCAAGATAAAATGAATTTATTTTTCCTTCTTGATCATTCCAGTGTTTTGTTGTTGTTGTTTGAAAATCAACCCGAGTCACTTGTATAGTGCAATCATTTCCATTGACTACTTTTTTTACTTTATTTGATGTTGTATAGTTGGAAATGAATTCTTTTATTGCTTGGGATATAAGACGTAATGCTTCTTTAGATGATATATTGTTCATGCGCTTAGCTAATCTTTACTTATTTAATATATGTTCTTTTGTTGAAGTTACATAAAATTAAACTTTTAGTAGACTTTTAGGGTGATAATTTATCAATTATGATACTTTTGAAGCAGAGTTGTGCAAAGTCTAGGAATATAAACCTGATAAAACATGAAATCAAGTCCTCATAAAGAAAGGATTATCTCTACTAGATAACGACCTCACAAAACTTCACTTTCATGTTGACATTTGTTAACATCTGTATTCATAGAAAAAAAGTAAAAATCTTACAAAACCTAATATTCTATACTCCCCCCTTGCACATGGTTTTAAGTCACAATAATAAATATTCATTTTTTATTTACTTTTTCTCCAAAATCCATTTATCAAGGAAGTCATTAACCTTCTCAATATAGTTAATTGCTTCTTGTTTAGTTTTTGTTGTTCCAGAATGTCCCGCAGAGTTTCTTACATTTCTCAAATAGTCAATTAAATCTATTTTTAAATTCATAGGAGAATTAAATTGGTTTTCTAACTCCACTACCAATTGTGAAAAATGACTAGTGTTACAATGTTGTAATTCTGTTGAACCATACTTAAACTTTTCTAGAGAACCTTGCATAAGACCAAGCATCCATTTTTTTGAGGCGTCAATACTTAAGAATATCTCTTTTAATTCATTTTCTATGGTTCTTCCATACTGAATTATGACAGGCGAAAAATCACTCATTTCATCAATCGTATTCATTAAAAACTGTCCCGAAGACATATATTTAACACTAAGTGAAGATATTTTGGAAACATTAAATCTCGTATTTATAATTCTTTGATATACTTGAATATCCAATTTATTCGTATAGGCGTCAATTTTTTGTTCTAACTCAGAAATTTTATTTTCAATCTCTTCGTTTTTCGTTTTTAACTCATAAAAATCATCTAAAAATCTATCTCTTTGAATGTTAAGCAGCAATTCTAACGATGTAAGAAAATATATTAAATAATAATAATATCAAATAGCTATTCTAATTGAGGTCGAATATTGACCTTTCTAGCGATTATTTGATAGATTAAGTTCATTGAAATAGTAGGAATAAAATCAAAGAGTACTCGAACTTTCTGCCTTAAATCACGCAATGTTTTTGCTTCTTTTAAGGCTTGTTCAAAACTTTCATCAACAGCCCTTGTAATCTGGTCAACAAAAAATGCTAATAGCATAATCAAAGCAAATACTGTTGACAAGTAGAATTTTCCATGACCATAATTATGTTCCAAATTGTAGTCTTGATTCTTCAAGGTGTTAAATGTCTCATTTTCAATTTTCCAACGTGCTCTTCCAGCTGTGGCAATAGATGAAACATTTGATTTAGTCAAAGTTAGGTTGGTAATCCACTTATTGGAATAAACCACTTTATCTTTTTCTAAATCATATTCTTCGTATTCTAAATAGTTTACGATAATATCTTGGTTTGCGCCATTTAGAATGAGGTTAGATGCCCACCTGTATCGACACAGAGTCTTTTCATTTTTCTGGTATTGACACTGATGCAAACTATCCTTTTTTCTAAGTTGCTTAACTTGTTCCAAAACATATCCTTCCTTGATTACTATGATGTAATCCATTTGGATATCTTGTGCTTGAAGTGCTTTAATAGTTGGACCATCAGCATATAAAGCATCTAAAAGAATTAAGATCTTTTCTTTTGGCAGTATGCTGCGTAAATGTGGAAATAATCGTTTACATGCCTTTCGTTCACAATCATTCTTTTTTGAACCATCCTGCCGCGTTATTGCTTCTCCAAAAACAGGAAAAACGGTCTTGAAATTAGGATGAACTACACTCGCTGCTAACAATTGGTGATGATGTTCTATTGTACCATTTTTTCTTTTCTTTGTTAAACATTGAGAACAACCAATCTTATTGGAAGAAAATGTACCTGTGGCATCAACACTTACTAGCAAATGTTGGTCTAAGTATCTTCTACTTTCGAGTATTTTGAGCCTTTCCAAATGTTCAAAGATTGTTTTAAAAGTAGGTTGAAAAACAGATGGTTGGACAGCATCTAAAATTTTTCGCATCCCATTATCTGTTGGAAGCTTACTAATTTTAAAGACTTGTTCTAAATTGTCCTTACGATGAATGGCATTATCTATAAAACTCAATAATGATGGATCTTTTAGACCAAACATAGCAAATGCTCCCATTAAACAATCATGTAGCAAATATTCTGTATGCCCTTTTCGATCGTCTGGAACTTGGTGAAACTCTTTGGATACTATTTCTACTAATTTGTCGTACATCGTTTACTTTTTAGTAAATGTACGTTCCTTTTTCAATGAACTTAAATCTTATTTTATCATATAATTCTGTTTATCGTTAGAATTGCTGAATGTTAGCGAAACTAACGACATTTGAAATTATATTTATTTAATTCATAAATCAGTGCCTATCGATACTTGCGAAGTTTCAAAAGGAAACTATAAAATTTAACATCCCAAAATAATGTCTAAAAAATGCTCTAAAAGCCCTTGTTTTAGGGATTTTTCAGGTCTTTTTTTTGCGATTTTAGCACTCTATTTTGACTCGTATGTCCTATAAATGCAGACTTATGGTAAAATTAAATATAATTCCGTTTATCGTTAGAACCGCTGGCTGAATGTTAAGTAAACTTAATTTTAAATTAGTCTGTTCATCAAAAAAACCTTTCCCAAAATACTTTTCATAATCAATACTGCCATCTTCTCCTATTTGAACATGACTGATGTATTTATCTTTCGTCCCTTCCATAACATCATTTGGATGATTAAAATAATACATCTTTACATCATTTGGAGAAACTATTTTTTTACCTATATATTCTTGAAATTTATAAATTAGATACTCACTATGAGTTTCTATAAGGAACTGAATATTAAACCTAGAGGCAGCATCAATAAATAACTCTGCCATTTTTGCCTGTAAAGATGGATGTAGATTGGCTTCAGGTTCTTCTATTAACAAAGTTGAAGGGCTAAAGTATATTGTTTCTCTTTCATAATATCCTTCTTGATGATTAAAATTATACTCATATATTCTTTCATGCTTTTGAGCAATAGTAGCTATTTTCATTATGATTGGAAGTAATTGGGATACTCCATATCCCAAATCTACTAGAGGGGTTTTTGTTCCATCAAAATTAACTAGGAAAATTTTAGTCAAACCAATTGTTTCATCTCTAAAAACTGAAAGTTCTTTTCCTATTTTGAAGCCTTTTTGTTGATTTTTTCCACTTTCATTAACCTCTCCTTTCCCAATCCAAAAGTTTATAAAATTTTGAATTGGTAGGTGATTCTCTAAATATATAGAAGAAAAATCTCTTACGATTTGAATATCTTCACTATTCTGTTCGTCAATAAACCATTCTCTATTTCTACCTCTTGTAGTTGGTAGAAAATAAACCTTTTTTAAACTATCTATTTTTTTCTGAACAGCACCTAAAAAATCCCTCTCTATTGCTTTTAATAGATTTGTAAAAAGTGTACTGTTAGGTGTAGTTTGAAACATTGAGGATTTAAACGCATCACGAAAATTCTGTTCTTCGTTAGTTTCTTCTTTTTTTTGTTCAGCTCTTATAATATCTTGTTCCATTCCATTAAACAGATTAGAAAAGCTATGTTTGAAACATTCTAAAAGTTTGTATTAGCTATTCTCCTTTCCTTTAATAAGTTCAGTAGTAATTTTTTGTTCTATTTCTAATAGTTTTGACCTTTCTTCTTCTGATAATTCTGAATAATCAGAAAATAAACTTTTTCCTTTGGTGAGCTTTTTAGTAAGTTTTTCGTAGCCATCTTTTTTCTTTTTGGGAAAAGGAAAGTCAAAAAAGATGCCCCCATACTTTTCAATTCTACTAAACAAGTCAATAGCAAAATAGTCTGCGGTGTTTTCATTAGGTTCAATTCCTTCCTCTATCTCTACAAAAGGTGTTTCGATGATGAGTTGAAGAATTTTTTTTAAATCAAGGCTTGTTTCCATTTCCCATTCAGGAGCATCATCATAATACTCTCTATAACCTATTATATTAGACCAATGTAAATATGCTCCATTCCTTACAATCGCAATATTTTTAATCTCATGTGAAACTACTACTTCTTTTTTATCTCCTTTCTTAGGTAGAAAACGGTTTAATCCATATCTCACTTCTAAAGTTGCACTTATTTCTCGGCGATCTCCAAATTGCATTGGAAATGCAAAGACTAAGTCTTCATCCTCTTCAAAAATAGGTCGTTCACAGGAAGTAGGGTCATTCTTTTTGTGAAATTCCGAAAGTCTCGAGTACATATGTTGTCTTTGGGGCATTTTTGAGTTTTTAAAAGCCATCATTGTAACTCGATTAAAGATGCGTTCAAGATTTCCAAGCTCATGTTTCATTGTCTTAAAATCTAAGGTTTCTGAAACAATTCCATCTTTATAATTATGGATCAAGAACTGTATTGCTTTGAATACAGAGCTTTTTCCTGTATTATTTGTACCTGTGATTAATGTAATTGGTGCAAATTCAAGATTTTCTTTCTTTTTAAAAGTCCTAAAATTTTGTAGTCCTATTCCTTCTAAATTTGGCATTATGTAGTTTGTTATTTTTAATGCTAATGAGCAGTTGAAAATTCAATATAGTCAATGTACCTGTTTAAAAAAATTATACCGAGAAGCTATTTTAGCTATTTTAAAATTCTTATTTAACTTTAAAATATATACTGATTTTCAATCCTTTTGATCTATACCTTATTCATATCATTCCTATCTATTCTAACTCACAGAAAATACTATTAGCAATTACCATCACTTATGAAAGAGGAAAATGCACCAAAGTTCAAACTATGTTCAAACCAGACAAAAAAAAGAGTTTGAACAAAACGCTCAAACCCTTTATATATTGTTAGTCGGGATGACTGGACTTGAACCAGCGACCTCACGCCCCCCAGACGCGTACTCTACCAACTGAGCTACATCCCGCCAATCTTCTACAGCGAAGAAGGGCTGCTAAGGTACAGTCTTTTTTTATTTTTTCCAAAAAATAAGATTTCATTGATATACATTTTTTGTACTTGCCAGTAAATCCCAAAGAAGCACATACATAGCTCGCGATTCTATAGTTAGAAGACACTAAAAGATCTACCTACATTATAACATGAATTATGGAATTCAATTGACTAGGTTAAACATACTGGGCACACAACAAAAAATGACTTCCTAAAGCAGGAAGTCATTTGTATAAAATTTGAGTTATTGGTATCTCGTTTAAAGTTGCCCTAACACTTGAACAGCATCCTCTTGGTGGATGTGCCCTTTTTGAAGTGTAATTTCTTGAAGCAATTTTTTAGCAGCCTCTGTATGATCCAACTTAATTTTTCCCAATGCCCACATCCATTCTGCTTCTTGTTTGTAAGAGGAATCTCTGCCGTTTAAAATTTGCTCCAAGGTATTGATAGCACTTGTAGTCTTGTTTGTTGCCAATTGAGCTACCCCTAACACCAACATAGATTGATAGTCTTTGGATGCTTTTTCTGGGTAGGTATTCATATAATCTTTCAATAAATCAATTGACTTTCTATATTCTTGCTTTTGATAAGCTGTAAATGCGCTTTTTTTAATTTGCTCTGCTGTCGAAATAGTTTGACCACTAGCACGAGTAGATTCGATGTGAACAGCAATTGATTGAGAAGCTGCAAAATGTTGGTCAAAAACACTTGGCAACATCAAATTGTAGGTAATCGTACAGCAAACTAGTAAAGCAACGGCTGCTGCAACAGCATACAGTTTTCTCATAGGTCGAACCACTGCGCCAGTACTACTACTCATAGGAACTACATTATCTTCTTTCTGATATTTTGCTTCCATCTTTTTCAAATTCAATTGAAATTGTTCGATGTGCAATGCTTCTAGTCCATTATAAATTTGCTTATAGTCGTTAACTTCTTGCTTAAAACTAGGGTCCTCACTCATGAGTTGTTTTAAATAGGCTTTATCAGCTCCCTTGAGGGTGCCTCGATGATAGGCTTCAATCAGTCTACTTTTGTCTACTTTTGCCATGACTGTATTTGGTTTATTATATTTGGTGAGGTAATTGTCTTCTTAGTCGCTTAAATTAGTTTTGATAATTATAGAAAGTTTGAATCTTTTTTTTCTGCTACCATTTCTCTAAGTTTCTTTAAACATAAAGATTTTCTTTTTCGGACAACTCGTTCATCACTATATCCCATTTCGTGTACGACTGCTTCGGCAGAATATCCTTGAATAAACATTAACTCTAGTAGTCTCTTGCAAGGATTTCCTATTTCATTGAGCAGATGTCGTACCAATTCTTTCTGATGCTCGTTTTGATAATTATCAAACACATTAGTATCTAAATGATTATCGATTGCATTTGTATTACTAACGTCGTCTAAATTAACTAGCCTATTGTGTTTATCTCGAAATTTTTCTCGAAATAAATTTTTTCCAATAGAAAAAAGATACGTTTTTATGGTACTAGTTAAACTTGTCAATTTTTCATTCCTGACATTTAGATACAAAATCGTATATGCTTTTTGATAGATTTCTACTGCATCTTCTGACTCACATTGATAGGATTGAGATGCCCATACCAAAAAGGGTTGACGATTATCATCATAGAGTTTTTCTAGAACTTTTGGATCGCCTCTTTTTATAGCTTCTAAAATCTGATTATCTTTCTTTTCAAGCATTTATGAATAGAATTAGTAAAGTGTTACCGTTACCAGTATATTAAAGAAAAAAAAATTAATAAAAAATCTGTCTGTATTTAATTTCTTTATAATCTTCATTAAATAAAATTGCATTTCATAACTTACAGAGCTCATTAGGTGTTATTTAGAGGGAATATTTTATATAATTGGCAAATCTATCCACCTAAAATATTATTTTATTTAAAATAAAAAATAATTCATTTCAATAAAAAACAAAAACGCAGTGCCAAACTCTAAGTCTTTTATATACGCTTTGTATGTTATAATATCCTCTCTAAAATTTAAAGAGGTCTACACAAACTATTCTTCTTTATAATTGTAATAAATATAGCCTTTTTTATTAAAAAAGACTAATCTTGCATCTATCTGTTTTTATGGGGTTTTCGAGGGTACTAGTCGAAAAAAAACTATATTTTAGGAGCTTTTAATTAATTTTAAAGCTCTAAAAGAAGTTACATTAAAAGTAAACGCACTTTTTAATTACTCCTAAAGTTACACTTTTCCTAATCATTATTAAAATAAAAAACTTATGAATAACGCATCTAAGTTTTTAGCATTGTTTCTTTTTATCTTGCTAGGTTATGCAGAAATGGGCTGTAAAAGTTCGTCGGATACAACATCTAGCAACAAGAACAAAGAAAAAGAAACTGTTGCTAAATCAGATACGAATGCTCCTTCACCTGTTAGTGG
The DNA here is from genome assembly GCF_031326345.1 of Aureispira sp. CCB-E. NCBI lineage: Bacteria > Pseudomonadati > Bacteroidota > Saprospiria > Saprospirales > Saprospiraceae > Aureispira > Aureispira sp. CCB-E. The sequence continues at coordinate 215,771 of NZ_CP133671.1, forward strand.
TTTAGGCAGCTTAGGTTCTACGGCAACAACAGATGCAGCCAAAGAGGGTGCCAGTGGAATGGATGCCAAGCTACCTTTCTCTCCTGAAGTACGTACAGGCAAACTTGACAATGGTATGCAGTATTATATTAGAAAAAATGCAACACCAGAAAACCGTATCGAACTTCGCTTAGCTGTTGATGCTGGTTCTATGCAAGAAGACGACGACCAACAAGGTTTGGCGCATTTTGTAGAACATATGGCATTTAATGGTACGACTAATTTTGAAAAAAATGACTTGATCAACTTCTTAGAAAAAACAGGAGTTCGTTTTGGAGCAGATTTGAATGCTTATACTAGTTTTGACGAAACTGTTTATATGCTGCAATTGCCTACAGACAAAGAAGGTTTGGTAGACAAGGGATTGTTGGTTATGAGCGATTGGGCAACAGGCATTACATTTGCAACAGAAGAGATTGACAAAGAACGTGGTGTCATTCAGTCTGAGTGGAGAACGGGATTAGGTGCTAGTGAAAGAATGCGCCAAGTTTGGTGGCCTAAGGTGTTCTACAATACTCGCTATGCAGATCGCTTGCCAATTGGATTGATGGATATTATCCAAAATGCTCCGCACGATCGTTTCCGTCGATTCTACAGAGACTGGTATCGTCCCAACCTACAAGCTATCATTGTTGTTGGTGATTTGGATGTAGATGAAATGGAGAAAAAAATTAAGGAAAAATTCAGTGGCTTGAAAAATCCTGAAAATCCTAGAGAGAAAAAATTGTACGAAGTTCCTAATCATAAAGAAACATTTGTGGCAATTGCAACAGATAAAGAAGCTACAGGAATCAGTTTGCAATTGTATACTAAACACGATGCTCAAAAAATTAATACCTTAGATGACTACAGAACTTCTTTGATGCACCAACTGTATAACTCAATGATGAGTAGCCGCTTTGATGAGATTGCTCAACAAAACGATGCTCCATTTATTAGTGCAGGGGCAGGATATGGTAATTTTGTTCGCTCTAAAGATGCTTACTATGCTTCTGCTCAACCTAAAGAAGATGGTATCTTGGGTAGTTTGAACATTTTGCTACGTGAAAATCAACGTGTTTTGCAACATGGTTTTACTGACTCAGAATTAGAGCGTCAAAAATTGGCTTTGGAAAAATTGGCAGAACGTCAATATAAAGAGCGTGACAAGAGTCGCTCTGCTAACTTGGCAATGGAATGTGTTTATCATTTCTTAAACGATGCTCCTTTGTTTGGTGCTGAAAAAGAGATGAAATTGGTCAAAGAATTTTTGCCAACTATTAAGCTTGAAGAAATCAACCAGTTGGCAAAAGATTGGATCAAAGAAGAAAATAGAGCGATTGTTCTTACCGCACCAGACAAAGAAAGTGTGGTTTTGCCTACAGAGGAGGAAATTAGAAAAGTACTTGAAACCGCTAAGGATTTGAAGCCAGAGCCTTATAAAGACAAGTTCTTAGATATGCCTTTGATGGCTAAAACACCTACTGCTGGTAAAGTTGTAGATACAAAAAAGATCACTAAAGATGATTTAGAAATTACTGAATACACTTTGTCTAATGGTGTTCGTGTGATCTTGAAACCAACAGATTTTAAAAATGACCAAATTCTGCTAACGGCATACAGCCCTGGAGGACATTCTTTGTATGACGATAAAGATTTTGTTACAGCACAAAATGCTGCCAACATTGTTGATGAAGCAGGTCTTGGAGAATTTGATCTAATTGCTTTAGAGAAAAAACTAACTGGTGCTACTGTACAAATTGGTCCTTACATTGGTGAGTTGTACGAAGGGTTCTCTGGTTCTTCTTCTGTTGAAGATTTTGAAACCATGTTGAAACTTGTTCACCTATATGGAACAAATCCTAGAAAAGATAAGGAGTCGTTTACTCGTGTTATGGATCAGACCAAAGAACAATTGCGTAACTTGAGTGCTAATCCTATGTTGTATTTCCAAACAGAAATTCAAAAAATTAAGACTGGTAATCATCCAAGACGCAAGGTTGTTCCTGCTGAAGAAGACATTGACAAAATTGACTTTGAGCGTGTTTATGAGATTTACAACGATCGTTTTTCTGATTTTAGTGACTTTACTTTTGTTTTGGTAGGTAACTTTGAGCCTGAAACAATTAAGCCTCAATTAGAGTTGTACTTAGGATCTTTGCCAAGCACCAATAGAAAAGAAAAAGGTAAAGATGTTGGGGTTAAATATCCAACCAATACAAGCACTAGTAATCTCAAAAAAGGATTGGCTCCACAAGCGAATGTTTATATGGGATTTGTACAAGAAGAAGATTGGTCTCAAGAAAAAGCGTACCATGTATCTTCTATGGCAAAAGTATTGAGCATTATGGTTCGTGAAAACCTTAGAGAAGACAAAGGGGGTGTTTATAGTCCTTATGTAGGGGGTGGCATGAACCAAGAACCTAAAGGAGTTTCAGATGTTACGGTATTTTTCCAATGTGCTCCTGAGGATGTGGAAACATTGGTTGAAGCTGTAAAAGAGGAAATCAAATCTTTGCAAGAGAATGGTCCTTCTGATGAGAATTTCAACAAAATTAGAGAAACACAACGCCGTTCTCGTGAAAGTGATTTAGAGAAAAACCGTTTTTGGTTAAATACATTGACGAACTATTATAGAACGGATAGAGATTTAGCTCAAATCAAAGGCTATGATCAATTAGTTGAGAATTTGACTAAAGAAGATATTCAAAAAGCAGCCAAACAATTTTTAGACTTAGAAAAATCTATTATTGTGACGGTTAAACCTGAAAAGGAAGAGGTTAAAGGACCTTAGTCTTATTGCTTCTTAACATTAAAAAAAGCTTGTTTGTCGATTGACAAACAAGCTTTTTTTATAAATAAAATTCTACTAAGAATCATCTCATGGCTAAACAAAGTGGTTAATCTGTAGTACTGTAGATAATTTGTCCGCTGTGTACCTCCCATCCTTTATCTAGGTTAAAACGCTTGTATTTTGTAATCAAAATAATGCCGACCACAGCACCAACTACAGCAGCAGCAATAACAGTTCCTCCTAAAGTAACATTACCTAGCAAGGTTGCGCCTACTATGAGTCCTGTGAAACTGGCTCCTAAGGTTATGCCTCCCACCAAAACTTCTTGTGAACTCACACGACCTCCAATCATAGCACAATCATTAAATTGGATTTCTTTTCCATCAATAACCATTGCTCCTTCCTTGATATCTTCCAAGGTTCCTTTTTGAACTTTTTGAGCATCCCCACGCAATTTGTATTTCACGCGTCCTCCTTGGCTTACTAGCTTTTTTTTATCCTTCATTGTATGTTCAAAAACCAATACCTTTAGAGTTCTGGTATCATCTATTAATTTTTGTCCTTTCAAATTGGTATTTAATAATAAAAAGCAGGCAATTAGGATTGTGATAGAATTGATTTTCATAGTAAATACTATTTTTTTTTAGTATATTAGACAGGCAATTCTCTGTTGCTATCTAAAACAAAATTTTATGTCTTTATTTTCTAAATATAAACTCAATTATTTAATTCCTATTGCCTTTGTGGGAATTCTTTTGCTTTCTGCATTTCCCAATAGTAGCAAAATAAAGAAAACCAAGCCTCTAGCAATTGTGAATTCCAAATTTGATAAATACTGGTACCAAGGTAAAGCTGAAATTACAAGCTACCAATTGAAACAAGCGCGTTATGGTGAAATTAGAGAAGGATCGGCTGTATTTGTCTTTGTAACAGAGCCATTTTCAAAATCCAAACAAGTTAAACTTAACAATACGACTAGAAATAAAGAGGATGTTGTCCAAGTCTTAAAAATGAATTTTACGAAGAAATTTACGACGGGCATTTACGACTACTCTATCCTTCAATCTATTTTTACTCCCATTGATTTAAAAAATTACAAAAATAGCATAAAAGTCACCACAAGTCTGCAAGAATGGTGTGGGCATACGTATACACAACTCAACTTACAATCTTACAAATACAAGGTCTTGCTCAAATCTTACTTTGAAACCGAAGGTGATCAAGAGTATCAAGTAGAACAAGCGATGTTGGAAGATGAAATTTGGAACCTTATTAGAATTTCCCCTAATGCCCTCCCTATTGGTGACATACAATTGATTCCCAACACCGCTACGACACGATTGCGACATACTCGACTCGATGTCGAAAATGCATTTGCGACACTAAACGATCATGAATCTAATAAGGGACTGATGACGTATAAAGTAGAGTTTGTAGAGTCACAGCGCACCTTAACAATTGATTATCACAAGAAATTTCCTCATGAAATTGAAGGATGGACAGAAACCTATATTGATAATGGTAAAGAATTAACTACCAAAGCAACGCGTATCAAAACAATTTTATCAGATTACTGGAATAAATATCAAGTCAAAGACGAATCTATGCGTCAAGAATTGGGCTTGGAATAAGTTTAACCCTTTTTAAATTCATCAATAGGATATTAATAAAATTAGCAGTTCGTTGATTTTTTACTTTTTTACCAAAAAGATAAAAAAGCACATTTATATTAGTTTGATAATCAAAATTTTAACGCAAAACACAACAAAGGTATAACTTATTGATTATCAAACTAATAAAGTTTTTCAACGAACTATTGTAAAATCACAACCATAAAAATATTTACTTATGAGCTTTTCTATGCGTACCAACGGAAAACTACTCTTGACAGGAGAGTACTTTGTTACGGAAGGAGCTGTTTCTCTAGCATTACCAACCCAACTTGGACAAACATTAGAGGTACAACAATCCAATTCAAAAGGCGATTCTAAATTGATTTGGAAAAGCTATTCTAAAGACAATACGATTTGGTTTCAAGCAACCTTTCAACTACCTAATTTTAAAATCATCGCGTCAGAAGGTGGAGAAGATCATCTTGAAGTAGCCGAAAATTTGCAAAATATATTAAAAGAAGCCCAAAACCTAAACCCAAGTTTCCTAAAAGAAGTAAAAGGAACTTGGGAGGCGCAATCTGTTTTAGAATTTTCAAGAGATTGGGGACTTGGTTCTAGCTCTACATTAATCACAATGATTGCCGAATGGGCTCAAATAGATCCTTTTTTATTGTTAGAAAACACCTTTGGAGGTTCTGGATACGACATCGTTGCTGCTAAATCAGAGGGACCTTTGTTGTTTCAAAAATTTAATGGCAATAATCGTTGGGACAAATCTAATTTCAACCCTGAGTTCAAGGATCAACTCTATTTTGTGTACTTAGGAAAAAAGCAAAGTTCTAGAGAAGCTTTAGTTTATTATACTGTTACTCCACCCGAAGAACGAGAAAGACCTTTGCCTCGTATTACGCAAATCACACATGATATTGCCCAATACACACATAATCTAGAGGACTTTGAAGCATTAATTGAAGAACACGAAAACTTGGTACAAAGCATCATTCAACAGCCTAGAGCAAAAGAGTTGTATTTTGAAGATTACTGGGGAGAAATCAAATCGCTAGGTGGCTGGGGAGGTGATTTTGTTTTGGCAACTAGCAACCAGTCAGAAGAACAAACCAAAGCTTATTTTCAAGAAAAAGGCTTTGATACGGTATTAAAATACAAAGAGTTGATTAAGGAGTATTAAATATATTACTATGTAGTGACTATATAAAAGGTTTGAAAAGGCATATCACGCAATCATTTTCAAACCTTTTTTCATTAAGTGTCATTTTTTAGTAGTTAAATTGCTGTTCAATCTAACACAGACAAAATACCTTTCTGTAAATCCTTTTTAGCACTTTCTTTGTAGCCAACTTGACTAAATACTAAAGTTCCTTCTTTGTCAAAAACAAGAAAAACAGGATATTGATTTAATAAAGCATCATCTTGTAAATTGATGTCTATTAAGATACTACTCTTATCTTCGATCTTGTCAAATGCAAAAACCTTGTCATAATTAACCGTTTTCTTAACAGGAATATACACATAATATTGCTTTGCTTTAGCAGCTATATTTTTATAAAAATCATTCATTCCTGCCATCGCTTTAAAACAAGGAATACATTTTTCATTCCAAGTCTCAATAATAATATATTCATCTTTTCCACTCAAGTGAATTGAATCTAAATCTGAATTTAAAAATTGATAATGTGACAAGTCAGGAATTTTTCTATTTATTGATTTTGCCTGAATTTCGAAATCATAGTTATTCCTAGCATTCACTCTCATTCCTTTGTCCCATACATTATAAATAGAAAAACTATATAAATATATAAAAGCGACAACAAAAAACTGTACCTCTTTCTTTGGAAATTTATCTTTGGAAAAGAGAGCTATACAAAAAATAAAAAAAGCCATATTTATTGGACTTATTAAGCTGTATAAACTAATCTTCTGCGTATATAATGATAGTAATACATAGATAGTCGGTCCTATAAATTTAATTATTTTTAGCTTAATGTGCTCCTCTTCTACAAAACAACGAATGATAAAAGAAGAGTAAAAGGTATATCCTAATCCTATAAAAATGCCTAATAACCCAGGTTTATTTAAATCTAAAAACAATAATCCCCAAAAAATCATAAGGGAAAATGTGTACACCAAATAGTATAACATAGTTATATATATTTAAAAAGGAAACTATCTTTTTTGATAGCTTCCTTGAAGGGTAGATTTATCTTTTTCAAAGAATTCTACACAAGGAAATGTTTACAAAAATCCACATCTACTTATTATTGACTCTTACAACTATTTGGAGTTAAATCGTCACCAAACACCCAATTACAGTTATCAAATGATGTAGCTATACTTCTCCAAAGTTTGCGTTTCAAAATTAAATATAATTTTGTTTATCGTTAGAACTGCTAAAATCTTTCACCTTAGATTGAGTTGTGTAATTGAATCCATACAAATCTAAACTTAGATGTGAAAAAACAAGAAAAGAACAAGTTAAATAAGTGTTATTGCCGCCTATCTAAACAATTCTTCGTAAAATTCAATAGTTCCTCAAATACCTCGTTGTAATATATCTATTTTTAATCTACCACACTACTCAACCATTTCCTCTGCCTCCAAATAACGACCATCTTCTAATAGCAAATACCTTTGCTCCATTTTCTTGGACCATTCGACCAGATCTTGGGTTCCAAAATTGGTTGGCACATAATAAGGTGCTCGTTCAAACAAGCCATAGTGCATTGGTATCAAGCACTTTGCATGAAGCAACTTAGCCGCAACAAATGCCTGTTGAATACTCAGCGAGGCTACTACTGGACTGTATTCTAGACCAATCATAGTAAAATTAACAGTTACCCCATTGGCAGGCAAAAAAGCATAATCAATATCTTTGTTTTCTTTTCCTAACCTCCAAAACTGATTGTGCCACATAGTATCGCCACCATGAAACACCTTCGTTCCCTCTCCTTCTACAATCCAAGAAGATTGAATGTCTCCAATTCCATCCATTGCAAAAACAGGTTTGAAACTAATTCCGTCTTCAGCATAAGTCTCTTCTAACTCTAAGAAAATAGCGTCAAAATTTGCCCTTAGGTTATCAACTAGTGGCTTTAGAGCTGCGTAGATTAATAATTTCCCATCTGGCTTTAAGCATTTCGCAATCAGTTTTTCATCAAAATGATCAAAGTGTAAGTGCGTAAAAATAATATAGTCTGCCTTAGTATCATCAGAAAAAGACACCAAATCTACTTTGGGTTGCCCCAATACGGGTTTATACGCCGAAAAATCTTCTACGGCGTCAATTAAGATTGTTTTCCCCGAAATAAGGAGTTTTACTCCTGCCCAGTTTAATTTTTGAATTTTCATATTACAGTATTTTTGTTTCTACAAAAAAACATCAAACGCAGGAACAAGGCAATGAACTTCGGTTAACTAATCCGTTTTCGGATTCGACTTAAGGCTTGGGGCGTTATACCAATATAAGAAGCCAAATATTTTAAAGGAATCAATTGCAAAAACTCTGGTCTATGTTGGAGGAGATATAGATACAAATCTTGGGGGGTTGATTTTAACCGTTGAATTTCTTTGGCTGTCTTATCCCGCAATTGTTTTTCTAAAAAAAGCCGCTGATAAGTATTGCACTGAGGCGAGGCAACAATAAGTTTTTGAACTTCCTTCATCTCTGCCACCCACAACACACCATTGTCTATTGCCTCATAGTAAATCTGTTTTGAAAAACTATTCTTCTCAGTTACAAATATATCTCCTGCCAAATAAAAATCTAGGGACAATTCTTGGTCGAACTCTATTCCAACATTTAGATAATACTTTCGAATGGTTCCTTCTTCTAAAAAACAAAGTATGTTATTAGGGATTTTTCCTTTTGGCTCTACATTCATCTTTTGGAGTTTTTGCCAAATTTGATCCTCTTCCTTTAGTGGATAACGATTAAATATTTCTTTGTTTATTTTTGTAACAAGCATTCTCTATTAGGTTTTGTGTCGTATGCAAATTGCCCTCTAAAATTCAAATTAAAACGACCAATATAAAAATGGAGTTCATAGCAACTGCGCAACAAGTAAAAACAAGGCATCTAACAATTAGACTTTCGGATGATTTGTTTTTTAAAAAAAAGAAGGTATTTTCATAACAAATTACCCAAACAGATTTAAAAAACATAAAAAATACAATTTTCATGAAAATAACTTGGCGTAGTCCCTCCAATTTAGCTCTTATCAAATATTGGGGAAAATATGGTCGTCAATTGCCCAAAAATGCTTCCATTAGTTTTACCCTTCAAAATGCCTATTCAGAAACTTCGTTAAGCTATACTCCCAAAGAGGACAATGGAAAAATAGAACTTGATTTTTTATTTGAAGGCAAAGAGAACGAAGCATTCAAAAACAAGATTGTTCGTTTTCTAGAAAGTATTACGGAATACTTTCCGTTTCTTACAGCTTACAAATTGCATTTAGAGTCACACAACTCCTTTCCTCACTCGGCTGGAATTGCCTCTTCTGCATCTAGTATGAGTGCGTTGGCGCTTTGCCTTTGCAGTATGGAAAGAGAAGTCAGTATCACCATGCCAAATGAAGAATTATTCTTTCGCAAAGCCTCAGATATTGCTCGTTTGGGTTCAGGATCTGCGAGCCGTTCTGTTTATCCTTACTTGGCATTGTGGGGCGTTACTGATTTAGCAGAAAATTCTTCCAATGAATATGCCATTCCTTTTGCCAAACAGGTTCACGAAGTTTTTCACAGTTTTCATGATGATATTTTGATGGTTAGCAAAAAAGAGAAAAGTGTTTCTAGTACAGCAGGGCATGCGCTGATGGAGGGCAATCCATTTGCAGAAATTCGTTACCAGCAAGCGCACCGCAACTTAGAAAAACTTTTGGTAGCCCTAAAAGAGGGCGATTTGGCAACTTTTGGAACCATCACAGAGCAAGAAGCCCTACAATTACACGCTTTAATGATGACTTCTGAGCCTTCGTATATTTTAATGGAAGGCAATTCTATAGAGCTAATCAAACGTGTTCAAGCTTGGCGCAAAACAACAGGAAATCACCTTTATTTTAGTTTAGATGCAGGACCTAACCTCCATTTGTTATATCCTGACTCGATCAAAAATGCTGTTCAAGAATTTATAGAATCCGATTTATTAGATTTCTGTGAAGGACGGCAGTACTTGAAAGACCAAGTTGGCAAAGGACCTATTAAGCTGTCATAATTCATAATTACTTATAGGTATACTGTCTGTAAAACTTAACGGACAGTATACTACATTTTTTCGCCTAGTTGCTCCAATAACCACCGCTTTTCAGGTAGTGGATTGGTCGCTGTTATTTCTTCTTTCAAGGCAGCTTTTTGTTCTTTTGTATAAGCATATACTACCTTTTGTGTGAATCGAATGGTATTTAAAAAACTTTGTTTGTGGGTAGAACTCAACTCAGATTTTCGGCGAACAAATTGTGCAAAACTATGCAAAAAAGACTCTAACAAATCAAAGCTTTCTTCAACAGCATAGATTTTAAGCAACAATAATTTTGCTCCTATCGTCATAAACAAGTCGTCATATTCCATTGAAATCAAAAGCTGTATGGCTTTATCATAATTTTTGGTAGCAAAGTAATAATTAGCTGTATTATAATGCACATAACTTTCCCGATGTTCTGGATGCAACAGATATTCTCCTTTAGGTATTAAATCTTTGACAGCATCGAACTTTTCTAGATGCAACCCAATAGTTACCGTGTTTTTGTAAGCAATGTGACTCAAATAATCATTTTCTAAAAGAACCCCTGTTTCTATCCCATTCATATACAACTCAAATGCTTCTTCTATATAGTAACGCTCTCCTTTATTCAACCTCTTAATACAATAATTGATAGCCATTTCGTACAACTCCCTAAATTCATCCTTAGGCAAAAGATTTGGATATTCTGTAATATAACTTTTTAACCGAGTATAATTATCATCGTCCTCTGGTTTGGTCAATGCCATATAACAAGCATGATACAACTGTATGCTATGAATAGAAGCATAGTTCCCTGCTTCTATAGCTACCAAGATGGCTTCTATAAACGGGATGTCATACTTTGTCTTAAATAAGTTTTGGTGTGTAATACTAATACAAGCATAACGCAGTGTACTCAAGACAAATACCACAGAAGAACTATTCATTACTTCTTGCAAATGAAGACTCGTACTAGTTGGCTGATCAGTATCCGTTTCCAAACGAAACAACTCCAACTCCAATTGATATTTTGTCCAATAATATTCTTCATTTCGAATTGTTTCTTCTGCCAAGTTATTCAATAAAGCTTGTTCTTGTTTTTCGGCGTCCTTTCTCAAATCTCTTTTTCGAAAACTCCTCAACAAAAGAATTTCTCCATTTTTTTCGTCCGAAACATACTCAATATATCTGATAAAATTTTCTAATACATCTGTCGCAAAAGACATGACATGACGCAAACGGGCCATGTTCATTTTTTTATTCGGGTACAAATGTTGGAAAACACGTTCTCGGTCTGTTGTTATAGGTGTGATTCCCTTTCTTGAAAAAAGATACTCAAACAATAACTGAACATCTTTGTGTTTGTTGTGGATAGGGGATTTTATCCATTTCTTAAGCTGCCGAATCTCTCCATCATCCAATGTCTGATACAGCCTTATCAATTTGCTTTTATACATGATAATAATTATTAGAAAAGGCTTTTTAGCCATCAATTATTCATTGTGGGGCGAAGTAATTTAGAGTTTTTTTCTGATAAATAAGAATTCATTTATCTCAAGTTATTTAGCTTTTTAAGAAAATAGAAATCTCTGTATAGGAAGATCATTTGTAATTTTTTTTCTTTTTTAACATAGCACTGACACTAAAAAGAAAAAAAAACAGTAGATGGCATTATTCATGTGGCTAATTAATTGACACTATTTATCTAATTTTGAGTAATCATTTTTACATAATTATGATAATAAACTCAAACGGAAGTTTTACTTACCATCTATTATAAACACTTATGTAAGGATATTTATTGATTTGCAATAAGTTCATTTATTTTTAAATCAACATATCTTAAAACAAATTTAACACAGGATATTACTTCGTAATAAAAAAGCACAATAAACTGAAAAACAGCAATTTATAAATTTGTAAAATAAAAAACTAACTCCCTAAATATCAACTTGTTAGCTTCATAGTATTTTTATAATAACAATAATAAAAACAAAATGAATACTATGAAATATCTGATAAAATAAACTTAAAAAATGTATAAAATAGCTATTACAAAAGAGTAAATGGCATTTTTAAAGCTATCAAGTACATTATTTTTTCTGACAAATGGTCTTTTTTGTATTACACTATATATATATAATGTTATAGATTTGTAAAACACACAAGGACTAATAGCAATAATAAATTAAAGCACGCAATTATGAGACTCACTATACTTACATTTGTTTTCATTGTTTTATACCACGTATCTGTTGCCCAGATATCGCTTGCTAATAGTAATTTGCAAAACAGTAATAACTGTCCATTAATGGAGGTGAGTATTAACTCCAATAACAATAATGGCATTGTTGAGGTCTCTTATTGCAACCACGGTAATACTACTGCGGTAGGTGCTTATGTAGAAATCGAGGTTACCAATGAGTTATTAATTACACAAGCTACCATCCCTGTTTACTCTGTAGTTGGTAAGAAATACACCTTTCACCTCGGTAATGTTAATAGTTCGGAATGCGCTGCATTCTATATTGAAATACCTAATTCTGAAAAGAAAATACATTGTACTAATGTACATATATACCCCGACAACCCTTGTCAAGGAATGATTAACCAATTCATTATCAACAATGCAGGCAACAACAGTGATAATGGTGTCGGGAATGGAAATAACAATGATGATACTAATGATACTAATATCAACACAGCAGTTACAACCACAGCAGCCAATATGCAATATAGTGCTCCTGGACCACCTGTTTTAGGTCAAGGTAGTAGTTCTGTTTTTGAAGATCATGTATTCTTAGATAATATTCCAACTTGGGATAGTTTATTATCTGTTTTGACTACTAGTGGTGTTCAACCAAACTTAGTTATTTCCAATAATGGCGCAGGAACAGCCAGCACCATTAATGATTTGAATGATATTACTACCTTGTTTTCTGCGGAACTATGTTCTAATAATAATCAAGGAGGAGGTCCAATTATTTTAGATATTCATAGTCAAACAACATCATTGGCTATAGGCGATAAAACAGTTTATGGTACAACACCCAATACAACTGTTTCTGCTGTAACAACAGAAGTTAAAGATTATACAAAAGAAGATAAAGAAGTAGTCGTACATTTATTTCCTAATCCATTTAGTACAACGGCTACAATTACTATAGATGGCGCTGATTACCAGCAAACAACACTAGAAATTCTAGATCTTGCAGGTAAAACCATCCAATCGTTACAAGTGAACAAACAACAAAGCATTACGCTTCATAGAGAAAATCTTAGTCAAGGAGTCTATCTCTATCGCTTAATTGGAGATGACATTGCTATTCATACAGGTAAATTCGTTGTTCGTTAATTCAGTGATCTGAAAAATCACGTTAAGTTTACTTACAACTAACTTCACCATTACAGTTGAGAGAATTTAGTCCATTCTCTCTATTAACAAGTTGAATTTCTAAGGTTGGATTATAGATTTTCCAAATCTTAGAACAGGCAGAGTTATGCCTAATTTTATCAGAAAAAGTTCATTACACAAATTGCTTGCAAACCTATTTGAATGATAATAGTGGCCGTAAGGTCACTGTTATCTAATAATAGATTTGTTCTTTAATATTGCTTATTTTTTAAACTAAAAGTTAATTTTTATTGCTTAGAAATAGTAGGAAGGGTGGTCAAGAAATAATGAATTCAAATGCAGCTTCGTGGGGACGATTAGCATAGGAACAAACCTGACCATCTTCCGAACTTTCTATCATATAATGTCTAGTCAACATTGTATGGCAATCCCTTTTTTTTCTTAAGCCTCTTAATAAACAGTACAGAGTCGTCTTAAGTCTTTATGTTATCATTTATTGACTTAAAAATATTAGTCATTTACGTTTCAGGTCTCTGAATCACAGTACAAATCTTACTAATTAAAAATTTAAACTATCATGATTAAATTTAACCTATTCTTTGTTTGCGCATTGGCACTTGCAAACCTATGCTCTATAGGAGCCAATGCTCAAACTAAAATTTGGGGTGCAGGAGCTTCAGCTGGTTCTGCAGATGGAGAATTCCAAAATGCATTCACACAATCAACTACCTCTGGTTCTTACTCCGCTACTTCTTGGACAGCACTTTCTGTCAATGAAGGTGGTGGAAGTGTTACCCCAGGTAATGCCTATTGGACAAGAAGTACTTTAGGTTATTCTCAAGGATACTATGCTGCTCCTGTTGGTTCAACACCTCCTCCTATGCCATCACCTTCTCAAGCGAATGGTGTTGCTATTTTTGATTCTGGCTTTATGGATAACAATGGAACTAGTGCTCAAGGTGTAGGTACATCTCCTTCTGCCCACAGAGGTGAACTAATTTCTCCTCGTATTGATTTAACAGGATATGCGAATACACCTTTAGTCGTTCAATTCTTTTCTGAATATAGAGATTATGATGTCGCAGAATTAAGCGTTTCTATGTCTGTAGATGATGGTCTAACATGGAGTACTCCATTTGATTATAGAGCTTTGCAAGCTGCTAATACATCAAGCATGGTTCGTGTTATGATGCCTGACGTTACCAATGGTGTAGCTAACTTAAGTCAATGTCGTATACGTTTTGTTTTTGATAAAGAATATTACTATGCAATGATTGATGATGTAACAATCGAAACAGCTCCTGCTTATGACATCGCTATTGGAACCCCAGATCCTAATGGAACTAATTTGAGGAGTTCTATCGATTTTGTTAAAATTGGAGGAAATAGATATCAAGCATTGTCTAACATAGACCCAACCAATACAAACGAATGGTTCTGGGGAGCAGAAGTAGTTAACTACGGTGCTCAAAATATTTTGCCAGCTAATAATGCTAAGATGCATGTTGTTATTGATTTTTACGATGAAATTAATAATGCTTTGACTCCTAATGTATATGTTGATAGCATGGCTATTGATACGGTAATAGGTGGCGATGTTAATGGTCGTCTATTTGTTGAAGAATTGGACAATATCAACTTTATTACAGCTAATGGAAAAGGTAGCTACCGTGCAAGATATTGGGTAACCCATAACGGTACCGATGCTGTTGCTACAAACGATACCGTTTCACACATATTTACGATTACAGGAACAACAACTAGCTATATTTCTAAAGCTAGAATAGCAACTGCTGATGGACGCGTCTTCTCTTCTCGTAGTGTTTTCCCTGGAGTTAGTAGCCCTATTAGTGCCTTTGAATATGGTTCTGTATACTATTTCCCTAAAGGACAAGCAAGTGGGTTATCAATTGACTCTATAGAATTCCGTTATCAAGTACCTAATGGCTATACTGGTCCAGCATCACAATCTATGGCTGTTAAAATCTATAGATTAGTTGATGGATCTGGATCTTCTGCTTCAAATGGTCTTTTGGATAGCGATGAATTGACAGAAGTTGGTTTGGCTGTTGCACCTTTAACTGGTCTTGGTACCACAACTGCTGCGGGAAGCTATAAAGTAGCTACTGTATCTAGCTTTGTAGATGCAAGTGGTGCTGCAATGGGTGGCTTGGATAATCACGGTTTATATTATATTTCTTTGTTACAAGATCCTGCTAATTTAGGTGGAGCCATGTCAACCTTCACATCAACAACAGGACTTTGGATCGGTGCAGACGAGTATAACTATAGCTTAAATGCAGCCATGTCTATGAACGATACTATCATTAACCCATCTCCTTCTTCTAGAACAGATGCTGGTGGTTCGACTAACTGGAACTGGTTAGGTTTTGGGGCAAACATTGTTCCTTCTATTGGTATTCACATGGCACCATTCCCATTATCAACTAGTAATCCAGTGATCCAAACAGGTGAGGAAGTTGGTCTTACTGTATTCCCTAATCCTGTATCAACAAACTTAAACTTTAAAGTAGAGTTTGAAGAAGCACGCGATGTACGTTATATCTTAACAGATGTTTCTGGTCGTGTATTGTTAATGTTCAATAGTGATAATGTGACAACAGAAACACAAACTATCAATGTAGAGCGTTTCCCTACTGGTGTTTATTTCTTGACTGCTGAAACAGATAAAGGAGCTAAGACACAACGTATCATTAAAAAATAAATTTAAAATAACAGTTTCAGTTTGTTAAATTGTCCGTATCCGATTAACAATCAGTATAATTTACAGACGCGGTAACTATTAAATTGGTCCCTAATTCTTTGATAGATTAGGGACTTTTTTTATGCTTTTTTCCGTAAACTGTGAGCAACTATTCTAGTTCTTTGGCAATCCTTTTCTATTATGAGTTTTATTCCTTTAATAACCCTTCTAGAGCCATAGCAGCTTGCTTCAAAGCAAGTACTTCTTTTTTGCTAAGTTCTAATAAGTTGACAATTGTCACTGTTGACCGTGCTATGCTACAAGGCAAACTAATAAAAATATCTTCTTGGATTTCCAATAGCTCTTTATAAAAAGAATTTATATTGATAGACAAAGGCATAAATTTTGGCTTTTTATTTTCTCCTACAAAACCTTCAACAATCTGACAAACGCACTCTGATACACCATATTTAGTAGCTGACTCTGTTGCTCTAATTTTAGTAGCTGCCATTTTCAAATCACTCAAGAGTTGCTCCTTTTCCTCTTCAGAAAGCAAACTATCAATACTACTATCTGTATTTTTATTCGCTAATTGGCTCTGTGAGTAAATAGGAGTCATATGCGCTCCATGTTCCCCCAATACCAAGGCCTGAACACCATCTATATCTATCTTCAAATGTTTGGACAATAGATACTGCAATCGAAATGTATCTAATGAGGTTCCCGTCCCAACAACCAATATCTCGTTATGCAATACTTGACGAATCCAACAACTAATTAATTCTACAGGATTTGTCACTACAATTATTATCGCAGATTTTAATAGTTTTTTTCCTTTAAATACTTGATCTACAATTTTTTTATTGTGCTGAGCAACACTATTTCGATCCATTCCAGGAGCATTGCCATAACCTGCACTATAGATAATTATGTTCGACTGACACAACAATGCATCACTATTAATAATAATTGTATTGTTCCGAGCAGTGGCTGCATGTTCGAGATCAAGCAACTTCCCTTTGATTTCCCGAATATTTATATCCATCAAATTGAACAAGGTGCCTGTAAATTTGGACAAAAGTAATGATGTTGTTACTCCTCCTACTTCGCCAATACCTATAATAGAGATGACTTGCTTACCCATTATTTTATTTGCTTTATGAGATAACGAAAAGCAAAGGAGGGTATTTTACATACTTTTGCTCCCTCCCTTTACCTTTCAAAAAGATAAGCTAAAAGCCCTTCTTTTTATTTTTTCCAATTTCTAAGTCTATCAATATACAAATACTCTTCGACAAATTCTCTATGCGCAGTACTAGTCATTTTTTCTACTAAATTCAAAGCAGAAATGTAACTGGTTAAATTTCCATTTGAGGAACTAAATTTTCCATCCTCAACAAAGGTTACCAAACTGTCATCCTGAACTTTTAAATTGGGATACTGTTTCTGTAGTTCCCGACCACCTCCAATGTAAGTAACAATTTTATGACCATCTGCAATTCCTGACGCACCGATTAGTTGAGCTCCTGCGCAATTACTTACTATATATTGAGTTTCTTCGTTTTTCTTTTTTATAAAATCAATCATTTTCACATTACGAACCTGTGTATGCATGTCGTAACCACTTGGAATAAATAAGGCTGTCAATTTAGGACAATTATCAAATGTATAATCAGGAACCAAATGAATGCCTTCCTCTGTCGTAATGGCAGCCTTGGCCTCAGCTATCGTTATGACATTAAAAAGTTGTTCGAAATCTCTACTTGGCTTGCCAAAAACATCTGACGTTGCAATAACTTCTCCCTGCAAAACGCCATCGAACATAAGAAGTCCTATTGTTGGTAGTTCAGGTTTAAACGGTTTTAAATGTTTTGCTAATCCATCCTTTTGATTTTGTTGCTGGGGAGTTGGACTTGTGCCTTGAATGGTTTCTGGTTCTGAGCTGTTGGTATTGCAGCCAACTATAATAGTGGCCAATACAATAATCATTAATTTTCTCATTTTTATATTTTTATATTTTTTAATTATTCAATCGTTCGTTAAAGCTACTCAGTAGTAACATCGCTGACTAAAAGCAAAGCGTTCACTAGGTTAGCATTCAAAATCAGCCCATTGGCACCTACAATTATTTCAAATGACTCCCCATTTGCTCAATTTTTTCAATCCATTTATTCCTCCATTCTCTTGTGGAATCTTTCAAAGGACCAATAGACGTTATTCTAACAGGTTTGATGCCCGTAAAATGTAAAATGGATCTTTTTATAGAGTGATGACTTGGCTTCCCAAACAGGAGTCCATAACTCCACCTAGGCTGGTCTAATGTGCAAATCACTCTGGCACTTCTTCCTCCTAGCATTTTGTCCCACCAAAGAGAATTTTCTCTTTTTTTATATGAAAATGGCGCTAAGAATGTTCGATCAAAAAAACCTTTCATAATAGCAGGAAAACCTCCCCACCATACAGGAAAAACAATAACAATGTGTTCACTCCATCGTATTTTTTCTTGAGCATCTACCAAATCTGGCTCCAATTCCATTCTCTTTCGATAACCAAATTCAAGATTAGGGTTAAAATCTAATTCTCGAATAATAATTTCTTTTACTTCTGCATTAGATGCATTGGCTCCTTTTTTATAAGCATTACTAAGACCAAAATTGAAACTTTCTTTATCAGGGTGTCCGTTAATAATGAGTATTTTTTTCATCCTATTGATGTTTTTATTCGCTATTGTTATTTTCTCTGCAAAACTCAACATAATAGGAGATAATTCATTTGATATAAATCAAATTCGATTTTTAGGATTCCTTATTCTGCTCAAAGTTTCTAGTGTTATTCCCAAATAGGAAGCAATATGCATCAGAGGGACTCGATTGGTTATATCAGGGCGAATACCAATCAACTGCTCGTACCTCTCTTGAGCTTTATTGAATAATATAGAAGATAGTCTTTCTCGCAACCCGAGCATTGTTTGGGTAACTACTTTGCTAATCAGTCGTTCAAAATCATGGTATTTATTACAAAGATTATCTATCGCATCTCTCGAAATTTCCATAACTATCGAATCTTCAACAAACTCAATATAATGAGGACTTGGTTCTTTGCTAAAAAAGCTGACAATGGAACACATAAATTCATTTTCAAAGGCAAACCAATCTGAAACATCTTTTCCATCTTTTAAATAATAGGCTCTTGCACAACCCTCTATAATCAAAAACGCTTTGCCTGAAAATTGTCCTTCTCGAACAACTACTGTTCCTTTATTAATCGTCATTAAATTCGAATTAGCGATAAATTCACGTTGACATTCGGCAGACAGTGGCGCGTAAATTTCACCAATTTTATTTACTATTTTTTCAAGTTGCATTTTTAAAATTATAAATCATATAAATCCGAAATTGAGAAAGCTAAAGATAAACAATCTCTATTCAAAAGCTAGAATTTCATCAATCTCTGATGAGGTTTATTCCTTTTTCAAGCCCGCAATACAATTAAAACATTTAACCAATGTTTAAATAATTCAAAATCTTATAATTAACATTTTTTTTTAGTATTTTTAATATCCCCACAACGCACTATTTACTAATCCATAAAGTAAAATTTTGCAGCTGCAACAACTCTAACCTATTTTACTAATATCATTCACTATGAAAACTAGCATACTTTGTAACCTCTTATTATTGCTATCTATGTACTCGTTGCGTGCTCAAACCAAAATTTGGGGTGCAGGAACCAATAATGGTGCTGCCGAAGGAGAATTTCAAACGCCTTTTATTACTACAGGAACCAATAACAACTACGCTCCAAATGCCTGGACAGCCCTATCCATCTATGATACAGATTCTATATCTCCTGGAAATGCCTATTGGACTAGAAATACTTTAGGGTATTCGCAAGGAGCTTATGCCGCTCATCCTTGGCAAACACCTGCTCCTCTCCCCTCACCATCTCAAACTAATGGGGTCGCCATTTTTGATTCTGATCTTTTGGATAATAATGCTGTAACAGGTGCTTTAGGAACGGGAACTTCTCCCAGTAGACACAAAGGTGCCTTAATTTCTCCTAGAATTGACTTGAGTGCTTATCAAGACAGTAGTTTAATGGTTCAATTTTTTTCTAGCTATAGAAGTTATGACATAGATGAATTAAGTATCGCTATGTCTACCGATGATGGTACAACATGGACTCCTTCTATTAACTACCTAACGTTACAAGCTCCTTTTAATCCTGGGTGGATAAGAACGTATTTTCCTAGTTTGACTAATGGTAGTAATAATCTCACCAATTGTCGCCTAAAATTTACATTTGAAGGAGAGTACTATTTCGCTATGATTGATGATGTTTCTATTGAGGTAGCGGCAGATTATGACTTTGCGATTGCTCGTCCCAACCCTAGTAGTCCACAATTAGAAGAACAAGGCGATTACATAAAGATTGGCAATAATCAGTACTTTGCCCCCATTAACTTGTCCGTTGACGATATTCAGCAGTGGTACTTTGGTTTGAGAGTTGTGAATCATGGTTCAAAGGATCTGCTGCCCAGCGACTCTGCTATGATTTGCCTAAGAATTGATTTTTATAACAATCATACCAATGTGGCTAATGTTTATAACGACACCATCCTCGTAACAGATACATTACTTGCTCACGCTCAAAATTCTATTTTTGGAACCAAAAATCTAAAAAACATTAACTTCTTCATGTTATACGGTCAAGGTACATATCGTATTACCTATACTCTACAACACCGCCAAGTCGATGCTTACAACGATAATGATAGTGCGAGGTATTATTTGAACAATGCAGCGCACCTTTACCAACATACCTATATTAATTATCTATCTAAAGCACGACTCTCTAATTCAACAGCAAAAGTACTTACAACCTCCGCTATTTTTCCAGCACGAAAAGATCTAACAAGTTACGAATATGGTTCCATGTATTATTTTCCAAGAGGCAATACCAACCAAATTAGAATTGATTCTATTGACTTTGGGTATTTCGTGCCTTGGGACTACACGGGAGATAGTATTATGAACCTCACCGCAGAGATTTATCAATTTAGAGATACGGTTTACAACAATGGTATACTTGATCATCTCAACGAATTGCAACATGTTGGAACAGGCATGATTCGCTTAACAGGGATAGGAACAATCGTTCCACCAGGTTCCTATGGTTTTGGGCGAGTTATTTCTTTCGTCAATCCCATTTCAGGTATTACAATGAACAACTTAACAAACAATGGATATTATTTAGTGACTATAAAACAAGAACCAGTCAGCAGTACCACCTTAGATTCCACACAACATCTCTGGTTTGGAGTAGATGCATACAGCAACTTTGCTCAAAATATGGCTTTAACCAATGTTAGCAATGTAATACCTCACTCATTTGTTACAATAGCTATAGACTCTAACCAAAATAAAGTTATCAATACACAAGAACATGGGAGCCATACAGTCCCATCAATAGGTCTTCATTTGGGAGGCAGGTCTGGATATTGTAGTACAATAGAAACCACAGCTTATCCGTCCACACTTTTGAATATTTCCCCTAATCCCGCACAAGAATTCATTAATGTTCGTGCTAATTTTAAGAACCAAACATCAATTCAATACCTTTTAACCGATTTTTCTGGTCGCATTCTTCAAACAAAGACACAAAACACAGCAAGTGCCCCACAAGAGTTTAATATTAAGGAACTTCCTGCTGGCATATATTGGATTTATGCCAAGAATAAAAGCGAAAAAACAACTGCAAGCTTTATAAAAGCTAAGTAACATTCTACATTTACTTGTTTTTTTTCTTGTTTTTTTGTTTTTTGCAATAAACATTCAATCCCTCATTCTTATAAGGGTAACAATATGTTTTCCAAATGCATACATAAATACCTCAAATGTTTTTTATAGATTTATAATAATTTATAAAATCAGAAGTACTTTATGCTTTTAGTAAAATATTGAGTGTTATACTACAAAAAATAAGTCTTTAGTTTATCTTAAACCAACTTTTATGAAAAATAATATTTTAACTTTATTCAGTCTTGCTTTCTTGCTAATGGTCGTAGCTTGTTCAACTCCATCTCCAGAATCAGCAGGAGCTGCGGCTGATGTTCATTCTAATACAAGAAGTGCTCCATCAGCTAATCAAGAAGAAGACTTCAATATTTTATTGGCTCGTAAATGGCAAAATGAAAGTGGAGAAATTTACATCAACCTAAAAATTGATGGTTCTTTCGAAGGGCAATTTGACAGCGAAAACATTGTCGTTGGTCAATGGTCAGTTTCTGACGACCAAAAAACATTGACTCTACAAGGCACCAAAGCATCAGACGGCAAAGGTGATAACTTGAATGTTTCTTATACTATTCTAGATATGTCTTTAAACAACATGAAGGTGTTGGATCAAGATGGAAAGGAATTAACATTTGTTTCACCTGACAAATAGCACCAACTTTTTTATAAAACCTTTAGTTGTGTTGCTATTTAGCAAGTAAAAAATCAGTAGGGAATGTTCACTCTACTGATTTTAATTTTTCCCCTTTTACGTACCAAACGATATTGTCAAGACATCACAGGCTATTATTCCTAGTTGATTTTATAGTTTCTTATTATATCCATGAAGTACTGATTCCTCCCAAACATTCTACCTACGAAGCTGTTACATAATAAGATCGTATGGAACGTCCCCTATATTTAAGCCGCTTTTAGCTTAAATATGCTAGTAATACAAAAAATTAGTTCGCTATTATTGTTAATAATGATTTAATATTTTATTTTTCATAGAATAAACTTTCTAGAATAATTTTGCGCACAACACTAGAGAAGTTTTACCTCTTTAAAAAAACGTCCCTTTACTATCTTCTAATTATTATCAAATAGCATGATTTAACCTATCACACACTATGAGTAAACACGTATTTTTTTCCATCCTAACCTTTTTAATGCTTGCCACAGTCCCTACCTTACAAGCAGGTTTTAATACATCTTATCAACCTCCCTTTATTTTAAACCAAGAAGACACTTATTTACTTTTAGCACATAAGTGGGTTAGTGGTACTATTTTTCTTGATTTAAATATTAATGGTTCATTTGAAGGTACTGTCAACAACCAAACTGATTTGTACGGCAATTGGGAAATTTCCAACAACCAAAAGACCTTAACTCTAACCAACAGCCCTGAAGATGAAGATGAGTTTAAACTAGAGTACACCTTGTCTAATATATCGTTTGATTCCATCACTCTAATTGATAAAAAAGGAAAAACCATTGTCTTAGAAATTGCAGATTAATGCATCAGCTCTCAAATTGGTCTAAGTAGTTAGTTGGCTTAAAATATCTTATACAAAAAAGAAAACGCAGCAATCCATTTTAGACTGCTGCGTTTTTTCATTTTGCGATACCTAAGTACGCTCTAGCGCTTGGTAACAGTTTCTGCTGTTCTTGTTTTGTTAGAACGCATTTCTTGTTTTGCAGCCGCTTCCTTTTTGTCATGTTTCTCCCTTGAAACACTGTTAAGTTCTCCTGCCGTTACAGCTCTTTGTTGTTTCACAATAGCTCCACGTTCCAAGTAATTTTTTTCTCTTCCCGCATTGTACAGAATACCATATTCTTTTGTCTTTCCATAAGCTTCTGGTGTATAGTATTTGCCAATCTCGTGCGGACGTTTCATTCTAACATTAGTTGTATAATTATCAATTTTTGATTGGTAATATTGAATAGTAGGATCATTTCTTTGTGCATGTACTGTCCAAGAAACTTTAGTGTTAGGAGCACCTGCAACAACAAATTGATTGTTCGCAATTTCAGAAAGCACATAAGGCTGTGTCGCCGTTCCGATTGCTGTTAACTGATAACTTGGATTAATATTAATCGCATCAAAATAATCTGGTAGCTCTACAATAGCTTGTCCATTGGCACCCAACTCAATCACCCCTCTATACATATTTAAGACCTCATCAGATTCTATACAAAAATGACGTAGGGTTTTGTTTTCTGGATCTAATGGGTGGTCAATCATAAATGCCTTCGTTCCCACAGCAGCAAAATCGGTATTCGAAAATAAACCCAAATTATTTCCTCCATTGGTAGAACCAACAACTCCCAAATCACCACCAAAACCAAAAACACCAATACCTTCTCCCCCTCCTGCATCCGCAGATTGAGAATAAATAGCAGCAGCCTGATTTGCTGCAACAACAGGTGTAATATAGACTTCTACACCACTTCCGTCTGCGGTTCCATTATTGTTGACCAATATAGTAGGGTCAGCACTATTATTGGAGGCACTAATAGCAGTTTTGACTAAACCTGGAGTTGGAGAGGTCCCTGTTGCCATATGGCTAACAGAAAGTACGGCATATTCAGAAGTTGTATTCGCTGGTCCTGCTGCCACTGTCGGGTTTCCCATAAATACATCCACAGCATTTCCATTGTTTCCATAATGTTGTACCTCTACAGCATTTCCACCACCACCAGCACCGCCACCAGTACCATTGTAGTTAACAATCAACCCCAAGCTATTTCTAGTTGCTGCGGTATTACTCATCGTTATATATTGCCCTGTACCATCTCCACTATGAAAAACCCCCAACCCCATATCGGTATTGGCAGCATTGCTCAACACAATTTGCTCTCCTCTACCTAAACCATCGTGAAATAGGGAGTATATCATACTAGTATTAGCAGTGTTTAGAATTCCAATTTCGCCTCCTACACCTGTTCCTGAATGATATAAAGCAGATCCTGTTGCAGCATTGGCAGCATTGGTCAAGCTCATAAAAGAAGCTCGCCCAGTTCCCGCATGATATAAAGCGGTGCCTGTAGACGCATTGGTTGCCTCTGATAAGTCCACATACACACCTCGTCCAGTTCCTGCATGTCTCAAATCATATCCAGTAGATGCATTCGCAGCATTACTCATATCCACATACATGCCCACACCTGTTCCTTGATGAAATAACGTATATCCTGCTGCTACATTCGCTGCATCCATATATAAATCAACTCCTCTAGAAAAGTTTCCTGTACCATTTTGTACTACCTGTAAAGCAGGTTGTGTAGCACCAGCATTTGCTTGAAGTACGTCTAACCCTACTCCCAAACCCTGGTTATTAGATATAATCGAGCTTGCTGTTGAAGCTGTGTGTGCCATAACATTATTGATACCTGCGCCAGATGTAGCATTCGCTATAAATAAAACAGAGCTGGTATTAGCAGTATTGGTTGGGACTAATTCGACTGAATTACCTGCTGCACCTGCATGATCTACCAAAATAGCATCAACACCCGCTGTTTGATTAACATGCAGTTTCGCTGTTGGGGCAGCGATGCCCACACCAACATTTTGTGCATTGACTTTAGCAAACCCTAAGATAGCGAATGCTAAGATAATTGTAGTTTTTCTATTCATAATAATAATAAAGTTTGAATGGTAATAATTTATCTTTGTTTAGGGGGAATATTAAATTTAATACTTAAAACTCAATAATTCAATAGCTTATTTGTATTTTTTATTTCTTTTTGCTTTTTTATTATAATAAAAATCAATTAATCCATTTATATTTCTACTAATTTAACATTTTTCATTTTTTTATTTCGCAACCAAATAACACATAAACAACTGATAAACAACAATTTAAATATAAATTCACAATCATATAAACTCTTGATCATCAATCAAATACACCAAATATCATGCTATACTATTTTCTACAAAAAAAAGCATTGAAAATAAATTGACTCTATTAAACATGCAAACGCCTTTCCAAATACTCTCTAAGCCACTTCTAAGTCTTGTTAATTTATTTTACCCAAGACTCTGCTTTGCTTGTCAAAAAAACCTCATTTCTGAGCAAACTTCAATCTGCATTCATTGCAATTACAAATTAACACCTACTAACTACCACTGTACTTCCCCTAACCCTGTACTAGAACGTTTTTGGGGAAGAGTAGAATTAGTCCATGCAACAACAGCCTACTCTTTTTCTAAAGGAGGAATATTGCAACATTTGATTCATCAACTTAAATATGAAAACAAGCCTCAAATTGGCATAGAGCTGGGCAAAATGTATGGGAGTATCCTAAAAGATAGCCCTCTTTATAGTACGGTTGATTATATTATTCCTGTTCCTCTACATCCCAAAAAGAAACGACTACGAGGTTATAATCAAGCTGCAATGATTGCCAAAGGATTAGCCATCTCAATGGGTACAAAATGGTCTTCAGAGTATTTAATTCGAACCAATAACACCGAAACGCAAACCAAAAAGTCAAGATTAGATCGTTTCGCTAATGTGGAACATGCCTTTGAGATAGGCAACGGTAACGAAATAGAAGGCAAACATTTATTATTAGTGGACGATGTAATTACAACAGGCGCAACACTAGAAGCTTGCACACAGACATTGCTACAAGTCAACAATACAAAAGTTAGTGTTGCAGCTATTGCTTTAGCCAATTAAGTCCAACAACATATCGCTATAAGAAACAGCCAATAAGTCATCTTTCTTAATGTTTAGAATATTCATATAGGCATGACATTGCTCTTGCAGCTTAGTTTGTCCTATACTACCATCTTCGTCGATAGCCTCTATTTCTACAAAGGTTCCAAGACCTTCTACTCTATCCAAATGAAATTTGACAGTATCAATAAAAAAGATTTGACGCTTTTTGTCCACAACTACCTTAATTCCTAAAGCAGCTTCTAGAGTAGCTTTTAATGCAGCACTTTCATTGGGTTTGTAATAAGTAATAGAAGATACTTTAGGAGCCGCTTGATTTCCCCTATTGTAATGAATTAAAGCATTTTCAATAGTGCCTTCTCGTAGTTTTAAACGACCTTTGGGTACTTCAAAATAAGTATCTATTTGATGATCCTCTCCTTTATAGTCTGCGTCATACTCTTCAAGTATCTTTCTCAATGCTGCAATATTGGCGCACCTTGCTTTTATTTCTACGTTTGTCCAACTCATAGTCTATTTATTCTTTATACTCCTTTTATTTACTAAAAAGTAATTATTTAGAAAATTTTAAAACCCACTCCAAACTAGTGATTGGCAGTTATATGTTTGTCTATTTCTCCATCCAATCGATAATGTTTTATTCCATCAGCTATTCCATCCATCTCCTTCCTCTTCGTAACGTTCATTATACTCAATCCTAGTCCTTGCTTTTTGTTTTTCTCGTTCAAAAATCAATGCTGCTAGTACTTTGTGGGGAGGTTCAGAGGCTGCTGGATGGAGTGCTCGATGGACTTTTTGTTCGTTAATATCCAAACGATACAATACATAAAACAGCTGCTCCATATTATTATCTAAAAGCTCTAATACAAATTGTTCCAAGAACTGTAACAATTCTTGTTCTGTAACATCTTCGGGGATGTGTTCTACTTCAAAATCTTTTTGTACAAAAGCCGACGTTTGTTGTAGAATGAGTGCCTGTTTTTCTATCATATTTTATCCCTCTTGATTAAATGGCATTGAAACAATAAACGTAGACCCTTTGCCTAGTTCTGATTTTAAGTCAATCGTTCCACCATGAGCCGTTACAATGGCCTGCACATAACTGAGTCCCAATCCAAAGCCTTTTATATCATGTAAATTCCCTGTAGGAACTCGGTAAAACTTATCAAATATATACTTTCTTGCTTCCTTACTAATTCCCAAGCCATTATCTTGAATTTCAAATTGAAAGCCATTGCCAGCATTTCTTGTTCGTATGGTAATAATTGGCTTTTCAGGGGAATATTTGTTGGCATTGTCCAACAAATTGTGAATGATATTGGTAAAATGAGTTTCGTCTGCTTGAATAACCGAATTGTTCGCATTCAGTTCTAGAATAACTTGTCCTCCTTTTTGTTCTACCTGCAAAGCAATTTTTTCAGCAGCATTTAAGATCACATCTTCGGCATAAACTTCCACCAAATTAAGTTTAAACTCTCGCTTATCAATCCTCGCCATTTGTAGAACTTTCCCTACTTGGCTGTTCATCCGTTTATTCTCTTCCTCTATAATATTAACAAAACGCATGGCTTTTTCTGCTCGTCCCTTGTCGATCCACTTTTTGATGGTGTCTGTTGCAATAGAAATGGTGGCAATAGGTGTTTTAAATTCATGCGTCATATTATTTAAGAAATCGTTTTTCATTTCTGACAATTTCTTCTGTTCTACAATGACTTTAATGGTATAATAAAAGCAAAAAATGACAATACCTGTAAAAATAAATGTACTAATCAAATGCAACCACAGTCCACTCCACAAGAAGCTTCCTTTGGCAGGAAAATCCACATAAAGTCGAGCAATTTGTTCGTTAGAATTAGGAAAGAGGCTAATTTTATACCTAAAATTGGAGCGATCTCGATAACGCTCGCCACATTCTTTGGCTACAGGATTGAGCAAAACAAAGTCCTCTTCTTTATTTGAATAAACCCCATAAGCGCAAGGTGTTGTAATACCTTTTTCGATAAGTTCCTCTTGTATCAAAGTATCTAAGGACTTCATACTAATTCTTTGTTGTACAGGAATATCTTGAACAATTCCATGGTGTACAAAGAAACGTTCGAAGTGAATCATATACGCCTCTTTATTTCCTTTCTTCCAACTCCTAGTAGTCTCTGTTGTTTTGAAGTTATCCACCAAATGTTCGACTTCTTGCTTGGGCAGTGTATCTACAGAAGAGTATTGTTGTGTAGAATCAGACTCATAATAATCCGAAATTTCATTCACTTCCAAAACCGTTGCAATCTCTCTGGAGTTATTCGTAATAACTGTTGTCAAGCGAGGCAAATCATACAAAGCAGCAGTTTTTTCAATTTCCGTTTGCTCCATTTTAGAGACAATATGGTCTAATGCATTGTTGATATTGCCATCAAAAAGCTCGCTATTCAACTGAAAAGCAGAAATAATAGAATACACTTGCATTCCAAAAATGCCAATCAAAGCACTAGTAACCATTAATACGATTTGCCAAATTGCCTTTTGTGTCATGTTTTGTTTGTTGTTAATGCTAATACGATTTTTAGCAGGCTATAGTAGTTTTTTTGTACAAAAAAATATGCCCTTACTTTGCTTTTAGAGTTCTATTTTCTAAAGTTTGCTTGTACATTAGAATAGCCTTTGCAAGTTGGTCCGCTGCTACTGGATGTTTCCTAAACCACATCTCGGGTTCAATGAGTTCTATCTCAGACAAGACAATTCGGTCATCATTATCCCACACCAAATCTACACGAGCATAAATTGGTTTTTCGGGACAAGCTGCAACTACTTTTTCGGCAAAAGCAATTTCTTCAACATTTGCCTTATAATCTTCTACAGAGCCACCAAAGTCATCCTGAACTCTAAAATCGCCTGCTTTGGCACGTTTTCGAACAGCATGAGTTACCTTTCCATCTATTACCATAAGAGCAATTTCACCCTTCGTAACAATCTGTTTTAAGAAAGGCTGCAAAAGCATCGCCTCTTGCTCAATTAATTCTCTAAAGATTTCCTCATAGGATGCTATTGTTTCTTTTTTGATTCGATATGTATGTCGTCCTCCTGCTGAAACAACAGGTTTTAAAACCATTTCTTCCCACCCCAATTCTTCTTGCCACTCTTGCAATGTTGTTTTAGTTTTTGGCGTAATAATTTTAGTAGGAGGTATCAACACCCCTCGGTCCATCAAATCTTCTAAATAGTGCTTATTAATATTCCACTCAATTTGGGTCGCAGAATTAATTAACTTACTCTGCTTTTTGACGCGTTCTAACCACCTCGAAAATTCCAAATATCGACCAGAATAGTCCCAACAAGTTCTCAGCAATACAAATGTAGTGGCAGACCAATCAAAATCAGGGTTGTCCCAATTCGTTCTGACCACCTTCAAGCCTTGTCTTTCCAATGCTTCTTGCACCAAACGATCTTCAGTCAATACTTGTTCAACATACCAATTAATCTCAGTAGGATTAAGGTAATCAACTGCGGTTATTATTGTAATGTCGTATTGCTTCATAGTATTTTTCTACATTATAACAAAGAGGCTACCCCTTTTGATGCGAAGTAACCTCTACTGTATATATCATAATATTTTTTGATAAGGTTAGATTACTTACACGCCATCGCCTCTTAACTTACGGAATCGTTTTCTAGCTTCAACAATAAACAAAGAACCTGTATGCTCGAATAAGATTTTTTCATACAATTCCATTGCCTTTTTGGAATCCCCCAATCGTTGCTCATAAATTTCTGCCATTCTAAAGATAGCATTATCCACTAATATTCCATCTTCATATTCTTTTGGGATACGCTCCAAATAATTAATTGCTGTTTCATAATCTCGATATTTAAAAGCTATTTCTGCTTTTGCAAACAAAACATCGTCTCCCAATCCATGATCACTATATTGTGTCATAATGCTATCCATAACAGCAATAGAAGCATCAAATTTATTTTGAAAACGCAACAACTCTGACTTTGCAAACATTTCCATAGGACGCGTTGTGGTATCCAAGGCTGAATGTTCCAATATAAATACCGACAAACCAATCGCATCGTTAGAAATCAACTCAGAAGTTGACCCTTTTAAAATATCCAATTGGTCTTGCGCCCATTCAAAATCTCCTTTATAATACGATAATTTTGCATTTTTATAGCGAGCCAATTCACCCAATGGCGCATCTTTCATCTCTTTATCTACTTGAGAGTATAGCAAAGTAGACTCCCAAACTTCTCCTTGCATTAGATAATAATCTCCCAAATCAAGCTTGGCTTCCGATTGAGCTACTCTAGACAATTGAGGCATTTTTACTACCTCTTCTAATACCATAATAGCCTTGTCTAAGTCATTCAAATAAAACGCTTGCAACTCTGCCATTTCTTGCATGATTGTAGCCGTAGTATAACTACGCCCAAATTCGTCTATATAAGCCTGATATTCGCCTTCTAACAGCACTAATTCTTCTCTAGTATACTTAAATCCTTCTACCAAACGATCTCTTTTGGCTATCAACACAAACCTCTTAGAGTCAATATAATAAGGACTGTCGATTCCTTTTTCGTTGATAATATAGTTATACGCCTCAATTCCTGCATCATATGCTTTCTCACGAATAGCTACTTGTGCCAAACGATAAATTCTATTTCCATTCTCTCCTTGACGCTTATCCAACGCTTTAGCTTGACGTAAGGCATTTTCAAAGTCTCCTTGCTGCTCAAAAACCCAAATCAACATAACAGAGTAAATAGTCACTTCGGGGGCTTTATTTATTCTAGCATACAATTGCTTCTTCAACTCTGTAAAACCATCATTTTGAGACAATTCTCGTTGAAAAAAAGCTTGAATATTGGTCATTCGATTGGGCAAATACTCCAAACAATCCAAGTAACTTTCGATCATTTTAGGAATATCTCCTTTCAAGCGATAAACCGACCCCATTTCATAGGCAAACATATTTTTGATTTTCATCAACTTCGATCCTTTTTCATAGGTCTCTATCGCATATTGGTAGCCTTTGTTTTTGATAAATGAGTTGGCTAGTTTTACGATTTGAACTTGGTTGGGGGCTAATAATTTAATTGCTTTTTGATATTGCTCATTCGCTTTATCTCTATTTCCTTGACGTTCGTACAAAACACCATAACTCACATAACGTTCGACTTTTTCGGGAGAAGCTTTAATTGATTTTTTCATCATTTTCTCAGCTTCTTTGTAATCTTCCAACTCTAACAAGGTGACAAAGTAACGCTCAAAAAAGTAATCGTTGGCTCGATTCTTTTCGTGTAATTCTTTGTATAACGCAGCAGCCTTTTCAAACTCTCCATCAGAAAAATACTTTCGTGCCAATGAAGCCGTTTGAGCTGAAACTTGACTTGTTATCAATAATGTTATAGAAAAAAGAAATAATCTTATCATGTTCATTTTTTTGTATTAATCCTCCTGTTTTCAGCAACAAGAAAGTTTGATGAGGTGTTGGGCTATGTATAAATAGTTGTGATAAAAGCAAGTGTGCTCAATATAACAAGATACGTTTTTAAGCTCAAATAGTTGAAGGCACTTTCTTTCAATAACTAAATTTTAACTTTAGTTTGAACAGCGTTTGTTCCAAATTTTTTCGTTGTGAATCGGCAAACTATCTTGTTGGTATCGCACCAAAGCCTTCTGATAAACAGCACAAGCTTCTACTTCAAGTCCCTTTTGAAATAGAATCTCTGCTCGCATCGATTCATGATTGACAGGGGTTCGATTTTGGTTGATTGCAACAAAACGATCTAGATCATTCAATGCAGCATCGTATTCACCAGTATTTAGGTAACACAACATTCGATTATAATAAGGGCGTCCTTCTTCATAATCGGCTTGTAATGCAATCACTTTGTTGTAATAAGGAAGTGCCTTTTGAATCGCCTCTACCAAGCTATCCTTCATATATTTTTGATAATGTAATTTGGCTAAGTTATAATTCGTAGCTATGTCATCTGGATCTTTGGCCAAAAAGCTTTCCATTTTTTCTATTATTTGGTTGGATGATTCTTGCGCTGGCATTGGCTGTTGAGACTTCGGATGGTTTTTTATCATTTCTTGCAACTGCTCTTCTGTAAATTCAGGGAATCCATCTGCTCCAATTTTAGGCTCGTCCTTATTATTTGAAGTGCAAGCTGTTAAAAATAACATAAGAAGGAGTAGATAGCCGCTTAATCGTAACATCTTTTTGTAAATTTTAGTATTTTTGTAAAGGTTGCTTTTAACAATTCGTTCGTTGAAGCCATGTAGTAGCAGCGCAGCTAACTACTATTCTAACAGTACTCTATCGAATGGTTACCT
The DNA here is from genome assembly GCF_031326345.1 of Aureispira sp. CCB-E. Classification (NCBI taxonomy): domain Bacteria; kingdom Pseudomonadati; phylum Bacteroidota; class Saprospiria; order Saprospirales; family Saprospiraceae; genus Aureispira; species Aureispira sp. CCB-E. The sequence continues at coordinate 248,287 of NZ_CP133671.1, forward strand.
TTTGAGGTAAAAAAGCCATTTAAACTTGAGTAACAATTATTCATTGTACAATCTTTATGAATATGGTTAGCAAAAATACTGCTAGAATATTTTTATGACAATATTCCATAACAAAGATAAGTCAAAGTACCAAATTTCTTGGTTTATGTTCTATAAAAAACAAATCGTCTTCTGTTCTCTATGGACTATTTTGCTCCTTTGTGGTCTTCAACTCAATGCACAAATAACAGATAGCACTGCGACCATTTATCCTGCTATTAACGAAAACTTATTTGTTAATACCAAATGGAAATATACGTATACTACTCATGCAGAAAGCAACACAATCATCCATAAGGCAGATGACACCTACGATTACTTTGTTTTTTTTCGATACGACTACGGCTATCAAACCTACTTAAACGGAACACTTTCAGGGGGGCTTTGGCGTTTGAACAAAGAGCAAAATGAGATTATGTACAATTTCCGAAAGGTAGAATGGTGGCGTATTGCTTCTTTTAACGAAGAAGCTTTAATCTTAGAGTTTACCATGAATAGAAAGTCTTCTTACCGTTATCATTTTGTACGAGTAACAGATGCTGATGCTCCTTTTGAGCGCTCTCCCAATGATTTGCCTGACATCAATGTTAACTTTGAAGAAGATGCGATTGTGGCAGAAACAGAAAGTTATACCCAGTTTTTGGAAAAAAGAGGCATCAAATACAACCCCAAAGTCTGGCAACGGCGCAAAGAACGCCGCCAACGTCGAGAGGCAAGACGTATTGCTCGCTTGCAAAAAACGGTCAAAGGTCGTGCAAAATTAGCAAAAGAAGAACCTAAGGAAATGATGCAGATTGAATTGGTTGGTGGTGGTTTTTATGGTGGCGTAGATCCTGTTTATCGCAATATGATTTTGATAAAAACCGATGGTCGTGTGATTAAGGAATACCAAAGTCAATTACAAGGTTTGCAGGTTAGCAAACATAATATTTCCAGAGAAACTTTAGAGGAATTAATTACTTTTATAGAAGAAAAGCAGTTTTTTGAATTTGACCAAATCTATACTTGTAATACGCCTGCTTGTATCAAAAGATTGGAAAACAAACCTCGTCCTATTGCCCTTCGAATTGCTATTACCAAAGGAGTTCGCCGAAAAATTATTACCATTCCGATTTGGGATGGTAGAGGCAAGCATAACTCGTTAATTGATTATCCTAAAGAATTAGATGCGATTGTTCAAGCTATTGAAAACATTGCTACGCAACAACCTCAGTAACCTTTGTATTCTGTATTGCTCCAATTCATATTTTTAATTTTAACTTATTTTTCTAGCAATAGCTAGCTGCGCTGCTACTATTTCTAGACGTTGCACCTCCAATTGAACAACAATCATTCTCCCTCTTCATTATAACCGCAGCATTTTTCAATAATATCTACTATATTTGCAACTTACTTATTAAACTATATTTCAATGATACGTAAGTGGCATTTAAAAGCTATTATCCAAAAAACCATTTCTTTTATGCCCAATGGGCATAAAATTAACCATTGGTTTCAAAAAAATATTACCAAAGGTGTTTATTTGGGCGATGAATATTTTTATGACCGTCTAGAACATGTAAAACATCATCTTAGTGCCTTTAATAAGCATTGTGGTACGATTGAAGATAAAAGAACATTGGAATTGGGCACGGGCTGGTATCCTGTTATTCCCTTTAGTTTTTTTCTGTCGGGAGCAGCCGAAATTAACACGGTTGATATTTCTAATTTGACCAATAAGGAAAAACTAAAAGATACAATTGGCAGATTTATTGAGTTGATAGAAAACGATACCTTAAAGCAATATATTGATGCCAAACCAGAACGAATTACCGTTCTTCAAGATATTGCCAAAAACTTTGAAACGCTTAGTTTTGAGGATATTTTAGCTAAAATGCACATTAAATATCTCCTTATGGATGCTCGTAATTTAAAGCATTTGGCGGATAATTCTATTGATTTGGTGCATTCTAATAATACGTTTGAACATGTTTATCCAAGTATTTTGAAAGATATTTTGAAAGAATTCAAGCGCATTGTAAAAAAAGAAGGGCTACAGTCTCATTTCATAGATATGTCGGATCACTTTGCTCATTTTGATAAATCCATTAATATCTACAACTTTTTGCAATACAGCAATAAGGCTTGGGACAATGTTATTGACAATAGCATTCAGCCACAAAATAGATGGCGTTTTCCCCAATTTGTTGCTTTATATAACAGTTTGAACATCCCTTTAACAGATCAAGAAATTAGACCTGGAGACATCGAGGCGGTTAAATCCTTGAAAATTCATCCAGATTTTAGTAAATTTAGTACCGAAGAGTTAGCGATTAGTCATTGCTACTTGTATTCAAAAGGGAAATAATCTCCAAAAGTATTTTCTTGCTATCAACGAATTATTAATATTGTCTATATTATGAATAAAAAGATCGTTATTATCCTGTGTGGGTTCTTGCTCTCTGCAAGTATGGTATTTGCTCAACGAGACAGAGCTTCTGCTGAAGCTTTTGGAATGAGTGTTGTTCAAAGCTTTTTTGATCAAAACTGTGACTTTATGTTTGATAATTTGGATCAGCAAATTACCAGTTTTGAAGGAGGTCAAGTGATTCAAATCACTCCTGAACTGCGTCGTTTGTTTTGTTCTGAAAGTCCACTTCGTCCTGATATGGCAGTAACGTTTCAAATGTATCAAGAAAATTACAAACCTGTTGTTTATGACAGAAATGAATTGAGCCAAAAATTTCCTGAATGGGCAAATCATTTGAATTTGCAAGCAGGCGATTTTTTCTTTGATGGAGCCAACCCTATTGCAGCTGGCTATACTCGTGTTTTTAGAGCAGGTGATATGGCACGTTTTGTTATTCGAAAAATTAATGGTGATTGGAAAATTATTGCTCTTTAGGTCGACTACTTCAAACTTATACAACGAACTTTTGTACTTTATAATCCAAAACAATAGAGGGCTGTTCATTTCTTTCACCAAATAGTTATATTGTGTGTTATGTTCTGATACAAGCATCAAGCCTTCTCTTTTCCAACTTTCTACCTTAATAGACACCGTTTACCCCTCGTCTATTCAACCTTCGTTTGTTTTTATTTTGCTAAAAAGTAAAAAAATGAACAAACTATTCAAAAACTCTTTACTTTTGTGAAAAACACCTCTAGGAATACAAATAAAATAAAAAAAGAGGTGCAAAAACTAGTTTTAAATTATGGGTAGAATCATTGCATTATTAGTCCTTTTCTTGGGCTTAGGAGCTTTTACATTTTGGAAAATCAATAATCCTGGTACTGTAAAAGACACTTATTCAGAAAATCTACATACTATGTTTGCTCTAAAAAACACGGATCAAATACAACGTGTTTTTTTAGTAGATCGCTTTGGCAACGAAGCGTTAGTAGAACGAGTAGAAGAATTAAATTGGACATACACCAATAAAACAACAGGGAAAAAATATAGAGCCAACCCTAGTGCTGTCTATATGCTTCTAGAAACGATCCGAAAGGTTCGTACTAGAGAACCTATCAACAAAGCTGCAATGGATAATGCTGTCAAGTCCTTGGCTGCCAAAGCAACAAAAGTTGAAATTTATGATAAAGATAAAAATAAGCTTCGTGTTTTCTATGTAGGTCCAATGACCAGTGGAGGAACGGGTAATTTGATTATCATGGAAGGCTCTGATCAACCTTATGTCGGGTATATTCCAAATTTCCAAGGAACGATTGACACTCGATTTATTACAACAGAAAAAGACTGGAGGGATAAGGCTATTTTTAGAAATGATGTCGATAAATTAGAATTTGTGCAAGTCGAATATCAAGCTCCCAGTCAAAAGACGCAATCTTTCAAAGTTTCAAAAATTGGATCTGACCAATATACCGTAGATCCTGTTGATCCTTCTTCTCCTGTTTATGATCAAAGTTTGGTCAACCAAGACAATGCGGCTACTTACTTTGAAGATTTTGACGTTATTAGTGCTGAGAAAATTTTTGGTAAAGATTATAAGGAGACTAGAGACTCTATTATTACCACTACACCTTTTGCTGTTGTTACCTACAAAGCAACATATCACAATGAACCTCAAGTATTCAGATTATACTCCTTATACAACCCTAATGCAGATCGTGGTGATGGTGAAGTTGGGCATCGTCAAAAAATACAGCGTTATTTTATAGATATTGACGAAGATAACTTCTTCTTAGGGCAACACTTGGTCTTACGTTCTATGCTTTGGGGATACGATTTCTTCTTCCAAAAACAAGCTGTTATCTTAGATGAAGACGAAGCTCAAACAACCCAATCTTTCCCTGAAAACAAAGAGGAAATTCGAGCTGCTCGTGAAAAAAATAAGGAAGCTCAATAATTTTCCTTGCTGTGCTATTGAGCACCATTTAGTCGTTTTGAGCTACTAAAACAATCTTACTCTATCCGTTTTGGTAGCTCAAAACTCCTATGATCTCCTCTATGCCCTCCTATTGTATCAATGGATTTTCACTTCCCCTATTCGACATTTGATCAATATGAGCACTTAAGTTATCCTAAATTTATATCATGAATAGAGAATTTCTTCTAAATTTAGTTTTCCTTATTTCAATCAATTTAATCATAAAGCCTTTTTATGTTTTTGGAATTGACTTGAAGGTACAAAATGTAGTAGAAAATTATAGTCTCTACTTTGCCTTATTGAATTTCTCTTATATTTTTCAAATATTTAGTGATTTAGGTATTCAACAATACAACAATCGCAACATCGCTCAACACGATTATTTGTTTGACAAATATTTTCCCCATATTTTAGGGTTAAAAGGTGGTTTATCACTTGTCTTTTTATTCTTGTCTCTCAGTACCGCATTAATACTAGGCTATGGTTGGAAAGAACTTTATCTATTGTTGTTTTTATTACTCAATCAGATTTTCATCACATTTACCTTCTTTTTTCGCTCCAATATTTCAGGATTACAGTATTATCGCCTAGATAGCATTTTATCCATCTTAGATAAATTGTTAATGATGCTCATTTGTATCCCTTTGTTGTGGGGACCTTGGGTAGCATTTTTTCAAATTGAATGGTTTATTTATGCCCAAACAGCAGCATTTGGTTTAACGACATTCATTTCGTTTGCCCTTACTCGAAGGTATTTAAAAGGTAAACTGGTCTTGTATTGGAATAAACCGCTACTTAGAGCTATTTTAAAACAGAGCATTCCTTTTTCTTTGGTCGTGTTATTAATGAATATTTATACTAGAATTGATGCGGTCATGATAGAACGGTTGCTTTATGATCCTGTTACCAATAAAGGTATTCAAGAGGGCAATATCTATGCTGCGGCCTATCGCTTATTAGATGCTATTAATATGATTTGTTTTTTGTTTGCGGGTTTATTACTACCAATGTTTGCTCGAATGCTAAAAAACAAAGAAGATGTTCAACCTCTTTTGAAACTAAGTAGCAGTATCATGCTAGTTATTACAGTTAGTTTTAGTATTGCTGTTTGTTTTTATGCACAGGAAATCATGCCCTTGTTGTATGTCAATTATAGCCCCTCTATGTCCGAGGTATTGATCTTACTCATGATTGGTTTCAATTCTATAGGTATGATTCATATTGTAGGAACTTTATTAACGGCTAATGGCAACCTTATGTCTATGAACATCGTCTTTGTCGTAGGAATTGTCATTAATATGTGTTCTAATTATTTTTTGATTTTAGAATATGGCGCTTGGGGAGCCGCTATTAGTACCATTATTACACAATCTTTTGTGGCTTTGGCAGAACTAGAACTTGCACGAAGGACCTTCAATTTGTCTACTAACATTCTGTTTTTAGGTCAAATTTTACTATTTGTTATAGGCGTTGGATTAATTAATTGGGGATTGCAAAGGATGGTTATTCCTTGGTTTTGTGGCTTTGTATTGGCAGGGATATGCTCTGTTGGTTGGGCCTTAATAACCAAAATTATAGATGTACGTGGCATTTTAAGAGTTATTAAAACAAAAGCCGCATAATTTTTCTACTTTTGCAAATATAGTAGTTCGTTGATTAGTTCGCTACGCTCATGAGGGCGCAAGCTTAGTTTTTTACTTTTTTACCAAAAAGACAAAAAAGCACATTTATATTAGTTTGATAATCAGAATTTTAACACAAAACACAACAAAGACACAACTTGCTAATTATCAAACTAATAAAGTTTCTCAACGAACTATTGCAAATATTTATCAAAGAGATTTGAACAATGTTCAAAATAGGTTATTCAAATAAAATACAAATACTACAATGAGTAAAGAAAAAAATAGCTATTCTTTATTAGACATTATTGGTATTCTTTACCGATGGAAAAAGCCCTTGCTTATTTTAATTGCTAGCACTACAATTGGGGCTATTGTTGTTACGTTGCTATTAGATGATTATTACACCGCTTATGCTACTTTTGTTCCAACTAATGAGGAACAAAAACTGTTTGACTCTGCGGGTAACTTAACCTTGTATGGTGGCGATGATGCTGTTAGCCGTGTGTTAATTTTTGCCGAATCATCTCCCTTTGTTGATCACATGATTAAAAAATTCAATTTATCAGAGCACTATGGTATTGATGATAGTACTCCCAAAGGGCGCAATAAAATTGAGAAGCACTTTAGAAAACTATATGATATCAAACGAAACAAACATAGTGGTTTAGAGATTTCTATACAAGATAAAGATGCTGAAACAGCTTTTAACATGGTTTTAGCGGCTTTGGATAAAATTGAAGACTTGTATCGTGCTGCTACTTCTGGAAACAAAGGGTTGATTAAAGAAACCTACGAAAAAGCAATCGCTGAAAAAGAAGCAGAATTAATTACGGTAGCAGATACTTTGACAACCTTGCGTAAAAAATTCAATATTTTTGATGTAAACCAACAAAGTAAAACGCTTTCTGGTATGTTGACCGCTTTAGAAGGGCAATTGGCTTATGACCAAGCAAAACTAATTAGTTTTCAAGAAATGAAAGCGCCACGAGATTCTATTATCAACGTAAAAGCTCGTATTGCAGGTGCGTTGCAACAACGTCAATTGATGCGAGGAGGTTCTATTCGAAACCCCGACGTAGAGACTTCTTCTGATATTTATGCCTTTAATGAAGGAAGAGACCCTGTTATTTATTGGGAAACTAAAATTGCTAATTTGAACGAAGAGCTCTCTTTGATTATCACACAATTTGCAAAATTTAAAACCCATGCCTATTCTAATATTGCGGGTATTATTGTCTTGGAGCCCGTGCAAGTTCCGAATCTAAAATCGTATCCAGTCCGTTCTTTTATGGTAGTTGGAGCCATCTTAGTTTCGGTTATTTTAGGAGTCATAGGTGTATTAATATTAGATGCCTACAAACGCATCGATTGGAAAGAAGTCTTATATGAGAAGCCAGTTAGCCATACGTAAATACTCGCACAACTTATTTGTTGGCTATGCTTTTTGTATTGTTGCCTCGATAATGGGGGCGATCTTTTTTGAGACGCCCACTCCATTATTGTTCCCTCTTGCATTAGCATTTGTCTTTCAGGTATTAGTAGATTACGAAAAAATTTATTTTCTATTGTTTCTGTCGATTCCAATATCTACAGAAGTATTTTTGACCGACCATTTAGCAACGGATTTACCAACAGAACCCCTTATTGTGGGGCTTATGTTAATTTATTTCTTAGTTGTCTTAACCAATCCGTTGAGCATAGATCGAAAATACATAAAACATCCTTTATCGATACTAATCTTGGTGCATGTTGCTTGGGTCGCCATTACCACGTTTACATCATCTGCCATTGGTTTTTCGTTTAAATTTTTATTAGCAAAGCTGTGGTACGTCGTAACCTTCTTTTATTTTACAGGTTATTTGGTAAAGGATCAGAAGAAAGTTAATCTCCTACTTTGGTTAATTGCAATTCCGTTGGCTCTTGCAACTACAAAAGTTATTATACACCATGCAACTCTAGAGTTTGGTTTTAAAAAAATCAATGAAGCCTGCCCTCCTTTTTTTAGAAACCATGTTAACTACGCCGCAATTCTTTCGGTATTCATTCCTTTTATGTGTTACCTTTGGAAATGGAGTGTGGGGTTAAAAAAACGCATCTTGGAAATCACATTAGGAGTGCTTGTTTTTGGTGTTCTCACAGCCTATACGAGAGCAGCATATGTAGCCTTAGCAATCATTCCTGTCGCTTATTGGATCATCCGTTTGCGTTTTGTCAAGCTAGCTGCAATTATTGCATCTATTGGTGCTCTTGGTATCTTATCGTTTCTAATTACAGAAAATAAGTTTATGGAACTTGTTCCGACAGATCAAACAATTGCACACACAGAATTGTCAGATATTGTCTCATCTACCTCTGAGCTAAAAGATGTTTCTACCATGGAACGCTATTATCGGTGGATTGCAGGTGCACAAATGATTGCCGAAAAGCCTATCTTGGGTTTTGGTCCTGGCAATTTTTATCATTTTTATAAACATTACACGTTAAATCGCTTTTCGACTTATGTGAGTGATAATCCTGAGAAATCTGGAATTCATAATTATTACTTGATGACAACTTTAGAACAGGGCATCATTGGTCTAATTATCTTCTTGCTCCTTATCTATACAACTATTATTTATGGTGAGCAAGTATACCACCAATCTCCAACAAGAGAGCGTAGGGATCTTGTAATGGCGACTATTTTATCTACCATTGTTATTGATGCCTTCTTGTTGATGAACGATATGATTGAAACGGACAAAATTGGCTCATTCTTCTTTTTTAATATTGCTATTATTGTCATTATTGACTTAATCAACCAAAAGGAGATAGAACGCTCTGGAATTCATTCCAACGATAAAAAAGATAGAACGTCATAATTATTATCTAACACATAAAATACAAGAGGCTGTCAGAAAATTATCTTTCCTGACAGCCTCCTTTTTTTAGGACGAGACTATAACACATCTTTAGAGTCGTTAGTAGCTTCCAAAATACCTTCTTAAGAACCACTCCAAAGTCAGCAAACCTAATAGTAAAAAGAAAATCCATTTAAGATGAATCAACGATCGAGTTTTGACAGTATCGTACAAAACTGGTTTTGCAAACCCTTTTGCGGTTATTAATTCTGGCAGCTTCAAGAGTTCGTTAGGCCCTACAACAGCACCACCATTTTTAGTACTAATCAAATTTAGGAGTTGATGATTGGCTGTTGTTTCGAATACCTCTAACTGTATAGATTGTACACTAAAAGCACCTCCTGATTTTAATTCTTCTCCATTAAATACCGTAGAAGCTTCAAACTCGTAACTACCTTCTGGCAATCGTCCTGCATTCAGCGCATAACTAGACTCTGTTTTATTAAATGTAAATGGGAATTTTTCTCCTTTGTCATTTGTAATTACCACCCGTGCTTCGGGGGTATTGATACGTTCGTAATTGCTATTATACAATTCAGCATCAATCGAAATTACTTCATTCTCATTATACAACGTATTGCTAACAAAAGCTCTAAACCTCCGTTTGTCCTCTTTAGTGCTTAAATATTGAATTACCTTGCCCAACAATTCGTCAAATAAATCATGTGACTGATTTTGTACATAATCAAATATACGCCACTTCCAAATTCCTTCACCTGCCAAAACACCTTTTTTAGCACCTTGTTCTTCTCCCAAGACCAACAATGGATATTCTGTATTAATAGAACCAATTCTTTGACTCAGCATAATGGTTGCATCTGCCTTAGGTTTAAAATCGGCAAAAGGAGTTGTTACAGGTGGAAATTGAGCTATCAAATCCTTGATTCGCTCATCTAATGTAAAAGTATTAAAAGAAGGTTCCAGTACACCTTCTGTATCATTGGTTTGATTACCTCTCCCATTAATCTGAATTAAATCTTGGCTTTGGTTCAAATTAGGCAGATTGGTCAAGGTTCCAACAACAAATAAATGTGGAATTTTCTTTGTTCGAATCGTTGTCAGTACATCTGTAATACTATTTCTAGCACTTGGCAACTGATGCAAGATCACAAAGTCATAACCTGAAACCGACTCCGAAAAATCATCGGCGTATTTTATTTCTACTTCATAATTTTTATTGTTCTTAATCGTCCTCTTAAAAGCAGCCATATCTGGATGGGGTGATTCTGCTAGTAACAAGATTTTTTGACGAGCATCCAAAACATCTATATAAAAGTTTTTAGAATTGTTCGCTTTGGTTGCCTCCCCACCTATTGGACTCAACGAAACGGTGTATTTTTGAACACCACTTCTAGTTGCTTCTAACGTAATCTCTTCTGTTATAAAAAAGTCATTGTTATCAATTGAAATCAATTTTTCTTGTAACTTTTTTCCTCCTTTGGATACCGTTAACTTAGTAGCTCCTGCGCTACAATTAATAGCAGCAACATCTACTTGCACCGTAAACCGATCGCCTAAATAAGTAATTTGATTGTTATATACCTTCTTAAGTACCAAGTCTTTTTTAGGAATAGTATCTCCCAATGCGACACTAAAAACAGGTGTATTTAATTTATTTCCCAAGTAAACAGGATCACTTCCTTGATTATAAATTCCGTCCGAAGCCCAAATAATTGTTCCTATATTTTGGTTGCTATACAAATCATACATTTCTTGCATGAACCCAGCTATATTGGTTGCTTTATCATCAAACGAATAATCAATTCCTTCTCGCACTTCTGCCCCAAAAGAATAGGTTTTTAAGTCATAATCTGCACTTAGTTTTTCTTTAAGTGCTTCCATATCCTTTTGGTATTGCACTTGAGCTTCTTCTGACATGCTTCGCCCTACTGACTCCGAGTTGTCCTGTGCCAAAACGACAATAGGTTGTTGTGTCTGCGTGATCGTTCGTTTAATCACAGGAGCCAACAACAGCAAGCAAATGATTGTTACAGTAACGAAACGCAAGGTTCCAAGTCCTGTATTCAGTTTTTTGGATTGTTCTCCAAAACTTCGGTCTCTATAATACAATGCTAGAGCATACAAAGCTCCCATCAAAACACACAAAAAGATAAACCATGTAGGGTATTGAAATATAATGTTGGATTGCAAGAATAAGTTATTCACTATCTATGGATATATTTACGATCTGTCAAATTAGTTGTCAAATATAGGTTACACCAGACTATTGGGTTCGAAACCAAAAGGAAAAATAAGCATTATATTAGAATAATAGTTCTGATATACACATGCTAAGATACATTTAACACATCAATTTGTTCAAAAAACAACTAAGATTCTCTACTAGGTACTACTTCAAACAAAAAATAACCTTGAAAAGAAGTACGTTTTACGTGAAAGCTCCTTTTCAAGGTTGTTCAATATAACAATAGGACGGCTCAATCTACTTAATTAGCAAGCGCAAAATTTTCATATTTCTTTTCCAACTCACTTTTATTAAACCTAAAAAAGGTATTGTCTTTATAATGTACCAAAACATTAAGTTGCTCATCTAAAAACTTAGTATTAAATACAATACTTGTTTTCTTTAATTTAGCATCTATCTTGTAATATTTCAGTTCCGCAGAGATAGGGCTATAACAAGGGTTCTTAGCAATTGCGCGATAACTACCATCTTTTTCCCGAACCAAATAACTACCACATCCCTCCCCGCAATTTTCTAAATCTGATGGTTTTAGATTATCAAATGGTTCATCTTTTTGCCACTCATAAGCATCTACCTCAACCCTATCTTTTATGCGATAAAACGCAATGAAGGCTGTATCTGGTGAAACCTTGGTAATTTGAGCTATACTGCTAGACAATGCTGACTCGTAGGCTCCTGCCTGAAACCATCCTGAATAAATCCAGTACTCTCCAAAACGGTTCTTTTTCCAAATTCGCCTGCCTATAATTTCTTGTTCTACATTTGTATCGGCATACCCTTTTTCTATAGACATTTTATTAGAAAAATGCCCTACCCATAAATTGGTAATGTGCTCTAGCCTATTATTGGTGTTTTTGTTAGGGTTTTGAGTTAACTCATCTATATAAATAGATGAATTGGTAGTCGAACAGCTTGCAAAGAAAGAGATAATCGCTATAAATACTAAGCTGGGGATAGATAAAAGCTTTGACATAATGGATGGTTTTAATTGGAACAATGAGGGGTTTTACCAGTAAGTATAAAATAGATACCGTTTAAGTAAACTTAACTTTTTGTTGATATCTATTTCATACTCACTCTATACGGATAACAACCACAAACAAAATTTGTTCTGCTTTTACTTCCATATTTTGCCTTATATAAGACAATTGCATATCTGCAATCATTGTCATCAAATCTCTATAATTTATGACATCGTTTTTCCTTCTTTTCTCAACTCTCGTTTAATCCCCTCTCGGATGTCCTCCATTGCAACGGCATCGCTGCCTCTTCTCAACGCACTTAAAGAACAATACCGCAAGACATTAATAATACTACCTCCTGTTATTTTATGTTCATTCGCAATAATAGAAAAATCTACATCAGACTCTTTTTTTACAGTTTTAAAACTGTTTTCCCACAACTGCTGACGCTGCTCTACATTGGGGGCTGGGAAGTAAATAATCGATTGAAAACGACGTGTAAATGCAATATCCATATTTGCTTTAAGATTCGTCGCCAAGATAACCACTCCTGAAAAATCCTCTACTCGTTGTAGCAAGTAAGCCACCTCTTGATTGGCATGGCGGTCTTTGGAGTCAGAAGTAGCCGTCCGTTTTCCAAACAAGGCATCCGCTTCATCAAAAAACAAAATCCAATTTTTGTTTTCAGCTTGATCAAAAATATTCGACATATTTTTCTCTGTTTCTCCAATATACTTAGAAACGACCTGCGACAAATCTACTCGATAAACATCTAGCCCCATTTGCTTTCCAATCAAACAAGCCGTTAGCGTCTTTCCTGTTCCTGGAGGTCCATAAAACAGAGCTCGGTAACCTCTCTTTAATTGCTTGCTTAACCCCCAATCATTCATAATAGTATTTTGGTGCTCTAACCAAGCGGATATTTCTGAGATTTCCCCCAACACATACGGGTCCAAAACTAAATCTGACCAATCTAATTTTGTAGACAAATGCTTGGCAGGGAAATTAGTACTAAAGTCTGGTTTATATGGATTTCCAGAAGTAAAAAAGCTCAAATACTCCTCACTCAACTCTAAACCACTACTAAATAGTGGTTCACTTCCTTGATTCAAATCAAGCTTTAATATATTATTTTTGTAAAAATAATGTTGAGGCTTGAATAAATCAATAATTCTAATTCGCTCTTCAATATCTCGTCCTGCAATCAAAAAAGCTGCCGTTTCACCAGTCGGCAAAAAACCACTGTGGTAACGTCCTTTTAAGCCTCCAAATTCCGTATAAACACGATCATATATCTTATTTTTCAGAAAAAAGCGATCCAACAATTGTGGGCGGACATGAGGTGCTATACTCAGTGCCAAAATAACTCTTTCTTTAAAACCGAAATTGCAAAACTTAATAATCTTTGCATAAAACGATTCATCATTTTCCACAGAAGGCATTGGAACCTCATAGACACTCGTATATTCACTTTCTTGCCCAAATCGTAGGTCCATACGGGTCATAATTACTTTATTTAGCCAAGAAAGTTCGGCTTCTAGAGTTTTAGCATTTAATTCTAATGGTGATAATTTCATAGTATTTTTTGGATGTGCATATGTTGTGTATAAGCCACGGGAAATAAATTAGGTCTATTTTTAGAATAAAAATAGAAAGTATCCCTAAAACAGACAAAACTATAGATAACTTTGTTGCACCAAACACCTATCGGTGTAGCCAACAGGAAAGTTGCGAAAAAGACCACCATATGCTTTTTAAAACGAAAAAAGTATAAGAAACGAAAGATTCAAAATCAAGGAGTCAAATCTCCAGTGTAAAAGTGAGCATTCTAGGCTTATTCAAAGAATTAAAACGGTTGAAAAATCGCACAACAATAGGGAATCTGCCAATAGTGAGTATTGTAAGTTGCACAAGATTCGTATCTAAACTTTCTATTTTTATGAGCTAAATCCTCGGGATATGCAATTTGATCAAGTACTTGATTTTCTAGTAGATTTTTAGGAAGTTTTTCATTCTATTTTGGGCGTAGGGATTTTATGTAGGATAATCTCTATGGTTTCTTCATCTTTACCTTTAGATATAATACAATTATTTTAACTTAGATTGTATATCTGAAAGGATAAGAGTTTCAACTTCTTTCTTTACGTCTTCCCAAGAAGATCGTGAATCTTTAAATCTGGAAGTGTACGAATATTTCAGAGAGTTATTTTTTTAAGCCATCTTCAATACCTCTTTTTAGGATAGTAAGAACATCTGTTTTTGTTTCAATAGTTTCATTTTCGGTATCTTGTATCATTTGTTGAGCTAATTCAGAATCCAAATTTATAGCTTTGTCTAGTATATGCAATATTCTCGTCGTCAAATCACTATTGCCATGGATAATTTTACTTATTTCGTAACCTAATACTGCGACTCCAATTTTTTCAGAAGGAATAGCATTGTCTTCAGCTTCATTTTCATACAGAAAAGCATATTCTTCTGTCCATATAGCCTCAAATTCAATATCAGGATAATGGCTCATTATCGAATCAATGTCAATAGGGTCGTTAGGTCTATTTTCTGGTCGGTCATCATAAGCAATTAGTTTTAACAAGACAACAGAAGGAATTGTACATACCTTTATTTTTTCATCTTCAATTTCTTTGATAACTAATCCCTTCATATAAGTGTCTGAAAAGCCAGCCAAACTTATTGAAACAAGCCCTTCCCCATCAATTTCTACTGTATGATCAATTTCAGCTTCACCAAAAGGTAATAAATCTAATGGAATACCATATGGAGAATTTAAACAAAACGAGTTATTGGGTACATCTGCATAGTCGTAATCCTTGATAAGTTTATCTTTTAGTTGATTATAAATTGTAGAGTTGGGTACATAAACAGCAAAGTCAATATCTTTCGTACCTCTTGGAACTTCGTCATTTGAGGCGTACCAAACATTACGAGCAAGTGCTCCAACACCAAAAAAATCAAAGTCTAATTCTTTAGCAGCTTTTTGTAAATCAATTATTATATCCTTAAGATTAGTAGTGCCTAAGGAGTCATAAAAAAGTTTTGACATATTTATCATAAATTATTTTGGCAGTGTCTAAGTTTCTAGGAGTAGGGGAGTTTATTAGATCAGCATATACTAACATAGCATGGACTGTTTTTTTATTACTTAGAATGGGACCTGCCCAAAATTGCTCAATAAAAGTAATAGCCCCATTCGTGCTTGGGCGTAATCCTAGTTTTCTTGAAAGATCCATGAAAGATTTATCCGTATAAATAATTGCTTTTTCTGCAATAAGATGGTTTGATAGCATTTCTCCTGCAAGTTCTCCCCCAATCGATGATGGATTACTTTCATCTATAATAAATCGAATATTTGAAAAATTTTTTGGGGCAAAACTTTTTTGTTTTAATTTAGGTCTAAGTACCCGATTAAACAAGATTACCCACTCTTGAAATAGTCTTTCTTTGTTCTGTAGCTTAGATTTTGTCTTATTTATTTTTACTATAAACTTATCTCTTTGAAGCTCTTTTAATACTCTTCTGACTGTATCTATAGAAACTTTAGCCACCTCGCCAATCTGTCTGTATGAGGTATCTAGTGTTTTATCATTTATTAATAATTGATAAACGACCTTTAACCCTGATTTAGAAAAGGCTCTATTAGGATTTGGAGGAGTTAAAGGAGCATTCTTATTTGTTTCTATGTATATATAAAGTTCTTCGTTGTCGGTGATAAATGCATTTCCTGCTGTATCTAAATATGAAATATTTTTTCCTTTTAGAAATTCTTTTACAGTTTTGGGGATATAATCTGAAACTAAAATAATATTTGTTAGGAGATTTATGTGATTGAAAATTTTAGGAAGTTTTGAAAGTGTTAGTCTTTTTTTTTTTTCAAAGACAAAATCAATTTTTTTTCGATTAGTTGAAAGTGACAGCACTCCATCATAACCGTTATCTTGTTTTTTGGGAAATAAATCCTTGACTACTATATTCAAATTTGAGTTAGCAGAAAAATTTTCAATTGCAATATGTATAATATCCTCTTCCATGTATGCAATTATACATTTTTTTTCAAAAACATACAATCTTAATAATCATACAATACGTTTTTTTATATAAAAAATGGCACTTCTATGAAAAAACTTCTAGCTTATAAGTTTTTTTGTATGACAAAATAGAATAAAAACTAAAAACATACAAGCTGTAAAATCGTACAAGTTGATAAATAATTAAGATCTGCATATGGTGTGTTACCATCTCGAAGGATGACTATTCACTACAATGTTCTATTTATCGGTTTGTTGTTGTCTAATAAGATATTTATTCCCATCATTTGGTAAAACCTTGATAAAGGAGGCAATTCAGATAAATACTTTTATTCTAGTAGCATTTTTTAAAAATGGCCTAAATCAATGCGTATATAAAGAAATTTTCAAAACTAAGACCTAATAGATTACTGCCAAGTTGTTGGTAAGATGTATCGAAGTGTCAAGGCGCCTCTTGCCAAACTAAATCGAGGAAAACCAAAAATAGGTTTCCAATCAATACTTAGACTAACAGGAGCATGTGAAAAAGTATATTCGACTCCCACTACAGTTGTAAAACCACCACCAAAGAAAGGAGTCCGTCCTGTTTCAGTATAAGCCCCTAAATAACCTCCAGCACCTGCAAAGCCTGAAAAGTTAGTATCAAACCCCAAATCTAAATGAAAGACCCATAGTGCTTCAAAGACATACCCGTTATTTTGAGGCGCATCGTATAATATTCCTGGAAAATAAATCCCTTCATCTATCTGAAAACCTGCCAGACCTTCTATCGCTTGTTGAATATTAGGCGTATAAAAAATAAAACGCTTGTAGCTTAGCTCTAGAGATGTGCCTGCTCTAAAACCAAGTGTTTGGTCATAATACTGCCCTTTGACCTCGGTTTGCCCTACAATAAGTAACCCTATGATTAAACAAAAAAAGTACCTCATCATTTTGAATATTTTTTGATGTAATGCCCAAATAGTTGGCAATTTTTTGCCACTGATTTTGGCTTTTTAACAAGGAGATCCAAAGCCATGTTTTGTCCTTCTTGAAAATAGTTCAAATAATTTGCTTTTGTGCGCTCACTCAAGCCCAAGGTATTCTTTTCCTCATCTTCATTAAAATGCAATTGCAAGAAAATAAGTTCTCGACATCTTTGGGTTTGAATTGGAGTAGTGATATAACGCCAAGGCTTACAAATATATTCTAAATCTTCTATATTCCGTAAGTTCAAGCCGACTCGTGGCGTTTTTTTAAATGCTCTGTTTTTTTTGTACGGTAATTTACACAAATAAAAGCCACTTTGTGTTTCTACAATGCCTTTTTGCTGAATCAGCCGCTCTATAGTGTTCCAAGGACCATCAATGTATCCCTCATTGACAGGGATATAGTCTTGATTCAATAACTGAATTCCACGTATCAATATTCCTCCGTAATGTGTTTCATTTTTCAATACAATATCCACTCCTGCCCCATGCAATCGCCAAGTACCATTTTTATATTCCTTTTTTCGATGGTCATGCGCAAAATTATCCATTGTTTGTGATGTATTGTTATAATAAAATTCCAATTCTGTTGCCTGATAAAAGGACGAACCAGTGCTGATTGCATATTCATTAAATAACTGTATGGCAATTTGGTCAAAAAAATGTTCTATATTGTCTGAATCTATTCTTAAATTGAGCATATTTATATTTTGTACTGTATAAAAACTATAAGTATACAATAAAGTAATTGTTCCGTAAAGTTATACAAATAATAGTCACCTCAAATCATACTATAAAACCTTGGCAAAGAAGGAAAATAAACATATCATTGAAACTCAAATCATCAACCTCGAAGTTTTTGGGATGGATGATGAGAAAGAAATTAATCAATTGCAACAAAATTTTCTATACTTCTTCAAAGAACGTATAGGAAAAGCACTAAATGACATTTTTGATAAACTGGCTCCTCCTGGTGTTCACATTCAAATCGATGAACTTGAGTTGGACTTGGGCTCTATCAACTATAAAGAACCTGCTGATTTGGAACGGGCTATTGCCACCAAAATAAACAGCATCATCGAAAAAGCTCTTAAGGAAAAAATGCACCAAATGCGGGCGCAAAGTAGTACGGTTAGTGGTGGTCGCAAACAAAAGTTTTCTAAAGAAAACTTATTGGAGTTCTTTTTGCAAAAGGGCTATTATCCTTCTTGGGCAAGCCCTGAAAACGGTACTATTAGCGATATTTTCGATGACTTAACTAGCCGCAATGCAAGAACTTTTGTACAGCGAATTTTTCAGTTGCGCAAAGATAAAAAAGTCCGAGAAAGGTTGTACCAACAATTTTCTGTCAAACAATTGCAATTGCTTTTTGATTTAATTTATAAAAACAATACCGCTCTTGCCAAAAAACAGATAGAAACCTTAAAAAAACGCTTGGGGAATGCATCTGAAAAAGCCATTATTAGTGCTGCTATTAACTATGCCTTGGATCGCAGCACATCAACGGGAACGGTTCAATACAATGAACGATCATTTACTCAGCAGGTAATTGAGGAAGTACAAAACCGAAAACTACCTAGCAAACAAAAAACAAGGGTTCGAGCTGGATTTGAAACACAACATCAAGACATTCAAATCCTTGAATATTTTCTAGAATTTGGCGCCATTCCAGATTGGGCAGATGTTGATTCTCAAAAATCACTTCAAGAACTTTTTGAGACACTCCTAGAGCATCAATTGGTTCCAATACAGCGAATGATTGAGCGCCTCATTGAGCAGCCCAATTCGATGCGCCGATTGATTTTTCAGTTTCCTTCTGATCAAATATTAGAACTGCTCACCCCAACTCCTAAAGAGAACATACAGTTTATTGCAAATACCATCAATGACTTTAAATTTCTAACTTCTTCTCGCCAAAATGTCAAAAAAACCATTACTAATTCAAAGGTAAAAGAAGTCGTTCTAACAGAAGTTTTAGAGTATTTTTTTCTACAAAAGAAGCATAAGTTTGTCAAAAAAACATTTATAAAATCCGTTTTAGAAACATTCTCTACGGTTACTCAAACAGACTATACAACTCTAGTCAAAGAAAGCTATAAAAATGTTCGTAGAAAGAAGAAAGCAACAGCCATTCGTTCTACGTTAGAAGAGTTAGACAAAAATGTGCAAACCAAATTAGATAAAGAACGTAAGGAACTACGCTTAGCCAAAAAAGAATATCAACAGTTAGAACGGACGTTAAGAAAACTTATTGACAAACAAACGAAAGGTACCCTGTCGGATAATGAGGCAAAAGAGCTCAAAACACTAACAAAAAGCATTCAACAGCTCGAGAAAAACATGGAAGAGCTAAGAGATATAGATATGCCTTTGGAAATTGAGGTCTTACTAAAACAACGTTTGTCTCTAAAAAATCAACTAAACATTGCCAAAGACCACGAAAAAGCCAAACTCGAAAAGCGTCTGAACAATACAGAAAAAGAATTTGCCAAACTACAGGATGTCTTAAAAAAAGAGGTTGCGGCGTTGTTGGCTGATCAACAAAAATTGCACACAGAAGTGCATGGCGTTGCCAAATACAGAATAAAACAAACCAACAACCGAATGAGAAGGCACCATCGTGCCATCAATAATGTATTGCAACAACTCAATTTAGATAAAAAAGATATCGAACTCTTTTTGGCGGATATTAACCGTGCCTTGCGTAGCCCTATTACCTCCGAAGAAAAGCAGCAATTGCGCTTACAAAGAGCTGCCTTACAAAAAGAGTATGTTCAACTAGAAGCTTATATTAAAGATTTAGAGGAACAAGCCAAAGCGCTCGATACGGCTCTAAAAGATACATTGGATGTACTAGAAGGCAATACAGTAGAACCCGACAAAATAGAACCGACAGGAACTTCAAAATTAGATGCCTTGGTTTTTATGCTCAAATATGGCTCTACACCTTGGTGGGCAGAGGATTTACCTAGGCAATCTATCGAAGAATTATTTTTAGAATTTGCCAAACAAGATCCTATAAAATTGCAACGTACTCTTCAAAATATTGGTAAATACCCTGTTGTTTGGGAACGTATTATCAATCAGCTTTCTACTGCTGCTATTCGATCTGTTATCGAAATGCTATATCCAACTGCAAAAAAAACGATCTTTGACCAAGCTAGTTTATTATTTACGTTACATTACTCGCAAGGTTTTGAAAAATTAAAAAATACGGATAGCAAAAAATTTCAGTGGGGTATTATTTTAGAATATTTGCTCAGCAACAAGCAACCGTTTAGCGCTCAAGATTTTAATAAGGAAATTTTTTTACAGACTGCTCGTTTTTATAACCTATCTCCCACTAAACTAATTGAATATAGTAGCAATATTATTCAAAATAATGGAAATCAAGATAGCGATTGGTTTGAATGGAATCAGGCCTTGGTTGAGGATAAAAAAGTGATCGCTTTAGAGCGGGAACAAATCCTACAGGAACAAGAACAACAACTAAAAGAAGAGGGAATTTATCTCAACGATACGCAAAAGTTAGAGCTATTGGTAGAGTTTCTCTCGACGGGCAGGATCACCAAAAGAGCCAAAGAGTACAAATATGATTTGCCTGAAAAGTTTGAAATGTTGCTTTTGGAACAAATTCAAAATAATAGACAAGATACAGGCTATGTCATTTTTAACCTCTTGCGCCTGTCTAATGCTCGGCATTTTATTATTAATGAAATGCCAGAAGCCATCTTTTGGGAAATTATTCACCTTATTCGTCCCAAAGCGTTGTTGCCTGTACAACGGCACTTCAAAGATTTTGAACGGGTGTTTGGCGACTCTAAATTAGGGCTAGAAAAAGATGTCCTATTCAACCATTTGTTGGCACAGCAACAGGCTAATTTTGATACCATAGATTATGTAAAAGCCATCTTGCTAGCCAAGCATCAGGCTTCGGGTAGATCCCCCCTTGCTATTTTGTCTGAATGGAAACGAAAGGTTAAAAAGTTAAGTAACCCTAGTAGTTCTTGGCTTGTCTCTATTCTAATGTTAGAAGTTGACAGTTTAAAAATGGAACAAAAACAGGCAACGGATATGGAGGTTTTAGTCAATTTAAATGAGCAAATTAATTTTGTTTCTAAAGAATATACCGAGACCTCTGCTCAGTTAATTGATGTATTATCTGAAGAAATGGCAGAAGCACAGGGCATTCCAGAAAAGAAATATACCTTACCAGAATTAAATCAACTGATTGAAAAACATCGTCAAGATTTAAAAGAATTAGAGGAGAGTCGTCAAGATGAAGATGCATTCAAAGCATTGGAGAAAAAGCGAAAAATTGCCCAACATATCGCTCAACTCAAGTTACTAGCCCAGCTTCGTCCTCCATTATTAAGAAAAGTAGAGCGTCAAATTGCAGTGTTGAAAACTGAATTGGCAGCAACTGAAAAATTGGTTAAAGAAAAAGCTGCGAAAAGCAAGTTAGAAGCAAAATTGCCCGCTCCTCCCGTTTTTAAAGCCTCTTTGATTGAACGTCAAATTGAGCTCTTGGAACTGTTGCAAAAAGAAGCTCCAGATGCTTTAAGTTTACTTCCTGATTTATTGGATGATTTAGGAGATAGTTTGCCAGATCATTTGTCCTTTTTCCAAGATTTAGAACGTATTGCTCAAAGTATAAGTGCTACGCTCTACCGATCAACGCTAATTCAGCTTTTGGAACAGGCAAAACCTCAAGTCATTTCTTTGGAAAAACTGAAACAGTCAGTTGATTTGGACCAACAACAAAAAGCTTTGTTGGATGATATTGACCAAACAGCTCCTATCGAACTTTGGCGGAGATGGGATGCCTTGGAAACTCATTATAAGAAAAACCCAACTCTACTTACCCCTGCTAGAAAAGCATTACAGCAACAGATCAAAAGTACCATTCAACGAAAAGATCAACAAAACTTGCGTTCGTATGCTACCTTGCTCAAAACTGCGCAAGATCGCCTAAAAAGACGCCTGCAGAAGGCTGCCAAATTAGAAGAATTAAAAGAAATAGCAGAGGAAATAGAAGTCCTATGGGAACAGCAAAAGTTTCAAGTCGATGAGATGTACGAGGTGGCAAGAGATGAAAAAACACGCCAAGATTTTAAACAATTAAGAACTAATATTGATGCCATCTTTACAGAATTACAAAATGATCGCATTCTGCGTTCGAACAATCTAATAGATGAAGATTTTCAACTGCTCAAAGCTCAAGAAGCAGAACAGACAGCACAACTAAAAGAACTAGAGCAAGAAAAAGAGTTTATCATTGAGGACGTTATCAGAAAAGAAACTCCTATTGAGAAAAAGGAAAAAAAGAAACGAGTTCCAACACCTCCTGCTCCTGCGCCAATTAAAGAAGCCTTGCAAGTCTATAACGCAGGGATGGTATTGCTCTGGCCTTTTGTTGCCCGATTGTTTGATATGCTGGGTTATGTCAAAGACAAAAAATTTGTAGATGAAGAAGCGCAATATAAAGCCATTCACATTTTGCAATATTTAGTAACTGGCAAAACAGAAGCTCCTGAAAATGAACTTGTCTTAAATAAAATATTCTGTAATTTCCCTATAAGCGATCCGGTTCCATTTAGGGTTGAATTTGATCCCAAAGAACTACAAGCAGCAGAAAGTTTATTGGGTGGTGTTATCAAAAATTGGGCTAAAATGAAAAACATGACTCCCAACTCTTTGAGAGGCTCCTTTTTGATTCGTCAAGGCTCTATTCGAGAAGAAGAAGATAAATGGTTGTTAGAGGTTGAAAAACAAACCTTTGATATCTTGTTAAAAAGTCTTCCTTGGAGCTTTTCCTTTATTCGTTTCTCTTGGTTAGAAAAATCATTGAGTGTAGAGTGGAAATTGATGTAATCAAATAGACATAAGAACAGACAATACCTAAGCAATGAAGCACTGTGGACCTACCACAGTGCTTTTTTTATTTCTACAACGTTAATCTTTTTTTGCTCACGCATGTAACGAACAGCTAAGTGCATTTCTGGAGTCATCAAATCGGCAACGGCTTGTTCTACTTCAAACTCTAAAATAACTTCCATCTCATTCTCTATCTGAACAATCGCTGGGCTATCACTAGAAGGAGCATCTATATTGACAACTCGACCATGAAATACTTGCAGTTCTTTGTCTATAATTGTTTCAAGAGGGGCTTGATACAAAATTAACTCCTGCATAGCTCTAGTTTGATTTATAAGACTTTGAGCATCTAAATCATAAAATACTTCAGGGACTTGTTGCTGTTGGCATCCTGTGATTATAAATAGTAATAATAACAAGCCGTAGATTTGTTTCATAAGCGAATCGAACTTTTCTGACAATTAAAAATGGGTATAATATTGTTGTTAATGGGTGCTACTCAATTTTTTTAGACAATTTTTAGACAAACTATTATAACGTATTTTAAGTACATTTGCTAAGGGAATTTATCCTGTCAACAATAGAAATTCTCTTATTTCCAAGATTTTTCACACAACACAATAAATTAATAATAATATTACATTTAACAAATAAATAACATTTTCCGTGATTGTAGAACTCTAATTTATCTAAAAAAAAGGAACTATTCCTTCTTTTTTGCTGTTTCACGCACTTTAACACCTCTCCCTATAGCTATTTACCAAAATTTAGAGATCATTTTAATACAAATTTATCATGCAAAAATTTTACCAACTTTGGGCAGTCTTAGACAAATGGAAGACCGGGTACTTGATTGCAGGATTGCTTTTAACCTTCTCTTCATTGGTAAGAATGTTAGAACCTAAGGTTATACAAATAGCCGTAGATGGCGTCATAAAATTTTTCGATCCATCTACCACAAACAATGAACCAGACTGGTTGGTTGGTCTTTTTTATAAGGTATTACCAACAATACAATCTGATAATTTGACTTGGGTTTTATTCTGTATTGGTATTTTATTGGTTGGTATTGTCAGTATTAAAGCGATTACTTGGTTTATTGCCAACATATTAGTTGCTAGCAGTACAGAAAAGGCCATTAAAAATTTTAGAGATAAGTTGTTTGCACACATACAAACGTTATCACTCTCCCAAATGAGTAAAATACCTACAGGAGAATTGATTCAACGCTGTACGGGTGATGTTGGAACCATACAAAAATTCATTGGAACTCAAATATCTGAATTAATTCGGTTGTTGGCTATTGCCATTGGTGCCTTTGTGATGATGTGGTTGGTTCATCCAACTTATGCACTTATTTCTGTCGTTTTATTTATCCCTATCATCCTCACTTCTTACTTTTTCTTCAAGAAGGAACAATCGGTTTGGGAAGAACACGAAAATGAACAAGACAAACTAACGGCTATCATCCAGGAGAATTTATCTGGCATTCGAGTAGTCAAAGCATTTGCAGAGGAAACCAATGAAACGATTCGCTTTGCAGCACAAAACAAAGCTAAACGAAGTATTGGTGTTCGACATATCGATTTGCACATGGTCTTTTGGCCTCTATCAGATTGGTTGGTTAACATTCAAATCGCTTTGTCTCTTTTTGCAGGAGGGTATTATTCCTTATTAGGTGAGATTACAATTGGTGAGTACGCCAGCTTTTTCACCTATGCTATTATGGTAACTTGGCCCATGCGAAACCTTGGAAGAATTGTTTCTCAATTGGGTATGGCTGGGGTAGCTATGGAGAGAATTACTCAGATATTACATGCAGATGTTGAAGAGTATCATGCTTCTCCAACATCAACTCCTGTAGAATCTTTAGGAAAAATAGAATTTAAAAATGTTTGGTTTGCCTATCCTCAAAGTAGTCCTGCGTCAGAAAAAGAATTGACTAATGCTGCTTCTAGGCAATGGGCTTTAAAGGATGTTAGTTTTGAAATTAATCATGGAGAGACCTTAGCTATAATGGGACCAACTGGAGCTGGAAAATCTACCTTGATTGCACTATTACTACGATTTTACGAACCAAACAAAGGAAGTATTTGGCTCAACGACAAACCTTTAGAGAGCTATGACAAGCTATTTTTGAGACAACAATTGGGTGTTGTTTTACAAAAACCATTTTTATTTTCTACTAGTATTTATGCCAATATTGCTTATGCTCGAAATGATTTGCATGGAGATTTGAAACTATTATCCCAAGATGCTGTATCTGATAACATAATTGAACAAGTGGCTACCGATGCTTGTGTGACTGATTTTATTGATAAAATGAGTGCAGGATACGATACGTTGGTTGGAGAGAAGGGAGTTACGTTATCTGGTGGTCAAAAACAGCGGGTTGCTCTAGCTAGAACACTACTGAGTAATCCTCAAATTTTAATTTTAGATGATGCTACTTCTGCCGTTGATACAGAAACAGAATTTAAAATACAAGAAGCTTTAAATAAGAGGATGAAAGATAAAACAACGCTCATCATTTCGCATCGATTAACGTCTGTACAACATGCTGATAAAATTCTAATCTTAAAAGAAGGACAAGTTTTAGAATTTGGCAATCATCAAACCCTATTACAAAACAATCTTTTTTACAAAGAGGTATTCGATATTCAATCTAGTATCGAAGCGTCTATTGAGTAATTTTTCTAAGGTCAATATTATCATGAAAACGACAAAATTAGTTGATCAAAAATTTGACAACAAGAGAGCCCTACTCCCCTTCTTGAAAAGGATTGGTCGATATGCGTGGAAATACCCACGTTGGGTATTGGGCTTACTTTTTTGGGTAATGGTTGTCGCTGTTGCCGATGCCTTATTTCCATTATTACTAAAAGTAACTATTGACGATGCCATTACACCTCAATTAGAAGCCATAAAACTAGCACAAGACCAAGGCTTAACCTATGATTTAGATTTTTATTTAATTTATTATTACACAGGGCTATTTTTATTGGTTGGCATCGTACAGGCTATAGGAGTTTATTTGTTTATTCGGTATGCTGGGCGTATTCAAGAATACGTTATGCACGACCTGCGTAAAGATATGTTTGATCGTCTACAAAAATTATCTTTCTCTTTTTATGATCGTTCGGCTTCTGGTTGGTTGCTGACACGTTTAACGTCAGATACAGATCGGGTTGCGGAAGTTATTTCTTGGGGGTTGCTAGAAGCCTTTTGGGGAGTCTCAATGATTTCTTTCTGTTTAGTGGTGCTATTTTTTTACAGTTGGAAATTAGGGTTAATCGTAGCCCTTTCCATTCCTTTTATGTTACTTATTTCTGTAAAAATAAGAATGCTTGTTTTGGAATATTCTAGAGCTTCTAGAAAAATAAACAGTGAATTAACGGCTACCTTTTCGGAGCATATTAATGGGATTGTTGTTAACAAAAGCACGGCACAAGAAAAACGAGTTAGTCGAGAATTTCAAGTCCTTAGTGGTAGAATGCAACGAGCCTCCTACCGAGCATCATACTATACTGCCATGTATATTCCATTGGTTATTTTAACGGGTTCGTTTGCTGCCGCATTTGTTGTTTACTTTGGTGGAAAAATGGTACTTGCTGTCCCCGCAATTATTACTGTTGGAACTTTGGTTGCTGCCTTGGATTATGCCACTAAAATTTTTATTCCAATTGTAGATATTTCCATGTTTTACGCACGGGCACAAAGTTCCTTGTCAGCAGGAGAGCGTATTTTTTCACTTATTGATGAACCTTTAGACATCAAAGACAGCCCTACTGCTACAGACTTTGAGGCTATTCAAGGTAGTATACAGTTTGATCAAGTAGACTTTTATTACAATCCAGAACAAGCTATTTTAAGTAATTTTAACCTAAATATCAAAGCTGGCGAATCTATTGCATTGGTGGGTGCGACAGGAGAAGGAAAATCGACTATTGCTAATTTAGTCGCTCGATTTTATGAACCCAAAGCAGGAAAACTCAAAATTGATGGCATCGACTATACCACAAAAACATTAAAAAGCTTAAGAAAACAGTTGGGGATGGTTTTGCAAACGCCTCATTTGTTTATTGGAACAATTCGAGACAATATTCGCTATGCTAAAAAGGAGGCAACCGATGCCGAAATTATTCAAACGTTGGATTTGATTGGAGCAACTTATTTTATGGATCGATTGGATGAAGAAGTAGGGGAAGAAGGCGAAAACTTGTCCATGGGCGAAAAACAATTGATTTCTTTTGCTAGAGCAATTTTGCCCAACCCAAAGATTTTGATCATGGATGAAGCTACTTCATCTATTGATACGATTACAGAAGCAAAAATTCAACAGAGTATTCAACAGATGTTGGAGAATAGAACAGCGATTATTATAGCACATCGCCTATCTACCATAAAAAACTGTGATCGCATTCTTGTTATCCAAAAAGGAACGATCCTTGAAGACGGCAATCATCAAACTCTAATGTCAAAAAAGGGCAAATACTATGATCTGTATACCAAACAATTGCGTTCAGAACAAATTCTTTCTTAGTTGATAGTTGTTTGGTATACTACCGATTCCTAAACGCTTTTTGAAGATCTTCAATTTCTAATTGATAGTCATATTGAAGATCTTCATGAAGTTTGGTGACAATTTTTTCAACCATCTTAACTTGCTGAAAATAAATATTTTTGAGAATACTACTGCGTTTTAGAGAAGGGGTCATTCGAACCAATTCATGACAAAAAAATAAACGAATGTCCGCTTCGGTTGTCTTTTTTTTAGAATAACGAATATACTTGATGCACATCCGTAGTATTTTTCGAACACTTTTTTTGATATAATAAAAGCTCTTTCTATCGATGTTGCCAAATGCTTCTACAACCTCTTTTTTTACTTTCTCTATATAAGCATCTTCATTATCCGCTTCAAATAACAGATACGTGAGCAACTCTTTGTTCTCTTTTTTGAACTTTGCCAAATGCAAACATAGTTGGAGTAACTCTTGAGGTTTTCTTTCACTTAATTCTGCCCTAAGTTCTTTAACTGTAGCTGTTTTCATAGAAAAATGGTAATATGTATGGACATCTATATGCTTTCCTATCTAATCTATACTTCCTTAAGCTTTTTCCCCATAAGGATAGAAACTCCCCCATGCAAATAAGGCTCCTGTTGCCAATCGTTTAAATAGAGCTATTTTTTCTGCGGCGACAGGATCACTTTCGTCCTTAGGTACATCGTACTCAATTTCAACATTATCAAGACTCAACACTTGGAAATTGTTTTGGCGAAAAATAGCAATTACTTTTGCTTCAAATTCTTCTGCGTCATTTGCCCTAATCGCAATGTACGTTTGTGCACCATCTCCATTCCCAACACTTCTGCTAACCCCCATGTTTTTTACATGTGCTAGCCCTATCCATATATCTTGATCTTTTTTTGCCATATCATTTTATCTTTTTTAGATTAATACTTAGCTCTGCTGCTACTCCGTGGTTATGGATTTTTATTTATCAACCTCCCCCCCCGAAGTTCGTGCAAATGAAGTTACAAAATATCCTATAGAAGATGCTGTATTTAGAAAAAAAATCCCACACCAGTAACCAATTAATGGTTACCAATGTGGGCATACACCTCTTGTACTGTACTTAATCAAATGATCATCCGCTAAAACCAAACTATGGCAGCAAAATCAAATTAATTCTAAGGTAATGAACAAACTACTGTACACAATCAAAATTTATTGTGCTACAATTTTTCCAGAACTAATAGCTTCACCATTTCCTAATAATTTAAACACATAAACACCCTTTTCTAAATTATTTCGAGGCAATTCTATCTGATTCGTGGCATCTTTTGACAACGTTGCTACTTGTCGTCCCATAACATCGTAAACAACTAAAGTCAAATTATCATACTCAGCTCCTTCCACTTCAATAGTTGTTCCGTAAGTAAATGGATTAGGATAAGCATTGACCGTTACTTGTGGTGCATCTTCTAAGGGCACAACCGTTAAGATGTAAAAATTCACTCCAATTTCATGGTAAGTAGTATTCGTACGCACTGGAGCATTCAAATCAAAGTAGATATCGGCAAAATTATTGATAATTGTTCCTGATGGATTATTGGCGTTCTGCTGGATTCGGAATTTCACAAAACCATGAGATGCTGGTTCGTTGACATTACTATCTGGCAGCATGATATAATCAAATTTTACTTCTAGTATTCCATTTCCTTTCAAGCTCCAAGTATAAGGATGACTAGCACTAGTTACCTGAATACTTGATGGGTCCAAATATGGCGATAAAGTATCGATCAAGGTAACAAAGAAAGCAGTATCTGTTCCTGTATTTTGAAAATTAATCTGATAATCTATGTACTGATTAGGGGCAATATAATGCGATGAATTGTACCCTGCTGGTTGTGCTTCTTTGTTGTTCGGATCGTAAGAACCGTTGTTTTGTCGACAGCTAATAGCTCTAAAAGTAGGTGAGTGACCATTTGGAAATTGAGTAGGATAACCAACATTAAACAAACCACTTCCGTCTGGCACACAGCCCTCTACAAAAGCACTGACAATCGGATCTGAAACAGTCCAAGGAATACCAGACTCTTGTTCTACTTCAATTCTATAAAACTTTCTTGGTAATGCGGGCACAGAAACAACAGCTGTACCTCCATTTGGAACGTTTACCGTACCTGTTCTCATAATAATATTATCTTCAAACACCCAATACGTTCTAGGGGTAAGCGTGCTAGCTGAACTCATATTTTCGATTACAAAAAAGACACTATCATTCTGACACTTTCCTTCCACATCTAGCAGCATACCTGTCCAATTGTTGGGCAGACACAAAGAATCAGGTGTAATCGAAACTTCAATACAATGCGTTTGTCCTAAGATAGCTGAAGTATCTACTTGAACAGTAATATTAATGGTACCACATTCGCCAACCTCTACTGTTCCTACATTAAAGACGTACGTATCTCCTACTTGACTAACTGGCGCTTGAGAAAACCCTAGTATATTTAGAAACGAATCTAACTCAACAGTTACTTCTACGTTTTGAGCACTATCCGTTCCTGTATTACAATACTCTACGGTGTAAACACTTGGCATAATTGCTCTTAAAGCAGGTACAGAAGCATCGACCTCCATAACAGGACAAGAAATAGTTGCTTCTAGAGCAAAATCTATCGTATCATAAGATTGAGCGATAATTGTTCCTGAATTTTGAGGGCAATTCAAATCATAATACGGATGCAAGTTTGGAATTGTCACTGTGTATGCTCCTGGCTGACATGGAATAACATAGTGTCCAGCAGTATCTGTAGTAGCATAATAATTAAAATTTGTTGCCCCATTTAAAGAGGCTTGTACAACAATACCCGCCAAGTTAATATCTCCTATTGTTTGCGTACAACTCACATCAGCATCTTGATAAACGGTTCCTTCGATGTGTCCACCTAAATAATTTCCAAGACTATCGGTTAAGATAACATACATCTCATCTCCCCCCATGCCATAAGCATCGGTTTGCCCTACTACAATGATTTGACCATTCGCTGTCTCTTGAAGATCGTATCCATAATCTCCATTGAATGTTCTAGTCCAAACCAAATCTCCCACAGCGTCTCTTTTTTCTAAAATAAAGTGATAATCAAATCCTACAAATCCTTGTCCAGTATTAAAAATAGCTTCTTGTTCTGTTCCTGTCACGATATAGCCACTATCTGCCGTAGGATAAACAGCATAAAAGGACTTGTTAGGCATTCCTATCCCCAAAGAATTAGCCATCCATATAGCAGAACCTGTTGCACTTAATTTTAACATCAAACCATTATAAGGAGCATTAGGAGCGTGTTGGCTTAGGGTCTGACCTACTACGATATAGTTGCCATCTAGTGTTTCTTGTATATCATGGATATTGGTATGATAACCTATTGCTGCACGATATGTCCAAAGTGTATCTCCATTCATATCTGTTTTTACAATCCCACAAATATTTACGCCCGACTGCTCATAAATTCCTCCTAAAATATAGCCTCCATCTATTGTTTGACGTACCACTTTTGCTTCTCCTCCTCCATCTCCATATGTTTTTGTCCATGAGGCATTTCCATTGGCATCCGTTTTTATTAGATATGTATTTACAGATGGGTAGTTTCCTCTTCCTCCTATTATGTAACCGCCATCGGTTGTTTGTTGTACCGAGTATGCATTATCATAAGCACCAAAACTATTATAACTTTTTGTCCAAAGCGTATCTCCGTTTGCATCTGTTTTTACTAGAAAAATATTTTCTGAAGATACTCCAGATGGCATTCTTCTTTGTCCAGCTAAGATGTATCCACCATCTGATGTTTGTTGAAGGGCATTAATTTCTTCTTCCCAAACACTTTGCCCATACGTTCTTGTCCACAAGGTATCTCCCAAAGCATCTAGTTTCACCAAATACATATCAGCATCACTCCCACCAAAACTATTGGTATATCCTCCTACAATATATCCTCCATTGGTTGTTTGTTGTACTGATTTTGCAGATTCGTTGCCTGCTCCTCCATAAACTCGTTCCCATGTCTGTTGACCAAAGCTAGCTGTGTGACTAAGACAGCTGCATAAAATTAGCAAACAGATCGATTTCCATTTTTGATTAATTAATCTCATATTGTAACTTAATTTTTAGTTTTTTAATCATTGACTATTGATTGATAATTACTAGTATCGAGTACTCTTCAACTGTTTAATCCAAAGATAAAGTTATAATCAAACGAATAAAAAAACATTATTACCTATTTATCAGAAATCAAATGTATTTTTTACCTTTACAAAATGTATAAAAGTAAAGTCATAGAAATATTCCAAAGCTTCAACAAAGCAGAAAAATCTGGTTTGAGACGGTGGGTCTATTCCCCCATTCACAATGAGCATAAAGATGTGACTAAGTTGGTTGTTTATTTGTTATCTAAACGTAAAATAACGCCAACTTCCGTTAAAAGAGAACGCGTTTTTCAACACCTATATCCCGATACGCCATACAATTTATACCGTTTAAATCATGTCTTATCTTTCACGGTAGAAGTAATGGAAGAATATATCAGCTATCTAATGTCTAAAAACACTCGTTTTTTAGATTTTTTTTCTGTTGCCAATTACTACAAAAGCAAATCCTTGCCTCATTTGGCGCAGAAAGCTTTAAAAAAAGCCCAGTTGAGCCTAGAAAACAGTCTTTATCAAAATGATAATTATTATCATTCCAGTTTTTTGCTAGAACAAGCAATTTTTGGCTTAAAAGGCACTGAGTTGCGACAACAACAAACCAATTTGCAGGCTATCTTTAGTGATTTGACTACGTTTACTATTGTAGCGACACTTAAAAATGCTTGTACAGCTATTTCTCATCGAAGCCTCTACCAAACAGAATATCAAGTGCCTCTTTTAGATGCCATTCTTCAAGAAGCGCAATCGGTCACCTATCAAAACAATTTTGTCGTTCAAAGTTACTACCACAGTTACATGGCTTTGGCAGAACCTGAAAATGAAATCCATTTTAAGGCCTTAAAAAAATTATTGCTCTCTCAACACATACCACTTCCTATTGAAGAGCTAAAATACCATTGTTTGTTAATGATTAATTATTGTATCAAGCGGTTGAATATGGGGGCAGAAGCATACGTACAAGAAGTATTTGATATTTACCGTTATGGATTGGAACATAACATATGGATTGAACAGGGACATTTGAGTCACAGTACATTTAAAAATATCGTCACAGCTGCTCTGCGCTTGAAGGCTTATCCTTGGACACAGAAATTTATCGAAACCTATGGTTCCAAGTTGAGAAATAGCCACCAAAAGGATTATACGAATTACGCAAAAGCTAAGTTATTTTTTGAACAAGGTCTATACACCGAAGCTCAGGAGGTCTTAGTCGAAACAGATTTAATTGACTTATTTATTAGTCTAGATATCAAGCTTTTATTACTAAAGATTTATTGGAAACTCAATGAATTTGATTTATTAGAAGCGCACTTAGATAGTTTTGCTGTTTATTTAAATCGAAAAAAGGTACTTGCCTATCATCGTCAGATTTATGGGAATACCATCTCTTTGGCTCGAAAAATGATGGCTACCAACCTAAGTATAACAACAGAAAGAGAAAAATTGCGTCAACTGATTCTTAAAACGACTCCACTAACAGATCGACCTTGGCTGTTAGAACAATTGACATAACTTTCTCAAAAATAGTGAGAGGTACCACTTTTTACAGCAGTACCTCCTATCCCTAATTTTACCCATTCAGTTCCCCTACTGATGAATAATACGTTTGGTTGATACCCCTCTGGCTGTTTGGGCTGTAACTACATAAACACCTGTTGGCAAGGCACTAATATCAATCGTATGATGTTCTTCTAAAACACTCATACTTTGGTGATGATAAACTACACGACCAGAAATATCTGTTATTATATATTGAATGGCTGCCGATTCCTCTAATTCTACATCTATAGTTAGATAGTTGGTGACTGGGTTGGGATAAACCTCTAGCTTTATACTAGATACAGGTACAGGGGGCAATGGAGTAGGTTGCTTAGAAGCACTCAAATGTATACCTATAGCTGGAACGGTATTACTTTCTCTTATACTGTCATAAAAATCTACATTTCCTGTTGCACTCACCGTTTTCGATGTCGTTGCACTAATCGGACTTGCACTAGACGATCCATGTCTGTTCATGGCATAATTCAATCTCGTTTCAGCTAAAAAGGGAGACGTGCTTCTGTTAAAAGTTGCTGCTCCACCTGTTTGGGATGGATTTATTTCTAGCGCTATATAATAAAAAGCATTGTCTTTTAATTGAATTGCATTTCCTGAACCCGTTGGGTCTATAAAATTGTTTGCTGTCGCACGATTATAACTAGGTGTAGAAATTGTCGTACCTAATCCTGTTAGTTCAACAGGAGTGAAAGCAATTTTTGTCAACTCTACGGCTTCTATGCTACCGTCCGCAGCACCTCCGTTAGCCCCGTCTACAAACTCATAGATATTCATAAAAACAGTCTGTGTTGCAGGACCTGAAAAAGAGCTGTGCAAGTGATAAACAAAATCTATCGAGTCTATTTTGACAGAATCTCTTGCTCCATTTGGAAAACTAAAAATAGAACCGTACTCAAAAGCAGCAAGATTAGCTGGTGTAAATCTATCTTCGCCATATACTCTATTGTCAATTGGAGAGACTTTTGATTTTGTTAAGTAATACGAACCTGTGCCATTTTGGTCATCTGTAATCACAAAAGAATGCTTGACAGTATCATTAGCAGCGCTTCCGTCCGCATGATTATGCTCCACCCAATAGGTCACCTCATACGTTCCTGCCTTGTGGGTCATAATAAAATCTAAATCACGCACTTGAGTCACCATTGTAACACCTACAAAGTCATTAGTAGGAATAGAATCCGCTCCACCTCCAACTAAGGTATCCGAATACACTCCATACGTTGTGTTTCCCATTGCATCTGTATAATCTATAGAGCATCGTATTCTTGGATTATCTGCTGCTTGAATGGTTTTTGTACCATAGTTAACAACTTTAGCCCCCCATATCCAGTCTCCTAAGTTATTTGGATTAACATTAACCAATGGTCGATGCGTGTTGTTGCTAAAGCGAACAATATCCCCTATTTCTCCATAAGTAGCACTGCCAGATACTTCTTTTGCGAATCCAATAGCAATATCATAATCTGGAGCAATTTCTACCGAAACATCGTCTATTATTGTAAAATAATACCTCCCATTAAATGTAAATTTCAAACGACATTGTGACAAATTTGCAACGCCTGCTGTAACATTAGGAAATAAAATGCGCAGTGTTCCATCTACGGGATTGTTTCGAACAGAAAACTGTAGCGACTTAATATCAAAAGAAGTACTCCAAGTGGCGCCATCATCGACAGAAATGGCAACTGAGTATTCTGTTACATCAAAATGACGATAATAAGAATAAAACTCGACCACAAGTGCCGAATCGGTTGCCCCTGTTAAGTCCATTCTTGGAGAAATTAAAGCTCCATGTTGATGATTAGGAGAAGTTCCCGTTCCACCTGGTCCGCCTGTATGTAAAAAATCCGAATCAAAGATAGCAACACCATTAGCTACAGAATTGGAGCTTGCAGATTGGGCAATAGCATATGTTCCCTGTGATACTCCTGTGGTATTTCTAGTCCAATACGCTGCTCCAGGTACATTAACACCACTTGCGTCGCTAATCGACAATGCTGTCCAAGCCGTAGGTGAATAATTGGAAGCTGTTGTTGATTGTATAAAATTGTTTTGGAATTCAGCTTCTGCTTGACCGCTAGTAGCACCGACTCCCCAAAGCTTGGTCTGACCATAACAAGACGCTACTCCTCCCAAAGTAATAAGTAGCAAAATGCTTTTAAGAAAACTTAAATTATTCATTGTTATTTTTATTTGTTGAAGTTTTAATTGTTTCATTTATGGCATGGGTTTGCCATTCTTGCACAAAGGTATTTTTTGTACAACACGCTCTAAATATTTAATTTATCGAAGGGTAGATACTGAAATTCTATTGGGCTATAATTCTTCCTTTTCCTATAACTTTACCTTCTGCAAATAGGTTAAATACGTAAACACCAGATTTTAAATTATTAGGGGTCCAAACCATTCGTGTTGTGTTGCTTTCTTGGATACGAACCATTTCTCGACCAATAATATCGTACACAACTAAAGTCACTTCTTGCGGTTCTCCCCCCATTTCTATTGTTACCCTATCCTTAAAAGGGTTAGGATAAACCTTCATTTGAGGAACTACTTCTGGGCAGATAGTAATTATAGGAGTAATAAAAAAGTCAGAGGCAGTTTCGTGAATAGTAAGGTTCGTTTGAATGGGTGGCTGTTGATCCATATAAACATCTGCCAAGTTCTCAATAACATTTCCTATTGGACTAGGAAAGTTTTGTTCTATTCTAAATTTTACAAAACCATAAGATTGAGATATATCAACAGAACTGCTAGGTAAATTGACACTATCCAATTGAATTTCTAGTATGTTCTGATCTTTTATACTCCAAGTATATGGATGACTAGCACTTGTTAGTTGAACACTAGATGGGTTTAAATAATTAGATAGGGTATCTATTATAGTTATTTTATGAACAGTGCTTGCTCCTGTATTTTGAAAATTAATTTGATAATCAATAAATTGCCCTACATTAATATAATGCCCTGCTCTATATCCTTGAGGTTGTGCCATTTTGCGATTTGCTAGAGTAACAGCTGTATTTTGTTGACAATCTACAGCATCCCAAGATACTCTATTGGCATTATTATATTGAGTAGGAAAACCTGTATTAAATTCGCCATTATTATCAGGAACACAACCTTCTACAAAAGCACTAAAGATAGAATCTGGAGCATTGCTAATATCTCCCACCTCTATACGGTAAAATTTTCTAGGCAATGCCGATAGACCTATAATTGTATCTATTCCATTCACCACATTAACATTTCCTGTACGCATAATAATATCATCCTCAAAAACCCAATAAGGCTTGCTAATTGCTGGTAGTGCGGATTGATTTCTAATGGTAAATAAAACACTATCGTTCCGACAAGTTCCCTCTATGTCTAGCCACCAGTCCATCGCACTACCTGAATAACAACTAGAATCAGGAGTAATATATGCTCTTACACAATGTGTTTGCTCATCAATAGCAGTAGGTTTTACCTGCACCTCCATATCAATAGTTCCACTTTGTGCAACTCCAACCGTTCCTATATTAAATAGGTATACATTGCCCAACTGGCTCGCAGGAGGAATTGAAAAACTTTGTACATTCAAAAAAGAATCAACTTCTAATTCTATTTGTACTTGGTTAGCTGTAGCCGTTCCTCTATTACTATATTCTATCGCATAAGTACTCGAAAAAGCTTTGGTCAAGATGGGAGCAGAAACATCTACGTTCATCGCAGGACAAGAAATATATACTTCCAAAGGAAAATCAATTGTATCCGATGCTTGTGTTGTCACTACTCCTGAAAAAGGCGTGCAATTGGGCTGTGTATAGGGTGTTCTTACAGGATAAACGGTGTAGGTTCCTGAAGGGCAGGATATAGAGTAATGCCCATCAGCATCCGTCGTCCCATAATAAAAAATATTATTGCTACCATTAAGCAACGCTTTTACCGTAATTCCAGATAAATTAATATCTCCGTTGGTAAATGTGCAATTTGCATCTAAATCTTGATAAACGCTCCCTTCTATATTTTGTTGACCAACAATAACAGTACAACATAAGTTGAGCCACAAGAGAATAAAAAATATGTCCTTCATTTCTTTAACTTATTAAAATTTAATACTGCACTGCTACCTACGGCATGGTCGTGGCTTTTTATCAAATAAAAAACAAGAAAAGTCATTCCCTCTTACCAACTTAATTATCAATGCTTTAAAACTCTATATAGCAATTCAGTTTTTTTACTTAAAACGATTATATTTTAGATACATTTTTACGCTAACGAATTATGTCTAACACACAACAAAGGTAAATTCAATATCAAGTAAATAAAAAAACATTATTCTATATTTATCATATCTTAGTTGTAATTCTTATCTTCAAGATATGTATAAGAGTAAATTAATAGAAATATTTAAAAGCTTCAATAGAAAAGAGAAATTAGGGTTTCGTCGATGGGTAAATTCACCTATCCATAATCAGCATAAAGATGTCATTAAGCTCACTAATTTTTTGTTTTCTAGAAGAAAGTTAACCCCTATTT
Source organism: Aureispira sp. CCB-E (assembly GCF_031326345.1). Lineage (NCBI taxonomy): Bacteria > Pseudomonadati > Bacteroidota > Saprospiria > Saprospirales > Saprospiraceae > Aureispira > Aureispira sp. CCB-E. The sequence continues at coordinate 286,063 of NZ_CP133671.1, forward strand.
CAATTCAGAGAGAACGTGTTTACAAGCACCTCTACCCTAATTCCAAGTATAATCTACATCGACTCAATCATGTTCTTTCTTTTACGCTTGAAGTAATGGAAGCCTATATTCAGTTTATAACCCTTCAGGATAAACCCATTGAAGAACTTTTTTTTCTATCAGAATTTTACCAAAAAAAATCCCTACCACATTTAGCACAAAAAAATTTAGAAAAAGCTCAAGATGCTCTCAACGATAGTCCCTATCACAATGATTTTTATTACCATCATTCTTTTTTGCTAGAACAATCATTATTCGAACTAAAGGGCACAGAATTGCGGCAACATCAGACCAATTTACAGGCTATTTTTAGTGACTTAACAACGTTTACGATTGTGGCTACCTTAAAAAATGCTTGCACAGCGATATCTCATGGAAGCTTATATAAGAATGATTATCAGATTCCATTATTAGATGCTATACTAGAGGAAGCTCAAACAGATACTTATAAAAACAATACTGTTGTTAAAAGTTATTATCACTGTTATAGAGCTTTGACACAACCTAATGAGGAAATTCATTTTAAAATTGTAAAAAAGCTGCTTTTAGAAGGGCAGATTCCATTGCCGATTAGTGAGTTAAAATATATATACTTGTTAGTCACTAATTATTGCATCAAACGGCTCAATACCGATGCAGAAATGTATGTTAAAGAAGTTTTTGAAATTTATTCCTTAGGCTTGGAACAAAACATATGGTTGGAAGGAGGTTATATAAGCCATAGTACATTTAAAAATATTGCAACAGCAGCACTGCGACTCAAGGCTTACCAATGGGTCGATAATTTTGTTCAGAAATATAGTCCTCAAATTAAGCCTTACTACCGAAAAGCTTATACTAATTATATTAGAGCTAAAATTTTATTTGAACAGGACCAAATCTTAGCCGCACAACAAATTTTAATAGATACAGATGCCATAGATTTATTTATAAGTCTAGCTATCAAACTTTTATCATTAAAAATATATTGGCAGCTCAATGAATTTGACCTATTAGAAGCGCATCTAGATAGTTTTTCTGTTTTTTTGAATCGAAAAAAAGTGCTCGCTTACCATCGTCAAATTTATGGGAATATCATTTCCATTACTAGAAAGATGATCTACGCCAAAATGGAGCTACCTGCTGAACGAGAAAAGTTGCGCCAACTTATTTTTAAAACTTCTCCTTTGACAGAACGTCCTTGGTTGTTAGAGCAACTCCATTCTAACACTTAGAGCTTTAAACCAAACTTCTCAAAAAGGGGCATTTGGGGGATTTACTCATAATCCCCTAAGCCTAAAGTTTGAAAATCATCCCAAAACTTAGGATACGACTTGCAAACTACTTTTTTATCTTCCATGCTTACTTTATCCAAAATTAAAGCAAGCGGCGCAAAAGCCATTGCCATTCGATGATCATCGTACGTATTTACTTTTATAGACTGTTGCTGATTGGTAATTCCTTTTCTTATACTAAGTGAATTTTCCGTTGCATCGACCAAACAACCTAACTTTTCAAGCTCTACTTTTACCGCATTAATTCGATCGGTCTCTTTAATGGTTAGGGTTTCTAGCCCTGTTAACTCCGCATCTACTTTTAATGCAGCACAAACCACGGCTAGGGTCTGTGCCAAATCAGGGCAATCAGAACAGTCGTATTTAAATTCTGTTATTCTACAAGGGATTTTTTCTAACAAAATACCTCGTTCGTTAAATGTTGTTTTGACTCCAAACGACTCCATAATATCAACCAGCACAGCATCGCCTTGAACAGAATTTTGTTGTAAGCCATTTAGTTGAATCGTAGCTTCATCGGCAATAGCCACCAAACTATAATAATACGATGCTGCCGACCAATCTGCTTCTACCACAAAAGGCTTGGGAACATATTCTTGATTTGGCACTTTAATCATATCGTTGTGCCACAAAGCCAATATTCCAAACTCTTCCATCAAATTCAAGGTCATTTGGATGTATGGTCTAGAAATAATTTTTCCTTCCAAGATCAGTTCCATCCCATTTGGCAAGACTGGTGCAATTAACAATAAAGCAGAAATAAATTGACTACTAACATGGGCACCTATGGTAATACGTTGTCCCCATTCATCAATTTTATGCTCTTTCATATGCAAAGGCGGATAGCCTTGCTTGCCTACATAACAAATTTTTGCCCCTAATTCATTCAGGGCATCAGCCAAGACGCCAATAGGGCGTTCGCACATCCGTTTGGTTCCCATCAAAACTTGGTTGTTTCCCTTCCAAGCTAAATAAGCCGTCATAAAACGATACGCAGTACCCGCTTCTCCAGCATCTAATATGGGCTCATTTAATTTTTCCAAAAGACTCTTCAATGTTGTCGTATCCTTGGCATTGGATAAGCCACTAATAGAAAACTCTTCTCCTGAAATGGCTTGAATCATCAAAATTCTATTGCTAATACTTTTAGAACCATTCAGTGTAATTTCTCCTTTAATATTTGTTTTTTTAGAGACCATTGGCTTTTGATTATAAATCATGAAAAAGAATCTCTCAAACGTACTGTCTGTTCGATTTTTTGATACAACACTTCTGCTTCAGCAAAAGAGAGGGTTTGTTGTCCATCCGAAAATGCTTTTTCGGGTTGACGATGGACTTCTACTATTAGCCCATCTGCACCAGCCATAACACCTGCCAAAGACATTTGTTCAACATATTTGCGCACACCTATACCATGAGAAGGATCAACAATAACAGGTAGGTGCGATTTGTCCTTTAATATAGGAACTGCATTCAAGTCCAAAGTATTTCTATAACTTGTTTCAAACGAACGGATGCCTCGTTCACACAACATGATTTTTTCATTCCCATTTGAAAAAACATACTCTGCGGCTTGCAGTAACTCGTCAATTGTTCCAGAAATACCTCTTTTTAGCAAAACAGGTTTATCTACTTTTCCTAAAGCATCCAAAAGGTTAAAATTTTGTGCATTCCTAGCCCCCACTTGCAGAATATCTACGTAATCTAGCATCGCCTCTATTTGTGAAACTTGCATGACTTCTGTGATAATTTTAATTCCTTCTGCTTGACAGGCCTTATAAAATAACTTTAAACCATCTAAACCCATTCCTCTAAATGAATACGGAGAACTTCTTGGTTTATACACACCACCTCTCATTACCCGAACATTATTTTTTACTAAATGTTTAACTGTTTCTTCTATCTGTTCCTCTCCTTCGATAGAACAAGGACCAGCCATAACCGTAAAATGACCTCCACCAATCTTTACTCCATCTCCCAAATCAATCATAGTATCTTGTACTTTCCACTTACTAGAGACAAGTTTATAGTTATCACTTACACGATGCAAATCCTGTACACCTGGCATTACACCAATACTTCTAATATCAAATTCTTGTTGCCCTATGGCCACTAAATATTCCTGAAACTGTGTTTTAACATTGGTATATTTATAGTTAATCGCATCCAATTTTTGAGTTAATTTTTGATACTGATCAGCTGCTATATTTTTTTCTAATTGAATAATCATAATGACTTGTTTCTTTTTACAATAGTTAGCTGCGCTGCTACTATTTTTATAAATAATAAACTTATTTAGCGACAGTAGAAACGTTAAGACCTTCTACAAACGCTACAACATCTCGCTCTATATGCTCGCTCTTTTCCAACATTCTAATAAAAGCACTTCCTATAATTGCTCCATTCGCATATTGGCAAACGGTCTGATACGTTGCTTGATTAGAAATCCCAAAACCAATCAAAATAGGGTTCTTTAAATTCATTGCTTGAATTCTTTTGAAATAAGCTATATTTTTTGCCTCAAAACCAGCTTGTTTTCCTGTTGTTGCTGCCGAAGAAACGACATAAATAAAAGCATTGCTTAATGCATCAATTTTTCGAATGCGTTTGGTCGATGTTTGTGGCGTAATTAAAAAAATGAGCCGAATGTTATACTTCTTAAACAAACCTTGATAATGCGTTTCGTATTCATACAAAGGTAAATCTGGTAGGATCAAACCATCTACGCCCACTTCTTGACAGCTTTTTAGAAATGCTTCAAAGCCATATTGCAAGACAGGATTAAGATAGCCCATTAGAATAATTGGTAACGTTGTTTGATCTCGAACTGTCTTAATTTGTTCTAAAACTTTTCGAATCGTCATCCCATTCTGCAAAGCAATAGTACTGCTCTTTTGGATGGTTGGTCCATCTGCCAAGGGGTCAGAATAAGGCATTCCAATTTCGACCAAATCTACACCTGCTTTATCCAAAGATAAAATGATCTCTCCAGTTGATTCTAACTGAGGATAACCAGCTGTACTGTATATATTGAGTAGATTTTCTTGCTTTCGCTCAAATAATTGATTGATTCTATTCATTGTTTTTATTTTTATAGTAGTTAGCGATGCTGCGACTTCGTGTTTTCAATGACCACGTAGTAGCACCGCAGCTAACTATTGTTTTTAAGTAGGCTATTAAAATTTTTTTTAACAGCTTAGAGGAACTTCATATAGGTTTCTAAGTCCTTATCTCCTCGTCCCGATAAGTTCAAAACCGTTACCTCATTGGGTTTAAAATTAACTTGCTCCAAAGCAGCAATCGCATGTGCACTTTCTAATGCGGGAATAATTCCTTCCAATTTAGTTAGCCTATAAGCAGCCGTTAACGCTTCTTGATCGGTCACTGCTATTGCTTGGGCTCTCTTACTAACAATCAAATGCGCATGCAAAGGACCGATTCCTGGGTAATCTAAGCCCGCAGAAATTGAATGAGGCTCTACAATTTGACCGTCTTTTGTTTGCATCAACAGAGTTTTGCTAGCATGGATAATTCCTTCTGTTCCCAAAATGCTTGTTGCAGCCGACTTGCCAGAATGAATCCCTTCTCCTGCCGCTTCTACTGCAATCAGTTCTACGTCTAAGTCATTCAAATAATGAAAATAAGCCCCTGCAGCATTGCTTCCCCCTCCAACGCAAGCAATAATTCGAGTCGGATTCTCATTTCCAGTTTGTGCTTTTAATTGTTCTTTTATTTCTTGACTAATCACAGATTGAAATCGTGCCACCATATCAGGATAAGGATGAGGACCTACAACAGAACCAATGATATAATGTGTATTTTCAGGATGATTAATCCAATCCCTAATGGCCTCATTGGTAGCATCTTTTAGTGTTTTACTACCACTATAAACAGGAATAACCGTAGCCCCTAACATTTTCATTCTAGCGACATTGGGTGCTTGTCGCTCTACATCTAGAGCCCCCATATACACCACACACTCTAGTCCCATCAATGCGCAAACTGTTGCTGTTGCAACGCCATGCTGTCCGGCTCCTGTTTCAGCAATTATCCTTGTTTTATTTAGTGCTTTGGCTAATAAGATTTGCCCTATGGTATTATTAATTTTATGTGCACCTGTATGGCATAAATCTTCTCGTTTTAGATAAATTTTTGTCTGATATTGCGCACTCAATCGCTGTGCAAAATACAAGGGGGTTGGGCGCCCAACATAATCTTTTAATAGAGCTTGATACTCCTTTTGAAAAGTTGCCGTTTCCGTTATTTGTACGTATTGTTTTTTTAATGTTTCTATATTAGGATAGAGCATTTCAGGGATAAAAGCACCTCCAAAAGAGCCATAGTACCCTTGTTCTGTTACTTGATATGTTGTCATTATTTATTCCTTTATTTGTTGTACTAATTCTTTGATTTGAGCCAAATCTTTTAGGGCGGGTGCTATTTCAAACCTACTGTTTACATCAATTCCATATAATTGAGGATGTGCTAATCTTAAAACTTGAGGAATATCCGTTAGCCCAATTCCTCCGCTCAAAAAAAAGGGTTTTGAGCTAGTATACTGTTCCAAAATTTGCCAATCAAATTGAACACCATTCCCTCCATAAGACTTTCCTTTGGCATCCAATAAGAAATAATCACAGTAAGCTTCATACGCCTTTAAGGTATCAAAATCGAATTGCTCGTCTACAGCAAAAGCTTTGAGCACAACGATTCTCTTTTGTTGCAATTGCTTGCAAAAATCAGGTGATTCATTTCCATGCAGTTGGATACAATCCAATGCAAATGCCTCTATACGTTGCTCTATCTCAGCTATCGTAGCATTGACAAAAACGCCCACTCGTTTAATCCTTGGCGAAATATCTATTGTTGGTAGTTGCTGCACATATCTAGGTGATTGGGAATAGAAAATAAATCCTACAAAATCAATATTCAGTGCTGTCAAAGCCTCAATATTAGCAACTTCTCTCATTCCACAGACCTTAATTTTCATAGGAGAACTTTTTAGTGCTTTTTAAGCTTACCTGTTGAATAAATCTCGCACAAGCATCTTGAGGTCTAGCGTGTTGCATAAAATATTCTCCAATTAAAAAACCTTCAAATCCATGTTCTTGGAGCAAGACTACTGTATCGGGGGCATTGATGCCACTTTCTGCAACTTTGACCACGTTATTGGGTAATAAGGAAGCAATCCGCAAAGAGTTTTCAATATCTACTTCAAAAGTTTTTAAATTTCGATTGTTAACACCAACTAAATCTACCTCTGGACACAACTTATTCAATTGATCTTCGGTGTGCACTTCCATCAATACTTCCATTCCCAAACTTTTAGCAAATTGTGCCAAACGTCTTAACTCTTTAGCATCCAAACATTCTGCAATCAACAAAATCACATCTGCTCCTATTGATTTTGCTTCTATAATTTGATACGCATCAATCACAAAGTTTTTATTTAATATAGGGGCATAATTAAACCGTCTGGCTTCTGTTAGATCACTAGACGAACCTCCAAAAAAATGCGTATCGGTTAATACCGATAAAGCCGAAGCACCTGCTTGCATATAACCAATAGAAACTTCTTCGACTTTTGCATATGCATTGATGTTTCCCTTGGAAGGAGATTGACGCTTAAACTCTGCAATAATACCTTGCATGGTTGGTCGTTTCAAAAATTCTACTAATGATACGATAGGTGTATCAAAGTAGATGCTTTGTTCTAGTAGTTGAGCGGGATATAAGGTTTTGCGCTGTTCTACCTCTTTTCTTTTGTAAGCGGTTATTTGGTCTAATATCGTTTCCATTTTTATTGATTGATTAGCTGTTTAAAATTTTGATATGCTCGTTTGCTGAATAAAGCCTCCTCTGCTTCCTTGATGCAGTCTTCTAGTGCTTTTTGAGGATTAAAGCGTTGAATGGCAATCCCTGCATTGGTACAAACGACTTGATTTTGGGCAGTACTTCCTCTCCCTTCTAATATGGTTGAAAATATTTGAGCAGCCGCAGCAATGGTGCTTCCTCCTTCTAAATCTTTAGCATACTGCTGTTTTTGTCCAATTCCATGAGGCGTTAATAATGCTTCCGTTGTAGGTGTTATCACTTTGAACGCTCCTGTTAAAGAAACTTCGTCATAACCGTCCAAGGCATGAACGATAGCAAATTCTTTATCTGTTTGTTGCAATACATATTGATACAGCCGAACAATCTCCAAATTAGAAACTCCAACCATCTGTTGTTTGGGTTGCACTGGATTGACTAAAGGACCTAGTAGATTAAAAAAAGTACGCAGCCCTAAATCTTTGCGAATAGTTCCTACTGCTTTCATGGCAGGATGAAATAACGGAGCATGCAAAAAACAAAGTTGATGTTTCTCCAATTGATTTTTTAACACAGCTTCCTTATTCGTAAATTTATACCCTAATTTTTCAAGTACATTAGAAGAACCACAAACAGAAGACACTCCATAATTACCATGCTTAGTAACCATATATCCAGCTCCTGCTACGACAACAGCTGCCAAAGTAGAAATATTAAAGGTATCTTTTCCGTCCCCTCCCGTTCCACACAAATCCACACTATTATAATCTGACAAATCAATTTTTAAGCACAATTCTAATAAGGCTTCGCGAAAGCCTTGCAGTTCCTCTGTAGAAATCGGTCGCATTTGAAATACCGTCAAAAAAGCAACGATATGAGATGGATTAAATTTTTCTTGGGCAATGTCAATTAAGATTCTTTTGGCTTCTGCCCGAGTCAAGTATTCTTGTTGAAACAAGCTTTGCAATATTTTTTTCATTGGTTGTGTTTTATTTATTGTTTTACCAATTTTTTTCTTAGAAAAGCCTGAGCCTCTTTGACAAAGTTCTGAAGCAGTGCTTTGCCTTGAGGCGTTAGTACAGATTCTGGATGAAACTGCATGCCCATTACAGGTGCCCTTTGATGTTTTATAGCCATAATTTGCCCTGTTTCATCCTGAGCCAAGATTTTCAAGCAATCTGGAAGTTTTTTGGTATCTATAATCCAAGAATGATAGCGTCCGACCACCAGTCTATCGGGTTGCCCCTCAAATAGACCAGTCCGATCTAAAATTTGAATAGGTGTAGCAATTCCATGATAGACTTTTTTGATATTTTTGAGCGTTGCCCCAAATGCTTGACCAATAGCTTGATGCCCTAAGCATATTCCCAATATTGGCTTTTTGGTGTGATACGTCTTAATGATATCTAATATAATCCCTGCGTCTTTGGGCAGACCTGGACCTGGGGAAAGAACAATAGCGTCGTAATTAGCAACTTCTGCTAAAGAAATTTGGTCATTTCTATAAACTTCAACGCCCCCGTGCAGGATTTCTCGAAGATATTGCACCAAATTGTAGGTAAAGGAATCGTAATTATCTATAATTAGTAGTTTCATCTTATTTCTATTATGGTTATGAATACTTGGTAGATTGTGAGCGAACCATCTACAGCACCTGATTTAGTTATACTTCAATAGCCTGATTTAGCGCCTTTTGGAGAGCAGCTAGTTTATTATTGACTTCTTGCAATTCTTTTTCTTCTTCTGAATCTATCACAATACCAGCCCCTGCTTGATAATACAGACAGTTGTCTTTGCTCATAAAGGATCGAATCATTATCGCCTGATTTAGCTGACCTTTGGGATTAAAAAAGCCAATAGCACCTCCATAAAAGCCCCTGCTTTGGTTTTCGTATTCATTAATCAACTCTAGTGCTTTATATTTAGGTGCTCCTGATAAGGTTCCTGCTGGAAAAGTATCGCCAAAGACCTGAAAAATATTTGCGTCAGTGGGTAAATCTCCTTTCACTTTAGAGATAAGATGAATAACATGACTGTAATACTGAATTTCTTTATACTCTTCTACCACTACATTTTGTGTGTGTCGATTCAAATCATTACGAGCTAAGTCTACCAACATCACATGCTCTGCATTCTCTTTTGGGTCAGCAAGTAAAGCAGTAGCATTTTCTTGATCTAATTTTGCATTACCTGTTCGTTTATAGGTGCCTGCAATGGGCGTTAGCGTTACTTTGCGGTCTCGAATAACTAGTTGAGCTTCTGGGGAAGATCCAAATATTTTGTAAGCTCCATAATCAAAATAAAATAGGTATGGGGAAGGATTAATAGAACGCAACGCTCGGTAAACATTAAAATCATCTCCTTTGAAATGTTGCTGAAATTGGCGAGCAAAAACAATCTGAAAAACATCTCCAAGGGCACAATGTTCTTTCCCTTTTCTAACCAAATCTTTGAATGCTTCATCACTTAAATTGCTAGTCCTTTTTCCATCTAATTCAAATTGATAAGTGGTCAATGCTCCTTTTTTTAAATAACGCTCTACTTTATCCAATTCACTTTCCTGACCTTCTAACAGATTTTCCAGTAAGTACATCTCACTCGTATAATGATTGATAACAATGACATAACGATAGACCGCATATCTCAAATCTGGCAAATCATGTTGCCGTTTGGTCGCATCTAATTCCAATGTTTCAAAATACTGAACGGCATCAAAATTAGTATGACCAAACAATCCATTAAATCGTTGATAAGCAGCTGCTCCTTCAAACTGAAATCGATTGCAAAATTGCTCCAGTAAATTAGAAACATTATTCTTGGGCGGTATCTGAAAGTTCTCTACCGTTCCATCTGGAAAATGATATTTCAGCACTCGGTCTTGTATCATCAATTCGGCAATTGGTTCTGCACAAATAAAAGAATAGCTATTTTCTTTTGATTGGTAATCAGAGCTTTCTAACAATAAACTGTGCGCCATTTTGTCTCTTAATTGCAGGTAAATGCTGACAGGAGTATGCAAATCTGCTAAGCGAGTACGACTAATCGTCCTAAACTTCATTAAATTCATCGGATAAGTGATTTTGTAAAAAGATTGGTATTAGACAAAAAAAAACTTGCAAATCTACGAGAGATTTGCAAGTTCTATATATGAGTTGTTATCTGAAAATGGATATATAGGAGGTCTGCTACTCTCGCCATCGAAGGGAAGTAGTCCACCACCAAGCAACAAGAGCGTTGCTAGATTTTTGTCCAAAATTTGATATGTTTGTTTCTTTTTGCATTGATACAAAGATTAGACGTTTTATTTTAGAATGCAAGTTTTTTCAGATTTTTTTTCACTTTCTTATTTTTTTGTTAACAAAAAACCATGCTCTTTGACGTAATCTAAGCCCCAGCACCGAATTAATCCATGATTAGGAATAAGTGGTGATTTTAAATGCTCTACGTCAAATGAATTCCCATAATAAGCCATTAAATCTTTAGGTGATATACTAAAAGGAGGCTCTTCTTTGATGGGGGCATATTCTAATGTGTTGATAAATTGTTGTGCATTCAAGGGCAATATTTGTTGTATCTTTGCTACATACTTCAATCTCATGGAAAGAGGCAATGCGACCAAAGCAGCTCTATCATAGACCAAATCAATCTCTCCAACAGCTTCTGTACTGAGCGAAAAAAAATCAGCATTGATAATAGTCAACTGATTGCTTTCAAAGCGATTTCCTTGTTTTTCAAATGCTAGTCCTTGTTCTTCAAAAAACTGATAAATAGCCTTTTCTGCCAACTCTACCCCAATGACATGTTTGGCATATTGACTAAAGTAAACCAAATCAATGCTCTTGCCACAAAGCGGGACTAAAATTCTCTTTCCTTCTATTTTTTCTGGCGTTAGGTACTCCAAAATATAGGGGTGTATGTCCTTTCTATGAAAAGAGGTTTTAAATCCTCCTTCATTCCAGGAATCAATCCAAAATTGTTTTTCCATTTTTTGAATATGTTTTGGGCTGACTATTCTTACAAGCTCAATATAGTCGGGAATAAGAGCAATAATTATAATAATTATGACAATGATAATCAGCGGGGTTATAATTCTTACTTTCAATATACAATATTGAAAAAATATATCAAATAGTAATATTTTTCTTGTTAATATTATTATAAAAACAACTTTATTATCCTATCTGTCTATCTATTTCAACGTGTATGCTTGAATAGAAGTTCTATCACATGAATCAAAAAACAAACATCACCCAGTTGGGAAAGGCTTAAAAATTACGCAAAAACATCTCCTAGTAAACTTGTTGGTTCTTAAGCAGGTTCACATTTAATGATGAAACACAATTTTAGTATTGGGTAACCATGCTTTTATTTTTGCTTGTTCTTCTTCTGTCAACTTATTGCGTTCCAACTTCAATAGTTTCAATTTTTTTAAATTCTGAATAGATGCTGGCAATGTTTTAAGTTGATTGTATCCCAAATCCAAATGTTCTAGGCTTTCTAAGTTGCCAATTGATTCGGGAAGTTCTTTCAAGTCATTATAACGCAATTCTAGTCGTTTCAAAGTTTTGAGATGACCAAAGTCTTCTGGTAGACGTGTCAATTTATTATCCCTCAAATTCCAGTACTCTATAGCAGGAAGTGTTGTTAATATATCAGGCAACGACTTATGCTCATTTTCTATCATTTCTAAGTGTTTTAGACTCGTCAATTGTACCAATTCTTTAGCTGCACGAGAAATACTTAGATAGCGGTTAAATGCTATATTCAGATGCGTTAAATTTTTTAATTCGCCAAATCCACTTGGTAGGTTTCTAATTCCTGTATTGGCTATATTTAGTTCTTCTAGTTGTGCAAGTTTCCCGATACTCTTTGGCAATGCTGTAATTCTATTAGCATCCAATTTTAGAACCAACAATTTCTTAAAATTAGAAAAGATATCGGGTAGTTCTGTAAACTCATTTCGCTCTAAGTTTAAATAAGTTAAGTTACTTAGCTTGCCCAATTCGTTTGGAAGGGTATCTAAAAGGTTAGAACCAATATCTAATCGCACTAATTGCTTCATTTTATACAACTCATAAGGCAAACGCTTGATTTTATTTAACTGCACACTAAAGTCTGTCAATTGTTCCAACTCATTAACATCAGAAAACAATTTGCTTAGTCCTAAACCATCTAAATTTAAGCTTTCTAATTGTTTTAAATTTCCCAACCATTTATAAATATCATTTGCTTTTTTAACGGGATTGTTTCCTAGAGACAATTTTCTAATAGCCGTCAAATGACCTATTTGGCTAGGGATTTTTGTTAATTGATTGTGGCTAATATCCAAGACCTCCAATGCTGTTAGATCACCAATTGATTCTGGCAATTGTTCCAAACGGATTTTACTAATTTCTAAACGCTGAAGCCGCTTTCTTGTAAAAATTTCAGAGGGAAGACTTGTTAACTTTTCATTTTGACTCAAAACTAACCACTCTAATTGGTTCAATTGTGCAAAGTTAGTAGGTAAAGAGGTCAAGTGATTTTTGGAAACATCCAACCGACGCAAGTTTTTCATCTCGCAAAGTGCTTCTGGTAACTTCTTTAATTTATTGCCACGAATTTCTAAAACCTGTAGCATTTTCATTCCCGTAATAGCATCAGGAATCGTTTCCACTAAGGTATGATTCATATTTAGCCATTGCAGCTTATCCATTCTTGGAACAGCCGTTGGAAAAGTATATGCCCTGCGCAAAACTTTCAATCGCAATGCTTTATCCGCTTCTCGAACAGCTTGATCAATAGAATAATAAACGGGCTTTTTTTCCAATTCTTGTAAAGGCAATAATTGGGCAAACGTTTCTAATCCAACTAAGAGTAGTATTCCTAATACACTATATTTCATTGATTCCATATTATTCATTTCGTAGTCCCCATTTTTTACTATGTTTTTTGATCACTTACTTAGGATGAAAAAACTATTCCAAATCGATAATCAGCAAATTTCCTTCGTGTCCAGTAAGGTAAGCATTTCCATGTTGAATTCGAATAGCATTAAAATCTGCATACCCATCTAAATTACTAATCCTTTTCCATAGCTTTCCGCCATCTGTTGTACGATAGACTAAATTATTGGTTCCGACCAAAAAACCTGTCGATTCATTCAAAAAGGCAACATCTCTCAACAATTTACTTTGGTCTGCAAACACAGAATTCCCCCCACGACAAGTCTTCCAAGAATTGCCGCCATTTGTTGTTTTGTAAACAGTTCCATATTCTCCTACAACATACCCAATGTTATCACCTACAAAATCAACCCCTTTGAAAAAATCACCTGTAATTGAACTTAGTATCCAAGAATTTCCCTCATCCGTTGATTTTAAGATCAAACCATAACCAACTGCGTGTATCGTGCGATTACCTGTAACAGCAATATCTGCTATTTCATGATTAAACGTATCTTTAATTGTTATATTCCCTTGCGTAGGATCATATATATGAATGTATCCACTTCCAAAATTTTCGCCACCAACCAATAAGACTCGATTATCCATTAAACGAATGTGCTTTTGCCAATTCCACCATCCCAGATTAGCATTATTAAACGTCCAATTGGAAAAGTCGGGACTACTATACATTCGTTGTCCACAAAGACTTGCCGTAAATATTCCATTTTGATACGACAGGCTATTCACTCCTCTTTCATAAGCTACTATGGTATCCCAAGTTATTCCTCCATTGTATGTTCCCAATACCAACCCTGCTGTAAATAAGTTTCCAGCACTCACATAACCTGTGTCTTGATTTAAGAAATAGACATCTGATAAATCTAAGTCGGTTGGTAATTGATGCATTTTAGAAGTATAAGTCACGTCTTCAACGTCACAGCCTCCGATACCTAGTATTGTCCCCCACAGCACCAGCCATACCACACCATATTTTAATTCTTTTTTCATTATCGAACTCCGTACTTATCTATTAAATAAACCAAGGCAGCCATAGCACCTCCTCCCAATAGCAACTCTCTTTTGTGCACATTTTCAAACACATCGTTTGCCGAATGATGAAAATCAAAATAGCGTTGACTATCTGGGCGGTATCCAAACAATACCGTTCCTTGATCTTTGAGTCTAGAAATATCAGCTGCTGAACCACCCGCTTGTATATCCCATACTCCTACCGAAGCAAAAATTGTTCGCCATTTTTTCACTTGATCATAACTTGCATTTGCAATGTCTGAAGCAGCATCCATTCGAAACCCACTTGGAGTATGTCCTCCTGCATCCGATTCTATTGCTGCAATGTGTTTTTCTCCTTTTAATTTAGCTTGTTTGGCGTATTCTGTTGCGCCAAACAAACCATTTTCTTCATTCGCAAACAACACACAACGAATGGTATGTTTCGGACGAATCCCCATACGTTTGAACACATGCAAAACTTCCATAGACTGAACACACCCTGCTCCATCATCGTGTGCTCCCTCTCCAATATCCCACGAGTCTAAATGTCCACCAACAAGAATAATTTCATCTGGCTTTTCTGTTCCCTTAATTTCGCCAATGACAGTATGTGCTATCCGCTTTCCCATATGTCGACAACTCAATTGAATGTTTACTTTTACCTTCGGTTCTTTTTCTAATAATTCACTCAATAAATCTGCATCTTGCAACCCGATACCCACCGCAGGAATTGGCTCTTGGTTATTAAAAGAAGTAACGCCAGAATGAGGCGTATTATCTTGTTTAACTGTCATAGAACGAACAATCGCTCCTACAGCACCCAATTCAGCCGCTTTCCTAGGACCAGCAGTACGTTGATTTACGGCAGCTCCATAAGCATGAAAAGTATTTAGTTTGGTAATTTCCATTGGTCGGTTAAAAAAGACAATTTTTCCTTTCACATTATCTTTTCCTAATGCTTCCAACTCCTCAAAGTTTTTCACTTCTACCACTTCCCCTGTAATACCCAAAGCACCTGTACCACCTGAAAAACCTAAAGCAGTAACGGCCAAATCAACCGTTCCAATATATTCAGAATTTACAATCTTAGCCTTTTCAACAGCGCCCCTTCTCCAATAAGGTACTTCGACAGGTTGCGTCCATACTTTATCACACCCCAACGTATCCAACATATGAGAAGTGTAAGAAACGGCTGCTGCATATTCGGGCGAACCTCCTAATCGTCCACCTGCTTGTTTGCACAAATAATGCAACCAATCATGAGCAGGGCTTTCTGTTAGTATATTACTGTACATTTTTTTTATGTACTTAATTTCGGCATCTTCATCCAAGATTTGAGCAAAAGAGCCAGTTGCCATTAAACATATCAACAACAGTACACTTATTTTTTTGTAAATCATGTTTATTATTTTTAATTGGAAATCGGATAACTAACGTGCTAGTAGCAAAAAAATCGTTGGTCGTTTATGTAAATTAGGAATATTGATTTTCTTCCATTTTTGAATAGTCTGCGTACAAATGTATTCTGAGGGAAGTGTAATATCGGTGGCAATGCCAAATAAAGTGTTGTTTTGAAGTACTGATAAGGCATCCTCTACAAAGCCATCATTTCTATAGGGGGTTTCTATAAAAATTTGTGTTTGATTATTTTTAGCAGAACGGCGCTCCAAATCTTTTAAAGCTTTCTTTCGATCAGGTGTTTTGATGGGCAAATATCCATGAAAAGCAAACTGTTGTCCATTCATCCCCGAAGCCATCAAAGCTAATAAAATAGAAGATGGTCCCACCATAGGAACTACTCTGATGCCTTTTTTGTGCGCCAATTGAACCACCTCAGCACCTGGATCAGCCACCCCTGGACAACCAGCTTCGGACAATAGACCTATGTTTTTTCCCTCTTTTATAGCAGGCATCAAAAACGAGTGTATATCCTCAGGATCTGTACGTTTATTCAGCTCAAAAAAGGTCATTGATTGCAAAGGAATAGGTGTCTTGATTGCTTTTAAAAATTGACGTGCTGTTTTCCCTCTTTCTACAATAAAGACATCAATTTCATGAACTTTCTGAATCATATATGCAGGAAGTGGCTCAATAACACCATCTCCTAAAGGGGTCGGAATTAAATATAATGCTCCTGCCATTCTTTTTTTATTTAAATTTAAGATACTTTTATTTATTATTAACTTATATAGAGATATTATACGAATAGCACTATAACATATAATCACTATTCTATAGTACATTTCCTTTATTCATCCTAATCAAATTAGCAACCCCTATCAACATGAAAACATCCTATCTAATTTCTCAACGAATCGCTCTAGTCTCTATTGACAATAGATCTAGGTGCTTATTAAAGCAACAAAAAAACAAATTTATATCCAAAGTTAGGTACTAATACCTAAGTCTATTCTAAAAATAGTACAATCTAGTTATCAGGCTTCTAGTTCTTTTATCCTACTTTTGAATATAAATTTTAGTCCGACTAGCATTTATTCTTCTCGAAACAACAGAATTATAGTTTTTTTTCCGTTTTTTCGTTACCATAGATTATATTACACTAAACTCAATAAACCAAATCATCTGATGGCAAGTATTATAAAACCACCTCAAAATTTGGAAACCATACCGAATAAAAGAAGCTTTTTTTTAGCAGGAAGCATAGAAATGGGTATGGCAACAGATTGGCAAACCTTGGTTGGTAACAAATTTGATAGTTTTGACATAATAATATGGAATCCAAGGAGATTATCTTGGGATAGTTCTTGGGAACAATCCATTGACAATCCTATTTTCAAAGAACAAGTAGATTGGGAATTGGACGCACTAAATCGAGCCGAAGCTATTTTTTTTCACTTTGAACCTCAAACTAAGTCGCCAATTACTTTAATGGAATTAGGATTATTTGCTCAGTCTGGCAAGTGCTTGGTTCATTGTCCTAAGGGTTTTTGGAGAAAAGGTAATGTTGATATTGTTTGTCATCGTTACAATATTCAACAAGTAAACTCTATTGACCAAGGTGTTGCGCTGTTGCAAAAACAGTTTAGTGACTGTCAAAAAAATATCATCTGATCCCCCATTTTTAACGTTATCATGATTAAATTAACGCACCATGAATACTTTCACCATCGATAATAAACACCTATTAGGATTACTAATCATTGTTTCTCTTGCCTACCACAGTTGTACTACTGAAGCAGATTATAACACAACTCGAAGAGCTCCTTCTGCTAGTGACCTCATGATGAAAAGTTCTTCTGCTGCTGTCAAAGAAACATTAGCTGAATTTGATCGACACCTCAAAGAATACCAAGAGGGCTTGTATCTCAAAAACTGGCAGTACGACCCTGTTACCAATAACATTACTTATGGTAAAAACGAAGAACAAAAAGCTAGAGAAGAAGCCTTGAACCATAAACTGGGCTTAGGTTTTAAAGATTATATTGCCAAGGAAAATAAGAAAACTCTAAAATATCAAGCCGTCTCCCCTTTTGCCAATATGGAAGATATTGGTCTATATGGTCAACCGCTATTACTTAATGGAAAACCGTTTTCAGGAGTATTGGTTGGTACACATATAGAATCGGGTAGTAGAATTCTAGAAGCACGCTTTTATCAAGGCAACCGTCTAGGTACCTTTAATGTTTGGACTAATTTAGGTCGCTTGTATACAAAATCATTTAAAGAGAAAAACCAAATTGCTATAGACCCTGAAGCTGTTCGCAAGCCTGTTATTTATTTGTACCCTGAAACAACACAAGACATTAATGTAAAGGTTCATTTTGCGGGTGTATTAACCCATACCTATCCCAAGTACAATGTGTCAACAGGATGGAATGTATCTGCGACTCCTGATGGAATGCTTACCGAACAGACTACTGGTAAAGATTTTAGTTACCTATTTTGGGAAGGACAAAGCCCTTTTCAGTATACACTAGACAAAGGTTTTGTTGTAAAAGGAACCGAAGTAGCCGACTTTTTGGATGAAAAACTAGCATTAATGGGCTTGAACAGAAGAGAAGCTACAGACTTTGTATCTTATTGGTTGCCAGAGTTAGAAAAGAATAGATTTAACTTAATTCATTTTTCAACAGAAGAATACACACAAAATGCAAGGTTAGAAATTACACCAGCTCCCGAATCGTTGATTAGAGTATTTATGGTTTATCAGCCGCTAGAAGCTCCGATTGATATACCTACGCAAGAACTTCAAAGAACCTCCAGAAAAGGATATACGGTTGTAGAATGGGGTGGCAAAAAAGCTAATTCAGTCAACTGGGAATCATAAAAAATATATGTCCCAAAAGGCATTATCTTTGATTTAGAAAGGATTGTTTGGTAATTTAGACTGAGCAATCTTTTTTCATGAAGTTATTAATGGCAACGCAGCTAACTAAAAGCGCAGCGCTCACGAAGTAAACTTTATTGCCCTAACAACAATCAACAAGTTGTAATTTTATTGTATTTTGCGTTAATTTTTTGATTATCAATTGTGCAACAACGCAACTAATCAACGACCACGAAGTAACAGCGCCCCCAACTTGCTGGCTCATGACATGACCGCAGGGAACTAGCCTTGCGCTCTCATGAGCATAGCGAATAATAACAAAGCTAATTACTATAATGATTATCACCTACCCAATTATGAAATACTTTTTTTCTCTTTTACTAAGCCTTATTACTTTGATTGCTTTCGGTCAAGAATTACCACGTGCCGTTAAAAAAGTAAATCCCTCTCTGTTTATTAACAATATGCAAAACGAACGTGTTTATCAACAAGCAAATATTCGTGAGAATTTAGTCGTTTTTTCTAGGGGATTTGAAAACCGCCCCGTAGAGGAGGTGCAACAGAGCTTTCACTATTCTTTTTTGGATGAAAAGGACAAATCTTGGTTGCTTGAATTTCAATTTGACCAGCATGATATTAAATTGTACAAAGGGTTAGACATGGAACCTGTTGGTTGTAGTGATTGGGGATTCAAAATTTATACAAAAAAAGAAAATAAATGGAGAGATTGTACTTTGGAATGCCTTCCCGATAATTTCTTGATTATGGTCAACAAACACCTTCAGACCTTACAAAAAGGAGGTATGGGGATGTATTTTTATAATCAAGATCCCGAACAAGCTGTTTCGATGGATTTGGAGAAAAATAAATTAACGTTTAGGCAAAACGGTAAAGTGGTCTTAGCTCTAATCTGGAAGAAAGAAATGTTTGTTTGGAAACATAAAATGACCAATTAGTTTCGCTGCCCCAATAATGCTACTATTCCTTACAGAATACTTATTTTTTGATATCTTGAACAATAAAGTAGTAGACTTTGTTTTATTTTTAAAATAAGGGAACTATTTTTGCTAAATCTAAGTTTTAGTGTTAAGATTCAACTTAGTTTAAAAATAAAACAAACTATATATTATATAACTTAAGTAAGCACTTTAAAAATTAAAGGGATTTACTTATAAATCAAAAATGTTATGCAAGGTTTAACACAAGCAAAAGAAAACCTAGAACAAAAAGGATTTCTTGATGTAGAAGTGGACCCAATGCTTGACTTGGTCGCTGCCATTGAGCAGTTAAAAAAAGAAAAAAATGCCATCATTTTAGCGCATTATTACCAAGAAAGTGAAATCCAGGACATTGCCGACTATATCGGAGATAGCCTGGGACTGGCTCAGAAAGCCGCCACAACAGATGCTGATATCATTGTCTTTGCAGGAGTACATTTTATGGCAGAAACAGCTAAAATGCTCAATCCGTCCAAAAAAGTATTGTTACCAGATTTGAAAGCAGGTTGTTCTTTGGCAGATTCATGTCCAGCTCCTGTTTTTAAGAAATTCAAGGAAAAATATCCAGATCATGTAGTTGTTAGTTATATCAACTGTACAGCAGCATTAAAAACCATGACAGATATTTGTTGTACTTCGACCAACGCTCAGCAAATCATTGACAGTATTCCAGAAGATCAACCCATTATATTTGCACCAGACAAAAATCTAGGAGCTTATCTTCAGAAAACAACAGGTCGGGATATGATTCTTTGGAATGGTTCGTGTATGGTACATGAAATCTTTAGCAAAGAAAAAATTGTAAAGTTGCAAGTTCAACATCCTAAGGCTAAATTGATTGCGCACCCTGAATGTGAGGCTCATTTATTGGAAATTGCGGACCATATTGGTTCTACTAGTTCTTTGTTAAAGTATACCAAAGAGAGTGCGTTTGATGAGTTTATTGTGGCTACCGAGCCTGGTATTATTCATCAAATGGAAAAAGCGTCTCCAAACAAGACCTTTTATCCTGCTCCTCCTACCAATACTTGTGCTTGTAACGAATGTCCGCACATGAAATTGAATACAATGGAAAAACTATATCTGTGCATGAAACATGAGTTGCCAGAAGTTACTCTAGAGCAAGAAATTATTGATAAAGGTCGTGGTTGTATTGACAAAATGTTAGAGATTTCTGCTAAAGCAGGGTTATAAATCTTTTATAAATCAACTAAAAAGCGATTATTTTCAATTGATTTGAAAATAATCGCTTTTTTATATTCAAGCTATTTTACTTTTCTAATTCTTTTAACATCTCCTCTTTTTCTTGGGGCGTATAATAGTTGTACCGATCCAAACAAGCTTTAAAGGATCGAATGGTTGATGTCGTGTCTATCTTCAACTCTTTTTGAGCTTCAATTATTCCCCAATAAGCATCTGCAAAGTTAGGGTATTCTTGCAACAACAACTCCCATGCTTCAATAGCCTTTTGATATTCTTTTCGCTCTAGTAGCCCCCAGCCTTTCCCATTCAAAACACCTATTGAAAGGCGCATTTTTGCGCCATAATGCGCTTCTATTTGGGTTTCAATTGTATCCAATTGAGCTGCATTAAAATGCGTATTGCTATAATACAAGTTCTGCTGATTCGCCCAAAAGTAAAAGACTTCGTACAAAGCTGGCGCAATCGTTAGCCCTGGAATAACATTATGATCAGCCGTTTTAAATTCTATTCCTTTGATATTAATATGATTTCGATTGACTTGATTTTCAAAATGATGATAATCTTGCATATAATCACTTTCTATTCCTGCTCTGTAATATTTTACAGGTTGATGTCCATTCGGATAATAATGAACCACCGAATCAGCCCAATTGACGCCCTTTTGTTGGTAAAAGGGGCATAGAGCAATCACGGCACTCAGATCTTTAATTCTATTAATAAATAAAGAGGTGGTATAATATCCGTATCTTGAATGCCCAATCAACATTCGAAAAGTACTCGCACGAAGTTCTTTTTCTGCCAAAGGCAATAATTCATCAAAAATAAATTGCTCATTCTCTTTAGCTTTCCCTTTTGAGGTTGTTGGCTGGTGCACGGTTTCGGCATATCGCTTTTCAAATGAGCTAGCTACACTAATCACCACACAAGAAGGCATTTGATAATTCGTTGTCATGTAATCAATCGTATTGAGAATATACTGATTACTTCGTTTGTTTTGTTTATCAAAAATTAAAATAACGGGAAACTTTTTGGCGATGGCAGTATCCCACTCTAAAGGAACGACAATAGAAAGCTCTTTGGCATAGCCCAAGTGATGGGAATAAAATGTCGTATCCTTTAATTTTTGATAACTTTCATAATGTTGGGCAGTAATATTTTCTATCGTAATTAAGGAAAAAATCACTAGCAAGAAAATATTCATAACAACTCTATTTTTGTATTTGCAAACAAGTAATACTGGCTCGTTTTTGTTCCAATTTCGTTTTATTCTCTACCTTTTTATAATCCGCCAAGACCTTCCATTCTTGGTAATAATCCTTGTAATGATAAGCATATGTCTGAAAAAAGACCATTACAAAAGGCAAGAGCAAGGCCCACCAACCTACCATAAAAGCACCAATTCCTATCGCCAATATTCCCCAAACAATCCATACAAAAAAAGCAGCTGTAAAAGCAAAGCTTGTAGAAAACTCGGCAAAAGGAACAAATTTATTGCGTAAATCACGAGCAACTATATGCGGAATACGACCAAATAATGTCCCTAATAACCAAAAAGGGAATCCAATCAATAACCCAAATAAGGAACGTTTATTTTTTCCTGCAACAGCATAATCCTTGACTCCTTCTTCGTCTAATGCTGCTTGGTAGGCATCGACTTGTTTTTCTAAAGCATTTTTCTCCGCTGTATTTAGGGCATTAACATGGTTGGCAATAGCTTGCTCGGCATGACAAACCTCTGGATTGGCAGAATACATTGGAAAAATATTTCTAGTAAAATTATTTCGAACCAAAACTAATAACTTTTCTGTCAAGATCTCGTTTCCCTCTTCTATATAAACCATTTGCGCTCGTAGTGCAACTCGCATGTCTTGTGTCAGGGTCGTAATAGCGGCTTCTTTATCTTCTAAGTATTTTTCTTTATAATCCTGTACAGACAATGGCTTTCCTAACTGTGTATACACTTCGCTTCTAAATTTATCATGATACGTATAATTCACTCCAGCAGGCAAAATTTTAACGTCTATTCCCCAATTCTTTTCCTCCATCATTTTAAAGGCCAATCGAGCACATCCTTTTTTAAATGGAAGCAATTTTTTTTGCAGGACGCAGTTTCCCTCTGGCGCAATAAAAGCACTATCCCAACCTGTATAAAGCAGTTCTCTTGTTTTTTTGAAAGTCACCTCATTTTTGTACATATTCTCTGTGCCTTCCTCTACCCTATAAATAGGCAAACCATGCAACTTATACATCAACCACCCTTTCAAATTATTAGGAAACTCCGTAGCCCTAGCCCAAAAATAAACAGGACGTCGTTGCATCGCTGCAATTAGTATGGGATCCATAAAACCATTTGAATGATTCGAAATGAAAATTAAAGGCTCGTTGGCAGGAATATGTTCTGGATTTATATAATAGACTCTCCTAAAGAAACAGATATACATTACCCACAAAAACAATCGAAATAAATTATACAGAATCATATCTTTATAGTACGTTATTTTTCTTAGTAGTTCGTTGATTTTTTATCAATAGAATTTTTATAGTTCAACAACACGACCAAGATAAAAGTCTTTGTTCAAAAAATATCAATTTAAGTAAAGAAGTCAACTTTTATTAGATTTTGATTATCTTGTTTTTGGTAAAAATGCCCTATTCTTATACAGATTACAATCTATTATCATGCATTTATCTAAAAAGAAAACCCAATTAAATCAATTTTTAGCGTTACTCTTTTCCGCCATTATAGGCGCTTGTTATCTGCTTGTCATAAGCAGCTTGGACAATCTATCTGATACTATTTACTATATTTTGTTAGCTATAGGAGCATTAGTCTGTTTTAATACGTATAGCATTTTTACAAAAAAATACAGAGAACGAAATGCCTTAGTCAAAACTCCTTTTCCCGAAAATTGGCGTAAAATACTAGAACAATATGTCGTTTTTTATCAAGCATTAACACCAGAAGAAAAGAAACGTTTTGAAACAGAAATTCAAATTTTTCTACATGAAACGAGGGTAACAGGAGTTCAGACAGAGGTGGATGATATGACTTTGGTATTGGCAGCAGCTAGCGCCGAAATTCCTGTTTTTGGCTTTCCTGAATGGGAATATGATAATTTAGGGGAAATTTTAATTTATCCCGGTCCCTTTACCAAAGATTTTAGAACAGATGGTCCAGGGAGAACAGTGACAGGAATGGTGGGCACAGGGCTTATGCAAGGTATTATGATTCTTTCCAAACCTGCATTAATTGCGGGTTTTACCAATCCTAACGATAAAAAAAATGTGGGCATCCATGAGTTTGTTCATTTATTAGATGCTTCAGATGGGAAATATGATGGCATTCCAGAACGTTTTATGGAACATCAATATATTGCTCCATGGTTGGAGATTATTCGCAAAGAAACCGAACGCATACAAGAAGGAAAATCGAGTATGAACCCTTACGGTGCTACCAATCGAGTAGAGTTTTTTGCAGTCGCTTCTGAATATTTCTTTGAACATCCAAAGGCTTTGCAGAAAAATAAACCTGAGTTGTATGAAATCTTGAGCCATGTATTCCAACAAGACACCAAGAATAGGCTTAAAACTGCTTTTAAATCCATGCTAAATTATACGGGAAACAAAGTTGGTCGCAACGATCCTTGCCCTTGTGGTAGTGGAAAAAAATATAAACAGTGCTGCTTGAAGAATGCTCGTATGTATTAGAACAACTAAGGAACACTCAAAACAATGAACAAACAATCAACCATTGCACGTATCAGTTGGGCAATTTGTCTTTTAATAGGCATTGTACTTAGTCTCAAAGCCTTGAGAGAACCTGACCTTTGGTGGATGTACCGCACAGGAGAATGGATGTTGGAACATGGGCAAGTCACCAAAACAGATCCATTTTCTTATACTTTTGCAGGTACAGAATGGATTAATGTAAAATGGTTGTTTGAAATTCTCATTACAGTTGGTAAAAATTGGTTTGGGGTGGAATTTATTTTTGTATTTCAAGCCTTGGTTACTATTTTGATCTTAACCTTTTTCTATAAAACGACCAACATAATCCATCAATACACTTTCAACCAACCAAGCTATCAAAACAGACCATTTGCTGGGCTTATTTTTACAGCATTATTAATGCTTTTTACAATTGACTATCGTCTGATTGGTCGTCCAGAAATGACGAGTCACGCTATGGTTGCCATTTATTTGTGGTTGTTTTGGAAACAACATTACCGCCCTTCTTCGAAATTAATTTTGTTGCTAATTCCCTTACAGGTACTTTGGACCAATATGCACGAGGCTTTTGGAATAGGAATGGTTTTGATGCTAGCTTATTTGGGGGCTACATGGCTACATTATATCTATGCTCAAAAAAAACAATGGCAGGTAGATACTCCCGAACTGTTATCTATAGCCGTTTTAGGGGCATTATTAGCTGTTTCATTCAATCCTAGAGGAATTCAAATGTGGTGGCATCCATTTGAAATTTTTAACCAGTTGGGAAAAAACCAATACACCACAGAACTAGCTTCTATTTGGAAATTGAGCTACTGGGAAAAACAAGCTTATCTCAATTTACTTTTCTTAGGTGTTAGCTTACTATTTATCTTTTTCTATCCCTTTATTCAGAAAAAAAAGCGCTTATCTCAAGAAGTTAAGACAACACCCGTTTCTCAGAAAAAAACAAAAAAAACTAAGAAAACCCAAAAAAAATCAACACCACAAAAGCACAACTCAAAGCTTGGTTTAGTCGCTTGGTTTGACAGCAATGTGCAGAAGTTTGGTTTGGGTAATGGCTTGCTCTTTTTTATGCTGTTCTATTTAAGTATCACTGCTTATCGGAACATTCCATTTTTCATTTTAGCGGCAGCCCCTCTTTTTGCAATTGGGATGGAATATTTGTTTAGAAAAATAAATGCAGCCAAATGGATTTATCCTGTATTATTAGTTCTTGGTATATGTTTTTACGGAGCTGTTATAACAGGCAAGTATCATGAATGGTCTAACTCTAGAGACACTTATGGTTTGCAGGTCTTGTCCAGCCACAATCCTATTGGTGCTGCGGAATTCATTCAACAACACGAGATCAAGGGCACTTGTTTTTCAGATTATCTAACATCAGCTTATCTATTGTGGAAATTACAACCTGATTTTAAAACCTATATAGATTTGCGAGATTTGGATATTTTTCCAACAGATTTTTTTACCGACTTTGCAAAAGTTACCAATATTCCTTCTGAATTTGAAGCAAAGGATGATTCTTTGAATTTCAACTATGTCGTTTTGTTTAGACCTAAATTTCAGTCCTTGCACCAATATCTACTAACTTCCACCAACTATGAATTAGTCTTTGTCGATCCTGTTGCCTCTGTTTATTTGAAAAACACCCCTCAAAACAAAGCCTTAATTCAGCAATATGGATTTACAAGAAATGGGTTTAAGGACTTATTTTCAGATTTAAAGCCTGTCGCAGCTTCTAGCACCTCTTATTTTATTAGCAAAGTTTTTAATCCTCTTTATACCCCTACCAATTACTCAGAGACAGACGAAGATGCAATTGCAGGATCTTACTATCTGAGTTTGCAACAAACTAACTTAGCTTTTGAACGCGCCAAAGCATCTGTTTTGGCCGGTGTTGAACCTTGGAAAGGCTATGAGCTTTTAGGTAATATTTATAATAATGCTGCATTCAATAGCGCAATAGAAGATTCCTTAAAACAGAGCTATATTCAGCAAGCAGCCTATCAGTATACTCAAGCGATTAAAGCAAAACCTGATTATGTTAGTGCCATTGTAGGGCAAGCAACCTTATCTTTGCAACAACAAGATTTTCCTGTGGCTATCCATCTCCTCAACCAAGCTATTGCCATTGATTCAGACTATGCCCCAGCAATTCAATATTTAGGTCTATGTTATAAAATTTTAGCCAACCAAAATGGGCAAGATAGAGCCAATACTCAAAAATGGTTGGATTATAGTTTGCAACTCAATCGTATTACTCCTGATAACCCTACAATTTTACTAGATATAGGCATTGCATATTGTTATTTGGGCAACTGTTCTAAGGCTGTAGAATACTTAAAAGGTATTATGACCATACCTGGACTCCCCCCCGAAGAATTTAAAACTGCAACACGTTGTATTAAAAACTGCGGCAGTTAATTTTTATATTTTAACACTTTTTCGTTTATTATTTTTAAATCTATTCCAACGACTAGCATACACCAAACGTCTGTATTATACCAATACTGTAACTGTGAAAGTTTAATACTCCGTGGATTTTTTCGTTTTTTACAAAAAACAAAAAAACATCTTTGCATCTGTTTACGTTGTGAGTGCTTCTCTTTTGATTATCAATCTTTTCAAAGCTTTTAGCTTCAAAACACACCCTATTGATAATCAAAACAATATGATTCACCCACGAAGTAAAGAAAGTTATAACACTATGAATTTGTACAAAAAACTCCAAGAAAAGCCTTTTTTGATTGCAGGACCTTGTGTCATAGAATCAGAAGAATTGGTCTTGGAAGTAGCAAGATTTTTAAAAAAAATACAAGAAAAGTTTTCTGACTTCGTTATTATTTTCAAAGCATCTTTTGATAAAGCCAATAGAACATCTGTAGACGCTTTTAGAGGACCAGGCTTAGAAAAAGGATTGGCTATTTTAACAAAAGTAAAAGAGGTGTATGGGTTACCTATTTTGACAGATATCCATGAACCTAAACAAGCCAAAGCAGCTGCAAAGGTCGTTGATATTTTGCAAATTCCAGCGTTTCTTTGTCGACAAACCGACTTGCTATTGGCAGCGTCTGCTACTAATTGCATCGTTAATATAAAAAAAGCACAGTTTTTATCAGGCAAAGACATGATGCATGTTGTTAACAAAGTAAGCTCTACTGGCAATCACCAAATTCTATTGACCGAAAGAGGCACAATGTTTGGCTATAATAACTTGGTAGTAGATTATACTGGTATTTTGGATATGATGGAATATGGCTATCCTGTTGTAATGGATGCTACCCATTCGGTACAAAAACCAGGGGGAGCAGGAGGCAAAAGCGGAGGCAATCGTGCTTATGCTCCTTTGTTGGCTCAAGCTGCTGCTGCTATTGGTATTCGGGGCTACTTTGTGGAGACACACCCTTCTCCTGACCTAGCCTTATCGGATGGACCTAATATGCTAGCATTAAATGATTTAGAAAAATTATTAATCAACCTTCAAAAAATACATCAACTTCAACTCTCCTAATTTAACTACTTATAAAAACCACTCATAGACACATTTGAAAGCAAAAATGATGCTTTTGAAACACTCCCTTATTCTCAAAAGAATACTGGAGAAAAAAGCAACTCTACAAAAAGAAAATGTTAGAAAAATAACTATTTAAGGTTTTCTTAACAAAGAGCTTACACTGGTAAGATTTTTGCTATAAATAACACACCAATTTAGATTGTTCAACTAGTCAACTTAACCAACAATTTAAATCAGTGCAAAAGAGAGTTATATGAATACTAGTCAAAGAATTTGGAACCCAAGTGCCATGTTATTAAACAAAGTTTCTAACGATACCAACACGATTATACGTTACGTCAATCCTGAATCAACTTTAGAGCAAACAATTGTTCGAGACAAGTATTGGCAGGTAGGAGCTTTTTGGGGCGAACCTCGCCCTGGTCATCCAGAAGGCAAAGTAATTTACCATATCCATGAGGTTCTACAAAATGTAGATAAGGCGACTCAGCATAAAAAAATGCGCCAACAACTCCGCTTAATAACCATTATCCACGATACCTTCAAGCACTTAGAAGAACAAACTCGTCCTCGTACCGATTGGTCTAAACATCATGCTATTTATGCCTTAAAATTTGCAAAAAAATACATCCATGACCAAGCAGTTTTAGATGTTATTGAACTCCATGATGATGCTTATTATGCTTGGTGTGCAGCTTGTGCAGGCTATGAAGAAAAATCAAACCAACTGCTCAATCGTCTAAGAACTCGTTTGAAAGATAATTTGCAATTATTTTATCTGTTTTTTAAATGTGATACACAAACTGGCGATAAATACCAAAGCCCTGTTACTTGGTTTGAAGAAATCATGCAAGGTGAAATTGAAGTTTGTAACTTTTAGTTGAGTTTGTCTCAACACGACTATATATTATTGGTAGCTTTGAAGACTGCTTCATTTTTAGGGGATTACTTTTTTTAAAATAAACAAGTACAATAAATATCTACTTGATTTTTCATTAAAAAAAGTATATATTTCCCTTTTACATTATTTTTATTTCGCAATAAAAACATAAAGCATTGATGATAGGTCAATATGCTTCTTTAAAGTCTGCGAAGTATCATTTTTTAATAAGTTATCAATAAATATGTACCAAGAATTAAATGAGCTAACCCTACTTATTCAGCAGTTCACAACAACGTATAAGAACGCTAATCTAGCAATTCAAGAACAGTACCAAGCCAACATGGTTTTTTATCAAGACTTTACAACGTTTCATCGTACTAGTATTCCTCCTAGCTCTCTCGAACTTGCTCGTAAAAAGCTAAACCTCGTTATTGCCAAAATACTAGAAACACAGCAGCAACTTGCCTAATATATTTAGCAATTAAAGTATGAAAATTTTACTACTAACCATTATTTTACTAAGTGCTTCACCTATGCAACAAAAAAAACTAATTCAGCTTGACTCCTATTTCAAAACTTTAGATACTATATTAACAGCTTACCCACTATTAAAGCATCAAATCGATTCTAGCACGTTGCAACAACTAGATCTAGCTCGTCAAACACTAAGTATTCCTGAAAACCAAAGATTTCTAGATAATTATTACAAGGCAAAAATAGAGCATTTAGATAAATCAAAAACTAATGTATCATCAGATATAAATCTTGATGAAGAGGTTAATTTGGGGATTTTTGCAGCAAAATTATCTAATAAGTTAAATGGTTTTGCCATAGAATTAGAAACCTTAGATGGCGATAAAACTCCAGTTTTAGTTTCTAAATTTAAAGTAATGCTAGAGAGTGCTCTAATGGCAAAACTCTACTTAATTAATCAATATATATACGATGATATAATTAATTCATTACCAGATAGTCTAACACCCCCTTCTCGTGAACATTTAGCAATTAAAATTATTGAAGTTTTAAAAAAATATACCTTAAACAATATCATTAATCTGCTTAAAGACAAAAATAATATTGCTATCAAGAGAAATCTAAAAAAAGCAAAGTCTCTTGATGATATTTTACCATCTTCAGATAAAGCCATTCTTAATGTTTTATTAAGGCAAAACATAGAAGATACCAAACACCCCAATCATCCAGGTGCTGCCCCTAACCAAGGAGTATCTAAGCAAGAATATGTTGAATCTGTAAAAGATTGGGCTTGGCTTGTACAAGATTCTATGCAACATTATAAAAATCATAAAAAAATTAATACCGTAAAATTATTAAAAACCATTGAGGCTGAATTCTCAGATGAAAAATATGACCCTGCCCTTTATAACCATATTTATAAGGTTCTTCGCAATTATCTCCGAAGTTTTGATGCAGTAGAAATAGAAGGAACAATCGTTGCCTCTACAATTGCAGATGCCTTCTCTAGTATCAAACCTAAAGATATTGTTGTTTATTATAATTACGACTTGTATAAAAACATCAATGATAATGATTTTGATGGTAGCCTATTTCCTCCTGCTGCTACATTTGCCCATTGGCTCAACGAGGCAATAATTGAGGTACCTTATAATGATGCCCCAGAGTATAGAATCTTCCAAGAAAAACTTTCTGCTTGGACAAAGGACGTAATCAAAACAATCAATAGTATAGAAAATCAAGATACCTTATTCTACGCTGGCAGTTATCGTCAAAAATTAGGTATTCTCTCTAGCAATTATGGAGATATTGATCCGCTTATGAGTCTAGTCATGTATCATTTAAAATCTGCTACGACTAAAATTGAGCGAGGAGACTTACTTTCAGATTTAATTGGAGCATCAATTGACGAGTTAGATAGTTTAGCACGAAGCCATAATTATAGAATGGCTGATCAGTGGCAAGAGCAAAAATTTTCCTTTCCACTTAAGTTCAGCAGCCAATTAAAAAGTTTGTTTGAAGAAGTAAAAGCTCAAGCTAGTTTTGATGATTATCAAATCAAAATAGATCAGTGGACAACAGCGTCTAAAGACTTAGTATTGGATGCAAAATCTTCTAGTTGGTCGGATAATACTACTTTTAAAACTAAAGATTTGAGCCAAGAATTAGAATACTTATTTACTAAAGATATTAATGGATTAGAAGGGCTTCGATTTATTTATGAACAATTCTTAAAAACGTCCTTGGCAAAAGAAAGCAATACCGTCACATTCAAAAATATCCAAAACATATGGAGGGATGCCATGGAAAATGCACAGCTGGATAAGATTTTGAAAAAACAATATACTTCTTATACTAAAAATTATTACCCTGAAGATGTGGAAGAATTGATTGATTCTATGGAATTTATTTTTCCTAGCACCAAAGATTTAAAAGCTGCTTTAAGTGTCAGTAGAAATAGTGCTAAACGACGCCCTCTGAGCATTGATACCAGTACATTAGTGGTTAATTATCAACTCAACTGGGAACCACGAAAAACATTGGTTGAAATCGCAGCAACAGAAGTGCATAATGAAATTCCTGGAGGAGATGACTTAACGGAGAAAACAAAATGGTTATTAGACTGGTTCAATGACAAAATTCAAAGCGGTACTCTCGATGAATTAAAAGAATTAGGGGGCAACCTTTTGGCGGCAACTTTTCGTACGAATGTGGCGCCTGATGATATTCAGCTACACTTGCCATTTAAGGTTAGCAAAACATATAAAAATGGAAAATCAATTGTATTTGCTGATCTTGAGCCAATCAATAATGGAACAATTAGATTTCAAAAAAATAGCCCCTATTCTCTAGATAGAATAGATATCAGTAAAGTTGGTCAAACTAAATTTGAAAATAACACCGCCATACATCAAATACGAATGGTACTTGATGTAGATGATATGGCATTAGCAAAAAATATTTCTGCTAATGCTCAGGTTGCTGGGGCTGAGGTTGGTTTAGCGATAGCCCCCCAAAAACACACTTTAGCCTTTGAATTATTTATACACTCTACTCTCGAAAATGAAGTATTGAATATTCAAGTTGTACCAAGAACAAGTACTGTTCCTAGTACTGAAGATTGTCCATTATTAGAAGGCTGTACAGGTCCTGGTTCTAATATATTAAGATTAAATCCATTTTCAGAATAGATATACCTTATATCAAGTTAAAAAAAAGCTCTTTCCCACTAACTGTACGGAAAGAGCTTTTTTTTCTTCTTCTTATAACAAACCTAAATAATCATACCAGCACCAACTGTCTCGTTGGTTCCTTCATCGACAAAAATCAAGGCCCCTGTCACTCGGTTTTTTCGGTAAGAGTCTACAAATAAAGGCTTCATGGTACGAACAACGATTCTAGCAATATCATTCATGCCAATATCTTTATCCTCTTCTTTT
Source organism: Aureispira sp. CCB-E (assembly GCF_031326345.1). Classification (NCBI taxonomy): domain Bacteria; kingdom Pseudomonadati; phylum Bacteroidota; class Saprospiria; order Saprospirales; family Saprospiraceae; genus Aureispira; species Aureispira sp. CCB-E. The sequence goes on from NZ_CP133671.1 coordinate 318,156, forward strand.
CTTTTTAAGTTGTTAATATCTAGCTTATAACGGATATCTTTCACCAAACAACGAGCCTCTTTAGTTGTATGCAAGATGGTATACTTGCCACGCAATTGCAATGGTTTTGGATTAAACCAACATACCATTACTTCCAAATCTTGAGTAACCGTTGCTTGATTATTTTCGCGAACAATCATATCTCCTCGGCTAACATCAATGTCATCTTCTAATAATATAGTAACCGACATAGGAGGGTATGCTTTGTCTATTTCTCCATCAAAGGTGTCAATTTTCGCAATTTTTGACGAAAACCCTGAAGGATGAACAACAACCTTATCTCCCTTTTGAAAAACACCTCCCGCTACACGCCCTGCATAGCCTCTATAATCGTGGTGTTCGTCTGTATTAGGGCGGATAACATGTTGAACAGGAAAACGACAATCGATAAAATTGTGATCGCTAGCAATATGTACGTTTTCTAAGGTATACAACAAGGTAGAGCCACCATACCAAGGCATATTCTCTGATTTTTTAACAACATTATCACCATATAGCGCAGAGATAGGAATAAAATCGACATCGCTGATAGCCAATTTGGAGGCAAAATTTGCAAAATCACTCTTGATTTTATCGTAAGCTTCTTCTTTATAATCTACCAAATCCATTTTATTGACGCACACAATTAAGTGAGGGATTTGTAATAAAGAAGCGATAAAAGAGTGGCGGCGCGTCTGTTCCACGATGCCATGTCGAGCATCCACCAAAATTAGTGCAGCATTGGCTGTTGATGCCCCTGTCACCATATTTCTTGTATACTGAATATGTCCTGGTGTATCAGCTATAATAAATTTACGTTTTGGCGTTGCAAAATAACGATAGGCTACATCTATGGTAATACCTTGTTCTCTTTCTGCCTTTAGGCCATCTGTTAACAAAGCTAGATTAATCCCTTCTTCGCCTCTACGTTCACTGGTTTCTTTTATCAAATCATACTGATCTTCAAAAATAGACTTACTATCATATAACAAACGCCCAATAAGCGTACTTTTTCCATCATCTACACTTCCTGCCGTTGTAAATCGCAAGAGTTCTGTTTTTTGTTCTTTCATAATTATTATCATTGAATAATTGCAGCAGCGCCACAATTAAGAATTGTCTTGATTCCTTATTTGATTAAACATTACTTGGTGAGAACCACGCAGTAGCAGCACAGTTCAATCGCATTCCTTAAAAATAACCATGTTTTTTTCTATCTTCCATGGCTGTTTCTGAACGTTTATCATCAGAACGACCTCCTCTTTCAGTAATACGAGTAGCCGCTACTTCCTCTACAATTTTTTCCATTGTATCGGCTTCAGAACTTACGGCTCCCGTACAAGTGATGTCTCCAATTGTACGGAAACGAATCATACGTTCCTCTACAGATGCTTTTTCTTCAGGTTTCATGTTAATATAATCTGATGCTGCTAAGATAACTCCGTTGCGTTCAAAACATTTTCTCATATGTGCGAAATACAAGCTAGGCAAAGGTACTTTTTCTAACATAAGATATTGCCACACATCCAACTCTGTCCAGTTGCTAATTGGGAATATTCTAAAATGTTCTCCAAATTGTTTTTTACCATTAAAAATATTCCACAGTTCAGGACGTTGGTTTTTAGGATCCCATTGACCAAACTCATCCCGATGAGAGAAAAAGCGTTCTTTAGCTCTTGCTTTTTCTTCGTCGCGTCTAGCGCCCCCCATTGCAGCATCAAACTGTCCTTTTTCCAATTCTTCTAACAAGACAGCTGTTTGCAAGCTATTTCTACTAGCATTATAGCCTTTTTCTTCGGTGACCAAGCCTTTGTCTATTGCTTCTTGAACAGACCCCACGATAAGTTTGACACCTAGGCGCTCTACCAATTTATCTCTAAACTCTATTGTTTCGGTAAAGTTATGCCCTGTATCAATGTGCAACAACGGAAAAGGAATGTTTGCAGGATAAAATGCTTTTTGAGCCAAGTAAGTCATTAATATAGAATCCTTACCGCCAGAAAACATCAGTACAGGCTTCTCAAATTGAGCGGCTACTTCTCTCAAGACGAAAATAGATTCTGCTTCTAATTCTCTTAAGTGGCTTAGATGATAGTTCATAAGTTACAAATTATAATTTATAAAGATAAGATAGCCTGCGTGGGGTATTTTAATACAGATTGTATTAATGCACAAACTAAGAAAATAAATAATTGATTGTTTGTTGGATTATTTTAACGGTTATTGATGAATGCGTTGTTCATAGTAGAGCATCTCCTATTTTTTCCCATTGACCAATACAACTCTAATCAGATTAGAATAGTTAAGATACAACCAAAATGAGTTACTCAAAATACCAGAACAATTACAAAGTAATAATATCCAACAAATAGTTATAAATAACATCGACAGATTCGTCAATAGTCATATTATGCGTTTTTACTTCGATATCGGGATTAATGGGAGCTTCATAAGGAGCATCTATCCCCGTAAACCCCTTAATTTCACCCTTTCTAGCTTTCTTGTACAAGCCTTTCACATCTCTTGATTCACAAACCTCTAAAGGGGTATTAATAAATACCTCGACGAAATCGTCTACACCAATAATTTCTTTTGCCATTTGTCGAATGGCAATGGTTGGGCTTATAAAAGAGTTTATAGTTACAACACCGCTGTGCAAGTATAGTTTTGCAATTTCTGAAATTCGGCGAATATTCTCCATTCTATCTTCTGGGCTAAATGACAAATTATTATTGATTCCAGAACGAATATTATCTCCATCCAAAACTTGCGCAAAAAAGCCTTCGTTATAAAGCTTGCGCTCCAAATGCTGTGCTATTGTGCTTTTTCCAGAACCTGATAATCCTGTTAACCATAGTACTTTGCTGCGTTGTCCCAATCGCTTTTCTCTATCTTTCCGTTGTAGTAGTCGATCGAATATTGGGTGGATATTATTTTCCATTACATTTGGATTAAAATAAAGTATTGAAATTGATGTCTTTTTATAGCCGTAAAGATAGAAAAGTATTTAGACTTTTGAAGTCTAATGCTTAGAATTGGAAGAACTCAATTTTAGAATTATACGCCTATCTTTTAAGTACCTTTTACGTTAGAATATACTTTGCTAATTATTTCTAATATTTTATTCCCAACTGGAACTATTTTCTATCCCAAGAATGTTTCATCGCTATAAAATTTAAAAATCATGAAACGAAGCACACGCGCCCTAATTGCAAAAGATACTTTGAGCATCTTAAAAAAAGGAAGTTATCAAAATAACTTAGGTAAACCTGTTTATTTGTCAAAGGCTTTAAAGACAGCCAAACAACAAACAGTATTGTATGAACCAAAACAATTGCTTGAGCTAATCCAACAACCGCTTCCTATTGCTCAACATTTGGAAACGGAATTTGTTGTCAATTCGCTTACAACATTAGATGCTGTCCGAAAAGAATATCCAACAGACCAGCGCCTTGCTTGCCTTAACTTTGCCTCTGCTAAAAATCCTGGGGGAGGTTTTCTCAATGGAAGCCAAGCACAAGAGGAAAGTATTGCTAGAGCAAGCGGCTTATATCCTTGCCAATTAAAGGCAGAACATTATTATAAAGAAAATAGAACCGTTAACTCTTGTCTGTACACAGATCATATTATTTACAGTCCTAATGTTCCTATTTTTAAAGATGAAAATGGCAACTTGCTAGATGAATTGACCTATAGCGCTATTATCACAGCACCTGCTGTAAACGCAGGAGCAGTGCAACGTAATGAGCCTAATAATGTAAATAGAATCCATGAAACGATGCAGCGTCGTATGGATATGGTTTTAGCTATTTGTAAACAAAATGGGCACGAAACATTAATCTTAGGAGCTTGGGGTTGTGGTGTTTTTCAAAACGATCCTGTAGTGATTGCCGCTTTGTTCAAAGAGCTCTTATTAGGTAAATATAAAAACCAATTTAAACGAGTTGTTTTTGCTATTTATGCTAAAGATGAGCATTTTATAAAGCCCTTTGAGGCAGAATTTGGCAAGTAATAGCCTTAAGAAAAAAATACGTTGAGAATCTGTATAAATACTAGTTTTGCTCAGATTTTCAACGTATTTTATATTGGCTATAGTTGTCTATATAACCGTGCACATTCTACTGTCGAGTACTTTACTTAACTGCACTCATGAAGTAATGACTGCTATGAACTAATTGATACTTATAGTAATAATTTTATCTCCCACTTCTAATTTGTGTACCACATCCATACCTTCTGCCACTTTTGCAAAAATAGTGTAATTATCATCTAAGTGGGGAGTTGGGGCATGTGTAATAAAAAATTGTGTGCTCTCTGTATCTTTTCCTGCCGAAGCCATACCAACCCAACCTTCGTCATGGTAACGTACTTTGGGACTGAATTCCGAAACAACCGTTACATCAAAACCACTATAACCATCTCCCCTAGAGCAACCGCCTTGTACCACAAAATTAGGCACGACTCGATGAAATGGTTTGTTGTCATAATATTTGGCTTTTGCCAAATGCACGAATTGCGTCACTGTAGCAGGTGCTACTTCTGGGTGCAATTTGAGGACAATATTTCCTTTTGTAGTTTGTATAATAATTTTGTGGTTATCTTTAAGGACACGAATTAAGGGCCAATCTATTTCTGTAAAAGAATTCGATTTTTTATGAACAGAACGATTGGGATTTCCTTCAAAATAATTGATTGCTTTTTGGAGAATGATATATGTCTCAATACTTCCTGGTAAAGAGAGCTTTTCCTGTGCCTCTTTTAGGAATTGATAATCAGAGAATACTGCTTTAAAATTTAACGTTTCATCTGCCAAAAAATCGGCAACAATAGCTTGCATAGCAGGATCACCTTCTTCTATAGCTCGTTTTAACAGCACATTAATCTCATTGGTTACACGAATCTTTGAAAGCGCCAACTCTCTATCAAAGGTTTCCGAGCCCCTCAATAGGGTTAGTGCTTCGGTTCCACTTGATCGAATGACTTCTGGAATGATAATACTATCTGCTTTGGGGAATATTTCACTTGCAATAAAACGATAATTCCAACTATGATTGCCCAAAGCTTTTAACAAGGCTGCTTTTTCGTATACATTGTTCGATGCCTTATATAAACTAATAATTTTAGAGCTAAAAAAAGCTTTGGTTTTTGATTTGAAATAAGACAAATTATGTACAGCTGCTCCCAACAAGATGGAGCGTACTTGCCAATCGGTGTGTTTGTCTGCTAAGGTATAATATTTGCCAGCATCCAAATCATTTCCATTATGGTATAAGTATTCTGCTGCTGTGATATTTACATGCAAATTCTTATCATCTAAGGCATCAAACGCTAAAGTTTTGACTGAATCATAAGGAAAATATTTTAGCCCTCTCAGTATATTACATTTTACTCGATAATCTTTTTGTTGAGGATAAATGCGTTCTAGCATATCTTGCGCACGTTTGGTCTTACTTTTTGCCAATGCCGTAACTAGTGACATTAAGGTATTGGGATTTTTTTCTTCCGAGACGTTGTTCATCAATACATTCTCATAACCACTCAAATCAATTCCTTTTGTTCGAGCCAAATAATTGGCAGCAATAAATCGTGCCTTAGAAGACATTAATGAATTGGCCATAAAGTCATTCATAATCTTGGTTGTTCCCTCTTTGTGTACCAAGCCCCTCAATGCAAAACGATACAACGCTGTTGCCTGTCCTTCTAAAAGAATACTATCTTGGATAGGATATGGGCGTGTTACAGAAAGGTTTTTTAGATGTTCTTCTGTCCCACAGCGTCCGATAGCCTCTAATATTCCTGCTTGGACGAGTCTAGATGAATCCTCTCTAAAGGCATTTGTTAGGTAAGTAGCAGCTTTGATATTCCTTGTTTGCCCCAAGGCATAAGCAGCAGCATATCGCACTTCTTCATAATCATCTTTCAACAAATCAGCTAAATCTCTTATTGCTGCTGTATCTTGAACCGAACCAAAGGCTAAAGCTGCCAAGTATCGGTGTGTAGGATTAGGAACGGTCAGGTAAGTCAATAAGATGTCTGTTTTTCGCTCATTTTGATAATTAAATATCAATTGCACAACAGGGTCTTCAAGATTGACATTTATAATCTCTTTTACTTTATTCGTATCTTGTTTGCAGGCAGAAGCAAATAGAAATAAAATGGTGACAGCTATAGTTGTATATTTCATTGATGGCTATAATATAGTATAATAGTAGTTCATCACTTTTTTAACAAAAGATAAAAAGGCAACAAACTATTGTAATATAAATAATCGTTCAAAAAATGATAAAAACCTTGAACTAAGGTAAGTAAAAGTAATACATCGGTTTTGGTTCTCCTTATTTTTGACAAATAAATTCTTCCATACAGTTAATATCCCCTCAATAAATAATCTACAAGCAATTGGTCTACTCTACTATTCATGAAAAATATCTTCCTAAACGAAAAAAACAACTACTCTCAAATCAAGTAGTTGTTTTCTTTATCTAGTTATGTTTTCCTAGGTTTCTTTTTGGCTGCTGGGAACAAAACATTATTCAAAATAAGTCGATATCCAGCAGATTGCTTGTGCAACTCTAAATCGGTTGGCGGGTCGTGTACAAAATGACGATAATCTTCAGGGTCATGACCACCATAAAAACTCCAAAATCCTTTTTGAAAGGTTCCGTGAATGTACCGTGCTTCATTAGCCGGTTTGTTTTCTCCCAAAATTAGTACATTAGATTTAATTTGATCTTTTCTAAATGCCGTTGTCTGTCCCATAAAACCTTTTACGGTCTTAGTATGTGACTGTGTCAACATCGTAGGAACAGGATCCCATTTTGCAGAAAAATCAAATAAAGTAAAATAATCCACATCATCCTTTACCCTTCTAGAGGGTGATGTCAAGGGAGAAGCATCTATGGTAGAAAATTCATACTTCAAGGGATCTCTTACCAATTTAAAATCCTTAAAAGCAAACGTATTGTTATAATTCAACTTCTCTTGTGCCTGAGGGTCGGGAGCATCTCCATCGTACATATAATCACATATATCAACGCCATCAGCAGCCAAAGTAATATCATAAGTATCAGTAGCAGAACACATTGCAAACATAAACCCACCACCAGAGACAAATTCCCGAATTTTCTTTACAACCGCTAGTTTCAGTTGAGAAACTTTGCTATATCCGTGTTTTTCGGCCAAAGCTTCCATACTTCGAACATGGTCTTTATACCATTTTTGACTGCTATAATTGGCAAAGAATTTTCCAAATTGTCCTGTAAAATCTTCATGATGCAAATGCAGCCAATCGTATTCATTAAGTTTGCCATCTAATACCTCGTCATCATACACCAAGTCATAAGGAATTTCTGCATAAGTTAATACCAGCGTAACGGCGTCATCCCAAGGTTGTACCTCTTTTCCTCTCACATTAACAGTAGGACTATAAACAGCCACCTTAGGAGCCACCTCCAACTTCATTGCCTCCATGTTAACTTGAGGATCGTTTATTTCGTTCAAGATACTATTAAACGAGGCAGTTGGAATAACTTTGAAGGAAACACCTCTACGCATACATTCTTTTTTGAACACATCATTGTATTGAAATGCAAAACTTCCTCCATGATAATTCAGTAACCAATACGCTTCTTGTTTCGCAGAAAGGACTTGGTAGGTAATGCCATACGCTTTCATATGATTGGTCTGGCTCTCATCCATTGGAATCAAGATATATCCCTGACCTAGCACACTTCCTGCTCCTGCCAGCAAGGCAAGATAAAAGAAAATATGTTTAAGCATATATTATTATTTTCATGATAAAATATATTTTAAATTTAACGATCTATTTCTCTTATTGGTTGAGCATTAGATCAACTTTTAGCCTCATTTTTGTAATAGTCGTGTAATTGATCAACAAGAGGCACTGATTAGTTTATAGATAAGACTAGAATTAAGCCAAAAATTATAATTTTAAGCACTATCAAATCAATTGTCCATAATGTAGGTATACAAAGTAGGGCATTAAATCTATAAAAATAATTTCTTAACAGTAATTAACACCAAATGTTATTTATGAACCAAGCTATTTTCCTTACTTATTCGACCTTATGTTAATCCAAAAAACGCCAAATAAATCAAATCATATAGCGTTCAAAAAGCAATAATATTCTGCCTGAAAATGAATGAAGAAGCTCAACAGATTAAAAAAAATAGCAAAAACTTTGGTTATACAATTGTAAATATCCATCTTTGCCACTGATTATAAAACAAATTACCGAAAGGTTTTTTTATTGATTATTCAAAATAATACAAGTTATGTCAACTATAACTGAACGCGTAACCAAAATTATCGCAGACAAACTAGTTATCGATGCATCTGAAGTAACTGCAGAAGCAAATTTTAAGCAAGATTTAGGTGCTGATTCAATTGACTTAGTAGAATTGATAATGGAGTTCGAAAGAGAATTTGAACTTTCTATCCCTGACGAGAAAGCAGAAGAAATCCAAACTGTGGGTAATGCCATAGAGTTCTTGGAAGCAGCTATAAATAGCTAACCAAAAAGAGCTTATGTATAAGCGTTGAAGCATAATGCTTCAACGCTTGTTCTTTTTTATAGACTATGTACTATTTTTCTTCAATCAAGTTGATTTAGAACGATAAATTTAATCTTTAATCAATTGATTTAAGCTTTCAGCTAACTCTTATACAGTTAGCCTTTTTTTAATAAAAAAATTATCTGTTTAACATATCAATCCCAAAAATACTATGCAAAACAGAAGAGTAGTTGTTACAGGATTAGGTGCCTTGACTCCTATTGGTAACACCGTTGAAGAATTTTGGTCTGCTTTACTAGAAGGCAAATCTGGTGCAGGACCAATTAAAAATTTTGATGCATCAAAGTTTAAAACACAATTTGCTTGTGAAATAAAAAACTTTAATGTGACAGAGGTCTTAGGAGACCGTCGTTTGGAAAGAAGAACAGACAAATTTGTCCAATACGCCTTAGCAGCTAGTGATCAAGCGGTTAGAGATGCTAAGTTAGACACTATTAGCCAAGACATCAAAGATGAAATTGGTGTACTTTGGTCTTCAGGTATTGGAGGATTGGAATCTTTGCAAGAGGAAATTGAAAAATTCAAAGATGGAGATGGTACGCCTCGTTTCTCTCCTTTGTTGGTTCCCAAAATGATTGTAGATGCCGCAGCAGGTAACATTTCTATTCGCAATAATTTTAAAGGAATTACAGCAGCAGTAGTAACAGCTTGTGCTTCAACTACTCATGCTTCTAGTATTGCTTTTGATTTGATTCGTATAGGGCGCGCAGATGTAATATTGGTCGGGGGCTCTGAAGCTTCTGTAACTACCGTTGGAGTGGGTGCTTTTGGTGCTTTAAAAGCGCTGTCCAAAAGAAATGAAAACCCAACAGCTGCATCTAGACCTTATGATAAAAATCGCGATGGTTTTGTTTTAGGCGAAGGTGCTGGTGCTATTGTATTAGAAGAATACGAACACGCCAAAAAACGTGGTGCAACCATCTATGCAGAATTGGTAGGAACAGCTATGACTTCTGATGCTTATCATATTACAGCGCCAGATCCTGAAGGTGCAGGTGCAGCTAAAGTAATGCAAAAAGCATTAGATTGTGCTGGATTAACATCTAAAGATATCGACTATATCAATACACATGGTACCTCTACTCCACTAGGAGATGTGATGGAAATTACAGCCATAGAAAAAGTTTTTGGAGAAGATGCTTATAACTTAAATATAAGTTCTACTAAATCTATGACAGGACATTTATTGGGTGCCGCTGGTGCTATTGAGTCTGTCATTTGTATCAAAACTATCTGTGAAAGTATTGTTCCTGCAACCATCAATCACGAAGAAACCGATCCTGAAATTAATCCTCGATTAAACCTAACGCCTAATACTCCTCAAAAAAGAGAAGTACGTGCTGCGCTAAGCAATAGCTTTGGTTTTGGAGGACATAATTCGACAATCATTTTCAAAAAGTTTGAAGAATAATTTTATTCTTGCTATATTGACAAGGTATTAAGGGATAATGCATTAATAATAGAGTGTATTATCCCTTCTTATTTTATGTTAAGACAGTAGAAATCAAACAACTACTCTTAACCAATGAAACTTCTATTTGTCTATCAATCAACGCACTAATATATTTAAAATGGTGCAAATAGAGTTTTGTTAACAAACTCCCCTTGTTATCAACCAATACAACACAAACACCCAAATAAACAAACTTTGGTCTAAAATCACTTAGATAGATTCACAAGAAGAACTAAAAAACTATTGGGGAGGGTTTTATAAATAATATGTTGTGGTAAGAAAAATTTATAATCTAACTTTATCTACGGATAAAGCTTTTGTAAAAGAGTTGCGAAAAATACTGGGTTTTACTCCCAAACATGTACATTTCTACAAACGAGCTTTTACGCATAAATCATTAACATCCAAGGAAGAAAACACCAAAACTCGTTATCCTACTAATAACGAACGACTTGAGTTTTTGGGAGATGCCATATTAGATTCTGTAACAGCTGAATACTTGTTTCGAAAATATCCTACTCAAGACGAGGGCTTTTTGACGCAGATGCGTTCCAAAATGGTCAACAGAAAAGCACTAAACAAAATTGCCGAACACATGGAATTGGATATCTTTTTGCGCCAATTGGGAGCAACTAGAATTAGCCAAACAATGATGGGGAATACTTTTGAGGCATTCGTAGGAGCTGTTTATTTGGATGTTGGCTATCGCCAAACGAAGTCTTTTATTATCAATAAAATGCTTCGTCAATATATTGATGTGCATGAATTAGAAAGCGTCAATACCAACTATAAAAGTCAATTGTTGGAATACAGCCAAAAAAATCAAAAAACTATTTCTTACGATGTTCTGGATCATTATAGAACCAAAAACAACCGAGAACGTTTTAAAATTGCCGTATTATTAGATGGCAAAGCTTTGGCAACGGCTGAAGACTACAGCAAAAAAAGTGCAGAACAAAAAGCTTCCGAAAAAGCATTAATTCAAATGGGAGTACTAAAAAAAGAAGGCAAGAACAAACGATAATGAGATCCTAAACAATTGTTAAGGGAACAACTATACAGATAATTTTTCTGTTGAAGTGAGAAGGCAAAAGCTTTACTCACTTTCTTATTTTTGTTAACACCTATCTCATCAATAGTATAACTTTTCAGAACGTATTACATATGAAAAAACTAAAAGAACTATTATTTATTCCTCTCATTATTTTTTTGGTTTGGGGAGCTATCAAAATTTACCGAATGCCTGGGCAAAGCAATGGTTCTATTGCTCCAGATTTTGTAGGGTATATGCCTAACGGTGACTCTCTTCGTTTATCGGATTTTAAGGGGCAATTGGTCTTATTAGATTTTTGGGGAAGTTGGTGTGGTCCTTGCCGCCAACATAATAAACAACTGGTGCCATTGTATAAAAAATATCAAGGAGTTCGATTTAAAAATGAAAGTAGTTTTACCATTATTTCTGTTGGAATTGAAACAGATCGAAACCGTTGGTTAGCAGCTATAGAAAAGGATAACTTAGAATGGCCCAACCATGTTTCGGATATTAAACGCCTAAACGATCATGTTGCTTTGGCTTATGGCATCAAAGAAATTCCAAATACTTTTTTGATTGATGGCACGGGTAAAATTATTGGTGTCAATCTGTTAACCGAAAAAATAGACGAAATATTGGCAAATAGACGCCAAAATTAAGACTATTTTACATTCGTTAAACTGGTTTTCTGACAAATTGTCTTTATTTTTGCGCTGGCAAACATTTTGACTAGCCAAAAGTAGCTCATTTTTTTAAAATGAGTGGGATTATTTATTTTCTAAAATTAGAAGATTTTAAATAGAATACATGAACAAGAAAGAAATTCCTGTTGACGGTCCTGAAAATGAGGAAACCCTAGACAACGTGACAACAGAAGAAACAAACAATACAACAGAGGATTCTACTGTTGATAATACGTCAGAAGAAACTACACCAGAGCAAGAGCAAAACGCAGAGGAAGTAGCATCGACCAAAGAAAATGAGGAAAAAGAGGAGAGTAAACTTTCTGAAACAGAGCGTTTGCAAAAGGAATTAGGAGAGATGAAAGATAAATACTTGCGTATTTTTGCTGAGTTTGACAACTATAGAAAAAGAACGATCAAAGAGCGCCAAGATATTATCAAATTAGCCGCAAAAGACTCTCTAGCAGCTTTATTGCCAGCAGTAGATGATTTTAGTAGAGCAATTGATAATGAAGAAAGTATGCCTGAAGGTGTTATCTTGATTTACAATAAGTTGTACAAAGCTCTAGAGCAACAAGGCATCAAAGAAATGGAGACAACAGGTCAAGATTTTGATCCAGAATTGCATGAAGCATTAACCAAAATACCTGCTCCTTCTGAGGAACTAAAAGGAAAAATTATCGATACAATTGAGAAAGGTTATTATCTAAATGATAAAATTATTCGTTACGCTAAAGTTGTTGTAGGCGAATAAACTTTCTTTCTCACAAACTCATCTTATATCTTTATTAAAATAAGATGGATGCTGGTTTTGTGGCTAATCTGTAAACACAAAATCCTCGAACTTTTAATTAAAACAAAATGGCAGAAAAAAGAGATTATTACGATATTCTAGGTGCTAGCAAAAGTGCGTCTAAAGATGAGCTAAAAAAAGCTTATCGAAAGGTAGCCTTAAAATATCATCCAGATAGAAATCCTGATGACAAAGAGGCGGAAGCTAAATTTAAAGAAGCAGCTGAGGCTTATGAAGTCCTCTCGGACGACCAAAAACGTGCTCGCTATGACCAATATGGCCATGCTGGGGTAAACAACCAAGCAGGAGGCGGTCATTATGGCGGTTTTGGCAATATGGAGGATATTTTCTCTCAGTTTAGTGATATTTTTGGTGGCGGATTTAGTAGCAGCAGAGGTGGCAGACAGCAACAACAACGTGGACAAAGAGGTTCTAATCTGCGTATTAAAGTAAGTTTAACCTTGGAGGAAATTAATGAAGGAGCTACCAAGAAAATAAAGGTTAAAAAATATGTGGGTTGTAAGACCTGTAACGGTTCTGGTGCCAAGGACAAAAATTCGGTAAAAACTTGTCATACTTGTAATGGCTCTGGATATGTACGCCGTGTTCAACAAACATTCTTAGGGCAAATGCAAACAACTGCTGCTTGTCCTACCTGTCATGGCTCTGGTGAGATGATTACCAATAAATGTGGCTCTTGTAAAGGCGATGGTCGTGTTTATGGTGAGGAAATGATTAACTTAGAAATCCCTGCGGGGGTGAGCGAAGGCATGCAGTTGTCTATGAATGGCAAGGGAAATGCAGGGGTCAACGGTGGCGGTCCTGGTGACTTGTTGATTAACATAAAAGAGAAAGAACACGAGCATTTTACCAGAGATGGTAATAATATTTTGTACGAACTGGATGTTAATTTTGCAGATGCTGCCTTGGGTACAAGTCTAGAAGTACCCACTCTAACAGGTAAGGTTAAAATTACCTTGCCGCAAGGAACACCTTCTGGTAAAATTTTCCGCTTGCGTGGCAAAGGCTTGCCTTCTATCCAAAGCTATGGAAAAGGAGATCAATTAATTCATGTTAATATTTGGGTACCTAAAACCTTTACAGCTGAAGAGAAAAAAGCATTAGAAATTATCCGAAAAGGCAAAAACTTTCAACCCAACGATGCAGAAAAAAGAGATCGTAAAGGATTGTTTGACAAGATGAAAGACTTTTTTGGTGGCTAAAATAGCCTATCTAAATATATAAATCTATTTAGTATAGATAAGAAAAAGACTTTGGGGCTATCTTCAAAGTCTTTTTTTATTCCTTTTTTTAACTTGTATTATTTTTTTGGGGATGCGACACTATATACTCTATTGTAATTATAAAAAGACTGCCTAAAATTTAGACAGTCTCATCTTATATTCCCAAAACCCACCATTATAACATCAACTAACTGTTGTTTTGAGCAATATCATCACTTGTAGTAGGAACTTCTTTATTACATTTCCCTTTCCCATGATCTACTCGCTCCTCTTCCAAATCTATTTCATAAGTATCTCCATCCTTTGTCACGGTAGCTATAGCATCACAATTGCCATCTCCAAAATCGATACTAGAAATCATTCCATTTTTATCCAACTCTACGATACCTTGCTTGATATATTCACAAGAACGGTCTACCAATAAGGGTTCTACAACTGTACGGGTCATTACTTCATTATTTACCTCTACGGTAGCTGTCCCTTTCATAACAAAGACATCATTAAAACGGTCATCATCTCCAAAACCAGCTCTCCAAGTATTGGTTCCTGTTGCAATTTTTGTAATTGTAGTCCCTTTTTTATCGATCATGGTGAGATTGGTTTCTACCAAAAACTCAGGCTGTCCTTCCGCAGATACAGAAACCGTTGTCATAACTTTGGTTCCTGTTATTTGACGCCCTTTAACCGAAAAATTCTTAAACGTCGTTGTTCGTTTGGCTCCTATCACAGCCATATCTTCTGACATTTCGACAATAATTTGTCCCTTTTTGCGACATTTTTTACGATCCTCTACCCCATCTCCAAAATCAATGGTCAAAGCCCTAGGAAAAGCATCCTTGCCTGTATCATCTATTGTAGCTCCTGCGGGTAATCGTTCTTGCAAAGCAGTCGCTTCCACCCCTTTGCTATTAAACGAAACAGCATCTACCTCGTCATCTATACTCCCCTCGCTATTGGTTAATTCTACGTCACTTTCTGTACTAATAAAATCAACGGCTGTCAACCAACTTGAGTGACTACAAGATGCTACACCAATTCCCATTCCTAGCATTACAACTAAATTCATTTTCCAGTTCTTCATTTTTTCTGTTTTTGTGTGAGTCAAAAAATCAGAGTAAGTGGTGCAAAGAAGTCTTTCAATTATAATATAATGTCTTGCTACTTCTTATTACTTTGTCGTGCATAGACAACGTAATCCCCTAAAAATGATTTTGAAAAATGGCTCGATTAGGAGCGGCTTCGTATCTTTTGTTCTAATTTAGTCGTAGAATAACCTTCTATAAAAGTTAGGCTTTTGACTTGTCCTCCATTGGCTAAAACACATTTGCTACCCACAATTTCTTCAATAGACCAATCTCCCCCTTTGACTAAAACATCTGGTTGAATTGCTTCAATTAATTGCAATGGAGTGTCTTCTTCAAAAAGCACGACTAAATCAACCATTTCTAAACTAGCTAACAAATGCGCACGGTTGGTTTGATCCTTGATAGGGCGATGTTTGCCTTTTAATCGGCTTACAGATGCATCGGAGTTTAAACCAATAACTAATTTTTGTCCTTGCGCTGCCGCCTCAGCTAAATAAGCAAGATGTCCTAGATGAACTAAATCAAAACAACCGTTGGTAAACACGACTTCTAAGCCATTATTTTGCCATTTTCGGACAGTTTGTACAGCTGTTGACCAATCTTGTATTTTATTGCTGATCTTCTGGAAGAGTGGGTTCATAACCTTTGTTGTATAGAGGTAAAACAATGTAGGCAAGTAGACCGAAAAACAGGTTACCAAATATTGTTATTGTAAAGAACATTATATTGGAAAAAGCAAAGGCATCCGCTTCTGCAACTCCATAAATAACTAAAGCTGCGGTTACGGCTATTTGATAGGTGCCCATCCCTCCAGGAGAAGGAATAACCATCCCAAACGTACCAAAAGTAAAGGCTAACAAGGCGGCTAATGGAGACAAACCTACGGTTGGTCCATAAGCAAAAAAGCACAGGTACAACATTAAATAATACATTAGCCAAATAATGAGTGTGTGCACGACAAATAAGCCTGGACGTTTTAGTTGTAAGACAGTTTTTACGCCCGAAATAAAACTAGCAATTAGAGCGATTACTTTTTGGGCAACGGCTGTTTCTTTTATTGTTTTCCAACGAACAAGTATATAAATACAAACCATTAATCCAATCCCCATTAGTCCAAGTAGTAATCCCAACCAAGGAATTGCAAAAGCAGCCTCATTTTCAGCCATTGGATGCAGACATTCTGCGGTAGGTTTTCCTGCTCCAAACAAGAAATTGTAAAGGTGATTGAACTGTGTTAGAAATGTTAATCCAGTTACAAGTAACAACATCATAACATCAAAAATACGATCGACGACAATGGTTCCAACCAGTTTTTCTAATGGAATTTTTTCATATTGAGCTACGGTTGCTGGTTTTGCAATTTCGCCTGCTCGTGGCAAGGCTAAATTGACCATGTAACCGACCATTGTTGCAAAAAAAGTATTAAATACCTTAGGCTGATAACCTAAAGGCTCTATCAGTTGATTCCAACGCAAGGCTCTGCTTAGATTGCTAATCATAAAAGCCATTAAAATGACAAATAACCAAAAAAAGTTGGCGTCTTTAAAATCGTTGACAATTTTTTGAATTAGTGTAATTTGACAACCTGTTCCTGTTTTACAATGGCATTCTAATTCATAGGCAGCCGCTTGATTAACATACACAAAGTACAACAGGGTTAGCCCAACACCCAAAAAGACTAAAAACTTAAAAAAAGATTTCAAAATAATTTATTTTGGTAAATTCAATAGTTACTTCATTTCTATTGCGTGGTCGTTGAAACCATGTAGTAACAACAAAGCTAGCCAATACGATTTTTCACACAGTAATGATAATGGGTAATTTGAGAATAAGAATACTAGCTCCTATAACTTTAAGTAACTAACACTCAAATTCTCAAATCAAGTTATATTTATTATTAGGTTATCTAGTTGCAGCTGTAAACGACTCTAAATACGGTTACTAACACAACAAGAATCAATAACTAATTATTATAACGCAGGAAGTAGCTTACCTGTACACTCACCAAAACCAATTCGCAAACCATTAACTTCTCCCCAACCTCTCATAATAACCGTATCACCATCATTAATGAATCGACGTTGAGTTCCGTCAGGCATATCAACAGGTTTAGTTCCTCTCCAAGAAATTTCTAACATAGAACCATAACTATCTGGAGTTGGTCCTGAAATTGTTCCCGAAGCGCACATATCTCCTACGTTGACATTACATCCATTCACTGTGTGATGTGCCAATTGTTGTGTCATTGTCCAATACATATGTTTGAAATTTGAATTACACACAACTTTCTCTTCTCCTCCATTGGGCTGAATAGCTACTTGTAGCTTAATATCATAATTCTTCTTCCCTTCATACTTCAAATAAGGCAATACTTCTGGATCTTGCTCATACCCTTCTGTACGGAATGGTTCCAATGCATCAAGTGTTACAATCCAAGGAGAAACAGTTGAGGCAAAGTTTTTAGCCAAAAATGGTCCTAAAGGAACATATTCCCATTTTTGAATATCACGTGCCGACCAATCGTTAAACAAAGCCAAACCAAAGATATAGTCGTCTGCTTCAGCAGTAGATATACTTTGTCCCATTTTGGTTGATTGACCGACCACAAACGCCATTTCTAATTCAAAATCTAACAACTTACAAGGTCCATATACTGGTGGTTGGCTATCGTCTGGACGTTGTTGCCCTTTAGGACGGTGTATTTCAGTTCCCGAAACGACAATAGAAGAGGCACGTCCATGATAGCCAACAGGCAAGTGTAACCAGTTTGGCAATAAAGCATTGTCTGGGTCTCTAAACATCGTCCCTACGTTTGTTGCATGCTCTCGACTAGAGTAAAAATCAGTATAATCTCCTACTTGAACAGGTAATAATAATTCTACTTCATTCACATTGTGTAATACCTTAGCCAAGACTTCCGTCTTTCCTGCTAACTCGGTATTATTTTTTTCAAATAAATCGGAGATTCTATCTCTAACAGCACGAGTTGCTGTTTTGCCCAATGCCATAAAGTCGTTGATGTACATTTGGCTAAAAACAGCTGCATCTACTTCCAAATCCGAAAAATATCCTGCTTTTGCCAACTCTGCTAAATCAATAACAGTATCTCCAATGATTGTTGCTACTCTAGGACTCTTTTCGGCAGTTTTAAATACTCCAAAAGGGATATTTTGAATTGGGAAATCACTGTCTGACGATACAGCAATCCAAGAACTTAATGCTGGATTATTTGCTTTTAACATGGTGCAATATAATTTATTATTTGAGAATTGAACTTACTAGTTTTTTACTAGCAAGATTCTTTTTAATCGTTTTCTGGTTGGTCTAATATTTCATCGTTTTGTACCTTAGATTTTTGAAAAAAAACTCCAAGTTTATTGTAGAACAACAACAAGCTTAAAATAATAAACAAGCCTCCTTTAAAGAAAATCCAACCGATATGTAAGCCTATATTAGGCTCACCAAAAATGTAATTTATGGCGACTATAATTCCCAAAAGTACAACATATTTTAATATTCGTCCTAATGGTAATGGAGGCAATTTTAGAATATACTTGGTTACAAAGATGGAAAAGAGCATCATCAAAAAATAGGAAGCCAAGGTCGTATAAGCTGCTGCTTTATAACTGTATTCTTTAACTCCTATAAAATAATAATTTAGCAAAATATTAATTATTCCACTGACCAAGACGATTCCTGCTAGATAGCTATTTTTTTTACGGAAGTAAATACCTCGGTTGGCAAAGCTGCTCACTCCATAAAATACATAGGCTCCAACAATAACAGGTGCTATTGGCAACGCTTCTAAAAATACAGGGCTAGAAGATAGTAATGTTCCGGCATCGACAGCAAATAATATTAGAAAACTAGCCCCCAAAATCAATAACTTTGTCATACTATCTACTTGTTCTCCAACTTTTTTGTAATCCTTTTTATTCATATAATCATAATAAATAGGACTTGCTCCATTTAACAAAGCCATGACCAATCCTTGATAAATCATCCCTATCTTGTAGGCAAATGCGTACTGCCCTGCTGCAGAATGCCCTACAGATGAATTGATAAACCATTGATCAAAAGAAGTAAGAATGTGATTGCTTAAGGTAAATGGAATTAGTGGGATTGAGTAAATCAAGGCGTATTTGACATAATCAAGTGATAAGTGGTCAAAAGACATATACTTAGATAAGTTGCGAAAAGCATAAGTAGCCAACAAAAAAGTAGCCAAACACTCTCCTACTATCTTTCCCATAAAAGTATAACTTGTTTCCTCTCCGTTGTACCAATAAACGGCTCCTGATAAGTAAATCAATCCTATCATTGTCAATCCAAACTTGCTATATTGCCATATCACTTGAATCGTGGCATACTCTTTACTTTGCTTGGTTGCGATAAGCACGTTGTAATAAAAGACAATAAGTATCGTTCCATAAGTTGTTAGAATGAGCCAAAAGATCAATTCTAAAGGAATATTCATATAAGAGGCGATCTGCTCCTTAAACAAAAAAATGGCTCCGCTCAAACTCAAAAATATGACATTAAAAGCGACAAAGATAGTTCCTAAAAACTCTTTAAAATCGGTCTTTCCATCTTCAAAATAATACCTAGGAATAGCACCATGTATCGCAAGTGTCAATAAGACAGAAGTAACACCTATGTAAGTAGTAAATACATTAATAATTCCATATTCTTCAGCTGTTAGGTAAGCTGTAAAAATTGGTAGGGTAATAATCCCTAAAAGGTGAACAAAGATGGTTCCTGTAAAATAAGTACTAGCATGTTTAAAGGTATCAAAGAAAGAAAACTGTTGAAGTTTTTTGAGTAAATTGCTAACTCCCATAAACTTGATGATCGTTTGTCGATTATTTTATCCGCACTCTTAAAATTTTTTAAAGGTAGTTTAATTTTTCTTCTTTTTAATCCTTAAATGTACTAGATATGCTTCTTTGTGTTTTTGTTTGATTATTTTAGTATTTTTTTAAGTATAATTGCTAGTAGTTCACTAATTTTTAAGGAACTGCTGATTGAAACTTCATGAAACTTTGTATTGTGTTTTTTTGAAGTTTACAAAGCCAATTTTACCACACCGTATTGAGACAGACCGAGCACACCAATGGCAAAAGACAATTACAACAAACACTTCCAATCAATTCTTTCTAAGTTAAACCCTGCTCAAATGCAGGCTGTTACAGAAACAGAAGGTCCCGTTATTGCTATTGCAGGTCCAGGAACAGGCAAAACGCATATTTTAACTGCGCGAATTGGTCAGATTCTATTGACAACCGATACTCAAGCACATAATATTTTATGTTTAACTTTTACGGATGCGGCAGTTAATGCTATGCGTCAACGACTCTTGGATTTTATTGGTCCTGATGCTCATAGAGTCCATATTTATACGTTTCATTCTTTTTGTAATAAGGTCATACAAGAAAATCTAGAGATTTTTGGGCGACACGATCTAGAACCACTGTCTGATTTAGAGCGCATTGAAATTATCAGAAGCATTATCAATGATTTGGATGTTGAACATCCTTTAAAGATGAACCAGCGGGATCCTTATTATTATGAGCAACATCTAGCCGATTTGTTCAAACAAATGAAAGCTGAACGTTGGTCTCCTCAATTTATCCAGAACCAAATAAAAAATTATTTGGAATTCTTGCCAAAACGCCCAGAAATGCGCTATAAGCGCAATGCAGGACAGTTTCAAAAAGGGGACTTAAAAGAAGCTCAATTTAATAGCATTTCTAAAAAAATGCAACGCTTAGATCAAGCAGTCTTACTTTTTGATAAGTATCAAGCTGTTCTAGACGAGCGACAACGATATGATTATGAGGATATGATTTTGTGGGTTTTAGAAGCATTTGAAAAAGAAGAATTTTTGCTGCGTTCTTATCAAGAGCAATATCTGTATTTATTGGTCGATGAATTTCAAGATACGAATGGTTCTCAAAGTGCCATCGTGCATCAACTCGTAGCTTATTGGGGAGATAATCCTAATTTATTTATTGTTGGAGACGACGACCAATCCATTTATGAATTTCAGGGGGCTAGAGTTAAAAACATGACAGACTTTTATGAGCAATATCATAAAAACTTGTTGCTAATTATGCTTCAAGAAAATTATCGTTCGTCTCAAAATATCTTAAATGCAGCAAAAGACGCCATCGAGCATAATGAAATTCGCATTATCAATCAAATTGAAGGGCTAGAATTAAATAAAGTGCTGATAGGTGCAAATCCTGCCTATGCAGCGCTTCAAACGCCTGTAGAAATTGTTGCTTATCCCAATCAATTGCAAGAAGAAATTGCTATTGTTCAACGCATTGAGCAACTTCAAAAAGAAGGGGTACTACTCAAAGAAATTGCCATTATCTACGCAAAACACAAACAAGCAGATAATATTATTCAACTCTTTGAAAAGAGACAAATTGCCTACCAATCCAAGCGCCGAATCAATATCTTGGAACTACCCCTTGTCCACAATTTGCGCAAATTGATGGGCTATATCGCCAATGAATATGCCAAGCCCGATAGTAACGAAGATGTTTTCTTTGAATTTTTGCACTATGATTTTATTGGTGTTAGTAGCAAAGATGCTGCTGTTTTAACTGCTTGGATGGCTCGAAAAAAGAAGGCTCTAATTATGAAAGGAGACTTTGAAAATATTCCTATGTGGCGAGATACAATTCGCAATGCCCAACTATTGGAGTCCATTGGGCTAGATAGTGTAGAGCAGTTGACTAATTTTGCTGCTTTTTTAGATGAAAGCATTCATTATTACAAAGATTATAGTCTTCCCCAATTCTTTGAGTTATTAATCAATAGAAGCGGATTAGTAACTTTTATTGCCGAGCACGAACAAAAATCGTGGTTGGTTCAAGTTGTTGGGACACTCTTTGAATTTGTGAAGCAGGAAACCGCAAAAAATCAAAAATTAACTTTGGGAGCTTTCTTGGTTTTATTGGATCAGATGGAAGCGAATAGAATTGGCATGGGACTATTCCAATTAAATCAAGCAGACGATGGAGTAAATTTGATTACAGCACATTCTGCCAAAGGTCTAGAATTTGAGTATGTGTTTATTATTAATGGCTTAAAGGATTATTGGGAACCACGCAGTAGCTCTGGTAAGCATTTTACGTTTCCTGATACCATTACCTACTCCAATGAAACCGACGCTCAAGAAGCTGCTCGACGATTGTTTTATGTTGCCATGACTCGTGCCAAAAAATCACTTCAAATATCTTATTATCAATATAATACTAGTCATAAGATACAAACCAAAGCAGCCTTTGTTGACGAACTTTTACAAGCCCGCAATCCTGCTATTGTCTTTAGTGAACAAGAAGCCTTTTTATCAGAAGAATGGCAATTGTTACAACTAGAAAAAGCGGATGAAAAACCTAAAATTAAGTTATTGAGCACCTCTATGCTCAATGCTTTATTAGAAGGATTCCGTTTAAGCATTTCAGCTATGAATAATTACCTTAGCTGCCCTTTGAGCTTTTATTATGAATATATTTTGCGGGTTCCATCTTTGTCTAGCGTAGAAGCTGCTTATGGAACGGCTATTCACAACTCCTTGAATCGCATCTTTAACTTAGCTCTAAAAAATGACAACCAACTACCTGATACAGAGACGCTCTTAGATATTTTTAGGTTTGAAATGAAAAACCAACGTATTTTCTTAACGCATAGAATCTACAAAGAACGTTTAGAATTAGGAACAAGGCATTTAAAAGCATACTACAGCGCTCGAAAAGAGGAATGGAACCAATTGTTACAAACGGCAGCAGTAATGACTGAAAAACCGCTTCGAAATGTCGAATGGAAAGGCATTCCCATGACGGGGACTATTGATAAATTACTTTTGTTGCCCCATACCTCTGGTAAAAAGGTTCATATTGTAGATTACAAAACAGGAAAACTGCAAGATAAACGAATGGCTTTGCCTTCTAACTCCAATCCCTATGGGGGGATTTATTGGCGACAATTAATTTTTTATAAAATTTTATTAGAAAACTCTAGTTTAACCTCTTACAAAGTACGTTCTGCCGAGATAGATTACTTAACCCCTAATGAAGAAGGGCTATTTCCAAGTAAATCCATCGAATTTAAAACCAAACAGGTTAACATGGTCAAAAAAATGATCGAACAGGTTTATTCCAATATCATGAATCATCGTTTTTCAGAGGGCTGCGGTGAATCTCATTGCAAATGGTGTAATTTTGCTCAACGAAATGTTGCTCCTAATGAATTTTCTAATGCTGAGGTAGAATTATTGGATGATTAGTATCAAATATACCTACAAGGCTCTTAATAATTCATAACGCAAAACACTAGCTATGATATGAGTAGGACACACTTTTTTATCTACGTATCTAAAGAAATCTCATTCCATTCAAACTCTGAATAACATATAAATTCAAGCGTTTTCCTTCTTTCCATTATTATATCAAGGTCTACAAAATCTGATTGTTTACCTTTTAATTTTATACTTCTAGCATACCAATGTGCTCTGTAAAACTTATCAAGCATTTCGAAGATTGTTATGTCCTGCCTAAGTCTATATTTTTGTATAAATACTAGAGCTAACTCACCGTCTTGAATATTAGGAAGCATGGATGCTAGAGAATCTTCAACGCCTGTATTTAAAGTAAGATTCTCATGTAGATTTCCAGCCCAAGCAAAAGCCCAAACAGCTTCAATATACCAATAAAGATCAATCTGATCTTGCTCTGGCAGATCCTCATAATTTGTATGTAGGTACTTTGTTTCTTTATTTGTAAGCTTCCCAATTAAATTATTTTTCTCAATCCAATCTTCAATAGTTTTAATCGGAGCTCCTAGATGTAATTGAAATAAGGCCAAAGACACCATCATTCTTTCTGCAACGTCCTTAGATCTTCTAAAATTGGCTTTATCCAATATAGGCAACCCCATACTAACCTTTACCCCTATAGAAATCAATTCTTTAGTATTATTTTCTTTTATTTTATAAGGATTTATTTTCTTTTTGAACCACATATAATATTTAGATTTCGGCTCTTCATTCAGCCACAACAACCTAATAATCAAACAACTAAAGTTTTAGTATTTTTTTTTCATTATCCATTATATCATAATATAACTTCTAATTTAAACAAGGGCAAACATATTAATTTTTCCTTTCAAAAAGACGAAAGGAAATTAGCAGAGAAGTAGATAAACCTACCAAACATTAAAATAAATAATCAGATAAGTATAAGCAAAAGGAATAACAAATATAAACGCATCAAAACGATCCAAGAAACCTCCGTGTCCAGGCAATAAATTACCAGAATCTTTAATGCCTAAACTTCGTTTGAACATCGATTCTACCAAGTCGCCCAATATTCCAAAAAAAGTACAAATACAAGCTAATCCAATCCAGAATGGCATAGGCAAGTTGAGAGGTACAAACACCAAAGAACACAAATAACCAGTCAAAATAGCTCCTGCTACGCCGCTAAATGTACCTTCCCAAGTCTTGTTAGGAGAAATACGTGGAAACATCTTATTCTTGCCAATTTTTGAACCTAAAAGGTATGCAAAAACATCACTTGCCCAAACCATAAATAAGATGGCTAGTATAAATTGGTTGCCAACACCTCCTAGTTGAGAAATCGGGGAACTACAAATCCAAATTAATAGGGAAAAAGGTAGTCCAATATACAATACCCCTAAAGCAGTATAAGCTAAATTGTGAAAGGGTCTTAGAGATTTTCCAAATAACTCAAACAAGAACAAAGAAAAAGCAATAGCAGGAAATAAATACAACAATCGAATTGCTTCGTCATAGCCTCCATGATACTTTAATGCCGCTAAAAGTGGAAAACAACTTCCTATAAAAATAAAACTTATCGTTCTAATCCAATTGACAACAACTGTCCCATCCTTCGTCAAAACATGTCCTCCAAACTCCCAAAGACAAAGTACTGTAATCAATAAAAATAGAAGGGTGCAACTAAGAGGGTGAAAGATACATCCTCCTATCATTACAGCACCAAATGTAAGTCCTGTAATTGTTCTAGTTTTTAAACTCATTAAAATTATTATTATTTAATTTATTTTAATATATTTATATTCTTGGTTTATTTTCTTAAAAATAGCTAAAAATAGAAGAAATATCAAACTACTAATTCCCGCTAACAAAAAAGGTACTGACTCTATGTCATTAATGTTTCCCGCTAGATTAGGAGAAAAATAGGGTATTATAACCTGAAAACTATTAAAAAATACATGAACAAGCACTGTTATCCATAAATTCCCTGTAAAAATAAGCAAATAACAGAATATTACTCCTAAAAGGAACCTTGGAACAAATCCTTCTAATTGAAAGTGCATTAAAGAAAAAATAAATCCTGTCAAAATAGCTCCATAATGAATATTCTGAGTCCACAAGGTTAATAAACGCTGCAATATTCCTCGAAATAAGAACTCCTCTCCAATTCCAGCAGCTAAGCCTAGCAATAATAAATTTAGGATTAAATCCTTGGGAGTATTCATTTCTAAAAAAGCACTTTGTATATCTAGTTTTTCTTGAGAGATGATACTATCTGGCAATAACTGCGTATTCCAATAATAAATAAAAGAAATAAAGGGATATATGGATGCTACCAAAAGAAGACTCCAAAATATATTTTTAATCATTGGAGTTTTATTCGCATAAACAATTTTTAAAGCATTCTTTTTATGGTATAAAAAAATAAAAACCAGTGCAGGAATTAAATATTGAAATAAATGAACAATCAATTGCAGAACTTTTAAAGTATCTAAATACTCTAAGTACTCCCCTTTTGTAATTCCATTTAAAATTTTAGAGAAATCTGGCAATCCAAATAATGCAGCTAATAATTGAACAACAATCATCCCTACTACATAAAATCCAAACCAAATAAATAAGAATAAAAAAGTCTCATTTTTTAGCTGCTCCCTTCGATCAATATAATTATTTTCCATTCTCATTTTTACATACTTTATCAATAGCAGCTGTTAAGATAGAACAAGCTTTTATTATTTCATCTTCTGTAATTGTTAAAGGAGGAGCAATTCTCACAGCTTCTGCATTGAATAAAAACCAATCTGTTATCAAACCATTTTTAAGGCATTCGTGAATAACACCCAAAACTTGATCAAAAGAACTTAATTGTACTGCCATTAATAAACCAGCACTTCGAACATCTAAAATAGCCTCATGTTGTAACATTTTTCTAAACAAAGCTTCTTTTTCAAATACTTGTTCTACAATGTCCTTTTGTTCTGTCAATATTTTTAAAGAAGCCAATCCTGCTGCACAGCAAACAGGATGCCCACCGAAAGTTGTAATATGTCCCAAAAATGGATTATTGGTCAATGAATCCATTATTTCTTTTGAAGAGATAAAAGCACCTAATGGCATTCCTCCTCCAAATGCTTTTGCCAATAATAAAATATCTGGCACAATTCCATATTGCTCAAAAGCAAATAAGGTTCCTGTTCGACCACACCCCACTTGAATTTCATCCAAAATTAATAAAGCTCCAACTTCAGTACATCGCTCTCTTACTTTTTTTAAATAATCATTAGAAGGACGCATCACTCCTATTTCGGCACGAACAGTTTCCATAATAACACAAGCTGTATGTTCATCTATTGCTTGCAGATCTTCTGTATTATTGAATTCTATATGGTGTATTTCTGGTAATAAAGGTCTGAAAGGCGCCGTAAAAAAAGATTCGCTCATCAAACTCAAGGAACCATTTGTTGATCCATGATAAGCTTTTTTGCAAGAAATTATTTTAGGGCGACCAGTATATCGTTTGGCCAATTTTAATGCTCCTTCAGTGGCTTCTGTTCCCGAATTAACAAAGTAGGTACAATTCAAATTATCGGGCAAGTGCTTTTGCAATAAGTTAGCCAGTTGAACTTGTGGTGACAAAATAAATTCCCCATAAACTAATGTATGCAAATATTGATTGGTTTGTTTTTGTATGGCATCAACAATCTGGGGGTGGCTATGCCCCAAGCTACTCACACTAATTCCTGCAATTAAATCAATATAAGATTTCCCCTCTTTATCATACAAATAAATACCTTTTCCTTTTTCTATTTCCAAAGCCAAAGGAGCATCACTTGTTTGAGCCACATGATTTAAAAACATTTGACGTTGTGTTATCATTTTTTTATTTTAAATTTGTGCTGAAATTTTGTTTTAGATATAAGGCAAATTTAAACAAATTAATTCTACATCTCTGCAATTATATATATTCCTTACAAAGATTATGAAATTCAAATCAAATTTTAAAGTTATAGCACCTGCTACTATTGCTAATTTGGGTTGCGGATTAGACACCTTAGGCTTAGCATTAAATACTCCTTGTGATGAAATTATTGTCAAACCCAATACAGAATCGGGCATTCATATTTCGTCTATACTAAACAACAAAACTAAAATTCCTCTAACAATAGACCAAAACGCAGCTGGTGTTTCTGCACAATTGGTTTTGGATCATCTCAAAAATAATTTTGATTTAGATTCTAACGCTGGGTTGGATCTAACCTTAAACAAAAAAATAGGCGTAGGCTATGGTTTAGGTTCTAGCAGCGCAAGTGCTGTAGCTGGGGCCTATGCTGTAAACGAAGCATTTGGTTCTCGGCTTTCAAAGAGGGAACTAATTCCTTTTATTATAAAAGGTGAAGAAGTGGCGGAAGGAAGGCAGCGAATCAACAGCCTTATTCCTTCTCTACTTGGAGGTATTATATTAACAAGAGATCATCAGAATGTGGATTTCCATCGTCTGCCATTAATAAAAGGATTGCATATTGTTGTTATTTATGCTCGCAATCAGAGGTTAACTCAGCGCCAAGTTAGAAATAACTTAACGCATAAAACAGACATAGACAATGCCATTCAACAATCGGCTAACTTAGGAGCATTTGTACAAGCTTTGTATACGACCAATCTTGATTTACTATCCAATACATTAACTGACTACATTGCTGAAAAACATTGGTGTGATCTTGTTCCTTTTTTCAAAGAATTAAAAACAGCAGCATTAGAGCATGGGGCTCTTGGAGCAGGTCTAGCAGGTACAGGTTCGGGTGTTTTTGCTTTATGCAAAAATAGTTTAGAAGCAGAAAAGGTAGCTAATTCTCTAGAGCATATTTATTCATCTAAGAAAATTCGAAATACGGTTATTTTATCTCAAATAGACCACGAAGGAGTACGCATTGCATAATGTTCCACGTGGAACATCTCAACCCAAACGAAACAAAAAAGGACAATGTTCCACGTGGAACATTGTCCTTTTTTGTGTATATTTTGCTTACTTCAAAATAACTTGTTCATGTCCTTTGCTAGTAACTTTTCTAATGTAAGTCCCCTCTCCTGAATCTCGAAACTTAATATGATTTTGTTGACCATTATTGAAATCAATGAGGATGTTATTTTTTAATACCAGTGACTTTAAACGATTAACTTTAGGAACTTGTATCAACACCCACATAGCAAAGAAATCATCTTTTATTAGTCTTCTATTGACATATTCAAAATCCGTATTCTTCCCATTTATTTCAATTTCAAAATGAGTTTTTAAGTATTCTATAATATACTCTGTGGCTTTAGCATGCTCTCTATCTGTTCCTATTTCGACATCTTCTCCCTTCTTAGCACTAAGCACTTTTTCTAGATCATCACTAAATATTTTGATAGCAATTTCCAGTCTTTTTTCTTCTTTGTTATAATCAATTTCTGATGTAGAAACATAAATAGGGTGCGCAAAAAAAGACATTAAAGTCATTGTTAGCAACACTAAAAGAATGTATATTTTTTTCATTATAAACTATATTTACCTAACGTATATTAACTGAATTCATCTTATTAAAATAGAGGTTTATCTAAGTAGTCATTTATTTAGTACAAGAAAACTTCAAAGCATCTTTTTTAAGAAATTTAGTTTGTATTTTTAGTTCATTATTTCACGTTTAAAACATTATTAAAAGCATAAAGATGAATGATTTTATTTTTTTCTTTAAGCAAGGACTGAGCCATATTTCTGATTTAGGAGCTTATGATCACATCCTTTTTATAGCTGCTTTAGCTGCAGCTTACACAATAAAAAATGCCAAAAAACTTATACTTTTGGTTACAGCATTTACTATTGGTCACTCTATTGCATTAGCTCTAGCGACATTAGAACTTGTTAAAATCAATAGCAGTCTAATTGAGTTTCTAATTCCTGTCACGATCATTGCAACTTGTTTAATTACTATTTTTAGAAAAAAAGATCAACTTCAAATAAACACTGAAACAACAAAGATAGAAGATTCTGTTCAAAAAGGAATGTTCCACGTAGAACAAAGTACTTTAAACTACATCATAATAACAGCTTTTGGGATCATACATGGCTTGGGGTTTTCCAACTATTTGCGTTTTATTTTATCAAAAAACGAATCGCTGTTCACTCCTCTCCTAGCATTTAACATAGGGTTAGAAGTTGGTCAAATTTTAATCTTGGCTATCGCTTTAATAATAAATTTTGTACTTTTGAAGTATGCAAAAATCCCACAAAAATATTTACCAATCATTCTTTCTGTAATAATTATAGCTATTACTATTCCAATTCTTTGGGAGACTGGACAAGCTTTATTTTTACAAGATTAATTTTATAACAACAATCAGATAAAACAACAAATCATGCTAAAAAAAATTCTTTTTGGTTTGCTTGGTATGAGTATTCTGTTTAGCACAAATGCTCAGAATTCAAATCAAGGCGCTACGAAGTTTCAGCAATTGTATCAAGAGTTACCAACACCTAATACCTATAGAAATGCGGCAGGTGCACCTGGTCATGAGTATTGGCAGCAACGCGCCGATTATGATATGAAAATCGAAATTGATGATGAAAAGCAACGTATTTTAGGTGAAGAAACCATTACTTATTATAATAATTCACCAGATGCCTTAACATATCTTTGGGTTCAATTGGATCAAAATGTCCGAGCCAAAGATTCTGATTCTCACAAAACACGCCCAGGAAAAGTCTATTCCGAAATGGGGTATAGAGAAATAAAATCTGCTTGGCACAATGATTTTGATGGTGGTTTTAAGATAGAAAAAGTCACGGACAAAAAAGGTAATCCATTAAAATACACGATCAATAAGACTATGATGCGTATTGACTTGGAGCAACCTTTAAAACCCAAGGGCAATTTATCTTTTAACATCAAGTGGTGGTATAACGTAAATGATGGTGGTAATTATGGTGGTCGTTCTGGATATGAATATTTCCCAGAAGAAGACAACTACATGTATCACATTGCTCAGTTCTATCCTAGAATGTGTTCTTATAATGAAACAGATGGATGGCAAAACAAGCAATTTTTAGGTCGTGGTGAATTTACTCTTTCTTTTGGTGATTTTAAAGTTGCTATTACAGCACCTGCTGATCATACTGTTGGTGCAACTGGTGTTTTACAAAACAGCAAAGAGGTGCTTACAACAACACAACTAGAGCGATTAGAAAAATCTAAGAAGTCCGATAAGCCTCTTATGATTATATCACAAGAAGAAGCTGAAAAAATTGAAAAAGGAAAGGTAAAGGAAAAGAAAACTTGGGTCTTTAAAGCAGAGAATGTCCGTGATTTTGGTTTCTGTTCTTCTCGTAAATTTATCTGGGATGCTCAAGGCGTGCCTTTTGGTGACCGCACGGTCATGGCAATGTCGTATTATCCCAAAGAAGGAAATCCTCTTTGGGAAAAATACTCTACTCGAGCAATCGTCCACACTTTAAAAGTTTATTCTAGACATACTTTTGACTATCCATACCCTACTGCAATTTCTACTCATGCAAACTTTACAGGAATGGAATATCCTATGATTTGCTTTAACTTTGGAAGACCTCGCCCAGATGGCACCTATTCTGAACGCTTAAAGTATCGTATGATTGGTGTTATCATTCACGAAGTAGGTCACAACTACTTTCCTATGATTGTTAATTCAGATGAACGCCAATGGACTTGGATGGACGAAGGGTTAAATACGTTTTTACAATATATAACTGAAACAGAGTGGGAGCGTGATTTTCCATCAAGAAGAGGACCTGCTGCTAATATTGTAGATTATATGCGTGGAGACAAAAATAATATTGTTCCAATTATGTCTAATTCGGAGTCTATCTTGCAATTTGGAAATAATGCTTATGGGAAACCTGCAACTGCTTTGAATATTTTGAGAGAGACGATTATGGGCAGAGAATTGTTTGACCATGCGTTCAAAGAATATGCCAACCGTTGGAAATTCAAGCACCCCTCTCCTGCTGATTTTTTCCGTACAATGGAAGACGCTTCTGGAGTTGATTTAGATTGGTTCTGGCGAGGATGGTTCTATACAACAGACCATGTTGATATTTCTATAGATGGTGTCAAATGGTTTCAACTAAACAGCCACGATACAGAAAAAGAAATCATGGTTCAGAAAAAGTGGGATGCTAAAGCTCCTCGTGGTATTTCTGAGATTAGAAACAATGATCAGAAAGCAGTAAAAGAAACCTTGATGGAGAAATACCCTGAACTAAGAGATAAATACAACGACCGTGATAAATACAGAGTATCTGAACGTGACAAAAAGCTGAACGAACAATATATTGCTGGTTTGAGTAAAGAAGAAAAAGAATTAATTGATGGAGCTTACAATTATTACGAGGTTGCTTTTAGCAATGTAGGTGGTTTGGTTATGCCAATCATTTTGGAAATGAAATATACAGATGGAACTTCTGAAGTTATTCATATTCCTGCCGAAATTTGGAAGCAGCGCGCTGATAAGGTGTCAAAAGTTTTTGTAAGCAAAAAAGAACTTGAAGAAATCATCTTAGATCCTTATTTAGAAACAGCAGATACTGATCGTAATAACAATTACTATCCTGCTAGAAGACAACCCACACGCTTTGAATTGTATCAAAGATAAGCTTAGCAAATTAAGCTGTCACAATAAAAAAAGTCTGTTCCACGAGGAACAGACTTTTAATTTTTTAGAGCCGATGGAGGGACTCGAACCCACGACCTGCTGATTACAAATCAGCTGCTCTAGCCAGCTGAGCTACATCGGCAAAAAATTCTTATTTGCATTTCAGCGATTGCAAAACTACAATCTTTTTTTTTATTTCCAAATAAAAACATTAAATACTTCTTGGGTAACTAAAAAAAGAGCAGCATAAAACACATAAAAACCTAACAATCAGTTAATTAAACCATAAATAAAAAATAAAAAATCACCCCATTAATTAACAAACCAATAACAGTTGACAATAAAGAACTCAATGCCAACAGGTTAGATTGCTTGATTCTTCCAAAACGATCAATTTTAGGGGCTGCTCCCATCGCATCATACACGATATTTAGCTCAGGATTCTTTTTATCATAAAGAATTTTTTCTGCCTCTTCGTCCTCTACTTGTGCTGTCAAATGGGTTTTGCAAGTAGCTATATAAAGCTTATTATTGGCATAAAACTCAAATTCATAAGCATAGACCGTTTCTTCATTAATACTAGTATTGGTGGCTTTATAACTCTTCATTTTCCCTCTTGTAAACATTCCATTTTTTAATAACTTCAATGCTTTTATATTTTCTTTGAATCCAAAGAATAAAAATCCAAAGCCAATAGCAGGAAAAATAAGCACTAAAAAGAGGACCCACCCAGGAAAAATTTCAGTCCTCATTCCGACAATTCTAGAACGTAGATGATTTCCCGATTTGTATTCAACTGCTACTATCTGTCCTTCTTTTTCTCCTCCAAATACAGCACTAGAGGTACCGAGTAACGATTGACCGTTGGCATTATAAGAAAATACATATTCATAAATAATTTGATCGTTAACTTCTGTGGATGTCTCATTAATTTCTAATAACAAACCTTCTGTTTCTTTCCATTCTCCGTCAAAACTAAACCAATGTATGGCACTAGATTGCCCTCCAAAAACTAAGAGAAAAATCATTCCAAACCAAAAGAAAATAGAGCCAAATTGAATGGAAAAACCACCAAACAACACATTGATACAAGTAAGTGGGCTCAAGTAGCGAGGTGGCTGTTCTCGCAATGTTTCCTGACCTAATATAGTTTTCATTCTTTCATGTGTTTTATTAATTATTCTTTATATCAACTCAATAATAGTTAGTACACTCCTATTCATGCTTTTTGCGAATTATTAAAATTAAACCTCTGTAGATTTATTTCCCTAGCCTTTAAAAAATTTGGTTGACAATCGTTCGCTTATAGGAATAACCAATAGGGATGTACTTATCTCCTACTGCCAATTGATTACCAAACATATTTGACACTTTATTTTTATTAACAATATAAGATTTATGTACCCTCAAAAAAGCATCTTGAGGCAATCGAGTTTCTAAAGACTTCAAAGAAGCATGAATAACTAGTTTTTGTACTTCTGTATAAAATACCACATATTCTTTCATTCCTTCTATATATAGAATGTCATTTAATTGGACTTTGTGAAGCTTTTGATTCGATTTTAGTGCTATATAGTCTTTTTCTGTAGAAATACTCTTAGAAGGCAAATTTTGGTGTTTGTATTCCATCCATTGTTTGTGCTCCAAAACTTTTTGGATTCCTTTTAAGAAACGATCAAAGCTAATTGGCTTTAACATATAATCAACAACGTCCAACTCAAATCCTTCTATAGCATATTCCTGATAAGCTGTAGTGAAGATAACCAGTGGTTGTTTTCCCGTAATACATCTCAGCAATTCAGTTCCCTTCAAGTCTGGCATTTGAATATCTAACAACAACAAATCCACTGATTGTTCTTGAATAATACTTAAAGCATCCAAGGGACTTTTGCAAGCACCAATTAACTCTAAGTCTGGTACTTTAGAAAGGTATTTTTTTAATAATTCTCTTGCAGGTTGTTCGTCATCAATGATTAGACAAGTTATACTCATTACTTATTTTTAAGGTAATCTCAAATACATCTCTATCCTTATTAATCGTTAGCTGATGCCGATTAGGATAGTTTAAAGTCAATCTTTTTTTTACATTTTTTAATCCTATTCCAGAAGCGGTGTCTTTCATTTGATTGCTATTACCTATAGAATTAAGGCATTTAAATACTAGCTCCTTGGAATTAGTGTGTAGTTCAATCCGTATCCAACCTCCTTGCCATATATTCCCATGTTTAAATGCGTTCTCCACAAAAGAAATTAGCAACATAGGAGCTATTTTAACTTGGGTTATATTTCCCTCTACTCGAAACTCGATCTGCTCCAAGGCATCTTCTTTTAACTCTTGTAAATCAATATAGTTATCAATATACTCAATTTCACGGACTAAAGATACTTCGTCTGTATCACAATCATATAGCGTATAACGCAGTAAGCCAGATAATTTATGGATAGAATCAGCAACGTTGCTTTCTTCAAGTACTGCTTGTGCATAAATATTATTCAGTGCATTGAACAAAAAATGTGGGTTGATTTGCATTCGTAACAACTTAACTTCTGCTTGTACTTTTTCGTGTTCCAATGCCCACATACGCTGCTGTAATGACTTTTCTTGTTCGGCGTAAAAATAAAGAATGCTGATAAAAAATACATTCAAGCCACTCAAACTAATTCGTCCAGTCCACAGATATTCTACCTTTGGAATAGACTTCGAATACTCTATGGCACTAAATTCAATTGGTGATGTCCAATACCCTGATTGGAAAGCATAACGAAACACCCAATAAGTTAAACCAGCCCATATTGTTATAAAAATTATGCTTCCGAAAGTAAACCATAAATACCTCTTTTTGGCAAATGTCAATGGCATCAAGACATAGTAATTTCCATAAAAAATAACAAAATGAACAACAACCATAAATAAGGAGACTTCTGCCCCATTTTGAATCGTTCCCCAATTGTCATGTGCAACAGAGAATAACAAAAGGAAATACGCTACCCAAACTAGAATCTCTTTATATTTTTTTTTTATAAAATTCATTTAGAGGAGAATCATTCGTTAATGTTGAGGAATTTTGCCTATTAATAGATGAAAAAAGCTAAGAAATAGAATTTATTTGTTTCTAGATAAAAAAAGTAAGACTTTTGCACCAAACCTATTTTGGGTTTTGCTTGTTTATGAAAATGTTATACTTCATAATACTCCATGTTTTTTTACTTTGTTAACGCAAAAACCAAAAAGCACCTTTGTATCAACTGCGAAGCACTTATGAAGTAATTTGATTATCAGCATTGTAGCACGTTGAACATTTAAAACATATTTCACTGACAATCATACCAATACAATTTCATCACAAAGTATTGACCTCAATAAAAATTCAAACAATCCATTAGTACTTAAGTATGAAATCACAATTAGTTTATAATATCTTTAAGAGACATAAATCCTAGATAAATCTGATTTAAACCAATTATAACTTCATACTTATCTGTAATGACTTTGAATGATTTATCCATTCATTTCTGATAATGGCTACTATTATAATCTCTATTTTTCAAATTAAAATTACTATGAAAATCTGGTTAACACTAATATTCTGCTGTCTGATTAATATTGGATGGCTTTCTGCACAAGGAGATAAAGCAACCCTTAGTGGCTATGTCAAAGATGCCGACTCTGGGGAGGAACTCATTGGGGCAACTATTGTTGTTGATGGCACTAGTCTTGGCACAGCTACAAATATATATGGTTTTTACTCTCTCACTTTGGACAAAGGAAAGTACAAATTAATTGTAAGCTATATTGGTTATCAAGCCCAAGAAATAGAAATTGATTTGCAAGAAAATGAAACCATGACACTAGAACTAGGAACCGGTGCCAAAGACATGGAAGAAATTGTTGTCAAGGCTGAAAAAGATGACGATGTAATGATGCAAGATGCAGGTGTTGGTACTACTAAAATTAATGTCAAAAAGCTAGAAACACTGCCTGTATTTATGGGCGAAAAAGATATCCTTAAAAGTATTCAGCTCCTGCCAGGTATTAGTGCTTCTAGTGAAGGTAGTACAGGACTGACTGTTCGAGGAGGGAAACCAGACCAAAACTTGATTTTGTTAGACGAAGCTGTTGTTTATAACCCTTCCCATTTTTTGGGCTTTTTCTCTGTTTTCAACTCTGATGCACTCAAAGATTTAACGGTTTATAAAGGAGGTATTCCTTCTCAATATGGCGGTCGTGCTTCTTCTGTTCTAGATATTTATATGAAAAATGGAAACAAGAAAAAATTTGGCTTATCTGGAGGATTAGGACTTATTTCATCTCGCCTAACATTTGAAGGACCAATTGTAAAAGACAAAGGCTCTTTTATTCTTTCTGGACGTGCGACTTACTTGGATCTATTACTAAAAGTATTTGACAACGAACGTTTTGGACAACTAGGACTCGGGTTTTGGGATTTAAATCTAAAAGCCAATTATAGTTTTGGAAAAAACGATAGAATTTTTGTTTCTGGATATGCAGGTCGAGATAACTTTAGTTTTGGAAATTTTGGTCTCAATTATGGAAATTATACCGCTACTGTCCGCTGGAATCACACTTTCAATGAAAAGCTATTTGCCAATACTTCTTTTTTCTTTAGTGATTATTACTATGGTTATAAAATTGGTCGTTCTGGCGATGACTTTACAATTGAAGCAGGAATTAGAGACTATGCATTAAAGCAAGACTATAGTTACTATTTAAATCCTAAAAATACCATTCGCTTTGGGTTTAATACTACCTATCACGAATTTCAACCTAGTCAATTACGCTCCTCCAATGATAACATCAATAGCTTAATTGCGGACAAAAAACATGCTATTGAAAGTGGAATTTATGCGGGACATGAAATTCAGTTTACCGACAAATTTAAAGCCGTTTATGGTCTAAGAGTTTCTCTTTTCAACCAAATTGGTCCTGGAGATATTTTTACTTTTGATGAGTCAAACAGAATAACTGATACAACCACTTACAAACCATTTGAGCACGTGCAAACTTATTGGGGGCTAGAGCCTCGCCTTGCTCTCACTTATCAGGCCTTTCCTACAACTGCCTTTGAGTTCGGGTATCACAGAATTCATCAGTACGTGCATTTATTGAGCAATAGTACTGCTGCTGCTCCGAACGATATGTGGATACCAAGTACCAATAATGTAAAACCTCAAATTGCGGATCAAGTTAGTTTAGGAGTCAAACAAAGCTTTTTCAAAAATAAGTTAACAATTGGCTTAGAAGGCTATTATAAATACCTACAAAATCAAGTTGATTATGAAAACGGCGCGGATATCTTGTTGAATACTAGGATTGAAAGCCAGATTCTAAACGGTGTTGGCTGGTCTTATGGCGCAGAACTATTGGTACAAGGTAAGATTGGAGATTTTAATGGCTGGGTTAGTTATACCTTATCCAAAACAGCTTATCAGTTCAAAGAAATCAACAGAGGCAACCCCTATCCTGCCAAACAAGATCGCACACATGATATTGCTATTGTGGGAACTTATGAATTAAAAAAACGTTGGGTTTTCTCACTTTCTTGGATTTATCAGACAGGAAATGCCGTTACATTCCCTAGTGCCAAATATGAAATTAATGGTCAAAAAGTAAGCTATTTTACCGAACGAAATGGCTACAGAATGCCTGCTGCTCATCGTTTGGATATTGCTGTTACGTTTAGAAACAAACCTACGAAAAAATTCCAGTCTAGCTTTACAGTTGGTATTTACAATGTTTATAACCAGTATAACCCATTCTCGATTGATTTTAGACCCAATGAAGCAGATCCAACTAAGACGGATGCCGTACAGTTAAGTTTGTTTGGAATTATTCCAACGGTAACTTGGAATTTTTCTTTTTAAACTATTTTAACAATTACCTAGTGGCTACTTTGTCTAGCATTTAACTGCTCGTAATCGAGTGAATAAATGATGCAAAGTATGACTTATTGATATAAAAAACAAAACTATGAAGTTCAATATAATCATCAGCTTATTAGCACTTTACATCTTAACAACAAGTTGTGAAAAAATTATTGATGTTGATTTAAATGAGGCAAACCCTGCTCCTGTTTTTGAGGCTTATTTAGAAAATGACTCCACCTGCTACGTCAAAGCTACTTTAACTAGTAGTTATTACGACAACAGCACTTCTCCTGCAATCACGAATGCAACCATGACAATTACAGACCAAGCAGGTAATAGTGAAACGCTCACTCATAAAGGAGATGGTATTTATAAAGGGAATACTCTTATCGGAACCATTGGCAATACCTATACCTTGGATATTAATATCGACGGAAAGTTGTACACAGCTAGTTCTACAATGCCCCCTCTAACTCCTATAGATAGTTGCTCGGTCCAAGATAGAGGCAACTTATTTGGTGGCGGCGGCATTCCTGGACCTCCTAGATATTTTGTCTATGTCAACTATACAGATCCTGGTAATTTGACCAATTACTATGCGATACAAACTACTTATTATGACTCCGTAGAAGTCGGTTTCAGAACAGATTATAGAATAGCAGATGATGAATTAAGCAATGGAATTAGCACTCGTTCCTTTACAACATTTACGAGTTTTGAGCCAGGCGATACCCTTACCATTGAGTTGGCTTCTATCGATCAAGCTACCCATTTGTACTTCAAAACGTTAGAAGATGCTATTGCTGGAGCTGGTTTTGCTAGTGCCGCTCCTGCCAATCCAACTACCAATTTCTCTGAGGGAGCACTGGGATACTTTGGAGCTTGGAGTAAGGATAAAATTGAATTTATCGTTCCCTAACCATATAGAAAATAAAAAACTGCTGCACAAGGTTTTCGTGCAGCAGTTTTTTATTTATCCTTTTCGTCTCATTCCTTCTCTCCTTTCTTTTGTTCGTCGAAGCAACTCCCTTCTAAATCGATGTTCAGATTGTGTCAACTTAACAAGCTGCCGAATCGTAATCACTTCTTTAAATCGTTCGGCATAAGTACGATGCAATGCTAGTTTTTGTTCTTCAATTTTGATATGATTCTCTAACCAAACTTCCAACTCCTCATCAGACATACTGTCCACATCTAGACGTCTATTGTGACTTTTTTTTAGAGCTTTCAATTTTTCTTGTAACTCATTGTATAATGGCCAAAACCCCTGTGATTGCTTTGGTGTCAAGGCTAGTTCTTCAGTTATAAAAGCTACTTTTAAAGCTTGTATTCGTTCTTCTTTAGAACGATGCTCTTGAGCTTGCATTGTATTTATCAATAAGATAAATAATAACACTCCATAAAATATATTCTTTTTCATAACATTATTTTTTTCTGTATAAGTAATCCATGACCATACAATAATAACACAGCTAAATACTAGGACTAAATAGTTGCTAAGTCATTTTTAATAATAGCTCGTTGAAACCAGACAGTAGCAGCGAACCTAGCTTGCTGGCTCATGACCGCAGGGAGTAACTAAGCTAACTACTATTTTGATAGTCATTGTTAATACTTAAAATAAATCATCATCATTCAATTCTAGATCCTCTTCTGTTATATCCTCCAACAGATTTTCAACTTCTACCTGTTCTAATGCCTTATCCATAGATGATTTAACTGTTTCTACTGCCTTTTCTTCTGTACTAAGTTCGTTAGAAACAGTCAATTTCTCCTTTACCATATCTTGCTGAATATCCGCTACCTCTTCTACATCTAGCAAAGCAACAATGTCTTCCGTTTTAAAATCTTCAATATGATTATAGATATAAGAATCAATAGATCCATCTGCTAAAAGCCCCT
This sequence comes from Aureispira sp. CCB-E, assembly GCF_031326345.1. Taxonomy (NCBI): domain Bacteria; kingdom Pseudomonadati; phylum Bacteroidota; class Saprospiria; order Saprospirales; family Saprospiraceae; genus Aureispira; species Aureispira sp. CCB-E. The sequence continues at coordinate 357,817 of NZ_CP133671.1, forward strand.
CCATAACATCCGATTTAGTAGCAGTTTCTACAGGTTGTAGTACATAAATACTGCCAATAATAAGCAATGCACAAGTAGAGAAACCAATGGCATAATGTGGTTTAAAAAAGCGTTTAATTCCCTCCCAAAAAGAAAAAGCAAGGCGTTTTGGAGACTGCTGTTTTCCTTCTATAGCTTGCTCCTCCTCTATTCGATGCATTAAGCGATCTTCAAATTTATCAAAATAGTTAGCAGGCATAGAAAAACCTTCCTTTTTATCCTTTTTTAGTTCGGATAAAAACGGTGAAAGATCCTTTAGTTCTTTATCAATCTTATTCTTTTCCATGTTATTGATTATAATACTCCGTTGTTTTTTTAGTTTTTCTATGAACTAGCAGACTCACGAAGTAAAACCATAAAAAATATCTCACATTAATTTTACTATCAATTATTTGCATTCCTTAATATTTCCAATTCACGAGTCAATATTATTTCTCACATAAGCTTCTATTTTTTTTACAGCATGATGATAAGACGCTTTTAAACCACCAACCGAAGTACCCAATATGATTGAAATCTCATTATAGCTCAACTCATCATAGTACCTAAAAATAAAAACTTGTCGTTGTTTTTCTGGCAATTGTTTTAAGGCCTCTTGCAATAAAATAGTTGCTTGATTGCCATCAAAATATTTATCTGCTTCCAAACTACCTATCAAGCTCCCTTCCTCGTTATCCAAATCAACGGTTGCATACTTTTTTTTCTTCTTCAAAAATGTAAGTGCCTCATTTGTTGCAATGCGATACATCCACGTATACAGTTGAGCATCTCCCCTAAAGTTTTTAATCCCTCGATATGTTTTGATAAAGGTATTTTGCAAAACTTCATCGGCATCATCATGCAAATTTACCATTTGTCGAATGTGCCAATACAAACGCTCTTGGTAAGTTTGCACCAAGAATCGAAATCCTTTCTCAAAGCTTTCAGGTTTCCTTAACTGTGAAAGGATTTTTTTTTCTGTATCTTTGTTATGTTGTGAAGGTTCTAACAATTCTTATTTTTTAGTAAGCAGCTTTATCATATTAGTTCGTCTAAACATTCTATTCAAATGACTATCAATAGAATAATGTATATTTTCTTTTATAAAAAAACAAAACAAAAATTAGCGAACTATTATTATCAATGGCATTTATTCTATAGACTAGAATTTCAAACCAAGGTTTAATCCTTTTTCTGTTTTTTTAAAATTTAACATTTATTTTAGAGATTGATGACAACAAAAAGCCCCCAATTCAATGTTTAGTATCGTATACTAAAAAAAACCACTACTTTTGAAGCTATAATTCTGACTTAAAAAAATGATAACTAATTGTTATTGTTTTAGAAATATAATTTTTTATATTTTATTTTATCAAAATAACGTAGCCCATTCATAAAAACGTATACCAATCAAACAACCGATATGTTCTACATGTTTTCTTCCAACAATGTTAGCAAACAGTTAATCAATGCTAACCAACAAAATGTCGAAGTTTATTCATTGCCTAAAAATACTGGTTATGCCATTCAAGTCAAAAATAGTATACAAGAAATAAAAGAAACTTGGGATAGTGTTGCCCCTAAAGACAATCTATTTCTACAAAGCACTTATTTACAAACACTTGAAAACTACCCTCCTGAAAAAATGAGTTTTAGGTATATTGTCTTTTACAAAGATAATTTGCCTATTGGAATTGCATATAATCAAATATTTAAACTAAATGTAGAAGACAGCCTACAACAGAACAATGAGGAAGAAAATACGAATAAATCGAATTGTTTGATCAGAGCATTTAGTAATGCTGTAAAAAAATGGTTTATCAAGCGAGCCGAATTTAACTTGTTGATTTGTGGCAACTTATTACTAACAGGCGAATATGGTTTCCACTTTAATATTCCTATCTCTGAACAGCAAACAGCTAGCTTGATTCAGGACTCATTGGATGCCCTGCAAAATATACTAGATAAAGAGCAAACAAAAGTTAGTGTACACTTACTAAAAGACTACAAAATAGAAGATTGCCAACCGCTAAAAGAACAACTTCAAAAGGAAACCTACCACCCATTTCTCATGCAGCCTAGTATGTACATGGATATGCGCCCTCATTGGGATAACTTTGATAGTTATTTAGGTGATATGAGTTCGAAATACAGAGTAAGAGCTAAGCGGGCTCGCAAGAAAGGAAAAGCTATTATAAAAAAAGAACTTAGTTTAGCTGAAATTGAGTTGCATGAAGATCGAATTTATGAGCTATACAAAATGATAGCTGATGGCGCTGGATTTAATGCCTTTTTGTTACATAAGCAATATTTCACAGCACTAAAAAGAGATTTGGGAGACCAGTACAAACTAACAGCTTATTTCATTGATGATCAACTCATTGCTTTTTATACTGCCATTTTTAACTATCAAGAAATGGATGCACATTTCTTAGGCGTTGACGGAGCTTATAATAGAGAACACCAAGTTTATCTTAATATCTTATATGATTTGGTGAATAGAGCAATAGATGGTCAAGTTGAGCGCATTGACTTTGCTCGTACTGCGCTAGAAATCAAAAGCTCAGTAGGAGCTGTATCTCAAGATATGCTGTGCTTTTTTAAGCATAGAAGTACGCTATCTAGCAAAATATTGCAATTTGTATTTGACAGCCTAAATCCAAAAGAAGAATGGCAACCTCGTAGTCCGTTTAAGTCGGATGTGGTTTCTGTGGGGTAAAAAACTATATAAATATGTATTACTATTTTGGACAATTTCTTCTTATCTTAATGTTTGTATCTTGCAACCTATCTAATAATAATGGAGATACAAATTCCACTAACAATTTAGATTCTTCTTTTACTACTCAAACCAAAATCACTATGAATGAATTTGTGCCTAATAAGGAAAGAAACCCTCTAGAAACTGCTAATATTAATCCCCTTAAGAACAGCAATATTAATCCTCTTAAGAACAGCAATATTAATCCTCTTAAGAACAGCAATATTAATCCTCTTAAGAACAGCAGTATTAATCCTCTTAAGAACGGCAGCATTAATCCTCTTAAGAATGGCAGTATTAATCCTCTTAAGAATGGCAGCATTAATCCTCTTAAGAATGGCAGCATTAATCCTCTTAAGAATGGCAGCATTAATCCTCTTAAGAATTCTAATTTTGATGGGTTTTATATTTTTAACTTAGATGGAAGTACAGAACAAATAGCCATAAAAGAAAGTGATGATATTTTAATCTATTTTGATACATCATTCAATTTCATTCAATATGCTATTCAAAATAGTGCCGTTGGCTATAATGTATTTGATTTAGAAGGAACTTGGATTGGTTATTTACAGCCAGATAACAATAATGGGTATTTATATTTTAATGTAGAAAACACTTGGATTGGCTATTTAAAGTAAAAATTGAAGCTTTTATTAAAAAGCGATGAGCAGGAAAATTATCAAAATAATTTTCCTGCTCCTTAAAACAGTGAAGAATATTATTCTTTATAAACTTCCAATGAAGCTACTATCTTCAGCAGTTATCTCCCAATCAGCCTTACCAATAGGGTCCATTCCTGGATCATCTATTGCTGAGGGATCTACATCATTTTTGTAATCCAAAGAAATATTTAATTTACCTCCATCATTGACACACAAAAAACGTCTGGTAATAGTAGCTGCTGAGCCTGGTAATTCTTGGCTTTTAGTCCACTCCTTATTTGCTGTAAAACCTTTTGAAACAGTATTTTCATTGCCAGCAGAAACTGTTGCCCCTTCAACAGGTAAGGCTACACCTATAGAGTTTTTTACATCTTGCCCTAAACTAAATCCAACACCTGTAGTTGTTGAAACTTTTATATCAGCAGTACTTAACTTAAACTGGAATTCTATAGACATAGCTAAATTGCCTTTTAGTTCATAATATTTAGTTTTAATTGTTGAAACTTCTAATTTAAGTCCAGTTGTTGATTGAGGAGAAGGTGTTACTGTTTCTAATATCCAATACGATTGCTTACCACGTTCCTCTTTCCCAAAATTAAAATCAATCTCAAGTGCTGCACCAAAATCATGATACCGAATATCCTTATCAATTAATTTCCATTTCCAAGTTTTATTCTTAAACGCAGTATAAGCAATTGCTTTATCTCTAGTGCTTCCATCAACTCCTTCTAATTCCTTTTTCTTTGCATCTATTATTTTTTGCAATCTATCAATTCTTTTACGATATTCCGCAAGAGTCCTTGACTCATCTTCACTAAATTGCCTACCCTCTGGACTATCGGCAGATTGTGCTTGAGTCCAGTATTGAGATAGTTCTAATTCATATTGCTTCAGAGTTGCTTCATATTCTTTTAACTCGTCCATTTTCTTTTATTTTTATAGATACAATAACTATTTAATGCCAAACTTTGCTTCTAACTTAGTTAAGAAATCTCCTATTTCTTTCATCTTAACAGTAGGGAAATTTGTCCCTTTATTATCTTGCTCTTTCTTCTCCGCTTTCTCTTTCAATGCAACAAGTTTTTTCTCCACTTTTTGGATAATACTCTGCATTTGATCTAGTTTTTTCTGTTCGTGCTCCTCTATTACACCATCAGCGTTAAACATGTCACCATATTTGATCAATGTTTCTTTATAACTTTTTATTTCATCTTGAAGTTTTTGTATTTTTTCACTTTGAGTTGCCATCTTTATTTGTTTTTAGAATTAAAAGAATATTGCTGAGGAAGCATTAAATACCTAGCTTGCTAAGCATAGCTTCTAGCCGAGCACTCATCTTATCCATATTTTCATTCATTTTCTTTCTACGCTCTGGAGTTAATACTTTAGGAGCATTTTCTCTCTCTTCGATGGCCTTTTTTAGTTGATCTAAATTATCTTTGAAGGTATTAATGGTCTTTTCTTCATCTTGATCAATAACCCCATCCGATTGCGCTTCATTAATTAATTTCTCTAAGGCATCTTCAAACTGAGCAACTTTCGCTAGCATTTTATCCACAGAAGCTGTTTCTTTAACAGAATCCATTTTGCTTACCCCGTCTTGCATTTTTTTGATGGCTTCTCCACGTCTTGCTTTTTTCTTAGCTAAGATTTGACTTGTTTGGTCTGTTTTGTCTTTAGGCTCATCAACTTTAGGTTCTTCTTTTTTCTCCTCTTTTGTAGGCTCTTTAGTATCGTCAGAGTTTTCGTTCCCTTTCACATCACCGCTATCGTCAGAAGCACCTGTTACTTTTAATTGTATTTTAAACGTCTTGTTAAACAGTTCGTCCCCTTCTGCTTTTATCAAATCTGCTGTCAATCCGCCTTTCAAGATATTTAATGTCATTTGTGGGCTACCATCGTCTGCCTTTCCATAAGTTGGTTCAACGAGAGCAGTATGTTTTAACAAGTGAATACTTTTATCCTTTTTTACTTTTTCGTAGGCGCTTTTAGCTCCATCTTTTTTCGGAAAAGGTAAAAATACACAGCCTTTTTTTCTCCCTGTTAAATCAAACTTAATAAAGACTAGTCCGCCTTTAGCTTTCTTCAAAGCAGCAGGTTTGCAATACGTTTTTTTGTAAGCCTCAAACTTCGATTCTTTCAATGCTTTGAAATCAAATTCTTCTTTTGCCATTTGTTCTTAGTTTTTACTGGTAAATGATTTATAAATATGAATATTGTATACACGTATTTCCAATGAAAATTTCATTTCCTAGTCAATGTACATATTTTTTTTCTAAAAAACAAGCCTTTTTCAAAATTGAACATTAAGTTAATCCAATACATTTTTAATTGATTTAGGGAACTTTATGCGTCTTTTTTTGCTTTATTCAAGTCAATAGCTTACATTTGGAGCATAACAAGAAAACATGAATTGTCAATCTAAAAATATAATTATTAGCATTATTATTATCCAATCAGAACGTATCTGTCGGAGTTAATTTGCTATACAACTAATTAATGAAAGCTCTAACAGATAAAATTTGTTAGAGCTTTTTTTTATTTTTGCAAAATCATTTGGCTAATCTATTCGTATAAACTAATAATATCGTGAGTAAGTATCAAGAGTTTAAGAAATTAGACCTACCTCAAATAGACCAACAGATGTTGGATTTTTGGAAAGAAAATAAGGTCTTTGAAAAAAGTATGACAGAACGTGAAGGCTGTCCAAATTTTGTATTCTTTGAAGGACCTCCATCTGCCAATGGCAAACCTGGTATTCATCATGTTTTGGCGCGTTCTGTAAAAGATACTTTTTGCCGTTTTCAAACTATGAAAGGAAAACTAGTCCGACGCAAAGCTGGCTGGGACACCCATGGTCTTCCCATTGAATTGGCTGTTGAAAAAAAACTAGGAATTACCAAAGAGGATATCGGTAAAAAAATATCGGTTGATGACTACAACAGAGAGTGTAAGGAGACGGTCATGATGTACAAAGACATGTGGGATCATTTAACCCTCAAAATGGGGTATTGGGTCGATATGTCAGATCCTTATATCACTTACGAAAATAACTATATAGAGTCAGTTTGGTGGTTACTACAAAAACTATACAAGGATGATTTAATTTACAAAGGTTATACGATACAACCCTACTCTCCTGCCGCAGGAACAGGGCTTAGCTCTCATGAGCTGAATCAGCCTGGCTGTTATAAAGATGTTTCGGACACAACGGTTGTTGCTCAATTTAAAGCCAAACCCAATTCAGTACTTCCAGATGATACTTACTTTATCGCTTGGACGACAACACCTTGGACCTTACCTTCTAATACAGCACTTTGTGTAGGACCTAAAATCGCTTATGTTTTAGTCCAAACCTTCAATCAGTATACAGGAGAAAAAATGCAAGTAGTTTTAGCCAAAGATTTGGTAAGCAAGCAATTTTCTGGAAAGTATGCCCCAGCTACAGATGACTTCAAGTTGGATGACTATACTGCTGGAGATAAAAAAATACCTTATTTAATCGTTCAAGAATTTGTTGGTACCGACTTGGTGGGCATCGAATACGAACAACTTTTGCCTTATGCACTACCACACGAAAATCCAGAAAAAGCTTTCCGAGTGATTGCTGGAAACTTTGTAACCACTGCTGATGGTACAGGTATCGTGCATATTGCTCCTACATTTGGAGCTGATGATGCTTTTGTAGCCAAAGAAGCGGGTGTTCCGCCAATGCTGGTTATGAACGAAGACGAAGATTTGGTTCCTTTGGTTGATCTACAAGGCAAATTCAGACCAGAAATGGGAGAATTTGGTGGTATGTATGTCAAAAACGAATATTACAAAGCAGGGGAAGCTCCTGAAAAATCGGTCGATGTCCAATTAGCAATCAAATTAAAGACAGAAAACAAAGCTTTTAAAGTAGAAAAATACAAGCACAGCTACCCACATTGTTGGCGTACAGACAAACCTGTTTTATACTATCCTTTGGATTCTTGGTTCGTTCGAGCAACGGCTAAAAAAGAGCGCATGTCAGAACTCAATAAAACCATTAACTGGAAGCCTAAAGCAACTGGTGAAAAGCGTTTTGGAGGATGGTTGGAGAATCTTCAAGATTGGAACCTCTCTCGTTCTCGCTATTGGGGAATACCATTGCCTATCTGGCGAACAGAAGATGGGAGCGAAGAAGTATGCATCGGCTCTTTAGAAGAATTGCAAGCGGGAATTGATGCTGCCAATGAACAACTAGGTTTGACTCAATCAATGCCCAAAGATTTGCACCGCCCTTACATCGACGATGTGGTGTTAGTAAGCAGCAAGGGTGAAAAAATGACACGAGAAACAGACTTAATTGACGTTTGGTTTGACAGTGGTTCTATGCCTTATGCACAATGGCATTATCCTTTTGAAAATAAAGAATTGATTGATAATGCTTTGCAATCCAACTCTGGTGAAGTAGCTTACCCTGCGGATTTCATTGCAGAAGGAGTAGATCAGACTCGAGGTTGGTTCTATACCTTACATGCGATAGCAACCATGTGTTTTGATTCAGTTGCTTATAAAAATGTCGTTTCTAATGGCTTGGTTTTGGATAAAAATGGACAGAAAATGTCTAAATCTAAAGGAAATGCCGTAGAGCCATTTGAAACGCTCGACAAATATGGTGCAGATGCTACTCGCTGGTATATGCTTACCAATGCTCAACCTTGGGACAATTTAAAGTTTGATGAACTAGGTTTGGACGAAACACGTCGGAAGTTGTTTGGAACATTGTATAATACCTACAATTTCTTTGCTACTTATGCCAATGTTGATACTTATGATGGAACTAGTTTAGAGGGATTTAAATACGGCAAAGAAGTACCATTAACTCAAAGAGCAGAGATTGATCGTTGGATCATCTCCTTATTAAACTCTTTGGTCAAAGAAGTAGATGCTGATTTTGCCAACTATGAACCAACCAACGCTGGACGTAAGATTGCCGACTTTGTAGACCGCCATTTAAGCAACTGGTATGTTCGCTTGTGTCGCCGTCGCTTTTGGAAAGGAGAGAAGAACGAAGATAAATTAGCTGCCTACCAAACATTGTATACTTGTTTGGCAACCTTAGCAAAATTAATGGCTCCAATTGCTCCTTTCTTTTCTGATTGGTTGTATCAAAACTTGAATAACGTCACTCAAAAAGAGCCACATATCTCTGTTCATTTGGCATTCTTCCCAGAGGTACAAGAAGAAGCTATTGACAAAGATTTGGAGCAACGAATGAGCTATGCACAACGCATTACTTCTTTGGTGTTATCTTTGAGAAAGAAAGAGGCGATACGAGTACGCCAACCGTTGCAAAAAATCTTATTGCCTGTATTGGATAAAAATTTCCAAGCACAAGTAGAAGCAGTAGAAGACTTAATTCTTTCCGAATTGAATGTGAAAGAGTTTGAATATGTTTCTGATGCCTCAGGTATTATCAAAAAAGGAATCAAACCGAACTTTAAAACGCTAGGCAAACGCTTAGGTAAAAATATGAAAGCTGGAAAGGCTGCCATAGATGCCTTTACACAAGCAGATATTGCAACGCTTGAAAGGGAAGGAGTCTATACCTTAAATTTGGGGACTGAAACATTTGACTTAACTCTAGAAGATGTTACCATTACATCTGAAGATATCGAAGGGTGGATGGTTGCCAATGATGCAGAAATTACGGTGGCATTAGATGTAAAACTAACACCTGAATTAGAAGCAGAGGGAATGGCTCGCGAATTGGTTAATCGCATTCAGAATTTGCGAAAAGATAAAGAATTTGAGGTGACCGATCGCATCGTTTTAACCTTAGAAAATCATACGGCTTTAAATGATGCCTTGGCTCATTTCAAAGATTATATCTGCGCAGAAGTGTTGGCTACTGAATTAAACCTAGTGGATAATTTATCAACAGGAGATGAAGTAGAGTTAATTGATGCTATTAATTTGAAAATGAGTGTTGTGAAAAGCTAATCCATTGCCTTTCTAATTCATTTTTTAATAATCCCTCTTGTCTAAATAACGGATAAGAGGGATTTTTTCAAACTCACATACACTAATACAAAACACTCATAAACAAGCATTTACATACTTTTTATTATTAGAACTAGCTAGAGCTAATAATAATAATCGTAAAAAGGCCTTGATTTTTTAATTTTTTTATTTTAATTTTACCGTACGTTAAATAAAAGTCCTATGCCAAAAATAAAAACCTCAAAAGAAGAGTTGATAGAAAAGTCCTTAGCTATTTTTAAAACCAATGGTTATCCAGCAACAAGTATCTCTATGTTGGCCAAAGCCTGCGGGGTAGAAAAAGCGCATTTGTATTATTACTTTAAAAATAAGGAAGATTTGATGTTAGAAGTACTTCTTTATCTCAAACAACAAGCTTCTGATAATATTTTTAATATTGCTTATAATGAAAATTTAGAGTACTCAGATCGCTTAGAACAAGTTTTAAATGCTTTAAAAGACTTTTATAAGGAAGTTAAACTAGGATGCTTGATGACCAATACGATTCTGCAAACGCTCTATGAACGAACTGTTTTTAGTACCGTAGCGCAACAGTTTTGTTCTGAATTAATTGATTGTATTGCTCATTTGTATCAAGACCGATATAGTGCCAAATATGCTATCGGCAAAGCAGAACAGGCAGTTCAAGATATGTATGGCGGGCTAGTATTTGCTCAAATTTACAATGATGACACTTATCTTGATCGAGCGTTAAAAAGGATTAAAAAGAAAGTTTAAATTTTTTTACGTTGAGTTATTTTTAACTAACGTTCAATAAAATAATTTCATCACACTCCAATTACGATAAACTCCAACTATATCTGTAATCGGGTCAAAACTCTACTTATTATGTCAAAGAACAATCCAGTCGATGATTTAAAAGAAGCTTCATTCAACATGAAGAAGTACTTTAAAACTCCAGAAGAACTTACCAAAAGTGGCTTTAGTGACTATCAAATGAAGCGCTTAAAAAAGGCTTTGAATAAAGACCTGCGAAATGCTCCTTTTTTATTTATCACAGACTTTGAATTTACAGAAGCCAAAGGAGCTGAAAAATATCCTATGATTTTTACTGGTAATGTCAATGGGTTTTGGAAAAAAGCAATTAACAGCGATTACAAACGTAGAAAAGAATTTGCGCAAGGAACCTGTAGTTTGGTTGAAGATGATTCAGGAAAACAAAAGCTAATTCTAGATATAAAGAAAGGTAAAGGTCAAAGAGATGCCAACTTAAGGTTGTTAAACAAAGTTTTGCTAAAACGCCTAAAGGTAACGGCAGAATTTGCACAAGCAACAAACAACAGTTCAGAAAATGGAGACGAACAAGCTTCTATTATTGATACCTTGGGAGATACTATTGTCAGCCAAACAACTTCTGTTTTTGGTCGTATTCAACAAGAAGTTGCCCGTTATCAAAAAAGTTCCCCCGACAATATGGAAGCTAGAATTAGGCATCTAGAAATTATTCGTACTCTGATAAGTGAATGGGAAATTACGTATAAAGGTCATAAAAGTGAGCGTAAAGAAGAATACAAGCAAATAAAAAAACTAAAAGCTTTCTTGATTGAAGCCCAAATAACCTATAACCCTACTGCTCTAAATAAAGAGTTATTAGCTTCTTTTAGAGAAGATTTAAAAAGCTATCTTCTTAATAGAAATGAATTTATAACCAATGCTAAAAGTTATAAAGCCAATAATACAACAGGGGAAAAATTAAAAGAATTGTACAATGAGTTGCATATTTTGGACTCCAATATTACCGACTGGAAACTAACCAATCCCAAACCTAGCAAAGAAGAGTTAAAAGCTGTTGGCCAACTTGATAGTAGAATTGTCATAGAACTAAAAGATTTGCGCAAATGGCTGAAAAAAGAAGGAATTGATCACAGCAGTATTGATCCTTACCAACACAAAGTAACAGAAACCAAGGAACAGGATGCTCGTGATTTGGCAAAATTAGTAGCTGATACGAACTTACCAGCATTAAAACCAGTTAGTCGCGCTAGTAGTACTTTCAAGAAATTATTTGCTGCCTACGAAGAATATGGCTCTATTTCTAAAGAAGATATTGAAATGCGCAAAGTTAAATTGTTGCAAATCACTGCCTTTGTCAATCAATGGAAGAAAGAGTGGGAAAACAAAAGTTCTCTTAGCAAAAAATTAAGCAATGCTAAAAAAGAAAAAGTTGAAGTTGAAAAAATAGAAGAGAAGTTAGTTGAGTATTTGGAAAAAATTAATGCATTTACTTCCAAGCGAGACAACTACTTGGATATTATCAATGCCCACCGAGAGTTTCAAAAACTAAAACTAGAATACAAGGCAACTCCTGAATCTGAAGATAAAGCAACTTATCTAATGGATAATATCAATTATATGATTGATGAATGGCAAATGCACTATACTAATATATCTGCTTTTGGAACCAAAAAGAAAAACAAAAAATTAGAGTTGATCCGCCAAGAGTTAGTCGATTTTGTCGTTCAACAAGGGCAGCAAAAACAAACAGACGATACCAATGCGGTTTTGGAGCAACTCACCCAAAACAAAGTAGAGGAAAATAGACAAGTTCTAGAAACTTTAGAAGAGCAGACCAAAAAAGCGTTTTATGATCAACCTGAAAATAAAAAGGCGCTGGAAGCGATAGAAGAGGAAAGAAGACTCCTTGAGGAACAAAAATTAAATCTTGAAAAAGAGAAAGATGGTATTCCTAAAGAAACTGCTTTGGGAGGGATTCAACACCAATTGAATCAATTGAATTTTCGCCAAACTAACTTGGAGGCGCCAATAAGAAAAGTTATTACCGATAAAGCGGAAGAATTAAATCAAAGCTTAATTGAAGATAAAAAAGCAATTATTGAACAAATTGTTGTTTACATTGCTAGTAAACTTTCTGAAAATGCTGACAATGGAACTTTTAGCGCTCAATTGTTTGAAACTAGGGATCAAATAAAAAAGCACCAAAATATACTGCAAAAACATCAAGGATCTTCCTCTAAAAAGATTCAAGCAACGCTAGTAGATGTTCAAGCTAAATTAGAACAACTAAAGAAAAAGGAACGCAAACTCAAAAAACAGGCGATCCAAGAGGCTTACCCCAAAATAAGTGCCTTGGCAAAACACTTAGCAGAAGATTTGGCAAAAAAACACCAACTTTCTTCTGAACAGTTTCAAGAAGTCTTGTTAAAACTAGAAGATCATACGACTTATTTGAGTAGTAGCTTAGACAAGGATGCTAAAAAACTCTGTTACCAAACTGCCAAAGGTATTATTAATGATGCACACTTCGATTTAGATAATATCAATCAAAATATAAAAACTAAACTTACATATGATTATAGTAATGATGAGGAATTAAAATCAATTGGTTTAAATGCGAATGATTTGCAAAAATTGAAAGTAACGGACCAAAAAGAACGAAACAAGCAGTTAAAATCTTGGTATAAAAAAGTCAATATTTGGGAAACTAAAATAGGAGATTATTATCCTAGCCCTGATTTAGACCAAGCAATTAAGGATATTGAAAAATACAAAAATGAAATTGCGCCAATCAAGGAACAAGTAAAAACCATTGCAGATTTAGCAGAATTGGAGAAACAAATCAAAGTATTGACTGCCAACCAAACTACTTTAAAAAAACAGGCATTAGACGCTGAGAAAAAATTGATAAAAGCAAGTCCTGAAAAAAAGGCTGCAATTGTAGATAAAATTAACCAGAAAAAGGCCCAACACATTGAAACTACCTTGAAATTGAAAGACTTATCGCTTCAATGGGAAACTGCCTACGACTCTATTAGCGATGCAGCTTTTGCTAAAAAGAAAGCAAGTCGCAAAGAAAAAATTCATATAGGTACAGCATCATTTGACCAACAGCTCAAAGATCTCAATGATCAAGCTAAAATCAGCGAAAAACACCAATTAGCCCTTACCATTCAAGATAAATATAAGGCAACTAATTTTCAATACAATAGCTCTGATAATAGTGTTCTCAAAGAGGCCAAGCAGGATAATATCAAAGCTATACAAAAGCAAATTGTTGCTTGGGAAAGTATTTCTGTTGTTTTATTGCGGGAGGAAGAAATTCAAGAGCAAGGAGCTGATGCCAGTGCTATAAAAGTTATTCGAGATGCTTTGTTAACGGAGCAATATCGTTATGATAATGCTGTTACTATTTACAAAGATCCACTTTTTGAAAGTATTCAAAAACAGATTGATAAGCTCAACTTAGAAGCACTGTTTAAAGATAAAAAGGTATTGGGCGTTAAAATTAATATAGGTATTATTAAACAAATTTATGGTTTAGAACGCTTGTTAACATCTTGGAAAGAATCGAATGCGACTTCAGATGCACAAACCTTGGATAAGTATGCCTTGGTCCGAGATTGGGAAGCTAAATTTGAAGCTATAAAAATGAGTCCTGTTGGTATTCGCTCACTAGAACAACAAGAGTTTTTATTACGGGCAAAAGAATTAGAAGATCGTTATAAAAAATACACTGACCTTTCCATTGATATTTCTGTCGAAGATTTAAAAACACTAAAAAAGGTCTTAGTTGACGGGGTGCAAAAAGCAAAAGCTCAATTATTTCTGCCCAAACGAGCCAATGCCATCTTGGGCAAAGTAGAAACGGAGTTCCTTGAATTTGAGAGAAATATGTTCCTCAAAATTCATGAAGCTAAACAAAAAGATGAAGCAAAAGTGCTGAGCTTATTGGAAGGTTGCGATTCTTATGACAACATAAAAGATATTTTACCACCTGAAAAACAACAAGCAATAGAAAATGCTCGAGATAAAGCCGTGCAAAGAGCTGAATTAATTTTAGCTGCTGGCGGAAGCCCTACAGAAGCAGAACGAATGTTAGAACATATTCCTATTGTTTTTTGGCCAGATCAGTTTTTAGAAGAAATGCGTTTGTGGCGTAAAGCAGAAGCACTTTACTTTGAAAAGAAAGGAGAGGAGGCCAAACAAGAATTTATTGATTCGGGACTCAAGGAATTTATTATGAATGCTAAAGAAGCTATTACAGCTCCAATGGCTGTTTATAATGAGGTTCTAGCAAGTGGCAAATACCAATTGGAGGTTAAAAATCCCGATGGAACGACCAAAAAAGTAGAGTTTAACATCTTAGATGCTTCCCACGAAAAAGAGGTCAACCCTGATGGTTCTCCAATGAAAGGAAGCAAAATTGCAACAAACGTTTTAAGTTCTGCTCTTGATGCCAAAACAGCCATTACGGATATTAAAAATATCATTGACTCTCGAAAAGATGACGACCCTGAGGCAATTCGGAAGCGTCAAGTAATGATAGGGAAAGTAATTGCTAGTACTACTCAAAAGTTATGTGATAATGCTACCAAATACTTAAATACAACTGCCGAAGGAGTCAATGGTCCCAAGATTGCGACTGCTGTTCTCAAAAGTGTGTCTCTATTGACAAAGCTTATCTTAAAAAGTACAGAAGGTCTTGAAGATCCTGTCTTGGCTAAAGATCATTTCAAAGAAGTATTTTCGGTCGAAAATGCTGGGGAAATTGTAGGCACTCTATTAGAAGTTGGGGCTGGTGTCAGTGAAATTGTAGGGTTATTTAATTCTGTTGGTAACGTAGTTGGTTCTGCTTTTGGTGTTGCTGTCAACGTCAAAGCGCTAATTGCTAGTGCTCAAAAATTACATGCTGCTATCCAAGCTAAAAATGATATGCGCTCTGTAGAAGAACGTGCTGTAAGAGAGGATAGTATCATGTTGCATGCTATTCGTAGAGAAATGTTGACAGCAAAAGAAGAAGTAGCAAAAGGTGCTGTGGAAGTTACTGGCGATTCGTTGAAAGTTGTTGGTTCTGGAACAGCTACCGTGGGAGCTATCGTTGGTTTGGGTCAGCCAGCTGTAGGGGCAGGTATCAATGTTGGTGGAAAAATCGTAGAAAAATTAGGCGATGTTATCAAAATCAGTGGGAAAGTCGTCTTTATGATTCGAGACAACGAAACCAAGAAACGCGTCAAAAAATTAATGAAAGAAGCTCAAACAGATAGAAATGCTCGTATAGAACTGCTAGAAAATAGCTCTTTCTTTGCTAAAGCTTATCTCGCTATTGGTTTTGAAGAAGGTGACAAAATCGCTGAGCATTACTGTTTGGTAAAAGGTATTACTGAAGATGATTTAGACCATGAGGCAACGGCTCGTTCTATCCTTGAAAAACTAATTGCTGATGATCCAACAACAACAGATGAAAAAACAATTGGTGACAAGGTTCAAGATTTTGCTAATAATCTCAAAGGAATACATCAAAAGTATCTAAAACTTAACCAAGCAAACCTCCAGTTAGGTAGTGTAAAAGAACTACGCCCGAGCGTACAATCAGTTGTTGATACGTACAAAACACTAGGTAAAATTTCTACTGGTGTAACAGTTGCTTCGGTAATTACAACCGTACTAACCAGTGGTTTAGGCCAAATTACATTCTTAGGGGACGAAGCGCTTGAGGCCTATATTGAAGATTGTGCAGAACATTTGAAAGAGTTGAATGGTTTCTTAACCTATATGACAGAACATCAAGATTTGAATATCAAGGGTTTAATTCAGCGAATAGAAACCTTAAATCAAGAGTTGGATGGTATTTCTGACAATGACTTGGTGTTAGAAAAAATACAAGAAATCACTGAAAGAGAAGAAGATATAAGAAATAGAAAATTATATATTCAAGAAGTTATTGAATCTAAAAAACTATTTGCAGAGATTGGAATTGTATAAATATGAGGTAAAATCAATGCTGTGGGTTTCGAAATACAATTTGCCATTGTTCTTGCCACAGCATATTGAAATTTTACCAATCAACATAAAGTGCCTTATATAGTTGGATTTATGTGGAGAGGCTGTTTGCTCATGGCAAATGGCCTTTTTTTATTGAAGTTCTTTGAAAAAATATATCTTTGCAGCATCTAACTATCTACTTAACTGTATTCATTCAGTTTTTAGACAACCAATAACTATGAAAGTAACCGATCACTTTAAGGCAGCCAATGGCGAGACCTTAATCTCTTTTGAAATTTTGCCCCCGCTCAAAGGAGGAAAAATTCAAAGTATTTTTGATACACTAGATCCATTGATGGAATTTAATCCTCCATTCATTGATGTTACCTACCATCGCGAAGAATTTATTTACAAAAAACGTTCTAGCGGCTATTACGAAAAAGTAGCCATGCGTAAGCGACCAGGAACAGTAGGCATTTGTGCGGCTATCATGCATCGTTATGGAGTAGACGCTGTCCCTCATTTAATTTGTGGTGGATTTAGTATAGAAGAAACAGAAAATGCTTTAATCGATTTACAGTTCTTAGGCATCGACAATGTTTTAGTACTTCGTGGTGATGCCCGTAAATTTGAAGGCAAATTTATTCCCGAACCCAATGGGCATCCTTATGCACTTGATTTGGTCAAACAATTGGTCAATATGAACGAGGGAATTTATCTAGATAATGATATTACCAATGCAGAACCTTCAGATTTCTGTATTGCTGTTGCAGGTTATCCAGAAAAACATTTTGAAGCACCAAATCATCAAAGCGATTTGTACTTTTTAAAGCAAAAAATAGACGCAGGAGCAGAATATATTGTCACTCAAATGTTCTTTGACAATCAACAATATTTTGATTTTGTGGATCGCTGTCGAGCTGTCGGTATCAATGTTCCTATTGTACCTGGCTTAAAACCTATTACTAAGAAGTATCAATTAAATTCTATTCCTCGTTTGTTCCACTTAGACATTCCCAAAGACTTTTCAGATGCGTTGTTAGCAGCCAAAGATGCTGAAGCACGTCGTCAAGTTGGTATCGAATGGACTGTTGCTCAATCGAAAGAATTAAAAGCCGCTGGGGTGCCTTGCTTGCACTACTATACAATGGGTGATGTTGACACAATAAAAGAAATTGTTGGGCAGATTTATTAATCGTACAACTACAAAATACAAATAGAGCAGCTTATTTTATAATAATAAGCTGCTCTTGTATTTTTACCAATACTTCATCAAGTTAAAGCAAAAAACCACGACTACGCAATAACAGCGTCACTAAATACTATTTTTAATGAATCTTGTTAAATCTATAAGCAACAATTAATTGCAGACTAGACCATCGCAAGCCATAGTCTATATCAACTGTCTTTTGGGTTTCTTTTAAATTGGAATAAGCCGCTACTAACTCAACATTAAAATAGGGGAGCAGTTCTAATGAAATTACCCAATGTTTTCCTAACCTATAATTCATCCCTAAAATTATATTCATATTGGGAATTGTCTTCAACGTAAGTTGGCTTGGGTCTCCTATAATTGTACGAGTCGCTACTTGATAGTTTAAACCTAGATTAAAACCATAGACAAAAGCAATATTGTTAGCTAAACTATGCCTAGATTCTGTTCCTAAACTAAAACCAATGCCAAAGTCACTTTCTTGACCACGCCCTTTTTTGATATTATTTCCATTCAAAAATAAAGTTTGTAATCTAAAAAAATTCTTTGTTTTTCCAGTTTTGTAAGACAACCTATAATTTAAGTCAGCATCGAGCGAAATGCCTATTTCGTGTATTCGCTGTGCCCAAAGCTCTGCCTTAATTCCTACACAACAAACTAATGTTATAATTTTAATTATTAACATAAAATTGTTTTTGAATAATCCTTTTGAGTTTTTTTATCTCAAAATCCAATACAAAATAGAATTCAAACTAATTCTACTTTCTTACTTATACCTCATTGTATTTCATAATATTAACTCAACTAGATTTATTCTTTCTTCGACCAAATCGATACGCAACTACTAAGTATGTATTAGTCAAATTCATACCATAAAAAATTTGACTTTCTTCCTGATTTGCTCCTGAAATACTAGCTCTATACCGTACATAAGGGCAGTTTTCTATAGAGAATTGCCATTGATCATTCAATGTATAACTGAAGCCTAGAAGTAAATATAACTCTGGTGATATGGTATGCTCCTCTCCAGTTGCTTTCCCATTACTAAAATGATAATTAGTTTGGTAACTACATTGAGCTCCCAATCCGTAGATAAAAGACAAATTATCAATAATGTTTCTTCTAAATTCCCAACCAACACCAATACCAGCTCCAGACATATTGATATATTGACTACTAGTTGTCTGAATGGCATTACGACCGTTCAAATAAGCCAGGTCTAAACGAAATAAACTATTTGTTTTTCCCACCTTATACAAAAAGCCGAGATCCAAAGCAGAATTGACCTTTAATCCAATTTCGTGTAGTGCGGGTGTTTTTTGTGCAGCAGCTTTCCAGATAATAAAAAATGTACACAAACCAAGGAGTAAACAACGATGAGTAAGCATAATTATAAGTTTTTTTATAATAAAAAATGTCCTTGCCAACAAGGTGTTGACAAGGACAAGAATAGAAGTATTACTCCTTATTTTGTATTAAAAGCTTGTTAATAGCTTCTTATATAACGGTTGGTTATAAGCCTGTTAAACTTATAATAAGACTCTGGAAAAACAATCAAAAGCTAATCCAATACAAGGTCTTTTTTAACTTCGGTTGTTCGCAAAATATGCTCTCCTCCCTTTCCAAATTGATAATTGACATACAGCATTGCTGCCAACAATAATAATCCTCCAGCTTGATGCAATACCCCTAATAATAGAGGAATTTGTCCAATTCCATTCAATAAGGTCAAAATTCCTAAAGTAATCTGTGCGATTAGAATAAAAAGGAGTAATTGGCTGCCTCTAGCAAGTTGAGGAGATTGGTGTATACGACGAACATACAAATAAAAAATAGGAATTAAAATACACAATAAATAAGCTGTTCCTCGATGCAACAATTGGATGAGCGCAGCAGCAAAACCAGCCCCTTCTTTTGAGTTATAAGCTCGCATATTTTCCCAAGTCCATTTAGAATAATCCTTTAGTACATCGGCTATCCATACCCACGAACCGTCTGTAGAACTTACCTCCATGTGAGGAAAATGATTAAAAACTAATCCCGCTTTGATACCTGCCATCAAACCTCCTAATACAATTTGTAGACAGATAATAATGGTAATACGCCAAGCAAAGGTTCTTAAACGTTTGTTGTGTTCATCTGTAGCAACAGGCTGCACAACATGCAATGCTACCCACCACAAATAACCAAAAACAATCGTTGCTAAACTCAAATGAATTGTCAATTTGTACCCATTTACCCAAGCAAACTCTGGCGTATCAAGCCCTGATTTGACCATAATCCACCCAAAAACGGCCACTAACATTGTCAACGCAACAACTTTTCCCAACATTACCATCAAAGGCTTGGATAACATCTTTCGCCTCCAAAAAATCAAAAACGGAATTAAAAAAACAAATCCCATAGTACGAGCCCACAACCGATGGAAATATTCCCAAAAGTAAATAAACTTAAAATCATTCATAGGAATTCCATCAGGATACATTGCTCCAGACCATTTCATCTTCACCTGCCCTATAGCGTGTTCCATATACTCTTGTCGAGCAACTTCCCATTGTTCGGCATTCAAAGGTGGGATTGTTCCTTGAATTACGGCCCATTCTGTAATCGATAGCCCAGAATCTGTTAGTCTAGTTATTCCACCAATAACAACTTGACAAAAAACCATTACAACTCCTATCAGTAACCAAATTTTTACAGCGTTCGAAAACGTTTTTGTTTCTTTTGCCATTCTTATAACTTTCTTTTATACCATTAGCACCTCTGAATTAAATCAACTGATAACCAGCCAAATAAGGCAGTTTTAATAACATAGAGGCCAAGTATGATTAAATATACGTCCAATTAGACGGTTAAAAATTTTGTACAAATTTACAATTCAATAAACGATATCATACTATAAAAGCTTAAAGCTTATTTTTTTTTAGAAAAAATCTAAACTACTCCAGATTTAAACAAAAATGGTTTTGCGTTAGCAGCGGAATTCAAACAAATTTTTGTTTCCCTTTTTCCAATCAAAAATCTAAACACATCTATATAATTATAATAAAAAGAAAATTTAAAATTAAAAAAGCTATCATTATTAGGAGCGTGGATAAGTGGATAAGTCGTTTTAGAAAATATTTTTTTTGCTGTTAAATGACTATTAACAATAAAAAAGAAGTTATCCACTATAGTTATCCACATATAAGTATGCTTTTAGTCAGTATTTTATCTTTTTATGCACAGATATCCACATTTTTGTGGATAAAACACTCAAAATATAGATTTTTTTATTTTGCTGTTGATTACTGTGGATATTGATGTGAATAATTGTACATTAATCCACAAAATGTACGATAAAAATAGATTTTTATAGACAATAGAAGAAGTCTTGTGGATGAACTGTGGATAAAACCTATACTTATCCACAGTTATAGACAAATAAACTGTGGATATCTTTGGTTTTAAATAGTTGTTTTTTAGCTATTTATATATATATACATAAATAATGTTGATAACTACCTAATAACAATTTGTTTTTCTGTAAAAACACAAAAAAATGTAGAAGTAATACTATTATTTTTGATAGAGGAATATCTTTTTAAAGGTGTTGATACTTTTATGGATGGATTTATGCACATTGTGAATAAGGTGTGGATAACTTGTGAATTATGTGTGCGTAACTTACCTAGGTAGTAAAAAATTACTTTTTTTTAACCCTTTTTTGCGTTTTTGAGGTTGATTTGTAACCAAAAAAGTTAGCATAGAGTGAGAAATCTAAAAAATGAGTTAATTATCCACGTTACTTTTGTGCATAACTAAATAAATTGTGGATAAGCTAAAATGGCTAACAAAAAAAAAGTATAAAATTAATAGGAAAAATTGTGGATAATCAATTTAATAAGCTTAGCTTTACGGGTTATTTCAAAAAATAATACCCACACATAGATTTGTTTTAATAAAAAAACAAGCCTAAATAGCATAAACGATACTATAGTTATATAATAGTGGTATCCTATTTACCAATGTGCTTCAAAATTCTTGATACTTATGCCCACTCGTTTCTCCTTCTCTGCTTCAAAAGAAAAAATGAAGCGTCAGTTTAATTTAGATATAAAAAAAGAATTGCAACAGAGTTTTAATATTGGAGCAACTCAAAATGCTTACTTGTTGACCAATCAATCTCTAGATTTACAGATATTTAGTTGGGGGTTGATTCCTCATTGGGCTAAAGACAAAAGTGTGGGAACAAATTTGATTAATGCACAAGTAGAGGGAATTGCCAGTAAATTATCTTTTCGTTTGCCAATTCGCCAGAGACGCTGCCTAATTTTTGCTGATAGTTATTATGAGTGGACAAAAGAGGGGAGAGCTACTCAACCCTATCGAGTACAATTAAGCAATGGAGACTTGATGACTTTTGCAGGAGTTTGGGATGTATGGGTAGATGGTAACCAAGGATTACACAAGACTTTTTCTATTATAACAACACCTGCCAATAACTCACTAAAAGAACTGGGTATATCTAGAATGCCAGCGTTGATAACAACAGGAACTGATCGTGCTAAATGGTTGGGAGAACACTCGCTTCCTAACGCACTTAATATACTTCAACCTTTAGAAAACCTTTCTTTGGATATTTATCCTATTGCTAAAGAAGTTGATTCTTTGGATAATAACTATCCAGAACTTCACAAGCCTATAGAACTGAGCTCTTAGGAACATTCAAAAAATAAATTACCAAGTATTACTACTGGACTTAGCAATCTAATTTCTATTCGGTTTTACAACAAGTAACTCTTTTCGTTTTATACCCTTAGCAAGGGTATAAGACTAAAATATAATTCCTTAGAGTGAACTTAAACTCCCTACAAATAAAAAATGTATATTTGCAGCAAATTTATTGCCTAGCGTGATTTATTTTAAGTTTTATTTACTTTATAAAGTAAAAGAAAAAGTTCTACAGCATTGATTATCATAGATTTTGATTTGTGGTTTTAGAATTGTGCGGCTGATGATAATCAGTTTTAATGAAATAAGCTATTGTTTTGCCAATGCAATGCCTTCAATATAAATATAATGGTAGACAGCATAGCTCATTCAAAAATGAAGTGTTTAAATAATCAATAAGTAACCGTTGAGAAAAAGGTGGTAGGAAAACCTCTTTTTAGCGTTATACTACTAATTTTATAATAATTATAATCAAATCATGGCTGATATTCAATCACTAGAACGTATGGCTACACAAGTACGTCGCGATATTATTCGTATGGTACATGCTTGTCAAAGTGGTCACCCTGGAGGGTCTTTAGGATGTGCTGACTTTTTTACAGCATTATATCAAGAAGTAATGGATCACAATCCCTCTTTTAACATGGAAGGCAAAGGAGAAGATGTCTTTTATTTATCTAATGGGCACATTTCACCTGTTTGGTATAGCGTGTTGGCTAGATCTGGATATTTTCCAGTAGAGGAGCTAGCAACCTTTCGAAATCTAGATTCTCGTTTGCAAGGTCACCCCGCAACACACGAAGGACTTCCTGGTATACGTGTAGCCTCAGGTTCTTTAGGACAAGGATTATCAGTTGCTTTAGGAACTGCTTTGGCAAAAAAGCTAGATGGTGACAATAAGTTAGTTTATGTGTTGACAGGAGATGGAGAACTACAAGAGGGACAAATCTGGGAAGCAATGTTGTTTGCAACGCACCAAAAAATAGACAATGTCATTGTTACTGTAGATTGGAATGGGCAGCAAATTGATGGTGCGAATGATGATGTACTTAGTTTAGGAGACTTGGAAGCCAAATGGTTATCATTTGGTTGGGAAGTGGTGCACATGGATGGTAACAACATGGAAGAAGTTGTCAAAGGCTTTGATGCCGCAAAAGCAAAAACTGGTCAAGGGAAACCTGTTGTTATTTTAATGAAAACAGACATGGGGCATGGTGTTGATTTTATGTCAGGAACTCACAAGTGGCATGGTAAAGCACCTAACGATGAGCAAAAAGATATTGCGTTAGCTCAACTAGAAGAAACTCTAGGAGATTATCCTCTGTAAGTTTCAATTGCTTTAACTAGTTATTACTTCTAAACTTAAAATTAAAAACAATGCTTAAAGATATTATAAGTACAGGCAAGAAAGCAACTAGAGATGGCTTTGGTGATGGTTTGTACGAAGCTGGTCAAAAAAATCCTAATGTAGTGGCGCTTTGTGCAGATTTAGTAGGGTCACTCAAAATGAATAAATTTATTGATGAGAACCCTGAGCGTTTCTTCCAAATGGGGATTTCAGAAGCCAATATGATGGGCGTTGCTGCTGGTTTGGCAACAGGTGGAAAAATTCCTTACACAGGTACATTTGCCAATTTCTCAACGGCTCGTGTTTTTGACCAAGTGCGCCAGTCGATTGCTTATTCTGATAAAAATGTAAAAATTTGTGCTTCTCATGCTGGACTGACGTTGGGAGAGGATGGTGCTACTCATCAGACCTTGGAAGATGTGGGAATGATGAAAATGTTGCCTGGTATGACTGTCATTAATCCTTGCGATTATCACCAAACCAAAGCAGCAACCGTAGCAATTGCTGAGCATCATGGTCCTGTTTATCTTCGTTTTGGGCGCCCAAGTTGGCCTATGTTTACAGAAAATATGCCTTTTGAAATAGGAAAGGCGTTGACATTAAATGAAGGGACAGACGTTACTATTTTTGCAACAGGGCATTTGGTGTGGAAGGCTGTGGAAGCTGCCAAACAACTAGAGGAAGAAGGTATTAGTTGTGAACTGATTAATATTCATACGATTAAGCCTTTGGATCAAGATGCTGTCCTAAAATCAGCAGCGAAAACAAAATGTGTCGTTGTTGCTGAAGAACACAATATTATAGGTGGATTAGGAGAAAGTGTTGCTCGTGTATTGGCTCAAAAACAACCAACGTTGATGGAGTTTGTCGCAGTAAATGACACCTTTGGAGAAAGTGGAAAGGTACCTGATTTGATTGCTAAGTATGGATTGGATACGGTTGATGTTGTTAAAGCCGTTAAAAAAGTACTAGAAAGAAAAGCTGAAAATGCGTAGTATCAATTTATTATAAAATAAAACGGTCTTCTTCTTATTAGAGGAGTGATAGACTATCCTTATTATTTTTAGCATCGTTATACTATTTGAGAGGAGTTGTTATAGTATAGTGATAATAAAGGTAATAAGGATTTTTTTTATTAATAAAGGACCTATGTTTTGTAAGAGAATAACGCTTTTCTATTGTATGTTGTTTTTTGTTGGGTGTAAAGATGCTCTTGTAAAACCCATTCGTTATAAAGGGGGCGATCTACATCCGCAACCTTCCAAGTATATTTTTCCCGATACGAGCAACTATAGACTTCATCAGCAAGTTTCATCTGTTGTGAAAACAATCTTAGATAGAGAAGCTAAAGACATTATGGGTAGGCAAGCGATAACGGGGCTTTCGGCTGCTATGTTTATTCCCAATCAAGGAATTTGGCAAATTGATACAGGTTTTATTTCTAAACCTAACAATGTTTTGATTGATCACCTTTCGGTTTTTTATTGGGCAAGTGTCGCTAAACTCGTGACAAGTACTGTTGTTTACCAATTGGTTGCAGAACAGAAATTAAAACTCAGTTCACCTCTTCAAAATTGGTATCCGAATATTCAAAATTCGAATCAGATAACCATTGAGCATTTATTAAATCACACCAACGGTATTTATAGTTTTAATAGTGATTCATCATTGCACTTTAGTCAGCAGCTTCATAGCCCAACAGAGTTGTTGAACATAGCATTGTCCAAGGAATCATTATTTCAACCTGGCGAATACTGGGCATATACCAATACTGGGTATTTATTACTTGCATTGATTGTAGAGCAAATCGAAAATAAATCCTTTCAGGAGATTGTTAAAGATAGAATTGCAAGACCAGAACAATTATCTTCTTTACGAGTATTGAACTTGGGAGAATTACCTAACAATTTAGCTTTGGCACATTATAATAACACAACAATTACCACGGAATATTCTGTACCTTTGGGGGCAGGAAATATAGTTGCTAATTCAAAGGATATGGTTTTATTTTTCTATGCCTTATTAGTAGGTAAGTATCTGCCGATAGAGACCGTACATGGGATGTTGGCAAATTTGTATCCTATGTTTAATGATGGAATGTACTATGGCAATGGAATTATGTTGTACGATTTTGATAAAATCAATGGAAGTAGCCAAGAATGGATAGGACATAGTGGAGGAACCGAAAACTACAAAGCTGTTTTGGCTTATGATACTAATACAGGAGTAATTTGTGCCGTATCTGTCAATCAGAACATTTCAGCTGAGGCAATTGCATTTATTTTAATGAAAGCATTATAATGCATATAACTAGAGGAACTATGAGCTTAAAATCTCATTTTGGAATGGTTTTTTTATGGAAAAAATGTTACCTTATGAAAAAAAACGAGAGGTTCTATTTACCTACTAAAGCCTCTTAAACCATTACCAATAATACTTTTTGGCAAGATAAGTGTTTAAATTGGCAACAATAGACGCCTTTTTTAAGTTAAAATAATAGACATTAGCAATTATTTTGAGGTAGAATAGAATGTGAAATCTTGCTCTAAGGTTGTTTTTAGAAGCACTCTATTCATTAACAATAACTTATTTGTAAACAATATTTACACAAACAAATCCATAAATATAATGACAAGATTAAGAAATTTATTTGCTCTGCTATTATTTGTGGCTGTGTTCCACACGGCTTGTGATCGCCCGATTAATGTATTCACGGTAAGTCAAGACAAGCAATTAGGAGCACAATTGGAACAAGAGATAGCTTCTAACCCTACAGAGTACCCTTTATTGGATGAAACGCAATATGCAACAGCTTATACTTATTTGTTGGCAATGCGCGATGAAATTTTGGCATCGCCAGAAGTAAAATTCAAAGATGAGTTTGAATGGAAATTAAAGATCATTAATGATGATAGCGTTTTGAATGCTTTCTGTGCTCCTGGGGGATATATCTATGTGTATACTGGATTGATGAAATATTTGGATAAAGTAGATCATTTAGCAGGGGTATTAGCACATGAAATTGCACATGCAGATCAACGCCACTCAACGGCTAGTATGACAGAGCAGTATGGACTTGAAACATTAATTGCAATTGCTAGTAATAATGCAACCGCAGCACAATTGGGACAAGTAGCAGGAAGTTTGGCACAATTAGGTTTTAGCCGTGCTCATGAAACAGACGCTGACGAACATTCTGTTGATTATTTACACAGCACTAAGTATGCTTGTAATGGAGCGGCAGGATTCTTTGCTAAGCTAATAGCACAAGGACAAACTTCTGGAACACCTGCTTTTTTGAGTACACACCCTGATCCAGGAAATCGTGTTACTAAAATTAATGAACGTGCAACAGAACTAGGTTGTTCAACTACATTATATCATGATAATGGCGATCAAGGTGCCTATGCAGCAATGTTAGCAACATTGCCATAGATAACTACCTGATCTTAGGCACTTATACCTAAAAAATCGTTCTACTATAAGACTATGGTAGAACGATTTTTTTATTTGGATGCAGATATTTATTGAATACTTCTTCTATTCTTTTTGGTCATTAGAGCAAGTACGCTAGACTTGTAACATAAAAAAGCCACTTGAGTAGAGCAAAGTGGCTTTCAATCTAAAATTTATAATCTAAGACTCGTTTTTATACTGCAATATGAACGAAGTTACACTAGCGTCATCTGCCAATCTGGGAGCAATTTGATAAATATAGGTATGCATATTATAATCCTCCATAAGTGCTTGCCCTAAAACAACAAAACCTTCTTGACGTTGACCAGACTCAATAAGCACAGCAGCTAACGCAAAATCCAACAAAATGTCTTCGATATACTGTCTTGCTTCGTCAAGCATTTCAATGGCAACAGCATAGCTTTCTTCATCAATCAAGAACTCTATGTAATGAATCCAAATGCTAACCTCTTTAGGTTCAATGGCGAGTGCCTTGTGGTAAAACTCATGCGCTTTGTCTGAATTTTCTAAAGCATCATAAGTATCTGCTAGAGAAAGACAAAATTCTTCATTAAACTTATCTACAGCATAGGCTTGTAAGAAAGCTTTTTCTGCCAAATACCACTCATCTTCCTCTATATAACAGTTGCCAATGCTATGATAAACACGTCCATTTAAACTATTGTATTGCAAGGTTTGTGTATAGTAACTTCTTGCTTTTTCATAATTTCCTTGATGTTCGTAGCACTGTCCCAAACGATACCAAATTTCTGGATCTGCATCAAACAAATCCAAGTATTCGGAAAGGTAGCGCATGGCTGCATCAAATTGTTCTAATCCAATTAAACAATCAATGTAATAATGATAAGCAGGTTCAAAGCGCTCATTGATAACAATGGCATAATCAAAGGCTTCGGCGGCTTTTTCGATCAAACCAACATATAAGTAAGCTAACCCTAAATTATACCAAGCCCAATAAGAATATGGGTTCTGATTGATAAAATTCAGATGAAATGTAATGGCATCGCCATAATCTTTGGTTTGATCATAGATACCCGAAATACGACTCAATGCAATTTCATTGTTAGGATCTTTGCGAAGCGCTAATTTTAGATATTTAAGCGCATTATCATAATCTTTTTTTGTTTCATAAATTGTAGATTCTAAAACATAAAGATCGCCCAATTCTTCCCTACTAGCATATTCTTTAGCTTTTTGAATGACTCTGATAGCGTTATCTTGGTCAAACATACGCATATAGATATCTGCTTGGGTCAAGTAAATGTCCAAATCAGAAGGCTCATAAATAACCGCAGCTTCTAAAGCTTCAAAAGCTTGGTCATATCGCTCTTGTTCTGAAAGAATTTGAGCTTTTCTGACATATAAAGACGCAGAGTAGGGATGTTGATTCATTGCGTGATTTAGAGCTACTAAAGCACGCTTAAAGTCATTTCCTTCCTCGTAATAATCCGATAACATCAAGAAACTATCTACCTCTAAAAAAGAGATACCACCTTCTTTTAGCATACCTTCATATCGCTGAACCAGCAATTTCAAATCTGGTTGATGCTCTCCATCATAATCATGTGCTTCCATCTAAAGTTGTTTGGGTTCAAAATAGCACTTAGATAAGTACCTCTTTCTTTAAAGATACAAATAAAAAAGACAATAGTCAAGGCTTGTTTGTCACCGTATTGTTTATATTTTGTGCCATCCCTATTTCTTTTTTAATAGAATTTCTACAAAAATCACCATACTTTTTAAGTCAGGTTAATTGTAGATAAACTGTATCTTTATTATTAATTCAAACCTTGTACCATTAGTTCTCTCCAAAGCACTTTTGACAAAAATTTAAAAGTTGTAGTTTAGCTTTTAGTAGCATCTACCTATGGTATTATTTTATAATTTTTATAACAATCGCTCCTATGTATCACAATAAAAAAGTAAAACCCTACCTTAATTTAGTTTTGTTAATGGTGTTGATGTTTAATGATTTATCGGCACAAAATGTTGATTATTTTCAGCAAGAAGTCAACTACAAAATTGCGGTGGAATTAGACGATATCAATCATGTTTTGACTGGAAATATCGAAATAGAGTATACCAATAATTCACCTGACAGTTTGTCTTACTTGTATTTCCATTTATGGCCCAATGCTTACAAAAATCAACAAACAGCCTTTGCCAAACAGTTATTAAATAGTGGTCGTTTGGATTTTCATTTTAGCAAAAAAGAGGACAGGGGATTTATTGACAAGCTTGAGTTTTCATGCAATGGAGAACCTATTGATTGGAAGGAAGATTTTTTAAATCCAGATATAACAAAGCTTCATTTACCCCAAACATTAAAACCCAAAGAAACAATTATAATCAAAACGCCTTTTAGAGTTGTTATTCCTAGCGATTTTTCTAGGTTAGGGCATGTTGGTCAGGCTTATATGATTTGTCAATGGTACCCCAAACCAGCGGTATACGACAAAGATGGCTGGCATCCTATGCCTTATTTGAGTCAAGGAGAGTTTTATTCAGAATTTGGTTCTTTTGATGTCTCTATTACGCTTCCGGAAAATTATATTGTCGGTGCAACAGGAGATTTACAAACAGCATCAGAAAAAGAATTTTTAGCCGAACAAGTAGCGGCATCAAAAAAAGAAGATTATCAAAGTATATTTTATGGCAATATTTATGGCAATATTCCTTTCCCTCCATCTAGTGATAAGAAAAAAACGATTCGTTATACTGTTGATAATGTACATGATTTTGCTTGGTTTGCCGACAAACGGTATCACGTACAACACGATAGTGTACAGCTGTCATCTGGGCGTGTAGTGCAGACTTATACCATGTTTACAGACCAAGAATCTGATCTTTGGGACAAAAAAGCATTGGAATATACCAATAGAGCTGTGAAGTTTTATTCTGATATCGTAGGAGAGTATCCTTATAATTCTGTGACGGTTGTTCAGGGGGATTATGAGGGGAGAGATATGGAATATCCAATGGTAACCGTTATTGGTTTGGCTTCCTTCCCTTCTGGTTTAGATAATGTGATTACACACGAAGTAGGGCACAATTGGTTTTATGGGATATTGGGTAGCAATGAACGAGACCACCCGTGGATGGACGAAGGTTGGAATTCGTATATGGACTCTAGATATATGTCTGCGCATTACGATTATTATACCACTAAGATAGAGTACTTGGCTTATTTGCATGAGGCTAAAAAACACGAGGACCAGCCCATAGAGAGTCGTTCACAAGATTTATCTTTTATCAATTATTATATCTGTGGATATGCCAAACCTACGTTGTCTTTTCGTTACTTACAAGAGTATCTAGGAACGGAAGAATTGGATAGAATACTTAAAAAGTATTTTGAAACATGGAAATTTAAACATCCTAGTCCTAGTGATTTGAGAGCTGTATTTGAGGCAGAGAGTACCAAAAAGTTAGATTGGTTTTTTGATAATGTCATCAATACCACTCGCCATATTGATTACGCTTCTACGGGACATCGTTGCTGTAGTAAACATGATAAGGCTTCTGTAACAATTAAAAATAAAGGACAAATTGCAGCTCCAGTTTCTGTATCCGCCCTTGATGAGGAAGACAATATATTGGAAAAAATATGGATAGAGCCATTGGCTATGGGAGCAGATACAACTGTAGAGTTGGTATCAAAAAATGCTGTTGCTTATAAGATTGATGCCGAGGAGGCAATGCCAGAAATTAATCGCAATAATAATGAAATTAGAAACTATGGTTTGTTCCGAAAGGGAGAACCTGTTCGTATACAGTTTTTGGCTGATTTCAAAGATCCGAATAAACCAAGAATCAACTGGTTGCCTTTGTTAGGGTTTAACTTATACGATGGCGTAATGATAGGAGGAGCGGTATACAATTTACCCATACCCAAACCAGAATGGGAATATAGTGTTGTGCCGTTCTTTTCAACATTTACCTTATCAGCAACAGGTATGGGAGAGTTGAAACACAATAGCTATATCAAAACACATCGCTTTTCGCATGGGCTAACGTTTAAAACATTTCACAAACGCTTGAAACGCTATACCGATGAACGTCCTTATGCTTATAAAGAACGATTTTATAAAATTGCCCCTTATCTAGAGTTTGAGTTAGGAAAAAGCTCAGATATTAGCAAAGAACGACATCGGTTCCGTTTTGAACACGCTTTTATTGTAGAAGAAAGTGGTCAAATTAATAGCATTCGAGATACGTTAACCAATAGTTTTACCTATGAGTTTTTAGGAAAAGTAGCAACGTGGAGAAGTACACATCGTCTAAGTCATTATTATACCAACAAACAAGCTCAAGCACCATTAAGTTTATTAACAACCTTAGAATATGCGAACTATGATGATGTTATAGATGGGAGGCAGCATTATTTAAAATTAAGTTTGGAAGCTAATTTCAAATTTATGTATAGTCGTTTGTGGGGAGTTGATCTAAGGATATTTACAGGTGGTTTTTTGATGCATACTGATCGCCGTTTTGGTAAATTCCCGTTGTTGCTAATAGCAGGAAATCGTACGGACTATCATTACGATGATCATATTATGGGGCGCCAAGAAACAGAAAATGTTTTGGCACAACAAATTTCTCTTAGAGAAGGAGGTTTTAAAACAGCAATTGAGCCGATTATAGGGGCAGGGGCAAGTAATACCTTTATTTTCTCTATGAATTTGAAATCAGACATTCCAATCAAATTACCATTCAGAACTAGGTTTATCCGATTAAAACCTTTTTTGGATATAGGATACCATCATATTTCTGACGGCTCTATACCGAATCCTAGTTTGATGGATGGTTTGATGATAAGTGGTGGATTGATGTTGGATATTTGGGATGGTGCTGCGGGGATTTACTTGCCATTATTTGGGACTGATTCTATTGAAAATAAAATTAAATCATTTACAGGAAATGAATTTTATCGTCGTATTACATTCAGTTTCAATTTGAGTAGACTAAAGCCTAGTAGAGTGGTAGAGGAATTTGACTTTTAGAAAAAAGTGGCACAATACAGTATTTTTATAAAATAGCTGCTGAATGGGGTGGTTAATTTTTTAATAAAATTGTTGTACCTTAGTCTATTAGTAATACGATCAAAATGTACCCCACCATTATATTTAATCATTAAAATAAGCTTAAAAAATGAAATCATTTATCGCTACACTTCTATTAATGGCAGCTATGATTGTGACCGCCAATGCTCAATTTCCAGATTATGTCAAGGTTTTGGACGTAGAATTAAATAAAACAAAAACCGTTAAAGGAGATTTGTCAGAAGGTCGTTTTATTGATTTGCGTTTTGGTATGCGTGGTTCTGTAAGTTGTTTTACAGAAGCTCAAAAACGATACTTTAGCGGACATCATCGTTTGTATGCGTTTGAAGTGCCAGCCAATACAAAAGTTCTAGTAGAAGTAAGTACCAACAACGATATGAGTTTGTATGGGTACATGATTGATGCCCAACGTTTTGATGTGCCTCCGTATTTAGAAAATGTATCTAAGTCAGGATGTCAGTCAAGTGCAAAACCATCAGGAGAGTTGGATCGTATCATGATGAAGGCAGGTTCTGTAAAAACGCATGTTATTGTGGCTGTAACGGGATTGGATGAGAATAGCACTGGAGCATATACCTTAAAAATAACAACTCGCCAATAAAAAAAATACAGAACCATCTTCAGTTACCACAGCTGAAGATGGGTTCTGTATACTAACTAACTAACTAACTAACTAACTAATTTGGCAAATACGTATTTTTTAAAAGGAATGAATTGACATCCAAAGAGAACGAATCGATGGATTTCTAATCCATTCCCATGAGCATGTTTGAAGAACTTTAACCGAAACTTCAACCTTGCTCTTTTTATTTTAAGCGGATTCTAAAACCGCATCCTTATTTTGTTCAGCAACGTCATGTATTGCTTCTCCTACAATAGATTTGAGCACAATAGAAATAGTAGGATTTAACGCCCATTCTTCCTGTAACAACTGCTCTAAATAAACAGTGCCGATGACATAGTTGTACGATTTCGATTCAAATCGTTGATTAATAGATTCAAAATCACCCCATTGGACAACATTTTTATCTTGATAGCGGACATAAACTTCTAAGAGTTGTTTGGTAGAATAAGTGACAACTGTATTTTGATGGAGTTTTTTATACTCATATTTGTACCCATAGGTCAACGCACTAATATCGGATAAAACAGCAGAGCCCGTAGGATCGCTTCCTGCTCCTTTTCCTCCAAAAAACTGTTGATTGGCAAAGGCAGATTCTAGGACGATTCCGTTGAATTCATTATGCACATTGGTAAGAGGATTATCTGCCGATACAAAAGTCGGTATTACAAAGGCAGATATGTGTTGTCCTTGTTTTTGTCCATGCACAACTAGTTTAATATTTTGATTGTTTTGAGAGGCATAATTTACATCTTGATCACTCAAATTTTGGATGCCAATGTTCAAAATATTTTCAGGGCGAACAAGCAAACCAAAAGCATGTAATAGAGTAATACAGAGTTTATACTTAGCATCAAAGCCTCCAACATCCAAACTTGGGTCTGACTCTGCAAAACCTTTGTCTTGAGCTTCTTTTAATGCAACCTCAAAATCAAGCCCATCATGGCGCATTTTGGATAAGATATAATTAGTAGAACCATTAAAAATACCCGAAACAGAACTTAATAAATCATTATCATAATACTCCTCTAAATTGCGAATAATAGGTATACTTCCACAGACAGAACCTTCGTAAAGGAGAGGTGTTTCGTGTTTGCTTTGCAAAAATAGAAGTTCTTCTAAGTGTTCAGCAATTAGCTTTTTATTGGCACTAACGACAGCTTTGCCTTTAATTAAAGCTTCTTTGACAATATGATATGCCGCATCAGAATCATCAATTAGTTCAACAACCACATCAATATTGGGGTTGTCTAGTATGTCTGAAGGATTGGTGGTGAAAAAGGAAGCATCTAAAGAACGTTTCTTATTGGGATGTTTGATACAAATTTTTTCAATCGTTGCATTGATTCCTTTTGTTTGGGAAAGGACATTGTGTAAGCCCTGACCAACACAACCGAATCCAAAAATGCCTAATTTTAATATCGTATTACTCATGTCGTTTTTCTTTTCTCAGTTTGTTATTAAATTAAAATTCATATTCATTACTTACCGAGAAAATGTCAAGAAGATCATTATTTTAGATGTGCGCACCATCAAAAAAAACGCTCTCCTAGACAAGTGCTAGAAGAGCGTTTTATAAAATTTATATGATGCTCTAAATTGCAACTTATCTATCTCTTATAATAAAATTATAGAGAAGGATGTGGCACCTTTCCCAAAATGGGTAGGTTGCCAAGGTTTCGCAGGGCCTATTCCCTCCACCTTTCTTGATAAGAATGTATAAAGATGTTATTCTTTATATTTTGAATTGAACTTTCTGTTTTTGTTGACACAAAGATAGAGCAAAATAAACTATAAATCCAAGTAAAACTTTTTTTATTAACGTTTTGTTAACATTTTTGAGTTTATTTTGATATGAAATTTTAAACATTAAGTTGTTGATTAAGAGTTGTTTAGTTTTGTTTGTTTTTGTCCAAGGAATTTAGAACATTGGCTACGTCTTGTTGCACTAATTCTTTAACTAGAAACTGTAATTCGCTAAAATCCTCTTTCAAATAGGTTCGAGCAAATTGGCCATTTTTTAAATAACTTACTTTATCACAACAATCTGTCAAAGAATGAATAATATGAGATGAAAGTAAAATCAAACGCCCTTTTTGGCGTAAATGCTCTAGTATCTGAATGATTTTTTCATTGCTTTCGATATCCACTCCATTAAAAGGTTCATCCAAAATTAGGATGGGCTTATCTTGCGCCAAAACTCCCATAAAAACCAATTTCTTTTTCATGCCTGTAGAATAGTTTTCTATCAATTGGTGAAGGGGTAACTCAAAGATTTGATTCCAATGGAAAGGATCGAAAGCAGGATTTTGTTTTCTCATTAGTTCAAGGTACTCTATTCCTTTCATGTAAGGATAAAAATAAGTATGGGTTTGCATAAAGGCAACTTGGCTGCTGTTGACCCATTCTTCTTGGTACAGGCACTCGCCACTATCAATGGATTTTATTCCATAAATACTATTAAAAAAAGTGCTTTTACCTGCTCCGTTCATGCCTAATATGCCATGAATTTCTCCAGAATGAAACTGAATGTTTAAAGCATTTAGAATGCAATCTTTTTGGTAAGAAACGGTTAAATTTTTTATATTAAGCATAGTGATAAATTAAATTTTCTTTGGCTTTTTTCCAAAAGCGAATAATCATAAGAACAGGAATTGGCCACAAAAAGGGAATGGTCCAGCAGCCTACAAAAATAGCCAAAGGAAGGCTATTGTGTAACTTGTATTGGTGAAAGCTATAACTTTTGTATTTCATGACAATAGAAAAAGTGATGATTAATTGAGCAATAATAGCAACAATCAACAACGCAATTAAGTGCTTGGGATAAGGATTGAATAGAGCAAAGAGTAAGTAATGAGGAAGCATCAAAAAGTTGAAAATTACTAAACTGCCTATCGTCTTTTTTTCTAATAATTTTTTGTCATAATTGACGGCTAATAATAAATCTTTGTGTTCAAAAAATTGGAAAAAAGTTGTTGCTCCTAATGCCATTAATAACACAAAAATAGGAGTGGTGATAGGATAAAAACTAAATCCTAACCCCAGCATGTATATCAGAATAAATGTAAAGGCACTTTTACGCAATCCAGTACGCCATTCAAACAACTCAATAGGTATCCATTCAAACGAAAAAACAGGAAGCCCTTTTTTGTTGATTCCTTTGTGATAAGGTGGTTTTATAAAGGATAAAATAAGAAGACCAAATGATAGAATAATCAAGTTTTGCCATTTCCCCCAGAGAATAAAGGTAAAAATGAAAAAGCTATTTGCGATAAAATAGTCTAAACTGAAAAAAATAGCAATAGGAATGGTCAGTTGCTCTAAGAAAAAACGGTCTTTGCGATTCCAATGTGTTCCTACCCAAGAGAAAAGAAGAACAAGTGCAATTCCTCCATTTTGACTGGTTAAAACTAATTGTAAGACTCCCAAAATAGCAACAAATAAGATGGGGGCAAGGAGGATTAGGTGTCCAATGCCAATGTCTTTGAGGATTCTAAATATTTGTTTAACTCGAAAGTTAAGGTATTGATGAATAATCGGTAACATATACAAAAGGCGTTCAGTGTTATTGGTTTGTAGTTACGAATTAAAGAAGACTTTTTTAGAGCAGAATAATTTTAACATAGCTTAACTATATTTTTAGTTAAACGAATCGAGTTCATCGACGAATGGACTAAAAATCAGACTTTATGGACAAGAAAATAATGATAGTAGGTGTATGCTTAAAATGTATTTTAAGTTGAAATGAATATTGATGATAATTTGTTGGTATTTATTTGTTTGTGTGTTTTTGTTGCTTGTTTAAAAGTAAATAATTGTTGTTTTTTTTGTGGAAAGATGTTTAAAGGTATTCATACTTTAGTTATAATACTTTGTCGTTAAGGTACTTTTTGATGGTCAAAGAATACAAGTGTTGTTAACTATTTATCCACCACACAACTCCACAGCATTAATATCTTAATTGATGGGAGATACCTATACTTCCTTTTTATAAACGTTCCAATATGAAAAAAAAACAATTATTCGCGATTGCATTGAGTTGTATTATATTCAATCTTAGCGCTCAAAATTCTGATTTACACGAATGGCGACATCTTCAAAATCAAGGTGAAAATTTTTATACCATCCAACAACAGATGGAGACAAAGTATGAAGGAAAATCTAGCAAAAAGCAGGCTGTTAATTATAGTCAATCATACAAGCAATATAAGCGTTGGGAATATTATTGGCAAAGTAGAATAGATGAAAAAGGTAACTTTGTATCTGCACAGAGAACCTTGGAAGAAGCAAATAAATTAAAACAAAAGCCAACATTAAGGTCTACTACTTCCAATTGGTCTATTGTTGGTCCAATCACGGTGCCAACGTCTTCTATAGATGCTTATGGTGGAATGGGACGCATTAATTGCGTTGCATGGGAGGTAGGGAATACGAATCATTTATATGTCGGTTCACCTAGTGGAGGGTTGTGGAAGTCCATTAATGGCGGCGTTTCTTGGATTCCATTAACAGATAACCAAATTACTTTAGGAGTCAGTGATGTAGTTGTTAGTCATGCTAATGCCAATGTAATCTATTTAGCAACAGGAGATGCTGATGGTCAACAAAACGCTTCTGTTGGAGTTTTGAAATCGGTAGATGGTGGAAATAGTTGGAACCAAACAGGGCTAGTGTTTCAAAAGCCTGTTATTGCCCAAACTGCCCGTATGGTTCAACATCCTATTGATGCTAATACATTGTTGGTCACTGCTACCGATGGAATTTATAAAACAATAGATGGAGGTGATAATTGGCTTACAGTAAGTAATCAACCCGCTAGAGATATAGAATATGATCCCAACAACCCAATGGTTCTGTATGCATCGGGATTAGGAGTGATCTTAAAGTCTATTGATGGAGGTGATAATTGGTTGGATATTAGTCCTAGTATGATTGTTGGTGTAAAAATAGAGTTGGCCTTGACTCAAGCCAATAGTAATTATATTTTAGCATTGGATGATGAAGGTACATTGATGGCAAGTAATAATGCAGGTGCTACTTGGAGTCTTATGAATACTTTTTCAGCGAATGGTTTTACTTCACAAGGTGGTTATAATCTATCGCTAGCAATTGCTCCTATTAATCAAAGTTTGATTATGGCAGGAGGTGTAAATGGATGGAGAAGTACCGATGGAGGGGCTACTTGGGAAAAGTACTTAGATGGCTACTGGTCAAGTGGAGAGCCTTATTTTTACGTCCATTCTGATCACCATATTTTCAAATTTTTGCCTAATTCTACTATAATGCTAACAGGTAATGATGGTGGATTGCACAGAGGAGACGCAGCACTTTCTACTCCTTGGGTTGATTTGTCTTCGGGATTAGCAATTACACAATATTATGGTTTAGGTGCCGACCCCATCAATAATGATGTAATTTTAGCGGGAGCCCAAGATAATGATGCTGGACAATTTGATGGAACAACATGGTTTAATAGAGCTGGTCCTTCTGATGGAATAGAAGGTTTGATAGATCCAACGAACCCAACAATGGTTCAATATGCTTCTACTCAGGCAGGAGGGTTACTTAGAACGGATGATGGTTGGGCGACAGATTCTGTTTTGAGTATTCCAGCATCAGATTGTGGGTTTGTATGGCCTATGCAACTAGATCCTATTAACTCTACAACTATTTATGCGGGGTGTGATGAAATTTACAAATCAATAGATAAGGGGGATACATGGACGTCTATTACAAACGGAATCTCTAGTGGTGGGCTATATGTTGACTTCTCTCTTGCTCCATCCAATCCAAGTGTTATTTATGCCGTATATGATGCGAATAGTTTAATAGGGACGACAAATGGAGGAACGACGTGGTCGCCAATTACTTCTCCTATTATGACAGGGCAGATATCAGGAATAGCAATTGCTCCAACAAATCCACAAAAAATATGGATTACGTATGCTGGCTACGCAGCTACAGATAAAGTCTTTGTTTCGTCAAATGGAGGACAAACTTGGACAAATATAACGGGAACATTACCCAATATACCTGTCACTTGCATTATTGCTCAATCTGGTTCTATTAGTGAAGATATTTATATAGGTACAGACTTGGGCGTTTTTCACAAGAACAATACATTATCAAACTGGCAATCATATAATACAGGTTTACCTAATGTTATTGTCAATGATTTAGAAATTACTTACAGTACGGGTAAACTTAGAGCAGCTACCTTTGGTCGAGGAGTTTGGGAAAGTGATTTGAATTCAGTTGCTTCTTCTACTGCTTCAACAAATGCTAATACTTTTGATTGGCAGGTTAGCCCAAACCCAACTCATGGAATTGTGCAATTAAATCTTAATAGTCAAGATAGAGAAAAGAGCTATCAACTTACAATTTATAACCTAATAGGAGGTGTTGTCTATCATCGATCTGATTTGAAGTCAGGAAAATATAGCATAGATTTAAGTTCGTATAGCAGTGGTGTTTATATGCTAACATTGGGAACAAAAGAGGCAATACAAACCCAAAAAGTTTCTCTTGTAAGGTAAGACATTGCAAAACAAGTAGTCAACAAAAATCAAGTATTATGAGCTGTCTATTAATTAGGCAGCTCATTTTTTATTTAAATGATTTTTTTAGACTGGCTGTTATTGGAAAAAAATATAGACAAAAATTATTTTTATTTTTAATGCCTATCTTATTGAAGTGGGCTTAATACACCATTTAAAGCCAAATTTGCATCTTACAAGTAAGATGAACAATAAAAAAATGGATATGAAACAGTTGATACTTTGTTGTTTAATTTGCTTGTATTGCCAATCTATAAAAGCTCAAATAGTAGAATCTATACAGCAAAAATATACAACTTACGATAGTATAAATACACAGGAAAAGGTTTATGTACAAACAGATAGAACATTCTATGCTCCCAATGAGGAAATCTGGTGGAATGTTTTTGTGACCAATGCTAAAAATGCTCCTAGTACGCTAAGTGAACAAGTTTATGCGGAGTTGTATAGTCCGAATGGTACAAAGTCGGATGCTTTAATTTTGAAAAATAAGGGAGGGTATGCTCAAGGATACTTTAAGTTAAAACCAGATGCGGTAGGAGGTATTTACAAACTACGTGTGTATACCTATTGGATGCAGAATTTTGGAGAAGAGAACTATTTTGAGAAGGAGTTAACCGTTCAGAAAACGGTTTTACCAGAGGTATTAATGCAGCTAGATTTTGAACGAGAAGCCTATGGGGCAGGTGATGAGGTTGTGGCAATTTTTAAGGCAAAAACAAAGGATAATAAGGCATTAGCACACAAAAAACTCACTTATACCGTTCAACTAAACGGACAACTTGTTACGAATCAAACAGCTACAACAGACGATAATGGGAAGGCTCTTTTATCATATAAATTGCCAGATAAACTGACGGAAACCAATAATTTGATAAATGTGCAATTTGATGAGAGTGGATTAACAGAGTCTATTACTCGGTCGGC
Organism: Aureispira sp. CCB-E; assembly: GCF_031326345.1. NCBI lineage: Bacteria > Pseudomonadati > Bacteroidota > Saprospiria > Saprospirales > Saprospiraceae > Aureispira > Aureispira sp. CCB-E. The sequence continues at coordinate 397,928 of NZ_CP133671.1, forward strand.
ACCTATTGTCTTAAATAATTTAGATATACAACTATTGCCAGAGGGAGGAACGGTAGTTGCCAATCAAAAGAATAGAATTGCCATCAAGGTATTGAATGAGTTTGGTCAGCCTGCTGATATTAAAGGCGAAATTGTCAATAAATCAGGAAATGTAATTCAGGAGTTTAGTACTTTTCATCAAGGAATGGGGGCTTTTGAATTGGTGCCCGAAAAGAATGAAAATTATATGCTGAGAGTTACCCAACCAGTAGGCATCCGTCAAACGTGGAAAGTTCCATCTGTAGAGACAGATCGATTGGGTATTTTTGTTAAAAAACAACAGGATCAAAGAATAGAATTTGACCTTTATAGTCCCAAAGAACAGCGTGTTTTTGTCGTAGCTCAACAACAAGGTAACTTAATTTATACCCAAGAAATAAAAGCCGTAAAAGGAGCGAATACAGTTGCTTTTTCTACCGAGGATTTTCCAATGGGGATCGTTCAACTAACTGTTGTAGATGAAAAAGAACGTGTTCATGCTGAGCGATTGGTATTTGTTAATGCACAACGAAAACTAAAGGTTCATATTTCAACCAACAAAGAAGATTATTTGCCTAGAGAAAAGGTGGTCGTAGATATTTGGGCTAAAGATGAAACTGGACGAGGCGTACAAGGAAATTTTTCGATGGCGGTTGTAGATGACAAACAGCACACTTTTGCAGATGATAAGCAGGATAATATTCTGTCTTATTTATTGATGAGTTCAGAATTAAAAGGAGAAATTTATGAACCTAATTTTTATTTTGATCCTAAAAATGAGAAAGCCGCCGCCGCTTTAGATTATGTTTTGTTGACACATGGTTGGCGGCGATTTGAGTGGCAAACTATCTTAGAAGAGTCCAATCGCATGACGATCCGTTACCCCATTTTGGCAAATGAAATTTCGGGGTATGTGAAAATTGGAGATCAATTGGGTAAGAAACAAACTATATTTTTATCTGAAGGGCAAGCACGTTATACCAAAAAAAAGGCATTGGCAACGACACAAACAGATGACAACGGTTTTTTTACATTTAAAAATGTTACAGTTAGTTTCCCTGCTTTTTTATCGACCACTTATCATGGAGAATACCAGTCCATTCGAATCAATCAATATTCAAAACCAGGATTGAGTTGGGAACGTACGGTGCCTGGTATTTACCACGATCAAATTGTCAACCAAGGTTATTATAAAAAGAAAGAAGATGGAAAATTATATGATCGATACAATCAACAAGTTGACGTGGTTAATAGTGATATTGTAAGTGAAGATGGTCGCTTGGTTACTACTTCCAAAAATTTTAAGATTGTTGATGGTCTTATCAAAACTAAACATAACTATACCGTACGAATAGATGAAGAAGGGTATGTTTTTTCAAACGAAGGAAGATTGAGCAAAGCACCTGTCAATGTCAATTCTAAAATAGTACAAAAGACAGTAGGTAATAAACGGAGTAGCCCAATTGTTATGGATAGTATTTCATATACTGTTCCTCAAAATCGTTCATTGGATTGGGATAGACGTAGAAATGCCGATAAATATACAGAAAGGATAGAGCTGAGCACTAGTGGTTTGACCTCTGAACGAGCGCTTGCTAGTGTTATGCTTTCGACAGAATCGGTCGTTGTAGAAGCCTCCAACATAGAGATAATGAATAGTGGTAGGAATAATCGGTACAATGTAACGCCATCTTTTCAAGAGGAACTAATAAGCCCTAGTGTGTATTTGATTCAAGTTGCGCCTAAAAATCTTCAATATAAAAGTATCCCTAGGTTTTATCAGCCTAACTACAGTGATAAAAGAGGAACTCCTGAACGAACTGATTTTAGAAAGACAATTTACTGGAATCCGAGTATTCAGACCAATAAAAATGGCAAAGCTTCTTTGAGCTATTATAACTCCGATGAGGTAACTACCTTCCGAATCCTTTTGGAAGGAAATAATGCAGAAGGACAACTAGTGCACGAAGAACATACTTATTCTACCTCTTTACCATTTAATATTGTAACAAAGATACCTAGTGTGTTGAGTTTTGGAGATACAGTACGCATGCCAATTGTGCTTCAAAATAATAGTTCTAAAACAGTTGCTGGAGCGCTAAAGATAGAAGTACCTTCGTTTTTAAATGTTTTGGAAATGCCTTCTAAAAATATCTCTATTGCTGCGGACACACAACAGGTGGTTCATTTGCTTTATCAAGTGAGATTTGAACAAGGAAAAGCGCCTATTTATATAAGTTTTGAATCTGATGGTCTAAACGATTTTATCACTCAAACCGTTGAGACAACAGCCAAAGGTTTTCCTGTAGATTTTGTTATGGCTGGGCAAGAACTAGAGCAAGTAGATACGTTTGTTTTGAGGGATGTTTATGAAGGTTCGTTGACCTCAACGTTAAAGTTTTACCCAGATATTTTAGAAGGGTTGATGGATGGTGTAGAGAGTATTTTGAACTCTCCTAGTGGCTGTTTTGAACAGGTATCTTCTAGCAATTACCCCAATATTTTGGCTTTGCAGTTGATGCAACAAACAGGAGTGTTAAAAGTAGGTGTGCGCCAAAAAGCATTGGAATACCTTCAAACAGGTTACCATAAATTAGCAGCTTATGAAATTAATGGAGGTGGTTTTGAATGGTATGGTCGAGCACCTGCACACGAAGGCTTGACGGCCTATGGTTTGGTACAGTTCAAAGATATGCAAGAGGTGTACGAGGTTGAGGCAGGTATTATAGAACGGACCAAAAACTACTTGTTGAGTCGAAGAAATGGAAAAGGCGGCTTTGAGCAAAATGTAGGCAAGTATGGATTTAGTGGAAACAAACCTGCTTTATTTAATGCTTATATTACTTGGGCGTTGTCAGAAGTTAATACAAAAGGAATTCACAAAGAAGTGGAGGCAATGACTAGAGAAGCTATTGCAAGTGAAGATTTGTATCGAATGAGTTTAGCGGCATTGACCCATTTTAACATTGGAAATCAAGAACGAGCTGAAAACCTACTGAAAAACATTCAAAATATGATTCTAAAACTTGGGCTAGAAAATGTTTTCGCAGAGTCAACCGTAACTTATTCTTATGGAAAGGCATTGAACATAGAAACACTTTCTTTTGCTGCCTTAGCTATGTTGAGGTCTGAACATCGAAATGAAGCATTAATAGTAAAAATTGTAGAGTACCTATTGAGCAAACGCCAATACGGTCGTTTTGGCTCTACTCAATCAACCGTCATGGCATTAAAAGCGTTGAGTGCTTATACGAGTAGTGTTCTCAAACAACAGGAAGACAAATCGATACAAGTGGAGATCAATGGCAAGGTTGTATGGAAGGACTTGTATCGCAAACATCAAAAAGGAAACTTACTAGTAACCGATCTGCATCAATATTTTGTAGAAGGACAGAATATTGTGGCGGTTAAGTTTGATGCTGCTACTCAAGGATTACCCTATAGCTTTGATGTTTCATGGACTTCCCAAACACCTGAAAGTGCTGCCGAATGTCCTTTGATGATCACCAGTACTTTTGATAAAAAAGAAGCTAAAGTAGGAGAAACAGTACGTTTGGATGTGACTGTTCAAAACTCCAACAACGAAGCGGTGCCTTCTACAATGGCCTGGATTGGTATTCCCGCAGGTTTGTCTGTTCAAGCTTGGCAATTAAAAGATTTGCAAGAAAAACAACAATTTGCTTTTTATGAATTGAAAGATAATTATTTAATATTGTATTATAGAGAATTGGATGGTCAAGAAACAAAAACGCTTTCCTTAGATTTAAAAACAGAAGTTCCAGGACACTATACCGCACCAGCTAATACGACATATTTGTACTATGGAGATGAATATAAGTATTGGTTAGAAGGGGCTAGTATTCAGGTAAATTAGTTGGGTTATCACCTCCTAAAACCAACAAATCCACCACATGAAGGAATTATTATTATTAATTTTTATATTAATTAGCAGTGCAAGTATGGCGCAGTCTCTTGGGGAGGATGTTTACATACGCTATTATCTGGGACGAAGTATTCAGCGAACTAAATTATTTGATGAAACAGGACTCGGGAAATTTATTCTTTTTAGAAACATACCTTCCAATTGGATTGTAGAATATAAGAGAACCAATGCTTTGGAGGATATACAGGGACTTTTTGGAGCTGTAAAACCAAAATTAAGTTCGTTGAGAAATAAATCTTTTCGACTAGATGTTAAAGGATCTAATTTAGGAGAGCTAGACGTTAGTTTCAGAGGTAGCATGGTATTCAAAAAGGTGACTGGTCATTTGAGTTTAAACGGGCATTGGAACAATCAGCGCAATGATTTTAATCAAGATAATTATCTTGATTTGAATTTAAAGAAGCGCCTCTTCTTACAAAATGCTTGGTCTATTCACTTAAAAAAGTTTACGTCAATTAATAATATTTGGTTTTTGGGGATGGAGACTCAAGGCGGGGAAGTGCAGTTCAACAAAGCAACCGATTTTCTGACTAGAAATGCTTATGGACATGGAATGGGAGTAATGCATTGGATCGGAGAATCGACTAATTATATTGCAACACGAGGGAAAGATATGCTGCTTATTAATTTTAGGATGGTTGATCATACTCAAAACAATTATTATGGTTTGCGTCAATATAAAGGCAAGGAGTGGAGCGTTGACAGCAAAGCCCAGTATAGCTACCGTTTAGAAAATGGTTTTGATTTGTTTCAATTTGGTGTCAATTACCGTTATCAAACCATTCAAGAAAACTTAGACTCGCTGGAAATAGAACGCAAGGAGTCTTTTGGTGGAGGCTATGTAGGATATGAAACTTTTTTTGGCAAAAAATTCAAATTATCTACTCGTATTAATGTTGCTTATCATAATTTAGCTCGTTGGATTTTTGTGCCACACCTTCGGTTTGATGCAACGATATTAAAGTCTTTAAGTGCCAATGTATTTGGTGGTTCGGGGATGCGTTATGCTAATGTATTGAGTGAAAATGCTCAATTTTTGATTAGTAACAGAGAAGTAAAGATAAAAGAACCACTATTGCCTGAAAGGGCTTGGTATTATGGGGTATCTGTTCATTATGGCAATTGGGTTCGTTTGGGACTGGATTTTTATACGGCATTGAATTTACAAGTCTATCATACTATCTACCAAAATAAAGTAATCTTAGATATGGATAGCGATGCCTACAAATTGTCGTTTTATAACCAAAATGGACGTGCTGAAAAATTATCCTTTGAATTAGATGGTCAAATTCGATTGTCGAAACCACAACTGGGAATAAATATTGACTATAGGTTAGATTTTATTAATTCTACCATCAACAACCAATACGTTAGAGAGCCTCTTTACTCAATGCACAATCTCTTACTAGCGCTTGATTATCGTCTGTATATTCGAGATATTTATATCTGCGATATTACTAGTCAATTTCATTGGTATGGTCCTCAACGGTTGCCCAATGTTGCTGTTAAAACAGGAATAGGAACTCCTTATCCATTACAATCTCCGAGTGTTAGTCGATGGGATTTTAAGCTTAATTTTCCGCTTTATGCTTGGATTCAGAGACAAACAAAATGGAAGAATTTCATTTTTTATTTTGGGATTGATAATATCTTGGATGAAGTGCAACCCTTATCATTTATTAGTGCGAGCCAACCTTTTGATCAAAATTTTGATGGCGGATTGTTTTGGAACTCTACTGTAGGGCGCCGATACTATGGTGGTTTCACATATGTGTTTTAGTACCGCATTCTTGAAAATATCAGGCTTCTCTTTCATAAAAAAACGATCATCGCCCTTGAGCAATGACCGTTCATATTTTAGTAGTTGGAATAGATAGTAGTCTATCTAAGCTCAAAATGTTAAATATCAAAGATAAAGGTTAATTTGCCCCATTGTTTTTTTGGAGCAGTATAATCTACATCAAATTTATAACGTCTAGCAGCACGCATCGCAGAGGCAATTAATTTAGCTTCATTGATGGTCGAAAATTTTTGTAAGTACTTGGTTGCAATGACAGTACCCTCTTGACTCACACAAACCTTGATTGCTATTTTACCTTTCGTTTTAGTCAACCCTTTAATATTAGGACGTTGCATTACTTTTCGACCAAAAACACCTTCTTGCAAATTATCATCATTTCCTCCATCGCCACTAGCATCCGAATTGTTTGTAGCTTTACCGCCAGGTTTATTTTTATCTGATGCACTACCCGATGGTTTAGAAGGCGTTGGTTTAGGATCTGGTTTAGGATCCACTTTGGGAGGTGTTTCGTCAAACTTAACATCGTTATCATTAGGAACTTCAGCAGGTGTAACCACAGGCGCTTCGTTATCTTCTACCGTTTCAACAGGTGCTGGTTCAGGCTCAGGTTCTGGAGCGGGAGTAGGTTCAGGAGTAGGTTCTTCTTCCTTTGTTTCACTAGGTTCATTAGATTCATTTTTGCGTGCTTTGTCATCAACATTATCTACAAATTGAACATCTGGCTCTTCAATTAAAATATCATCTAAATCGGCAAACTCAACCGTATTATCTGCTAATTCAACATTTTGAATGGCTCCCATTAGTGGAAGAATCGCCAAACACAATATAACAGCATGCACAAAAAAAGTAATGATTAATCCTCTTTTCTTGTTTTCTTCTTCTTTTTCCGATACAAATTTATCCTTTTTCATATCTAGCATGTTTTTATATGGAATAATCTTTTGTGTAAAAGAAAAGACTATTGAAAAATTGTTCTTTATCGTTTCATTTGCTTTGTATAATTCCAAAAGGATGCCAAATTTGTTTTTTAAGAACGTTTTAATGTTTGAAAGATAGAATGTAAAAGTATCTGAATACCTCATGAGGAAAGAGGTTGCTGGAGTTTTTGTTGTAGGTATTTTTTGAAGTCAAAAAATTGAAACCAGAAAGTATTTTTAGGAAAACGACCAATATTTTCAATTTTGATTAGAGTGCTCTGTATTAAGTTTTGATAGTTTTGAGTGTCACTAAATTGGCTAGAACTCTTATTAAAAAAATCGATTAAAGCTCTTTCAAAGTCACCAATTGAGATTTGTTTTTTTAGCTCTCTTTTTAATGAATTTAATAAATGTGGAATTAGCAAGAAGTTATTTAATTCTAAGTGGACAATAATTTCTAGTACTTTTATGACAAGTTTATATCGAACAATAAAGTTCGAAGCAGGCAAGTTGTGCCAATAATTAATCCAGTTCAAAGCAATAGCATACTCTTTTACAGTGCACAAGTAAGGGATAACTTCCGTAACCAAGAAAGACTCTAATAGATTTAAAGGTCGATTAGTCTGTTCTAAATATTCAGGACCAATGATATCTAACAAATCCATTCCTTCTTGATGCTTTTGAGTAATTCGATAATAAAATAGCAAGGTTCGCTGATGAGAAATCATATTAAAAGGAGAAGGCGTTTCGAGTACTTTTTTTTGCATTTTGTCTGCAAAAAAATGATACGTCTCAAAATCATCCATGAATAAGGATTGGTATATAATATTTTGATAAACCGTTATTAAGGTAGATTCTATTATTTTCTGTTTTTCTATTATTTCCAGTATTTTATATTGAAATGACCTAGCTTTTTCAAACTGGCAAGCCATAAATAATAATAGAGATTTGGTCATGCAAAAATAAGCTTTTGCTTTGTTGGATAAAAGCTTTGTCTCATCTGCCAAGAGCGGATTGTTGTACAACTCCTTGAAGCGAGGGTCGTTCAATGTAAAAAAACATTCTTTTACATTGAAGTCAAAACAGCGTTCATTGAATAGGTGCAATTCATTGATTTGATCGTATTGTTGAATGGCCAAATCACGTTCTGTTTTTAGCAAATGATACGAATTGTTTTTGCTAGCAGTAACATTAGATTGTAAATTGATAATATAAATTAGGTTACCAAAATCTTCTAACCTTTTTGCTTTGACCTTTGTCTTTTTCAACAAACGACTGCCTATTGAGGTCAAGCCTTTGCTATAAAGCACTCGTATCGTTTGAATGGCATTATTGATAGCCATAGAAGAGTTGGCATTTTTGTGATGAATGACCAAACTTTGTAAGAGTTGTTGATGTAAATACCTTTTGTAATTACTATAATTCTTTAAATCAATTTTACTTCCAATCTGCTTCAATAATTTTTTTTCATTTAGTCGTCCTTCCTGTGTTTGTTGATAAATCTTGTCATACAATAAAATGTAATGTCTTTTGTCAGAATCATTGCTATACATTTTTGCATATCGAACGAAAAAAGATTTTTCTTTTTTGTTCATATTGGAGATGATGTCAAATATTTCTTGAAGTATCATGTTGCATTGATTTGATCTAAATATTGAATAGAAAAAATGTGGCTTAGAGCCTTTAAATTTGAAGTAAAATTACTAAACTCTAAGAGGGAACATAGTTTTTGGAGAGATCTAATAAATTACAACTTTAATTTTAAAACGACAAATTTATTTAAGGTTAGTTGTTGACAATTAGAGTATTGTGGTGGTTTTATCTTTGGTTTAAGATAAATTAAATTATCCAAAATAGATTATTCTTTTTTGAAACTTTCATTTATTCTTATTGTGTAAATAAAAGCAATTGGTAGTTGAACTTAACTTTTTTTAGGCAAGGAATATCTATTAATAGTTATTTTATTGAACAACTTAGAATGGAAGAAATATGATACGATTTTTGTTGATAATTGTAGTGATATTCTGTTGTATGAATGGGTATAGTCAAGCAACTCAGCGAGGAGGATTTGTGTATGAATGGAGTAGCTATAGTTCAGACGATTATACAGGTTTAGGAAACCGACTAGTACACTGGGATTCTACAGATTTAGTTGACATTGTTCATGCACCAGCAATAGGAGTGCACCCTCGAGTTTATTTTGGACCTTCAGAAATTCCAGCCATTAAACAGCGCTTGGATAGTACTCTAAGTGGTCAAGCCATTAAAGCTACTATTCACGCTTATACTACCTTGTTGCATTTACGAGGAGCTTATAGCCAAAATCAACCCTATGCGTTAGATCCAGATGGAAATCGATATATCGAAAATAGTGGCGCATGGAGTATGGGAGCTTATTACGATAAATTAAAAAATCGTGATCCTAGCGTATGGAATGGAGTAAGTCTAAAACATCGCCAACGAACGGCTACTTTGATGTCATTAGAAGCTTTTATGTGTCTATTGTATGCTGGTCAAACAGACCCTGATGTGGGAATCAGTTACCAAACAAGAGCACAAGATTTAGCCAATGCAATGCATTATTGGGCAACCTTAGCATTGGCTGATCCTAACCTAGGTCCTACAACCTATAACTTGGTAGGAGGGACACATATGGCAATGTGTTATGATTTGAATTACAACAATCTAAGTCTTAATCAAAGAGATACGATTCGGATGGCATTAAGTCGAACTCTACCAATTGTTCCTCGACATGGTCACAATTTGGCATGTTATGCCAATACAAGCAATTGGGCAACCTTAAATGGGTTTGAGATTATTACCAATTTAGCTATAGAGGGGGAACTAGGATATCAAACCCAATTGACTCGTGAATGGATGCGCGTGGCACATAACTTTATCACTTATGGTTGGTATCCATCTGGGGCAGGGTACGAGGGTTTGGGTAAAAACTATATGTTTGTAACGACTCTAATTGCAATGGCAAAACGAGGATATAGTTTACTTTCACACCCACATGTACGAGCTTATGGAGAGCAGTTTTTACCTGCGATTACACAACCTTTTGGAAAGGGATTTACTAGCTATGATGTTTGGGGAGGTTCAGGACACCATCCCGTATGGGGGCAGTATAAATTTAATTCTTCTGATGCTGTTGGTTTAAAATGGATTTTTCCGAATAGTAATAAAGTAGATTTTGTTTGGAGAAATTATATTTCTACTTTTTATCGTAATGATTCAGAAGGTTATGTTTATGCTCAAATAGAACCAGGAGGTAGTTACAACACCTATTTGATACCCGCAGCTGTATTTGCTCGTGATTACTCAACAAGTAGCTGGCAAAGTCAAGCTGATCAAACCATTTCAACAGAATATATTGCGATGGATAGAGGGTTGGCTACATTTCGATCAGGAACAGATAAAGAGGCAATGGCTATGCAGTTTCATGCAAGACAAGATATGGGAGGTCATACACATGGCGATCGCTTGGACTTTACAATGAGTGCGTTGGGGCGTATTTGGGTTCGAAAAACCTTTGGAGGAAGTCCATTTCAACCTTCGGACTTTCATTCCATGGTTTTAGTGGATGGATTGGGAATCGGCGTTGGCGACCCAGATGGAGATAAGTGTCGACAGCCAGCTACTGTATTAGGGCATCGAATCAATTCAGATTTATCCTCAGTAGCTGGGGATGCTACTTATGCTTATACTTGGGAGTGGCATTGGTCGGCTCGCCCCTTAGGCTCCAATCATCCTTGGTTGGGAAATAACGGTTGGCAGCGAGTAACGGAAACATGGAATGATTTCTTGGTAACGCCTCATTCAGATCCACATTATAATATTCCGTTTTATGATTACCCACATTGGAGTCGCGCAGGTCGTTTAGAACGAATGGTGAAACGACCTTATAATCCTATGGAAAAAGTAGTTCGAAATGTAGGGTTGATAAAAGGGGCGCAGCCTATGCTACTTATTGTAGATGATATCAAGAAAGATTCATTGGTACATCAGTACAAGTGGATGGCTCAAATTGCTCGTGATCTCACTTTAGACCATTATTCTGTTAATTTATTAGATAGCAATTATCAATGCGATATAATTTTAAAAGAGCCAGTAGGAATAGGCAATAGAAGGTTATTGGTAAGGGTGTTGCAGAATGAAAATTATACCGCAAGTCAACCTCCTGGAATAATAGATACAATACCTTACATAAATTTTTTTACAGGAGCTACGTATAATTCTAACCCCAACTGGATTCGCCATAGGTTAATTGTAGAGAGCAATAGTGTCAGTCCCAATTTTAAAGTATTGTTATTTCCCTATACTCTTGGAGATACATTACCCATAACTAATTGGAATCCTACACACGATAGCTTAGAAATAGTCCTGCCTAATGCAACTAAAATGCTTCGTTTTTATAAAGACCATCAAAATAATACTCAGTTTGAAATGGTCAATACCTCAAGTTTGAATTTGCCACTAGATTGGCTTGAATTGGTGGCAGAAAGAGAAACAGCGACAATGGTTCAACTCAAATGGCAAACTCTGGGGGAGGTTAACAACAAAGGATTTGATGTAGAGCGCTTGTTTGATAATGAAAATGATTTTACTAAGATTGCTTGGGTCGAAGGAAATGGTACTTCCAACGCTTTACATTCTTATGAGTTATTAGATGAAAATACCTATGAAGGAAATACTTACTACAGACTTAAGCAAGTAGATTGCGATGGGCAAGTCAGTTACAGTCCAATTAAAACAGTTCGTGGGGTTACTAATGATAAAAAATGGATGATTTATCCCAATCCAACAACAGATCATATTTTTATTTACTCCGATGCTTTAGAAGATAGGAACGTAAGTATTCATATTTATACTATGGAAGGTAAACTTGTATTCAATCAGCAAAAGAAGCTAATCGCTCATAGAGTGACGACCTTGGAGGAGACTGTACAATTGCCACAAGGAACGTATATGATACAAATGAGCTTTGAAGATGGGGAAAACCACAATAAGATATTTGTAAAACAAGAATGAATTCGTCTGTATAGATAAGAAATTTCCCCCTGAGTGTTTCATGATAGCAATTGCTGTATTGCTATGGGAGAAGGCGCAAGCCTTCTCCTCTTTTATGTTTTAGAACAAACAGTCTGCATTATTACCTGTTCTGCATAATCTCTCATCAAGTGAGATAATAATCCTTCTTTGTTGGTGTTCCTTAGATTATACAATAGTTTGTTAAAACCCCGTAACGAACTACTAGTTACTAAAAAGGGTGGTCAAAATAGTAGAACGGATTCTCTCTATTTTAACCACCCATATAAAACTATAAAAACCAGATTGTCAGTAACTAGATTTTACACGTATTTGAATTTTAGCTTGCTGATAATCATAATGTTAGTTTGTTGTTTTATTTTTTGCCGTGACATTGTTTGTATTTCTTGCCACTTCCACAAGGACAAGGATCATTACGTTTTATCTTTTCTGTGTCACGTTTGAATGTTTTTACTTTTTCAATTGTTTGTGTTGCATTATTAGCATTTTGCGCAGCACGACGTTGCATTTCCTCTGCTTCTTTTTGAGCCTCAATATTTGTTTGTAGATTTTCGTTATCAACTTCTACCTCTTGAGCCTCGTGTACATCTTCCGATTCTTGAATAGGAATACCTCCTTTGAATAAGAAGCTAGTGATTTCTTTGCTAATTCTATCCAAGAACAACTCATAAAGTTTAGAAGCTTGAATTTTATAAACAACCAAAGGATCTTTTTGCTCAAAAGAAGCCGATTGAGTTTGATCTTTTAATTCGTCCAAATCACGCAAATGCTCTTTCCATGCATTGTCAATCAAGCCTAAAGTAATTGATTTTTCGATATCATTAACCAAGGATTTGCCATTTGTGCTAATAGCTGCTTTTAAGTCTGCCCCTATTTCCATTCCTTTGGTACCATCAGTAAAAGGAATACCAATTTTTTGGTAGTTGGTATTGGGGTCATTGTAAACGCGGTTAATAATAGGCATTAGACGTTGAGCAATGTCGCTAAATTTAGCTTTGTACGTTCTTGCAGCTTGATTGTACAATTTATCCATTAACTTGTCTAGTACTGTTTCGCTTCTAAACTCATTTTCGGTAATATTAGTCTCAAAGCCATAATAACGAATCACATCTTGAGCAAAGGCATTATAATCGTTGTTGACTTTGTGAGTAGTTACCAAAGACACAGCTACTTGGTCAAACATATCGTTTAGATCGATCGCCAAACGTTCTCCATACAAGGCATTATTACGCTTTTTGTAAATAGATTCCCGTTGAATGTTCATAACATCATCGTATTCCAACAAGCGTTTACGAACTCCAAAGTTATTTTCTTCAATACGTTTTTGAGCACGTTCAATGGCATTCGTAATCATTTTGTGTTGCAATGCTTCTCCTTCTTGATGCCCCATTGTGTCCATCAATTTTGAGATACGCTCAGACCCAAATAAACGCATTAGTTTGTCTTCTAAAGAAACATAGAATTGAGACATCCCGACATCTCCTTGACGACCAGCACGACCACGCAACTGTCTATCGACACGTCTCGAATCATGGCGTTCTGTACCAATGATTGCCAAACCACCTGCTTTTTTAACTTCATCCGAAATCTTGATATCCGTACCACGACCAGCCATATTGGTAGCAATAGTTACTTGCCCTGCTTTACCTGCTTCAGCAACAACATCTGCCTCACGAGCGTGTTGTTTTGCATTCAAAACATTGTGCTCAATTTTGCGAAGTTGGAGCAAACGGCTTAACATCTCCGATTGTTGGACAGAAGTAGTACCCACTAACACAGGTTGTCCTTTTTTGGTCAATTCAACAACGTCATTAATAATTGCATTAATTTTTTCTCGTTCTGTTTTGTAGACCAAATCATTTCTATCATCACGAACAATTGGACGATTGGTAGGAATAACAACTACATCCAATTTATAGATATTCCACAGTTCTTGTGCTTCGGTTTCTGCTGTACCAGTCATACCTGCTAATTTATGGTACATACGGAAGAAGTTTTGAAGCGTAATGGTAGCATAAGTTTGAGTAGTTTTTTCGATCTTAACACTCTCTTTTGCTTCTAGTGCTTGGTGCAAACCATCAGAAAAACGACGTCCATCCATGATACGTCCTGTTTGCTCATCTACAATTTTTACCTCATTATTCATCACAACATACTCATCCTCTCTATGAAACAAGGTATAGGCTTTTAGCAATTGACGCAAGGCATGCAAACGCTCATTTTTGGCTTGAAAAGCCAATAGAGCTTCATCTTTTTTAGCAACAATCTCCTCTTGACTTAATCCTTCGATTTTGTCAATATCCGAAAGGATTGTTCCAATGTCATCCATCACAAAAAGACTATCATCGCCAGCACCTTTACCTAAGAGCATACGACCATTATCCGTTAGCTCAACCGATCTATTTTTTTCTTCAATAACAAAATACAGAGGTGCATCCGCCTTTGGCATATGCTTAGACTGCTCAGCCATGTAGAAGTTCTCTGTTTTTTGCATGATTAGCATGACCCCAGGCTCACTCAAATATTTGATTAATGCACGGTGTTTGGGCAATCCACGGTATGCACGGAATAATGCCAAACCGCCACCACCTTCTTCGGGGCTGGTATTTCCTTCTGCGATCAATCGTTTTGCTTCTCGCAATAATTCTCCAACTAGTTTGCGTTGCACTGCTTCTAGTTGTTGCACAGCAGGTTTTAGAGCAGTAAACAACTCTTCACGATTATCTTGAGCCGTAGGACCCGATATAATTAAAGGCGTACGAGCATCGTCAATCAAAACAGAGTCAACCTCATCAATCATTGTAAAGTGAAACTTACGCTGTACAATTTCATCGGGTTTGTGCGCCATATTATCACGCAAGTAGTCAAAACCAAACTCATTGTTAGTACCATAAGTAATATCAGCACGATAAGCCGCTTTACGTTCAGGAGAATGAGGTCTGTATTTATCGATACAATCTACTGTCAGTTGCAAGAAGTTGTGAATAGGAGCCATCCATTCTGCATCCCGTTTGGCTAAGTAATCATTTACAGTAATCAAATGTACCCCTTCGCCAGCCAAACCATTCAAGTACGCAGGCAAAGTCGAAACCAATGTTTTTCCCTCTCCTGTAGCCATCTCTGCAATTTTTCCTTGGTGCAAAACGATCCCTCCAATCAACTGAACGTCGTAATGAACCATATTCCAAGTCACTTCATTGCCAGCAGCCATCCAAGAGTTTTTCCAAATTGCTTTGTCTCCATCAATTGATACAAAAGGTTTGGGACTACCCATTTGTTGAGCAGCCAATTCTCTGTCCATATCGGTGGCAGAGACTTCTAAAGATTCACTTTCGGCAAAACGGCGAGCAGTTTCTTTTACCACAGCAAATGCTTCTGGTAGAATTTCATTCAAAACAACTTCTATTTCCTCGTCTCTTTCTTTTTTTAGAGTATCAATCTCAGCAAATAAATTTTGTTTTTTCAGAACATCTTCTGTTGCATCAATATCCGATTGAATCGCTGCAATTTCACTGTCAATGGTTTTTAGATGCTCGGCAATACGATCTTTAAATTCAAGGGTTTTGTTGCGCAATACATCGTTGGAAACGGATGTTAATTTTGCATATTCATCCTTAATTTTTTCTACAATGGGTAGAATCGTTTTAATATCACGATCGTATTTATCACCAAATAGTTTCTTTAAAAAACCAAACATGTTTTCTTTAGTTTATGAAGCAATTGTCAAGGGTATTATCAATTACTTAAAATGAATAATTTTCTTATTAGGATGTTGAGGGAAATTCAGAGTTAACAGTTTGTTCTGAATAAGAGTACTTGCTATTGACTCAACATTGTAGCAAATATAACATTTAATTTTGCTATCACATTTTATTCCATCTGTATTATGTATGCCATATTGGCAAAAATTGTAATTTTTTATCGACTTTTTGGCACTTAAATCGTAATTTTCGCCATAATGCTAGCTTATTTTGCAAAAGCACATTGGTGTTGAAAAGCAATGTAATAGCTTTTTATATTCACTCAGTTGTTCAAAACAGTAAATTTCATGCCTTATTTTATCAGTTGCTTATTGCTTCTTATTCTTTTTAGTTGCGAATCCAATGACACAACCCAACAGACAGAAGAATCAACTCCAAATGACACGACTTTCTATACTAAAGCATATTATTACCCTATAGAAACCTTATCAGAAGAAAAGGTATATGAATATGTTTTAGAGAATGAAGGGGAAGCTTATTTATCTCATTATCTGTCCCTAAAAGCAGAACCCGCCGAAAGTGGAACGAGTTACTTAATTTCTAAGTATTATGCGCCTAATTTTCAGCAAAACCAATCCATAAAAGAATGGATTATAAAAGACGGTGTTATTACACAAGAATATACCTTTTGGGTGATGGATAGTATTAGCCAAACGCTTAAAGAATATCCCAACAATGTTAGTCAAAATGTTGTGTTTCCCTTTTACGCAGCATTAGATTCTGCCATGGCATATCGTTTTGTTTGCGAAATGAAACTTCCTCCTGATTTTCTAACTGTTAAACTGATTCGTGATCGAAAATTTAATAAAAAATTATCTTACGAATACAAGGGCGAAACTCTTGATGCGATTGCTTTTACTGCAACAGATTTGTATGATATAGAAAATACAGAAGGAGGTGGTTTTTGGAATCAAAAGAAAGCAAGTATCGAAGTTTATGCCAAAGGGATTGGTTTGGTCTACAAGGAAACAAAAACAGCAGGGGCAGAGGAGACAGAAATTGTACGATTGGCTAATATTTATTCTGTCCAAGAGTTTGAAGCATTGAAAAATGACTATAAGTGATAATAAAAAACAGAATTCATTGAAACGAGGCTGTTGAGCAAGTTACAACACAATTGAATAAAGCAGTGTAGCACGTAAACTGAAAACGACTACTCTGATTGATTGTAAAATTATTTTTCAACAGCCTCACTCTATAGTAATCTGTAAGTGTAAATTAGACGACTCGCATAAAGTTAGAAACACCTTGAGCAATTAGTTGCCCTTTTTCATTTTTAAGAATACAACGAACATTAGCGGTGCGTTTTCCTATTCTAATAACCTTAGGAATGCCAGTAATGACTTCACCCACTTTAGCTCCTTTCAGAAAATCTATATTCATGGTCATCGAGACATAGGCAGCATCTTTATCACTTTTTAGAAACAATTGGAAACCTAGTATTTCATCAATGATTGCAGCGACGGCACCACCGTGGATTGCCCCCATAGGGTTGAGCATATCTTCACGAACTTCGAATGCAATTTCTACATCTCCTTCTTCTGTGATTGCTGTTACGGCACCATTTAACCAAGCCCCTAAGCCAGGAAGGTATTCGCCCATTTTTTGACCAAGATTCTCTTTCAATTGTTGGATGTAATCAGCTTTCATTATAGTTTACCTAATTTTTCTAATCCCTGTGTAATTTGTTCTGTATGAGCATCATTTTTAGGGCGTTTAAAAATTTTAGTAATGTTCCCCTCTTCATCAATAATAAAAGTAGTTCTTAGAACTCCCATTTTGATATTTCCATACATGTTTTTTTCGCCCCATGTGCCATAGGCTTCCATAACAGATTTGTCCGTATCGGCAATTAGCGGAAAAGGTAACTCAAATTTTTCTATAAATTTTTGGTGCGATGCAGCTGTATCAGGACTTACGCCTACTACTGCATATCCTTTTTCGAGCCAATAGGTATAATTATCTCTAAGATTACATGCTTCTTTGGTGCAACCAGGCGTATTATCTTTTGGATAAAAATAAAGAATGAGGTTTTTGCCTTTAAAATCACTTAATTGGATGGTGTTGCCATCTTGGTCTAGTCCTTTGAAATCAGGCGCTTTATCGCCTTCTTTGAGTGTTACTGCCATTGTTTTTTTATTATAATAGTTGACAATAGCTTGCTATTTTACTAGTTATGGGCAATGCTATATTAGATACTTGGATGATATTCTGTTTTGCATCAATAATCTTTTAGTGCTACAGAGTCAGAAGCACAAAGAATAAAATAGCAAGCTATTAAGATTTAGTAGTTCGTTGATTTTTTACTTTTTTACCAAAAAGATAAAAAAGCACATTTATATTAGTTTGATAATCAAAACCTTAAGACAAAATGCAACAGATTTGCAACTTGTTGATTCTCAAACTAATAAAGTTTTTCAACGAACTATTGAAGATTAATAA
Source organism: Aureispira sp. CCB-E (assembly GCF_031326345.1). Taxonomy (NCBI): domain Bacteria; kingdom Pseudomonadati; phylum Bacteroidota; class Saprospiria; order Saprospirales; family Saprospiraceae; genus Aureispira; species Aureispira sp. CCB-E. Next base: position 415,862 of record NZ_CP133671.1, read on the forward strand.
ATTTGTTTTATTCGCTAACAGGAGCCAAACGAACAATTAAACCATCTAAATCATCGTGTAAATGAATTTGACAACCCAAACGGCTGTTATCTTCTACAAAAAAAGCTTGATCTAGCATATCTTCTTCATCTTCTGATGGGTCAGATAAGTCGTGGTCACTTTCAACATACATGTGGCAACTTGCACAAAGCGCCATTCCTCCACATGTACCCTCAACAGGCAATTCAGCAGCTTTACAAAACTCCATCATATTCATATTCATATCTGTAGGAGCTTCCAATTCGTGTTTGTTGTTTTCACGGTCAATTACCGTCACTTTAATCATGTTGTCCATGGTTGCGAATTTTATGCACAATAGTTAGATAGGTGTTCTAACAATTGCTTAAGTAACAAAAAAATCATTGAATTGTTCTTAGGGCTTGATGCAAAACAATACCAAAGGTAACCGCAACATTCAAACAAGGAGTATGACCTAGTGCTGGAATGTAAATACTTTGGTCAATCAAAGGCAATACATCTGTTGGCAAACCTTCTTTCTCGCTTCCGAAAATAAGCAAATCGTTTGATTCGAACTGAACGTTGTTTAAGTGCTGTGCTTTTTCGTCAACAAGCGTTGCAATTTTTCTGCCCTCATAATCTAATAAAAACGAGTCAATCGTTTCTATCTTGATAATTTCAATATGATCAATTGCACCAGCTGTCCATACCTTTGCCATATGGGCCATATCTGCCCTTGCTTTTTTGCTATGTGTTGGGGGCAAAAGCAAGTTGTTTTTATCGTAAATATAAACCTTATCAAGCCCATAAAATTCGGCGCTTCGAATCATAGAGGAAAGGTTTGGGCGGTATTCTGGCGCAAAGAGTAAGACATTCATAGTGTATTATTTGGGGCAAAAGTAAACAAAAAAATATCAATAAAACGCTAAAGTCTAGCCTAAATACGACGGAGTTGCTCTAAAAGCCAAGCACGCTCTGTTAGAGGCTGCAAGGTATCGATACTATTTTGCAACTGTTGGCGCGCTTTAGAATCTCTAGGCGGAAGTTCCAATAATTTCTTCGTCAAGCGAATAATATTGAGGTAGTTTTCACGATGATAACCCATAATTTCTTTTCGTTGAAGATAAATCGTGAAACTATGAAAAAAGGAATCTAAGGCATCGTGACTTTGAGTTTCGTAATAAATCTTCATAAGCATTGTCTTTGCATCCAAATTAAGAAACAAATCGTCATACTCCACCTGAATCAACCGTTGCATGGCTTTTTCATAATCTCCTTTTGCAAAATATAGCTTAGAGGTATTATAGTGTTTGTAACTTTCTCTATAATCTACCTCTACATACTTGGCGTATTGAGGAATATAACTTGCAATCCAATCGTATTCTTGAAGGCGCAAGCCTGCTGATGCAATATTTTTATAAGTAAATCGACTCAGCACATTGTTATCTAGTAGTGTTTTGTTTTGTAATCCGTGTTTGTATAATTCAAAAACTTCTCGGATAAATTTCTGAGATTCATCGGAATTGATTCGGCGAATACAATAATTAATCGCCAAAGTATAAATATCTCGCTTTTCCTTTAGAGGTAACAACGATTCATATTTTAATAAATTATTTTTTAGACACTCAAAGTAATCGGAGTTATCAGGAATGGTTAAAGCCATATAAGCTTGATGGTACAATTGAATGGCAGGAATAGTAGCATAAGGCATTTGATCGACAAGATGTAAAATCGCTTCCAAAAAAGGGATGTTATAAGTAGTCTTATATAAGTTTTTGTGACTAATAGCAACACAGGCGTAGCGCAAGTTTTCGGTCATAAAAGCAATAGAAAAATTATCTAAGATAGCTTGAAGGTTGGTAGCACGCATTCTTGATTGAAGTGCTGTTTGTTTGAAGTGTTCTTGTTCAATCTGATAGGCATGATAGTAATATTCATGCGTTTTATGCGGCGACTGATGAAGCTCTTTTTGTCCTTTGAACCATTGTTGTTGTGCCAAATGAGGTCTGTTGCGTGTACTCAAAAAAGAAGTAATATTTTTTTGTCGCTCAATCGTGTTTTTTTTTGACATCCAAAAATGGACAAAATCTTCTAAGTTTTTGATGCCTTTAGACATCAATCTTCTAAGCTTTAAATCGTTGTATTTTTCATTTGGGAAAAGGTGTTTAAAAACCCGTTTTTTGTTAATAGATACCTTAGAAAGTATTCTCCTAGAGTTTATGAAACTAAATAGTGCTGTTAGTTTAGGGTCATGATTGTGCAAAGGCGATTTCAACCACTTGTGAAATGCCTCTAATTCTATGCTGTCTAGGCAGGTATATATGCGTATTAATTTGGATTTTATCATTTAGTAAAGATACAATAAAAAGTAGACAAAATTCATTTTTTGTGTTCGACAAGAGCTATTCATTACGTTATCTTTGGTATTATCAATAGTGAATTCATGAACACTAAAGCACGTATATATTATATCAAACCTCTTGCAAATTATAAAATGATGAAAATAATACAATCAAAAAACAAGTTTCAACTTTATGGAACGATAGTTTGCTTGCTGCTTTATTGCAGCTTGGCACAGGCTCAAACGACAACTATCCCCGATGCTAATTTTGAGCAAAAATTAATCAATTTGGGAATCGATTCAGATGGCTTAGTTAATGGGCAGATTTTGAATAGTGATGCTGTTGGCGTTCAAGCACTAGATTTGAGTGCCAGTAATATCGTAGACTTGACAGGAATCGCAGCATTTGCAGATTTAGAAATTTTGACCGCTAATGATAATCAGTTGACAAATGTGGATGTTTCCTCCAATCCTCTTTTGTGGAAATTAGAAGTAGATCAAAATCAATTGACTAGCATCAATATAGTGAACAATGCTGCCCTAATTGAATTAGATGTTTCGAATAACCTTCTGACAGCTTTAAACTTACCCAATACAACGAGTCTAAAAACCGTTAAAGCTTCTTACAATCAGTTGACAACAATAGATTTGACAAATTTAACCAACTTAGAATATTTTAGGGGTAGTGATAATCAGTTAACAACTTTAGATGTCAGTAATAACGCAGGGCTAAAACACCTTAGTTGCGCCAAAAATCAATTAACAACCTTAGATGTATCCAACAAACCAGCACTGAAACAGTTGTCTTGTTTATACAATCAATTGACAACTCTTACGATAACTAATACTCCTGCATTAGAGTCGATTAATTGCGTCGACAACCAATTAACCACTTTGAACATACCCAATGCTCCTGCTTTATTTTACCTAAATTGTTCGGAAAACCAGTTAACTCAGTTGACAGTACCAACTAGTACTTTATTAGAAGATTTAGACTGTTCAGAAAATCAGTTAACCGCATTAAACATTGCTCATTGTACGAGTATGCGTACACTTACGCTTCATGATAATATGCTAACTTCTTTGAATTTACTTCCTTTAGTAGATTTGAGAGAACTAAATGTTAAAAATAATTCATTGACGAGTTTGAATCTTACTGGCAATACGAACCTTTGGGTATTGAATTGTAGCAATAATGCTATTGCTACTTTAGATATGACAAATAATACGAATGTTTCAACAATATACTGTAGTGATAATCAAATAACTAGTTTGCTAGTACCCAACAATACTAATTTGAGATACATCAGTTGTAGCGATAACCAATTAGCAAGTTTAGATATATTAAATAGTCCTAATTTAACTAGTATTGGATGTTACCGTAACCAGTTAACTAATTTGAACATACCGAACAGTCCTAATTTATCAGTGGTATCGGCTGGCGAGAATCAACTCTCTAGCTTCAATTTATTGAACCATCCTAATTTGACTAGTTTTTCAGTAGGTGAAAATTTGTTTACAAGTATTGATTTGTCTAGTGTTCCTGCTTTGAAAAAACTAATAATCACTAGTAACCAATTAACCACTTTAGATGTTTCTAACAACCCTGATTTAGAAGATTTATTTGTAGGAAGAAATATGTTAAGTGCTTTAGATGTTTCTAATCTTCTTAAATTAAAAAGATTAGATTGTTCATTTAATAACATTAGTGGCATGTTGGATTTGACACGAAATCCAGATTTGGATATTATGTATTGTTACGCCAACCAATTATTGAGATTACAGTTGCGAACAACCAATCTTAGTAGAATGTATTGCCAACAAAATCTTTACGGACTCCAAATTTGCGTTCCAGATACTACTGCAGCGTTGTCAAAACCAAATTTTGGTCAAATTGCTTGGGTAAAGGATGTGCATGCTGTTTACTTATCTGAAAACTGTTATCGAATGGCAGTAAGGGGGCGCATTGTAATCGATAGTATGACAAATTGTATGGCAGATAGTCTTGAAAAAGGATTGATTCATAAAATGGTTCGATTTCAAAGAGGAGCGGATGTATATTATGCAACAACATACAACACCAATGGAAATTATATTGCGCACTTGGATACGGGAACCTATGTCGTATCAGTTGTAACAGGAAGTATGTATTGGCAGTCTTGCCCTAGCACACAAATGGTCGTCATTGATACCAGTAGTGGCGTACATGAACTAGATTGGGCTTTGGAAGCAGTTGTATCTTGTCCTCAACTTCGAGTAGATATTTCATCACCTTTCTTGAGATTAGCAGGAGGAGGAAGTTACTACGTTATTGATTATTGTAATGAAGGGACGGTAATGGCTAATAATGCTTATGTAGAAGTAGATTTGGACCCTTCTTTGAGTGTGTCTAATTCGAGTGTTCCGATTGTTGGTCAGAATGGGAATGTATATACTTTTAATATAGGAAATGTACCTGTCGATAGTTGTGGTGAGTTTTTTATTAATGTAGCATTGGATACGGGTGTTTTGATAGGGCAGACTCATTGTACAGAAGCTCGTATTTATCCTGATTCTATTTGTATGCCTAATATTTGGGTCAATTCAAGATTAGCGGTTGATGCTGTATGCCAAAATGATACCGTATTATTTACCATTAATAATCATGGTGCCGCAATGACGCAGCCAACTACTTATTATGTATTTGAAGATAATATTATGATGCGTCAAAACAACTTTCAAATAGGAGTAGGAGGAGTGCAACAGGTACTACAACCTGCCGATATGGGAAAAACCTATCGAATTATTACCAAGCAAGAATCAGGATATCCTCCAATATTAGGGGACTCTATCATAACGGCAGCAGTCGAAGGTTGTCGACCATATCCAGATGGTTCTTTTAATACTGGATTTATTACTCAGTTCTCTAATGGAAATAGCTCTCCTTTTATTGCAATTGACTGTCAGCAGAATGTAGCTTCTTATGACCCGAATGATAAGCAAGCACAACCAGCAGGATATGATGTTGTTAACCACTATATTTATGATTATACAGCATTAGATTACAAAATTCGTTTTCAAAATACAGGAACAGATACAGCATTTAATATTGTTATATTGGATACGATTTCTCCGCACTTAGATTTATCGACTTTAGAAATGGGAGCGAGCAGCCATAACTATACTTGGAGTATTCAAAATGGAAATGTATTGAATGTTAAATTCGCGAATATCATGCTACCTGATAGTAATGTCAACGAACCGCTTTCCAATGGATTCTTTAGATACCGCATTGAGCAAAAAACAAATAACCCAATCGGAACCGTAATTCATAATTCAGCAGCTATTTACTTTGATTTCAATCCACCTGTTATTACCAATACGACTTGGCATACTGTGGGAGATGATTTTGTGAATGTTGTGTTACTAGACCAAACAAAGGTGTTGGATGATGCAATAGAGGTAACTATTTACCCGAATCCTTTTAAGCAAATGACGACTTTAGAAGTAAAAGGAAAAGATTATAAGGAGTTAGAATTAGGTGTTTTTGACGTGACAGGGCGCATGATAAAACAGGTTACTTCTACACAACAAAATCGCATTGAATTATCTAGAGATGCGATGATACGAGGAGTTTATTTTTATCAGTTGAAAGGCGATGGTCAATTGATCAACATAGGAAAAGTTGTTGTACAGTAATGATTATCAAAAAATATTTTACCAGAATAGCGAACCATACCATTTTATTATGATAGGAACGATGGTTCGTGATAATCATTAATAAATAACAGAGTTATAGATAGTAGTCGTTTATCGCTAGGCTACTACAGCAACTCAGTTTATAGCAACCAATCTCTACAGAGATTGGTTGTTTTTGTATGAGAAAGAATGTTAAGTTTTCTTAGACAATTTGAGGCACTCTAAATTCGATGTGCTTCAATAGCAACAGGCGGTTGATTGTTGCACACACCAGCATCACAGCGTATAATATCTAAATCAAAGGTCAAATATTGTCCATCTGCCGATAAATCACCATGCCCTACTATTTCAAAATCAGTAACATTATCATAATGGCAAATATTCAGCGGGATATCAATATGTCCTGCACCATAAACAGATCCAATTAAAGTACAGTTGGTACCATAAATACCGTTGTTTCCATAACCCGTAACAGCAATTTCTAAATCGCTGCCATTGGCTTCTCGGATTTCTATATCATATTGATACGACTCATGAACATTGGTTTGTGGGTTATAAAATGTTTCTTCTGCATGATAGGTTCCCAAAAAAGGATAGCGCTCATCAATGTGTTGGTGATGGTCGTCATCGATATGAAGGTGGCAACTAAAGAGTAGCATTGAAAAACCCAGTAATAGTATTTTTGAGAGTAGATTTGTTATCTTTACCATAGTTAATTTGTTTATTAGAATGAAGTAAGTATGTTTATTATAAAACAAAAAGCATACTGAAAAATGTTAAGGTATTATTTTTAACAAATAATAAAATGGCAATCGTCTAAAAAGTAGGTTTTATGGGTGTTTGAGTTGAGTAGGTTTATGGGGAAATAATATATGGTTATACTCAAAATTGGTCAATATTGGGCAGAACAACACGTTAAAATTAAAGAACAACGGCTAATATGAAAGACAGCGCGGACAATAAAAATAGTGCTTTGCATATTTCCAAGGGCAAATCTATGGAATCTAATATTAATAAAAATTTCAAGCGAAAAAAGCGCCCTCAGCGTAGCTTAGACGAATTTTTAAAAGGGATATTAGATGGAAATAGAATTATCTTAAGCCAAGCAATTACCTTAATAGAAAGCACCCAAAGCAAACATCAAGAACTAGCACAACAAATCATAGAGGCTTGTTTGCCATACAGTGGGCAGTCTCTTAGAATAGGTTTGACAGGAACGCCAGGTGTGGGAAAAAGCACGTTTATTGATAGTTTTGGGCAGATTGTATTAGCAGAAGATAGGCAGTTGGCTGTCTTAGCGATAGACCCTAGTAGTCAATTAACAAAAGGCAGTATTTTGGGAGATAAAACGCGAATGGAAACGCTCTCTGTTCATCCCAATGTCTTTATTCGTCCTTCTGCTGCGGGCGCATCGTTAGGAGGAGTGGCTCGAAAGACTCGTGAGAGCATTATTTTATGTGAAGCAGCGGGATTTGATACCATTTTTGTAGAGACCGTTGGTGTTGGACAATCTGAAACAGCCGTGCATTCGATGGTTGATTTTTTCTTATTGTTATTGTTGCCAAACTCAGGAGATGAATTGCAAGGAATCAAGCGAGGGGTTATGGAAATGGCAGATTTAATTGCCATTAACAAAGCCGATGGGCAAGCATTACCTGCCGCAAAACTGGCAAAAAAACAATGCCGAAATGGCTTGCATTTATTTCCTCCCAAACAAAGTGGTTGGGTAGCTACTGCCGAGCTTTGCTCCGCCTTAGAGCAAACAGGCTTAAATACTATTTGGCAACATATTTTAAGTTATCAAAATCAAACGACCATCAACGGTTACTTCTCAAAACATCGACAAGAACAGGCTAAATATTGGTTTGAGGAAAGCATTCAACAACAACTAAAGCACTTGTTTTATCAGCACCCCAGTATCAAGGAAATCTTTATAAGAATAGAAAAACAGGTAGTAGAAGGACAAATATCACCATTTAAAGCAGCAGAATTATTAATGCAATCTTTTGTAAACTAACGAACTACCAGCATTTTCCTATTCTTGAGATATATTTACCAATATCTATTGTCTTATTCAAGCAATGTCGTATCAATTCATAAAATATTTTGTATTATATTAGAGCTTATACGAGGGAACAAGAAGACTTATAGCCAATCTTCTCCATTTCTTTTGTTCCATTTTTTAGGATCTGTATAATCGATATATTTTCCTTCGGTTCTAATCATAAATTCTACCAAATCAATGCCCTTTTCTAAAATTTTATTTCTAAAGTCCAAATCAGAATTAGAAGGAAAAGCATACTTATCTAATGCTTCAACGGGAGTTCTAGGATGATTATGATAATGCCTCAGGCTGCTAATCTCTCTAGGATAATTGAGTAAATGATGTACCTTAACGGAACCAAAAAATTCTAAATCCGGTCGATAAGAGGTGTAGACAAAATTACGTGTTTGTTCTCCTATTCCAAATGATAATAGAGACCACTCAACAGAAGTATGATCTGCCAAAAATTCAAAAACATTTTTAGCTAAGTTAAAGTTTGCTTGAAAACTGATTTGCATACCTTTATAGTGTCGTTTATTCGCACGTCCTTTTAAGGGTAAAAGCTTTTGTAACACTCCTTTTTTAACAAGAATGTGTTCATTTCGGAGTTTATTATTCGCTTTATTATAATTGATTTTCCCTTTTTTTCCCTCCACTAAAATCAATCGGTCAAAGGTATCTTTGGTCATTTTTGCCAAGGTAATACGACCGTTCGCATTGACCTTATAGTCATGTAAAGCATGCTGTGCTTTTTCGTAATTTTTAAGTGCATTGGTATTGTCTAGAGAACTGCACAAAAAACAAAAAAAGAGTAGTGTTCCGTAAATCATTTTATGGTACTTAGGTAAATAAAAAAATGTTCTTATAAGGACATAGAACTGCCTGTTAAGTAAAATGAAATTGTTGATTTACAGAAGATTGGAGATAGGAGTGCCCCTCTCAATTTGTGTGTAACAATTGATTTTATTAACTCAAAAATAGCAACTAGAATAGGGAATAAATGAATGGCTACAAGATAGACGATATACTTGTAACTATGTTACAGATTTATTGTATTTGCTTTTTTTTAACAGCCTAAAAGTATTATTTAAGAAAAAATTAAGCATTGGCAGATTAATGGCACATATTTTAGTTTATTTATTTGATTTATAGTTTTTTATAAGATGTTTTGCAGAGCAAAAAAAGCATCCATTATTGGATAATCTAAAAAAAACAGAAACCAATAAACTTTATTATCAAGCAATTGATCTATTATGCTAGGTAATAAACTCAACTCAAAAATACGGGATGAAGTTCTCTAAAGTTCTAGATTCGGATGGATGCTTGGTTTTTATCGACTAAAATTCTTCTTGAAGAAAAAAGAGTGTCGAATAAGAACAAGCTTTGGTAAGAACCTTTGAGCTATTTAGTAGAAGTAGATTTAAGGAACAACGACATGAATGGCAGCAGGCAGCATGGTAAATTCAATAGGACTTTGCCCAAGCCATTCTCCATCGACTTCTACATAAGCTGGAGTGTCGGAAGGAGCCTCAATTTTGATATGTTTGACCTGTGCAGTTACAGCTTCTTTGTGATTAGTAATAGATCCATTATAAAATTGAGGTGCTCTAAGAATAACTTCCCAAGATTTTATGTTTTTGTACAAGCTCAGAGCAAATAGACCATCTGTAGGATCGGCATGAGGAACGAGATTGGTTCCACCGCCATTATACTTACATTGCCCAATGGTAATATTAAAAAAAGGATAAGAAAGTGTTTGACCATCAAATGTAATGGTAGCAGGTGTTGCTTTGTATTGAGTAATACAACGAGCGATTAGGTATAGATAATAAAACTGGCTATTGCCATATTTGGGGCGAGTCTCACTAGCTTTGGTGACAAAAGCATCGTAAGCTAAGCCTGCAACATTGATAAAAAAGCGTTGCTCTTTTTGTAGCGTGTCAATATGGTGATAGGTAACTTTCCCTATATCGTGTTCAATGGTCTTAGGTTCCAAGATTAGTTGAACTGCTTTTTTTAAATTGGTAGGAATGCGATGTGTTTTAACCCAATCATTGCCTGTTCCAATAGGAATAACGGCAAAAGTAATAGACGCGGGGGAAACTTGTTGCTGTGAAAATATACCGTTGATAACTTCATTGACGGTTCCATCACCACCAACAGCAGCAATATGGCGATAACCTTTAAGAACCGCATAACTTGCTAAATGAGTAGAGTGTTGAGGGTAAGTACTGATGCCAAAGTCAAAGGCAATATTAGCTTGATTCAATAATTGTTGAATTTTCCTCCAAGACTTTGTTCCTCGTCCATTCCCTGCAATAGGATTTATAATAAAGTACCATTGAGCAATATGCATCTCTTACAGTTGTATAAAGCAACTCCCTAAAAATGGTTCTTTTAAAAAAAACTACTTTTAGAGAGTATATAAACAGATTATTTGGCAGACAATTTATCTTTTTCAGGAACCGCTTGATCTTGTGGACGACCTTTGAAATTGTCCATTGTATTGTGTACTCCAAAGATTTTACCCGCAACAAAGTCAAAAACACGTTGTGGTAGAATCCCTTTTAGGATTGGAACGGATTTCACCATAAAAGGTTCTTGAAGGATGATCTCATTATTTTTGACTGCTTCCATTATTTTGTCAACAATGTATTCAGGCGTTAAGATTGGTGTCATAAATGGAGATTTTGCCCCATCAAACATTCCTGTGCTAATATAGCTAGGCATAACGGTTGTAATGTTAACTCCAGTTTCTCCACGCTCCATTTCTAAACGAACTGATTCAGACCAGCCAATGACGGCCCATTTACTAGCGGCATATACCGACATGTTGGGATTAGCAATCAGTCCTGATGCAGAAGCAATATTGATAATATGGCCTTCACATTGGTCGATCATATCAGGCAAGAATTCTTTGGCAATATGCATCAATGCAGCAGTATTAATACTAATTGTTTTAGCAATATCTCGGTGACTATGCTCTGCAAACGGTTTGCCGACAACGATTCCAGCATTGTTAAATAAAATATCAATTGTGGTGTAATTGTCTTTAGCCACTTTTGCCGCTCGCTCAATATCCTCAAGATTAGAAACATCAACAACTTCTATATCCACATCGTAACCCAAGTTAGCAAATTGAGATTGGGTTTTGAGTAGATTCACTTCATTGATATCCCAAAGAATTACTTTGTAAGCTCGCTGCTCCAAACAGCGTCTGGCAATTAGTTTGCCTATTCCTGATGCGCCGCCAGTAATCAGCACGCAACGATTTTTTATTTGTGTCATAATATTGATTGATTTTGTGATACTATAAATATAATACTTTTTTAGCAAAAAAGATTTGAGATTCATTGCTTTTCTGCTTTGATAGTCTTATCCTCGTATAGTCTTATGCTCGATCATAATCTATCAACTTGCTCATAAAAAAAAGCTATATGTTTAACTTATCGTTTATAGAACATCCTAATACTCGTTTTAATCACTATGTCATTTCTAATAATACTGGAACAAAGGCAGTTATTTACCCAGAACTAGGTGCTTCTTTGCAGCAGTTATATGTGAATACTAAACCTGTCATTAACAATATTATAGGAACCACAAACGAACCTCAATTATTGAACAGCTCCTGTTCTGCTGTCTTATTTCCATTTGCGAATCGAATCAATAGAGGGCAATACGAATACCAAGGAGAACAGTACCAATTAGAGTGCAATGAAACGGCGAGAGGGCATGCCATGCATGGGCTAATTTATCAGCAGTGTTTTGATTTTTTAGATGCAGAAGTAAATGAAGAAGGCGCCAATATTAGTTTTGTATACCATCAAGACCATCGTGCTGTTGGATTTCCCTTTCCCTTCAAAACTGTATTGACCTATCGGCTGACAGGAGATAGTTTGAGGCTAGAAGTAGATGTAGAGAATACAGGAACAAGAAGTTTTCCCTTTAGTTTGGGATGGCATCCTTACTTTTATAGTCGAGATCTGGATAGAAGTACCATACACATGAATAGTCAACAACAAATTCAGACAGATGAGACCATGATCCCTATAGGAATAAATACAGCTAGCTTTCCCAACCCTCTTTTGTTGGAGCAAGAACAATTTGATACAGGATTTATATTAGAAGCACCAGAAATACACTATAAAACGCCCGATTATCAAATTAGAATTTATATAGAGCAAGATATGACACAACCTTATGTACAGTTATACACACCTGCACATCGTCAAAGCATAGCTATAGAACCGATGACAGCAGCAACAGATTGTTATAATAATAACTGGGGAACCAGAGAGTTGTTGCCTCAAGAAACGTATAGAGCTACTTGGCAAATTGAAGCAAATACAACAGCATTATGAAAGGGAAATACACTCTGTTAGAAGTTCCGATAGAGGACGCGAGGCAGGTCGCGTTAGAATTTTATGGTATAGAGGGAAACTTGACGCGTCTGGAAGGTGAACTAGATTTTAATTTTAAAATTACAACAGCGAACAAGGAAAAATATATCCTAAAAATAAGTCGTCCTAATCCTGATGTCAATCAGTTGCATTTTCAACAAGAATTGCTCAAGTACGTTGCAAATAATAAAGAAGTTGCTGCTCCTCGACTTGTATTGAATGTAGATGGAGACGGAATAAGTGTGTTGTCGGATGAACAAGGGCAATTACGTATGGCTCGACTATTGACGTGGACAGAAGGACGACTGTGGTCTAGTGTCAATCCTCAAACCGATGCATTGCGCTATCAATTGGGACAAAAGGCTGGAGCACTGACAAAAGCCTTGGAAGGTTTTGAGCATCCTCAGGCTCATCGAATATTGGAATGGGATAATGCTCAAGTGGATTGGGTTTACGACTATTTAGATTTATTTGAAGGTCACCAGCGTGCATTAATGGAGCATTTTCATCAACTTATAAAAGTTCGACTACCCGCATTACAAACATTGCGCAAAGGGGTTATTCATAATGATATTAATGATAATAACATTGTTGTTACGAATGAGGTGAAAAATCCTAGTGTAGTTGCTCTAATTGATTATGGAGATGCTATTTATACACCTATTATCAATGATTTGGGGGTAGCAGGAATGTACCTTCCAACGGGGCAACCAGATGCTTTAGCTGCGATTTTACCTTTTGTAAAAGGTTATCATGAAGCCTATCCTTTGCAAGCCAAGGAATTAGCGTTGTTGTACAGCTCAGTTGCAATGCGTTTGGTTATCAGCTTGACCAAAGCGAAGATAAATCAACAAAAAGAGCCAGACAATCCGTACCACCAGATTAGTGTAAAAGCAGGATGGAAGGTGTTGGAGCAATGGTATCAACTTAATGAGTCTTTTGCAACTTATAGTTTTAGATCGGTTTGCGGATTAACAGCACATCCGAACGAGTTTGATTTTCTTGCTTGGGCAAAAAAGAGTACTTGGAAACTAACGACACTTTTTCCTAGTGTGTCAACGGCAAAAGTAGGACGAGTAGACTTGGGCTTGGAAAGTACTTTAATAGGACAAAAAGATGATTTTGACAATGTAGCTTGGATGAATTATCGCTTGTCAGAACTTGCTCAAGAGCAATCAAGTACAATCTTGGCAGGAGGTTATTTAGAATCGAGATTCTTGTATACGACCAATGCTTATAGAGAGGAAGGAAACAATGGATATGAATACAGAAGTATTCATTTGGGAACAGATTTTTGGTTGCCAGCAAATACTCCTGTGCATTGTATTGCGTCAGGGGAGGTAGTTTCTGTTTATAATAATGGAAATGAAAAAGATTATGGACCAACCATTATCATCAAGCATTTTTATGGAGGACAGAAATGCTTTTATACATTGTATGGACATTTGTCAAAGAAAAGTTTGACACAAGTCAAAGTTGGACAACAACTGGCGCAAGGTACATTAATCGGTTGGCTAGGAACAGAAAAAGAGAATGGTGGCTGGACACCTCATTTGCATTTCCAAGTAATGCTAGACTTGTTAGGAAACAAGTTTGACTTTCCTGGTGTTGCTCGTCCATCCCAAATTGATGTATGGAAGTCCATCTGCCCTAATGCCAATTGCTTTTTTGATGTGCCAGAATTAGAACCTATTTTAGTAAAAACAAATGAAGAACTAATTCAATATCGAAAGGCACATTTAGGAAAAGGGCTCAGTCTGCAATATAAAATTCCTATCAAAATGGTGCGGGGAGATGGTGCATATCTCTTGGATCAGTATGGTCAAAAGTACTTGGATACTGTAAATAATGTAGCACATGTTGGACACGAACATCCTATGGTTGTTAAGGCAGGACAAAACCAAATGGCGATTTTGAACACCAATTCTCGCTACTTAAATGAGCGAATCAATGCTTTTGCCGCGGAGTTGTTAAAGACCCTTCCTAAAGAACTTTCGGTTGTACACTTTGTCAATTCAGGAAGTGAAGCCAATGAATTGGCTCTACGAATACTTAAAACGGCTACGGGGGAAAAAGACATTATTGCCTCGGAGGTTGGTTATCACGGAAATACCAATGCCTGTATTGATATTAGTTCTTATAAATTTGATGGCAAAGGAGGGAGTGGAGTCCCTGAGCATACGCACATATTTCCGCTTCCAGACGCTTTTCGAGGAAAATACAGAGGTAATGATGCTGGTGTACATTATGCTCAAGAGGTAGAAAAGCAAATTGCCAAAGTGCAGGCTAAAAATAGAAATATTGCAGGGCTAATTATCGAACCAATTATTAGTTGTGGTGGGCAAGTAGTTTTACCAACGGGATTTCTTAAGGCTGCTTATGCTGCTGTTCGAAAAGCAGGAGGCTATTGCATATCTGATGAAGTTCAGGTAGGATGTGGAAGGGTTGGAAAAGCATTCTGGGGATTTCAATTGCATGATGTAGTACCAGATATTGTAACAATAGGCAAGCCCTTAGGCAATGGTCACCCTCTGGCAGCAGTCGTTTGTACGCGCCAATTAGCTGATAAATTTGCCAACGGGATGGAGTATTTTAATACTTTTGGAGGGAACCCTGTTTCTTGCGCGATTGGTTTGGAGGTGTTGCGGACGGTAAAACGAGAAGCTTTGCAAGAAAATGCCTTTACTGTTGGGCAATACTTGAAAGATGCTTTGCGAAAGTTAGCGCTTCAATATCCCATTATAGGAGATGTTCGAGGAGAAGGATTATTTTTAGGGTTTGAATTGGTCGATCAAGAACTGACCCCCTTGTCTCAAAAAGCAGATTACCTCGCAAATAGAATGAAAGAGCATAAAATCTTAATGAGTGTAGACGGTCCTCAAAACAATGTTCTAAAAATCAAACCCCCAATGGTCTTTGGTATAGAACATGCGAAGGAATTAATCAAACGGCTAGAAAAAATATTTCAAGAAGATTTTATGGTAGCATAAAAGAAGAGGATTTGTTCATCATCAACAAATCCTCTTTATAATCTTTATAAAAATAAGCATTAACCTAATCTACAATCATTGTAGTGGTATCGAGTTGTTGTTGAATAATGTTTTTAGGCAGTTCACGATACTCATACTGTTGATTGCGCAGCTGAGGCTCAAAACCAGCCTCTTTGATCGCTTTTTGAATGCCATCAGCAGTAAAGCGGAATGCCGCACCAGCAGCTGACACAACGTTTTCTTCTATCATAATGGAACCAAAGTCATTGGCACCTGCATGCAAACAGGCTTGAGCTACTTGTTTGCCAACTGTTAGCCAAGAAGCTTGTATATTGACAATGTTAGGCATCATAATTCGACTCATCGCAACCATGCGGATGTATTCGTCTCCAGTATAGGTACCACGCTTATTGACCAAGCGTTTCAAGATGGTATCTTCGTCCATAAATGGCCAAGAAATAAACGCCAAGAAACCTTTTGCATGTGCAGGTTTTTTATCTTGAACCTCTCTAGTCCAAACCATGTGTTCCATTCGCTCATAATTGGTTTCAATATGCCCAAACATCATAGTAGCGCTAGTGGTAATATCCAATTGATGAGCTGCTTCCATCACCTCTAACCATTCTCGACCAGAGCATTTACCGCGAGATATTCTTCGGCGTACTCGGTCGTTTAGTATTTCTGCTCCAGCGCCAGGCAAAGAGTCTAAACCAGCTTCTTTTAAAGCTTGAAGTACTTCTGTATGGCTTGCTTGTTCTAATTTTGCAATATGCGCAATTTCTGGAGGTCCTAAGGCGTGTAACTTTAGGTTGGGGTAGAGTGTTTTTAGTTCTTTAAATAAATTGGTATAAAAATCGAGCCCCAAATCAGGGTGATGCCCTCCTTGCAGTAAAAGTTGTTCACCACCATATTTAAACAACTCATCTATTTTCTGTTTGTACTCAGGAATAGTAGTCACATAAGCCTCGCCGTGCTTGGGTCTACGATAAAAGTTGCAAAATTTACAATTGGCAATACAAACATTGGTTGTATTAGAATTGCGATCAATAATCCAAGTCACTTTATTGTGCGGGACATGGTGTTGTTTTATTTTGTTGCCAACATACATTAATTCTGCTGTTGTGGCATTTTCAAATAAAAATACTCCTTCTTCAGCTGTTAAGTATTCTAATTTTAAGGCACGTTGAAGCAAATTATCTACCTGCATAATTGTCTTTTGACTGTTAGAGTATGGCTTTTTGTTAAAAAAGTAACGAATGATTAATAAAATATAACATACTCTTATTCTAAAATAAAGTTCTTTACATTGAGTATTGTCGTTTGCTTTCCAACAGAATGAAAAGCAGTAGACAATGATCAGTGAGTCTATAACATTAGAAAGAATGTGTAAGTTTGCTTAAACTTTCATTTTTTTCTGAATCTTTTGAATAAAGATATTGTTTTTCTAAACAATACTCGATAGATTTTCCGTTTTTCCACCTAAAAAAGCAAGAAGAAAGCTATTCAGAGGCTTTTAAGGCAATTAATGGCAAAAAAAGAATACTTTTGTAGCAAAATTAGAATCGTATGACAAATGAATATATAGCCAAAACCTTTTTGGGTTTGGAAGGTGTTTTGGAAAAAGAATTGCAAGATTTGGGGGCTAAACGTACTAAAAAACTATCTAGAGCCGTTGCTTTTGATGCCGATACAGCACTATTATATAAAGCTAACTTGCACTTGAGAACTGCTTTGAGAATTCTACATCCATTAGATACAGAGACTGTGAAAAATCAAAATCAGTTGTATAACTTTGCTCATAGTATCAATTGGTTGCGGTGGTTTACCCCAAAACAGACCTTTGCCGTTAGAGCAAAAACGATTAAAGCACCAGCGTTTAATAATTCTACTTTTGTTGCTTTAAAAGTGAAAGATGCTATTGTGGATCAATTTAGACGTTTGGGAGGGGCACGTCCTTCTATTGATAAGAATACCCCAGATATTCTGATTGATGTGATTGTTTTTAACGATAAATGTACAATTTCCATTGATAGCTCAGGGGAGTCATTACATCGTCGAGGTTATCGAGAAAGCGGTCATCGTGCTCCTTTAAATGAAGTACTAGCAGCAGGAATGGTTTTATTATCAGGCTGGGATATTAATACACCTTTAATCGATCCTTTTTGTGGTTCTGGAACAATTTTGACCGAAGCAGCTACCTATGCTTATAATATAGCTCCCAATATCAAACGGGAAAAATTTGGCTTTTCTGCTTGGAAAAATTTCGATGCTAAATTGTGGGAACAGGTTTGGTTAGAAGCCAAAGTAGCCAAACGAGATTTTGAAGGAACGATTATTGGATCGGATATTTCGCCTAAAATTATTCAACATGCTAGAGAACACGTAGTTGCAGCAGGAGTAGATGACTGCATTCGATTGTCCTCTAAAGATTTTACAGAACGACGCATTCCTAAAGGTCCGGGAACAATTATTGCCAACCCTCCTTATGGAGAACGACTAACTTTTGCAGATGTGGAAGCATTATACCAAGCAATTGGAGATAAACTAAAGACAGATTGTGCAGGATATAATGCTTGGTTAATTAGTTCGGTCAAAAATTTTAATCGCTTTATTGGCTTAAGACCTTCTAAGAAAATACAGTTATTTAATGGGGGGCTAGAATGTCAATATATGAAATTTGAAATGTACCAAGGATCTAGACGTACCGATAAGCAAAAATAGGTTATCGCTCTTATAAAGATAACGATTTTTAAGAGCTTAAACTGCTGAAAACAGGATTATATGAAAAAAGTACACTTTTTTCATATAATCCTGTTTTGTTTTTTAATGGGTTGATTATTAGTTGTTTGTGTTGTTGTTTTGGGTGTCTTTTAGTAAAGCACATTTTGATAAAATGCATCAAGTGTCTGCTAGACGACACCTCTCTTTATTTGGATCGCCTATATTTGTTATAACAAAAGAGCAAAAGATTACAATATATGTAATTCAAGATATCAAAGATTAAGACAAGGGTTTAGGTCTTATTTTATTTGGAAGTGGCAACATTTGTTGTTGTTTTCAATGTGTGTCCTTGCCTTTCGGGTTGACGGGGGTCTGACTCGAAAGGCCTTTTTTTTGAAAAAATGTCTAATAGTTTAAAAGTTATTCCAGCTAGCTGCTAGTTATTACTTAAGTAGGTTTTCTTCATAGAAAACAATACATCTCTACTTTTTTATGTCCTATTTTTATTGAGGTTGACTTTTAGGCTATGTTTAATGACGTAAGCAATGCATATCGAACGGATTGAAATATAGAAGAAGATAGGTAGCTTACACAATGTCTATTAGTAATATTAAAATATGTTGAAGATGAAACAATTATTAGCATTAATCATAGTTGCTTGTTGTGCAATGAATGGTGCATATGGGCAAGATTTAAATGGTTTTTTTAAAGATGCAGATGCTTTTTTTGCCAAAAATGTTAGCCAAAATAAAATAAAGTATGGTGCAATTAAGCAGAATCCAGATGAATTAACTGCTTTGACTAACTTCATTGCTTCGGCAGATGTTTCAGCATATTCTGATAAGGAACTAGAAGCTTTTTATATTAATAGTTATAATTTATTGGTCATTAAGACGGTTGTTGATCATTATCCAATTGCTCAACCCTTAGACGTCCCAGGTTTTTTTGATGGAATTAAACAAAAAGTAGCTGGAAAAAAGATGACTTTGAATAATTTCGAACAAAAAGAATTATTACAAAGATATAAAGATCCTCGGTTACACTTTGTCCTAGTCTGTGCGGCTGTAAGTTGCCCACCTATTGCAGATTTTGCTTATATGCCCAATCAGTTAGAAGATCAATTGGAAGCACGTACCAAGTCAGCGATCAATGATGGGGTATTTATTAAAGTCGATGATTTTGCAGGAAAAGTAGAGATTTCTCAGATTTTTGATTGGTATGCCTCAGATTTTAAACCCAATGCTACTGCATTTATCAAGAAATATAAAACAACCCCTTTGCCAAGCGATGTAAAACCTACTTACTATGCTTATGATTGGAGTTTAAACGATGCGGGAGGAGCAACAACAGGTGGTACAGGTGCTAATGCAGTCGAGAAAAAAACAGATTTTGAGCCAATTATTGCCGCGGCAACAATGCCCAAGAATACATTTGAATTAAATACGTTTCATACCCTTTATACGTCTAATTATGGGGATAAAGAGTTTGGGAATAGAGGGTCTTATTTTTCGAGTTTATTTTTGTTCTCTTATGGTATTTCTGGACGTTTTGATATCGGATGGGACTTTATATTCAAGTCATACCGTGCCAATGATTTGTTTAATAGTTCCCCATTCCGTGCATTAGAATTTAGAAGAGGGGTTGACAGTGTGGTCACTCCAGGAGGAACCAAAATGCAAGCAATTTATGATTTTGGTTTGACACATTTGGGACCAAGAGTGCGTTTTTCTCCGTTCAAAAAAATAGGCTTGTCTTTTGAACAGGCGTTTTATTTTCCGATTACAGGAATACCTGCTAACAATACTGTTGATCCTGCTTTGTATTGGGTGACACAGTTTTATTACGACAAGCAGTTTAATTCTAAGTTTGGATTATTTATCGCATTAACCTTTTGGCAGCCTATCCATCCTGGACAACAATTTAAGTTTCAAGTACCTTATCTAAAAGCATTTTTTAGTTGGTACACTACCAAGCGATTTACATTGTATGCGACAACAACAACATTTACAGAATGGGGACTTGGAGCAAAGTTTTTGATTACGCCACAATTTGAAGTACAGGCATTGTACACGTATTATGTGCCGATTCCAGGTTTGGCAGATATTTATACAGGGAGTGGCGCGAAAAATGTCATGACATTTAATTTAGGAATTCGCTACAGAACATCTGTTCGTGTGAAATAAATAAAAGATTATAGTTGCCAAAAAGTAGAACTGTACGTTTTATAAAATAATTTAAGTCTTTTGCGCTTTTTTTTGTTGTAAAAGACTTATCTTATACTAGTTGATCGTGCAAAAACGTTAAAAGGGCTTGTATTTTATTCAATTAATTGAACGTTTGTTGATCTTGCTGTAACTTGCAATGATAAAGATGAACATCTCTTAAGTTTTGAACGTTCTTCTAATAATTAAGATGAAATAAGCTTAAATTTAACTTGTTTGTACTCCAATAAGTATTCCTAACAATTGTTAACGGTTCTAATGAATATCATTTCTATGCTTATCATAGTAATGATTTGCTCCTTATTGCAAAACAATAGGACAGAACTAGTGGGAGCTTATTATTTAGAGAGCCCTAATCGTAATATAATATGAAACAGATTCTTCTTTTTTTGACACTTTTATTATTCAGTTTACCTAGTGTAAAAGCACAAAACTTGGAACAGTTTTTTGAGCAATCGCATACTTTTTTCTTAAATTATGCTCATCATAATCATGTGCAGTACAAAAAACTACAACAAGATCCTAAAACATTACATATTTTAGTCAACCATATTGCTAAAATGGACTTGAGTAAGGCTAAAAAATCAACGCAAAAGGCCTTTTTTATCAATGCCTATAATTTATTAGTCATAAGTTCCATTGTCAAACATTATCCAATTGCTTCCCCTAATGAAGTAGTAACGTTTTGGGATGAAATAGAACATACTGTTGCAGAGAAAAATTATACGCTAGAGGTGTTAAAAAAGCATATATTGGAAACCTTTAGAGATCCGTTGTTACATTTAGTATTGGTAGATGGTGCGATTAGTAGTGCGCCAATTGTAGACTATGCTTATGTGCCAACTGAGATAGATAACCAATTAGAACAACGAGCTATTGTATTATTAAATGATCCCAAATACATTCAATATAATGAGGATTTGAACGAAGTAAAACTTCCTTTAATGTTTAAGATGAATCGTTTGGATTTTGGAGCATCTACCATTGATTTTATCAACCAATATCGGGTAAGAAAACTTCCTAGAGAGGTGCAGGTAATTTACGCTAACTATGATTGGAGATTGAATGGATTTTATGAGGATACCAATACAACCTTAAAGAAAAAAGAAAAAAAAGTAGGTTATTCGCCCTCTTTACAAGTAATTACCCTGCCTAAGGGAAGTTTAGAGCTGATGTTTTTTAATAGCTTATACACCGTTACATATGGAGATGAGAATTATGGTACGAGAAACTCTTATTATAATGGCTACTTTAGTGCATTTTATGGCGTGACAGGAAAATTAGATATAGGTGCGACTTTTTTGTTGCGCTCTTCTATCGAAAATGATCGTTTTAATGCTTCGCCTTTCAAAACATTTGCATTTGAGCGCAGTACAATCAGCGTGAATTCTAGAGCATCAGGGCCATACACCGATTGGGGATTGTCGCACGTTGGTTTAAACGTCCGTTTTGCTCCTTTTAAGAATTTTAATATGTCTTTCGAACAAGGATTTATGTTTCCAATACAAAATCTGCCGAAAGAAAACACGGTTGATAATAAGTTGTATAGTGTGACACAAGTTTACT
The DNA here is from genome assembly GCF_031326345.1 of Aureispira sp. CCB-E. Lineage (NCBI taxonomy): Bacteria > Pseudomonadati > Bacteroidota > Saprospiria > Saprospirales > Saprospiraceae > Aureispira > Aureispira sp. CCB-E. The sequence continues at coordinate 437,821 of NZ_CP133671.1, forward strand.
ACAGCCATTCTTTTACTTCGCAAACACAGTTGTTTTTGGCATTGACCTTTTGGCAACCAATTAGCATAGGAAACGAGTTTAAATTTCAATTACCTTTGTTAAGAGGTTTTTTCAACTACTTTGTAACGCCAAGATTTTCTGCCTTTGTGACGACAATGTACTTGCTAGAATGGGGAGTAGGAGTAAAATATATGTTGACTCCGAAACTAGAAATACAAGGGATGTATAGTTATTACATACCAATACCAGGAATATATGATATTGTGTCTCCTGGTGCGAATACTATTATGACTTATAATCTAGGGTTGAGATATAGGTTTTAGTCCTAAAGAAACATCTCTTATAATTTATAAGAGTACTCTTGTACAATACTTTGTGAGTACTTTACAGTTGATATAAAGATGTTTTTAATTTTTCGATAGCAAAACAAAAAATCCACGAAAGGCTACTTTTAATAACCAAAAAGCTTTCTGTTATTATGGCTACAGATAATGAACATGTTGTGATTATAGGTAATGGGATTAGTGGTGTTACTGCCGCCCGTTTTATCCGTAAGTTAAGTGATAAAAAAATTACTATTATATCAGGAGAAACTAAATATTTTTTCTCCAGAACAGCTCTAATGTATATTTATATGGGGCACATGAAGTTTGAAAATACGCAGCCTTATGAGCCTTGGTTTTGGGAAAAAAATCGAATTGACTTAGTGTTTGATTATGTAGATGAAGTAAATACACAAGCAAAAACGCTAAAAATGCGTCAAGGAGAGACCATTAATTACGATAAGTTAATTATAGCTTGTGGTTCTACTCCCAATAAGTTTGGTTGGCCAGGTCAAGACCTAGATGCTGTACAGGGCTTGTATTCCTATCAAGATTTAGAGGGAATGGAAAAATATAGCAAAGACTTGGAGCGAGCAGTTATTGTTGGTGGTGGCTTAATTGGTTTGGAAATGGCGGAAATGTTTCAGTCTAGAAATATTCCTGTCACTTTTTTGGTTCGAGAGAAAAGCTATTGGGATGCGGTGATGCCCAAAGAAGAATCTTTAATGATTGGTCGCCATATAGTAGAGCATCATATTGATTTGCGTTTGGAAACAGAGTTGAAGGAGATTTTATCGGATGATCATGGACGAGCAAGAGCCGTTATCACCAATACTGGAGAAAAAATTGAATGCCAGTTTGTTGGCTTAACAGCAGGCGTTAGTCCTAATATTCAGTTTATCAAAACATCTGAAGCTTGCGATATTGATACACAAAAGGGAATACTTGTCAATGATTATCTGGAAACAACAGCGCCTGATGTGTACGCACTAGGCGATTGTGCACAACTAATGAATCCAATGGAAGGTCGTCGTCCGATTGAAGCAATTTGGTATACAGGACGAATGATGGGAGAAACAGTGGCACATACGATTTGTGGTAAACGAACGGCTTATGTCCCTAGCTTGTGGTTCAATTCTGCAAAGTTTTTGGACATAGAATATCAAGTATATGGTGATGTAAGAGCCAATCCACCAAGCAACCATGCACAACTCTATTGGGAACATGAAGAAGGACGTAAAAGCATTCGGTTGGTGTTTGATAAAGAAACCAATGCTATATTAGGTTTTAATTTGATGGGAGTGCGTTATCGTCATGAAGTCTGTGAAAAATGGATTGAGGAAGATACTTCCATAGAGGAGGTTTTGCAAAATTTGGGCTTAGCCAACTTTGATCCTGAGTTTTATGATGAGTATGAAGCTGCCGTGATCGAACAATACAATAGGAAATTTAATAAAAATTTGAAATTGAAGCAGAAACGAGGCTTAACAGGTGCGCTTCGATTTTTAAAAAATAAATTTGCTAGACAAGAATAATCCAATTAAAAACACTATAAAATATCTCTATGAAAAGTTTAAAAATACTTGGATTAGCCATCTTCTTATTCTCTTTTGGTTTATTTGTGGTGTCAATAACCTTGAGCCAACATGTCCTGAATGATGCTGCTATTGCCTCTCTAAAAAAGCATCACAAAGAGACGTTGAAGGAGCAAGCGGGAGCGCAATTTGGAAAAGAGTATTCTAATAATTTTACGTTTATTCAAGAGCTCAAACCTTTACTGAAAAAAACACAAGAAGCCTTAGAAAAAAAAGCTGGTATTGACCCTGCTAATAATGTTTGGAATGCGACAAACTTACCTGAAGGTGTGTCAGAGTGGGATTATCGGATGAGTGATGGTGATGTTAAAGGGTATCTGGCTAGTATTAGCAAAGATAGTGCAACAGGGCTATTGCCCAATAATGCAGGACTTTTCTTTTTTCTAATTTTTATACTAGGAAGTATTGGAGCATTTATGTATATCGTACCAGATGTAAGCAAAATACCAGGTATTAAACATGATGGAATTTTTCATAGTGCCGTCACAAAAGGTATTATTCCTATTCTACAAATGGTTTTAGTAACTATTACGATTGCCGTGACCTGTTATATTATGTATAGCGAAGGGGCTTTGTTTTATTTAAAATGCACGTTATTATTTACAGCAGCCGTTTTAGCACTGATTTATTTTAAGGAGAGCAGAGAACGCAAACAGCCTTGGGCACCTGGTTCCTCTTCTATAGGAAATGGTTGGATTGGAATTATAATGGGAACCTTTTTAATTCTATTTTATATAGTCCTTTATTTCTATCCTCATTACATAACCAATTGGGTGTTGTTAGTAGATCCAATCAAACGAGCCCTTTCGGGAGGAAAACCCGCAGATCGTTGGTTCTTGTATGGCTTTTTGTATTGTTTGGTAATGATTGTCATGGGTGTCCGTATGATTATAAAATATAGACACAACCGTTATCAACTATTTCGTACAGGCTCGGTTTTATTTTTTCAACTAGCATTTGCTTTTCTTATTCCTGAATTATTAGGAAGGTTTAACAACCCTGCCGTTGATTTAAAAAATGCATGGCCTTTAGATTATAGTTTTTATTATGATTACCGACTAGATGCTATGTTGGTTCAAAATGATAATTATTTCTTAGGAATGCACGTTGGTACGGCAATGTTTGTGTGGGGAATACTATTGACTTTGGTTATTGTCCCTTTCTTTACCTATTACTATGGAAAACGTTGGTACTGCTCTTGGGTCTGTGGTTGTGGCGGTTTGGCAGAAACACTAGGAGATCCATTTAGACAACAGTCAGACAAAACACTTCGAGCGTGGAGAATAGAGCGTTATGTGATACATACTGTTATGGTCTTTGTCTTTGTGTTAACAATCGTTGTGTTGTACCATTATATCAGTGGTAATAACAAGTTAGATCTTTGGTTGGTTGAATTTGATGCTTACCAGATTAGAACATGGTATGGTTTCTTGATCGGGTCTATCTTTGCGGGCGTTGTTGGAACAGGTTTTTACCCATTGATGGGAAATCGAATGTGGTGCCGTTATGGTTGTCCTTTGGCAGGTATCATGGGAATTGTACAGCGATTTAAATCTCGATTTAGAATCACAACAAATGGAGGGCAATGTATTTCTTGTGGAAATTGTTCTACTTACTGTGAAATGGGAATTGATGTACGCCATTATGCACAACGAGGACAAGATATAGTCCGTGCTTCTTGTGTAGGTTGTGGTGTATGTTCTGCTGTTTGCCCTCGTGGTGTGTTGCGTTTAGAAAATAGTAGCGAGGATACAGGGGATCGTGCCTTGGACGTACGAAATGTGCATGTAAAAATGGAAGATGTAACTTATTTGTAATTGCATACAATCAACGAGTAAAGATAAAAGGCTGTCTAGGTGAAAATCCTAGGCAGCCTCCTTTTTTATCTATAAAAGATGATCTTTTCTAGTAATATTTTAAAAATTAAAATCCTCTAACCAATTTAGAACACCAGCATAAGAGAAGAACACTAGAAGAAAGCTTTAATAAGCTAATAATTCTTCAAGAGCTGTTAACAAGCGTTCTTGTGGCAAGAACTGACGCTCTAGGTCTTTGGCAAAAGGAAATGGCGTATCCATACTAGCCACCCGTTTGATAGGAGCATCCAAATGTTCAAATAAGTTTTCAGCAATATAGGCTGATAATTCTCCTCCAATGCCCCCAATCATCGTGTCTTCGTGTAGTAAAAGTACTCGATTGGTTTTTTCGACAGAGGCAGCAATTGTTTCGTAATCCAAAGGCAACAAGGTGCGTAAATCAATTACTTCTACATCTGCACCTAAACTATCCACAGCAGCCTTTGCCCAATGAACGGCATTACCATAAGTGATAATAGTTGCTTCGGAACCTTCCCTTGCAATGGCAGCTTTTCCTATTTCTACTGTATAATAATCGTCTGGAATCTCAGCAGACATAGAACGATATAAAGCCTTGTGTTCAAAGTACAGCACGGGATTAGGATCTTCGAAAGCAGCCAAAAGCAATCCTTTGGCATCCTCAGGATTGGATGGATAAACAATCTTTAGACCAGGAACATGGAAAAACCAAGCTTCGTTACTTTGAGAGTGAAAAGGTCCCGCTCCAACGCCTCCACCTGTTGGCATACGCAATACTAAATCTACGTTTTGTCCCCAGCGATAGTGCAATTTAGCAGCATTGTTCACAATTTGGTTGAAACCACAAGTTACAAAATCTGCAAATTGCATTTCGACCATGGCTTTATAGCCTTTGAGACTTAGTCCCAAAGCTACCCCAACAATCGCACTTTCACACAATGGCGTATTGCGTACTCTGTCTTTGCCAAACTGTTCCGTAAAACCATCCGTAATTTTGAATACACCTCCATAATCTGCAATATCTTGCCCCATCAAAACCAAGTTATCATATTTCTCCATTGCTTGACGAAGACCATCTGATATCGAATCCACAAAACGACGCGTACTAACATTGTTAGAAGCCGGAGCGGTAGATACAGAAGTATGAGGAGCAAATAAGTCCTCCATTTCTGTTTCAAAGCTAGCTTCTATATCAGGTGTGGCATAAGCAATTTCTAAACCTGCTTCAATTTCTTTTTTGTAAGCTTTTCGCAAATCTTGAATAGCCTCTTCTGTTAGAATACCTTCTTTTATCAGATACTGTTCATAGTTGCGAATAGGATCTTTTTGCGCCCAGTGATCCATTAAATCTTGGGGTACGTATTTTGTTCCAGAAGCTTCCTCATGTCCTCTCATACGGAATGTTTTACATTCCAACAAAACAGGACGAGGGTTCTTGCGCATAGATTTAGATAGTTTATCAACTGTGTTGTAAACTTCCAAAATGTTATTCCCATCAATTTTATGCCCTTCCATGCCATATCCTTTGGCTCTATCCACCAAATCTTCACAAGCATATTGTTCTGAAGTAGGTGTCGACAGACCGTATCCATTGTTTTCAATCACAAAGATAACAGGCAGGTTCCAAACTGCCGCCACATTCAACGCTTCGTGAAAATCACCTTCGCTTGTTCCTCCTTCTCCTGTAAAAGCAACAGCTACTTGACCTTCGTTGGCTAAGTTACTTGCTAAACCAACCCCTCCTGCAAAAGAAAGTTGAGGACCAAGGTGAGAAATCATACCTACGATATTAAACTCTGGAGCACCAAAGTGAAAGGAGCGATCTCTACCTTTTGTAAATCCAGGTAATTTTCCTTGCCATTGACAAAACAAACGCTCTAAAGGAACTTCTCTGGTTGTAAATACCCCTAAGTTACGATGCATCGTAAATACATATTCTTCTGGTTGCAAAGCGGCTGTAACTCCTACAGCAATTGCTTCTTGACCAATTCCTGCAAACCATTTGCTAATGCGACCTTGACGTAATAAAACCAACATTTTTTCCTCTATCATACGAGGTTTGAGCAAGGCACGATAAAGCTCTAATAATTTTTTTTGGCTCAATCGTTTTTTGTTGTAGCTGATCATTTTATTTGTAATTTTGGAACCTTAGGTTCTATAAAATTAATGAAGAATATACGACTACAATTATCGATATATTCAAAACTATAATAAATACATAGCAAAGGTAGGAAACCTATATTCGTAGAAAAATAAAATCCCAAAAATTTTCAAAAAGAAAAGCAGCCTAAAAATTCTTAGACTGCTTAAAATGTACAATATCCAATATTTAAAAGGAGGACTTAAATAAATAAGCGGTTCAATTAGGGTATCTATCTAGGACTGATATACCTACCTTTCAATTTGGGGTAAATTGACTTATACAATGCATTCAAATTTAGAGTAGAATCATTGTTTTTTTACAGGTAATAATACCTAAGTTTGATAATGGGGTATTATTACCTGATAGATGGTAGATGAATGACTATTTATGGCAACGGCTACAGATTTAATTGATAATAAATCGATTTGTTTTTTTTATAAAGCCGAACAAAGGTTTTAAATAATCGATTATAAATTAGTTGGTTTTGAGGGATAGGATAAAAGGTGTTCTGATAACGCATTGTTGTTGCTAAATCTTGAAAAGTAGCCAACCCTAAGCCATCTAAAGCAATCATAGCAGCCCCTTTGGCATTAGCTAAACTAGGGTCTTGTGCTTGTAAAATTGGATAGCCCAAAACATCTGCGAAAATCTGACACCAAACCGCAGAGTTAGCTCCCCCGCCTGTCATTGTAATAGCTTCCTTTTTTTGGCGAGAAAATTTAGCGACATATTGCCAAAGCCAACGAGCATTTAGAGCAATACCTTCATAAACCGCTCGAATCATTTCAGCTCTGGTTGTGGTTAGAGACAAGTTGTGAAAGCCTCCTCTAATATAAGGATCCTCAACAGGGCAACGCTCCCCATACAACCAAGGGGTAAATATTAAGTGATTGCTACCAGGGCTAGTTTGAACAACCATCTCATCAAAATAAGCATAGATCTTTCGATCTTGTTCTTCTATAGATAAACCAACGTATTCTTTATCAAGCTGAAATAAATCTTTTAAAAAAGACAGGCAAATGGCAGAAGTCTGTTGTTCACAAGCAATAAAATACTTATTAGGGATACTAGCAGGAAAAGTGGCAATGTTATGTAGAATATCTACTTTTTTGTAAGGAACGTGCATGCTCAAAAAGGTAGAGGTACCAATGCAAAGATTGGGTTGATAGTCTTCTACAGCCCCTGCACCAATAAGTATAGATTGCAAATCTGGAGAACTGCCAACGACTTGTACATTGGGCGAGAGTCCTAATTCTATTGCTAAATTTGGTGTAATGCAACCAATTACATCTGTTGCTGCAATCATATCAGGCAATTTTTCGGGGGCAATCCCTGCCATTTTCAATAATTTAGGGTGGTATTGAATGTTGCCAATATCTCGACAATCGGTTACCCAATGGAGTGTCATGGTATCAAAGGTAGAGACCATTTTATTTGTCCACTTGTAATTCAAATAGTCTTTGGGTTCTAAAAATTTATAGGTTTTTTGATAAATATCATGCCGATTTTCTTTGATGTATAAAATGTGAGCAAAAGAATCTTTTCCTGAAGAGGAAGGAGCTCCTCCTGTCAATTGAATCCATTTCCAAAGCTTCCACGCCCCATATGCTTGAATTCTTGGGAAACCATTTATTGCTTTTCTGGCACAAGCCCCACCTCTAGAGTCAAGCCAAATCATACCATTCATTAAGTGCTGACCATTTTTATCTAAAGGAACGGTTCCTGCCCATTGACCTGTGCAAGCGATGGCTACAATAGCTTGCTTGTTTATTGTTACTTTTTGAAGCAGTCGTTTGGTTGCCTTAAGAGAAGCTTGCCACCAATCCTCTGGATTTTGTTCAGCGCCACCACCTTCCAGTAATTGCAAAGAAACTTTTTCAGAAGTAGCATCAACTAGATTCCCATTAGAAGATAATAAAATTACTTTGACACTAGAGGTGCCTAGGTCTATGGCTAAAACATATTTTTCTTGTAGCATCATCATTTGTTTTATAAAGTACCAAATGGAGTTATAAGTACACTCATAATGAGACTTATTAGAGCTTAAGTAATGTAAAAAAAGTTAAAATTTATTTATTTTTAACTAAATGTTCAATTAATTTTTGTGAATTGTGCTTTTTTTAGCAAAAAAAATATAGTTTTATGATGTTGATGGATGAATTGGTGTATTAAAATAGCTCTAATCAGGTTGGATTTAATTTGAATTAAAATTATATAAAAGCTATTTATTTAAATCAAAGATATGAATTTGACAACAACGACATCTTCTTTTTTTAGGAACCGTAACATCATACTTTTTTTGTTGGCCAGTATACAGTTTATTTATACCCTTGATTTGATGATTATGATGCCATTAGGTTCTTTTCTAATCACTTCATGGAACATAACTACGAATCAGTTTGGTTTACTAATTTCTTCTTTTGCAATCGCAGGCGGTTGCTCCTCCTTTATGGCCGTTTTTTTTATAGAACGTTATGATCGACTAAAAGCCTTATTTTTAATATTTGCTTGTTTTACAGTAGGTTTGTGGTTGACAAGTTTTGCTCCTAACTATGAGGTTCTCTTATTTTCAAGAGTATTTACTGGGATTTTTGGAGGTTTATTGGGACCTCTCATTTTAGCAGAAATTAGTTTGCAATTTGAATACTCCAAACGTTCTAAGCCCATCTCAATAACCACGATAGCCTTGGCATTAGCTTCTATTATAGGGGTACCCATAAGCTTGTATTTAGCGCAATTAGACACTTGGCGATTGCCATTTATTTTGTTAAGTATAATGAGCACATTGGTCGGAGCAATGCTATACTTTATCGACTCTAATAAAAAGCAGGAAATAGACCGAAAGAAAAAAATTAGTTTAACCTCCTTTCTTACAGAATGGAAACCTTTATCAGGTTTATTGGTAACCATTAGCGTTTCATTGAGCCAATACACTATTTTTATATATTTAGCACCCTATTTTGTTCATAATCTAGGTATTACAGAAGAAGAACTTTCTTTGATTTATTTAGTAGGAGGAATTTCTGTAATGGTTTTTGCCCCAATAATAGGCTTTCTTTCCGATCGATATGGCAAACAACGAGTTTTCATTTTATTATCAACGTTCTTAACAGGACCGATCTATTTGGTGAGCCACTGGTCCTTTTCTTTTTTCCAACACATTTTAATCTTATCCATCTTTTACTTTGGATTGGATGCAGGAAGAATGATTCCAATCAACACTATTTTATCAGAACTAACGGGAGAAGAAAACCGAACGGCTTATCTGAATCTTTGTTCTTCTATAAAAAAAATGGCCATAGGCTCAGCTGCTTTAATAGGCAGTTTGGTCATACACACATTGCCCAATCACCAATTACTATACTTTGATCAACTGGGTATTATTGCACTATTGAGTATAACAATATCAATAGTTTTGGTACTAAGAATAAAAATGTAATAGATTCCATTTGGTAGTTTATCTACAACAAACAGTCGGCTAAAATCACATTCAAATTGCTAGATCAATACTACTAGTTGAGCATCTTGTGTGTGATAAGGAAAGGTAGTGTTCTGAAGTCAAATTTTGAGAATGTCACAAGTGTTGAATGAAATAGAGAGAATTAGCGGACTATTAAAAACTTATAACATCATGGAAAATCAAAACACAAAAACGAGAAGGTATTTTCACGAAACTCAATTGCCTGAAATTTTACTGGCGATAGGAAGTGATCTATTGACAGGATGCATGACCGACTTTTCGGATGATGAACTTAGAATTTACTGTTCTTTGGAGAGTAATTTATACATAGGACAGATTGTCGATGCTCTTTATTTTAAACAAACCGATGAAAATTATTGCTTAGAAAGGTTGCGTGTACAAAGAATTCGAAAGAACGAATTAACAGAACAACTATCGGTTTCTTTATTATTACCCAACACCGATCAAATAGAACGTTTTCAAAATATTCTAAAAAAAATGACTTTGTTGACGCAGCAAAATACCAAAGGGGTGTTTGAATTAAAGACATTTCCTTGGTTTCCCGGAAGTGCTCATTATTCTGAAAGAGCGATAGAGAAAAGACAAGAGTGGCTAGAAAAAACAACAGGAATACACATCGATGCTTTGAACGAATCCGTTTTTTTCCCACCGAGCTTATCAGGGAATATAGAAAACTACATTGGAGCTGTTCAGATTCCTGTAGGAATAGCAGGACCTATAAAAATTAATGGAATGTATGCCAATGGTTATATTCCTGTTCCAATTGCAACTACAGAAGGTGCCTTAGTGAGTTCGATAACAAGAGGGGCGATGGCAACAAATATGGCAGGAGGAATTGATGTGCAAGTTGTCAAACAGCAAATGGTTCGGGCTCCTGCTTTTTTTTGTGAAGATATTCATGGCGCTGTCAACTTAGAAAAATGGATTTATGAACACCAAATGGAGATTACTAAGGAAGCAGAAAAAATGTCCTCTGTTGCCAAATTAATTCAAATCATTCCTTTCTTATTTGGAGATACCTTGCATTTAAAATTTCATTTTAGAACAGGAGATGCTTCTGGGCAAAATATGACAACGGCTTGTACTTGGGCAGCTTGTGAATGGATCGTATCAAAAATCCAAGAAGATCCTTACATCAAATATCAAAATTATATTATTGATGGCAACTTGGCAGGAGATAAAAAAGTAACGGCTCAAAACTTTTTGATGGGGCGAGGAGTAACTGTAACGGGAACTTGCTTTGTCTCTGGACAAATATTACGTGATGTGCTGCGAATTACGGCAGACGATTATATCAAAAATTTTCAGGCGGGAGAAGTGGCAGGATTAAAGTCGGGGATGGTTGGACACAATATTAATTTTGCCAATGTTATTGCAGGTATTTTCACAGCAACAGGACAAGACATTGCCAGTGTACACGAATCTTCTTGTGGTATTCTAAAAGCTAGAAAACAAGAAGATGGTATTCTTTTTACAGTCTATTTGCCCTCGCTTACCATTGGTACTATTGGAGGAGGAACGGGATTACCAACTCAAAAAGAAAGCCTAAAAATAATGGGTTGTTACGGACAACGACAGCTGTTTAGATTTGCAGAAATTATTGCCAGTAGTTGTTTAGCTTTAGACTTGTCGACAGGAGCAGCTGTTACCGCTCAAGAATTTGTCAGTGCACACGAACGCTTAGGACGCAATAGAAATCACAATCAACTAACCAAGTCAGAGCTCAATATTGCTTTTTTCGATAGCCTATTTACGAGTAGAGAGGTAGTCTCTTTTGAGGCATTGGATTTTTCGGAAAATGAAGGCTTGGTATCGCATTTAACCAGCAAGTCAAATGAAGGAATAACAGGACTTTTTAAATATGAGTTAACAACCAAAACCCAAACGCCATCAACTTTAGATCCATCTGAAGAAAAAATTAAAGCTGTCTTAAAATTAAAAGCTTCTCACAAAGAAGCCATCCGAGCAGCTAGCATGGTGATTAAATTATCAGGAGAGGATGTATTGCCTGGTTATTTTGAAACGTATCATGCTGTATTTGGTTTTGATAATTGTGATGAGCGAGAAATGGCGTTTTATACCCAAGCCCCTTTGTCTATCAAACAGTTTTGTCCTCAGTTGTTGGGGGCAAGACAGGAGTCTCAAAGGCAGGTTTTTGCTTTGTTATTAGAAGATGTAACAACATACTTGCACCCCAAATCTTCTAATGATGCCTCTATATGGAATAGTTTTAGAATACAGACAGTAGTGAGCGATTTGGCAAAAGTGCACAGTGTCTATTGGAATAATTATGAAGCCATCCCACAAACAATGAAAGTCAAACCATTTTTAGAACGGTTTGATTCCTCTGCGACAATTTTATTAAAAGAAGCATTGAAGTTCAATGCTCAAAATCACCCACATTTAATTTCTGTAGAGTTGCACCAAAAGCTAGCATATTTCTTAGACAATTTTGATAGACACCTTGATACAATGAATGGTTATCATAAAACTCTAATTCACAACGATTGCAATGCTAGAAATATTGGCGTAAGGGAAGAAGGAGAAAAAGCCCGTTTAATTTTATTTGATTGGGAATTGGCGGCATATCATAATCCTCAAAGAGATTTAATCGAACTTCTTGCTTCGGTATTGCCTGCTAGTGCTAGCAAGGCAGAATTTATCACTTGGGTAGATTATTATTTGCAGGCATTGAGCCGAGAAACACAAACAACTTTTGATCGAGAGTTATTTTTAAAAGTGCTAGAAATCAATGCTTATGAATGTGCTTTGATTCGATTAAATTTATATTTATTGGTTCATAATATCATGAAGTTGGAATACATTGATCAATTGTATGGGAATGTAATCCGATTTGGAATAGAAGCCTAATTATATCCCTTATGAAAATACCAAATACAACCATAGAAGACCAGTTGTTGGTTTTGTTGAGTTATAATAACTTAACACCAAGCGAAAAAACGAAAATAGAACAACTTATTCCTTTGATCTCGTCTTGGGAGTCCTTTTATAACTTGGCTCGATTTAATAGGATCATACCTCATATCTACCGCATTCTGAAGCAAGAGAACTGGTGGCAACAGATACCAGACCATGTTCAAGATAAAATTAGTGAAAGAGCTACTGAAATTCAACAGATTAATGCAGCAAGATTACAGAAGGCAAAGCCAATCTTAAAACGCTTTCAAGAAGCAGGAATTGAGTTTGTGATTTTAAAAGGCGTTTTATTTGCAGAGACTATTTATCAAAATAGTTTTTATAAAAGAATGAATGACATTGATATTTTGGTTCGAAAAAAATCGATTCCCAACATTTTGCAAATATTTGAAGAAGAAGGCTTGTTGTGTATTGGAGAGCGCATTGGAGGAAACCCAGAGAAACAACTCAAAACATCTCATCATTTGCCCCCATTCATTGATCGAGAGTTACAATGTATGTTTGGGATACAGTGGGGGTTAAAATCTCCTTTAACCCCTTATCGATTAGATTATGAGGCAATATGGTCAAGAGTGCGCCCTTTTTCTTTTTTAGGCTTAAATGCCTTGCAGATGTGCCCAGAAGATAATTTTCATCATATTTGTGTGCATTTGGGCTATTATAAAAATGGGCTTAGAGATGTCTTTGATATTTATAACTTGTTACGAAAATATGAAGCTAATTTTGATTGGCAATTATTAGAAACCGAAGTGAAAAAGGCAGGAACAGAACGTTTGATGTATTTTGCGCTTTCGTTGACCAATCCATTATATTCTAACCCAACTGTGAGTGAGTTGATAAAAAAAATGGAACCCCAAACTTCTGCTTATTACAAAAAAGGTGTTGCAGAGAAAACAAAAAATTTGCATACTCAATTGAGAATTGGAACCTCCTATCCAACAGAAGTAGAAAAGGCAATTTCAGAGTTTAATGCCACCAATCAGTTCAAGGAAAAATCTTATTATTTTTGGTTAACTTGGAAATATTTGCTTTTTCCTCCAATGGAAGAGGCTAAGAAGATGGCTGCTAATTTATACCCTAATGCTAGACAAGGTGTTTGGATTTGGTGGACTCGATCTTATCGAATGTTAGAGTACATTGCGAGTGAAATTAGTTGGCTGTTGCTGTTTGCATTGATGTTTAAAACATGGTACGATTTACTTCAATGTGGTTGGACCAATTTGTTTTTTAAGTCCTCAAAAATTTCTACCAAAGAAAAAATGAACACCTTAGGTATATCAGAAGAAGCATTAGAACGCATCAAAAAAAGAATTCAATAATGAAAGAACCACAATGGATTTGTATTACAGGAACCGATGGTGCTGGTAAATCTAGTTTAATAGATATTTTATTGCAAGACACCATTTTGTTTAACGGCAAAAAAGTCAAAGAAGTCACAATTTGGGATTTGTTTTATTTACCCAAGGAAGAGCAACATCTTTCTATTTCTTCTAAGCAAGCTGTTGATTGGTATTTAAAAAGTCTTTCTCCTCAAAGTCGTACGTTCTTTTTATTACACTGCATGGCACAAGCATTAGAAATTGCCAGAAGAGAAGCAGTAGAGATTGCTTTGATTAATGCCTATTGGTACAAGTATCTAGCAACAGAAGTTGCTTATGATGGAAACTTAGCCCATCGGCTTAGCTTGACAACTTCTTTTCCGAAGCCAGATCTTGTTTTTTCTTTAAATGTTTCTGTCAAAACAGCAGGACAACGAAAGAAACACTATTCAACCTTTGAAAGTGGATTTCCTGAACAGGTCAATACAAAGCAATTTATGAATTTTCAACATAAAGTACAAGCAGCTTATCAGCAGATTATGACTACAGTAGAGCATATTGCTTTGGATGGAGAACTACCTTTGTTAGAATTAAAAAAGCAGATTCTAGCGCAACTAAAATTTTAAATAATGAAACCGTATACTATTACAATAACAGGAATTGATGGTTGTGGAAAAAGCACTGTTATTCATCAATTGATCAAAAAACAAAAAGAAGTTCCAGAAGCCTATCAAGTATTGGCATGTACTAATTTTCACGATACGCCCAATGCTCCTTTTTCTGAGTTGTCTCAAGGCATGGATGCCTTATCCCAATATGCTGATATTCGAAAAGATCCAACGATTAAGTATGTTGCTTTATATTTAAAAATGACCTTGTTTGGGGCAATAGAGCAATTTTTTGCTGATTATTATCAACCCAATGTGTTAATTACAGAACGCCATCCACTAGTAGGGAGTTTGGTTTATGGTAATTTATACCTACAAATGAACTCCAAATTGAATCTACAAGAAAATTCTACTTGGAATGAATCATTGTTAGAAGAACAACAAATTCCTTGGGCAAGTATTTTACATTGGTTTAAATTAGAAAATAAACGGCTTGGAAGAAGGATAGATTTTTGGGAATTGCCAGCATACTTAGTAAAAATTCAGCAACAGCAACTTTCAGAACTAATTCCTTCTTTAACAACTCTTTTTAGAACAACCTTACCGCAAAAGATCATTCATTTCCAAATTGAAGAAAATATTGCTGCTACAAGAGTAGGGCAACACAAACCCAAAGAAATACATGAAAGTGAACAGCATTTGATATATCTTCATCAAGCTTATTTAAAGGCATTAAAATATATGGAAAAACAAGGTGTAGCAGTAACTTATTTAGTGGTACAAGGGAAAGATCCCAATGACCTGATGAACGATGTATGGAGAGCAATTTATCCATAATTGTTTTGTTAATAGATGGCAATTAAAAGTAAGGTCAAAATCTAAATTTTGACCTTCTATAATTTAAGAGTTCAGAGTTTTTATGTGTGATTATTAGTGCTGTATGAATATTGCTGAAAGCTAGGAAATAAGCAAATTATTACTTGGTGATAAAAAAGTACCTATGCATCGGCTTGTGCTGCTAGTAAGTAGTCTTTTATTTCTTGATAACCTTTATTTTCTGCAATGCTCATGGCTGTTTCTCCTGTGTACATTTTTGTTGTAATAAAAGCACCATTTTCAACGAGTAGTTTTGTCAAGGCTAAATTTCCTCTGTAAACCGCAGAATGCAGCGCTGTGGCATTTTGCATTTGAGCAATGTTAGGATTTGCACCAGCTTTAAGTAAAATCGTACAGAGTTCGTAGTTTTCTTTGGCAACAGCCGATTGTAAAGGTGTGACTCTAGAAACGTTCTTGGCAGCAAGATTGACATCGGCACCATATTCAATCAGTAGTTTTGCAATTTCTGTTTGATGGAATAGAGCGGCTAAGCATAAAGGAGGATAACCATCTTGAGAAAGAGCATTAATTCCTTTAGATTTATACTGTCGTAGATGCTCTTTTACCGCATCAATTTTACCACAAACAATCGCTTCGTGAAACGATAAGGTTTTTTTCAAGGCAAGTGCTTGCTCTAGAGCTTTGTCTAACTGATTATACGCAATAATCATCAGCCCTGAGCTACCATAATAATCTCTAAAGTTTAAAATTTCAGGATTAGAGTGAATCAATGAAATGACTTTGTCAGTATCCTTGTTTTTGCTGTGTGATTTAAGTACTTGAATCATATGCTTTATTTTTGAGGTGAGGACAAATAAGCTGTAAAAAAGTACTTTCTCTAGCAGTTAGTCAAAGACTTTTTTACAAATAAAATTATGTTGCGAGACTTGCATTCGATTAATGATCAATGTGTTGTTGGTAAGGGAATATATTGCTTGTATTCGTCTAGATTCTTGGATGCTCTTTCTATTCAAAAAAAGAAAGTAGTAATTCATGTTAAGGCTTTAGGTCTATTCTTTGAGTAGTGAAAGACATTTCCAACAGATAGTGGCTGAATGATAACCAATACGTTTGTGTGAGGTTTAAGGGTATAAGTATAATCTGATTTAAACCAATTATAACTTGATACTTAACTTAATTTACCTTTAAGCTAAAAGATTACCAAAAGTTACAAAAAAAAATCTACATAAACAACTTATTGTTAGTGAATTGTGTGTAATTTAAACTAAAAAATTAAATATGCCTAATTATAGAATAGCAAGTTTTATCACAAAAAAAGCGGCAAGACTCGATGAATCCTAGTTTTAGGAAAAAAATGGAAGCAGTTCAACGATTCGTAGACACCACTTAATTTTTATTGGTTGGTAGTTGTTTGTAAAACAGATCTTTAGATAGCGTAGCAGTAGCGAGCGTAATGTGCCGTACAAAAAAAAGAGTTGTATGCATCACATAATGATTGCATACAACTCACTATAAATTGAATAAATGATCGTTTTTTTAGCGTCCTACATAGACCAATAAAATAGATACATCAGCAGGAGAAACACCACTAATACGACTTGCTTGACCAATAGTTGCAGGCTGCAACTGATTCAACTTCTCCACGGCTTCGGAAGAAAGCCCTTTGATGGTTGAGTAGTCAATGTCATATAAGCGCACATTTTCTAAGCGGTTAATTTTTTCAACTTGATCTTTTTCTTTGCGAATGTATCCCTCGTACTTCAAATTAATTTCAGCACAGTCTACAAATTCTTGCTCAAATTGCTGCATGAATTTTTCTACTTTAGGAATAGCTTTCATAAAGTCTTTGATGCTGAGATTTGGGCGCAAAAGAATTTTATGCATTTTCATTTTTTGACGCAGAGGAGCAGAGCCTTTTTCTGCCAATACTTGATCAATATCAGATGGATCTATACTCGTATTATGAATAAATTCAGCAATTTTCTCATAAGCAGCCTCTTTTTCTCTCACACGTTTTAGGCGATCTTTCACATCAATACCTAGTTGATCTGCCAACGGTGTCAATCGAGTATCTGCATTGTCTTGGCGCAAGAGAATGCGATGTTCGGCACGAGACGTGAACATACGGTAAGGTTCTTTTGTTCCCTTGTTGATTAAATCATCAATCAAAACACCAATATAAGCCTCTGAACGTTTTAAAACAAAAGGTTCTTGGTCGTGTATTTTTAGATGTGCATTGATTCCCGCCATTAGACCTTGAGCAGCCGCTTCTTCGTAACCTGTTGTTCCATTAATTTGCCCTGCAAAGAATAAGTTTTTCACTAGGCGAGTTTCCAAAGAAACTTTGAGTTGTGTGGGCTGGAAAAAGTCGTATTCAATAGCATAGCCAGGGCGGAACATTTTGGCATTTTCAAAGCCAGGAATCAATTGCAAAGCTTTGTATTGCACATCTTCAGGCAAAGAGCTAGAAAAGCCATTTACATAAACTTCGCAAGTATCCCAACCTTCAGGCTCTACAAATAATTGATGGCGTTCTTTGTCCGCAAAACGTTCAATTTTATCCTCAATAGAAGGGCAGTAACGAGGACCAATACCTTGTATCCGTCCCGTAAACATAGGAGATTTATCGAATCCTGTTTTTAGGATTTCGTGCACTTGCTTGTTGGTGTAAGTAATGTGGCAAGGACGTTGTTTTTCTAATTTGGGTGTATCGGTAAATGAAAACTTGCCAACAGGTTCGTCTCCATGCTGTACCTCCATCACATCCCAGTTGATGGTACGTCCATCGACACGTGCAGGAGTACCTGTTTTCATGCGATCTGCCTCAAAACCTAACTCTATCAATTGAGCAGTAATACCTGTTGAAGCTCGTTCGCCAGCACGTCCAGCACTTATTTTTCGCTCGCCAATATGGATAATACCATTTAGAAATGTTCCATTGGTTAGAATAACCGTTTTGGCAGGAATTTCTAAACCTAAAGAAGTGCGCACTCCTTTTACAACACCATTTTTGACAACAAGACCAACGACCATTTCTTGCCAAAAAGAAATATTGGGATTGGATTCTAGCATCATACGCCATTTTTCGGCAAAACGCATTCGGTCACTTTGAGCACGAGGACTCCACATGGCAGGACCTTTGGATAAGTTTAGCATGCGAAATTGGATCATGGTATGATCGGTTACAATTCCCGAATAGCCACCTAAAGCATCAATTTCACGTACAATTTGCCCTTTGGCAACACCACCCATAGCAGGATTGCAAGACATTTTGGCAATGGTTTCCATATTCATGGTTGCTAACAACACCTTGGAACCCATATTGGCAGCTGCTGTTGCTGCTTCGCAGCCTGCATGTCCTCCACCTACAACAATTACATCATATTCTGGAAACATAGTATTTTTAAAATTGTTGGTTTGAGGTTTTGGAAAGCCCCCAAACAGATTAATAGTGACGCAAAGATACAACATTCTACTACTCTATGCAATTTTTTTAATTATAGGAGTGTATGGCTATATCTTATAGAGCATCAATTATATCTGAATCAGAGAAAATGACAATCCAATGATTTTAGAGTGGTTTGAAAGCTATTATTTTCGATTGGGAATAGGAATGTTATTTGAGGTAGAGGATGTACTTCTCGTAACTTTTGCTGTTATCAATCGTTATTATTATTAAAAAAAATAAAGATGCAACTATCCCAAATAAAGTTTACCTTACTCTTACTGATTTGTTTTGTATCCAATAGCCAAGCACAAGAAAACCTACCGTTGTGGTTTGAAGAATTGGATTTTGAGAAGAATGTCAATCGTTGGTATAAAGTTCAAGAATATGGTGAAAAAACCTACTATAATGCTTTGTATGTAAATGCCCAAAAAGATTTTCGTCTCGTTGCAGAGTTCGATTCTAAAAATCGAATGATGGATTCCAAATGGGGGCTGTCTTGGGGGCGAAAAGATGCCTATAAATATTATCACTTTGAAATCAACAATCGAAAAGAATTTAGAATAGGGTATCAGCTACACGGAAAATTCAATGTTATAGAGCCTTGGGTTCGAAAAAGTAAGCTTATTGCAACTGATTATAATACCCTTGAAGTTCGAAAGCAAGGGGGAAATTTGCTCTTTTTTATCAATAATAAAGTTGTGTATAAGATGCCTTATCGACCTTTTGAGCAAACGGGGGTTGCCTTAAAAAGTACGTCAAGAGAAATTATTTTTAAGCGTTTGGCTATTTACCAAGATATGGGCGAGATCAATTTGGTAAAAGGAGGGGATGCTGTAGAGGGAACTCAACCACAGAACTTGGGGCGAGAGGTGAATAGTGAGTATGTTGATAAATCGCCAACGATAAGCCCAGATGGTAAAACTTTGTATTTTGTTCGAGAAGATGCTAAAGATGGTTTTGGAGCGCAAGATATTTACTTTAGCACTCGTTCAGAAGATGGAGTATGGTCAAAAGCAGTGAACATTGGTCGTCCATTGAACAATCAGGGCAATAATTTTGTCAATGCTGTAATGCCAGATAACAACACCTTAATGACCATCAATAGTTATGGACGAACAAGTATGGATGAAGTGTTGGCGTTTACATATAGAACAAAAGACGGTTGGTCAATTCCTAAGCGAAAAGCCATTCAGAGACTACAGCATGTTGGTAGATGGGTTTCTTTTGATTTGGCAGCGGATGGCAAAACCATTGTCTTTTCGATGAAACGACCAGATACCTATGGAGGAAGGGATTTGTATGTTTCGTTTTTGCTACCTGATGGTAACTTTTCTACACCCAAAAATTTAGGACCAACACTGAACACTCCTGGAAATGAACACTGTCCTTTTTTAGCAGCGGATGGTAAAACCTTGTATTTTGATACCGATGGACATCCTGGTTATGGAGGGCGCGATATTTTTATGGCCAAGCGACTGGACGATTCATGGACTAATTGGGAGGTGCCTCAAAATTTAGGTCTAACCATCAATACTAAAGGAGCGGATGAAGGGCTTGTTATTCCTGCTTCGGGAGAGTATGCCTATTTTGTTTCAGACAAAAAATCTTATGGAGGGTATGATATTTATAGTTTAAAAATGCCAGAAGCTTTACGACCTGAGCCAACGGCACTAATAACGGGATATGTGATCAACTGCTTTGATCAAAAGGGTATTCCTACTAGCATAAAAGTTTTTAAAGAAGGTGTTTTGGTAGAAGATGCTTATGCTCGAACCAACCCCATTAATGGCGAATTTAAATTGGCTTTAGTTGGCGGTTTTAATTATAAAATAGTGGCTACATATAATGCTGAGCTAGAAGAGAGCAATCAAGATACCATACAAATTGATTTAACTAACTTAGAAAAATACGAGGAAAGAGAACTAGATCCTATTTGCTTTCGACCTAAGAAAAAGCCTGGAGAACCTGTAAAAGTGCCCATTAGGGCACAGCATATTCCTACGTTTAAAAGTGTTTATTTTGATCATGACAAGTCTATCTTGACCAATATAGCCAAAGCTGAGTTAGATAAAATGGCAGATACACTCCAATTTTATCCAACTATAGCGGTAGAAGTATTGGGGCATACAGATAGCAATGGTTCCAATCGTTACAACTGGACTTTGGCAATACGCCGTGCGTCAACTGTCATGAAGTATTTAGAGAAAAAAGGAATTGCTTCTGATCGTTTTGCTTTTAAAGGGTTTGGAGAAACACAACCTGTTGAATCCAATGCTACCAATAATGGTCGTGCCTCCAATCGTCGAGTGGAGTTTAGAGTTATCAAAGAGTTTTCTGAAATGTCCAATCGTTGAGGTACTGTCCAATCTGCTCTGTTAGGAACAAAAGCATCGTTTTATGTTGAGTTGTTAGTGTTTTTGCGCAACAAGGAATAATTCGGGCAAATTAGATAATTCTCTTTGTTCTTTGATAAAAAAGCCTGATTGTTGGATGGATTGTTGTAATTCTATTTTAGTATAAAAGTTCGTAGTTGGCATGATTCCTAATTTTAGGAGTACTGTCATAAAGATTCGAGGAAGACTTCTTTTTTCGCCTAAACAGGCTGTGGAGGATATGAATATGCCATTGGTTTTTAATAAGGTATATATTTTTTTTAGTGTTTTTTTTGTATCTGTAACATAATGTAATACATTAAATGCTAATATTATATCAAAAGAATTGTTTTTAAATCTTTGGTCGAAAAGATCTGTATATAAGAAACTTATCTTTTGGGGGATATTATTAGATTTATCTTGAGCTATTTTTATCATCTTCTCTGAAGTGTCAATCGCTACTATATCTTGTGCGGCTTTTGCCAATTCAATACTTATCAGACCAGAACCGCACCCAAAATCTAGAACTGTGTCTGATTTATTGAGGTATGAAGTGGTACGATGAATTATTTGCAAGCCTATTTTTCCTATTTTGTCACTAGAATGGCTAGAGACTCTATTCCAGAAATTTTCAGATGAATACATTTTAACATTTTTAGGTAAATAAATAAGAATGGAAAAATACCTATTTACAAATGTAAAGTTGACTCTAATGCAGTAGAAAGTACTTGCAGAGCAAGATTTCTTATCTAAAGTCAATAAATTTTGAGGCAAACATAAAAATAACCAATAATTCTATCAGTAGAATTATTGGTTATCATTTGTTAAGGTGTTATTTGGTTTTTTTATCTATATGTCTACGTCCTTGTTGGGTAAATTTGTTGTTGTTGAAGGAGGGGTAGGATCTTTTTGTGTTTCTGTAAAAAACATTCCAAAAATACCACCCATGATACCCCCCATAATATGAGCATATTCAGAAACCATGTTTTCTTGCATACTATGAATGACCTCTTGCCCAATAAAAAATAAAGCGACTAGTATAAATGTTAGTGGAATACTCCCTTTTCTTACGTCTGCAAAGGATACTAATACAATAAACATAAATACAATTCCACTTGCCCCTAACAAACCTGTACTAAACAACAAGATTTGCAAAAAACCAGTTACTAGAGCCGTTAAAATCATCATTAAGAGAATTTTTCGACTACCATATTTTTCCTCCATAATTGGGGCAATTAATAAGAAAATCGACATATTTCCCATGATGTGGGCTTGATTAGCATGTCCCATTGTATAGGTTAGCAGTCGGACATAGTTGAGTGGATTTGCCCAATCAAAATTTCCAGGTAACATAAAAAAGGCAGAAGTGATTCGCCCTACTTCATTAGGACCTGTACCCACCGATGCAATTAAATCAATTAGATAAACACCGATGCAGATGAGAGAGAAGGTGAGTACGACAGGAGAGTTATATCTTATTTTTAAAGCCATATTTTGATTGTATTATAAGTTCTTACAGTTCGGTTTTGGAGTGATTGTTTACAAGTTCTTGCACTAAGAACTATTTTTGTTTTTTATGATATGGTATCATCTTTAACCCAATTATGGTTAAAACAATTCACAATAAAAGATAGTTTAGCATATTTTAACGAATTAGCTAAGTAGTGTTGATTTATGCTTAATCCTCTACTTCGATATCTACATTTTCCCCAACATCTATATTTTCTTTTGAGGCGGATAAGCTTTGAGTTAATTTTTGTACCAATTGAAATTCTTTTAAGAAAACAGATGCAATCACTCTAATGATAGTATAAGCTGGAATGGCAACAACCATACCTGTTATACCTCCTAATTTAGCTCCAACGACCACCACAATAAAAATCTCCAAAGGATGAGCGGACACGCTATTAGAAAAAATATAGGGTTGCAATACAAAACCATCTAAAATTTGCATCGAAGCAAATACCCCCATTACTTTTAAAATCATAGGCAAAGTAACCATATAGAAGGACATATCTAGGTTGGAACTAATGATTACGAGCATTCCAAATAAAGTTCCTATGATAGGACCTAAGTAGGGAATAACATTAACAATAGCGGCAAAAAAGGCAATTAAGAACGCATTGGGAATGTTGAAGAAAGAGAGCAATACAGTAACGTAAAGTGTAATAAGTGTTATTTGTAACAAAATGCCACTAAAATAGCGTGTCAACAAGCGCTTTATTTGCGAAAGTGCTGTATCTGCTTCATCTTTTTGCTGATTGGGAACAATGGCTTTTAAGACACGTCCAAATAATTGTTCGTCCTTCAAGAAGAAAAAGGCAATGAATGTGACAGAGGTCATCAATACCATAAAATTGCCAAAGAAAGAGAACATGTATAGCAAGGTTCTAGTAATAATTTGAGAGGGGCTAACATACTCAAACATTTTTTTTCTTAACTGTTCAGAAGGGGTGTCAGAAGGTGTAATAACCACTGTTGTGTCTACAGGAACCATTGGCTCAACATTTAGAGCTATCTTTAAGTGAACGTGTGTTTGGGGGATTGTATCACCATTGGCTAGAATTAGAGAGTCAATGTGTACGTTGGTATAAGTTTTTATATTGGAAGGGGAGGCAGGCGCTGTTGTGGTTGGAACAGAGTCCACGGGGACTTCTATTAAGTTGGTAGAATCGGCATAAGTCGATAATTCCCCTCCAGAGAGACCTTTGACAATCAACCAATCATTGAAATGAGCAATAGGTTCTTCTAAACTTGTGACGATGGCTGTGTAATCTACTTCTGCTAAGTTTTGTCCTTGTTTGACGATTACAGGAACAAAGATATAGAAGAGCAGTCCAAAAATGCCATAAAAAAGGAATAGGACAACTAAGGCACGAATACTATTCGGGATTTCCCATCCCCTGTACCGAATACGCCCCATTAACTTCATCAAGGGAGAGCCTAGTAAGGAGATAACCCAGGCCAATACTACCCAAGTAAAAATATCACTAAAGTAATAAATGATTAAGCAAGCAATCGTTATAGAAAGCAATGCGCCAATATAGCGGGAATATTTTCGAATGATTGGTTGCATATGGTATTAACGATACAAGATGATGAATAATGAAATGAGTTTGCAGATCAAGTAGAATGCTTAATTCTCTTCTTAAAAGTAATACTTTGTTTGATGAATCACAACTATGTTGTCGTTAAGTAACATGCTGAACTAAAGAATTCTACAAATGCTTTTGGGAGCGGTTACTTTAGGTCTGTATTAATTGATTTAAAAAATGACTTTCAGCCTGTTTTAAGTCCAAAGAAGGCACTTTTGTTTTAATTTTTTGAATATTTTTTAATTGTTGCTGCACAAATTTTTGATGACTACTAGAGCTTGGATTAAAAGATTTGTGTTGTATGGCTTTGTGCAACTTATAAATATTTTTCCTTAAAGACGCTTCTTCTGGTGCTAAATAACTTTGAGCAAATGCTTCCCAAATGTACTCAATGGCCAAAGAACTAGGATGGATTAAGTCATCAGTATAATAACGATAATCTCGCAAGTCATCCATCATAATTTCATAGGCAGGAAAATAATGTATAAAACGTGCTTTCTGTACCATTTCTTGTACAGCCAATAACAACGTTGATTTGCTTATTTGGTTTTCGGTAAAACCATCTTTTAAATGTCGGATAGGACTGACAGTAAGAATGATATTAAGGTCTGGTGTGTTTTCTTTTAGATATTCTAACAAAGGACCTAAGCTGCTTACAATTTCGTCAACAGTTAAGCGTCTTCTTTTGAATCTATTGGCAGGAAACTTATGGCAATTGCTCACCACTTTTTGAGTTTTTCTAAGCTCGTAAACCCAAGCTGTACCCAAAGTTATAAGTAAGGTGTTGCTTCTTTTTAAGCGAGTTCTTGCTTTTATTAATTCGATGTTAATCCGTTCAAGTGTTTCCTCAATTGTGGTTGATGAAAATGAGCTGTGATGTTGAAAACTATTCCAAAGACCATTGTGAAAGAACAAATCCTCTTCTTGAAACTCATACTTGTTTAGAAGTAAGCCCAAACTATTGCGAATAGAAATGGGGTTGTATAGAGTGCCAAAAGGATTAATGGAAACATTATAGAAAATATTCTGCAACTTTTGAGCTATATTTTGAGCAAAACAAGAGCCAATGGATAACAAGTAATCTTGATACTGTATCTTAAAAGCAGCAGGTTCTAATTCAATTGTTGTTTTATGTTTTATCATTTTGTATAAAAACTAGCCATGCCCGAAACACATCGAATACCAAACAGTAATACGATCAATAATCCACAAAGTATTAGGCGAATAAAATGTTGTTAAAAAAATCGATTGAACTAGCCCAACCAATTTAAAATTGTTTCTGTTTTATAGAGTTATAAGCGAGTAGCTAGATAAGCAAAAAATGGCAGAACTATTAAATTATAAAAGCCTTTTGTTATCTTTGTGCGCATTTATTAAGTGTTTTGTTAGATGCTTTTAACATTTTAGAATATTTACAAGATAAGAATTCACACCATAATTTTGGAAAGGGACAAAGATAATCCCTATTTATACACATAGAAAAATGAACATGAATTTTATTAAGACAATACAGGTGAGTGTATTGGTAATCTGCTTTTTGGCAGGTTATACAACACAAGCACAAGACTTATTTAAACCCAAATTTGGTTTGAGGGCAGGAGCAAGTTTTGCAACAATGTTTGGTCCCAAAGAGAATGGAGTAGACGAAACCAATAAATTAACTGTTCGAGTTTCGGCAGGAGGGACGGTTAAGTTGCCCTTGCATGAGCGTTTTGGATTGGCTGCCGAAGTAGTTTTTGTGCAGAAGGGAACCTACTATAGTGCATCCGCCGAAAATTCTTTCTTGAAACTACCTGCTTACGGAACAGAGCAAGCCTTGATTTATGGTTACAATAAAATAGGGAGTAGCTATGAAAAAAGAACGGATAAAAACTATAAGCGTCGTGTCGGTATGAATATTATCAATGCGTATATAGAAGTTCCTGTCATGTTTTACTTCGAGGCATTAGACGATCGATTGCAATTTGACGTAGGGGCTGGAATAGGTTTCTTAATTGATTCAAAAGCATTGGGAACAATCAAGTTTGGTGATGCTGATATTTTAAATGCAGATAATCCAGACATTTCTCAATTTATAGAAATGGACTTGGATTATAAAATGATCAAGGACGAAATTGGTGCTGTGTATGACAATACAGCAAAGTCTGCCAAAATTGATGGTACAACACGTTATTATCCTAGAGGACCAAGTGCCTATTACTTTACAGATGTAGAAGACAAAGCTAACGAACATATATTTAAGACAGTTGACTTAACTCTTCAAGCTGGTGTTTCTTATTACTTCACGCCAGGTCTTCGATTAGGACTAAGATTTAGTTATAGTTTATTAGATATTACGACCAACAAATACGACTACTCTCTAAAAGATTTGAATAGTGATGGTTCGTATATTCAGAGAAATGATATTGATGGAAATCTAGGGTTTCAACTATTTGTCGGGTTACAATTTTAAATTGTATTTCTATTCCCACTTTTGCAAAGCCAATGAGAAACGCTCTCATTGGCTTTGTTGTTTGGTGATGTTCTTAGAGATAGGTGTGTTCAATTGATTATTAGATGTTGTTGGTGGATTTCTAGTGTTAGTTGGTTGGTATATAGTTGGTTATGAGGTTATTGGAAACTGTAGGTAAAAAGGTACAGAAATAACCCAAACTTAAAAAATGTAAAAATAAGGAGAAATTATATATTTAAAGGCTAATAAACCAAGGAGAAAAATGAATTTTGCCATCTTTTTTTGAACAAAAAACTCAAAACTTTGTTTATGTTAATGTACTTTTGCGAGACCAAAATCAATTAATTATTAAAGAAAAACAGAAACAATCAATGTTGAAAAAATTAAAAAAGACACTAAGCAAGGAAATTAAGAGTCGTTATGAAAAGATGGAGAGTCGCTATTTGGGACTTGAAAATCGAATTTATACTACTATCGAAGATCGATTAACGCTTTTAGAATCTAAATTTGATGAGTTGAGTGTTTTGATCAAAGAAGAGGTTCGCAATCGCAAGGAACGTAACGAAGACAAAATCGAAGAAATTGAAGCTGATTTGGAAGAAGAAGGAGTAGCATTTTCAGAAACTGTTGAGGAAGTTAAAGAGATCATTGATGAAACTATTAAAGATACTAAAGAGAAGGTCAAGGGGGCTAAGAAAACGGTTGATGTAAAAGTGAAAGAGGCAAAGGAAATGGTTAGTAGCAAGCTGAAGAAGGGAAAGAAAGTAAAAGAAAAAGTGGAAAAGAAAGTTGACAAAAAAGTCAAAAAAGCAGCAGGAAAGGTAAAAGAAGTTGCAGAACAATTGGAGAATGATGACTTAACAGTGTTAAAAGGTCTTGGAGAAAAAATGGCCGAAAAACTAAAAGCTGAAGGCATTACAACATTCCAGCAGTTGGCAGATTTGAAGCAAGTTGATATTGTCAACTTAGATAAAAAAATCAAAAGCTTTGCCGCTCGTTGTGTTCGTTATGAATGGAGAAAACAAGCTAGTGAACAATAAGTATAGCAATTAATCAAAAGATTAGGCAAATTATTGAGAATCACTCTGGAATTTTATTCTAGAGTGATTTTTTGTTCAATGTCTTTCTGATTTTTGAAATACTTTAAAAAGTAATAAAAGGAGTAAGATAGAAAGGCTTATAATTCCAATTAAAAAACTCCAAGAACGTTTTTTTTCAATAGGACTAGCATTCCCAATAGAAATAAAACTTGCCCAGTAAGTAGGATGTCCCGATATTTCATCTGTTTTGGATAAGAATGTTAGTTTGGCTTGTTGCAAAGCAGCAGGTTTGTTCATTCCTATAGCTAAATTAGAGTAGAAAGTTTCGATAAGAGCAGCGCTAGTAAAGTCATTGACCTCCCAAAGTGTTGTGACAACGCTTGGGGCACCAGCATACAAAAATGCCCGTGCTAGACTCAAAACACCCTCTCCTCGAATAGCTTTACCGAATCCAGTCTCGCAAGCACTAAGAACGACCAAGTCGGCATTTAGCGCTAAATTGTGAATTTCGTAAGCATAGAGAGCGGCATTGTCTTTATTACTTGTATCTGAGGAAGCAAAAGAAAGCATGGAGCGCATAGGATGTTCCATGTTGACAATTCCATGTGTCGCTAAGTGGATGATACTGAATTTATTAGAAACTCTTTTAAATAAGTACTTATTGGCCTCTTCTCCATAATAATACTCTCCATCAAAAATAGCTTTAATAGCATTCAACTCTTTTTGAGTCCAAGGCAAACTATCTTGATTAGTGGCAAACTGAATAGATGGCGCAAACCCTAAACATTTTCCATTGTTTTGACCTTGTTTGTCCTGTGTATTATTGATCCATAGTGTCGATGAATAATTATAGTTAATACTGTATCTATTTAGGATAAAAGCTAATTCTTTGTAGTCTCTATCTTGCATTTTGTGTTCTTCTGGACGCTTTTCTATCAAGACCTCAAAAGGAATATAATTGAGCATTCCATCTGGGATAATCGTGATTTCTTCAACAAGATCGGTAGGTGAAATGAGTGGTGCAAAAAACTCTAAGTAGAATTTATGCGAAGCAGCAATTAGCGCTTGATAAGCCCATTGTGGATGCTCTCCAATCATGTCATAGTTAGTTAAAGCACTTCTTAAATTGTATACCAGTTGCTCATAATTTTGAGGAATGAGAATTTGGAAAAACTCTTTTTTGTGAGGTGCAATCTTAAAAACATAAATGTATTCATCTCCTACAAAATATTCTAAGAGTACGTGTTTGGGTTGGAGTAATTGAGATTGAACTTCATCCGTAGATGTAATTTTAGCTTCGTATTTTAAACGATAGTAGGTTGGGTATTGGCGTTCCAATTCAAAAATCAGAGAATCATAAGATTGTTTTGTTTTTAGATAAGCTTTGTCAAATTCTTGATTATCTTTCGCATTTCTATTCTTATAATTAGAATAATAAGCGAGTTGATTGCGCAACGTAGATTCTAACTCTAATAATTGAGGAGGGATATTGCTACTACCACGAGCAAGATTATTTTGTAACCCCTGAAGCAGGGCAAATGTTTTACTGTATTCTGTCACTTCAAAAGCTTGATCCAAATATTTTGCGTCTTCACTTTGTTGATACATAAGATATAGGGCAGTAATCGCACCCTCGTAAACGGGGAGAGAATATTTCTTAAGTTCTTGTCGAGCTTGTATCGAGCTAAAATTGTTTCGTAATGAGTTAATAACCTCAATCCCTTGGCGATAAGTTTCAATAGCAAACTTTAGATCTTTAATACGATGTCTTTCTCTATAGAGTTGCTGAATTAGTTTGGCTTTTTGCTCTAAAGCACCAAGCCATGCAATATTACGAGACAAATCTTGAGTAGAAGGATTGGTATAAATATTAATTGTTTGGTCGTACAAACTAGGGCAAACTGTTGCAAGTGCTCTTTGGATGTACAAAAGTGCTTGCCTATATTCTTTAGCTCTATGATAAAAATCAGCCAATCCCATATAGCTGCTATAGAGTTGTTGTTCAAGTGTTCTATTACGATTTTCTTTGTCAATCGAAAAATCTAATTGTTGAGAATTCGAGCGTTGGTTAACCCTTGATTCATTAATTAAGTATGCCTCATCTTGTTTGGTTTCTAACGCTTTCATCAAATAACTAAATTCCTTGTCAGGAAATTCTTGCAAACGATAAATATTGGCTATTTTTTCATAAATATTCGTAACAGAATAATGGGTTAAGCCCAATTGTTGCTGATTGATTTTTAATGCTTTTTGATAAAAAAACAACGTAGAATCATACGCTTTTTGATTGAGGTAATAATTTCCTATTTCTAAAAAAACAGGAGCGAGTTTTAGATGATTACGACCCAAATTTGTTTCATAGATTTTTCTAGATTGTTTGAGTTGCTCCAATTCATTATTGCTTTCTTTTAACGTTCGAAAACAAAGTGCCAAGGCCAACCGCACTTCGGCAATTTCTAAACTTTCTTTGTGTTTTAGTTTTTCAAATATCAGCAGAGCATATTCATAATAAGATAAAGCTTTTGCCAAAGAACCATTGTTTCTATAACGATTGGCCAAGAGATAGTAGCTCTTAGCCACTTCTACGTGTTCTGCTCCTAAGACATTGAGTTGAATTTTGAGTGCTTTTTCAAGGCATTTTAATTCTCGATCATAGATGTTCATGACTCGATAATAAATGGCAATATCAATATAAGAAGAGGCAATTTGCAGATGGTTGTTATCAAATAATGTATTGCGGATTTCAAATGTTTTTTGATGATAGGACAGTCCTTTGTGATAATCCTTTTGTGTTTCATAAAAGAAATTGCCAATCGCTTGATAGGTATTTGCTGTTTGATAGTGCATTTTTCCAATTGTCTGCAATTGAATATCGAGCGCTTTATTTAGATATTCTAATTCTTTTTGAATTGGTGTACCATCTATATTAATATGGACAAAATCTTTGTTAGAAAAACCACGATAACAACGACCTATGTAGTAATAAGAAAGAGCAACTTTTTGATGTATGTCACCGTGTAGATTTTTGCGAATTTTAAGTGCTGCTTCGTGATACTCCAAAGCTTTTTTGTAGTGAATCTTGGTTTCTACTCCTCTATCAGTTCTTAGAGTCGTAGAAATACTACTGTAGTAACGTCCCAACCCTTCATAAGCGTCTGCAATTAGGTTACTATCTATTTCAAAACTAGGGTCGATACTTTTTATTTCTGCAAGTTGTTGTAGTGCTTTTTCAAAGCCTTTGTTCTTTGCTTCCTCATAGAGTGCCAACTCAATATAAATGTTTCCAATACCATTGTAACAAATAGCATAGTAAGCAGGTAAGTTATTGTTTCGATAAAGGCGTGCAGCAAATTGGTAGGATTCCTTTGCTTCTACATATTGCATTTCTGCATAATACTTTTCGGCATCTAGGATATGTTTGTAAGCACGGGCTAATGTTTGCTCTACATCAGACTGAGCATAACCAACAGACAAGCAACCACTGAGGAATAAAAAGAGAATGCTTATGTATATTAGACGATTCATTTCTTATTTTATAAGTCACATGGGCTAAAGTAATGAGGGAGGGGAAAACGTGAAAATAGACGTACGTGGTACAAAACTAACAAAAACATTGTTTTTTTGTTTCAAAATTTGGTATTACACGCTTTTTATTTCTATTTTTAGAAATATCATACTTTTTCTTTGCAAGATTTTAAGTTTTTGGCAAAATATAAAAACTGAAAGGTACGCAAATAGTGTCAATATATCTAAGTATCAGACTATAAACCTATTCAATTAGTGGTTTTGAGTTGAATGAATTGCTTTTTTTAAGTATGATTTTAAAGTTTTTTGAAGAAGAAAGATGCATCATATATACTATTATAGGGGATAAATCAGCCCTAAAGATTAAACTTTTTTACGTCAAAATTCTTTATCATATTAGCGAAGAAGCAAAAACAAACATTCTCAGAGAGGTTGTGTGGATTTTAATCATGCTAATAAATAAAAAATACTAAGTAAGAGGTCAGAAAAAATAATAACAAAAAATGGAATTATTTTTTTGAACGATTACTTATATTGAATCATACAAATTTAGTCGTGATCTAATAGTAATGCTTATTTGGAAGCTTGATTGAACACAAAGAATACTATTGGGGCGATGTATAGTTTTTGCTATGAGGCTAACTTTATTACTCCGTTTAAACCACAAAATAGTTGTTCATGGAATAACCAACGGGGTATTTAAACTTCTAAGACTATTTTTTTTGAGACCCGATAAAAAAGATACATTTAACACATGGGAAGACCAACTTTGAGATTATACGATGGCTTTAGCCATACCTCTCCACACTTAAAAGATGACGTAAAAGAATTACAAACTCTATTAAAAGGCTTGGGGTACCGAATTCGCCCTGATGGTGAATTTGGAGCTTATACAGAAAATGTTGTTCGCTTGTTTCAAGCTTCAAAAGGGCTCGGTGCCGATGGAATTGTAGGACCGTATACATGGTCTTTGTTACTTAAAAAGCCATCGCCTAAAAACCCATCAACAACGTTTCAAACATCTTATTCTAAATGGGATAGAACCTTACTACAACAATTAGAAGAGTTAAAAAAGTACGAATACACCGTCAAGAAAGTAGCTGAAAAATATGGTATTCCTCCATCAATTATTGCTGGTTTAGGTTCTCGTGAATCTCACTGGGGATTGGCATTAACACCTCCTGGACCAGGAGGAACAGGGGATCATGGCCATGGACGAGGTTTGATGCAGGTCGATGATCGTTGGCATGTGCCGTTTATTCAATCGGGCAAATGGGCGGATGGAAGAGAAAATATTATATATGGTGGAGCTGTATTGAAGAACTGTATGTTGTATTTTGAGAAAAAAGCAGGCTGGGAGATGAGTTTTAAACTAATCAAAGCTGGAGTAGCAGGATATAATTGTGGTCCTAGACGTGCTTGGGATGGCTATAGAATGGGATATGGAGTAGATTATTATACGACAGGGAGAGACTATTCTAAAAATGTCATTGAGCGTGCTGGCTGGTTTCAGTTACACGGGTGGAAATAACTATTTGTTGCTGCTTATCAAGAGAAAAATAGATGCTATAAGAATTTAGCTAAATTTATAACAAGAGAGCCATCATTTTCAAAATGATGGCTCTTATTTTATCCACTTATCGAGCTAGA
This sequence comes from Aureispira sp. CCB-E, assembly GCF_031326345.1. NCBI lineage: Bacteria > Pseudomonadati > Bacteroidota > Saprospiria > Saprospirales > Saprospiraceae > Aureispira > Aureispira sp. CCB-E. Next base: position 470,481 of record NZ_CP133671.1, read on the forward strand.
GTTACTTCTCCTCTCTTGGAAACACGTACCCCATAATCATCGTAATATTGGAGTAAATAAATATAAACCTCAGAAGCGGCAATTTGTCCCTTAAATTGCCCATCCCAAGGGGCATAATTGGCGTTGGTCTGATAGACGATTTGTCCCCAACGATTGTAAATTTCAAAATTAATAATTTCTAAATCACATTTTGTAACTGGACCAAATGTATCGTTAACACCATCGGCATTGGGCGTGAAAATATCAGGTATTCCTTCAAAGCAATCACATTCCTTGGTTGATACTTCTATTTCCTTTGTCTTACTTCCGCAAATATTGCTAACAGATACAGAATAAATACCTGCTTGTTGTACCCAAAAGGTAGGACTAGTAGAATTATCTTGCCAAGTGTAGGTTGTTGATGAGTGCATATGGGTGGCGTCCAATACAAAAGAACTGCCTTCACAGATCGTTGTTGGATAGTCGTCCCAATAAAAATCAGGCATAGAAGTATAACTCACAGAAATACTATCGGTACTAACACAGTTATCCAGAGTAACCGAAACGGCATAGATTCCACTCTGATTGATGGTGTAGTTGGGGTCCGTGCTCGCATCTTGCCAAAGATAAGTAGAATTATTTTGATAAACATCTAACGTTAAAAATTCTCCTTCGCACAAAGTAGTGTCCTTGCCCAAGTCAAGCGAGGGATAATCCGTAACGTAAACAAAGGCACTATCTGTTTGTGTACAGTTGTTTATAGATACAGTGACTGAATAAAGACCAGATGTAGAAGCGGTATATTGCGAAACAGTAGCATTGTCTTGCCAAACGTAACTAGCATTGCGGACTCTAGCATCCAAAATTGCATTATTTCCTCGACAAATATGTGTTGTATCTACCAAGTCTAAGCTTGAAAAATCTATATCTTCTGCCAAAGAAGCCGTCCCCAAGATATTACCAGGAATAATATTAGAACACTGTAAAACTCTTTGTGCAGGGTTTTGGTTGGGAACTTTGTAAACGTTCTTTCCCGAAAATGCATATAGTTCAGGAGAACAACCAATAGAGGCGAGCCCAAATACATTACTAAGTGAGTTGAAGCGACCTTTATTTTTAGTATTTGGGAAATTAGGTTTATTTAAATTCTTAATATCTATTTCTACTAACTTTGATCCATAAGGAACATGAACAACGGCTGATAAGTATAACTTGCCATTTAACAAAGCAATGTCTCCATCTGGGTCCACCCACAAACTAGTATTACCAATATGAGTGGCAGTTCCTCTGAATAAGTCAATCGTGTATATTCGATCCCCTTGTCCCATGGCATATAAAACACCTTTTTTGGAGAATGTTAAGGAATTTAGATAGACTGGAATATTATTAATTAAAGATATTGTTGCATCGATTCGGCTAATTTTGTATAGGTTATAATCATAACCTATACCATAGAGTATTTTACTGACAGGATTCATCGCAATATCAAGGAATACAGTATCTAATTTCCCAATGGTTCGAGCCCTACAAGTAGACACATCAATTAAGTACAAAGAATCTGGCGTATTAACATATGCTTGATTTTGAGCAAATAATTGAAAGTGAAAAATACTGAAAATAAAAAATAGTATTGATCTTATGAGTTGTGTCATTCGATAACTTAATTGAATAATGATAAAATAGGTATTGTATATAGGGGCAGTAGTAGTAGTACAAACTAAACTTATTGCATGATAATTAAAAAGATGGTATGCTTAAAAAACATTTGTAGCTGTTTCCCACGATAAAAAAATTATAAAATATATTATAATCAGTATGGTTAGCATTTTTTTTCTCAAAAAACACCATTCAAACAATATTGATTGGTTGGATTAAAATTTTAGGAGTATTGCATTTGGAGGCTATTATGGGGCATAATTATTATAGAGTTTTACCTAGCTTACTCAAAATATCTTGGAGAGACATAGAGAAGATAGACAAAAAATAGATGTTTTGCTGAAGAGAAAGGAAGAGGATGTCAAAAATAAGACATTTTATAGCAGCTTATCTTAAAAAGTAAGCGGCTTTTTTTATATTACAAGGTGATAGATTCAAACCACTATCTTATAACTTGTTACAAGTTTTTAGAGTGTGTTATAGAAGATATAGGTCATGATATTTTTTAATTATAATCGAATATAATAATAGTCCGATAAAACCATATGAACAACATCAGAAACAAACTCTATATATATTTATTGAGGGAGTTGTTATTGATCATTAGTTTGATGTGGTTTTGTTTAAAGTTAGCAATAATGGACTACTAACGCAAGCAAGATGAAGCAAATAGATGTATTGGTAATTGGATCAGGAGTTGCAGGCTTAACTATTGCCATAAAAATGGCAGAGCGTCATCCCGACAAAAAAATTTGTGTTTTGACAAAAGCTACCAAGGAGGAAAGCAACACACGTTATGCACAAGGTGGAGTGGCTGCCGTTTGGAATTTTGATACAGATTCTTTCGACAAGCATATTGAAGATACGCTAGATGCAGGAGACGGTCTTTGTGATTTGAATGCTGTCAATATTGTTGTCAAAGAAGGTCCAACGAGAGTGCGAGAATTGATTGAGTGGGGGACGCGTTTTGACAAAAATTTAAGTGACTATGATTTGGGAAAAGAAGGTGGTCATTCAGAAAATCGAATTTTACACTTTAAGGATTTGACTGGTTGGGAGATTCAACGGGCTTTGAATGAAAAAGCAAAAAGTTATCCGAACCTTGAGTACTATGATCATTACTTTGCAATTGATTTAATTACACAGCACCACTTAGGTAAACAAGTTACTCGTATAACACCTAATATAGAGTGCTATGGAGCGTATGTATTGAACACTCAAAACAAGGAAATAGAAACATTTTTAGCCAAATTTACCGTTGTAGCTACTGGCGGAGCTGGACAGGTTTATAAGACAACGACAAACCCTAGTATCGCTACAGGAGATGGAATGGCAATGTTTTATAGAGCCAAAGGGCGCATGGAAAATATGGAGTTTGTACAATTTCATCCAACTTCTTTGTACAATCCTGTTGTTGAAAACCCTGCATTTTTGGTATCGGAGGCGGTGCGTGGCTTTGGAGCCATTCTCAAAACACCAGAAGGAGAGGAGTTTATGCACAAATATGATCCAAGAAAGTCTTTGGCACCTAGAGATATTGTGGCAAGAGCGATTGACAACGAAATGAAGATGCGAGGACAAGATTACATGATGTTGGACTGTTCTCATTTGGATAAAGATGCTTTTGTAGCTCATTTTCCAACGATTTATGATAAGTGTATTAGCCTTGGAATCGACCCAATGAAAGATTTAATTCCTGTGGTTCCAGCGGCACATTATATCTGTGGTGGTATTAAAACGGATGAAATGGGGCAGACTTCTATTCAAAACTTGTACGCTTGTGGAGAATGTAGTTGTACAGGCTTGCATGGGGCCAATCGACTAGCTTCCAATTCTTTGTTGGAAGGATTAGTTTATGCAGAACGGGTGGTGCAGGATATTTCAGGTCGTATTGATAATACAGAATTTCAGGCGGGGATTCCAGATTGGGATGCTACAGGCACAACAGACCCTAATGAGTTGGTCTTGATTACACAAAGTATCAAGGAGCTAAAAGAAATTATGAGTAGTTACGTGGGAATTGTTCGATCAAGTGTGCGTTTAAAAAGAGCCTTCGATCGCTTGCATATTTTGTACGAAGAAACAGAGCAACTGTATAGTACAACTACTATATCGCCGCAACTCTGTGAGTTGAGAAACTTAATTACAATTGCTTATATGATTACACGTTCAGCAGCTACTCGCAAAGAAAGTAGAGGTTTACACTATACCACTGATTACCCTGAAAAACAATCGTTTTTAGAAGTAACCTTGATGTAAAAACAATAAGCATGCAAACGTTAACCAAACTTTGGTATTTAGAACAATTTGATATTTTTAAAGTGCTCACTAAAACAGAATTAAAATTAGTGGCAGAAACTTCTATTCATAAGCCTTATAAGAAGGATGATCCAATTATGTTTCCTTTTAACTCTCAAAAAACAATTTACTTGTTGAAAGAAGGGGCTGTGAAAGTGGGTAATTACACCGAAAATGGAGAAGAAAACTTAAAATATCTCTTGAATTCTGGAAATATTTTTGGCGAATTGGCTTTAGCAGATGGGAATTCCAACGATTTTGTTGTTGCTGCCGAAAACTGCACCGTCTGCACTTTGCATATTGATGTGATTCAAAATATTATGTCAAAAAACAAGGCGTTTAATCGTGCAATGTACAAACTAATTGGTCTGAGGTTGCGAAAAGTAGAATTTCAAATTGCTCAAATTATATACAAAGACTCTACGACTAGAATTATTGACTTTCTTTTGGAGTTGGGCAAAGATTTTGGAAAACATAAGGATAATAGCTTAATTGTTAAGAAATTCTTGAACAATACAGAAATTGGTAAACTTACTTTTACTTCTCGTCAAACGGTTAGTAGTGTTTTGAACAAACTAAAACGTTCTGGAAATATAGACTATGACGACAAAACAATCAGAATTATTAACCTATAAAGCCGTTCGGTTGCTACAAACTAGAATCGTTTCTTACAAGAATCGGAGTATAAAAATTTTAGATTCGCAAAATGTATGCTTGCGGAGCAATTAATTGCTCTATTCCAAAAAGTTCACTGAAGTTTGTATATTTGCGGACTCTAAACACCTCATTACTTCGTGGCTTTTTTCGTTTTACAAAAAGTCATGAAGTAGTAAGGTCATATACTTCTATTTTTAATAATTGCTGAAAAATTGTAGCAGGTCTAGATTCTTGATTTGCTCTTAGTGATAAATATAAACCAATGACAAAGCTTAGCAAACTCCAAAAATTTGCAGCCATTAGAACCTTTCCCAATGTTTATTCGTCTAAAGGACATAATACACCACTTGTCGTAGATTATCAAGGAAATGATGTAGACATGAAAGGGCAATGGCAAAATCATTTTCAAAATGACAATCCAATTATTTTGGAAGTGGCGTGTGGAAAAGGACATTACGCACGTGGTTTAGGAAAAATGTATCCTGAAAATAATTATATCGGAGTTGAAATCAAAGGGAATCGCCTCTGGACAGGAGCCAATGGTGCTTTGTTGAACAAAGAAGAAAATGTTGCTTTCTTAAGAGCTAGAATAGAGTTTATGGAATACTATTTTGCTCTAGGAGAAGTATCCGAAATTTGGATTACATTTCCTGATCCACAATTAGGAAAGGCACGAAAACGCACTACAGCACCAAGATTCTTGGATGTGTATCGCCATATTCTCAAAAAGGACAATAATCGTGTGCACCTAAAAACAGATTCTCCAGAGTTGTATGAATACACCTTAGAAGTATTAGAAGAACAGCAAATTGAAATCTTGTATCAAAATGATAATATTTATGCTCAAGAGTTGGATTTTCCTGAGTTGGATATTAAGACATTTTATGAAGAAATGCACCTAAAGGACAATAGAACAATCAAATATATTCAATTTACATTATAGAGTAAGTCTGCCAGTCATTTATGGAGTCAAAAATACAGTTTTTCTTAGGACAATATCCTCGACAAAAATTAATTTATGCTACCTGTATAAGTTTATTTATTGGGCTAATTTGTTCTAAGTTTTTGTTGACACTGTCCATGATTGGATTTGTAGTTTTGGGTATATTATCTCCAACAATAAAACAAGATTGGAAACGTATTGGGGCAAACAAATCGTTCATCGCTACATTAGGTATATTTGTATTATTTCTTTTCAGTGCTTTGACCTCTGATAATTGGGAGGCATCCATGGTTCGTTTGCGGATAGCCTTGCCACTACTCATATTGCCTATTGCGTTTGGGCTGTTGCCAACTTTTTCTAAAAAATCCTATCAAGAATTGTTGGCCATCTATTTTTATATGATGGTGATTGCCTGTTTAGGAGTTTTAGTCAACTACGGACTACACTATGAAGCAATGCAACAACGTCTAATTGTGAGCAAAGCTATTCCAACACCAAATGGAGAGCATATTCGATTCAGTTTGATGATAAATCTAGCTGTTTTTGCAGGATTTTGGTTGCTCCAGCAAGGGTTTCATTGGAAGAATGCAAGCGAGAAATGGCTGCTCCGCTTTCTTGTCTTATTTCTGATCATTACACTACACTTACTATCGGTGAGAATTGGTCTTTTGGTCTTGTATGGAGGAATAGGAACAACGGTTTTGTATTATATGCTGAGCAAAAGGCATTATGGGATTGGAATGATCTTATTAGTGGGAATGTGTGTGGTGCCTTATTTGGCATACAAGTATGTTCCAAGTATTAGAACCAAGGTTGATTTGACCAAACACAATTGGGATATGTATCGACAGGGACATATTGGGGAGTATTCAGATACTCGTCGTTTGTTGTCATACAAAATAGCGTGGGATGTAGCGCAACAATCACCTTGGTTTGGGGTTGGGATTGGAGATTTGAATGATGAGCAAGCCAAGCAATATGAGGCGCATTATCCAGATCAAAAAGTCATGTATCCTCACAATTTCTTTTTGACATTGTATGCAGCTACAGGAATCATCGGGTTGCTATTTTTTCTGAGTTGTTTTTTATTCCCTTTCTTTTACCATCAAAACTATAAGAATCTATTTTTTCTCTTGTTTTATGTAACAATATTCTTGTCATTTATGACAGAGAATACACTTTTGAGCGCGATAGGGCTTGGTATTTATAGTTTCTTTTTGTTATTTTCTGTCAACTATTTAGAAGGGAGTTATCAAAAAGCAAGGATACCATCATAAAAAAAATAAGTTGTTAAGATTCTACACTCAACAACTTATTTACTATATAAGAACTTTGTTTGGACAAGCACTACTAAGGAACCTAGTTTAAAGCATTCTTTTCGTTAGGAAAAACAATTGTTGGTTCAAAAGTTTTCGCCTCTTCAGGTGATAGAAAAGCATAACCGATAATAATAATAATATCGCCAACTTGACATCTGCGAGCAGCAGCACCATTTAAACAGATAACCCCTGAGCCTCTTTCTCCCTTAATAACATAGGTTTCTAATCTTTCCCCATTGTTATTGTTTACTATTTGCACACGCTCTCCTTCAAATATATTAGCAGCTTCCATTAAATCTTCATCAATCGTAATACTACCAACGTAATTAAGGTTGGCTTCTGTCACTGTAGCACAGTGAATTTTTGATTTGAACATTTGTAAGAACATAATTCAATTATTTTATCTTAAAATCAAAAGTAAATTTTTGTGCCACAAAGGTACGCTTTAGTTATGATAAAAGGAAATTAAGACAAAAATCGAGATTGGTATACTAAAAATGAAAAGAGCCTGTGGGCAACAGGCTCTTTTATTCTCAATCTTTGAAGATGAATAAACTCAACTAAAAAGGTTCTATGAACACTACTCTATTTACTAAGATGCGAGTAAATTAATTTTTGGTGTATTTGGTGCAAAAAAAAAATACTTTTTTCTCTTTTACTTGAAAAATATTCATTTTGTTGATTGATAATCAGGGTGTTATTTTATTGAACATTAACCGTAATTGTTTCACTTAGGTTACCATGACAAACCGTAATGGTTGCTGTACCAGCGTTAAAGCTAGTAGCAGAAATTTCGCCATTAAAATCTACATCGGCAACTTGTACGTTATCACTACAATAAACTAATGCAGCATTACTAATAGGGTTACCTGAGTTATCTAAGACCTCTGCTTGAATTTGAGCTGTTTGCCCGATACTTAGAGTTACATTGTTAGGACTAGTCAAGTTCAAACTTGCAGCAGCTATATCTTGGGCACCACAGTTGCAATTTCCAGAACTGACAGCAACCGAAAGAACCCCAACACCTGGCTCTATATCTGGATCAGAAGGGTGAGAAGCAATCACATAAGTAATTAAGCCAAGAGTAGCATTGCTTTTTACGGTCGCCAAACCATTATTATCGATGGTAGCGATATCAAAAATAGAGAACCCATAAGTTGGGATTTCCCATGTTAAGTTAGAAGGAGTTGTCATTGCGCCTAAAGCTAATTCTCCGTTACTATTTCGAACAACATCGTATTGTTTGGCTGTAAATTGTTTGGTTTGACCAGCAGGAACAGTAGCGTAGTATGGATCAACAATAATTACTTTGTTAGGAGCAACCACCAACTCGGCGCTACCAGTAATTCCTTCGGCAGTCGCACGAATAGTTGTCGTACCAACTTTTAATGGCGTAATATTTCCAGAAGCGTCAACACTAGCGATATTAGGATCTACAACAGACCAACTGAAATTAGTACTAACTTCTTGATTGTCGATATTGTATGCTTTTGCGCTGTATTGTGTTGTTTCTGTTTTTAAAATAGTATTAGAATTGGGGCTAAGTACAATACGAGAAACTGGTAGAGGAACACTAATTGGTCCTAAGACAACAACAGGAACAGTAACAACAGGTGTTCCTGTCAAACCATTGGCTGTTACTGTAATTTGACAGCTACCAACTCCTACAAAATTAACCATTCCAGTATTAGATACTGTGGCAACATTGGCATCACTAGATTGATAACTATACGTAGTAGAACCTGTTCCAAGATAAACCGCTTCTAATTGAATATCTGGGAAATCGGTGTCTACTAAAATAGCAGAAGGTGCGACAGCAAATAGACCAGGAACTTGAATGTTTAGCGGTGCCTCGGCTGTTAGGGTTACTCCCCCTACATTAACGGAAGCTTTGATTGTTGTAACGCCAACTTCGCTAATGGTAACTTGCCCGTTGCTTCCAATACTTGCAACAGAAGAGTTGCCACTAGACCAAGTCACATTGGTAGCCGTAGTTTTGTTGCCTGAAGCGTCAATTAATGCAGCACTATATGTAATATTTTGCCCTGGCTCAGCAGACATGGCTCCGTTTTCTATAACTAGCAGTTGGCTGCTATCTGTTGATACATCATCTGGTTTACAACTATTCAGAAAAAGTAGGGTTAAGGTAAATAATAAGAATGAAATGTATGTTTTCATAATAAATAGTATTGGATAAAATGGTGAAAAAATAAGGGCTAAAAAGTATCCTTTTTACAGCTTGCCAAAATAGATTATGATAATAATTAGGTAGCTAGATGAGTACTTTTTTTTACCTTTGTTTGAACGTGCCAAAACTAAATCAAACATTAAACCCAAAAAAAATATAGACAATGTATATTCATCGTTTTTAGGTATGATATGATGGTTTTTTGTTGATTATTTTGTTGGTTGTTAGTATTTTAAGTGATTCTCACGTTAATGTGCTTTAGTTCATTTTTTGTGAAGAATATTCTTGTTGGTACTCCAAAAATGGCACAAAATTCGTCTACTGAGCGAAAATACTGTATACACACTTACTCTGAAATAGACTATCTAATGAATGAAGAACTTTTCCTTCTTTTTTGTGAAGTAAACCCCACTAGTCAAATTGTGTTGGATCATGCTTTTGGTAAGTCGCCTAAAATGTTGCGGCTAATTCATTTTTTGAGAACAATAGAAACAACATTTAAAACTCCAAGGGCAATTAATGTTATTTATAAAGAAGAAGTAGACCAAGTAGAATACACCAAACTAATCAACCGTTTTTATAAATTAAGGCAGCAGTTAATAGAGTGGTTGTATCACTATTTGAAAAAGACAGAGACGCATTCTTCAAAAGAAGAACAAAGTTTGAGTTTTATTCGTTATTTGGTTAATAAAAACCAATTTAAAGATGCTTTGGAGAAAGCCCTCAAATTAGAAAAGCATTGCCAAAAACTAAATTTATTTGAGTTGCTACCTGGCGTACTTAATATGATTATATACTGCCAGCAGTGTTTGTTTATAGGAGGTGACAAGGCACTTATTGATGCCGAAAAGCGTTTGTTAAAAGCGGTTGAATGGAATCATGCTTTGCAGAAATTGCATTATTATCACCAACAATCGTATCGTATAAAAACAATAGAGGATTATCAAGAAGTACTAAAAGCTGTACGAAAATTGATACAGCCTTATAAAGACTTGCCCAGATTTACACTACTCTACCATTATATTGCATTTAGCAAAGGGTGTACGGCAATTGGGCGCACTCACAAGTCTACGAATGCATTGGTTCGACATTTGAACAAGTTAGAAGCTATTTTGAAAGAGCATCCTCAAATGCCAATGATTTTTGCAATGGCTCATTACCCTAAGTTAACAACCTATAATCTGCTCTTACTAAAGGCAATATTTTATTTTTATAGAGGGCAATACAATGAGTCAGCCAAAGCGCTAAAAGAAAGGGATAGAATCGAAACGGCTCATCCTAACTTGCCATATCCAACTTCTGAATCGGAAATTAGAAACACCATTAGCATTCTCATTTCTAGCAAACAATACCGCCTTGCACTAAAAAAATGGGAGCAATTAGTAGCTTTTTATAAGAAGCATGAGCAAGATGAACGGTTGGATTTGGCATTAATGGAAAAGGCTAATATTTATTTTTTCCAATACCCTAAAGTAAATAAAACCGATCTTTTGGCTTTATATGAGGATTTGTTAGAAGCAGGAACTAGAGCCACTGAATTTACTGATTTTATAATAATTGCTACGATTTGGGTTAAACTATTATTAGGAAAAACATTTACAGCAATAGAGTTAGAAAAAGGAGCGGGTATGTTCAACGCTTATCAATTAGAAATTTCCTTAGTTCGTCAGTTGGGAGAAGCAATTTATCAGAAAAATTCTAAATTATTAAGGCAACTAATAAAGGACATAGAAAAATTATTAGAGAATAAAAACAATAGTATACAGTCTCTTTATTATCAGCAGTTTATTGTGATTGCAAAGACACACGTTTAAGCAATGTGGGGGGGACGAGGTTATACTTTAACAGGTTGTTTTTTGTTAAAGTATATTAATAAATTCAAAATTATAGGCATATGTCTTAATATTGAATTTATGGCTTTAGTAGGATATAGATGTGAATTTACTAATCTATTAAGTTAAAATAATCCCCCTCTGTTGTGGTTTCAACGAACTAATATTAAAATTTGTCCTACAATGAATTGTATTAATTGGTTAATGTAGAACTTATTAAAGTTTGTTTGGAAAATATGGAAAAGAAAACTCTAAGACACAAGAACGTATGGTATGTTGTTTTTAATCTGATTTTACCTATTGCTTTGTTCGGGCAACTGAAAGAGTCGGCTGAATTTATACCTTGCGAAGACTATTGTGAAGGTTATCAACCTATAATTGACTTAGATTTTAGTTTTTATAAGGAGCGTTATGTAGAGGAAAATTTATTGTACAAAATAACAGATAACTGGGGGAATGGTTGTTTGCCTTTATATGGCACTCGCAATATGAGAAGTGTTTTGCATGGAGTAGCTTACCGAGGAGGTGCCAACAACTATTTTCACAAAACTGATAAACGAAAAAATCATAACCCTCTCCCCAAAGATGGTATAAACAATTTGTGTTACGAAGGATTTTCGGCAGCAGTTTATCTTTATCGAACAAATTTTGAATCTGTAGATAGTATCGACACCTGTAGTTGTGTACATGGGGCTAACAATCAAATGAAATACTATCAATTGGATTATTTTGATTCATCACATGTACAAAAAATTATAGAGTTGGTATATGAATCTGGAATTGATGCTTCAAAAGGACCTGTTTATTTGCATTGTTGGAATGGATGGCACGCTTCTGGGTTTATTGCAGCCGTTTTGTTAAAACAATTTTGTGGATATACTAGCGCAGAAGCTATTCGGTACTGGGATTTGGGGACAGATGGTGCTAATCGAAGCAGTCGATACCAAAAAATTCGTATGATGATTCGTGATTTTGAACCTAACGAAAAGTATCGTTTGTTGGATAAAGAAGGAAATTATATATGCCCCGAAATGCCTCAATTTATAGACAGTTCTAAAATTCAAGTTACTATAAATCATTTGCTTATTGTTCCTGAATCAATTACTGAAAATAGTTCTATCCCTTTGCACAATATTTATTTTAAAGCAGGCAAGTCTACGATTCAAAATATAAGTAAAAATTCAGATATTAAAACTTTACTAAAAGCCTTAAAAACACATAAAGAGTTGGTTGTGGAGATTGGAGGTTATACTGATGATATTGGAAACGATTCTGTAAATCAAGTTTACTCTGAGCAGCGAGCTAGGTATGTCTACGATTATTTGTTGTCTCAAGAAGTTGATAAGAATCGCTTATCTTACAAAGGATATGGTGAACAGAGACCATTGTACAGCAATGCATACGAAGCGACAAGGGTGAAGAATAGACGGATAGAAATAAAAATACTCCAAAGTGTGGGTTTAAAAGAAGGCGATTAGCATTATATGAAATGCTTATAGCCAAAATAGAGCCTGCTTTTTATTTGTGAAATGCATTAGACTAAAGATCGATAGCACTTGTTTCAACAATAAAAAGCAGGCTTGTTTTATTGGGAGCAAATTATTTATTTACTGGAAATAACGGAGAGAATTAGTTCTCTGAATTTGCTTCTAGTGTTTCTAACGTATTGGCTGATTGCACCATCTGCAAAAATTCTGTTCGGTATCCCTCTTTATCATTACCTAAAGCACCTTTGGCTAGTTCTAAAACACTATCATAGGTAGCCGAACCTTTGAACTTAGAATTTCTTAATAACATCCCAAAACCAGCAACGGCTGCCGAAAAGCGATAATTATCAGAACTGTTGTCTAAGTTGGTAATAGCTGTATTTTTAAGTACTTGCTCCAACAAAATAGATTGATCGGATTGAATGGGTTTGTAGCGAAATTTCACGGTCATTAAGTCGGTTTCGTTTCCTGAAACCTTAGTCGTTTGATATTTTAAATCAGCAGCTTGATGAATTATTTGCGTAGATTTTGAATTGGCAAGAATCACTTCGTAAATGGCAGTTACTGTATGACCTGCACCTAGTTCTCCTGCATCTTTGGTATCGTCATCAAAATCCTCGTTCGCCAACAATCTATTTTCGTACCCAATCAAACGGTAAGCTTTAACCATTTTGGGATTAAACTCAATTTGAATTTTTACATCTTTGGCGATTGTAAACATATTGGCACGCATCTGAGTAACGAATACCTTTTTGGCTTCACGAATGTTATCAATATAAAAATAATTGCCGTTCCCTGCATTACTAATCTGTTCCATGCGACCATCTTTATAATTGCCCATACCAAAACCACAGATAGTCAAGTAAATATTGTCTTTTCGTTTTTCTTCAATAAGCGAAACAAGCTCACTAGATGAAGAAACCCCAACGTTAAAGTCGCCGTCTGTTGCTAAAATAACTCGGTTGTTACCATCAGCAATCAAATTTTCTTTGGCAATGTTGTAGGCCAACTCGATACCTTGACCTCCAGCAGTTGACCCGCCAGAATTAATCCCATCAAGAGCATTTAAAATCTTTTCATGTTCAGAAGCAGGAGTGGAAGGCAAAACCAAACCTGCTGCCCCTGCATAGGCAACAATGGCAACTTTATCCTTGTCATCCAACTCAGACAACAAGAGTTTTAGGGATTTTTTAAGTAAAGGGAGCTTGTTTTCAGCACTCATAGAACCAGAGGCATCAATAAGAAAAACCAAATTAGACGATTTTAAATCGGTATAATCCAAGTCTTTGCCTTGCAAACCTATATGAATGAGATGATGTTCAGAATTCCACGGAGTGGTAGATATTTCTGTATTAATCGAAAAAGGATCTTGCCCTTGCGGTTGGGGATAGTCATAATCAAAATAGTTGATCATTTCTTCAATGCGAACAGCGTCGGCTAAAGGCATTTGATCCATTTCTAGATAACGACGAATATTGCTATAAGAAGCATTATCAACATCTATAGAAAAGGTAGAAACAGGTGTTTGAGCAACACCTTTAAAGGTATTTTCATTGATTTTATCGTATTCTTCGGTATTAAGTTTTTCATTTTGTATCGGTTCAGGACTCACTTGATAAGTATAGTTAGCCCCTTCCGTTACAGTCTCAACTTTAGATAGAGCTTTTTGATCCATGGCACGAGCATTCGGTACTTCTTCAAGGTATAATGCCTTATCTACAGTAGCATTTTGACAGGAGAAAATAAACGTAGCACTAAAACCAAGTGCTAATAACTGAAATATTTTTTTCATTGTATTGTATTTTGTTGGGTTATAATAGAGTATCACACTCTAAGAAAATGTTGATTATTATTGTGTTTAGTACTTTGTGTATTTTTTAGCTTTTTTGTGAGAAACTAAAAAAGCATCTTTGCATCAGTTTGATTATCAGTTTTTTAAGGAATTAAGTAACAAAAGTGCACTCTGTTGATAATCAAACTGATGCGATTTTTCCACGAAGTAGTGGTGTTTTATTTTATTGTAAATCGAGCAGGCAACGAATTGGAAAGTAAATTGACTTGATCTCCAATAAACCGAATGCTATAAGTGCCAGGTTGATCTAAGGCATATCGAGGTCTTAAGTCGATGGTGTATAATTGAACTCCATTGCCTTCAATACTAATTAAATCGCTGTCTTCTACCGCACCACTATAAGTTGGGATTTTGCCTACAAAAGGAATTATATTACCTTTTTTGTCTTTAATTTGAAAACAGTTGTTCCAATTTTGACCATTGGCAGGAGAATTGAGCTTGCAAAACGAAACTATTTCTGAAGTATTATTTTTTATGACAAATCTTAACGTAATGGGGTCCCCTAATTGATAACTAGGTTGTGTCATATTTAGACTAATATTTAGTGGAATGGTTCGTTGTGGTGGAATTTCTGTTTTGGGAGCAGTCACAACCTGATTGTCGTTTTGACAACTTAATAAAATGCTACAAAAACAAATTGTTAAGATGGTAGTTCTCATATTTTGAATGATTTAAGTATAGATAAGGATGCACTATTTAGTAAAAAGGGTGTGCAAATGTTTTCATTTTGTTAAAAAAACTATTAAGAGTTAAAGGATAAATAATTATTGTACTAGCTTTTTTATAGTTTTGTGCGTTGATTACATTGTAAACTGTCTCTGTGTGTTAAACACGACGTTAAGATAAATAATATGATTGCCTACATCAAAGGTAAGTTAACCCAAAAAAGTCCAACAGATATTATTATTGAAACTGCCAATGGCATTGGATATCATGTGCACATTACACTAAATACTTATAATAAAATAGCAAATCAGAATGAATTAAAAATCTTAACTCATTTTATTGTAAAAGAAGACAGTCAAACTTTGTACGGTTTTGCAGAAGAGGAAGAAAGGCAGATTTTTGGATTATTAATCTCTGTTTCGGGGGTAGGTCCTAGCACTGCACGGGTTTTGCTATCGACCTTATCACCAGGAGAAGTAAGATCGGCTATTGTTTCAGAGAATATAGCAGTATTAAAGAGTGCCAAGGGGATTGGTCCCAAAGCAGCTAAGCGTATTATTCTGGAGTTAAAAGATAAGGTTTTGAAAGAAGGAGGGGCACAAAGTGCTGCAATTTCACAAACTTTAACAGTTGATAACACTATTCGAGAAGAAGCATTATCTGCATTGGTTGCGTTAGGTTTTAATAAGACATTAGTCCAAAAAGCGCTGAATCGAATATTGAAAACGACCCCTCATATTCAGGATTCAGGGGAGTTAATTAAACAAGCTTTAGGACAACTTTCTTCCTAGCCTACTTTAATTTGAGAAAAAAAAAGACCAAATTAAGTAAATCTAAAAAAAAATAATTTGTTGATTTGCCTAATGTTTTTATTTCGTGTCGATTAAAAGTTGTGAGGAACTTTACTACTTCGCTATTTTTATGGATGATGAATCTTAAAAAATATCATTATCAGCACTCAATATCTTATTTTCGATTTTACGAAGCAGAATTACACTAAAAAAAAGAAACACATTACATTGTTTAACAAAATAGCAGGATATAAGGTTCAATTCTACACAATTATAATTTTCTAGATTAAATTTTTCGACCATTTTTGAAAAATGAATAGACAAAGCAAGCATTTGACTACTAAAATAGGATATATCTATTGTTAGCTAGAAAATCTTTGTCTTAGAAATAAGAGAATCAGCGAAAATTAAATATTTTTGGAGTCATTTTGTTAAAGTCCACTCTTTTTCAGAGCATTACCAATGCCCTAAAAATGGACCTAGATGAGGCGAGTCTACAAAAGACCGTTCGTCTTAATAACCAAGCAGTTTTTTATGAATTTCAAGACACTGAATTTGTGCTTTTGGGTAGTATGTACCTATACAGTAGCAGGATGGAGTACAGACTATAACACTCTCAATTATTTAGAGGAAGATTTTTGGGCTTCGCCAACCTTTTTTATGCCAGACACCTTGCCTCCAATACAGGATAGACCAGAGGTAGATGTATCGAACAAACAAAATCCGTTTGATTTAAAGGACCCCAAAGTAATCGAAAAAAATGTAGAGTATGATGCAGAAAGTAATCTGTATATCATTACTGAAACGATCAACGGATCTTACTATCGATCTCCAATGTACTTAACTCCCGATGAATACTTTAAGTGGAGGGCAGAACAGGAGGACAAAGCCTATTTTAAGGAGTTATCTCAAATGAATAAAGTAGGAAAAGTTGGAGGTGATCCTGTTGCGCCTTATCAAGATCGAATTAGCAATAGCTTGGTTGAGCGTCTGTTTTGTGGTTCAACAATTGATGTTCGACCTCAAGGTAATATAGGTTTGACATTTGGTTTTGATTATCAAAGAATCGCAAATCCTATCTTGACTGAACAACAGCAACAACAAGGTGGTTTTGATTTTGATATGAATATTCAGCTGAGTGTGGTCGGTAAGATTGGGCAAAAACTAAAGCTGTCTTTTAACTATAACACACAAGCTACCTTTGATTTTGATCGCCAAATTAAAGTAGAATATTTGAGTGATACAGAATGTTCAGAAGATGACATTATCAAAAAAATAGAAGCAGGTAACGTTAGTTTTCCATTGCGTTCTTCTCTTATACAGGGGCGCCAAAATTTATTTGGCTTTCGCACAGATTTGCAATTTGGTCGTTTAAAAATGTCTTTGGTTGCTTCTCAAAGTCAAACCAAACGAAAAGAAATTCAAATCAAAGGTGGTTCTCAATTGCAAGATTTTGAGGTAACAGCAGATAATTATGATGAAAATCGACATTTCTTCCTTTCTCATTACAACCGTGCTACTTACGAAGAGAATTTAACGACGCTACCTCAGATCAATACGCTGTTTAATATTACCAAAATAGAAGTATGGGTAACCAATGATCGAAATGTAACCGAAGGCGTTCGAGATGTCGTGGCTTATGCAGATTTGGGAGAAACGGATCCTAGCAAAATGGTTAGTGGCAACCAATACAATCCTTCGACCGCATCTGAACAAGGGATTGATTTAAGAAACAATCGTCTACCAGATAATGATGCCAATGATTTATATAAAGAGTTGTTGGCTAGTGAAAATGGGACTCCTTCGGGGAACGCTCGTGGGCTTCAAACATCTATTAGTGCTTTACAAGGTGCCCCGTTTAATATGAGTGATGCAGAAGACTTTGTGAAAATCAGAGCCCGTAAATTGTCGCCCTCAGAGTTTACCTATGATCCTAAACTTGGGTTCGTATCTGTCAATGTGTCGATCAAGCCAACAGATGTAGTCGCAGTGGCTTATCAATATACTTATAATGGTCAGATATACCAAGTGGGGGAGTTTGCACAAGATTTGCCTTTGAATGCTGACACTTTGAATGTAATGCATTTAAAATTATTAAAGGGAGTTAGAACAAGAGTTGATTTGCCAATTTGGGACTTAATGATGAAAAACATTTATTCCTTAGGAGCCTATCAAATTAATCAAGAAGACTTTATGCTGGATGTCTTTTATCAAGACCCAGGAGGAGGAGAGAAGCGATTTTTGCCAGAGGGACCACCAGAAGGAAAGCCCTTGATTACGATGTTGAACTTAGATAATCTGAACAGAGCAAGAGACCCTATTCCTGATGGACAGTTTGACTATATCCCAGGGACAACGATTTTGCCTAGAAACGGACGTGTCATTTTTCCAGTTTTAGAGCCTTTTGGAAGTTCGTTGGCTGGAGAGTTTTATCGAACACCTGGTGATCCTGCAAGTTTACATCCTATTTCTCAAAAATATCTATACAACCAGCTCTACGATTCTACAATTACAAGAGCAAGAGAATTTCCAGAGTTTAATCGATACATTATACGAGGTCGTTACAAGTCTAGTGTTTCTTCTGAAATTTCCTTGGGAGGATTTAATATTCCGAAAGGGTCGGTAGTGGTAACAGCAGGTGGACGTACATTGACAGAAGGTACGGATTATACGATTGATTATAATTTGGGAAGAATTAAAATTTTGAATGAGGCTTATTTGAATTCTGGACAGCCAGTTCGAGTTGCTTTTGAGGACAATGCTACCTTTGGGTTTAATCAACAAGGCTTTTTTGGAGCAAGGTTTGATTACTTTGTTAATAAAGATCTGAATATTGGAGCTACCTTTTTGCACTTAAACGAACGCCCCTTTACACAGAAGGTAAATTATGGGGATGACCCTATTTCGAATAGTATTTATGGGTTTGACGTACAATATAGCAGCGAAGCACCTTGGTTAACTCGTTTGATAGATAAAATACCATTGATTAGCACCAAGGCAATGTCAAATATTTCGTTTTCAGCAGAATTTGCACATTTAATTCCTGGTTCTCCAGATATTATCAATCAAGCTAATGACGAAGGAGGAGTTGTTTTTATTGATGATTTTGAGGGATCAACGAGCAATTTTAATTTGTCTATTCCAAGTTTAAATTGGGTGTTGGCAAGTACGCCAAGAAGTGACCTTTCTAATCCTTTGTTCCCAGAAGCAAGTTTGTCAAATGATTTGGAATACAATAAAAACAGAGCAAGAATAGCATGGTATAACTTGGAACCTGCTTTAAATTTTACCTCTGGTTCTAAGAGTATTTATACACGCGAAATTCAACAACAAGAGGTTTTTCAAAATGTTCAAAATACAGGTTTAACCTATACTGGACTACGTACATTTGATTTGTCTTATAGACCGAAGGAACGTGGACCTTATAACTTTGATACGACAAACATAGATCCAGCTACAGGAGAATTTACCAACCCTGCTGATCGTTGGGGAGGTGTTATGCGTAGTTTGACAAATACTGATTTTGAGGCTTCTAATATTGAGTTTGTCGAAATGTGGGTCATGAGTCCTTTTAAAGAAGGTTATGGTGGTAATGGTGGAGACTTGTATATTGAGTTGGGAGATGTTTCGGAAGATATCTTAAAAGATTCTCGATTGTTCTTTGAGAATGGGATACCAGCCGCCAATTCTAATACTAGTACAGATGAAACTGTCTGGTCAAGAATTCCAAGAACACAAGCTGTGACACGTGCTTTTGACAATGATCCTGCTATTAGAGACCAACAAGATATTGGTTTGGATGGCTTTGATGATGAAGGAGAACGTCAGCATTATGCTTCTTATCTAAGTGCCATGCAACGAATTGTTGCACCAGGTATTTTCCAAGGCATTCAAGATGACCCAGCAGGAGATAACTTCCGTTTTTATAGAGATGCCTTTTATGATGATCCTGCCAACATTCCTTCAGGAAACTTAGAAGACCCAACTTTGTATCGTTATATTAAATATAACAACCCACAGGGTAACTCTTCTAATGATCAGAGTACCAATAATCAGGCTATTTCAACTTCTACCAACATTCCAGATACAGAGGATTTAAACAAAGATAATACGTTAAACGAGCAAGAGTCGTACTATCGTTATCATATTCCAATTCGCAGAGAAAATGGTGATGAAATGGCATTTACTCAGTATACCATTGATTCTGTTCGTATGAACTATGATGGCCCTAATGGACCAGAGACAGTATATTGGTATCAGTTGAAAATCCCTGTGGATAAATTTACCAGTCGTGTCGGAGGAATTTCTGATTTCCGTGCCATTCGATTTATGAGAATGTATATGACAGGGTTTGAAGAGAAAACGACATTGCGTATGGCTCGTCTAGATTTGATTCGCAATCAATGGAGACGTTATATCAGAGATTTGACCTTGCCAGGTTTGATTATTCCTCCAGAAGATCCAAGTAACACAACATTTGATGTATTTGCAGTAAATATTGAAGAAAATGGTTCTAAAATTCCATTTAATTATGTGTTGCCTCCTGGTGTATCTCGTGAACAAGTGATTGGTTCTGTTACCAATGCACAACAAAATGAACAATCGCAAGCGTTGAGAGTTTGTAACCTAGAAGATGGAGATGCTAGAGGAATTTATAAAATCGTAGACTTGGATATGCGGGTTTATGAACGTTTAAAAATGTATGTTCATGCAGAAAATTTGAGAGGAGAGCAAGAAAATGATCCTGGAGACATGACCATGTTTATGCGAATAGGAAGTGATTTTGAAAATAACTACTATGAGTATGAAATTCCTTTGACAATGTCAGACGAAAGTGGAGGAATCAAAGACGATCAAAATATTTGGTTGGAAGAAAATCAATTTGATTTCCCACTCGAATTACTACGTCAAGTAAAAGTCGATAGAGAAGTGAAAGGAATTGCCTTGAGTGATTTGTATGAGTCATTTGATGGAAATAATATTATTAGAGTAAAAGGTAACCCAACACTTGGGCAAGTAAAAGGGGTAATGGTTGGGGTACGCAACCGCAAAGACGATGGTTTGGCACGTTGTGCAGAGATTTGGATTAATGAGTTGCGTTTGACTGGTTTTGACGAGCGAGGTGGATTTGCTGGTTTGGCGAGATTGGATGTTCAACTAGCCGATTTTGGACAATTGACGGCATCGGGAAGTTACCAATCCATTGGTTTTGGAAATATCGACCAAAGTGTCGGAGAGCGTAGTCGTGAGGAGTTGATACAATACGATATTTCAGGTTCTTTGAAATTGGACAAGTTCTTTCCTGAAAAATGGAAATTAAGCATTCCTTTTTATGCGCAGTATTCTCAAGAGATTAGTACGCCAGAGTTTGATCCATATCAACTGGATGTTCCTTTAGAACAACGTTTGGCTTCTATTTCTGATTTGAGAAGACGAGATTCTATTCGACAAGCAGCGAGAACCATACGAACGATTTCTAGTTTTAACTTTACAAATGTTCGAAAGGGAAGAACGTCTAAATTTGTCCCATTACCAACAGATATTTCTAATTTCTCCTTTACGTATGCACAATCGAGTAATATTTTCCGCTCACCAATAATTGAACGAGAAGAACGGACGGAGCATAGAGGAGTTTTGGATTATAATTACTCTCCTGGAGTTAAACCGATTTATCCATTTAAAAAGGCGATTAATAAAATAAAAAATAAAAATGCTGTAAAATGGTTGGGACTCATTCGAGAAATTAACATTAATCCATTGCCTAATGCCATTGGCTTTAGAAATGAATTGAAGCGTAATTTTGGGGAAACAACGTATCGATTTACAGATGCAACTACTAGTACTTATTACGATAAGAAGTTTATTTGGGATAGAGCTTATAATTTGCAATGGAATATCTTTAAGTCCTTGCGTTTGAATTACACGGCTACGAATAACGCAATTATTGATGAACCAGAAGGTAGAATTGATGAGCAAGTAGAAAGGGATGTTTTGTGGAACAATATCAAACGTTTTGGTCGAACTAAGAACTACCAACATAATGTCAGTGCTAGCTATACGTTACCTCTAAAATATATACCTGCACTCGACTGGGTAACTGTTAAAGGGCAGTATTCAGCAACCTACAGTTGGACTGCTGCCACCTTGGGTTTGGATAGCTTAGGAAATGTTATTCAAAACTCTCAAAAACGTCAAGTTACAGGAGATTTCCAATTTAAGAAATTGTATGACAAGTGGAATTATCTGAAAAAGATAGGAACTCCAAAACGTCCTTCTGCTGGTGGTAAAGGCAAAGAGAAGAAACCAGAAAAAATTAAATTACCTGAAAAGAAAAAATATCCACCTCTAAGAGAGATTGAAGATCCTGAGAAGCGTGCAGAGGAAAAGGAAAAACGAAAAATGGAACGCAAGGCTTGGCGAGAAGAAGTCAAGAAAATTAGAGAAAAAAGGCAACCTAGTGGCGCAGAGCGTGCTCTAATTCGTCCATTAATGTTGTTGCAACGAGCGAGGGTGACTTACAATGAAAACTTTACGACAGTGCTTCCTGGTTTTATGGGAACCTCCAAATATGTTGGTCAAGACTATACGGGAACGAATACCAACCCAGGTCCACGACCAGGATGGGACTTTATTGCGGGGTGGCAGCCAGATCGTACTTGGTTGGACAAAGCCGCAGAGAGTGGCTGGATTTCAACAAGTATTTATCAAAATCAACCTTTGATACAAACGCATACTCAAACTTATTCAGCAAAAGTCACTTTGGAACCCATTCAAGGATTGAAAATTGATGTTGATTTGGATAAGACGATTACAGAGAACTATCAAGAGTTGTTCAAGGTAGAAGATCAGTTTAGCAATGACGAATTTTCTCATTTGAATGGTATGTTGAGTGGTACTGTAAAAATGACCTACTTGCCTTTAGCTACTTTCTTTGATAAGGAGGGAACCAAAGGAACGAACTCTTCGGTCAACTTTGAAACCTTTGAGAGCAATCGAATTATTATTTCTCAACGCAAAGGGACAGGAACGCATGATGACACAGAAACCAATCCTGGCTTTACAGAAGGATATGGTCGTTATCAACAAGATGTTTTGATTCCTGCTTTCTTGGCGGCTTATACGGGGCGCGATGCTAATAATATAGAGTTAGGAGATATCCGTAATACGATGCCTCTGCCAAACTGGAAATTGACCTATAATGGCTTGTCAAAAATGCCTGGCTTAGATAAAATTTTCTCTAGTTTTAGCTTAACTCATGGCTACAAATCAACCTTAACAGTCAATCAATTTGTTACGGATTTGGATTTTGCGTCTACGTTGGCACCAACAGGTACCAATGGAAAAGATGTTAATAGTCAAAACTATTATTCTAGCTTTGAAATCCCTAATTTGGTGATTTCTGAATCATTCAATCCTTTGATTGGGGTAGACATGCGTTTCAAAAATGATTTGTCTTTAAATTTCCAATATAAAACAAGTAGAAATTTGTCTATGAGTTTTATTGACTATCAATTGAGTGAACAAAATACAACTGATGTAACGGTTGGTTTTGGATGGAAATTCAAAAACTTTAAACCAATTGAGTTCTTTAAGAATAAGAAAAAGAAAGAAAAGGAAAAAGAAAAAATCAAGTTGGGTGAAATGGATTTCAATTTTGATTTTGGAAAAACCATTGCTAAAGATGAGTTGAACTTGAAATGTGATGTTTCTTTCCGTGATGACAAAACGGTCAATCATATCTTAGATCAAGATCAATCGGTTGCTACGCGAGGAATGCAAACGATTCGTATTTCACCATCGTTGGAATGGATTCCAAATAATCGCTTGACATTCCGTCTGTTCTTTGATTATACGCAAACGATACCAGCTGTATCAACGTCTTTCCCTATTACTAGTTTGAAAGGTGGTTTGACGATCCGCTTCTCATTGTCACAATAAATAGAATTTAATCTACCAATAGAATGAAGAGCTTGCTTTTTAGCAGGCTCTTTTTTTTTGTTGGATTAGAGATGGGCGTTTTTATTGCGGCGTGTTATAAGGGTAGTATTAAAAGGTATAGAGGAAACCAGAATAGGCGACAAAAGCTAAAACTATTGGGCTAAACCACGCAGTAGCAGGGTAGCTAACTACTATGCTTAAATATAATTTCGGTTAAGATAAGAATAGCGACCAATTGTAAAAAGAAACTTAGTAGTAGTCACCCCTATAGATCATTTTCATCCGATTTTTGATACAACATTCTCCAAAGTAGCAATAAAACTACCGCAGCAATACTAGATACCACCATAGCAATGGTCCAACTTCCTGTATCCAAGGTGCCTTTCATGGCCAATTGCCCAACTCTAAAAACATTTAAAATGGGTAAAAAAGGATCTATTGCATTCATTTCTTGAATAGGAACCAACCCGTATAAGGCAATAGCATGAATAACAATAGTAGCCCAAAACGTACGGGTATAAGCAGCAACCATAGAGTTGCTAAAGGCAGCAATACAGCCAAATATTCCTATAATAAATAACCAAGTAGGACACCACAACAAGAGCATACTGCTTAATTTGTTCCAAACTAAAAGTTGTTCAATACTTAGTATAATGCTACGAACCATGCCTACTTGCTCGGCATCTAAACCAGCTTGAAAACCAACAAATGCTAAGCCCATACCTAGCAAAGTTACTAAGAAAATAAGAATTAGGTTGGTGAGAAAATTTTTAGGCGCTCTATAATAAGCTCTTAGAACCAATATTCTAGTTAGCCAGATTACAAGAAGAATGAATAAGAAGTTAAGCACATTGGAAACAATGCCTCTGATATTATCCATGATTTTTCCAATGGTAATAAAGGCATTAAACGTATTGGTTTTTTGAATGACAATGGGGTTGACAATTTCGGGAGCTAATCCCATTGCTTCTACTTTGTTAAGCACCAGTTTTTGTTCGTAATTTTCTAAAATATCTAAGGCTGTATGAGCTTCTTCACCGTGTTGTACGGCATTATAATAGACCTTGATTTTTTTTTGACGATTGGTGTCATTGGCAAAATTGTTGGGAAATAAAACGCCAATATCCAAGCTATCTTTATCCAAAAGTTCCAACAGTTCTTCTTCTTGCTGCAAATCAGTTAGCGTTGCTGTTGTCTCAAATTTTTGTAATAAATCATTGGGAACATAGCTCTTGCCAACCAAGCCAATTCGTGCTTTCGTTTTTGTTCCTCCCAAAAAACTATTAATGTTGTCGGCAGCTGCTGTCATAATACCAGAGAAGAAAAAAGAGGGAATTGCAAAGGCAACTAATAACCTAAGTAAAATTTGCCAACTAAATAGGATAGATCGGAGAGATTGAAGCATAGTGTTTTTATTGAGCAAGTAGATGATTTAATCTGAATAAAACTAGTATTTGTCGCTTTAAGAAAACATTAGTGTATTGATATACATAAATCTGCAATTCTTTTCATAATTTTGAGTAGTAAACGATTTATAGTTCGTTAATTTTTTGATATTTCGATGAGCTCATGTAAGAGCAGTTCAGTATAATTACTCCATGACTATTTATACTCATCTCTAACAAGGTATGGTGTAACATGGGATTGATTGGTACGAATCTTTATTGATACGTTTGGGGATCCACTTATTTACTAAACGAATTATGAATTTGATAGTTCATGTAACATGACTTTTTAGCGAACCATTGAACACTGTTTTTACACCTATTGAGGTTTTTTGTGGTAACACAAAGAGTTAAATATAATGTAAGAACTACAAAATTAAAAGCATACTAAATTTACGGATGTTAAATTTAAAAAAATACTACGGTATAGTTGAACAAGCTATTGAAAAAATTGGCTTAGACCCAACTAGATTTAGAGGAGAACAAGAGGGAGAATGGACACTACATCGAGGAGAATATACTATTTGGATTGATGTTTGGAACGACCCAATAGAAAAAGTAGCTTATCTACAGGTTGTTGCCCCTGTTATGGAAATTCCTGATGAATCACAAACGGTTCTTTTTCGAGAGTTGTTACAAATTAATTTGCAACTATGTGGTATTGCTTTTTCAGTTCATGGAGAAAAAGTAGTCCTAAAAGGAACGAGGGTTGCAGAAGGTTTGGATGTAGAGGAAGCACATGCTATGATTATGCTGATTAGCAAATATGTTAGTAATTTTTCGCCGATTTTGCTCAAACGATATTTTAATAACGGACAACCAGGAATTCCTCCTAAGTAAATCAACAAAATGCGGTTGTTAATCTTTTTAATGATTGATTAAGGTAATCGCTAAAAGATAGGACAAGTTGTTAATGAATAATTCTGTTAACGTACGAAAGGTTATGATAACTAATCGTCCGCTACGCTTTTGAATCGCGTTTTTGTGTTACTAGTACAAGCTTACTCGGCAAACAGAGGTAGTTGCGCTGCGTAGCACCTCAATTTAACATGATTTTTAAACGGACTACTAGATAATCATATGAAAACTTATTACAATTCCCCTATAGGTCGTTTGGTAATTACAGGAAGTATGAACAAAATAATGTCCATAGTTGTTGATGAAACGTCAAGGGACTTTGCAGGACAACTGCCTGACTATATGAGACTTTGTGTGGATGAACTAGATGCGTATTTTAACAAAGGGTTAGAACGATTCACGGTTGATTTAAAGTTGGAGCAAGGAACATTATTTCAACAAAAAGTCTGGACAGAATTGCTGAATATACCGTACGGAAGGACAACAACATATCTGAAGATAGCCGAAAAAGTAAGTACTAAAAATGCTGTTCGTGCTGTGGGGCGTTGTGTAGGCAATAATCCTTTTGCGATTATAGCACCTTGTCATCGTGTAATAGGGACAGATGGAAGCTTAACAGGATTTGCATATGGTTTGGAAGCAAAACGTTTGTTACTAGAGTTAGAAAAGTCAAAATTGTATGGGAAACAGTTCAAATTGTTTTAAACAACTTCAAAACTAAAACCATTACTATGAAATATTGGAGTATATTTTTGATATTATTTTTGAGCCATCTAATAATGGCACAAACCGAACATAGTGCTTTACTTGATGGTACTATTGCTTATGAAAAAGGAGATTTTGAAACAGCGACTAAAAAGTTTGAAAAAGCCTTAGAGCGCAATAGTAGTTCTTTGAAAGGCAATTTTAATTTGGGAAATAGCTTATATAAGCGCCAAAAGTACGATGAGGCAGCGACTTATTACCAAAATGCAATAGAGGCAGCCGAAGGAAATAAAGAAAAAGCACAGGCATTTTATAATTTTGGAAATACGCGTTTGGCGCAAGCTAAACGTAGTATGCAACAACAAGGACAGGGACCTGCTATGTTGGATGAAAAAGGACAAAAACATTTAAAGGAAGCAATTGATTCTTACAAAAATGCTTTGCGAAACAATGCCCAAGATTATGATGCAAAGAATAATTTAGCAACTGCTTATAAGTTATTACGTCAACAGCAACAACAACAGCAACAACAACAGCAAAATAAGGAGCAAAACCAAGATCAAAAAAATCAAGATCAGAAAGACCAAAAAAATCAACAAGATAAACAGGAAAATCAGCAGGATAAACCATCTGAAAAACCTAAGGAGAATCAGCCAATTGATAATGAAAATCAAAAAAATCCAGCTGATTTAGAACCTCAAGAGATGTCTAAGGATGAAGTTGATCGTTTGCTAGAAATTATTGAGCAGGACGATAAAAAAGTACAAGAGAAATTGATGAAACGCAAACGTTCTAAAACCAAGAAACCAGAGAAAGCTTGGTAGCAGGAGGGTAGTCTTGTGTCAAATTCTTATGTTTTTAGCTTGTATCTCATCCAAATCAGTCGTATCTTTACTTGCTTGCAGGTGGTAATCGTCCGTTAAAACCTTGTTAAGCAGGTCTTTTTTTTCTGTTTGAGCTTATTTTTTGCTTAAAATTAGAATTGAAAAAAGACCTAAATTTTTAGACATTATCAAAACTAGAAAACTATGAACAATCAACTATTTTTAATCCTGTTGGGATTACTAACGGGGTTTTCATGTGTTGCTCAAGAAGAAAAGAGCAGTTCTTTTTTTGTGGAAGTAGCTTACGATACCATTGCTTTAGAGGAGCAATTTGAATTGAAATTTACTTTAAAAAATGCAAAGGCAATTGCCTCTTTTGAGCCTCCAGCGTTAGAAGGCTTTCAATTACTTGCTGGACCAATGACGAGTCAATCAATGTCTATTATTAATGGAGATATGACACAATCCATGTCGTATACTTACATCCTAAAGCCAATGGATTTAGGTGTTTTTATTATTCCAGCTACTACTATTGAGACAGAAACAGGTATGTTGTTATCCGAGGATATTGCTGTTGTTGTTGTTGAGAAGATCGAACACCCTCATCGCAACAACCCACTCAATAATGCTTTTCAAGACCCATTTGGAAATAATCCTTTCTTTAATGATCCTTTTTTTAATCAAGGAAGAAGAAATCCTAGACAAGGAATGGATGAGATGTTAAAAAGTTTTGACGACATGTTTAAAACATTGCCGCCAGAGTATTATCCACAGCCTGCTCCAAAAGAAAAGCCTAAAAAGAAAGAAAAGGTTTACAAAATATAAGGTTCTTAATGAAGTTTTGTTTGAGTTTCTGAGACTTGTCGTTTGTCTAATTAAATGAGCTGATCTATTGATTAGAGCAAATAAAAAATAGCGAAGTCAAACAATGATTATAATATTAGATACACTATTCAACAAGAGAATTAAAGCACTAAACTAGATTTGAAGGCGACGAAATTATCCAACATACTTTTATTTTTGCTTACGACACTGTCTTTTTCATGGAGTTGGGGGCAACAAGTTAGCTTTGAAGCTATTTGTAATGCAAGAGAGGTGCTGGTTGGGAACCCTTTTGAAGTGACTTTTCAATTAAAAAATGCAAAAGTTAAAAAAATAGACCCACCAAGTTTTAATGGCTTGGAAGCGCAAGGCCCCAATATTGGGCAATCGTTTTCTTATGTTAATGGTCGAAGTTCTACCAATGAATCGTATAGTTATTATGTGGTTGCTAATAAACCAGGAACGTACAAAATTGGTGCAGCTAAAGTAATTACTAATAAAGGAAAAACGTTAAAAAGCAAGCCACTGACTGTAAAGGTAGTAGATAGACCAAGCACAGAAGACAATTCAGACTTGGCAGGCAAAGTGTTTCTACGAACAGAGTTGAGCAATACAGATGCTGTAGTTGGAGAGCAAGTGACGGTTGATATACGAATTTATACGCAGGTGGGAATAGAGCAAACAGAGATGGTAAAAGAGCCTACATTTGAAAATATGTATTCTCATTATCTTAGAAGTTTTGCGGATCGCCCAGAGATTGTTGTTGTGGAAGGAGATCAATATTATACACAGATTATTCGAAGAATTGTTGTGTTTCCCTCCAAGCCAGGAACAATCGTTGTAGAACCAGCTATTCTGAATATAGGAATAGCATCGAATCAGGGGGGAGGCCTTTTTAATCCTTTTGCAATAGAATCCTATACCATTAAAAGTTTGCCAGTAGAGTTAAATGTAAGTGAACTAGGAGGAGCAGCTTCGGGGTTCTCTGGTGCCGTAGGGAATTATAGAATGCAAGCGCATGTGTCTAAGAATAAAATCACTTCTGATGATGTATTAGAGTTGACCCTTCGTGTACGTGGACAAGGGGATATTAAGCAGGTTTTGGCTCCTAATATTGGGGTTGATAAAAAGTACTTTGATCAATTTAAACCTAATATCAACGAAGATATACGAGAAGGTGGGGGATTGTTAGGAGGTGTCAAGGAATTTCAATATGTATTGACTCCAAAAGCAACAGGAACCTTTACCGCAAATCCAAAGTTTGTTTATTTTGATTCTAAAGAAAAAAAGTTTGTAACCATTGATACTTCAATTACTATTGAGGTAGTGCCAGGCAAAAGTAACTTGCCTACCAAAGCAGAACGGGATGCAGCTGGTGACCAGCCACTCGTAATAAAAGAAACAGAATCAATGGACTTAATGAGTTTTAAAGCGCCTTTAAAAACAGCTCAATTTTCAAGAGAAAAGAAGGGAGTTTTTTTAGGGTCTGTATTGTTTTGGGGACTGGCAATTTTTCCATTTATAGCGCTCATTGCTTTTTTACAATGGAAGAAAAAATATGATGATTTGAATAATATTTCAGACAAGGAACGGAAACAGAGAAATGCAGGTTCAGAAGCTTCTATTCGCTTGCAAGCAGCTAAAAATGCTTTGGATCTCGATGATTCTAAACTGTTTTTTAATGAAATTTCTAAAGCGTTGTTGGGCTTTGTAAGCGATAAGTATCATATACCAACAGTTGAATTGACAAAAGATAACGTGCGACAAAAACTAGCCGCTCAAGATATTGCGGATGAAAAAATTGATTCATTGGTAAGTATTTTGCAAACTTCAGAAATGGCACTTTTTGCAGGCTTGACGAATCACGAATCCATGGAAAAGGTGTATCAAGAAAGTACGGATTTAATTCAATTAATGAGCTAAAATACCAATTAGAGATGAAAAAGAGTTCCTTGTTGTGGAAAGTTGTGCTGCTGTTTGTATTGGTAACAGAATGGGCTTTAGCCAACGATTCAACAGCTACTGATTTTGCCAAAGCTGTTCAGGCACAGGAGAATGGTCAGTACAAAGAAGCAATAAAACTATACGAACAAATATTAGAAACAGATATGGTTTCTCCTGCTTTGTATAATAATTTGGGCTTGGCTTATTATAATAACAAACAGCTTGGCTTTGCTATTGTACAGTTTGAACGAGCATTAAAGTTGGCTCCAGAACATACCGATGCGAAACATAACTTGCAAGCAGCACAACAACGGATAGAAGATACTTATAAGGCACCCGAAGCCTTATTTTTTGTGCAGTGGTGGCATTCTATTGTAGGGACATTTAGTTCTACAGGTTGGGCTGTTTTGTTTTTGTGTTTAATTTTTATGGGAGTAACAGCTGTTGTTGTTTGGCAATGGCAACATCAATCCTTATTTAAAGGAATCGCTATTCTTTTCTTTTGCTCTAGTTTTTTTCCATTGATTTGGGGCTTCCAACAAAAGGAATTAGAGACAAGCTCCAACGCTGCTATTGTTGTTAATGAACAAATAGGTCTGCGCCAAGAGCCAGACTTGTCTAGCGAAGAAATAGAATTGGTTTTTGAAGGAGTAAAGGTATCTATATTAGAGGTACAAGATAGTTGGACGCATATAGAACTACCCAATCATTTGATAGGGTGGGTACCTAGCACTATGTTAGAACAAATTTAAGGAGATATTTAGTCGGGCTTGGGAGTTGCAAAGCGTATCTTTCTGCTGCCCAACATCCATTCACCTGTACGAATGCCCTGTTTATACTGACCTTTTTCTATAATAGCTCCATCAAAATTATACAAAACCCATTCGCCATCTAGTTTATTTTCTTTGATATTAAATATCAAACTTACTGGATGAGTAATCTGACTTTTTGATGTTTTGCAAACATAAGGATCTTCTTTTAGAGGAGAAAATTGATAGGTTCCATCTGGTTTCTTTGTAATAATTTCCATGAAACGTTTGTATCGGGTATATTTTTCCTGCTGATTAGTTTGCCCAACACTTCTTGAACATTGAGAGGAATAAGTATGTAGTTCTCCATTGAATTCGTAGCCAAAAATTAGACAAGTATCACCAATTGGTGCTCTAAAACCACAATCTCCCCTTGAGGTTAGAATGTCGATTTCTGTGGTTGCTTGTTGCCCTTTGTAATAATACTGGACAGAAAAAGTAAGTTGAAGTTGTTCTGCTTGGGTTTTGGATTGTTTTAATACGCCTTCAAAAATGACAGAACTAATAAAATCACTTTTCTTCTTGATAACCAATCCCTCAATCTCTTCTACAGGAACATCCGTCTGAAAGCAATCACAAGAGCAAGCATGTGCGTGATGGTTGATAACAAGAATTATGAGTGCTACAAAAAAATAACGAATCATAGTGGTGGATATTAATGGAGTAAAATAATCCTCTTAAACAAAATGGAATATGACAAGAAGAGTTAAGCAAATATCCAACCAAAAAACGACAAAGGAGATGATTATTAAATGAATGCGGTGACTGTTTACATTTATAAAATAAGAAAAGCCTACCACGAATGATAGGCTTTTCCAAATAGATTACTAAAAAAAGTAATACTTAAGCTAATTTTACTTCTACAGCATTTAGCCCTTTTCTACCTTCTTCAGTCTCGTAATTTACTTTATCTCCTTCGCGAATATCGTCGATTAGTCCATTTACGTGTACAAATACGTCTTTTCCTCCGTCATCTGGAGTAATAAATCCGTATCCTTTTGATTCATTGAAGAATTTAACTGTTCCGTTGTTCATCATTAAAAATTTAAAATAAATAAAGCACAAAAGTAATTTTATATATTGACAACTTCTAATTTTTGACTAAAAAAAAACATTTATATTGTATTTGGTGTAAATCTTTTAAAATCAATTTTTTATACTTTATATTAATTTTATTTGCTTAAAATGCAAAAGACTAGTATTTTAACTCTTTTCTATTGGTGCGTTTGAGCAAGCTAATAACTTGCTTGTAGAAGCAGAAAAGAAGATTTGAAAAGATGAAAAACATTGGGTATCTTCTAGACTTTTTAACTATTAAAACAATTGTATTCTAAACGATTGTTACATTATTACAAAAGAAAAATCGTGTCAGTTTACTTCGTGAGCGCTACGCTTTTAGTTAACTGCGTTACTAAGTACTAACTTCTATTGCGTGGATTCAACGAACTATTTTAGAATTGTACTTACAATAAAAATTAGCATGATGCATGGAATTATAGCAGCAGGGCATAAAAAAACAGCCGAAGCTGCAGGAATAATCTTAAAAGACGGTGGAAATGCTTTTGACGCAGCTATTGCTGCTTTTTTTGCCTCTTTTATTAATGAACCCTGTATGAGTTCAGCGGGAGGAGGAGCTTTTGCCAATATCTTGACTGCTGAAGGACAATCTATATTTTTGGATTGTTTTTGTCAAACTCCCAAGAGAAAACGACCTATTTCAGAAGTCGATTTTGGTCCAATGGTTGTAAATTTTGGCTCTACAACAGAAACTTTTCATGTTGGTATGGGGTCTATAGCTGTTCCTGGAATTATTGCAGGGATTTACTATATACACGAGCATTTTGCTAGTCGTCCCATGTCTGTTTTGATAGAACCTGCGTTAGAGTTGGCTCGAAAAGGAGTAGCGATTAATGATTTTCAGTACTTTGATATTCGTGTTTTAGAAGCAATTATGACCAAAGAGGAAGAATCTAGAAAAATTTTCTACCCAGACGGAAAGCCAATACCCGTAGGAAGTCTTTTAAAAATGCCTGCCATGGCTGATTATTTAGAATTCTTAGTTAAGGAAGGCAAGCGGGAATTTTATGAGGGTGAATTTGGGCAGCGTTTGGTTGCTGATAGTAAAGCAAAAGGTGGCTTTTTGACAGAAAAGGATTTATTGGAATATGAGGTGAAGGTAAGTCGACCCTTGTCATTCAAGTATCGAGATAAAACTATTTTGACCAATCCATTGCCTAGTATGGGAGGAACACTCTTAGGCTTGGTCAT
Source organism: Aureispira sp. CCB-E (assembly GCF_031326345.1). NCBI lineage: Bacteria > Pseudomonadati > Bacteroidota > Saprospiria > Saprospirales > Saprospiraceae > Aureispira > Aureispira sp. CCB-E. Next base: position 503,762 of record NZ_CP133671.1, read on the forward strand.
GCGAAAATTAGAGAAGCGATACCAGCAAAATTATCAGGCTTTTAGCAAAGAACATATTCAAACGTTGCAACAAGTCATTGATGAAGTTTTTAGGATAGAGCGAAGTGTGACCAATCTAAATAAAAAATGGGGCAGTACTTCTCATTTTAATATCGTAGATAAGCAGGGAAATGCAATTAACATCACTATGTCCAATGGAGAAGGTTGTGGGTATATGGTTCCTGAGACAAATATTATGCTCAATAATATGTTAGGAGAGGCGTCGCTGTTGCCAAATGGCTTCCATTCGTGGACACCTGATACGCGTCTGTCGTCTATGATGGCACCTACTTTGGTTTTGGATGCAAATGGTAGGTTTGAAATTGCTACAGGAACTGGTGGCGCAAGTCGTATTCCTGCGGCAATAGCGCAGGTATTGCATTATTTAATTGATTTTAAAATGGATGTTGAGCAGGCCGTTCATGCCGCCCGACTACACAACGAGCATTTAGAGTTAAACCTCGAGCCTGATTTTGTTGGAAAGCATCTTGCTCAAGATTCGTTAAAAGTCATACAATGGGAACAACCAGCCATGTATTTTGGAGGTGTTCATACTATACAGCGCAAAAATAGCAGCTTATACGCTGCTGGAGACACTCGTCGAGAAGGCTTTGCTTTAGAAGTTTAACGAAGTCTTAAAGAGTTATTTCGTATTTTTTATTATTTTTGTAAGTCATACCTTTTTAGGTAAAGAGGTTTTTTTTGAAAATAATAGTCCACTAATAGCTCAAACTGCGAGGTAGTGTACAACATCAAGCTAATCTGTTCCTCAAACATAGCCCAATTAGTTGGCTAGTTATCTGTTTAACAAGTATTCGTTTTAGTGGATTGTTACCAAAAGAAATTCAAAATCGTTCTTAAATAACAATAGTTCGTTGAAAAAAAAAATATTAGCTTGATAGTCAGTGGTTTTTGAATTTATTGCTTTTGATTGTCAAACTAATATCAATGAACGACCAAAATAAAAAACAATACCTATAGAAGCGTGCTTATTGTGGCTGATAACCTTTTTGAAAAATAGGTATTATTTCATTATCAAATCTAACAAACTAAAAGTGGTTTGTATTAATATATATACGGAATGGGATGTTCGAGTTGTTCGAGTGGTAGCGATGGCACGCCAAAAGGGTGTGGAAGCAAGGGAGGCTGCTCTACTGGTGGCTGCAATAAATTAAATACCTTCGATTGGTTGTCACATATTGATTTGCCTGATTATGGAAGTTATGACTTAGTTGAAGTCAGTTTTAAAAATGGGGCAAGAAAGGAAATTTTCAAGAAACCAGAATTTGTACACATTGCAACAGGTGACCATGTTGCTGTAGAAAGTACAGCAAGTGGATACGATGTAGGAAAAGTGTCGTTGATGGGGGAGTTGGTGCATATTCAACTCAAAAAACATCGTATCAAAGATAATGCGGTGTTGCCCAATATTTTGAGAATTGCTAATGAGCGCGATTTAGAGCGTTTGACAAATGCAAGAGAATCTGAGCGAGAAGCTATGATTCGTGCGCGTGTAATTGTGCGGGACTTAGGCTTGGAAATGAAAATTGGAGATGTTGAGTACCAAGGTGACAAACGAAAGATTACCTTTTATTATACAGCCGATGGACGAGTTGATTTTCGAGAATTGATTCGTGTTTTTGCTAGAGAGTATAAAGTAAAAATCGAAATGCGTCAAATTGGGGCCCGTCAAGAATCGGCTCGTATTGGAGGGATTGGCTCTTGTGGAAGAGAGTTGTGTTGTTCTACATGGTTGACTAATTTTAAATCTGTTTCTACGGTTGCTGCTCGTTATCAAAATTTGGCAATTAATCAGTCTAAGTTGTCGGGGCAATGTGGGCGCTTGAAATGTTGCTTGAACTATGAGTTGAATACGTATTTGGAAGTTTTACAAGAGTTCCCTAAAAATGTGAATAGCATCAAAACCAAAAAAGGAAATGCTATTTTAATTAAAACGGACATTTTTAAGCGAATTATGTATTTTGCTTATCGAACTGAGTTTGGTATTTCGGAAGTACATCAATTGTCTGTGGAGCAAGTAAAAGAATTAAATGCCCAAAACAAAAAAGGTATTTTACCAGAAGATTTAAAAGATGTAACGCAACCCAACACGTTTATCGAAGAGACAGAAGAAATTGGATTTGTGGATGGTGCTGGAAGTTTGGAATTGAAACAATTGGAAACGAAGAAAAAACGAAATCGCAACCGAAATCGTAATAAGAATAAAAATAAGAACAATTCCAATAAATCAAACTCGAATAAACCAGTTGCAAATAAGACCGAAAGCAAGACAGAGAGAACATCCAAAAGCTCTAATAGAAGCAAGAAGTCCAATAATAATCCTAAGACAAAATCAAAACAACAAAATAAAACGGTTAATAAAACAGTTGCTAATAATAAGTCGGGAGATTCCAAAAGAACTACTAATTCAAGACAGAAAAAAGTAAATTCAAATCCCAATAGTAACTCTACGAATTCAAATACAACTCCTAAAAATAAAACGAATTCTAGAAATCGTAACCGAAATAGGAATAGAAGAAAAAATCAAGGACCGAAGTCTAATAACAATGCTAAAAACGATACTAACAACTCCACAAAAAAAGATTAATTTCAACAGTTGCTCTCGGCTATTTTTGCAGTGGGCAACTGTTTTTGTTTTATGCTTAAACCTTGCTAGTTGTAGCACAGTTTACGATCAAACAACTATTATTGAAAATGGTGTCTGGACAGCCGATAATTTTATTGAGTTTGAATTTGAAATCCAAGATACTTCCCAACTGTATGATATTTTTATAGAAGTGAATCATGATGCGAATTATGCCTATCAAAATATTTATTGTTTGGTTGAAACCTTTGAATTAAAGAAGCAGATTCGAGAAGATTTATGTTCTTTGGAATTGGCTGATTCTAAAGGTAATTGGAAAAGTGATGATTGTGGTACGGAGGTTTGCAATCGAAAAATTCCTTTTATTATCAAAACCCAATTTAATCGTCTAGGAATACACAAAATTGTATTCAAACAAAACACTAGGGAAGCTAATTTAGAAGGTATTAATAGCTTAAGATTATTAATAGAAACAACGAATTAAAAGTTCAGTTAATACCATTAGTTGTGAACTAGTATAGTCATATTGTAAAGAATTAATAGTTCGCTGATTTTTTTAATAAAACATAAGAAAGTGTTTTGTATTAGGTTGATAATTAGATTTAAAACCCTTTGCGTTAGAAGGGAATAATACTGATTATCGACCATGCCGTTTGAGCGAACTAATAAAGAATCAGAAGTTTAATAAAATAAAATTACAGTGAAAACATTACCCAATATTATTTCAATTCTTTTTAGCCTACTATTGGTAACTTCTATTTTTGTAGGTTGCGAGAGTCCTACCAAACCTCCTGTTATAGACCCAGATCCCAAGCCAGAACCAGAAGTTTTTGTGCCTAGTTTTGACAAGGACAGTGCTTACTATTTTGTACAAAAACAAGTGGATTTTGGACCTAGAGTACCTGAAACAGCAGAACATAAAGCTTGTTCAGAATGGATAAAGACAACTTTGGAATCATATGATGGATGGGAAGTTAAATTTCAAGATGCAGAAATAGAAGGGTTTGATAATAAACCTATGAAGATACGAAATATCATAGCAACTTATAAACCCGAAGCTGATGAGCGAGTGCTTTTGTGTGCACATTGGGATACTAGACGCATGGCGGATCAAGATACCGAACGAACAGAAGAACCAATTTTAGGGGCTGATGATGGTGGAAGTGGCGTTGGCGTTTTGATGGAATTGGCTCGTACCGTTAGCAAAAATCCTTTAAATGCAGGTATCGAAATTGTCTTTTTTGATGCTGAAGATCAAGGTGAATCAGGTACTCCTAGACCAGCAGAACAAACTTGGTGTTTGGGGGCACAATATTGGAGTCGAAATCAGCACAATATGAAAGTGCAACCACGATTTGGTATTTTATTGGATATGGTTGGTCGTTCTGGAGCACAGTTTCCCAAGGAAGGGGTTTCCTTAGCTCGTGCTGGACAAATTGTAAATATTGTATGGAATCAAGCGTTGGAATTGGGTTTAAATGAATTGTTTGTAAAAGAGAAAGACGATCAATTGATTGATGACCATGTCTATGTTAATGATATAGGAGGCATCAAAACAATTGATATTATCAACCGCCCTGTGTTGAGAGATGCAAATGGCCAAATTGTTATGAATAGAGAAGAAAATCGCCCAGAGCGCCGTTTTGGAGACCATTGGCATACCCACAATGATAACATGCAAATTATAGACCCTTATACGTTGGAATCGGTAGGAGATGTCTTGCTCCATGTTTTGTACAAAGAAGTAGCAGAGTAATGTTTAAAAGATATTAATACGGTTTTTGAGACTACCAAAATAGTAGTATTAAAGCACATTTTTTATCAAATCTTCTATAAGAAAGACCCCTCCTTGGTTGTAAATATTCATAAGTATTTACTAACTTAAAGATTAAACTTAATAATTCTTTTATATACAATGTTTCTATGAAAGAATTGTGGTCCTACATAATTTGTTATTTCACCCAATAAATGAATTTTAATAATGAAAATTCCGAGCTTAATTCTTAAACAGTTATATACTTTTAATAGCTTAGAAAACATTGATGGTGGTGTCCAATTTACAGTCAAAAACCGTTTGAGTGACGCTACATTTGCAGGTTTAAAAGAAGTTAAAATTGATGGACAAAAAGTGCCGCTAGATTCCATAAAACTACATTTGAGCGATGGAACGATACTATCTGCCAAAGACGTTTCTAGTAGCAATCCAATTCAATTTAACTTACGAGAAACCATTAATATGGTTTGTGCTATTCCGCATTTACAAACAGGAAAGTACAAGTTAGAAATAACATTCACAGCAGATCCTTTTGGAGATTTGACTTTAGATGTAGAGGATGGTGTTTCGAAAAAAGATGATTCTAGAGTAACGATTCCTAGAGACAAAAATGACGATTACTCTGATCATGCTATCAAAGAACGTCAAAAATTTACAGAAGATTATACTGGTGCAAAATTAGAGCATGTAACAAAATACTCGTTTGACCCACATACGCTCTCTGGCAATTGTGAGCATTTTACAGGAGTAGCTCAAATTCCGTTGGGAATTGCAGGACCTATTAAAATTAATGGGGAGTACGCACAAGGTGAGTACTTGGTGCCTATGGCAACAACAGAAGGAACATTAGTGGCATCTTATAATCGTGGTATCAAAGTAATGAATCTTTGTGGAGGTGTCAAATGTACCGTAGTGCGTGATGCCATGCAACGTGCTCCTGTATTTGTCTTTGAAGATGCTCGTGCTGCACGTGACTTTGTGGATTGGACAAAGGAACATTTTGCTAAAATAGCCGAAGAAGCAGAAGCAACTTCAAGTGTAGCTCGTTTGCAGTACATAGATCCTTATTTGTCTAACAAATTCGCTTTTTTGCGTTTTAATTACTCCACAGGAGATGCTGCAGGACAAAACATGGTAGGTCGTGCGACTTTTGCTGCTTGTAGTTGGATTTTAGAAGCTTACAAAGAAAACCCAATTAAGCATTTTTACTTGGAGTCTAATTTTGCTACTGACAAAAAGGCTTCTCAAGTGAATATCATGCGTACACGTGGTAAGCGTGTGACGGCTGAAATCGTTTTAAAACGAGATGTACTAATTCAACATATGCGTGTGGAGCCAGAACAATTGGCGTACCACTCTAGTGTATCGAATGTAGGGTCAATTTTGTCCGGTGCTAATAATAATGGAGCACATTCTGCCAACGCTATTACAGCTATTTTTATCGCAACAGGACAAGATGTTGCTAATGTCTCGGAATCATCGGCGGCAATCACTTATGCCGAAATCACAAAAGAGGGCGATTTGTATCTTTCTATCACCATACCATCTTTAATTATAGCTACTTATGGAGGTGGTACAGGACTAGCAACACAAAAAGAATGTCTACAAATGCTAGATTGTGTCGGTCGCGACCGTGTCAATAAGTTGGCAGAAATTATTGCTGGCGTTGTTTTGGCAGGAGAGATTTCTTTGGGATCGGCTATTTCTTCTTCGGATTGGGTGTCTAGTCATGAGCAATATGGTCGTAATCGTTAGATGAAACGATTGTTAAGAACGATATAAAATAGAAGGAATTATGCGATTGACGCATAATTCCTTCTTGCTTTTTGTGCTTTACTGTTTGAGTATTTTGGATGTGTGTGTGCCTTGTTCTGTCTGAATGGTTACAAAATAGATACCTGTATTGTACATCTTTACACCTAGATTGATTTGTTGGGTGCTGCCAAGATCTTGTGTATATAGGGTTTGCCCTGTTGATGCTGTAATTTTTACAGAAACACTATGGCACAAGTGTCCCAAATCAATTGTTATGTTATCTTCTATTGGGTTGGGGTATATAGAAATATTTTCTAAGGTATTCTCTGTTTGTAATATACTCGTTATGCAGGTTGTGCTAAAAGTCGTTGTAGAGTCTATATTTGTCCAATTATTGGTAGAAAATACGGGGTCATCGACTTCTATGCAGGTTAAATTAGGGTTATTGGAGGTGTTAAAAGTATTAAAGTTAGCGTTATTTCCATTCTTGATATTTAATGTGCTTAATTGGTTGTTACTACCACTAAAATTGAACAAAGTAGAGTGTTGACTCAGATCTAAGTTTGTTATTTGATTGTTATAAATATAGAGATTTTGTAAATTTAGATTTTGGCTTATATCTAAATTGGAGAGTTGATTGTTGCCAATATTTAACGTCATTAAATTAGGGTTCTGACTAAGATCAATTGTATTAATTTGATTGAAGTAAACCGCTAAAACTTCTAGGTCAGGGTTTTGATTTAGGTTGATAGTTGTAAAGCCATTTGTATAAGCAATTAATTTCTTTAGTTTGGGATTGTGAGAGACATCTAAATTTAGCAACCAGTTGCCAAAGCAGAGCAATTCTTCCAAATGAACATTTTGACTTAGGTTTAAGCTTTGAATTTGGTTAACACTACAATCTAAAACTCGAAGATTGACAAACGCTTCTATTCCTGTCAAATCGGTAATATTGCGGAGAGAACAGTTGATCGTACCCGTAAATGCAGTAGCTTCACTTATTTGTATTTCATTGTCCCCATTTGTATTAATAGCATTGTTCCCAATTAAATAACTTTTAAAATTAGGATTAGGAATAGTTACGTTTTGTGCTTTGGTGTAAGTTGCGCAAGTGCAGATAAATAATAAAAATAAAGTCCTGAGAGTTTTCATAAAAATGATTTGATGACAAATTAAAAAACGAAGTTGTTTGAAGTATTTTTAACTTCAAACAACTTAATATTTAATATGAAAATTAAATTAATTTCCCTTGCAGTATTGACTGACCACATTATTATAACTTATATTGGTACGAGTTAAATTGGGATTGGCAGCATCGTTAGCTCCTTTGGGAGCATCGTAAAAGGCACAGTTAGAAACATCATTAATAGAAACATCGTGGATATTAATAACAGGGTCTGCCCACATATAAATCGCTCCTTTATCGCTTCCTGTATGTTCTATTGTTGCATAGCCAATTTCATTAAAAGGACTTTGAGTAAAGGTAAATTGAATGCCATTCCAAATACCAGAGCGGTCATCTTCGCCTTTAAATTGGATTTTGTTATTGGGAGTTCCCACGGCAATCAAAGCACCACCATCGTCAATGTGCAATCCTGTTTGAACTTCAAATTCGATTATTGCACCAGCATTGATGGTTAGTTTTCCGCTATTCCCAATTTCTTGATCTCCAAAAATTCCCCCACTAGAAGCTGTTAAACGGTAAGGTATACTAAGCGCCTGCCATGTTTGAGTCGTTTTTATCTCATTTCCAACTCTCATATGTACGTAAGAATTGGTGTTACCAGAAAAAGAATTGGTGGCATCAACAATATTCACATAGTTAGCTCTCATAAGCATCGGAGTATTGTTGTTGTTGAATTTATTGTTCATTAAAGAAGTGATTTGAGCGGACGTATAATTGGAGTTTATACCATAAGCAGCACTATTCTCAAAGGTACAATTGTCTATTTTAATTTTAGAGTCGGCGTATATGACTAAGCATCCTCTTTCGCCATTGGAGTTAAAGGCATCACTTCCTGCGCCTTTGATGGTCACATGATCTAGTATATTAGCCGTTTTATCGCTATAAACAATAACGCCCAACCAAGCACCAACAGCATTTTCACTAGAACCCATCAAAGTAATTGGCTCGGCAGAAGTTCCTATGGCATTGATACTGCCTGTTTCTTGGATGGCTAAGCCTGTTCCATCTTCAAATTGAATCGTAACACCACTTTCAACCTTTAGATTGGCTGTAACGTCATAATAAGAGCTACCTTTAATAATATAATCTACTCCAGCACAGTGATTGGTTAGGGTTTGGTCTGTTTTAAAATGGCTGAAATCTGAAATGGTAATCGAATTGCAGGGCGGTGGTGGTGGGTCATCACAAGCACCAAAAGAAAGTACCACAAGTGGCAAGGCAATAGAGCAAATTTTTTTAATAATTGGTTTCATTGTTGTTTGGTTTTTTATACAGAATCTTCAACCTAATAAAGCATTGGAACTAAAAAGGGTAATTAAGTTGGTTGAGAATTCTATTTTTTTAATAATAGTTGTTTAGTTGTATCAAAATTAGGATATGTACATTATGAGTACAACATGAATTTTCTCCTTTGTGATGAAAAAAAATGCTGTAATACCCGAATAATAAACGCAAAATGTCAGTGAAAACAATTGAAATACTTAGTGTTATGACTAAGAGTGAATTAAAGCTTTTTGAAAAAAAAGTGATAAATTCACACAAAAGATTGACACTCAAAAAATTATATTCTTACTTAAAAAAACAGCCTCAAATAGATAAAGAAGCAGCTTTTTTAAAGGTGTTTAATACACCCTATACTTCTAAAAAGGATGCTATTTTTCGCAATGAATTAAGGTTATTGAATCGAGAATTGGAGCTTTTTATAGTAGAACAAGCATGGAAGAAAGGTTTAAGTATCAATTCGGATGAAACGCAACTGAGTTTGATAAAACTTTATCTAGAACGAAAGGAGTTTAATTTATTTGAACAAACATGGAAAAAGCTCTACAAGAAATCTAAAGAAGAGGGTTTGTTTTCGTTGAAAGTTAAATTAATAGAATTGTTCTTTAGCTATAAAACAACCTCGTCAGAAATTGATATGGACGTGTACTGTGCCATAAAATTATTGTTGGAAGAAGCAATGGAGGCCACTGTTGCCCAAATGCAAGTAGATTATAAAGAACTGGAGTTAAAGCATGCTTATATACAGAGAAATTTATACGTTTTAAATGGGCATAAGTATGACTTCCATCGGGCTAAAACATATTATCGTGTCGTCAACCCTGTGCCGAATGATGATATGATTGCACTTATGGAGTACAATATTCAAAGTTATTTTTTAGATGGATTAGAGAAAATAAGGGTACTTCAAAAAGCGTTGAAACAGGCTGAATTATTGGAAGAACAACATCCTAAGTTAAGGGCATCTATTCCTATGATGAAAATGACCATAGGACTTGAATATTTCTTATTAAAAGAACATAGTAAGGCAGATGTTATTTATGTTTCGGCATTAAAAAATGTAGCGGTACTACATCCTGCTCAAAAATCAATGGTATATTTTAACTACATTTCTAATTTGGTTTGTTTGGGCGATTATCAGAGAGCAATTGAATGGTACGAAAATAGTGGAGAGGACTGGAAAGATTCTCCGCTTGTAACGTATCGAGTTGGGTGGGTGCTGTGTTGGGCATATATCATGATCGGAGATTATGAAAAGCCGATGGATATTCTTTTGGAACATAACATTCAGCAACGACCAGAGAATGATTTTATCTATGCACGTGTATTGTTAACTATTTTGTATTATTCAAGAGGCGAACTGGAACTAGCTGAAAGAGAGGCGTACAATATTATACAAAATGACCGCTACAAATTGGCAAAAGAAGTTGCTTTTATTCAATATTCTAAGCTTATTTACCAACACTTACGAGCAGCTTACATTGCTGATAAAGATAAACGCCGTACTAAATTGCAAGAAATACAAAAGGAATTAGACAAAATGTATGAAACAAAACTTACTTATACATCTACAATGCTACATCGTTGGTTGACAAAACAGAATGAACAGGTAGCCGCTAAAAAAATAATTTGAGGAATCAATATTGAGTTTTATTGAAGATCGGCATCGGTAATGCTAAGCCTACATTCGCAGCTGCCATTTTTACCAGGTTTGATAACTTGATATATCCAATTGGCATCTAGTGTGAGAGGAAAAGAAAGGCTTAATGAGCTATCGGTTGCAATACTAGTCCCTAAACTATCCATACAGTAGGCTATTGGGTAATATTGGCAATCTTCATATTGACGTAAGGAGCCTCCTATGTCATGATCTACATCCAATACATAGCTGGTATTACGAACAACTAAAATGCTATCAAATGTATTGCAAAAAGCGGTGTCTAAATTGATTAGCCAAATGTCTTGATTCGAATTATTGGTGATAATTCGCTTACAATCAACACTTGGGTCACAACTGATTAATAAAAAAAACAAACTGATTAAGACTATATATTTCATAGATATAGATTGTATGGATGGCGTTTTTGTTGAATGTTGCTCTAACGATTGTAAAAGTAGGTTGGATAAATCATGATAACAAATTTAAAATTCGGATTTGTGATAAAATATAGTACAATAAGAAGCGTATAAAAAATAATAAAGTATTGAAAACCATTGAAATAATACAGCTTATGACCACCAGTGAATTGAAACACTTTGAAAAGAAAGTGCTCCATTCACACAAAAGAGCTTCTCTAAAGCGACTCTATGCTTATTTGAAGAAACATCAAAAAGTGGATAAAGAAATGGCTTTTTTTAAGACGTTTAATGCTCAGTATACTACTAAAAAAGATGCGTTGTTTCGAAATGAGTTAAGGTTGTTAAATCGAGAATTAGAGCTTTTTATGGTGGAAGAAGTTTGGCGCAAAAATCTGCGTATCAACTCAGATGAAACACAGCTGAGTTTGATGACAATTTATTTAGAACGAAAGGAGTTTTCTCTTTTTGAGCAGATATGGAAGAAGCTTTATAAAAAAGCCGTAGCAGAATCCTTATATTCCTTAAAAGTTAAGTTGATCAATTTGTTTTTTAGTTACAAAACAGCTTCATCAGAAGTTAACACTGCTTTGTATGAGGAGCTAAAATTGCTTACGGAAGAAGCCTTAAAAGCTACAGTTGCTCAAATGGAGATTGATTACAAAGAGTTAGAATTAAAAGATGCTTTTATTCAAGGCAATTTGTATGCCTTGAGCGGGCAAAAGTATGATTTTCGACGGGGACCTCATTATTATAAAAGAGAGAACTACTTGGATAGCGATACTTTAGTTGATTTTTTGGATTATAGAATTCAAAGTTACTTCTTAAGCGGAACAGAAAAAATTAATATCCTTCAAAAGGCTCTAGCATGCGCAGAACCATTGCTAGCTCAATACCCCAAACACCCTACTTTAAAACATTCAATTACAATGGTAGAAATAACGGTTGGACTTGAATACTTTTTGCTGAAAGAATATCAAAAGGCAGATGAGTTGTATGTTCGTGCCTTGAACAAGGCGCAGATGTTGTCCACGCCCAAAAAGGCAGCCGTTTATTTTAATTACATTTCAAACTTGATTTGTTTGGAAGCTTACAATAGAGCGATCGAATGGTACGAGTCGAATGAAGGAGCGTGGAAAAAGGTTCCCCAAGTTATGTACCGTATACAATATATGTTATGTTGGGCTTATGTGATGCAGGGAGAATATCAAAAACCTATGGATATGCTTTTGGAACACAACATTCAACAGCGCCCCGAAAATGATTTTGTCTATGCTCGGTTGCTCTTGACAATCTTGTATTATTCTAGAAATGAATTAGAATTGGCTGAAAGAGAAGCGTATAACTTAATACAAAATCATAGATACAAAACGCCAAGAGAAGAGGTTTTTATCGCATACTCAAAGCTTATTTACCAACATATACAAGCTATTTATATCGTAGACGAAGGAAAACAAAAAGAGAAACTAACAGAGATTCAGGAAAAACTAGATGCGTTGTTTCAAAATAACTTTAGTTCTGCTTCTACAATGATGTATCGTTGGTTGAATCGACAAAATGAGCAAGCCCTTACTAAGCGTGGAGGCGAAAATGAAAATGAGCCACCTTTTCCTTGAATTGTATTTAAAAAGTGTCCTCTACACCTGAATCTTCTATAGCACCATTCAATGCTTCTGTATCTTGTTATTGGGTTATTTGTCACAGGAATAAACAAAGGGGAGGACAAATGCGAAAATACCCAAGTAATCTCTCATAAAGTATTTTTAAATTTATATGTTAATGTAAATAGTTAGCATAGCCTTTTGATGTATTTTATTCGTTTTCTATATCATCAATAGTTCGTTGAAACCACGCAGTAGCAGCGAAGCTAACTAAAAGCGCAGCGCTCACGAAGTAAACTTTATTAGTTTACTTCGTGAGTGCTGCGCAGTTGATAATCAATAAGTTGTGTATTTATTGCATTCTGTGTTAAAATTTTGATTATCAAGCTAATATAAATGTGTTTTTTTGTTTTTTTTGTAAAAAAGTAAACAACTAAGCGATAGCGATCTCACGACCGCAGGGAGCTAATCAACGAACTACTATATCATTAGAAAGAAGCCTTAATGGAGTGCTATAAAATTGACTGCATAGACAATAGGTTTATATGTATTATTATAGTATGCAAGGTGAAACTACAGCGGTTCTAACGATAAACGGAATTATATTTAATTTTGCCATAAGTCTGCATTTATAGGACATACGAGTCAAAATAGAGTGCTAAAATCGCAAAAAAAAGACCTGAAAAATCCCTAAAACAAGGGCTTTTAGAGCATTTTTTAGACATTATTTTGGGATGTTAAATTTTATAGTTTCCTTTTGAAACTTCGCAAGTATCGATAGGCACTGATTTATGAATTAAATAAATATAATTTCAAATGTCGTTAGTTTCGCTGGTGAAACTATTAACCATGTCAATTGGTTGGATACCTGTGTAGCTCCCGATGATAAACGAGTAGCAGGCTTTTCTATACATGGATTTTCTAGCAGAAATTGTATAACAAGCCTATATTTGCTTATTTTGTGGCTCTAAATATGGTAAGAGTCAATGATTCAATCATCACGTTTAATTATTAATAAATCAATAAGTTATATGAGTAATATCGTGCGTTTCTTTATGTCTACTGTTTTTATTTTTGTTGTGTTAATATCTTGTGAAACAGATCCTTGTGAAGGTGTGTCTTGCGATAATGGCGTTTGTGATGCGATTTCTGGAGAATGTATTTGTAGTCGAGGATACCAAACAGATCTGAATGGAATTTGTACGGTAACATGGACAACAAAAATGATTGGTTCTTATACTGTATCGGATAGCTGTATAGGACCCAATGCAGGAACAACTACCTATAACAGTACCATTGCTGCGGTAGATGAGGCTAATTTAACCTTATCTAATTTGGGTAATACAGGACGTACAGTGCCTGCCACACATACGAACTTTACTAATTTTGAAATAGATTGGAAAAGTAACGACACGATTTTTTCAGGAACAGGAACTTGGGTAGTAGATACTTTGATCCGAATTGAATATATGATCAACGATACGACCAATCAACGAATAGATACTTGTTTAGCAACTTACACTAGGTTGTAAATTGAGGGTAAATGTCAAGCAATGAATGTGACAAGGGCGTACTGCTTTTGTCACATTTTTTGTTGAAGGTGTAACCTATTATAATAATTCGTATTAATAGAGCAGCGCCTTAAATTCCACGATATAATTCGCTGAATAGATGACCTGTAGTTCTTAAAGTTTTGTCAATGGAAGGCAATTAATTTTATAACAATTAAAAAAATTGTTTTTTGCAAAAAAAAACAATGCCTACAATGCTAATAATAAGGCACTTTTGAACAAAATCTATGCTCACAGATTATCACCCAAAAACAAAACAAAATGTCAACTCGAACTATTTCTTTATTCGTTTTTCTTCTTTTTAGCCAAATACTATTCTCACAAAAAACGCATAGCATTACAGGTGTTTTGCAAGATGAGAATGAAGCCCCTTTGGTTGCGGCAACCGTAGTTTTGATGAACAAGATTGATTCTTCTTTTGCTAATTATGGACTGTCTACAGATAATGGAAAATTCAAATTAACAGGGGAAGCAAACAAAGAGTATCAACTTCAAATTAGCTATGTTGGATATGCTGCTTTTATAAAAGACATAACACTAGACAAAGATTATGACTTAGGAACAGTAGTACTAACAGAGGCGACCAATATGCTTGAGGCAGCTCAAATAGAGGCAGAGCATATTCCCATTCGGATGAATGGAGATACACTGGAATTTAACTCTGCTGCGTTTAATGTAGAAGCACACGATGATGTAGAGAAGCTATTGGAACAAATGCCAGGTGTTGAAATTGAGGAAGATGGAACCGTTAAAATCAACGGAAAGAAAGTAGAAAAAATATTGGTGGATGGCAAGGAGTTTTTTGGAGAGGATGTTAAGGCTGCCCTAAAAAACTTACCAGCAGACGCCATCAAAAAGGTAGAGGTATTTGACAAAAAAACAGACCAAGAAGAACTGACAGGTACAGATGATGAGAACGAAAGTAAAACGATCAACTTGACCTTGAAGGAAGACAAAAAGGTTGGTTATATGGGGAATATTGAGGGGGGATATGGTTATTATCCTGACAATCATTATTATCAAGGCAAATTAGGGATCAATTATTTTAACCCTAAAATGAGAATTTCTATTATTGGCGCTTCTAATAATGTCAACAAGGCTGGCTTTTCATATCAAGACTTTCAAGGAATGACAGGTGGTTATGATAATTTTATGTCTGGTTATTCGGGCATGTCGATTGGAAACAGTTGGAACGATCCTGTATTGAGCTTATTATGGGGCAATACTTCTGGAGAAACTCGGGCTATTACAGGTGGTTTTAATGTGAACTTTTTCATTTCAGAAAAAACAGAGTTAAGTGCTCATTATATGTATACCAATGCCAATAAGTCGATGTTGACCAAAACATTCCGTCGGTCTATTGCTCCCGAAAATTTTTATACCACCAATAGCCAAAATAGTCAGTTTTTGTTAGCACAACGTCATGTTTTTAATACCAAATTTTCTCATAAGTTTGACAGCACACAGGAAATTCGTTTGCGTTTAAAAATGAAGTATACTGATTCGGATGAAGACAATGACCGATATTCTGAAACACTGGGAGGAACCGATAGCTTAGAGAATGATATTAATCAGAATTCTCGAAAAGATGAAGTGGGAATGGGATTAATTTCTAATCTTCATTATCAAAAAAAATTACCTAAAAAAGGACGTTCTTTGTGGGCAAATGTAGCAATAGCATTGGCTAATAATGGCGATATCTTTGATAATTTTTCACAAACAAGATTGTATCAAAACCAACAAATAACAACGATAGACACTTTAAATCAAAATCAAACTTCTGCCAATGATAAGCAAGTGTATGGAGCTGAATTTGCTTATACAGAACCTTTGGGAGATAAAAATCATTTTGAGTTTAAACTAAGAGCTGGGTTTAGTGTAGAAAATAACGACCGCAAGGCATATGATATCAAAGAACAGGTAGAAGTACTTAATAGTGCTTTGACAGATTTGTATCAAAAAGAGTATAATTTTCAAGCATTCACAACGGATTTTAAACATCAAGGAGAAAAGGTGTCGGTGAAATTATCAGCAGGAATACAACGCAGCGGACTTAAGGGAATCTTGGCTTCGAGTGCTACGGTCATCAACCAAACGTACTATTATCCTGTTGGTCATGCGAACTTCAAGTACAAATTTACAAAAAGCAAATCGTTGAATCTTAATTACCGAACGAATGTACAAGAACCCAATTTAAATCAATTGCAGCCCATGCTGAATAACCAGAACCCACTATCTATTGGTTTGGGAAATCCAAATTTGATTCCTGAATATAGACACAATGTGTGGTTAAGTTATAACTTATGGGATCAGTTGACATTTACATCTTTATATGTTTCTTTATATGGAAATCTAACACAAAACGCCATTACTAGTAAACAGACGATTGACGATAACTTTAGAAGAACCTACCAACCTGTCAATTTTGGAACAAGTTCTAACTTTGGATTCCACTTTGGATATAATGGTGAGATTAAAAAGATAATCAAATACAATATACGAGGAGGAGCTGGCTTGGGACAACAGCCAATTTTGCTGAATGAGGAAGCTTCAGAACAATTGAACCACAATTATAATTTGTATGCATCGTTTGGAAATAAAAAGAAAAAAATAGTTGATTTATCTATTTCGGCAAGAGCAAACTTGAATAACTCCTACTATTCACAGAACGATGCACTGAATGTTACGTCGCTCACGCATAGTTATAATGCAAAAGTAAGGGTAACAATTGCCAAGAAATGGCAACTCAAAACGAATTTTGAATATACTATTTTTGACGACTTGGGCTATGGTGAAAGCTTTGCTATTCCTATTTGGTCGGCAAGTGTTGGCCGTACCTTTTTTAAGGGAGACCAACTCAAAATTGAGTTGAGTGCAGAGAATATACTCAACGAGGCTTTCAGAATTAATCGCTACAATTGGGGAGCTAATATTACAGAGACTCAAACGAACCTATTGGGACGTTATTTTATGCTTTCTGTATCGTATAAGATTAATAAGATGGGAGGAAACCAACCATCACCAGCAGGAGGTGGGTTAATTCTTCTTGAATAAGTACAAACCTATCAATAGGCTAGTTGAGTGATCAAATCAGCTTTATAGGCAAAAAATAAACGTATTTTTTGCCTATAATTTTTAGATGATTGCTGTACTCAAAAAAACAATATCAGTTCATAAACAACGCAGTTAACATAAAAAAAACCTAAATTTGAAGTTTTAAAAAGTTCCGTGCAGCACCCTGTTTAGCACTAGCATTTTATCTTCCATCTTTATGAGACCATTTATCTTCTGTTTGTTTCTATTTTCTTTTTTTTATCCATCCTTACATGCGCAAAAAACAGCAAGCATAAATGGGAGTGTTGTGGACGAAGAAGGACGACCTCTGATTGCCGCTACGGTTGTTTTGTTGCATTTGCCCGATTCTAGTTTTTCTTCGTATGGTTTGACCAACGACGCTGGAAAATTTCAATTATCAGCTAAGAGGGATAGTACGTATTTGTTGCAAATAAGTTATTTGGGTTATCGTGCCTACTCCAAAACATTGTTACTCGCAACAGATACTTTGTTAGGAGTTGTGAAAATGGAGGCGGCAAATACTTTGTTGGATGGGGTAGAAGTTACAGCCGAACACCTTCCTGTTCAGATGAAAGGAGATACACTGTCTTTCAATTCTGCCGCATTTAATGTTCGGACACATGATGATGTAGAAAGCTTATTGAAACAATTGCCAGGCTTAGAGATTGATCCCAATGGAGTGATTACCATGAATGGCAAAAAAGTAACCGAAATCCTAGTAGACGGGAAGACTTTTTTTGGTGATAATGCTCAAGCTGCTCTTAAAAACTTATCCGCAGATGCGATTAAGAACATCGATATTACCGATACCAAAAAAAATAAACAAGGAGTTGAAACAACAGAGGATGAAAAAACAATTGATCTCAAACTCAAGGAGTCTGCTAAAACAGGGTTAATAGGAAATGTTGAATTGGGATATGGCTACACGTTACCGCCAAGGGTTGTGAAAAACTTGCCTGCGGAGTTGGGAAACCATCGATACAAAGGAGTGGTAAGCCTTAATTATTTCAACCCTAAATTTCGCACAACCCTGTTTGGTAATATTAACAATGTGAATGAATCAGGGCAAATAGATCCCGTGGGTGATATGAGGGGGGCTTCTAATAATTTGCGCCCAGGAATTATTCGATCTATAACATCTGGAATGAATATGAATATCTTTGCTTCTGAAAAAACAGAGTTAGGGTTGACGTATTATTATAATAATAGTTTGACAACCATTGAAAGAAACAGTTATAGAGAATCTGTATTGCCCAACAATGAGTACATAAGAAATAGCATAGAGCAAAACTTATCCTATCCACAAATGCATTTTTTATTTGCTAGTATCAAGCATCAAATAGATTCTTCTCAGCAAATAAGTTTTCGATGTCGGACAAGATACCAGATTGGAGGCAACAAAAGATCCATCAATGAGGAAACATTAGGAAGCAATGACTCTTTGGAGAATAGACTTAACCAAGCCTATGTCTCCGAGTCCATGCGTTTTTCGATTGCTCCTTCTTTAAATTACCAAAAAGAATTTCAGAAAAAAGGTCGAGAATTGGTTGTTAATATAGCCTCTGATTTTACTTTTAATAATAACGATTCTGAAAACAACTCCTTAACAGAGTTGTATAATGACAATGGGGTGTTAAAGGTTGTGGATACGTTACAACAAGAACAAATTGGTATGGGGGATAAACAGAATTACAATGGAAATATAACGTTTCGAGAACCAATTGGAACATCCAATAAGTTGTACTTTAAGCTCTTGGGAGGAATTAAAAACGAACAGAATGGTCAAACTGCTTATGATATAATGGGGCAGCAACGAATTGAAAATACTGCTTTTTCAGATGCTTATTGGAGGCATTATAATTATCAAGAACTAAATATTACCTTCAAACGAAAAGTAGAAGCTTATCAGCTAAACATTGGTTTGGGTGTCAAGCGAAGTGCCTTAGAAGGTGTCGTAGCTTCCGCTTCAAGTCCAGTTATTCAAGCGTTTTATTTCCCAACAGGTAACTTTAGATTTCGGTATTACATCTCCAAAAGCAAAAAAATAACATTGACCTATCGGACTCGTTTTTCTGAGCCTCAGTTGCAACAACTACAACCGATTATTAACAACCAAAAT
This sequence comes from Aureispira sp. CCB-E, assembly GCF_031326345.1. Classification (NCBI taxonomy): domain Bacteria; kingdom Pseudomonadati; phylum Bacteroidota; class Saprospiria; order Saprospirales; family Saprospiraceae; genus Aureispira; species Aureispira sp. CCB-E. Next base: position 522,844 of record NZ_CP133671.1, read on the forward strand.
CCCTTGGTATTGAGAATAGGAAACCCCGATTTGCAACCTGAATATCATCATAATATTCGGATTCGATTGGATTGGTGGGAACAATTGACTTTTACCAACTTCTATACCAGTTTAAATTTTAACTTAACACAAAATACAATTATCCAAGCCCAAACATTTGACGAAAATCTTAGAGCTATTTATCAACCTATCAATGATGGTCTGACTTATCGAGCAGGGATACATTTTGGTTATAATACTATTTTCAAAAAACTACAAATGAAGGTAGCTTTGCGAGGAGGAGCAAGTCTAAATCAACGTCCTCTTATGTTGAATGGGATTTTGACGGAGCAACTCAATCACGATTATAATGCAAGCTTAACACTAAGTAATAAAAAGAAAAAAATTGTAGACATTTTAGCTACCGCCAAACTAGTAGTTGGAAATGCTTTGTATGCCAATAATAGTGAATTAAATGTTTCTTATATCAATCACAGTTACGCTGCGAAAGTTCGAGTAACGATTGCCAAAAAATGGAACTTGACCAGTAATTTTGAGTATAAGATTTATACCAATACAGGATATGGCGATGCGATTGCAGTACCTATTTGGACGGCAGGAATCAACCGAACATTTTTGAAAGACAATGTGTTGAAAATTGAGCTGATGGGAGAAAATTTACTTAATGAAGCTTTGCAAGTAAATCGCTATAATCAAGATGGTGTCATATCCGAACATCAATCGATTCTCCTAGGGCGTTATGTGATGCTGAAAATAAAATACCAAATTAAGAATTAGCTTTTTCTACTAAAAAATGATACCCAACTCCTCGAAGGGTTATAATTTTGATGTGTTTATCTTTCTTTAGATACCCCCGCAGTTTGGTAATATAAACATCCAATGTTCGAGAATTAAAAAAAGAGTCATCGCCCCAGACCTGATCCAATATATCTTGGCGGTTAATGGTTTGATTGATATTGTGGGCAAATAACTTGAGCAATTCTACCTCCTTGTGTGATAACGAAATGTTTTCGCCATCAAGGTGTTGCATACTATACTTATGGGTAAAAAAAGTGAAATCACCAATGCGGATTTCATAGTTGTTGGTTGCCTCAGTTGCTGTTTTTTTAGAGGTTAATAATAAAAGATTTTCAATTCGAACAATCAACTCCTCGATACTACAAGGCTTTCGGATATAGTCATTGGCTCCAATTTTAAAGCCTTTCAAAACGTCATCTGTTTGGTCTTTGGCTGTAAGATACAAGATTGGAATGGTTGGATTGGCTGCTTTGATCATTTGTCCAATCTCAAATCCATCCTTATTCGGTAGCATTATATCTAAGACGCAGATGTCTGGTTCAAAGGCAAGAAATTCTTCTTCGGCAAAGCGACCATCTCGAACCAAGCAAACCTCATAGCCACGACTTTCTAAACTTTCTTTGATGATTTTAGATAAAAAAATCTCATCTTCCACATAAAAGATTTTTATTGCGCTCATGTTGTTGAATATTTAGGAAGTGAAATAGTGAATTGACTGCCTTCGCCTTCTTGGCTCCGAACCGTAACCGTTCCGTGATGTTGTTGTATGATATTAGAAACATAATTCAGCCCCAAACCATATCCTTTGACATTGTGTTGATTCCCTTTGGGAACTCTAAAAAACTTGTCAAAAATTTGATTCAAGTATGCCTCAGGAATTCCAATACCATTATCACTAACAACAATATTAGTTTGAGTTGGCGTATTAAAAACCTCTATTTGAATTTGGGACGGACGAGCAGCTTTGTATTTTAACGCATTGTCAATCAAGTTGTAAATAACATTGGTTAAATGAATTTTGTCTGCACGTACCAATAAACTTGCTTCTTGAAATGAAATTTCTAACTGCGCATTTTCTTGCTCTAATTGTAGTTGCAACGAATTAGAAATTGTTTGCAACAATGGTGCAATTGGAAAAACTTCGTAGTTGATTTTTAGAGCATCTTGTTCAAACAAGGAAGTTTTTAAAACTTTTTCTACTAAAATGGATAATCGATTGAGCTCATTTTTAGAAATGGTCAAGTATTCTTTTGTTCGTTCGGGATTGTCTAGACCATTAAAACTTTCGAGGGCTTCTAATGCTGCCGATACTGTGAAAATAGGTGTTCTTAACTCGTGGGTAATATTGCTAATTAAGTCATTCTTAATGGTAACCAATCTATTTTGTTCCTTTAAGCTGTTTAGCATGTAGTAAAAAGAAGCGGTGATGACAGTTAATAGCAGCAGGCTCATGAAAATTTCCAACCACATTTTTTTTAAGAGAAAAAAAGCAGCATAATCGAGTTCCAGTCTATATTTTCCTCCTGTTGCTGTTTCTGTAAAAAAGCGATCGTTCATCATGTCTTGGGTATTAATAGAATCTTCAAGGGCATGAATTTGATAACGTATAGGCAATTGAGCAAGTTTTAATTCTTGTTCTAATTTAGAACTAACGAGATTGGTGTCTAGAGAGAATACTTCCAAAAATTGCAACTGACTAGATGAAATATTCTCAAAGAATGAATCGGAACTTTCAGAAACAAAGTCTATGTCTGTACTAATGGTAATTTGCGTATTTTGAGAGTCAATAGAATAAAAGCTGCTATCCTCTTGCTCGAATGTGATTTCGACATCTTGATGTTCTTGCTTGCTTTTGAAAATAAATTGCTTAGCACCTGTCTTTTTTTCAATGGTTTTGAACTCATGAGGAACGCTATCTCCAAATGTTCGCTTAATGATGGATTGGATGTGTTCTTGTTTGTCTGTAAAACTACTAGAATCTGTTACTTCAGAGATGGTTGCAAAAATTAGTTTGGAAAAACTCTTTTCCTCGATGCCTTTGATTGATTTTAGCCACAAAAAACTCACTTCAGTTTCCAATTCTTCTTGTTTATCTTGATAGATGTTTTGTAGCCAAACGCCTAAAAATGCAATCAAAAAAAGAAGGCTAATACTGAAGAAAATAGTCGATTTTTTATATTGTTTCTCAAAATTCATACAACAAGATACATAAGATATTAATGCCGTGTCGAATTTGTTAACCTTATTTAACCTTACTCAACTTGACTTAACGTTCGAGAATGTAGCGATTTTGTTGGCTATTGTAAACAAAGGTATGTTTTTCTTGCCCAGAAGTTTGTATCAGTTCTTTAACACCATCATTGTCTACATCTTCAAAATGAATGGTATATTCTAATCCGATAGGCGTGCCATTATTAGGGCTTGGAGTAGGAGGCTGATTGGTACAAGAGGTATAGCGATTTTTATGGCTATAAATTAATTGCCCAACTTTAGATTGAAAAGAGAGAATGCGGTACGTTTTGGTACAACCATTTTTTTCAGGCTGTATTTGCTCATCTATAATTTCGTCTATACCATCTCCATTGACATCGACAATATGTTGTGCAGAAAAATGCTCAGAAACGTATAAAATGCCTGCTATTTTCCATGCCAGACCATCACAAACGATTTTAATTGCTTTTCGCCTGACTGGACTTTGGTTATGGTGTTGAAATGTATTGGTATAAAAGAGATAATCAATTTGATCTTTATTAGAAAAATTAGCCTTATAGACCCCTTCAATATCAAAGTATTGTTTAGCATTTTTGTTGATGTGTTGATGTGCAAGACGAACGGCTGGATGCCGAATATCAATGACATTGTTCTCAAAAGCCAATGCATTGCAAGAGGCTTGTATCGGTTCTATAAACTGTTTGCTTCCTTGATGGTAAAATAGTTGAATGGAAGAACTGTCAATGCTTGCTTGTTGAATGACTGTTTCTTGAGAATGCCCTCCTTGAAATTTTTTTACAAATCGTTTCTCTATGATGTAAGGTTCTGTCGGGTGTTCTATTAAATTTAATTGATAACGGATAAACGGTAAACCCATAGATTGTTGATAAAGACTCCAATCAATATCTTGACAATGATGTTGTTCACTTTTTTGATACAAAACATCAAGGTGATCTTGTTGAAAGGAGGCAATAGCACAGCCATCAATACATTGTTGATTAACATAAGAAAAACTATAGACCAATTCCAATAGACCATCTCCAGTAACGTCTATAAAATTTCTTTCAGATAGATGAATACCAGGAGGGAGGTTGTCTTGTCCAACAATTTGCCACTGTGACTGTTGGCAAACCAATTTAAAGATTTGACGTTTGGTCGTTGTTCCTTTGGTTGTTTGTTCTTTTAGCCACAAAACACAATCCATTTGTTCCTTTTGAGAAAAAGCTCCTGTTATTACTCCTCCAATTTGAAGCCCTTGATGTTGTGTCGTGGAAATAATTTCTTGAAGCAACAGCCCCAACTCTTGTTCAGAAGGAGGAGTACAAGAACGCTGAGGAACCTGTCCCTGACTTAGCAAAATATTAGGAAAGTAGCTAAGAACAGTTGTTAAAAAGAAATAAAAAATAAATCGATAGAGACTTAATTTCATGTAAAAAAAGTTAATCATAAAGTTTACCTGTGACTAATAAACTACCTGTTTTTTAGTAGACTATCACCTAAGATACAAAGTATGTATTGAAAATAGTGCCAAGCCGTCTAAACTTGTTTTCATTTTTTAGTTCTCTGAAAAAATTTGCAAAAAATAAAGGTCTATAGTATCCCTAAAAATGCTGTTTTAACCTTAATTAACTTTATTCAACACCCCTTAACTTTTCTTCCCTCTACCTTTGTAAGGTCGAATAGCTGCACGAATTATAAACAAGTAGTTTGGCTATTCAATGGCTGTTTGTTGGCAAAATGATCGACACAAGATGCTCAAGAGTAAATTAAGCAGCCTACAGATAATTCAATCATAAACTTATAAAATCAACTAAGAATGAAGTCATTATTTGCAAGCGTACTTTTATTATTATTAATCAGTCCAGCTTTTTCACAAAATACAGAAGGAACCATCCATTATACAGAAACCATACAATTAGATATCAATTTAGAGGAATTAAAAAACCTTCCAGAAGAAATGAAGGCACAAATACCAACAGAGCAGTCTTCTCAAAATGTACTAACCTTTCATCCAGAGGCATCTTTGTATACCAATAGTCCAGAAGAGACAGAGCAAGATATATCCTATCAAGATGGGGATTCAGATATTGATTTTGAAATAAAAATGGAAGTTCCAGAAAGTGCTTATTTCTACAACATTAAGAATCGATCTTCTATAGAAAGCCGAGAGCTATTTGGAAAAAAATTCCTAATTGGCGAAACCAAACCTGAAAAATGGAAAATAACAAAAGAAACAAAGGAAATATTGGGTTATACCTGTACTAAAGCTACCACAACTTCTTCAGAAGATGGAGAAACGGTAGAAGCTTGGTTTACTAATGCTATTCCTGTAGAAGTGGGACCTAGTAGTTTTCATGGGTTACCTGGTGCAATTCTAAGTGTCCGTATGAAAGATGGTACCTATAAGATTGATGCGACTAAAGTAGAATTTAAAAAAGTAGATCGAAAAGAAATTGTCGCCCCTAAAAAAGGTAAAAAAGTAACGGCTGCTCAATTCAAAGAAATTGTAGAACAAAAACAAAAAGAAATGGCGGATGAATATGGTGGAGATGGCAATATTATTATTCAAACCGAAACAATTGAACGATAAACCATAACCAATAATAGCTTGTGCTTTTGAGTGATAGATCATGCAGTGTAAAAGCTGCATGCTATCACTTTAATTCACCTTATCAATCCTCTTCTTAATTATGAAATGTATCTTTTTTACAACCTGCTTTTTATGCCTATCTTTTTTTGGGTATGGACAAAATTATTACGGATTATCAGCAACCTTGACAGATGAAAATGCAACAGAATTAGTTGGTGCAACGGTCTTGCTATTAAATTTACCAGACTCTACCATGGAGGAATATGCACTGACCAATGAAAAGGGAATTTTCAAAATAACAGCACCTAAAAGAACGAATTACCTGTTGAAAATTAGTTACATGGGGTATGAAGATTATGAAAAGATACTGGACTTGAACCAAAAAATGGACTTGGGAACTATTGTTTTGAAAGAAAAAAGTGAGTTGCTAGAATCTATAGAGGTCGTTGAAGAACGTATTCCTATTCGTATGAATGGGGACACGCTAGAGTATAGTGCAGATGCTTTTGAAACACAAGAACACGATAATGTAGAAGCGTTGCTAAAAAAATTGCCAGGGGTGCAGGTCGAACGTGATGGAACGATCAAGGCGCAGGGAGAAACAGTAGATCGAATCTTAGTCGATGGAAAAGAGTTTTTTGGAGATAATCCTGAAGTGGCAATGAAAAATTTGCCTGCTGATGCGATTAATAAAGTTCAGGTTTATGATCGAAAATCAGAGATGGCTGAGTTTTCTGGTGTGGATGATGGTGTTGAAAAAAAGACCATTAACCTAACCCTAAAAGAAGATAAAAAGCATGGTTTTTTTGGACACTTAGAAGGTGGATATGGTTACTCTGTTCCAGATCAGTTTGAAGCTACTTCAGAAAACCATCGTTATTTGGGCAATGTAAGTTTGAATTATTTTAATCCAAAAGTGCGCTTGTCTACCATTGGGGCAATTAATAATATCAATGAGGAAAGTTTTAGCTTTATGGATTATATTAATTTGATGGGAGGCATTCAATCCATGATGTCTGGTGGAAGCCTTAATTTGGAAATTAGTGAAGATGATCCTTTAGGAGCTTTATTGATGAATAATCAAGAAGGAATCGCACAAACAATTGGTGGAGGCGTCAATTTTAATTGGTTTATTAGTAATAAAACAGAATGGAGCACCCATTATTTTTATAGTATTCTAAATCGAGAAAAGGATGCGTATAATTTTTCGAGATCCGTCAATCTCAATCAGTTTTTTATTCGTAATAGTTGGCTTAATAGTACTGTTCAAGCAGGAAATCACAACCTTAATTCGACTTTTACGCATGAGTTTGACCCAACACAAGACTTAAAATTTGAGATAAGGTTCAAATGGAATGATGCTGCATCTAATCGCCAGACAAGAGAACAGAGTTTTGGTGGAAACAACCAGTTGCTTAATGAAATTGATCAAGGTTATAACCAAAAACAATTGGGATGGGGGTTAAACTCTAACGTACTGTATCGAAAAAAATTCAAGAAAAAAGGACGAGTATTAATGTCAAATTTGGTGTTTGGTTATAGCAAAGACAATCAAACAAGTACCAATATTTCGACAACTAATTTGTACAATGATGGTGGTAGTTTACAATTGGTCGATTCTCTGAATCAGGATCAACTGGTGCTGGGCAATCAGCAAATTTATGGAGCTGAATTTTCTTTTATAGAGCCGCTCGGTAAACGAAACTTTTTAGATATTAAGTTGGTCGGAATGTTGAATTTAGATACAAAAGATCGGCAAGTATATGATATTGAGCATGGAAATAATCTAATCAATTCCGCATTGAGCAATCTATTTCAAAAAGAATACAATTACCAAACCCTAACAGCACGTTTCCAACGGAATCAAAAGCCCTATACCATTACAATAGAAGCCGCTTTGCAACGCAGTTTCCTCAAAGGAATTTTTACCAATGGTCAAGCTGATTTAGCAAGAACTTATTATTATCCATTGGGCGCAATTGCTCTAGATTATAAAATTAGTAACTCAAGTAATTTGGATTTTCGTTATCAAACAAGGATAAAAGAGCCTCAAATACAACAGTTACAACCAATTATTAATAATAATAGTCCTTTAGCTTTGTATATTGGTAATCCTAATTTAAATCCAGAGTACCACCACGAAATAGATATTCAATACAACTTATTTGAACAATTCTCATTTACTTCATTTTTTGCAAATGCTTCTTTTACAGTATTACAAAATCAGATTGTAGACAATCAGGTAATTGATGAAAACTTGCGAATACGTTACCAACCAGAAAATACAACGGTGGGATATCAAGGGCGATTGTACTTGAGTTTTAGTCGACCAATCAAAGTCTTGGGAATCAAGTTTAATATAGGAGTAAATGCTGAAGTGAATCAACGAACAAGTCAAATTAATGCAGTTGCTAACGAGGAGTTGACGCAGCGGTATACATTTAAAGCAAGTTTAGAAAATCGTAAAAAGAAAATAGTTGATGCAATCGTTGGAACTCGAATAGACTTCAATAAAAGTGCGTTCTCAATTAATAATTCACTCAATACAAGTTATCTCAACTATGTTGCTTATAGCGATGTAAAAGTGACTATTGCAAAAAAATGGAACATCAATACAAGTTTTGATTATAAGATATATGCTGACCCTTCTTTTGCGGAGAACATATACATTCCAATGTGGTCAGCGGGAATTAGCCGAACGTTTTTAGATGCCAACCAATTAAAAATTGAGCTACGAGTATTTAATATTTTAGATCAGCAACTATCTGTTCGACGCATTAGCCAGAATGATATGATTTTGGAGAGTAGAGCCAATACATTAGGACGTTATATAATGCTCTCTGCTCGATACAAAATCACACAAGTAGGAGCTAAAAATCCTGATGATGGCATTCAGTTGATTGAGGAATAACTAGGGCGTTCAGAAAGGAGTAATACTTGGGTTGACATGATATTCTTTTAATCAGTTATAAACAACAATTGGTGACTCTATTATAATGTCTAACAATGGAGTCACCAAAGTAGTTTTTTTATTTCAATTACTGAGGATGATAGATTTTTTTAGCGGTTTCTAAAATGGTTGTCTTATTAAGACTCATTACCTTTGTTTTTTGTTGTAAATACAAATCCATTTGATCGTTGTAATGCGGACTTTCTGGGCGATTAGAAGCACCGTAACAATTGATGCTTTCTATTTTTTCAACACCATTTTTGTTATAAGTGGCAAAAAGAATAAACGATTCTCCTAAGTCACTTTGACGCATACCTTTTTTCCAAGGGACTGTATACATGGCTGCAATAGATTCACCAACGCCCCCAACAGGTTCTACTTTAGTACCTCGAACATGTTTTTGCAAATCACCTAGTTCTATCTCTAAGCTTTTGAAATGCTTTAAAAGATATTTTTTAGCATATAGTAAGGCATCGGCAAAAGTCGCTTCTTCCATTGTGCCTGGAATATCAGAGAGTCCTCTTTCGCTTCTATAATCAGAAATATAAATTGTAGAAAGAAGAAAGATAGCTGCTTGTTTGTTGTGAACATCTGCATTGCCATCCCATTTGGAAAAAACAGCAATAATATCCGCAATTTTAGGATATTTCTTTGGAGATAAGTGTCTAATCAAATCCCAATTTTGTATGGTTCTCGTATAGAGCGGGAAACGATGTTTATAATCGTATTTAATTCTTTTAAAATCTTCATAACTCAGTTGATCGTATTGTGCTATCAAATCCTTAAATCGTAATTGTCTAGGGAGATTTCCTGTAATGTATCCCATCGTTGGGTTGTAGTCCGCAGGATTAGGATTGTCAGCATCTGCTGTAGAATTAAAACCTGTTCCATTCATATGAAATACATATCCAGAGGGAGGGTTTTCTACCGTTAGAATACTATCCATGGGCATGAAATTGGGTGCCCATAGTGTTGCTGAGGTATCGCCAGGAACTATATTTTTCCAATTATAATTGGGATTTCTATAAGGAAACAAACCATTGTCAACAAATAAAATATTGCCTTCCTTGTCAGCGTATGTCGTACTAATGCTAGGCTGCTGCTGAAGGTTGAGTGCTGCTTTAAATTCGTCTAAATTAGTTGCCTTATTCATGTGGTACCATTGCTCAGGAGCACCAATAACCATATTAGAAGGAAAACGCAAGGCATAAAAACCAGTTTTGTTTTTAACAACAGGACCGTACTTGCTCCAATAAAATTTTTTTCTAATGCCAAACTTAAAAATCCAAACTTTTACAGTTGCTTTCCAAATACGTTCTTCTAAATCCAACCATTTTCCATCCAGTTGATATTTTAATTTTTCTTTTGGGTGCATTTTTAGTTCAAAAACATCCGAATAATCGTTGTAATTGACACAGTGCGTCCATCCCAAGTGCTCGTTGGTGCCGACAAAAGGAGTAATACCACCGCAAAATGTTGCTCCTGTAAAATTCCAACCTTCTTCGGTATGGATGTGGACTTCATACCACGATAAGTAAGAGCGAAGTGGTTGATGAGAATTAGAAACTAAAAAAGTTTTGCCTTCTTGTGTTTTGTGTGGTGCAATAGCAATCCCATTTGACCCCGCACTCAAGTTTTTTTTATTGCTAGAAGTGATGGGCTCTAAGTTATTTTCAAATAAACGACCTAAGTTAAACTGAATATTAGAAATCAAAGACGTTGAAATATTGTAGGCAACGGCAATATCTTTGGGTGTAATTGGAAATAATTTCTTGTGTCTAATTTCTTTAGGATGCAGTTCGGCATAACGATTGACAGCACTGGCATAAGCTGTTAGCATTTGCTTGAATTTGGGCGAAAAAGTAGTTTCGTACTTTTCTTCAACGACCTCCCTAGATTTTATCAAAAAGCTAATAGCATCAAATAAAGCGCCTTCTTTTCCTAGTACAGCTCCAAATATTCCTTTGGCAGCTAAAAAAGGTTCTTGGACTTGTTCAAAGTTATCTTCACAGTGAGCCCAAGCTAGACCATAGGCTGCCTCAACATCCGTTTGGGTAAAAATATGAGGAACGCCCCATTCATCTCGTGCTATTGTAATATTATTCAAATCAACAGGAGCTACCGTTTGCCCAAAAGATAAAATAGTGAGGCCACAAAGCAAGAGCGTGCATGCAATTCTCATTCAAATCGGGAGATTAAAAGGTTAAAGAATGGTGCGATATACTTGATTAGAAGATTAAAAGAGGAATAATAGTAATGTATTGACTCAAATCTTCTAATCAAGTATAGTATTAAGAGGGCTAGTCCTCTTCTTTGGAAATTTCTTCAGCAAATTTTTTAAAACGCTCCATCGTTAGTTCTGTTTGTTTTTTGAAAATGCCTTTCATTGCTAAGGCGGCATATTTCATAAGACCACTAAATTTGAAGTTGTTCTCCATAATCCAGCGAGTTTTGTTGGGAGCAATCTCTTTGAAATTATTGGTGACGGTATTGGTAACACCATCAGAGTCATAACGCAATACAAATTCATCTGGAATATTGCGTTTCAGAATAGTTTCTTTCATGACAATTTCTTTTACAACCATGTTGTAACGAATTTCGGCAGTAGCCCCAACATGACCTATTTCGCCAGATAGGGGAGTAAAACTGATAACATTAGGTTGCCATTTTTTTAAATTATCAGGATTCTCAAACAACTCTAGTAATTTCGCAAAAGAGATATCAACAATAATTTCTATATGGAATTTCATTTTATTAATGTAGTTGCAGGATTTAAGAACAATGCGTTAAATCCGAGTTTATAAAAACATTTTTATACAAAGTATTAATCAATAATACTCCGTTGATTTTTTGACGGAGTAAGGAACAAAACAAAGTTAGCGAAATTTACCACAATGCATAAAAAATGGACATACGGTTTTATCCAGATGTCCTTAGTGAATCGTAATGGTGTCTAATACGTTATAGCACCGTAAAACTTAGAAATGCAAATGTTTAACAGTTAATCCATTATTAATTAATTGTTTTAGTGATTGTATTCCAATCTCTAAGTGCCTGTTAACGAAATTTTTTGTAACAGCATTATCACTTTGTGACGTTTTGACACCTTCAGGGGTCATTGGCATATCAGATACTAATAATAATGCCCCCGCAGAAATTTTGTTGCGAAAAGCTGTGATAAATAAAGTTGCCGTTTCCATATCAATAGCCAAACAACGAATGGCTCGCAAATAATCTTTAAATTCCAAATCGTGTTCCCAAACTCGGCGGTTGGTGGTATAAACTGTCCCTGTCCAGTAATCTAGGTCATTGTCACGAATAGTGGTAGAAATTGCTTTTTGTAAAGCAAAGGCAGGTAGTGCAGGAACTTCTGGTGGGAAATAATCATCTGACGTACCTTCTCCTCTGATGGCAGCAATTGGCAAAATTAGGTCGCCTACTTTATTTTTATCACTTCGCAATCCCCCACATTTTCCTAAGAATAGACAAGCTTTGGGGCTAATTGCTGTTAGCAAATCCATTATTGTAGCAGCATTAGGACTTCCCATACCAAAATTGATAATTGTAATTCCATCTGCGGTAGCTGTTTGCATGGCTTTGCCAAAACCTTTCATTTCCACATTGTGCATCTCTGCAAATTCTACCACATAGCCGCTAAAGTTGACTAAGAGAATGTATTCACCAAATTCTTCTAGTTCTGTGCCCGTATATCTAGGCAGCCAATTATCGACAATCTCTTTTTTTGTTTTCATATGTATAATTGTTGTGTGTTATTATCTTCTCTTTTTTTATAATAAATAATAAACTAGCAATTTACAAATGATTGAGGAGAAAAGCAATAGAGGAGAGTGATAAAACCTTAAAATTTATGTGAAGAAAGGTTTAGAATATTAATAAAATTTTGAAGAAAAAAAAGGAACTTTTATTAGAAAGAGTTTATTGAGAACTTACTTTAAGTTAAAGTATAAACTAGATGAAATTTTAGATAAAGTAATTGGATCGAAAGAGATTAAAGAGAAAATAACCGCCCCTACCGCACCAGCATCACCGTTCCACGACGTTCAATCCAAGTACCGTCAGGTGCTTGAAATCGAATCAAATACACATACATACCCATTTTGAGCGATTGCCCATCTTTCGTGCCGTCCCATCCATCATACAGATCGTTGGTTTCAAAAATTTGTTGACCATAACGATCAAAAATAAGCATAGAGTAGTTGTGAATGCTACGACTAAAAACAATCAGAGGACGAAAAGAACGATTTTTTCCATTGGGAGAGACCGCATTGGGAATTTGAATATTAGAGCCTTGAACCGCACAGCCTCTATTGGATTGACTTTGAGTAAAAGTGGATTGACCATTCGGAAAACTTAAGCTGACATTGGCAATAACAAAATAACAATTTTCTGCCTCATTTTCATTGGTTACATCCAAGACGTCTGTATAGGAAAGAGTCGTAGGAGGTAAAATAGCAATGCGTTGAGGAGAATTGCCCGTATATTTGTACAACCAATATTCTTGAACCGTGCCATATTCCAATGTATTGGCGGTCCAAGTAATATGATTTTCAAAGTTTTCTAAAGCCTCTGCTTCTAAGAAGATGGTCTGCCCTAAATTACTAGTAACAATATGTCCACAAGCATCTTCTGTTTGAACTTGGTAATAATAACTGTTTTTGTAAGGTTCTACTTGATTGTCTGTAAAACCATTGGCTACTGAACCGATGACAGGTAACGACAAGCGAGAGGATAATTCATTCCGATTTGTGCCACTCAAAAGGTTGCCACCAGCATAATCAACATCAGTATCCCATTCCCAACTGATGTCAATTTCATTATCATTTGTAACGGTTAATTTGGTTAAATGTAGAAAATCCATAGGACGGTTGACCCGAACATCAAAACGCAAGTGGTTAGACAGTGCCTGATTAGTCTTGTTTTTTTCTATTGCTCTGATTTGAAAAACTAAAATATCGTTGTCTTGCGCATTGTTATAATTATACTGTGTAGCCGTTCTAGAAAGCGTTTCCAGACGCTGAAAACCAGTGCCGTTTTTGTTCAACCATATTTCATAGTTTAAAACACCATCTTTCCAATTTTCATAGGCATTCCATTGGATCGAAATAGCACGACTGCAAGAATCAATTGTACCTTGAAGAACCATTGATGTATGAGGTCCTGTGGTTCCATCAACAGGGTCACCCAAGCCAAGAAGACTTTTGTTACAAGAACTGACAGCAATAATGGCATACCGTGCAAGCAAATCAACAGCAGTAACATCGGTATAAGTTGTTGTGGTGATGATGGTGCTAGCATTGGGATAGGGAAAGTAATTCCCTGAGCCATAAGGGTTTTCTTTGTATAGTTGATAACCAATAACTTCTGGGCTAGGGCTGGCAGACCAACTGATAACAGGAAAATTACCAACAATATTCACACTTAACAAATCAGGGGTAACTGGTCGTTGATTGCTAACCGTTGTAGAAAGGCTGGTTAATGTACCGTTACATAACATACCAACTTGATAGTTCCAAATTGATTCGCTAGGATTAGAATGGACAATATTGTTTGTTGTAACTGTATCTAAAGGAATAAATGGTCCTGTATTATTTTCTTGCCCCAAAATGACATAACCTCCAAAACCTGCACAGGGAGTCCCTTGCCAAGTAACGGAGTCTTGTCCCGAACCCAAGAGTAAACGAGCGCAAACTTCTGGTGCTTGCGCTTGTAGTTGTTGTCCTAAGTAGAGGCAAAAAAAGAGGCTAATAATAGTTTTTAGATACATCATTGGTTTTTAACGTAATAAATTCTTTGATAAGTAAGATGGAATGATACAAGAAGTCCACAACCACGCAGTAGCAGCATAGCTAAATACTAATGAATGAATCAAAGAACGAAATAATAAAGTTACTATTCAATAACAACTTCTAGTAAGTCCTCCTTGTTTAAATATTTTTGAGCCATCGCTTGTATTTGTTCAGGAGTAATCGTTTTGATGGTTTGAATAAATTTGTAATAATACGAATCATCCAAATCAGCTGTTACCAAACTTTTAAGGATACTAGCGACATTAAATACACCATCTAGGGCGGTTAATTGCATGCCCAACGTATAATTTCGTACCATTTCCATTTCTTGTAAAGGAATGGGACTATCTTGTAAACGTTCTATTTCGCGATATATTTCAGTTAAGGCTGCATCTTTAACATCTTTTCCTACATCGGTGTGAATATACCAGTAACCACTATAACGCAGTGTTTCTAAAGAAGAGTAAACGCCATAGGTATATCCATTTTCCTCTCGAAGGTTTTGCATTAACCGAGCTCCAAAGTATCCACCCAATACCATATTAAGCATATAAAATTGGTCACAATCGGGATGTTCTCTAGAAAAAGTACGTCGTCCAATACGAATAGAAGCTTGTAAGCTGTCGTCAGAAAGTACTTGATGAATTTTTTTTGGTAACTGCAACGAAGCTAATTCCCATTGTGGGGCTGGAGCAGTCGTGCTAGAAGGCAAACTACCAAAGTGTTGCTCTAACAACTCAATAATTGTTGTAGAAACCTTACCAGAAACAAAAATAGTGCAATTATTTGCAGTGTAATTGTCTTTGAAATGTTGTTGAATGCTAGTTAGTGTAACCTTGTCAAAAGAATCTTCTGATGAATTGTAGCCGTAGGGATGTTCAGATCCAAACAACTCTTCGGTGAACAAACGGTAAGCCACTACATCATTTTTTTGCAGTTGCACCTTTAAATTTTGTCGATTGCGTTTGAGTAATTTTGTCAATTCTTCGGTAGGGAATGCAGGAGTTGTCAACAACTCTTCTAGCATAGGAAGCAGCATTTTTAGATGCTTGGCAAGACAATACACTTGAATATTGACGGTGTTAAAACCATCGTATATATTTAAAGAAGCACCATAGTACTCAAAAAAATCAGCCAACTGCTCTGCATTGTGCTGATGACTCCCTGCTTTGAGCAGTTGAGAGGTAATACGAGCAATTAATTTTTCTTTTTCGCACCAACGTCCTGCCTTAAAAATAAGTTCTAGTTTTATAACATCTTGACTACCTAAACTAACTTCATAAACAGGAATTCCATTGCTTAATTGATGAACAATAGGACGATGTAAATTGAGTGTTCCAACAGTTTGTATATGAGGTGCTTTGCTGCGATTTATCATTCTTAATAATTAAAGTTTTGGCAAAGATATAAACTTTTGTAACCGAAATAACTACTTGATACGTTTTTAATTACTTCCACACGCTGTTTGTTGACACTTGTTGTTATCGACCTAAATAAGGGAAAGGACAGAGGTGCAGTTGCGAAAAGATGGAGTTAGGGGGTGTTTGAAAACTTATCTAGCAACTCAAATTTTATAATTTTCCTTTGATAGTATAAAAATTAATTCCTTTGATAAACTCGTTTTGCTTTTGTAGTGTTTGTATTTGCGTGATTAAGCTATTGGGAATTTTATCCCAACTGGCACCATTATTATCATAAAGAATAACCCAACCATTATCTAAGTTGAAAGAAACGTATCGAATTAATTTATTGCTATTTTGTAATAACTTAATTTCTGAAATCATTTTTTCAGGAATCAATTCCCAAAAAACAGTATTGTCATCAGCAACCAAAACCCAACCTCCATTAATAGATAATCCAATACTCTTTATTGTTCTATTAGTTTGATTGAGTTCTATAATTTTGTCGATTAGAGAGGGGGCAATATTTTTCCAGTTGGCTTCATTATTATCATATAAAATAATCCAACTTTGTTTGTTGTAAGAGTTAATTGGAGAAAAAGCAATTTGTTGAATGGAAGAACCTGCTGCTTTTATATCTTGCAAGATAGCCATAAAGTCACGATGAGTACCGTCCCAAGACAGGTGCGATTCAGTTGGTTGCTGAGCTGTATTGGTATAAGAAATAACCCATCCTCCGTCAGGGGCTAAGCCAATGCAATTGACATTAGCATACGAACGAGCGGACAGTTTCTGTTGTTTTTCAAGCAACGAGTTGGGGATATCTTGAGCGGCAAATTGATTCTTGTTGAACCAAAGTGTCCAACCCTCCTGTGCTTGCGTGTTGTAACCGATACAACTAAAGAAAATAATAAAAAGTAGTGCGGTGTTTTGCATGTTAATCTGTTTTGGTAGAAGTTGTTGCAAAAGGAAACAAACTTCATGAAAAAAGCCACCGAATTAAGCTTTTGGATCTGTGTGAAAGAACGACAAAAGCTCATTAGGTGGCTTTGTATGAATAAAATTTCGAAATAATTTAGCGAGTTATTTTACGCTATCTAAGCGTTTTTGAATTTCTTCAACAATTTTTTGTTGCTCTTCAATTGTCAACTTTGTATTGCCTTGTTCTTCTTCACTTTTTTTGATATCACTTTCTGCTGTTACAATGTTGTCCTCCATTTTTTTAATGGTAGCACGGTAAGTCTCAATATCTTTTGTGCGTTGAGCTTCCTCTTTTTCTAATTTTTTGAGGGCATCTTCCAATTCTTTTAGTTTTTTCTCAGCTTCTTTTAGCTCTGCTTCAATCATATCTGCTGATACTACATTGGCAAAATCCTTTAGTATTTTCTCACCAGCAGGGTAGCGCTCGGGATAATCTTTAGAGGAGAGATAAGAAGCACCCAAATTGAACCAAACAGCTATTGCTGTTCCTTCTTGACCTCTTTCTTCGATTTTTAGAATAATATCGACGGTGTTGTCACTCATATCTTTGATCGTGGCATCGTCAGCAATATATTCGTTCATTTTACGATCGAATTTTGTCTTGCCTTTTAGCTTCTTGATGAATTTCCCCCAAGCTTTGTTGACCCCCTTTGCTGTTGTGCCAGGTAATTCCATTGTTAAGGCGTTAAAACTACCTTTGCTGTTGGCTTTTGTCTCTTCTTTGACAGGAGATTCTATTTGTCCCCAACTAGTTGACACCAAAGCCAAAAGAGCAAAAAGTGTAAGCATTAATGTTTTCATAATTTTTTGTTTTTGTTTGCTTAAAAAAAGGATTTCACAAAATAATGTTGTATTTTAGGAGTTCTCATCAAATGTGTACTCTCAACACTAAAGGGCTTATAATACTACTACTACTTTATCAATTGAAAGAGAATCATTCTTATTGATTCTGGGAATTAAGTATTTTTATAAGAAAAGTAATGTTTTGTAAAAGAAAGCTTGTCTAAAATAAGCAAAACTTGCTATCTTAGCAAAACGTTATCAAATAAAAAAAAATATGAGAATTATAATACTAGTATTTAGCGTTTTGCTAACTGTATCCAATATTCATGCCCAAAGAATACAGCACTTAAAAAAGGGAAATGCTTTTTATAAAGAAAAAGACTATACGAATGCTGTTGTAGAATACGAAAAGCTGTGGAACTCTACTGCGGGAGCGAAGCTTTTAGGGGTAGATGCAAAAATGAACTTGGCAAATAGTTACCGCTTAATGGATTATCCATTTAAAGCTAAAGAACTGTATCAGCAAGTCATGCAATACGGGGATGACCGACAATCTATTTATTTGGAATATGGAAAAGTCTTAATGTCTTTGGGAAGGTATGACGAAGCCATCAAGCAATTTGAAATATATGCTCAAAAGAACCCAGAATCGACTGAGCCAGCCGCGTTGATACAGCAATGTAAAGATATTGAGAATATTGAGCCTTTGTTTACGAATGTTGATATCTTAAACCAAGATTTGGTTAATGATACTGCTACTCGCCAAATCGGAATTACGTACTACGGAGATGGGGTTGTGTTTGCTTCGGATGAATTGGGCGAAGATTTGGGGGATATGCGCACAAGGGGCTTTTTGAATATGCGTGTAAGTGGTGTTAATGCCGAAGGAAATTTGAAACGTTCTGAAAAATTTACACAATCTTTGAATAGTAACGAACGCCACGATGGTCCTGCCGCTTTTTCAAGAGATGGTCTGCATGTATTTTATTCTCAAAGTGTTCCAACAAGAGATGGAGGAACTGTTTTGCAAATTTGGACTTCGTCTTTTCGAGATGGTCGTTGGACAGAAGCGCGCCCATTGGAATTTTTAATGCAAGGAAGTAATTTTACACATCCAACACTATCAGCCGATGGCAGAACCTTGTATTTTGCTTCTGATATGAAGGGAACATTTGGAGGGCTAGATATATGGATGAGTAATTATGAGGACAATAGCTGGACGTATCCTATTAACTTAGGAAAAGATATTAATACCGAGAAAGATGATGCTTGGCCTTATATTCATCCAGATGGAGATTTGTATTTTTCTTCAAAAGGACACCCTGGTTTTGGTGGTTATGATATCTTTCGCACTCGTCCACTTGGAAATGGAGTAGATTGGTTGCCAATCGAAAATTTAGGGCAGCCGTTTAATTCTTCTTTTAGTGACGTTTCTTTTATTATGTCAGATGATCAAACTCAAGGTTTTTTATCGTCTAATAGAGCTAAGAGTTATGATATTTTTAAATTTGTTTTGGTTGGTGCCGAAAAACAAATCTTGCCAGAGGGAATTCCACCTAGAACGAGTATTGGTATTTCAGAAATCGAACATCCTGTTATTTTAAGCGATATTCCTAAACGCCCAGATGGTATGACAGATGATGAGTACATTGCTTTTTTGGCGGATAAGGCTAACAAAGGAGAAATAGATTTACCGAAGGCTGATGAGCCAAAGAATACTCCACTTCCTGACGACAAATCAGATCCAACGAATACGGAGTCGACACCAACCAACAATCCTAGTTCAACTGGAAACCCAACCAACAATCCTCCAGTAAATACAGAACCAACACCGACACCTAGCGAAGATATTGTGCTTGCTGTTGTCTTAAAAGTAATGGATGTTGCGAATTCTAGACCTTTGAGCGATGCTAAAGTAGTTGTCAAAAATAAGTTTACACAAGAAGAAACGGTTTTGGATGTAAATGCTCAAGGAGAAATAGAGGTGCGATTAGAGCCTGATCAAAAGTATACCATCTCTGGTCAGTGTATGGGATACAAAGAAAGTTCGTTGCCTGTTTCTACCATGGGAGTTGTAGCTTCTGATCGAGTACAAGCAAACCTGCCGATGGAAAAAGAATAAACTTAGAATAAAAAAAATGAAGCCTGTATAAATGTTTTTCTAACGTACATTTATACAGGCTTTTTTTTTGAAATGCCCATTGTAGCGGGGTTTATAGAGTTGAAATAGACTAAGGTGCAAAAGAGAAAATAATCTTTTTTGAAGAATTGTAAAAAAAAATAAAAAAAGACCCAACCCTTTTTTTTTTACCCTCGTTTTCACCAATAACAGGCGTATAAAACCGTTTTTATTTAAATAAAAGGCATCTATTTCTATATCAAAATACCTTGATTAAACAGTAGAAATAGAAAACATAGTTCTAACAGTTTGAAAAATACTGCTAAAACATTACGACCAAAAAAGCAATCAGTAGTATTTTTCAACTGTTATTTTGAAATTGACTTACAACAACAACAACATACTTACAACAACAAGTTTACTTACTTACTTACTTACTTTGCAGCTTGGGATGGAATAGGTTAAAAGCTAGAGGTGGCAATCCCACCTCAACCTGTTCCTGAACTGAAACGCAACTAAAATTTAAATTGCTATTTTTATAGCGAAACATAGGGTTAAAAAGAACAGTCTTTGGCTGTTCTTTTTATATTTTAGGGATGGAACAGTGAATTGTGAGTTGGCGTTCTAGTAGGATGCTAGTATGAAATGGTTGGTGTCTACTCAAAGCAGCGTATTTCGTATTGGGCACGTTTGAAAAAACAGACTGTTAATTAATCGAATGCCGAATGAAATGGCAAAGGAATACTATTAATTACCTTGACTTGACAATATAAAACGATATTCTATAGAATCTACCTATACATTTTTTAAATTTGAGAAATATAATAGTGAAGTTGTTTAAAAGATGAATTACAATTAATTTATTTTTTATTACTACTCGTAACAATCTGTTGGAATTATACTCATAGTGCTACCCTGCAAAGGTTTGGTATCTTATGCAGTTGTAATGTAGCTAAACGTTATTAGTGGTCTGCTCTACTAAATAAATGTACAGTCTAAAGATTTAAATTAGAGTATAAGGTTATGATATATAATAAAATAAAGTGCTTAACAGCCCTGTTAGTTGCATTAATTAGTAGTCAAGTATTAGGACAAGATAATCCCGTAGCATTAGGGGAGTGGCGCTCGCACTTGTCGTATGAGAGTATGGTGGCGTTGACAGAAAGTGACGATGCCGTATTTTATGCATCTACCCAAGCTATTCTAAAAGTTTACAAGGAAGACCAATCATTAGAGCACCTCAATAAGGTTTCTGGTTTGAGCGATATGCGGATAAAAACCATAGAGTATAATCGCTCTGAGAAGCTATTGGTAATTGCTTACACAAATGGAAATATTGACTTGTTATATGATAATGGTCAAGTTGTTAATCTATCTGCTATTATTACTAATAATAACATCATTGGAGATAAGTCGATTAACCAGATTTATTGTTCTGGAAAACAAATTTATTTTTCTTGTTCTTTCGGATTGGTAGTTTATGACTTAGATATAGAGGCGTTTAGCCAAACAACGTTTACGCCAGCTGATGTAAATGCTTGTACTCAATACGGAGACACTTTATTTATAGCGACAGATCAAGGAATTTACAAAGGAATAATGGATGGTCGAAACTTGTTGGATTTTGGAACATGGCAATTTCAAGGAAGTCATGTAAATCTTAATATTGCATCGTATTCTTCTAGAAATTTAATTACATTTAATGATAGAGTGTATGCCGCAGCAAAAGATACATTGTATCAATATTATAACGGAACATGGCATCATTTTGATGGCTTCGATCAGGCAGCAGGACAGGCTATTAGCTTTTGGAGACCAACAGGAACAGGAGATTTTGTTCCACACTATAATATGTCTTTAAATTATGCCCAAAATAAATTAATTATTACGACCAATACCCCTACTTATTATTTAATTGATGTGTCCAATACAATCGAAACAAAATCGTATGCTCGCTCTTGGCGAGTTAAAGATATAGTGATTGATCAAGACAATATTCATTGGGCTGCTGATGAAGCATATATGCACAGAGATTTTAAATACATTGAACCGAACTCACCACGAAGTAATTTGGTCGCTGACATGCACGTGGATGAAGAAGGAACACTTTGGGTAGCCTCTGCTCCATATAACTCTATTACGGCTTATTTTAGTAGAAATGGCTTTTATAGTTATAAAGATGGTGAATGGAAAGAATTTAGTACAAGAACGAATGTGCTAACAGATACTTTTTGGGATCCGATTCGAATTATTAGTAACCCTGTTAACAATAAAATATACGTAGGCTCTTTTATGAGTGGTGTGTTAGAAATGGATGCTAATGGAACTGTATCTGTATTTGATCAGTATAGTTCTGATGTCCCTCTAGAAGGTACGAATGGAGATAATGCTAGAACAAGAGTATTGGGATTGGCTGTGGATGATGATGGTAATGTTTGGATGACTAATTCGGGGACTTTTGATGCCACCTTGACCGTAAGAAAACGAGATGGAAGCTGGAAAGCATTTCCTAGCACATACTTTAGCAATCAAATTCAAGTAGAGGAGGTCGTAATTGATCGAAATGGTTATAAGTGGGTGAAACATATTACTGGAAAAATAACCGTTTTTGATAGCGGAGATTTGGACGATGATACAGACGATAGAAGCATTCAGTTGGGAGATAACAATACTGTATTGCCTAACAATGATGTTAAATGCTTGGTAGCTGATAAAAATGGAACTATTTGGGTTGGAACGAATGCGGGAATTACGATCTTTAATTGTTCTTCTAATGTGTTTGACAATGACTGTGGAGGAAATCGCCCTGTTATTACGCAAGATAATTTTAATGGATATTTATTGGAAGGGGAAACCATCTTAGATATTGTGGTCGATGCTGCTAATAGAAAGTGGGTCGCAACTACCAATGGTTTGTTTTTACTTTCAGCCGATGGTTATAACCAACTCGCTTATTTTACTAAAGAAAATAGTCCTTTGTTTGACAACGAAGTCAATCATTTAGCAATAGATGGAGTTACTGGAACGGTATATATTTCTAGTACAGTTGGGATTCAGTCTTTTAGAGGTGAGGCTACTACTGGACAGAATCGAATGAAAAAAGAAAATGTAGTCGTTTTCCCTCACCCTGTAGAGCCTGGTTATACAGGACCAATTGCTATTTCTAACTTGGTAGATGAAGCCAATGTGAAAATTACAGATGCCAGTGGTCGATTGGTTTATGAGACGACTGCATTGGGAGGACAAGCAATATGGAATGGAACAGATTACAATGGAAGAAGAGCGCAGTCAGGGGTTTATTTGGTTTTTGTTGTCAATGAAGAAGGAACTCAAAAGGGCGTTTGTAAGATTTTGTTTTTGAATTAACCAATTTCTTAGTTACTTTTAGTGCTACTGACAGGATCGTTCTTTGGCAATTGCTTAAATATTGAATAGGAATTGTCAAAGAGCATTTTTATTTATAGCTTCTAAAATGGCGACTAGTGGGACAAAAAATTGCAGCTACTTATTCCAAACTCAAAGAATTCGCATCAATCATTATATTGGGGATAGCGATAGCAATTTTTACCTTCCCAAGCATTCACCTTAGTTATAACATCGGTATTGATCCACCTATGATGTGGATCTCTAATTTTTTCTTTAATACACAGTGGGAGGTAGCTCAAAATGTCATATTCCCACATGGACCACTTGCTTTTTTAGTTTATCCTACTATCTCTAATATAGAATTAGCAATTAGCGTAGAAGTCTTGCTCAAGATATTCTTATCAGCTCAATTAGTTCGGTTGATAGACTCTAAAAACTCCTTGCGATGGTTGATTGGTTTTGTCGGCGCATATGGAGTTGTTTTGTTATCGAACTTTATTTTCTTACTTATTTTTTCTATTGTATTAAGCTATTGCAATTACTTTGAAACTTCAACAAAAAGAGATAAATACATAGCTTTATTGCTAACAGGATTTGCCTTTTATATCAAGTCTTATGTTGGGATTATCACCTGTATTATTAGTGGTTCGTTTTTGTTATACGAAGCCATTGTCAAGAAAAAATACAAGCTTTTTATTGTTGATGCACTAGTCTTGTGGGCATTTATTTTTACACTTTGGCTAGCCATGTATGGTACGGGTACTGGTTTTTTTAGATACTGTTTTGGTTTGTTTAATTTAGCACAAGACAATTCTTCTGCGGCAGCGTATTATCCTGTTAACAATTGGTGGTATTTAACGCCCTTTTTAATATTTACATTTGGGTATCCTTTGGTGTATCGTTCCAAACGAAGTTTGTTTTTTGCTGCCCTTACTACATTAAGTTTATTTGCGGCATGGAAGCATGGAATGGCAAGAGAAGACGTTTATCATATTAGAGGAACGTATCATTACGCCATTATAACATTCTTATTATTCTATATTTTTAATCGCAAACAACAGCTGTCTTTTTTAGTTTTTGCAGGGGTAGCACTGGCACTTTTTAACCTAAATATGCAAAATGCTTATGCTTATCAGGCGAGAACCTATCCATTATTGGATGGGGTCGTTAATTTGGTAACTTACATAGAACGTTTGGATGCTATAAAAGTCCATGCCCAAAAAGTTACTCAAAAAAATATAGCGAGTAATCGACTGCCTCAAAAAATTGTTCAAGAAATAGGAAATGCAACGGTAGATGTATACCCTTGGGACTATACCATCATTCCTGCCAATGGCTTTAATTTTCAACCAAGACCTATCTTACAAAGTTATGCAGCTTATACATCTTGGTTGGACTTGCAAGATGCCAATCATTTTAAATCAGATCAAGCGCCAACTTATTTAATTTGGGATTTGAATAAAATTACAACGGGCTTGGATATAGGCACGATGTCTAGCTTAGATTATAGACATCTGCTGAATGATGAGCCGCAAACTATGTTGACTTTGCTCCAACACTACGAGTTGTGGTATCAAGACAAAAATTATTTGGTTTACAAACAACGCAAATACCCTTTACAGACAACTTCAAGTATCATTCGAACCAATCAAACGACATGGGGAGAATGGGTAAAGAGTCCTTCTAATATGGCGGGTTTGTTACGAGCAAAACTTTCATTTGATAAGGCTTTGGTACAAAGAATGAAGAGCTTTTTCTACAAAGACGAGCAGTTTTTTATTTATCTAAAATTTGCGGATCATTCTATCCAAAAATACAGAATTGTGCCCAAAAATGCAGTAGATGGTTTGTGGATTAACCCATTTGTAATAGATCCAACGCATCCGCACAAGCAAAAAAAGGTTGTTGCCATTGCATTGGATGCCTCAAATAAAAAAATACTTACAGATGCTTTAACGATAGATTGGGAAATAACAGATTTTGTGAACGCTCCTAATTGCCCCAATTCTTTCTTTGGGAAAAATCAACCTTCTTATGCTACAGTAGCAAAAAGCATTCAGCTATTTGAATATCCAATGGATAGCTCTTGGACAGACTATCCTAAAAGTGCTCTGACACAAACAGAGGCATTTAGTGGTAAGAACGCTTTTCGGGTAGAGCCTTCTAATTATTCTTGTTCTTACAAAATAACCTTAGATAGCTCGTGGATTAACCAAAAGATACAAATTAGTACTAGCTGTTGGGTGAAAGGAGTGGATTTAGAGGCTAGCAAAAAAATATCCTTGGTTACCTCTATTGAGCATGAAAAAGAAAGCTTACTTTGGAAAAATGAAAAACTTTCTACACATTTATTGGATGGAACGGCTTGGAATGGTATGACACAGCACCTACAATACACCCCTCAGAAGAAAGGAGAGCAATTGCAGGTTTATTGTTGGAACAATAGTCAACAACCTATATTGATAGATGATCTTCAAGTTAGCATTCAATTACTAAAAGACTAACAAGACTTAATTGCTACTAAATAGATGAAACGTGCTTTTTAACTCCATTGTATTTTTAGTGTTTTTTATTGTTTTCTTTTTGGTCTGGATTTGGGCAAAAAAAGAGGACTTGACTCGTTGGGTTTGCATTGTCGTTTTTTCTTTTGTCTTTTATGGTTGGTGGGATTGGAGATTTTTGTTTTTGATAGTATTTAGTGGTTTGGTTGATTATGGTGCTGCGCTCAGAATGCAAAAAAGAGACGTTAACAAGCGTTTTTGGCTGATAATATCCCTCATTGCCAACATCGGAAGTTTAGCAATTTTTAAATACAGTGGTTTTTTGGCAGGAACCATTGATGATATTGCTCTATTGTTTGGTGTAAATTGGGATTTGTACAGCCGTTTGCCTAGTTTTTCGCTCATTGTTCCTGTCGGAATTAGTTTTTATACGTTTCAGTCCATGAGCTACACCATAGATGTTTATAGAAACAGATTGCGGGCAACACAAAATATTTGGCACTTTTTTGCTTACTTGTCCATGTTTCCGCAGCTAGTCGCAGGTCCCATTATACGAGCCAAAGATATGCTTCAGCAATTGGCAAAAAATCAGCCTGTTGGTGCTGTTGAAATATGGTTGGGGCTTCGGTTGATGGTCTATGGTTTTTTTCAAAAAATGGTTATTGCAGACAACTTAGCTCCAATTGTAAATCAGTCGTTTTGGAACAACAATACACAACCTTCCTGTATTTATTGGTGGATGGTCATGCTTGCCTTTTCTTTTCAAATTTACTTTGATTTTGCAGGTTACAGTTCTATTGCAAGAGGTCTAGCTAAACTAATGGGTTATCGATTTAAGAGCAACTTTAACCATCCTTACCATGCTATTTCTTTGAGAGATTTTTGGTCGAGATGGCATATTTCATTGTCTACATGGTTTCGAGACTATGTCTATATTCCTTTGGGGGGAACTCGAACTTCTAAATGGAAAGGGCATTACAATATGTGGATAACTATGATAGTTTCGGGGTTGTGGCATGGTCCAGCACTTAATTTTATTATTTGGGGCGTTATACATGCCCTTTGCCTTAGTGTAGAGCGTCTGACAAAATGGCCTCAATACTTGCATCGTTTTGCAGTTGGAAAAGTAATTGCATTGGGAATAGTATTGTTTCAAGTAGTAATCGCTTGGGTCTTTTTTAGAGCACCAAGTTTTGAGAAAGCCATGGCTATTCTAGGTAACTTATTTTCTACTAATTTAGAGGGGACGAATATTATTATCACACACTATTTTAACACTGTTCTATTTTTAGGGCTGGGGATAGGAATAGAGGTTTGGTATTTTATCAAACGAAGGAACAAAACCTTGCGTTTAGCGACTAAAACTGTTCTATACGATACGGTTAGTATGTCCGTATTGATTACGGCGTGTATTTATTTCAGAGGACCTGCTTCTGAGTTTATCTATTTTCAATTCTAAATTTATGCATACGTACCATCAGAGAATCTTGTATAGCTTAGGTTTGACGCTTGTCTTGTTGGCAATAGGAGGATGGTATTTTCCTTCTATTCCTACTTCTTCGATGCAGTCCGATTGGTTTTGGAGCAATAAAGTAGCGCCCGATCGATTGTATGACGTAGTTTTTATTGGTGATTCTAGAATTTATAGAGGAATTAATCCAGAATTGATAGAGGAAGCATTAACAGTGGTCGATACATTGGATGTTTTTAATTATGGATTTTCATCGGCAGGTTTAGATACAGCCTTTATGAATGTAGGGGCAAGCTTGTTAGATTCTAATTCCAACCGACGCATGATTGTTTTAGGCGTAACGGCTTCTTCTTTGGCAGATGAAAACTTAGCCAATCCACACCATTGGCAAGAAAAAAAACGACATCCTATTGAAATTTGGCAACGCAAAAACATTAATCCTTATTTGAGTTTTTTTGATCCGACCAGCCCAGAGGTGATAAGGAACAAAGCCTTGGATAAGAAGTCAGGCTATTATCAAGTGTATAAATCTAATGGTTGGATTGCTTCTGATAAATTACCAAGAGACGAATGGATTGAATATTGGCATATTCAAAATACCTATCCCAAAGTCGAGTTTAGTACCGCTGTTCGAGAGAATTTAATACAAAAAGTAGCAGCATGGGAAGCCGAAGGAATAGAAGTATTTGGATTTCGACCTCCTGCCGCAGCGCATTTTGAAGCAATAGAAATGCAATATTATCCCGAAAAAGCGATCAAAACTCAGTTTGAAGCTGTGGGCGGAACTTGGATTGACATTCCTAACCGCACTAGTTATGTTACCTATGATGGGAATCATTTGGAGGAACAATCTGCAAGGAGGCTATCGACATTTATTGGTGAGCAAATGAAGGCAGAGTTAATAAAAGAAGATCAAGTGTTGTTAAGGAATAGTGTCTTAGATTTTGAAACGCCACCACCACCATATTGGAGCTCTTATGAGCCTAAATTGTTGCAAAACAAACAGGTATTTAAAGGTGCTACTGCTTATACCGTAAACGCTCAAACCTATTCTTGTACATATACTTATCCTTTAGACTCCTTTCTTGATCAAAATCTATATATTAGTACCTCTTGTTGGATGAAAGTAGGGCAGGAGCAGATTTCCCAAACGGCAACAGCTTTGCTGGTCTTTTCTATTCAAAATGAACAGGAAACTATTTTGTGGAGAGGGGAACGTCTACTAGAGCAAAGTTTAAACCCCAATAAATGGAATCAACTCAAAGTGGCTGATGCATACCCCAATACCTTGGCAGGGTGTACGTTGAAAGTTTATGTTTGGAATAAGGGAACAACGGATGTTATTATTGATCAATTGAAACTAGAGATATTTGTAGATAAATAACAATCAAATTTGTTAGAGGCAATTGCTACCAGTAAGTTGCTTGAATAGTATCAACTAAAGCTTTGGTTTTGAAAATCACGAAAAATGAAATTAAATGACCAGTACCAAAAGATCAATGATTGGTTGACTCATATTGCCTTTGGTATTTGGGCGGTATTGGCGTTGTGGTTTTTTCAGGAGCGCTTGTATAGCGATTCGGGATTTTTTCTTTCTAAAGTCGTGCACTACGAAAGTTTTTGGATGGAACTGAATCGGTTTATGCGTATTTTCTCTCAATGGCTACCATTGATCTGCATCAAACTAGGGTTGCCGCTCAAAATTGTTCTATTAGCCTATTCGGTGGGGCATGTCCTCTTCTTTTACGCCATTTATTGGATCGGGCGTTATTGCTGGAATAATCATCAAATAGGGTGGTTACTAGTCGGGACTCAAACCATAGGTATTTTACATGGTTTTTGTGCTCCAGGGTTTGAATTGTATTATGCAAGTGGCTTTTTAGCATTATTTGCTATTGTCTTAAATACCAATGACTTTTCAAAGAAACACCAACTCTATATGTTTCTTTTGGTGATAACAATGGTGATCAATTATCAGTTGATTATTTTTATGATAGGAGGCATTCTACTCTTGCATTTTGCAAGGTACAAATTTCAATATTGGAAACAATACGTACTAGTATTATTGGCTGTTATAACCTGTTTTGTGATAAAGCAATGTTTGACAGCGCACAGTTACGAAATTGCAAAAATGGAGCAATTTGTACTCAATCTCACCGAGCGAGGTTATAATTATGGATGGAACAACTATGTGAAGCCATTATTTAGTTTCTATGGAATGTATTACAAAGAAGTATGGATTATTGCCTTAATTACCTTTGGATTCTATATTAAGGAACGCCGTTATGGGATCGCTATCGGATATTTAATTTTCTTGATCTTAACTCAATATATTATTGCTTTAACTTATCCTGGTATTCGCCATTCTAGATACCAAGAACAGTGCTATTATCCATTGATTTTTGTTGCCTGTTATCCATTGTTTATGGATTTGAGTACTCGATTCACAAAGAAAGGAAAACAATGGTTTAGTATTGCCATTTTTAGTCTTATACTCTATCGATTTGTGTTAATTTCTATGGCTATT
Source organism: Aureispira sp. CCB-E (assembly GCF_031326345.1). Classification (NCBI taxonomy): domain Bacteria; kingdom Pseudomonadati; phylum Bacteroidota; class Saprospiria; order Saprospirales; family Saprospiraceae; genus Aureispira; species Aureispira sp. CCB-E. The sequence continues at coordinate 552,348 of NZ_CP133671.1, forward strand.
GAGCCCTTTACACATCGAGTGAATTATATGCATCGTGTCATTGAAACAGCCCAGAACATGGAGGGGAATAAATTTATTATGCGAGAAGATTGGTGGAACCCAGGATTTTGTGAGCCAAGTTTTACGTTAGGAATGGAATCAATGTTATTATTTGGGTTGAACCCTGACCGAAAAACCATTCAGATAATCAGAGATACAGAATGGTTATGGCAAGATTCTGCGAATATGCAGACATTGCAAGATACAAATTTGTACTTGTTTACTTATCGGAGTTTTTATGATCGAACGGATAGCATTTATCAGCACAAGAGTGTTAATAAAAAATATTTTAACTTTCCATCAGGAAAATACCGCTACCTGAACGGATGGGTACCAAAGCTAGATAGTATAGAGACATTGAGAAAGTTTCTGACGATAAAGACCTATCCTAAGGGACCCTATCCAAGCAATAGCACAGAGAATATTTTAATCAAATTGACAAATATTGGTTCAAAATCGCTAAATTCAGATCAAATTAGAGTCGCTTATCATTGGTGGAAGGATGGAAAGGTATTTGATTGGGAAGGAAATAGAAACCCTTTGGAGGTGGACTTACTAGCTCAAAGTGATTATTATCAATATATTTGGGTCAAAATGCCAGAGGAGCCAGGGCAGTATGAACTACAAGTAGATGTTATTGCAGGTCCGATATTAGGATGGATGCTATATCCTGCGAGAGTTCCTATTGTGGTTAATTAAGTAAACCCTAAAACAAATCTAACAATAGCATTGTAGATATTCGTCCGCTTATTTATTAATATTTATTATAAGAATGAACCTAAAATATTTTATAAAAGTAATTTTGGCAATTCCTTTTCTTCCTATTATGTACTTTCAAGCAAGGGCAATCAAAGCAAAATTTCCTAAATTGCCAGAAGCAGAAGGGAGCAATGGATTGGCTTCAGGAAGTCTTGATAAAAGACTGAGGGTTTTAGCAATTGGAGAAAGTTCTATAGCAGGAGTTGGCGTAAAAACGCATGAAGAAGGTTTTACAGGTACTTTGGCTAGAGAGCTAGCGGCTTTTTTTAACATCAATGTAGAATGGAAAGTATACGCTAAACGAGGTTTTACAGCCAAAAAAGTTGAGGAAATGCTTGTGCCTCAGATTACCGAAAAGGAATTTGATTTGGTCGTAATTGGGCTTGGCGGAAACGATACGTTTCAATTGAACAATCCTTCGAGATGGAAAAAAGATGTTCAACGGCTTATACACTCTCTTAAGAAGAAGTTTAATGATGCTCCGATTGTGTTTATTAATATGCCCCCAATCAAAGAACTTCCTGCTTTTACCAAAACAATTAAAATGGTTCTGGGCAGTTTGGAGAAGATGTTGGGAGAAGAGTTAGATAAGTTGGTTCGTTTGCATAAAAATACGTATTATTATTCCAATCGAATTACGATGAACGATTGGCGAAAACGCTTTAATGTGCCCTCTGAGAACGCTATATTTTTTAGCGATGGCGTACATCCGTCCAAATTGGCATACCAAGTCTGGGCTCGCGATGTTGCTGGCTTTATTAGAACACATCCTCAATTAAGTGCTGCTTTAAATTGGATTGGAAAGAATCAAAGAACGTAATTGGATTTAAGTATGAAGTCACAATTAATATTGTAATACCTTTAGGAGACATTCTGTCTCTTGTTGCATTGAAAAAACAAGGCTAGAGCTGCGTTTTTTGCCTCATAACAAGCATAAATTCTAGATAAATCTGATTTAAACCAATTATAACTTCATACTTACATGAATGAGAATATGGCTCCAGAATCAAGCCAAAGAATGAACAGCGATCAAATCTTATTGCTGTTGTGTATATTGATAGGGATTGGTCTTCGAATTGGCAATCCAATGGATTTTTCGTTCATTAATGATGAATTAAGCACTTGGTCAAAGGTTAGTTATGATTCAGTAGGGGCTGTTATAGAAAACATCAAGCAAGTTGATTCGCATCCTGTGGGTATGTATGTTTTTGTTTATTATTGGACATCCATCTTTGGAACTTCTGAATGGGCAATCAAACTCCCTTTTTTACTATTTTCAATTGCATCGTTGTGGTTGGTCTATCGTTTGGGGACACTTTGGTTTTCGAAAACAGTGGGGTTGATTGTCTTGGCTTATTTTTCAACCTTGCAATTTCCTATTTGGTGGAGCCATATTGCTCGACAATATCAAAGTGGTTTATTTTGCACCTTATTAATGGCGTATTGTTGGACGCAGTTATTGATGCAACAACGAACCGAAAAGCGCTATTGGATAGGTTTTGTTGTGATGGGAGCAGCATCTATGTACAACCACTATTTTAGCCTTATTTTTGCAGGAATATTAGGTGTTTGGGGCTTTGCATGGATGCGTAAAGAAATCCTATTAAAATACGTGGCAGCAGGAATAACAATGGTTGTACTGTTTTTGCCACATCTTAGTATTACAACCTATCAATTACTGCATGCCGATGGGCATTTATGGTATGCAATTCCAACACCAAGCTTTTTTAGCAATCATCTTCAATACATCTTTCATTATTCTTTTTGGTGCTTGGGCTTTGCCTTATTATTATTGTTTGGATCTATTCTGAAATACGGAAAGCAGACGTTCAAAAAAAATCAAAAAGCACGTTGGGGAAGTCTATTTCTATTTATAACACCTATAACATTTGGTTATTTGTACTCTGTCTATAAATCACCCATTTTGAGAGAATCGCATTTATTGTTCTCATTGCCTTATTTTCTGTTTTTTTGGTGTTCTTTTTTTCCCAAGGACATACCATCACGGATGAAGTTTTTATTAGTAGGGGTGATTTTAGGCATCAATACCACAACTCTTGTAGTAACAAGACAACATTTCAAAACAGTGCATACCCATCCTTACGAGCATTTTATTAAGCACACCAAGGCATTTTTAGCAGCACATGAATCAAAGGATGTTTGTATTGTTTTGGGAGAAAACCCAGAATATTTGCAATATTATAAAGATGCCTATGCTAGTAATTTTGAACACATAGAGAGTTTTAAACCACCAATCTCTTTTTTAGAATTTAGGGAGATTTTGGAGAATAGTGTAACTTCGTATTTAATTGTAGGATCAATTCCAGAGGCACATCTGCAAATGGCTAGATATTATTATCCTTATTTGTATCAAAGAAGTTATGGTATTAATTACGAATATTATATTCTAAGTAAGAATAAGGAAGCCCAGAAAGTAGCTTGGGAGTTTGATTTTGAGATAGATATGGATTTTGATAAAACAGAACAAGCTGGTTGGCAAATAGAGAAAACGAATCTTCGTCAGGATTCGATAACTGCTAATACTTATTATCAACAAGAGGGAGAATGGGGGCCTACTTTTGCCATGAGTTTGGAGCAACTTACGCCTCGAAATAATGAGTTTTTGGATGTGGCAGTAGACATACGAGTAGTAGATACGATGTTGTACCAACCCCAAGGAACATTGGTGGTCGAAATAAGGGATGAACAGGATTCTTTGTTGGTTTGGAAAGGTGTTGATGCTACAGCACAAACCAATGCTCAAAGAGATTGGCAACGGCTTTATTTATCTATGCGCTTTGCCCACGAGCCTATTTATAATAATGTTAAAAAACTAAAAATGAAAACATTTTTTTGGAATCGTGAAAAACAAGCCATCCAATTAGACCGTTTTAGTATCGCAACGAGAAAAGGAAATGGGTTGTTGTATAAAGACACAAATCCATTTGAATTTGAATAAAAATAACTATTCTTTGGCTTGGAATTAGGCGAAGAAATCAAATTACATTACTTCGTGAAAGAAAAATTGAATTAGATTGATTGTCAGTGGGATGTGTTTTTTGTTTTTGTAAAAAAATCCACGAAGTATTAAAATTAATAATTATGTCAGTAATTGTATCCAATTTAACGAAAGTATATGGCACACAAAAAGCCGTTAATAATATTAGTTTTGAAGCCAAGAAAGGAGAAATTTTAGGTTTTTTGGGACCCAATGGTGCTGGAAAGACAACCACGATGAAAATGATTACCTGTTTTATTCCTCAAACGGCAGGTCGTATTAGTGTGTGTGGTTATGATGTTGTAGAAAATCCAATAGAGGTACGTCGTAGGGTTGGTTATTTGCCAGAGCATAACCCTTTGTATTTAGATATGTATGTCAAAGAATATTTATTGTTTGTAGCAGGTTTGCACAAAGTGAATAATAAAATGGCTGCTGTCGAAGAAATGATAGAACGGACTGGTTTGACAATAGAACAACATAAGCTGGTTGGTTCATTATCTAAAGGATATCGCCAACGTGTAGGATTGGCACAAGCTATGTTGCACAACCCAGATGTCTTGATTTTGGATGAACCTACTTCTGGTTTGGATCCTAATCAATTGATAGAAATTCGGAAGTTGATACGAGAGTTTGGAAAAGAAAAAACAGTCATTTTTTCTTCTCATATTATGCAAGAAGTACAAGCACTTTGCGATCGTGTTATTATCATCAACCAAGGAAATATGGTAGCTAACGATACTATCGAGATGCTACAAAGTAATGCTTCGAAGGAAAAACAAATTATGGTTACTTTTGCAAAAGAAGTAAATGAAAAGCAGTTGAAGGCTTGTGCTCCAATTCAGAAGCTAAGAGCGTTGGAGGGACATACTTATTTAATCACCTCGTTGAGCGAAGAAGATATCCGTCCAGCTATTTTTAATTTTGCGGTCAAGCAGGGGAATATTTTGCTTGAAATGCATCAAAAAGTATCCACTATAGAGGATGTGTTCCAAGAGGTGACCAATTATACAGAAACAAAGGCTTAACGACGATAGCTTTTATAACAAATTAAATTTTCAATATAAAAAATAGTAGTTCGTTGAAACCAGTTCGTAACAGCGTAGCAAACCAACAAAGTGACAACCGAGTAGGCTTAAATTAGTACGCCATAAAGTAATCAATGAACTATTAATAAACATAAAATGGTAAAATATATAGTGTGGTTAATTCCTTGTCTATCTTTAATGGTGAGTTGCGGGGAAAAAAGAACTGTCTCAGGAGAAAAAGATGAAACACCTTTAGCGCAAGCGGCAGGGCAGTACTTATACCCCTCTGCAGTTGTTGGAATAGGCGCTGGAATGACTCCCAAAGATAGTTTATATCAATTAAAAGTACACACAGAGCAGTGGATTCGAGACCAATTGATGCTAAATGTAGCCAAACAAAATATTGGAGTTACAGAAGAAATTGAACGAATGGTCAAGGCTTATGAAGCAACGTTGATTATGAATGCTTATGAGGAAGCTTTGATTAATCAACGATTGAATACAGAGGTGACACCCCAAGAATTGGCAGATTATTATAGTAATAATAAAGAGCAATACCAAGCAGGAATTAGTTGGGCACGCTGTCATTTCGTCAAAGTAAAAAGAGGAACTCCTGAGCTGCAAAAATTGAAAAAATGGTTTAAATCTGATGACGGAGTAGATTTTGAACGAGTGAAGCTTTTTTGTGCCAAAAATAAAACGGTGCATATCTTAAATGAAGATCTTTGGATAGAATATGACAAATTGGTCAAAGAGCTTCCTGAAGATGCAATAGGCAATAGGCATCGTGAAAATCAATCTGTTTTAGATAGAATGGATGATAATTATCAATACCTATTACAAATTTTTGAATATAGAGACAAAGAAGATGCGGCTCCTTTGCCACAGGTGCAAGATGAGATTAAACGAATTATTTTGCATCAACGTCGCAATAAAATATTGCAAGACATTCGAAAAGAGGTATATGAGAAGGCAAAAAAAGAAGGTGCTTTTGAGGTTTATTAATATGATTTGCAAGGTATAATTTCAAAAATTGAAAATTATAGATAGGTTATCCAAAGATAAAGCTTTACTTTTGTGTCCGAATTAACGTTTAAGTAATTAATAAGAATGTATACTCTTTATTGGAAAGGTGTTTGATTATTCTTCAGATAAGAAATCAAAAGAAACCATGGAATATTACTATTAATAATAAGTATAAATATAATAATGAAAAAAATTTGGATATTGGTGCTATTGTGGGCTTTGGGTTCTGTATTGGTGTCAGCACAACGTCAACAAGTAGATAAAGTAATTGGAGTAGTTGGAAATCATATTATTTTACAGTCGGATGTCGAAGCACAACTAAAAATGTTAGAAAGTCAAAGTCAAGGAGCTGATTTGCCTAAAGATGCTCGTTGGTTGGTTTTTGATCAACTATTGGCAAATGCACTGATGTTGGCAGAAGCAGAGCAAGATAGTGTTGTGGTGGGAGATATGGAAGTTCAGGCTCAACTAGACAGTCGTGTAACCCAAATATTGGCGTATATGAACAACAATCCTGAAAAATTTAAAGAATTTTATGGGATGACACCTTTGGAAATGAAGGATTTTATGCGCGATCAAATGCGAGATCAGTTGGTACAACAACGCATGCAGCAACAAATTATGTCTTCTATTACGATTACGCCCAAAGAGGTAAAAGAATTTTTTAAGAATATCCCAAAAGATAGTTTGCCTTATTTTAATTCAGAGGTAGAGTTAGCTGAAATTGTAATCAAACCTAAAATCAACCCTATTGAAGATGCAAAAGCTCGTAAAATGGCACGCAATCTAATGCTACAAATTGTAGAAGATAGCGTTGACTTTGCTGTACTTGCTAAGAAATATTCTGATGACCGTGCTTCTGCCGCATTGGGAGGTGATCTGGGCGTGCAACCCCGAGGTACACTAGTACCTGAGTTTGAAGCGGCAGCTTATCAGTTGAAGCCGAATGAAGTTTCGGAAGTTGTTAAATCAGAATTTGGATATCATATTATTCAATTAATCAATCGTTTGGGAAACACAATTAACACCAGACACATCTTGATTCGACCTGATATTACAACAGAAGATAGGGAAAAAGCTTACCAGAATTTGGATAGTATTCGCAATTTGATTTTGAGCGATAGTATTACCTTTGCAGAAGGAATTGCAACGTATTCGGAAGAGGATTTCAGCAAAACAAGAGCTGGACGAATTATGAACCCAATGACTGGAGAACCTTATTTTGAATTGGGAGATTTGGAACCTTCTATTTATTTTGCAATTGATGGTTTGAACGAGGGCGATATTACGAAAGTAATTGAATATGAGACAAGAACTGGAGACAAACAATTTAGAATTGTTAAGTTGTTGAAGCGAACAGAACCACATGTAGCCAATCTACAAGATGATTATTCTAAGATCAGAACAGCTGCATTAGAATCTAAAAAAGGCCGTTATATCGTTGATTGGATTGACAAAAAAATAGCGGATAATTATATAGAAATAAAAATGGAAAATTTAGGAGATCAGTTGGAGGAAGCTAGAGCATCTGCGGCGTTGAAAAAGTGGTTTGATGCGAATAGTGTTCGCCCTTAAGTTATCTAAATCAAAAAAATTAAAGCTGTGTGTGCCAAACATACAGCTTTTTTTGTAGTTAAAATGATGGGTTAGAGTTGGTCAATATTTCTCCCTCTGTTTATTGGAGGAAGTATTAAACATATTTTAACAGTCCAAAAAGAGGATATTGCCCCAAGTTTTTTATATTTTGAACCAAGATTAAGTAAGCAAAATAAACTTTATGCATTACAAACTGTTGTTGCTAAGGCAAGTAACGAAATAGATTTTTTTATTCTATTGAATTGCAGGTTGTAATATATGTAAAAATAAAAATAATGAAATTTCAGAATGAAGTAGAAGCGGTTGATGCATTGGCAGAATCGTATCAAAAGTTACGAGCAGAAATAGGTAAGGTAATTGTTGGTCAAGAAGATGTTGTCAAAACTGTACTGATTTCGCTGTTTTGTGATGGACATAGTTTATTGGTAGGTGTGCCTGGTTTGGCTAAGACCTTATTGGTGAATACAATTTCCAAAGCTTTGGACTTGGAGTTTAAACGCATTCAGTTTACGCCAGATTTGATGCCTTCAGATATTACAGGTTCAGAGGTGATGGATGAACAAAGAAATTTTTCTTTTCACAAAGGTCCTTTGTTTACCAATATTTTATTGGCCGATGAGATTAACCGTACGCCCCCTAAAACACAAGCAGCTTTGTTGGAGGCCATGCAAGAGCGCAGTGTAACGGTTGCGGGGCATCGCCACTTATTGCCAAAGCCATTCTTGGTACTAGCCACACAAAACCCAATTGAGCAAGAAGGAACCTATCCTTTGCCAGAAGCTCAATTAGACCGTTTTATGTTCAATATTTTCTTAGATTATCCAAGTTATAGAGAAGAGGTAAATATTGTAAAAGGAACAACATCTATCAACAATCAAGAGGTGCACTCGGTGTTAACTGCTGCTGAAATCGTTTATTTTCAACAGTTGGTGCGTCAAATTCCTATTCCTGACAATGTATTGGAATATGCAGTAGGTTTGGTACACAAATCTCGCCCCAATACTGAATTGGCAACGGATTTTGTTAATAATTATGTTTCTTGGGGAGCGGGACCTCGTGCATCACAGTGCTTGGTTATTGCTGCCAAATGTCATGCTGCAATTACAGGTAAATACTCGCCAGATATCGAAGATGTGAAGGCAATTGCAAAATATGTATTGCGCCATCGTGTGGTTCGTAATTATAAAGCAGAAGCAGAAGGTATTTCTATTGAGCAAGTTATTGAAAAATTATTCTAGTTGATGACATATATTAGAATAGTAGCAGTGTAGCTAACTATTCTTAGAAAATATTTAATCGAAGAGGCAACTTAATTTTTTAAGTTGCCTCTCTAATTGATGATAGCTTAGTTCTGAAAATACCACTGTTAAAACAAAAGAGACCTAGTGTATTCTGTTTCATTTTGTCCTTTCATTTGGTATTGCTAAATTTTAATCTACCTTCTCGACTCTGATATGCTTAACCTTATCCTCATAATGTACTTGAAATAAGTATAAACCAGCTGCATAATTAGAAAGGTCAATAGTTGTGGAGCTATTTGTTTCTAAAAGTTGCCCTGCAAGATTGAATACTTTTGTAATAATTGAGCCATTATAATTGTTAACATCAATTTTTACTTGAGCATTGGTAGGGTTAGGATAAACAAGTACGTTAGCGGCGTTGTCTTCTATAGCAACTGTATTGGTCATTGTCATTAAATGCGTTTGTTCAGCATTGTAAATATAACGTTGCCCTCTAACTCCAATATACATGGCGTCATTGGTATCCATATATTTGGCAATAGCCGCAACCAACGTCACTTTATTGGGATTGATATTGGGAGGGAGGGTATATTGAAATTGGTGTTGATAATTACTGCCTGCACTAACGTGATGAGGAATAACCCCATCCACACCAAAGCAGCCACCTTCTACATAATCTCTTAATACATGACGATGCGTAAAACCAACAACCGAACTACCCGCTCCATAATAAGGATGACCAGTTGTTGTATTGTAATAATTAGCTTGATTCCAACCGCTGCCTTGACCAGTTAGGCTATCCTCAACAACCATTAATACAATGCGAGCATCTCCCGCTGAGTTATCACTATAATTAGCAGAAACGGTTGCGTTGATAACTCTTGTGTTGGGATTCCAAGAGTGTTGTATGTCAACATCAACAGGTGTAAAGCTATTTAATTGGTTGGATACTAAGGATGACCAACTTCCACGCCCAGAAGGTTCTTGGGTATACGTTGTACCAGAAGTACTATTTTTTCGATCAATCATTCCTGAAGGATAAGCAGCTACAGAAAATGCTGTTCGAAGCCCATCGTTGAATTCCATAGAGTCTCCATCGTGAATGGCTACAGGAATCAAGTTACTACCATGTTGGGCAACTAAATTTTCCATGATCACTGCTCCATCAATACAGTAGCCACACCAAGTACCTGTGAATTCTTCTAGGAGTATTTTTTTAGGACTGCTATTGTTGTTAATGCCTGTGATGTATTCGGTTAAAACATTATTGCAACTCATCTCATCTGGCATACCATTTACGTTGCTGACCCAGACTCTTAATTCATATTGATCATTAGGGCTACTAATGTGAATAGGAACTGTATGTGTCCAAAAGCTTTTTTGAGAATTACTGGCATTAACACCAGAAATAGAAGCAGTTTGTGTAGGACCATTATTCAAGCTATAGTTAATATCATAAGAAGTCAGAGAAGCATCGCCTTCGTTTCTTACAGAACCTTTTAAGGTATGGTTTCCTATGGAAAGATGATTGTCGATATCAATCCCAATTAAGGAAGCATCATGAACGATGGGAGCGTTCCAACGAAAACGATGTACCTCGTACAATGCTTTGTCCCAACTGGGATCAGATGGAATATAGTTCGGGCTTCCTGCTATTTGAGTACCTAAGGTGCCTGTTGCATTTTCACAGCCAATAGTTGTATTGAGCATCGGATAGAAGGAGGAAGAGGGAAGGATATTATTATCTATAACAACGATTTCAAAATCACCACAGTTTTCATATAAATTAAGGCTGACAGTTATATCGTCTTGCCAAGGCGCTGCACCAGGATAGTTTAATCCTGCCCAAGTAATTTGATGAACTCGATTGGGGGCAGTTCCGTAGGTTTTGGTAGAAATAGTACTTGCTGTTGTAAAGTCATCCCAAAGCGCATAAATGGCATTGTTGGGACCTGAAGTATTGGGCAATGCCGTATTGGAATTAATAGAAGCAGCACTTGCTGTATTAAAAGTAATGTATCCACTATGTGCAATTCGATAACTGCTAACAGATTGCCCATAAAAGTCAAAATTGAAAGGCAAATCCTGTTCGTCAGAAAGATTTGTACCAAGGCTAAAAAATTTATAAATATATGCCCCAGACCAATAATCTCCATCATCCCCGATATAAGTAGAAACGGTATAGTTTTGTGCTTGTAAGTACTGTAAGCAAGTTGCTAGAAGGTAAAGAATAAGTAGATAAGTTTTCATTGAGCTGTTATTTTTTATGAAATATTAATTAGGTGTACGAGTAGAGATACTATTTCTAATAGTGGGACGCTAGAACAATATTGAGCAATCAAGAAAAAACAATGATTCTAAGTAATAGTCTATTTTGTTGCTTGATTCTAATCAATAAGTGAGGATAGGTATGTGATTAGAAACTGTATTTTGTGTTTTAAAAAAGAGATAATAAAGATTATGTAAGTAAATTTTGTATAAGCAGTAAAAATCATCTAATCGCAGTGTTGGGTCTTGATTACCTTCGGTGCTACTTCGTGGTTTGCTTCTTTTATCAAGAACCCGAAGGCTCACGCAGTAAAAGAAGAGCAGAAGAGTAAATTACTCCCTAGTGTTAAAAATCAAAAGATATCGTAACTGTTCTCATAACTTTTTACATGCATAACCTTTAATACATAGTGTAGTACTTAGCTGCGCTGCTACTTTATGGTCGTGGGTTTTTAGCTTGATTATAAATTCTTTAAGGAATTAAGTAGTAATAATAATATATTATTATTAATCAAATTGATACGTTTTTTTTACGAAATAATGATAGCGAATAACCATATTAAATTTAATGAATTTTGATTGTAAAAAAGAATAAATACTCATTTAGTATTTCAAAATATCACTCGTTGAACATTCTAATGAATCGTGCTGTTGATAATACAGGTAGGGCAATCTGTTTATGATAAAAAACACTTCAAAGGTGGTGGAAGAAAAAGGATACCATGTTCTTTCTTTTAATCCACTTCAAAAAATAATGATAAACGCTATTTGGCGAAAATGTAAGTCCTTTTGGCAAGAAAATGCTCCTGTTGTTAAGATCAAAAGGCTTAAATTTGATAAAAATCACACATTTAAAATACGATATTAAGATGAAAAATTTACTACTTATAGTAACACTATTGGCTTTCCAAACTGGTTTGTTGGCGCAAGTACCAGAATTTACATTTAAAGTAACAGAAGAAACTCGTTCTATGAGCAAAGGTTCTGCAAATGCCTTGGTCGTTAGTTGGCCCAAAGCTTCGGCAAAGACGATTGCTAAAAATTGGAAAAGTTATGCTAAAAAATACAAAGGTAAACTTAGTTATGATCGCAAACAAGGAGAGTATTTTTTGGACAATGCAGAGTTGAAGGAAATGAGTGAAAACATGGTTGACGTTCGTGCCAAAATCAATCAAAAAGGAGATGGAGCAGAACTTGTCGTTTGGTTTAATTTGGGGGTTACTTATTTGTCCTCCAAAGATCACCCTGAGCGTTATCCTGCTGCTGAGAAATTTTTGCGCCAATTTGATTTGATGGTTTATGCAGAACTAATGAAAGAACAACTCAAAATAGAGGAGAAGAAATTGAAGATAATGAATAAGGAGTTGAAAAAAATCGAACGAGCACAGAAAAAAGAAGAACGAAGAATAGAAAAAGAGAAGAAAGCCATTGAAAAAGCTCAAAAATCAATTGACGAATCTCAGAAAGTGATAGAAGAACAAAATGAAGCCAAGGAAAAACAAGCTTCTGAAATGGAATATCAAAATCAATTGATCGACAAAATCAATGCAAAAATCAAAGAAGCAAAGAAAAAATAGATATTATCACGAATTGGTTTTATGAGAAATAAAAATATTGATTTTCCAATTTATCAAGGCGAAAAAAACGAGCATACTCGTAGGTCTTTGAGTCTTTTTTCAACGCAGAGAAATTGGAAAATGCTATTTTTTAGCCGTACAAATTAATTCTTGATAATGTCTAATAATCACCAATGATTTTTTTTCCATGAAATAAATAGAAGCCATATTCTCTAAGGATATGGCTTCCTTCTTCTTAAGGAACTGTGAGGATTGTTGATAATTGTGTTATAATTAAACTAATTTCGAGAAAAGTGTTGTAGAATTATTGTCAGTTCTCTCAAAAAGCACGTCTTTTGTATCGTTAAAAAAAAATATCGACGTACAGTGCAGAACAAAATATATTCAACTCTTATAGGTTATTGGTGGAGCATTTGTTTTTTAGGTTTAGTATTCAGTTGTGCAGAACCTAGAGCGCCCGAAGGAGGACCTCAAGATAAGCAGCCCCCTAGAATCCATACCAAAAAATATTCGACACCCAACCCAAGTACCAACTTTAGAGACAACCAAGTTATTCTTACTTTTGATGAGTGGGTCAAATTGGAGGCGGCATACACACAAGTTGTTATTTCTCCTCCTTTAGAAAAAAGACCAGATATAAAAGTTAGAAATAAATCTGTTGTTGTAGAATGGAAGGAGCCTCTAAAAGATAGTACCACCTATATCATTCACTTTGGTGATGCAATTAAAGATATTACCGAAGGAAATAGTGCCTCCAATCTAAAAATGGTTTTTTCTACTGGGCCTCAGTTGGATTCGCTATCTTGTTCTGGGCAGATTGTTGATGCCGAAACAAGAGCCCCAAAAGCGGATGTTTGGGTCATGTTGTATCAAAATTTAGCTGACAGTGTGCCTAAAACCGAAAAACCATACTATTTTACCAAAACAGATGCACGAGGCAATTTTAAATTGGAGTACCTCAAGAAGGGGCGTTATAGAATATTTGCTTTGGATGATAAGAACAGAGATTATAAGTACAACCAAAATAATGAGTCCATTGCGTTTTTAGATTCTTCTTTTCAGATTAATGACACCATACAACCTGTGTTTCGGTTAAGAATGTTTCAAGAGCGAGCTGAAACAAGAGTTCTTAGTAGTAAACTAGAAGCATACGGAGCTTTAAAAGTGACTTTAAATAATAAGGTTCAAAGTCCTAATCGCATTCAATTATTAGATGCTCCTAGTGATTTTAAAACTTGGATAGAACAAGGACAAGATACTTTCAGATTATGGTTTGATGGAACCATGCCCGATACAGGAAAGTGGGTGTTTGTACTGCAAAATGAAGCTGAAAACTTGAAAGATACCCTAGAAGTTAAAGCAAAGGAGCGTCGTGCGTACCTTGAAACAGCTACTAATTTGAGATGGTATAAAAAAAGAGCACGTCCCGCATCTTCAGAAGGAAAAAGCAGCAAAGGTCCTGTCGTTGTCTTGCTTCCATTACAAGATACGCTTGCCATTGAACAGCATCCTTTTGAAAATTTAAAACTTCATTTCACAAGACCAATTGTGGCTGTAGATACCAATCAAATTCTACTATTAAGAGATACTAGCTTATCCGTGGTCAAAATGAAAATAACAGAAATAATCGATAGCCTTACAGAGGAAATAAGCCTAGATACAATCTATGAGGAGGTGTTGCAAGATACTTTTTTGCCTGTTCCCAGACCTTCTATTGCCATTCAACAACACTTAGAGTTAGAGTATCAATGGCAAATTGGTGCTCGATATAAATTGATGATTTTGCCTGAAGGAGTAACGGATTATTTAGGTTTGATGAATCAAGATACATTATCTAGAATTTATACGATTAACCCAGAGGATAAGTATGGGAGCGTAACAGCCGTTATCAAAAATGCTGATAGTACGCTACAATATGTGGTGCAGTTGTTAGATTCTAAAGGCAATTTAGTGCAAGAAGCAATTGTAAAGGACTCTACTCAAATGACTTTTATTTATAAAAACATTCCTACGGATACTTATACAATTCGAGTGATTCATGATGCATTGCCAAATGGTCGTTGGGATGTCGGAAGTTATGAGGAGAATCGACAGGCTGAATTGACTACTAGCACGAAGCCAATTAATTTAAATCCTGGATGGGAAAATATGATGGAATTAGACTTGACCCCCGTCGAGCTTAGTCGTGACTCTCAATCTAAACGGAAAAAAGGATTTTCAGAAGAGGTTGAAGACGATACCATAGATGAGAAGATAAAGGAAAACAAGAAAGAGAAATAGGTTTTTTGTTGAAAATTTACTTTTTGAATATGTAATTATTTGCTTAGTAGGTTTTTGTGTGTTTAGTGTTCGTTTTGAAAATCAAAGTTGAGGCTTTTTTTTGACTAGAATTGCTTCTCGCAATCGTTTATTTTTGCGCTACAAAAGATAGATGATGTAATATTGAAGTACATGTCTGATATTTTAATACAATAGTTAGCTGCGCAGCTAACTACTATTAATACTCTGTTGATTATTACTCGCTACGTTCATGAGAGTGTAAACTTAGTTTTTTGCACTAAACAATCTAATTTAAATAGAAGCTCCAATAACTCTGCACCTACCTTGTGCTAAATGTTAGGTAGTATTAACTTGGTACACAAGGAATAGCAATGTTGGTGTCGTTTTCTATTTTTTTCGTTTTTGCAAAAAATATTGAATAGGGAATGGGAGGAAACTGCAAAAAAATGTTATTTTTAACAATTGTTATTAAATACATTACTACGTTGATTTTTTCAATGGAGTATTATAAAATAAAAGAATAGACAATCATTTCAACAGACCGATTTTTATATCTCCCAGATAAGATATTTTGCATTTGTTAAGGACATAGAAAGGTACTGCTAGAAAATTATTAGATAGACAGCAATAAGTAATCGTTCAAAAAAATAATCTCATTTGTTGTTATTATTTTTTCTGACCACTTACTTAATAATTTTCATAATCCGCTTTTTGTCCTGAAAAAATAATAACAAACCAATACTCTAAAATTCCTAATTTATATAGGAGTGTTTTAGCTTAATAATTCGCTAATCTTTTGTTGTTAAAAAAAATAAAAAAGCAACAAATTACTACCTATAATGTCAGTATTGTTTGGAGAAAGAAGGGGATTTGGGTTCTTAAACTATCTCCAAAAATAATCTCTCTTGCTTTTACATTCTAAAAGCAAAGGATAGTTAAT
Organism: Aureispira sp. CCB-E; assembly: GCF_031326345.1. Classification (NCBI taxonomy): domain Bacteria; kingdom Pseudomonadati; phylum Bacteroidota; class Saprospiria; order Saprospirales; family Saprospiraceae; genus Aureispira; species Aureispira sp. CCB-E. The sequence goes on from NZ_CP133671.1 coordinate 568,100, forward strand.
GCAAAAATTAAAATCGACATATTCTTATAACCAAAAACAAAAACAGAAAGTGTATGCAAAAAATTAGTTTACTCACTACGTTGTTTTTTATTTGTAGTTTAACAGCTTTTGCGCAAATCAACGATGGCTCTATGCCTAAAAGTTTTACGCCAGCTTTTTACCTCAATAAAAATATTCCTTTAGTAACAATGCCTGCATTAGATATGGCTACCATCAACCATGAAAATACAGAGCGTGATGCAAAAGGTGTTTTGATGTTTAACACTAAAATTCAATCAACTAGTATTGCCTTGGGCGCACAAGGAGTTTGGGATAAGTATCCGAATGGAGACCGAATCTGGAGAACTCGTATACAAGCCAAAGATGCTAAGGGAATGGTTTTGTATTTTAGTAATTTTAGAATTCCCCAAGGAGCAAAATTATACGTTTATAGTATTGACAAAAAAGAAGTTTTAGGTGGTTTTACGAGTGCTAACAACCAAGTTAGTGGTAAGTTTGCTCTAGGACCAATCCATAGCGATGATGTTATTGTAGAATACTTGGAACCTTCCAATGTAGCTGGACAAGGGCAATTTACGATTGACGGAATTGGTAATATGTATCGTTTTGCCAAGTCGGCGGATAATTTTGGTGATTCTGATCCTTGCGAAGTCAATGTGAATTGTACGCCAGAAGGAAATGGAAAGATACAGCAACGGGATGCTGTGGCGCGTATTTTGGTGCGAGTAGGTAGCAATGCGGGTTGGTGTTCTGGAGCTATGGTTAATAATGCCTTGCAAAACTGTGATCGCTATTTTTTAACCGCTCTACACTGTGCTCTAGGAACACAAGGAGTGAACTCATCAATAGCATCTGCTTCTGATTTTGGACAGTGGATTTTTTACTTTAATTATCAAGCATCAGGATGTACGAGTCCATCATCGCAAGGAACCTTAGCCAATCAATCTTTGACAGGTTGTACCATGCGAGCGCATAGTAATGGTGGTGGTGGAAACAATGGATCAGATTTTTTACTATTAGAAATCAACAATGCCATTCCATCTAGTTATAATGTATTTTTTGCAGGTTGGAATGCAAGTACAGCTGCCACTACAGGCGGTTATGGCATTCACCACCCAGCAGGTGACATCAAAAAAGTTTCTACTTTTTCAGCAACAACAGCAACAACAGGTTGGAATGGTTCAGGATTGAATAGCCATTGGGGCTTGTCTTGGATTGCTACAACAAATGGACATGGTGTCACAGAAGGTGGTTCTTCGGGTTCTCCTTTGTTTAATAGTGCTGGACTAATTGTAGGAACCTTAACAGGAGGTAGCTCTTTTTGTACAAGTCCAAATAGTCCAGATGCTTATGGTAAAATGTCGTATCACTGGACATCCAATGGTGCTGCCGCGAATAGACAGTTAAAAGTATGGTTAGATCCTAATAATAGCGGTATAACTACATTAGCGGGTACTTATTTCCCCTGTACGCCTGTTAATTCTCTAGATGCAGGAATTTCAAACATAACGAACCCTGTTGACAGTACAACAATTTGTGACGATCCTTTTGCACCAGAAGTAGTTTTGGAAAACTTTGGTACAACTACCTTAACATCTGCAACGATTAATTATCAAGTTAACTCTGGAACAATTAATACGTTTTCTTGGACCGGATCTTTGGCAACAGGAGCAACACAAACCGTAACATTACCAACGGTTGCTATTCCAGCAGGAGGAGCCGTGTTTACCTTCCGTGCTTTTACAAGTAATCCGAATGGTGGTACAGATGGCAATACTGCCAATGACGAGACGTCTGTTGTGAGCCAATACAGAACTTCTAGCGCATTGCCTTATGCAGAAGCATTTGGCGGGGGAGCACTACCAACCGATATTATTATACTAGATCAAAATGGAGATGGAAACGAGTGGGGACATAATACGACCGTAAATGGTTTTGGAGCAGCAGCAGGAACAGGGTGCATGGCAATGGATAATTTTGCGGCTAACTTTGCAGGTCAATACGATTGGTTTTTTGTGCCCACCTTGGATTTAACAGGTCAAACAGGAACATCATTGACCTTTGATGTCGCTTATGCTCGTTATGACGCTACCTATAGCGATACCTTGATTGTTGCTATTAACTCAGATTGTGGAACATCGTATACACCTGTTTATTTTAAAGGAGGAAGTGATTTGGCAACCGCACCAGATGCGACAACTATTTTTACTCCTACGGCAGCACAATGGCGCACAGAAACCGTTGACTTGAGTGCTTACGATGGTGCTAGCCATGTACGAGTTGCCTTTTTGAATTTATCAGGTTATGGGCAACGTATGTTTGTCGATAATATCAACATTCAAGCAGGAACAGTAGCCAATGGTTTGGATGCAGGAATTTCAAGTATTACCAACCCTGTTGATAGTACGACAATTTGTGACGATCCTTTTGTCCCAGAGGTGGTTTTAGAGAACTTTGGCACAACAACCTTAACATCGGTAACCATTAATTATCAAGTTAACACAGGAACAATAGGCACATTTGCTTGGACAGGATCTTTAGCAGCAGGTGCTACAGAAACAGTAAGTTTGCCTCTAGTTAATATTCCAGCAGGGGGAGCTATTTTTACATTCCGTGCCTTTACTAGTAACCCTAATGCAGGGACCGATGCAGATCCTAATAACGATGAAACGTCTGTTGTGAGCCAATATAGAGCAACAAGCGCATTGCCTTATGCAGAAGCATTTGGAGGAGGCGCTGTTCCTACGGATATTATTTTATTAGATCAAAACGGAGATGGTAATGTTTGGGATTATGATAACTCTGTGAATGGTTTTGGAACAGCCGTTGATGTTGGATGCATGCATATGGATAATTATTCGGCTAATTTTGCAGGTCAATACGATTGGTTCTTTGTTCCTACCTTGGATTTAACCGGTCAAACAGGAACATCATTGACTTTTGACGTCGCCTATGCTCGTTATGATGCTACCTATAGCGATACCTTGATTGTTGCTATTAATTCGGATTGTGGAACATCCTATACGCCTGTTTATTTAAAAGGAGGAAGTGATTTGGCAACGGCACCAGATGCAACCAGTGTTTTTGTACCAACAGCGGCACAGTGGCGCACAGAAACAGTTGATTTGAGTGCTTACGATGGTGCTAGTCATGTACGAGTTGCCTTTTTGAATTTATCAGGTTACGGACAACATGTTTATGTGGATAACATCAACATTCAAGCTGCTGTATCTTGTAACTTGACAGGAGCGATTGCGGCTACAACAGATGTTAGTTGTAATGGTGGGAATGATGGAGGTGTCACGGTGACAGCTTCTGGAGGAACGCCAGCCTATTCTTACAATATAGGTGCAGGAAGCCAAGCATCTGGTACTTTTGCGGGATTGAGTCAAGGAACTTATACCATTACAATTACAGATAATGCTTCTTGTTCAGCAACAGTAGGTGTTTCTATTGGCGAACCTGCTGCCTTAACAGCTTCGTTGAGTTCAAGTTCAGATGTTGCTTGTTTTGGAGGAGCAACTGGAATGGCTGAAATTTCGACAGTAGGAGGAACACCAGCCTATTCTTATAATATTGGTTCTGGGAGTCAGGTATCTGGTTTATTTAGTGGGCTTGTTGCCAATAATTATACCATCACAGTGATCGATGGCAATAACTGTACAACAACAGTTCCTGTTACTATCACAGAACCCACCAGTGCTCTAACGGGAGCCGTGTCGAATACAACGGATCCTACTTGTAATGGTAGTTCAGATGGAAGTATTACCGTAGGGGGAACAGGAGGAACAGCACCTTATAATTACAATATTGGATCTGGCAATCAGTTTACAGGCTCATTTACGGCTTTGTCAAGCGGTACTTACACGGTTTCAATTACAGATGGTAATAACTGTACGACCACAACAACAGCAACATTAACCAATCCAAGTTTAATTTCATCGAATGTATCCGTTTCTAGTAATTATAACGGAGCACAAATCAGTTGTAATGGAGCATCTGATGGAGAAATTACAGCCACCGCAACAGGTGGAACTGGAGCATTGACTTATGCATGGAGTAATGGACAAACAGGCTCTGTAGCTAGCAACTTGTCTGCCAATGCTTACACTGTGACAATTACAGATGCCAATGGTTGTAGTACGGACGTAGCTGTAATCGTGAGTGAACCAACAGCACTAGTCGCCACGGCTACTGTCAATAATGCGGTTTCTTGTAATGGAGGAGCAGATGGTATTGCTAGCGTTACTACAACAGGTGGTACAGGGGCAACTACGGCGATATGGAGTGATGGACAAGTAGGGGTAACTGCAACGGGTTTGGCAGCGAATGCCTATACTGTCAGCATTACAGATGCGAATGGTTGTAATACGTCTACTAGTGTAACTATGACTGAACCAACAACGGCACTTTCTGGAACAGTCGTTGATAATGGAGATGGTTCTGCAACAGCAGCAGGGACAGGTGGAACAGCGGGATACACGTATCAGTGGGATGCTGCGGCAAACAACCAAACAACCGCAACAGCAACTGGATTGGTTAATAACGGAACTTACGATGTGACAATTACGGATGCCAATGGTTGTACAACGGTTGCATCTGTAACGATCAATATCGTTGGTTTGAATCAAATTCCAAATCTATCTACTTTTGATGTTATTCCAAATCCTAATGCAGGAACGTTCCAAGTACAAGTATCCTTTACAGAGGCTAAGACAGCAACGGTGCGTTTGACCAATGTATTGGGGCAAGTATTAAGAGAGTATACTTACTCAGATGCTTCGTTTAGCATACCAGTAGAACTTACAAATCAAGCAAGTGGTGTTTACTTTGTTGTCCTTCAAACAGGAACACAGCACACGACGAAAAAAGTTGTTGTAACAAAATAGGAACTATCCTAAATATAACTGAATATAGTTTTATAGAGCACTATTCCTTTACAGGGAGTAGTGCTTTTTTTGTACGAAAGGTATTTTAAATTTTAGTATAGATAGTAAAGTAGGCGAACCTAGTTTCCTTTCATGATTTTGGCAGCGAAAGAAGGGCTAATTCGTTGTATTACTTTCAACCATTTTACCTTTCCTATATTGATTTCAAAAACATCTTTTTGAAAGGCTTGCATAAATTCTTGTGCGAGTTGCTGCGGACTAATTTTTCCTTTACCTCGACCTGCTGTCATTGCCGTATCTACTAAAGGAGGAATGATTTCAAAAACCTTTATGGTATCTAATTGGTAACGTAGGGCTTGCGAAAAGATGTGGATTCCTGCTTTTGTACCACAGTAGACAGGAGCCATTTTTTTTGGTGCCAAGGCCAAACCAGACGATACATTTATAATAGCAGCATTTTCATTTTGTTCTAAAGTAGGTAATAATAATGCAATTAATTGAATAGGAGCGATGAAGTTCACATTAATTTCTTGGGTGATTTTACTTGGCAGGTGTGCTTCTTTTAAGAAGTGATAATTGTACTGCATTCCTGCATTATTAATTAAAATGTTTAAGTCTGGGTGTTTTTGTTCTATAAATAAAACCAATTCCTCTAGGCATTCCTGAGAACTAAGGTCACCAGCAAAAGGGCTTATTCGAGCATCTTTTTGTGCCAATGCTTTTAATTGCGCTTCGTTTCTTCCAAGAGCAATAATCTGATTGTCGTTTTTTAAAAAAGCTTTTAATAAAGCCAAGCCAATGCCAGCTGTTGCGCCTGTAATCAAAATTTTGTTTCCACTTAATTTCATAATTCGTATTGTTTGTTGTCTTTAAAGCATATAACTAACAACACAAAATTCTACTAATCTTAAGTCAAAAACATTTACATAGGTAAAGAAAAAAGCCAAAAGATATCATTATTTCAACTTTCGTTCGCCTCTAATTCTACTAAGCTGAGTGGCGCTAATTCCCAAATAGGAAGCAATGTGATATTGAGGTATTTGTTGTTCTAAGTAAGGGTGTTCTTCTTGAAAAATCGCATAACGTTCCTTCGCTTCTAGCATGACCAATTCAATTTCTCGCTTTTCTTTTCGGATAAAAAACTGTTCTGCTAGGAGTCTGGCAATGCGTTCTATATTGGGATACTGTTCAAACAAATTGGTAAACGAACGATACTCGGCAACGAAGAGTTCGCAGGGTGTAAGGCATTGGATGTTAATAAGATTAATGTCTTTGCTAATCAAAGAGGAGAAAGCTCCAACAAAGTGCCTAGACGTAAAAAATGTCTTATTGTATTCCTCTCCCTTAGCATTTCTATAAAACGCCCGCAAAGTGCCAGACTGTACGAATGCAAAACGCCTAGCATAACGTCCTTCTTGAGCAAAATAAGAATTTTTTTTCCATTGCTCAAGGCGAAATAAAGCAGTTAGTGCTTGCCATTCTACAGCATTTAAGGGAACAAGTTGTTGAATAACTGCTTTCAGTTCTTCCATGGTTTTATTTGCCTTTTATGCGATTCCAAAGTGTCTGAGCCATTTCACCAACTTTGATGCGTTCCACATCTCTATCTTCTTGTACGTCAAAATGACCATCTTTTTCGGTGAGAATAAAACGAAAAATATAACGATCTTCCAGTGGAATAGTACTATCTTCAGGAACGCCCATCATACCAAAACGAAGGTTATTAAACGTAATGCTACCGTCGGGTTGTTCAATCAAGTTATAATAACCATTCGCAAACCAAAGTAAAATGTTTAAATATTCTTCACCTTGATATTTGTCAATCAGAGTGTGATTTTTGGGAAGTTTGATGAACTCAATAGTAGGCTGCTTATCCAATAGCGAATAGGTTCCGTAATAATAGGCATCATCTGTAGCGACTGTTGTTTGCCAAAGAACCGTATTTAAAATGGTAGGATAAGTAATGTATTCTGTGTATTCAATTCCTTGCTCCTGAAGGCTGTTTGCAACGACTTTATTCATGATAGATTTGCCATAAAAGGTGCTAGCCATGTACAGTGTTGCTATAGAAATGCCAAGATAATTCCAAAAGCGCTGCTTGGTATATTTCTTAGCAAAAAAGACGCCTACTAAGCCAATAATCATAGGAACAGTATAAAGCGGGTCAAGAATTGAAATGTTGTTGAAGGCTACCCTATAACGAGAAAAAGGCTCAAAAATTTGAGTGCCATAGGCGGTACAAGCATCAATAATCCAATGGGTTAAAAAGGCAAGAAAGAACATTAATGTCCAGTTTCTTAGAGAAGGATCATATTGAATGGATGCCCGATGTTCGTAGTTATATTTTAAACTATTAATCAATGGAATAAAACCTAAAGCAAAAATACCTACCAACCCACCTGCTACTAGACTTTGGGTAGAATAGGTCAAGTAAGACAAGGCAGCAACAATGACTCCATAAAAAAGCAACCACCAAGTTGTTAAAACTTTTTGAGTCATGGCGCTTTTGTGCCAGCCTTGTTTGTAATACTGCAAACTAAGCCAAGCAAATATTGGTGAAGCCACCAGCGTAAAAATAATGGAATGGGTAATCCCTCTATGATAAACCAATCCATAGACTTGATGATCTAGAAATAGCCTTGAAAATATATCTAAGTCTGGAATCGTACCAGCAATTGCACCTACCAAAATAGCTTTATTACCCATTTTTTCTCCCAAAACGGCATGTCCCATCGCTGCACCAAGTGTCGCTTGTGTAATTGAATCCATGATTTGTTATACTTGTTTTTTACTTTCTTAGTTGCTTGTTATACTCTATAGTTCGTACTATATGTACTCTTGTCTAAATAGCACGTGTTACTAACATCGATCCACTCGACAAGTTTAGTTATTTATTTTTGAACACAAACAAGACCAAAAAAGAGCCATAATGTTTAGTTCTATTTAATTTTTTCAATGAACGGCGAGTTTTATTCAATGAATGGTATGTAGAACGCTAAAATAGAAGAAGAAATTAGTAGTTTTTATTTTTAGAATCCATAATAATGGTAACTGGACCATCATTAACAAGAGCTACTTGCATATCGGCACCAAATACACCTGTTGCGACTGTTTTTCCTAGTTTTTTTTCTATGGTTGTTACAAAATTCTCATAGAGAGGAATGGCTATTTCGGGTCTAGCAGCTTTGATAAATGAAGGGCGAGTACCTTTTTTGATATTGGCATGAAGTGTAAATTGGCTGACGACTAGAATGTCACCATTAAGATCACTTATAGAGCGATTCATTTTGCCTTCTTCATCACTAAAAATGCGCATGTCTAAGACTTTTTTGCTCAACCAATCAATATCTTCTTGACCATCTTCTTGTTCTATTCCTAATAACAAAAGCAAGCCTTGCCCAATTTGAGCATTGATTTTTTCTTCTATTGTAACAGATGCCTCTTTGACACGTTGTAGTATAATTCTCATATTTTGTGTTAATATTTTTATCGGAAAAATAAGTGGACTAAGTGGATATCAATAGCGCTAGTAATTATATTTTTCTTTCCAGAAATGCTTTAAATAATTGCGCATACCTTTTTCTCGCTGATTATGACCTGGTTCATACAATTTGGTATTTTCAATTTCCTTAGGTAGGTATTCTTGGTCGACAAAATTACCAGGATAATCGTGTGCATATTGATATTCTTTGCCGTAATCCAATTGTTTCATGAGCTTTGTTGGCGCATTGCGCAAGTGTAGCGGAACCGATAAATCTCCCGTTTGTTTTACCAAACGTTGGGCATTATTAATTGCCATATAAGACGCATTGCTCTTGGGAGAAGCAGCCAAATAAGTAGCACATTGAGACAGTATAATCCTACTTTCGGGATAGCCAATAGTGGTTACTGCTTGAAAGGTATTATTTGCAATAACTAGTGCTGTTGGATTAGCATTGCCGATATCTTCTGATGCAGCAATTAACATTCTTCTAGCAATAAATTTGACATCTTCTCCACCCTCAATCATTCTTGCCAACCAATAAACCGCAGCATTGGGGTCAGACCCTCTAATAGATTTTATAAATGCAGAAACGATATCATAGTGTTGTTCGCCTGTTTTGTCGTATCGAACAATATTTTGTTGTACTTTAGATTGCACTAGAGCATTGGTGACAATTACTTTTGGAGCTTCTTCAGAAGTACAAATCAATTCAAAAACATTGAGTAATTTTCGGGCATCTCCTCCCGAAAACCGTAAGAGTGCATCGACTTCTTTTAGAACAATCTCTTTTTCGGATAGAACAGGGTCTTTTTGAATTGCATTTTCAAGCAGTTGAACCAAGTCTTGCTTGTCCAAACTATTCAAAATATATACTTGGCAACGAGACAAAAGAGCAGGAATAACTTCAAAGCTAGGATTTTCTGTTGTTGCTCCAATCAATGTAATAATTCCTTTTTCCACAGCTCCTAACAAAGCATCTTGTTGAGATTTACTGAATCGATGAATTTCATCAATAAACAACAAAGGGCGTTGCTGAGGACTAAATAATCCATGATGTCCTTCGGCTTTTTTGATGACTTCTCGCACTTCTTTGACACCTGCATTAATGGCAGATAGACTATAGAAAACACGTCCTGAACTACTGGCGATAATATTTGCCAAGGTTGTTTTTCCAGTACCGGGAGGTCCCCAAAGAATTAAGGATGGAATACGACCAATCTGAATGACTTTTGTTAAGGCTCCACTGTCTCCAACCAAATGTTTTTGGCTGATATAATCTTCTAGCGATTGTGGGCGCATTCGTTCTGCAAGTGGTTGGTTTTTGTTTGCCATATCTAGAGTAGTAAAATTTTGATAGCTTTAGATGAGTTCTTTATCTACAACAATATTCTAGACCATAAAGTTAAACATTAAGTTCCGTTCTTTGTGCCTAGATTTATTTTCATTTTGTCTGAGCGATTACTTATATTAATACTATTTCAGCGTTCAAAGTATAGCTACTATATAAAAACAATAAACATGAAATTTTTGACAGCAGAATGGAGAAAGTTAATAATGGCTAATTATTTAGTAGAGCCAGATTTTCTGTTGCCTTATTTGCCAGCAGGAACAGAATTGGATTATTGGAATGGCAAGCTCCATTTGAGTTTGGTGGGGTTTATGTTTTTGAATACCAAAGTACTGGGTATGCCAATCCCGTTTCATAGAAATTTTGAAGAGGTAAATTTACGCTTTTATGTCAAGTATCAACATCAAGGAGAATGGCGTCGAGGAGTTGTTTTTATTAAAGAAATTGTTCCTAAAAGGATGATTACTTTAGTAGCCAATACGGTTTACGGGGAGCATTACGAAACGCTTAAGATGGATCACCATATTTCGATCGAAAAGGATAAATTAACGGTAGAGTATCACATCCAAAAGAATCAATCTTGGTACAAAATGAAAGCAGAAGCAATAAACCAGTTGTTACCAATAGAGCCTAATAGTGAAGTAGAATTTATAACAGAGCATTATTGGGGATATACTCAAATTGACAAAAAACAAACCGCACAGTACGAAGTAGGACACCCTACATGGGATTTTTATGAAGTTGACAACTTTGAAATAAAAGGGGACTTCTCATCGATTTATGGAAAACAGTTTGATTTTATTAATTCTGCACCTGATTCTGTTTTTTTAGCAGAGGGTTCAGAAATTTTTGTGATGAAAGGAGCTTCAATTAGAATTTGAATGTCTTGTTTTTTGTTGTTTTTTATGTGTTGATAAATAGATGTTTGTGTGCTTTTGTTGGGTTTTGGAATTCCTTAAAAAATGTTTTTTTTGACTTTTTTATTGCTTGAGAATACTGTAATTTAAGACATTCCAATAATCAATAGATTGTAATTTAAAACACAGAAATATGTCTGCGGAAATGTATAATGTCTCTTTGTATGAGGCGCATTCAAGCAAAAAAACAATTTTAACCAAAAAAGAAGTTTGGGAACTTTGCCAACATTATAACCAGCATAATGAAGAACTAGAGCGGTTTTTAGAACAGTTTGATTTTGACGAATGGGCTTGTGTTGGCATCGATATAGATGCAGTGTACTATGAACATACCAAAGATGGAAAAATGGATTGTAGTGCAGCGGAATTTTTAGGTATAATGCTTACTTCCTTGCACGATGATAAATTTGAAATGGCATTTAAGAGGTATCAGAAATCTCAAAATCCTGATGAATTTAGTTTTAGAAATATTCCTAGTTTTGAACTTAGTAAGGATATTTATGACGAAACGAGTGATACGTATAAAGTTATTTCAAGAGCCAATTCTTTTAATGTAATAGAGGGCTGCCCTTTATGGGTAGTTCGAGTGGATAGTTTCTCCGATTATCGCTTAGCAGGAGTTGTTTTGATTCCTACAAAATTTTGGGACAGTAATGCTTTAATGTATGAAAGTGCAGGTTACGGGTATACAATCAAGGATAGAAACTGGTATCATTGGGAGAGTGCTATTCCATATCGAATGAACCGAGTAGGAAAATGGTCGCCTAATTTTTTAGAATCAATGTCAACCCTGCTGCCAACACAAGGTGAACCATATCAATACGATGCAGCAGAAGAACGATTCTTTAAAATGCCTTCACACTATGGCAAAAAACAACCTATTGAGTATTACGATTTAAAAAGTGGTGCTTGGGAACAAGTAGAAGGTTTTGATCCTGTTGGTATGAGTGTTCAAGACGGACTTTATCATATTTATACTAAAAAAGGCTTAATTAAAACCAATAAAAATTTTGAAAAGTTAGAAAAACTAGACAGCAAAACAGGCTTAATGGGAAACACGGTTTTGCAAGAGTATACAGGCAAGGGTTGGTCGGTTGTTTTAACAAGCAAAGGAATCGATATACAATCGTTCAAAACACAGAAAAAAGATAAATTAAGTGCATTTAAAATTAAAGCTGGAGATGCAAGAGGAAAGCGCTTGTTAATTTACGCTATTGACAAGGAGCATTTGGTATTGCTCAATGACAAACTAATGCTTGTTGATGCGGATTTAAACCTTACTGTTCATTCTTTAAAAAAGAGCTTCAAAAAAGAGTTAGAGTCTTTATTGGGAAAAAGCTTTATTGGTGTGCCTTATGTAAATGGTGGGATAGATGTTCCCAATCGTGCTCCTTTCTTCTTTTTAAATAACTTAGTCATTTCTTTAGATGAGAAAATGAATCCTATCGTCATGAATTCAACTTTAGAGAAATTAACAGGGGAGTTTAATTTTTACGGTGCTGTTCCTGATAGTGAGTTGGAGGGAATGTGGATGTTGGCAGGTTTGGAACGTTTGGTCTTTCTGAAAAATAATCTCAAAGAGGCATTTGTCTTTAATACAGCTCCCCGTGGCTCTGTTGGAGGTGGAAAATATCCTTTCCCATGGATACACTTAGACCAAGGTGGAAATTTGCGTTATGCTCTAAGTTATCATGAAAAGGTACGCATAATTACTCGAGATGAATTGAGGAGGCAATTAAAGACAGCAACAGCCTACTCCACAAAATAAACCAATTACGTAATCGTTCAGAAAAAATAAACATGTTAGAACAAGAATTATTAGAAGCTGTTCGTCAAAAGAGCAAGACAAAGATAAATAAATTGATAAAACAAGGCATTGATTTGAATGCTCAAAATGAGATTGGTCAAACGCCGTTGATGTTGGCTTTGGAAATGGTATTGAGTGCTAGGATTGATCATTGGTACTCGGAGGGGCACAACGGAGATCGTTTTGTTCAATACAAATTGAACAATGGGTTATTTACTTATCATGTCAATAAAGAGGAACGCTCGTTCCCATTAAAAGATCAAAAATATTGTGCCAAACAATCTTGGGGGCCACAAGGTCAAATGGATTATTACAATGCGATCGACAGTGCTTTGGCTATTTTAAAAGGTGCTTCTCAATTGGATAGACAGGATGATAATGGAGATACTGCTTTGATAATTGCTGCTAGAATCGGAGAACCTCGTTTGTTAAAAGCACTATTAAAGGGGGGCGCTGATCCTACGATCTCAAACAAAAAGGGAGAAGTAGCACTTCATGCCATTGCAACAAGCGGTCGTCTAGATGGCTTAAAATTCTTTTTCAAACAAATAGAGGGGCTTGATGTCCATACTAAAGATGGAGCAGGTTGGACGGTTTTACATCATTTGGTAGCAACGCAAGATCATCTAGCTATGTTCAAGTTTTTTGAAGAGCAAGGTGTTGATTTTAAGCAAGCTTCTACTGCCGAAAAATTAGGCTATCCAAAAGGCACCACGGCTTTGGAGATTGCAAAAGATAAATCTAGAACTCAAATTGTTCCTTTCCTAGATGTTGAAAAAACAACTTTTACAATTGCCGAAATTAGAGAAGCCGCTTTGAGTAATCGACTGTCTATTGTTGAGAAATACTTGCAAAAAGGAGGCGATCCAGCAATGCAAGATGATCAACATAAAACGTCTATTTTATTATCGGTAGCTAGAAATGATCGAGGAGAAGAACACACGGCTGATATGGTAGCATTGTTGTTAAAATATGGTGCGGATGTAAACGCCGTTCAAGGAAGTAATTTTAATGCGTTGATGCTTTGTATTAATAGTTTATACAACAAAGGACCTCGTATTTTGGCTTTTGATAATGAATATATGGAACATGTAAAAATTGCTAAAATTTTAATAGAAAACAATGTTAATTTGGCACAAGCCAAATCTGGTTCCAACCAAAAAGCCCTTCGAGATGCGTGCGAAATATCGCCCGAAATTACTACCATGATTGTTGATAAATTAATTGCTGATTACCCTAATTATAAACAGGAATTTGATCACCAAGATAGCGATGGTTTTACGGCATTGCACGTAGGTGCTCGTTCAGGAAATGTAGATGTCTTAAAATTATTAATAGAAAAAGGAGGCGCCTCTATCAATTTGCCAGAAGACTATGGATTTATCCCGTTACATGAGGCTATTATTGCAGGCAAGTATGATGCTTCCAAGTATCTAATTGAGCAAGGAGCAGATGTGCAGCATAAAATTTCAAGAGGTTATAGCGCTTATCGATCAGGAGATGACGCCAAGGCTATTGCAAGCAAATCTAGTAATAAAAAAATATTGAATTTGTTTTAGATTCCTTAAGGAACCAATAACAGAAATAAAGAAGTGTAAATAGACGTTTTAATAGTTTTAGTGAGGTTTCTTTCAATGGAAGGAAACCTCTACTAAATTTAACGGGCTAAAGCAAGATGTTTCGATGAAGAGTAGCGCAAAAAGAAGGTTGTTTTTTATATAGTTTTTTCTGAACGATTACTTAAAATAGTAGTTCGTTGCTTTTTTACTTTTTTACCCAAAAGATAAAAAAGCACATTTATATTAGTTTGATAATCAAAATTTTAACATAAATCGCAATAAAATCGCAACTTACTGATTATCAAACTAATAAAGTTTTTCAACGAACTATTGTTAAAAGCGACTACATATTATAATGAGCCCGCAATCATTACTTTATCAATCCAGTCCGAACCAAAAGCATAAGGCATATAAGCAATTGAATTCATAGGTTTGGTAATAATTAAGTTAGCTAATTTACCTTTGCTGATGGTTCCTAAGCGGTGCGACTCTTCCATTGCATAAGCTCCATTGAGAGTAGCGGCATGAATAGCTTCCTCAGGGAGCATTTTCATTTTGATACAAGCTAATGACAAGACAAAAGGAATTTTGCCAGAAGGAGTAGAACCAGGGTTGTAATCACTTGCCAGTGCAACAGCCATGCCTGCATCTATCATTTTTCGAGCCTGTGGATAGTGATCGTTGATAAAGAAAGGTGCTGAAGGGAGTAGTGTTGCCATTGTATCCGATGCCAAAAGACAAGCAATCTCTTCGTCATTGATTACTTCCAAATGATCTACAGAAATGGCCTTGTGAGCTATCGAAGCTTGAATGCCACCCATACAATTAAATTGATTGGTGTGAATTTTAGGCTTTAAGCCATATTTGGCTCCTGCCTCCATGATTTGTTCTGTTTCTGCGACAGAAAAAGCTACTTTTTCACAAAAAACGTCAATATAATCGGCTAGTCCTTCATCTGCAATTTGAGGCAACATTTTATGAACAATCAAATCAAGATAACCCGCTCTATTTTCCTTGTAAGCCAACGGCAAAGCATGAGCCCCTAAAAAGGTAGCTTTGATAGGCATTTTGGTCTTAGACTTTAAATCTCGGATAACTCGAAGCATTTTTAGCTCAGCATCCACTGTGAGACCATAACCACTTTTGATTTCTATAGCACCAGTACCATAATTTTTTACCTCCATCAAGCGTTGGTAAGCTGATTCTAATAAGACTTCGTGAGGAGTAGTTTGTAAACGTTGGGCAGAATTTAAAATACCTCCTCCCTTACGGGCAATCTCTTCATAAGAGACGCCTTGTATTTTATCAATAAATTCACCTTCTCTAGTAGCTGCAAAAACCAAGTGAGTATGAGAGTCGCACCAAGTTGGCAAAACAAAAGCTCCTGTAGCATCAATAGTTTGGTCTGGACTAAATGTTGGGCAATTGTCCATTGATCCCCAGTCTACAATCTGCTCTTCTTCCACCAAAACAAAAGCATTGTTTAGTTGCGGGAGAGTTTTCATGTCAGCACCTTGGACAAGTTTAGGAGCCTGATTGTTAGCTAATAGAAGTGTTTTGATGTTACGAATTAAGGTGTGCATGATAGAGGCAAAAATTTTAAAAAAAAATGTGCAAATTAAGAACCTTGAAAATAAATAGAACAGAAATTATTTGTTCGGCGTTATTCCTACAATCTAGTAGCGTAACGTCTATTTCCAGAGCTCAAAATTAGCACATTCGAGGGATAAAGCAAGTCTAATGCTCGAAAAAAGCAAAAGGTTGTCTTTTTCCTTATTTCATAAGGCTTAAATCTTTGACCAAGCCATCGATATTATCTCTTCTTAAATCGTTTCTAAAGTAAGCGGCATCTCTTTTAGAATTAAAGGCACCCAATACCAACTTATAAACGATAGACCCATTGTATTCATCAATATGAATTAATGTTTTTTTGCTGTATTTACGCTTGAAAGTACTTGCTTGAGCCAAGACAGTTTCGTAAGTGCTGAACACGCCAACTTGCACCCCATAACCTCTAGATTCCTGTTTGCGAACAGCTACTTCATATAAGCCTAGCCCAGAAGAAACTGGTTTTTCTGCTTGGTTTGGATAATTGTTGGTTGTTATTGTTCCTATTTGAGTTGGGTTCGTAGGAGAATTTGTTTTAGACATTGGTTTATCAGCAGCAATAGGAGCAGGCTTTGGAGCTGTGTTAACAGGAGGAACAGGTGCTGGTTTTACCGTTCTTAACTGAGAAAACTCTTCAAGTAAATCATCTGCATTTTTGTAACCAACCAAACGTTTTACTAACTCACCTTGCTCATTGAATATAAGCATGGTAGGCAATGCTTCTACTTCGTACTGTTGCGACCACATAACACCATCAAAGTCTTGTACATCAACACGTACTGCTACAACATTTTTGCTAATATAGTTGGCTAAACGCTCGCTCATATACGTGCTTTCGTCCATATTGCGACACGTAGCACAATAACTAGCATCAAAATCAACAAAATACAATTTCCCTTCGGCTATTGCTCTAGATTTAGAACTTTCCCAGTTGGCAGATTCAAATTGTACAATGGTAGAGGTTGGCTTAAAAGCAGCAATCAATACAAAAAGTGGAGTTATTGCTAAAGCAAGAAGTATCTTCTTCATTGGATAGTAGTTAAAAGGTCAATAAATAGATCGTTGAATGAGCTGTCCAATGAGGGGGTAAAATTGGTGTGTCGTGTTCCCTCTTGTCCACCTTCTTCTTTAACGTCTATTCAAGTGTTTTTTAGTATATGAATAAAGTCTTTTCTTTTCTGCTAAGTATAGAAAGACTTGTGGCTAATATAGAAGATTTAGATTAGAATGTAAAAAAAAGCCTCATCAAAACGAGATTGATGAGGCTTTCTAGTATTTTTTATTAGAATATAGAGCTTTTATGCTTCTACTGCCATCGAAATATCCATCAAACCAAGGAATTCATTGGTTCTATTACGGATGTCTTCTTCACTAATCTCTTTTAATTTGTTTGGTCCAAATTTTTCGACACAATAAGAAGCAACAACAGAACCATAGACCAAAGCACGTTTCATATTATCAAATGAGAAATCGTCCGTTTTGGCTAAGTAACCCATAAAACCTCCTGCAAAAGTGTCGCCAGCTCCTGTTGGATCAAATACTTCTTCCAAAGGTAGGGCAGGAACATAGAACATGCCTTCTTTGTGGAACAACAACGCACCGTGTTCGCCTTTCTTGATGATCAAATGAGTTGGACCCATTTCTAAGATGGTCTCAGCAGCTTTTACCAAAGAATACTCTCCAGAAAGTTGGCGGGCTTCTTCATCGTTGATTGTCAATACATCAACTTCCTTGATAACTGCTTTCAGTTCGTCCATAGCAATATCCATCCAAAAGTTCATGGTATCCATTGCCACCAATTTAGGGCGAGATTCTAATTGGTCTAAAACGCTCTTTTGTACAGCAGGGGCAAAGTTCCCTAACATCAAATAGTCAACATTCTTGATAGAATCAGGCAATACAGGAGCATAGTTTTCCAAAACATTTAATTCGGTAGCTAGAGTATCCCTAGAGTTCATGTTATTGTGATAACGGCCAGCCCAAAAGAAAGATTTTTCATCTTCTCTTATTTCTAGTCCATCCATATTAACACCTCTATTTTTCAAAGCATCCAATTCTGAATTTGGAAAATCGCCACCAATGACAGAAACTAATTTGATGTCATTGTAAAAGTGAGAACTAGCCCATGCCACATAGGTACCTGCACCACCAATAATACGATCTGCTTTACCAAAAGGGGTTTCAATGGTATCAAATGCCACCGTACCCAAAACCAATAAACTCATAATAATTTATTTTTGTAAAATTGTAATAGTTGTCTTCCTTAAATAGATTTGTAATTTTTGATTGCAAACAATCTATTTAGCTAATAGCACAAAAATAATAAACTCTATTTACAGCAAAGCATTTTGAACCGTTTTTATCGAAAAATAACTTTTTTCAAAAAAAAGAAAAAAAAAGATTTTTAATAATTGGCTGATTTTTAAGTTGTTGTGATTTTTGTCGAAAAGTTTTTTTATTTTTTTTTATTTTTTTTTGCCAAAAGCTTTGGAAAAGTGAAAACCCGTCGTATATTTGCATCGCTCTACAAGAGTAACGCCTTCATAGCTCAGTTGGTTAGAGCATCTGACTGTTAATCAGAGGGTCACTGGTTCGAGCCCAGTTGAGGGCGCTAAAAAGGGTTTATCAGATTTGATAAATCCTTTTTTTTAATCTATTAATTTATTGTTTCTGACATCGTAAGATGAAGTTAATTTTTTGGAATTGATTTATTTTTATTATCTTTGTGTTCCAAAATAAAAGAGAATCAAAAAACATTAAAAATATCACATGCTAGTTATTAACGTAAAAGATGGGGAATCTATCGACAGAGCTTTGAGAAGATACAAAAATAAGCACAAAAAAGTGCAATTAATGAAACAACTACGTGCTAGAAAGCATTTTGTAAAGCCTTCTGTAGAGCGTAGAGTTGAAATTCTAAAAGCTAAATACAATACTGAAAAATTGAGAGAAATGGAAGGATAGGCTCTGGCTTATTTATTTTCCAAATCTTATACAATATATACTTCTTGTTTACAAGAAAGCAATGGACTCTGTTCTTTTTGAGCAGGGTCTTTTGTCGTTTGATGTGAGCCGTGTTACAGGGTTGAGAGTATTGTGGCTGTAAGTGTTCGGTAGTACACTTTAATAAATGGAACTATTTATAGGATAGAAACGTATTTTTTATCCTACAAATTGAAACCCATATGAAAATTAGATAGTTATTTATTGGACTTGTCTCGTTTTTTAGGAGAGCGAATATCTTCTAAGAGACGAGACTTTTTTAAGTAGTTGATTAAGAGGATAGTATGGCAAAGGCATCTAAACAAACACGAAGTTTTTAAGAAATACCAAACAAGCGTTTAATCTGTTGACTGACAATCTTAATTCTTAATTTGGTTGGAAGATAACGTGTTAAAAAATAATGCCCCAACCGCATGAAAAAGTTTCCAGCTACATAGTTAGGCGACTTTCCAAGTGCTCGAAGAGCTTGTTGTACCGATTGTTGAACAGACATAACCATACCTCCATTGCCATCACCACCTTGAGCGATGTAACCAGGAGTTTTGGTTGGTCCAGGCATAAAACCAAGGACATCGACACCAAAGGGTTTTAGTTCTGCCCAAAGAGACTCTGCTAGCTTTAAATCAAAAGCTTTAGTAGCAGCGTAAGTAGCATTGTAGGCACTAGATAGCTCTCCTGCACCAGAGGATAGGATGATAATGCCTCCACGTCTCTGAGCTTGCATCTGGCGAGCAAAATGATGGGTTAACAATAAAACGACTTTGGTATTTAAGTGCAATTGCATAGACAAAAACTGAGTCGATTGAGGAGCAAAATAGCCAATTTTAGAAATGCCTACGTTATTGATTAACAATCCAATTTGATAGGCTTGGATTTGAGGCAAAAGTAATTCTAAAAAATCTGTTCTAGAGAGATCAAGGACAATCGGACGTACTTCTACTTTTGTTTTCTGCGTAATTTCTTCGCACGTTGTAAGCAAGGCAGTTTTATTGTGGTCAATAGCAATAATAGAAATGCCTTTTTGAGCAATTTGGAGCGCAAATTCAGCTCCTAGCCCCATAGCAGCACCTGTTATTAATGCCCAAGGACCATATTGTTGAGCAAATGTTTGATTCATTATCTTTTTACAAATTTTTTAGAGGTGTAGGTTCCTTTATGGGCTAAAAAGCCACTTAATACGTAAATTCCTGGAGGTAAATCTTTGATATAAATCCTAAAATCTGGATGGTTAGAAATGCTTAGACATTGGTGTAACACTTGTTTGCCAAGCATATTACTAATCATAACCTCCGAAGGATTTCCGTCTATCCAATCTACTTGGATGTAGTCACTAGCAGGATTCGGATATAGATTAAAATCAAGATGATCGGAATCAGGAATACTAAAGGAATGGGTAGCTTGATAGGCAACCCAAGGGCGGGCTTGTTTGATAATTAATTGACCATCACGCGTGATTTTGTATTCTATTTCCATGGCAAATGTTTCATTACCAATAGCATCATAAAGCCCTTCAAATTCATGGTGAATGGTGGTTAAATAAGTGCGCATTTGGTTAAGGTAATCTCCTTGCATGATGGTGGTATTATTGGTAGCAAGATTAGAACGTCTAACGAGGATGTAATCGTTAGAACTTGACGAGTTGGCATCCAATAAAATTTCTTCAGGAATAGCATTGCCATCTGGATTGGTAATTAGAGTTTCCCCTACTTGTGAATTTAGGTAATAAAACGTATTGTTGGTTTGGTAAACAGGATCTTTGCTAACTCCTACACCATTGACTTGCTCATTGGCATAGTTGGGATGACAGAGTAGTGCCATAGATGCTGTAAAATGGTTGACCTTATAAAACGCTCGTTCGTCAAAAGCTCTCAAACTCCACAAACTGGCATAAACTTGTTGAACGGATTTTGCAATATGCCCTTCATTTGGATGATGGGTCTTAGATTCGTATAGTCCAGCGCCATTAAAACCTGGTAAATCCTCATTATTAGTACTAGAGCGACACCGAATAGAAGTGTTCGGAGGAAATGAAGCTTGCATCTTTTCTAAATTATCTCGCATCCAATTGGGCATTAAAGCGTTTTCTATTTTTTTTCTAAAATCGGCTAAAAGATGTGCTCTTAAGTTTCGGTTGGTGGCAAAATCTGGATTGCTAAGCATCAACCTAGCTTGTTCAAAAAGATTGTTGTGCTTCATGAACTTTTGATAATAATAAAAGGGAATGCCAAAACCATTAGGAATTGTTCCTTCTGGAAAACCAAACGTTCGCATGGTTGCAACATTGGCACATTTGGCACCAAAACCGTCGTACATCGAAAAGGTAATTTCATCTAAAGGTAAGATGGCGTCATGATTTAGATTTAAAGGAGAGGTTTGTTTTTGCTCAGGGCGTAAGCTCTCATACCATTGATTGACTTCTTCTGAACTGGCTTCTCGAATAAAAAACTTATCGGGCTCGACTTTGAAATAAATAGTATGATTTAATAAGCGAGCAATGGAGTCTATAGATAAGGGGTCTCGAATAAATGCATTGGGTACGCCGTCTTGAATCGCCCTTAAATTAACATGAGACAAAGGTGTTTGTATGGCAGAGGTGATTATTCCTCCTACACGAGGTAGAGAGTTGGGTAAAGAGGCATATAAAACAATATCTTTGATTCCTGGAATATCAGACAAAGACATTTCCCTAAAAAAGCCATATCCCTCTGCTTCATTCAATCCCCAATAGTCAACTTGGGCAAAAACATCTTTTTCAAAAAGCAATGGAATTCTAGAAGTTTTGTACTTTGTCGAATCTCGTTCGTATTCGTCTTGGCTGTTTGTGGTAACGTAATAAGACAAATTATTGTTAAGAAAAGGCATATTGGCTGCTAGCAGCTCATGACACTTTTGAACGATTTCAAAATTTTCGCCATGTCCATTGCTATAATTAAAAGCAAAAGTACCCAAAGTACCATTGTTCGAAATAGTAGTAGGGTGATAAATAAGTTGTCCTTTTTTGACATCATTTCCTAGATGTCTAATCCCTACTGCATTGGCAAAATCTGCGTGAAGGGTATGCGTATTTCCATTAATGAAATAGACTTTAGGTGCTGTCGTAAAATCGGTAATAATAAACTTAGCATACCGTTTCCCATTAAGAAATTCAGACCATTGTACAAAATCTCTTGCAATAGATAATTGATTGAATGTGCTAAAGCTATCAATTGAGATGCTTCCATTGACTGGGGCGATAGATGGAGCAGCGTTAATGGGGTTTTGAGTAGGGAAATTTTGAAGCTCTGAAATATCGTCTATGCCATCACCATCTATATCATAGGGAGCGGCAATGGGATATTCTAAGACTTGATAATGTGCAAGCGAATAGTATGCTAATGGTTCGGTAAGAGTGGTTGTGCCTGATTTACCAAGTTGGATGGAAGTGGTCAACTCGAAACTTTGAGTAGTATCGTGTCTTACTTGTAAAAGATAATAGTGTTGAGTAGTTGAAGAAACTTCTAACTGAACTCGTCCATCTATTGTGGTCGAATAATTGATAATAGGCACTTGTTGACCAAAGACAGAACAACACAAAGGAGTTGCCATTATAAAAAAGAGAAGAAAGTAAACTATTTTATACATTGGGAATCTATATTTTAAAATCAGCTTGGGGGACTCATCTCATAAGAGAAGTTGTTCTATTAGCAAACGAAATATAGCCACACAATGTTTCCTTTTAACTTTCTATCATAGAGAAAACACGAGTTGTATTTTTAGTATTAGAAGCCTTGTACTTTCTTTTTATAAAAAAAATTGCGTTCGCTAAAGTTCCCTTTTAAGAAAGAACTTTAGCGAACGCAATAGGATAAGGAGTTTAAAATTCTGAAGTAAAATGGAACTCCAATTCTGGATAATCTGTTTGAGCGGATTCTAGCATCCATCTAGATTCTGCTAAATAAACATCTCTACCTTCCTTATCTTTAGCCATGTAGTTGGCTTTTTTGCGAATGAACTCACTTAACTTTGCATGATCGGTTGTTGTAATCCAACAAGCTTTGTATAAGTTGATGGGTTCATAACGACAACTAGCTCCATATTCATGTTTGAGTCTATATTGAAGGACTTCAAATTGAAGTTGTCCAACCGTACCAATAATTTTTCTATTGTTAGAATTTTTAACAAACAATTGAGCGACTCCTTCGTCCATCAACTGTCGAATTCCTTTTGACAATTGTTTGGATTTCATAGGGTCTGCATTTTCAATATATTTAAATTGTTCAGGTGAGAAACTAGGGATACCTTTGAAGTGTAAAACTTCTCCTTCCGTTAGAGTATCTCCAATTTTGAAGTTCCCTGAATCGTACAAGCCAACAATATCACCAGGGTAAGCATTGTCAACCACTTCCTTTTTGGAAGCCATAAAGGTAGTTGGGTTGGAAAATTTTATTTTTTTGTCTTTGCGAACGTGCAAGTAGTTGGTATTTCGTTGGAATGTACCCGAGCAAACACGCAAAAAGGCAATACGGTCTCTATGGCGAGGGTCCATGTTGGCGTGAATTTTAAATACAAAGCCAGAAAATTTGTCCTCGTAAGGGTCTATAACCCGTTCTTCTGTTTTGAATGTAACAGGAGAGGGAGCAATTTCAATAAAACAGTCTAAGAGTTCTTTTACACCAAAATTATTGACAGCAGAACCAAAGAAAACAGGAGATAATTTTCCTGCCAAGTACTGTTCTTTGTCAAAAGCAGGATAAACGCCTTCTATGGTTTCGACCTCTTCTCTAAGCGTTTCGGCAGCATCCGCACCAATATGTTGTTCTAGTTCGGGGGAATTGATGTCATTAAAACCTAAAATGTTGCCATATTTCGTATTAGGAGAGAATAAGTTCAACTCTTTTTGGTACAAATTATAAACCCCTTTAAAGCTCTGCCCCATTCCAATGGGCCAACTCAATGGGCAAGTAGTCAATTTTAATTTGTCCTCAATTTCATCCAATAAATCAAAGCCATCTTTTCCTTCCCTATCCATTTTGTTGATAAAAACAATTACGGGAGTATCTCGCATTCGACAAACCTCTACTAGCTTTTCTGTTTGCTCTTCCACCCCTTTTGCAACGTCCATCACAACAATAACACTATCTACAGCAGTAAGGGTACGATAGGTGTCTTCGGCAAAATCTTTGTGACCAGGCGTATCCAAAATGTTGATATTACAATCTTTGTAATTAAATCCCATAACAGAGGTAGCAACAGAAATACCACGTTGTTTTTCAATCTCCATAAAATCTGAAGTGGTGGATTTCTTAATCTTGTTTGACTTTACAGCTCCTGCTACTTGGATGGCTCCACCAAAAAGCAATAGTTTTTCTGTTAAGGTCGTTTTACCACCATCAGGATGGGCAATTACAGCAAATGTTCTGCGTCTTTGAATTTCTTCTTTAAAATTGGCCATGGTATGTTTACTAATTATAAAATGCAAAATATTGGAAAAGTCTGCAAAAATAAGGATTTTATACTGAAGTGATAATAAAAGCGAAGGTTTTCATTTATAGAAGCATAAAAACATAAAAAAGAGATGGCTTGTTTATAGAAGGAATAAGGTATAATGAATGCTTTTGAAACGTCTTTACAAGAGGAGAAGAATAATTTTTAAAACTTAAGGTTATGCAATTATTATTTACAGGGCACTTGATATCTGCTATTATTTTGTTTTTCATGGGAATAATTCACGTGCGATCACTTCAAGTAGTAATTGCAAACATAGAAGTAGTAGGCTTTGATCCCATCGCTTATGATGAACCTGCACATAACTTTGCCATACGTGCCGTATTTTTTTGTGCTTTGACTATATTTGTGGGTTACAAAACTCGAGCAAGATTGCCCTTGATAGGTGCTTTCTTAGTAGGCAATGGGAGTTGTTTTTTAGGTTTTGGCTTGATAATGATTGGAGTACCTCGTTATGTCAATATGTATGATGCCTTTTGGTATTGGTGTTTTTACATGGGAGCAAATCTTATTTTAACCATTATAGCCATTGCCCAATATGAAAAAGCGGCACCAATAACGCCCATTTATCAGGATAATGTTTTAGATGATTTTTTAGACGATTTTTTAGACAAATAGTGCATATTTTTGCTAGAAGATAGATTATGACAACATTAAAAGAGACCACACTAAAGGAAGAAACAGTGCTTTATGCTACTACTTTTCCTGTGGGAACAATTATTTGCGAGCATCCAGTTGCTGATACTTCAGACATTGTTTGTTCTATCAAGATTATTGCCCCTCAAAAAATCTTGGATCAAAGTGTGGTTCAGATGCAGTTGACAGGAAGCACCGTATTATTTCCTTCTCAAACAACGTTTTATTACAAGATAAAAAATGAAGCGGTTGAGTATGCTTCAGAGAATGTCCCAGCTTCTGTAGCACTTCAAGAAGATTTGCAGGTTGTAGGTTTTTCAATTCCTGCTTCGTCTCAACTCATGTTCTTAACCAATACTAGCCAAGCTTTTGTTGGAGAAGAAGAGGAGTCTGATCGTTTGCAAGCGAATGATTTTAGAGCGACAGTATTAATTTTATTAAAGGAGAAAATAACTTTAGGGCGAACAACCTTGCCTAAAGAATCTCATATATACCTTACGGGCAAAGAATTGTCTTGGAGCTATTTTGGAGAAGATGCCAACCAGAACAAGATGCATCAACAAGGTGTGTTGATGGACTTTAGAGCACATGTAGAGCAAGCTTTAAAAACAGGAGAACTTGGTGATATTGAATATGAGGCATTGGAGTATCTGTCTACAAGTTATTTCAAAGAAAATATAGAATGGGCTTGTACTTTGTTAGGGCATTATTATAAAAATAAAGAGGAAAAGACAATTGCCGCCAAATATTACCTACAAGCTTACCGAACTGTTGTCGAAACAGACACTCCCAACCGAGAAAAAGCTTACCAATTAGATTATTGGATCTCAAAATTAAAGATGGGAGTCTCAATTACAGAAAAAAAGCATTCTTTAAGAAAGTTCTATATGTTTAATATTTTCTTGGTAGTAGTGCTTTTCTATGCAGGCGTACATTTAAACGAAGAAGAAAAAGCATTCTTAGCAGGCTTACGCCCCCAACAAGATTCTTATGATTGGGCAACGTCTTTTTATGCTATATTGGGACTTATATGCTCTTTATTTGCGACCTATGTAGGCGTTCGAACTTGGGCAACAATGCGCCGGATGGGAGTTGCTGTAGGCTTACTTTCGTTGCTTGGGTTTATTTATTCTATGGTTGTTTTGGTTTATGCAGATACCATGCGTATGGAAGATGTCCTAATGGTTTATGGTCCTTATATTGTGTTGGGAATGTGGCTGAATGCCTATGTAATGATGATGCGAGATCGTGATTTTTTGGAGGAGGAAGGCTAATTTTTTTTGAATAGTTACTTAACTCTTAACAAGTCGAATGAAAATACTTTACCGCATACAAGCTTTTTTAGGTTTTATACTGTATCTCATTGGCTTTAATTTGGAGCAAGAACAACAGCGATTGGTTGCTATTTTCTATGAAAATGGATATGATGCTGGACCTTATGGAAAACCTTCTATGTATTTTGCCATAGCGGCAGGAATATACTGTCTGTATTGCTTTTTGGTCGCCATTCGCACCGCCCAACGACTTCCTTTTATGGGACGCATTTGGAGTGTAGCAAGTCTCTGTTTAGGAATTTTCTCCGTTATCTTATTTTCAAGCCCTAGAGCGATTAGCTTGGAGGAGTGTTTCTGGGCTTGGACACTATACATTGCTCTAGGGTGGGGATGGACGGTTATTGTTTATCGTACTATTGATAACGCTCCTATTATGAAGCCGATTTATAAGGATGAAATCCTAGATGATTTATCAACCAGCTCAAACGAATAGAATGGAATTTGATAAAGAACAATTTATAAAAGATATTTATGCCATTACTCGACTAATTCCTAAAGGTAGAGTAACGAGTTATGGTGCTATTGCAACAGCCTTGGAGCAAAAACGCCGTGTTCGAATGGTGGGGTGGGCAATGCATGGATGTCCAGAGGATGTACCAGCGCATCGAGTCTTGAATCGAAACGGTGTTTTGACTGGTCGTACTGCTTTTGGAGGAAATTTGATGGCAGAATTGCTCCAAGCAGAAGGTATTGTTGTGAAAGATAATAAGGTGGTTGATTTTAAAACGCTCTTTTGGGACCCTCTAAAAGATATGGATTGTTGAGTAATAGACGATGTTTTGTTGGAGTAAGTGCCGCTAAAAAAGAAAGCGCATTTATGCAGTTTTTACTGAACGATTATTGAAAGATGGAAAAAAATAGTAAATTTCATTGTTTTGATCTTTTCGCAGCTGTAACCAAAAGGTCTATTGTATGTCTTCTCATTATTAAAAAATGCAATACTATACCACCCTCATTTTAGCAATTTTACTGTCTTCTTATGCTCCTTTTTTATACGCTCAAAACGACGTTATTGACCCCAACGATATTACCATTGTTAGAGATAAATGGGGAACGCCTCATATCTTTGCCAAAACAGATGCTGCTGTAGCCTATGGTTTAGCATGGGCAAACGCTGAAGATGCATTTGAAACGATGCAAGAATTGTTGATTATAGGTAAGCAGATGATGGGCAAAAAAGATGGCATAAAAGGCGCACCATTTGATTTTTTTGTACACTCGATTGGAACCGAAATGACTTATCAAGAGAATATTGGTAAGATTTCAAAAGAGTACATGACTTATTTAGATGGTTATTGTCAAGGAGTAAATGCTTATGCCAAAGCAAATCCCGACAAAATATTGCTCAAGAAAGCTTTTCCCATTGAACCCAAAGATATTTTAAAAGCTTATTTGGTGGGGTTTTCGGCATTGTCTGGAGCAGTTGACAAAGTAACCCATATTATGGAGGGGGATTATGATAAAGAACCAGTATCCAAACCTGCGGGATCAAATGCTTATGCTTTTGCACCTCACAAAACAACGAATGGTAATACTTTTTTGTGTATCAATCCTCATTTTAAAATAGAAGGTGCTTTTTCTTTTTATGATGCCCATTTGCACAGTGAAGAAGGTTTGAATATAACAGGAGCCTTGTTCCAAGGAGGCACTTGTGTTTTTATGGGAAACAATGAGCATTTGGGATGGGGGAAAACTTTTAACCACATTGATCAAGTTGATGTTTTTGAGTTGGAAATGCACCCTCGAAAAAAGCTATATTACAAATACGATGAGGAATATATAAAGTTAGAAAAAAGACCTGTTTGGCTAAAAGTTAGGATAGGAAAAATAGTTATTCCTGTACGAAAGATGACCTATTGGTCGAAATTTGGACCTACCTACAAATCTCCTCAAAAAAAGTATTATGCCGTACGTTGTCCAGCCTTTTTTAATTTGAAAGCAGGAGAGCAGTACTACAGAATGAACAAAGCAACAAATTACGATGAATTCCAAGCGGCACTAAGTATGAATGCCCATTCTATGTTCAATCTTGTATATGGTGACAAGGATGGAAATATTTTGTATTTATGCAACGGTATGTTGCCGAAAAGAAACCCTGATTATGACTTTACACAGATACTAAAAGGAGATTCAAAAGAGAAGTTATGGACAGAGTATTACACCCAAAAAGAACTTCCTAGGGTAGAAAATCCTAATTGTGGCTATGTTTTTAATGCGAATAACACACCAACGAATGCGACTTGTGTGATTGGGGATAATTGTAGTAAGGAAGTTCTGAAATATGCCGATATGCGTTCTGGTGATAACAATCGCTCCACTCGTTTTATGGAGATGATGAACCAAGATAAAACATACACGTTTGAAGAGTTTAAAGCCTTGAAGTTTGATACTAAAATGACGCCGAATTCTAAATTTTGGGAAAGCTTATCAGGCTTGTTTGCCATCAATTCAGAAGAATATCCTCCTTTTGAAGAAGCGATAAATTTGCTTCAAAATTGGGATGGTGATGCTAGTGCTGAGAATACAACAGCCCCATTGTTTCTATTGACCATCCAATACGTTTTTGATAAGATGGGATATACTGATGTTCCTTTTACAACAGGGATACCGGATACAATTCCTGCACAATTATATATTGAAGCGATAGAAAATGCTTCTAAAGATTTGTTGCAACAACACGGTCGTTTAAAAGTACCTCTGAAAGATATACTTTTCCATAGACGCAACGGCAAATTGTATCCTGCGAGTGGATTTCCAGATGTCTTGTCGCCCATTTATACGGTTCGCGAAGAGGATGGCAAGCAAGTGGCTGAATATGCCGATACTTATATTCATTTTGTAGAATTTGATAAAAAAGGACCTGTTCAAATTCAAACCCTTTTACCTTTTGAAGTTACGAAGGCTAGTGAGCAGTACGAAGATGAGTTGGAAATGTTTAATGAACGAGAACTAAAGACGATGAGTTTGAATAAAAAAGAGGTGCTCGAAAAAGCAGTAAAGACCTATCATCCTGTGCCTTGATATCTTATTTGGCTTTGAAGCGTTCTTTAAGAATACAAGCGGTGGATTGTCTCCCAAACCAAGGGAGATTCAAAGCCTTTGTCGATTACATATTTAGCGATTTTCTGCTTGCGTTTGTATAAGTTGGGTTCTTTTAACAATCGGTTTCTTTTCTGAATAACCTGTTCGAGGGTCTCCAAATAATCCTCGTCTGGTAATTCACTTTGAATGGCTTTTTTGATGGAATAGGCAGAAACTTGATTTAGTTTTAGTTCTCTGATAATTCTATGTTTTCCCCACTTTTTTATTCTAAATTTGCCACCAGCAAAGGCAATGGCATAACGCAATTCATTGAGAAAATTGTCCTCTATTAGGTCAGCAATGATTGCATCTACATCATCTCCATAAATACCTAAATCAAGTAATTTCGAACGAACTTCTTTGTGACAGCGTTCTTGGTAGGCACAAAAAGCTTGCAATTTGGAACGAGCTTGATCGTAAGAAATGTATTTTTTCATAAGTGGCGGTATTATTTTTTTTGAATAAAAGAAAATTAATGCTCAAAAATGAAACTTTTTAGGGGAATAGTCTCGTTAAAGAAAACATAAAAGCATTAAAAATTAACAATATGAGCAATATCTCACCCGAACTTTTTTGAATATCTATATATATTTGTATATTTGCGCTACAATTAAGTGTGAGTAAAAAGAGGGAACAGAGACTGTTCCCTCTTTTTAATACATAGAATAGGGGTAAATTTTACCCAGAAGAAGAAATATAAGCATGATTTCACTAACAGAGAAATTAACAGCACTTCTTGAGCAAAAATTCCAAGAAGAGGAATTTAGCCACTTATTTCTAATTGAGTTAAAACAGCTAAACAATGATGTTATCCAAGTCTTTTTGGATAGCGACAATTTTGTAACCTACGAACATTGTGTTAAGATAAGTCGTTACTTAGAGGAACACATTGAAGAAGGTGGCTGGTTGGGCGAAAAATACACGCTCGATGTTTCGTCGGCAGGTGTTGGAGCTCCCCTAAAACTCAAACGTCAGTACGTTAAAAATATTGGACGCAATGTAAGTATTGAAGTTAAGGACGATCACAAGCATGTCAAAGGTGTTTTGGCAGAAGTGAACGAAGATAGTGTTGTAGTTGAATACGAAGAAAAGGTAAAAATTGAAGGTCGAAAAAAGAAAGAGTTGATGACGATTCGCAAAGAGATTTCTTTCGACAACATTAAAAAAACGATAATTACAGTATCTTTTAAATAGTTAGTTTATAGAGCAACTACTTTTGTTGTTCGTACAATTTTGCGAAAGGTAGAATTGTAAACTATGAATTTAGATAAACATAAAATATTATGAAAGCATGAGCATCAATTTAATAGACTCATTCCAAGAGTTTAAGCATATAAAGAGCATTGATCTTCCTACGATGATCAGAGTACTAGAGGATGTTTTTCGTACTTTAATTCGCAAGAAATACAGCACTGATGAAAATTTTGATATCATCGTGAATGCTAATGAGGGCGATTTGGAGATTTGGAGAAAACGAGAAATTGTGCCAGATGGGGAAGTAGAGGATGATCGCTTTCAGATTACTATTACGGAAGCATTAGAAATTGAGGCAGATTATGAAGTAGGAGAGGAATGTTATCAGCGTGTTCATATCATTGATTTTGGTCGAAGAGCGATTATGGCTGCTCGCCAAACTTTGATTTCTAGAATATTAGAACTAGAGAAAGATAAAGTATTCCAGATGTATGTGGATCGTGTTGGAGAGGTTATTCGTGGAGAAGTACATCAAATATTGAAAAGAGAATTAGTTGTTTTAGATGATGAATCTGGGGTGGAACTGTTGTTGCCAAAGAGTGAAATGGTGCGTGGTGATTTCTTCCGCAAGGGAGATACCCTAAAAGCTATCATTCGCAAAGTTGATATGCGCAATAGCAACCCTGTTATTATCTTGTCTAGAACAGATAATACATTTTTGGAGAAATTGTTGGAACAAGAGGTACCTGAGATTGAGGATGGATTGATTACGGTTAAGAAAATTGTTCGTGTTCCTGGAGAGCGTGCAAAAGTAGCTGTAGAGTCTTATGACGAGCGAATTGATCCTGTTGGGGCTTGTGTTGGTATGAAAGGTTCTCGTATTCACGGTATTGTACGTGAATTACGTAATGAGAATATTGATATTATCAACTTTACAACCAATGAGTCACTGTTGATTCAACGTTCTCTTACACCAGCTAAAATTTCTTCTATCGAAATTGATGGGGAAAGAAAGAGAGCTTCTGTGTTTTTAAAACCAGAAGAGATCTCTAAAGCAATTGGAAAAAAAGGTATAAATATTAAATTGGCTAGTAAATTAACTAGCTATACAATAGACGTTTATCGAGAAGGATTTGAAGAATCTGATTATGATGTTGAATTGGATGAATTCAAAGACGAAATCGAAGAATGGATTATTGACGAGTTAAAAACAATTGGATGTGACACCGCACGTAGTGTATTGGAACTGAATGTTGAAGAATTGATTCGTCGCACGGATTTAGAAGCTGAAACTATCGCTGAGGTAGTAGCTATTCTAAATGCGGAATTGGAAGAAGATGCTTCTGGTAATAATGAAGAAGAGGAATAATTTTGGTACTAAAAACTTGTAAGAAATTATGATGTAATCTAATGAAACAGTTTTTAACCTATAGGCTATTGCGGAAAAATACAGCCTAATTAAAAGCTATTGTTCTCGTCCCTTGCATGGGTCTCTTCTACTAAAGGAGTATTGAATCCTAATGAATTTTTTTAAATTAATATATAGGAGTATTTATAGTTCGTTTTTTGTCACCAAACAATTCTTAAAAATAAGATTATACGAGCTATTTATTTTAAAGTAACGTAAAATTATAGGATGTCAAAACGTTTAGTCAAAGTAGCTAAAGAACTTAATGTTGGAACAAAAACTATTGTCGAATTTTTAAATGACAATGGCTTTTCTGTGAGCAACAAACCCACTGCAAAGATTTCGGACGAGATGTATGATGCACTTGCCAAAAACTTTCAGAACTCTATCGCAATCAAGGAGAAAGCCAATCAAATTACAATTGGTACTCGCAAAACAAAAGAGGAGCAACCAAAAGAAAAAGCAAAAAATTGGAAAACTAAAGAGGAGGAAACAACAGAACCTGTAACACCTGTTGAGCCTAAAACAGAAACGCCTGTTGTAGACGATACTCCTGTGGTCGAAGAGAAAAAAGAACCTTTAAAAGAACAAGTAGAGGAGCAGAAAAAAGAAGAAGTTACAGAAAGTAAAACACCTCAGCTTACAGGACCTAAAATTTTAGGGAAAATTAACTTGGATAATCAAGGTAAGAGAGGTAAGAAGAAAAAAACAGAGCATAAAGTAGAGGATAAAAAGGTTCAGAATGAACCTAAGAAAGAACAGAAAGAAAAAACAGTCGTCAGTACATCCAAGGACGAACGAACTAAAGATACTCCTAAAGAAGAAAAAGTGGTTGAAGAAATTAAACAACCTGTTGTTGAAGAGAAAAAGAATCCTGTGGTGGCTAAAGAAGAAGAGAAAACAACTAAGAAAGAGAAAACAGAAGAAACAACCTCTAATAGCTCATCTTCTAATACTGAGTTGGACATCAAAGTAGATGCTCCTCAGTTGAAAGGTTTGAAAATCTTAGGAAAAATCAATATTGCTTCTCCTAAATCTAAACGTAAGAAAAAAGGAAAAGACAATAAAAAGGGAGGACAGGATAGTAATGATCCCAAAAAGAAGAATTTGGTGGCTTCTTCTGAGAGTGGTCAAGGACAGAAAAAACGTAGAAAACGTACTCGTGTTAATAAATCAGATGATTCTAAGAATTCTCAAGGATCAGGTTCTAACAACAACTCGTCCAACAATAAAGATAATGCTGAGGACAAGAAAAAAACGTTCAAAAAACCAGACGCAACGCCAAGTAATCGTAGAAATAAGAAAAAAGGTAGACGCAAGGAAATTGACAACAAAGAGATTGATGATAAGCTAAAAGCAACAATGAATCTTTTGAGTGGTCGCGGTGGTAAGAAGAAAAAGTTTGGTGCTTCTCGTAAAGAAAGAGACGAACAACGTGCTGAGCGTTTGCGTGAAATTGAAAATAGCACAGAGGAAGCTCCTAAGATTCAAGTAACAGAATTTATCTCTGTATCTGAATTGGCCAACTTGATGAAGGTTAGCGCTACGGAGATTATCATGGCTTGTATGAACGAAAAACGTATGGTTTCTATCAACCAACGTATGGATAGAGAGTTGATTGAGTTGATGGGTATTGAGTTTGGTTATGAAATTGAGTTCGTGTCTGCTGAAGACCAAATGGAGAAAGATTACCAAATTGAGGATGATGAGTTAGAAGATAACACGCCTCGTTCTCCAATCGTAACGGTAATGGGACACGTTGACCACGGTAAGACTTCTTTGTTGGATAGTATTCGTAAAGCGAATGTTGCTGGCGGTGAAGCTGGTGGTATTACACAACATATTGGTGCTTATGAAGTAAAAGTAGGAAATCAAGGAACAATTACGTTCTTGGATACTCCTGGTCACGAAGCCTTTACGGCAATGCGTGCTCGTGGTGCTAAAGTAACGGATGTAGCGGTTATTATTATCTCTGCAGATGATAGTATTATGCCACAAACTAAAGAGGCTATTAGTCACGCACAAGCTGCTGAAGTACCAATTATTTTTGCCATTAACAAGATAGATAAAGAAGGTGCGAATCCTGATAAAATCAAACAAGAATTGGCTTCAATGGACTTGTTGATTGAAGAATGGGGTGGTAAGTACCAAAGTCAAGATATTTCGGCTAAAAAAGGTTTGAACATTGATTTGTTGCTAGAAAAAATCTTATTAGAGTCTGAAATGCTAGAATTGAAAGCGAATCCAGAAAAACGTGCTGTTGGTACTGTTTTGGAAGCTTCACTTGAAAAAGGACGTGGTTATGTCGCTAAGATACTAGTTCGCAACGGAACCTTAGCTGTTGGAGATGCAATGGTGGCTGGTCCTCATTATGGTAGAGTTAAAGCAATGTTCAATGAACGTGGTAAACGTGTGAAAAAAGCAGGTCCCGCTACTCCTGTATTAGTTCTAGGTTTGCAAGGTGCTCCTCAAGCAGGGGAAACTATGAATGTGATGGCTTCTGAAAAAGAAGCGAAGGATTTGGCTGGAAAACGTGCTAATCTAGTTCGTCAACAACAAATTCGTGCTACACGTCGTGTTACATTGGATGATATTACAAATCGTATCAAGATTGGTAACTTCCAAGAGCTTAACCTTATCGTTAAAGGTGACTTTGATGGTTCTGTAGAGGCTTTGGCAGATTCATTGTTAAAATTGTCAA
The DNA here is from genome assembly GCF_031326345.1 of Aureispira sp. CCB-E. Taxonomy (NCBI): domain Bacteria; kingdom Pseudomonadati; phylum Bacteroidota; class Saprospiria; order Saprospirales; family Saprospiraceae; genus Aureispira; species Aureispira sp. CCB-E. The sequence goes on from NZ_CP133671.1 coordinate 602,553, forward strand.
CCGACCAAGTTCAAACCAATATCATTTACAAAGCAGTTGGTCCAATTACAGAATCGGATGTTAACTTGGCTGCTGCTTCGAACGCAATTATTGTAGGTTTCCAAGTACGTCCTAACCCAATGGCAAAACGCTTGGCAGAGAATGAAGGGGTAGAGATTAATACTTACTCTATCATTTACGATGCCATTGATGAAATTAAGTCAGCTTTGGAAGGAATGTTGGAACCAAAACAAGTAGAAGAAGTAATTGGTATGGTAGAGGTGCAGCAAGTATTCAAAATTTCAAAAGTGGGTGCTGTTGCAGGTTGTTTTGTTCAAGAAGGAAAAATTACCAGAAACGGCTATGTTCGAGTTATCCGTGGTGGCATCGTGGAATATCCTAAAAAAGAGGGCGTTCACGGCGAGTTGTCTAGCTTACGTCGCTTCAAAGATAGCGTAACAGAAGTTAAAAATGGTTTTGAATGTGGTTTGACCATGAAGAACTATAACGATTTGAAAGAAGGTGATGTTCTTGAGGTTTATGAAATCAAAGAAGTAAAACAAACTCTTTAAGAATGGTAATTAGTTTATTGTCAGTTTAATATAATTTTTAATAGAGTGACGTAAGAAATAAAATAAACAAGATTTACTTCTACATAATATAATGGTGGTGCTGTACTGATCTATTTTCAGTGCAGCACTTTTTTATTTACCTTAAATGTTATTAGAGACAAGGAAGAAGTTGAAGAATTCTTAGTAAGAAATAAAAAAAATACTACGAATGAAAAACAACATTCGTAGTATCTCTAAACTTAAATGAGGATATATTTTATTTTCCTAATTCTGGACTAGTGGTAACCGTTGTATTGAGTTCTAAATTATCAAACTTAGCAACAGGAACTGTTGCTTGTCTTGCATCATCGTAAGCAACCATAACAGAATCGGAGATAGCCGTTAATGGGAACTCGGTTGAAACAATAGATTCTCCCAAAAAGATTTTATTAGGAACATTATCCAAGGTAAAGTGATAATAAGTTTTGCCATCAATTAAACTAGATTGAATGCGCTGAACATGACCGTAGATCGTATAGATTCCTTCTTTTTTATCGACAACTTTTCCTCCTCGATAAGAGCGAAGGGCTTCTTCTAATGTTTCACCAACACCGACAATAGAATGATCTCGAACAGAAACCATGGCGACCATTTTTATCAAACCTGCTTGGTCTTTTAAGGACAGGACATAAGTAGGAACATTATTGATATTGTATAAAATTGGAAAAGAACCAATGTATTTTTTTTCTTGAACTTTCCCCATTGCAGATCGACGAGCAGCTTCTTCGGTTGCCCCGACTTGTTTGTAACGAGTAGCTTCTTTGGTTCTTGTATTAACCAATACAAAACCAATTGTTCCTTCTTCTTGTCCGACAGAAGTAAGACCTGTGTACCAATAGGACTGATCATCTTTACCATAAACTAACGAGAGCCCTTTGGTGGTTGTCTTTTTGTCCAAATTAGAGAAGTTCCAATACCCATGAATATATTCTCCCCAGTATTCCAACTGTTCCTCTACCATTTCCATAGGTTGAATGCGATCTATCCACTTGGGAGCTGTTTCGGGGGTGTATTCTTTGATCTCGCCTGTTTCTGCATTAACAACAGCAACACCATAGGCATTCATACCACTAAAACCAACTTCGTGACTATATAAAGTAACAACCCAGTATGGTGTACCTTCATCATCAATTTCGAAGGTATAATCTGTCAAACCAGTTGTCATATAACCACTTAAATAAAGATGACGATGTAGATTGCTGCCAAAATAGGCTTCGGGTTGGTATTTGATTTTTACATTGCTAACCAATTCTACTTCTGGATCGGAGGTAGCTGCGACCTTGATATAAGCAGGTGTGCCTTCACGATTATTAAACCACTTAAAAAAGCCTGAATGCAAAAGAGGAGCTATCCAAAAAAGTTCTCCATTAACATTTTGAATTCTAAATTCACCTACATAAGCTTGGCTACCCAAGGTGCGTTCTTGACCTGGTAATTCCTCTCCAAGAACTTTGTCACCCAACCGATGGGCTACCTCTTGGTCAATGATGCGAATTTTATCAAGTTCTACAGGAGGTACTTCCTCCGCAAAGTTTTCACTCAATTTTATTTCTCCAATCAAACCTTGATAAGACATCGCTCTAAAACCTTCCCAAGTAGCCAAACTAATGACCATAATGTAAGTGATTGTCAAAAGGGCGGTTAAGGTTGATAATTTGAATAAAAAAGTCTTTTTCTTATTGATAACTCGCAGCTCAATAATCATTACTGTTAAAGCAATAAAAAAGATACCTACAGGCAAACTCAAGAACCACATGTTTAATACAGGGAGGTTCATATAGAGATAAACTGGGGCAACAATTAAAAGGAATAAACCATAGAGAATCTGTGCCAATCGGTTTAAAAATGAAGTGGGTTGACTTGTTGTCGTGCTCATATTTATGTATGTGTGTCTTTAATTTTTATAATACTTTGCTAATTTCATCTTTATTCAATCATTCGTTAAAACTAGGTAGTAACAACGCAGCTAAGTATTTTATTCTATGATAATAAATAATAAAAAGATTGAATGCTCTTAAAACAGAATTTTTTAAAAATTGGTTTCATCAAATCTCAATAACAAGACCATCGTATGCAATTCGTACATGAGGAGGCAATAATTGTTCTGTGTTGGCGTGTGTTCCCATTTTATGACTCAAGTGCGTTAGATAGGCGTTAGGAATTTGTAGTTGTTGAATGAAGTGTACAGATTCTTCCAGTGTAGAATGAGAATGATGAGGTTGATGTTGTAAAGCACTAATTACCAATGTTTCTACACCTTCTAATTTACGAATTTCTGATGGTTGGATAGATTTGAAATCGGTTAGATAAGCAAACGTTCCAATTCTGAATCCTAAAATAGGCAGTTTGCCATGAAAGATTTCTATTGGAGTGATCTCTATCCCTGCTGCTGTAAATGTACTGTCTTTTGTTATTAAATGCTGTTGTACTTTAGGAACCCCTGGGTAGGTTGCTTCAAAAATGTAAGCATACCGCTGTTTGAGTTCTTTGGCAACCCTTTTTGTAGTATAAATAGGCATATCCATTTCATACATAAAGTTAAAGGGACGAATATCATCTAAGCCAGCAACATGATCGCTGTGTTCATGAGTAATCAAAATGGCATCTATTTGCTTTGTTTTGGCACGAAGCATCTGCTGCCTAAAGTCAGGACCTACATCAATTACAATTGTTTTTCCTTTTATTTCAATTTGAATAGAAACTCGCAAACGATTGTCTCTAAAATCGGTAGAAAGACAGGCATCGCATTCGCAACCAATGACAGGAATGCCTTGGGATGTTCCTGTCCCCAAAAAAGTAACTTTCATGTAGTAATATTCGTTTATGTTGGATTTGTGTATACTTCAACTTCTGTTGTTGTACAACAAAATATTTCTTCTTGTAAAGATAAAATTCTATCTATTTTGTAAGGCATCAATCTTTGACAGAATCAAAATGATTAAAAATAACCTCAAAATAAGTAGGGTTAAAAAAATTATCCATACTTAACACGTCAATTGTGTTTTTATGTGTTCTATTGGGAAGCAAATCATGCCCTAGCACCTCTACAAAAATATTACGCATCAACTCAATACAATACAGCGCCTGGTTATCTTGATCATCAAATCCCATGTCAAATGGAACTTTTTCTTTTAAGAGTTGGTGTGCTATTTGTAAAATTTCCCGTTTTTGTTCAGGTAGGCATTTTAGACGAACCAACACCAGACTTCCTGCGGCACTTTGTTTGATGTATTGCTCTAAAGGTTCGATATGGACATGATTCACCTGCTCGTTAGAAGCGGTATGGAGGACTTGTATGGGCGGTTTAGATGTATTAATAATAAAAGCGCAGTGGGTAACGGGGTATTTTTCTTGAAGAAAATCAGCAATGAAGTCACTAATACTACCAAAGCCTTTTCGCAATAAGATATCCCCATCTTGAAGTAGACGGAGTTCTCTAGAACTTAAAGAATCAGAATTCGTATTTTGTGCTTTACCATTGCCAAATAATAAGTATTGTGTTAGATTGGGCATGGTTGTGTCCCATGTTGTGGTAGCAAATGAGTTAACAGTCGTATCGGTAGACGAGGATTTGCACGCAGAAAAGCAAAAAAGGACCACTGTTAGCAGTAGTCCTTTTAATATTGTGGGTATATTTTTTTTATTCCGCATTAGATTCTTTGGGTTGATCAACCAACCATTTTCCTCCCTCTTGAATTACGGTAATACTTTTGCAATTGCCTGTAATTTCTTCACAACAGTCACAACTAGCTTTTTGATCGGAAGTAGTGCATTTGATTGTAATGTTCTGACTTACATCTAGCCCGCCAAAAAGAGAGTTGATTTGATCTTCTTTGCCCATTTGCTGGAGCATATCAATACGAGTAGCCATAAAGTCCATCACAGGATCTGTGCGGTTGGATGTAAATTCTTTTGCGCCTTCAAAATCATTTGCCTTTATTTTTTGGATAAAGCTTTCCATTGTTTCATCAGGAGAGCCCTTAGAATTTGTTGAGCCAGAAGATTCACACCCCAAAAAAACAAATAGGGAACAGAAAAGAGTAGCGAAAAGAATATGTTTCATTGGTCAATTGTTTTAGTAGTCCATTGATTTATTTAATAATGGGATTCTTATAAGAAGAATTCCTAATAAGGAAAATCCATTTGAGCAAACCACTTTTCGTCTTGTTGAACCATTGTTAATTCAACATCAAATTCTGGATTGCAACATAGTTGGCAAATCGTAGTGCCACTTTTCTCAGCACAAGTAACTTTGGAAACTTCCATTTTGTAAGGAGCAATCAATTCCTCTTTTTCTTCAGCATTAATCATCTTTAGATTCGTAGCAAAATCTCTTAACGATTCTTGAGTTGATTTCGTTCCGTATAATTTAGCTTTTTCAAAATCCTCTGCTTTCAGAGCTTCAAAGAAACCTTTAGCTGCTGCTTCAGGAGTACTTTGATCCGTTTGAGGCTCAGACGTGCACGCAATATTTAAAAACAATAAAAAAACTAAGGCAGTCAATAAACGCATGATAGTATATTTTAGTAGTTTGTCAACTTTTATCTTAAGCATTCCATATAGTGTTGAAAACCCAATCAGTTGGCGATCAATTTATATTAGAATATTGCTGTTTTCTTAAACTGACGTAAGAAACGAACATCATTTTCAAATAATAGTCGAATGTCATCAATTTGATACTTTAACATGGCGATACGTTCCACACCCATTCCAAATGCAAATCCAGAATATTTATCCGTATCAATACCGCAATTTTTTAAGACCGCAGGGTCAACCATGCCACATCCCAAAATTTCAAGCCAGCCTGTTCCCTTTGTAATACGTTTGTCGGCTTCTGTTTCGCACCCCCACCAAACATCTACTTCTGCACTGGGTTCTGTAAACGGAAAGAAAGAAGGACGCATACGAATCTTAGTAGCTCCAAACATCTCTTTCGCAAAGTAGTAAATGGTCTGACGTAGATCTGCAAAACTTACTTTTTCGGCAATATACAAACCCTCTACTTGATGAAATTGGCAGTGTGCTCGAGAAGAAATCGTCTCGTTTCTATAAACACGACCAGGTGCAATAATACGTATCGGTGGTTTTTGATTCATCATAACATGAGACTGAACAGAAGACGTATGAGTACGCAACAATCGGCTAGGGTCATTCAAGATATAGTAGGTGTCCTGCATATCCCTAGCAGGATGATCTTCTGGCGTATTCAAAGCCGTAAAGTTGTGCCAATCGTCTTCAATTTCACTATCTTCTGCTACTGTAAAACCAAGTCGATCAAAAATTTCAATCATTTGATTTAGAACCAAAGAAACAGGGTGTCTAGACCCCAATTCTAAGGCTTCTGCTGGTGCCGTCAAATCTATTGCTTCGACCTGATTCGCAGCTTGCGCTGTTAGCGCTTGTTGAGCAGCATTAAACTTTGCCTCAGCAGCCTGCTTGACTTCATTGACAAATTGCCCATATTCTTTTTTGCGTTCATTAGGGATGTTGCGGATTTCACCAAACAAAGGTTTGATGGTATTTTTTGTTCCTAAATATTGTATGCGGAAAGCTTCTAAAGCTTCTTTATTATCAATAACAGCCGCTTCAATTGCTTGTTGTATTTCTTTTACTTTATCAAATGCTTCAATGACCATAAAGCTAGTTGGTTGTTTCTTTATTAAATAAATACGACTAAAAGAGTACTTGGTGGATTGTTGTTTGATTGTTAATTGTTTGCAGTCTCAAATTTGAAAATAGATTAGATTAACAATCAAGCGAATACAATTTTTCCACGAAGTATTGACAAAAATAGCTTTTTCTTTAGCTAATGTCAAAAAAACGACCCATATGTTTATATTCTAACTGAATTACAAGTAGGAAGTCTTCCACAATAGATTCTAACTTCTTTTGAATCGTAGTAGCGCAACGGAGTATTATATTCTGAAATCTTTTTATTATTTTGGTTAGAAACATCAAGAACATCAACTTTATCAATTACAAACCAAGAACAATGAAGAAGATATTTTATACCATACTATTGTTGTCAACAATGAGCAGTTTGATAATGGCACAGGCAACAGGTAATCGAAATTATGCCAAAAGAGCAAAGGGAAATGTGAATTACAATAATAATACCTACAACGATTATTCAGAAGTTCCTCAGAATATAGAACCCAATGTTACGTTAGGGCAAGGCAAGTTGGTTACCCTAGAAGTTCAAATATTGAGCAATCAAAAAGCAGATACCTATGTGGCGATATTTAACCTAACACAAATGGGAAAAACGGTTGATGAAACCAATCGGCTACTAACTGACCGGTACAATGGTTTTGCGCAAGAATTGCAAAGTGTGGGAATTCCTAAAGACGCAATTTATTTGGATATGATTTCTTTTGTCCCCTTGTATGAATATGAAAAAGAAAAAAAAATCTTCTCCAAAACCCATAATGAAGTGCCCAAAGGCTTTGAAATGCAGCAAAATGTACACATCAAGTACAACGACATGAGTATGATGCCTAAGATCATGTCCGTAGCAGCAAAATATGAAATCTTTGATTTAGTGAAGATAGATTATGCTGTTGATAATCAAGAAGCAGTTTATGTTGAAATGAGAGAAAAAGCCGTTGCGCACTTGGTTCAAGAAATAGAATTGTATGTCGATCGTTTAGGAGTAGATTTAGAAAGCGGGTATCGTATCGTTGGTGAAAACAAGCAAGTGAGTTTTCCTGTTGATCGCTACTCTAGTTATAATGCTTACTCGAATGTATCGTTGGGAGGAACTCCTGAGAAGGGAAAGGTACAAGATATGTACAAGCCTAAAACAATGTACTATGACAAGGTAGCGTATGATAACTTTGATATTGTTATCAATCCAACAGTATTAGAACCAGCAATACAGTTTATGTATACAATGAAAATTCAAATAGCCGTGAAAGACCCTAATCAGCCAACACCTCAACATGTCTGGCTAACTCCTGATGGAGATTTAGTGCCCATCAAAATTGATTAGTTTAGAATTGGATAAATTCTAAATGTTGGAATTAAACGCCAAAAAAATTGTAAAGTGCTTTGCTTTTTCTTAACTTAATGAATAGTACTTATATGTCTATATGCAGTAGTTTAGCTGCGCTACTATCATGTGGTTTGAATGAATAATGATAGGTGCTAATAACGAAGTAATTATTGCTCAATAGTCCATTTAACCCCACAAAATGATGAAAATAGATTGTCATAAAAGCATCCAATGAATGTTGTTTGTAGTAATGCGAGCATAATTTTCGAATTGTGTTAGAATTATAAATTGTGCATGACTTCAACAGCTTTTTGAAAAAATGTTTTTCCTTGATAACTTTTAATCCCTATAAAAATGAACATAGAAAACACATTAAAATCTATCGAAGCAACGAATAGATTGATTAATCAGAATCGAGTTTTGTTAATATGTGGCGAGGAAGAATATTTGAAACAACTTGACAAAGGCAACTGGATTGGCGGAACAATTCCTTATTGTATGAGTGATAAAGGAGGTGGTTTGATTGGTGAAAATGCGGTTTTTGTTACAGATTTTACAGATAAGATCATTGATGTTAAGGTAGCTTCTTATTCCAAAGATGAATTTAAAACGATGTTGAATGATCGTTACTTGGATGGATTTAGTTATGTTGTTGTACCTGCATTTTCAGAAGTACACGAAGAGTATGGTCTGAATATTAGCAACGAATCTAATCTATTTGACGTGCCTACAATGGGATGGGTAACAGGGGTCTATTTAGAAGAAATAGGTCTAAAAACGCCCAAAGTGATGAATGGAAAAACGGGGGAATTGCTAGAAAATAAAATTTGTGCATTGCATTGTCAATTACCCGAAGGGGTCTATGCAGAGTTGGATATTATTAATATTTATGAACAAGGGAATGGTGATGTTTTTACATTTCCAGAGAATAGTTTTTCTTGCTCGGATTGTTTGATTAATGGAGAACCTGGTAACCTAGCAGAATATTACTTGGAACATGGGGTGAATCGAACACTACCTCTAGTCGCTAATTATGCAGGTGTTCCAATAAATGTAGATATACAAGATGTAGATGCAGAAAACAAAACAATGTCTTTTTTTGGACCTTTAAATATAGCCTATGAATATAAAATTGCCAACCTTGTCGAAGATAGATATGCGTTGTTTTGCAAACGACTTCCTGATGATAGTTCGAATATTAGTTGTTCCTGCAATTGTATTTCCAGCTATCTGAATATCGGAATGGAAGGAAAGCACTCGGGGGGAATTGTAGGACCATTTACGTTTGGAGAAATAGCCTATGTCTTGGTGAATCAAACAATGGTGACACTTTCAATCAACAATTTTCAATAGTTGAGTAATTGTGTAGAATTAACGAACTAATAATCAACAATAGTGCTAGATAAATCTTAGAAAAATAGCTAAAAAAGCTTTTTTGTAATTAAAAAACTGTCCTATGGTACCAAATCTTAATGAAAAAGAATGGAAGGATTTATTATTGAATGATGACGCTCCGCCTCTAAAAAGTTTATCTCTAAAGCTCAAACTTTCTTCTTTAAAAGCCAATATAAAAATAGAAAAAACCACCTTGGCAGAAGCCATATCAGAGCTATACAACTATTGTGTGGCGAATGAAAAGTTGTGTGCAAAAGATTTAGCGCTTATTTTCAAAAAAAATTAAAACCCAATAGAAAATGAACATTGAGAATAAACTAATGTCTATACAGGAGGTCAATACTTTAATACATTTAGGAAGAAGTCTTGTAATTGCTGGTGATGAAACGCTTCTTCGTCAATTAGACTTAGGCAATTGGATAGGCGGCACGATTCCTTATTTTATGGACAAAAATGGAGGTAGTGTTAATCATGAAGAGGTATTTGTAACAGATTTCACCGATGTAATTCTACAGGCAAAGATTGAGTCCTATGATAATACCCAAATAAGTAGTACGATGCTTGAGGATCGTTATGCCAATGGCTTCTCGTATGTATTGTTACCTGGGTTTTCTACCATACATCAAACCTATGCTTTAGAAACAGGTGAAGTAGCAAGTCTTTTTGATGTGCCAGTTATGGGCTGGATAACAGGTGTGCATTTGGATGATATTGGCGTTAAAACGCCTAAGGTGTTTGATGGGAAAACAGGAGAAGTGTCTGAAAATAAGGCTTGTGTCATGCACTGTTCATTGAAGAAGGGGAGTTATGCAGAGTTGGATATTGTTAATATTTATGAACAGGGAGTGGGAGACAAGATTGAAGTGGATGCGAATAGTTTTTCTTGTTTGGATTGCCGAATCAATGATGAGCCAGCGAATTTAGCAGATTATTATATAGAGCATGATATTGATGTATCGTTGCCTTTGGTTGCAAACTATTCGGGAGCATCTATTAACGTTAGCGTGCAAGCTGTTAAAGAGAACGAGCGCGAAATGTCGTTTTTTGCCCCCCTATTACAAGGCAGAACATACTATGTTGCAAAACCAATCGAAGATCTTTATCAAGCATTTTCAGAGGCTTTGCCTAAAGATACAAGTGCCTTGCTTTGTTCGTGCAACTGTATTTTGAATTATGTTAACATACAAATGGAAAATAAATTTACAGGAGATTTTCGAGGACCTTTCACATTTGGAGAAATTGCCTATGTATTGGTCAATCAAACTATGGTAACTCTATCTATTCATAACGATTGAGCAATGGCTTGAAAGTTTTTGAGCTAAAAAATAGAAAAAAAATACGTCACTGTGAACTTTATGGTTAAACCTAACGTTCTAAAAGCTCAGTGAATAAAAATAAGCGGAAGTGTTGGTATAAATTAAGCCAGCACTTTCGTTTTTTTTTATAAAATACTATTTTTGCTAGCAAAAATTAATAGTCCACTAATGATTGCCTTATAATCAAAAGGGTATAATTTGTTGTGTAAATCAAATTCTATAAGTTAGTACTTTATATTTGTGAGGCAGTTTTATATTTTTATCGATGATGTATTATTCCATAAGTTGTTAACTGTATGGTTGTTACGAAAAAAAATAAGATATAATTTTTAGTAGGCTAGAATTAAATAGAATCATTCATTAATAATAACTTAATTGCTACAAGAAAAAAATAATTTTCGGGTAGGGCATTAAGCAAATTAGTGCCAATATAAGTTGTTTAAAACTAGAGCATCACATTATGGCTAAAGAACAGAATACCTCATTTCAAGACGTTGTCTCGCATTGTAAAAAACTAGGATTTATTTATCAATCTAGTGAGATCTATGGCGGCTTGAGTGCAGTGTATGATTATGGTCCTTATGGTATTTTGTTAAAAAACAATATCAAGCAGTACTGGTGGAAATCCATGGTACAAATGCATGAAAATATCGTAGGCTTAGACGCTGCTATCTTTATGGAGCCTACAGTATGGAAAGCTTCAGGGCATGTAGATGCATTTAGTGATCCTTTGATAGATAATAAAGATTCTAAGAAGCGTTACCGTGCCGATACTCTTATTGAGGACTATATAGAGAATAAGATTCAAAAGAAGATAAATAAAGATGTTGAAAAAGCTGCCAAGCGTTTTGGAGATGCTTTTAATAAGGCAGAGTTTTTAGCAACGAATGGGCGAATCCTTGAACGTCAAAAGAAAATTGATGAAATCTTGAATCGAATGAACACCGCTTTAAATTCAGGAGATTTGGCAGATGTTCGTCAATTAATAGTAGACTTGGACATTGCTTGCCCTGTTTCTGGTTCTAGAAACTGGACCGATGTAAGACAGTTTAACTTGATGTTTTCTACGCAAGGAGGAGGAGCAACGAGTGATGATAAATTATACCTACGTCCAGAGACGGCTCAAGGGATTTTTGTTAATTTCTTGAATGTGTTGAATACGTCTCGTCAGAAAATTCCATTTGGAATTGCTCAAATAGGAAAAGCATTTCGAAATGAAATTGTGGCACGTCAGTTTATCTTCCGTATGCGTGAGTTTGAACAAATGGAGATGCAATTTTTTGTGCGTCCAGGGCAACAACAAGAGTTTTATCAATATTGGAAAGAGGCTCGTATGAAATGGCATATGGCTTTGGGAACGAATGAGGATAAATTGCGTTATCACGACCACGAAACATTGGCACATTATGCAGATGCTGCTTTAGATATTGAGTTTCAATTTCCGTTTGGATTCAAAGAGCTAGAAGGAATCCATTCTCGTACAGATTTTGATTTGAATGCCCACCAAGAACATTCTGGTAAAAAGTTGCAATATTTTGATCCAGAGTTGAAAGAAAGTTACGTTCCTTATGTAATTGAAACTTCAATTGGGTGTGATCGAATGTTTTTGGCTATGATGAGTAATGCTTATCAAGTAGATCAAGTACCTGATGCGAATGGAAATTTGAAGGATCGTGTGGTCTTGAGATTGCACCCTGCTATTGCACCTATTAAGTGTGCCGTTTTGCCAGTGGTGAAATCAAATGAAGCATTAACAACAAAAGCAAGAGCGATTTTTAATGAAATTAAATACTCGTTTGAGTGTCAATACGATGAGAAAGATACAATAGGACGTCGTTATCGTCGTCAAGATGAATTAGGAACACCTTACTGTATTACAATTGATGAGCAGACAGTAGAAGATAATACGGTAACAATTCGTGAGCGTGATAGTATGAAACAAGAGCGAATAGCAGTGAGTGAAGTGGAGAAAATTGTTGGGGAGCGTATTGATATGCGTAATTTGTTAAAACAATTATAAAAAATAAAGCTTAAAACTTTGTTTTGTAGCTTTTTATAGGGTAAAGTCATTTTAAAATAGTACTTTTGTAGGTGGTGTTTTAATGATTTTACCCAAATAAAAAACAAAAAAGAATAACTCTTTGACGTTTTTATCGTTAAATTTATAGAAACACTATCTTGTTGTTATTACTCAGAAGTATTTATAATTATCTTTGATTTCTCTTAATTGAGAATTAATTTTTTAGGAAATATAAAGTACCTCTTAACAATAAATAAAATTCGTAAATTACATTCTAACGATCTATTTAGCAATCATAAATCAATCCAACATAGTTACCATGAAATTACATGTATTATTTATTTACATCACTAGCTTTTTTGTTTTGGTTGCCTGTGGTTCTACTGCTGGAACGACAAAAAATGATACGGTAGCAACTACAGAAAAAAAAGCACCCGATGATGATTATGATGGTGTACCGAATGATGTGGACCAGTGTCCTTATATTTATGGTACAGCTCGAACATTTGGTTGCCCAGATGCTGATGGTGATGGTATCCAAGATTCTGAAGATCGCTGTCCAGACGACAAAGGCTATGCAAATCTATTAGGATGTTTGGATAGAGATTATGATGGGATTATTGATCCAGATGATGAATGTCCCGACGCTTACGGAGAGCGTGAAACAGGTTGCCCAGATATAGACCCTTCGGATGTTGACGGTGATGGTGTAAAAAATGAAGATGACGAATGTCCTGAAGTAAGAGGACTGTTTACAGCCAATGGTTGCCCCGATGGCGATGGTGATGGTATCAAAGATGAATTGGACGCTTGTCCTGATTTGTTTGGAATTTCTGAGTATAATGGTTGTCCTTTGGCAATCGGAGATATGATGGAAATCGCAGAAAGAAATGGTCACCCAGCAAAAGTAAATGGCATAGCAGAAAAAGGCTATTATAAGAGTTATGACGGCAAACTATACGATCGTAATGATATGCGTGTGGATGTCGTTTCTGGTGATATTGTTGACCAAAGTGGTTCTTTTATTACCGATACTAAAGAGTTCTTTATTGACCGAAAAGGATACATCCGAGATGCAAACGAAGGTGTTGTGCGTATCGATGAAGAAGGTTATGTATTTAGCCCAGATGGCTTGTTGAGCAAGAAAAAAGTGAACAATGCAACATCAGGTGGTGGCATTAAGATTGGTTCGGGTTCACTACCTAATCAGCAAAAAAATGGCATTCAATTTGGCACTGACAATACTGATAGTTATTCTGGTGGAGGCAATCCAAATTCGGGCAATGGAAATGATTTGAATGATAATATTTATGATTATAACCCCCAAAATGCAAAACCATTAACGCCAGCAGAAGCAGCAGATTGTAATCGAATTAATCTACAAACTTTGACGGCAGCTATTTACTTTGACTATGATGCAGCCAAAGCGGACAACAGTTCTTTGCGCCAGTTGAATAGAGTAGTTGATGCTATGCAAAAATGTGCTAAACTAGAATTACAAGTTGGTGGCTATGCCGATAGTGATGGAAGTGAAAATTACAACTACAAATTGTCTGAAAGAAGGGCTAAATCTGTCTTAAAATACATTATGGGACAAGGAATTAGCGATCGACGTTTGAAGTACAATGCTTATGGCGAAAAATATCCTTTGTCTAGCAATGCGACCGATGAAGGAAAACAGCGCAATAGACGTGCAGAAATACAAGTAGTTCGTAAATAATAATATATCTAGCATATATATGTGCAAAAGTCTAGGAGATGCAAACTCAGAATGTCTTGCATCTCCTTTTTTTTTGTTAGCTTTGAATTCTCCCCGATATTAATGATCACAAAAGCGTGAGATAAAGGATGTATGATATAATTCCAGCTTTTTTAACTGCCTTTTTAATAACTTATTTTGCTATACCTTCTATCATCAAGGTAGCAGTAGAGAAAAACTTGGTAGATGAACCGGGAGAACGGCGTTCGCATTCCAAGAGTGTGCCTACCTTAGGCGGCTTAGGTATTTTTGCAGGACTCATTTTTTCGACAACTTTTTGGGTGCCTTTTCATGAGCAGCCCTCTCATTTGCAATATATACTATGCGCATTTATCGTCATTTTTCTAATAGGAGCAAAAGACGATATTATTCCACTAACGCCCTCCAAAAAGTTTGCAGGGCAGATATTTGCTGCTTTCTTATTAGTTTATTTTGCCAAAATACAGTTGACGAGTTTGTATGGGATTTTTGGTATTCATGCTATTCCTGATTTTATAGGTATTCCATTAACCATATTTACAATTATAGTCATCATCAATGCCTTTAATTTAATAGATGGAATTAATGCATTGTCAGGAACAATAGGTTGTATTATCTGTGGTACTTTTGGATATTGGTTCTATTGTATGAATCGCCCAGATTTAGCTATTATTGCAGCTGCATTAGCAGGAGCTTTGTTGGCTTTTTTGCGGTACAACTTAGCAGCAGAAATATTCATGGGAGATACAGGATCATTATTAATTGGTTTAACAGCAGCAATTCTCGCCATTTCATTTATCCAATCCAATATTACCTATGTGAATGAGCAAAGTGTTAGTTCGGTTCCTGCCGTAACTGTAGGGATTTTGATTATTCCATTATTTGATACTTTACGAGTTTTTACGCTACGTATCTTAAAAGGTAAGTCTCCCTTTAGTCCAGATCGTACACATATCCATCATTTGTTATTAGATTTGGGGTGTAGCCACCTTCAAGGAACAGCTATTTTGGGAATAGTCAACTTAATTTTTATAGCTGTTGTATTTCAGTTACAATGGATTGGCACATTACCTTTATTTGGAGTTGTCATTCTGATGGGAACGATTTTAACAGGTATAGTAGAGTATGCCTTGCGAAAAAAAAAGAAAACGGAAGGATATGTTTAATGCTCTAGCTGTTTTTGTCGGAGGGGGACTAGGAAGTTTGTGTCGTTATTGTGTAGGGCTGATTTTCCCAGCACCCAGTGCCTCTTTTCCTATAGCTACTTTAATTGCTAATGTTAGTGCTTGTTTTTTTTTGGGATACCTTACCGATCATTTGACTCGAGACAACTTATCAGATCATTGGAAATTATTGCTTGGAACTGGTTTTTGTGGTGGTTTTAGCACCTTTAGTACCTTTTCTAAAGAAACCTTAGAACTTGGTCAAGGTGGTTTAACAGTATGGGCTGTCGTATACTTAATATTGAGTTTGGTCTTGGGTGTTTTGGCTGTCTTTTTAGGTATATGGATGGGAAATATGGATAAATAAATAATGTACGTAGCTTGTTTTTGTAGTCTGAATATAATTCTAACAATTTAAGGATATTACAAAAGCAATAGCTATCTTTGAATTTTTTAACCAAATGTTGGTAACATGTCTAATGTTTGATTCATTGCTAAATAGTTGTATTTAACATGAAAGAAGAGTGGGATTTAATTATAAAGCCACAACAAAAATTGTTGAGTCTTAACCTAAAAGAAATTTGGCAGTATAGAGACCTATTAACAATGTTTGTTAAGAGGGATGTAGTAACGGTATATAAACAAACTATTTTAGGACCTATATGGTTTTTTGTACAGCCAATTATGACAACACTGGTGTATGTTGTTGTTTTTGGAAATATAGCAGGGATTGCTACAGATGGAATCCCTAAACCCCTGTTCTATTTATCTGGAATTGTTATATGGAACTATTTTTCAGAGTGTTTTCTGCAAACCTCTGATACATTTGCTCAAAATCAGGATATGTTTGGTAAAGTCTATTTCCCAAGACTTATTATGCCATTATCTAAAGTAGTTTCAGGATTAATTAAATTCTTTATTCAATTTACTCTTTTTCTAATTGTTTATTTTTATTTCGTTATAAAGGGCGTTCCAGTAGTTATCTCTTGGAGTATGTTATTAATTCCTTATTTAATTATATTAATGGCTTCCTTAGGCTTAGGTTTTGGGCTAATTTTTACCTCAATGACTACTAAGTATCGAGATTTAAAATTTTTAGTGCAATTTGGAGTACAATTACTAATGTATGCAACACCAATTATATACCCTATGAGTTTGATAGAAGGTCAACTAAAGCTAGCTATAGCTCTTAACCCTTTAGCGCATGTAATTGAAGCATTTAAATATAGTTTTTTGGGAGAGGGAGAGCTTTCTATAATAGGATTGACTTATTCAACAATATTTGCTACAGTAGTTCTACTTATAGGTATTTTGATTTTTAATAAAACAGAAAAAAGCTTTGTAGATACAATTTAGTATTTATAATAGAGGTTATGTATTATTGTTGATGATAACAATTAACGTCCACATAATTTTTGATAGTGCAAAAGAAAATAAAGATGTCTAATATTGTATTAAGTGTTGAAAATTTATCAAAACAGTATCGAATAGGAGAAATAGGGACAGGAACGTTATCAAATGATATAAAACGTTGGTGGGCTCAAATAAGGGGAAAAGAAGATCCTTTTAGTTTAGTTGGTCAGATTAATGATCGAACTCAAAAAGCTGAATCTGAATTTGTATGGGCTTTGAAAGATGTAAATTTTCAAGTAAAAAAGGGGGATGTATTAGGGATTGTAGGAAAAAATGGTGCAGGAAAGTCTACTTTATTAAAGCTTATTTCTAGAATTACCTCTCCTTCTACTGGGAGAGTAAGAGCAAAGGGACGAATCGCTTCTTTATTAGAAGTAGGTACAGGAATGCACCCAGAAATGACAGCAAGAGAAAACATCTACTTAAACGGGGCTATAATGGGAATGACTAAACAAGAAATTTCTAGAAAGTTTGATGAGATCGTTGATTTTGCAGGTTGTGCTTTATATGTAGATACCCCTGTTAAAAGGTATTCTTCTGGAATGCGTGTACGCCTTGGTTTTGCTGTAGCAGCGTTTTTGGAGCCTGAAATTTTAATTGTAGATGAAGTTTTAGCTGTTGGAGATGCAGAGTTTCAAAAGAAAGCCATTGGCAAGATGAAAGATGTTAGTAGTGGGGAGGGACGTACTGTATTATTTGTTAGCCATAATATGGAATCAATAGAAGCTTTATGTACAAGTTGTGCCGTATTTAAGAATGGTACAATCCTTCGACAGGGAGGTACAAAAGAAATGATTGAATTGTACCTAAATGATAATAGAGAGAGTACCACACAACGGTTGGAATCAAGAACAGATCGGAAAGGAAATGGGCGTTATCGAATTACGGAGGTAGATGTTTGTACTAATGGTCAAGTAACCAGTTATTTAAAGGTTGGGCAATTGGGTAAAATCATATTGAGTATAAGTCAGAAAGCTATGATTAAAATACCTATTAGTATAAGTATTGGTATTCATGACTCTAAAGGAGTAAGGGTTTCAACTCTTTCATCCATGTTTTTCCCAGAAACATTAACAGTAGATAGAAGTTTTAAGGTTGAATTTATTTTAGAGAATGTAGCTTTGTATTCTGGAGAGTATTTTTGTAATGTATTTCTTAGAGAAGGAGAAAATGGAGATATAGTAGATTGGGTGCAGGATGCATTTATTTTAAGAATTGAAGCAGGTGATTTTTATGGAACAGGGAGAAATAATATTCTTCAAAATGATAAATTTTTTATTAATCATAAAATTAATCTAGTTTAATGAGGCATTTATTTATAGGAGGCTGCGGACGTTCTGGGACTTCTTTTGTACAGAAAATTATAATTTCTCATTCTAAAGTAGTCGGAGGTCCTGAATTTGATTTTTTGCAACCTCTTATGATGACATACAGGAGAATGATAACTCCATTTCACTTGAAACGACAGGAATTTTTCTATGATAGGGACTCGCTTGACCAATATATGAGAACATTTGTGAGTAGTGCATTGCTAAATAAACATCAAGAAAACTCAGAAGTTATCTTTTTTTCTGAAAAAACTCCCAATAATATAGATGTAGCAGAAGAGTTGTTGACTTTGTTTCCAGATGCCTTTTTTCTGAATATTATTAGAGATGGTAGAGATGTACTTGTTTCTCATCTTGATGTAGAGCAGCGTTTTATTAAATCAGGGACAGCATACCACAAGCCTAGTTTTTCTTTAGAAAGTGTATGTGCGTTGTGGAATAAAAGTATTGATACCTATTTAAAACTAGCAAATAATGAAACATTGAATAATAGAGTCATTAATTTAGTTTATGAAGATTTGTTGCAATATCCTAAAAGAGAGTTGATGAGAATTTGCCAATCTTTAGGGCTTGTATTGGAAGAAGGAATGCTCACTCCTCATAAAAAGGAAGTAAGAGAAAGCCCGTTACATATTGATAATATTTGGCATACAGAAGCAATGCTTAATGCTAACTTTGATACATCAAAAATTGGTAGATGGCAGAAGAGGTTAAGTTTTTTTGAAAAACGGAAAGCAGAAAAGATAATGCAAGAAAATTTAAAACGACTAAACTACCTTAAGTAATTTAATATGTGTGGAATTTCAGGAATAATTTATTTTAATCATATTAAAATATCACATAAAATTATATCAGACTTCAATGATCAACTAATACATCGAGGACCAGATGGACATGATGTATGGGTCAATGAGGAATTAAATATGGCTTTGGGGCATCGTCGATTATCTATTTTGGATTTATCAAGCTCTGGCAATCAGCCAATGTCATTAGACAATGAACGTTATTGGATGGTTTATAATGGCGAGGTATATAACTTTATCGAATTGCGTAATGACTTAATTCAGTTGGGATATTCTTTTTATTCTGACAGTGATTCCGAAGTTGTGTTAGCTGCTTACATAGAATGGGGGAATGATTGTGTGAAGCGATTTAATGGTATGTGGGCAATTGCAATAGTAGACCGACAAAAAAAAGAATTATTTTTATCTCGAGATCGTTTTGGAATTAAACCACTTTATTTTGCTAATACAGATGGTATCTTTGCCTTTGCATCAGAGTCTATAGCATTTAATAAACTCCATGGTTTCAAGAAGCGTATACACCAAAATAACATCTTATTTAATATAAGAAATGTACATGGTTTAGAAGCAACAGGTGAATCAATTTATGAAGAAATATACCAATTACAAGCAGGACACAATGCAACTCTGAATTTAAACACTGGTGAATTTTATAAATACAAGTGGTGGAATACCTTAGAAAATAGAATAGAGATACCAAAAGAATATAATGATCAGGTTCTTTTGTTCAGAGAATTATTTGAAGATGCGGCGAAAATTCGAATGCGTAGTGATGTACCAATAGCTAGTGCTTTGAGCGGAGGAGTTGATTCTTCAGCTGTTTATTGCATGATTAACTATTTGATGAAGAATGAGCCAATTGATAGAACACCTAAAAATTGGCAGAGAGCGTATAATATTGGTTTCCCAGGATCTATATTAGATGAAAGTCATTTTGCCAAAGAGGTAATTGACTATACAGGTGGCGATGGGCGGTTTTTATTACCAGATTACAATAATTTATTAGATGACATAGTTAGTTCAACAGTACTATTTGATAATATATATAACTCGCCAATATACCCCTTGACGACAGTTTATGGTAATATGCAGCAAGATGGTTATAAAATATCTATGGATGGTCACGGGGTTGATGAGATGATGTTTGGATATAGATTCTCTATTAAGGATATTTACCTTGATGCAGTACGGGGAGGTGATAAAGAAAGAGAGTTATTAATTCAGAATATATATTTAGGTTTATTACCTAAAGAAGAAAGGGAGGAACAATTACAGTATTTAAAAAATTTAACAAAAGTAGCTCATGTAGAAAAAAGGTCTTTATGGGAAAGGGGTATTCGGAAAATTGGACGGATGTTAAGTCCTTCCCAAATTCCTCCTCCTGATTTATGGTCTTTTTTAGAAAAAGAACAACCTGCTAATTTTGCTTTGTTAGAACCTAATGAACAAATGAGTTTTGGCAATTGGCATTTGTATAAAATATTCCATGAATCTGTCTTACCATCCATATTAAGGAATTTTGATCGTGGAGCAATGCAAAAAAGTATCGAAATTCGGATGCCTTTTATGGATTGGAGATTGATTTCTTACATGTTTTCACTTCCTGAACAAAGTAAAATTGGTGGTGGATATACTAAAAGAATTCTTAGGGATAGTATGAAAGGAATCATGCCAGAGTCAATTCGAACTAGAAAATTAAAAGTAGGTATGACTTCTCCTATGCCAGAGTGGTTTAGTAATGAATTAAAATCATTAATTTTAGATGAATTAAAGTCAACTTCTTTTCAGAATAATGATTTATGGAATGCCAAAGAAATACTTTCATTTGTTGAACATCGAATTTCAAACAATTCGTGGACAGAAGAAGAATGTAAACAATTTTGGCCATTGTTTAATGCACATATTTTAACTAAAAATTTGAATGGATAATCTAAAATTTGCAATTGTAGGTTGTGGTAGGATTGCACAACGTCATGCAAAGCATATTCAAAATACGGAAGGAGCTGAATTAGTAGCAGTTTGCGATGTTGTAATTGAAAAAGCTAAGGAATTGGCAAAAAAATATGACGCAACACCATATTATTCTATAGAGGAATTGCTAAAGGACAATGATATTTCTATCGTTTCTATTTGTTCTCCTAATGGTTTGCATGCCAATCATTCCATTCTTTCTTTGAGAGCAGGAAAACATGTTTTGTGCGAAAAACCAATGGCTATTTCTGTTTACGATTGTGGCGAAATGATTAAAACGGCAGAAAAGGCAAATAAACGGTTGTTTGTAATCAAACAAAATCGTTATAATCCGCCTGTTAACGCTGTCAAAAATGCGATTGATTCAGGGAAATTAGGTAAGATAAATAGTGTACAATTATCTTGTTTTTGGAATAGAAATGAAGACTATTATAAAAATAGCTGGAAAGGAACCAAAGACTTGGATGGAGGTACCTTGTATACACAGTTTAGTCACTTTGTAGATTTATTATACTATTTGGTTGGCGATGTAAAAGATGCGAAGGCTTTTGGTGGAAATTATTGCCATGAGGGAATTACAGAATTCGAAGATACAGGAGTAGTGATTTTAAAGTTTCATAACAATGCTATCGGAACAATTAATTATACCGTAAATAGTTATGGAGGAAATATGGAAGGTTCTTTGACTTTGTTTGGAGATAAAGGAACTGTGAAAATTGGTGGGCAATACCTAAATGAGTTGGAGTACCAAAAAATTGAAAATTTTAGTATTGATAACTTGCCTGCAGGTAATACAGCTAATAATTACGGACAATACCAAGGCTCTATGTCTAATCATGATATGGTTTATGAGAATGTCGTTGATGTACTATTAAACGGTGGTCAAATTACGACCAATATGTTTGAAGGATTAAAGACGGTAGAAATTATTGATAAAATTTATTCAGATATTAATGGCAAGTAAAGTTATATTTTTAGGCTCAAAACCTATTGGCTATTTTTGTTTAGAACACTTATTAAAAGAACAAGAAGAATATAATATAGAAGTAGTTGGAGTACTTACTAATAACACTAACCGTTTGGGAGCGGCAGATTTGACAAAGTTGGCAGATAGGTATGGTGTACAAGTAATAAAATCTCTTGATAGATTGATAGAATTCGAATGTGACTTTCTAGTATCTGTCCAATATCATGAAATACTAAAGGCAAAACATCTATCGATTGCTTCTAAAATGGCAATTAATTTGCACATGGCACCATTACCAGAGTATAGAGGTTGTAACCAATTTACTTTTGCTATAATTGATGGAAAAAAAGAGTTTGGAACAACATTGCATGTTATGGATGAAGGTATTGATTCTGGAGCTATTTTGGCCGAAGAACGATTTCCAGTTTCTGATAACTGTTTTGTAAATGAATTGTATGAGTTAACATTGGTGGCATCTAAAAAATTATTTGAAAATAAGATAGGAGCTATTTTATTAGGAAAAACAACTCCAATTCCACAAAAAAAATTTTTAGAACGAACAACTTCTATCCATTATAGAAAGGAAATTGCTCAAGCTAAAAAAATTGATTTAAATTGGGATGAAGATAAAATTTGGCGACATGTGAGGGCAACTTCAATGCCTGGCTTTCCTCCTCCTTATGCAGAAATTAATGGCATAAAATTAAATATAACAATAGAAAAATGATACCATTTGTAGATCTAAAAGCTCAATATCTCAGCATTCAAAAAGAGATTGATGAGGCTATCCAAAGTGTAATTAACCAAACTGCATTTATTGGAGGTAGTTATGCTGCTAAATTTGAAAAGGAATTTGCAGATTTTCATGGCGTAAAACATTGTATTGCTTGCGCAAATGGAACAGACTCACTAGAGATTTTACTTCAAGCAATGGGAGTAGGAGCTGGTGACGAAGTTTTGGTACCCGCACTATCTTGGATTTCGACTTCTGAGGCTGTATCTACTGTCGGAGCAACACCTATATTTGTAGATATAGATCCTGATTATTATACCATTGATTTGGATTTGATAGAGGAAAAAATAACGGCTAAAACCAAGGCAATTATTCCTGTTCATATTTATGGACAACCTGTCAATATGCCTCGTTTGATGGCAATTGCTCAAAAACATAATCTAAAGGTGTTGGAAGATTGTGCACAAGCACATAGTGCTACATTTGATGGTCAAAAGATCGGGACTTTTGGGGATTGTGCTTCTTTTAGTTTCTATCCTGGAAAAAATCTAGGTGCTTATGGCGATTCGGGAGGTATGATTACAAATGACCCAGAAATTGCACGAATAGCAAGAATGATTGCTAATCATGGACAAGAAGGTAAACACAACCATTTGATGGAAGGTAGAAATAGTCGAATGGATGGTATTCAAGCAGCAGTTTTATCGGTCAAATTAAACTATTTAGATGAGTGGACAGATGCTCGTATTGCAAATGCCAAGCGTTATGATGCCTTACTAAAAAATAGTGATGTTGTGACACCTCGTGTTATAGAAAATGGTAAGCACGTATTTCATCTATATGTTATTCGTTCTAAGAATAGAGCAGCTTTGATGCGTACGCTAAAGGCAGAAAATATCGGTATTTCTATTCACTACCCTACGGCTTTACCTTTCTTAGATTGTTATAAAAATAGAAAGTATACGGCAGAAGATTTTCCTGTAGCGCATCAAGTAACCCAAGAAATTATTTCATTGCCTATGTTTGCAGAGTTGGATGAGGAATCTATTGAATTTATAGCTTCTTATATTTAACTTTATTTAAATGAATATACTATATGAGAGTTTTTCAAGTTATGAATATTTACCCCCCATTTATTCCTTATCTAGAGTCAAAATATTCGGTAGAAAATCTTTCTTTTGAAGAACACAGAGCCTTGTTACTCAAAAGTCGTTTTCATGCTTTACATATTTTAAGCCCTTGTTTGGAAAATGAAGGAAATGGCTTTTTTACTATGTGGGGATATGAGAACTTACAATACAAGTGGGCTAGAGAAAATGGTTTAAAGACAAAAAGTTTAAAAGAAATTTTATTTGCTCAGATAAAGAAATTTAAACCAGATGTGTTTTACAATTTTTCAACAGATAATTTTTCAAAGGAAGAGTTAGATTTGAACTTAAGTCCTAGTATAATACGTATTTGTTGGTCGGCAGCACCTTTTCGAAATCCAGAGTTTTTTAAATTATATGCTACACGTCTTACAAATTATCCTGAAGATATTTTATTAAAAGAAAAAGTTGGATATAGAAATGATTTATTTCAACCAGCTTATGATGATGAAATGAGCGTATATGCCAAAAATGACAAACGCCCAATTGATTTGTTCTTTTATGGGCAATACACCAAAGCAGGATTTGATAATAGAAATAAACGATTAGAGGCATTATTATTATTTAAAAAAAATAATCCGCATTTGAATATAAAACTATGCTTACAGTATATAGAAAAAGAGCATATATATGTAAACATACCTTATATTAGGAGATATTTAAGGCGAATAGACTTTCCTCCTAAAATTGTTCGGAAATATTCATCTGCCCCTATTTATGGATTAGATTTGTATGATGCAATAAGTCAAAGTAAGATAGTATTTAATGCAGGAGTAGATTTTACAAAGAACTATAAAGTTAATATGCGAAATTTTGAAGTTTTGGGATGTGGAGCACATATGATTTCGGACGCAGGAATTTATCCTGAAGGTTTTGAAATGGGAAAGCATTTTTCTACGTATCATAATATGGAAGAGTGTTTCACTAAAATTAAAGCCTTATTGCAGAATGATGCCAAACGAAAATTAATTGCTCAAGTAGGGCATGAAATGGTTCGTAAACAATATTCAAAAGAACAACAATGGAAATCTTTTAAGAAAATTGTTGAATCATTATAAAGTTCATTTTGTCTAAAAAAATAAAGATGAAAAAACCATATCAAATACAATTTGAACAAATAGGAGCACCACACCTAGGCTATATTAGTGTTGCAGAAATTCAGGATAATATACCATTTGAAATAAAAAGAGTTTACTGGACGTATTTTACACCAAATCATGTAGAACGGGGAAATCATTCTCATCGTGCTTTAGAACAGGTGATTATATGTGTTGCAGGAACTATATATTTTGAATTTGAAAGTGTTGGAGGAGAAACTTTTGAATTTGAACTGGATGAACCAAGTCAAGGTATTTATGTACCTTCTGGATATTGGAGAAGGATGAAGTTTTCTCATAATGCTGTTTTGGTTTGTATGGCGTCACAGTTATATGATGAAGCAGATTACATACGAGATTATAATGAATTTAAAAAATATATATAATACATTGTTTATGAATGTTGAGTTTGTTGATTTTGACAGGATGTTTTTAGGGTATTCTTGGAAATGGTTGAATGATCCCGAAATAAAGAGATTGACAAATAGTTCATCCTTTACTAAGGAAGAGCAAGAGGAATGGTATAATTCACTAGAGTCTATATCAGCTCATTATTTTATAAAAGGAGTTTGTCTTGATAATAAACCAATTGGAATTACAGGATTGAAAAATATATCCTCAAGGGAGGGTGAGTATTGGGGATATATAGGAGAAAAGGAACATTGGGGAAAAGGCATTGGTACACAAATGTTAGAGTATATAATGAAGAAAGGAAAAGAAGACGGTTTAGAAAGAATTTATTTAAAAGTTAGTTTAAACAATGATAGAGCAATTTCTTTATATAAGAAATTGGGTTTTATTGTAGTGGAGGATATAGAAAGACAGCTAAAGAGTGAGTTATATATGGAGTATAAGTACTAATTTTATGAATTAAAAATTTAATAAATAAATGTTTATAACAGAAGATTCACATTTTTATCATGTTTTTAAAAGCAAGGACCATATATTTAATAGTATTGAATTTCAACTACTCAATAAAGATAAAGTAAATTCTTTAGCAACTTTAGTTTTTGATAATGGGGGAAAACCTAAAATAGCGTTGATAGGAGGCGTAAAAAAAGGGATATTAAAAAGCCCTTTTTCTGCACCATTTGGTGGCTTCAGCCTACTTCGCCCCTCTGTTCGGCTATCAGATATTCAAGCTGCAATAGATAATTTATTTGTATGGTGTAAAGATAATGGAATCAAAGAAATTCATATTACTTTACCACCTTCTATTTATGGAGATGCAGCAATTGATAAACAATTAAATTCTTTATTTATAAAAGGTTTTTCTGTATGTTATGTAGATTTGAATTATAGTTTTTCATTGAGTGATTTTGATAATAATTATACACAGAAAATAAGAAGTAATGCTCGCAAAAATTTGAAACGAGCCTTGTTAACAGAAGGATATAATTTCAAACATGTAGTTAGTTTGGAAGAGAAAAAAAAAGCCTATAATGTGATTGCGAAGAATAGGTTTTCAAGAGGATACCCCTTGAGATTATCTTGGGAAGATATACAAAAAACTTCTAAGGTTATTAATATTGATTTCTTTTTGGTACAATTACATGAAAATTCTGTAGCTGCTGCTATAGTTTTTTATGTAACAAAAGAGATTGTTCAAGTTGTTTATTGGGGAGATATTGTAGATTATCATATATATAGACCAATGAATTACCTTTCTTATAATTTATTTAAATATTATAAAAATAAAGTTAGTGTAATTGATATTGGACCATCTACAGAAAAAGGGATACCCAATCATGGTTTATGTGAATTTAAAGAAGGGATTGGTTGTTCAATTAGTTCAAAATATACTTTAATTAAGAAAATATAATGATTAAGTTTTTAGATCTTCAGAAAATTAACGCTCAATATAAAGAGGAATTGGTCAATATTTCTAACCAAATTATCAATTCAGGGTGGTATATATTAGGAGAATCCGTCAAAAAATTTGAACAACAATTTGCAGATTATTGTGGGACAAAGTATTGTATTGGTGTAGCCAATGGATTAGATGCATTAGTATTAATTCTGAGAGCTTATATTGAATTAGGTAGACTAAAGAAGGGGGATGAAGTTTTAGTGCCAGCCAATACTTATATTGCTACGATACTAGCTATAAGTGAAAATGGTTTGACACCTATATTAGTGGAACCTGATGAAATAACTTTTAATATAGACTTAAGTCAAATAGAAAAAGTTATTTCGAGCCAAACTAAGGCCATTATACCAGTTCATTTATATGGACAAGCAGTAGATATGACTACATTGGGGCAAATTGCAAGTAAATATGACCTATTAGTAATAGAGGATGCTGCGCAAGCACACGGAGCTTGTCATGAAGGAAAACGTTGTGGAAATTTAGGAGATGCAGCAGGCTTTTCTTTTTATCCTGGCAAAAACTTAGGAGCTTTGGGAGATGGAGGTGCAATTACTACTAATGATACAGCGTTAGCTCATATGGTACGGGTATTAAGAAATTATGGATCAAAAGAAAAATACCATAACCAAGTTATTGGTTATAACAGCCGGCTTGATGAACTTCAAGCAGGTTTTTTGTCTATCAAACTTTCTTCTCTAGACAAAGATACTAGTCAAAGGAGAAAAATAGCTAAAAGGTATAGTACAGAAATTAAAAATCCATTAATTTCATTACCTATGTGGAAGGATGATGATAGTCACGTATTTCATTTATACGTAATTAAAACACAAAATAGAAATCACCTACAAGAGTATTTAAATAAAAAGGGAATCCAAACGGTAATTCATTATCCTATTCCACCCCATAAGCAACAAGCATATGCAAAGTGGAATAACTTGAGTTATCCAGTTACGGAAAAGATACATCAAGAGGTGCTGAGTATCCCAATTAGCCCAGTTCTAGACAATCAAGATGTTACGAAAATTATTGAAGCGATAAATGCTTACAATGGATAAAAACATAGATACGGAACTGCATCAAACTTTAGTAGATTATGCTCACGATTTATGCCAAGAAGGTGCATTAACTGATGCTGTGAGCTTAATTTCTAAATTAGCTTATTTAGAAGGAAGAGATTATATAGGGTATTTATCTTCTATTCGTTTAGAAGTATTGTTATTAAAGATAGCACAAAAAACATTTCCCAATTCTAATTTTAAAAAAAAGGAAAAAAAAGAACGAAAAGTACTCCACATCGGAACAGAATTTTATAATATAGGAGGACATACAAAGGTAGTTTTAGATTGGATTGAAAATGATATTTATAGCAATTCAGAAATATTGCTAACTAACCAACAACAACAAGTCCTACTACCAGAAGGCATTCCTAAACATTATTTAAAAGGAACTTCTGAAATAGATAAGGCAGTAATGTTAAGAGATTTTTTGTATAAAAATTACTTTGATGTTATTGTACTTCATCAGCATATGGAAGACATTGTTCCTACACTCGCTTTGTGGGATATAAGAAAAAAAACAGGTAGCATAGTTCTGTTTTATAATCATGCTAATTTTCGTTTTTCTCTAGGAAATATTATAGCAGATAAACGGATAAACTTTAATTCTGGAGATGTTGTTATTTCAAAGAAATATCGATATCCTGTAAATGATTATGTATTGAACTTCGTATTAGGGGAAAAGAAATACAAAAAACCTTCTTCAGAGGTACTTATCAAGTATAGGCAAGAAACAGGTTTAGAAGAATCAAAGGTGATTTTTTTTGCAATTGGTTCTCCATATAAATATGCTCCTTTTGAAGAACAAAATTTCTTTGCTGAATGGAATCAATTCTTGTCTAAAAATCATCATTGTACATTGATTGTCGTAGGATCAACAGAAGATGATTTTCGACGGTTTTGCCCCAATCTAAAAAAAGTAGATAATTTATTACTTAAAGGAAGAGTTACAAAGCCAATCGTTTACTACCAGATTTCAGATTATATAGTAGACACTTACCCATTACCTGCAGGTTTGGGTACTTTAGATGGGTTATATTATGGATTACCTCCAATTTTGTCTTATCAAGAAAATTCTGTATTGCTAGGAAAAGCTGTGAATAAACTCTATCCTGATACAATCGTTAATTACTTATCATATACTAATAAACAAGAATACTTTGAATTTATTGAAGAGGAAATTGAAACTAAAGCTTATAAGAAGTGGGCTAGTCCTATAATTGAGAAGCACATAGAAGATAAATTTCTTTTAAAACCATGGCAAGAACAATTGGAGAAAATCTATGCTGAACCTTGCAAACCTATTGCTCCTTTTGATACAACAAAAGATATTTTAAATAAATCAATACCATCTCAAAAGTGGTATAAATTTACAGCTTCCCCAACTAGAAGCTTTAACCTAATAATATTAGCATTTAAGCATAATATCCCTTTCAGTTTTAAGCTTTTGGCTATGTATATATGCTTAATTATTAAGAACAAAAGCTTAAAGAGGGCAGGGCTAAGAACATTTGTTAGTTATTTGTTGGGAAGGTATAAAAGAGATAATGTAAAAAATGGTTAAAGTTTCTGTTATACTTCCTAATTATAATCATGCTCAATACCTACAAAAGCGTATTGATACTATATTGTATCAATCTTTTCAAGATTTTGAATTAATTATTATCGATGATAATTCTAGTGATGATAGCAAAAATATTTTAAATAAGTACAAAAATCATGATAAGGTATCTCACTTGATTTATAATAAAATCAATAGTGGAAGCCCTTTTGGAAGTTGGAAGAAAGGCTTCGAATTAGCTAGAGGAGAGTATATTTGGATTGCTGAAAATGATGATTGGGCAGAGCAGAATTTTCTGGAGGTATTAGTGGAGAAACTAGACGAGTATCCCCAAGCAGGTATTGCTTATACTGATTCTAATATTGTTAACGAAAAATCAAAAAAAATAGGTACTTGGAAAAAAATAAAGAACAAAAAATTCTCAACTCATAAATGGGAGAAAAATTATGTCAAAAAAGGCATGACAGAGTTATTGGAGAATATGCTTGTTGTAATGACTATTAATAATATGAGTGCTTGTCTTATTCGTAAGAGTGCTTTGCCCAATATGTCTCAAATAGAAAATTTAAAAGGTGCAGGAGACTGGCTTTTGTGCACTCTAGTTTTGTTAAATCATGATATTGTTTATTGTGCGAAATCATTAAATTATTACCGAACTCATGACCAAAATATTACCAAATCTAATGATAAATCAGGATTACTGTTGATAGAAAATATGAAGTTTTATTCAATAGTTCTACCTCAATTAAAAGAAAAAGAAATTAATTATTCTGCCATAGAGTTCGATATTTTGGATCGATATTTATTTAAATATACAAGTACGAAAACGATTACTTCGGCAAAAAAAACAATGATAAGACATTTAATGTTAAAAATATCGATACACTTTTATTTTAAATTCATGTGGATGTTATTTAAATATAGAATTAAAAACTTTTTCAAAAAAGCAAAATAAATGTCAACGATATTAGTAACAGGAGGTTGTGGGTATATTGGTAGTCACACAATTGTGGATTTAGTTGCCAATGGTTTTGAGGTGGTATCTGTTGATAACAATGTCCGTTCGAATCGAAATGTATTGTTTGCTATAGAAGAAATCACAGGTATGAAAGTAGAGAATCATGCCATAGATATTTGTGACTTGGAGGCACTTAGAAGTGTTTTTAGACAATACAAAGAGATCAAAGGAATTATTCATTTTGCAGCCTACAAGAGCGTTCCTGAATCTATTCAAGAGCCCTTAAAATATTATCAGAATAATATAAATGGCTTGCTAAATGTATTAACTTGCATAAAAGAGCGTCGGATTCCCAACTTTATTTTTTCTTCCTCCTGTTCTGTTTATGGAAATGCAGAGGCATTGCCAGTTTTTGAACACACAACTATTGGTACCGCCGAAAGTCCTTATGCGTATACCAAACAAATGGGAGAACGAATCATTCAAGATTTTGCAGTGGCAGAGCCGTGCACCAATCATATTCTATTGCGATATTTTAACCCTGGGGGATCTCATCCAAGTGCTAAGATAGGAGAAGTCCCTCAAAAAGGAGCTTATAATGTTATCCCTTTGTTAGTAGAAGCATTATTAAAAAAACGTCCGCCTTTTGTTGTCACAGGAAATGACCACAATACACCCGATGGAAGCTGTATTAGAGATTATATCCATGTTATGGATGTCGCTAGTGCCCATACCAAAGCACTACAGTACCTGTTAAAAGAAAAACAACAACATAACTGCGAGGTATTTAATATTGGAATAGGAAAAGGAGTGTCCGTATTAGAACTAATTGCCGTATTTGAGCAGGTGACAGGACAAAGATTAGATTATTCTATAGGAAGTAAACGGGCAGGAGATATTTCTGCTATCTATGCAGATGCAACAAAGGCAATGGAATTATTAGAATGGAAACCTAAGTACAAGATTGATGAAATTTTGTCTACTACATGGAAATGGTACCATAGTGATTATAAAATATCTTAAACAATTTAATGCATATTATTTTCTACATATCTCGTTTTGGAATAGGAGGCATTCAAACCTTTGTCATTCAATTGGCAAAAGAATTGATTCAACTACCGAATGTCAAAGTATCCATCTTTTGCCATCATCCAGAGCAAGTAGATACTAGTTCTAACGAACCAATTCCTGCTGAAATTGAAATTTTGACATTATCAAAAAATGCCAAAACAATTGTTCTAATCAATAAATTGAGAAACTGGATAAAGAAAATAATTCCTTCCTTTGATTTGAAAGAATGGTTGACAACGCGTTATTTTTTGAAGTTGTTAAAAAATAAACAAGTAGATGTCATTCACAATAATATTCAGCTAGGAGATGAAAATGTTTATTTAGCTCAACAGCGGTTAAATATCCCTTATATTACAACTCTACATGGTGCTTATAAGCACATACTGAGACAAGAGGTTTCGGAGACAGAGAAAAAGATATTAAAAAATACTTTAGAAAAATTACTGTCTACGGCATCGGCTATTGTCTATTTGTCACCAGCGAATATTCTTCCTTTCAAAGAAATTTTTCCCAACCGTTCTTTTGTAGATGAATCGTTATTTTTGAAAATCTATAACGGTTTGGCTGAGCAGCAAGTGGTGACTGGTTCTGATTCACTGAATAATAAAATTACCTTTGGAATGGTCGCAAGGGGACATCAAGACAAAGGTTGGATTGAATTGTTAGAAGTAACAGACGAGCTGCTAAAAGCAGGATACGAGCAAATAGAATTGCGCCTTTTTGCCGATGGTGATTATGTTGATAAACTCATGCAACAGAAAGATTGGCACCCTAATATAAAGTATATGGGAGCCACGCATTCTCCTATCGCAGAAATTCTTAACTTTGATGTTGGATTGTTGCCTTCATACCATGAAGAAATGCCATTCACTATTATAGAATACTTGGCTTGTGGAAAACCTTCTATCGCTACGAATGTAGGAGCGATAGAAGAAATGTTGTGCACCGACTCAAAGGAAGTTGCAGGAATCTTAATTCCATTGAATACAGAAAAAAAGGTTTCAAAAGCACATTTAAAAGCAGCTATGTTAGCATTTGTAAAGGATTCTAATTTAGTTTTAAAATATGGAAAACAAGCTCAAAAAGCCTTTGAAAAATTTAACATTAAGAATACTACAAAACAGTATTATAACGTCTATCAAAAAGCCTTGAAAAAATGAAAACAGTCATCTTTGCTGGAGGGTTAGGCTCTCGAATTTCAGAAGAATCACATATGCGTCCCAAACCGATGATTGAAATCGCAGGTAAGCCTATCTTGTGGCATATCATGAAAATGTATCAAGCACATGGACACAACGAATTTATAATTTGTTTGGGCTACAAAGGATATATGATAAAAGAGTATTTTATTAATTATTTTTATCACAATTCAGATATCACAGTAGACTTAGCAAACAATCAAGTTGAGGTGCATCAAACGAATTCAGAAAACTTCAAAGTAACCTTAGTGGATACAGGGTTGCATACAATGACTGCTGGTCGATTGCAACGAGTCGAAAAATATATTGGTGAGGATGAAAATTTTATGTTGACTTATGGCGATGGAGTTTCTGATGTTGACATCAAAGCATTGGTCGATTTTCATCATGCACACGATAAAATAGCCACTGTCACTACCGTACAACCTGCGGGGAAATTTGGCGTATTGAACACAGATTCAGAAGGAACAGTAACCGAGTTTGTAGAAAAACCCAAAGGTGGTGGAACTTGGATTAATGGTGGTTTCTTTGTTTTGAATCGAAAGGTGTTTTCTTATCTAAGAGACAAAGACATGACTCCAATTATGTGGGAGGATGATCCTATGCGTGATTTAGTAGCTGATAATCAGCTGGTTTCTTATAAACACGATGGGTTTTGGAAATGCATGGATATATTGAGAGACAAACGTGATTTGGAACGTATGTGGGAGAGTGGAAATCCTGCTTGGAAAATATGGTAAATTAAGAATCTATGGTAACAGGAACAGAGCTTAAGAAATTCTTTGAAGGAAAAAAAGTTTTTCTGACAGGACATACAGGCTTCAAAGGTGCTTGGATGACGGTTTGGCTGAATCGTTTGGGGGCGGTAGTTAAAGGCTATGCTTTGGAAGCCGAAAACCCTTCGTTGTATGTTGATATAGATGGAGATCATTTGTGTGAATCGGTAATAGCAGATATTCGAAATGCACAGCAATTATCTAGTGCTGTTCAAGAGTTTCAACCCGATATTATTTATCATATGGCGGCACAACCATTGGTGTTGGATGCCTATAATCGCCCTGTATATACATTTGAAGTCAATGCCATTGGGACGGCAAATTTGTTAGAAGCAGCAAAGTTGGTGGACAAAAAATGTACGATTATTAATATTACAACCGATAAGGTATACGAAAATAGAGAATGGTTTTATCCTTATCGTGAGAACGATCACTTGGGAGGCTATGACCCTTATAGTGCTAGTAAAGCTTGTGCAGAGTTAGTTAGTGCTTCTTATCGTTCTAGTTTTTTTAATCTTAAAGACTACTCCAAACATCAAACGAGTTTGGCTACAGTACGTGCTGGAAATGTTATTGGTGGGGGAGATTGGGCAGAGAATAGAATTATTCCTGATATTGTTCGGGCGGTGAGTGATGGCAAGCAAGTGACCTTAAGAAATCCTCATGCCGTGAGACCTTGGCAACACGTCTTAGAAGCATTGTATGGCTATTTGCTGTTGGCAATCCGCATGGACGAGGATCCTATTCGATTTTCTGAGCCTTATAATTTTGGTCCTTTGTTCGATGAAGCGATAACAGTAGAATTTTTAGTTCAGCAAGCAATAGAAGAATGGGGAAAAGGCTCTTACGTGGTAGAACAACAAAAAGGTCAGTTGCATGAGGCAAAACTGCTGCGCTTGGATTGTTCTAAAGCGGTCAATGAGCTAAAGTGGTATCCGCGATGGAATGCAAAACAGGCTATCCAGAATACAATTAAATGGTATAAAGAGGCTTTAGACAAAAAACAAAGTCCTTTAGAAATAACTCGTGCCCAAATTCAGGCTTATTTGTCTTAATTTTTGAGTATTTTAGTCGAGTAATGCAGAATCACATTAAATTATTACAAAAAAAAACTGTTTTCCCTTGAAATTAAGGGGGATAGTAGTATATTAATTTTCTGAATCTCTTAAAAATAAGTTGATCCAAATTCGTGAGAATGTCTACGGTAAGAATGGTAACACTTACAAACTAAAATACCATTAACTCTAGACAAACTATAAACCATTCTTTCGTTTCACTTATTTGTAGCAAATTAAGGACTAGTTAAGTGCTTGAAAATACCCGATAAACATGAGTACCTTAGATTCTCCAACTAGACTCAAGGCAAGAAATATTATAAATAGTACCTGGTTTAATATGACCATATTAGGACTTATTGTTCTAAATGGTTTACTAATTGGTGTGCAAACGTATAGCCACGTGCCAAGTTACATTCAGGTCGTACAGCTTTGCATCTTATTTGTTTTCTTTATAGAAGTAGTCTTGCGTTGGCACGGAAGGAGGAGCACTAGAGAGTACTTTGCCGATCGCTGGAATTGGTTTGATGTTTTCATTCTAGTTATTGGTATTATTCCTGAAGTTGCAGGGATTTTGTTTACCGACATGAACGATCAACAAAATTCTGTTTTTGCGACGTTGCGTGTCCTTAGAATTGTGCAATTGACCCGTTCTATTCGAGCAATAGAAGAGCTCAGAGTCTTAATAGGCGTCTTACTGAAGTCCATCAAATCTTTATCCTATATTGCGGTGTTATTCTTGCTTATTATGTACATCTATGCTATAATGGGAGTCACACTTTTTAAGAATAAACAATACAGTCAATCCGAACATTTGGAATTGACGATTAGCAATCCAGATCCTTATGGTAGTTTAGGAGAGGCATTTTTTACCTTGTTTAGAATTTTAACAGGAGAGGATTGGACAGATTTGAGGTACAATCTATTGAAAAATGAATATACAGCTAAAGAGGATGGTATGAATACGGTCCCTGCTGCTTCTAATTGGGTTGTAACCATCTATCATGTCTCTTGGATGGTTATTGCAGCTTATTTGCTCGTTAATTTAGTCGTTGGGGCAATTGTTAATAACTTTCAACTGGTTTTGGATGCACGACGCGAAGAAGAAGAGCGATTTAAAAATAAAAAAGACAATCAAAATCCAGCTATCAATAATCCTGATGATGGTCGAGATGATGATAAGTTGCCTCCAAGAAGAACAACCAAACGTCCAAAAGTTTAATACAGAACATCATCTCCTCCCTTACTCTGTTAAGAAATAATAGAGTATAATATAGGTATGATCAAAAAAAATCCCATACAAAGCTTGTTGTACAGGATTTATCAACTCTTTTAGTATTGAACAACTCCACAGAAAAGTAATTTTCTAAACAAGAGTCGGCTGTGGTTAAGCTTGTCCTTTTGGAGTATTGAAATTCATTGGAAATGGATTGGTATTCAGATCTACATCTTTAATAGGTCCGTTGGCAGCTTCATAGCGTTTTAGATTTTCTCTCAAGGCATACATCAAACGCTTGGTTTGTTGAGGTGTCATGATAACTCTAGATTTGACCTTTGCTTTTGGAACATTAGGAACCAAACGAATGAAATCTAGAACAAATTCAGAATTAGAATGAGAAATGATACTCAAATTTGCATAAACACCTTCTGCTGTTTCTTCAGATAATTCAATATTAATTTCGTTTTGTTTTGGTTGATGATCGTTCATGAACAATTAACTTTTAAAGAACCTATTCGATTCTTTTATGATGGAATAATTTAGACCTATGCTGAGGATAGTCTTATAGATTTCATAGATATAATCAAATTAATACGATTTTCTCACAAAGTATTGATTATATAATATAAATAATTTTCATTATTGGGATTCATTACAATAGATACAAGACCAAAATACGGAAAAAAATAGTAGAATTTAAGCTTTGACCCAGTCGGTATATTTTCTTTAAGAGTTTAATGAAACAAAATAGGCGAGTTCAAAAGAGAATGAAACGACTTTTAATCCATTTTTTTTATGATAATTTTATAGAATGAACTTGCATAATCCTCTGAAAAGCTATATATTAAGTGTGCATTTTTTGTAGACATTGCAAAATGCAATAAAAAAAATATTTTTTCTGTCCCAGAGGTAACGTTTCGTTATTTTACAACATTAATTACCAAAATAACAAAAACTCCTCACATTTATAAAACAATCTTATTATGAAAAATATGTCAAAATTACTCATGCTAGTGGCAGTAGTTTTATTCGCTGTTTCTTGTGATAATGCTAACCCAACTCAAAGTGCTACAGTAGCAAGTGCTGATAAAATTGATTTGAATTCCCATCGTGGTGCTAAAGAAACTCATCAAACTATTGACCGTTTCTCTCTAGCTGATATTGACGTAAATTTAGAGGCAATGGAAACCGTTGCAATGGAACAAATGAACCAAGAAAATGCAGATGCTCAGGATATTATGAATATGAATGCTGCATTGATGGGAGCTGAAAAAGAAGCTCAATTGCTAGAGGTAAAATTCTCTATGTCTGACGAGCCAGTAGAAAATGGTATGTTCATTTTTTCTATTGAATCTCCAGATGGTAAAAACTTGACATTGGAAATGTATGATGAGGAAGGTTATGCAAAAGTAGCTAATAACAAGTTTGATGTAACAGAAGGTAACAATTACAAAGCATTAAATGTTAATTCTATGGAAGATGGAGATTACTTATTCCGCCTAAAAGATGATGAAGGAAGAGAGTTAGTAAGAACCGTAAACATCAGCAATGAAAAATAGTTAGAGCAAATTAGAATTGCCTATAAAATATACAAATCGGGACACCTCACTATTAGGTGTACCCGATTTTTTTATAACTTTTTTATTAATATTATGCTAAATATGAAAATAACAAGTACATTTTTTATTTGCTCTATTGCTTTGACTCTAATGTCTTGTGAATCAGGAACAAGTCATATGGCTTCTACAGCTGTTAATGTAGGAGGATCTGTGACAGGGCAAAATGTGGTAAAGGAGCGTTTTGAATATGATGCTGCCAACCTTGAAATTATGGAACCTACTGGAATGAGAACGATCTCAGAAGAAAACGTGCTAACAAATATTCATAGGAATTTAATGGCTGCAGAAAATGAAGCAGAATTATTGGATATTAAGTTTTCTATGTCTGATGAACCAGTCGAAAATGGAGTCTTTATATTTGGAATAGAATCTGCTGATAATAAGATATTAACGATAGAAATGTATGATGAAGAAGGGTTTCACTTAACTGCTAATAATAAGTTTCATATACAAGAAGGGAATAATTATAAAGCTTTAAATGTAAGTGGAATGGAAAATGGTACTTATGTTTTTCGACTTAGGGATGATAAAGGAAGAGAGATAAATAGAAAAGTCGATATTGCCCATGAACAAAAATAAAGAAAATTTGTTCTTATAAGTAAGAAAACATTATATCTTACTTGAAAATTTGTTGCTATTTGTTTTATGTAACGATTTGTTTTTTATCACATTTTTAAAGAAAAAAAAGTTTTTTTCAGAAAAAATAAAGATAAAATTTGTTTTTCTAAATTTAGAAAATTAACTTAGTATATAGACAAACGTATATGTAAACCTATTAACAACATAGATATACGGTAACATATTCCCCTTTTATACCATTAATCAATATTAAAAACAGTTTTATTAAAAAAGAGAATTATGAGAAAGTATACAAGTTTATTCGTCCTAGGGTTGTTTGTGATTATATTTACTGCATCTTGCAGCGACCAAAACAACACTAATAAACTAAATATAGATACAGAAACAACTAGAGCGGCTCAAGGTGAAGCAATGCAAGTAAACTTCCGCGGTCAAATGATTACAATCGAAGCTGGAGATATGGTTGGTACTGCAAAAGCAATGAATTCAGAAGATGCGGATGCTGAAGCTGTTATGAATATTAACTCTACATTGATGGGAGCAGAGAAAGAAGCTCAATTGCTAGATGTAAACTTCACTATGTCTGATGAACCAGTAGAAAACGGTATGTTTATCTTTGGTATCGAAACAGAAGATGCTAAAAACTTGACACTAGAAATGCACGACGAGGAAGGTTTTGCTATGGTTGCTAACAATAAGTTTGAAGTAACTGAAGGCAATAACTACAAAGCATTAAATGTTAAATCTTTGGAGCCAGGTGCTTACAACTTCCGTTTGAAAGACGATATGGGCAAAGAATTGAACAGAGTTGTTCAAGTTGCAGAAACAAAATAATATAAAATACATATATTATATGAAATCTCCCTTCTAGAAAGAGAAGGGAGATTTTTTTTTCATCGTAGAGAATGAAAGGATGAAATACTTATAGTTAAATTTTGAAGATATTTAAAGTTTGAGGTAACAGTGTTTTGGATACAGGCATAGAATAAAATAACTATTGTATATTATTGTTTATAATAATAAAAATAGTAACTTAACCTTATTGTTTGTTGATAAGAAGTCACTAAAACAGTAGTTTTCTAAAATTACAACATAGCAGCATTACCAACTATAAAAAATCAACGACCACGAAGTAACAGCGCAGCTAAGTGCTAAAATAAAATACCCCCAAATAATTAATAAGCCAACCAATTCAATTGGAAGCTTACTTAAAACCAGTTTTAAATTCATAAAACGAACAAAGATGAAAAAACCGACACAATTTCTGACACTGTCTATTATTT
This sequence comes from Aureispira sp. CCB-E, assembly GCF_031326345.1. Lineage (NCBI taxonomy): Bacteria > Pseudomonadati > Bacteroidota > Saprospiria > Saprospirales > Saprospiraceae > Aureispira > Aureispira sp. CCB-E. Next base: position 641,474 of record NZ_CP133671.1, read on the forward strand.
GCTTATTATTCTTTTCATTAACTTCTTGCCAACAAGAGTGTGATTGTGAGAAGAAAGCAAAAATGTCTGATGCAACAACTAGAGCAGTAGACCTCGATGTTAACAAATCATTTAGAGAACGTCTTGTAAGCAGCGTCTCTAGCCAAGTAAGTACAGTAAAGGATGTTCCTCGATTTAAATTTACGATGGAGATGCTTCCAGAGGGAATCCAGCCACAAGATTTGGATATCTTAACCAAAGACTTGAGCCAAAATAAAAGTGAGGCATTGGCTAATGTTGAAGCAACAGAGTTAGTGACGAGTATTTTTAATGCTTTGATTGCAGCAGAAAACTCAGAAAACCAACTAGCAGTTGAGTTTTCTATGTCTGACGAACCTGTCGATAACGGAAGCTTTATTTTTGGTATTAAGTCAGATGATGCACAAGATTTGACTTTGATGATGTACGATGAGGAAGGGTTTGGAGTTGTTGCCAATAATAAGTTTCAAGTTCAGGAGGGGAGCAATTACAAAGCGTTGAATGTAGCTAACTTGGAACCAGGAGGATATATTTTTAAACTGAGAAATGAGCAAGAGGGAAGAGAGTTAATTAGAAGAGTAGAAATCGCCGAATAAGGTATTATATTCGATTTATTTTAAAGGGTTGAACTGTATTACAGTTCAACCTTTTTTTTTAACGCATTAAGTATAAAGGGAATAAGATGCGTGCGTCATACGAAAACTTTTGCTCGTGGGATTCTGGTAGTTTATAGTTTTTCATAAAAGATCGAAAAAAGGCTTCTAACTCTATGGTATCTATATTGATAGAATTTTCGGATAAGATATACGTAATGTGGTCAAGGTTGCCATCCTTTGCAAAGAATACTTTTATCCAAATTTTTACACCTTTCAAATCAAAATCAATTTCTTCGGCATATTTTTCTATTGCCACCAAAATGTGCTGCCAGTTTTGTGTTGTTTTAATAAAATCAGCATCCGAGGCAGAAAAGAGAGAACTTTTGTAGCGAGAACTTAATTCCTCTAGTATTTCGCTACGTTGTGCTACATTGACGACTTTCGGGAAGTCGCTTTGTTGTGCCCAGACTTGGGTACTTAAACTAAAAAAGAGTAAAAAGGTTATTAAGTGATTCATAGTTTTATGTTATAATATTTGATCAATAGGCACCGAACAAGAGCTCAAAATCTAATTTAAACGAATTCTGCTTTCTTCTTGAGGTACTTAGTTTGCTCTTAGTTCAATATTTAGACCAAGAATGTAGTCTATGAAAACAGCAAATTGTTTTTTTTGCTAATAAAGCCGTATTTTGAGATGACTTAGACCCTAAGTCGATATTCTATCAAACGAAGAATACAGAAAATTATTGGAGTAATCCACAGAGCATTATTTCAGAGGCGCGTAATTATAATAAAATAAGGTATGAAAGACATAGCAAGACTAATTTTTATTCTACTTTGGATGTCTCCAATGGCAACAATAGCGCAAAGTTTACTGTCGGGTGTTGTCATAGATGCAGAAAGCAATGAGCCATTAATTAGTGTTACCGTTAGTATCAAAGAGACCACAGAAGGAACAACAACTGATCTGGATGGTAAATATAAGCTAAGTTTAGGAGAAGGAACACATACGATTGTATTTAGTTATATTGGTTTTACTAGTGTCGAAAAAGAAGTCGTGGTAGATGGTCAAACTCCCATTGTATTAGATGTAGCATTGTCTGTTGGTACTTTGATGGGGGAAACGGTGATTGTAACAGAAGGGCGTTATGAAAAAAAGCTAGAAGAGAGTACGGTGTCAATTGATGTTATAGGTCAACAGCAAATAGAGAGTAACAATGTAACTAGTTTGGATGAAATTGTAAAAAAGGCATCAGGAGTACAAATTACAGATGGTCAGATTAGCATTCGAGGTGGCGCGGGCTATGCATATGGTGTTGGTAGTAGAGTCCTTTTTTTAGTGGATGGGCAACCCTTGCTCTCGGCAGAGTTGAGTGATGTGAAATGGAATTATATGCCAGTAGAAAATGCCGAACAGATTGAAATTATTAAAGGATCGGCATCGGTATTGTATGGTTCAGGAGCTTTAAATGGTGTCATTAATCTAAGAACAGCCTATCCCAAAGGAACACAACCTTACACTGCATTTTCTATGTATGCTGGTATTTATGATCAACCTAGAATAGATTCTATGCGTTGGTTTGACCCCAAGGTAAATGCAGCCGAAATACCTATGTTTTCAGGTTTTTATTTTGCACATAGAGAACGACTTCACAAGAATGTGGATTTAGTTGTAGGTGGAAATGTTCATCTGGGCAATGGTTATTATCGAGGAGCGGATGAACGCCGTTTTCGATTTAACTTTAATACAAGGTTTAGGGTGCCCCAACTCGATGGTCGTATTTCTTATGGGGTTAATGGCAATATTATGTATCATGAGGATGGTCGCTTTTTTATGGCAAAAGACATGGCAAGTAATGCTTATTTAAACCTAGATACGATTTACAGAGATCGCTATTATTCTATTACAATAGACCCCTATTTAACAGCTTTTGACAAACTGGATAATAAGCACGATTTACGAGCTAGATGGTTTAGAATAGCGAAGGTACAACCAGGAGATGATTCGGAAGCGGATATTTTTAGTTTAGAGTATCAGTTTCAGCGAAATTTCGCCAATGATTGGATTGTCACAGCAGGTATACGAGGGCAGTTTTTAAATGTAAATAGTATTCTTTTTGCTGATGTTAATGCACATTATACCGAACGAGCGCTATTTACAGGAGGTTCGTTTGCAGCCTATGCACAGGTAGATAAGAAGTTTTGGAATCGACTTTCAGCTACATTGGGGCTCCGTTGGGAAGGGTTTGTTGTAGATACTAGCTTTATACCTGCTTTACCTATTGTTCGAGCTGGTCTAAACTATGAGGCAAGTCCAAACGATTTTATTAGAGCTTCTTTTGGTCAAGGTTTTCGCTTGCCATCTATGGCTGAACGTTATTTTAATGAACGCCTTCCAGGAACATTCTTGGGAATTTATCCCAACCCAGATTTGCGCCCAGAAACTGGTTGGTCAACGGAGTTGGCTTATCGACGAATTTTTAGAGGAAAAAATATTAAAATATATGCAGATGTCGCCTTCTTTTGGATGGAATATGATGATATGGTCGAATTTTCGTTGGGAAGTTATGCCCAAGGACCAGGGTTTAGCTTTGTGAACATTAGCAAAGCTAGAATTGCAGGTTGGGAAGTATCCACACAAGGAGAAGTTCGCATTGGTAAAGTTCCTATTAGAGTTTGGGGAGGGTATACATATAGTTTTCCTGGTGATTTGAGTGCTGACACGAGCAAATTAAGAGACCCAGGTGTTTTTATTGGAGAATTGTTTAGAACATTTGCAGAAGGAGTAGAACGAGCAGATTATCCCAACATTTTAAAATATAGAAGAATGCATACGGTTCGGATGGATGTAGAAACCGAATTGTGGGGTCTTACACTTGGTACTGCGCTTACCTATAATAGTTTTATGGATCATATTGATGCTTTGTTTGAGTATAATTTTATTACCCCTAAATTGTCGCATTTTAGGTTGATACATAACAAGGGATATTGGCTTTGGGATATAAGAGTAGGGTATCGATTTAATGATAAACAACGTATCAATCTTGTCGTTCAAAATGTACTCAATGAGGAATATGCTAGTCGTCCTGCGCAAATGGGAGCTCCACGTAGCTTTTCATTAAAATACAGTCATGTATTCTAAAATAGTAGTTTTATCAAGATGTCATTTTAACAATAGTTCGTTGAAACCACGCAGTAGCAGCGCAGCTAACTAAAAGCGCAGCGCTCACGAAGTAAACTTTATTAGTTTGATAATCAGTAAGTTGTGCCTCTGTTGTGTTTTGTGTTAAAAATTTGATTATCAAACTAATATAAATGTGCTTTTTTGTCTTTTTGGTAAAAAAAGTAAACAACTAAGCGATAGCGATCTCACGACCGCAGGGAGCTAATCAACGACCACGAAGTAGCAGCGTAGCTAACTACTAATTTTAAACAACTTCATTACTAAAAAAATTACTTCCAAGTTAAAATGCTAAAAAAAGTAGAAGGACTTATTGTTAAAGCTGTGAAATACTCCGAAACGAGTGTTATTTGCGATGCCTATACCGCAGAATTAGGGTTGAGAACTTATATTATCAATGGTGTACGCAAGAAAAACTCCAAAATAAGCCCTGCCTTAGTACAGCCAATGTCATTGGTAGAAATGATCGTATATCACCACGAAGAAAAAGACATTAATCGAATCAAAGAAATCAAACCAAGTTATATTTATCAACAGTTACCTTTTGATGTTGCTAGAGGTGCTATTGGGTTATTTATGGCTGAAGTGGCACAGAAAACGTTGAGAGAACCAGAATCGAATCCATTGTTATTTCAGTTTTTGTTCAATTGCTATCAGACACTAGATCAAACCGAGGCAAAAATTGTCAACTTTCCAGTGTGGTTCTTAGTAAAGTTATCGACTTATTTAGGCTTGTTTTCAGTTGTTAATTCACTGACAGAAGATTGTGTGTTTGATTATTCAGAGGGGCGGATTTTACCAGAAATCCCAGCTGGGCATCATTATTACTTCTCACCTCAAAACACCCATTTGTTAGCAGCATTTTTAGAATTAGACTTTGAGGCAAGTGCTCAATTAGAGTTAAGCAATCAAGATCGACGAGATTTTTTGAGTGATATGTTGCGTTATTATCAGTACCACATCGAAAATTTTGGAGAATTAAATTCCATTTTGGTTCTAAAAACAGTATTTTCTTAGAACAGCAGAACAATGTATTTTACATCATTTTCATAAATGTTTTCATCAACCAATTGGCATCAGAACTAACCAATTTATCAAGTGTTTTATCCGCTTTGGATGCAAACAGTTGTATATCTTTGATAACATTTAGAAACGCTTCTTTGTCAGCACTATTGCCTTCAATATCACTCACATCGTCTAAAACTTTTAGGACAGGTTCCAATTCTTTCTTTTTGCGATGTGTGATAATCTGACGAACAACATTCCACATATCTTTTTCACCAATAAAGTACTCCCTACGTTCACCAGGCTTTAATTCTTTAAACACAAGTCCCCAATCAATCAACGCACGGATATTCATATTAGCATTTCCTCTAGAAATTTTAAGCTTGTCCATAATGTCATCTGCGCAAAGAGGTTCGGCAGATATCAATAAAAGCGCATGCACCTGAGCCATAGTGCGGTTAATCCCCCAATTAGAGCCTAAAGTGCCCCATGCTTGTATAAATCGTTGTTTTGCTTCGTCTAATTCCATGCCTTAAATATACATCAAAAAATTAATTTTCAAAATTTTTTGAAAGTATAATAAGTAGAAGTTCATCAATCGCCAAGTAAATCTAGAGCACATTAAATACTCTATAATGGAAATGTACTTAAGAAAGTGGCATTAAACCATAATTTTGACCTTTTTTTTGAGAATCAAGAAAAACCTTAGCTGTTGTTTGGATCGTTTCTTCCATTGGAATAAAATCATATCCAAAATCTTCTACAATCTTTTCATTATGATAATAGTAAGTAGATTGAGAGGTGCGAGCAGTTTCCCTAGTTAATAGTGGCTGGGTACGAAATAGTTTGGAACGCAACCATTCAGCGCGCCAAAGCAAGTTTACCATCCATGGTGCCGCAGCTTGATTGGGAGCAGGTTGGTCGAGGGCTTGTGCCGTTTGACTAAAAAACTTTTGGTACGACCAGTTAGCACTATTGACAATATAACGTTGCCCTGAAACCGTACTTTCCATAAGCATAATAGCAGCTTTGGCCACATCTCGAACATCAACAAAACCCGTACGACCTTTGGGATAGTATTTGAACCCTTTGGCTACTCGTTGAATTAGCTTACAGGAACCTTGATCCCAATGCCCTGCGCCAATAATGACAGAAGGATTAAGTATGGCGATGTTAAGCCCCTCTTGCATTCCTCGCCAGACCTCACACTCTGCTTTGAACTTGCTAATGGCATAATTTGAATTTTCCTTAGAATTTTCCCACTGTGCCTCTTCATTGATATGCGGTTGAAATTCTTTTCTCCCCAAAGCAGCAATAGAACTAATGTGTACAAATTTTTCGATGCCTTTGTAGATCGCTGTATTAACCATATTAGCGGTTCCTTCAACATTGACCTTAAGCATAAAAGCTGCTTCTTGTGGATTAAAAGAAACAACCGCTGCAGCATGATAAACCTGTTGAACCCCCGTCATAGCGCTCTCCAAAAAAGGTGTATCTAAGATATCTCCTTCTAGCCATTCAATTTGATTTTGGATATCTTTAACTAAATCCATCGAACTTGTTTTTCGTTTGATCGCTTTAACTTGATAACCTTTTTGTACTAAGTAGTGTAGAAGATAAGCACCCAAAAAACCTGTTCCTCCTGTAACTAATACGTGTTTGTTTGTCATTGTTCTATATGTTCCTGTACCCAATAGTCTATTATATGTCAATAGTAAGAAATTAACTCAGCTTGATTTTTTAGGAGTTCATTACTCTTTGAATTCAGTTGTTGTGTGGTTCATCTAAGAGGTTAATATTAAACAATTGTTCTCACAATAAAAAAATAATGAGAAAAGCTAATGGCTTTCTTCAAAGAATTCTTATTTTATGACTGTTGTTTTATAATAAAAACGTTAATGAATCGTGCATTTAATATAAAACAAAGCTCCTTTAAAATATGTTCCTTGTTTTGAAAACATTTCGTTTCTTGATAAATGCTATTTTTTAGCCATACAAATTAATTCGTGATAATGTCTAATATACACAAGACATGTCTTTGTATATCCAATTATTTTGCTTAGCAACAGCACATCATTTGACCAAGAACCCAAACTTAAAACTACTAAAAAAATAATCACTTAATATGGAAATCCGTAATTTTCAAAAGACCAAAGTTTTGGCAACCGTAGGACCTTCTTCTAACAACTACAGTACTTTGTTGGGATTGGTACAAGCAGGAGTAGATGCTTTTCGCTTGAATTTTTCTCATGGAACACATGAAGGTCATTTAAAAGTGTTTGAATACATTCAATACATCAATAAAAAATACAAAACGAACATCTCTATCTTAGCCGACTTGCAAGGTCCAAAACTTCGAGTAGGGGAAATAGAAAATGGTAAAATGCCCTTAAAAAAAGGTGATATTTTGACTTTTGTTAATGAACCTTGTATTGGCAATAGTGAAAAAATTTATATGAGTTACGAGCAATTTGCTCAGGATGTAAAAGTTGGTGAAAAGGTATTGGTGGATGATGGTAATGTGCAGTTGTTGGTAAAGGAAACGAATGGCGTTAATGAGGTAAAACTAGAAGTTCTATATGGCGAATTTTTATCTTCTAGAAAAGGTGTGAATTTACCTCAAACCAATGTTAGTCTACCTTCATTAACTGAAAAGGATTTGAGAGATTTGGATTTTATCTTAGACCATGATTTTAACTGGATTGCCTTGTCTTTTGTTCGTTCTCCTAAGGATATTCACGATTTGCGTAAGCGCATTCAAGACAGAAAATCAAGGGTGAAAATTATTGCTAAAATAGAAAAACCTGAGGCAATTGATAACATTGATGATATTATTGATGCCACGGATGGGGTAATGGTAGCTCGGGGCGATTTAGGTGTAGAGGTGCCCATGCAGCGATTGCCCATGCTACAAAAAATGATTGTTGAAAAATGCATCAAAAAGGCAAAACCAGTTATTGTCGCTACTCAGATGATGGATTCAATGATCAAAAATCCAACACCTACCCGTGCCGAAATTATAGATGTTGCCAATGCTGTCATTGATGGTGCGGATGTGGTTATGTTGAGTGGCGAAACAGCAATGGGTATTCACCCCGTAAAGGTTGTAGAGGCAATGAATGATATTATTGCAGAGGCGGAAAAAATGGATAGTATTTATTACAAGCACTTGACGCCTTCTGAAAAATCAGATTCTTTCTTGTCGGACGCTATTTGTTATAACTCTTGTCGAATTGCTCGTCAAGTAGATGCTAAATGTATTATTGGTATGACCAAATCGGGCTATACGGCATTTATGGTTTCCAGTTACCGACCTAAACAGAGTATTTTTATCTTTTCATCGGATGAAAATATGTTGAACACCTTGAGTTTGGTATGGGGCATTCGCTGTTTCTATTATGATAAATACACAAGTACAGACGACACGATAAAAGATGTTCAAAATCTCTTGGTAGAAAGTGGGCACCTCAAAACGGGAGATGTTGTTATCAATACAGGCTCAATGCCACTTCATGAACGAAAGAAAACCAATATGCTAAAAGTTTCTGTTATTGAGTAGTTGAGGTGTTATGATGACTTTGTAGCGGGGTGTTTGGAATATGATGTTCCATTTTTTGAAGCCTTCATCGCAGATTTTAAGTGAAAATACAAACAATTTAAAAACCATTTTACTATGAAAAGAGGAGACAAAGGACCTGAAGTTAGAATACTTCAATATAAATTGAGAAAGGTGCTGAACAGAAGCCTTTCTATTGATGGAGATTATGGTCCCTCTACCGAAGCTGCTGTTCGTTTGTTTCAATCTTTATATGATTTGGTGGTAGATGGGCATGCTGGTCCCAAAACCAATGCAAAATTGGATGTCGTTTACAGAGCTATGTTCAATAAAAATTCTGATTTGTTGCATTTTGGCAAACGGCGCTTTGTCGTATTTGTAGATGCAGGGCATGGAGGTATTGATGAAAATGGAAAATACGTTACGCCAGGTAAACGAGCGTATCATAAGGGCGAAAAAATGCACGAACGAGGGCATTACTACGAAGGGTATGAAAATCGTTTGATTGCAGAATCATTTATAGAGGCTTGTACCGATGCAGGAATTATGTGTGTACGCACCTATCATCCTTACAAAGACACTTCTTTGTCTCAACGAACAGAAATTGTTCGTAGTTGGCTGCGTAGAGGTTATTACGGTTATCTGCATTCTTTTCATTCAAACGCTATCTCTAGTAGCAATACGCCTGCTAAGTTGGATGCGACGCGTGGGTTTATGATTTTCAATACGAGAGGTAATAACTTTTCTGATAAAATTGCAACCCAACATTTTGAAAATGTTCAGGCTGCTATAGGAAAAAGTAATTGGAAGTATCGAGCGCAGACTAGAGGAGATGGAGATGTTGATTTTGAAGTGAATTTTCAAATTTTGAGAGAAACAGATTTGCAAGAATTCAATTGGTTTGGGGCTATCTTAGAAGAATGGGGCTTCCATACGTCTAAAACAGATGCCAATTTTATTATCAAACCAGAAAATAGAAAAAAACGAGTAGCGGCTAGTCTAAAAACAGCAAAATGGGTGAAAAAAGAATTGAATAAAATTATTAATCCTTGATAAATTACGCAGATGATTACCTCTAAAATAGAGCTGCTTCATACTACTATAGAGCTAGCAATTGAGGCGTTAAAGCCAACTAGTAGCCAACAATTAAGACCTGGAAACTGGAAAATTGTTTACCAAGAAGTAGAAGTGCAAATAGTGGCAGACAATAGTGTCAATCCTGACTTTCCAAGTTTGATTTTATACTTTGTTTTGTTTGAACTTCCAAAAGAAAATAGAGGGGCTTGTTTGGAAGAATTGATGCAGGCACATTTTCATGGATTGAGTAAATATGCCTTGTTCCAAGATTTTTTAATGCAAATAATGGACTTTCCACATACCGATAATTTAACGGTTGATCATATCAAGGAGGCGATAGAGCTTTATACCAAACACATTGCAGCGATGCGTATAGATTTGTACCAGCGCCATTTTGCTGAATAGGCAACCTCAATTAAAACCAAGAAAATATTAGAGTACGTTTAGATGCTATCTTCAGGCTTTTGTGACTTGAACATAGCATCTAAATAGGTTTTCATCAATGAAAAACTAGAAGAACTTGTTGATTGATAGGGTTACTTTTTTCCCAATTGCATAAAGTCTTCAACCTTGGAGGTGTATTTTACTTGTAAATTGCCATTGGTATCGCTGTAAATAAAGTAAGCCTCTAATTCAGGCAGCTCATTTGCCAACTCAAATGCTTTTTCTAAGCCCATAACCATAAATGCTGTTGCAAAAGCATCTGCTGTGGCGCAATTGCTAGCAAAAACAGAAGCACTGAGCAATTGATTTTTTTCAGGATATCCCGTTTTGGGGTTGATGGTATGAGCATATTTCATACCTGTATTTTTGTCTTCATAATAATTCTCATAGTTACCAGAAGTAGCCAGCGATAGATCGTCTAGTTGAACAGCAACTTGTAACTCTTTGGTGGAGCTATTTTCTCTTGGGCTACGAATGCCTGTACGCCAAGGAAAACCACTAATAGTAGTTCCTCTAGCACGAACTTCACCACCTATTTCAACAAAATAATTATCAATTCCTAAGCTCTCTAATAATAAACCCACTTGATCAACAGCATCGCCTTTGGCTATTGCACTAAAGTCTAATTCTAAACCTTCTATATTTTTGGTGAATAACAATTGATTAGTCGCAGCCTTTTGCACTTTTATAGAGTCAAACTGCACCAAACTCAACAAGTTTTTAATGGTAGAAGAATTGGTTTGCGCCACCATCTTTTTTTCCTTGTATCCAAACCCCCAATAATTGACCAAAGGCATAACAGTAGGGTTGAACCACCCATCAGATTGTTGGTATATTTGCTGAGCTAGGGCATAATTTCGAGCAAAATGCCCATCTTGAGCAACGTACAAGGAATCTTTTTCATGGTTGAGAATAGAAATTTCAGAGGTCTTAATATAAGTTGAAACAGCATTGTTAATATCAATCAGCAAGTCACTAAGTTGTTGAGAAAAGTCCATTCCTGTACTATCTAAATAGGCAATAGATAAGGTAGTACCCATTGTTTCACCAACAAATTGTTCTTTCTTTAATTTTGATTCTTGCTCTGAGGTTGGATTAGTGGAAAGACAGGCTCCTAATAAACTAGATAGAAGAAGTATGAAAAGTAAACGCATGGTGAATGTGTTGATTAAAATGTTAAGACTAAGTAATCGTTCAAAAAAATAACAAAAAATGGGATTATTTTTCTGACCTCTTACTTAATAGGTAGAAAAGGCAGTAGTAAAGTTTTGAGAAATCTTATCTTTTATGATTGTTGGGCTATCATTGCTAAACGAAATGCCATTAAATAAAGCTAAGTAATCCAAACGTAGACGAATGGGGATATTAGCACCATCTTGTGCTGTTACCGCATACGGCAATTCTATTGGAATATAATCAAAAAAGTCAAAGCTTAATTTTGTATTGGTGTTGGGTTGTTCGACCACTATCTTAGCTGTTAGATAATTCATAGACGTAGAATCATACATATATCTGATAGCTGTAGTCGACAAAGGATGATTGGCTTCACTAACCAACGATGGATTGGTTGCTCGAATGGCATCAGGAATGCCCAACTTAAAACGAATGCGGTCAAAATCTCCTAACTCTGTCCATCCAGCAATGTTATAAGCATATTCTTCTAAGGTGCTGATAAAAAAATTATCTTCCACATAAATGGGGGTACTATTGGCATTAAAAAAGGGAGCTGTTTCAGGAGATTTTATTTCCTCGTTGGTACCCGATTTGACCAAGTGTACTTCCCCCGCCAAAAGGTTCATGGTGCTTAAATAAAAAGGCTCGTTGTTGGCATCATAGAGCCAGTTGCCAAATTTTAGAGTATCGTTAGGAAGCGAACTGGCAAAATGTTGCATTTGCAAAATTAACTGGTAATACTGGCAAGCATCATTTTTATCCTCATCGGCTTCGGGATTAAAATTAACAGCTCTCGGGTGCATACATCCATCTACTTTTTTGGTACAAGCAGAAATGCTGATTGCAACGAAAAATAAGAGACACAGAAAAATTTTCATAAATATTATTTTATAGTACTTCTTGAGGTTTTAGTAACCCACTAATTACTTTGAGAATGCTGTGTATAGATTGCTATTGTTTTACGATTTTGATGGTTCAAGGGTAAATAAATTACAAAAATCAATAAAATCTACAATGATTTCTAGCGTTTCCATAGGCGCTTCAAACATCCCCATATGACCAATGTTTTCTAAAATATGAACACTAGCTATGGAAGGCAAACTCAATTGATTTAAACTATGTTCAGTCGCAATGGCATTATCCAGTGTTCCTACTATAAATAACGTAGGGCAGGCTAAATTGGTTAAGACATCAGTTCGGTCAGAACGATCAATCATGGCATGAGAAGCGGCAATAACGGCATCCGAATGGTGCATACTGGTTTTGTGAATTAATTCCTCTATAAATAGCTTGTTATTGTCAACAAACTTGGGAGGAAATAGGTTGCGGACAAAATGTCCCGCAAAAGGAGCAATACCATGCCGTTCTATAAAACCAATTGTTTTGAGCCTATTTTCTGTTTTAGAAGGAGAATCTTTATAGGGGTGAGAATGAAAGAGTCCCAATCCGATTAATATTTGGGGAGCCTTTTGAGCAATGGATAAACCAACATATCCTCCCATAGAATGCCCAATTAAGGCGCATGAGTTTGTGTTCTCCGCACTTAAAACAGCCAGCACGGCATCAGCCATTCCATCAATACTTGTATCCTTCAAAAGATCAGAGTTGCCAAAGCCAGATAAATCAATCGTCAAAATGGTGTATTTTTTTGACAAAAGAGGCACAAAGTCTGCCCACATCGTACTATCTTCGCAAAAGCCATGAAGCAAAACAAGTGTTTGTCCTTGTCCTACTTTTTGGTAAGCAACTTTTGAGTTGTTATAAAAAATATGCATATATATATTGTTGGTTGATTTTTTTTAGTATTATCACAAGTTGATGTTATCAGAAATCAAATTGCTGTTTTTTATCCTGCAAATTGAATGGTGATACTAATTATTCGCTAGGAATAATTCTGTACTTGTTTAGCACAAAAAACGACAATATTATTGCTTTTGCGAAAAACTGACAAAAAATTAAATTAATAAGACATGGGATTGCAAAAAATAGCAGCCGTACTTTTCTTATGCTTTTGGTCTGTTATAACCATAGCACAAATAACTTTTCCTAGGAATGGGGTTTATGATGAGCAAGAAGGGCATTATGCCTTTACCAATGCAACTATTTACGTGACACCAGAAAAGAAACTAGAAAAGGCGACATTATTGATCAAAAAGGGAAAAATAGTTGGTGTAGGCACCAACCTAACAATTCCTGTTGATGCCGTAACAATTGATTTGAGAGGAAAGTTTATTTATCCTTCTTTTATTGAGTTATCTAGCAATTACGGTATGCCAAAACCTGTTGGGACAAAATCGAAATCTAGTGCCCCTCAAATGCTTTCTAACAAAGAAGGAGCTTATAGTTGGAACGAGGCATTGAAACCAGAACAAGATGCAACCGCTTTGTTTTCGGTTGATAAAAAAGCTGCTGAAACCCTACGCAAATTAGGCTTTGGGACAGTGTTAACTCATCAGATGGATGGCATGGCACGAGGCACTTCTGCCTTGGTCTTGTTAGGAGAAGAAAATGAACACGATATGATTCTTAAAGGAAAAGCTAGTGCTCATTATTCTTTTTCGAAAGGAACTTCTAAGCAAAATTATCCAAGTTCTAGAATGGGGGCTGTTGCCTTGTTACGACAAACATATTACGATGGAAAATGGTACGCAGAGCGAGAAAGCAACGAATCCTATAATATTTCTCTAGAATATTGGAACAAAATTCAAGATGTACCTCAGTTTTTTGAATTGGGCAATCGGTTGGATTTATTGCGTGCTGATAAATTGGGCGATGAATTTGGAGTGCAATATATTTTTAGAGGTGGTGGCGATGAGTTTTTGCGTTTGGATGCCATCAAAAAAACAAATGGAGCGCTTGTTATTCCAATGCATTTTCCAAAGGCTTATGATGTGAGTGATCCTTACGATGCAGAAGAGGTAAGTCTAACGCAAATGAAATATTGGGAATTGGCACCCACGAACCCTGCGCGATTGGCAGCGGCAGAAATCCCTTTTGCCATAACATCTAGACTGAATAAAGATAAAAAGGATTTTTGGAAACAAGTTCGCAAGGCTTATCAGCATGGTTTATCAGAAAAAGACCTATTAAAAGCTTTGACAACAACACCAGCTAAGTTAATCAGAGCAGATCAATGGATTGGCACACTGGAACAAGGCAAATTGGCAAATTTTATCATTACTTCTGATAATGTATTGAATGAGAAAGTAGTCTTATATCACAACTGGGTAAAGGGCAAGCCATATATAGTAAAAGATTTAAACGCTGTTGATATTCGAGGAAAATATCAATTATCTATTGATAATAAAACCTTTCAATTAGAAGTAAAAGGAACCGAGGCAGCTCCTGAACTGTACTGGACGAATACAAAGGATACGAGCAAACAACATAAAATTAAACACAACCTAATCAACAATACTATTTCATTTGCTTTTGTTCCAGAGAAAGATACAACAAAGAAAAGTTTAAAAATTTATCGTCTTTCTGGTAAAGCAGAATTAAATAAATGGGCAGGACAAGCGACAAAGTTTGATGGAACATGGATTTCATGGACAGCGACTCGAACAGGATCTGTGCCGTCTGATTCCTCCAAATTACCAGAACTAGTCAATTTAGATGAATTAGGAGAGGTGCTGTATCCTTGGTCTCCTTATGGATACACCAAAGCTAATTTGCCTAAAAAAGAAACAGTTCTAATTAAAAATGTTACGGTTTGGACAGGGGAGAAAAAAGGAAATTTAGAAGCAACTGATGTCTTAATAGAAGATGGAAAAATTGCCAGAATTGGTAAAAAACTATCTATAACAGGAGCAAAAGTAATTGATGGAACAGGAAAGCATTTGACAGCAGGGATTATTGATGAGCATTCACACATTTGTATTAGTTATGGTGTTAACGAAGGAACGCAAGCCAGTTCTGCCGAAGTACGTATTGGAGATGTAATTAATTCGGAAGATGTTAATATGTATCGTCAGTTAGCTGGCGGCGTAACAGGTGCCCAATTATTGCATGGTTCTGCTAATCCAATTGGTGGACAATCGGCAATTATTAAGTTCCGTTGGGGGAGTTTACCAGAGGCAATCAAATACAAAGGAGCAGATGGGTTTATCAAATTTGCTTTGGGAGAAAATGTTAAGCAATCGAATTGGGGACCTCATGCAAGAGTACGTTTCCCCCAAACTCGTATGGGAGTCGAACAAGTATATGAAGATCATTTTACTAGAGCGGCAGAATATGGAGCAGCGATTGCTGCTGGTAAAACCGTTCGCAAAGATTTGGAGCTAGATGCAATTTTAGAAATTATCAACAGCAAGCGTTTTATTTCCTGTCATTCTTATGTACAAAGTGAAATTACAATGTTGATGCGCATCGCAGAAAAGCACAAATTTACTTTAAATACGTTTACACATATCTTAGAAGGGTACAAAATTGCAGACAAAATGAAAGCACATGGAGCAGGAGCTTCTACGTTTTCGGATTGGTGGGCTTACAAATATGAGGTAATTGATGCAATCCCTTACAATGCTAAGATTTTAGATGATATGGGAATTGTGGTTGCAATTAATTCTGATGATGCAGAAATGGGACGCCGCTTGAATCAAGAAGCTGCTAAAGGCGTAAAATATGGTGGAATGTCTGAGACAGCTGCGTGGAATATGGTGACGCACAATCCTGCAAAATTATTGCATCTAGATGATAAAGTAGGTTCTATTAAGGTCGGTAAATCGGCAGATGTTGTTCTTTGGTCGCACAACCCTTTGTCTGTTTATGCTAAAGCAGAAAAGACGTTTGTAGATGGTGTTTGTCTATTCGATAAGCAGAAGGATGAAGAAAAGCGATTAGCGATAAAATTAGAACGCAACCGATTGATTCAGAAAATGTTGAATGCCAAAGAAAAAGGAGTACCAACACAACCAGCTATTTTTATTCCTAAACAGCATTATCACTGTGGAGATGCAGATTGTAATAAGTTTATAGATTTTAATGTGGATGTAAATGGAACGGAATAGGAGTACCACCGAATTTTTAACAAAAACAAAATCAGATGAACTACTATAGTCTTTTTATCAGTTTTTTATGTATTGGCTTGTCGAATGTTTTTGGACAAAATGTATCGGGAAGTTTTGTACATGATGGTTTGACTCGGAGTTATACGCTTTATATTCCAGCCAATTATACAACGGCAAATGCGCATCCTATTGTTTTTAATTTGCACGGTTATACTTCTAATGGTAATGCGCAAGCAAATTTGACAAAAATGAATGCCATTGCAGATACAGCAGGTTTTATAGTCGCTTATCCCGAAGGAACCTTAGATAATTCTTCTCAACCATATTGGAATGCTGGTTATGGGACAGGGGTTGATGATATAGGGTTTATTGATGCTTTGATTGATACAATAGCAGCTAGTTATACGGTTGATTTGCAGCGAGTGTATTCTACAGGGCTGTCAAATGGCGCTATAATGAGCAATACATTGGCTTGTGAGCTAAATCATCGAATTGCGGCAATAGCAGGAGTCGCAGGGACAATGAGTGCAACGCAATATGCAGCCTGTACGCCTGCCAATAAAATTCCAGTTTTGCACATTCATGGAACGTCAGATGCGGTGGTGCCCTATAACGGGAATGGAGCATTAATTGGTGTAAATACTCTAGTAGAACACTGGCGAACACACAATGGTCTCACAACGGCTGTTTCGTCAACGGCTTTTCCGAATACAAATTTATTTGATGGCTCAACAGCAGATAAGAGGCGTTATGAAACAGGATCAAATTATCCTGTACACTTAATTCGAGTCAATAACGGAGGGCATAGTTGGCCAGGTTCAGGGGTAATTGTTAGTGGAAATACCAACATGGATTTTGATGCAAGTGTAGAAATCTGGCAATTTTTTAGCCCGTATCGTTTGATTACTTCGGTGCAGAGCGTGAAAGAGGAGCCTGCTAATTGGTTTCAAATAACAAGTTCAAATCCTGTTGAAAATGAATTGAGTTGGAGTACAACCACAACAGAACCGTATACAATAACAATTTACAATATTTTAGGTAACCCGTTGAAAAGCCAAGTATTTGCAGGTGATAAAACAGGAACGATTCCAACGATGCACTTACCTTCAGGAGCTTATTTAGCAGTTTACAAGACTAATAATAAGGTGCAAACCTTGAAATTTATAAAAGCATAAAACAGACAAAATGAAACTTATCTTTAGTCTACTTATAATATGGGGCATTGCGACACTAAATGTTGTGGCTCAAAAAAATACCTCAACATCATTTTTATATACTAATGTAACCATTCATATTGGCAATGGAAAAGTAATTGAGAATGGACAAATTGGTGTAACAAACGGAAAAATTGATTTGGTAGAAACGATGGATGCCAAGCCAAGTAGTAAATATGATCGCACAATAGATGGAAACGGGCAGCACGTTTATCCAGGGTTTATTGCTCCTAACACTCGTTTAGGCTTGGAAGAAATCCAAGCTGTTCGTTCAACGATAGATTATCGTGAAGTGGGTAATTTTAATCCTAATATTCGTTCTATTATCGCTTATAATACCGATTCTAAAGTAGTGCCAACGGTTCGTTCCAATGGGGTCTTATTGGCACAAATTGTACCAGAAGGAGGGCGTATTTCTGGGCAGTCTTCTATTGTCTACACACAGGGAGATAACTGGGAAGATGCTACCCTTGCTTTTGATAATTGCGTGCATTTGCGTTGGCCGAATCGAGTTCGTTACACAGGATGGTGGGCGCAAAGAGGACGAACAGAAATGAACAAGGATTACAACAATGGTATGACAGCTACCCGTGTTTATTTTGATGCAGCACAAGCTTATGCACAAAAAACTAGTGTGGAGCAAAAGAATTTGAAGTTTGAAACAATGAAGGCTTTGTTTCAAAAGAAGAAAAAATTAATTGTACATGCTGATGATGCGAAGTCTATGATGGATGCAATTAACCTTTTGCAACCTTATGGGGTCGATTTGGTGATTCAAGGAGGAATAGAAGCTTGGAAGATTGTTGATTTCTTAAAGGAGAAAAATGTGCCTGTTATTTTGGATGATGTACAACAATTACCTCGTAGAGATGATTCGGATATAGATCAACCTTTTAAGACACCAGCAGTATTGCAAGCAAAAGGCGTTAAATTTGCCTTTTCTCTCAATAGACAAGGGAGTTGGAATGTTCGCAATCTTATGTTTCAAGCTGGACAGGCTATTGGGCATGGTTTGGACCAAGAAGCTGCACTAAGCGCATTAACTTTGAATACAGCTGAAATCTTAGGAATTGCAGATCGTGTAGGAAGTTTAGAAACGGGAAAAGATGCTACATTTATAGTTTCAGAAGGCGATGCACTTGATATGCGTACTTCTGTTATAACAGCTGCTTTTATGGCAGGAAATGCAGTAGATTTAGGCAATAAACAAAAGGATTTGTACAATAAGTACATGGAAAAATACGATCTTAAAAAAGAAGAGTAAGCCCTTCTTTTTAGAAGATAAAAGCCTCAGAGTGATAGATTCGCTTTGAGGCTTTTTTTTGAGGCAACCACCAAACTACTATAATAAAACGGTTGAAAAAAACGGTTTTATATAGAATTCTTTAGTTCTTCTAAGAATCCTCGAATGTTTTGCAGGCTTTGGATAGTTTCTTTTTTCTTTTCGTGGAGAGGGCGTTTTTTTAGCTCTTTTTTAGCGCCAGAAATAGTGAATCCTCTTTCTTTTATCAAATGATGTATTTGCAACAACAATTCTTTTTGTTCTGAATTATAAACCAATTGCCCTTCTGCATTGAGTGAAGGACTTAATTTAAAGCTTTTATTCCAAGATTGGAGTGTTTTTTCACTAACACTCAAACCAATTGCCAATTGATGTAGTGTTGACATAGCTATATATTTCTGCTTACTTAAAAATAATTTGTTTTTAGCATCTAAGTAATCGTTCAAAAAAAATAACAAGTAAAACAGCCTTCCTTTTTCTTCTTTGATTAGCAAAAAATAATCCCATTTTTTGTTCTTATTTTTTCTGACCTCTTACTTATTATAAAAAAAACCTTCCAAGCCAAAGCTTAGAAGGTTGTACCTATATTCTATATTAAAACCTTTATTCCTGACTTAATCAATAGACATAGCTTGGTTTTCAGCCGTTGCACTTGTTACAAATTCCTTGTACTCTTTAGGACTCAAACCATCTAAACAGAAAGGAAGTGGATTAATTTTTTTGCCTTTGTGAACAACTTCGTAGTGAACGTGTGGAGAAGTAGAAGTACCTGTACTGCCTACCAAACCAATAATTTCACCTCTTTTCACTTTTTGTCCAACTTTGCATTGAACTTTAGACATATGCCCATAAAGTGTTTGATAACCATAGCCATGGTCGATAACAACATTTCTACCGTATCCAGTCTTTTTGTATTCTACACGGACAACTTTACCATCACCAGTAGCATAGATAGGTGTACCTTTGCGAGCACCAAAATCAATACCAGTGTGCATTTTACGTGTTTTGAAAACAGGATGTGTACGATATCCAAAACCAGAAAGGTGTTGTATTTTTTTCTTTAAATTGCGAATTGGACGAATAGAAGGAATTGATGCAAGCATCTTTTCTTTGTCCTGTGCTTGTTGAATGATTTCGTCTTGAGATTGAGCAGATACAGCCAAACGGTGTCTTAATTTTTCTAACTTTTTGCTAGTTGTAATCAACAGTTCGCTGTCAGAAAGGTTACGCAAGTCAGCATATTTGTCGCTTCCTCCACGTCCTCCATTCCAAATACCTTTATCGGTCGGCTCCATTTCAAGTACTTGACGATAAATCGCATCGTCTCTATCATGAATGTTTTCTAAAGCACTACTCATCATATCTATTTGGTAGTTCATCGCTTCATACTTCTGTTTCATATCTGCCAATTCCTTAGCTTGGCTAGAAGTACTTGTGTTGGGCGATAAAGCGAAAATAAGCGCTGTGTAACCTGCGATACAACCTGTAACCCCTAATATTCGTAGCAATTGATGCTTAAACGGCACATTGGCTTTTTCGTAGCGTAAGGTATGCTTATTATAGATATACTTTTCTTTTCCCATGAGGATATTAAGTTATTAAAAGGACTAATAATTGTAATTTCGAGAACATTTTGTAGAAATCACAGGGCGAATTTACATACAAATTGGGGAGCTTTCCAAATTTTTGGACAATTTGTTTTGTTTTGACCACTTTGTATATGTTTTGAAAAAAGAAAAATAGTGGGGCTTGTTTTCGATATAATAGTGTTTTGGGGAAATAAAAAATAATTCTATGTGGTAAAATCAATTTTAAATTTGGCAAAAGAAGCAGCTTTGAACATATATTTTACGAGTTAAAATAGAGTTAAAAAAAACTTTACGATAATAAATAGAGCAAAATGAAATTATTTGATAATGAATATAGTTATTTAGAGCCAGTACTATTATATTTGTGCGATTCAAAATTATGATGGGAACTACTTTAAAATATCTTTTGGGATATAACTCAAAGAAACACATCTTTGTTTGTCTGACAATTATAAAATCAAACGTATTTTAAGAAGAAACTTCCTATTTAATATCTTATTTCTAACATTTTAAAAACATGATGACGGTAAAAGAAATTCGCCAAAAGTTTTTGGACTTTTTTGAGAGCAAAGAACACAAGATTGTCCCTTCTGCTCCAATTGTAAATCAGAACGATCCTACCTTGATGTTTATGAACTCAGGGATGGCACAGTTCAAAGATTATTTCCTTGGAAACGAAACTCCTTCGGCGGCCCGTATTGCAGATACTCAAAAATGTTTGAGAGTATCTGGCAAGCACAATGATTTGGAAGATGTAGGGCGCGATAGCTATCATCAAACCATGTTTGAAATGTTGGGCAACTGGTCATTTGGTGATTATTTTAAGGAAGAAGCCATTGCTTGGGCTTGGGAGTTGTTGACCGAAGTCTACAAGATGGATAAGGATCGCTTGTATGTAACTATTTTTGAGGGAGATAAAGAAGATGGTGTAGAAGCTGACGAAGAGGCATTTGAGTTGTGGCAAAAATGGGTGTCCAAGGATAGAATTATTCGTGCTGGTAAAAAAGATAACTTCTGGGAAATGGGAGCGCAAGGTCCTTGTGGTCCTTGTTCTGAGATTCACATTGATATTCGCTCGGACGAAGACCGAGCTAAGGTAGATGGCAAAAGTTTGGTCAATGAAGATCATCCACTGGTTATTGAGATTTGGAACTTAGTTTTCATGCAATTTAATCGTATGGCAGATGGTTCTTTGGTGCCGTTAGCTAACAAATGCATTGACACAGGGATGGGCTTGGAGCGTCTTTGTATGGCTCTACAAGGAAAAACATCTAATTACGATACTGATGCTTTTAGTCCTTTGATTCAGTTGATCGAAAAAGAGTCGGAAATTAAGTATACTAATTCTTATGATAAAAATGCTTACACGGATATTGCGATGCGTGTGATTGCCGATCATGTACGTGCAGTTGCTTTGGTGATTGCAGATGGACAACGTCCTGATAATACAGGAGCAGGTTATGTGGTCCGCCGTGTATTGCGCCGAGCAGTGCGCTATTATTATAGCTTTTTGAACATTCAAAAGCCATTTATTTATCAATTAATCCCAACATTATCCGAATCTTTTGCCGAAGTTTTTCCAGAGGTAAAAGCGCAGCAAAAAATGTTAATGGATACGATCAAAGGGGAGGAAGCTGCGTTCTTAAGAACTTTGGAGCGTGGTCTGAAACTATTTGCAGACTTAGAAGTTAAGAACAAAGAGGTGAGTGGACAAGATGCTTTTGTCTTGTTTGACACTTTTGGTTTTCCTTTTGATTTGACCTGTTTGTTGGCAGAAGAAAAAGGTTGGACGGTTGATGAAAAAGGTTTTGAAGCTGCTTTGGCAGAACAGCGAAAACGTTCTCAAAAAGATGCTCAAAAAGATGTGAGCGATTGGGAAGAAATTTTAGATAATCCTAATGTCGAGTTTGTTGGATATACTGAGCACAAGGCAGAAGCTAAGGTGGTTAAATACCGAAAAGTTGTTGCAAAAGGGAAAGAACAATATCAAATCGTATTGAACAAAACGCCTTTTTATGCTGAAGCCGGTGGGCAAGTTGGCGACACTGGATTGTTGTGGTTTGGAGAAGAAAAAATTCCTGTAATTGATACCAAAAAAGAAAACAATTTAATTGTACATTGGGTCAAAAAACTACCTCAAAACATAGAGCAAAATGTAGTTGCTGAAATCAACAGCACGAAGCGTCAGTTGACAGAGAAAAATCACTCTGTTGCCCATTTGGCGCATGCTGCTTTGCGCCAAGTATTGGGAACACATGTTCAACAGAAGGGCTCTTTTGTTTCATCTGATAAGATGCGTTTTGACTTTTCGCACAGTAGCAAAATGACGGAGGAACAAATTCGAGAAGTGGAGGAAATTGTAAATGCTAAAATTAGAGCAAACATCTCATTGAGAGAGCAACAAAACGTGCCTATTGATGAAGCGCGTGAATCAGGAGCGATGATGTTGTTTGGAGAAAAATATGGCGATGCAGTTCGTATTATTACTTTTGGAGAGGACTTTTCGAAAGAACTTTGTGGCGGTTGCCATGTAAAGGCAACTGGAGAAATCGGTCTATTTAAGATTGTTGTAGAGACTTCTATTGCTTCAGGAATACGTCGTATTGAGGCTTTAACAGGAGCAGAAGCGATGGGATATGTGCAAGACGAGTTGCAACAATTAGCTGCTGTTCGTGCTACCTTAAAAAATCCTAAAGACTTGACGAAGGCGTTGCAAGATTTGTTGGATGCTAACAAGAAGTTGAACAAAGAGTTGGATAAAATGGCAGTTTTAGAAGCGCAATTGGCAAAAGATCAGTTGAAACAGTCGGTGGTTAAAATTGGTGATTTGCACTTCTTGGGAACTACTAGCAATATTACTTCCAAAGACGGTATCAAGCAATTGAATAATAGTTTGAGTCAGGAGTTTGAAAATTTAGT
The DNA here is from genome assembly GCF_031326345.1 of Aureispira sp. CCB-E. Classification (NCBI taxonomy): domain Bacteria; kingdom Pseudomonadati; phylum Bacteroidota; class Saprospiria; order Saprospirales; family Saprospiraceae; genus Aureispira; species Aureispira sp. CCB-E. The sequence continues at coordinate 664,537 of NZ_CP133671.1, forward strand.
TTTAGTTTTGGGAGGAACCAACAAAGGCAAGGCTTTGTTGACTGTTGCAATGGATAAACAAGTGGTTGATAACTATGGCTTAAGCGCGGGAAATATTATCAAAGCTGTCTCTAAAGAAATCCAAGGCGGTGGTGGTGGACAACCTGTTTTTGCTACTGCAGGAGGAAAAAATCCTGATGGTTTAGAAAAAGCAATTGCATTGGCAAAACAATTAATAGAAGATGCAGCTCAAGTAAAATAGGGCAACGAATTGTAATTTTTTACAATCAATATAAAGAATAATAATACAAGCGTGCTTTCCTGTTGAAGGCACGCTTTTTTATTGTTTTTCTACAACTTTTTGATAATTTTTTTATTAAAAATATTGACAATCAGTGTTTTTTTGACGTATCTTAATAGAATAGCCTATTAGTTTTTTGCACATTAGAAATACTACAATAGTTAGCTGCGCTGCTACTACGTGGTCGTTGAAAAACTTTATTAGTTTAGCTGCGCTGCTACTGCATGGTTTAACAGAGAATTGAAGATAGTGTGTTGAACGGTATGTTTTTAAGTCCTAAATCTGCAATGTATAACCATTTCTTAGATCGTTCCCCAATCTAAAAAAAGTTGTCCTATTGTTTAAAATTTCCATCAATGAAGAACGTTTGCTCAATTAGTTTGTTTCTGATAATGGTTTTGTGTGTGCGTAATTATTCAGCAGCTTTGTATGGGCAGAATGGGTATGCATTGAGTGAGGTTGTAGAAATAGGAAACGAACAGGTATTAGGCTTTGCTACCCCAAAATTAGGGCTAGATTTTTTTGGTAATAAATTTTTGAATTTGAGTAATGCTCAACGTTTTTCCTATATCAACCCCAACTCCTCGGAGTTGAGTAAAAACTTGTATAGCCAAAATATAGCTTTGGTATTATTTGCGACGGCAACAAGGGGAAATTCACAGCCAATTTCATTCGAAAAAACAACGCTAAACCCTTACATAACGACCTATATTCCCAGTAGTTCGACCCGTTGGTATGTAGGAGATCGATTGTTTGCTGTAGACAACAGTGCATTTTTCGGTATTGAATTTGATTCTAGTTTTGCATACAAGAGTGGTGTTATACGAATAGGCGATAGTTCCGAAAAAGCGTTTGTTATCTTAGTGAGTCTTAATCCTCCCAAGCGGTAACAGGAATAAGGGGGGATTTTTTATTAAAAAATAAAAAATCAAGTGGTCATTATTAACTCTGTCTATTATTTTAACGTTTATCTTTGTACAAAATTTTTTGAAGTTTATTAGTAAAAGACCAAATGGCAGATTAAGATTACATTGAGTGCATTGTAGAAGGATGACTTGGTGATAGTTCTTAAACCATTATAAAAATAAAAGAGCATGAAGGCAATTGTATGGATTCTATGGTGTAGTTGTATGACCTTTTGGCTGCCTGCTCAGGCGCAACAAAAAATAAAGAAGGGATATGATTTTGAAGATGGCGTATACACCAGTCATCTAGATTTTAAGAACAACAAACCTAGTTTTCCTCTTTATAGGATTCCCTCTTTTGATTATCAATTAGATGGAGAAAAGAACTTGCTGTTTTTATCTGAAGAATCTGTAGCACAATTATCAACATCAGAAATTAAATCCTTAGACAATATTTGGGGCTTGTGCATCAAAGGCAAACCTTATATGAAAGTCAATCCCAAGGGCAAGGACGGAGCTATTTATTTTGTGAGCTATCATATACTAGGACGCATTTGTTATTTGTATTATCCTTCTATAGAGGACAAAGAGGTGGAAATGTTGATTTACAACCCTTATTCTGGAAACCGTGTAGGGGGGCGAAAAATTGTCAATAGAGAACGTGTATTAGTAAAGAAAATAATGCTTTTTGAAACAGGAGAAATAAAAGATTATACCGCAGATAATTTTAAAGCATGGATTCAAGATGATGAACGTTTGATGAAAACCCTCAAGGATATGACAGAGGACGAAGTGCAAGAAAAGTTGTTTAAGACCATCAAAATCTACAACGATCGTCACCCAATCTATGAAGAGTCCTAAAAAAATCCTTAAGACTAGGTTAAAGTATGCTTTTTTGAGTAGTATTTTTTAGCAAGTTATACATGAAACCCCAAATCTTGCGTTTTAGCTTTTAAATTCCCTAGACATTTCTGTATTTTACCTCCATAAAATAAGTTTATCGACAATCGGTAAACTTATTCTATTATAGTATACCTAAGTTTCTCTCAAAACTGTATTTTTGTCTCTTTGACAATAAAATAAGGTAGAAAGGCAAAACCTTGTTTGTGACTTACCCTTTTGTAGATGAATGCCATTATTAAAAAAGGGTAATGAACAGTAAAAACGATTGTTAACAATAGAAGTGAAGTAAATCCTATAAGGAATTATCATTAGTAGAATAAAAACATTATGATTAGCATTTTTAAGAAAGAAGTTAATTTATTTCTGAGTTCATTAATTGGTTACATTGCTATTGGCGTTTTCTTACTAGCAACAGGGTTATTTTTATGGGTTTTTCCTGATTATAGTATTATCAATTATGGATTTTCAGATTTAGGATCTTTTTTTAGAATGGCACCTTATGTCTTTCTTTTTTTGATTCCAGCAATTACCATGCGAACATTTGCAGAGGAAACACAAACAGGAACAATGGAACTGTTAGCAACAAAGCCTATTAGTGATTGGGAAATTATACTAGGAAAATATTTGGCATGTGTATTTCTCGTCTTACTTTCTATTTTACCAACGTTTGTTTATTATTATTCTGTGTATCAACTGGGAATGCCCAAAGGGAATTTGGACATAGGAGCAACTTGGGGATCGTACTTTGGTTTGTTTGGTTTGGGAGCTGTTTTTGTATCTATTGGCATTTTTTGTTCTGCTCTGACCAGCAACCAGATTATTGCTTTTATGCTGGGCTTATTTTTATGTGGCTTTTTCTATGATGCTTTTGCTAGTTTGGCAAGATTGCCACTATTTTACGGAACCAGTGATGCTTTGGTGGAAGGGTTAGGGATTAATTATCACTATGCTTCTGTGAGTAGAGGGGTAATTGATTCTAGAGATGTGGTTTATTTTATTAGTATGATTGTCGCTTTTTTATCTTTTACAAAATTTGCGATAGAAAAACGAAAATGGTAAGCCTCTAAAAGGCATTCAATTAACTGACAACACAGCCCGTTCGATAGTTGGCTAAAATTATTTATTCTAAAACATTTAGCTGACGACTACAAACTAAAAAAGATATAAAATTAATATGCAAAATTCACGCTTTATACAATCATTGGTAAGCCTAGCTTTGGTTTTGGGGATTCTGATATTTGTTAATGTTATTTCTAGTTTTTATTACTCAGATATTGATTTAACAGAAGACAAACGATTTACCCTCAATCCTGCCACCTATGAATTGGTAGAAGAGTTGGAGGAAGTACTAACTATAGAAGTTTTATTAGAAGGTGATTTCCCTTCTTCTTTCAAACGTTTGCAAAATGCAACATCGGATTTGTTGAGCAAATTGAGAGGCCATAATTCTTCTATTCAAGTTCGTTGGGTTGACCCAATGAGTGGTACCGAAGAAGAAAATATTGCTAATGGAGAAGCTTTGTCTAAAGATGGCATTTATCCCATTAATTTAACCAATTCGACAAGAGGTGGAAATGTCCGAAAAGCAATGTTGGCGTTTCCTTATGCGGTCATTCGTTATAAACAACAGAAAACCGTGATTCCATTGTTAGAAACCACAGGGGGGTACAACAAGGATTACACAAGAATGGAAGCTATTAACCCCTCTATCAATTTGTTAGAGTATAAATTTGCGAATGCCATTCAAAAGCTGAAAATGAGAAACCGTCCTCGAATGGTTTTGATGACTGGTCATGGCGAATTGCAACGCCCTTGGACGGAGTCTTTGGAGGCTGCTATGTTTAAATACTATGATATAGCTCGGCTTAATCTGGATGATGTGACGTATATTGATACCAATATACATGTTGTTATTATTCCAAAACCAATCCGTCCGTTCCCTCCACAGCATTTGTTTATGATCGACCAATATATGATGAATGGAGGAAATGTAATTTGGTTGGTAGATCCTTTGAATATGGAGGCAGATAGTTTGAAGAGGGCAGGCGTATTTATGCCCAATGAACATAAATTGGACATTAATAATTTCTTATTCAATTATGGTGTACGAATTAACCCTAACTTGGTGTCTGATTGGGAGTGTAGTGTTATCCCTGTTAATGTTAGTCCAACACCAGAAAGACCACAAATCGAATCAAGAAAATGGTTCTACCATCCTAAAGCATATCCGTATGCAACACCGTTAGATGCTCAAGAAACGGGAAGTCATACGATCCAACATCCTATTGTCCAGAATTTAGACTTTGTAGATACCCGTTATCCTGCTAGTATAGATACCATAAAAACGAGTAATTATATTAAAAAAACGCCTTTGTTGAGAAGTTCTCAATATAGCAAAGTGCAGTATCCTCCTGTTCGAGTAAGTATTGATATCATGGACAAAGGCATCACAAAAGATGCGTTCACCAAAGGAAATCAAGATATTGCGGTATTACTAGAAGGTTCGTTTACTTCTTATTACAAAAACAGGGTTTCTCCTGAAATGTTAGCTGGGTTAAAAAAATTGGGACAACCATTTAAAGAGCAGGGTAAACCAGCCAAAATGATTGTTATTGCAGATGGAGATATTGCTAAAAATGCTTTGGATCCAGCCAACAAAAGAAAACCAACTCCATTACCTTTAGGAATAAACCCGTTTGATGGCTATCATTATGGTAATCAAGATTTCTTGATGAATTGCATGGAGTACATGATTGATAATAAGGGGATTATAGCATCAAGGAATAAACAGATTAAACTGCGTCCTTTGGATCAAGAACGAGCTTTTGATGAAAAAATGGCAATTAGTATTAAAAAAATACAACTAATAACATTACCTAAATGGCCAATGATAAACCTTGTTCTGCCTTTATTAGTTTTGATTATTTTTGGGCGATTGTACACCTATGTAAGAAGAAAACGTTTTGGAATTCAAAAGAAAGAAGAAGAATAATTACGTCTAAAAAACAGATATTGAACCATAAAATATCCCTAACATTCTTTTCTATAGTGTTAACTAAAGGTTGTTTTTTAGCTTATTAAGTAATAAATGTCTATTAAAAAATAGAAATTTAGAAATAGATTTCTTTCCTTTGTAGAGTATCCACTTGTTTGGATGCCGAATTTTTATTTTTCTATCAATGTTTTCTAGATGTTCAACCCACAAGAGTTAACTCCAATTAAACGTTGTATTTAAGTGCCATTTTGCACACAAAATTTTTTATTATGGGTACCAATACAGGAACAGTAAAGTTCTTTAACGAAGAAAAAGGCTACGGCTTTATCAAAGATGATAATGACAACACAGATTACTTCGTACATGCCAAAGGTTTGGTAGATGAAATCGCTAAAGATGATCGTGTTTCTTACAATCTTGAAGAGGGAAGAAAAGGAGTGAATGCAGTAGGAGTGAAATTGGTTTAATCCAGTTTTTCTACTGAATAGAAATAAAGAACACGCCTTGTACTATTTTGTGCAAGGCGTTTTTTATTGAATTTTTTTATGCCAATAAAAAAAGCTCCTCAAAAATTGAGAAGCTTAGTAGTATCATGAACGACCACAAGAGTGGTATTGGTGTAATTGTCTCTTTTATATTTACTCTACACCGCAAAACTTTCGCCACAACCACAGGTTCTAGAAGCATTCGGGTTGGTAAAATGAAACCCTTTACCATCCAAACCTCCAGAAAACTCTAGTGTAGAGTCAAACAAGTATAAAAAGCTTTTTAAGTCGGTGACAATCTTGACACCATTGTCCTCAAATACTTGATCTTCTGCTTGTGATTCGTTATCAAAATCCATATTATAAGATAAGCCCGAACAACCACCACTCGTTACACTAACTCTAATAAAGTAGTTGTCGTCCAAGTTTTCATTCTTTGAACGAATATGGTTGATTTGTTCTTTAGCACTATCAGTTACAAATATCATAATAAAGAATTGAAAGTATTTTCAAATGTAAATTTACTCAGCGTTTTTACTTTTGTAATCTTTGATTGCTGATTTGATAGCATCTTCTGCCAAAACAGAACAGTGAATTTTTACAGGAGGCAATTCTAATTCCTCAACAATATCCATATTGTCAATAGAAGAAGCCTCATCCAATGTTTTGCCTTTGAGCCACTCTGTAGCCAAAGAAGAAGAAGCGATGGCAGAACCACAGCCAAATGTTTTGAATTTAGCATCTTTGATAACGCCAGATTCTTCGTCTACTTCAATTTGAAGACGCATAACATCACCACATTCAGGAGCGCCAACAAGTCCAGTACCAACATTTTTTTGGTTTTTGTCTAGGGTACCAACATTTTTAGGTTTCTTGAAGTGGTCTAACAATTTATCAGAATAAGCCATAATTGTATTTATTTTAGTGCTACAAAATGGTGTAGCGAGTGATCAAAATTTATGATTGATAATACGTAGTGATTATCATTAGTGTTCTGCCCATTCTACAGAATCTAGGTCGATACCTTCCTTGTACATTTCCCAAATTGGAGACAGTTCGCGCATATGATTTACACCATTGCGAATCGCTTCGATTGCAAAGTCAATATCTTCCTCGGTTGTAAAACGCCCTAAGCTGATACGAAGAGAAGAGTGCGCCAAATCATCACCCAAGCCCAATGCTTTTAGAACATAAGAAGGCTCTAAAGAGGCAGAGGTACAGGCAGAACCTGAAGAAAGCGCAATATTTTGGTTGAACGTCATCATCAAGCCTTCGCCTTCTACATGTTTAAACGATAGATTTGTCATGTGTGGCATTCTGTATTCAGGATGACCATTAAAGACAACTTCTTCAATTTTCATCAATTCAGTCTCTAGTTTGTCTCTCAATTTAGACAAGCGTTCTGCATCAGCCTCCATTTCTAGTTTACAAAGCTCACAAGCTTTTCCCAAGCCCACAATACCAGGCACATTTAGCGTACCCGAGCGCATGCCACGTTCGTGTCCACCACCATCCATTTGAGCGGTTACTTTTACACGAGGAGCTTTGCGAGATACATATAAAACACCAACACCTTTAGGTCCATACATTTTATGAGCAGAAAATGCCATTAAATGAATGCCCAACTCTTTAACGTTAACAGGAATCTTTCCTACTGCTTGAGTAGCATCTGTCATAAACAACACTTGGTGTTTGACACAAATGTCGCTAATTGCTTTCATTGGTTGAACGACACCAATCTCGTTATTAGCAAACATGATAGACACCAAAATAGTTGTAGGACGAATAGCAGCTTCTAATTCTGCCAAATCGACCAAACCTTGGCGATCCACTTTTAAGTAGGTAATTTCGCAACCTTCTTTTTCTAGCTTTTTACAAGTGTCTAAAACAGCTTTATGTTCTGTCTCTAAGGTAATAATATGATTTCCTTTACGCTTGTACATTTCAGCAACTCCCTTGATGGCTAGATTATCTGCTTCAGTTGCACCAGAAGTGAAAATGATTTCACGAGGATCTGCTCCAATCAAATCTGCAATTTGCTCTCTTGCTTTGTCAACAGCTCCTTCTGCAGCCCAACCAAAAGGATGGTTTCTGCTGGCTGCATTTCCAAAATGTTCAGTAAAGTAAGGTATCATAGCCTCAACTACTCTTGGGTCAACTGGAGTTGTGGCGTTATTATCTAAGTAAATTAATTTTTTGTCAGACATTTGTTCTCTATTTGTTATTGTATTTAGATTAAATCTAATCTAGTACAAAAGTAACACTTTTTCAATTGAAAGTGTTCGAGAATAGATCAATTTTTCACGAAGTCTTTAAAAAAAAAATAATTCTAGAAAATACCTTACGATTTTATGACAATTGAATCTTGTTTGTAAAACTAAAACAAGGCTTTGGGATAGGAATAAAATTTTGCAAAGAGAGGCTAAGTAACTTATTATTGATGCTATTTGTATGGTTTGTAATAATAAAATAATGAAAGTTAGAGGGAGCGATGGTGTTTTGATGAAATGTAATTATTAAGAATATTTTTTATTAATATAAAAATAATTGAAGGCAAGCTTAGAACAAAAAAGCTTTGAACCTACTTGGTGAAGAACCTATTTCATGCTTTAAAATTTAAAACTATACATTTTGCATTCTATCTATAAAACCAAATAAAAGAAGCAATATTTAAGCAGCAAATTTTTGAGTATTGATATAAGGCTGCTGCCTATTAATAACCGCATAAACTCTACCCAAAATTTTGTTTGCGATATTATTCAAAATAAGCATGGGATTCTTTCCTTCACTTTCTTTTTTTAGGTAGTAGTTATTTAATTCTCTATCCGCTCTTTTAGCATTGAGAGCACCTATTATTAATAGACTTTTTAATTTTTTATCAGCAAAGGGACTTACTTTTGTCCTGCCTTTTATACTCGTTCCAGATTGAAATGGGAATGGCGCAACTCCCGCATAACAAGCTAACTTTTTTGCGCTTTTGAACTTTGAAAAACCACGAGTTACTATGATCAAATAAGTAGCAATCTGAGGACCAATACCAGGAATACTTTGGACCAACTCATAATCTATCTTAAGTTGACGTTCAGATTTTATAGTGGCTAAGATTGCTTGTTCGATTAACTTCAAGTTCTTCTCTAAATTATTCAAGATACTCTTGCTTGATTTTGTCAATTCTTTAAGCATTTCCTTTGGCAAAAAAGCCTCTAATTCTTTATTGCTCTTATATTTTTTTATAGACTTAACAATCTTTTCTCTTTGAGAATGAAGGACTTTTAGTTTTTCTATTGAAGCTGGGTTGTTTTGACTCAAGCTTAACTTCATTCGATTAAATAAGGTATATTGGGCAATTCTATAAGCATCTATTTTATCTGACTTTCCTCTACTGAGTCCTTTACTCAAGAACAAATCTAAAGGAGATAATTGACAGTAATCAATATCTAGTTCTTCCAATGTACATGCAAGTAAAGAGCTATAGACTCCTGTATTCTCAAAAGCTACTACAAAATCTTTATCTCCTAATTGTTTAACAATGTTTAAAAAGAAAGTCTTAGTTTCTCTTGTTTTGTTAGCTATTGTACAAGCTGATATAACAATTTCATTGGATGAATTAAGTGCTAATAAGTCTAAGCTTAATTTAGATACATCTACACCAATGTAATGGGAATACTTTTTCATAATTTAGATCATTAATTTGATGTTGAATTTCTTTCACGCCTTTAGTAGATCTGCTAATCTATTATTCTATTTGAAGCTATTCAACGAAGGGAGAATGTAGAGGACTAATGCAAAATATAAGCCTATTAGCTTTGCTAGTAAGATAGTTCACCTCTACTTCTCTTTTTTCTAATTATACGACTTTATTTAGTTCATAGAATTACCTGATACAAAGTAAAGGCTAGTACCTTCTATATCAATTGTATTCTTTTTGTGAGATAAATATTTAAGGTGCTTTCATCCTTTTGAGCATTCAATTGAAATAGACTGTCAGCAGCTAACTAAAAGCAAAGCGCTCACGCAGTACCACGAAGTAGCAGCGCAGCTAACTAAAAGCGCAGCGCTCACGAAGTAAACTAATATAAATATGCTTTTGTGTAACTAAGCTTGCGCTCTCACGAGCGTAGCGAGCTAACTAAAAGCGAAGTGATTACGAAGTAGTCGGCTAACTATTAGATAGTTATAACTAAATATGAAACAATAAGTAATTAATTTTTGTTGTTATAACCGCTGATACAGGATCTATAGTGTTTTATTCCATTCGTCCTGCAACAATACACGTTTTTTTGAATCGCTTGACAGTCCCATCGGGGCGGAATATTTCTATCGCCAAGATATGAATGCCAACCCTTGCTTTTTTTCCTTCATTATTGGTACCATCCCATTGCAAGCTGCCCTCTCTAGCCAACAGTTCTCCGTTGATTAAGTTCCGAACCAAACGCCCTGTCGCATCGTATACGTCAATCGTTGCCACATAACCCAAATCATCTACATTGTAATTGATTAATAGGAAGTCCTCATAACCGTCGCCATCGGGAGAAACTGTTTCATTAGGGAGTTGAATTAAGTCGCTCCCATCAATATCATTAGCGTAGAAACTAGAGTTTTGGTAAGCAGGTGTTGCATAACCTACTTTTGTTGCTGCCGAATGCCAATTATTGGGATCATTGGTTGGAGCATCAAAGTCAATACGTTCTAAAGAAACACCATTTTGATCATCAATTAATGGAGAATGATAATCTTCTGAATAATCAAATAGGTCCATTACTTTTGCCAAATAAGCAATTTTTGGGTTGCCTAAACTATCAATACAAGTAGAATCATAGACCGCATATAAAAAGACAGTACCCTCTTTATCGTCATAAGTTGGCAAATCATTTTCAGCAAAGAGTTCTGGGTTAGGGGTATAATATTGTTCTCTTATTTGATCGGCATCTTCTGTAATAACAACATATTCATTAGGAAATACTAGCCAATCTATATCGACAGGACGAGTTTGAACAGAAGATGCAATTGTTGAATTTTTATAGGGAATTGATTGGTTAGAGAGAACGAAGTCGGCTGTATTTAATACTTTATTAGATCTATTGTATAATTCAATAAAATCTTTACCTCCTGTAACAGGATTAAATAGAATTTCATTTAGAATGAAATCACCTTTATTGAGATCTTTAGGAGAAACAGGTAATGCAACACGAGCTGTATTTTTTAACGCAATTGAATTTCCTACACAGTCGGTTACCCTTGAGTTTATTGTTATGATATATGTTTTATTTGAATCTAAATTTCTGTCTAATAAAAGCGTGACACTATTGTATAATGGAGGTTCAATGAACACAGATGTAATGTTGATATTACCATCGTTGAAACTATAATTACTTGCTGTAGCCCCTGCAACGTCAGCGATTGCTTCAGAGAAATAAACTCGGATGCTATCTGGGCTTAAAGGAAATGCTCTTAGCGCATCTGGAGATTGTACATCAGGGGCAGTATTTAACACAGAGTTGGGCGTTGAAGGTGTCCCCCCCAGTAAATTCTCAGATGCTTTCCAATTGTCTGCTGCCTCGCAAGGACGATCAGGGTTAATGCGTTCTAGAGACCATCCCCCATCATCTTTATCCGCATTTTGATACCAAGACAATTCATAAGCAACGGCATCAATCACCTCTCCAGATTGGTCTTGTAAAACCAATTCATCGCTAGTATTTAAATCGGGAAAAGGACTAACAGGCAACACGTGACCAAAAGAAGCAAAACTAACCGTATCGTCACCACTATAAATGGTAACGTATTCACCAGGACCTAAAATAAAGAAAGGTAGTGTTGATGTAACAGAAGAGGCATCTGTAAACGTGAAATTTTCTAAATTAAATGTTTTGTTAGAACGGTTGTATATCTCTACATATTCTTTTTCTGGCAAACCAACAGGAGGGTTAGGGTCCGCCATTATTTCGTTAATAATTAAGTCGTAATGGCTAGCTGCACCAGATTCATAATAAGTCATTGATGTGGTGCCAATACCCATACTGTTGCCAACACAGTCCTCCAAATTATTTAAGGTAATAGTGTAAACGGTTTGATCAACCATATTTGCGCCTAGTGTTAAAACAACTTCATTGTTAGATAAGCAAATTACGGTCACAACAATAGCCCCATTGTCAATGGAATAACTACTGGTTAGGCTTGCTAGGTTTTTATTCAGAGCATCATCAAATTCTATCAATATTTGATTTGGACCATATTGGCGGGTATTGATGACACTTGGAGGTGTATTATCAACCGTATTATCATAAACAGAATTTTGAACCCCAGGAGTACCGCCTGTATTATTGTTAGAAGCAATCCAATTTGCAGATCCCTTGCATAGTAGGTTAGGGTTGATTAATTCAAGTGTCCAGCCACCATCATCTTTATTATTATCTTGATACCAAGTATCATTATATTCCAAACTGTCCAAAGTAGTTCCGTTAGGGTTGATTAGCATTAGTAGTTCTCCACTATTGGTTAGACTTAAGCTATTTATAGGAACAACAGTACCAAATCCACTAAAACTAGCTTGATTAGAAGCTGTACACAAAATTACATATTCTCCTGGTCGTAGGATATGACTTGGAAGAAGGTGATTGCTAGATTCAAACAAGGCATAATTGGCAAGATCAAGTGTTTTGTTACTACGGTTATAAATTTCCACAAATTCCGCATTGGGCAACCCGACTACAGGAGTTGGGTCAGCATGTATTTCTGTGATAATAAGATCTTGGTAACCTGCTAATTGGATTTCGTAGTAATCAAAAGAATCGATTGTATTGGCAAGAATAGTATTTCCAGAACAATCAGCAACATTATTAACGGTTACTATATAATTGGTCAAATCAACCATTGGAGCAGTTAAGGTCAAAAGAACTTCGCTTGGAGGAGAAAAATTGACACTAGAAATAGTCGCATTGCTAATATTATAATTGCCAAGTACATTGGCGTTATTGTCTAAGCCTTCATTAAAGGTAAGAAGAACTTGGGTAGCACTTGTAAAATTAGCATCGACCAACAAGGGACCTTGGGTATCAGGGGTATTATTGTATACCGAGTTTTCTTGCCCAGGCGTTCCTCCTGCTGGGTTGTTAGATGCAATCCAATTAATAGCCCCTTGGCAAATTAAGTTAGGATTAATCAATTCAAGCGTCCAGCCTCCATCGTCCTTAACGGCATCTTGGTACCAACTATCATCATAATCAACACTATCAATCGTTTGTCCTAATGCATTTTTAAAGGTGACCAATTCACCCCCATTAGTTAAAGTCAAGGAACCAATATTGAGTGTCGTTCCAAAAGAGCTATAAGCACTAACATTAGCAGATGCTGTTAAGACTACCATAGAATCGGGAAATAACAAAAAGCTAGGCAAGGTCTTATCACTTCCATCATTAAACAACATACCTCCCAAATCAATGATTTTGTTGGAGCGATTTAGCAACTCTACAAATTCTGCATTGGGTAAGCCAACCGTAGGAGAAGGATCGGCGTGTATTTCGTTGATAATAATATCTTGAAATGTTGCTGCTTGGACATTATAATAAGTGAAATTATCTGTTCCATTAACAATAGCATTGCTATTTAAATCTTCTACACCATTGATGGTAATGGTATTTTGCAAAGCACTAGTTAATGCACTTGTTGTGAGATGTACCAGCATTAGGTTGCTCGCATCTCTAGTTGCCGTGTTGACAGTAACTCCATTGTTGATCGTATAGTTGGTGGTAAGATTAGCAGAGGTCAAGTCAACAACTTCGTCAAAAAGCACGTCTACTTCTGTTGCAGAAATAACCGTTGTTGAACTAATGCTAGGGGGTGTGACATCAACAACTAAAGGAGATATATAGATGTTGTCAAAGAAAAATTTATCGCCTCGGGTAGTTGTATAGGATGTGAAAAAACCAAAATGTGCGCCTGTATTATGAGTGGCATCAGTAAATGTCCCTTCCGAAACGTACGTGTTACCACCTGTATAATCTGCAAAAACTTCCCAAACTCCTGCATTGTCACGAATGATTCTGAAACTTACATTAGGATTGGTTGCAACCGCAGCATTGGTGCCACCAAATATTTTTGTAGAACTGCCCGCATCTACTCTATAGATTTCGATAGAGTCACTGCTACCACTAGAGCCAATTTGAAGGAAGTAACCATTTCCTGTATTACTGAGAGTTGCCTCATCTGATTGTAGGTAAACTCTGGTATAATTGGAAGTAGAAGGGGCGAAATCCATGCGGACATAAAATTCCCAAAACGTAGAGTCTTGAATAGCTGCAGGAGTGCTTAATTCTGAACTAGCTGAAACGCCTAAGTTATCTGTTTGCAACTCGTTCGTTACATTTACAATAAAGTCCGAAGTTGTTCCAACCCAAGTAGGATTAGCAGAAAAATTGCCATCCGAAAAATCTTCTTGAAGGGTTTGTGCTAGGCTAAGATTATTGATCCAGATAATCAAAAAAAGTAAGAAAATGTATTTCATTATACTATTGTTTGTCTATTATTATTGGCTACTTTCTTTTATAAGCTGGGTTGTCAGTATAAAAAGTATAGGAATAAATTAAACCTATTACCAAGTGTATTTTATAGTCTTCAAATTCTAGTCAATTTAAGTAAAAATAAAGACTCTAAGATTAATTGAAGGTTAAAAGTTTGCGAACTTTACAGAAATCCAGATAATTGTACAAGGCTACCTTTTTATTTTTTTATGCAACCTGATAATAATTCGGGGTTAAAATGTACTGCTTCTCAAAAGTATTCTTCCTATCTTTGTTTTATAAAAAAACATTCTGTGACAACCTTCGGGAGGCAGAAAAACTAAAAAACTAAGCTTGCGTCCTCATGACCAAAGGGAACTAACCTTGCGCTCTCATGAGCGTAGCGAATAATAATCAACGGAGTATTATTGTTTATTACTTATTACTTATTACTTATTAAAAAAACAGAATCATGAAAGTAGCTGTTGTTGGCGTCACAGGTATGGTGGGCCAAGTTATGTGTCAAGTATTGGAAGAACGCAACTTCCCAATTACAGAGTTTTTACCCGTCGCTTCTGCACGTTCCGTAGGTAAACAGGTGACATTTAAGGGGAAACAGTATAAGGTAATAGGAATGCAAGAGGCAATAGATAAGGCACCTGATTTAGCTATCTTTTCTGCAGGAGGAAGTACTGCAAAAGAATATGCCCCTAAGTTTGCTGCTGTTGGAACTACTGTGGTAGATAATTCTTCGGCATTTAGAATGGATGCCGATAAACCTCTAATCGTGCCTGAAGTAAACCTTCATGTTTTAAAACAGGAGGATAAGATTATTGCCAATCCCAACTGTTCGACCATTCAACTCGTCGTCGCTTTAAAACCTCTACATGAAACGTACGGCATTGATCGTTTGGTAATATCTACGTATCAATCAATGACTGGCACTGGTGTACAGGCTGTCAAACAATATGAAGAAGAAATGGCAACAGGAACGGCTAGTAATCCTGCTTATCCACACCCCATTTTTCAAAACTGTTTGCCTCATTGCGATGTCTTTTTTGATAATGGCTATACAAGAGAAGAACTAAAACTTGTTAAAGAAACACGCAAGATACTAGAAGATAGTAGTTTAAGAATTACAGCAACAGCTGTTCGAGTTCCTGTACAAGGAGGACATTCTGAAAGTGTGAATGTTAGCTTTCACAAAGATTTTGAAATTACAGAATTAAAAACTATATTAGAAAGTGCAGATGGTCTTGTCGTTGTAGACAATCCTACAAATAATCAATATCCAATGCCATTGGATGCTCAACACAAAGATGACGTTTTTGTAGGAAGAATTCGCCGAGACGAA
Source organism: Aureispira sp. CCB-E (assembly GCF_031326345.1). Lineage (NCBI taxonomy): Bacteria > Pseudomonadati > Bacteroidota > Saprospiria > Saprospirales > Saprospiraceae > Aureispira > Aureispira sp. CCB-E. The sequence continues at coordinate 679,957 of NZ_CP133671.1, forward strand.
TCGAATGAGAAGACTCTCAATATGTGGGTTGTTGCAGATAACTTGAGAAAAGGTGCTGCTACAAATGCCGTACAGATTGCAGAGTATTTGCTTCACAAAGGATGGCTAACTAATGAAACAAAAACAGCATTAGCTGATTAATAAAGAGTTGGTCTGTTAAAATCAGCGATTATCAACAGACTACTTATGATGAAATATATTATGCTATTCAATGGTTGCTATTAAGTGGAATATGTATTGTATAGCATAAGTTTTGTTCTATGCTCTTTTAATTGAATGAAATGACACCCGAACTAGAGCAAATTCGAGATGAAATAGATGAGCTAAGTGCCTTCAAAGCTGACATTCAGTTTTTGGAGGCATTAGCTAATAATGCCATTTATTGCCTAAGCCAATATCAAAAAAAAGATATTCCTTTCCGTCTCAAGCAGGCTATAGATATTGTTATCACTGATGTTTTAAATACATTAACTAAAGAAGTTGAATGGGCCAAAGAGGAAGTTGATAACGAAGATGCAGAGGAATTTAAAGCCTTATTTCTAAAAGCCAAAAACCAAATCTTAGCCGATATCAATCAATTGTTCTAAGCTTTAATGGTAATGCTTACGACTCTTTAACCTTTCAATCTGAGGTTGCTTTTTTCAATCATTCTATTTGGGAACGTTGCTCTTAATTAGAGATTAGAAAACTTTGTATTTCTTCTACTAATTGAGGAGGGTATCCCATGCCCTAAAGTCACATACCTATCCCTTCCTTTTTTAAGATTAACCTCGACTATTTTTTTACTATATGATGGTATCGTGACAGATGAAATTAGCCATGAATGGAGTCTTTTTTATAGAGTTGAAAGTCCTGAACTTAGCAGAAGTTAGTGGAGTGGATTTATATTTGAATAAAAAATAAAAAAATATTTTTCATTTTTTTGTTCGCTTGATGTGTTTTTAATAGCATGTTAATCAATTGGTTGTGTTTGACTGGGTGTTGTTGCTGTTTCGACATATTTTTTAAAAAGGTATAAAAATATTTTCTAAAAATAGGGGAGCTTTTGTGGACCTAACGACTATAAGGTAAAATAGCACATCAACTAGCTATTGTTCTTATTAAACTTGTGAAAATAGAATATTATGCCAATCAGTATTCCTGTTATAACGAAAGTAAAACCAGCCCAATTAAATCCATTAAAGAGTGGTCAACGACAAATTGCAACCGATAGAAAAGGTGCTATGATGTTGGCGGAATTGCGAGGTAATTTAGATGTTATCTCTAAATCAATTAGAGCCGCAGAAAGTGACCCAGAAGCCGATCCAATAGGTTCTTCCATTTCTAGTCTAATTGTACTAGATTGTAAAACAATTGCCGATCCCAATCCTTCTGATTACTGCGTGTTTTTTCCTGAAGCAAAAGCAGGGTCGTTCAAAAATACATTTAAAGAAATTGATAAAGTTGTCAAAAAGGGAGACAAACAAATTGCAACTTGTCAGGTTGTGTTTAATGGCAAAAAAGAAGGAGAAAACTTAATCTTGGGTATTGAAGCACTTTCTGCTTGTAAGATGAAATTAATGCCTGTAACAAAATGGCTCAATAAATTAGGCAAGCCTTATGGGGTTAAGTTCGAAGCAGGAGCAGCTACCGTTACAACCAATGAAACTGCCCCTAGTCCTGAAACAGCAACAACAGAAAGCCCCAAAAAAACAATCCTAGACCAATTGGTAGAGCGTTTGGAGGCTGTAGAAGCAAGTCATATCAATAATCCTAGTCCTGATACCTTACAAACATGGAAAGGCTTGTTAGGAAAGTTTAAAAAAGTAACCATTCAGCGCCCAGATGATAGTTTGATACAGCAAACATTTCAGGAATGGTTAGCCAAATTTAAAGCAGCTCAAAGTGGCAATCAGGAACAAACAAACAACAATGTACCACAGGAGGACGATGAAGCAACAATGGCCTTGAGAGCAAAAGTACAAGAGTTGGAAGATCGTCTGAATGCGGCAAAAGCCAACAGTTCTCTCAATCTAGAAGAATTGGTTAATGAATATAGCTTCTTGATGGGAACATGCCAGCAAATTGCCGCAACACCGAATTATAAAGCAATTTTTAAGAGAGTAGGCGATTTGAAAAAGCAATTCTCTAGCGTGTTGGATGGAGCAACAGCTGAAATTATGAATAATCAAGAGCTGAAAAAAGAGCTGATGCGCCAAATTAAAGAAGCGGCCAAAGTTGGGGCAGAATTCAAAAATGAAGCAGAGCGCTTGTGGAATGAGTTCCGTGATTATACGAAGACAATTGCCTCACCATTAGAGGCTAGAGCAGCATTAGAACAGGTAGAGAAAAAGATACAAGCGTTTCAGAAAAAAGTAGAAGAACGTTCTAGAGGTTTGATTCTGTTATCTAAAAAAGCAGGTGTTGGAAATGCGACTAAAATTTCAGAGCACATGACGGCTGTACGTAGTAAAGCTACCAAAATGAAAAATGCCATACAAGCACAACTTAAAGAAGCGGATAAAACCATCCAAATTATAGAAAAATTGATGGAGGAATTTAACAAGACATTTGATGCTTCTATCCAAGCAAAAGTTGTTCAAGCGATCAATGATTTTAGAAAAATTACCTTTGAAATTTAATTCAATTATCCAATTTATTCACAAAAATAATTAGCAGACAAGCACTGCTGTTAACGATAAAAAATATAAAATTATGCCTTTTGATTTAGCAGAAAATAACATGAGAACCTGTAGAAGGGTCGTAAATGCAATAGATAATCACTCTATTTTTGTAACCTACCCCACTGTAAATGACTTTATTTCTAGACAAAATGATCTTGTACAATTGGCAAGTTCGGAAGCAATTCTTATCTCTAAGTACAATGGAATAAAATATTATAGAGATTGGTTGATAGAGAATATAGCTGGCAAAATTGATGCAGGGGCTGTCCAAAAAGGAAATAATGATTTGGAGTACACGACTAACATCACCAATGCCTTAGGAAATCATCCCAAGCCTGTCGACGAAGGAAATCCAGTGGTAGGGGCAGCTATAAATTTGTTGGTTGCTGAGATTAAGCAAAAAGCAGCTAATATAGAAGCTGAAAATAGAGCCGATGCCTTGGCTCGTTTCCAAGACTATGTTATTGCTGAAATGAATCGAGCATATGCTGGTGATTATGCCTCAGGGCAAGAGGAGGCAACAATGGAGGAAATGTATAATATTGATGTACCAGCTGCACTAGGAGCGTTTGCAGACCAGTATGATACCGCTAGCTTTCTTAATGCAATGAAGGAGAAATTTGGAGAGGATGCTAAGGCAATAGATGGTTTACATAAAAGACAAATGAGGGAGCTATTGAGCGATGGAATTACCAAAACTCCTTTTTGGCAAGGCTTTCCTAGTGATTATGATTTGTTGGCAGGAGATGGTTTATCCGACAAGAAAAAGGTGGAGCAAGTGCTTTTAAAAGGAAAAGCCGACCCAATTGAATTTGCCTTAAATAAAATTAGAACCAATCCAGTTGGATATGGAATTGAAATGGAGACAGGAGAAAAGACGGTTCAATTGGAGGGCGTTAATAATGATATCGCTAATAAGGGAATCATTTTGCCCGAAGATGTGATTCGGATAAGCTTTCATAATATAGAAGGAGATATTAGAGACAGTTTGCAAGCATTTATAGATATAATCGTTGCGAATAGTGCTGATGTACAGGATTTGCTCAATGCTCCCAATTATCAAACGTTAAAGAATGGCTTAGATGATTTTGCCCCCGAAATGCAAACGTTTATATGGATAACTTGGAGTCAAAAAAATTATGAACTACTAATTAATAACATTAAGGGAATTAAATTGCCTCCAAAAAATAATTACACTTATGACAATACGGGGCATGTGATTATTAACTTGGTTGATGAAGTTCATAAATTAGGATTGCACCCCTCGGTACATGATGAAGCTGCCATGAAGTATTTGTTAGATCATGGTGTTAGAACCTTGCCTACACAAGATGATACGGATGTAATTAATATTGCAAAATTTGTAGTAACAGAGCGATACGCTGATTTTTGTGCTGCTAAAAACATTGAAGGTAAGGCAGTAGCCATTGCCAAAACATCAGCTTTATTGGCGACTGTCAATAGTATCGTAAGAGCAGTTAAGGGATCAGAGGGGAAACTAAATGATGCCTTAAATGCCGAACCAAATAATGCGGAGGAAGCATTGGATGCTGCTAAAGATGGCTTTATTGAACTATTTAGTATTGGAGATGTACTTGCAGATTTTGCTTTAACTGTTACTGGTCTTAATATTGCCAGTGCTGTTGCTACCATTCCTGGTTTTGTTAATGAAGCCAAAAAAGCAATGGATTTGCGTCAAGAAGCGAAAACGGAAATGAATAAGTGGACAGAGGAGCTGGAGAAACTAAATACTGCAATGGAAAACGATGCGAATGTTCATGCTGTTAATTTGCAAAACAAAGTAGATTACGAGTCAAAGATTTTTGCTTTAGGAGTTGTCTTAACTAAAAAGCTACGCCAATTTATTTGGGATATTGTTGAAATCCTAAAAAGAGTGTTGGCTATTTGTTCTACAATCCTAAAAATAACAGGTGTTGGAGCAGTTGTAGGGTTCTCTTTAGACCTTATTAAAACTACTATCAATGCCATTCAGCAATCTTACTTTTTGGGTAGAGCGATTTACAAAAAAAGAAAAGGAACCAAAGGACTTGACCGTCGTGCTGCTGCCGATCAATTTGTAAAGGATTGTTTTGTTGGGGGAGAGCGTTATGCCGCTGAAATTATCGTTAAGACAGGTGCTAATTCAAAGGTTAGCAACGAAAATATGAAGGTGATTACAGATCCAGATGCTTTTTTACTTCAGATAACCGAAATGTCGCATAATAGCCCTCAAGAGTTGGCTGCTTGTAAAAGCGTCATTCTTACAGATCTATTTAAGGCTTTGTCATCAAAACCAACAGCGACCCTTAGCCGCCTACTATTCCCAGGTTCAGGATTTATTAAGAGTTTTGCCTAATAGAACATAGCTAGTATCTATTGGTGAGGCTATGGAGATGCCTATTGCTCCATAGCCTTTTTTTATACCATTTAAGCGATCAATTATTGTCTAGCTTTTACTTTTTCTATAAATTTTTTTAGACGCTTAGCATCTTTAGGAGGGCATTGATTAGATGTTTTAACATTCAGTGATTTTAAGTTGTTTAGTTGCTCTAGCTCTTTGGGAAAATTAGTGATAGGGTTGCCCATAAACCAATATTCTAAAGCACTCAATTCACCAATACAAAGTGGCACATTCGTTTCGGCTATTGATAATGTCAATCGTTTGAGTTTTTGTAGTTTTCTAAGTTCTTTAGGAAGTGTGGTAACATTGATTAGAAATAACTTTAACTCTTTTAGATGCGTTAAGTTTCCGATTAAAGCGCTCAGTTTTCGGATTCGATAAGCGGTTAAATCTAATTTTTCAAGCTGAGTATTTTGAAAGATAGAATAAGGTATTTTAGTGCTGCCTTCAATGTTGAGGATCATATGTTTAAATCCTTTCAGTTTTAAGTAGTCTTCTTCTTTGAATCGATGTCCTTTTAAGCGAATCGTGCTAACTTCTTTTGAAATTTCCTCAACAGCAGGTGGTATGTGTTCTAAATACAATCCATTGACCAAACGATTGTGTGGCTTAAATTCCAATTCTTCGTAACGATTGATATAATCTCGAATGACACAAATAGAAACTTTAGAAGACATCAGGCAAAGTCCTTGTGCTTGAGTTTTTCCAGAAGCTCGATAAGTTGCATAAGCCAATAGATCCAAATCCCATCCACTAGAGCGTGCTAATTCTCTTAAGAATTGTGTGATTTTTTTATCTTCTTTAATTCTATAAGCTTGTTTTTGTAATAGCTTTTGAGTTTCGATGGACAAATGTTGAGTCAGGTATCGATTAAAAATAAGTGTTGCCTTTTTTCGGATAAAATTATTGGTATGAAAAAGCATTAGAGCTACAATTTCTTCAACCAAATGAGGAGGCATTCCTCCAAGTTCCATCATTTGGAGCGCAATTTCTAGGTTTTCTATGGCGGGGTTTTGCAACAACTCTTGCAGGTTTTGAGTAACCTCTGGCATTTGATGTTGGAGATAAGGAGTCTCCTTTAAATCCCAAACCATTTGTTCTACAATGACCTTTTCTTGATAAGGAATGACTTGCTCTAACTGTTTTCCTGGTTTTTCGCCTAGAACAATAAAGTCAGTGGAAGGACCAATTTTTTTATCCAAAATAGCGCCAGTATCCTCCAACCATACAGTGTACTCGCTTCGCTTAACCGTCAATTTGCCTACAATAGCCAAGCGTTTTTTATACAAAGTTTTAGGAGTGTTTAGAGGATATTTGTACAAGTATTCTAATACCATTTTACGATATTGACTAGTATTTGCATGTAGTGCGGTATATAGAATTGTTGGAGCAATCTCTTGAACAGCCGAGAATTTTTTTTGAAAGAGCCAACACAAGCTTTTGATTGCTTGGGGATGTACTTGATTTTTATATAATAAGGTAGAACGCTTCTTGCAGAGAGCAGCAAAAAACTTATCAAAATAGTATACGTCAGGATTTTTTCTGCCGTAGGAATACCTCAATGACATTTTGCTAGGAAGTGCATAAGAAACCAACTTAGGGAGCTGCATTAATGTATCTAAAATGATTTTATTATCTAGAAGCGTATTATACGACAGATCAATTTTTTTTAAGTGAGGGAGTTCTAAATGGCTAGGGAATTTTTCTAAAATATTATTAGAAAGATCTAATTCTTCCAACTGTTTCATTTGATGGATGATTGCTGGCAAAGACTTTAGCCGAGCAGATTGGAGACGAAGCACTTTTAAGTTTTTTAATTGAGGCAACCAATCTGGGAGCGTGCTAAGGTTGCTAGTACCTATTTCTAATTCTTCTAGATTAGTTAGTACTTGTAACCAACTAGGAAGTTCTACATAGTCGGTATGTCCCAATGTTAAGCCTGTTAAGGTTTTTAATTTTTGGGGAATAAATTCTTCATTGTAGCTGATGTGCAAATGTGTTGTTACATCTATATTGCGAATAAATTCTTTATAGGAATAAGCTGTTTTTTTCATCACTTAAGAGATTGAATAGGTTTTGAGGACTAGTGAGGATAAAAAATGAGGCTTTTTAATGTGAGAAACTTTGGACAATTACTTAAACAGTTTAAAATATGATTGGTTATTAGAGCCATTCAACTTTTTCTTGAATAGGTGTTCGTTTAGCTGTTTGCGAAGGGAGTTGGTGATACCCCATAAACAAAAAGCCTAGACAGCGTTGGCGTTCTGTCAAGTTTAGAAACGTTCGACAAGCCGAAGACTTAATAGTAGCAGGAGAACTCCAATAAGCTCCAATTCCATAGGCACTAGCGCTAAGCCAAATATTCTGAACAGCCATGGCTGTTGCAGCAATTTCTTCCCATTCAGGTACCCTTTCCTGAGCGTCACGCTCCATACAAATTGCAATGACATGTGAAGATTGTCTGGGTTTTTGAGCTGTTTTTTTGTATTTCATTTCTGAAAAATTGTCCTTAGATGCATTTTCTTTATAAAGCCCTGCCAGCAAATCTCCTAATGCGCCTAATTTTTCTCCAGTAATTACCTTAAACCTCCATGGTTCTGTCAGTCGATGGGTTGGGGCATGGTTGGCATTTTCCAATAGTTCTTCTATTATAGGTGAAGGAATTTTTTTATCAGTATAAGAATGTGGAAAAATAGCTCGCCTAGAACGAATGATTTGAGTACTAAGAGTACCTCTTTCTAATATTGTATTTGAATTCATGTATTTTGTTTTTGAAATTTCAGTAATTATTGAAACTTTTGTAAGCTTATGGTCGTTATCATAATATAGCATATAGATGCTTCATACAATAAGCTGCTAATTCTATCTGTTTTTTACTTGGTATTTTTTGTTTTTTATAAAAGAATATCAAGCATTATCTACTAATACTCTAAAGTTAATAATTTTTAATAGACTATAGTAATGAAAATAACGAACATCCACAAAAGAGTAATTCCTCAATCACAAGAAGAACTAGGTGCGTTATTGTTGACTTTGGCAACAAAGGAGGATAAAATTTGGCCCACCCAGCATTGGCCTAGTATGAAATTAGATAGAGGACTTGAACAAGGATCTAAAGGTGGACATGGTCCGATTGGTTATGTCGTGCAAAAATACATCCCTAACCAATTGATTCAGTTTCAATTTTTAAATCCTAAAAATTTTGTAGGCATACACAAATTTGAAATAAAGGCATTAACAGTAGATCAAAGTCAAATCATACACACCATAGACATGGAGGCAAAAGGTACTGGGATGTTTACTTGGTTGGTAGGAATACGTTGGCTGCACGATGCTTTAATCGAAGATGCTTTTGATCAAATTGAAAACCAGTTTTCAACCCAACAAAAGAAAACAAAATGGAATTGGTGGGTGAAAACACTTCGGTTTTTTCTAAAGTAAACTATTGTTACAAGGATAAAATAATAAAACAATGAATCAACCAACCAAACAAACGTACCAAAACGATTTAATTATTCAGAGTGTTTTTTATTTGCCGATGATGGCACTATACCCCATTGGTTTTGTAGAAATAGAAGTATTTATTATAGGCGCACTACTTCAATTTTTTGTCGGAGTCACTCAAGTCTTAAGTGGGGCATTTCACAGCATACGTTATAGAGACGATACCCACAAGCGTTACTTTTTACTGGCAGTAGGGTACTTGCTGTTTTTATTTATAGGAGGTACTTTGTTAGAGTACTTGGATGTTTATTTAGGTATTTTAGATAAGGTCTTCATTATTTTATTTCTTTTTATTATTCCAGTAGGTATTGCTACTTGGTATTATCGTTTGACATGGTTGGCTTATAAGAATGCCGATGTGTTCATGGATGGAAGCAGACAAAACGGGGCTTTTCGGGAGGATGTGTTAGATGATGTTATGTTATAAGTTTGATGAAGTATAATAGATTTTTACTTATGGAAACGCTATTAGTTTGGGGAATTAGTATTCTAGTAATTTTTTTTTATGGTAAAATAATCTATTCTTTTTACCAAAATGATAAGATGAAAGAAAGTAATCTTACGATTTGTCTAGGTTATATTTTTATTGCGATCATACTATTTATATTCCCTTGTTTATCTTTTTTAGGAAGAATAGGAGAATGTTTAGCAACAAGCAAATATTATGTTGGTATTATATTGTAGTAGTTCGTTGATTTTTTACTTTTTTACCAAAAAGATAAAAAATCACTATTTATAATAGTTTGATAATTAAAATTTTAACACAAAATGTAGTAAATTTATAACTTGTTAATTATCAAACTAATAAAGTTTTTCAACGAACTATTGATATTGGGAAATGCGATGATAAACAGTTCTTATATATTGACTGTGTGGAGCGTCCTACTTGCATTTAGTTTAGCTTTTTTGTTTTTAGTGATGGTTGTCGTGGTACTTTTAGGCGATTTTGTAAAACGCCGTTGAGATGCACCTTTCTTTGATGAAATTTTTATGGATTATTATTTTTATCTACGGTATTGGTCTCTATTAATAGACAAAAAGTAACCAATAAATTGTAAGACAGTAGATCCTTTTTTTTAATATAAAACTCTTTAAGCTAGACAGTTTAAAGAGTTTTGTTATATTAGAGAACTACCAAACATGAAATCATACTTTATGACGCGATACGATATTATACTCTACGGTGCGACGGGATTTACAGGGCAACGAGCTGCTGCTTATTTGCAAGAACACGCACCTATGTCCGTTCGTTGGGCAATAGCAGGAAGGAATGAAAAGAAATTATTAAACCTGAAAAGAGAACTTAATTTAAATGTTGATGCCTTGGTAGCCGATGCGACAAATGAAGAGGACATAGACATTCTGGTTCAGCAAACCCAAGTGCTGATGACCACAGTAGGTCCTTATGCGTTGTATGGAAGTGAACTGGTACGGCATTGTGCTAAATATGGCGTTCATTATGTAGATATTACGGGAGAATCTCCTTGGGTACGAGATATGTTAGAAGAGTATGGAGAAATTGCCCAGGCAACCAAAGCCAAGATTATCCCATTTTGTGGATTTGATAGCATTCCTGCTGATTTAGGTGTTTGGTTTTTGCAAAAATATATGCGTGAGACTTGGCAATCCGAATTGGTAGAAGCCAAAGCGTATTATACTTTGGCGGGTGGAGGCTTAAATGGAGGGACATTATTATCTGCTTTAAATATGCTTGAAAAAGGAGAAGAGAAGCGTTTGGCAAATCCCAAGTTATTAACCAAAGATTTAAAACATCGCCATTTCATTCCTAAAATAAGAAACAGAAAGAAAAATCACTATGCCAAGGAAATTGATAAGTGGGTATACCCATTTTTTATGGCAGAAATCAATACCAAAGTTGTTTATCGTAGCATCGCTTTAGCTGCTGAATACAACCTACCACATCCCAATCAATTTATTTATCAAGAATACCATGCGATTGGCAAACGGATACCTGCTTTGATGGGAACCGTTGGAATGGCTTCTTTTGGCATTTTGGGACAATTTAAACCTTTCCGATCATTGGTCAAAAAACTAGGTCCTAGTTCTGGGGAAGGTCCCAAGGAAACAGATATAGAAGAAGGTTTTTTTAAATTGCGTATTGTTGGAGAGGACAATCAAGGTCATCGTGCGATGATGACTCTGAAATACAATGGTGACGCAGGGAATAAGGCTACGATTTGTTTTTTGTGTGAATCGGCTCTAGCCTTGTCCTTAGATATAGAGCGATTGCCTAATTATAGTGGCTTTTTAACCCCAACCATAGCATTTGATAGTATTTTGCTAGAGCGGTTGATTGCTGCTGGATTGGAAATTAGCTGTGAGACAATTTAAGAAGTGCAATGAGGGTGAAAAATTTATTACAATCTTTAGGTCCAGGCTTGCTATTTGCAGGCGCAGCGGTTGGCGTTTCTCATTTGGTGTATTCTACTAGGGCAGGAGCTAACTATGGCTTTGGATTGATTTGGCTAGTTTTGGTTGCCAATTTATTTAAATATCCTTTTTTTGAGTTTGGACCAAGGTATGCGACTGCTACGGGAGAGAGTTTGTTAAAAGGTTACCAGCGATTAGGAAATTGGGTTTTGGTAATTTTTGTATTAATTACTTTAGGGACAATGTTTACCGTTCAGGCTGCGGTAACTATTGTAACTGCAAGTCTAGCTGCACACTTGTTTGGAGGAGGAAGTTTAATGTTATGGGTAGGAGGCTTGTTGCTGATTTGCTCGACCTTATTACTAATAGGGCGGTATAATTTGTTGGATAACTTGATGAAAATAATTATTACAACCCTCACACTACTTACCCTAATAACCGTATTTATTGCCTTTTATAACAGGCAACATCCGATTGACTGGACGCAACAATTTCCAATAGAAGGAATAGGCTTGACGTTTGTAATTGCGTTTATGGGATGGATGCCGGCCCCAATGGATTTGTCTGTGTGGCACTCTTTATGGGCATTAGAAAAGCGAAAAAGTGCCAGCAACGGTTTTGACTTAAAAAAATCCCTTTTTGATTTTAATGTAGGTTATATAGGCACAACTGTCCTAGCATTTTTCTTTGTGGCATTAGGTGCTTTGGTGATGTATCGATCAGGAACAGAATTTTCTCCTAAGGGCGCTGTTTTTGCCAAACAACTCATTGATTTATACGTAACAACTTTAGGAAGTGGGGTTGGACTTTTTATAGGAATAGCAGCTTTTATTACCATGTTTAGTACAACGATTACTTGTTTAGATGCTTTGCCACGATCAATGGCAAGAGCACATAGTCTCTTAGCCAATACAACCTCAACATTGAAAATAGAAAAAGCAACTGCTGCATCTTCAATAGAGGTGATCGACACAATCCTAGATAATGAAACAGGAAGCTCAGAAGCCACTCCAACACAAAATATATTGGAGACTCCTAGGAGATATTATCTAGGTTGGCTCTTGGTGTTGGTTCTAGGGTCTTTGGTTATTTTGAATGTATTTTTGACCAATATGGCAGCTTTTTTAATGGTTGCGACTACCTTATCTTTTTTGACAGCCCCCTTTTTTGCTATTGTCAACTACCTACTAGTATTTCGTTATCTACCTAAAACAGAGCAACCTTCTATAGGCATAAAAGTATTGAGTTGGTTAGGAATTGCGTATTTATTCGTATTTTGTGCTATCTATATTTGGAGTTTGTTGTAAAACTTCAGAAATAACTTCATTGAAGCTGTGTTGTCCATGAAACGATTTGTTTATATATTGATATTTTTGTTGGGAATAATTGATTTGTATGGTCAGTCTCGAACAGACCTCGAAAAGAAACGCCAATCTGTTAATCAACAAATTGATAAAACAAATCGCCTGTTAAATCAAACTGCTAACAACAAAAAAGCAACCTTTAAGAAACTAAACGCTTTAGAAGAGCAAATAGGAACACGAGAAGCCTTTATTCAAGAAGTTTCTTATCGAGTGGCATTCTTGGATACCATGATTGATCGCAAAATGACTGTTGTAGAGGAACTAGATCATGATTTGGAGGTGCTAAAAGAAAACTATAAAAAACTTATTCGCCAGTTATATCGTTATAAAATTAGTAAGAATATAATCGCATTTTTTTTGTCTGCGAAAAGTTTTAATCAAGCTTATCAACGTTGGATTTATGTGCAGCGACTGGAGCGATACCGAAGTGTTCAAGCAACCTTTATAAAAAAAGTACAAGCTGATTTAGGACAACGAATCAATCAATTAGAGACTCAAAAAGCAGAGAAAAATGAGTTGTTGCAAAAAGAATTAGAACAAAAGGAACTGCTTCATCAAGAAAAAAGAAATAAGGCTTATCTAATTACCAAACTAAAAAAACAAGAAGGAAAGCTCCGTGCCGATCTAAAACGAAAGAAACGTTATAAAACACAGTTGAGTAAGAAAATCGAAAAGGCAATTCTTCAACAAATTGCTGCGGCTAAAGAAGCAGCTAGGAAGTACAAACAAAACAAGACCTTGGCAAATGCCAAAACTTCTAAAACTCCTATTCTAAAACCAAATCATATAGAAAGTGCAGCCAGCAAAGTTTTTGCTCAACAAAAAGGCAAACTAATGTGGCCTATTTATCAAGGCAAAATTATTGGTTATTATGGACAACATCAACATCCTGTTTTTCAAGATGTTTTGATCAATAATAATGGGGTAGACATAGAAGGGCAATACAATTCTGTGGTTCGAAATGTGCACGAGGGACAAGTGGTTAGCATCTTTACTATTCCTGGATACCAAAATGCTGTCATGGTCAAACATGGGGATTATTATACTGCATATTCCAATGTTGCAAAAGTATACGTCAAACAAGGGCAGTACTTAAAAAAAGGAGGGCAAATTGGGACAATTGGTCGGAATAGTAATGGCAAAGGGCATTTACTACACTTTGAAATTTGGCACAATAAATACAAAGAAAATCCAATGAAGTGGCTTAAGAAATAGGTGTAAGTGTTGTTTTTGGGACGATAAGTATTGGTAAGAAGAATAGTAGAAATGAATAAGGTAATCCTATCTTAGGTTATGTACGAGTACTATCAATTTAATATTTCGTTGATTTTGGACAAAAAAAATGGGTAGAAGCGGTAGGCTCCCCATTGCCCACATTCTACCCTAAATGAACCCCTATTGTAATACAAGTTTTTTCGATATCCATTGACTAGAGTTTAATTTGAGTTGTATGTAATAAACCCCTCTAGTGTATGTATCCAAATTTATAACATTTTTTTGATTATTCAAATTTTTTCGAGAAAAAACTTCTAATCCAAGTGAATTTATTATATTAATTTCTTTAATAGATTCCTTGCAACTTATTGTTATATAGCCACTTGAGGGGTTGGGGTATATGTGCACATTTTTTTCAATTTTTTTAAATTGCTTTAAATTCGTAGGGATGCTAATGACAATGTTTTGTGTCGTAGTATCAGAATTACCACAACTATCGCTAGCAATTAAGGTAACAGAATAGGTGCCTGTTGTATCGAAAATATGTAGGGGATTGGTCAAGGTTGAGATAGGAGTTCCATCACCAAAATCCCAAAAGAAGTTGTTTGAATAACTACTGTTATTAGTAAAACTTGCAGAATCTAAGTTTACATTAGTGTTGAAGTTTGCCTGAACATCATAAGTTCCTATGGACCAATTAGCCAAACTGTCAAGGACAACCATCGCTGCAATTCGCTGCAAAGCTTGTGCGTCAGAGGCCGATAAATTGCCATAGAAATTTAATCCGATAGGACTTTTTCTAAATAATGTAGTGTAAAAAGTACAGGCTGCTAAGTAAGAACCAGCATAAGAGGGATGGCTTTGGTCTGGATTGTAGAGTTCCATTGTAGGAAAACTATCTCGAACTACTTTCCATGCTGCTCCAACAGGAGAGCAAATTCCTTGATTTTGGTTCGTCATTAATAAATAACTACTCCTTAATCTACTTTGCATGCCATCATAGGTACATACAGGCGGATAAAATTGGCAATTGTTCTGATCTCCATTCTTACGCCCCCAAGTCATATAAAAGACGGTTTCTGCACAAGGGTTATGAGCAACAATACTATCGTTTAATTGCGCAGCATAAGGTAATACATCTGTTGCTACTTGAGCTGGTGAGAAGGAAGGTTTTTGGCTTTGTTCTTGAATAATCACATAGTCCCAATTCCCCTGTCGAATGCCATTCATTGTGTTGTTATTGGTAACATGTTGTACTAGTTGTGCTCCTCCAGGAGTGTTAGAGGCGTGTATCAATGTATCTCCATTTGCATTGGCTAGGCGATTAATAATTTCAGGCATTGTATTAAAGTAAGTATAACTATTGCCTATAAAGAATGCTCGTTTGGTGACTTGTCCGTAAATTCCAATACTCCAACCTGATAAAAATAATAAAAGGGTAAAAAATCGATTCATAAATGTGCTTTTTTGTTTTAAAGTCAATACTTGATGGTAAACTATTTCACTATAATACGCTATTATAAACCGACTTTCAATACAAATTTTAATGCTTTTGGATGATTGTAATTTGGGGTAAGGGTAGATTAATTCTTTTTTTTTCAAAAAAAATAAAAAGCTTGTTCTTGGAATTTTGAGGATGAAAAAAATGTTCTTATCTTTAGGAACTCAAAATACCGAGCGTAGCTCAGTTGGTTTAGAGCACTACCTTGACAGGGTAGGGGTCACTGGTTCGAATCCAGTCGTTTGGACAGCTTTCTATTAGGCGTAATTAATTGTTTTTCAATTAGTTGCGCCTATTGCTTTTTTAGCTAAGAATATATTTTTTGTATTTTTTTTGTTTTTATGAGTATTTGTTGCAATAGTGACAATAAAAAAACGATAAAAATTATTTTTTTAGAAGTTTTCATTAAAAAACAAAAAAAGGTGTGATGCCGTGACTGTTTAGCTGTACTTTGTTGGCAGTCAAGTTTTTAAACGGTCACATCAATCGCTTAAAATTGACACACTTCTTATACTTTGCCGTGACATTTCCCCCCGTTGCCCCCCTTTTTAATAATTAAAGGTTGGGTTTTGTGGTTTTTTTGTGACGTTATAAAATGATTTTATAAAACAAAGATGAGAATATGAAGTTAATCCAAGCCATTGAGTTTGCCTTTGAATTAAAGGCAAGAGAATCTCGAAGAAACTCTATTGTAACTTACAGTAGTTTTGTAAGTATTTTTACAAATTATCTGAAAGAGACAAAAAAAGCCAACTATAAGTTGGAAGATTTTACGAAGAAGGAAGCCATCCAGTATTTAGATTATGTACTTGTCAAACGTAATGTTTCAGCCCTAACAAGAAACAATTATTTAAAAGCTATGAAGGTGCTTTTTTATGTTTTGATAGATCGTGATTATATAAAAACAAATCCTTTTTCGGGAATCAAAAAATTAAAGATAGAGCGAAAAAGGCGAACCGTATTCAGTCGTTCAGAATGTGGTATTATTTGCAATTACTTAAAGGGGAGGGATAATGGTTTGTTATTAGCAATTTCTTTGTGCTACTACTGCGCTTTGCGACCGTCTGAAATTAGAAGGCTAAAAGTGCAAGATATTGACCTGACAAACGGTTTTATTACGCTTGATGGTACCGAAACGAAAAATAAAAATCTAGCTCGTATTACGATGCCCAACCACTTGGTTGAATTTTGTAAAGAAATAGGTATTAAAAAATATCCTGCTAACTTTCATATTATGGGCTATCAATTGCGCCCTGCTTTAGAGCCTTGTGGATTCAATACTATAAGAAGAACTCATTTGAAGGTGTTAAGAGAGTTGGAGGAGTACAGACTATTGACCGATATAGAGAATAAATCCTTTTATAGTTGGAAGGACACCGCCGCCCGTGATATGATAGAAGAGGGGGTAAATGCAGCGGCTCTGATGAAACATTTTAGGCATGCTAGTTTGGAGACTACACAAAAGTATTTGGAAAGTTTTGGAGTTAAAAATGATAGGATTAGAGAATTGAGGAGTAAGATTTTTTGATCTATAATGAATTTAGAAGACTATTATTTTTAAATCTCAATCAATAATTATTAAGTTTACTGAAAGAATAAAACAAAAAGTTTTTATAGTGAAGCTTTTTGTTTTATTTGTCGTATGTATTTTAATATTTAGAAGGCATTTAATTATAAATAGTGGTACACTTACATAAAATATTTACCAAACTTAATCTTTCTGAAGGAAATGGTCTTTTTTTGAGTAATACTCAGAGAGAGAGTTTATTTTCAAATAGGATAGAGAGGCTTTTAGTGAATGTTATCAAGCCTGATGCTTTTTTTTGTGTTGATAATAAACCTTTTATTCTTTTTTTTGAGAATCTCAAAAACAAAAAAGAAAAACTTAAACAGATTTGGAATTATAATGAATCTCCAATAATTATAATATCAGAAAATGATTCTGTAGAAATTTATAATGGATTTGAGTTTATTGTTCAAAATGAATCTTTAAAATTTTTAGGTGGTGGAGATAAACTTGATGATTTTAATTATTTTGAATTAGTTACAGGTGACACATGGGAAAAGTATGAAAAAAATTTCAATACAACAAATAGGGTAGATTATCATTTATTAAGTAATATTAAAGCTACAAGAGAAAAACTTATTTTACAATCTCTTTCTTCTGAGTTAGCAAATTCTATTTTAGGTAAAATAATTTTTGTTCGTTATCTGATTGATAGAAAAGTAAAGTTAGACTTTGAACAACAGGGTGAATCCCGATTTTGGACTAATGATGAATTTTGTGAACTATTGTTAGATAAAAACAGAGTAATTAGTTTTTTTGAGTACTTAAAAGTGAAGTTTAATGGCGACCTATTTCCCCTTACAGATAATGATATTAACTCAATTCCTATTTCTTGTTTTAACACGTTGGTTCAGTTATTGCTAGGTAATGAGGTTTCATCAGGACAGATTTCGCTCTTTGATTTATATGACTTTTCTATAATTCCTGTAGAATTTATTAGTAATATATATGAACTATTCATAGGACAAAATGAACAGGAAAAAGAAGGAGCTTATTACACACCTCTATTTTTAGTAGATTATGTGTTAGCTGAGACAGTTGAACAAAAATTAAGATACAAAAAAAGTAGTGATTGTAAAGTACTTGATCCTTCTTGTGGTTCAGGTATCTTTTTAGTAGAAACTTTACGAAAAATTATTGAAAAATATCAAAAGAATAATCCAAAATATTTAGATGATCCTGAAAATTATAAAAGAGAATTAAATCAACTTGTTTTTGATAATATATTTGGAATAGATAAAGATAAAAGTGCAATAAATGTTGCTATATTTTCAATTTATTTAACACTGTTAGATTATCAAAATCCATCTGATATAGAGAGTTTTAGGTTTCCAGTTTTAAAAGGAGTTAATTTTTTTGTAAACGATTTTTTTGATACTAAAGCAATTTTTAATAATATAATTAATGTTCACTCTTTTGATTTTATTTTAGGAAATCCTCCATGGAAAAGAGGAAAAGGAGAGAAAAAATATCCTTTGTTTGATCAATACATTGATAGGAGGAAAAAAGAAGAGGAAACAGCTGATTCATCTATAGAAATAAAAATTAGTAATAAGGAGATTGCCCAAGCTTTCGTTCTAAGAACTAGTGATTTTTCTTCAAAAAATACAAAAGTTGGTTTTATAGTTACAAGTAAAATACTCTATAATCTAAATGCTAAAGGATTTAGAGAGTATTTTCTAGACAAATTTCTAATCTATAAAGTTTTTGAATTATCCCCAGTTAGGAAGGAAATTTTTAATAATTCGAATGATAAAGCTGTAGCTCCAGCGTCTATACTATTTTATAAATATTCTCCTGATGAATTAACAGATGAAAATGTAATAGAGCATATAACTTTAAAACCTAGTCGTTTCTTTTCTTTATTTAAAATTTTTACAATCCAAAGAGCAGACTATAAGAGAGTAGTCCAAAAACGATTGAAGGATTATGACTATTTATGGAAAGTATTGGTGTATGGAAATTATCTAGATTTTAATCTAATTAGAAGATTAAAGGAAAAGTATGAGTCTATATTAGACATAATTAATGATGTAGAAAAGTTTTATTTTGGTCAAGGAATTCAGGTTGGAGGAGGAGATAAAAGAGATGCATCAGTGCATGTAGGGAAAAAATATATAAACTCAAGGAAAGACATAGAACCTTTTTGGATTAACTCTAGTACAAATGAAAAATGGGATGAACCAATTGTTCATAGACCTAAGGTTGAAAAGTTATTTAGAGGTCCAATGATTTTAATCACCAAAGGATTTAAAAAAACATTTCGTTGTGTTTCTGGATACATTGATGATGATGTCGTTTTTAGAGATGCTTTAACTTCTATTAATGCATTTGATGTAGCAGATTCAGATATATTAAAACTTATTTCAGGAATTTTAAATTCATCTTTATTTTCTTACATAAATTTGCAAACTTTTAGTTCATCAGGGATCGAAAGGGAGCAAGCTCATAATACAGAGAAATTTAGTATTCCATTTGTATTTGACAAGTCAATTCTCAGTATTTATAATGAAATAGTTAATCTAAAAAAAGAATTAAAGTCATTTACAGGTATAATTTCAGGTAGTAATAATAGTATAATTGATTTAAAAATTAAGGAATTAGATGCTGCTGTACTTTCTGCGTTTTCGTTTTCTGATCAAGATCAAGATCTTCTTAAATATTCTACAGATGTTATGATACCAATTATTATGAAGCATAAAGGACATGAGAGAAAATTTGCTTCATTAAATTTGGATAGTCATATATTAATGGATTACATTAGTATGTTTTTAGATTCCTTTAATTCAGTATATAAAAAACAAAATCTAAAACTAATAGTAGATGTAAAGCATTCAAGTCAGATAATTGGTTTATTTTTTAAAGTTGTTTCTCAAAAACAAAATATAAATTCAATTGAAACAAGTGGTATGTCTGATAATGCTATTTTGAGTATGTTGTTGTCACTAGGTATTCATAAGGTAACGGATAGGCTTTTCATTCAAAAAGATATTAGAGGTTTTGAAGAAGATGGATTTTATATAATAAAACCTAATGAATATAAACTTTGGCATAAAGGAATTGCACATCTTGATTTAAATGAATTTAAAAACGCTATTTTAATGGCAGGAAAAAAATAGTACATTCAATGTTTGACGATTTAAATGCAACATTTTTTAAGTTTGCTCTCCCATTTTATAGTGTTAATTTTGAGACTTTATTGTCTAAAATTATCAATTGTTATCAAATGATGATTGAAGACGATGTAAGCTTAAGAAATGATGAAAATAGTATTAGAGATGTTTTATTGTTAAGTTATTTAAAAGATAACATGATAAGACGAAAATTAAGTATTATGCACTGGCAGTTCGAACGAGAAGTGCAGGAAAAACATTCTGTTGGTCGAACGGATATAAAAGTAACAAGCGTAAATAATCTATTGAATCAAGAAGCATATTACACTTTTGAATGCAAACGTCTTGATGATAAAAACTTATCTAAGACGTATGGTTTAAATGGTAAATATATAAAGGACGGGATTAAGAGATTTACGGATAAGTATTATTTATCACATTACAGAGTTAATGCGATGATTGGTTTTGTTGTGAAAAAAATAAATATAAACACTAATATACTTGAAATAAATAAATTGTTAAAAGGTTCTTTTTCTCAAATCAAAACAGAAACAAACTTAGTTCAAAGTGATATTGTGAAAGGGTTTGAGCACTTGTATGAATCTAATCATTTAGATATAGACAATGATAGATTAAAGATTTATCATCTAATGTTTGACTTTAGTGATAATATGAGTTAATGTTCTTCTAAGTCTGAAACAAAATGTTTTTAATTGTCGAAAATTATTCAATTTAAAACAATTTGTTTATTTTGTGATTTCATAGAATACGTTCGGTTTTATTTGATATGTACTTAGCGGTATACATTTATTATTCTAAGACCATGTTATTAAATGAGAGACAATAAAGAGAAAAAGAGTAAGGTCAGAAAATTAAAACTAAAAAGCAAGTATCATTTTTTGAAATTATATGCCGATATGCAACGGGTCTACTTGTTGGATATTGCAAAGAATCATAGGTATTCAGACGACCATTTGAATAGGTTAGAGCTTCGGTTAGAAGAATTACAAAGAATGATTACAGAAGATTAAAAAAAGCCCTTGATAAACAATAATTGTCAAGGGCTTTTTTGCGTTTGTTTCAAAAAAGAATAGTAGATGTCATGATCAACTTGTGTGCAAGTTAAGAATGATAGAATAAGGGAGTTGAAGAGTAAGATATTTTAATTTTTATCTATATTTGAATCTTTAATTAACTTAATAAAATATAATATGAAAAATATTGTTTTTTTAGCTTTAATTGCTTGTTTAATTGGTTTTAGTTCTTGTTCTGAAAAGTCAGAAGATGTAGTTATTAAGGTTAATCCTTTGTTGGTATATGGCACGTATGAAGGAACTTATACTAACACATCAGGAACTGTAGGCAACCTTACCACTACTACTGATAACAATTATCAAGTAAAAATAGTAGACCATGGAGGGGGAAATTCAATATCAATAGCGGGGGCAAATGACAATAATATTACACTAGTAACAACAACTTTAAGTACCTCTGATGGTGTTACGTATACAGGAAGTTTGGAAGACCCTGCCTTAAATTTCTTTTCTTTTAATGTAAGTACAAAAAAAGTAAAAATTAGCCTTTATCAGAATAACGAGCAAAAAGAATACGAAGGATACAAACAATAAACTCCGATTTGAAACACAAAAAAGCCCTTGACAAACAATAATTGTCAAGGGCTTTTTACGTTCGTTTCAAGAAAGAACAACAGCTCCAATTTACCAGGAAAAAACAAAACGCCACAACCACGATAAATACTGAATTTTTAAAAACGACTTTTGCAATTAATAGAAAAAAGTCCTCTAAAAAGCGTACTATTCAAGTATATTAAAATTTCGTGCGCATCAAAATAAACAACTGATCAAAAAGCGGCACCACTTTCTTTAATTCAGTAGGCGTCATATAAACCTCTCGAGTGTATTTGGTCTTAGTTAAGTACGAATTAGCCACCCCTAAGCGCTTTAATTTATAGGCGATGTACTGCTCAAACAAACGGGCTAAAATTTCAGTACGTTCCACATAATAAGACCTATTAGAAAAGGCTTTAATTCGCTTGATAAAGGTTGATGATTCGGTTTTATTCGCATTCCAGTACGCCACCTCCAGTATATCTTCCATAGCAGAACGAATCGGATACGTTTTTTTATTGTAAGGAATCCTTGTTGAGTTGGTACTACTTCCATTCGATAGCGAATAATAACGATTATGCGGCTCTACTAAAGAACCAAAGAAATAATCTAGAAAGTGTCCGTACTCATGCGCAAAAGACCCCACACCCCCCGAATTAACAAAACGAACGGCTTTACTTTTTGGGTTTTTATATCGAGTGGCTTCATAGTAACGGGTCATGTTGATAATATGCGTACTAGGTTCGTAGTGTGCCACCGCTCCTCGTTGTCCTCTAGCTCCAAAGGCAACGCCCAACGTACCATCTAAGCCCAAATTATTAGCTTTAAACTTTAGAACTTTATTGAGATCATACAAACAAATTCCCAATCCTGCTAAATAATTAAAACGGTCTTCATTGGATACCCAGTTGCCAAACTGAAACCCTCTCAAATTAAATACCTTTTGGACATTGCGAACATCTTTAATTTTATGGAGAAAAACAGCAGGCAAAGAACCTTTTCTAAATTCTTTATAAATGGCTTGAAACCCTTTTCCACGCCACCAAGCCTCCATTTTGGAAACGCCTGTATCTGCCCCTCCTAAGGTATCGGTTATCTTAATAGCCATCTTATCTTTTTAGTTTTCCCAGTTTCTTAATGCGTTCTTGATTCAGTTCTTTAGCAGAGCATCCCGAGCCGATTTTTAATTCATTTTTAGGCAGCTTTGCCTTGGTTTTTTTTAGTTTTTTCATGTGGTTTTAAATTAGTTTAGGAATAAAACAAAAAGACTTCAAAAAAACTTAAACAAGACGCCTAAAAGGCGTAAAAACACCCTTTAAACGTAGTTTAAAAGCCTTATTCTATCTTTCTTTAAGAGGGAACCGCTTTGATACGCTCCAAAGCAATGTTGTAATACTTTTCTTGAATCTCAAAACCTACAAAATTACGATTAAGACGCTTACAAGCTACGGCGGTGGTGCCACTTCCTGCAAAACAATCTAGGACGGTGTCGCCTTCGTTTTCAGTCGCCGATAAGACCAACTTTTCTATTAATTCAATTGGTTTTTGTGTGGGGTGGACCTTCTCTCCATTGGTCTTCTTTGCTCCCGAGCTAAAGGCAGGCATTCGCCAAACATTTTGCCCTTTTTTATAGCGTTTGTACTGTGGTGAAGGATTGGTACAAAAGATAATATCTTCATGCGAATAGCTATAATAACAGCCTGCACCGCTGATTTTATCCCATGTAATGCGGTTACGGATGGTTAAAACCTCCTGTAACAGCTCATAAAATAAAGGATAGGTTCTCCAGTCGCAAAAAACATATATTTCACCGTTGGCCTTTAATACTCGTTTCCATTGTTTAAAGACTTCTTTAAAGAACGGTTTTACCATGTTTAAATCACTGTAGGTGCCTTTGGTGCCGTTGTGGGTCATGCCACAAAAGTAGGGCGGATCGGTAATAATGGCGTCAATGGATTGGTGGTTGATTTGTTTTAAGCCGTCTAGGCAATCGTTTAATTTTAAGTCTATGTTCATAGGGTTGGGTAAGCTTGTAATTTTGTGCTTTGAGACGTATTTTAAAGATCAGTAATGGTGTATAAATTGGTGTTGATGTCGTAATCTACCTGCACCGTTCTACCTACTGAAATTTGTTGTTGGGTATCGGTTCTACCTTTGTAGACAAAAATATTTTCATCATCAACATTTTTTAGCCATGCGTGCCACAAACTGCCGTTGGTAATGCGAAATGAAAAGCTATCATCGGGGGCATCTTCCAATAATAACACCGCTCCACTTGCATCATAAGAATTAAAAATGTGTGTTGGTTGGTTGGAAATATCACCATAAGCCAATGGAAACTCATCAGAATTGGCATTCATTAACCAATGACCATCGACCTTATTAGGGCTGTTTAAAATGCTTTTGGTTGGGTCTAATAAAATAGAAAGGTAAATCAAAGCGATTGCCCGACTAGCATTGTATACCAAATAATTGCCTACTTTGTCTAATTGTGATACTCGCACTCGAATAGCATCTTTAATACTCTTTTTCGAGCGATCCGACAACAAAATAAAATCATTGTCAATAGGATGTTTGTGTACAAAAATCCCCTTCTTAGGGATCAAATGTTTTACTTCCAATTGATTGTCTTTAATGGCTAAAAAATCGCCTGTGGTTTCAATTCTCATAGGATTGGGTTTATTGAAATTTGTATAAATGCTTTTCTAAATGATGGCCAGGGCAGGACGTTTGCCCAAACTCTTTGTGACCATTGACCGCCAAGGGTTGTGGTAATTGTCTGCGGAGGTGAGCGATCAAACGCCCCAAACTTTTGAGCTGTGCGGCACTGGGTTCTTGCTTGGTAAAATCTCCACTCAAACAAATACCAATCCCTCGAGTGTTGTGTCCTGCTACATTGTAAGAAACATTGGTTAGTGGATTGCCTTGTATAATATCGCCGTTGACCTCGATCACAAAATGGTAACCAATTGCTGGCCATCCTCTCG
The DNA here is from genome assembly GCF_031326345.1 of Aureispira sp. CCB-E. Lineage (NCBI taxonomy): Bacteria > Pseudomonadati > Bacteroidota > Saprospiria > Saprospirales > Saprospiraceae > Aureispira > Aureispira sp. CCB-E. The sequence continues at coordinate 704,291 of NZ_CP133671.1, forward strand.
ACTGTACATGATAACGGGCGTAATCTTCGGCGGTTTGTCCAATACTTGCCGAATGATGGACAAATATTTGGTTGATGCTATCGAGCGACCGTGTTCGGTATTGTTGATTGTTAGAGCGCATTAATTGACGGCTTTTGTCTATAATGCGCACTTTTCGAGTGGCAGCGGTTACGACCAAAACCACGACCAACAACAGCCCCAAGAATAGGACTTTTTTGTTTTTGTGGACTAATTTTAAAGGACTGCTCATGGCTTAAATGCTTATTGGTGGGATTATCTCTTTGGTTGCTGTGGTTGTTTCGTCTTTTCCTAGCGCATAACCAATGGCACCGCCTGCATAAGGAATAAACAACATAGAAAACACCCAATATTTCCAACCTCTTTGGGCTTTTAATCCATAAGCAAAAATTAACAAGGTGACAATCGCACCGCCTAGCATGGCACTATCTGTTTTTTTCATTTTATTGAGGGTTTTGTTCAGAGCCTTTTAGGTAGAGCCAACGCAAGAAAAGGACAAGAACAAGAATCAAAAAAACAGGTTTTAAGATATTGAATAATTCATCTTTAAAGGTCGGTTCTTTCTCTTCCTTGCTGTTGTACCACAAGTAGCCCGTTGCGCCAGCTCCTGCTAAAAAAGGGATTAATAAAAACATATTATTGAAGGGCTTTAAGCAGTTGATTAATGGAAATACTTGTTTTGTTTGTGTATTTCTTCAACATGGTTTCCGTGAGCGCTCCAAACTTGCCATCTTCTACCAAAAGCGGCGTAAAAGTAGGGGTATTTTGGCGGTGTTTGTCGTTGAGAAGTTTTTGTAACATTCTAACCGCTTCGCCTTTGCTCCCCTTGCTCAAAATAGCATCCTTATTGACCGTATTAGAAGAGGTTAAGCTCGTAAGGACTGCCGTACTTGTTGCACTCTTAGAAGGGCGTTGTTTTGCCTTTTCAAAGAAGTTAATCAAATTATTTCGATAGAAATAGGTTAATAAAAGTGCTAGGACAAGAAGCCCCATTAGTAAGGGCTTCTTGTATGATTTTGGGTTCTTTTTCACGGGTTTTCTATTTGGTCAGTTTAGCAATGCTTTGATCCTCCTTTACCACCATCAACTCTTTTGTGGTGGCTGTTGGCACGGTTGCCGTATCAACAGGTTTCGTGTTAGCGGTTGGTTGTTTGGAGGGCGTGGTTTCTGTTTCTGTGGTTGCCTTTTTAGTGGTGGCTTTCTTTTTGAAATAATATGCCACACCACCACCTACAACAACTAAAAGAATAAGAACGACTAAGATTTTAAATTTGTGTTTTTTGAACATGATTTGTTAAGATTATAAGGTTTTAAGATTGGACGTATGATTGGTGTTTAAGCTCTTTTGTACGCCTGTTGCTAGATTCACATTGACCGCTTTTAACGTCTGTCCTTTTAGGTCTAAAATAGATAAACTAACAAGGTCATTTTGTACAGGAGTTGAAGTGGTACCACTCATTTTATTGGCTTTGCCGCTTCTTACTTTTTGTGGGTCAACGGTTTGCTGCAATTGTTGAATCAAAAAAGAACCAAAGCCTTTTTTAACTTGAATCATCGGTGTTGTTACCCCATCTACAAAAGTGCCTTTGTATTGTATTCCTTGATAATGCATGGTGTACTCAAAACGCCTGTTTTCGGTATCAATAGAAGGAACATGAATATCCAATTGAATGCTTGATTCAACATTTGATTCCTTTAAAGTGGTTGGAACTGGTGTTGTTAATTTCGGCGTTTCTGTATGGGGCGTTGTTGTTGGTGGTGGGTTTAGTTTTGCTTCTTTGGCTTGGCGTCGTTTTGTCTTGACAAAAAAAGCGAATCCAACCCCCGACAGCACCAACACCAAGGCAACCAAAAGTATTTTAGAAGTGTTTCCCATTAGGTAATAATGTCTTTAAGGTTATCAATGCGGTTTTCAATCAGACTAAAGTAACCAAGTGACCCCATTTGTACTGGAGCGTCACAGCCTACATTACACTCGTTCATGTGAACTTGAATGTCTACCCCATACTTGACTTTATACGCTCTTACAGCTGCCATAAAACGGACAGAATCTAAAGCATAGAGTTCTTTAATAGGGTTGCAACGCTCTGAAAAATCAAAATAGTAACGGGTGGTTAATCCTTTGTGTAAACGAGTCAACAATTCATCGGGATTATAAGTCACTTGCTGCCCGTTTTCGTCTTTGATATTGACCGTTACGTCCACTTCTTTGTGTTCTTTTTCGGCTTTTCCTCGCATCTTCCCAAGGATAAAAACGACAACAAGCACCAACACAAGCCCACCAAAAACAGCATAATTTTTATTGATGTGATTTAATGGCATGGGTATAGGGTTTAAATTCGTTTAATTAATCCTTCCTGTTCTAAGGCGGTGATGGCTTCCTCTCTGGTCACTTGATCAAAGAAATTCATTTCAGATCGCCAAAACTTGACTAAATCATACATTCCCCAAGCTGCATAGACGCCCTTTCCATTGACTTTTTTTAATAGCTCATGATCTTCTTTGTCGTGACCGTTGACCGCTTTAAAAAAGTCTAAGCCGTTTCTATCAGCTTTGTACCACCATATTTGATCGGCGGTGTGAAGATGGGCGTTTTGGTTGCCATACATCAAGTTCAAACCAACCGAACCAAACCACCACGGATTACCGCCGTGTCTCAATTCTGAAAGGTTGTAGCCTTGACCATCTTTAGATAAAAAGTTTTCAATGTCACTTCTCAGCGGTGCAGCTTCGGTCTCGTACTTGCCATAAACAGGATACGTTAAATAGTCGCCTGCGGTAGTTCCGTCAATCAAGCCAAACATTTTGGCAATGGCTTGATTGGCTTTTCGACTAAAGGCATTGTTATTGACCAAAGTGCGCCCGACTTTGTGCTTGGCTCTGACTTTGTCTGCATCGGATTTGTTCAATTGAATCTTGCGCATTCTATCGTCAATCAATCGCAAACCTTCTTTAGAGGTCATTAAAACTGCCGTGTATTGGGGCATATTTTCGGGCGTGGGTTTGGTACCCAAAGCCGAATGCTCTAATTCTTCGGCGGTGTAGAGGTTGGTGGCGTTGGTTCGACCACCCACAGGTGGTGGAGCTGTTCCTGTTCGTTGGGTGGGGATCGGTTCCTCCTCTTTTTTCATAACCGACCAAATCGCAAAACCACCTGCCCCAAGAATCAGCAACAAACCCAAGATTAACAAAGGTACTTTTAGTCGGTTATTTGGTTGTTTTTCCATTTTTAGAGAAGATTAAAAAGGCGAGTAATAAAACCACCCCAAGACCCACCGCTCCAATAAGCAAAGGTTTTGTTTTATTGGGTGGTGGTGGCGGTGGTGTGGTAGTGGTATTTTGAGTAGCAGGCGTTTTACCTGTAAACAAGGAGACAAAGTTGGTGATGCTGTCCAAACCGTTGGCGCTAGCATCAATAATGCCCGATACCTCCTCTTTGTTGGTGGGCTTGCTTTGTGCTGCGCTTTCTCGAATTGTGCCACTTCCAAACTGCCCTTGAAAATCGGGCTTGTCAAAGTCAAAACTTAAATTAAGTTCGTCCATTATTTAGCGGTTTTAATGAGTTTGTAGGTAAATGCCAACAAGACCAAAACCAACCCAAACCGAAAGGATAAGGTCGCCACCGCTTCTGCTTTGCAATAAGTGCATTTGGTATCGGTTAGATGTTGCGGAGGCGTTTCTTGGATTACTTCGGGTTTGGTAGAGGTGGTGGTTAAGGTTGGTTTTTCAATAGGTTTAGAAGGTTCCACCATTTTTACAATAGGATCAGGCGTTGATGCGGTGGGTTCTTGGAGGGTTAATTGTCGTTGTTCGGATAAGGTGCCAGTAGTAGACATAATTTAGGGTTTAGAGGTGTAAAAATAGAGGGCGACGATAAGAACTAGGGAAACGACCACAGAGCCACTAATAACTATTAATTTTTGCCGTTGCTTGCGCTCTTGTCGATCTCGGGCATCTTGGATAATTTCAGCATTGGCTTGTGCGCCAAAAATAGCGGCTAAATCTTTGCCGCTTAATCCTTGGTTGCCAATTCCTCCGCTTAGTAAATCAATGCCAATATCACCCGTTTGTATATCGCCTACAACTCCCGTTTGTGCTAATGCCATAGAATTTAGGTTTTAAAAAAGCCAATCACCAACACTTTGGCAATTGGCTTTAGGTATAATTGGGGTTAATTTTCGTTGTTCTAAGGGGCTTACTTAATGTAAGTGGTCTTAATGAGCATACGCACCTCAACACCTTTGTACAAAGGAATTTCAAGGAAACCAAAGCCATCTAAATAAATATCCAAGTCCTGCACTTTTCTAATAGTGGTTTGTTCATCTTTAGAATCAGAGGTTGGATACCAAATATTATGATCTCCTGCGCTAGTGCCATCGTGGGAAAATTGGCGCTCTGTCATGCGTCCTGTGAAATGCTTGTCATCGTCTGCGTCAAAGTGAATGCCATTGATGCGCAAAGAAGAACCGCTGCGGGCTAACTTCGCAAAAACACGCAAAGTGTCTTCATCAAAAGTACCACTAACAACCAGTTTATCATGCTGTGCGGTATCTACTTTGAAAATGGGCAAACTTTCGCTGTCTACTCCAAGGCGTACCAATGCTTTGTTGGGGTTTTCTGCCACATCAGGAATAAGCAAGGTTAACTCAATTTGCCCCTCTTCGCTGTGTCCTTTTTGGCTAGAGATTAGGGAATAATTAGGGTCTACAATACCGCCTGCGGCTTCGACATCGGTAATCAGTTCAATTTCTGAACTGCCCTCGGCTAAGGGCAAATAAGAGAGTTTGCCGTTTACTTTGGCGTGTGGGGTAGCAATGCACAGATCAGCTGTGAAGGGGGTGTAAATACGAATAACTTTGTTCGTTGATCTCATCTAATTTTAGATTTAGTGTTGAGTTTAAAAAAGGATTTAATAGAAGAATAACAGGTTTTAAATTGGGTGTAAAGCCATTTGAAAAACGAAACAATTGTGTTTTGGTTGGTGATAAAAAAGAAGACTAAAGAAATAAGCATAAACAGACACTTTAAAGTGTCTAATAGGATGATAATCCCTTGTTGGTATTCGATGCTTTGAGAGAGCGAAATAATTGTATCTGCGTGGTGGATTAAGCCGTTGAATTGAAGTTGTAAAATTAAACTGTCAATTCCATCGCTCAATTGATACAATCCAACATTAAAAAAGGTGAGCAGCCATGTAATTGGCTTTGAAAGGGCTTTCATTCTAAAGTACTTTTTTGTTGACCGTCATCAAGAATAAAATTCCGAGACAAACCAAACCAATGGTTAAGTAATCAAATTTAATTTCTACCACAATGTTGTCAGGTATGAGCATAAAAGAAGGGTTTGTTTACATGGTTAAAATGGTTTTAGGGTTCGCTTTTATTTGTTTGGTTGATGCTACAAAGATGCGGTAAAAAATACCACAAAAGCGAGTTTTTAAGCCTGTTTTGGGGCGTTTTATGGCGTATTTCGAGCAATTACGCCATTACTTTGTAACCCTTAAAATATGGCTCTGTTGGTTTATTTAGAGGGGGTACAAAGGGGGAGTTTTTTTGAATTACGGGGGGTGTTTGTGGTTTTTCTCTTTGAAAAGAAATAGGATAAAATTTTGAACTAATGTTCAAAGGGTGATTTTACACGTTTTAGATATTTTACTTAATTTTTTTTAATATATTTTAAATAATTGAAACCTTGATAGATAAGAGTACGTTAAAAAAAGGCAATTTATTTATATTGAATCAATTAACTCATTTTTTTACTAAAAATCTAATTCTAATATTATGAAAGGACTCCAAGCAATAAAACCTGGGCCAAAGCCTAAAAAACAAGATGGAACACCTGACAGAAGAAGACGTGTTACTCCTAAGCTAAAACCCAAACATCCCAAATTAAAACCTCATAAGCATAAAACTGGAGATTAAAAACAGATGCTTAAAATTCAATTAGCAAAAGCCTTAGCTTGAATTTGGATTGTAAAAACACTAAGAGAAAGAGTTGTATAGTAATCTTAGCCTAAAGTATAATACTATACAACTTTTTTTTATCTGAAATTTACTTTTTAGAAAATTGAAACAACCGCACCCCAACATTGACAGAATGCACATTCTGCAACAAATCATAATCATAACCAACCGACCAACCCTTCGCACTCACAAACTGCAAACCCAATCGAATGTTTGAAAATTGATTTACATTGCCACCAACGCCCCCCGTTAGTAACAACGTACTAACGGGCATCGGAACAGGCTTTAAAACCTCAATTTTCTTAGTAATCAATTTGGGTATTTTTAATTTGTAATCCAAGGCATTCTTTAAAAGCGAACCTTTGACCGTCGATTCATAATAAAGCGTCAAATTTTCATCTTCTATACTATCCCTGTATAAGTTTGCTTTTTCATGCTTGGAAGTATCAATTTTAGCCCTTGGAACGCTGCTCCCTGTGCTGTCTACATAAACAATAATAGGCTTTGGGGTGGGCTGCCTTGGCATTTGTATAATAATGGGCGGTGGTGGTGTCGTGTCAATCGTTACAATCGTATCTTGTTGTGGCCAGGGGTGTTCCAATGAACCGCCCCAAAATTCCCGTACTTGTAGCGCAAAAGAAAGGATTCCAATTAGCATATAAGTAATGAGACAAATATACAATAGCCTATTTCTAGTTTGATGTTTCATGGTTAAGAATGGTATTTAATAAAGTTTTCAATAATATCCACCACATAGGCGGCAGCTCTGTCTCTTCCCTCATTGGATAGCAAGTATTTTTTACATTCTTCGTAATTGTCCATAAAGAACAGCTCCAAGATAATAGCAGGGTTATCTGTCTTGGCGAGTATATCCCAATTCTTGCGCTTGATCCCTCGAAATTTACTTTCGGGAAAATGCTTTTTAAACAAAGCTTCTGTCCATCTTGCCAAAGCTTGGCTTTTTGAACTGGATTGTCTAGCGATCCACGTCTCGCACCCATGACCACCTCCTGCATTAGAATGTAGATCAATTAAAAAAGTCCTCTTTTGGCTCTTTTTGTATAAGTAATCTGCTCTTGAAATTCGGGTACTCATTCTAATATCTTGCTGTTCGGGTACGAGATCATAAAAAGGAATGCCCTTGGCGGTGAGCTGCTCCATTACACGAGCTTTGATCGCTCGGTTGTATTCCCCCTCGTAGATGGTGGTACCATCTTTAAAAGTGTAGCGTTTGCCCTTGGTTTGGTACACGCCGCCAATCATGCCGCCGTGTCCATTACCAAGAACTGGAATTAAGTTTGTCATTGGTTTGGGTCGTTAAAAATGGTTAGAATCGGTTTTTTGTTCTCCTACTACTTCAAATCTAGTTTGATGCAAGAAAGCATCTAAAACTCGTCTGTGTTGCCTTCTTTCGTGTTTGTTTAAGTCTTGATTTCGATTGATACGCTTGTTGTACATCGGCTCGAAATAACGCTTTAAAACGTTCTCTATCGTCCGAGATCGCATCGAGGTCGTGACGACTTCAAATTGTAATCTATCACGGTCTAAATGCGATAAAATGCCGCCTTTTTGGAATAGGCGCATAACCGTTTTGTAAATATTTTCAGAAGCCCCGAGGTATAAAACGGCTTCTTTTTGACGTATGAGGAATACGCCTTTTTGGTTTCTGTATCTACCTAATTTTTTTTGAGGAATGGGAGGTTGAACGGTCAAAGTTAGAGCTTTGACAGTCATCATTAAACCTGTGTTTTTATATGGTTATTAAAATTCAAAGTTATCTAAAAAGGTATTAATATCAATGATTTTTTTGCCTTGTTTGGTCACTTCAACAAAAACAAATGCTTCGTTTTTATCGTAATGAATCAAAATGCGTTTGCCCTTTAATGCTTCGACAATATTAGAGGCGATGTCCTGCCCTTCTAGCTTCTCCAAAATGATGTTTTTTAAAGCAGTTGGAACCATGTCTAGATGCTCTAAGAATTTGCTTTGTAAGAGCTGCCCTGCATCCATACTAATCAAGGCGCTTTTTTGTCGGTTGTAAACCGTGGCGATTGCCTGTCCTTTTTGTTTAGAAAGAATCAAAATTAATTCAAAGGGATTCTCTTCGCATTGGTCAGCTGCTTGCAAAAATAAATCATCCATCATAGCGGATAAATCATCTTTTAGTTTTGGACGTTGTCTTTTCCAATACTTTTTTAGTTGTACTTCTGGACTTAATAGGTCTTTTAACATTTTTAGTCTTTTTAGATGGTTTTTTATACGGTGTATACGTTAATTTCCCTGTATTCATTTCCAAGGTGCAAAAGCTATAATTAGGGGCTGTTTTTAGCTTTTTATACGCCCATTGGATTTTTTCAAAATGTGGTATCTTCTCGCTTTTTTGTCGAGGTGGTGCGACATTGTTGGTAAAAAACTTAGCTTGTGTTAAGGCGTTCCATGCTCCATTGGGAAACATATTCGGATCATGAAAAATTAAGCAAAACCACACATTAACATGCTTGGCTCGATAGAAACAAGATTTTTGGGCTTTGGTCAATCTTGAGGTTAAAATATTGGTGGCATCATCAATGATAAAAAATAGACCACTATAACGCCCTTTAATTTTGATTTGCTTGTACAAAAGCGTTTCCGTGAGGGTTTCGTCCGCTTCCATTGCTTTGACCTTCTTACCCCTAAATTTTTTCATATAATGGGTGGCAAATTCGTAATCCTGTCCTTTGTAGGTAAAATATAAGGTTTCGGTCTTTTTGTCGCTCCAAAGTTCTATTTCTTCATAGCCTTGCCAGTCCTCATCTCGCCCCGAATTGTAGACAAAAATGGTACTTCGTCCACAGTTTTTGACAAACTGTTGTAAGTTGTAGGTTTTGCCGCTATGTTGCCGCCCAAAGTAGACCAAAAAAAAGGGTTCTATCTTTTTGGGAGGAGGTGCTATTGTTGGTTTATTCATAGCCTAAACGTTCTTTAATTTGTTTGTTGGTTAATCCCTCTTCAATCCATTGCCGAACAATCGGACTAGGTTCTTCGTTGGCGTGTTCCACTTTGATAAAGGTACCTTTGGGCGTTCGATTGTAAGTGCCTTTGGTTTTGGCTAGAGAGAATATTTTTCTGCGATCTTGATACTCTTTTAAATGCGAATAGTCGGTTTTATGCTCGCCTGCTGCCTGCTGTTCTTCGTTCAAGTTGGTTGAAGTCTTTTTGTTGACAGCTGTTTTTTTATTAACCTGGTATTTATCCCAAACCGCTACGCCCAAAGGTGGCAATGTCCACATGGCTAATGCCATCAAGAGTGTACCAAATGGCGTGGGGGCTTTTATTTCCTGTGTGGCTAAATATTCTTTTATTGCTTCGATCAGCGTCGATTTAATATCGTCATCCGCCAAATACTCGGCAATATGCTCACCGCTTATTTTACTGCAAAGTTGCGCTTTTAGAACATCTGCCCCATTTAGTAAAATATTGGCTAGTTTTTCAATATTTTCAAGGTTCTTGGGGCTATTGCCTGTTATGGGTTCTTTGATGTCGCCAATTGTGGTGGTGCTTGGCTCGTCGGGTTCTTCATCCTTAAAATCATTTAGAGGATCTTCCCCTTCGTCAATGTCCAAATCATCTAAATCCAAATCGTCCAAATCATCATCGAAATCAAGATCATCAAAATCATCCAAATTAAAATTATCCTCTTCGGGTTGCTCTATTAAACTGCTATCAAAGCCCTGCGTTTCTAAGTGCTTGTCAAACGCTGTTTTTTCTGCGATGCTCCCCTGCTCATTTTCTGAAACTGAAAAATTCGTATTTTCTGCGTTTTTTATGCTTTCAAGCGTTTTTTCTTCCTTTTTTTGTTCTTTTTCCATGCGTTTTTTTTAGGTTTTTTGAATCGTTTTTTTGTCTTGCGAAAACGTTTTTTTTATCGTTTTTAAAGGCGCTTAATTTTGGCTAAAAAGGCTTTTAAATGTTGGATGGCTTGTACCCTTCCCATTTGTTCGGAAAAGCTTGTTTTCTCGAAGTTTTCTGAGCGATCAAATAAAAACAAGGGATCATCCTCTTCGATGTCAAATAAAGCGTTGTACTCTTCCTCTTCCAAGGCTTTTATTTTGCGCTCAATTAAATTAAGCACTGTATTTTTGTCAATGGGTTGTGGATGGTCGGTCTTTTGTTCAGCTTGTACTGGCGTTTCTTTGCTGTCTGCTCCATCTATAGGAACTAAGATAATGGGCTTAGAAACTTTGTATTCTGCGCCTTTGTAGCTCACTTTTGCTCCTTTTTGTATTCTTACTTTTGGTTGTCTCATTTTAGTTTTAGATTAATAGGTTTTGAATTAGATTATTTGCGGTTGTTTTTTCTGCTTTTTTTAGTGCTGCGTCTGCGATTATTACGCTTGTTGAGCTTCTTTTTCTTCCTGCGCTTGTAAATGCTCTTTTTAGGCTCTTTGGGCTGCTCTGTGGCATCTTCTAGGGCTGCGTCCATAAAATGCCCGTAATCGTTAATATCAAGCGGTTGAGCGGTAGTAGCAAAGTTTTTTAGTTTGGATTGGGTCTCCTTTCTTGCTTCCTCTTTTAGTAGGTTCAATTTAGACCTCCATTTTACATATTTCCAAATACTGTAAATCCCATACAAAGTAGGAATCAAAAGCAGCATCCAAATAGAAAAATAAGGTACGCCAACGGCGATTTTTAAAGCGGCTAAATTCATAGTATATGTATTGTTTTGATGAATAATTCATACAAAACTAGATGCTAAGCGGCTAAAATAAAAGGGTTTTAGGATCACCCCCTTTATTATATGGCGTAATTCAGAACTAACTAGCAGAAACTAAAAAAACACCCCGTTTTTTGGAGTGTTTTTTTATATCATGACAGAAATGTTTATCATTTGTATGATTAGTTTTACTTGTAAAAAAGTAGTTAAGTTATTATTTTACTAAGTATGTAGCCAATTAGCGTGGTTAACCCATTAGCAGATATGCTAAGAATAATTGTTTTAAAGACACCTTCTAGTTGCTTTTTGTTATTTTTTTTAACGTCATTAAATTTATTTTTATCACCTTTAGTGAAAGTAAACATTGGATTTCTTCTGAGTTTTCCAAACCTTTGTCTCAGCATTTGATTAGCATACAAGGAGCCCATTCTGTAAAATAAAAATAAAACTAAGACAGAGGACGTAAGGAAAAAAAATAATTTGTGATTATCATCTTTAGGTAAGAAGGATAAAGAACTACTAGAAAGTATTGAATAAAGATAATTTATGAGGATTGTTCCTGCTGTTAAAAATGAGATAATTATAAAGTTGTGAAACTTGTTCTTGTGTTTTACAATAAATTTTATCAATTTATGATCATGACTATTGTTCTTTAAAGTATCATACCATTCAGATACTATTGTTTTTAGTTCATTGCAAATTTGGGAATTAACAAAGTCTATTTTACAACTCATTTGGGCTTGTGCTTCCTCTAAGTCGTGAGCTTCCCCACCTTGAAAAACTACTTGAATTATTTCACTTGTTTTCAAACTATTACCAATTCTAACTCTTATAGTATGTGTTTGAGGTACTTCATGTGTTTGATTAGGTAGTATTAAATTAAAATCCCATTCTAAAGTGATATATTTTGTACATGCAGAGATCCCAAAATCTGTATTGGTGAATTCATTCCAATTTCCAAGTGATTTTATCTCTTTATTATCAAACCCTATTGTCACATTCACAATATCAGTAACCAATTTATGTAGCTCTAATTTTTTATAAATTTTAGTATTGAGTTCAATTATATCAGAATAATTAAATTCTTTATATTTTGTAAATAATTTTATATCAGTATCTCTTTTTCCCTTGATTAAATAGTAGAGTGATTGAAACTGCTTAATTTGCTCTGTAGTTGAAACTGCCTTACTATTCGAAGAAGAGATTATGTCATTTTTCATAGGGATTTTTTTTTATAGTTATTGAGTCTAATAAATATATGTATTTTTTTTTACATTTTATAACTATGAAACACAAGCCACCAATTAAAGTGGCTTGTGCGGTGGATTACTTATCTTCTTTTAATCGCTTCTTACGTGCTTTTACCATACACGACCTAGAACAATATTTATGATTCGCTGAATTATGAACAAAAGGCGTTGCACAAGCAGGACAAATCCTTGTAAACTCCTTTTTTACCTTCTCTACTTCAATAGTTTTCTCTGTAACTTCTGTAGTTTCGTTCACTTCCTCATAGTCAATAAAACTAGGCTTCTTTTGCTGTCTTGGACTGCCTGTAACTTCTGTAGTTTCGGGGTGTACTTCTGTAGTACCCCTGTGAACTTCTGTAGTTCCTTTTTGCTCTTTTTCAACTGATTGCGTTGAAACTTCTGTAGTTCCTCCTTTTTCTTTTTCCTTGCGGCATTCGGTATGGTACCACCACGAAAAACACAGGGAGAGTAAAAAGAGAACTTCAAAAGTTACGGCAGTAATGACCAATTGTTTGCCTAGTTCTTGACGTTCTTTTGTTACCCGTTCAACTTCTGTTTGATAAGTGGCACTAACCGCTGCTTTTGTCCTTTGGTTGGCTTCATTTAATGCCCTTAACGCTTCATCTTTTTGCCCTTGCAGAGCTTTAATATCCTCATTGTATTCTTTGATTACTTTGGAATCTTTACTGGATAGACGACCTTGCCAAAGTCTATTTTTTCGGTACTGGTTGCGCTCGGCTTCCTTGTCAGCGATCCGTGCTGCAAAATCTGAATTAATAGCATCCGAACTTTTTAAAATGGCGCTAGTTTCTACAGCATCCGCAATAAAAAAGGAAGGCAAAATTTTTGCACCTTCAACTGAAATGTAAATACTCGCACATACTGTGATCACAGCGAGTAGGGCAGGAAATTTTTCTATTTCTTTGTACTGGAATGCGCCTTTCATTACATCGTTGGTTGATTCTCGTTTGATGGCTTCTATCATCAATACCAAGGCAGCGGCACAAGCAACACGAGCAATTAAATTGATACCAACAAATAAATAAGATAGCATCGTAAATGCTGTGGTAAGGCTGGCAAATTGAGCAATGATACTCATGCCTATAAATGCCGCATTTGCCATTGCGAAACGCTCGGAGAATCGTTTGTGCTTAAATTTTTCCTCTAAGGTTTCATTTAATCGAAGATGAAAGATTTTAAAGTTTAGCTTTTTTCTAGCTTCTGCGTGTGGATTTTTACTGAAAGTTGTCATATATTGGTGTTTCTCAAGTTTAATAATAGGGGAGGACTAGAGGTCATATACTAGTCAGCCCCTTTTTGTTTTAATGCTTCTAGTTTTTAGGATAGTTTATTCCTAAAGTGATTCTTTGATGAAATCCAAACTAGTCTATATTGTGGTAACCGCTTCGTGCTGTTGTTACTGGAGTTTTATTTCCTTTTAGGTTCATATTATTGTTATTAAAATGGTAGATCATCACTGAAGTAAATGGGTTCTAAAACCTTGTTAAGTTCCTCGTTGCAAGATTTTAAAACTTCTTCCAAATCGTGATCCCCTATTAATTTTAAAACCTCTCCAACAACCATATAAAAACGGGTTTCAAGACTGATATTTAACTTATCGGTTTTATTATATTTAGGCTCATTTCTATACCATCTTAAGTCTCGTATATCAATATCATATTTACCCCAAGAGAGTAAATAAAAATGGTGTATGATTGGAGTAAATGAATGTCCTTTGTATTCAATTTTTAATGAGTCATTTGTTGTTGAAACTTCAATCGTTTCATATTTTAAGTTCTTTGCTTGTAGCTTCTTTACAACGGCTTTGAATTCTTCTCTCTCTTCTGATAAAAACATCTTTGCACCTGCTAAACTCCAAGCAGTACACAAGCGGTTTTTCTTACCAAAAGAATTAAAATATCTTCTTTTGGTATATCCTTTTATTATTATGACTACACCTGTTTTGTTATCTATCATAATTATCTGTTTAATCAATTATTTAAATAGTTTAAGTCCTTTTTTTATAGCCTTTTTACACACCAATAGCGCCCTCGTTTTCGTCCTTCGGGAGCAACTGTCTTTTGTTGAAAACCTAAGAAGCCCATAGCCCTTGCCACTTTGGAAACACTAACATCTTTACTAAGTGTAAAGCTCTTATCTAAATGCTTCCAAATATCAGTAGCATTCAAAAGCTCTAAATCCTTGTCTTTCTTGCTGCATGGCTCGTAAAGTTCCATAATGAAATAGTGTTCATTACTCAGCTTTTTGAACCCATTTTGATACTTGTCTATTTGGCTTTTTTCTTTCAGATCGGGGAGGTATCGCCACCCTTGCTTGTATAGTTTGTAAGCTTGCCCCCAAAGCTTGCGCATATCTATATTTTGAAGCTCATTTATATCTATTGGTGCAATTAGTTTAAAGGGCAGAAAACGGCGGTTTCCTGTGTCGTCTTGTAGTATCTCAATTCTATTTGCTGTACCGCAAAAATTAGCAATCCTAGGGGCTAACGTGCTGTTTTTAGCGTAATGCTTACGAGCTTTGATTCTAGGCATTGTAACGGCACTTTTTAGAGCTTCCCATTCGCTATCCTTGCTTAGTACGCTGAACTGTTCATCTAGTACGACTATAAAAGTGTCGGATAGCAAGATCATAGAATCTTTATTCTTTAAATCAAGATGGCCCGTGAACGTGTACTCTGCGCTAAATAGGGAAGTAAAAAAGGTTGTTTTGTTTGTTCCTTGCTCTCCACAAAGAATTAAACAATGATGATTGGTACAATGTCCTTCAATAAATACATTGGCAACAGAAGCCACTAACCATTTTTTGAACACGCTTTTAAAAAGGTCTTTTGGGGCATCTGTTTTGACCAAAGCCGCTACTTTTTCAATGTAATCGGTTGTATCATTTTCCAAGCTATCACCCCAACCTTTTAAGCTTTCTTTTAGTGGGTGAACGTCTTTTGAAAACTGGCTTAAAATGATTCCTTCTAGCACAGCAGGACTGCAACGCAAGCCCCGTTTTTTAAGCAATTCCCCCGCAATAGAATTGTATTCTTTCTTTTCCATAGCAACGAACTTACCCTTTCCTTTGGGGCGGTACTCTTCACGGCTTTTTAAGGTATTTATCCTAAAATCAAAGAACTGTTTTAGCGTCTCTTCAACCTTCTGACGCATAAACATTGAGGCTCTAATTTTCTTATCTAGTTCGTTTATTTCTTCCTCGTCTAGCTCGGGTAAATTGATGCTTTGTTCTTCTGTAGCCTTCTCTTTGTATAAATTCGGTTCGTATTCATTCGTAGAGCTTTGGGTACTCTTGCCTTCTTTGCCGTTTTCCTTTCTCCACGTGTCATAGATACCCACTTCTTTAATATTGTCATAAGCCCATTGGATAAGCTTAAACGCTTTGCGTTCGTCTTGATCAGCTTGTAATAAATTTCCCTCTACAAAGTCTTGACATTCTTTTTGCTCAATCCCATATTTGACACATTCAATGCTAAATTGCTTTACGTATTCATGTCTTTGACCTTCTACATAACTAAAGCCTTTGGATTCAATCTTGTTAATTGCTTTGGTGATGTCGTCAAAACTATCATAGTCAATAGATTGAACTGTTTTTGCTTGCGTTTTTTGCTGTTTTTCAACTTGTACTGTCTCAAATAATTGGGTTTGATAAACAAAGGCGGTACTTTCCTCATTATAATACAAGTGAGGATCAGAAGAAACAAAGCAAAGACGATTTATATTTTTACTGCTTTTATCGCTTTCTATGCCCGTTAAATCTTGATAATAGGTACTTACTACCTTATAAGCGTTTGGATGCTGTAAAGGGTCAGAATTAGACGTTTTTACAATGACTTTGATACCTTCTCCCGAAGGAGATAAAAAAGAAAGTAGGGTATGGGGGCAATCTTGAACTTTTTGTATCAATTCTTCTAACTCGAAATAATCGGTTATCCCATCATAATCTAGTACGACATTGCCATTATACTCTATTAATGCCTCTTTTTTAGGAGGGATAGGAATTTTCATTCCATCGCTTTTGCGTTTCGTCCATTGTTGCCCAAAACGTCCAGAAGGTGTAAAGCATTTTAAAGTATTGGCTTTAAGTTGCTGATACCTAGCTTTTGATAAGGTGTGTTTGCCCTTTCTGCATTCAAAAGTAGCAGCGACATGAACGCCGTTTTTGATTTCCTCTGCAAGTTCGTGCAATTCTTGGGGCGGACTCTGTATTTTATAAACCCCATGCAATACGGTTACTTTCATTCTGTGTATTTAATGGTTGGGTATATGTTAATTGATCGTTTGAAGATATAAGTATTGTCTAGCGGTCATTTTGTCTAAACTACACTCATACGCTTGAGCTAAAAATAGGGGAGACATTTCGAGTTCTTTTGCAATGATTAATAACAAGTCAAAAGACATTTTTTGAGGTCTTTTGAGCGCATTGGTAATGCTGTACTTAGTGACATTAGGAAGTTGGTACAAAGTGTTAAATTGTGTCTTACTTAGCTCGTTTTCGCAAAATTGGCGAAATGTTTGTGTTTCTTCTTGTGGCATTTGATGATGGTTTTTATTTATATGAATTATTGTTAAAATGTTGAAAAGAGAGAACCGAAGTTATTCCCTTGTTTTTTCCTTCTGTTTGGCTCTAGTGGCTTTGATAGCCTGTTGATAAAACCCATTTTTCACCTGTATTAAAATCCTTTTCAATGACATATCCTTCTTTTTAGGTATAGCTACGCCTAACCGCCTTTAGGGCAGTTTTTCACAACTTTTATGAATAATATAATTTGTTAGGTGGGAGAGAGTCGAACACTCCTGAATATTTCCCCAAATATCCAACTTCCTAATAAGTCACCTAGACCGTACAAACTTCTATTCCCCAATAGATAGTAATACACAGCTTTTTTATATCTTAGTAGCTAATTTTTGTTTTATTGATGTCAATTTAAAAATTCAATAATTCAAATATATCAACTAAAAAGCACAAATTCAACTTTTAGATTGAATTTAATTTAAATTTTTCCACTAAAAAGCAAAATTATTGTTTTAAATGACTGTACATGAACGACTTGAGAAGGTTATAAGAAAAAGTAAAAAAAATGCTAATAGCTTAGCAAGTGAGATAAATGTATCTCATACAGCAATAAGTAGAGCGTTAAGGGGGGAGACATTACCGAGTTCAAAAATATTAATTCCACTAGGAGAAAAACTTGGTATTAGTATAGATTGGGTGTTATTTGGGGTAGGAGAGATGTTTATGGATTCTTCAAAAGTTATCGAAGAGAAAGGAGAAAAAAAGAAAGGGACAGATAGTAAGAATTGTAAAAAAGAGCTAGAGCAGCTCAAGAAAGAACTAAGAGAAAAAGATCTTCTAATAGCAGAAAAGACAAAGCTTTTAGAGGCAAAGGATAAAATAATTAACCTTTTAGAAAAAAAGTAGCTTAAAAGAAATCACAACGAAAATATAAGAAAAAAGTGCCAATTAAAAACCTAAAAAACAAGGACTTAAACTATTTAACACGTCTGAACCCTATATCCTTATATTTTTAATAATAATAATAATATAAGAGGGGGGAGAGTATAAAGAATGTATTGATTTTCAGTAGATTACAAAGATATTTATCTGCTAGAATCCAGTCGTTTGGACAGCTTTCTTAACGGATGTAAATTATTGATTACCAATAGATTGCATCCGTTATTTTTTACAACACTATCCAATCTTAATTGTTTATTTTGCTTCACAGCTCTGTGAACGCTTTCCAATAAAATATTACATAAATCATAAAAAGTGGATAGTAGAAAGTTCGCCTTGATCGTAATATTTTCAAAAATACTTTCTTTTCTGCAAGAGCGTAGTTAAATTTAAGATTCAAACAACGACTAATAGCTAAGCATACTATATGAATTTGAAAATAATATCTGCGGGAGCAGGGAGTGGTAAAACATACAGTTTGACAGAAGAAATAGCTAGTTTGCTTGCTCCTAAAGATGGCAAGCCTGCGGCTGTGCGAGCGTCAGGAATTATTGCAACGACCTTTACAAATAAAGCAGCCGCAGAATTGAAGGAGCGGGTGCGAATCAAGCTTTTGGAAAAAGGCTTGACGCAAGAAGCGGATGAATTGGGAAATGCAATGATTGGGACAGTTCACTCAATTGGTGTGCAACTGTTGAAACGGTTTTCTTTTGAAGCAGGAGTTTCCCCAGAAGTAGATATTGTCGCTGATAGCGACCAACAAACGATTTTTAACCGAGCCTTATCGACTGTTATTCCTTTGGATTTGGTTCTCGAAATGGAGCAGCTAAGTGAGCAGTTGGGGTTTTATAAAAGCCTATTTTCTAAAAAAGACTGGAGGGGAGATTTAAAGCAATTGACAGATATTGCACGTTCCAATAACTTTGAAGCAGATGTTTTATTAGAAAGCAAAGCTTATTCTCTAAAAACTTATTTTGAGCTGTTGCCCCCACCTTCTAAGAAGAGTGGGGCATCGTTGAATGCCGAATTAATGGGGCATTTAGAGCGAACGTTAACAGCACTAGAAGGAAATGAAGATGGTACAAAGGGGAAAGAGACATTGATGGGGAGCCTTCGTTCCATGAAAACGACACTCAAAAATAGAGGATTTATTAATTGGTACGATTGGGCTAGACTAACAAAGTTGAAGGTGCCTAAAAAGAGCCGAGATGATATGTTTGATTTGATGGAGTTTGCCAAATGTCATGACCAGCATCCCGACTTTCACGAACAGATTGAACGGTATATTGGGCATATTTTTGATACTGCTATTGCTGCTTTAGAGGAATACGAAACCTACAAGAAAGCGCGCGGATTGATTGATTATATAGATATGGAGGTGTTGATTCTGAAGTTGTTAGAGAATGAGATGGTACAAGAGGTGTTAAAGGATGAGATTGATTTGTTGTTGGTGGATGAGTTTCAAGATACAAACCCCATACAGTTAAAAATATTTTTAAAATTGACCAACATAGCCAATCAATCGATTTGGGTAGGAGACCCTAAGCAGTCAATCTATGGTTTTCGAGGGGCGGCACCCGATTTGATGAAGGCGGTAATGGATAGTACAGAGAATATTGCTAATTTGCCTAATTCGTGGCGTTCTCGACAAGATTTGGTACACTTGTGCAATGGGTTATTTGTTAAGGCTTTTTCTCCTGAGATGCCTGTAGAGCGTATTGCTCTAGATACAGCACCACCCTTTGTTAAGGAAAATGAGTCGGAAGATTTGGAATTAGCGACACATCATTGGCATTTTAAGTTTGAAGGGAATCGAGCACCTGCTAAGCCGTGGTTTGAGCAGTGTATTGCTCGCAATATTGCTGTAATGCTTTCTGAAAATTGGAAGGTGCGAATCAAAGGAACAAATGAAGTCCGTTCTATCCAACCAGGCGATGTAGCTGTATTGTGTCGATCAAATGCCGCTTGTCAAACAATGGCAGAGGCATTGCATAGGGAAGGATTAAAAGCATCTATTTCTAGAAATGGTTTGTTGCAGACAGCAGAAGCTAGTCTCATTTTGGCTTGTTTGCGTTATATATTAAACAAACATGATGCATTGGCTGTAGCAGAAATTTTACTATTGGCACAAAAGCAGAACATTGAGGATATTATAGCGAATCGTTTGGAATACTTGGAAAAAATTAAGGTTGATCCAGATTATACGGAACGTTGGGGAAACGACGATGCTTACATTCAGCAATTGCGTACCTTACGGCATAAAAGTAAAGAATTGTCGGCAACGGAAATTTTAAATGGGGTGTTAGAAAAGTTGGATATACGCCGAACTGTGGCGGCTTGGAGCAATGAACAACAACGACTGGATAATATCGATGCGCTTCGAAAATTAGCTTTAGATTATGAAGAAACCTGCAATCGACTCAACTCTGCTGCAACACTTGGAGGTTTTTTGTTGTGGTTGGATGAATTGGCTAGTGAAGGACTTGACGAGCAGGGAAAAGGAGCGGGAACTAATGCCGTAAATGTGTTGACTTACCATAAAAGTAAAGGTTTGGAGTGGCCTTTTGTTGTTTGTCATGGCTTGCCTAATGATTTAAAAGATAGTCTTTGGGGAATTAGAATCGTTCGACAAACTCCCGAAATTGATATTAAAAATCCTTTAGCAAATCGCTTGTTGTGTTATTGGATTAACCCTTATTCTGATCAAATCAAAGGAACTCGATTGATGGAAGTCATCGAATCACACGAAGCAAAAATAATTGCTCAAAAAGAGGCATTGGCAGAAGAAGCACGTTTGTTGTATGTCGGTCTAACAAGGGCGCGAGACTACTTGGTTTTTCCTACAATGCCTAAAAAACCAACAAAGTGGCTTAATCGAGTGTTTCATGATGGAAATGAGGCTATTCCAAGTTTGGATATTAATAGTGAGAGTTTGTTGTGGTTGTGGAAAGATGAAGAGATTTCTATCCGAACGCAGGTATTTAACTATGAGAAAAATATGCCTACAACAGAGTTGCCTGTAACGTCAATTGACTACTTGAGTCCTCATTTGGGGGAGCGAGAGTATCAGCCATTAGCAATGGATGCAGCTCAAAATATTTTTCCTTTTATAGAATATAAATTTGGTAAAGTGCAGCGATTTGCCAAACCGCTGATTTGGACGAATAAAGATTTGATTGACTTCTCAATGTTGCAACCCGTTGTTGGAACATATATTTTGGGAGATCAACCCAACTATTCAGACGCATCTACAAGAGAACAAATTGCCAATAACTTATTGGAGCAACATGATCTAGAAAATGACCTATCGCCTAAAAGCCTTATGAAATTATCAGCGGCTTTTTACAATAAGGTCGCGCAGGATTTTAAGGTGCAAAAAATAGAGAAATATCGTCATTTTCGTTGGAGCTCGTTGGAGCGAAATTCTTACTTTGAAGGAGTGATAGATTGGGTGTTGTTAACTGAAAATAATAAACTGGTCTTGATGCAACAGTTGACACAAGATATAACAAAATTGAACCAAAATAAGGCTAAACTAAAGGAAGAAATTAGTTTGTTGAAAGCAGGAGCAGAAGCATTAAAAGAGTCTTATGATGCATCAGAAGTTATCTTATGTGTAGTGCATTCTATAGAAGGTGTTTGGACATCAGTAGAACTTAAAGAAGTGCCTAAACAATCAACCTTATTCTCATAATTGAATAAAAATAGAGTAACTTTTAGGAAAAGTGTAAGTTTTTGCGTATAAAATGCATCATCAAAAAACAGTGAAAAAAATAGTGTAAAAAACGAAAGTTATGCACTTTATGTGGAATAACTCACAAAAACTATGTGGATAACTCCTTTTTTATGCACATTTTGTGTATAAAGTAATACATTTGATAGAGGAAATCCACTTTTTGCTCTTTTTGTTGACAAAATTTCAGGTCTTGTCAAGATGTCGTTAACGCAAAATAGTGACATTTCCTTTTTTGAGCATTTTTTCACCCGTATTGGGACATCTAAAGATTAAAAAATAGCCAAAAACATCTGGTGCGACAACTTGTCCTTTGACCGTTCCATCCCATCCTTGTGCTAGGTCATTCGTTTCAAATAATAATTCGCCCCAACGACTATAGATTTGAAAACTTTCTATTTCTTGAACAATGCCACTCTGGGCGTATAAAATATCATTATGACCATCTGCATCTGGTGTAAAGGCATTGGGGACAAAGACCAAATCAGATGTACAATCTGAAATAGGATAAACTGTGATAGAGTCAAGGACAATACATCCTAATTGGTTGCTAACCGTTACATAAAATGTTTGTTTTTGACGAACAACCCACGAAGGGTTAGGACAGTTGTTACATGACAAATCAATAGAGGGAGACCAATTAATAACGGAACCTGAGTTGGTGGTAAGATCTAGAACAAGTGTGCTGCCCAAAATAGCAGTCGTTGAGCTGTCTAGTTGTAAAGCTGGATAATCATAAACTTGAATATCAGCATAAGCGGTATCCGTATTGCATCTTCCCATGCCAACTACTTGATATGTTTGATTATAAGGAACGGTAACAACTGGATTGGCAATTGAGTCATTGCTCAAAAAAAGACTGGGCGTCCATTTAAAACTATTGCTATTTCCAGTAGTAATTAATTGAGCGCTGTCTCCTGTACAATAGGAAAGGTCGTTAGTTTGAATTTCTATTCGAGGGTGCAAATGAATTTGGAGCGTGTCGCTAGCATAACAATGCCCTTGCTGGACTTGAACAATATATTGTGTATCGACACTAGGGTATGTTAATGGTGTTGTACTGTTGGGATCTGAAAGTGCGTAATTAGGAATCCATTCAACAGGGGCATTTTGATTTCCTAAAACAGTTAATAGAACGGTATCTCCCAAACAAATACTGTCTGAGCCAAGTGCCTCTAATTGACGCAGATCTAAAACATATACATATAAACTATCTTTAACAAGACAATTATCATGATTATAATAATGCACAACATATCTATTAGAATCAATGGGATAAGCGCTTGTTTGCAAGCAATTATAGCAAGATAAAGAATCTCCAAACCAAGTAGGATTATGAGCATTGGTCAAATTCAGAGTGACCGAATCTCCCAAACAAATCGTTTGATCTGGTAATGGAGGAGTTATAATATTACTAATGTTAACAAAAAGATCAAGGCTATCTTGGCAATTATTACTATCTCGAACAACAACGGTATAGGTAGAGGGCATCGTTGGTAAGGCAAATGGATTGGCAATACTACTGTCAGATAAAGCAAGTCCAGTTAACCAAGTATATGTTTGCCCTCCAAGGGCAGTTAGTTGTAGGGTATCTCCTGTACATAGTAAGGTATCTCCTATAATTTGCCCTATTGGCAAGGGATTAACTTGTACAATAATTGAGTCTATGTTAGCACAAGCAGGGTTTCCGTTGGGTTGTAAGTAGTAAGTTGTTGTTGTATCGGGAAAAGCTAAGGGGGTGGCGCAATATTGGCAACTTAAAGAAGGGGAATTTCCCCAATCATACATATTGGTATTTCCCGATGCTTGCAATAGAACACTATCGCCCAAGCAGATACTTGTATTGATGCCTGCATCTACTGTGGTATTGGGAGTAACGACGATGGTTGTGGTGTCTGTATGGCTACAACCAAATGAATTCGTACTGATTAAGATATAGTTTTGTGTACTGTCTATTGTTGTTATTGGATTGGCAATACTGCTATCGCTGATCCACGCACTGCTAGACCATAAAAAATTACCAGAGGCTGTTCCTTGAAGTTGGATGCTATCACCTCCACAGATGGTGGGATACGAACCTGCATCAACGTTGGGGCTAGGATAGGTAGTTAATGTTTGTAGTAATGAATCTTTACAGCCAAAATTGTTTTCGACGACTAATTGAACAGGAAAGGTATTGGCTTGATTATAGACTAAAGCAGTGTCTTGGCTATTGGCGGTTTGGTTGTTCCCAAAGTCCCAAGACCAATCTAAAATATAACCTTGTGAACTGGTTGATGAATCAGTAAATTGAGTTAATACGGGGACGCAACTGTCCGCCATTGTAACGCCAAAGTTAGCAATGGGGGCTGCCTTTATTTCTATATAATTGGCGCGAACCAATGTATCGGCGCAGCCATCTTTGGTCAAAATTAACCGAACCTCAAAACTTCCTGTATCTGGATAATAAATAACAGGGTTGGTTAGGGAAGAGGCATTGGGCAAGCCACCTTCAAAAAGCCATTCTATACTAGTATTGTTTGTGATGGCAGTTGTTACATGGTATTGGATAGAATCAAACTGACAGATCAATGTATCTGCGCTGAAGTTTGGGGCGGGAGGAGCGGTAATAAAAATAGTGTCTTGTTCGATGGGAATTTGGCATCCTGCTCCATCATCTACTACCAAAATTGGAACATAAGTACCTGCTTGTGTATACGTATAATAGGTTGTATCTGTATTCGAGTTAGTGTTATTACTCTGAATATCACCATTGCCAAAGAGCCAAGTATAAGTAGCAACATTGGTGCCTGAACCTATAAATTCTGCGGTATAAGGGCTACAGCTATTTTGTGGGGGCATGATAAAATTGCCTGTAGGACCAGTTATTTGTATCATTTGTCGAATGGTGTCTATTTGAGAACAACCAGGAAATGCCGTTACTTCTAAAATGACGTCGTAAAACCCTGATATAGAATAGACATGAGTCGGGTTTTCTAAGTTGGATACTGACCCATCGCCAAAATCCCAAGACCATTGACCGCCACTTGAAGATAGATTGGAAAAATTGACTTCTAGGGGTGGACAAGAAGAGAAAAAGGTATCTGCTGTAAATTGAGGAGCAGGATCATGCACTTCTACCCAGTCTGTCCGACAAAGTGTTGTGACGCAGCCCAACATGTCCACAACATTTAAACAAACATCATAGAGCCCCGCACTAGTGTAGGTATGATAATTAACGGTGCTAAAGGTTGTATCTATGGTTCCATCTCCAAAATCCCAAATATAAGTAAAAGGTCTAAATGCATTGGCATTAGCAGGAGAGCCCGTTAAAGCTACGGCTGTCATTTGATTGCCCAAACAAATATCTCTTGCAGTACTAAAATTAATAAATGCACCTCCTACATCAATGCTATCTACCAAATCAAAGGTACAACCCCAGTCGTTTGTGACTTGCACGTTCATAGCTTCTGTGCCAGGAAAGGAATATTGTGCTATAGCACTTTGTTGGGTACTGCCGTTGCTCCACTGCCAGCCAACAATAGGAGATAAAATACCTATTGAAGAGTCTGAAAATGTGACAACAGCAGGACGACAGGCAGGCAAGGTGTGTACAATATTAGTATCTATGCCTGCCACATGGATGTATTGCCGTAGGGTATCAAAACACCCATTGGCCGCAAAAGCAGTTAACATAATAGGAAAAACTCCTGGTTGTCGATACTCGAGCAATGGTTCTGTTGCATTGACAGAAAAAGGAACGGAGCCAAATGCTGTCCAAAGATAAGCGTCCGCAGACTGAGATAAGTTGGTGGGTTGTAAATTGCCAATGGTGCAAATGGAATCAGGAAAGTCAAAATTAGCAACGGGGCGTGCAATTTGAATTACATTCCTAAATGAATCAACGCAACCAGTACTATCATTATAAACAATTAATAAGACAATAAAAACACCTGTATCTGGGTAAGTATAGCTTGGGCTAGGAATGGTGGAAGTATCTGCTAAGGTAGTTGTATCGCCAAAATCCCAATACCAACGATGTGCTCCAACGGATTCATCTATAAAGTCAACATCCAAAGAATCGCATATAAGATTATAAGAAAATTTAGAAATAGGAGGAAATATATAGTAAGTGTCTAGTGGGACAGTAGCTAAACAACCTCTAAAACTAGCTGTTAAACTGCCTGTTATAGCTCCTGTATCTTGAAAAATGTGACTAAAAGAAGAACCTATACCGATGCTATTGTCTGTGAACGTCCAATTCCAAAAATCTATAAAAGAACTGCCATAACCATCAAAATTGATACTTGTAATTCGACAAACTTGATTGGTATCGGTCGTTATGGAATCAATGGTTGGAATCATTCCTATTTCAACAGTTCTGTTAGCGGTATCTATACAACCAATGTTGTCAGTGACAATAACTTGTGCATGATAGATGCCAGAATCCGGATAGTAGGCAGCTGCGGAGGAACCAATTGTCGAAACCATATTGTCTAAAGTCCAAATCCAATTAACAGAGCTAAATGCAGGAGAAATATTCAAAGAATTGACACTATAATAAGCTGTATCTGGAGCACAGGGGAGGTTGTTAGGATTTATAATGGTATTTAAATTAGAAATGTATACAAATTGAGTATCGCTATCCATACAACCTGCGGCGTTGGAAACTTCTAAAACAACAGGAAAAACACCAAGAGGATAATTCATGGTGTCTTGAGGTGCATAACTTGTATAAGTGTGGCTAGGGTTAAAACTACTAGAGGTGCCGCCATCTCCAAAATTCCATGAGTAAGATGTCAAGCCAGTACTTTGGTTGCTGATATTAATGTTAAAAGGAATATGACAACCTGCTGTGTCAGCTATTGTAAAGGCAGCAGTGGGATTGTCTGTAACTGTGATACAAGAAGTGACCGTAGCCGTAGCAGTACAAAATCCATTGTTTACGACTAAGGTAGGACTAAAACAACCTGCCGATAAATAACTGTGGCTAATATTCTGTCCTGTTGCTGTATTGTTATCACCTAGATACCATGTATAGGTCAGGTTAGTACCGGCACTACTACCATAAAGGTTAACAGAAGCTGGTAGTCCACATTGGGGCTGGTAGGCATTGTGTGTAATATTGGCGGTAACGGCTGTAGATACCGTAATTAAATTGCTATTTAGAATAGAACTAGAACACCCATTGGTATCTACGACAATCAAGGTAACATCAAAATTTCCTATAGTGGTATAGGTGTGTGTAGGGTGCTGATGGACAGTATCGATATTACCATCTCCAAAATCCCAGCGCCAACTTTGTATTGGGGCATCTCCCAAACTACTTAAATCTGTAAAATTAACAATTAAAGGATCGCAGCCTGTTGTAACATCTGTACTAAAATTAGCTGTAGGAGAATTGTAAGCTGTAATGTAGTTGTTTTGGCATAGAGAATCTATATTACCTAGGTTATCAGTAGTAATCAAGCAAATGTCATAGCTTCCTGGGGTATTAAAAAACAGCGATGGGTTTTGTAGGTTAGAAAAGGTAATTCCATTGCTTTTCCACTCCCATTGAATAATTGTATTAGTGCTCGTTGAATTATCGGTGAACTGCACCACGTCTGGTGCACAAATTTCTATAAAGTTTGCATTAAAATCTGTTGTAATTTGTGCAAAAGTAATGGTGTTATAGCAAAAAAAGATAATTAGAAAGAGTATTCTTGGGGTCATGTGCTTGTTTTTTGTCTTACCTTATAGAACGAATAATGAGGTTGTATTGCTGCTCTATTGATTGTTGGAAGCACCTTTGTGTCATGCCAATTAATGAGAATATAGGTAAGTCTATATCATCCGATATAGTTAATTATTAAATGGGGGATTGATCTCTAAAGTAAGGTATTTATTCTTGTTTTTTGATAGAAATAGAGCTTCTTTGGAGAATTTTGTAGGAAAGTTAGGTATCAACTCTTTTTATTGCCAAAAAAGAAAGTATAAGATGGGTTTTAGTGTTTAAAAGTTCTTGGAAAAAAGCTTTATCCTATTGGATTTTTAGTTTTATTGATGGTGTTATTAATAATAAACTTAGGAGCTTCCCCATTCATTTTTAAACTAGTCGTTTCTTCTTTGGGAGGCTTAAAAGAAGGAAAAGATGCCAACATACCCCCTATCAAAGCAAAAAGAAGCAACCAATATCCTATATTGATTAGGATGTACTGCATGCTTTTTCTCTCCATTAAACTATTGATTAAAATAGCTCCTAAAGCAAATACCCCAATATGGCGTACCCCGTGATACATCCCATGAACAAACGAAGGGAGTTTATCTGGATGGTTAACCCATTTCATTTCATAAGCCATATATATGGTAATCAAAAAGGTAAGACCAAAGGTAATAGCCATATTGCCACTTTGCAATTTTTCTTCTGTTAGCCCTGCTTCTTTCATCCAAATTGTTCCAAATGTTTTGGGGTGGTACCAAAGAAATCCAAGAATAAGACCAATTGCACCTGCAAGGACACAGGCAATGATTAAATTTGTCATAATATAGTGTTTTTGACACATTACTTTACAAAATGCTCATAAAGTATTAATGTGACGAGTGAAAAATGGATACGTCTTGATAGTTATATTTTTCTTTCTACAATCGACAGGATTCCTATATTACAAACTTAATATATTATTTTTTGAAGAGAATAAGTAGTATTTATTCTTCTTATTCAGATGAATAGACTTGTTTTTTAGATGATTCGATTATTAAGGTATTTAAAAGTTTTTGTAATAAGCATCTGCCTCTGTTCCTAGTTTTGCTTTTTGAGTAATATAGAAGCGCAAGTCTTGCAATTGTTGATTGCTCATTCTTTGAGCGGTATAATGAGGAGAGTTTGTTTTTTCTCCTTTGGTTCCTGGGCTGTATCGGAGTACATCATAGATTGAGTAGCGAGTGGGCGTGTCAAAATGTTTTTTTAGAAATTTGAATGTTTTTTGACTTCGGTCCAAACGGAAGTTAGAATAGCGCTTGCCAGCATGACAATGGAGGCAACTTTGTTTGTAGACTCTTTTTCCATTCGTAAAACTATTAAGGACAGGAGAAATTAAATTGCGTTCTCCAACAGGAATAGGAGGTATTAAAGAGGCTGGATATACTTCCTGATAATAGCGACGCATTAAGTTAACAGCTCTTGCATTGTCCTTGTTCGTTTTAATAGCTTGTTCCGCTATATTTAAAATGGAATCAGGAATATTTAGGTCTCCTATTTTTAATTCCAATGTCCATAGATAAGCTAAGATGGATTCTATCTCCCAAGGATCTAAAGTTCGACCTTTCGCATAAACAGTATTACAGGCTTGAATGGCTTTGCGAATATCTCGGTGACCATTTTGAAGGGCTAATCGATCTTTGTGGGCAAAAACTTGTTGATAATCATTGGTAAAAAAGGCTACTCGATTGACTAAGCCATAGAATGGTGCACCTGGTAAAAATGGAATGCTCATAGAATCGCCATGTTCTAGTCGACTTTGAGGATTCATTGTCCCCACGCTTGGGTGTTCTTTTTCGATGGTATGACAGGCAACACAAACTAATTTTTTACTAGTTTTCGCTGTTTTGTTTCCTTTAAAGCTGCTTGTGTATCCTCTAGTAACTAGTTGCTGCCCTTTTGTCTTGCTAGACCGCTGATTTTTGTCTAAAACATTTACATTGACTTTTCCTAAACTAGTCATGACTTTCCAGACCATTGTCTGGTTGGTAATTTCTAAACTTGGAGCAGGCACAGAATGGACGGCTAATTGAGCCAAGGCAAGAATAGATAAGAGGAACAAGAAAAATGTGCGTGTCGTTTTTGACATTCGTATAAAAGTTAGTGGTTGTTACTAAATAGATAGCACTACTAGTACAAAATAATTAAAAAATACAGACTAATCTCAATCGTTCGCCGTGCTGCTACTTCGTGAGAAAAATGCATTGTATTGATTGTTAAATTAATAGAGTTTTTTTTACGAACTATTGCATGCCTGTAATTAGGTGGTTAATAATTACAGCTACAAAAAAAATAGTTATAACCTCTAAAATCAGAGTGCTTTTATCTGATCTGAGATAAAAATTTGCTTAATGAAGTTAAGCATTTTGCTTTGAATATGAAGGCGCTAAAATAAAAAAAATGAAGTTACTTAAAGTTTTTGTGTAATAAGGAGGGAATTATAAGTATTAAGTCCTTCATTATATGACCCTAGGTGGGACAACTTTAAGTAACTTCATTGAGTCTAAAATGCTTGTCTTTTAAAAAGACAGTACTTAAATAGAATAACTCTATTGAACAGCTAGATTGTTACCAATCGCCATGTTTTCTATGTAAATTTTTAAATCATCCAATTGATCTTCCGACATTTTTTCAATTGGATACAAAGGCATATAAGCTTTTTTCCCAGCTAGAGGCCAAGTTCCATGACGGACAATTTTGTAAATAGAACCATCTTTATTGGCTTTTGTTCTATTTAATAAATTGACAAAAGAAAACTTACTTTTGTCTAATGCAAAGAAAGAGTAACGTTCTGCTTCATGGCAATGCAAACAACTGCGCTCGTAAATTAATTGGCCATTTTTAAAGCTTTCAGTATCTTTTTTTTCAGCTTCAGTAATAGGACTATATGTTTTATGCTCAGCAAAATGAGCAGGACTCGTCGCTAGGTATTTAGCTTCTAAAAGATGAACGGCTTGGTGCAAATCTTTATCATTGTCAACAGCTGTCTCTACTTCTTTCTTTTCAGCGGGTTTTAAATTCAAATCTTTGATTTTAAGTCCAATGGTATTGTAATAAGCGAGCACTGATTCAATTTCCCAATCTTCTAAAGCACGTCCTTGGGCACATTGTGTAGCGCACAGTTGGATGGCTTTTCGGATGTCAGTATTAGAAGCCTTGATAATTGGAACATGTCCATATTTCTTTTGATAATCATCATTGTAAAATGTCTTTCTATTCACCAAACCATAAAAAGAACTTCCTTGCAAAAATGGCAAATCGTGTTTCTCGGCATAGTCTAGGCGATTTTGAGCTGAAATATCAGACAAATCATCAAACTCTTTTTCTGTATTATGGCAAGCTGTACATTTAAAATAAGGACTTTGTTGTGCTGTGCGTCCCTTTCCATCTTGTTTGGTCGAATATCCTTTAAAAATAATATCTCGACCTTTTTCTGCTGAAACACCTTTGACGGAAGGATCTACCGTATTAAATCGGATTTTGCCTAGTTTTTCATAAACTGTCCAAAGATCATCGTTATCAGACAAAAAAAACTGTTCTTGTTGAGGTTGTATGACGGTAAAACTAGCGACTAAAACAAGAACTGCCAAGCTAGTTAATATGGTGCCTATTTTTACTTTTCCAAACATAGTTTATTGTTTAATTCATTACTTTGTGGGATGGTTGTATGGATGATTATGACGATGTATTTAAAGCTAATCCACAAAGCATTATTAATTATTACCTATTAGATAGATTGAAGTGTAACAAAATGAGAGGGCATTACATTCTAAACCCTCTCGAAATTGTAAAACCAATTCTAAATTCACCGTCTGCCCAGTTCAAGTTGGTATTAGGGATATAATCAGTTGGCTCAATTCCAGCTGAATTGGTAATATTAATTTGGAAAACGTGTCCTCCGGTATCAAATTCAAAACCTATTCCAATAGGCATATGGTAGCCACTTCCTGCTGTCCAACGCAGTTTATCGAATGGTACATTAGCATCTAAAATGATACCAATAACTTTGCTAACTTGAACTTTCGCAGAAACTCCCATGCTGACTAAAGCGTTATTGTCTTCTGCTCGAACCAAGTTTCTCCAGACCAAAGTTGGAGACAATTGCAACGAAAATATATCTCCGAATTTGCGCCCCATCAATAATTGTAGAGAATAAATCATGCGATGCCCAAAACCACCAGGAAAACTAGCCAATGATGTTTGGTCAGCAGATGGAGGCATTGTAGAAACTGTTAAAACACCTGCTGCTGCCATCGACAAAGGCATGCTGTTATCTTTTGTTTGCGCCAAAAATTTGTACTTGGCATTTAAATGTAATAAAGAGCGCAATTCTGAAGAACCTTTGGTTCTGTGAAAGCCAATCATAAAATTATTGGTGATACCATATTCTACCCCAAAACCTACATCGGCAGCACTTTCAAAACCTAAAAAATTAGCCCAAAGATTTTCAAAGTTCCAGTTTCCATTTGCATTTCTACCAAAAATATCCCCAAAACGATGGGCTACTCTAAAGTCTAAGATGCCTTTTTGAAGCGTTTCGATAGAGTATGTATTAATGACTCTTGTGTCCTTAAAGGTTTGATAAACATACTCCTTTTGAGGTTTGTCTTGGGCTTGCAACGATGAAGCAGCAATAAGAATAAGGGTTAGAGCAGCCAAAACAATAGTGGATAGATGTTTCATAAACTTTGGTTTAATAGTATTTCGTGAATAGAATTGAAGTTGTTTTGTGAAGCACAAAAACTCACGAAGTATTTATTGAATAGTACTTCGATTGACGTTAAAAGGGTGACGATGAAGTACTTGTTTGAATAATAAAATTAACTAAATTGGGTAAAGGGAGAGTGTAAAACGCATTAGTTTTCCAAATAACCGTTTTCTGACCAACAGCGAATGGTATCAACACGCTCAGATGTCATACCAGCAGGAGGCATGTTTTTGGTGACGCAAACACGAGTATAAATATCTTGTTTGCGAGCATCACTCAAGGTAGAAAAAGCACCAAATGAAATTTGAAAATTGTCGTCATGGCAACCAGAAAGGTTACATTTGGCATCTAAAATTCCCTTCACGTGATCGTTGTACGTGATTCTAGAGGTAGCACAATCTATAGTGTTGTCTGGCTCAACAAGTTTATCTGCACAAGAAGAAAAAAAACAAAAGGAGCCGACAGTTAAGAAAGTTGCAAAAAGAATTTTATTTTTCATAATACAATAGTTGTTAGGACATTAAAATTTATAATAGAAACTGTTAATAGACACAAAAAATTAAATAGAGAAGCAAAACTTTAGATGAGTTCTAAACTAAAATGATTAAATTTGTGTTTAGAAGTCTCTTTTAGGTTATTTTGTGTTTGAAATTATTTTTTTTTAATACAAAACACCCTAAAAGTAAGGTCTACTATTATAAGATATTCTTTGTTATAATAGTAGGTGCAAAATCTGCCTTTATACAAGGTAAAAAAATAAAATCGTATTATCACAAAAAAAAAGAACGTAATGTATCCAGAACATTTGACCATACCCATGGAAAAAGATTTGACAGATCATGGTTTCCAAGGACTTAAATCTGCTGAAGCAGTTTCTGACTTATTGAGCAAAAAAGAAGGCAGCACATTAGTTGTTGTGAATTCTGTTTGTGGTTGTGCGGCAGGAAATTGTCGCCCAGGGGTTAAAATGGCTGCTCAAAATGAAAAATTGCCAGACAACATGGTGACTGTATTTGCCGGTGTTGACAAAGCTGCAGTAGACAAGGCAAGAGAGTTTATGTTGCCTTATCCAGCGTCTTCTCCGTCTATTGCTTTGTTCAAAGATGGTAAATTAGTACATTTTTTGGAACGCCACCATATCGAAGGAAATACTGCTGATGCAATTGCTGCGAATCTAAAAATGGCATTCGACAAATTTTGTTAAGCCTTCATTACTTCGTGGGGAAATCGTATCAGTTTAGCGTGTGAGGGCTTCTCCGTTGATTAGTAATAGAGTATGTTTGTATTGCTTGTTTTTTCAAGGAACTGATAATTAAACCGATCAAAGATGTTCTTGGGGGTTTTTACAAAAAAAAAAACTAAGCGATAGTAATCTTACAACCGCAGGAAGCTACCACGAAGTAGCACCGCAGGTAACTAAGCGAAGCGATCTCATAAAATAATCCACGAAGTACTAAAGCCTTAATACAGAAGAATAAATAGAGCCTAACTTCTAAGTGAAGTTGGGCTTTTTTGCTTTTTTATAGAGAATCTCAAAAGCCACAAAGGATTAAATAGATATAATTAGATTAATTATTGTGAATACTCAACGCAATTAAGTTAAATTTGTAAGCTTGATGGTGTATCAAGGGATTCTATACAATGATTTGTATCTATATCAATACCAAACTACATTAGTCTGCTAAAAAACTGAACTTGCCGAGTTAGCTTGTGCTAGTAGTGCAAAAGCCAACCATTATGAATCAAGAGAATGACTAGTAGACTATTAAAATTAAATACTTATATAAATGTTTTTTTTTGTGCAAAAGCTCTTTTTAATATTATTTATAATAACATTGTTGACTATAGATATTTTTGCTAGAACAGGAAGATATCGATGTATGATTCGAGATGAGCCCTCTACCACGATAACAATTGGTTGGGAGCAAATAACAGGAGAGAATCCAATGGTTTATTATAGTACTTCTGATTATGGACAAGATTATAGTAAATATGCTTACCAAGCTTATCCACAAAGAACGGTTCATGCAAAAGGTATGCACAATCATTTTGCTCGCCTTAGCAAGTTGCGTCCCAATACGGTATATTATTTTGTGATAAAAGATAGCGATGGGATTAGCCAACGTTTTTCTTTTAAAACACTGCCAGACGAACACGAAAGCCGTTTGTCTATCATTGGAGGAGGAGATTCAAGAAACCATAAAATTGCTCGTCAAAATGCGAATAAAATGGTGGCGCGTTGCCGTCCTCACTTTGTTCTTTTTGCAGGAGATATGACAGGAGGGGATAGCAGCAGAGAATGGCAGGAGTGGTTGGACGATTGGCAGTTGACTATTGCAAAAGATGGTCGTATGACTGCTGTTGTAGCTGCAAGAGGAAACCACGAACGTTCGGATGCGTCAATTGTGGATATGTTTGATGTGCCGCATGAGATGGTTTATTATGGATTGACCTTCGCTAGAGGACTAATGCGTGTTTATACGCTTAATAGTATGCAGTCATCTAGTAGTAGTCAGTTGGCATGGTTGGAAAAGGATTTAAAAGAAAGTCAAACAATTGCGTGGAGAATGGCGCAATATCATCACCCCATGCGCCCTCATAATCGCCGCAAACATGAACAGGAGTATATGCGCATTCATTGGGGAAAATTATTTCATAGATATGCCATACAGTTGGCGCTAGAGTGTGACTCCCATTTGTCAAAAGTTACATGGCCTATTCGTGCAACGACAAACAAAGCAGAACCTGGTTACGATGAGGGGTTTGTACAGGATCCTACTGGAACTGTCTTTGTAGGAGAAGGAGGATGGGGGGCTCCCTTGAGAGATGCTGACGACAGCAAGCGTTGGACTCGCGCTGTTGGTTCTTTTAATCAAGTGAAATGGTTTTTTGTAGATTTGAATAAGATTGAAATTCGAACTATCAAAACAGAAAATGCCAATGCGGTTACCTATCTATTAGATGACAATCGTTTTTATATGCCTCAAAACATTGATCTTTGGAAAATTGATGGGGCTGATTTTATTACGATATATAATCAGAATAAGGCAAAGTTTGTTCCTAAGAAAGCTCAAATTCTAATGGAAATAGCTTCTAGTTCGGCGCATTTTTCTAATAATGAGGTTGCTTTAAAATGGAAATCTATATACGAAGTTGATGAGGTGAAATTCAAAATCCAAGTTTCTACCAATAAAGTATTTTGGAAAACAGTAGGCATTGTACCTGGAGCAGGACCTTCGGCAAATAAACAGCGGCACTATGAGTATGTGGATAGAACAGAAAAACGTGGTGGTAAATACTATTATCGAATTGCAGCAATAGATCAATCGGGAAAAGAGTTTGTACAAGAGTATATTGAAGTGCGGACATTGGGGAGTCAAAGTTTGGATGTGATTGAAGGTAGTGTCCATGCTGGACAACTCCAAGTCCCGTTAACATTGACAGAACCCACCAAGGTGGTGATTGAGTTATTTGATACCAAACGACGTCAAGTTTTTGTTCGAGAATTTAATGCTACTTCGGGAGAGCAAAGTTTTCCATTAAATATTCGACATCTAGAAAAGGGGTTTTATCTATTGGAAATTAGTTGTAATGGAAGGTTGATTAAAAAAAGTGTCAAAATAACAAGCTAATAGCTTTAGCAATAAATAGAGTAACAATATTACCAATTTTTGATCATCACATACGCAATTCTCAATTTATGAAACGAAGAATAATAATTGCTGTATTGGGCTTTGCTGGACTTTTGGGGACAGCTTGTAATTCTACGGAATCAAAACCCAATGCTATAACAAAAACAGCTAGAGAAATTCCTGCAACAGATTCTCTGATTCCTGAAATTCCAGATAGTGTCATCCAATTTGATGCGGATGTTTCACCAGAGAAACGCCAAGAGATTATGGAGAAAATTAGCAAAAAATACTTGATGGGTAAATTTGATCCTGCCAAGGATAAGCGTTTTAGCAAAATTCCGACACCTTATGCAAAAAAAGAAATGTATATGCGTACAGAAGCTCTAGAAAGCTTTAAAAAAATGCATGCTGCGGCTAAAGAAGATGGAATTAGTTTGTTGATTATATCAGCAACTAGACCTTTTGATGTGCAGAAGTCAATATGGGAAGCCAAATGGACAGGTAGACGCAAAGTGGATGGTAAAATGTTGCCTAAAGAAGTAAACGATCCTAAAGGACGAGCCATTAAAATACTGCGTTGGAGTTCAATGCCTAGCACGTCTCGTCATCATTGGGGGACAGATATTGATATTAATAATTTAGAGCCTGATTATTTTAGCAGCGGGCAAGGTTTGAAAGAGTACGAGTGGCTTGTTGCCCATGCATCAGAATATGGCTTTTGTCAAGTATATTCGGAAATGGGGGAAAATAGACCTTATGGTTATCAAGAAGAGAAATGGCATTGGTCTTATTTGCCAATTTCTAAGGATTTGACAGATGCTTATGCTCAAAAAATAACGGATCAAGATATTGATGGCTTTTTGGGCGCAGAGTCTGCTCCAATGATAGAGGTCGTGAAAAAATATGTCTTAGGTATCAATCCTGCTTGTTTGTAACAGCATTTTGAAAATAGTATGAAGAGGAGATTGAGCAAGACGAACTTGCTCAATCTCCTTTGTTTTATTGCTTATCAAATAGTTTTTCAAAATCCAATAAGGCAAATCTATAATTACTAAAAAAACGATCTTGTAGGCATATAAATGTTTGAGAACCTTTTAAACGAAAGGACAGCAATGGACAGAAAAGCTCTTGTTGTTTTTCATAGGTGTAAAATTTCTTAGCCGTACTTTTGCCTGTTGAATTAATTTTAACAGCAACAGCATAACCGTCAGCATACAAACCTTGGTTAAAGAGCAAATAGGTATTTTCTCCCTTGGCAAACATATAATGTGATAAAAATACTTTTTGTCTTAATGGCTGTTCACCATGCTTATAAATATGTTGAAACCACTGAATTTCTCCCTCTTGATCAAAGCGGAGCGCTAAAATATCGTTACTTCTAAAATTATAACTGCTGCTAGGCTGTTGTTCCGCAGATAATACAATGCCTCCCTCTTTGGTCAAGCGCCAGTGAATCAATCGATACGAGCGCCCCTCTGCTTTGTCGTTCACTTTCTTTCTATTGAGTAACTGAGCAATTTGCTCTTTGGTGAATTCATGCCGTTTTTTTACCAAAACCTTCGTTCTATCCTTATTGATTTTGATAAAAAAGACTCCACGTTGTTGATAATATCGTGATTTGGAATAAAAGCCAAACCACAGAATATTTCCTTCTGTGTCGAAGGTGAAGTTGATTTGATTAAAAAAGTACTCTCCTAAGTTTGGTTTGAATAAAGAGAAGTTATTGGTTTCTTTACCTACAAAAAACAAGGTAGGATCTGCGGTGATTTTTTTTAGGTTGTAGCTTCGTTGATCTCGAAATATATCTGTCAAAATAGCCACTTCGCCCTTGTTGTTGACTCGTAGTTTTTTGATGGCAACGGTACGCTTGGCACCCCCATTAGGCGATAGATTGACACTTCGTTTCCAAAGCAATTTAAAAGAACTGTCAAATACCCGAACGGTAATTTCATTGGTCAAACCACTAACGTCATCAATGTCTCCTTCTTCTTCATAGTCATAAACCAAAACTTTGCTGCGATCAGGAGAAACGGCAAAATTTCCTCTATAATAGTTAGAGGTCATTTTAAAAGGCTGAATCAGCTCAATAGAGTCGGGAACCAATGAAAATGAATCAGGTTGCAGTTGCTTGGCATACAAACTAACTCGATCGTGTGTGTTTTCTCGTTTGTTTTCAATATATCGAAAATAAAGTAAATACAACTTACTATGAAGATTGACAACACCAATATATTTCCTCGCTTTTTTAGTTACGACATAGGATTTTTTAAAATTCATTGAAGGGTCATAGTGTTCAATCTCAGCATAACTAAGGTATTTGTTGAACCGCAAGGGGTAAAAGCCAGTTGAGTCGTAATTGAATAAAGTATGTGTTCGATTGGTTCGTTCCTTGTCTTTCAAAGGGCTTTTGATAATAAAATCCTGTGCCAACAAATTGGGAGAAAAACAACTAAGCAAGAGTATAAAAAGTAAATATCGCACTATCTTAAATGTGTTTTGGTGTTACGAAAAATGCATAAAGTAAGACCTAAAAGTGGTTACTTTAAAACAATTAACATGCCTCAAAGTAATTTAATCGTATATCAATAGTTTAAAAATAGTAAAAATTAGTACCTAGTTAATGGTTTGGAAATAGAATACGAAACCATTTGGGACTACCAAAATAAGCCTTAAATTAGTATCTTATTGGATCTAAAAATTTAATTTAAGGGGTCTCTAGTTAAAGATGCAACTTTTGAGTGATAAGTTGGATGTTGTTTTTTTAACATTGTACCTCGCATTATTTTTTACATAAAAATAACAAGTTAAGATGGCTTTAGTTAAATCCGTACGAGGAAAAACACCTGAATTTGGAGAAAATTGTTTTTTAGCAGAAAATGCAACGGTCTTAGGAGATGTAACAATGGGCAAAGATTGTAGTGTCTGGTTTCAGGCTGTTATCCGTGGTGATGTCAATAGTATTCGCTTGGGCAATAAAGTGAATGTACAAGATGCTGCTATCATACATTGTACTTACGAAAGAGCAGCTACGACAATCGGAAACAACGTATCTATTGGGCATCGAGCAATTGTACACGGTTGTACGATCCACGATAATGTTTTGATTGGCATGGGGGCAATGATCATGGATCATGCTGTGGTAGAATCTAATTGTTTGATTGCTGCAGGAGCAGTAGTCTTAGAAAACTCGCACTTGGAAAGCAATTGTATTTATGCGGGAATTCCTGCCAAAAAAGTAAAAGAGTTGAGTCCCGAACAGTTTCAGGATACCGTGGCTCGTATTGCTGATAATTATGTGAAGTATGCGAGTTGGTATGAGGAGGCTTAAAGTAAAGCAAACAAATCCTTCCCCGTCCTATTACTACCAATAAAACAAACCTTCTCGTGTCCTTTAGGGGAAGTCAAATCCAATTTAAAATCTTTAAATTGTTGTTAATCTTTGATAATAATCTTACAAATCTTTATTGCTGTATAGGAGGTTATTTTATGCATTCAGTAGCCAAGCTTTTCAAAAATACAAAAAAATACCTACCTTTTAATTTATTCCCTTGTGAAGGGAACTAAAAAGTATAGAAACAGCTTTATAAAATAAACTTAGTTTATAAAACAAACAAAGTTGCGATTGGTTATTATTATAAACCTAGAAAAAGCGACTAAAAAAACTCAATATATAACCTGCAACAGGTTGGTTATTTTTGCCTGATTGCAACACAAAAACAACGACTATGAAAATAGCCATAGCGCAATTAAATTACCACATTGGAAATTTTGAAGGCAACCTACAAAAAATGTTGAAAGCTACCGCTACTGCCAAAGAACAAGGTGCTGACATTGTTGTCTTTGGAGAATTAGCTGTCACAGGATACCCACCACGAGACTTTTTGGAATTTGACGACTTTATTCGACGCAGCGAAGAAGTCGTCAATACCTTGGCAAAAGCAGCGGCAGGGATAGCAATTGTTGTTGGAGCGCCTTGCCGAAATCCAGTCATTGAAGGAAAAGATTTGTACAACTCCGCTTATTTTTTGGCAGAAGGAAAAATTCAGCAAGTAGCGCACAAAGCGTTGTTACCTACTTATGACATCTTTGATGAGTATCGTTACTTTGAACCTGCTAGTGAATTTAAGGTTGTGGATTACAAGGGGTGCAAGATTGCTTTGACTGTCTGTGAAGATATTTGGAATGTTGGTAATGAAAACCCGTTGTATAAGATTTGTCCTTTAGATGAGTTGATGCCACAAAGTCCTGATTTTGTGTTGAATTTATCAGCTTCACCCTTTAGTTTTACACATGCTAGCAATCGAATTCATGTCCTAAAAGCAAATGTAGAGCGTTATGGAAAACCCATGTTTTATGTCAATCATGTAGGGGCACAAACGGAGATTATTTTTGATGGGGGTTCACTGGTTATGTCGCCAGATGGTAATGTGCACGATGAGTTGCCTTATTTTGAAGAATGTATTCGTACATACGATTTAGAAACGGTTCAAAAAGGAGGCGTGCATCAAGTACAACCAAAAGAGAAAATGACCTTGATTCACGATGCTTTGGTGACAGGAATACGAGATTATTTTGGCAAATTAGGGCTAAAAAAAGCAATTTTAGGACTTTCGGGGGGAATTGATTCTGCGGTTGTTGCGGTCTTAGCACAACGAGCGTTAGGTGCTGAAAATGTTCGTGTGTTATTAATGCCTTCTCAGTTTTCTTCCGATCACTCGATCAATGATGCAAGAGAATTGGCACAAAATCTTAACGTTCAGTACGACTTAATTTCAATAGAGGAGGCGTATGCATCTTATGAAAAATTGTTAAAACCCCACTTTGCGGGAACAACATTCAATGTAACAGAAGAAAATATCCAAGCACGAATTCGAGGGATGCTGCTGATGGCTATGTCCAATAAATTTGGCAATATACTACTCAATACTTCTAACAAGAGTGAAGCTGCTGTTGGGTACGGAACATTGTATGGCGATATGGCAGGAGGTCTTTCTGTCATTGCTGATTTGTACAAAACAGAGGTCTTTGCATTGTCTAGATATATGAATAAAGACGGAGAGGTAATTCCTGAAAATATTATTACCAAACCGCCTTCTGCTGAATTGCGCCCTGATCAATTTGATTCTGACAGCTTACCAGATTATGATACCTTAGATGGGGTCTTGTATCAATATATTGAGAAGCGGCAAGGTCCGAGAGAATTGATAGCAATGGGATACGATGAAAAATTAGTCCGCCGAATTTTGAGAATGGTCAATCAAAATGAATTTAAGCGGGCACAAGTAGCACCTATACTGAGAGTTTCTGCCAAAGCATTTGGAATGGGGCGCCGAATTCCAATTGTTGGTAAATATTTGAGCTAAAAATAGCGAATGTAATTATCAGGTCGCCAATTTTACTTAGGTAGAGTTGGCGACTTTTTATTACCTCTCAACAAAATTAGTTGCGAACATTTATTTTACAGAGTCAAAGAGGCAAATCTCTGATTTATCTCCTACCTTTGTATTATTAGAATATTTCGTGGATTGTTTTAGAAATTAGCAGCGGCGCAGCTAACTATAGATAAACAGTTCCTTTGTGTTATTATCAATTTAGAAATTATACAACATGAAAATCACGTTCCAATTTTTACTCCCATTGCTATTCCTTTTTAGTAGCTGTCAAGATCCTGTTGAAGAAAAAAGTGCTGAGGCTGTTGCGGCTTATGAAGCAGAAGAATATGCCAAAGCCATTGAGCTAAACAAGGAGGTGTTGACTTTAGATTCTAATAATATACAGACTCGGTATAATCTGTTTGTTATTTACAAGTTGCAAAACCAAAATACACTAGCAATGAAAGAATTGCAGCAGGTGTTGGCAATCAACCCTGATGAATTGATTGCTAATATAGAGCTTGGGTTATTATATGATAAAATGGATCAGGCAAACGATGCTATTCCCTACTTGAAGAAGGCTGTTGTATTGGAAGATGACAACATTGCTACTCAAATGGCTTTAAGTAGGTGTTACCAAGAAATTGGAGAAAAACAATTGGCAATGGCACATGCTAATCGAGTGTTGGAATTGGACAACA
Source organism: Aureispira sp. CCB-E (assembly GCF_031326345.1). Classification (NCBI taxonomy): domain Bacteria; kingdom Pseudomonadati; phylum Bacteroidota; class Saprospiria; order Saprospirales; family Saprospiraceae; genus Aureispira; species Aureispira sp. CCB-E. The sequence continues at coordinate 745,554 of NZ_CP133671.1, forward strand.
GAAATATAGAAGCTTTGGACAATTTGGCAACGATTTCCGAAAGTGAGGGATTAATTGATCGGGCTATTGGTTATTACCATCAAATTTTAGAAATAGATTCCAATTACGCTGAAGCATATCCTATGATTTCTAATTTATATAGCTCTATCGGAAATGCAGAGCAATCTGTTTATTATGGTCAAAAAGCATTAAGTGTATTTCCCAATAATATTGACATGCTCAATAATATGGGCTTTATTTATTTGGAATTAAATGACTATCCCAATGCCTTGAACTATTTTGATCAAGTGATTGCCCAAGATTCTTCTTATGCGTATGCGTATAATAATAAAGGCTATGTGTTGATTCAAGAAGGCAATTATGCAGCTGCGTTAGAAGCCATTCAAAAATCCTTAGCATTGGATAATAATAATGCTTATGCTTATCGAAATATGGCAATTTGTTATGCTAATATGGGAGATAGAACAGCTAGCTGTGAGGCATTAGAAGCAGCAGAGAAGGTGGAATACGGACTTAGAATAAAAGCAGAATTAGCAGAATTAAAAGCAGCATATTGCTAATTTTTGTCTATGTTTTTTGTTTTAAGTTGCTGATTATTATGGTATTGGTATTGGGGTTTGTTCTATGATTGACCTAGGGTGTTTTTGTCTGAATTTTGACGACGCATTATATTTGTTGTTATACAGAATAATAGTTCGTTGAAAAACTTTATTAGTTTGATAATCAACAAGTTGTTTATTTGTTGTTTTTGTGTTAAAAATTTAATTATCAAGCTAATATGAATGTGTTTTTTTATCTTTTTGGTAAAAAAGTAAAAAATCAACGAACTACTAACAGAATAAATACTTTTTTAATTAAAATCTTCAGTTATGAAAACCCCTTTCTTTACCTTGCTAGTTGCTTTCTTTTTACTAGCATCTTCTAATGTGAATGCCTCACATCTTTCTGGTGCAGAATTTCGTTTTGAACACGTTAATGGCAACGACTATATTGTAAGCTTGTACATTTATAGAGATTGTAACGGAATTAATGTGCCAAGTATTGTGACTGTCAATATGGAGAGTATAAATTGTGGCATAAACAATAATATTACTTTACTTCAAACATCAGGTCCAACAGTAGTGACAACTATACCAGGCTCTCAAACTACTTGTATGGGGGGAATGGTGCAAGGCTATGAAGAGTATGTTTATAGTGATACGATTACTTTTCCTGCTCAATGTACAGATTGGTATTTTAATTGGAACTCTTGTTGTCGAAATTCGGCAATTACCAATCTAGTAAATCCAGGATCAGCGTCAATGTACATTGAATCTACGTTTGATAATACCATTGTTAATAATTCTCCAACGTATTTTATTGACCCTATTTTTTATGGAAGCATGGGGGCTAATTTTTCAGTTGCTTTAGGAGGGTTTGATGTAGATGGGGATCAATTGTTGTTTAGTTTGGCAGCTCCAGCAGATGGTGCGAACTCTTCTGTTGCTTTTGCTTCTGGGCTAAGTGCGGCACAACCTTTGGATATTTTAGCTGGGTCAACCGTTTCTTTCTCTTCAACTACTGGACAATTTAACTGTGTATTGGCTTCGGGAAGTCAAATTGTTGTCTTTGATGTCATTGTAGAAGAATGGAGAAATGGACAAAAAATTGCAGAACACAGACGTTCGCTACAGATTTTGCCAATCAATTTGGGGAACAACAGTCAAATGTTAGCGCCACCAACCGTTGGCAACCCAACCAATGGTACGGTTGTAGATGCGTACACTTTAGAGTATAACACGCCAGGGCAAGCATTTGGTTTTAGTATGTTATTTAACGATCAAGATGCCAATGATGTTATTACTTACAATGCTGCTTATTCTACCTTGGAAACGATTTTTCCTAATGCACAAGTGACGTCTAGCAATCCCAATGGCAACTTAAATGAGTTGGAGTTAAGCATTAGCATTCCAAATCCAAAGCCAACACTGTTCTCTATTGTAATTGAGGAAAACAATTACTTGCAACAAAGTTTCTCTTATGAGTTAAGAGATGCCAATGCTACTCATGTTGACAATCTAGAAAATCCCTTTACTAATGTACGTATTTATCCTAATCCTGTTGACAAAACCACAACATTTGAAGTGCCTGATATGATTTACAAAAAATTAGAATTGAATGTGTTTGATATGACAGGACAAGTGGTGCAAACTCAAGTGAAGGCAGGAACAAATGTGTTGGAGTTTAACCGTGGCGATCTTCCTGCTGGTGTATATAGCTTTCAACTAAAAGGAGATGGCAAGATGGTTAATACTGGATTGTTACAATTAAAATAAATAGCTTTTTAAGAATCATTACTCCGTCGAAGAATTGTATTAGTTTACTTCGTGAGCGCTTTGCTTTTAGTTAGCTTCGCTGCTACTTCGTGGTACCGTGTGAGGGCTTCGCAGTTGATTATTAGTAAGATGTATTTCTATTAGTCTTTGCACTAAAAAACTAAGCTTGCCGAGTAGGCTTGTGCTAGTAGCACAAAAGCCCAAGTTCATGACCAAAGGGAACTAGCCTTGTGCTCTCATGAGCGAACCGAGCATAGCGAGCTCACGACCGTAGGGAGTAACAAAGCGAATAATAATCAACGGGGTATTAAAGAATAAAACCTCAATAGAGTTGGATGAGTTGTTAGGAATTTTTAGGACGCATATACCCAAATCTCGTTTAATTCTTATGTAATACACCTTACCAACAGTTTTTAGTTAAGAAACCGTCTTGAATATATTCGAGATGGTTTTTTGTTGTTTATACCTAATTTAATCTCTACTCTATCGAAAATATAGCATGAAATTGGATATATCTTTGTATGTTGATATGCTGTAGGTGTGCCATCATGGTAAAAAGTGATTCAAGAAGAATCCAACGTCGTATCGTGAACTATTCTTAAGCACCTACCTATTTTATGAATTATATTAACAAGAGTTCGCCAGACGTTTTTTATTTAATTTGGTTTACAACTACCTAATAAAAAATAAAGCGAGCGACTAAATTAATCGATAAGAATGAGAATATTACTATTGATTCAACTGTTGTTTGGTACCTTACTAATAGGACAAGTGCCTCTGAGCAAGGATTATGTGAAGGAAAATTACAAAAAAGCAGTTTATCAAATCCCAATGCGAGATGGCGTTAAATTGTATACGATTGTTTATAGCCCAAAGGATAAATCTAAAAAGTATCCCTTTTTAATGCAAAGAACTTGCTATAGCATTCGTCCTTATGAAAAAGGTGTCTATCGTCGGAGTCTAGGACCATCTCCCTATTTAATGCAAGAAGGGTATATCTTCGTTTATCAAGATGTGAGAGGGCGATATATGTCGGAAGGTACCTTTGATAACATGCGTCCTCACATAACAGGAAATGATGTTAACAATAAAGAGGCAATTGATGAAAGTTCGGATACTTATGATACGATTGATTGGTTGTTAAAAAACATAAAAAATCACAATGGTAGAGTGGGACAGTGGGGAATTTCTTACCCTGGGTTTTATACGGCAGCGGCGATTCCTGAAGCTCATCCAGCACTCGTAGCTTCCTCTCCTCAGGCTCCAATTAGTGATTTCTTTTTTGATGATTTTCATCATATGGGAGCTTGTTTACAAAGTTACCTAAAGGCTTATCCTGTTTTTGGAATTCAAAAAGAAGAGCAAACGACTAAAAGTTGGTATGATACAGGATGGGAAAAGTTAAGTGCGTTGGAATTGGATGAGAACGATGCTTACAAATATCATAAAGCATTGGGACCTTTGAGCAAGGTAAGTGAAGTTTATGAAGGAAATTTCTTTTGGGAGCAAATGGTAGAACACCCTAATTATGACGACTTTTGGCAAAAACGGAGCATCTTGCCACATCTAAAAAAAGTGAACCATGCCGTTATGACAGTAGGTGGATGGTTTGATGCCGAAGATTTATATGGACCATTAAATATCTATAAAACCATAGAAAAAAATAATGCTCAAAATAAAAACACATTGGTTATGGGACCATGGTCCCATGGCGATTGGTCACGAGAAAAAGGAACTCAATCTGTTAATCACATTTATTTTGGCAAAGAAATATCTACTTTTTATCAAAAAAATATCGAATTTCCTTTCTTTGAATATTATTTGAAAGACAAGGGAGATCTAACATTGCCAGAAGCGTATTTATTTGATACAGGAAAAAAAGAATGGAAAACGTTTGCTGTTTGGCCTCCAATGGTTGAACAACCAACTCGATTGCGTTTTGCGCCCAATCAAAAATTAATCATTGACAAAGAGGTTGATTTAAAGGCAACTTTTAGTTATATTTCAGATCCTGATAATCCTGTTCCATATCGTTCGGAAGTAACGCCTGTACGCTTTACGCCTCGTCAATTTATGACAGACGACCAACGTCATGCTTCTAAACGAGCGGATGTATTGACCTTTGAAACAGAAGTATTGGTAGATGATTTTACCTTGGCGGGAGAGATTATGGCGAAACTGAATGTGGCTATTTCTACAACAGACGCAGATTTTGTTGTTAAAATTATAGATGTGTATCCTGATGATGAGCCTGCTACAGAAGCAACCCCACCTAATGTCGCCATGGGAGGCTATCAGCAATTGGTTCGCAGTGAGGTGTTTAGAGGTCGCTTTAGAAATAGTTTTTCTAAGCCAGAGCCTTTTAAACCCAATCAATTGGATTATGTAGAATTTCCATTACAGGACATTTTGCATACGTTCAAGAAAGGGCATAAAGTAATGATTCAAATCCACAGCACTTGGTTTCCTTACATTGATAGAAATCCTCAAAACTATGTAGAAAATATTTATAAAGCAAAAGAAGAGGATTTTGTTAAAAGCCAGATTACTTTATTGGGAACTAGCGAGATTGTTATTGGTGGAAAGAATAATTTTACGCCCAAATGAGATTAATATTTGTTTAACACAATTATTAAAAAAAGCCTACTTAGCTATTAGATGTTATGTAGGTTTTTTTATGAAATAACTAGTACGGAAGTTTATTGAAAAGATTTAAGAAATAATTCAGGAAGGTCAATTAGAAAGTAGATTTGAAATGGATCTTTTAAAATTAAATTTTAATTTAATTTAATTAGTTAATAAACAATGGGTAATGTGTTTTTTTTTGACTGTTTAAAATGATTGTTTTGGTTTAATCTTCTATTTAATTCTTTTCCTTAGAAGAAGACATTATTGATTATTATTAAGAACTTTAAAGTTAGCAGTTCAACATAAAATCATATTCTTCATAAAATAGTTAAAATCACTTTACGACTCTAACAATTGATAAGCGCCATACACTAAGTAGTTGAATACAAGTTTCTGTATTGGGATAAATGTTATAAACAGACTTTTTGATAATTATTTAGTTAGAGAATGGTGAACTGCACACACACATATATATATTTAGTATTAAGTAACCGTTCACTATAATTTATAGGTTAATTCCATTTTTTTGCACCACTCTTCATCAAAAAATTGCTTTAGTGTTCCAAGTGAATTGTTTGCTAATATTCCTATTCTATAGTTTGACGAACATTAAATGTGATTAAATTTTCCACCTATATATTTGCTTGTTCGATTACTGATTAATCTCATAATTAATTAATCTTATGTATTATTATCACTTATTACTGGGCATTTTGATTAGCAGTTCTTGTATTCAAGCTCAGAACTACAAACGGATGATGAATGATATGGACGTCAATTTTTATGATGTTTGTAAAGCCGCTGATCGTTATTTTGAAACCCACAGTAAAGGAAAAGGTTCTGGATGGAAAGGTTATCAACGATGGAGAGCATGGAATGAATCTCGTTATTATCCTTCAGGAGATCGGAAGAATATAGACCCCTATTTTCTAAAACATGCTTATGAAGCTTTTTTGAGGGACAACCCTCAACCTGAAAATTTATATCCAACAGGGTGGAATGATTTAGGCCCTTATGATGCCAATAATATTACCACCCATTACTCCCCAGGAATTGGACGAGTAGAGTGTTTTTATGTTAATCCTAATAATACACAGCAGATGTATTTGGGATCTAGAAGTGGTGGTTTTTGGAGAACAGGGGATGGTGGTTCTACTTGGCAGAATACAACTGATTTTTTGCTAGCTTCTGGTGTGAATACAATGGATGCTTCTCCAACTAATTCGGATTCTGTGATCATCAACATTCGAAATGCCTCCAATGGAGCTTCACATGGGATTTATCGTTCTAGTGATGCAGGAGCAACATGGACATTGACAGCTTTTAATTCAACGAACTTAAATTGGGGTGGGGTAGGAGATAATTGGCAAATATATAAAATTGTCTATCATCCAACTATTCCTAATTTGGTGTTTGTAGGAACAAATGCGGGTTTGTATCGTTCAACTGATAATTTGCAAACATGGACGAATTTGGTACCTGGTACACGAATTACAGATATTGAATTTCACCCCAATAGTGCAAATATTATTTATCTATACGATGGAAATGATTTTGGAAGTAACCTGTCTGTAATACTGCGTTCAACAGATTTTGGTTTAACATTTTCTCCCTCGGCTCCTATTGGTGGAAACAATGATGCTAAAGGAATTCTTGCGGTTACACCAGTCTGTCCCAATTGTGTTTATTTTGCCTCTAATAATGGTGTGTGGCGTTCGGATGATGCAGGGCAAAACTTTACTTTTTTGACTAACCCACCTTCAGATTGCGATGGTTTTGCGGTATCTGATGTAGACTCTTTACATTTGTGTTATGGCGATGTTGATACGTATGCGAGTTCAGATGGAGGATATAACTTTACAAAAGTAACTGAATGGACGACAGGGAATAATCCAGATACAACCTATATACATGCAGATTTGAGAACAGCAGAATGTATTAATGGTGTATTTTATGTAGGAACGGATGGCTATTTTTGCAAAAGTCCGAATAATGGACAGTCTTGGTATCGAATGAACGACGGTACTGGAATTCGTGAGTTTTACTCGGTCGGACTTAGTCAGTCCAATTCAAAAGTACAAATTGCTGGTTCACAAGATAATGGTACCAGTATACTCTCTGATTCTGGTTGGATCGAATGGTATGGAGCTGATGGTATGGAAGCTATTGTGCAGCCCTTAAATGATCAGTGGATGATTGGTAGCTGGCAATTTGGAGGACGTCGGAGAACGAATGATGGAGGAGCAAGTGGTGATAATCTTAGTGCGCCAGAAGCAGGTACTGGTGCATGGGAGGCACCTTTAATTATTGACCCTAATTCACAAATGAAGGTATACCACTTCATGGATAGTTTGTATGTTTCAGACGAATTCGGAGAAAGTTGGCGTTCTGTTGGAAATCCTAGTTTTTTGGGAAACATTCAGGTCGCTGCGATAGCCGAGAATAACTCTGATAATATTGTTGTGGTTCAGTACTCTGAAATAGAGTTATCACAAGATGGAGGGCAAACATTTACCAATATTGGCGCTGGACTACCTTTGTATTTTATTACAGACGTAGCATTTGACCCTAAGAATGATAGTACAATTGTAGTGACGTATAACCATTATCAATCAAACAACGAAAAAATCTACTTATCACATGACATGGGGCAGACATGGTCTGATATTACTTATAATTTAGGAAATATGCCTCTTCATTCTGTTGTTATTGACCATACCAATGCTTCTAATATTTATGTTGGAGCAGAAATAGGAGTATATTATAAGCCTATGAATTCAAATACATGGGTATTGTACAACCCAAGTTTGCCAAATACGACAATTGAAGACTTAGAAATTCAGTATGGTACGAATACAATACGAGCTGCAACGTGGGGGAGAGGTTTGTGGGAATACAGTTTGGTGGGGCGGAACAGTTTTCCTGCCATTTTAAAAACAACAATTACGGATCCTCCGACTTTAGAAGCTCCCAAAATGGGATCTTTGCAAGATGTTACTTCCGTAATTTCTTATAATAATAATCTGACAAGTGTATACGTCAAATGGTCGGCGAACAACCCTACTTTCGACAGTACCATATTGATGACAAATATTGTTGATAGTACTTGGAAAACGGCTACTCCATTGCCTATTTATCCTACTGGAACAAAGCTTTATTTTAAAGTGTATGCGGTGGGATCAAATGGAGATACAACGGAAACGTATAAGTTTATGTATACGGTTCGACCTTTGGAATATTGTGCAGCAAGTGGTAGTATGTTGTATGATGCAGCAGCAATTACCTTCGTAGATTTTGCGGGAATATCGCGATCTTCAGGAAAAACACAATCCTATACAAACTATACAATGACAGATTCTGCTACAGTTGTGTTATCTAACACTTACACATTGACCAACCATTTGAATACAGATGGGGATAATATCTTTGAAGCTAAGGTCTGGATTGATTGGAATCAAGATTTTGATTTTGAAGATGTGGGAGAAGAATACTACATGGGGGTAGCTGTTGATACTTTTAATGGTCCAACAGATGTATCACCTTTACCGATTACCGTTCCTGCTAATGCTGCTATTGGAAAAACTAGAATGAGAGTGGCTTGTTTAGATTTTAATCCAACGGCTTGTATGTCTGAAGAAGGAGGTGAAGTAGAAGATTATACTATTATTGTAAAGTCAGTTGGTTTAGGAGTCTCATCAACGATTACAACTCCTGTCCAGATTTTTCCAAACCCAACTAAAGGAACTTTTAGTGTAGATATGGGGGCATATTATGAGTCCATTGAAATTCAAATTATGGATGTCGCAGGCAAACTAGTTGATACGAAAACCTTCAAAAATAAGCAGACAATGAATTTAAATTTGGGGGAAGTAGCTGGTGTGTATGTGCTAAAAATACATGCTGATGAGATGGTAGGCACTTATAAAATAGTTAAAAAATAGTGAACTTTTATCTAGGGCGTTCGTAAATTAAAAAAGTAGCTAAGAGTCAATCTCTTAGCTGCTTTTTTATAAAAAGAATTACCCCAAAAAGCTCGAAAAAAGCTGTATATTGGGGTAATACCAAAATTTTTGCACTTACAATATCGAAATAAAATGTCGCAGTTAACATTATTTGCCTCAGAAATTGAAAATAGCCTAAAGTGGCAGATATTTAAATCGACAGACATAGGGCGTCTTTATCAATGTATTCCCCTTGAGGATTTAGCACAGTATTTTCCAGCTTTGCCGAAAAAAGGAAAAGATAGAATAATGAATGATCAAGGAGGGATAGCTCTTCAAATATTAAAATCATATCTAAACTTAAGCGATGCCAAATTGATAGCTCGGGTGAATACAGATTGGAGCTTACAGTTATTTTGCGGAGTCAATTTCGGTTTACATACTCGGATAAAAGACCAGGATTATGTTGGTCGATGGCGTCGTTGGTTATCTTCATACATGGATGTTCAAGGCTTACAAGAAATATTGCTAAAACATTGGAAAGAAGATTTATCAGACCAGCAATCTTGTCTAATGGATGCGACTTGTTATGAGAGCCATGTTCGTTTTCCAACCGATGCTAAATTGCTATGGGAATGCTGTGAATGGGTGTTTGAGACAATGTTTAGCATATGTAAAGATCATCGTATCAGAAAGCCTCGTTCAAAATATAAGGATAAAAAACAAGGATATAGCGCCTATTCCAGAAGGCGGAAAAAAGGCTATAAAAAGACCCAAAAGATCAAGAAACAATTGTTGTATCTATTAGAGAAAGGCTTGTGGCAACTGACTGAAATTATAGTTCAATGTAGCCCTGAAATCGCCCAGAAGGAAAAATTCCAAATGCGATTAGGTGTGATTTATAAGGTACTAGAGCAACAACAGGAGATTTATGAAAAGGGGGAAACAGCTGGAGCAGATAGAATTATCTCTTTAGCCAAACCCTACCTTCGCCCTATCGTTCGAGGAAAAGAAACCAAACGAGTAGAGTTTGGAGTAAAAGCCCATATGTTTGAAATAGGCGGGCTTTGTCTGATTGAGCATTTATCATTCAATGCGTTTAATGAATCAACAAGATTGAAGTCCACCGTTCGTCTCCACCAACAATATATTCGCAAGAAGGTAAAAATGTTAGGTGCAGATAAAATATATGCCACAAGAGAAAATCGGCGCTGGTGCAAAGCCAATGGCATTATTACTAACTTTGTTCCATTGGGACGCCCCAAGAAGCAAGAAAAAAACGCTGTCCAATCTGTCGCTCGAAAAGCATTAGATAAAGAAAGGTCTACGGTTTTGGAAGGCGCTTTTGGGAATCAAAAGATGCATTACAGTTTGGGTAGAGTTCGAGCCAAAACAGCAAAAACGGAAATACTGTGGATTGCTTTTGGCGTTTGGACTGCCGCAGCTATGAAAATCGCTCGTATAAGGGAGAATAAAGCTGCGCCGCCTCAAAATAGCACTCCAAAAGCAGCTTAATCAAGTCGCATACCCATTGCACTGTGGGATTACTATGCCTTGACTTGAATGAATTGCTCTTTTTTAGCTAAAAATATTGGAAGTATGTCATAAAAGGCGAAAGAGATTACAAAATCTAAAAAGCTCCCTCCAAATATTATTTGGAAAGAGCTTCTTCGACCTTTAGTGCAGGGAATGCCTAGCTATGGGGGTTGAATCAAGAATCCTTTGTGGAGTATTATTTACTACGCTCAAGAGGGCGTAAGTTTAGTTGCGCTACTTCATCGTTTGGCTGTTTGGTTTTTACAGAAAACTAAATGCTAGCTTTGTATTGGTTTGCTTTGTTAGGTTTTATCTGTTGATTATTAATTTTTTATGGTGTTAAGTGGTGTAATTTTTATAATCAACTGTATAGTACTCATGAAGTAAAGATTCAAACCCCATATTTCTTCTTTTTTAAGGAATGTTTATTATCGATTTTATTCCGAACTAAAAATGTTTAAATTCCTTATGAACAGTACAAAATGAATGTTTTAAATATTGTGAAAACCTCCAAAAACTAATATCTTAAAGATTGTATACACCACATAAACAGCAATCTTATGAATTATAAGTTATTATTAGGAATTATAATTGGTTACGCATGTAGCCTACAGGCTCAAAATTACAAACAATTGATGAACAATATGGATGTCAATTTTTATGATGTTTGTAAAGCGGCAGACAAGTATTATGAAACGCATAGTAAGGGAAAAGGGTCTGGATGGAAAGCCTATCAGCGCTGGAGAGCATGGAACGAAGATCGTTATTATCCTTCAGGCGATCGAAAAAATATAGATCCTTTCTTTCTGAAACATGCTTATCAAGATTTTTTAAGTAACAATCCTCAGCCCGAAAATTTATATCCAATGGGATGGAATGATTTAGGTCCCTATGATGCCAATAACATTACGACGCATTATTCACCAGGAATTGGTCGTGTAGAGTGCTTTTATGTTAATCCTAATCAGACACAACAAATGTACATGGGATCTAGAAGTGGAGGATTTTGGAGAACAGGAGATGGCGGTGCTACTTGGCAAAATACAACTGATTTTTTAGTAGCTTCTGGGGTAAATACAATGGATGCTTCACCTACAAATGCCGATTCTATTTTAATTAATATTAGAAATGCTTCCAATGGTTCTTCGCATGGAATTTTTCAATCAGGAGATGGTGGAGCAACGTGGGCATTGACGGCTTTTAATCCCACAAATTTGAGTTGGGGAGGCTTAGGGGATAATGACCAAATTTATAAAATTGCTTATCATCCAACTGTTCCCGATTTAGTGTTTGTGGGAACTTCTAAAGGCTTGTATCGTTCAACAGATAATCTACAAACATGGACGCAATTGTTACCCAATACCGACATTACGGATATTGAATTTCATCCCAATAGTGCTAATATTATTTACTTATACGATACGTATTACTGGGGAACCAATCAATCTGTAATCCTACGATCAACAGATTTGGGATTAACGTTTACACCTTCTGCTACAATTGCAGGAAATAATGATGCCCAAGGAATTATTGCTGTGACACCAGTCTGTCCCAATTGTGTTTATTTTGCTTCTGATAATGGTGTTTGGCGTTCGGATGATGCAGGACAAAATTTTACTTTTTTAACCAATCCCCCTTCTAGCTGTGATGGCTTTGCGGTTTCAGATGTGGATTCTTTGCACTTGTACTATGGCTATTTGGATACTTATGCTAGTTCAGATGGAGGTTATAATTTTACCCAAGTAACAGATTGGGCCAATAGTGCGCCCGACACAACCTATGTACATGCAGATTTGAGGACAGCAGAATGTATCAATGGTATTTTTTATGCAGGTACAGATGGCTATTTTTGTAAAAGCCCTGATAATGGGGCATCTTGGTATCGAATGAATGATGGGACAGGTATTCGGGAATTTTATGCCGTAGGGATTAGTCAGTCCAATTGGAAAGTTCAGATGGCAGGTTCTCAAGATAATGGTACGAGTATCTTGGCTGATACAGGTTGGATTGAGTGGAATGGAGGTGATGGCATGGAAGCAATAGTTCAACCTTTAAATGATCAATGGATGATTGGTAGTTGGCAGTTTGGAACTCGCCAACGGACACAAGACGGAGGACAATCTAGAAATGGTATAGGTTCACCAGAAGGAGGAAATGGAGACTGGCAAGCTCCTTTGATGTTTGACCCTAATTTACAAATGAAAGTCTATCATTGTATGGATAGTTTGTATGTTTCCGATGAATTTGGCGATGGATGGTATAGTGTCGGTACACCTAGTTTTAATGGAAATATCAAAATAGGTGTTGTTGCAGAGAACAATTCAAACAATATTATCTTGGTTCGAAATGATGCTATAGAGCTATCACAAGATGGAGGGCAGACTTTTTCTAGCATTGCAGCAGGCTTGCCAGGGCATTCTATTACTGATGTGGCTTTTGACCCTAAAGATGACAATACCATTGTTGTTACCTATAATCGTTATCAAGCGGATAATCAGAAAATATACCTGTCGCATGATATGGGACAAACGTGGACCAACATTACCTACAACTTAGGTAATATGCCATTGCGTACTGTTGTTATTGATCATACGGATGCTTCTAATATTTATGTTGGGGCAGAGATCGGTGTCTATTACAAACCGATGAATTCAAATACGTGGGTATTGTATAATCCTAATTTGCCTAATACAACTGTTCGAGATTTAGAAATCCAGTATGGAGCCAATACTTTGAGAGCCGCGACATGGGGCAGAGGTTTGTGGGAATATCACTTGGTGGGGCGTCACGATTTTCCAGCGATTTTAACCACAACCATTACGGATCCTCCGACTTTAGAAGCCCCAAAAATGGGATCTTTGCAAGATGTTACTTCCGTAATTTCTTATAATAATAATCTGACAAGTGTATACGTCAAATGGTCGGCGAACAACCCTACTTTCGACAGTACCATATTGATGACAAATATTGTCGATAGTACTTGGAAAACGGTTACTCCATTGCCCATTTATCCTACTGGAACAAAGCTTTATTTTAAAGTGTATGCGGTAGGATCAAATGGAGATACAACGGAAACGTATAAGTTTATGTATACGGTTCGACCTTTGGAATATTGCTATTCCGAAGGAAATATGGCCTACGGAACAGGCATTACATTGGTAGAGTTTGCAGGCATTGCGCGTACTTCTGGAAAAACACAACCTTATACAGATTATACCTTAACAGACTCAGCACGTGTTATGGTGTCCAATAGTTATAACCTGAGAAATAATTTGAATACAGATGGTAATTATGCCATTTATTCTAAAGTTTGGATTGATTGGAATCAGGATTTTGATTTTGATGATGCTGGAGAAGAGTATGATTTGGGATTTGCTCAAAATACAGGTAATGGTGCGACCATCTTATCGCCTTTAACCATTGCAGTTCCTGCTAATGCCGCTATTGGGAAAACTAGAATGCGGGTAGGTTGTTTGTATAATGCTGCTCCAACAGCTTGTATGACAGGTGGAGATGGAGAGGTTGAAGATTATACGATTATTGTAGAACCGATTGGTCTGGATGTAAAAACGACGATTGCGACACCTGTTCAAATTTATCCAAATCCAACAACAGGAATATTTAGGGTAGATCTAGGGGGGACTTATGATGCTGTTAAAATAGAAATAATGGATGTGGCAGGAAAAATAGTAACACAAGAACTATTTGAGCAAACTCAAGTAATGGATTTGAAGTTGGGAACAGCAGCAGGAGTTTATGTCATCAAAATATATGCGGATAACACGGTGGGAACCTATAAGATTATTAAAAAATAATGCTTACCGAAGGATCAAATTTGAGTTAAAGAAAAGGATTAAAAGCATAGTATGAGAATTAGCCTATTCATTTTGACAACAACGATTATACTAGGGAGTTGTCAAAGCGCTCCAAAAGAAAGTACAGAAATGCCTGTAGAAGGGGAAAGTACATTAAAGCAACAACGATTGATACACCCCAATCTAAAGCAAGGGCGATACAATGTTGCTTTTTTAATTATGGATGGGGTTTACAATACAGAGTTGACAGCACCTTTTGACATCTTTCAACACACTATTTTTAGAGATAGTATCCAAGCAATGAATGTATTTACCGTTGCCAATAAGGCGGATTATGTTAGAACATTTGAGGGAATCCACATTGTTCCAGATTTTAATTATTTAGAGGATAGTTTGCCAACAATAGATATTTTGGTAGTGCCTAGTGCTGAACATCATTTGGATAGTGATTTAAACGATCAAAAAATGTTGGCTTTTGTGCGTGAAACGTCCAAGAAGGCTATGTATGTTATGTCTCATTGTGATGGAGCATTTGTTCTAGCCAAGAGTGGTATATTGAAGGGGCGAGCATCCACAACATTTCCAGCAGATATAGCTGCTTATCGCCAAATGTTTCCTAATTTAACCATCCACGAAGATGTTTTATTTGTGCATGATGGTAAATTTATTACCTCAGCTGGTGGAGCAAAATCTTTTGAAGCTTCTCTCTATCTTTGTGAATTGTTGTATGGAAAAAAAGTAGCCGATCAACTGGCAAAAGGATTGGTTATTGATTGGAATTTGAATGGTTTGAAATATTTGAATGTAGCCGAAGAGTAATGACCAAAAAATTAGAAATATTATACCAAGATAATTGTATGGTTGTTATCAATAAGCCAAATGGTTTGTTGGTGCATCGCAGTGCAATAGCTAATGACGCAGAAGAGTTTGCCTTGCAATTATTACGAGATCAAATTGGGCAATTTGTCTACCCAGTACATCGTTTGGATCGAAAAACTTCAGGCGTATTAATTTTTGGTTTGGATAAGGAAAGTACTCGGCTATTGCAACAAGAAATAGAACACCAGCAAACTAAAAAAGAGTATTATGCTATTGTTCGAGGCTATTTCCCTGAAGAAATGGTGGTCGATTATGCTTTGAAAAACGATAGGGGAAAAATACAGGAGGCAGTGACAGAGTTTAAATGCTTAAAAAGGACAGAACTAAATATTCCTTTTGGCAAACATTCAACTTCTCGTTATTCACTCATTGCCGCTTATCCAAAGACAGGACGAATGCATCAAATTAGAAAACATTGCAACCATTTGAGACATCCAATTGTTGGAGATAGACCGCATGGTTGCAACAAGCAGAATCGTTTGTTTAAAGAAAAATGGGACATGATAACTATGTTGCTTCATGCCAAAAAAATAGAACTTCAGCACCCTGTAACTAGACAAAAATTGACAATCCAAGCCACGTTTCCCAAAGAGTTTTTACGGATGCAAGAGGTGTTGTTGTTGGAATAATTGATTGTACACCCAATACTAGTTAGTTGTACTATTGCTAATTTAAATTTATCTAATAAAAATAACTATGGCTTCTAATCAATACGCTGTAAAAGTAACAATCGGGCAAAATGGTCTTACATCAGATATCGACATTAACCAGCATCATCTTAAAGCAGATGAACCACAATCAGTTGGCGGAAATAACGAGGGACCTACTCCTTATGAGTTGTTGTTGTCTAGCCTTGGCGCTTGTACGGCTATGACGCTAAAAATGTATGCTTCTAGAAAAGAATGGGAATTAAAGGAAGTAGTGGTTGAGTTGAGTCATTCTAAGGATTATCACCAAGATTGCATAGATTGTGAGAAATCTTCTGCAAAAGTAGATATCATAGATCGACGCATTCATATAACAGGCGATTTGGATGAAAAACAAATCGAACGCTTGATGAAAATAGCAGACAAATGCCCTGTGCATAAAACATTAACAAGTGATACTATCATTAAAACAACATTAGCAAAATGAAACAATTGATCTGGATACTAGTCCTATTTTTTTTAGGAGCTTGTAACAACAACAGCCAAGAGGCGAAGTCATTGATTGGCAAATGGAAAATATATAAAACAGTACTAGATAACAAGGACATTAGCAAAAGTTCAGACCCTTCTAATGAGAATGGAATTGAATTTAAAGCAGATGGTCAATATGTTGGCTTTGGAAATCCTGGACATCAAGGCGCTGGTACATACGAATTAAAAGATAATGTGGTTATCTTTAAAAGTGAGTTAACTCCAGGAAATACAGAAGCAGAAATGACATTAGAACAAGATACTTTGCATTTAAAAATGTTAATGGATGGTTCTAAGCCACTATCAATGAGTTTGTATCGAATGGATTAAGGTTTGACTGTAAAATCGGGACAATCCAAGCGAATGTCAGTGTTTAGTAATTTTTCATTTAATAAATTGCAAAAATGATCTCCTTCATTTTTTGTATAGAATTGGCAATTGTAACACATTCGTTGCACTTCCAAAATACCTGTTTTATTCAAACGGAGAATCAAGGTACTAAGGGTATTGAATAAGTGCTCTTGCTCTTGTTCTGGTAAGGCTCCTATTAGTTTATAAATAGGCGTCGTAAAATGCTTTGCTTCAGCAATAATTGCTTGACCTGCTGGAGTAATAACTATAGAATAGGCTCTCTTATCTATCGCAGAAGGATGTTTGTCAATGAGCTCTTTTTTCTTTAATACTTTTACGGCATCGCTAATGGTAGGTTTGGAAACATTAAATTCTTTGGCAAGGTAACTGACATTACACAAATCTTCGGCATGATACTCTACAAACATTAAAATTTGAATTTGAATGGGGCTAAGACCAATGACCTTAGAATGTTGCCATAGCAATAGCCTGAATACTTCAGAAACACGTTCTAGCCCAGCTACAATTTTACTTGTAAAGTCATTGTTTTGAGTCGATAAATCAAATGCACTATTTTTCATAAAATTAAAGATTGCCTGTAAGAAAATATCTTACAGGCTAAGTTAGTAATCCTAATTATATAAGTCAAAATTAGGTACAATTTTCTAACTCAATAATTGTATATCCTTTGGTTTGTATGCCTTGTACAATTTCTTGAGTAGCTTCTTCTATATGACAAAAGTTACACCTTTTACTGCTTAAATCTACTGTCTCAAACGTTTTTTGTTTTAAATAATCTTTCCCAAATGTTAGGATTTGTTCTTGGTCTGTCAAATCGTTCGGAACCAAAATATCAAAATGCATTACTTTTCCATCTAAACGCTTGACATAGGTATCCCATACGGCAACTTTCATAAATTGTTAGTTTAAAATGATTAATTTTGAATCTTTTAGATCTCCAGTTGCGTTGTCTATAATTTGGAGTGTATAGGTACCACTAGCTCCTATAGACGATACTGGTATTGTAGTATTCGTTTGTTGGATGGTTGTTTGATAGGCTAGCATGCCTGATATGGTAAATATTTGAACGGAGTATGCACCTAAATTAATTGTATGGTCTAATTCTAAATTTACAACCGTTGATGCTGGGTTAGGGTAAACCTTGATCGTAGAAGGATTGATTAAACCCAAGCCCGTTTGTTGAGAAATATTCATAGTAAGGGTATCACAGCTATGTGTCCCAACCGAGTAAGGTAGTCCTAAATTGCCCGATGCAATATCCAAAATTTCGTATACACCAAGCATCGGGCGAGTGCTGTCTGATGTATTAACTTGCATATATGCGGAGACTCCATCGTAATTAAATTGATCTTGGTAGTTTACTCTGTACAAAGGAACTGTACAAGTAATCGTACGCCCTGATTGAACAACAGGGAAGCCTGGACTATCCATATACATCGGCATTCCTGGATTGGTTGGAGGCAGAGTACTCGATAGAGAAGTTGCTTTGACCGCCAAACCACCTGCAACGCTTGTGTCATTGACTAATAATACCCAATGAGGGTGCCAAACTATTCCGTCATTCGAATAATTGGCATCATTGTTTTCATCCCAAAGTGGCGTATCGTCAAAATCAGGATGAGAGGTTAATGCTAGAGCAACAATTCCGGTAGTTGTATCAAATCCTATATCATAAGCATTCAACGTGGTAGGGAAAACGTAACCAAGTACTGGCGCACCATCCAAAGCTCCTATGGCTGTGGGAACAGAATCGCCAGCAATTCCATGCACTTCTATTGAAAAAACGAGTTGTTGTAATGCCGCATTTTTTGTGACAGACACATTGCTAATTTCAAAATCTTGTGCTGAAAGTGTTGTTAAGAATAGTAATAATAATCCAAAAATAGTTTGTAGTTGTTTCATTGTTTCTAAAAATAAAAGCATAGCTAAGATGTAATTAGCAGTCCTAACTATATGGATGAAGAAATTATTTTAGATATTTTAGTGAAGCTCCAAAATTAATGTGCAGAACATTGCCATTAGGGGTAACAAGTGCAGGGACAGATTGTACGCCATATTTCTCGGCTTCCGTTATTTGAGAAGGGCTTTCGCCTAAGTGGATAACTTCTACATTGGAAGGGGCAATTAAGTTTAAAATTTCTTGCTCTGCTGAAACACATACAGGGCATCCTGCGTGATAAAAAATAGACTTGTTCATAATTGTTTAGTTTAAGTGAAGCAATATTGCTTGGCACAAATATAGTTAGGATTCCTAATTAAAAAAATTATTTTGAAATTTTTATTATTAACCAAGCCAATTATTTTTTTAAATAAGATTGAGATTGGGTGGTTTAAGGCAGCTGAAAGAAGGCTTAAACGTTTAAAAATAGGTAGTTATAGATAGCTTAGACCAACCGTTTAACTGTTGGTTGAATTTAAAAGAATGTTGCAAATTGTTGTCCCAATTGTTTTAAATAAGGGAGCCCTTCCACCGATTCTAACATGAAAGAAGGCAAACTATCTAATCCTAGACAGCCTGCTAAAATTCCTGTTGTAATAGAAGCAACAGAGTCTACATCTCCACCTAGGCAAACTGATTTTTGAAGAGCATCAAAAGGGCTTTGTGCATATTTAAGCAAATACAAAACACAACCAGTTGTATACATTGAATCCGAAGGAACGCCCTTGATACCTGCTAAAAAATAGGGCGCTTGAATGGGTTGCGAACCACATAATATTTCAAAGTGTTCGGAAGTGAGCAAGTCATAATCAGGCAGCTGATTTACCTGTCTCAAATAGCGAGAATAGCCTTGATTAAAAGCAATCGTTTGCAAGCAATAAGGAATGATATTGAAAGCATTTCCTTTTTTTCTTAATAGGTATTCTGCTGCTCTAGCAATAGCTTGGCTAGCTAAAATTGCTTGAATATTAGGATGAGTTGCCTTGGCGTTAATGGCGGCATAAGCATTGATCAAAGTAGAGGAAACTAAACCTAGAGGAACTGCTCTCATCGCAGGGGCATTGCCAGGATTGGGGCGATTTTTTTGAAAGGCGCGAATTTCTTCTATTGTTTTTTCTCCTGAGTAGTACCAACTCATAGAACCATGACCATTTCTCCCAAAACCTTTTTCGGTGATCCCTTTTTTATATTCTTCTTCCCATTTTTGAAGTAATAATTGTTCTGAAAAATTTTCTGATGAAACCAGTGCCTTAAATACGCCAATTGTCATTTCCGTGTCATCGGTATAATCCCAAGCAGTATAGTTTTTCGTAAATGCTGTTATTTGCTCTGGGGGGACAGGTATAGATGCCCTTGCATTGACAAAAGAAGAAAAATCTACGGTAGCTCTAATCCAGTCTCTATCTTGAAATTCTACTCCAGCACCAAAAGCATCTCCAATAGCCGTTCCTATAAGTAAATGTTGAAGATTCATGATATGTATGGTTCATCAATAAGCAATTAAGTGGTTGGTTGTTCTATTTGACTTAATCGAAAACTTTCAGCCAAAACAGTTGAAATAATAATCACTCCACCGATAATGGTTCTCAATTCGGGAACTTCTCCCAAAATAAGGAGCCCTATTAATATACCATAAATAGGTTGAGTGCAGCTAATGATACTAGCGGTAGTCGTAGAGAAATTTTTTAAACTATACAAAAATAACGTATGCCCAATAGAAGTTGTTAATAAAGCCAATAAAATAGTGGCTGGTAAATACTTCACCAAATTAGAATTGTCTAATATTCCCACAAACGGAGCCCACAATATAGCAATCGTTAATAATTGGTAAACCATTAATACAGAACCATTGTAGGTATCAACCTTAGATTTCATCATAAGATTGCGAAAGGCATAACAGACAGCTGATAAGACTCCAAATCCAACGGCTTTAAATTGACTGTTCTCCAAACTGAAATCAGGCACCAAAAAATAAATGCCAATCAATACTAATAAACAGAGTACAAGGTGGAAGGCAAGAATTTTTGTTTTTAAGAATATGGGCTCTAAAATGGCCGTAATTGCTGGAAAAGTAAATAGCGAAAGCATTCCTATTGCTACGTTTGACAACTGCAAGGCATAGAAATAGGTCGTCCAATGCAAACCTAACAGAATGCCACTGATAAAAACTGTTTTTCTATCCTTGGGCTGAATGGTCAGGGAAGCTTTTTTCCATTGGCAGAAAATAAACAGCACAATGCAGGCGAGGAGTGCTCTAAGCTCTATGACAATCGGACTAGGCATATTGATATACCTTCCTAATACCCCTGATGTACTGATAAAAAGCATGGCTAAGTTAAGCTCTAATAAGTTTCTAAGGAGGTTGCCTTTGTTCATAACAATATTTTAGTAGTCTACTCTATTTAGTAGCTCGTTGGTTAGCTTTGCTGCTACTGCGTGGTTTCAACGAACTATTGTCTATTGTCAACAAGGTATTAAAATTCTACTAATTAGATGACTTATATTGAGCCATAGATATAGTAGAAAATTTTTAGAAAGGAGTCAATGTTCCCTATTTAAAGCTAAAAAATGGGTTCTAGAGATTAATAGTGCTTGTTACAGAAATGCAGATTTTACTTCATTAACTAATTTAGTTCCATCTGGATCACCCATTGTCTTCAATTGGCAGAATTTTTCTGCCCATTCTGAAGTTCTTATTCTGAGTGGTGGTGTGGCACTATTGGCTACTTCTAAAATAACTTGTGCTACCTCAAGCCCTGTTTGATACACTTGAAGCGAACTTTTAGAGGCTCTTTCCAAATTTCCTTTCATATAACGTTCAAAAATAGGCAGGTACTCTCCACTAGATAGCTGACCATCTACACTCGTTTTATGAATGGCAGAACTCATAAATTCAGTACTAATTCCACCAGGTTCTACCATAGAAAATTTAATATTAAAAGCATCACTAACATAACTAGCTAGACTTTCGGTATAGCCTTCTACGGCAAACTTTGCTGCACAGTAAAATTCATTAAAAGGTTGTCCTACCAAGCCTCCAACCGATGTAATGTTGATAATATGTCCAAAGCGTTGTTGGCGCATAATGGGCAAGACAGCTTTGGTACAACGAACGACACCCAAGTAGTTGACATCCGTTACCCATTGCATTTCTTCTTCACTAGTTTGTTCTGTTGTCTTTCCAAAACCAGCACCAGCATTGTTAACTAACAAATCAATTTTGCCATCTTCTGCAATAATGGTATCAATGGCTTTTTGAATCGTTTGGATATCGGTTACATCTAACGTCAAAATGTGGATGTCTAAGTTTTCTGCTTTAATTTTTTCTTGCAATGTGGTGCTTTTTTGAGTATTGCGCATACTTGCATAAACTTTGTAACCGTTCTTTGCAAATAAAACAGCACTTTCTAGCCCAACACCAGTAGATGTTCCTGTAATTAAGACATTTTTTTTCATTGTTATAGTATTTATTTAAATCTGGAATGAATGTTCATTCCAAAAATAGGATAAAAAAATTATTCTTTTATAGCATCCCAAACCATCTGAAGTTGGTTCTTGAGAGAAGTATTTTTTTGAGAAGAAGTAGTCGTATGGTACCACTTAACAAAAGAAAAAATGGAACCACCTAAAAATTGTAAAAGCTCTTCTAGTTCTATGGATTTAATAATTCGCTCTTGTTGTCCTGTTTGCAAGGTTTTTACAACTGGTTCTATGGTTTGGTAACCAATATTTTTACTTTCTGAAGTGATAATAGGAGAACCTTGTAGCTGTTCCATGAATTTGTAATAGGCAGGGTTTTTAATATAGAATTGCACAACAGCTATGTAATAGGCTTCAAACTGGGTTTTGATGGGGGCATTGACATCTACAGGAGCAAGGATAGCGGCTTCTTTTTCTTTTATATCTACATAAATTGCATTGATCAAAATTTCTTTGTTGTCAAAGTAGTTATAAATAGTGCCCATACCTGTCTTTGCTGACTTGGCGATAGCAGACATAGGAGTAGCATGTATCCCATTGTTAGCTAAGAGCTGTACACCCGCATTTAATATGTTGTCCTTTTTTGTCATGTTGCAAAGGTATATTATTGGAATGAATATTCCAAGCATAAAGAGCGGTTTTCAAATAATGGATTGGTCTGTTGAAGGCAACTTGAAGTACTAGTGCATCATAACTAGAAAAAGAACTTTTAATTTGTCATGAATTTTCCAGCCAAAATTTGAACTAAAAATAGAGCGTATGCCCAATTTTTAGGCATAGGCTCTAGGAGGATTACGCTTCTAGCTGTTCTAAGGTTTGAGCCAAAAATTTTCTAGGTAACTCATGCTCAGGATTGATGAGGATAGCTTGTTCAAAATAATCTTTTGCTTGTGCATAATCTGAGGATTTGAAATAGCATTCTCCAATAGAAAAAATAGCCAAAAAACTATTGGGATTGACAACCAAAGAATGCTTAAAGTCTTCAATGGCTTCCTTCCAACGACCTAAATCCATTTTGCAAAAGGCTCTATTGTCAATTGCTTCAAAAAAATGCGGAATTAATTCGATGGCTTTAGAATATTTGCCAATCGCTTCTTCATGTTTTTTTTGATTACTCAATTGATAGGCTTCTTTATAATACTTACTAGCGTATTGAACAACCTCATCGACATTACCAGTTTGCTTAATATATTCTAAATAACCAATCAAGTCTTCATCTTCTATAGACGTAGAATAGAGTAACGTCGGATTTTCAAAACCGTTTTTGTCAATAGGAGCGTGGTAGGCAATGACGCTCAAATTATCTAGTTCTTCTACTGCTGGTAAACTAGCGACTGGAGCATAAATTTTGACATGGTAGGTATTAAATTCAGCATCAAATTTTATCAATTTAAATAAATTGAATTTATCTTCCTGTTGCGTGTAAAAAATATCTCCAAGGGTAAATGTGTTATCGGGGGGATTCATTGTGATGTCGTTTTAGATTAAAATAATAAGCAAGATAGTTTGTTTGAAAATAGTTTTAACAACCATTATTGAAACCATTTACTTTTACGGTATGTAATAAAAAATTCAAGTATCAAAAGCCCTAAAGCAATCGCTACGAAAATCTGAAAATAAGATTCATAAACATCAAATTCTTGTTGCTCAAATTCTGTTTTTTCTAGTTTTGCCATTTTGTTGACTAATTTGGCAATAATTAAATCTGGGTTAGAATTGGCTTTGTAAAAATTTCCACCACCACTTAGGGCAATTTTTTTGATCAAATCTGTGTTCATTTTACTTTGAACAATTTGCCCGTCTTTGTCCAATTGAAACTGTGCATAGCCTGCATCTTTAATCGGAATTGGTGCACCAGATTCAGTGCCAACACCAACAACAAAAGTAGTGACCCCATTCGTTTTGGCTTCTTTGGCAGTTTCTACGGCATTTAACTCATGGTTTTCACCATCTGTAATGACAATCAAGGCACGTTGTTTTTTTTGTTCTTCTTTACGTCCCAATTCTACCACCATATCAATAGCAGACTCAATAGCCGTACCTTGTGTGATATCTAACTTAGGACTAGCGGTTTGTACAAAAAGTTGTGCGGCGGCGTAATCCGTTGTTAGAGGCATTTGCAAGTAAGGGTGTCCTGCAAATAGAATCAATCCAACTCGATCTCCTCGTACTGCTTTGACCAATTTTTGGGCAAATTGACGAGCACGTTCCATCCGATTTGGTTTGACATCTTCTGCCCACATACTTCTAGAAATATCCATTGCAATAAATATATCGACCCCTTCTCTTTTGACGGATTGGGTTTTATTACCCATTCTTGGATTGGCCATTGCTACCACCAAAAATGCCATAGCAAGCATAAGGATACCAAATTTTAGAGGTCCCTTGATACGAGAAATATTAGGAGCAAGTCGTTCCAATCCTATCAGTGCCCCGAAGTGTTCTCTAAGTTGATTGTTGTGTAGCGTAATGCCTACAAACAATGCAATGAGTACAGGAATACAGAGTAGTAAATAAAAATAATTGGGTTGCTCAAAATGTAACATAGGTACTGTTTTAGCGAACGATAGTTTTAAACAAAGTATTAGCTAGTAGAACTTGAATTAACAGGCAGCAAATGGCTAGCAATACAAATAAATGATATTTTTCTTGATAATTTCTTATTGTTGTCGTTTCTATTTTAGTGCGCTCTAACAAATCAATTTTACTATAAATAGCTTTCAATTGTTCCATATCTTGTGCTCTAAAGTATTCTCCTCCTGTTTCTTTGGCAATTCGTTGCAAGAGCTTTTCATCAATTTGTACTTGCTGCCAACCATAAATAAAACGCCCATTAGGATGTTGTCCAACAGGAACTTGAGCTTGTCCCTTGGTGCCGACTCCAATGGTATATACTTTTATGCCTAATTTTTTGGCAGCATCAGCAGCCTGCATAGGAGAAGCATATCCCGCATTATTTTCTCCATCTGTCAAGAGAATAATTATCTTTGATTTAGCGTCACTATCCTTTAATCGTTTGCTAGCGTTAGCCAATCCCATTCCGATAGCCGTCCCATTTTCAATCAAACCACACTCTAATGTCGATAAGAACGATTGTAAAATATTATGATCTGTTGTTAAGGGACATTGAGTAAAACTCTCTCCTGCAAAAACAACCAAACCAATACGATCGTGCTTGCGCTGTTCCACAAAATCTGCGGCTACTTTTTTAGAAGCCTCTAAACGGTCAGGTTCAAAGTCCTTTGCTAGCATCGAAACGGAAACATCCAAAGCCAACATAATATCAATACCTTCTGCATTGACATTCTCTTTTTTTAACACGACTTGCGGACGAGCTAAGGCAATGATCAAGGCTGTAATAGCCAATAATTGCAGTCCTTGAAGAACTGGGCGAGCCTTTACTTTCCAGTTTTGTGCAGCAGCAATACCTTGGGTTGATGACAGCCGTACATCGGCAACATACTCATCTTGCTTTTTATAATACCACCAAGCCATCAATGGGACTAAGATCAATAGACCTAACAAATAGGGATTGGCAAATTCTATTCCTCCAAATGACATATAATTAATTCGTTTGTGTTTCTACAGGTTGTTCTGCTTCTTCTGCTAATTTTATTTGTACAGATTCAATTAGTTCAAAACCAAAGCTCAAGGCTTTTTGGTTGGCAATATCTAAGGGTGAGGCTTTGGCAAATTTAATTAAATTTGCGTGTCTTAAAACGGTTTCAAATTCCTCGTAAAGAGAAGCCTTGAGTAAGCGGTGTTGCTTTATTTTAGGCAAAAACTCACTCACAGGGCGCTCTAATGCCTTAATGTCAAAGCGATTATTGCAATAATTTCTCAATATAAAAGAAATGCGAGTATGAAATTCTTGGTACCGTTTTTGGGCTATCAAGTCGCTTTGTTGCAAGGATTCTAATTGTTGTAAAGCAATTTCTTCTGGCGTTTTTGGAACAATGGCTCTTGCCCTATTTTTGTATTGAACAAAGGCATAAAAAGCTAAAAATGCTAGCAGTAAAATGCACAAGGCAATAACAACAGGGTGCTTAAAAAAGGCATATAGCTGATCCAAAAAATTGGGAGATTCTGCCAGTATTGTTTTTATATCTGCGACGTAAGTGCTATCGCCCGTTACTTGTGGTGCAATAACCTTCAGCATTAAGCTAGAAGATTCGAACTCTACTAAGGCACCATTTTTTTTGTAAGCAAACTTAAGAGCGGGAATTTGGTACGAGCCTGGTTCCCATGCTGTTAGGGTGAATTTTTGTTTGTAGGTATAGTTCGGATTTCCTTTGATAAGTTCTTGCTCTTGTTGGCTAATAATTTCTAACTTTTCTTTTTCTAGGATTTCATCGACTAGTGGAAATGTAGGATTATAACCCGCAGGAATATTAACAATCAATTCCATCGAAATTTGATCTCCAATCAAAAAAGATGTACTATCCATAAATATATTTGCCTGTCCCTTATCTTGGGCAACAAGTCCCAAAGAACAGCTAAATAAGAATAACAGTAAAAAGAAATAATGTTTTAACATCTTTAATTGCGTCGTTCTTTAAAGAATTTGATTAAAATACTCAAATAAGGCGCATTGGTAGCAACACTCATAACATCAGCATTGTTGCGCAAAAAAGTTTTTTTGAAATAAGTTAAGTTGTTATCATACCACTGATTGTATTGTTCCCTAACCTTTTTGGAGGAAGTATCAATCCAGTTGGTTTGTCCTGTCTCAGCATCTACTGTTGGTAATAAACCTACATTGGGCATACGAACCTCCAAAGGATCGTACAGATGAATGCCAATGGTATCGTGCCGATTAGCAGCCAATTTGATGGCATTATCATATTCTTGACACATAAAATCAGATAGGACAAAAGCCGTGCAGCGTTTGGTGATAATATTGGTTAAATATTTTAAAGGTTCGTTAAGGTTCGTCTTGGCTTGACTAGGCTTGGCATAAATCATATCTCTGAGAATACGCATGATATGCGGTTTTCCCTTTTTGGGAGGAATAAACTTCTCTACTTTATCAGAAAAGAAAATAGCCCCCACCTTGTCGTTGTTGGCACTTGCCGAGAATGCTAGAGTAGCTGCAATTTCTGTGGCAATTTCCATTTTACTCTGTTGTGTAGTTCCAAAAAATGAAGACCCACTAATATCAATTAAGAGCATAAAAGTCAGTTCTCGTTCTTCTTCAAACACTTTAACATAGGGTTCGTTGGTTCGAGCAGTAACATTCCAGTCAATATTGCGAACATCATCCCCGTATTGATATTGACGAACTTCGCTAAAAGACATACCTCGTCCCTTGAATCTTGTTTTGTAAGTACCCGAAAATACTTGGTTTGACAAGCCCCTTGTTTTGAGTTCTATTTTGCGAACTTTTTTTAATAATTCTGTTATCGTCATAATCTATTTACCATTAGTCTGCCTAAAACGGACTATTTTAATTCACAATACATATTTAAA
This sequence comes from Aureispira sp. CCB-E, assembly GCF_031326345.1. Taxonomy (NCBI): domain Bacteria; kingdom Pseudomonadati; phylum Bacteroidota; class Saprospiria; order Saprospirales; family Saprospiraceae; genus Aureispira; species Aureispira sp. CCB-E. The sequence continues at coordinate 773,106 of NZ_CP133671.1, forward strand.
ATATAAAGAATAGAGCTACTATATTAATACCACCAATAATCAAAAAAGTTTGCAAAGAAGGATTGGCAATACTCTGCATACGAGCATCTAACAATTCAAAGACATAATTAATGATATTGCTTTTTGCTGTTTCTTTGGAACTATTACCATCGTCATTTTTATAACGTTCTGTTGCTAGCTGAATCACATCGCTAATAACTGTAAAAATAGCCAAACGATTTTTAATAAACGCTGGGATTTTATCTAAAAAAGAACCTGCTTCTTTCTGCACTTCTTCTTGTATATTGTTGTTGGTTGTAGGTACCGTATCGTCTTTAAGAATTTTGTTAAGAACCCTTCCAATTAAATTCCCCAAAACAGGGCGAATCAGTTCTTGATAAACCTGAAAAACAACTACTTGTTGACCATAAGAATAAGCTGCATAACAATAACCTAAGGGAAATAATACAGCTAAAAATAGTAGGCTAATTAAAATAGTAGTAAAAGGTGCCACTGAAATGTTTCCAACCAAAAATACTACGGCTAAAACCCAATTTAGAAGCACTCCAGAACCAATTAGTAAAAGGACTGGTAAATGGGATAGTGCAGCTTTTAGAATAAGGAATGGATTTTTTTCTGCGGCTTCTAGTTTCTCCACTGCAATATTAACCTGTTCTATTTCGTCGGTCATAATATTTTAGTTTTTTGATTCAATAGCTATTTAGAAACTTTATCGAATTTATAATTAATGAGTTATAGTTTTGTCTTAGGTGAAAAACTAAGCTTGCCGAGTTTGTTTGTGTTAGTAGCACAAAAGCCAGAGCCATGAACTTAGCTGAGGATACTACTTAGTAGCAGTGTAGCTAACTAATTACTATTGATTAAAATAAAAAGTAAAAACAAACTAAATTGGCTGCCCCTACGATAAAAAATGGAATTAACGAAGGTTCCATCAATTCAGACACTTGCAAATCTAACGATTCAAAAAAGCTAGTCATCGCTTTTTGTTTAATAACAGCTTTATCTGCTCCTGTTTGGCGTTGTGCTTTGACAATTTTTATAATATCTCCACTCGTGAAGAAAATCTGAAAATAAGCACGAATAAAGTCGGGTAGTTTTTCCAAAAAATGTTTTTTGCGTTCTTCTACTTCTTGAATAATGTTATTTTCATTGATACTGCCAGCCTCCTCAGGGTTATCTACTAGGAACTTATCCAAGGTTTTGCCAAAAACCTTGGCAGCAACTGGACGAATCCCTTCTTTATAAGCTTCCCAAAAAAGAACACTACGACCATAAGAGTAAGCAAAATAGACATAAATGATAGGAAAAATAGCAATCATTAAAATCAGACCTAAAATATACCAAAGCCAAGAGGTGCTGCTGAAGTAGCCAAATAAGAATATAAGTGCAGAAATCCAGTTGATTAGAAAACCTGCACCAATCATAAGCACAACAAAAAAAGAAGAAAGTGCTTTTTTGATTAATTGTATAGGGCTACTAAACTTATCTAATTGTTCAATTTCTTCAATTGATATCTCTTGGTTTGAATCGGACATTTATTTTACATTTTTATACATTTCAATGACATCGTGATATTGACCATCAGCCATTTTGATTTCTGCGACTCGTCTTCCTTCTTCTTCAAAGCCCATTTTTTCATATAAATGAATGGCTCTCAAATTGGTTGCAAAGACTCCTAATTTTACCTTTTCGATAACAGGATTGGCACTTGCCCATTTTAAAAGAACTTGAATCAAACAGGCTCCAATACCTTGGTCTCGGTATTCAGCTAAAACCCCCATTCCAAACTCTCCTGTATGCTCGATGCGTTTTCTGTATCCATTCCAAAAATCAATGGTTCCTACTAATTGACGATCTATTTCGGCAACAAAAATACACTTACCAATTGCTTCCGAAAAGTGCTGAATGCGTTTTAATTGCGCTTGCAAAGTCCCCGATGCTTCAAACTCTTCTAGCGAAGTCAATACTTGATCTGAGCTACCAAAAATTCGAGCTACCAAATCATTTAGCGGGAGCGCATCTTGTAATGTCGCTTCTCGAACCAAAAGAGAGGTACCATTTTTTAGGATAAAAAGCTCACGCATAATTACAGATTAAGGAATTTGAACCGTATTTAATATTTTTTCTATAATTTGTTCTGTGGTTATACTTTCAGCCTGTGCTTCATAAGTTAAGCCAATTCTATGACGCAATACATCTTGAGCAATCGCACGAATATCCTCTGGAATGACAAAAGCTCTTTTGCGCATATAAGCATGTGCTTTGGCTGCTAAAGCCATGTTAATACTAGCACGAGGAGAGCCCCCAAAAGAAATTAGAGGAGCAATTTCACTCAAACCATGTTCGCTAGGTTCGCGAGTAGCAAAAACGATATCTAGAATATATTGCTCAATACTTTCAGCCATATGGACTTTGCGGACGGTTTCCCTTGCCAATAAGATATCTTGAATAGTTGCCACAGGATTAATTTTCTCAAAACTACCTGCCATATTCATTCGCATGATTGCACGTTCGTCCTCCTTATTAGGATAAGTAATTGATGCTTTTAGCATAAAACGGTCTGTTTGTGCCTCTGGCAAAGGATAGGTTCCTTCTTGTTCAATTGGATTTTGAGTTGCCAAGACCAAAAAAGGTTCTTGTAGTTTGTAGGAAATTTCTCCGATGGTTACTTGGCGTTCCTGCATGGCTTCCAATAGAGCTGATTGGACTTTGGCAGGAGCTCGGTTGATCTCGTCTGCCAAAATAAAGTTGGCAAAAATAGGTCCTTTGCGTACTGTAAAATCATTTTCAGCTTGATTGTAAATCATCGTACCGATGATATCGGCAGGCAATAAGTCAGGTGTAAATTGTATGCGTTGAAAATCGGCACTAATAGCTTTCGACAAAGTATTAATAGCTAAGGTTTTTGCTAATCCAGGCAAACCTTCTAAAAGAATATGTCCTTGAGCTAACAATCCAATCATTAGACGTTCCAACATATATTGTTGACCAATGATGACTTTATTGGTTTCAACAAGTAAGCGTTCTATGACTTGACTTTCTAGAGCGATTTGTTCTTGAAGTAATTGTATATCTGCTGAAGTTTGCATGTTCTTTAGTTCTATTTACGTTTTAAACAGTTGTTTGGTTTGACAAAATCAAGTCTATGACAAGACTTAAGTCAAATGGATTATAATTTTGATGTGAATGTAAGCTATTGTTACGAAAGGTCTTAGCATTTAACATTCATTAACTGCGAATGTACGGATTTTATGAAAAAATAAAGACGTATTTTTCCTAAAAAGATTGTAAGTGCTAGCTTTAAGTTGGTTTAATTTTTGCTGATTATTACAGACCCCACTTTCCGTTAAAAAAGCAAATCTGTCCATCCAACTTTCTATTCTACCAAATTAAGACTACTTTTAATTTATCATTTTGTTCTTTGAATGGTCAAAGAGCACATTATTTTTATCAGAAAACTAGAGTTATGAGAAATTGCATCTTGTTATTAATCGTACTAATGTTGGGGAGTAGTGTTAATGCTCAACGAGACGATATTGTACTAACAAAAGAAAAAAAAGAATTTGCCTTTAAATCTATTCAAGACCTGAAGGAAGGAGCTCTGGTTGTTCGTTTAAAAACCAATCAACGAAAAATTGAAATCTTGGAGCGGAATCTTCGGAATCCTAACTTGACAAAAGCACAACGTAGACGACAGGAGGCTATACTAGAAGGTACTTTGAAAGTGCGAGATGATTTTAACAAGGCAATTGGGAACATGTTTAGAGACTCCTTTTCGTTTTGTCCTGTTTATCTTATGTACGATACTTGTAGCAAAGCTTTAAACCAAGGAGTTCGAGAAGGCCTGTTTTTGGGGGAGGATGGAAAGATAGATCCATCAATAAAAATTCAGGCACCACATGTATTTATTGTAAATTATAAGAAGAGTGGCGCTGATTTTCCTTTTGATGTACTTCGAGTACGAAGATTAGAAGAAAAACTAGAAGAACCTTTTCCTTACTATGTAGCTTTGCGTGAATCTTGGATTAATCAGGTTAATAGCCCTAGAGCAGCTAGAGCAGTAGAACAGCTGAATCGTAAGTTTTATAGTTTTTATAGTCGCGCCTTGGAGTATGAGAAAAAAATGGCAGAACGCGCCGCTAGAAATGCAGCCAATAAAGCTGCTGAGTCTGCTGCTAAATCAGAAGGGTAAACACGATTTCGAATAGTGTAAAAGGTATAAAAAAGTCATCCTAAAATTTGGGGGATGACTTTTTGGTTTTTAGATTTATTGCCCTTGTTTAGGAATCCCATAGGTTTCGATGTTAATGAATAACTTTATGGCTATTTTTTAGCATTCCTTTATAGACTTTTTAGCCTGTATGCTTAATAAAAAATAGCTGCTTGTATGAGGAAGTTCTAATAGTTGTTTGTGGGATTAATCCAAAAAATTAATATCATTACTGAAATACCTTCAGCATTAATCTTTGAATCATAGTATAGACAAGTAAAATGATACCAAATCAATACAAAAAGATAAGTATTTTAGGGAGCGGATGGCTAGGAAAACCCTTGTCAGATGAATTGGAGCAATTAGGCTACGTTGTCAATTGTTCTACTGCCTCGGATGAAAATTATCAACGTTTGAAAAAGTTAGGCAAAAACATTTTTCAGATTAAGGTTCGAAGTGGAAAAGTAGAGGGGATGGTCGAAAAGTTTTTAGAGGCAGATATTTTGATTGTTAATATTACTCCAAATCGAGATGAATTAGATCAAGAGCAATTTGCAAGTTTACGCCCTTTGATAGAGCAATCTGACATTCAAAAAGTTTTGCTGATTAGTTCTACTTCCGTTTATCCAAATATTAATAGAAGGGTGTCAGAAGATGAAAAAAGTGAAAATAAAACACATTATTTATATCGTAGTGAACAGTTCTTGAAGGAGAGCCAATATTTTGAAACGACCGTTGTTCGAATGGCAGGATTGATAGGAGGTGAGCGGCATCCTGGTCGTTTTTTTGCCAAAAAAGGGCATATTAAAAATGCAAGTACTCCAATCAACTTAATTCATCGAATAGATTGTATTAAGATAATAACTGAATTGATTGAGCAAGATGTATGGGGAGATGTGTTTAATGCTTGTTCAGACGAGCACCCTTTAAAGAAAGACTTTTATCCATTGGCTGCAAAGTCTATCGGTTTATCCCCTCCAACAGTAGAGGCAGAAAAAGGAGATTTTAAAATTATTGACAATCAAAAGCTCAAAGAACGTTTGAACATAACCCTTGAATATCCTGATGTAATGCTTTTATTAAAAGATGGAGCATGGATTTAAGTTTAATAAGTAGCAATGAGGATTATTTTCGTTCGTAATTATCAGGAACTCGAAAACCAACTTTCTGAACTTCATTGATTGTCATTTTAGAAAAACTCATATCTAATTTGATGATGCCTGTTTCATCGCTATCAATTTCAACATTCTTTTTACTAGGAATTTGTTCCTGTTCCAGTATTTCATAATCGCTGTAGTCGATACTAAGAGTATTTTTATCCAAAGAGCCTCGAACGGATTGGATTAGAAAAGAACCTGGGGTCATAAAAATTTTTAGCACCTTTTTTTGAGAAGAAGGTGTTTGTAAAACGTTTTGTTGGTCTCGAATAACAGAAATTAAGGACTGGGGCTCCCAAAGAATAGGGTTGCCAATAAGCAGGTCTTGTAATTGCGAAAAGCTAACCTCTAAGCCGTACTCATCTTTTAAAAACGAGAATGGGCGTCGAATGTATTGCCCATTTTGGCGATCCAAAATCTCAATTACTTCAGGAGTGATTTTGACTCTGGCACCTTCAATATTCATTTTCCTAATTTTTATCCAAATTAGACTATCTTTTTGCATTCGGATGCTTGCGGCAAAAGTTGCTTTTTCTTGATCGCTATCGACTTTTATTTTGGCATTCGTGCCAAACCATGTATAGTCAATATGATTTTTCTCTAGCTGACGCAATAAGAACTTAGCCGAGTGATTTTTGGCAGTTTTGGAGGTAAACTGTGTATTACGGCAACTCATCAATAGAGTGCTAAACAATAGAAAACATAAAAAATAGCCAGTTTTACTCATAGAGTTGCTTGGTTGATATTTTGCGTTGTAAGAGAGAAGAAGTAGACCCTTTGTCTAAGGCTTTTTGCCAATAATTAACCGCTTCATTTTCTTTGCCTAATTTAAATAGAACATCACCATAACGCTCTAGTGTTTCAGGTTGTTCATTGCCCCCAAAACTTAGTGCTTTACTAAGGGTTTGTTCAGCAATGGAATACTGGTTTTGCTTGTAAGCAATAAAGCCGCTTGTCGTTGTATATTTTGCATTTTTAGGAGCTTTTTCCAAAATACCCTCTACCAACTCTTGGGCTTTGTTAAGCATTGTTCCTCTTTTTGCCAAGCTATAAGCATAATTATGAATAATTTCAGGATCATTGGGAAACATGAGAATGGCTTCATTATAAGCTTGATCTGCTTTTTCCAAATTTTCCAAACCTTCATAACTTTTGGCTACATAGCACAATGCTTTCCCTTGAAGGTGCATGTCTGTTACCGCAATTTCGGGGACTTGTCCTAATTCCTTAATTGCTTTTTGATACGCTCCAGTTTGGTAATAAGCGATGCCAGAATAGTAATAACTAGCCGCTTGACTAGGATAGAGTTCTATAAATTGAGCACTACGTTTTTGCAACTCTTTTTGTTGGTTTGTAATTAATAAACACTCTAGTAAATTTTTCCAAAGGTTAAGATCGTTTCTGATAAACCGAATGGCTATTTTGTAATTAGAAACAGCTTGATTGTATTTTTGCTGTTGATACAATAAATCTCCTAGGATTAAATTAGCATCAGGAGAACCTGGATCTGTTTCTAATAATTTCTTACCGACCAAAACTACCTGATCCAAATAAGAAGAAGACATAGTACCTGTTTCCAATTGTTTGGACAAGGATTTTAAGGTTTCTAATTTCGTGGTCAGATTTTGATGTGGATTTTCAAATGTATTGACCAAGGCATTTAAGTAACGACTGGTATCTCCATTTTGCAAAAAGAATTCAACCATTGCCATATTGGCTGTCGGATTATTAGGGTCAATATTTAGTGCTTTTTTGTACAAACTTTTTGCTTTTTCTAAGTCTTTTGTTGAAGCATAAAAGTTAGCCAATCGAATGATGTATTCAGCTTCTTTGGGATAGGCTTGAATTAAAAGCTCAATTTCTTGACTCGCTTTTTTTTGTTTACCAGATTTCATATACAACTTGTACTTACGCATAGAGATGGTTTCTTTTATACCAACTCGTTTTTCCAGATTGTTGTATACCTTAATAGCTTGGTCAGATTTGCCACTTTTGCTTAAAAAATAGGCCCAATCAAAATACAGCTGTTCCTTCTCAGAATATTTATCCGTCAAATTTGCATATAGTTCAGCTGCCTTCTTGAAGTTACCTTCTTTTTCCAATAGACTAGCATAAAGATTATTATAAAGGAGGTTGTATTCTTCTAGTGCAACTGCTTTTTCTGCTCTATTGATTGCTTTGTCGTAAACTTCTTGTTGTTTGTACAAGCGAGCTAACTCATAATGAGCAGCTGCATTGTCATTGTCTTTTTGTAAGACTTCCAAATAACGCATAATTGCTTCATCAATATTCCCCAAAATTTTCTCTCTATTCGCTTCAATAAAGAGTTTTTCCAGCAATACATCACTTTCTTTAGGGCGTGACTTTTGAGGGGGTTGTGCGAACACCCCCACGGTTATACTTAGTAAAAGTATAAGAAGTGACCATTGTTTAGGGGTAAAATTATGCATGATAGTATTATTTTTAGTAGACCATACAATTTTTTGATTCTCCTTTGAAAGAAAATTTGTTTATAGTATTGATTATGAGTAAACTGTATTTAGTTTGTTTGGATGTAGGGGCATAATAACCAATCCCATAACTATTTGTACGAACTATTGAATTTATTAAGTGTAAACTCAGAAGAGCGCACTAATAATATACAAAATTTTATCCAAATGATAGATAATTTTGTTAATCAATTGTTATTGTTTTAAACAAAACAGCTAGAATGAATCCATGCAGGTTGAGCTATATTTAAAAAGGGGGAAATTTAAATGCAACTCCTTTCTATTGATGGAATTTAGAGAAATCGCTTAAGCTAAGCTCGGATTTTTTAGCAATATATTCTGTGTGAGAGCCCAACATAGAGTTTTCGGTAACCACATTATTAACAGTAGAGTGATCTTGGATGATGCTTTTGCTGATAATAGAATTCTCAATCACAGCATTTCTACTAATAGAAACATGCGGTCCAATCACAGAATTTTTGATCACTACATCTTGGTCAATAAAACAAGGAGGAACAATGGTAGAATTTTCTACTGTAATATTTGAAGCGACTGTTGCAGCGTTGTTCTTGGTTTCCAAAACACGTTCATTGGCGTACAAAACAGCATTTTTGTTGCCACAGTCAAGCCACTCTTGGATTTGATGTGTACGGAATTTGACACCTTTTTGGCGCATATTTTCTAGGGCATTGGTGATTTGATATTCCCCTTTATCCATAATATTATTATCAATCAAATATTGCAACTCATTTTTGAGCATATTAGCATCTTTAAAATAATAGATACCAATGATTGCCAAATCAGAAACAAAAGTAGTTGGCTTTTCGACAAACTCACTAATATAGCCTTCTTCATCGAGTGTAACAACACCATAAGCAGATGGATCCTCAATTTGTTGTACCCAAAGAACACTTTCTTGTTCTGTATCCAAAGCAAAATCAGATTTGAATAATGTATCTGCAAAGGCAACAATAACATTACCACTTAAACTTTCTTGAGCGCAAAGAATAGCATGAGCCGTGCCTAATTTTTCAGTTTGATGATAGACCGAACCTTTAGCTCCAAGGCTTTCAGCGAGTGCCACCAATTCATTTTCCACGTCTTCTCCAAAATCTCCAATAATAAAGGCAACTTCTTCGATTGTGTCGCCATAAGCTTCGGCTAAATCTTCTACCAATCTTCTTACAATAGATTTACCAGCAATTTCTACTAAAGGTTTAGGTACTGTTAAAGTATGAGGGCGAAGACGTGTTCCACGACCAGCCATTGGTATTATTATCTTCATAAATTTCTTTCTTGTTTTAGCCCCAAAAGGCATCTGTTTGGTAATTTAAATTTTTGGATACAGAATTACTATAGGAGTTGTAATCCGTATTTCAAAACACAAATTAATGGTGGTCGAAACTAGGATTTTCCTGTACTACCATAGCCACCAGTTCCTCGATCACTTTCGGCAAGGCTGTTCACTTCTTCCCATTGGATCGATTCGTACTTGGCAATAACCATTTGTGCAATGCGTTCAGAAGGTTCAATTTCTATAGGAGTAGAGGACAAATTAATAAGAATAACGCCTATTTCGCCTCTATAATCCGAATCAATAGTTCCTGGGGCATTAGGAATTGACAAACCTTTCTTGAGGGCTAAACCACTTCGGGGGCGAATTTGAGCTTCATATCCTACAGGGAGTTCCATAAAAAGTCCTGTTGGAATCACTTTTCTTTCTAATGGTTGTAATACAATTGTTGTATCAATATTGGCTCTCAAGTCCATACCCGCACTACCATTTGTAGCATAATGCGGAAGAGCATTTTTAGATTTATTTATAATCTTAACATTCATGTTTCTCTGCCTTCTAGGCTTTTCTCTACAACACAATTAATTCTAATTCAAAAAATAGATTTAAATCGTTTGCTTATTGTTTTTTTTTCGAGTTAATGATTTTTTAAGCCGTTTGCTACCGATTATCAATAGTTCACAAAAAAAGGATCAAACTAATTGTTAATAGTAACAAGATTCTCAAACGTTAGTATAAGGTGGTTTTTTAGTTTTTCTTAGCTAAATTTATAATATGTAAGTTTACGTTGTTTGGTTGGGGAAAGTATAGGATGACAAGGCATATTGACGACCAATACAAGCGTGTCTAGTATTGCAAGAAATTACTTAGTGAACAACTATAATTTACACCTATGGTTATTCTATTAGAAACGCACCAAATATCAAATTATGACCTACTTATCAAAATATAGCCCCCAAATATAGTAAGTTTTTTTAGAATAAAGGGGTGTGGGGAATAGATGTTTTGGGTCTAAAAAAAGAAGTAGTTTAATTTGTAGTAGTAAAAAAAAAATATGACCTAGTTTTACCAAGCAATTTCTTGAACTTCAATATCTGTTTTTAGATATTTTATAATTCTAAGAATACCATTCCCAATATCCAGATGCCATTGATTTTCAGTATGGAGTGTTGCAACCATAGAAAGGTTGTTTCCTTGTTTATTGGAAAGCCAAAGATGGCGTGTTTTGGACTCAATGTGATACGTCTCTACAAGTAATTTGTTCTTTAGATTTCTATAAGGAATTGCTTTATTATTCAGCAAATTTGTCTCTTCATTGAACAATAAACGTTGGTTTTCTTCATGATATTCCTTTTCAAACAAGATTTTTTGAATAGATTCAGTGCGGGCAATCTCATTTGAAAATAAAGCATTTTTAGTTTGCGTATTGATATCCCAAATGAATAAATTAGAAAAAGGCTTTTCTTCCTTCGAGTCTCGCTTGATTAAACTTGTTTTCTGAGGAGAAGGAGTGTGCCGCATCGTAATATAAAGAAGGTTAAATGTACTTTCGTAAAAAACACGATTGTTACTAAATGCTGGATAACTTTTCATTGAAGAATAATCTAGGAATATGGTGGATGAATTGGTAAAATTAGGTTTTAGCACAGGCTTGCTTACATGACAACATTTGGTGTTGCAGGTTCAATTTTGGCTGGTTTTTTAACATTTAGGTCGGTGTACACAAATTCGACGCTTTTGTTGGTACAATAAAGATCAATATGTCGATTGCCTGTAATCCATACGTAACGAGCGCAACCCTTTTGAGTAGGTAGTTGAAAATTATGTGGACCATACCAATTTGTCAAAAGTGCATGGACTTCAGCTAAAAAGTCACTCTTGCTTAGTTTTCGAAATTTGCTAGGCTTGCAAATGGTTTGATAAACGCCACCATTGCGACTATATTCAAAATCCATATAAGTATTGGAACGACCACTTTCTAATTTTAATTGGTAAACATATTCATAGCGATTTGAAGATTTTTTGACGCGAACTAAATGCTTTTTTTGTTTCATTCTAAGCATATGCTTGGTGACTTCACGCTTGGTCATACCTAGTTCAAAACTAGCAATAATCGTTTCGACACGGTTAGATTTGGAGCGATTGGCTAAGTCTACTTGTTCTTGTATCATAGCATCCATATCCTCCTGGAGATTAGCAGTATTGTAGGTGCCATCAGCATTTTCTTGATTTCCAGTAGTGTATTCATTGGTGCCTAGACTGTCACCGTAAAGAGAATTGCTATCACTATGGCTATTGCCACCATTGCCTTCTCCACAAGAAGAACAAGAAGAAATCATGCATATGGCTGTTATGGTAAATACTAAGAGTTGTAACTTCATATTAAGACACGTAAAAAATGATAAAATTGGATTGATTGCTAAGATTTGATTCCATCGTTTGGTACTTGGTTATAATCAAGGGATTATTGGTATTGTTTGTATTGGTAAACGTACTAGGGGATGGAATTGGTCGAAGAATTATTGTCTTTAAGCGAAAAATTCGCTCAAATAGGTTAAGAAATAAATTTCAAGAAACTATCTCATTCGTTTGTAAGTTAAGTACAAAGATGGTAAAGTTTAGTTAATAGTCGGATTAATTTTTAGAAGCCCTTATTGTTTTTAAAATAGTTCGTACGGTTGTTTTTGGGAATGTATTTGAATCAGCTTTCAGGAGTCTCAAAAGACGTTCCACTTTTTTTGTTAATAAATGTTAAAAAACTAAGGAAACTTTGAAAATGACTTTGGTTTCCTGCGTTTTTATTCTATCTTTGCGGCTAAGAACGAATTTTTTTGTCCAAATGGAAACTACAGAAACGAATAGAGTTTCTAAGGTTTTCTTAAAAAGATGAAAAAATGTGTTCATTAAATTGAAAAATAAAGTTGTATCAAATTTACATGAAGCTCTTGGATGAGATTAAGCAAAAAAGAGACTTTGTGTGATGGTTCAAAGAACGAAAAATAGCAAGCGACTTGGATGAATTAACAAAAATATTGGATGCTTCAGAAAGTTTATTTAAGAAGTATGGAATTCGGAGTGTAACAATGATGGATATTGCCAAAGAGTTGGGCATGTCTAAAAAAACATTGTATGTACATATTGAAAATAAGCACGATTTGGTGGCAAAAGTCATGAAACGACATATTGTCAAAGATAAAGAAGCGTGTTTTTCGATAGAGAACAAGGCTGGGAATGCTTTAGATGAGTTGTTGATGTTTATTCTCTATATGCAACAGCAGATAGATGGAATGAATCCTTCTATTATTTACGATTTGCAAAAATACCATCGACCAGTCTGGGAAATGTTAGACGATTTTAATCGAAAGTATATGTTAGAAATCGTTGTTAATAACTTAAAAAGAGGGGTAGAAGAAGGTTTGTATAGAGAAAATTTAAACGTTTCTCTGATTTCGAGATTGCACATTAGTTTGATGCCAATACTAGCAAATGACAAACTGTTTCCTGCTAAGGTATTTCCAACGGATCAACTGCATCGAGAATTTATGCGTTACCACATCCATGGAATTGTCTCAGAAAAAGGACGCAAATTATTAAAACCAATATTGGATAATTTAGATCCTACAGGTGAAATATATTAAATGTAAGAATAAGTAATTGCTAAAGAAAATTATAAAAACCATGTATTGTGCAGGTTCCTCCGCATGGCAAAAACTTTACCCTTATTGTAAGGAGCGATACTCAAATAAGATGGTTTCCCAATAATTTCAGACTCATTTACTTAGAACTATAAAATTGTAATTTTAACACGATATCATGAAAAGACTAAACAGTTTATTAATTGTTTTGGTAGTAGCGATGACAAGCTTACAAGCTCAAGACGTAGAGCAGTTTTCTTTGTCAGAAGCAGTTGCTTATGCTCAGACCCATAGCAATAGTATACGAACCGCTGAATTAGAGATTGCAAAAGCAAAAGCAGAGGTTCAAGAATACACAGCTATAGGAATCCCCAAATTGAATGCAGGCTTAGATTATAATTATTATATACATCTTCCTACACAGTTGATTCCAAATGATGCTTTTTCTTTTGAGATTCCTGGATTTCCACTTCCAGAACCAGAGCCTGGCTATTCTGAAACACAGTTTGGAACACGTAATAACTTAACATTTGCACTCAATCTAAATACATTGGTTGTAGATGGATCTTATTTTGTTGGGCTCAAAGCTTCTAGAGGTTTAATGGAAATGACAAGACGCCAAGCAGCTCTAACCAAATATGATATTAAACATACAATCGTAAAAGCTTATCTACAGGTCTTGATAGCAGAAGAAAACAAAGGGGTTTTGCTTCGCAACATTGAGAATGTAGAAAAAATGAAAGAAGAAACACAGGCATTTTTAGACAATGGAATGGTAGAACAATTGGATGTTGACCGTCTGGAGTTGTCCTTGTCCAATCTTCAAGTAGAGTTAGAGTTGTTAGCACGTCAAACCGAGTTGGCTTATAATGTTCTTAAGTTTCAAATGAATTATCCGTTGGAGGGCAAAATTGAATTGACCAATAAATTGGATGATGTATTGGCTTTGCCTGATGCCGAAGATTTGGATGGAGAAATTGCTTTTGATCGTCGTATAGAAACAGATATATTAAAGCAAACAATTCACTTGAATGAGCTGAATGTAAAGCGTTTTCACATGGGATATTTGCCAAGTTTGTCAGCTTTTGCAGTGCATCAACAGGTATTACAACGCGATGACTTGTTCGATGGCAGTCAACCAGGGTTCTTTCCAACTACTATTGTAGGTTTAAAGTTAAACGTTCCTATTTTTGATGGTTTGGACAAAGCTGCTAAAATTAAAAAAGCAAGAATTGATGTGGCAAAGTTCAAACTACAATTGAACGATTTGGAACGTAGTATTACCCTTCAAGTGACGAATGCTAGAGCAATTTACAACAATGCTAGAGAGCGATTGGCTAGCCAAGAGAAAAATTTAGCCTTGGCTGAGCGAATACTCAAAACAACTAGAATCAAATATAGAGAAGGGGTTGGGTCTAGTTTGGAAATGACTCAAGCAGAACAAGAACTATATCGCACACAAGCTAATCGTTTGAATGCCTTGTATGAATTGGTCGTTGCCAAAGCAGATTTGGACAAAGCTTTGGGGAAATAATATCTGTTATTAGGTATTTATAATTGCCATGACAACTATTTTTTACACATTTTGAGAATGAGATAAAGGTCGTTGAGAGCTGTATTTTGAGAAAAACAGCTTTTGACGATCGGTTTGCTATAAAATTAAAGAATCACGTTAGAACATAACAAAAATTAAGAAATGAAAAATATATTTTATCTTTTTGCTCTTGCTGGTTTTATCTTAGCTACTTCTTGTGGTGGTGGAGAAACAACATCAGAAGAAAGTCCCCAAACTTTGGATGCTGCTCGTAAAGTTTTGCAAGAAAAACGCAAGAAGCTTCAAGAGCTAAAGAAAGAGGTTGCGGAAGCAGAAGCGGTGGTGAATAAGTTAGATCCTAGATCAAAAAAGAAATCTGTAACGCCTGTTACAACTGCCAAAGTACAAGTCAAAGATTTTAACCACTATGTAGAAGTGCAAGGAAATGTAGTGCCAGCACAAGATCCTGGTATGGCTAGTAGCGAGACGGGTGGAAGAATTATGGATTTGACCGTAAAGGAAGGTGATTATGTCAAAAAAGGAGACTTGATTGCTAAAATTAATTTAGAAAGTATCAAGAAAAGCATTGCTCAGTTGGATGAATCCTTGAGCCTCGCACAGGATATGTTTAAGCGCCAAGAAAACCTTTGGAACCAAAAAATTGGTTCTGAAGTACAATACTTGCAAGCTAAAAGTCAAGTGGAATCTTTGTTGAAGAACAAAGAAAGTTTAGAATACGAGTTGACCAAATCGAATGTTTATGCGCCAATTAGTGGTTATGTGGATATGGTAATGGCAAAAGAAGGAGAAATGGCTGGTCCTGGAACTCCAATTGTTCAAATCTTGAATACCAAGAACCTGAAAGTAGTGGCTGCCATTCCTGAAATATATCTAGGAAATGTGAAAAAAGGAGAAGGCGTACTTTTGAAATTCCCTGCATTAAATGAAGAGCAAAAAGGTCGAGTGACTTCGATTGGACGTACCATCAACCCTGCCAATAGAACCTTTGAAGTAGAAGCATCTATCAATAGTCAGAATGGTTTGTTGAAACCTAATTTATTGGCAACAATGTTGGTCAATGACTTTTCTAAAAAGGATGCTATTGTTGTGCCCGATCAGTTAATTTTGCAAGATGTAAGTGGGGCAGACTATGTAATGGTTCTAGAAGGAAATAAAGCGGTAAAAAAATTAGTGACTATGGGAAGAGGGTATCGTAATGAAACTATTATCACTTCAGGATTAAATGGTGATGAAACACTGTTGATAAAAGGAGCTCGTCAAGTTTCGGATGGCGATTTGGTAGAAGTTTTACCAGAATAGGCGTTTCTCTTTATTATAAACTATTTTCAATGCTTTAGGGCATTAAAATTAAAAGCAGAATGAGTAATAATAAAAATAAATTATATAGAAATTTTAGGGCGACTTCCTTTGCTGTAGACAATGCAACTAGTATGTTTTTGTTGACAGTAATGTTGTTGGTATTTGGAGTACAGTCCTATAACACAATGCCCAAAGAACAGTTCCCAGAAATTGTTATTCCTACTATTTATGTAGCAACAACTTACTCTGGTAACTCTGCCGAGGATATGGAAACATTGGTGACAATCCCTATCGAAAAAGAGTTAGCTTCTATTAATGGCGTTAAAAAAATTGATGGAAACTCTATTAATGATTTCTCGAACATTATTGTCGAATTTAATACCAATGTTGAAGTAGACAAAGCCTTACAAGATGTAAAAGATGCCGTCGACAAAGCCAAAGGAGATCGTGATTTTCCCAAGGATTTGACGGCTGGACCAAATGTTTTTGAAATCAACTTTTCAGAGTTTCCTATTATGACGGTGAATTTGTCTGGAAATTATTCTAATGATGAGTTGCGCTCGTTTGGAGAGTATTTACAAAACGAAATTGAAAAACTTTCGGAAATTTCAGAAGTAAAATTAAAGGGAACTTCTGAAAAAGAAATACAAATCGATGTCGATTGGAAGCAAATGCAAGCCAAAAAAATCAGTTTTGATGATATTGCCAATGCCATTGCGATGGAAAACATAACCATGTCTGCTGGTGAACGCAATTTTAATGGCTTTAACCGTTCTGTACGGGTTGTGGGAGAATTTAAGAACATACAGGAGATTGAAAACATTATTATCAAAAGTGAATTTCAAAACCCTGTATTTATCAAGGATGTTGCAACCGTCATAGAGGGAGTTGCCGACCCAACTAGTATTGCTCGTTCAGATCAATTACCCGTTGTTTCTTTAGATGTTATCAAACGTGCAGGAGAAAACTTGTTGTCAGCTTCAGATGAAATCAAAAAAATTGTCGATAAAGCTAAAGCAAATAAATTTCCAGAAGACCTAAAGGTGACTATTTTTAATGATCAATCGATCAACACTAGAGATCAAGTTGCTAACTTACAAAATAGTATTATCTCGGGGGTAATTTTAGTAGTACTCGTATTGTTGTTCTTTTTGGGGATTAGAAATGCCATGTTTGTTGGTTTGGCAATTCCATTGTCGATGTTGATGGGAATTTTAATCCTAAACATCATGGGGATTACATTGAACGTTATTGTGTTGTTTTCTTTGATTTTGGCTTTAGGAATGTTGGTAGATAATTCTATTGTAGTAGTGGAAAATATATACCGGTACATGCAAGAAGGCTATTCGGGGGTAGATGCCTCGAAAAAAGCAGCGGGAGAAGTCGCCATGCCAATTATCGCTTCCACTGCAACAACTTTGGCTGCCTTTGTTCCGTTGATGTTTTGGCCAGGAATGATGGGAGAGTTTATGGGCTATTTGCCATTGACATTGATTATTGTTTTGACTTCTTCTTTGTTCGTGGCTCTAATCTTGACACCTGTATTTGCTTCTGTACTGATGAAAGTAGAAGAAGAGCAATTGGTACGTGATAATGAAAAACGGAAGTTGTTCAACAATTTATTGGCAGCAGGCTTGATGTTAGCAGGAGCTGTATTTGCGCATTTTTCCAATGTCATGTGGTTACGAAATGCCTTGGGAATGGCTATGATTATTAGCTTGGTCAATTACTTTTTGTTTAGACCAGGAGCCATCTTGTTCCAAAACAAAGTATTGCCTTGGTTAGAAAATGGATACGATAGCTTTATTCGATTTGTATTGAAAGGAGTTATGCCTATTGTTACTTTTGTGGGAGTGATTTTCTTGTTATTTGGCTCTATATCGTTGTTTAGCAGCAACCCTCCTAAGACAGTATTTTTCCCAGAAACAGATCCTTTGTACATCAATGCATTTGTTGAACTACCTATAGGAAGTGATATACAAAGTACCAATGTATTGATGAAGGAATTAGAAGCAAAGGTAGACCGCTCTATAAAAACATTTAAAGATGCAGGAATTGTTGATGCCGTTTTGTCTCAAATAGGTGAAAATACATCAGATCCTGCGGCACCACCAGAACCAGGAGCAACACCTAATAAGGCTCGTATTACAGTCGCTTTTGTCTCGTCTGATAAACGAAAAGGTTTGTCTACTTATGATGCTATGGATTCGATTCGAAATGCGTTGACAGGATACGCAGGGGTGTCTTTAGTCGTTGACCGAAACCAAGATGGTCCACCAACTGGAAAACCAATTAATTTGGAAATTTCTGGTGATGATAAAACCATGCGAGAACTTACCATTGTTTCTGATGATATTCTGAGACACTTGAAATCGCTCAATGTGCCAGGAGTAGAGGAACTGAATATGAATATTTCTTCTAAAGTACAACAAGATGTTATCGAAATTGACCGAGAAGCATCAAGACGTTATGGTTTGTCTACTTTGGATATTGCGAAAGCCTTGAATACAGCTTTGTATGGTAGAGAGGTTAGTAAGTTTAAGGATGGAGAAGATGAGTACCCAATTATGTTGCGTTTCAATGATGAGTATAGAGATAATAACGAAGCATTGATGAATCAAATGGTAACATTTAGAAACATGGATGCGGGCGGACAAATTGTTCAAATTCCAATTTCTGCCGTAGCACGCAAACGCCCAAGTTCTACTTATAGTGCTGTCAAACGTAAGAATGAAAAACGAACCATTACAATTTACTCCAATGTATTAGAAGGATACAATGCCAATGAAGTGGTAGAAGAGTTGAAGCGAGGAATGGCATCTTATGCAGAAGAAAACCTTGACGAAGCATATAGTTATGTGTTTACGGGGGAGCAAGAGGAAATGGCAGAAAATATGGCTTTTTTGAGTCAAGCATTGCTGATTGCCGTATTTGCAATTTTCTTAATCTTGGTATCTCAATTTAACTCCTTTATTTCACCATTCATTATCATCCTATCGATCTTATTTAGTACGATTGGAGTATTTTTAGGATACTGGTGGACAGAAATGGATTTGGTAGTTATTATGACGGGAATTGGTATTATTTCTTTGGCGGGGATTGTGGTTAACAATGCCATTGTATTGATCGACTATATCAATTTTTTACAGTCTAGGGAGAAAACAAACTTAAATCAAGAGTACCTTTCAGACGAAATGGTCAAACAGTCTATTATTACAGGAGGAAAAACAAGATTGCGTCCAGTATTGCTAACAGCAATTACAACAGTACTAGGTTTGATTCCTTTAGCAATTGGATTTAACTTTAATTTTGCCACTTTTGTAACAGAACTAGATCCACATATTTTTATTGGTGGTGACAATGCGGTTATGTGGGGGGCAATGTCGTGGACGATTGTATATGGTTTGATCTTCGCAACCTTTTTAACATTAGTAGTTGTACCTGTAATGTACTGGTTGTTTTATAGAGTAACTAAATTTGTAAAAAGCTTATTTGGCTTTAAGCACTAAAATAAGTTTCAACAATCATATATATGTTGATAGATAAAAAATCACAGTTCCATTATTGGGGCTGTGGTTTTTGTTTTTCCATAATAATAGACATCAATCAATTGGTTGTCTGCGGTGCGAAAATCAGATTTTAACGTACCTTCTAACTCAAAACCTGCTTTTAAAGCAACTTTTTGACTAGCGATATTCTCTAAGCCCGTTCGCAAATACAGTTTTTCCAATCCCCAAACATCAAAACAATGCTGAGAAAACACCTTTAAAGCTTCTGTTGCAATTCCTTTCCCTTGCCAATTCTTGTCGATAAAATAACCAATTTGTCCTTTAGGAACTATCCACTCAATATCTCGAAGAAAAATCTGTCCCAAGTATATATCTTGAACGGAATCAAATATTCCATAGACCAATTTTGTCTTATCTTCAATCGCATGGATTTGGTTTTGTATGAATTCGGTACATTTCTCTAGGTTATCTAATTCCAATAGCAAAGAAAAGTATTGTTGAAACTGTTCTTGATTGTTGAGAATAAAATTATAAACTCTTGAAGCATCGGTTGGTTGATAGGCTCTAAGCAGTAGCCGTTCCGTTTTAATTTGGTGCATAGAGGAGCGCTTATTTTATTATTAATTTTGTTGAAGATTTCTAATATAATAAAAGAACCGCTTAAATGGAAATTAGGAGCTTGTTTGAGGGCTTTCATTTGAAAGTTGCATTCCCTCTTTCTATTTTATGATGACTCAATGAATAGAGGGAATGCTTTGTTTTTTAGATAAAACATTTCAGTTATCTAATAATCTGGATAGGTTCGACTTTTAATACACTTCCAGATGTATTTTTTAATACTAAAAAATAATAACCGTTAGGAATTTGAGCTACATCTACTTTGTGTAGTTCATTAAATTCATTTGTAGTTGTTAAATGAACCTTCCCTAAAACATCAGTTACATTCAAAGTATACTTGCCTAGATTAGAATTAGAAACTTTGATATTAATATACGTATTTACAGGATTTGGGAATATAGTTGTAATTATTGGATTATCTACATCTTTCATAGACAAGTATTCAAATATTGATATATTTTGAATGGTTGAATGGTCATTTGGCTCTTTAGGTTTGGGTAAACCAGTATTACAAGGACCAATATAAGAGTTGAAATAGATACCTTGATTGACAGAAAAACCTGGTAATAGTATAACATTACTAGCTGCTTTATAAAGTGCGGAATTTTGTACACTATTACTAGCTATGATAACATCCTCTTCGTAGCCAGTAGGGGTTGTTATTGGGGTTGTTAAAACAATAGTTCCACATGTTGTATTAGTAGAGAAATAAATTGCCCCAGCCTTATCTTTGAAGTTTGCATCATTTTCATCTAAACTTTCATGTGCTGCTCCAACAATAAAATTAGTGCCGTTCGTAGCTACAGAAATTCCAAATTTATCCCCTGTTGTATTACTAGGATTGGGAAATGATCGTTCATTGCCCCAGTTTGTACCATTTCTTTGGTAAGTATAGACCGTTTCATTTCCTATAGATCCAATTATTATTTGGCTAGCATTAATATTAACATCATAACCAAAAAGATTATTAGAAGCATTGTTTTGAGGTCTAATAGTTGAGGATAGGTTCCATTGATTGCTTTTGTATTCATACACAAAAGCAGCCCCCGAATTTGTTAAACTATTATTCAAATCATCATCATCATAGGAACCTACAACTATGGTATTGTTATGTATAGATACTGTATTCCCAAAGTGAGTATATGTGTTAGGATTTGGGTTAGGGTTTGACTGAGTGGTTGAAATCCAAGAACTGCCCGATTTTTCATACACATACACATACTCTCCTCCATTACACCCCACGACTATTCGATTGCCACTAACATCAACATCATACCCAAACGCTAAAGTAGAGCTATTACTAGGGGCAAAACTCGTATGAAAAGTCCAAGAACTTCCTGATTTTTCATAGACATAAACAACTCCACTATTTTGGGAGGGGGCGCCTACCACTGCGTAATTACTGCCTATAGCAACAGAGTAACCATAAGACGAATAATTAGGAGCTGATGAGGAAGGAAAAAAAGTTTGATTAGACCAATTATTACTCTTATTGTAGATTGTAACTTCTTGAGTTGTTGGTGCTCCGACAATTATATAGTCGCCATATATATCAACGGAATGCCCAAACTGATCTCCATTTGTATAATTTGTAGGAGATATATTGTGTATCTCGTTCCATTGGTTGCCACTATTTTTTTGATAAATGTATACATGACCTATATCATATCCGAAATTACCTTGTGGTTGATCCTTGATATATGCACTTGCAACGGCGAAATTACCATCTATTGAGACAGAATATCCTAAGTTATCTGCAATATTCCTATCGGATGCAACCTTCTTTTGTAAGGATTGTCCCATGATAACAAAGTAACAACAGCAGAATAGAATTGTACTCCAAATTGTTTCGTATTTCATAATTACTATTTTTATTTTATCTGATTATTTTGAAATACTTTTTTTAACTTTTTATTTTCTTCTTCTAGTTGTTCTATTTTTACATTTAAATGTTTGATTTGCTGTTCCATAGTAATCAAGTGCAAGAAAATTTCTTCAATTTTTTCTTGCTGATTGATTGTCATACTTTTTAGTTCCAAACCTTCTTTTTCAATGGTGCTAGCAGAGGCAATTTTGTGTAAGTGTCCTGTTTCTTGGATGTGTTGGGCTACCTCTGCTAGAGGCATTAACTGATAATCTTCTTTAAAAACATAATCACACCAACTACCCGTACACATTTCTACCTTAACTTCTTCTGTTTTGATCCCTCCTCGTACATATAGACGATAGAGCTGATTGTTGGCTGTATGCTCGTTGGGAATATTAGAAGTACCAATGCCAACTTTGTTTGTTTGAAAGATAACTTTAGGACCATGAAAGAAAGCACCTCCCTCGAAGTCACCATCATAATTGATGATTAATTTGTCATCTAAGTCATGAACCAAGGCACGTTGTGCTTGTCTAGTTCCAATAGGACGTGAATTATCTCTTCCCAAGACAAGGTCCGTACCTCGGATAACCAAAGAGCCATTGACATCCAATTTGGCAATAGGCGTGTTGGTACCAATTCCTACATTTCCACCATCTTTTATGAATAGTCTATAATCAGAAACACCTGTCTCTGTTAGATTAAATCCGCCTCGAAGATTAATATGCCATTTGTACTGATTGGAGCTATTTTTAAAACTGATGAGTTCATTGCCAGAGTTTATACCTTTTATAGTTAGAGGGCGGTCGGGAGTATTGGTGCCAATTCCCAAATAGTTGTTATTGGACGAACCTTGTATGGTATTGTTAGGAGTATATATTTGTGCCCAACCAGAAACAGAGAGCAATAAGAATGATGCAATTAACGAATACATTTTCATAATAAACAAGTTAAAAATTTGAGTAATAATATTAACTACAAATGTATACAAACAATACGCTAAATGCTTCGCTGTCTTCTGGATGTATGGTTTTACTTTCTGAATGGTGCTATTTAACTTCTAAATAGTTTTAATTGGCAAAATAAGTGATAAATACCTTAAATGGGAGTATTCTTATAGCGCGTTAGTACATTCTAAATCGAATAGGAATACTAAAACGAACATCCAAAGGAGTAGCATGAAAAGCCCATCTACCTAATTCACGATTAAGTGATTGAATAATTCTAAGCGCCTCTTCTCCACAACCATAGCCAATATCTCTAAGAATTTGAATGCTTTGGGGCTCTATCCACCCATCTTTTTTTACCAAAAAAGAAACCACAACCAATCCCTCTATTTGATTGGTCATAGCAGAATCAGGATAACGAAGCGTTTTATATATGTAATCAAGCAACTTTTTATCTGAGGCATCTTTTTTATCTTGATACGTATCCGTATTATTTTCACAACTGCCAAGATAAGGCAGAAGATCATTTACGTAGGGAGGCAGTCCTACTGCTTCGTTTAGATTAGGTTCAGGAAAACTATCATATTGAGCTTGAATTGGTGGAGTACTGATTAAGTGGATCAACAAGATAAAAGGTAGTATTTTCATTAGGATCTGTTTTTAGTTAAAATTTAATCGGCAAGGAAAATAAATCTGAACAGGCACATTTCTACCTTGGTGTCGAGCAGGAATCCATGGACCATTTTGATCTGTAGTTAATTGTAACACTCGGATAAATTCTAGTGCGAATACTGGATTACTATTTCCTCTTATGATTTTAAAATCATCTAGATATCCATTGGCTTGCACAACAAAAGAAATAACAACTGTAGCTTCTAAGCCCATTTCTAAAAGTGTAGAAGGATAATTAATATGATTATAAATAAACTGTAGTAATTTTTGGTCTGAACATGTTTTTTGTTTCTGATAAGAAGTAGCATGACAGCTAGTATCTCGAAACATAGGCATTTGCTCAGTAATTCTAAAAATGGTAGGGATGCTATCTTCTAGAATTATAGAAGGGGCTTGTATTGTCGTGGTCTTTGACAATTCTTGAGAAAAAAGAGAAGAAGCATATAAGAGCGTAAAGAATAAGTAGAGTGCTTTCATAAGAATGAGTATGATTGTACTTCTTTAGATGACATCATTGATGGGAATGGTGCCTTAATACAAAAAAAAACTGCCTTCCCATTGCGGCATGGAAGGCAGTTTTATGTTCTCGAACTTAGCAAATTAAAAATCAGTTTAACTTATAGGCAGTAGGTTTTAATGTGTTATAAGAATGGGTTATTTTAAAGTTTTAGGGAGCAATAAAAGTAGTTTAAGTTTGGATGTTTTTAAAGTATAAAAATTGAATAAGTGCGTCGATAAGAGCCCATTAGCTAAAAGCTCTTATTGTATTGTACAAACTAATTGGCAACGAGATGTTCTATTGGCAATTAGATGGATTATTATATTAGATTAAGCTGTAACAGGTAAGCGCTGTTCTACTTTTAGGAGTGTTCGAATATTATACCCTGAAATTTGGAGGGCAGCTCCTTCTAAGGCATTGTCTGAGGCTAAATTTAGTTGTCTGATTTGGCTGTTTCCATTCCATTTTACTTTTTGAACTCGTTTGACCATAACGGCACCTGTTGTGGTGATGATAGCATAAAGCTCATTTTCTTCTATGTTCTCGAAAGGTTCTAGTTCTCTACAGATAACCATATCACCATTAGAGATTGTTGGTGCCATCGAATTTCCTTGAATATAGAAAGCTAAATTATTCATAACAGAAGGTTTTATGATATAAGAAGAATAAAATAAATGAGAGGGAATGTTAACAGTAGCTTTAAAGCCCTATTTCGGTTAGCTTACGTTCTACCTTAAGCAGTTTTTGAACTTCATTAATAGAAAGGGTAAATGGATCGTGTTCTAAATAATTATCAGAAATACACTTAATTCCTTGTAATTGGCGGTGTTTGTTTAGAATTTTTTGAACTCGTTTGACCATTACATTACCACTAGAAGTAACAATAGCATAAATTTCATTTTCAATAATTCGCTCGTTTGAATCTAAAGAACGACAGATAACCATATCCCCATCAGCAATTGTAGGAGTCATGGATTCTCCTTTGATATAAAAGGCAATATGTTCTCCTTGCATTCCTGGAATATAGAATCGTTCGGAATCTTCATGTACCCCAACATCTACGGTACTACTAGCAAAAGCAGAAATGGAAGAAAATACAATATTAGTTTTGTGTTTGGGAACGTTTGTTTTTGTAAAAACATCGTCTGATTTTGGCGAGCCAGCAGAGAGTTCTTGAGAAGAGAAGTTACCTTCCTCTTTGTTTGAAACAAAGATTTCGCCTTTTCCTTCAAACATATAAGACCAGTTGACACCATAGTATTTAACCAAGCGTTTGGCTTGTGGGTAAGTAATTGTTCTGGAATCACTATCTTTTAGATAAGCTCTGATGATATGTCCATAACTCTTATTGCCCATAATTTTTTCTGCAAAACTAGACATACCTTTTTCTCTAGAGCTTTTGACAACTTCTCCTTTCTCTACCAAATGCTGGAAGACAATTTTAAAACGTTGATTTAGCAATTCTTTTTCTGTCATAGTTCCTTTTTTATTGTTCAATAAAGAAAAACAAACATTTTGGTTTTGTTGTTTGTTCTTGTATTGTTTATACGTCAAAGTAAAACAAAAAGTTTCAAACAAAATAATTTTTATTCATTTTTTTTGAAAAAAAAGGGTTAAAATTCAAAAAAATAGAACATAATTGACTTTAAAGTATTATTTTTAAATAGATGAAAAACAGTTTGTTTGTCGCTTTTATTCCACTTAAACCAAAATAGAAACATGAAATTGCAACATTTTGTACTAATTTTATTACTGTTAAGTAATGTTTACTCCGTTCAAGGACAAGAATGGACATTGGCCAAAGATAAAAATGGTGTTAAAGTATACACTCGAAAGATAGAAGGGTGGGGAATTAAAGAGTATAAAGTGGTGATGAATGTCCAAACAAGCTTGTCTAAAGTAGTCGCAGCGCTTAAAGATGTCCCAAGTAGATATGAGTGGGCATACAATTCTATTGAAATTAGAGAAATCGAACGCCCTCACAGCGAAGAAGTGGCTATTTATAATAAGGTAGATGCCCCTTGGCCCGTAGCCGATCGGGATAATATTACACGGTTTTCGTTTTCTTATCCTAGTGCTAATACGGCGAGAGTTGATATGACTATTATCAAATCACATGCAAAAGCTCCTGTATACGATGGTATTGTGCGGGTCGAGCGTTTAAAAGGGCATTGGTTGATTCGAGATAAAGGCAATGGGTGGACGGAAGTGATTCAGCAATGTGTAGCTGAACCTGGTGGTAGTATTCCTGATTGGTTGGCTAATTCTGCGGTAGTGGATAATCCCTACAATTCTATGTATAACCTAAAGAAATATGTAGAAAAAAGTTAAAAAATGAAGTGTATCAAACTTCTCTAACCTCAACACCTCTATTTCTTAATTCTGTACTTAACTGTTGTAAAGAGCCTTCATAGAAATCTTCATCCTCCAAGAGCTCAAATAACTCATGTTCAGGATGTCCGTGATCGTCTTCATCTTCGTCAGGTGGGTCTTGCATATGCAACCAATCACAACGGAAACGATGTATTTTAGAGTTGTTTTTGAGTTGAATCGCCAACCATTGTTTGTTGTCTTTTTCTTGAGAATATTTTATTTCTATGTATTCTATCGATTTGTAGTCAAACGTCTGTACTTGTTGGGTAATAGAAATACTAGGAGATATCTGAATGTCGTGTTTGCTAATCTGAAAGTTGTGATTGGTATACGCAGAGTGTGCTAAAATAATAGCTAATAGTAAAACAGCGCTTAAGATAGTTAGTTGCCAAGTGAAAAAGTAATAGACAACGGCAACAGCAGGAGCGGCTTTTAAAATAAGATAAGTAAGAAAAACAGAAACAGTACTTTGAAATTGAAGTGTATGTTGCACAGAGTTGAGATAGATGCAGGTAATAAGAAATAAAAAACAATTGTAAATTGACCACTCTATATAAAACTATATATTGTTGTAATAGTTTAGCATATGCGCAGTCTCAAAACTATGATACAAAATAATTTATAATAAACAATAGTAGTTTAAGGATTATTTTGAGTAGTGGTGTGTTTAGGGAATGCCAACAAGCATTTGTCGTTGTTAGAAGCACCTGTATGACAAATGTTTAGCATATAATATGCCTTTTGTATGCTTATTAGAGTGAAAAGGTTACTTTTTTCGTTCTGTTACATAATTGACCAAATCTTCCAAAGAAGTTCTAGCATCAGAAAAAGGTAAGGTTCTCAAGATTTCGAAAGCTTCTGTACGGTATTGATACATCATTTGTCGAGCATACTCAATACCTGGACTCGCTAAAACAAAGTCGGTTACTTCCCGAATTTTTTTAGGATTCGTGTTCTCATTTTTTATAATATTAATAATATAATTTCGCTGTTCCTTTGTTGTCATGTTAAGTGCATGAATCAAGGGTAAAGTCATTTTCTTTTCTTGAATATCATTGCCTTGAGGCTTGCCTGCGTCTCCATCACCAAAATCAAATAAATCATCTCGAATTTGGAAAGCAATGCCAATTTTTTCACCAAAATCATGCATTTTTTGGATAACAGCTTCATCGGAAGTGGTAGAGGCAGCCCCGCTAGCACAAGCAGAAGCTATGAGTGAAGCCGTTTTTTTACGTATGATTTGGAAATATACTTCCTCCTTAATGTCTAATCGACGTGCTTTTTCAATTTGCAATAGCTCTCCTTCGCTCATTTCTTGAACGGCATTGGAAGTTATTTTTAATAAATTGATCGCATTATTCTCAATAGAAAGTAAGAGACCTTTAGAAAGTAGATAATCTCCTACCAAAACAGATATTTTATTGCCCCACAATGCATTTAATGAGAAAAAACCTCTGCGTTGCATCGAGTCGTCAACTACATCATCATGAATAAGCGTGGCCGTATGTAATAATTCAACCAAACTAGCAGCATGATAAGTCAAGTCGTTGACGTCACCACATACCTTGGCACTTAAGAAAATAAACATTGGACGCATTTGTTTGCCCTTGCGACGGACAATGAAGTTGGTCACCGTATCTAGTAAAGGAACATCACTTTTCATTGCGTTTTTAAAACGCCGATGAAATTCCTTAATTTCGGTATCAATAGGTGCTTGTATATTGGACAATGATTTTATCATGCACTAAAAGTCAAATAGAGCTAAGCCTCTGTTTATGATTGGAAACGAAAATGAACATGTTCATAGTAGTAGTATTTCTTAGAACACCTTTTCTATCCTTTTGTTTTATCCATTACTTGCTTTAAATATTCATAATGTTAGCAAAAGTAATGGTATTTTGTTGGTTATCAGTTTTATAGAATTTTGTTTTTTGCTTTTAAATAAACAAAGAATCAAATTTTTATAAAAAAATAGCAACATTCGTTATACAAAAATAGTAAAAAAAAACTTTATTTTCAATTTTTATTGAAAATATAAAATGTTATGAATTTACTTAGTGTAGTAGGCTTTTAATAGTTTGTTACAGAGTCTATTAAGGAGTATGAAAGGAGGAAGTTTGAGGTGGTTTTATACGATTGATTTTTTGCTTCCTTAATATGGTTTTAGCAAATTATTCTAAAAAGTAAGAGGAAATAAACAATTGTTGTTGAATATCAGTGCTTTGTTGTGCGGGATGTCAGTGCTTGAAATCTAAATTAAGTGCTGCGTTTAATTCCGTTAAACTCTAGAGCGACCAGTTACTAAAGTTATGAACCGTTTAATAATACAAACCCAAAAAAGGTCGTGAAAAATAAGAAAAAAATTACCTTTAAGTAAGAAATTTGTAAAGCATTAAGAATAGAATCAAATGGATCAAATCAACAACCATTTATTAAAAGGTAAATACGGAAAGTCAATTCCTGTAGATATCTACTGGAAAACTTCAATTGCTCCTTTACCCATTCTTGTTTTTGCTCATGGATTCAAAGGTTTCAAAGATTGGGGGCATTGGGAAGCAATTGCTAAAAAGTTTGTAGAAGCAGGATATTGTTTTGTAAAGTTCAACTTTTCACACAATGGAACAACACCAGACAATCCTCTTGATTTTGTAGACTTGGAGGCTTTTGGGCAAAATAATTATAGTAAGGAATTAGATGACTTGCAAACTGTGTTGGATTGGATTGTTCAAGCACAAGAATTGCGTTCAAAAATTAATTGGAACACCAAGGATATTAATCTAATTGGACATAGTAGAGGAGGACCAATTGCGCTAATTGCTACCAAAGAAAATGATTATGTGCAACGAGTCATTACGTGGGCAGGGGTACATGAGTTGAATTATGCTTGGCAGCAGGAAGAAGAAAAAATAAAACAATGGGAAAAAGATGGTGTTTATTATGTATTGAATGGTAGAACCAAACAAAATATGCCACTTTATTATCAGTTATTTGAAGATTATCAAAAAAATGCCAAACGATTGTCTATCAAAAATACTTTGCAAGATTTGAACAAACCGTATTTGATTGTACATGGAAGTGCTGATCCTGCCGTACCTGTAGACGCTGCTAACTACTTGTTAGAACATGCTGCCAATGCAGAATTATGTCTTATTGATGGTGCCAATCATGTTTTTGGAGGACAGCATCCTTTTGATAAAAACCATTTGCCTAAGCATACCCAAGAACTGATTGTAGAAAGTTTATCCTTTTTGAAAAAAAAAGGTAATAAAAATGAGAAAAAGTACTAGTAAGACTAATTTATCAACAAAAAGTCTTATTATGTAAAAAGATGAACCACCATAAGTTACTTTTAGTAACTTATTTATAACAAGTAATAGTTTGATCGTTTTATTTTGTGTCAAATAGAGGATTAATGACTCTATAAATTAACAAAGTATTATTATCCTAAACTATACCAAAAATGTAGGTTAATTTTTTGTTGAACTACTTATAATTGGTAAATTTGTGCTAAATAAGACGACTATCGTAACAACTTGAAAAAGAAATACTAATTTAATAGAAACTGACTTAAGTTTAGACCCCTAGATGAATACACGATCAATTTAAACTAGTTTCGCAAACACTCAATCCTTTTATAGATAAGAATGAAAAATTTCTTCAGTTTTTTTACGCAAGAAATAGCCATAGATTTAGGGACCGCTAATACACTAATTACTGCTGATGATGAAGTAATTGTTGATGAGCCGTCTATTGTTGCCGTTAACAGAAATACCAACGAAGTAATTGCTGTTGGTCGAAAGGCAATGATGATGCATGAGAAGACCCACCAAATGATTCGTACTGTTCGCCCTCTGAAAGATGGAGTTATTGCTGATTTTGAGGCAGCAGAACGTATGATTCAAGGTATGATTGATATGATTCCCAATCGACGCAGGCTGTTTCGAAATATGTGCATGGTTATTTGTATACCTTCTGGTATTACAGAAGTAGAAAAACGTGCTGTATTTGATTCGGCAGAGCATGTGGGATCTAGAGAAACGTATCTTATTCACGAACCAATGGCTGCTGCTTTGGGAATTGGATTGGATGTAACAGAGCCGATTGGAAACATGATTATAGATATTGGAGGTGGAACGACAGAAATTGCTGTTATTGCACTAGCAGGAATCGTTTGTGATCAATCTATCCGCACAGCAGGAGACGAGTTTACGGTTGATATTATGAATTATATGCGTCGTCAACACAACTTACTGATTGGTGAACGCACGTCTGAGCAAATCAAAATTAATGTTGGTGCTGCTTTGCATGAGTTAGAAGTACCACCAGAAGATTATGCGGTTAATGGTCGAGACTTGATGACTGGTATTCCAAAACAAATCATGGTTTCTTATAATGAAATCAGCCATTGTTTGGATAAATCTATCTCAAAAATTGAAGATGCTATTCTAAAAGCATTGGAAAATACGCCTCCAGAGCTTGCTGCGGATATTTATCAAACAGGGTTGTACTTAACTGGTGGTGGAGCTTTGTTGAGGGGATTGGACAAGCGTATTGCTCAAAAAACTAAATTACCTGTACATGTTGCTGAAGATCCTCTTCGTGCTGTTGTTCGTGGTACAGGTATTGCACTTAAAAATAGAGTTAAATACTCTTTCTTGATTACACACAAGAATATGTAATTAAAGCTGATGATCAAAAAAAGCTTTGGTTACCAATAGCCACAATTGCCGAATTTGCCACCCTTTTTTTAGTGTTGTAAATTCGGCAATTTTTTTAAAAAAACTCTACCTCCATCTTAAGCTTTGATAAAACGATCCTATTGTAAGGGTGGATGGTTTTCGTTTCCTACCTATCTGATTTAGTACATTATGCAGCGGATATTCTTATTTTTTATAAAATATAATGGTGTGTTTGCCTTTTTTCTATTAGAGGTGATTGCATTGTCGATTTATTTTACAAGAAATAGTAATGCAAATACACAAGCTTTTTTAAGCTCAGCCAATGGTTTGATTGGTGGTGTTTATGAATCGACTAGTCGAGTAGCACGATATTGGAATCTCTCTGCGGTTAATGATAGTTTGGCAAGAGAAAATGCTGAATTAAAAATGCGGCTGCCAAATTCAAAGTTTAGTTCCTTGATTCAGACCAACACCATAAAAGATACTACTTTGCAGCAATATTATCGATACCATGACGCCAAAGTTGTCAACAATACAATCCATCGACCTAGAAATTTTATTACGATCAACAAAGGGGCTGCACAAGGCTTAAAAGCTAATTCGGGGGTTTTGAATGGCAATGGGATGGGCATTGTTGGGGTCGTACAGAAAGTGAGCCGAAATTATGCAGTGGCGATGTCTATCTTAAATCTAGATACACGAATTAGTGCCAAAATTTTGGGAAATAATAATTTTGGTGTTATGGTTTGGGATGGTTTAGATTCTCGTTATATGAACTTAGAATCTGTCCCCAAGCATGCTACGATTCATAAAGGTGATACAATTGTTACAAGTGGCTATTCGACTATTTTTCCAGAAGGAATATTGATAGGAACAATTGATAGTTTTTACCACCCTCCTGGAGTGAACTTTTACAGCATTAAAGTAGCCTTGTTTAATGACTTAAATAGTACACAATATGTATATGTAGTATCCGATTTATTAAAAGAAGAACGATTAAAATTAGAAGAGGAGGTAATCAATGACTAGTTTAATTAGAGCCAATTTTATTCGATTTGTTTTGTTGATTATCATACAGTTTATTCTGAAAGGAGTAGATAGTGTCGATATCTATATTTATCCTGTCTTTATCTTATTATTACCTGTGGGAATGATAGATGGCTTGGTCTTGTTGTTGGCGTTTATCTATGGTTTGTGTATTGATGCTTTTTACAACACACCAGGTTTATTTGCTTCGGCAGCAGTAGCTGTTGCTGCTGCTCGACCATTGGTCTTAGCAATTTTAGAACCAAGAGGAGGTTATGAAAAAGGAAAAGCTCCTACAAAATACAACCTAGGAACAAGATGGTTTATACAGTATAGTAGTATTTTGATGTTATGGCATACGATCTGGGTCGTAACATTAGAGCAGTTGAGTCTTTTTTCTTGGTTGCGGTTGTTAATCTGGATTTTAATTTACGCTTTATCAATGCTAATCATTATTTTATATCAATTCTTATTCAATCCCAAAGAATAACTCAACAATAGGTCGTTGAAACCAAGCAGTAGCAGCGAACCGAGCTATGTGAGCTCATGGCGGTAGAGAGTACAAAGCTAACTACTAATTCAATGGATAAAGGTGTATTACTTGAGCAAAAGTAAGTAGACGCACTACATTAAATTAAACGAATATAAGTTATATGCAAGATTTGTATCAAGATAGACAGAAGGTATTGCAAGTTGCATTTGTAATTTGTGCTGCTATGCTTGTGTTTAAATGTTTTCAAATACAAATTTGGGACAAGTCTTATCAGCAACAGCATAGTTACCGAGAGGCAGTAACCTTATACCCATCTAGAGGCGCTCTCAAAGATAGAAATGGGGAGTTATTGGTTTATAATTTGGCGATGTATGATTTGAAAGCAACCTACAACCAAGTTCGCAAAGCGAACATCGATACAGCTGCCTTTTGTAAACTATTGGGAATTACAGATAGTACGTTTTATGCCAATCTAAACAAGGATTTTAGCGATCGCCGTTTTTCACAGCGCAAACCTTTTGATTTTTTGACTCAGATTCCAGGAGACAAATTTGCCTCTATTGAAGAACGCTTGTACGAATTCCCTGGTTTTGAAAGCCAACTAAAGAGCGTTAGGGGGTATCCTGCACATGTGGGGGCGCATATGTTGGGGTATATCAGTGAGGTTAGCCCCAAGAAAATCAAAGAATCCAATGGTCTGTATCAACGAGGGGAATATGTAGGAACGAGTGGTTTAGAGTTGTTTTATGAGGAACAGTTGAGAGGTATTCGAGGAGTAGAGCATGTTTTAAAAGATAAATGGGGGAAACGAAAAGGGAAGTATAAAGAAGGTGCATTGGATGAAGCTGCCGTATCAGGTTATGATTTAATCACTTCGATAGATTTGGAGTTACAAGCATATGGAGAGCAATTGATGCAAAATAAAACAGGGGTAATTGTTGCAATTGAGCCCTC
The DNA here is from genome assembly GCF_031326345.1 of Aureispira sp. CCB-E. Lineage (NCBI taxonomy): Bacteria > Pseudomonadati > Bacteroidota > Saprospiria > Saprospirales > Saprospiraceae > Aureispira > Aureispira sp. CCB-E. The sequence continues at coordinate 806,382 of NZ_CP133671.1, forward strand.
TACAGGAGAGATATTAGCAATGGTTAGCTCTCCATCTTATGACCCTGCTATTTTAGCTGTCAATAGAAACCGAAAAGAGGCTTTTAAGGCACTGCAAGGCGACTCCTTGTTTCCTTTGTTCAACCGTGCTTTAATGGCACAATACCCACCAGGATCTATTTTTAAAACTACGTTATCGGCAATTGGTTTGCAAGAACGAATTCTTACTCCCAATAGAGGAATGTCTTGTAGTGGAGGCTTTATTTATGGATCATTGCGAATTGGATGCCATGGGCATGGTGCTATTAATGATGTGGGAAATGCCATTCAGTATTCTTGTAACAAGTATTATTGCCAAACTTTTAGAGAGTTGGTCAATGTTTATGGATTTTACTATCCAGAAAAAGGCATGGATCGCCTGGCAGAACATTTGCACAGTTGGGGATTAGGAGCACCGTTAGGGGTTGACTTGCCGCACGAAGCATCTGGACACGTTCCAACGGCTGCTTATTATAACAAAAAACACGGGAAAGGAACTTGGAAGTTCTCAACAGCTGTATCGGTTGGTATTGGACAGGGAGAATTATTGATAACTCCTTTGCAAATGGCAAATATGGCTGCGATTATTGCTAATAGAGGCTATTATTATACCCCTCATTTTGCCAAAGAATTTGAAGGAGATACTTCTGGAATATTGGATCATTTTAAAGAAAGACATTACACGAAGGTACATCCCATGCATTTTGAGCCTGTTGTTGACGGGATGGCAAGAGTGGTAACTGCTGGAACTGGAGCTCGTTCTCGAATCCCCGATATTACGATGTGTGGCAAAACGGGAACAGTGGAGAATAACAAGGGAAAAGACCACTCTACGTTTATTGCTTTTGCTCCTAGAGAAAATCCTAAAATTGCCATTGCTGTTTATGTAGAAAATGGAGGATTTGGATCTACCTATGCGGCACCAATCTCTAGTTTGATGATTGAGAAATACATAAAAGGAAGCATCGAAAGCCCTCAACGAAAATCGTTGGAAAAAAGGATGCTAAATGCGGATCTAGTTAAACGAGAAAAACCATCGTACTCTTCTGTTCCTTAATTTCATAATCCAAAGAACAATAGTATTTAAACAAAACAATTAATTTTAGATAGAGTATATGCGTCAAGGTAGAGATTCAGATATTGGAGGATATGATTGGATTACCATAGCACTGTGGGGAATCTTAGTTTTTTGTGGTTGGATGATGATTTTTGCAGCAGGCTATTTGGATGAGGATTCATTTACTAGTTTGTACGACTTGAAGAAAAACTATGGGAAGCAGTTGTTGTGGATTACTGTAGGAATGGTGCTAGTTGGAATAATTCAATTGGTTGAGCTAAGGATTTACCAAACGTTTGCGCCTGTTTTTTATGGAATTACTATCCTCTTGCTAATTGCTGTTTTATTTACCACTCCTATTAACGGAGCAACTTCTTGGTTTGATATAGGTGGCTTTCGATTTCAACCTTCCGAATTTGCAAAAGTAACGACCTGTATCATGTTATCAGCCTATTTGGCAATGCCCACTGCACGAATGCAAGAACTAAGAACAAAATTGATTGCGCTAGGGATTGTATTGTTACCTGTATTGTTAGTCCTCTTACAGGGAGATGCAGGATCAACCCTAGTTTATTTTGCTTTCTTTATTTTACTATTCAGAGCAGGGATGGATGCTTGGATTTATATACTAGGTTTGGTGGTAGCGGCTTTGGCTATTTCTGCGTTATTATATGACGAAACGTGGTGGCTTATTAATACTATCTTGTTGGTTGGCAATATAGTACTGCTAAAATCTTGGCGAAAAGAAGATTTGTGGTTGGGGCTTATTCTTATAGAAGCTATTTTGACGTATTTATTTTTTGATGAGAGTCGTTATATTTTAATTACAGGAGTTAATGGATTAGTTTTAGTTGTATTGGCTTTGGTAAATATTGGGGATAAAAAATGGGAAAACAGCTTTTTTGTCTCGCTCTTAGTAACTGCGGCTATTCTTTTTTCTACGTCGGTCAATTATATTGTTAATAACTTAATAGGAGGGCATAGGCAAGAGCGTATTTGGGTATGGCTCCGACCAGAAAAATGCCATCCTTTGGGACCTTTATACAATGTAGAGCAGTCAAAATTTGCTATTGGTTCTGGGGGTTGGGCTGGCAAAGGTTTTTTGCAAGGAGAGCGCACCAAGTTAGACTATGTGCCTGAGCAATCGACAGACTTTATTTTTTGTACTGTTGGAGAAGAATGGGGATTTGTTGGAACAACCTTTATTATTTTAGTCTTTTTTGCGCTTATCTTACGTATTTTATTTATTGCACAACGCCAACGTTCTTTGTTTACAAAATACTATGCGTTAGGGGTTGCTTGCATTTTGTTTTTTCATGTCTTTATCAATATTGGTATGACAACAGGTTTGGTGCCTGTTATTGGAATACCACTACCATTTATCAGCTATGGAGGCTCCTCATTACTCTCTTTCTCCATTCTAATGGGCTTGCTAATTAAATTAGATAGCAACCGCTTATTTGTGTTTCGATAGACTCGAAATACACACATTTTAACAAAAAAATGCTTAATCTTTTTGATGTCAATGGATTACCATATTGACACGAATCCCCCCATGCCATCAACTTCCTAACATTCTGTTGACATAAAAATAACTTAATAATTGGAACTTATCTCTATAAAGAGGAGTTTAACCAAGGAACGTCACATCAAAAACACATTGAAAACCAATAAATAATAAGGAACGAATATTGCTGTTAATCACAAATAACAGCCTATCGACAAAACTTCGTGGTTAACTTCGAAGGAGCATAGCATAAAACATACATCCAAGTATTTTTTAACTTCAAAACTGAGAAGACATGAGCTGGCGCAGACTAAATGGGAGCAGAATTTTGTTGCCTATCAAAGAAGCTGTAGAAAAAACCATTCAAAAAGAATTGGAAGCAGGTCACCAACTAAAAATTTGTATTGGAACAGATTCGCAAGTACGTGGTAAAAACATCGGCTTTGCGACCGTTATTGTATTTTTGCGAGAAGGAAAAGGAGGTTTTATGTTTATAAAAAGCGAGATTCTAACGCAAAAAATGGCGATCAAAGAACGAATGATTCACGAGGTGAGTAAATCGGTAACCCTAGCCTACGAGCTATCTGAAATATGGGATAAGTATGCTATTTCTTTAGAAATTCATGCCGACATCAATACAGATGCAAGCTTTAAATCAAACGTAGCACTGAAAGAAGCTATGGGGTATATCAAAGGAATGGGCTATGAATTTAAAGCAAAACCAAATGCTTTTGCTAGTTCTAGCTGTGCAGACAAAGTCTGCTAATGGCAAAAATTAGTGATTTATAATAATATAAGGCTACTTTCATTTGAGGGTAGCTTTTTTGTTTTTTGTTGCCCAATTTATAGATTGGAGCTAGTTATTTACCTTCCATTTGCTCAATAAGCGTTTTTCGAGGAGGTGTTTTAACAGGTGGAGATAGTTGATTGGCTTTTCTTTTAGCCCATGCGTACGTAGCAATTCGAAATAAAACCCAAACGATAGGAAGGGCAATCGCAATTAAATAATAATAAAGAAAAAGTGTACTCCTATTATCAATAGGAATATAAAAAGACAAGACTTGATATAAGAGATAGACATAGGCAGCCAATATTACCAACCACATAAGCGTAACCGTAATTTGAGCAACTTTATTTCCAACATTCCAGATTTTATCCAATGCTTTTTCTGTTTTGTAATGTTTTATAGCCCATGCATCGACTACGTTTTGTGTTTTAAGAAACAAGGGGAGTGGAAAATAATGTAAGAGAAAGGAAATAAGAAAGTAAAACCCTCCCGCTCCCATAGAACCAATCATTAGTGCTTTTACGATGTAAATAATATTCATTGTGTTGTATTGATGTTTTGGGTGAAGTACATTATTGAATGAAAAACTAAGCTTGCAATCTCATGGAGCATAACACAGAACTAAAACGTAACCCCGTATTGGTTAAAAATAATCAATTCTAGATAGAGGAACAAAAGGAAATTCACAAACTTTTGAAATGACCATCTATTACTGAATAGACCCAACTCGTTTTGTAAAAAAAATTAGGCTTGGCTTGTCGTTCATTAGACTCTTTCCCTAAGAATAATAAAGGGATATTTTTAAGTGCCTTTTTTATACTAATGCGTTGTTTAGGATTGAGAGGTTCGTTTTTGTCATGAATAAAAAGGTATGTATTTAAGACCTTTTCTTGTGGAATAGAAATGACTAACTTAAATTCAACTTGTCCTGTAAAGCCCTTTAGTGTTTCACTACATTGTTCCTCTAATATGGTTTTGACACAAGAAGGAAAACATATTTTTAATGGTTTTTTATAAAAACCAGTTTCTTTGCAGTGTAGTTTTTTTTGTGCAAATACAAAGGTATAACCCAAAAGCAGTACCAATAGAATAAATAAACGTATCGTTTTCATAGGGGGAAATTAAAAGGTGTTTGGACCTAATTTACGGCTAGAGAATAGATGTACTCATGGTTTTATGACCATTTGTTTTTTATCTATTAGAGCAGGACTTGCTTTGCAAATAGGTTGATAAATGTTGTTTAAAGCGTCAGGTTTATGATAGAAGTAGCCAATGGTATAGCTGGAACCAGGCGCTTTGCGACGCCAATGTTGTACAAACTGCTGTTGGTACAAAGCAAAGGTAGGCAAATCTATCCAATAAAAAGCTAAGTGCCCAAGACGTTTTGTGGTAGTTCCATTGGAATAAAGTGTGTTTCTCTTGAGATAACGATGAATAATTTTCCGTCCTTTTCCACCAGTATTATAATCATCTGTATCTATAATATCTTGAACCGAGATACCACAGGTTTGATGTTGAATAAAATAAGTCATTAATTTTGCCTCACTTTCGATAAAAGCATGTTTTTGACCAAATTTTTTCCAGTTTAAAAGTCCTTTTTTTCTAGCTTTAGAATAGTCTTTGCCTTGCTGCAAGCTTTCTTGTTCTCGCTTGGCACGGTATCGCCCATGCGTATAATTATAATAAAGAGCTTGATAAGCGTGGGCAAATTCTTCGATAATAGTGGCATCAAAGAAAAAATCATGCATTTGGTCTACCCCAAATTTGAGCGTACCGTTTTTAGAAGAATAAGTACCATAAGCATCTTTGACAGGCGTATTATTAATAGAATAAGGATATTCAGATTCTTCTAAATGGGTTAAAATTTGATTGAACATACTCGATTCTTGGCGAAGTTCTGCCACACGAGTTTGTATGCGCTCTGTATTTTTGCCCCATTGAAAACTCTGTTTCTGAGATGATGCTTCGAGAACAGGCTCAATCGTAAACAAATGGGAGGAGTTTTCTTGAAAGGTATTCAACTCTAGCTCTGGAATGATATAATAGGTTGTTGACCCTTCTTTTAGAACTTGAGCCTGGTGCCAATCAAAGGGATTTTGAGTCAAATAAGGAATTAAAAGCAGACCAATTAAGCCTGCAAAGATGTAGATACTGTTCATGTGGGAATATAAAGAAGTGTGAATAGTGTTGTAAATTAAAACGCACAAATCTAATACCAAATCTGATCATTTGGTGACATAAAAAAATGCCTCTCAAAAAAATCGAGAGGCATTCATTTTGGAATTCTATCTTATTATTTAGTCATAGAGTGCAAAAACTCATCGTTACTATGTGTGCCTTTCATGCGACTTAATAAAAAGTCCATTGCTTCTTCTGTTTTCATATCTGCAAGATAGCGACGAAGGATAATCATTTTATTGATAACATCTGGGTGATGCAATAAATCATCACGGCGCGTACTTGATTTGGTCAAATCAATAGCAGGATAAGTACGTCTATTGGCTAATTTTCTGTCTAATTGCAATTCTAAGTTACCTGTACCTTTAAACTCTTCAAAGATAACCTCATCCATTTTGGAACCAGTATCAATCAAGGCTGTCGCTAAGATAGTCAAAGAACCACCATCTTCGATATTACGAGCTGCCCCAAAGAATTTTTTAGGTTTTAACAATGCACTCGCTTCCACACCACCAGACAATACTTTTCCACTAGAAGGAGATACTGTATTATGAGCTCTTGCCAAACGCGTGATAGAATCTAATAAGATGACAACATCATGCCCACATTCTACCATACGTTTTGCTTTTTCCAAAACAATATTGGCAACACGAACGTGATTTTCTGGATGAGCGTCAAAAGTAGAACCAATAACTTCAGCACGCACGCTACGTTGCATATCTGTCACCTCCTCTGGGCGTTCATCGACTAATAGAATAATCAAATAACACTCTGGGTGATTTTCTGCAATAGCATTAGCGACATCTTTCAGCAAGAATGTTTTACCTGTTTTGGGTTGGGCAACAATAAGACCACGTTGACCTTTCCCAATAGGAGTAAACAAATCCATGATACGAGTAGAATACAAATTGGGTTTACTCTTCTGAACAATATTTAGTTTTTGCTCAGGAAATAAAGGTGTTAAGTGATCAAAGTGAACACGGTCACGAATTTCTTCAGGACTCCAACCATTAATCTTTTCAACCTTTAGCAAGGCAAAATATTTTTCCCCTTCTTTGGGAGGGCGGATGGCTCCTTCTATAGAATCACCTGTTTTCAAGCCAAATAACTTGATTTGAGAAGGCGAAACATAAATGTCATCTGGAGAGGTTAAGTAGTTGTAGTCTGAAGAACGCAAAAAGCCATATCCTTCTGACATCATTTCTAGCACACCTTCTCCTGATACAACACCATCTAAGTCAATATTAAACTTAGCAGATTTGTTGAATTTCTCTTTATGAGAGGTACTTCTAGGTTTTTTAGGCTCCTTTTTGTTATTACTACTATTACTATTCGTATTGTTACGAGGAGTAGAACGCTCTTCTTTCTTTTCTGGAACAGCAACTTTTTTCTCTTCAGTCTTTTTAGCGACTTCCGTTTCTTTATTGGTTGTGTTAGTATCTGCTGACTCTCTGTTTTCTGTCTTGCGAACTCTTCTACGTTTTGTTGGTTCTTCTGTTGTCTTAGAAGTTTTTTCAACTTTTGACTTTTCCTTTTCAGCAACAGCAACTTTTTGAGTTTTTGTTGTCCTAGGTGTTCTAGTTCGGGTTGTTTTTGCAACCTTTTTTTCTTCTGTAGGAGTTGTTGAAGTAGAGATAGTATCTCCTTTAATTGCTTGGAAGTCCAAGATTTTATAAATCAGCTCTTTTTTGGTGAGTCTCTTATATCCTTTCATCTCCAGCGTCTCAGCTATTTCTCTTAGCTCAGGAACGAGCATCTGATTTAATTGAAGTATGTCGTACATACAAAGGTAGGTTAAATGAAATTAAGTGAATAAATCAATGAAAATTATACTATTAAGTATATGTAATTAACCATGTAACTACGATAAGACTTGATAGATTAAATAATTGTTGTTTTTTATATAATCAAACTATTGTCCACACAAAACAGCAAACTTTATTTGTTTATGTGTTGTGGTTTTTTATCATGGAGTCTTATAAGTTATAGTTGAGGAATTTTGTTTTTTTACAAAACAACAATCAACCAAACAAAGAGCTCCTTATGGGGTATAATAGACTTACCAACTAAATACAATAACTTGTTGAAGTTTGGTGTATAAGCAACAGAAAAGGCATCTCAACGATTGAGAATATAATTGCTTTATTGTTGTTACCTACCTTTCTAACAAATTATAGAAAATTAAATAACAGCTTGCTGCACTTTTGCTCTAACATTGATGTATAGCAGAGCAATTGTTTTCTCCAAATTCATACCTCAAATAGATGAAATTGTTGAACAAACTGTAGATAAATGCAAACTCCCTTGCTTGATGTTATGCAAAATAAAATCATTAAAAAGTTCGTTGAATGGAACTAAATAGTGTGGTTTTAAATTTACAAGCTATGTAGAAATGATTTTTTTGAATTGATAACAGTGGGAGGTTAACGATTTTTTGAGGGAAGTCGATTTTACTTGACTTAGTGATGCAAAAGTACACTTTAATTTTTGAATTCAAATAGTATATTTGCAAAAATATTAGATTTAGAACTAAATTAACAGGATTTTATACTTAAATAAACCTATTTTTATTCAAAATAACGTTTAACTTCGTAATAAGTTATATTTAATCCATAAAAAATTAAAAAAAAGTCTTTTTTGAAGTCCAAAAAGGATCAAAACGCAAGAGTATAGTTTAAAAAATGAGTTGAGAAAAACAGTTTTTAAGCATATTCAAAATAAGAAGCTTAACATAGAGCAATGGAGCTCGTACTATATACTATTATAAATATAAAAAGAAATGTTGCCAGTTAGTTTTATTCGAGAACACAAAGAGAAAGTAATCAAAAGTTTAGAAATAAGAAATTTTACAGATTTCTCTATTCTAGACCAAATCATACAAGTAGACTCCAAACGCAAAAGCCTTCAAAAAGAATTGGACGAACATTTGGCAGAGGGAAACAAAATTGCAGCTGAAATCAAGGATTTGTATAAAACAGGTAGAGGTGCAGAAGCAGAAGGGAAAAAGAAACGAGGAAGTGAGCTAAAAACCATCAATGCCGGTCTTAAACATGAATTGACAGAAATAAAAGCGCAATTAGAAGATTTGATGTTGCAAGTGCCCAATTGTGCCAATGAAATCGTTCCTCCTGGAAATTCAGATGAGGACAATCAAGTACAGCAAGATTGGGGACAAGATTTGCCAGAAGTTAGTGGTACAGCATTACCGCATTGGGAACTAGCCAAAAAGTACAATTTAATTGATTTTGAATTGGGGGCTAAAATTACCGGTGCTGGATTTCCCGTCTATATAGGTAAAGGGGCAAGACTGCAACGTGCCTTGATTAGTTTCTTTTTGGATGAAGCACAAGACGCAGGATATATTGAGCACCAAGTACCTTATGTGGTAAATGAAGATAGTGCTCGTGGAACAGGTCAGTTGCCTGACAAAGAAGGTCAAATGTATCACATTGGCAACGATGACTTGTATTTAATTCCAACAGCTGAGGTTCCTCTGACGAATATTTATAGAGATGTGATTCTAAAAGAAAAGGATTTTCCTGTAAAATTAACAGGTCATACGCCTTGTTTTAGAAGAGAAGCTGGTTCTTATGGAGCGCATGTGCGTGGTTTGAATCGTTTGCATCAATTTGAAAAGGTGGAGTTGGTACAAATTCAACATCCTGAAAAATCGTATGATACGCTTACCGAAATGTGTAATCACGTAGAAGGTTTGTTGAAAAAACTAGAACTTCCATACCGCATCTTGTTATTGTGTGGAGGAGATTTGGGCTTTACTTCTGCTTTAACCTATGACTTTGAAACCTATTCTGCGGCACAAAAACGTTGGTTGGAGGTAAGTTCTGTTTCTAATTTTGAAACTTTCCAAGCCAATCGTTTGAAATTGCGTTATAAAGGAGAAGATGGTAAAAACCACTTGGCGCATACCTTAAATGGTTCTGCATTGGCATTGCCTCGTATTATCGCGACTTTGTTGGAGAATAATCAGACAGAAGATGGTATTAAAATTCCTAAAGTATTGCAAAAATACACAGGTTTTGATATGATCAAATAAATAGAAGCTGTTGACAAAATACTAGAATAAAAAATAAAAGCCCCTTGATTTTCAAGTGGGCTTTTTCTATTTTTGCAGCATGAAAGAAAAAGACGAATTATATATGCAACGTGCCATTGAATTGGCCAATCGAGCAGGCGGTCACAATGCCCCAAATCCAAGGGTAGGCGCTGTTATTGTGCATCAAGATAAAATTATAGGAGAAGGCTATCATGAGCGTTGTGGAGAAGGACATGCAGAGGTGAATGCAGTAGCTTCTGTACGCCCTGAAGACCTAAGGTTATTGGCAGCATCTACCATCTATGTTACGCTAGAGCCTTGCTTTCATTATGGCAAAACACCTCCTTGCGTAGAGCTTATTCTAAAACATAAGTTTCCACGAGTGGTGATTGCTTGCAAAGATCCATTTGAAAAAGTTGCGGGGCAAAGCATTCAAAAACTCAAAGCCGCAGGTGTTGAGGTGGTGGTAGGAATATTAGAGCAAGAAGCATCTTGGGTAGTTCGACGATTTTTTACCAACGTTCAAAAAAAGCGACCTTATATATTATTAAAATTTGCCCAATCTAAAGATGGGTTTATGGGAGATCCCTCTAAGGAGATAGCTATTTCCAATGCATTGAGCAAACGGTTGGTGCATCAGTGGAGAAGTGAGGAAATGGCTATTATGGTAGGAACCAATACTGCTTTAATTGATAACCCTCAACTCAATAATCGTTTGTTTTACGGTCGATCTCCACTTCGATTGGTCTTAGATCGACAATTACGCTTACCTGATCATTTATATTTGTTTGATGGTTCTATCGAAACTTGGGTATTTACAGCACAAAAAAAGCAGGCAAGTCAAAAGAACGTTCGCTATGTAACTTTAGATTTTGATGAAAACTTATTGCCTTCAATATTGGAATACCTATATGAGCAAAAAATACAATCTGTCATGATTGAAGGAGGGCAACAGCTTTTACAAGGTTTTATAGCTGCCAATTTGTGGGACGAAGCCAAAGTTCTGTGTAGCAATTTATGTCTTGGAGAAGGAGTCATTGCGCCAAATATTCCAACTCAATATTTACAGTTTGAAGAACCATTAGGGGATAACTGGGTTAAAACTTATGTGAATGCTACTCAAAACGACACCAGTTATATTCAATCTTAAATTGAAATATTCACAAGCATTACTCTGTTGAAGAAAAAATGTATTGGTTTGGTTATTAGTGAGATGTGTTTTGTCTTGAGCCTAAAAACCTAAAAAAAGCAACAGCGTATTAACAAAGAAAACTTCATTTTTTATAATCTGCTAAGGGCAATTGTGTACTAGCATAACGAATCTAAGTCATAAAACTCACGAATAGGCGAGTGACAACCTAGTTATGTCTAGTGAGAGATTGTGAAATGAGCAGATGACAAACTTCTTAATACAAAAAAAATAAATCTTGGGCTATTTACTTTTATCAGCGAGTTGCTCGATAACCATTGTGGTTATTTTTAAGTTGTTCGACCGCTACTCAATAAATCGTTATCAAGCGATTGTTTTTAACTATCTTATTTGCGTTATTACAGGTTGTCTTACATTAGGGGCAGTCCCTTTTGAAAAAGATATGATTACGGAACCTTGGTTTCCTATTATGATTGGGCTTGGTTTTTTGTTTATGGGTGGGTTTAACCTTATTAGTAGAACTGTTACCCATTTTGGTATGGCAGTTACATCCGTTGCACAACGAATGTCTTTAGGTCTTTCGGCCACATTTGCTATCTTATATTATGGTGAACCTTATGATGTCTTTAAAATAATAGGAATATTATTGGCACTTTCTGCAGTTGTATTTATTAATATTCCAGATAAAAAAGTAAAAAAGGCTCAAGAAGGAGATACTCAATCTTCTAAATGGTTAATACTCTATCCAGTATCTATCTTTCTAGTAAGTTCATTGATTGAAATATTATTACAATATTTGCATGCTGTTCATGAAATGAAACCTGCCAATGAGTCCATTATTTTATTTGCTAATGCAGGAGTAGTAGGCATGGTTGGTTTAATAATTTTTAGAGAAAAAATTAAACTTAAAAATATCATAGGAGGAATTGTACTTGGTGTACCCAATTATTTTTCCATTTATTTCATGCTAAATGCTTTAGATAGTGGCATGGATGGTTCAGTGGTTTATTCTTCTTGTAATATTATAATTGTAACAGGAGCAGCCTTGGTAGGGTATTTGTCGTTTAGAGAGCATTTGTCTAAGCTAAACATGGTCGGCATCTTATTGTCAATAGCAGCAATTGTCTTAATTGCTCTGTCGAATATGGAGATTATTTAGAATGAGAACTAAGGCTATGTGCTAAGGTCTTGTTTATTAACTCTTAGGTGATTTTCTTGTACAATAAATTGTGTATATTTGCCCAACTCGTATTTAGAAAAAGCTTAACAGATGATTTATAGCAGACCTATGTGTTACTTCGTGGTTTGTAGAATTTTTCTGGACGACTACTATTGTAAAATAATACTCTGCTGATTATTCCATGGGCAGTGCCTTTGTGCTATTGGTGTAAGTTTAATTGGCTGTCAATTAGTTTTTTATGCTACTACTGTATGGTTTTGACAAAGTAATGATAAAAAATATTATCCCCAATATTGATAATCAACAATTAAAATTTGTGTAAGAAAAGAATTAAAAACATTCTTATATCAAATTCATGTTGTGAGTATCACTAATAAATCAAGTTAAAATGACACGCATTTATATTGTACTGATTTTCTGTTTTTTTGTAATTCCCACTTCTTTTGGGCAATATTATATTTTTGGTGGCTATAATTATGGCGCAATAAATATGGAAGGCTCCAATGCGGTGATAGATGCTTTTAATGCTAGAGAAAGTCACACGATAGGACCATTGACAAACAACTTTCATGGCTATCGTTTTGGAGCAGGAAAATACAGCAAGTATACCGTTTTAGAGCTAGGATTTGGAAATTTAGTTTCTAGTCAAAAAAGTACGAATCCTAATCAATTAAAAGAAAGTGCAGAGGTAGTAGCCAATTATATGTCGGCTACGGCACGGGCAGGGGTCAAACCTTTTCCTAAACATTATTTTACTTTTGGCGCTGCAATGCACTTGGGGGCTCAACGAATTCGTTATTCTTTTGGAGGAGATTATCAGACACCTGTTAACAAATATGTTATTGCCCCTGAGTTTTACATTGATTATGCCATCAAAATTAAATTCTTGCTAAAAAAATCTCAAAGAGATAAGTATTATTACTTGTTGAGAATTCGCCCTTATTATCAGTTACATGCTTATTTAGAAAGCGGTAATTTTGAAGCAGAGCTCAACCAAACGCCCAACGTTGCTATGGATGCAATAGAAGATGATATGAGTCATTTTGGATTTAATGTTTCAATTGTAATTCCATTTATAAGCGATGAGGATAGAGCTTATTTATTTACTCCCAATAAGCGCAAGCAAAGAAAGAATAAAAAAGAGCAACCCAAAGGACGATTATAGTCTTTGAAGCTAGTTGAACTTTAATTTTTTTTTAATTGTTGAAATTTAAGTTGAATGTGTGTAATACACGTAAATAATTGATAAAAACGAACTGTAATTATGATTGGTAAGTTAATAAGTCTTGTATTCTTTTTTATTGTAGGTTGGGTAGTTTACACTCAATTTTTTGGAACGAAGCAAGAACAAGCCATGGGGCAAGAGGTCATTAGCAATGCTAAGGAAACGGTACAAGGGATATTTAATATTTTTCAGCACGAAAGCGGAAAATTTAAAGAAGGTACTTATGATGATTCTATTGATAAATTAGGAGCCTTGTTGGATCGATTGCGAGAACAAGCTAAGAGCGAGGATAGTCAAGACGAAATTCAGGATTTGGTACAAGAAACCAAACGAATTAAGGAAAAAGTAGAACAATCAAAAGAAGGAGAAAATATAGATGAGGAGCAAACCAAAGAAGATTTGAAAAAGTTGACCAAGGAAGTAGAGGAGATTGTTAATAAGATGGATAAGAAAAAATAAGACTACCAAATAAGCAACAACGTAACTGTACGAAGAAAAAAGGCTATTACTCTCAAGGAGTAGTAGCCTTTTTTAGATTGATTTGATGATTTAGCAACTCTTATCCAGCCTCTGCTTCAAATTCAGAACTTTTGCTGTAATTTAAAATATTTTGGACCACAAAACTAGGTGGTTGGATATCGACTGCATCTAATAATTGTTGTGCTTTTTTTAAAGCATTGTGATTTTCCTTGATTTTAGAATCAGAATGTTTTGCTTTTTGGATAGCCATTTTTTCTAAATAATCAGTTTCTCCATAAATATCACGAACTAAATCTTCTTTTGTAATTTGATGCTTCATTTTCCGGGTCGTTTTATTTTTCAAAAATAAACTGTTTGAAATTAAATTTGCTACTATATGGAAAACGCAACCTTTTGTCTAAATGTTGCATGGGTGTCATTTTTTTTTCGGAATTTTATTTTGTATAACACCTGTTAATATTTTTATAAGATTCTTATAGGACGTCCCCCATAGTCAAAAGGTTGGAAATATTAGCGAAAATAATAATAAGAAAGCCCTTTTTGCCTATAATAGAAGCAAAAAAGGGCTTAAAAGTTGCCTACCTGTTATTTGTAGTAGCTTGGCTTTTAATTTTTTAAGCACACTTGATCATTTTGGTTATTTTTTGTAGGTGCTGTTCCATAATAGAAATGTTGATCAATAAATTTCGTTCAACTGTTTTTTCTGAGAATGAGCGATTTTCAAAATCAATATAGGTCTTGAAATGCAAATCGCCAGAATCTGGATCTAACTCAAAGTTTCCAAAAACACGATCACTATTTAAGCACATTAAAAAAAGAGCCATTTGATTGCGTAGGGTTAGAGGAACTTTCATTGGATGGGTAGAGTATAAACCGATGCCGCTGTGGAGCGCTCGTTTATTGGTCGTGCTATTTTTAGTTTTATTGCCTACCAAAATTAAGCATTGCCATTCTCCTTCAGGCGTTTTGACATCAAAACTCAATGCCTGGCGATCAGGGTCCGTTATAAAATCAATTCCTATCCTTTGAAAGTAACGTGTTATTTTTTGGATCATCATAGTATAAAAAGATTATAGTAGCCCATCAAAATTATTTGTCAAATCGATCCAAATTCAATGCTTCAATAATGGCAATCAATTTGGATGCATACCTTTTGTCTGTTGCATAGCCTGCTGCTTGTAGACCATGTGCCCAGTTTTTATAATCCGTGCGTTTTAATTTAGATAAGTGTTTGTAACGAGTGTTAGATAATAACTTGCTATGTTCTCTAAAACTCTCCCAAGCAGAGTCAAAAATTCTAAACATATCGTATCGACTGTCGTCGGTATAATTGGCACAACGACAACCAAGGCATTTTTTACGGCATTTGATTCCAAAGTGATTATTTTCTTTGGCGGCAAGAGAGCTTTTGCCGGCATTGCTCTCTAACAAACCTTGTGCTAGGGTGATGCTAGCAGGAATATTGAACAAATCCGCTTCTTCTTTGGCTGTTACACTATATTTAGCAATATAATCTGTACAAATCTTGTTTTTAACGGCTACAATTTGTGGATCTACGTTGTGTTTTTTTGCAAAGTTGGGATTCAAAATAAAACCTAAGTTAGAGTATTGAGCAGCCTTCTTCTTTTGTTCTTCTGTTAAAGCACTACCTACTGCTGTAGCAGCATTGGCTAAATTCATTTGAGAGCGAATATCTTTGCTTTCGTCACGAATGGTTTCCCACCATTTTTTGTCTTTAGAGGCAGTTGTACTAGATACTGTTGTAGCATAAGGAGCTACAGTATTTTGTGGGGTTTGTGATGGCGGAGGTGTTTCGACAACACTAGCTGTTTGTTGAGCTGTCCCATTGCCAATGGTAAATTGGAAGCTAAATTCTTTCTGCGTTAATACCAAAACAATTAAAATAAAGAATGCGACACGCAGCCATAGTTGCTTTGCTAGATTTTTGATTCTTTGTAGACTATCATCAACGGCTTGTTTTACCACTACGGGCAAATTTTTGTTTACTATCATCATAATTAATGCATTTTATATTGTCTATAATGTCTTTTTGTTATCACATTACAAATATAAAACAAAATGTTTTAAAAATAAAAGAAATCAAAAACAAAATGTTTTAAAAAGGTGCAAAAAATAAATTTGATAGTGTTTTTGGAGGTTTGTTAGGGTGTTTTTTGAAAATTTTGAAACAAAAAAATGTATTTGTAAATAAAAAAGAGCCCTCGAAAGGGCTCTAAAAATTACAAAATTATTTCTTATTAAACTTAGCAGACTGTGTATCTAGCCCATCATAACACTAATAAGAGGAAATAAGATATTCCACAACGCAGCAGCAAAAAATAAAGAAATCGTTACTCGAGTTGTCAAATTACCTACATTGGCAACCATGCCTGCTATAAACAGTGACATACCACCAAATAGATAAATAGAAAATCCAATTCCAGCTCCACCAAAATTTAGCATTGTATAGATAGCTAGAGGCATAAACAAACAAGGTAGAATTAAAGCAGGAAATAAGAACCAAGTCATTCTATATTTCATTTGATTGTCACAAAAATCCAAGTATCGTTCAATAATACCTCTGTTGGTTGTAGTTGTTGTTGCTGTTTTAGTAGTGACATCTTTTTGAGGTAATGTCTTATGTTCGGTTTTTGCAGCTATCGTATTCATGACTTGTTTGTTTTTGCATTAATTAATAACTCAAAGATAGGTTATGAGATGGTGCAAATTGTTGATAAAAGTCACTTCTAGAGATGATTGTGGTCATTCTAAAAAAAAGTAGGAGAAGCCCCTTTAACGAATGCTTCTCCTACTTTTAGAAACGATAATTGTTATTTTACAAATTGTTTAGAACAAAGTTGGTCATTTTATTATATAGGTGCGATCTAGTGTACCCACCATAAATGCCATGATTTTTATTGGGATAGTAAGCCTCTTCAAAAGGAATATTCTTGTTGATCAAAGCCCTTGCCATTTCAGCTGCGTTTTGAAAATGCACGTTATCATCAGCCATTCCATGTACTAAGAGATATTTGCCTCGGATCTGTCCTGCAAAATTGATGGGAGAGTTATCTTCGTATCCCTTATCGTTTTCGCTAGGGGTACGCATAAAACGTTCGGTATAGATGGTATCGTACCATTTCCAGTTGATAACAGGAGCTACAGCAATTGCCATTTTGAAAACATCAGCTCCTTTGGCTAGGCAAGAGGTGGATAAATAACCACCAAAACTCCATCCAAATATTCCAATTCTATTAGGATCGACATAGGATTGATTGGCGAAAAATTTAGCGACTTCAATTTGATCTTTTGTCTCTAGTCCACCCAAGTTCATATAAGTAGATTTACGAAATGCTTCTCCACGAGCATCTGTCCCTCTATTATCAACCGAAACAACGATGTACCCTTGTTGAGCCAACATTTGAAACCACATATAGTTTTGACCGCCCCATTCGTCCATGACCGTTTGGCGACCAGGCCCTCCGTATACATACATAAAGACAGGATATTTTTTGTTTGGATCAAAATTAGCAGGCTTAATCATCCAACCATGCAGCACCACTGAATCGGTGTTGGTATATTCAAAGAAGCTATGTTTGCCCATGTTATACTCCTTTAGTTGCTTGTTCAGATATTGATTATCTTCTATGGTACGAACAAGTTGGTTGTTTTTAGTTTCATAAACTTTATAAGTAGGGGGAGTCGTTGCATTAGAATACGTATTGACATAGTAATCAAACGTACTGCTAAATTGTGCCTTATTAACTCCTTTTTCTGTATGTAAAGCTTTCATTTTGCCACCTGACAGTGCTGTGCTATAAACCCCTCTATTCATAGCGCTTTCTGCTGCTGCTTGAAAGAATAGTTCTTTGGTGGTCTTGTTAATACCATAAAAGCGAATGACGTCAAATTCACCTTTGGTTAATTGGCGTATTTTTTTGCCCTTCATATTGTAAAGGTAGATGTGGTTGAAGCCATCGTCATCGCTCGTCCAAATAAACTCATTATTATCTAAAAAAGTCAAATTATCATGTACATCAATAAAGTACTTGTTTTCCTCGTGTAGCAAAACTTTTGTCTTGCCTGTTTTAGGATTGGCGATTAATAAGGTCAAATCATTTTGGTGGCGATTGAGGCGAGTCACACAAAGTTGATTGTCATCAATCCACTTAATACGAGGGATGTATTGATCTTTCTCTCCTTTTACTTGTACTTTTGTTGTTTTCTTTGTTGCCAAGTCATAAATATGAACCGTTACATCCGAGTTTTTTTCTCCTGCTTTGGGATATTTGAAGGTATTATAAATAGGATATAACTCATTGTTATAAGATGTATAAGTAAACTCCTTAACGTCTGTTTCATCAAAACGTAAAAAGGCAATTTTAGTACCTTCAGGAGACCATACAAAAGCACTAGACATTGCAAATTCCTCTTCGTACACCCAATCTGTTGCGCCATTGATAATCTTATTTTGCGCTCCATCTGTTGTAATTTGAACTTCCTTAGAGGCGTTCACTTCTTTGTAAAATAGGTTATTGCCACGAACGAAAGCAATTTTGTTTCCTTTAGCATCCAATGTTGCATAACGTTGTTTGCCTTCTTTAGAAACAGGGGTTAATTTTTCTGCTTTTCGATCCCAAACATAAAAATTAGCTTTAGAGGAACGGCGATAAATTTGCTCTCTATCTGTTTCTAAAACAATTTTATTCTCATCAGCACTAAAAGTATAGCTAGAAAAGTTGATGTCCTTGGCACTATAAATGACTTGTGTTTGTTCGCCAGAAGTCAAGTCATATTGGATAATTTCGCTGCTCTTTTGAACCGAATAATGTTTACCATCATTCATGAAATTAAATCCAGGAACCATT
This sequence comes from Aureispira sp. CCB-E, assembly GCF_031326345.1. Classification (NCBI taxonomy): domain Bacteria; kingdom Pseudomonadati; phylum Bacteroidota; class Saprospiria; order Saprospirales; family Saprospiraceae; genus Aureispira; species Aureispira sp. CCB-E. Next base: position 824,886 of record NZ_CP133671.1, read on the forward strand.
TTAGGGTAAAACTTATAGTCTTCCCAGATTTGAGGAATAGTAATATCTTTTAATTGCGCAGTTGCTGTATAACAAATGCTTAAAAAGGCAAGGATGAAAAAACTATTTTTCATGGTGTTATTTTTCTTGTTGAAATAAATGAATGGGCTATGAAATTTTGAGATTTCTTATAACGCATTGTATTGATCAAATATACAAACTAAATACCAGATTTGAATTCAATTTCTACTAAAGTGTACAATTGATAGATGCGTGTATTAAAGCGACTGAATACTTATAGGGGAATCAACGAAAGTGCTTAAGGATTGAGAGAAGGAACCAAGAGAAAGTGCACAAGGAGTTATTACCAAACCAAGCACACTCAGTCGGTACAGTATAAGTTCATACGATCTTATCAAAAAAAGATAACTTGGTTTGCAAGACAATAACCTATTTTACAGCTCTTGAAGCTATAACTTTTTATAACTAATTTTTCCTGTAATTCTTTTAGGTTTGGGCTTTCCTAGCATCAATGTCATGTGCAATCGCAAAATCTTGCCCATAGAGTTCATTCTTGAAAATTTATTGGTATTGTGATAAAGGTTTAAATCTTTGATGAGGGAACGACGCTTTTCTTTAGTGGATAAGGTGTCTTTGGACATACTATTGAGCAAGCGCTTGATTCGTTTTTGTGCGACTTGATACCTTTTTTTCATCAAAGTACGCTCTTCGTGTTTGTATTGGTTAACGGTTGTAGGATGCAGTGCCTCCATACAGAATTTAACGATTTTATAGTTTTCTTTATAAAATTGTGGCAAATAATGATTCTTGCGTCCTTCATAACAAACTTGATCAAAATCAATGGCACGAACCCTGTACTGTTCCTTGTCAAAGTCAGGTGTTACATCAACCACATAATTATAAGAACGCATATCACCCAATAACATGACAAAACATCGCTCGTTAAATTTCACAAACTCCTTAGCAGCATATCCCTTTAAAAAAGAAGGCGTTTCTATATAGTAATCCAGAAAAGAATCACCAGGAATTCCAGGAATGTGTTCTTCAACCAAGGTGTTTTTGTCGACAATAAAATCTAAACGATTGGGACTCAGAATATGCTCTAACTCCAGACCATATACTCGTGATGCATCTGCCTTCTTGATATAGAAGTAATCGTGGTTGTCGTTTAACGTATTTACGATACGAATTCGGAATGGTTTTGAATTTCCAAACAGACAGTAATCAATTCGGCTGACTCGAAGATGTTCGATTACAGACATATTTCCATCTGTTTTGAGCTTTCCATAAATATAGGTTAAAGCTGCTTCGATTTCATCTTGAAAGGTAGGGTGGTACAACACGGATTCCCAAAGGGTGTCGTTTCCTTTGTTATCGTAGATAGCAGCCGACTCAAACCAATTGGTTAAATCATTATAAGAAATAGGTAAATCAGTCGCTCGATCATAATCTTCTAAGTATTTTCGTAGATTTTCAGAAATAGGAAAACTAGGTTTCTTTTTAGAGATATGCATAGAACGTAAGAATGGTTTTTGATGGTTGGATAGCGTATTTTTCGAATACTAATCCGATAATAAATGTTACAAAGATAAAGGAAAGCGGTAGGAAATCGTAATAAATTTTATCGTTTTTGGGTTAAGTGCTTGATTGTTTGGTTCAATAACTACGAAATATTTCAAGAAAAAATGCTTCAGAATATTCTGATAAAAGAACTAATAAGCAGGAAATGCCAGTGGCTTTTCGTTCGTTTTAGAGCAAACAAAAGGCTGCCTGACTTATTTTCAGACAGCCTCCCAAATTTAGTAGCTTTTGTTAATTTTTCTTTTGCATCTTGCTTCGAAAAGCATATGAATGTGGCTACAAAGCAGCTAAAGCAGCCTCGTAGTTAGGTTCTTGAACAATGTCTGGTACCAACTCTGTATACGTAACAGTTCCTTCTTCATCCAACACGATAACTACTCTTGCAGATAAATCGTGTAAAGGTCCATCTGTCATCAATAGACCATAATCTTTAGAAAAAGAACCAGTCGCATAATCAGATAAGTTGATTACATTTTCAATTCCTTCTGCTCCACAAAAACGATTTTGAGCAAATGGTAAATCTCTTGAAATACACAATACTTTAGTGTTTTCTAGACCTGCTGCTTTCTCATTGAATTTTTTAACAGACATTGCACAAATTCCTGTATCTACACTAGGGAAAATGTTTAAAACAACTTTGGAGCCTTTAAAATCAGCTAAAGTAGCCTTAGCTAAATCTCCTTTTACTAGATTAAAATCTGGAGCTTTCGTACCTACAGAAGGAATCTCGCCAGAAGTTTGAACAGGATCCCCTTTAAATGTAATTGTTGCCATTGGTTTATTTTTATAGTTATTATGTTTAATTGATAGTATTAGAATGGTAAATTAAACAACTCTTGTTTTGTGTTTGTGTCTATCTAACAGAAATAAAAGTAAATAGTTTTTTAGAATTTTAATAACAATAGGACTTCAAAACATTAGCCTGCTCAAATCATACCATAGCAGTATAATCCTTAGGCGGACTATTATCAAACCAGAACGGTTGTTTTATTGATCTTTCCACCGCCATAGATATAGACAAGCCGTTGTGCGATAAGGGCTCCATGGTGCTGCGATCTCTTTCATTTTGGTAATAAGTGCTTTGCCTGTTTCTTCTATACCATACAACTCTTGCATAGCTTGTTGAATCCCTAAGTCGGCAGTAGGAAGAACATCAGGGCGTTGCAATGTAAACATCAAAATCATTTGAACAGTCCAGACTCCAACTCCTTTAATTTGCGTTAAAAATGCAATAATCTGTTCGTCAGAATAGGTACTCCAGTCAATTTTGTCTAGGTGATGTTGCTGGGCAAAGGTAGCAATATTATGCATATAGCCTGCTTTTTGTTTGGATAAGCCAACCGCTCGTAAATCGTCTACATTAGTAGTTATAATCAGAGTAGGATCAGGCGTTGTACTATCGAATAAATCGACAAAGCGTCTATAAATAGTTGCAGCAGCTTTTACAGAGAGTTGTTGTGAAATAATAGACCGCAATAGACTGCCATAAACGGTTGTTTCGGGCTTATGTTCGGGCAATTGAACGGTTTCAATTGCTTTTTTTAATAGAGGATCGTTGGATAAATGTTGAAGGATTTTTTTGTCCATGTTAATTGGTGTGTTTGGTTTGGTTATGAACTAGTGATGGATGAATTACCCAAGGTTAGTTATACAGTTGTTTAACTCATTACTCCGTTGAAAAAACGCATTAGTTTAGCTGCGCTGCTACTTCGTGGTACTTCGTGAGCGCTACGCTTTTAGTTAGTTTTGTTGCCACTACGTGGTATTGCATAAGTACTTCGCAGTTGATTATTAGCAAGATATATTTCTGTTGGTCTTTATGTTAAAAGACTGATAATTAAATTAGTGCAAGGTGGTTTTTATGTTTTTTGTAGAAAAACTAAAAAACTAAGCTTGCCGAGTAGGCTTGTGCTAGTAGCACAAAAGCCCAAGTTCATGACCAGAGGGAACTAGCCTTGCGCTCTCATGAGCGAACCGAGCATAGCGAGCTCACGACCGTAGGGAGTAACAAAGCGAATAATAATCAACGAAGTATTATTAACTATCAAAAAGGACAGGATGCTAAGATGAAAAAAATCCAACAAAAAGTCATTGCTTTGTGTTGGATTTTTGAGACTCAATATCAACTTAAAACGGTTGATTGTTTTCTTTTTTGGCTAAAGCGTATATGTCTTGCGTTGTATTTTTATCAAAATCGACGGCACCAAGATTACGCTTACCATACCAACTTCCATTTCCTCGACAACCCTTGCGTTTTTTGTACGGGCTACTTCCACAAGAAGCTAATGTGGATACTACTAGAACGATAACACAGAGTAGGGACAAATTTTTCATAATTTAAGTTTAAGTAGGATTATTTAAAATAACTCATTACTACTATAACGATAAAAAAATAAAAATGTAACCTAAAGTGTTATAAATTAGGTTTTTAATGCCTTATAAGTCTATGCAAGAAAGTGGCAGTTTTTTACTTGTAACAGTTTTATTTATTGAGTTTGTTCCATGTCTTTTAGCGCTGCTTCCTTGACGGCTTTAGCTACCTTATAGGCGACGATTTCATCAAGCGCAGGAGGAATAATCATATCCTTGGATGGACTGGAAATGCTTTCCGCAATAGCATAAGCTGCAGCTAATTTCATATTGGGCGTAATTTGCTTAGCACGGGCATCTAAAGCCCCTCTGAAAATCCCAGGAAAACCTAAAACATTATTAACTTGGTTGGGCAAATCACTACGCCCTGTCCCAACAATAGCAGCGCCTCCTTTGTAGGCTTCTTCAGGCATAATTTCAGGAGTAGGGTTGGCTAATGCAAAAATAATAGCATCTTTTGCCATTGTTTGTACATCCTCTTTGGTAAGTAAATTTCCCATACTCACACCAATAAAGACATCGGCGCCAACCAAAGCATCCTTCAAAGAGCCTTTTTTGTGATTTAGGTTGGTAAAACCTAAGGCTTGCTTTTTAGCATCATTTAAGTTGTCTCTGTCTTTATGGACAATCCCTTTGCTGTCGCAAATGATCATATCTTTAACAGGAATACACAGGCTATTGTCTGCTCCGTGGTCTACACAACGCAACAATTTAGCAATAGCAATACCTGCTGCCCCCGCACCATTAATAACAACCGACAAATCTTCCAAGCGTTTTCCAACTAGTTTAGCAGCATTGATTAAGGCTCCTAAAACGACGATTGCCGTTCCGTGTTGATCGTCATGAAATACAGGAATGCCTAAGTCTTGTAGGCGTTCTTCTACTTCAAAGCTTCTTGGTGCTGCGATGTCTTCTAAATTGACACCACCAAAAACAGGAGCAATACGGCGTACTGTTTCTACAATTTCGTCTACATTTTGTGTATCTAGACAAATTGGGAAGGCGTTGATTCTTCCAAAACGACGAAATAGCATTGCTTTTCCTTCCATAACAGGAATAGAAGCTTCTGCCCCCAAGTTGCCGAGTCCTAAAACGGCAGACCCATCTGTGACGATTGCAACAGAGTTACTCTTCATGGTGTAATCCCAGACAGATTCTGGATTTTTTTGTATTTCTAGACATGGAGCTGCAACGCCAGGAGAATAAACTAATGAAAGGTGTTCTTGCGTACGCACGTCCATTTTGTTACGAATGCCAATTTTTCCTTTCAAGTAACGATGCAAATGAAGAGATTCTTCGAAATAATCCATAATTGTAAGTAGTTTTTTTGGTTAAATTAACAGGTTTTGGTGCTTAGTATTTGAACAAGAGCCTTTTATTATTGGTTGTAACTGTCATACTTGCGATTACAACCCTAGAGAGCTCTAACAAAGAAAATAAACTAAAAAGAAAAACATAGTTTACTTTATATTTAACAAACGTAGATTAAAATGTCCAATTTGCAAAACAAAAAGTCATTATATCTCTTTTAAGAGTTTAAAAGCTTGGCTTTTTTTATAGATATTGCATATTTTTATAATATATAAAAAAGTTTATTTCTATTTCCACCCAACCTAACAAAATAAGAACTATGATTACTCCAGTTACAAGCTTGCAAGAGCAGAATATGCCCATTTTATTGAGTGCAGTTACCCAATCAGATGTACTGAGATATTTCCGTCACTCTTGGTCTATTTACGAATGGTTATTTAGCGCTATTCGATCTGACGAAACGTATTATGAAGCTCCAGACCCATTGCGGAATCCTTTGATCTTTTATTGGGGGCATACAGCCGCTTTTTACATTAATAAACTATTGATGGCAGGTTTGATTGATGAAGGTGTTGATGAAGCATATGAAGTTTTATTTGCCAAAGGAGTTGACCCTAATTTGCCAGAACACTTAGAAGTACATGACTTGTGGCCAACTCTAGAATCGGTGACTAAGTATAGAGCAAAAGTAAAAGAAGTGGTAGAAAATTGCATTCAATCCTATTCCTTTCCAACCACCATTACAGACCAAGATCCTTTGTGGGCGTTGTTAATGGGAATAGAACACGATAGAATTCATTTTGAGACATCCTCGGTTTTGATTCGGCAATTGCCTATCAGCAAGGTACAGCGCCCAATCAACTGGACCTATGCTCCAAGTCAAGGAAAGAGTCCCATCAATTCTATGATTCAGGTAGAGGCTACCAAGGTAGTTATAGGGAAACAACAAGAGGAATCTATTTTTGGGTGGGATAATGAATACGGGCAACTTGTGCAAGAGGTTGCTTCTTTTGAAGCCAGTAAAAATTTAATTACCAATGAAGATTATTTAGAATTTTATAATAGTGGAGCTTATCATGAGGCGGCATATTGGACAGCAGAGGGTTGGGCTTGGAAAGAACGGACGGCTACTAAGCATCCGAAATTTTGGGTTGCTTCAGTAGATGGCTTTGAATATAGAGCTATGTTTGATGTTTTGCCGATGCCTTTAGATTATCCTGTTGAAGTCAATGCTCACGAAGCTTGGGCGTATTGTAAGTGGAAAGGCAATGGATATCGATTAATGACAGAAGCAGAGTTTCATGCCATAACTCAGAATGAAATGCAAACAACCGACTGTGCTTTTGAGACTTGTTATAATATCAATCTAAAATATGGCTCTCCTAATCCTGTGGGAAGCTTAAAAACAGGACAAACTTCGCTAGGATTTAACGATGTATTTGGAAATGTTTGGGATTGGCTACAAGATGATTTTTATCCCTTACCTAGTTTTAAAACTCATTATTTATACGAGGACTTTTCGGCTCCTTATTTTGACGATCAGCACAGTATGCTACTAGGAGGAGCTTGGGCAACAACAGGAACAGGTGCTTCTAAGTACTATCGCTTGTGGTTTAGAAAGCATTTTTATCAACATGCTGGTTTTCGTATAGCTCGAAGTTTGTAATTTTGTATTTGCATCCACTTTTCTTGCGTTGAAAATGTCTAAAAAGAACGCTTATTTTTTCTAGATAAATAAAGAGGAAGCAGCTATTCTACTAGGGTATAGAATAGCTAAGCTTCTTCTTAACAATAGTTAGCAGCGTAGCTAGCTACTATCTTAAAGCAAACTATCTATTTTCAAGATGCATCAATCGAGTCATTATAGGAGCGAGCAATAGGGCTAAGCATCCAATGCTTAGTGTAATTATTCCAAAACTTACATAGACGGAGACATAAGCGTACAACTGTTCAAAAGCAGGACCTTTGTGAATGGCAATATCTTGTGTTAAACCTGTAATGAGTTTTATAGCAGATCCGAAAGTATCGAACAGATTATTGGATGCGCCATTACTAACTGTGAGTTGGGCAACTTTGCCAGCGAAATAATGGCCATAAAAATAAGAAGAAAACCAAACGCCCATAATAAAGGAAATGTATTGTTTAGGAGAGAGTTCGGTTACCTTAGATAAGCCTATTGGAGACAAAAAAAGTTCTCCTACAGTTAAGACAAAATAACCGATAATAAGATAGATCATAGAGGTTTGTGCCAAGGCATCTGCACTAATAGCAGAACGACCAAAAATAATAGCTGCTAGCCCTAACAAAATAAGCCCAAAACTAAACTTAAATGGAGCTGCTGGATTTTTGCCAATGCGACTCAACCACGCCCAAAGCATTGAAAAAGGAATGGCTAGTAGAACAATAAAAGTGGCGTTAATGCTATTGGTTTGTGCGGCATTGATGCCTATGAGATGTACATTTCTATCGGCAAATAGAACTAGCGAGCTACCTGTTTGCTCAAATAAAGCTGCAAAAAGAGTAGAGAGCAAAGTAAAGTAAATGACAACAATTAATCTACCTCGTTCTATCGTACTAACTTTGCTTAAAATAAACAAAATGTATAGAATCAAAAAGGCACTAGCTAGTAGAATTAAGTAATGCTCATACTCATGAAAGAAGATAATAGCAGCAAAGATAGGAGTGGTTAAAACAGCGCCAATTGCTACCCATTGTCCTTGATTGAGCCCTGCTATTTTTTGATGGTAACGAGTTGCATTAGGGAGTTGTCCTGCTGCTCCAAAAACATTGCTTTTAAGACCTTGTTGAAAGAAAGCCAGACCTAGCAACATGCCGAAGCCTGCTAACATAAAACCATAGTGCCAACCATATAGAGCTGCGATCCAAGCGCAAATCAAAGGGGCTATTGCTGCTCCCAAATTAATTCCCAAATAAAAGATGGTGAAACCTGCGTCTCGTTGGTGCGGATTGTCTTTGTATAAGGCGCCAACAAACGAGGATATATTGGGTTTGAAGAAACCATTCCCTAAAATAATTAAGGCCAATGAGCCATAGAAAAAAATGGGCGTTTCAAAAGACAACAAGAAATGTCCTAATGCCATTAGGATTCCCCCCAATAGAATAGATTTTCGATAACCCAAAATTTTATCTGCCAAAATACCTCCCCATAGTGGAGTGATGTAGACAAGTGACATATAAGCAGACAAAATACCAAAAGATGCTTCATCTGTATAAAGCAAATGTTGGGTCATATAGAGCAATAACAGAGCTTTCATTCCGTAGAAAGAAAACCGTTCCCATAGTTCTGCAAAAAATAAGTAAAATAATCCCTTGGGATGTCCAAATAAAGTGGTGGTTGAAGCTGTTTTTGAGGCTTTCATAAAATGCGTTGAATGTTAACAAAAAATGATTCAAACGCAAAATGGACGAAAGGCACCAAATCTCCATGACTTGTTTCAAAGTATAGCAAAAAATAGCTATTGGATACTATTTGATATTGAATAACAATTAATTACAAATTGAGTTATAGCTTTGGTTATCAGGTGATTTTAAGAATTCGTTTAAAAGGGATTTTTCTACAGTAATGTGTTCTGGCAAAACACGAAGTCGATACTGACCATTGCCTATAAAGGTGAAAATATCTCGTCGTTCTAATTTCTGATGTTCTTGTAAATGGAGAATGTCGTTACAATTTTCGATAATTCTACTCAGGTAAGTTTGATTTTTTAGCTCGCCTGCTCCCCCTACTACAATACACTGTTCTTGACCTTCGCCCCATTTTCTACGAAGGGCAAATTTAAATAGATTTTTGTATTGAGTTGTTTTGGAACCGAAGTCAATGACTTGGTCGTAAATTTCCTTGGATGGAATGCTGATTTTTACCAAGGACCAATCTAAGAATTGTAAGGTCATTTCATTGGGACGAGGGGTGCTGGCTAATTCAATTACCCAACTCGTTGCCAGAACTAAGAATATAGAAATTAAAGAAGTTTTGGCAATGATTTTTATGAGCTTATTCGTAAACCCATTATCTAATTCTGTAAACACTTCAGGAAGCTGAGCGATAAACATTAACAGCACTGCCATGACAGCAATATAGGCAACTACTTTCAAGTCTCGATCAATAAATGTTTTGTATAAAGAGTAGGAAAGTAGGCAGCATAAAAAACTAGAAAGTAATAAATCTGGTATTCCTGCTATATGTATGGAGTTTTGGTTAGGTGGAATCCATAAATTAAGACCAATTGTTAATAAACTAACCAATAGAATTAGACCAATAATTTTACTAATATTTTTCTCATTATTATAAATAAAATTGGGGGCATGAGAGAAATAAAAGAGTGCCAAAAGCAAGAACAAGTTGTTTAAGGTTGAAAATAGGCTTACGCCTAGTAGGTAGGTGGTAGTTTGACTAAAACTCCAATGTGTCCCCAAATACCCCCATGTTCCTGAGCCTACCCAAACAAATAGTGCCAAGCTCAAATAAACCAAACCTTTGTCAATTCTTAACAGAGAATCGTCTTCTTCCAAACGATTGTTGAAGCGTTTACGGATGTTGTACCAGATTGCTAGCAATAAAATAGCTCCAATAAAAGCAATGGATAAATGAGCAAGGGTATGGAATATTGCCACTTCTTTCATATAATTGTTAGACAGCTTGTTTTGAATATTGGAGAGTAAATACAAAATTATAAACAATGTCCGATAAATATAAGAAGAATCCTTTACTTGATGAACATTTGGTGGATATACCCGATGAGCGATCTATTTTAGATAAATATCTTTGGATTAGGGGAGTAGCCTTGCTGGTCTTATGTACGCTAATTGGATGGATCAGTGTGCTGTTTCGGCCTTATTTTCAAAATGGTGTTCATATAGAAGCAATTGTCTCCTTGGTGATGGTAGCAACAATTAATTTAGGTTTGCTGGTGTATATAATACGTCAAAAACGCAAACAATATAAATTGGCGTATCTCATTGGTACGACCGCAATTTGGCTAGGTTATACCATAGGATGGGCGTTGGGTTTAGGACATCTTTGGGAAGATGTTTTGGTAATGAATACCATCGGCGCACTAGCAGGCTTGGGAATTGGACAATTTGTCTTTTATTATAGACAATAATACTCCGTTGCTTTTTTACGTTTTTCGTAGAAAAACTAAAAAAGCATCTTGTATTAGTTTGATTACCAGTCTTTTAGTGTAAAGGCTGGTGAAGTACATCTTGCTGATAATCAAACTAATACGATTTTTCAACGGAGTAATGAGACAATAAACTCATACGATTTACTGCATGAGCGCTATGCTTTTAGTTAGCTGCGCTGCTACTGCGTGGTTTCAACGGAGTAATGACACAACAAAAAGGCTACTATTGGTTTGGCTATTAACCTTCTTGCTGCGCTATAATTAATTTTAACCAATCTATTGCCAATCCCAAGCTGAGCCATAGGCTCCTTGTGCATCGACATAGTCCAAGAAATTACTATAAAAAGTATCGCTGGCTAAAGTCGCACTATCTCCAATAACAATTAACTTTTTCTTAGCTCTGGTCATGGCTACATTCATTCGGCGAGTATCTTTTAAAAAGCCGATTTCTCCCATATCGTTCGAGCGAACCATTGAAATATAAATAACGTCTCGTTCTTGTCCTTGAAAGGCATCAATCGTGTTAACTTCAATATCGGCATCAGGAAAATGATCAAAGTCTTTGACAATCGCATCTTGAATCGAAATAACTTGTTCTCGATAGGGCGAAATAATGCCAATAGAAATCGGCTGGTTTCCTGTAATCACTAGCAGGTTGTCTAAATGCTGCCGCAAGACAAAGTACTCTTCTGGATTATAATAACTCTGAGATTCGGGGTTGACTTTTTCTTCAAAACCACATCCTGCGGTATCTATAAATTCTAAGGGGGGACTGGGAGTACCATCCGAAAGTTGTAGTTGCCAAGTAGCAACCGCATCGTCGGATTGCAATTGTCCATCATAAAATTGCTCATTAGAAAACCCCATAATGGTATTGTGCATTCTATATTGAGTATCTAATAAATTGACAACTTCTAGACGTTGAACCCCTTTTTCTAGCAGCGTTACATTAAAGCCATTTTTAGCAGCAGCACTACTTTTGACAGTTGGAGGCAATTGAAATGGATCGCCAGCAAAGACAACTTTGTTGGCTTTGCAGATTGGAATCCAAGTAGCAGGCTCTAAGGCTTGTGCTGCCTCGTCAATTATTACGGTATTAAATGTCATTTTCTCGATGTGTCGCCCAACTGCCCCTACCAAGGTGCTACAAATGACGTCCGCTTCACGCAAAGTTTTGTCAATAATATAGTCTTCAAGCATCTTGGCTTGATACATTAAATCCTTGGCCTCTCTATAATTGTCTCGGCGATCTTGGCGTTCTTTGGCACCAAACTTTCGTTTAAATTTCTCCGCATCTCTTCGCATTTTAGCAGCTTCAATCTTCATTTTTTTGACCTCTTGTATTTCAGGAAGCCGTTGAAGAATACCTTCCATTGTGTGTTCTAAGAGGCTTTCATCAACTCTAGAGATATTACCAATACGAACGACATTTAGCCCTACGCTGGCTAATTTTTCGGTTAACAAATCAGTAGCTGAATTAGAAGGGGCGCAAACTAAAATAGGCGACTCACGTTTGACCAACTGTTGAATGGCCGCAACTAAAGTGGTTGTTTTTCCTGTACCTGGAGGACCATGAATAATGGCAACATCTTCTGCTGCTAAGATCGTTTGCACGGCTGCATTTTGAGAAGCATTTAGTTTGGGTATTTCAAAGGGATGATGCTCTTTGTCAAAACGGGCTGGCTGTTTGCCTAATAAAATCTCTCGCAATTCTGCTAGTCGATCATTCTTGGCTGCTTTTACTGTTTTAACAGCACGCTCCATTTCTTGATAACTGCGTTCATCAAAATTGAGTTGAATACCAATTTTACCACCCAAAACCCAACGAGGCAATTGCGTCCCGTACAAAATAATTTTCATACGATTACCCTTGATAAAATAAATGACTCCTTTTTCCTCTACATTATTATCCAGTACCTTTTCGGAAAAAATACTGACCACTTGTCCAGAGCGGAATTTATGCGCTTTGTCCAAGTGCTTGACTCGTTCTACAATAATAAAAGGATGTTCCCCTAAACTCCATCCTGAGCTTTCAACTTGTACAGGATACCAACAAGCACCTTTTTGAATACGTTGCTGGATGCTCAATTCTCGGAGCAGTTGGTCAAATTGACAGCTTTCCTCTTCTTTTTCTTGTTGTAATAATTGGAGTAAATGATCTAATTCTTCTTGCGTTGTCATAAGATGGTAACGATGCTCTAAAATATAGAGTTTGGTAATAAATCTTTGATATCTAAAAAGCCGAAGTTAAAGAGAAAAGTAGACTTATTGTGCTTGAATAGCTTATTGATTTTTTAGTTTTTGGCTTGTTATGCTTGTAAGGTTACTTGAATATACAAAATGTTAAGATTTAATGTTACTATTTTAGTCATCGTCTTCATTCTTTTACAGAGTTCGTTTATAATTTAGTGATTGAGATATGGTTAGAAATGAAAGATTGGATATGTTTTTTATATCTTTGGACAGCTTTATTCTGATGTTTGCATATAATAACTTGTAAATCTACTCAATTATGATTTTTAGTAGTGTGCTTTTTTTGTTCTCATTTTTACCAGTTACATTAGGGATCTATTATTTGATGCCTAATAAAATAAAGAACCTAATACTGCTAGTAGCTAGTTTAGTGTTCTACACATGGGGAGAAGATAAAATAGTGCTTGTAATGTTATTATCAGCAATAATTGATTTTTCTTGCGGTTTAATAATAGAAGGAGGAAAGAGAAAATTGGGGTTAACAATTTCCATAATTACTAATTTATCTTTTTTGTTTTTTTTCAAGTACTTCAACTTTGCCTTCGAAAATTATAATGCTGCGATTCGTATGTTGGGATTAGATAATGCTACATGGCATAATATTCCTAATATTACATTACCAATAGGCATAAGTTTTTATACTTTTCAAACTTTATCCTATACTATAGATGTGTATAGAGGAACAGTAAAAGCTAATCGAAACTTTATCAATTTTGCTACTTATGTTACTATGTTCCCTCAATTAGTTGCTGGACCAATTGTTCGTTATGTAGATATAAACAAGCAATTGGTATCTAAAAACATTTCCATTGATGATTTTTCGGAAGGGATAGAACGTTTTATAATCGGTTTAGCTAAAAAAGTATTAATAGCTAATACTTTTGCAACTATTGCAGATGGTATTTTTGCTTTAGATGTAGCAACGATTTCTACTCCTTTTGTCTGGTTAGGTATTATTGCATATTCTTTTCAAATTTATTTTGATTTTTCGGGGTACTCTGATATGGCAATTGGGTTAGGTAGAATGTTTGGTTTTAGGTTTTTAGAGAATTTTAATTATCCCTATATATCAAGAAGTATTAAAGAATTTTGGAGGCGTTGGCATATTTCTTTATCATCTTGGTTCCGAGATTATTTGTATATACCCTTAGGAGGAAGTAGAGTAGGGAAAAAGCGGTTATATCTAAATCTTTTTATCGTATTTTTTGTAACAGGTTTGTGGCATGGCGCTAGTTGGAATTTTATAGTGTGGGGTTTATTCCATGGTCTATTTATTGTTATAGAACGTATCGGTCTTGAAGAGAAATTAAGCAAATGTTGGAAGCCATTACAACATTTATATACTTTATTAGTTGTTTTGGTCGGTTGGGTGTTTTTTAGAGCAGAAACCTTATCGAATGCTATTAGTTATATTCAAAGAATGTTTATTCCATCATCAGGGTTGATATCAGTTGATAGTTATATAGATTTTATGTATATAAATAGTCATACTGGTCTGTATTTTATATTAGCAGTTATTTGTTCCACACCGATATATCGTTTTTTTGATGAAAAGTTACAGACATACCAAGGAACCATTATTCGAACAATAGCATTGTTTGCACTATTCGTTCTATCTGTGATTCATTTAGGAGCAGGGTCTTATAATCCATTTATCTACTTTAGATTTTAATAATTATGAAAAAAATAAAAATAGGTAAAATTGTTATATTTTCTCTATTAATTAGCTTACCATTATTACTACAGTTATTAGGTGTAAATTTAAATGTTAGAAATACTGAAAATAGGAAATTGAAAGAGAGTCCAAGATTTACTTTTGAGCAAACAAGAGTGAGTAGAGGGAGCCTTCAAAAAATGTTAGGTGTTTATAGGGATGTTATTTCTTTTAAAAATGCCTATGATCACTATTATAAGGATAATTTTGTCTTCAAGAATCTGTTGTTTAAAAGTTACTATTTTATCCAAAATGATGTGTTTGGAGTAGAACCACTTGCTCACAAAGTAGTTAGAGGTACTAATGGGTGGTTTTTTTTAGGAGATAGTTATTCTGATGTTATTAAAGAATCAAAAGCGATGATATCATTTAATGAGAAAGAATTAGAGCAGATAAAAAAAGGTATGCTAGAAAAAAAAGCATGGTTGGCTAAACGTAATATTGATTTTTATATAGCAGTAGCTCCTAATAAGCATTCTGTTTATGGAAACGAATTACCTATAGTAAAAGGAAATAAGATCACCAAACTAGAGCAAGTAAACAGATTATTAACTTCCGAAGGATTGAATTTTGTAGACTTGTCTGCAAACTTTCCTGACAATAATAAATTTCGTCTATATCATAAAACTAATACGCACTGGAATGATTATGGAGCTTATTGGGCATATAATGTGCTTATTTCTAAAATTGTAGAAAAATATCCTTCCTTGAAAGTTATGAAATTCAACGATTTTAAGGTGAAAACGGAAATTAGTAATCAAGAAGATTTAACAGGGATGTTGGATATCAATGTGGAAGAACAATGTATAATTTTAGAACATCCTAGCGAGATTGCGCAAGAAGTCCCATCAACGCTACCTATTCCTCCTAATATAAAGGATTATGTTTTTCATTATACTTCAACAATTAACTCAATTAAGGTGTTAACATTTAGAGACTCTTTTTTTTCAGCTTTAATGAAATTTACGAAAGAGAGTTTTGGTGAATCTGTATATGTTTGGAGTTTATTCGACAAAAATGTAGTTGAAGCTGAAAAGCCTAATATTGTTATATGGGAGATAGTAGAACGGGACTTAGATCATTTTTTATTGTGATTAGTTCTAACTTTTGTATTAGCAAGGATTGTATACATGTCTAAAATTAAATATTACACTTAAATCAAGAAAAATAAATATAAACAGAGATTAACATACAGAGACGTAAATAAGAGTTTTATAATAGAAAATAAGCATTTTTCTTAGAAAAGTGCAAGTTTTGTTGCAACTTAACAAGTTGATAGGTGGATTGTAATTTATTACATGTATAGAGGCAAGAAATCTATCCACAAATGAAATAAGAAGTTTTATCTAACGAAAATACTAGAACATTGAATTTGTTTTTCCATTTTGGTCGTTATATACTATTTATCAAGAATATGTTTTCTCGACCAGAGAAAGTATCCATGTATTGGAAAGAGACGACCCGACAGATGATCGATATCGGAATTGGGTCATTGGTTATTGTTGGTTTGGTTTCCGTTTTTATTGGCGCTGTAACAGCCATACAGTTTGCTTAT
Organism: Aureispira sp. CCB-E; assembly: GCF_031326345.1. Taxonomy (NCBI): domain Bacteria; kingdom Pseudomonadati; phylum Bacteroidota; class Saprospiria; order Saprospirales; family Saprospiraceae; genus Aureispira; species Aureispira sp. CCB-E. The sequence goes on from NZ_CP133671.1 coordinate 840,814, forward strand.
CAATTAGGCGGTTCTTCGATTCCTAAATATTACATTGGTTATATTGTGCGGGATATCATGATTATCGAATTAGCACCAACATTTACCTGTTTAGCATTGGCGGGAAAAGTCGGTTCTAATATTGCCGCCGAGTTAGGAGGGATGCGCCAAAAAGAGCAAATTGATGCGCTAGAAGTTATGGGAGTAGATACAACTGCTTATTTGGTCATGCCTAAAATAATAGCTGCGGTTACAGTGATTCCAATGTTGGTGGTATTGTCTGCTTTTATGGGAATGGCTGGAGGTTATGTGGCGTGTACGGTTGGTAATTTAGTATCAGAAGCTGAATTTATGCAGGGGTTAAGAGCATTCTTTGATCCGTATAATATTTGGATGATGGAAATCAAGGCATTGGTTTTTGCCTTTTTATTAACCTCTATCTCTTGTTATCAAGGTTTCTTTGTAACAGGCGGTAGTATTGAGCTAGGGCGAGCAAGTACCAGTGCCGTAGTAATTAGTAATATTCTAATTCTATTGGCAGATTATGTCTTGGCATTGCTCTTAACTTAATCATTAAAATAGGTTTAAAATTTAGATATTTAGCATGATTCGTATTGAAGATATTAAAAAGCAATTTGGTGACCAGAAGGTTTTGAAGGGAGTCTCTACTGTATTTGAGCATGGTAAAACCAATTTGATTATAGGTAAATCGGGTGCAGGAAAAACTGTTATGCTCAAAATTTTGGTGGGATTGATCCAGCCAACCTCTGGAACCGTTTGGTATGGAGATACTAATTTTACGGCACTAACAACCAAACAAAGAAAGGCAATTCGGACAGAAATGGGAATGCTTTTTCAAGGATCTGCTTTGTTTGACTCTATGACTGTAGAAGAAAACGTGCGCTTCCCATTGGATATGTTTACTAAGTTGACTAAAAAAGAAAAACAAAAAAAAGTAGATCAAACGCTTGAACGGGTAGAGTTAAAAGGAAGTAATAATAAATATCCTTCGGAGGTAAGTGGTGGAATGCAGAAGCGTGTTGGTATCGCCCGTGCAATTATATTAGACCCTAAGTATTTGTTCTGTGATGAACCTAACTCTGGTCTAGACCCTACAACCTCAATGAAAATAGATGAACTAATTCGCAATATTACCAAAGAAAACAAAATTACAACTGTGATCAATACACATGATATGAATTCGGTGATGGAAATAGGAGACAATATTAACCTACTGCATCTAGGAGAATTAGCATGGGTAGGAACTCGGCACGAAGTGATGACGAGCGAAAATGAATTATTGCAAGATTTTATATTTGCTTCGCCATTTTTACAGCGATTACGAGATGCTGCCACCAATAAGAATGCATAATTAAAAAAGGCATACCTTAGCTTCTAAAAGGCTTTTAAAGCTTATTTTTTGTATTGTTTCAAGTGTTTTTTTCAAAACGATACCTTTTTCCATTTTGGAAAGGGTTGTTCTTTTTTGGGGTTTTGTTGGAAATTTGTAATCTATAATATATTGATTTTTAGAATCTTGTGCTTTGGGAATGATTTTTTCTTTATTAGAGATAAATCCCCTGTATATTACTAAATATCCCTTACAATGAATACAAAATTTCGGATACTCGTTATATTCTCTCTTGTATTGTCTGTTGTTTTTTCAACAACAAAAATCTACGCCAATACTCCAACGACAACGCCAACTACCTCTGTTTCAGAGGATAAAACAACGCTTCGTTTTATTGTTTATTATAGTGGTGATCTATCTCCCGTATTAAATGACAAAGATAGCTACATGAAGACCTTTATGGATGTGTATAATCTAACATTAATTAGCACATTCAAAATAGATGAGACCAACAGTGGTTTTACCTTGGAGGCAAAAGAAGCACTTGATTTTCCAACCGAAGTCGCTAGAGAAATCTCATTGATTACAAATGTTTTGATGGTAGAAGTAACACGTGTTCCTACCACAAGAGAAAGTTAATCTTTGACCCATTATCGACAATAGCATACTTAATTTCTCGAAAATACTTCTTTTCTAGAGGTAATACTAGATGCTTTTTTTTCATAGAATGCCATGCATTCTATCTAATTCATTTCTCTATTTAGACAGACACTAAAAATTATTCGTCTGTAGGTAATCCAAAGCAATCGTATCATCAAAATTGGCAAAAATCAAAAGTAGAGTGTTTTAGTATGAGAACTTTTGGACGATGACTTCTTTCTAGTAGATAGGATGTAAATGACCTCCAAAAATAAAAGCAATGAAATACTATTTACCAACCTCCCTTTTTTTTCTGTGTATTCTATTTTTTTATAGCTGTGATTCTACGCCTCCGACTAATCCAAGTCCTAAGGAGCTAGGAGTGGTATTTCCAGATGTGTCGTATACTAGCGTTATTGCTTACCATTTTGAAGATTTGGAAGGCAATCCAATTATTAGCAAAGAGGGAATACTAAACCCTACCATCAAAAAAGAAAAGGTATTGTCTGAGGAAGAAATTCAAGTTTTTCTAAAGACAATTAATGATCCTAAAACTTATGGCGGGCTTTATACAAGGTGTTTTAAACCGAGATTAGGGCTTGTGTTTTACAACGAAGATAAAGCAGTTGCTCATATTAGTATCTGTTTTGAATGCTCTCAGCAGATGGCTTTTCCTCAAATAAAAGCTTATGCCAAAGCTCCTCAAGGAGAACATGGTTATAGTGAAGCTGGCTTTCGGAAGTTAACTAGTTTTTGCCATGAATTGGGCTTTGGTCAATGTGGAGAATAAAGAATGGTTATTCTTTACTCCTTGAAAATTAGTTTACTTATAGGTCTATTCTTATAACTTCCCTTTCTCTTTTTCGTATAAATGTCTGCCAAATTGACTTCTACAATATACCTGACAGTAGGAAACAAAATTTATAATGGATGAAGGACTTTTTTTACACCATATTTCTAATCTGTATATCGATAACCTCTGTACAGGCGCAAAATACAAGCTACAAAAGCTACGAAAACACCCTTGACTCTTTTGCCAAAGCATCGGTAAACAATCTTAGCTTTCAAAATGGGATTTATATTTTTATAGAAAAGCCAGAAAGTGATGAAGATGCTTTATACAAAGGGTTTAGAGTGACACATACTGATGGGGAATACAATGGAGGGTGGGAGATATTAGCTGCAAAAGATATTGTAATCAAAGAGAAAATCCCATTGCATTTTAGAGCTGTTTTATATTTGTTTAAAAATAAACAATATATTGCATTGTATAAAGAGGATTCAAACAACAAGTATTATTTTAGAATCTTTAAAGCTGTTTACTCCTCTCCGCGAAGTACTACCCCATAACAACAGTTTAAATTTTAACAATATGCGCCACCAATTAATTCTATTGTTCTATGGACTTGTTATCATTAGCTCGCTGGTAGGAGCTTATATTTTTATTGGTTATCATACAACCAAACAAACTGATTTTACAACCAAAGAGGGAGTTGTACAAGGTGTCTTAATGATATCTAAGGACGAATATGGGGAAGATGTTGGCTTGCGTTTTAGGTTAGAGGATAGCGATGTAGAATATGTTCTGGCGGGGAAGCTTTTGGAAATTACGCACCCAGATATTCACCAGTTAAAAGAAGGAGATTCTATTCGGGTTTGGGTAAAAACAGTGGCAGCACAGAATTTCTTGGATAAATCTATGGCACATATGAATGCCATTTGGGGGATTCAACGTCTGACAGATGGGCTAATTTTATTGGCTTTGGAGGATGCTATTCATCAACGAAGTGGGCTGCAATATTTGGGTTTTGTCGTGCTATTTATTTTAACAGCGAGTGTTTTTTCTTTCTTTTTTTATCGAAAAGTCAAATTGCATAAAAAGTAACTAAGGATGGAAATAAGAGATTTGAGTAACTGCTCATTAGAAGAAATTGTTTTTGCTATGTTGATGGCGTTTGAGGAGTATTTTTTAAAAATGCCTTCTGATACAACTTATTGGAAACATCGCTATCAGGCGGCTAGAGTAGACTGGACGTGTTCTTTCGGGATGTTTGACCAAGGAGAGTTGATTGCTTTTATTATTAATGGAATTGATGAAAGGGGGACTCATAGAGTGGCGTTTAATACAGGAACAGGGGTGATAAAAAAATACCGTGGTCAGAAAATAGTTGACCAACTGTATGCTTATGCTTTTCCTATCTTGCAACAAAAAGGGGTAACTTGTTGTGCACTGGAAGTTATTCAAGAAAACAGCCGTGCCGTTCGAGTGTATGAACGAATCGGCTTTTCGATTACAAAGGAGTACCTCTGTTTTACAGGAAAATTGGAGGTTTCAAATTATGAAACAACGATCCATAAAATTGATTTTGAAAAAATTACCAATCCACAAGCTAATTGGTATGCTTGGGACAATTCCAATAGAGCAATACAATTGAGTTCAAAGGGCACTTATACCTGTTACGAGGTTTTTTCTTTGGCTAAAGAAAAAATTGGCTTTTTTGTTATCAATGAACAATCTGGAAATTTACCTCAATTTGAGATTTATAAAACGAATCAACAAGAGGATTGGCAACTTCTTTTTGATGGCATCGCTCAAGTAAGTAGAACAATTAGGACTATTAATATTGATGCTAAACGAACGAATATATTGCAAACCTTGCGTTACTTAGGCATGGAGAATAGCATTAACCAATATGAAATGGAGCTAAAAATGAAACCATAGTGATTGCTAGTAATAAAGAGAGAACCAGTATGGTATCTTATTGAAATCATTACTCCGTTATAAAATCGTAGTAGCACCGTAGGTAACTAAGCGAAGCGATCTCATAAAATAATCAACGGAGTATTATGGAATAGTATGTATGGAAAAAATATTAAAGGAAATAAAGCAGTGTGCTGTTTGTAAAGAATATTTAGACTTAGGACCTAATCCAGTAGTAGTAGCAAATCCAAAAAGTAAGATCTTAATAGTCGGACAAGCCCCTGGGAAAAGAGTGCATGAGTCAGGTATTCCGTGGGATGACCCTAGTGGAGTGCAATTGAGAAAGTGGATGGGAGTAGATGAAAGTGTGTTTTATGATGCAACCCGTATCGCTATTGTACCGATGGGGTTTTGTTATCCAGGAAAAGGAAAGACAGGAGATTTACCACCTAGACCAGAATGTGCCCCGTTATGGCATCAGGCACTATTAGAGCACATGCCATCTGTAGAGTTGACCTTGTTAATTGGACAGTATGCGCAGAAATATTATTTGGGAAATGCAAAAAAGAAAAATTTAACGGAAACAGTGAAAAACTACAAGGCATACTTGCCAACTCAAATTCCGTTGCCGCATCCATCTCCTAGAAATCGATTTTGGTTGTCTAAAAATCCTTGGTTTCAAGAATCTGTCGTTCCTGAATTACAAAAAAGAATAAGGATGCACCTTGACCAAGATTGATACGTTCTAGACAAGTTTTATAATTTATTAACAAATGATAGGATTAATAATTGGAATCGTAAGCATTGTAACTTGGTTGATTTGGAGCAATGCTTTTTATCAAGTCAAAGAGGGATTTGCACTTATTCGTTGGGGAATGGGAGGTGATAAGGTTTATTTTAGAGGTAGTTTTTTTGCTTATCCTTTGGTGCATCGAGTGGAGAAAATTAATATCAAAGAACAACGAGTTTTGATTAGTTTGATTGGAGAACAAAGTGTTTTAACACAAGATAATATACGTGTCGAGCTTCAGTTAACATTTTTTGTACAAATTCAACATACGAATTGGGATGTATTACAGGTTGCTAGGACTTACGGAGGTACAGGGGCTGTCGAAAAGGAAACCTTGAAGCAAATATTTGAGTCGACATTTGTCCATGAAATTAAAACGTTAGTCAAACAATACACTTATCAACGCTTGGATAGCACCCCTCAACAATTTTTAAAAGAGCTAAAGTATCAACTTGAAGTAGATTTTGGAGGATACCAACTCAATAGAATCCGAATAGCAGCTCTAAAATACTTGCCTCTAGATGAATACGACATTGATCACAATGCCTTGGATGCAGAGGGATACAAAAATTTGAAAGAATGGTTAAACCAAAACAAAAAAGCTTCTTAACAAAGTTATTAACAGGAATTGGAATGGTCTTTATTTTAATTGCTTGTTCCGAAAATAAAACTACAACGACAGAGGTTGATCCAGTGTTGGACCCCTCTCAAACTATAAAGAAAGATACTCTAAGCAAGTGGGAGCGCTATTTTTTGACTTATCCGTCTTATCGTTGTGATGGATTCGATTTTCCAGTAGGAAAACCAGATGGAAAAGGGTATTATAATGCTCAGCCTTTTCGAAAAAATGACCATTTAGGGGATGATTGGAATGCTGTAGCTGGCGGTGATTCAGATTTAGGAGATCCAATTTATTCGATTGCTAACGGTTATGTGGTATTTGCAAAGGATATTGGTAGTGGTTGGGGGAAAATAGTACGTGTCATGCATCAACTGGATGATACAACATACGTTGAAGCACTTTATGCGCATTGCGATAGTATGTTGGTGCAGTCTAATCAAGGTGTCAAAAGAGGGCAACAAATTGCTACAATTGGAAATGCCAACGGAGCTTATTATGCACATTTGCACCTAGAAATTAGAGATAGTGTAGAGATGGAAGTAGGGGGAGGTTATTCTAGTTATTATAATGGGTATTTAGACCCAACTGAATTTATAAAAGCACACAGACCTTAATAGTTTACTCTGCTAGAAGGGTGTATTTTTGAATAACTCTTAGTAAATGTTTAGGGTCAAAAGGTTTGGTAATATAGTCGTTAACACCAGCTGTTTTTGCTTTTTCCTTCTCATGTGAAGTGGCAGACGCTGTTAGAGCAATAATCGGAATAGTATAATCGTCTTTTCGAATGGCAGCAGTTGCTTCAAAACCGTCCATAACAGGCATTTGCATGTCCATTAGAATAAGGCTAAAGGAATCTTCTTGAAAATAAGAAAGTGCCTCTAGACCATTCCAAGCTATTTCGTAAGCAATACCCCATTTTTTTAAAAAGTGAGTCAATACCAAAACATTGGTTTTGTTATCCTCTACTATAAGTATTTTGGCATCGTCAATATTGTCTTCCGTTGGGCTAGGAATATTTTCAGCAGGTGGCGTTGAACACTCTAAGGTAAAGTAAAAACGTGTTCCTTGATTAGGATTACTCTCAACCTGTATGCGACTGTCCATGAGTTGCAATAATCCCGCAGTAATTGTTAGTCCTAATCCAAGACCATCTGAACTGCGTTTTTTAGTTAAGGGAATAGGATTAAATTCTTGGAAAATTTTATGATGATGATCTACAGGAATTCCAATGCCCGTATCTTTGACTTCAAACAACAAACTTGTTTTATTTTCAGATGATTGAAGGTGTTGAATATTGATCTCTATTGTTCCAGAAGAAGTATATTTTATCGCATTAGAAAGAAGATTGTTGAATACTTGGCGTAGTTTGGGTTCGTCAACTAAGATAGAAGGAGGTATCTTGCCAATTGTATTAATGATAATTTGGTTATTTTTAGATTGAGCTTTTTTTAAGAAATTTCGCTTGATATCTTTGAGCAAATTCAAGATGTTGATACCAGCTAGTTCTAGCTCAATATGTCCCATTTCCAATTTATTAAACTCTAATACATCATTGAGTAAGTTTAACAAATCGTGTGTAGAATTGCTAAGAGCATCAACTAGTTCGGTTTTTTCTTGACTATCATATTGATACTGATTGAGTAAATTTGAAATCCCTAAAATAGCATTCAGAGGAGTTCGAATTTCATGGCTCATAACCGACAGAAAATTAGATTTAACCTCATTGGCTTCTTCGGCTTTTTCCTTTGCTAATTCTAGTTCTTTCTTAGAAGTAATCAGATTAAGATTTTTTTCTTTTAGTGTAGTTTGTCTTTTTCTATCAATGACTTTGAAATAGACAATGGCTGCATTAGACAATAAAATAGTGATGACAGTTAAAAATGCTAAATCTATGTTTTGGGTAGAAAGGCTAGTATTGATGACAATAGATGGGTAATACTGCTGAATGAGTATCAATGCAAGAATATTACCAACAATAAGTGCTAAGAAATAAAGAAAATTTTTCAGCGATACCATACTCGTTACCATAATAGAAAATATGATAAACATAAAAGGAGAAGATCCTGATAAGCCGTTGGTGAAAAACCAAGAAATATTGATGGTAACTAAAGAAAGTATGATAAAGGAATGGATACCCAATTGAACATTCTTGTTTCGATTAAAATAATAGACACAAGACAATAAAAAGGCATATAGAAGAGCTAAGTTGGCAATCGTGAAATTTTGGAGATATAGTGCATTGACCAAAAAACCAATGGCAGATACCCCTATACTAAGGCAGTAGGTATTCTTAAAGATTACCTCTTGGTATTCATCCCCTGTATGATTGTTTTGTTCCATTGATCCCTTCTTCAAACCATCTTTTTTAATGGTTAAGTAACGCTATGAATTTTGATTAAGAATTAAGCGGTAACTTTATCATGTAAAAAATAGGGTGTAGTTATAAAAACTAGTAAAAATGGGACATAAACATGGGAAATATATTTCAAGATAGAAAAAGAGAATGAAAAAGCCAAATCAAAGGAAGGTTGATTTGGCTTTTAATAGAAGAAGGGCAGAAAAAAACTATCTAGAGCGTTTAAATTGCTTTCTAACCATGATATAGGCAGCAACAATTAGAATAAAAATAGCAGCAGTGACGCCACCAATTTTTACATATTCTAAGAAACGTTCCCAGTCTTTTCGTTCTTTAACCTTTATATAATCGGGGTTGACAGAAGCAGGGCTACCGGCACGTTGTAGCTTTTCCCAACTTTGAATATGATTATTATCCAAGTGATAATCTCTTAGTACAATTGTTTGAATTAACCCGACAGAATCTTTTGGGAAATTATACCCAATACTATCGACAGGATTGTATTCATCGTCATAAAGCATGACAATATCTTTGTTTGAACTCAAGCCAAAAGGCAAACCACCAATAAAGTTTTTGCAAGAAGGAAACGCATTTTGAAAACGTTTTTCATCTTTGCAAACAACAATGTAATCTTTTGCTTTGATTGTTGCAGAAGGAAAAACAAAAACGTCATTGTTCGTGCTTACAATGTTCCAACCTGTAATATCCAAATCATTGTCTGAGTCATTGTAAAATTCAATCCAATCACCTGAAGCCGTATCAGCACAACTTATTTCATTGATAATCATTTGTTGTACAGCAGGATGTTCTCCTTTGATAAAAATGGCTTTTAGCGTATGTAATGTATCGGAAAATCGAATGTTCAATTCTTTTCCATCCATGCGTTCATTATCCATTTCCCAATGAGAAAATTGGCAACCAAAATAAGGCTTTGCCTTTACTGTAACAGGAAGTTTCTGGAAATAAATGCCTCTGAATTGATGTTGTACATCAACAACTTCATTTAATTCAACGGTACCACAACTGTCTATTTGAACCTTAAAAACGACATCTCTACCATATTGTGGAAAACGTTCTCGCAAAAACGCCCGCATATATTCTGGGCGTTTTTTGACAAATTCTTTCATGCGGTCTACTTCCTTGTACCAACGTTTGGATGTTAGGTCCCAACGCTTCCAATGTCTAGGTAATTCGGGAAGAATCACAGCAGCCATTTCATCAATTCTAGGAATAATACTGGTAGAATCAAAAGTGGTGTTTAAACGATCCAAAAACCTAGAGACAAACTGTGCTTGGAAATTCTTGTTTTGTAGAAGCGAACGCAAATTTAAAGTACTCCAAGGTGGATTGGGCCACCCTGGACCATCTGGGCGCGTATGAAATGCTAAGCTATTGTTTCGGAAGCCATAGCGACCGTAGTGTCCTAGTCCAAAATCTGTGTCAAACAAAATCCAACGCCAACGCCCTCCTTCTTTCATCGGTCGCCAAAACTTGATGTTTCCACCAGCATCTTGGTTATCGATATAAATTTGAAGGATTTCATATTCCATGAAATTTTCTACATCCATTTGGGTATTGATATAATCAAAATTTTCTTGGCTTGCCAAGCTATTATTACGCATAAACAAGCGCATGGCATCATACGTTTTTCTACTACCTGCTTGCACACTTTTGCGATGTTCGACCAAGTTGACACTATCTTTGTGATACCCAAAATTCTCTACTAGATAATGCCGAGTCAATTTTTCTCGAAAGTTATAAATGCCCCAATATTCCCCATTAATAAAAACAATGGCGGGGCGATAAGCTTGTACCTCTAAGCCAATATCTTTTCCAAAACTAGTAATTAAAGCATCTCTAAAGTGAGTCTCCCCAAAATCACTACCAGAATTGCGCAACACCAATCGTTTGTATTTTTTTTGTTTTTTTTCTGGAAAGATACGATGGCGAATATATTTATTGCCATATCTAGATTTGCTAGCATATAGCGAAAAGGACTTTTGAGGAAAAATGCGACTCATACCTCCAAATATTTTGAAGCCAAGATCTCCTTCAAAAACGCGCTCCTTATCGGTTTCAAAAATTTCGATATAACAAGGATATTCTTTTCTAGAGTAATAATTGGCTCCCTTATGCGGGAAACGAGGAGAAGCTTTGGGACCACGTTTGAAGAGCCCTTTGACAGGATCAAAGAGGACGTAGGGTTGGATTGAAAGTGATAAAACAGGCAATGAGATGGAATCTTCCCCGATAAAATAGCTGTTTGTGATTACAACACTTTTTTTGTCATTATTAACTGCCAATGCTTTGATAACAGCAGTAGAATCTACCAGTATAGGTCCTTGATAACGTTTGGACTGTAGACTTGGGCGATTACCATTTGTTGTATAATAAATAGTAGCAGAAGGATTGCTTGCTTTTAACTCAACAGCCATTCCTGTTTTATAAAAACCTGCTTTGGGGGTTGCTTGTAATAACAAAGTATCTTGCCCTTGTAATAGGGAGCTGCTTAAGAAGCCAATTAACAATAAGTAGAATGTTTTCATTTTTCTGTTCAACTAGTTCATTTTTTTTAGAGTCTTTAGACTCTATCATCTTTCTGGTATAAAATGTTTAGTGCTTTTTCAAACATTTTGCTGATTCTTGCCGTAGAAGGAGTTTTCCTAAAACATGTAAAAATACTAAGATTTATTAAAACTATGGATAGGTTCTAATCGATTGTCAAGATTAAATTGAGTATTAGGCTTGTTTCTTGATTAATTGACTATAAGAGCCTGCGATTGAAATTAAAAAACTATGGCATATCCCAACTCAACCGAATTTACCTCTATTAAATCATGGGCCTTAGAAGATCGACCTAGAGAAAAAATGTTGCAACGTGGTCGAAAGCATTTGTCAAATGCAGAACTGATAGCTATTTTATTAGGTTCAGGTTCGGCGTCAGAGTCGGCTGTTGGCTTGGCGCAGCGCATTTTAAACTCTACGAATAACAATCTCAATGAATTGGGCAAGCGAAGCATTGAAGAGTTACAAGGTTTTAAAGGGATTGGTCCTGCTAAGGCAATTACAATTTCTGCTGCCTTAGAATTGGGAATCCGTCGCCAAGCTACTCCTTTGGTTCAAAAACCTAAGATTACTCAAAGTGCAGATGCATACAAGGTTTTAGTGGCAGACTTAATGGATTTGCCGCACGAGGAGTTTGTTGTTTTATTACTTAATCAAGCGAATCGAGTCATCGACCGGATTTACATTAGCGTAGGAGGGGTAGCTGGAACTGTTGTTGATGTCAAAAAAATATACCGTGCTGTGGTTGCCAATCCATTGGTCGCCAGTATTATCTTAGGGCATAACCACCCTTCTGATAACTTGAATCCTAGCAAGGCTGATATTTCGATTACAAAGAAAATTAAGGAAGCAGGACAATATTTAGATATTACAGTTTTGGATCATCTCATTATTGCAGGCAATTCTTATACAAGTCTAGCAGATGAAGGTTTAATATAAAGTTTGTGGCTCATGTGATTGGAGTAAAAGGGAATTGTAGGCATTTTTTGAATCATAGGAAACTATTTATAACCTACATCTATTAATAATAATATCGTACCTTTGCAACTGAAGTGAATTGCAAGAGGAATTAATACAATAAAATGGAAAAGAAAGATATAAGAGAATTAAGCCTAGAAGACTTAGTTCGTTTTTTTGTCGGAATAGGAGAGTCTAAGTTTAGAGCCAAGCAAGTATACGAATGGCTATGGAAAAAAAGTGCCTATTCATTTGACGATATGACAAATCTCTCTAAGAAGTTGAGAGAGAGTTTGAAAGAAGCTTTTGTCATTTTGCCTATTACAGAAGATCTATCTCAAGTAAGTGCTGATGGTACCATCAAGTGTCGATTCAAGCTACACGATGGTCATTTGGTAGAGTCTGTATTAATTCCAGTTCCTGCACAAGATCGATACACGGTTTGTATCTCATCGCAAGTAGGATGTAGTTTAGCTTGCAAGTTTTGTGCAACAGGTCAAATGGATCGGTTGAGAAATTTGACAGCAGCAGAGATTTATGATCAAGTGGTAAAGGTCAATGTAAAATGCCAAGCACATTATAACCACCCGATTACAAATGTGGTATACATGGGAATGGGAGAGCCTTTGTTGGCTTATAAACCAGTGATGAGAAGTGTAGCAATGTTGACTTCAGAAGCTGGGTTGAACATGGCACCTCGCAGAATCACGATAAGTACAGCAGGCATTGCTAAAATGATTAAAAAATTAGCCGATGATGGAACAAGAGTTAATTTAGCGTTGTCTCTACACGCAGCCGATGATGAAAAAAGGAATTCAATTATGGCGATCAATGAGAGTAATAATTTGAAGACATTGACAGAGGCATTGCGTTATTTTTATAATAAAACAAAAGATAGTAAAATAACTTTTGAGTATATTGCTTTTGATGGATTTAATGATACCCTTGACGATGCTAAAAAAATGTTGAAGTTGTGTCGACAAGTACCTACCGTAAAAGTTAACGTCATAGAATACAATCCCGTAAGTGGTGTTGACTTTACGAAGGCAGGAGAAGATAAAATGGAGCAATTTGCTCAATTCTTGAGAAAAAATGGAGTTGCCATTACTTTGCGTCGATCTCGTGGAAAAGATATTGATGCTGCTTGTGGTCAATTAGCCAACAAAGAATAAAAATCAATGATACACTTATTACAATTAGAGTGGAAAAAATTAGCTCCCAATCGTGCTTTTAAGATAGCAGCAGGAATGTACTTTGTTTTGTTGCCGTTGTTATACTTAACCATAAAATCAATGATAAAACCATCGGCAGGTGGTGGCTCTGAAATGGCTATTATACAGTCGTTTTATATTTTTCCGAATATTTGGGATACCGTATCTTATTGGGCAAGTTGGTTGACGTTTTTTCTGTTGATTTACATTTCTATCTGGATGATCACCTCAGAGCATAGTTTCAAGACCATGCGCCAAAATCTAATTACAGGTATGGAGCGTCGATCTTTTCTATTGGGAAAGATTATTATGATGACACTTCTAGCGTTTGTAGCGACAATCTATATGGCTATTGTTGCATTTATTTTTGGTTGGTTAGCAGGCGGCTATGGTAGTCCTTGGGGGCATGAAATAGATGCCATTTGGCGTTTCTTTGTGCAAAATATGTTTTATATGAGCTTTGCTCTAATGTTAGCTGTTATCTTTAAGCGCAGTGGTTTGGCAATGATCATATTTTTTGCTTATGTCCTTATTATAGAGCGTATTATTCGTTATTTAGTGTTTCTAAATCTATTAGATAACCTTTATTGGGGAAGCTACTTTCCAGGAAGTGCGGCTTGGGATGTGGTACCATTTTATATGGCTAAAAAACTGCCTTCTTTTGATCAAGATATTGCAAATATTATATTGCCTTACGATCTAGCGACAGGAATCACAATTGCTTATACAGGTTTGTTTTTGTTGATTGCTTATCGAGTATTTATGTCTAGGGATTTGTAATCGTTGTACCACTACAAATGGTATGAGTTTGTTGATTTTTTAGCTTGATTATTAAAACCAAACTAAAAAATCAACGAAAGATTGACTATATATCGTTATTATTAATTCTTAAAATCAATATAACGCTCGGCGTTGATAGGTTGACCATTAAACCACATCTCAAAGTGAAGGTGCGGTCCTTCCGTCATTTCGCCTGTATTTCCAATAATAGCAATCCCTTCCCCTGCATCAATAATATCGCCTGCTTTTTTTAGTAAAGAAGAATTGTGTTTGTAAAATGAAACCACATTGTTATCGTGTTGAATGGCTAACATATGACCTGTTTCTGCCGACCAAGTTGCAACAATGACGGTTCCTTTTTGAGTTGCTTTGATAACAGCGCCTTTGGGGGCAATGATGTCCGTTCCATAATGACCACGACTAGGAGCAAAAGTATCTGAAACCATCCCTTTGATTGGAGCCATAAAAATCATATTGCTGATATCAGCGTCTGCTTGCAAGGTATTTTCAATCAAATTGCCAAGTTCCGCCTCGTTATCTACACTTTCCATTAGTGCTTTTAGCTCATCTGATTTTTGAGGTACTTCTACATTTTGCCCCGTTTTTTTATTGGCAGGGTCTTCAACACTATCCTCGTATTCAAATTTTTCATAGACTAAATCTTTCACTTTCAAAATGAAAGCATCCCTATCATCAATCGCTTGTTCTAGAGAATCAATTTGAACATAGATTTGACTAATTTGAGAACGAATATTTTGATTGCTTCTTTCTGGCACAATTCGACCTAATGGTGTCAAAACTAAAAGTAAAATAGTGACTAGACTTACAGTCATAATAATTGCTCCAACAGTTGCAGCAACATTAAATGGAAGCAAGCGAAAAGAACGCTCTTCTTGAAAGGTTTCATCGTTCATTAAAACCAGACGGTACTTACCATCAATCCACTTAAACATGAGAATTTTTTATTTTGAACAACTTCTTAACTAAAAGCTTGTTGTTTTACGTTATTATAAATCAATCGTCTGCTTAAAACTCTTTTATAAAGAGGCATATTAGTTAATCAACAGACCACTAAACTTTATGAATAGAGAGGAAACTATAAAATGCATCGATATCTGCAATTCTACATCTACCCCTTTAAATTTTATATACGGATGGCAAAAGTACAAAAAGAATAGGGGGAATTATCACATAAACTCTTACTCTTTCGTTAAAAAATAAGAACAAAGCAGCAAAAGTTAAATAAAGAGCGTATTTTTGTAGATAGTATGTGCTTGTTTTATGTCTACAACAAATATATATCCTTTGATCATTTGGGATCGTAATATTTTGTCGATATCAAAGGTAATAAGACGATAGCTATTTCTAAATTAGGCTATTCTGTTGATGTATATAACAAAATACAAAACAGTTGTATGAATAGAAGAGATAAAAGTTGATGAAACTTTTTATTTTTGATTAACAATGATGCAGATAAAGAAAAAATCAGCAGAGCAAACCATACAACTTTATTGATGATCATCGTTATTAATCAAAAGACAAATTACAAGCGACAAACGCATTGACCCATCATTACAAAAGCAAAACGATTCATTGCATGAAAAGTCTATTTCTATTCTTTGGTAGTATCAGCCTCACCATCATTCTATTGGCAGGATGTGCTAAGCAGAATTTAGCTACCAAACCTTATCATAATTTAACTGGTCGGTATAATGCCTATTATAATGCCAACTTACGTGTTGAAGAGAGTTTTAGTACGCTAAATAGCCAACATAAGGATAATTACAATAAATTATTAGAGATGTATCCTTATGCTGCTGTCACAGATGTTAATGCAGTAAAACAACCATTGGATGAGGCGATTACAAAATGTGCTCGAAATATTAAGTTGCATGAAATTGGTAATTGGACAGATGATAGCTACCATTTGATGGGGCAGGCAGAGTTTTTACAAAAAGAATATGAACGAGCTGCCAATACCTTCAAATATGTTGTAGACAAATATCATCCAGAAAATGTAGAAAGAGAATTAGAGAAACTCAAAAAGAAAAAAAAGAAGAAAAAACGTAGAGGAAAAAAGCGCAAGAAACGCAAGAAAAAGAAACGCAAAAAGAAAAAAAGTACAAAAGGCAAGAAAAAGCCTAACGGTAACTCTGATGATGAGGAAGAAGAAAAACCAATCAAATATGGTTTGAAACACCGCCCTGTACGTTATCAATCAATGCTTTGGTTAGCGAAAACTTATATTGAGCTAGGACAATATGATGATGCAGGGTTCTATTTGCGTCAATTAGAGAACGATAAAAAAGTTCCTAAAAAATTGCGCTCAGAAGTTCACGCTGTAAGTGCTTATAATTGGATTGTTCAAAAAGAGTATGTAAAAGCAATTGAACCCTTGGAAGCTGCTGTTAAGGGAACCAAAAAGAAGACCATCAAAAATCGTTATGTATATATCTTGGGGCAGTTGTATCAAATGCAAAATAACAACCAACTGGCGATGGAAAATTTCCATAAAATATTGCGTTTACGCCCTAGTTATGAAATGGAGTTTAATGCTCGTTTGAATATGGCTATGAATGCTGCTTCTGCCTCTGGCAAAAAAGTAGTCGATCCAGAAATAGCCTTAAAACGTATGTTGCGTGATTCAAAGAATGAAGAATATAAAGATCAAATTTATTTTGCCCTTGCCAAGATTAAATTAAAATCAGGGAATAAAGAAGAAGGAATTTTGGCATTACAACAGTCCTTAAATTACAGTGCTTCAAATACACAACGTGTTGAGGGAGCCTTGTTATTGGCAGAACTATTTTATGAAAAAGATGATTTCGTGAAGTCTTATGCTTACTATGATACGACGATGCAAGCAATGGACAAAAGTGATGAACGCTATGCTTCAACCGAAATGTACAAACGTAGGTTGGAAGGTGTTGCCAAATATGTTGCTATAAAAGAAGACAAGGATAGTATGTTGATTGTAGGGTCTTGGGAGCGAAAACAACAAGAGGCTTGGGCTGTAAAAGGAATGGAAATGGAGGAGTTAAATTCTCAGTTCACTTCTAAAAGTCAAGTAGCCGCTCCTGCTTCTGGTGCTAAAGGATTTAGAAACCGAGAAGGAAGAAGTATGGCTGCTCAACCGATGGATGGTGAGAGACCATTGCCTAGACGCAATAATACACGTTCGGTAGCTGGAAAAATTACAATTTCAGATATAGAAATGCAAAAGTCTAAATTTCCATTATACAACGCTTCTCTAAGAAAAAAAGGAGAAAGAGAGTTTGAAAAACGTTGGAATGATCGGGCATGGGTAGACAACTGGAGACGTTCTGATAGAGAAGAGGATGTCAATACAGATGCGGATGATATCGCTACTGTTGAGCCTAAAACACAAGCTGAAATTGATGCTTATCTAAAAAAGAAGGGGGTTCCTAATAATGATCAAGAAGTTGCATCAACCAAAGCAAAAATTGGAGAAGCTGTGTACAAAGCAGCAGAACACTACCGAGAAGATCTTGGACGAACAGATAAAGCTTTGGAGTTGATACAAGAACTTGTCGCTAAATACCCTGACAATGCTTATACGGTAGAAGGGATGTTCTTGGCTTATAATATTTATTCTGAAAAAAATAACACGAGCAAGGCTAATTATTACAAAAATGAAATCTTGAAAAAGTATCCTGATTCGAATATTGCCAAGGTGTTGAGTGATCCAGAATTTGCAAATTCTGAACGATTAAAGTATGAAAAAATAAACAAATACTACGACGATACCTATGCTATGATTCAGGATGGCGAAACGGAAAAGGCATTAGGACGTGTGCGTGCTATCCCTACAGAGTTTGGCAATAATTATGAAATGAAAGCTCGTTTTGCAATTCTAGAAGCTATGTGTGTGGGAGGCATGAAAGGGGAAAAAGATTATATTAAAGCGCTTCGAGTAATTGTGACTAGTTTTCCTGATACCAAAGAGGAAAAGCAGGCTAAAGAAATGATTGCTATCTTGACAGGTGGTAAGGGAAGAAAAGGAGGGAATGCTATTAACAATAATAGTGCGACAGATGGAAAAAGCCCATACAAAGTAAACAAAAACATAAAGCACTTTATTTTGATTGTATTTAATGATAAAAAAACAAAAGTGAATCAATTCCGAGCACCTTTGACAGAATATAATAATAAGTTTCACCTCAACAAAAAACTACAAGTTTCTTCTATCTTAGTAGATGGAAGTACGCCTTCGTTAATTGTTCGAGGGGCTTACCCTAATGCCGATGCAGCCATGAAATATGTTGTTGATGCTAGGTCTAATCCTGAATTTTTGCCCAAAGCCAAGGGATATACTATATATGCTATCTCTAGCGAAAACTATGGTATTGCTATGACCACACAAAAATTTCACTTGTATAGCTCCTTTTTTGAGCAGCATTACCGATAAATAATAGATTCAACCTATTGATAAAATTGGCATTTCTTCTAGAAAGAGATGCCAATTCTTTTTTTATCTTTGTAGGAATAATTATTTAGTGGACAGCGCCTTTAGCTAGTAAAGGTTATTTAATGAAGTTTTGTATAGGCAATGTAAAATGACCGTTAACGGAGAGTACTTTGTAAGGACTGTAAAATTGATCATCAAAAGTTTAATACAAAACATAGTAAAGGTGTCAGTCATTGGTTATAATCTTGATAAAATTTTGACAAATAATCATTTAACCGTCTACTAATTTTTTGTTGTTGAAGAAAAGATATCAGTCACTAGAAATTTGTACTCTTTTTTGATTTATTGAAAAGAGCCACCAAAAAATAATCTGTTATGCCTAAATATATAGAGGATGCACAAGAGTCATCCAGCTCTAATGGAGCTCAGTTGGATGGTAGAGAAGATAGAGTTGCGAAGTATAAGCGTTTTATCAAATGGATGTGGCGTTTGTATGCCTTAGGAATTTTTATCGCTATTGGAATTTTTGTCATGCTTTCTTTTGATTTACCTTCTTTCGAGGAGTTGGAAAATCCAAGGAGTAGGATTGCTTCTAATATTTATTCTTCTGATAATGTGGTTCTTGGTAAATACTATATTGAAAACCGTACTCCTGTAGAATACGATAGTTTGTCGCCGCATTTGATTAATGCATTGATTGCTACAGAAGATGCCCGTTATTTAGAGCACTCGGGTATTGATGCTGAAGCATTGGCGCGTGTATTTGTAAAAACATTGATTCTACAACAGCGTAATGCAGGGGGAGGAAGTACAATTTCTCAACAACTTGCTAAGCTACTGGTAGGGCGCCCCAATACCAAGAACAAAGGATTTGTCAAACGCTCTTGGTTGTTGGTCTCTACCAAATTAAAAGAATGGTTGACGGCCGTTCGTTTGGAACGTTCTTATACCAAACAGGAAATTATAGCGCTTTATTTTAATGAGTTTGATTTCTTATATGGTGCTAATGGAATTAAATCGGCTTCAGAGATTTATTACGATAAACATCCGCGCGATTTAACGATTACAGAGGCGGCTATGTTGGTGAGAATGTTAAAAAACCCATCGTTATACAATCCAAGAAAATATCCAGAAAGAGCTACAAAAGGCCGAGAGCAAGTTTTAAAAAATATGCAAATCAAAGGGCATATTACAGAAGCTCGATATCACGAATTGCGCAAGCAACCAGTGGATATGTCCAAATTTCAGGTTAAAGATCACAACGATGGTATCGCAACCTACTTTAGAATGTACTTGAGAGATCATTTGAAAGGATTATTGGTGCAATTAGCCAAGGATAACCCTCAGTTTCAAAAACCAGATGGAACACCCTACGATATTTACAGAGATGGTCTTAAAATTTATACAACGATTGATTCTAGGGTTCAGGTGCATGCCGAAAAAGCAGTGAGAGACCATTTAAAAGAACATCAGAAACATTTGTTCGAAGCTTGGTCAGATTGGAATCATCCTGATCCAAAAATTAGCTCTAAAATTAAGAATCCTTGGACACGCAAGACTTCTCAAAATACAGATGCAGAAATGGAATTGCGTCGATTGAGCCTAGCAAAGCAAGTTTGGAATACCGATCGTTACCAAAGAGTCCGAGAAAAATTAATGCCGACAGCTGTTCGTAGAAAATTAAGAGATATTGATATTGATCGATTGTTTCAAATTGTAGAATACGAGAAAAACCCAAAGCAAAAAAATCGCTATTCTCCGAAAGTAGATGGAAAAGCTTTGTTGAAAAAATGGGAAGAAACAGGATTTATTACAGAAGATCAAGCTCAAACGTATAGAGAAGTGTTGTCTACCAAAGCTATTGACTCTCTACAGAAGCAGCATAAAGCGATCATGGATTACATGAAAAAGCCTGTTCAAATGCTGGTTTTTGCTTACAACAAAAAAGGAGAAAAAGATACTTTGATGAGTCCTTTCGATTCTATCCGTTATCATAGAATGCACCTTCAGACTGGAATGATTGCCGTAGAACCTGTCTCTGGTGCTGTTCGTGCTTGGGTTGGTGGAATTAGCCACAAATACTTTCAATTTGACCATGTGAACAAAGAACAAGCTGCTCGTCAAGTAGGATCGACGATCAAGCCTTTTCTATATGCTTTGACGGTAGATTTAAAAGGCTATTCTCCTTGCTTTAAAGTATGGGATCAACCAACGACAATTTCGAAAGGAGAGGGGCAGTTTGGGTTATTGACAGATTGGACACCTAAGAATGCTGGCGGTTATAGTGGCGATGAAATTACTTTGACGGAAGCATTGAATCGCTCTTTAAACTCCGTTTCTGCTTATTTAATGAAGGAGCTAAAGGGACCCGAACCATTCCGAAATTTCTTAGCTGATGTCGGAATTGATACCTCTGATGGGCGTGTGCCTGCCTCAGCTGCTATTTGTTTGGGAACGCCTAATTTGTCGCCTTTTGAAATGGCAGGAGGCTATACTATTTTTGCTAATAAAGGAACATATACAGAGCCTATTTTTATTGATCGAATCGAAGATAAAAATGGTAACTTGATCTACTCCGCAGGACAAGATCAGCGTTCGGAATCTATTTTGTCTGAACAAGGGGCATATGTAATGAATGAAATGTTACAAAAGATCCAAAGTGGACGTTTGAGAGGGGTGAAATCTTCTTATGGTGGAAAAACGGGAACAACTAACTTCCAAGCAGATGGGTGGTTTTTGGGAATTACTCCTGATTTAGTGGTTGGAACATGGGTTGGTTGTGACGATCGGTTCATCCGATTTAGAAGCCTAAGATATGGACAAGGTGCCAAAATGGCTCGACCAATTTTCCAAAATATCTTGCTAAACATGGAAGCAGATACTTCTTTGCGTGCGGATAAGGTTTATGATTATAAATCTCGTTTTCCTATTCCTGAGATCATTGAGCGAGAAATGGATTGTTTGAAATACAATCAGTTTGCAGATGGTAGTAATGGCGAGCCTGATAAAGCAAGTGATGCTACCAATACCGATATTTATGGTATAGACGAAGATTATTGATGCAAAATATTCTGAAGGGAAGTTACTGTAAAGTAAAATAATGCCATTCAATCTATAAAGAAGTCGATAGCGAACAGAGGTTTGTTGTCGACTTTTTTTGTCTGCTGAGCTAGCTAAGCGAACTTATGAAACGAAGCTCTTAAAATGAGTACTATCTAGTAGTAGTGCAGCTAACTAAAAGCAAAGCGCTCACGCAGTAAATCGTATGTAGCAACAAAGAGGGATAACAGTTAATGAACTGTTATTTTTTTTTGTGAATTATAATAAATTGAAAAATAAGGGCGTTTCAAGAAGAAATAAACACCTAAAAGGTGTGATTGCTGTAATTTTTAAATGGATGCTTATTCGTACATTTTTACACTAGAAAACTATTGGGGATTATCCACTACAATTGACTAAAACAAAAGTATGTTTTATCCCCAACCAATATTTCAATTCAAGAATAAAAGCTGTATAAAATGAACGCAAGCACAAAAATAACAGGAATTATTGCAACCAGTTTATTGGTATTTATAGGTACTCTAAATGCTCAAAATACTTATATGACAGAAGCAGGGGTACGTGTAGTATCTAATGAGAAGGATGGTAACAACTGTAAAAAGCCTAGAGATGGCTTTTACGATCGTTATTTACACAAAGAAAAAATGCCTTTACCCTATGATTATATTCATGAGAAAGATGTATTTTGGGAAAAACGAATTTGGAGAGAAGTTGATACAAGAGAAAAAATGAATCATGTTTTTGTGAGTCCTCATGGTCCTTTAATTACGACCATTATGGATGCGGCAAAGGAAGGTGATATTACACTTTATAATACATGGGATGATCGGTTTTCGCAAGCATTGACTCAAGAAGAAATCCAAGGTTTGATGTCTTCTAGTGATACAGTGAGTATTTATGATCCAGAGACGTTTAGAGATAGTATCATAGTGGTTAACAACGAAATGAACTGGGAGGATATTAAAAAGTATCGTATCAAAGAAGTTTGGTATTTTGACGAAGAAACATCTACATTAGGCGTTCGAATATTGGGAATTGCTCCAATTATAAATCGTTATGATGATGATGGTAATTTGTTAAATTCGGGACCTATGTTTTGGGCTTATTATCCAGAATTGCGCAATACTTTTGCAAAAACAGAAGCATTTAACTCAATGAATGATGGTGCTCGGTTGAGTTGGGATGATATTTTTGAAGCTCGGTTATTTTCTTCTTATGTTATAAAAGAGAGTAATGTTCACGACAGAAGAATTCAAGATTATACCAAAAATGGTGTCAATGCATTGCTAGAATCGGAGCGGATTCAATCCGAAATATTTAATTTTGAACATGACCTTTGGTCTTATTAATATAGAAAAGAGCCAGTCCTCAAGAATAGGATTGGCTCATAGTTTTTAGCATAAGAATTATTGAATAATTGCATCAACAAGAGTTTCACCTTTGCCTGTAGAATTAAATACAACAGGGTAGATACCTGCTTTCATAACAATACTATTGCTATTGTAATACCCTAGCATTTGATTGGAGAAAGGAGTATCTTGTGTGATGTACAAATGACCATTATAAAGAAACTCCGAATTTTGGTCAAACTCAAATAATAGTTTTTCTTGACCTGTTTGCTGATTGACGACGATAGATAATCCCATCAAACGCAAACCTGCTTGATAATCTACTTGAGATAAGTTATCGCTTCCATTATCTTCGCCATCAAAGATACCTCTAATGAAACACATGCCAGGGCAAGGACCACATGGATAACTATAAGGACAATTGGGAAAGGTATGAGTTCCTGTATGTTCTTTGACCCATTTTTTGACTTTTTCCCACCACCCAGGAACACGACTATTGCTATGGAGACTAGTCAAAATTTCTTGAATTTCACCCTTGTCATAAATTTTTAAATCACCTGATTTGGGCTGTTCAATTCTCTCATTATTGGCAACCTGTTCTTTGACTAGATTTTCTTGTTCTTCATTACAGGCAACCAATGCCAAGAGCATAATAGAGAGCACTAATACTAAATATTTCATTTTTTGATTAATTAGAGTAATCCTGCATTTATTTTAGGTAGCTTTAGGAATTCCCACCAGTATGTATAAAGAATTGTGGATGTATTTTTTAGTTAATGTTTGCGTCAACAAGGGTTTGTCCCATGTTATTAGAGTTAAATACCAATGGATAAACACCAGCTTTAAGCTGAATGCTATTTCTGTTGTATAACTGTGTCATTTGGGGAGAAAAGAAAATGTCTTGAGGAATGATAAGTTCATTGTTGCTATTGATAAAGTCTGAACCTTGAGGAAATTCAAACAATAATCTATCTTCTCCCGTTTGTTGGTTGTGCATCAACGTAAGTTTATAGAGCCGCAAACCAGCTTGATAGTCTGCTTGACTTAGCGTTGATGAGCCTCCATTACTTGTTCCTCCAAAGTGATTTTTTCCATCACAAAAACCTGAGCAAGGACCGCAGCCTCCAGAACCACTACAGCCACCACTTTCGAATGGATCTTGGTCTCTGCCAAATTGATCTCTAATCCAGTCTACAACTGCCTCAACCCATTGGGGAAGCCGTTCAGTCGTTTGAAGTTCTGATAGCATAATTCTCATTTGTGCTGGACTATAGGTTTTTAGTTGCTCTTTTTCGAGCGTAGCAAAACGATTACTGAGATTATCGGATTGATCATCGCAACCGAATAGAAGGATTGCGGTCAATAAAAAGAAGATTAAATATTTCATGTTGTAAACAAATTAAGGTGATGTATAACTATTTGTATTGAGTACATAAAAATATAGAATACATTACACGTTGTTTTATGAAATATTTATTTGAAGCGAATGGAGTAGTATTCGTTGGGTGTTAAGCTTTATTCGTTAAGAACGTTTTAGCAGAAGAGATAAAACATAGTCTAAAAATAGTCTAGTTTTATTTGATTAGTAGTTAGTTACGCTGCTGCCTGTTTTGAAGTGAGATAAATAAAGGTGAACAATAAAAGGTGGTGAGTTATTGGCTATTTTTATGTGCAGTGTTTTTTAGCACTAATAGAAAGAGAGGGAAATAAAAAAAATCATCCCGAACTATTTCAGGATGATTTTTCTAAAATCAATACGTGATTTTATTTTTTTTTGAACGATTACTTATTATTTTCTTTTTTTCTTGTCTGGTGCTTTTCCAAAATCGAACATTACAGAGAAACGTAAGGTATTGTCTAATGGATTGCGTTGTCCAGCTTGAGAAGGAATTAAATAAGAGAAATTAATGTTAAATATCTTATAACGAATCCCTAAACCAACTGTAAAGAATTTGCGATTTCCTTTGAATTTGTGTTCGTTGTAGTGACCAAAACGAACAGCAAATTGTTTGTTGTACCAATACTCTAAACCTACGGACCACATCAACTCTGAAAATTCTTCTCCCGCACCCCCTGGAGCATCTCCAAAAGAAGAAAAGATAGAGGCAGGAACGGATTGTTGTTTGTAATCTGCGATTCCATCTGGACCACTAGGGTTTCCTCCTGTTGCATCGTAATTAGGATTTTCTATAGGGTCACCATTGGAATCAGTAAGAAGATTTCCATCTTCATCATATTGCAATCTACGAACAGGAGTAGGAACCAATAATTTGTTGATGTCTAAGCCCACTACAATCGAGTTGTGTTTATCAAATTGATACTCAAAAGAGAAACCTAAACCTAAGTTAGCAGGAATATAGTCACGATTAGCTGATTGTGTGTAAGAAACTTTAGTACCAATATTAGAAAAAGCTAGTCCTGCTGTAAAAATAGCATTCTTTTGATCTTTTAAATCTTCTCTTTGTTTGCCTATTTGCATTTGTTTGCGGAAAGTAAACGACAAGTCAGCAGCAAAACCATGGGCAGGTCTCATGTTTTGACCACCAGAAACGGCACCTGTACCAAGGTTGGAGAAAATATATTTAGGGGTAAACCCTACCGAAAACTCTTTACCTAATTTACGAGAATAAGCAATTGCTAACTCAAATTCATTAGGGCGAACGGTTTGCAAAGGATTTCCTTGGTCATCAGTGTATTGAATTTGTCCTAAAGAGAAAAAACGCAAACTAGCTCCTATGGTTTGGAAATAATCAACTTGTTTGTAAGCTGATAAATAAGCTAAAAATACATCGTTTAGACCCAAGGCACGCAACCAAGGTGTAAAGGTAGCAGAAATGCTAAAATCTTTTGGGGCAAAAGTTAATGCAGAAGCATTAAAATGCATTGAGTTTGCATCAGCAGGCATTGCAATTCCAACATCCCCCATTCCTCCAAAACGTGCATCAGGCACAATTCTTAAAAAGGGAACGGCTGTAATAATAGTGTTGTTACAATCTGAACCATCCGCAGAGGCACCACTAAATGGGCAATCAATTGTATTTTGTGCTGTTGTTTTGGTTTGAATAAGAGTAAGTGTTGCTATGATAATAAGGCAACTTCTTAGAATCGTCATCTTCATATAAGAATTATTGTTTGTCATTACTGTTTTGGTTTGTAATCGTTCTTTCAGGCAATTCAATACTCGTTGGTTTGTGCGGTTGACCACTATTGAAAACAATAGTAAACAAGAAAAGAATATAGCTTGCTGACGTTTTACTTTAAAAATGATTCCTTGAAGTAAAGTTCTTTACATATATGCGGATTTTTTGATTTTACCCTCAAAAGTACAAATAAAACTGTACTTTATGGCTTCGATTCTATATATTTTTTAGAAGAGTAAAAGGTTTAAAAATAAACATGATCTCGTTGCATCAAAAATCATACGATTCTCTTAAAAGAATGGGAACTTGGTCTAGTATAAGCCTAAATCAAGCTCCCGAACCCTTATACTTTTATTTTAAAATAACTAGCTTTTGAAATTCACTACTTTGTTTGACCTGATCTGTTGCTCCATCAGCTTGAACCAATATTTTGTAGATATAGACTCCTTTACCAATGCGATCTCCGTAGTCGTCCAAACCATCCCAATGGATGTCATCTACACGGTAACCGTTATTGCCTTCGGCGCTAATGTCACGATCAATGGTTTTTATCAACTTTCCAGAAACAGTATAAATTTGCACCTGAACTTCTAAGGCTTGATAAGGCAAGTTGTGTTCAAATTGGAAGTTGGTGCTAGTTGTAAACGGATTGGGATAATTTAAGACGTGCGCCAAAGCCATATCCGCAGATTCTGCAACAACAAATTCCGTTGAACCTTCACCAGGATTATTAAACACATCCCAAGCTTTTACTTTTACAGTATGCAAGCCCGGCTCTAAGTCTTTTAAGGGATAAACAGCTGTTCCTTTGGTATAATCATCTTTGGTCGATTCATAAAAATCGTTTAAGATATATTCCAATTCTTCATCCTGTTTTGGTGTTGTAATTTTTCCTGTTAAATCATGTCCAATACTATTTCCTACGGTATTAATACCATTTTCGTCGTACAATTTAACCAATAGCTTTGGGTTGTTATCGGTGATGCCTCCTCTGGCAAATTCTTCTGTATTCATATAGACCAAAACTTCAGGTCCTTGATTGTCAACAGGAGGATTAGGGTTTGACCCACCAACTACAATACCGTCATAATTACCATGAGCATCCAAATTGGATTGATTTTCGGCATAGTAAGAAATTTTACCATATCCCAACGAGTAGTTAATATCTTTGGGGACAACAAATGAAAAGCTAAAGTTGCCATTAACAACGCTTGCTTGTCCTTTAAAAATAATTTTCTTGCGCAAGAAAAAGTCATCTGAAAAACTTCCTACGTCATTTCCTAACGTATACAATCGATCTTGTTTGTCAAAAACAGTTGGATAAATAGTTCCATTGAAATTAGAGACCTTATTGCCATTGTTATCGACAATTTCTCCAGAGATGGTTACCAACTCTAATGCACGAATAGTATCTTGATTGGTAATGGCTTGGTTGTTAATTTGTGTTGTCCTTACATCATGATTTGGATAAGCTAGTTTCATGGTAGGATCGCCCAACAAAGCATATTTTCTTGAATTTACAGGAGGAGAGATAGCCGCATTGTTTTTAGAAAACTGCAATACTTCTCCTGTTGTTGGCATCTCGCCATTAGGTTTTCTATCAAAAATAACATTAAAGGTATTTCTAACCAAACGCTCATTATGAGATGCAATAACAACTCGAACAGTTGTTAAAACAGAGATCGCACCGCCATTAGGATTAAGTAACAATAACTCACCAGCGGAAACGGTGGTTGGATCATCATGAGGTCCAAAAGAGCAAGTTGCTGTAATAAATAATGGCAATTTATCAACATTGGTTAGAGCATTGATATCACTACTTGTAAAGACACGCTCTTGTGTCCAACCGTCATCCCCTCCATGTCCCAAATAGTTGACAATAAAAGAACCCTTGAACAAAATATCTAACAGAGCATTTTTAGCATCAGGATAACGTTCGCCACCAGAAGTGCTCACTTGTTGAAAAGCATCTAGGTATACTTTTTCAATGTTATAACTACTATCTTGTTGCCCTGCGGTGATAGCGACACCTTCGGCATCGTAAAAGTGTAAATTATTATCCCCATCATCTGCTACAAAACAAAGTCTATTTTTCCAATCTTTAAGAACATCAGGATTGGTTTCATAATTGATAATTTTGTTGACCAATGTTCTCGCTTCAGCAATATTAGCAGCTGGCAATCGACCCACAGCAATATCCAACCAACCCAAGGTTGTCATTCGTTCGGTCTCATCCAACAATGCAAAATAATCGTCAGAAGTGTATGTATTGATTGGGTGCATGGACTCTTGAGTCTCATAGACAGGAATCAAGTTCGGGTTGTTGCTAGGTGTTCTGCTGTCGCCCAACGATTTGTAGTCAAAAGAACCAATACCAAATAGCAACAAATGGGTAAACTCATTGCTAGGAGTAGAGCGTAGGTAAAGCATTCTACAAAAATCACGAATAGCCGTTACGTCAGGTGCTCCCGAAGCAAATTCATTGTAAATATCCTCCACATTGATAACATCCACGGTAATATTGTCGTGGTTGCGACGATGAGCTGCTAAGCGATCTGCTTCGGCTCTCAAAGAAGAATGCACAACAAAAACAGCATCAGGAGGAGTGGTAATGCCATGCAAATTTTGGTTGGCAACCGTTCCTCTATCAACAGGGACATAAAATTGGTTGTTGTCAAAAGCAACAAATTCTCTAAGAACATTGGCATCTGCTCCAAAGGAGATGTTGCCAGAACCAGCATATTCTTGAATGAAGACATTGCTAGGATCTGTGACGTCCCAAATGGTGACATTATTGGCATTGCTAAGTTGATAAGTGGCATTTCCTTGACTCAAAGAACGACTATCTCTAAAGGGCATTTGTCCATTGGTGAAACGAAGTTGACAGCGAGCTTGTAGTGATAAATAATTGAGCCACATATCAGCCGCTGTGCTATTGTGTGCCAAACTAATTTCGAGATTGACGTTTTGCCCAGACAAAATGTTAGCACTACAAGGGAAAGTTAATCGTTTGGCATAATCAGAGTAGATATAAACAGTTGTAACCGCAGTATTCACAGGATTGCCAATCAAATTACCATTCGCTTTAAGAGTCGCTGTACCAGGCGTAAATACTCGTACTGCTAAGTCGGATTGGATGGTGACAGGCTCGCTTTCGATTCGATTCGAGAATTGAAAGTTAAAATTTCTTGTTCTATTGTTCAATGTTCTAAACGATTCACCATACCATTCTCTACCCGAAGGAGGGAGTGCAAACTCTTGTTCCATCAAGTTGATTTCATCCAATTCGTGGTGTGCCAAAGCATCGTAGCTATTCGTTGTATAAGCTGTATTGGCAATAGATGTTCGGTTGGATATTCTAAGTCCATTAGCACTGCTAATTTTGATAAAGTAATAACTTTCATCAGTGTATGGATTGGTGCTGTGTTTGAAGTTGCCACAAGTAAGATTGCTGTTGTACGACCAGTTTTTAGTACCAAGACCATAGAATAGAATGTAATCGTTTTGGTCAAAACTTCCATCCGCTTCACCAGCTACAAAGATTCTATTTTCGATCAGGTCGTCGGCAATCGGCAGATCCATTCTTTCTTGAAGTTTGTTGCCTCCATTGCCCAGAATTTGAATTTTTCTAGGATCAATATTATCAACATCAACCCCCAAACTTTTTAAGAAGTCGTAATCCAATTTTTGTATTCCAGTACTAGTAACGGCAATTTTGTAAATTAGACCATCCGATAATTTAGAAGTATTGGTAAAGTTACGACTATTAGACAAGCTACTAGGGGCTGTTTTTGGAGTGAGACTAACTTGTAAATCAGCGTGGACTAGTTTTTCATATTGTCCTGTTGTAGGATTTTTGCGAATGGGCGTAAAATAAACAACACCAACAGGTTTTTTTCGGTCAAAACTAACGGCAGTTTCAATGTTAATAGCATCAATATCAGATAAATCTAATTCAGAAGTATTAGTCAAAGGTGAGTATTGTTCATTGACCAATCTTGCGGTCAAATCACCATAACTATTCAAACGAATTTGTTTAGAGAAGATAGGAAATTGAGGTTTGGATTCATCATAACTAGCATTCTCAAAATACATATAGTGCAATGTATGTTCGTCAGAGAATCTATATTGGCGAGGTTGTTCCTCCCATTTCAAGTCAATAGACTCTGTAACGGTTTGAGCATATATACTACTACTAACAATAATTGTTAGAAAAAATGCCTTGAAAAGTGACTGAAGCATTGTGTTCTGTTTTTTAGAATAATTCATATAGCAATAATTATATACTACTATATTCAAAGATATAAGATCAAGGATACAGAATCTGTACTGTATAAAGTTGATATGGTAAGATATCAAACTCTATTTAGAATAAGGTTAAGTAATGTTAAAAAATAATTCATTGATTGAACAATATTCTGCCCCATTGCAATTTATAATTTAAGGTGTACCTACTGTAACATCTTATGTTAAATTGTAATGACGTATCGAAAATTTATTTTTTATCAATACATAAGAGGAACTATAACTTAGGACAAACAAACTTGTGAAAAAGTTGGGATGTTTAAAAAAATTACAAATTCCTGATTCTTTTCCCAATTAATAAACCATGCAAATATGCAAACTAAAAATAAAGGTTGATTAATGTAAAATTATACCATAGATGATATTGTTGAGTGTATCATTTAAAATTCTAAAAAAAATAGTTTTTAGGACGTGCATTTCTAAAACGTATACAAAGGTAAAAGTGTTGATGTATAAATTAAAATAAATTTGTTTTTTTGACAAAAAATAGAACAAATACAGGGCAAAATCTGTGAAATAGGTTTACCCTGTATTAGAACGAAATTTTATTTTAGAATAACTAGCTTTTGAAATTCACTACTTTGTTTGACCTGATCTGTTGCTCCATCAGCTTGAACCAATATTTTGTAGATATAGACCCCTTTACCAATGCGATCTCCGTAGTCGTCCAAACCATCCCAATGGATGTCATCTACACGATAACCGTTATTGCCTTCGGCGCTAATGTCACGATCAATGGTTTTTATCAACTTTCCAGAAACAGTATAAATTTGCACCTGAACTTCTAAGGCTTGATAAGGCAAGTTGTGTTCAAATTGGAAGTTGGTGCTAGTTGTAAACGGATTGGGATAATTTAAGACGTGCGCCAAAGCCATATCCGCAGATTCTGCAACAACAAACTCCGTTGAACCTTCACCAGGATTATTAAACACATCCCAAGCTTTTATTTTTACAGTATGCAAGCCCGGTTCTAAGTCTTTTAAGGGATAAACGATTGTTCCTCTCGTATAGTCATCTTTGGTCGATTCATAAAAATCGTTTAAGACATATTCCAATTCTTCATCCTGTTTTGGTGTTGTAATTTTTCCTGTTAAATCATGTCCAATACTATTTCCTACAGTATTAATACCATTTTCGTCGTACAATTTAACCAATAGCTTTGGGTTGTTATCGGTGATGCCTCCTCTGGCAAATTCTTCTGTATTCATATAGACCAAAACTTCAGGTCCTTGATTGTCAACAGGAGGATTAGGGTTTGATCCACCAACTACAATACCGTCATAATTACCATGAGCATCCAAATTGGATTGATTTTCGGCATAGTAAGAAATTTTACCATATCCCAACGAGTAGTTGATGTCTTTAGGTACCATAAAAGAAAAGCTAAAATTGCCATTAACAACGCTTGCTTGTCCTTTGAAGATAATTTTTTTTCGTAAAAAGAAATTAGCAGGATGGCTATCATTGTCATTACCTAATGTCCTCAATTGATCTTGTTTGTCAAAAACAGTTGGATAAATAGTTCCATTGAAGTTAGAGACCTTATTGCCATTGTTATCGACAATTTCTCCAGAGATGGTTACCAGCTCTAATGCATGAATGGTATCTTGATTGGTAATGGCTTGGTTGTTAATTTGTATTGTTCTTACATCGTGATGAGGATAGGCTAGTTTCATGGTCGGATCACCTAGTAAGGCATATTTCCTTGAATTTACAGGAGACGGAATAGCCGCATTGTTTTTAGAAAATTGCAATACTTCTCCTGTTGTTGGCATTTCTCCATTTGGCTTTTTATCAAAAATAACATCAAAGGTATGCTGAACCAGTGTCGCATTATCATCCGCAACAACAACTCGAACAGTTGTAAACAGGGAGATAGCACCGCCATTAGGGTTGAGTAACAATAATTCACCTGCGGAAACGGTGGTTGGATTATCATGAGGACTAAAAGAGCAAGTTGCTGTAATAAATAATGGCAATTTATCAACATTGGTTAGAGCATTGATATTACTACTTGTAAAGACACGCTCTTGTGACCAACCGTCATCCCCTCCATGTCCAAAATAGTTGACAATAAAAGCACCTTTGAACAAAATATCTAACAATGCATTTTGGGCATCGGGATATCGTTCGCCACCAGCAGTGCTCACTTGTTGAAAAGCATCTAAATATACTTTTTCAATGTTGTAATTATTGTTTTGTGCTTCACTAATTTGAGCCGTATATTGTGCATCTCTAAAATAGGCATTGCCATCTTCATCATCTGCTACAAAACAAAGTCTATTTTTCCAGTCTTTAAAAGCATCAGGATTGGTTTCATAATTGATAATTTTGTTGACCAATGTTCTCGCTTCAGCAATATTAGCAGCTGGCAATCGACCCACAGCAATATCCAACAAACCAAAGTTTGTCATTCGTTCGTTATCATCTAGTAGTGCAAAATAATCGTCAGAAGTGTATGTTCTGATTGGGTGCAGGGATTCTTGAGTCTCATAAACAGGAATCAAGTTTGGGTTGTTACTAGGTGTTCTGCTGTCGCCCAACGATTTGTAGTCAAAAGAACCAATACCAAACAGCAACAAATGGGTAAATTCATAGCTAGGAGTAGAGCGTAGGTAAAGCATTCTACAAAAATCACGAATGGCCGTCACGTCAGGTGCTCCCGAAGCAAATTCATTGTAAATATCCTCGACATTGATAACATCCACGGTAATATTGTCGTGGTTGCGACGATGAGCTGCTAAGCGATCTGCTTCGGCTCTCAAAGAAGAATGCACAACAAAAACAGCATCAGGAGGAGTGGTAATGCCATGCAAATTTTGGTTGGCAACCGTTCCTCTATCAATAGGGACATAAAATTGGTTGTTGTCAAAAGCAACAAATTCTCTAAGAACATTGGCATCTGCTCCAAAGGAGATGTTGCCAGAACCAGCATATTCTTGAATGAAAACATTGCTAGGATCTGTGACGTCCCAAATGGTGACATTATTGGCATTGCTAAGTTGATAGGTGGCATTTCCTTGACTCAAAGAACGACTATCTCTAAAGGGCATTTGTCCATTGGTGAAACGAAGTTGACAGCGAGCTTGTAGCGATAAATAATTGAGCCACATCTCAGCCGCTGTACTATTGTGTGCCAAACTAATTTCGAGATTGACGTTTTGCCCAGACAAAATGTTAGCACTACAAGGGAAAGTTAATCGCCTAGCATAATCAGAGTAGATGTAAACGGTAGTGCTAGGGGTATTGATTGGATTGCCAATCAAATTACCATTCGCTTTAAGAGTCGCTGTACCAGGCGTAAATACTCGTACTGCTAAGTCGGATTGGATGGTGACAGGCTCGCTTTCGATTCGATTCGAGAATTGAAAGTTAAAATTTCTTGTTCTATTGTTCAATGTTCTAAACGATTCACCATACCATTCTCTACCCGAAGGAGGGAGTGCAAACTCTTGTTCCATCAAGTTGATTTCATCCAATTCGTGGTGTGCCAAAGCATCGTAGCTATTCGTTGTATAAGCTGTATTGGCAATAGATGTTCGGTTGGATATTCTAAGTCCATTAGCACTGCTAATTTTGATAAAGTAATAACTTTCATCAGTGTATGGATTGGTGCTGTGTTTGAAGTTGCCACAAGTAAGATTGCTGTTGTACGACCAGTTTTTAGTACCAAGACCATAGAATAGAATGTAATCGTTTTGGTCAAAACTTCCATCCGCTTCACCAGCTACAAAGATTCTATTTTCGATCAGGTCGTCGGCAATCGGCAGATCCATTCTTTCTTGAAGTTTGTTGCCTCCATTGCCCAGAATTTGAATTTTTCTAGGATCAATATTATCAACATCAACCCCCAAACTTTTTAAGAAGTCGTAATCCAATTTTTGTATTCCAGTACTAGTAACGGCAATTTTGTAAATTAGACCATCCGATAATTTAGAAGTATTGGTAAAGTTACGACTATTAGACAAGCTACTAGGGGCTGTTTTTGGAGTGAGACTAACTTGTAAATCAGCGTGGACTAGTTTTTCATATTGTCCTGTTGTAGGATTTTTGCGAATGGGCGTAAAATAAACAACACCAACAGGTTTTTTTCGGTCAAAACTAACGGCAGTTTCAATGTTAATAGCATCAATATCAGATAAATCTAATTCAGAAGTATTAGTCAAAGGTGAGTATTGTTCATTGACCAATCTTGCGGTCAAATCACCATAACTATTCAAACGAATTTGTTTAGAGAAGATAGGAAGACGTGCATCTGTTCCATTGTAATTTGCCTTTTCAAAATAAAGATAATGTAAGGTGTTTCCATCGGGCAATTGGTATGTCCTAGGTTGTTCTTGCCAATTAATGGTGATGCTTTCTGTGGTGGTTTGTGCATAGGAGCTTGTACTAACAAGCAATGTTAGTAGAGATGCTTTGAAAAAAGAGTTAAGCATAGCGTTCTTTTTTTAGAATGATGATCTAGCAGTGATAGGATTTGCGATCAGAAATATAATTGATATTGCAAAGTGCTTGCTTGGCAACCATCTGTCTTGTGAATAGTGTAGGAGAGGCTATTTTGGGAGAAGACAAAAACTCAAGTTTAGGAGACAAGAGCGGTTGCATAAAGACTTTGATAAATGACAAAAATTATACAGGTGTATTGGTTTAGTGTTGTTTAGGTGTTTGGATACAAAATTACATTGGTGAAAAAAATTATAAAGTATCAATTAATAATACTCCGTTGATTTTTTAGTTTTTCTACGAAAAACGTAAAAAAGCATCTTGTATTAGTTTGATTACCAGTCTTTTAGTGTAAAGATTAGTAAAAATGCATCTTGCTGATAATCAAACTAATACGATTTTTCAACGGAGTAATGAATTAACATTAGTTTGCGTAAACTATGTAGCAGCAGTGTCCCCAAGTTGTTGGCTCATAACCCAAGAGAATAACAACGCTCATCGAATAAAAGAGGCTGTTACCTTTCAGTTAAAGAGCTACGTAACTTCTTGCTAGAAGGAAGTGAATGAGCGAACTACTACTGATTAAAACGTAAGAAAATCAAAAATGTAGAGGGATGTAGTAGAAAAAATAATAGAATTGTTCAATTCCTTAATTTGACATTATCAAGTAGATCCTTTATATTTATAGGCAATACGTTCCCGCCTTTTGGCTTAAACACCTTTAAGCCGTCACACATCATTAAAAACTTTTAGTGGTGGTGGTCATCCATTACATAGTTATAAGAGTATTATTATAGTATACAATCTTAGTAGAGTTGGAGACACCAACTATATAAAAGTGGAATAATAATTTTGATTTCGTACATAAGCTTAAAAATAAGTGTACTTTTATCACCGTTAAAAGAGGGTCGAATTTAAATTCTTTTAGAGAATTTAAAATAATTGATGCTATAGACAACCAAAAGACTTTCGGTTTTGTATGCTTATGAAATGGTTCGAAATCAGCTAGAATCGTCATCAATTACCCATCTATCAAATAAAATGTTATGAGATATAGATTTTTTGTACTTTTAGGATTGTTGTTGATTGGTACAAAAATATCAGCACAAGATCCTGTTTACAGTCAATTTTTTGCAGCACCAATGCAGTTAAATCCAGCTATGACTGGCTTGGTAGAAGCACCTGTCATCACCCTAAATTATAGAAATCAGTGGCCTAATATTCCTAATGCTTATTCTACTTATGCTGTATCTATCAGTCATTATGCTTCTAAAATCAATAGTGGTTTTGGGGCATTAGTAGAGGCAGATATAGCTGGTGGAGGTATCTATGCAACCTATCGTATCGGGTTATTTTATGCATATGACATTCGCTTTTCAAAAAAATTCTATATTCGTGCTGGTTTAGAAGGAAATTTTGTGAATTCTAGATTGGCTTGGAACAAATTGGTCTTTTTAGATCAGTTGAATGTTGCAACAGGAACGGTGGATATGAATGGAAACCCAAATCCTACCAATGAAGCTCAAGGTAGTTCAAGTCTCAACTATTTTGATTTGGGAACGGGTTTATTGGTCAACACGCCTTATTTTTATGCTGGGGTCTCTGTAAAACACTTGACAACACCTAGGGAAAGTTTTTTGGGAGCATCTCAAGATGGATCGGATGAATTGCCCTTGCGCTATAGCATACATGCGGGAAGCGAAATTCGTCTAACCAAACGCAATAAATTGGGAAAACAAGCGTTTTTATCTCCAAATGTATTATTTGTTAAGCAAAGATCCTTTCATCAACTGAATATTGGTACATACGCTCGGTACGGAATATTTTTGGGAGGAATTTGGTTTCGACATACTTTTACCAATGCTGATGCCGTTATATTTATGGTTGGTATTCAGAAGGGTGTTTTTAAATTGGGATATAGTTATGATTTGACCGTATCCAAACTAGGAGCTGAATCGGGAGGAGCACATGAAATCTCTTTGACTCTCAACTTTGAAAATAAAAAACGAAAACACCGAAATAGATATAATGATTGCCTAGAAATATTTAGGTAATTTAAAAATTTTACTAAATTTGTTAGCCTTTTATTTAGATCATAAAAAATCTTAGCTCGTAATGAAGAAAATATTTTTATTTGGACTGCTTGGTATGTTGGTAGCAATGTCTTCTTGTAAAAAAGAAGAACGTTCAAACACAACAGGGTGGGTATACAACTCTCCAGAATGGGGTGGTTTTGAAAAACCCATTGACTATCAAGGGCAGGAAACAGGTCCAAACCTCGTTTTTATTGAAGGTGGTACCTTCAATATGGGACAAACAGAAGAAGATGTGATGAAGGATTATCGTGGTATTCCTCGTCGTGTAACGGTATCTTCTTTTTATATGGACGAAACAGAAGTTTCTAATATTGCTTACTTAGAATACTTATATTGGTTACAACGAGTGCATTCTTCAATGCCTCAATTACATAGAAAAGCATTGCCAGATACATTGGTATGGTTAGAAGAATTGTCTTATAACGAACCTTATGTTGAAACATATTTGCGCCACCCTGCTTATATGGATTATCCTTTGGTAGGGGTTACTTGGTTGCAAGCACAAGAATATTGTAAATGGAGAACAGACCGTGTCAACGAAATGATTCTTATCAGAGATGGTAAAATTGCTGGAGACATGGAAGGTCAACAAGGAGCTAACAATTTTGTGACAGAATCTTACTTAGCAGGTGTTTATGAAGCTGATCCAGGAGACAAGCCAATGGTAAGTCCTTCTACTGGTGAAGAAAGAAGCGTAAGATTTGAAGATGGTATTATTCTACCCGACTACCGTTTGCCTTCGGAAGCAGAGTGGGAATATGCTGCTTTGGCTTTAGTAGGAAATCAAGCATATGCTAGAGATGAGCGTATCTCTGACCGTAGAATCTACCCTTGGGATGGAACTACAGTACGTTATCCTCAACATGGTAGATACCAAGGGATGATTGTGGCTAACTTTAAGCGTGGACGTGGTGATTACATGGGTATGGCTGGTGCCTTGAATGATAATGCATCAATCACAGCTCCTGTTCGTTCTTATGTGCCAAACGATTATGGTCTATACAATATGGCTGGTAACGTAAACGAATGGGTACAAGATGTTTACCGTCCAATGACTAGTACTACTTTAAGAGATGTTGAAACGCAAGATTTGAATCCTTATCGTGGTAATGTATTTATGGAAATAGAGTTAGATGCAGATGGCAAGCCTCAATTGGATGATGATTCTATTGCTCCTGGGCGTTTGAAATACAAAGAATTGGATGCAGATGAAATTGCAAATAGAAGAAACTTCCAATTCTCTAATGTAATCAATCACTTGGATGGTGATGCTCAGTCTGAAGCAACATATGAGTACGGAAAACACAGTTTAGTTTCTGACAAAGCACGTGTTTATAAAGGTGGTGCTTGGAACGACAGAGCTTACTGGATGTCTCCTGGTACTAGACGTTTCTTAGAAGAAGATAAATCTTCTGCTTATTTAGGTTTCCGTTGTGCGATGACTCGTACAGGTTCTCCAAAAGGTAATGGAATGCCAGGTGGTAACCAGTTTAAAACTACAAAACGCAAAACTAAGAGAAGATACTAGAATTAATATAAGCTAAATTTTTTAGTGACTTGAAGCCGCCTCAATTTAATTGAGGCGGCTTTTTGTTTTTATTAATTGCGTTTTATAACTATTTTATAATTATTATCGCTTTAGTAGGGGGAATTATTAGGAAGTTTCTTATGGGCTCAATGATAATAAAATTCGTACCCCAAACACCAAAAAAAAGCAAGGCTGCATCTTCTAAGTTATAAGCCAATTCAACCAGACCTTATTATATAGACTAGTCGTTGCTCGTCTAGGTTGGATGAGGTCTTAGAAAACCCAAAGAGTGAAAACTTGATCACCAACTTATTCTTTTATTCCAGTCTTATAATTATGAAATCGACAACACAAAAAATAGCTATTTCCTTTTTAATTTTTATGATGTTGGGCATTGGCTTAGCAAGTGCTATTTATAACCAACCCAATATATTATCCAATCATCCATTTCTAAAAAACTTGGTAGAAAAGTTAGCGCTTTATCAAGAGCAAATGGCAGAGGACAAAGTTTATCTGCAATTTGATAAAACTTTTTATGAACCAGGAGAATCAATTTGGTTTACAGCGTATGTTAGAGATGCTCGTACGTTTCAGGCAAGTGATAAAAGTGAAGTAGTGTATGTAGAATTACTGAGTCCTAAAGGAAGTGTAGAACAAACCTTAACGCTGATTGCCCAAGAAGGACAGGTAGGTGGTGCTTTTGATTTGGCCGCAAGTTTAAAAGGTGGTTTGTATACCATCAAAGCCTATACACAATGGCAGAAGAATACAAACGCTTTTTTTGAACGGGATATCACTGTCCAAAAATCTGTATTGCCCAACCTTAATATGAAGCTTAATTTTGATAAAAAAGCATACGGTGTAGGAGCTGCTGTAATCGCAACGTTAGATTTGAATACGCTAACAAAGAAAGCATTGGTAGGACATGCCTTTGATTATGTTGTTAATTTGGAAGGCAAAAGAATAAAAGCAGGAAAAGGAAAGACCAATAATGTAGGTCGTGCTTACCTCAAATTTAATTTGCCTCAAAAACTGGCTACCAATGACGGTTTGTTGAATGTAATGATTCAATACAAAGGTCAAACTGAGTCCATAGCTAGAAGCATTCCTATTGTGCTGGGGAATATTGATTTAGCATTTTATCCAGAAGGGGGGGATTTAATCACAGGTATGAATTGTGGAGTTGGCTTTAAAGCACTTGATGAGTTTGGTAAACCTGCAGATGTAGAAGGACATATTGTTGATCAAGAAGGAAGAATCGTCACAACATTTGATAGTTACCATCAAGGAATGGGACAGTTTGAGATGACGGCACAAAAAGGACAACAGTATACTGCCAAAATTACAAGCCCTGCTTTTATAACAAAAGAGTATCCTCTTCCCGTTGCCTTAGACGAAGGCTATGCTTTAAAAGCCGTGACGTCTGACCCAAAACATATCAATTTAGGGGTAATCAGTTCTAAAGAAGAAGAACTCTATGTTGTGGTTCAAAGTCGCCATGAGGTTCAGTATTCTAAAGTAGTTGCTGCCCAAAAAGGCTTGAACACACTTTCTATTCCAACAACTAATTTTCCTGTAGGAATTGCCCAAGTTACCTTGTTTAGTAGTGACAAAATAGCTAGAGCAGAGCGATTGATTTTTGTGAATCCTAATAAACAATTGAATGTAGAAGTTATTACCAACAAAGAGAAATACCTTCCGAGAGAAAAAGTAGAAATGAGCCTAAAGGTAACTAATGAATTGGGACAACCTGTATCTGGAGACTTTTCCTTGGCAGTAGTAGATGATAAGTTGTTGACTTTTGCTGATGATAAACAAGGGCATTTGTTGTCTTATATGTTGTTGGAGTCGGATTTAAAGGGCGAGGTTGTTGAACCTAATTTTTATTTTGATGACGAAAAAGATGCAACGCGTTTAAAGCCTAATATTGATCGAAAAAAAGCATTAGACCACTTAATGATGACACAAGGGTGGAGAAAATTTGCTTGGAAAGAAATTATAGCAGAAAGTTATCAAGCACCAACTCAAACTGGTGAATTAGCTAGAATAGGGGGGACTGTGTTAAATGAAAAGAGAGAGCCAGTGTCTGGCATAGCTGTCGAGTTAATGGGAAAAGATGTGGTAGCAGTAACCGATCAAAATGGTCGATTTTCTATCAACAATTGGAAGTTGTTTGAATCGGTTAATCTTCAGACAAAGTCTGATATTTATTATCCTGTATTGACAAGCGTTTTGGATTATAATAATGACCTCACTCTACAAGTATACAAAAAAAGAGTTATTACTGGAGTTGTTAAAAATAGTGATAATAAGGTAATTGCAAATGCGGAAGTGCGGGCTTCGGGAATAACAGCAACCAAAACGAATGGAAAGGGCGTCTTTTCTTTAACCATCCCTAACAATATAACAGCTTTGCAAGTATATGGAGCTGGTTATCGTGCTG
Organism: Aureispira sp. CCB-E; assembly: GCF_031326345.1. Lineage (NCBI taxonomy): Bacteria > Pseudomonadati > Bacteroidota > Saprospiria > Saprospirales > Saprospiraceae > Aureispira > Aureispira sp. CCB-E. Next base: position 881,558 of record NZ_CP133671.1, read on the forward strand.
AAAATATTATTCTAAAAGAAGGAGAGAATGTTGTTAATGTAATGTTGGATGAAGCTTTAATTGTTGCGACTAGGGCTACGGCTGTTAATAGAGGTGGTGTGGTGAGAGTATTTGATGCTCCTGAAGCGGTAGAGGAATTTGAAGAAGTTGTTATGTTTGATGGAGTAGCAGAGCCTTTGCCAGAGCCAGAACCTGCCCCAATGGATGATGTTGCATTGATAGATGAAGATGTAGAAGGGCTTATAATAGGGGAGTTGGTACTTGATAAAGAAGATTTGGTATTAGAGGATTTGGAAATGAAAAAAAATGAATTGGAAGGATATTGGGCACCTCAAATTACAGGGACACGTTATCAGCGTGTTCGAGAGTTTCCAGTAGTGACGTATGAAAAAGAATCAGTTTCTACAGTGCGGACAGATTTTCGATCAACGGTATATTGGAACCCCAGTGTTAGAGTGGGAGCCGATGGCAAAGCACAGATAACTTTTTATAACAATGATGCCATTACGCAGTTTAGAGTGACAATCGAAGGGTTTGGAGATAACGGAGGACTTGGTCGTACGAGTTATACATACTTCACACAACTACCATTTGAAATGTTGACAAAAGTACCTAAAGAGGTGTTGACTGGAGATCAAATTACCATTCCATTAACGTTAACAAACAACAGATCAATAGCGCTTAAAGGAAATTTGAGCATCACACTGCCTACTCATATTCAACTGCTAGAAAAAGCTCCTACGACTATTCATGTAACAGCAGAAGGAAGCAAAAAAATAGCTTTAAAGTGTTTGGTTTTAGACAAAGTTGCAGAAGGAGATTTGTTGCTTGGATTTGAAGCAGAAGGTTTAAAAGATCAATTATTGACGACAATTAATGCTCGACCAAGAGGCTTTCCTGTGCATGAGGTAGTTACAGGTGACAAAATGCGCCAAGAGTTTTCGTTGACAATTCAGGAACAATTAGAAGGTTCTCTAGTTGCCAAATTGCAAGCATATCCCAATACTTTGGATGAAGTTATGAAAGGAATGGAAAATATGTTGAGAATGCCCCATGGTTGTTTTGAGCAGACTTCTAGCTCTAATTATCCGAATTTATTAGTATTGGATTATTTACGAGAAACAGGAATGTCTTTGCCTCAAATAGAAAAACAAGCGATGGAGTATCTTGATGCAGGATACAAGCGTTTGGTAGGTTATGAGTCGCCTTCAGGAGGTTTTGATTGGTGGGGAAGAGACCCTGGGCATGAAGCTTTATCGGCATATGGTTTGATGGAGTTTGTTGACATGAAACGAGTTTACGATGTTGACAAAGAATTGATTGATCGAACCGCAAAATGGCTGTTGAGCAGAAAGGATGGAAAAGGGAGCTGGAACAAAAATCAACAGGCACTACATAGTTGGGCGGTAGCTGAAGTTACCGATGCGTATATTGTTTGGGCAGTAGCAGAAGCAGGATATTCTGATAAAATAACCAAAGAACTGGACAAATCGTATAAGGATGCTGTGAAAAGTGAGGATCCTTACATGATGGCTTTGGTGGCAAATGCTTTATTTAAGGCAAAGGATAAGCGAGCAACAACGCTTGTAAAAGAACTCGCCAAGTTGCAGCAGAAAGATGGTCGTTTTGTCGGCTTAACTAGTTCAGTAACCAATTCAACAGGACAGTCTTTGATGATCGAAACGTCTAGCCTAGCGGTTTTAGCAATGTTGCAAGCTCAGGGGTATGACAAGGCTGTACAAGAGGCTATAAAAGCAATTCAGAGTGGAAAAAATTACTATGGATATGGTTCTACCCAAGGGACAGTTTTGGCATTAAAAGCAATGTTAGAGTATGCCAAAAATAGTAAGAAAGCCGCCGAACCAGGAGAACTTGTTGTGTCTATAGATGGGCAACAAGTAGCTACAGTTGCTTACACGGAGGACCAAAGTGAGGTTTTGATTCCTAATCTAGGTGAATTCTTAAAAGATGGAAAGCAAAATATTGTTGTTGAATACAAAGGAACTAAAGTAGCAATGCCTTGGGATTTAGAAGTTACTTACACAACTCGTTTGCCTCAAAATTCTCCCAATTGTCCATTGTCCTTGCATACTACATTGCCTAAAAACGAGGTTAAAATGGGAGAAACCATTCGGTTAACAACAACATTGTCTAATACTAGTGCTAAAGGGCAACCAATGGCGATGGCGATGGTTGGGATTCCTGCTGGTTTGAGTTTACAGCCTTGGCAGTTAAAAGAATTACAAGAAAAGAAGATCGTCGATTATTATGAATTATTTGATGGATATGCTGTCTTTCATTACGAACAATTAGAGCCCAATCAAACCAAAACGATACAGCTTGATTTGAAAGCAGATGTCCCAGGAACTTATGAAGCCCCTGCTTCTTCGGCATTTTTGTACTACACTAATGAGGATAAGGTTTGGGCGAAGCCCAAGCGGATGATTATCCAATAAAGCGATAAAAAAACTTCAATTTCAACATCTTGTTTAGAATTTATTTTTGAAACAATTTGTTTTTTATTCCTAGAATTAGTATATTTGTAGTAAAGCTTGAAATTTTTTAGAATTTCAGGCTTTTCTTTTGAAAAGAACAAGCATTAAATAACACAAATGGCAACAGCAAAATATACAGAAGATAATATACGATCTTTAGATTGGAAAGAGCATATTCGTTTACGTCCAGGTATGTACATCGGAAAGCTGGGCAACGGAACAGCTCCTGACGATGGAATCTATATTTTATTCAAAGAGGTAATTGATAACTCTATTGATGAATATATGATGGGGGCTGGCAAGAAAATTGAAATCAAGCTGACAGATGATGGCATGATGACTCTAAGAGACTATGGTCGTGGTATTCCTTTGGGTAAAGTTGTTGATTGTGTTTCAAAAATTAACACTGGAGGAAAGTATGATTCCAATGCTTTTCAAAAAGCAGTAGGACTGAATGGGGTTGGTACAAAGGCTGTTAATGCATTGTCTACTTATTTCAAAGTTTGCTCTTATCGTGATGGAAAAATGAAAACAGCCATTTTTGAGCAAGGAGTATTGAAAGAAGATAAAAAGCTTGTTAAAACGGAAGAACCTAATGGAACATACATCGAATTCCGTCCAGACAATTCCATTTTTAAGAACTATAAATTCAATCGACAATATATTGAAGATCGTATTTGGGATTATGCTTACCTAAATGCAGGCTTGCGATTGACGTTCAACAGCAAATCATTTGTTTCTAAAAATGGTCTGTTGGATTTATTGACCAAACGTGTCGATATTGAAAAAATTCGTTATCCTATTATTCATTTAAAAGGAGACGATATAGAAATTGCCATGACACATGGACAACATTATGGAGAACAATATAATTCTTTTGTTAATGGTCAAAATACGACTCAAGGAGGAACGCACCTAAATGCGTTTCGTGCAGCGCTGGTAAAAACTGTTCGTGATTTTTATGGTAAAAATTATGATGCAGCAGATATTCGGAGTGCGATTGTTGCAGCAATTAGTGTGCGTGTTCAAGAACCTATTTTTGAGTCACAAACTAAAACAAAATTAGGTTCCATTAATGTAGGTCCTCAAGGTCCTAGTTTGAATGTCTTTGTAGGGGATTTTATCAAAGAAAAGCTAGATAACTTTTTGCACAAAAACCCAGAAGTTGCAACTGCCTTACAGAAGCGTATTGTTCAGTCTGAACGAGAGCGCAAAGAAATTGCAGGAATCAAAAAGTTGGCAAATACTAGAGCTAAGAAAGCGAATTTGCACAATAAAAAACTTAGAGATTGCCGTTTGCATTACAATACAAATAAAGAAGGGGCAAACGAAACGATGTTGTTTATTACAGAGGGAGACTCAGCAAGTGGATCGATTACCAAAGCTAGAGATGTAAAAACTCAGGCTGTTTTTAGTTTGCGTGGAAAACCTTTGAATTGTTATAATCTTACTAAGAAAGTGGTTTATGAAAACGAAGAATTTAATTTGCTGCAACATGCTTTGAACATTGAAGATGGCTTGGATGATTTGAGATACAACAAAGTAATTATTGCTACCGATGCCGACGTTGATGGTATGCATATTCGTCTATTGTTATTGACCTTCTTTTTGCAATTTTTCCCAGAGTTAGTGATTCGTGGACATTTGTATATCCTAGAGACGCCTCTCTTTCGAGTAAGAAATAAAAAGAAAACATTCTATTGTTATAGCGAAGAAGAAAAGCAGGAGGCAATGAATAAGTTAGGAAAAACAGCTGAGGTGACTCGATTTAAAGGTCTAGGAGAGATTTCACCAAGCGAATTCGGACAATTTATTGGCGAAGATATTCATTTAGAGCCTGTACAAATGAGCCCATCTGCCGATATTGATAAACTATTGTCTTATTATATGGGCAAAAATACTGCCGATCGCCAACAAAATATTATACAAAATTTACGTATTGAACAAGATGTCGTAACCGTAGATTAGTGGAATGTAATTTTTTGTTGTAAATAAAAAATCCCCGTATAGCAAGTGCCATACGGGGATTTTTAGCATCAAGATTAATTCTTAATTCTTCACTAGTTTAATCATTTTACCTTCTGTATGGAGAAGATAAATGCCTTTAGGAAGGTCCTGTATAGGTAGGACAAATGTATTCAAACCTTTGCTAGCTTGAACCTGTCCTTGAAGTAAGTTTTGTCCTAATAGATTGGTAATTCTATAAGGAAGATTGGCAGCAAATTCAGAATGAAATTGCAAAGATACCTCATTTTTGAATGGATTCGGGAAAACAACAAAGCTGTATACATCAACATCGCAGTTAGCTACTGTGTTTAAGCTATAGTTTTTGGTATCGTTGTTACCAATCATAGCTAAACGGTAGAGGTTTTCACCTAAAAGAGGGTTGGGATCATTAAATTGGTATTCTCTTTGGTTGGTTGCTGTTGTCGTGCCAATAGTCGTCCATTGTTCATCAATATATTTCTCTATTTCAAATATACCTTTAAACTGATTGTCAGACATTGTCCATTCTAACAAGTTGTTACCACCGCCTTGACAATTTGCTTTAAAGCTTTCCAATCTTGTTGATAATAGAACGTTAGAAACCAGTCGAATATCATCAATAGCAATATCTGATTGAAAACCATTGCCTGTAATTCCTCTAAATCTAAGTTTTACGGTTTGGCCTGTATATGGTGCTAAACTAATGTTTGTTGTTCGCCAAGCATTCCCTTGGTCGCCACTAATGGCTGGCATTATATCTAAAGTCCAAACACCTCCAATTTGAATATCCAAATGAAGTTCACCAACAGCATTGCCTGTCATGTGGTGTCCAAATACAAAATCATAATTTTGATCTAAAGTCATACAAGCTGTTTGAAGAATACCTGTACGACCACTACAACTAGATGCTTCCAAGTAAGCGTAATTTCCTGTTGCAGTACCTGGGTTAAAGTCAACAGAAGGACCTGTGGCAGTAGAAGGAGTACCTCCTGCATCTACTCGCCAGTCAATATCATCATCCGTACCGTTGGTAAGGTTAGACCATAGTGGATTGGCTAGAGGGCAAGTTGTTGCTCCACAGTCACTGGTAGTTGCGCAGGCTGCTTCGGCTTCAAAATCGTTATTGAATGAAGAAGCATTGGTTGCACTTGATACTGTAATGTAGCCATTCTTAGTTTCTAAATCACTTCCCGTAGCATTGCTTGCATTTAACTGTACATTGTAAGTCCCCGCAGCAGTAAAACTTACTTGTGGATTTTGAGAATTGGCATTGGTACCTCCAACAAAAGTGAATGTAGCTGGCGTAATGGTCCATGTCCAAGAAGTAGGGGTATAAGAAGAATTATCTGTAAAAGTAACAGGCTCTCCCATACAAACATTGGTAGCAGAGGTTTCAAAGCAAGCCAAAGCAGCAACATTTCCAGGATCTTTAAGATCGCTTTTCCACAATCCTTGTCCGTATGTTGCAGCATATAGCATACTTTTACATTGAGCACTGTTGTAGTGAATTTCTAATTCTGTTACCTCAACATTAGGAATGCCTGTTGCGTAAAGTACCCAATCTGCTAGTGTGTTGTCTTTGTAATAAACTCCTACATCCATACCAATATACATGGCCTCAACAGGACTTTCAGCATCAATGACAATTGTGTTTAGAGATATGTTGGGAAGTGTTCCCGAAACATCTGTCCAACTAACTCCGCTATTGGTTGACTCATAAATATTATTACCTAAAGCGATGAATAAATGAGTAGGATCTGTTGGGTCAATTTCTATATCTCTAGGTGTTCCACTAGCAGGCAAGTTAGCATCTAAGTCTGTCCATGTAGGAGAGGCAGCGAGTGCGTTGTTGGTACGGTAGAAGTTGCTACTACCTCCTTTAGAGGCATATAGTACATTGCTATTAGAAGGAGCGATCGCCAAATCGACCATATTAGAAGTATTGGCAAAATTAGAAATCTGAGTCCATGCTGTCCCTGTACGAACGGCATCGTTGCGCCAGATATCATCATAACCCGCAAACATCCTATTGGCATTATTGGGATCTAATTTATAAGGCGTAACCCAACCTCCACCTTCACCAGTAGGGCCAGAGATGCTCGCAAAACTTGTTCCTCCATTGGTAGAGCGTCTGATGTCTCCATAGTACAATGCACCATACATATACGTATCATCTGTTGGATCAATGATACATTCCATTCCATCCCCTCCAATTTCGGTTACAAAAGTAGTTCCTTCGTTAATAGCTGTTCCATTATCTTGATAACCATTGATTGCTTTATCAAGAGTTTGTTGAGAAACGCCGATTTTATAAATTTGAGCAATAGCAAGACCACTACTAAGATCCGTCCAGTTGGTGCCACCATCTACCGTAAGATAGAGCCCTCCATCATTCCCATTATAAAGATTGTTATTATGAGGAGAAAAATCTAAGGCATGTTGGTCGGCATGAACGCCATCAACACCACCAGAAGGACCTACCCAATAAGAAACACAATTCATTGTTGCCCCTCCATCAGTAGATTTCCAAATATTAACACCACCCGTATAAATCGTATTAGCATCGGTTGGGTCAGCAGCAATGACCAAGTCATACCAAGCCTGACTACCCGTACCAGAACCATTAATCGCATAATCTAATACATTAGGAGTGGTAGTTCGAGTTGTGAAAGAGGTACCACTATTGGTAGAACGATAAATACCCACTAAGCCATTCCCCGCTCCTCCTATGAGGTATACCCAGTCTGGTTGATTGGGCGAAACAGCTAAAGCAATTCGTTGCACTCCACCAGGAACGCCATTGGTAATTCGAGTCCAAGTGACACCACCATCCGTAGATTTGTGAAATCTTGTTCCTGAAGCGTAGGCAATGTTGGAGTTGGTAGGATGATAGGCAATATCTTTAGGGGTATGCCCTAAAGAAGCAGACGAAGTCCAAGTAGCGCCAGCATCTGTTGTTCTATAAATGCGTTGATTGGAACTAGCCGCAATCATAATATTGGGGTTCGTTGGGTCCATCAACAATTCATTGATCGTTCTATTACCCATTCCTGTATTGCGAGGAGACCAAGTTAGTCCCCCATCTGTACTACGCCATACACCATACCCAGGAGCATCCCCCCCATCTCTATCCCCCGTTGCTACATAAATCGTATTGGGGTTAGTTGGATGAATTACAATACTAGATATACCTAATCTTGTTAATCCTGTAATATATTGTGTCCAAGTAGTTCCATTATCTGTGGTTTTCCAAACGCCACCAGAGGGCGCACCAACATAAATGGTATTGGCATCTGTAGGGTGAAAAGCAATACAGTTTAAACGACCATTCCCGTTTAATTGTCCAGTGCCATTATTTGGGGTAGGAGTAGGACCTAGTATTGTCCAATTACCAGAACCAGCGGTATAGTTCCTGCTGTTAGAATGTGTATTATAATATTTAGACATTTCATTTAAGACATGTCCAGGGGCAGGGAATCTCCCTTTTTCATCGACTCGATGTTCCCAATAATATTCCCAACGTTTGTATTGTTTGATACCCAACCCTTTTTTATAGGGAACATTGCCTAGTTCATCTTCGTAAGCTTTTTGGATATCATAAAAATTGGCAGTAGGATCGTGAATCATGTCTTGCCAACTATTTTGGCCAAACAAGATAGAGCTAATAAAAAAAGAAAAGAGTAGAAGTAAGACCGTAAAAATTTTCATAGTTTAGTATATTAAAGTGTGGTCTCTCTTCTGTTTCTAAATTGGCGATAGGAAACAGAAAAGTGCTTTTGGGACAAAAGCAGAAAGAAATTTTAAACTAAAAAATAATTGATTGAGAATTATGCGGTGAGTTTGCGTATTAAATTTCTTTTAAAGTATTGTTTTTTGTTATTAAAGTTGTTTTTTTTGTTAAAAGTAAAACAATAATTTGGTATAACATCATTATGTTAAGATATATTTGGAGGTGTCTGTTCAATTTTAGTTAAGATAATGAACCTAAAGGGAGGAGTATAAGTAATAGACAGAGTAAGAGCGATCAATATATGTATCTTATTATAAGTGGCATTATAAATAGCAAGTGGCTAGCCCAATTCTATTATATATTATGAGATGACTTACCCCTTCAACTTGGTTTTACAGAACGATTGTTATTATATTAGATTAATATGCCAAAAAACGTAAAGGAATATAAATATTATGAGCTTAGGATATAAAATTGTGAACGATCCAATCTATGGTTTGATAGAAATACCCAAAGGAATTATTTCAGATTTGATAGAACACCCCTATTTTCAGCGTCTACGTAGAATTACACAATTAGGATTGACACATTATGTATATCCTGGGGCTACACACAATCGATTTCATCATTCGATAGGGGCGATGCATTTGACGATGCAAGCCGTCCATACACTAAAGTGTAAGGGAGTAGATATTACAAAAGAAGAATCTGAAGCAGTCATTATTGCTATTTTGTTGCATGACTTGGGGCATGGCCCTTTTTCGCACTCTTTAGAGCATATGTTGGTAGATATTAATCATGAGGCAATATCTATGCTATTGATGGAGCGTTTGAATAAGGTTTTTGAGGGGCAATTGGATTTGGCTATTCAGATTTTTAAAAATAAATATCCAAAGAAATTTTTGTATCAATTGGTTTCTGGACAATTGGATATGGATCGGATGGACTATTTAACAAGAGATAGCTTTTTTACAGGAGTTCAGGAAGGTAACATAGGTTACGATCGTTTGTTGCAAATGTTGAATGTACATGAAGACAAACTAGTCATCGAGTTTAAAGGAATTTATTCTGTCGAAAATTTTCTCATTGCTCGACGCTTAATGTACTGGCAAGTTTACTTGCATAAAAATGTGATTTGTGCTGGAGAAATGTTAATCCAAATTGTACGGAGAGCAAGGTATTTATGTCAAAACGGGGTGGAGTTACCAATTTCTAAAACATTGCATTACTTCTTAAGTCAAACTTTAACATCAAAGGATTTGAAAAAAAATGCCAATGAAATTGTAGAGTATTTTTATAGATTAGATGATATCGATATCTTAGCAGCTATAAAAGGTTTTGAAGAACATCCTGATTTTGTGCTTTCTTTTTTGTCCAAAAGCTTGTTGGAGCGAAAGCTACTAAAAGTAGATCTTAGAAACAAACCTATAGATGCGAGTTTTTTGGATGCTGTTCGGACTAAAATTAAACAAATATATCCAGAGATTAGTGACGATGAGCTTTCTTATTTGGTTTTGGAAGGGAAAGAAGCCAACCGTGCTTATAAAATGGGGAAGGAGGAAATTTTGATTTTATTACAAGATAAGACAGCCAAACCAATTTCTAAATGGCAAGAACATAGCATGCAGCGCAAAGAAATTGTTAAATATTTTGCTTGTTATCCTAAATTTGTTGTCTAAAAAGTTGATCTTCAAATTAAGATTCGGTAAAAAGCAGTTCTTGGCAAGAATAAACCTGCCAATATGATAAAAAAGTAATAAGTTTGCATATATTAATAATAATTGTTATTTGATTAGTAGGCGAATAGTTCTATACTTTCAGTAGTTAAACTTGTGATTTTACTAATGTTATTGTTCAATAAAATCCCTGAATTAAATTTATGAAACATCTTAATAATATGAAAAGAATAACTTACATTCTCTGTACGGTCTTACTTGTGGTTCCATTTCTTTCTAGTAAAATTATAGCACAAGATTATCCGCCTAATGCTGAACCAGGAAAATGCTACGCCAAATGTATGATTCCTGATGAATATGAAAATCTGACAGAAGAGGTTTTAACGAAACAGGCAACACAAAGATTAGAAATTGTTCCAGCTCAATTTGAAGAAGTAGACGAACAAGTTGAAGTAAAAGGAGCTTCAACTCGCTTAGAAATTATTCCAGCAGTTTATGAGACGGTTACAGAGCAAATTGAAATTAAACCAGCTTCTTTTCGCTTAGAACCTGTTGCGGCTACTTATAAAGATGTTGAGACTCAAATCATGGTTCGTCCAGAGGAAATTAAGTTGGTTGAAGTACCAGCCGTTTACGAAACGGTAACCGAACAAATCGAAATTTCTCCTGCTTCTACAAAATGGGTTAAACGGAAAGGTGACAAAAATTGTTTGTCGCAAGATCCTGAAGATTGTTTGGTTTGGTGTTTGGTTGAAGTGCCAGCACAATATCAAACGGTTACAAAAACAATTATGAAAACGCCTCCAACAACCAAAGAGGTGGTTATCCCTGCTGAATATAAAACGACCAAAGATCGTGTGGTGGAAACGCCTCCAACAACAAGAAGAGTTGAAATTCCAGCAGAATACAAAACGATTACTAAGACCATCGTTGTTCGCCCATCAGAAACTAGAACCATTGAAATTCCAGCAGAATTCAAAACTGTGAAGAAAACAGTAATGGTAAAACCAGCCGAAACAAAGGTGACGGAGGTACCTGCTCAATATAGAACGGTTTCTAATCGTCGTCTAGTAAAAGCAGGCGGTTTCTCTGAGTGGAGAGAGGTTTTATGTCAAAATAAAATTAATGCGGTTAAAGTACAAGAAATTCAAGCTGCTTTGAAAGCAAGAGGTTATGATCCAGGACCAATTGATAATGTAATGGGAAAATTGACAAAGGCGGCTTTGGTGAAGTTTCAAAAAGATAATGGTCTTCCAATCGGTCAATTAGACTTTGATACACTTAAAGCCTTGGGTGTTAGTTACTAAATCTGTAAAAAAAATAATTTAGTAGAAATCATAAATTCTAAACGACAATAAAAATATCGCCACTTGTTCTTTTTTTAAGGCAAGTGGCCTCTTTTTTTGCAAAAGAAAGCTTAAATTAGAGGACGAACCATTTATCATACGGATTTGTTATAATGATAAACGAACATCTATATTGGCATAGATGTGGAGAGAAAATTAAATATACATTGTACAAAAAGGCTGCTAAATGGCCTTGATTATAAATTACGGAAAGAAGGACTGTTATGAAAACAAAACTTGTATTGTGGGGAACTAAAGGTACTGAAGAAAATGCTCAAAAAGTATTGATCGCTTTAGAGTTAAATCCTGAAACAAACAAAGTGAAATCTTGGTTTTTCGAAGGAGAGGTAGCATCAGAGGAATTTGCAAAAGCCTTGATGGACCAATGGCGAAAAGGAGAAGCCGTTGCTTTTCCTGAAGGAGTAGAAGCGCAAGAGATGGCACTGTCTGCTAGTACTAGCTTGCTCCCAGAAGGGATTAGCACAGACAAAGCAGAGTTGTTAGCACGCACACAAACAGAATGGATTTTTATCGTTTTGTCTACCAAATTGTACAAAAACTATCAAGTAGAACTAGAGGAGTTGCAAGAACAGGTCGATGGGTTGAAATCTTACTCGAAAGATATGTGGGAACGTATGAAAGATTTTTGGGCAAAGGTTCAAATGCAAGTTAGTGAGCAAAACTTATTTAGGGAGCATACTAATAATCTTAGAAATAGAACCAATGAGTTATTTGCTCAACTGAAAAAAATGCGCTCTCAAGAAGATGCTAAGTTTGAATCAGAGGCAACAGAAAATTATAATAAATTATTGGCAGTTTTAGAACCTATTGAAGCACTAATTGAGCAAGAAGGAGCTGACTTGCAAAAGGTGTTTGATAAGCTCAAAACACTTCAGCAAAATTTTAAAAACTCTAAATTAACAAGAACTCTTCGATCAAAACTTTGGGATCGAATAGACAGTGCCTTTAAAAAAGTAAAAGCTAAACGCTCTCCTAATAGTTCTCCTGAAGGTCGCCTTACTCGCCGTATAGAAGGGTTAAAAGGTGCTATTGATAAAATGGAAAAATCTATTGGAAGAGATCAAAAAGAATTGTCTATCCAAAATGATAAAATCAACTCGGGTGATGTGAGTCAACTAGAAACACAACTAAGAGAGGTACGAGCAAAACTTATTCGTGAACGTATTGATTCTAAAAGTAAGAAGTTAGAGGATATGTATGCGACTATGAAAGATTTGGAAACAAAGCATGCTCGAAACTTAGCTCGAAGAGCCAAAGAAGAGGCGGCAGCAGCGGCTAAAAAGGCAGAAGAGGCTAAGGCAGCAGCAGAACAAGCTATTGCTGAGCAGCAAGAGCAACCAAGTGAAACTGTAGAGCAACAAGATAAGACAGAGGAAGTATCTGAAACTGCTAAAAATGAGGAGATTAAAGAGAATGTTTCTAACGAGACTCCAGCAGAAAAAGATGAAGAGGAATAAGGGAACTACAATGAATTTAGTATAACTGATTTATAATCAGTAGTAAAGTCGCTATCCATTATTGGGTGGCGACTTTTTTTTTTGAAAAAAAATAATCTAGACACACCAAAATAGAAAATGGCAACATCTATATAATCAAATGCTATTATTAAATGCTAGTTTACTTTAGATAGTATTTTATTACTTACTACAAGAGGATAAAATTTGACGAGGATTCACATTGGCTTTGAGGTTTGTCAAGAAATCAATGAGATAGCAAATTTTCATGCTTCTAAACATAAAGTATAAGTAGTGGGCAAAAGGCTCACCCTACTTTACACACCAATATTTATATTCACCACAACATACTTGTAATTATATCTAAAAGCATAACCCAATGGGTGTTATAGCTAAAGGGCATTGCCATGCCTAAAACTAAACTTTTAACATTAAATTGACTATAAGCTCTAGGAGTTTATGGTCCAAACAATTCTAAACATTATGAATACATTATTTGCTACATCAACCCTAATTTTGAGTGGGGGACAGGTATTGTTAGGTTTTGCTGCTGTAGGAGTAGCCATCTACTTGGGAATTTTTGCCACAAAGACTTATATGAATCAACAGGCATTAAAAATCAAAACAGAAGGAAACAAGAATGATTCTCCTTTGGTTCGGAAGTATGCCGCAGTAGATATTCATCAACATACTAAAAATATAAAGTTAGCAGGTTTTGCTTCAGCGGTAGCCGTAGTATTGATTGCGTTTGCTTGGACACAGTTTACGAGTGAGCAAGTATTGGCAGAATTTTTTCCTGAGCTAGAAGAAATCGAAATGGAGGTGCCACCAACTTCTCAAGACAAACCTAAATTGCCACCAGCTTTGCCGCCACCAGCTCCTAAACCTGCGCTAACTTTTGAGCCAACAGATGAGCCAGAACCCGAACCAGAAAAGCCAGAAGAACCTATTATAGATGTGAGTCCAACTCCTAGTACTTATACAGGTCCAACCGACCCAAATGCTACAGAATTGCCACCAGTTATCGCAATAGAACCAGAGCCAGAACCAGAAGAACCAGCACCTAATGATGATATTATTCTTGTTCCAGATCAAATGCCAAGATTTCCAGGATGTGAGGAACAAGCAGGAAATCATGAAGCGAAAAAAGCCTGTGCCGATAAAAAATTATTGAGCTTTATTTATGAGAATATTAAATATCCAAGTATGGCTCGTGATATGGGTATAGAAGGACTAGTGGCGGTAAGTTTGGTTATTAACAAAGATGGTTCGGTAGGAGATATTAAAATTCTAAGAGACCCAGGAGGAGGATTAGGCAAAGAGACCATTAGAATTATAAAACTAATGAACAAAATGCCTGAAAAATGGACGCCAGGAAAACAACGTGGAAGACCAGTAAGAGTTCGTTATAATTTGCCAGTAAGATTTAAACTAAATGATTAATAAGTATTTATAATCTATTCTATTGATTGCTAGATAGAAGTTATGAATGATAGAGTCGCAGCCTGAGTAACTGCGGCTCTTTTCTTTTTTAGAAACTTACAACAAACCTTGGTAAATTGCACCATTTATAGTGTTTCTTCGAGCGCCTGTAATGCTTTTTAGGCTGTTACTGGTCTTTTCTATGCGCATGACACCCAACAATGCCATCAAAATGGCTTCTTTAAAAGAAATAATAGAAGCATCAGGTAGAAATAATTCTACTTCAGCATGGCGATTGCAATAAGCATTGATGCGCTCCATTAAAAATTCATTAAATGCGCCTCCACCTGTTACTAGAACCTTGTAGTTTTGTTTTGAAAATGCTTCCTTTTGAAGTACTTGTTCGATACAGGTAGCAATTTCAATAGCAATATGTTCGCAGGCAGTGGCTAGTTTGTCTTGCCATGAAAAAGATGCTGCTAAGTAAAGTGGTAAAACTTGTTGCCGAATCCACGCGTTGCCCAGTGATTTTGGGTAGGATTGAGTGTAATAGTCAAAATTGGCAACTTGTTCCAATAGTCCTTGAGCAACGATGCCTTGACTAGACCAAATACCTTTATCGTCATATTCTGCTCCTAGTTCTTGCGCCAAAGCATTCAAAACTTGGTTGGCAGGACAACAATCCATAGCTACCCATTTGTTATTGATATTGGCGGATAAGTTGGCTATCCCTCCAATATTGAGATAAAAATCGTAGCCTTTGAAAAGATATTGGTCGGCTAATGGAGCTAGAGGCGCGCCTTCTCCATCCAACGCAACATCTTGGGTTCTAAAGTCACAAATGGTCGTAATACCTGTTTTGGCAGCAAGGGCAGCTCCATCGCCAATCTGAATAGAAATCCGCTGATTGGGGTTGTGAAAAATTGTATGCCCATGCGAGGCGATAAAATCAATATTTGATAAGTGGTGTTTTTGAATAAACGTTTGAACCAATTCGGCCATATAGTGCCCAAAATAAGTATGTGTTTTGGCAAAAATAAGCCCATCTTGGCTGGGCAAATTACGAAGCCTACTCTTCCACATATCCGAAAAATCTAATGTTTCGGAAGCCAATAATTCCCATTCTTTTACTTGTTGATTTTCCCAATTGATAGAACAATATGCAATATCCAAACCATCTAAAGAACTCCCTGACATGAGTCCTAGTACTTTATAATTCATAATCTATTTTTATTTGAACGTCGAAAGTACAAAATATTGTTACGAAAAATACAAAGCAGATAATCATTCTTAAAGGGAAATGGCTTATATTTTTAATAATTGGTGGTGTCGTTATCGTTTTGTAAATGATTGATAAACGTTATCTTGATAAATCTAGCACCAGTCTCCTGAAGTAGCTAACCCAATGATGAGTATAAGCCCAAGTATTAGAAACAAAAGCAATGGTAAACATAACATGATAATAGCGGCAACAAGTAGGGGCGTAATCCCCAAAACAAGTGCAGTGACTAGCAATGCAATCGCAATGGGATACCAAGCTATTCCAACAATGACAAGTAGAGTATGTGTCACATCCGAATTGGGGCGAGTCAGTTGCTTTTCTTTAAAATATTGAATTCGTTTTTTTATTGCCTTTCGTCTTTTTCGCTTCAATTGCTTTTTTTTATGATTGAATTGCTTTGATGTAGAAGTGTTGGATTTGATAACAGGGACTGCGGAAGCTTGAATGGTATTGGTAAAACTATTGCCTAAGAGAAAAAAAATTAAGCAAAACAGAAATGATAATTTTATGCTCATAGTATCTTAAATTTTAAACTGTTCTTGATTATAATGGAGTGAGGTTTTACAAAAAAGTTTGTTGCGCTACTATGGTTTGAGTAACCTAAAATTACACCAAAATTGAATGTTTGTTTAATTTTCGAACATTTGTTTAATTTTTAACTTTTTGTTAATGATTTATAGAAGAATAGTAGGCATGAGCCATGTATGCATAAAAAACTAGGAATTGACAAGTGTCAACTACTTGTGATTTTATACTTAACAATTAAAGATGATAATGATGATGAACAAGAGACAAAAAATTCAATCTGGTACAAAGTGGGAGAAAACGGTAGGATATAGCCGAGCTGTTCGAGTTGGAAATATAGTAGAAGTGGCAGGGACAACAGCAATGAATGGAGATCAGTTGATTGGAAAAGACGATGCGTATGCACAAACTAAATTTATTTTAGAAAAAATAGAACAAGCACTAGGAGAGGCAGGAGCGTCTCTAAAAGATGTTGTTCGAACTCGAATGTATGTTACCAATATAGACGAGTGGGAAGCAATTGGTCGAGCGCATGGAGCCGTCTTCAAAGATATTCAACCAGCAGCTACAATGGTAGAAGTGAGTCGCCTGATAAATCCTGATTTGAAGATAGAAATAGAAGTTTCTGCCATATTAATGTCAGAATAGCACTCTAGGAGATTAAATGAACATTCAAATCAATATTAGAGACCAAAATAGAAAAGAATTTTGTATATTTTGGAATAGAAGCAAGGTTATTTGATTAGAATAAATTTAAATAAGGATAGCTTCTAGCGAACTGACATAAAAATGACAGGAAAAATGTATATTTTCTTGTACTTTTGTGTTCTAAGATAAAGAACCAAACACAAGTTATACAACAGTTAACATCCGTACTTTACTACATACATGGACACACTAAGTAGTTACAAAATATTAACTATCACGCACAAAAGCACACCACTTAAAAATATTGGTAATTTTGTATTGCCTAATTTAGATAGTGAATGTGCCCTTCAACAAAAATTACAAGCCATCCAAACTGCCCTTGGAATGGACGAATTGTTATATTTGGCTACCTGTAATCGTGTCTTGTTTTTCTTCACATCTGCACAACCTTTAACTGATTGTTTTTTAGAGAAATTTGAATCAGTTGTCTATCCTAATTTAAGTGCTAATATTAAATTAAAAGATTCTGCAAGTATTTATTATGGGAATGCTGCCATTACTCATTTGTTAGAGGTTGCTTCGTCTGTAGATTCTTTAGTAATTGGAGAAAGAGAGATTTTACGACAGTTAAGGGAGGCTTATCAGCGTTGCTGCAAAGTTGGAGCAACAGGGGATTCTATCCGTATGGCAGTACAACTAGCAGTGGAATCTGCCAAGAAGGTTTATTCGACTACTCGAATTGGTCAGAAAGCAGTATCCGTTGTTTCTTTGGCTATTCGCCAATTGTTGGCTAAAAATCCTCCTAGAGATGCTCGTATTTTAATTGTAGGAGCAGGGCAAACCAATACGCTTGTTGGAAAGTTTTTGTTAAAGTATGGTTTTCAAAACTGTACGGTGTTTAATCGTTCTAAACCCAATGCAGTTACTTTAGCAAAAATGTTGGGCAAAGGTCCGGCATTTACATTGGATGCACTGCCCCAATATGACAAAGGTTTTGATATCTTAATTGCTTGTACAGGAGCAACAGAAGCTATCATTACTCCCGAATTATACGAAAAGCTGTTGCAAGGGGAAACAGATGAGAAAATTTTGATTGACTTGTCTATTCCTAATAATATTAATCCAGTAATTGCAGAAACCTATCCAACAACTTATATTGAAATTGATGGATTGAAAGAGTTGGTAAACGAAAACTTAGCATTTAGAGAAAAAGAGGTCATTAATGTTCAGGCAATTATCAAAGAGCGTGTCGCTGAGTTTAGAAAAATTTATAAAGGTAGACAGGTAGAATTAGCTTTGAAGGAAGTTCCGACGCAAATCAAGGCGATTCGTCAACATGCTTTAACGTCTGTTTTTAAGAACGAAGTTTCTTCTTTGGATCATGAAGTACAAGAATTGATTGATCGAATGATGACTTACATGGAGAAACGATGCATTGCTATTCCAATTCAAGCGGCAAAAGAACATTTAGCAGGGGTTGTTTCTAGCAAAAAATAGTTTGAATAATACAAATAATTATTAGAGAAAAAGCAAAATCTACTACAACAGATTTTGCTTTTTTTTTTTGAAAAATTTACATTTGTTTACATTGTTTTACATTTGTTTACACTCGTTTACAATGTTTTACATTTTAAAAATTTTTTTAATATTTTTGTGTTGAATAATTTTGTAAAAACAGTTTGTTTTTATAAGTTTGGATGGATATGTAGTTATAAATCATCCAAATAGTCCCAATTATGAAAGCTCGTTTTGTTGCTTTATTTTTTATCGTTGGTGCATTTACTGCCTGCGAAAGAAAAGAACCTTTACCAAATCTTCCCATCCCCTCTTTAAGTGAGGTTCGTCTGATTGACGGTCGCTTGCACTTCCCCTCTCAAGAACAATTTGATGCCACTCGTCTAGCCATTAATACACCAATGCCCATTGATGTGAGCGAATGGCAATCGAAAATAGGCTTCCATTCTATGAAGATGACATTTGATGCCATTCAGAGAGATTTTGAACAGGTTGAAAATAGAGTCGATTATCAGCGCTTTCAAGAACAACATCAAGACTATCTTTGGATGACACCAGATAGTTCTGTTTCTATGAAGGGCTATCATCCCTTTTTGAGTGCCCTGCTCAACATCAATGGAGAAGTATCGATTGCAAATTTCTTGGTCAAATATACCAATACGCATATAATACGTATCGAAGATAGTTCTGAGGAAAAACTAGCACAAGCACAAAAAGAACTTATTTCTGATGAAAAAAATGGCATTTGGGTAGTACCTAGACGAGATATGGAAGCTAATTTGGTAAATAGTCGATATTGCCATCCCAATGATATATGGCATACATTGCACGGGTATTCTGGTGTAGAGCATCGAATCTATGCTTATTATAATGTGGATAATAAAACTAGCCAGTTATCTTATAGTGTGTTAATTAATGCAGCACCAATGGAGGTGAAAAGCTATTTTAACGTACACATCAAATCTCAGTACAGAGGCTTTTTAAATTATTGGTACCGCAAGCGAACAACCATTACTTGGAATGTAGGATGGGGAGTAGAAGCCAATGATAAAACTAAAAGCCCTAATTTTGGTCATGGGACAGGCGGAACTGTTGGCAATGTTAGTGAGATCAATTATAGCTATGATATACGACCCAATGGATTGTTGATTTACTGGAATGAAAAATCGGATAATGATTATCGATTTGACTACTGTTCATCTTATTTACAAACACCTTTAATGAGTGGTTCTAAATCTTGCCCACGATAAAACTACAATTGTTATGAAAATATATTATAGCATCTTATTTATCTTTTTTAGCTATACTCTTGTGGCACAATTTAGTGTAGAGGCTATAGTAGGGACAGGCTTAAATATGTCAATTCATCGCCAATATGTATCCCAAGAGAAGCCGAGACCTAATTTTACGGCTGAAACGCATTTTCCAGGAGGAGGGTTGGACATAGGCTTTGGAGCTAGGTTGGGATTTGATGACCGCCTTTCTTTTGGTCTGGGGATAGAATATCAGTATAAAGGACACGAAGGAAATTACATAAAGCAAGCTTATATAAATCCAGAAAACAGTAAATACTGGTTTCATATTTTGGTTATACCAATAGATGCGCAATATACTTTGCCCAATAACATAGGTTTCCATTTAGGGGTAGAGTTGGGCAATATTTTAGGACCTTGGTTCAACAATGGATTTTTGTTTTATCAAAACAAGGTAATGGTGGGAGCCTTGACAGGGATTTCGTACACCAAAGGGCGTTTTCGATTTGAGCTCTTATACAAGCACTATTTCAATTATTATATGAAACAGACCATTTACATAGGCAGTACTGCATCTGGCTTTGTAGAGTTTTCAGATTACAATCGTTTTCACGATATACAATTGAGAATAGCTTTTCGTTTGTTTCGGGTGAATTAGGAAATAAAAGAACGGGCAAAGTCTATGTTGACCTTGCCCGTTTTGTATCTAAGGTTTACCGAATAATCGTAATTCTTTGAGTTGATTTTAGACCACTTTGTGTGATACTGATATAATAAATCCCATCAGGTAAAGCAGATGTATTGATATGATTGGGCTCGTTTAAGTCCATTTGACCAATAGAATAATCTACCATAGTTTGTCCCACCATATTAGCAATATGAATGTGTAAAGGTGATGAAAAATCATTTCCAGTATACTCAAATTGAATATAGTCTTTTGCAGGATTTGGATGTAGTTCTGTGGTTAAGTTGTATCCTAATTCTTTGTCTGAACGTACGCTAATAATAGGAGACTGAGTAATGCTACCATCTATAGCTATAATTTTTAACCTATAGTAAGTCGTAGGAATAAAAGGAATTGGATCTACAAAAGAATATTTTCTTTGAGTAGGATCACTATTAACAATATCTGTTGTCTCCCAATTAATGCCATCGGTACTTTTTTCGATTCTGAAAAACTCTAAGTTTTGAGTGTTATCAATAGTCCAACTCAAGAAGTTTTTGGAACCGATTTGTTTGCCCTTAAATTCTATCAAGTCAGTTGACAAAAGAATGCAATCAAATGAAGCAGGAAATGTAGTTGGTATATCAACAGTACATCCAATATCTGCCCAAACTCCAATTTCTCCATCTGAAAATGTTTTCATAGAAACACTACAATCTGTTTCTCCTAGACTACAAGCAGTAATGTCTTTAACTTGCAGAGAGAAACAAACTTGCCAGCCCCCAAGATCAGCACATTGAGGAAAATTGTTGTCTCCGTAACTACTGTTAGGGTCTGTTTCTGGCGTGTTGCAATCACCACTAGGCGAAGCATAAGAAGTTAAAAAGAACCAACCTGCTCCAACATTATCTCCAGAATTTAATCCTGTTGGGTTGGGGGTGGTTAGGTTATAGGTTACGGCTCCATCAGGAAACCATGCCCAAGAACCTGGAGAATCTCCCTCACAAGGATTGGGAGGGCCTGTTGTTGAAGGTCCAATAACCCCAACTGTAGACAAAGGCGTTGGCAAACTAGTAGGTTGACCTTGTGCATCGAAAGATACAGGATCCCAGCAGTTTCCAAAACTAGGAACAATGCCATGAAGATAATTGCAATTGGTTGTAGATGAAATATAAGAATTGATGGTATAACAAAAAGTAACAACCTCTCCAGCTTGGAAAGGTCCCGTCAAAGGAGACCCCATAGAAGTGCTTGTTACCTCAAGCCTATTATCTACATTACAAGCACTGTTGTCTAAATCTTGACTCAAGCACAAATCAAATACTCCAGTATTCCCTGAAACATCCGATACGGCAAGAATATAAGTCGTATTAGGCGCTATATTAATTTGTGTCGCAGCAGCACTACCTCCTGTTCCTTCTGTACAATTGATAATGGTAAAAGGTCCACAACTATTGGTAAATAAGGTAAACTCAGGGTTTGATAAGTCGGTACTCGTTAGGTTTATATCTAAAGTAGCTGCTGCTGCATCAGTGGTAAAGGTATACCAAACGGTTTCATTTGGAAGGTCATAACAGTTGTTTCCTGTAAAGTTAGGACCAGCAGTAGCTCCATTGTTACAGTCATTAACACAGGCTGCAGCTCCTCCAGAAGCGTTTAAAGTAATTGTCGCTGCAGAGGTACATTCGTTGTTGTCTGTACAACTAGAAGGGGCAACATCTTGGCTGATACATAAATCAAAAGTCCCTTGATCTGCCGTAGCATCTGAGACGGCAATTAGATAGGTGGTGTTAGGCGTAACAGTTACATTACTAGAGCTAGCCGAACCACCAGTGCCTTCTACACAATCAATAACTGTAAAATTGCTACAGTCAGGAGTTGTAAAAACTGTAAATTCAGGGTTGCTAAGTGTAGCACTAGTAAGATTAACACTCAAAGAGGTTGCTGTTGCATCAGTAGTAACAGAATACCAAACGGTATTGTTAGGAAAATCAAAGCAATTGGTTCCCGCAAAGTCAGGACCAAATGAAGCTCCTGTATTACAATCGTTGACACAGACATCTGCCCCACCAGTAGGGTTTAAGGCAATAGATGCAGGGCTACTACAATCTTGATTATCGATACAACCAGGTGGAGGTGCAGGATTGTCTACACAAACACTCAATGTTCCTGTGCTGTTATCGTTATTACTAGAAACAACAATCCAGTAGGTTTCTCCTATTGTTAATGGAGTAGTAGCAGCGCTAATACTCGTATAATTACCATTTTGGTCGTTACAAGATACTTCTGTAAAACCCGCACAGGTACTAGCAGGAGTTCCTGATACAACCAAAAATTCTGGACGCCAGCCATTGGCCGTACTGCTTACTGTTATATTGGCGGAAATTCCTTGTGCTGTAAATTGAAACCATGTATCGTTATTTCCTTCTTCGCAAGACCCTGCTCCTAGTGCATTCGTAGTACTTGGAGCACTCGTGGCACAGGTTGAACCTGTTAAGTCCGTGACGGCTACTGCCGATCCACAATCGTTCTGTGCACGGGCAAATAAACAAGTGAAGGTGCTCAACAATAGAGTAAATATTATTTTTCTAGTGTATAAATGCATCATATTATTATTCGCTTTTAGTTGGGTTAGGAGATATAGAAGCAGGAGTATGACTAAGGGGGAGGATGACAATCGTAACATAATTATCCCAATTAAACCGAACTATTTCGGTTGCTTTTCGGGAAGCTTTTATCGTTTCTAGCAAGCTCTGGGTATAAAGTACCTGATAATTGGCTAGGTTGGTCTCGACATAAAACGTCCCATCTAGTTCTTTTTTTAATAATTCTATATCTGAAGGAACAGTTCGTATGGCTTCAGAAGTAGAGGTTGTGGTGGGAACGACTGTTATAGGAGTTTTGGATAGCGTTGTTTGTCCCCAACTTAACCATGGCATAAAGGCAAGAAAGTACAGTAAAGTATATTTCATAAAATATATTTTAAGCATTAAAAAATAGATAGAATTGGGAAGAAATTGAGAAGGAATAGTGGAGGGTAATTGTTTACTTCTACTACTTTATGATCAAAAAAGAGCAAAAGTGAACTTAGTTGGACGATAATCTTAGGTAAAAGGGCTGATTAAAAGATGATAATAAGAAAGTTACTTATCCCAAACCACTACTATCAAATGAATAATATTGTTTTGTGATGGAATGTTTTATCCTTTTTAGGAGATAGATTTGTAAGAGCGTTTTTAATAGAACGGTGAATTAGAAAACTTTGTTGTGTGAAGAGTAGGGATATTGGATGACATACAACAACTACACTTATGACAACTAAATTGGTAAAAGGTTGGAATTTTGTAGTGATAAGCATATAAAAAAAAAGCAAGTTTCGACCGAAACTTGCTTTAAAATTTATTTTTTACTCCCACTCGATGGTCGCAGGAGGTTTAGACGTGATGTCATAAACGATACGATTGACATGTTGTACTTCATTCACAATACGAGTAGAAATAGCTTCTAAAGTAGGATAAGGAATTCTAGCCCAATCAGCAGTCATACCATCCAAACTTGTGACACCACGTAATCCGATGGTATAGTTATAGGTGCGTTCATCTCCCATCACACCGACTGTTTTAATTCCTGTTAAGACTGCAAAATATTGCCAAATTTCTTTCGCCAAACCAGCTTTACGAATCTCTTCTCTGTAAATCCAATCTGCTTCACGCAAAATATCCAATTTCTCTTCTGTAATGTCTCCGATAACTCGAATAGCGAGACCTGGACCAGGGAATGGTTGACGATCTACAACATGATCTGGTAAACCTAGTTCACGTCCAACTTCTCGCACCTCATCTTTAAACAAGTCACGCAAAGGTTCAATAACACCAGTAAAAGACATATCCTCTGGTAAGCCTCCTACATTGTGATGACTTTTGATAACAGCGGCATGCTCGCTACCACTTTCAATAACATCTGGGTAGATTGTTCCTTGTACCAACAATTCTACGCCATCTAGTTTATCCGCTTCGGCTTCAAAAACACGGATGAATGTTTCACCGATATTTTTACGTTTTGTCTCAGGATCGGTGATACCAGCTAATTTACTTAAAAACAATTCTTGTGCATTGACACGAATTAAATTTAAATCAAACTGTTCTGTAAATACTTTTTCAACCAAATCACCTTCATCTTTACGCAATAAGCCATTATCCACAAAGATACAAGTTAATTGATGTCCAACCGCTTTGTGCACTAGCATGGCTGCCACAGACGAATCAACACCACCAGACAAGGCACACAAGACTTTGCGATCACCAATTTCTTCTTTTAGTTGCTGAATGGTGTTTTCTACAAAATTACTCATGATCCAATCTCCTTGACAACCACAGATTTCGTACAAGAAATTCTCTAGCATTTGTCTACCTTCTGTGGTATGCACAACCTCAGGGTGGTATTGAAAACCATAAATCTTGTCTTTGTCGTTGGCAAACGCAGCAATTGGACAGTGATCTGTTTGAGCAATTATTTTGTAATCCTCGCTAGGTAGTTTGGTCACATGATAAGTATGACTCATCCAACAAACTGTTTTCTGATGAACCCCTTTGTAGATAGGATGGGCTCCAGCCACCTCCAGTTCCTTTTTCCCATACTCACGGTTTTGAGCAGCTTCTAGCGTTCCTCCTAAAAGATGGGCAGTTAATTGAGCACCATAACATATTCCTAAAATGGGAATGCCTAGCTCAAATATCTTAGGATCAACAGACGGCGCATTTTCTTCGTAAGCAATGCTAGGACCACCTGTAAAAATAATTCCCTTTGGGTTTTTAGCTGTAATAGTAGCTAAATCAGCATTGTGAGGTAAAACTTCACAATATACTTTTGATTCTCGGACACGTCTAGCAATCAATTGATTGTACTGACCTCCAAAATCTAATACTAGAATTAACTCGTGGTTATTCATTTTTTTATAATTATGACAATGACCTGTTGAAAATTAACAAGTTTAAGATGATGAATAAAGGAACATTTGCTTTTTAAAACCTATAACACAGCATACTTAGATCAACTCTAACGAACACTGTAATTAGGAGCTTCTTTAGTAATATAGATATCATGAGGATGACTTTCTTTTAAGCCAGCACCTGTAATGCGCATAAAACGTGCAGTTTCGTGCAACATTTCGATATCTTTAGCTCCACAGTATCCCATACCTTGTTGTACACCACCAATCAGTTGGAACAAAGTATCGGCTACTTCTCCTTTGTAAGCAACACGCCCTTCTACTCCTTCTGGAACTAATTTTTTCTCTTCTGTTTTCCCTTCTTGGAAATAACGATCTTTACTTCCTTTTTGCATGGCACCAATCGATCCCATCCCTCGGTAAACTTTGAATTTACGACCTTGGTACAACTCCATAGCACCGGGGCTCTCTTTACAACCAGCCAGCATACTACCCATCATACAAGTAGAAGCACCGGCAGCTAATGCCTTGATTACGTCACCAGAGTATTTTAATCCTCCATCTGCAATAACAGGAATGCCATAAGATTTGGCTGCTTCGGCACAATCCTCAATTGCTGTAATTTGAGGAACCCCCACACCTGCAACCACACGAGTTGTACAGATAGAACCAGGACCAATACCAACTTTTACAGCATCGGCACCAGCTTCAATTAGAGCAATTGTTGCCTCAGGTGTTGCAACATTTCCAGCGATAATATCTACATTCGGGTAGGCTGCTTTGATGTTTTTCAAGTGGTCAATAACACCTTTAGAATGCCCATGAGCAGTGTCAACAACCAGAACATCAACTCCTGCCTCTACTAAAGCCTTAACACGTTCAGGTGTATCTTTAGAAGTACCAATAGCTGCCGCTGCCAACAAACGCCCTTTTTCATCTTTTGCAGCATTGGGATATTGGATTGCTTTTTCGATATCCTTGATGGTAATTAATCCACCGAGTTTGAAATCCGCATCTACCAAAGGCAGTTTTTCGATACGGTGTTTTTGCAAAATAGCTTTAGAAGCCTCTAGAGTTGTTCCTACAGGAGCTGTAATTAAGCCCTCTCTAGTCATTACTTCGTCTATTTTGCGATTGTGATTGGTTTCGAAACGTAGGTCTCTATTGGTTAGAATTCCAACCAAAGTGCCATTTTCGTTTGTAATAGGTACGCCAGATATTTTGTATTTAGCCATCAATTCTTCTGCTTCATAGACGTAGTGGTTGGCAGATAAATAGATAGGTTTTGAAATTACAAAATTTTGAGAGCGTTTGACTTTAATCACCTCTTCAGCTTGTTCCTGTATGGACATATTCTTATGAATAACTCCAATTCCACCATTTCTTGCCATTGCGATTGCCATAGAGGCTTCTGTAACCGTATCCATACCAGCACTGATTAGTGGCATATTCAGCCACAAGTTTTTGGTTAGGCGTGTACGCAAAGATGTTTGATGTGGTAAAACTTCGGAATAGTTGGGGATGAGGAGAACATCGTCGAAGGTGAGTCCTTCTTTTAGCAACTTTTTCATCTTGGAAAGTTAAGTGGTTTGGAAAAAATTGCGAGCAAATCTACATTGTTATTTTGTTAATCCCAAATATACGCGATTTAAAGTGGTTATAAAAAACAATTAAAGTCTTAAAATTAATATTAATTTAATAAATTTAATAGACTAAGGAAAAGGTTGAGTGGTTTTATGTGTTTGCTTTTTAGTGTTTTATGTGTTTGTTTTTCTGCTTTTTATTCCTTTTGATGAATTGGAGGATTATTTTTCGGTAACGATTATTTGTTTTAGATATAAAAATGCTACCTTTGCACTTTAATTCAGAGGGAGAGAAAAAAGAGTTAGGCAGAGCCTATAAATTTAAACCATTTCATTTCTTTTCACAACATTAACAAATGTCCAATCAAAAGAAAAGTGGCCTAGATATCGACCTTGGAAATCTTTGTTCCAAAGATGCATTCGGCTGGGCTAAAAAGACCTTCTCCAATAGAACCAATAAGGCAGGTGCTGCCGCACTAAAAGTTGACGGCGTTTTCTCTAATATGCTTCAATTTGGCAATCAACGCATCGGAATTGCTTCCGATGGTATTGGTACCAAGATAGAGCTGGCAGAACGTACGGGTATTTACGATACCTTAGGCTTTGATTTAGTAGCAATGGTAGCAGACGATCTAGCAACGGCAGGTTTTGAACCTACGAATATTTCCAACATCATAGATGTCGATCAGTTAGACCGAGCAACCATTAATAGCTTGATGAAGGGACTAACAGAAGCTTGTGACTTTTGTGGCATGAGTATTTCTGGTGGTGAAATTGCTGAATTGGGAAATCGCATTGGTGGATATGGTGACGGAATGCATTTCAATTGGTGCTCTACGGCAATCGGTATTTTACCAGAAGAATTAGAAAAACCCTTTGATGGTACTGCTGTTCAAGCAGGGGATAAAGTGATTGCTTTAAAAGGGCGAGGATTTCGCAGCAATGGTTTTTCATTGATTCGCAGAATTATGCAAGCTAGCTTTGGAGATGCTTGGCACAATGAAATATACGAAGGCGAGACTACTTGGGGCGAAGCTTTATTGACACCTTCTTTGATTTTTACCCCTGTTATTACCAAAATGATTAAGGCAGGCGTAGCATTGTCTGGTGTCGCACATATTACTGGTGGAGGTATTATTGATAACTTTCAGCGTGTACTAAAAGCGAATGGAGTAGGGGCAGACTTGGACAACTTGTTTGAGCCTTTGCCTGTTATGAAACGCTTGATGGACTTAGGAAATGTGGCGGCTGAGGATGCTTATTTATACTGGAATATGGGCAACGGAATGTTGGTTGTAGCCGAAGAAAGTCAAGTAGATAAAATCCTAGAGATAACGAAAGAACAAGGTTATCAAGCACAGATAGCTGGAACAATTACAGCAGAGCGTAGGATTACGCTGAAAACAGCAAGCGCTGAACTAGAAGGAACGTACTAAAATAATGAAGAAGACTGTCTGCGAAAGACAGTCTTTTTTCTTTAACGATATCATGATTTATTGAAAAATAATTAAGTTGTTGAATCCATGCTTTGTGACGAAATCGCTTTAAACGAACAATTAGTAGGTATTATAAAGAAATAGGTTGCTAGTTTTGTTGATTGTTAACAAAATTTGCTTCTCCAGTATTTAAAAAGCTAATTGTTAATTTAATAGCCAATGATTTCTGCTGTTTTGCTTTGTTAACTCTGAGGTTTCTAGCAACAGTAAAAAACACCAAGCACTATTTTGATCTACTTGAATAGATAAAAGGAACCTTTTTTTATCCCAAATAAGGAACCCTATCTTTTGTTTAAAATAGTATATTTGCAATTTAAAATCTACTCAAAATCCCAAAGAAGAAACAGACTAGAAGTAGTGTGTATTTTAGTAGAACATTTTTTAATAGAAGCTATTTGAAGCAATGTTGGAGGATGGTTTCTGAAAACAATACTTAATGAATTTGATCTCTCTTTAAAGTGTTTTTTAGGAGGATAAATGTGATTTTGTAGCTGTTTGCTCTTAACGAAATTATTGTATTATAATACAATTTGTAGTGGTAAGCGTGAATTTAAACGTCTTACAAAGAGTAACCAAATCATTATCATCAATCACATTAAGTAAGACAATAAAAAAAATTTCATGAAAAGATATAGTTCAAGAATTATAGGGAGTGGATCGGTATTACCAAAAATAAAAAAAGCAAATAATGCTTTTTGGAACAATACGTTTTTTAATAAAGACCACGAACGAATGACTAAAACAAACGAGGCAATTACCGCTAAGTTTGAAGAAGTGGCAGGTATTGTAGAGCGTCGAGTAGCAGAGAAAGGAGTGAAGGCATCTGATTTGGGAACTCAGGCGGCTAAATTGGCTATAGAATCTTCAGGAATAGATCCTGAAACGCTAGAATATATTATTGTGGCACATAACTTTGGTGATGTAAATTATGGAACGATTCAATCCGATTTATTACCAAACTTAGCCGCTAAAGTAAAACAAAAATTAGGGATCAAAAATCCGAATTGTGTGGCATATGATATTTTGTTTGGATGCCCTAGTTGGGTGCAAGCATTTATTCAAGCCAATTACTATATCAAATCAGGTGATGTAAAACGCGTTATGGTTGTTGGAGCGGATACCGTTTCTAGAATGACCGACCCGCACGATATTGATGGGATGTTGTTTGCTGATGGAGGGGGTGCCGCTATATTAGAGGCTGTTGAATATGAAGAAGACGAAGAACCAACAGGAATTTTGTCTCATGTGACAGTTTCTGATTGTGTGGGAGAGGCGGATTATTTGAAAATGGGAGACTCTCTACGTCCAGAAACAGAAGGACAATACATTCGTATGTACGGAAAAGGTGTTTTCCGTTATGCCGTTACCAAAGTGCCTGCTGCTATGAATGAATGCTTGGCAAAAGCTGGATTGAAGTTGGAAGATGTAGACAAATTTGTCATGCATCAAGCGAATATGAAAATGAATAAGATTATTTTGAAGCGTTTGTATGAGCTAAATGGCTATTCGGATTATCCTGAAGAAATGATGCCATTGGTGGTGCACAAGTTGGGCAATAGCTCTGCTGCTACGGTGCCAACTGTCTTAGACCTTATTATGAAAGGTGTTATGGATGGTCAGACAATCAACAAAGGTGATATTGTTGTTTTTGCATCTGTAGGAGCAGGAATGCACGCCAATTGTGTGGTTTATAAACATTCGTAATGCTTTGAAGTAGTTGTAGCGATAGGTTACATCATGTTTGCAATACATAGATTGTTGGATAGATAGGATAGTTCCTCATTGATAATTGTCAAAGAATAAGAAAATTATATAGATAATCATAATCACTTAATAAATTGCTTTGTTGAAATATAAATGTTCTAAATGCATGTTTATGAGCACCAAAGTAATTGTTAGACTTAATCATTACTTCGTCAAACTGATGCAAAGATGTTTTTAGTTTTTTAGCTAAAATCCACGAAGTATTAACTTAATAACAGAACATAAATAATGACTGCTTCTATTCAAGTTTTATTGAAACCACACATCGTTGATGTAAAAGGCAAAAAGGTTGAAGAGAAATGCCTAAAACAATTAGGGATTACAACAGGAAAGGTAAAAAGCGCGAAGCTTTTTTCAATCAACTACAATGCAAGTTCAGCCGAACTACACGACTATGCCACTCGTTGTATTAAAGATGTTGTAACAGATGAAATTTTGGTTAATGAGTTGTATGCACCGACAGATTATCAATCTTGTATTGCGATTGCTCAATTGCCAGGGGTAACTGATGATGAAGGGATGTCTGCTCAAATGGCATGGGTAGATTTCTTTAATATAGAAGCGGATGTAAATACACAGCAAATTTTTACGCAAGTAGTGTATTACTTTGAGGAAAAGCTTTTGGAAGGAGAGTTGAAATTGATTGCCAAACGCTTGTTGGGAAATCCTTTGATCAATCACTTTACCTATGCTTATCAAGACGAAACGGGAACATTGAGTTTCAAACCTTATGTGCCTGAAGTGAAAATGACAACGGATGCTACGACAGAGATTGTTAACTTGAATCTAAGTGATGAGGATTTGGTACAATTGTCGAAAGAAAAGGTGTTGGCTCTGAATTTAGCCGAGATGAAAGCCATTGTTGGTTATTATAATAATGACAAGACAAAAGAAGCACGTCAAGCAGTAGGTTTGCCAATAGACCCTACCGATTGTGAGTTGGAAATACTGGGGCAGACTTGGTCAGAACACTGCAAACACAAGGAGTTTAATGCTGCCATTCATTATAAAAATACAGAAACAGGAGAAGAGAAAACCATCAATTCTCTATTTAAAACGTATATCAAAGGAACAACATCTACGGTTCAAGAAAGTCTAGAAGCAAACAACAATAAGTGGTTGGTGAAGGTGTTTTCTGACAATGCTGGAGTGGTTAAAGCAACCAAAGATCAGCTGTTTGTTTGGAAAGTAGAAACGCACAATTCTCCATCTGCCTTAGATCCTTACGGAGGGGCTATTACTGGTATATTGGGTAATAATCGTGACCCCTTAGGTACAGGAGTAGGTGGTGCAAAGTTATTGTTTAATACCAATGTACTTTGTTTTGGTAATCCAGATTATGACAAACCTTTGTTGACGGGGCAATTACACCCTCGCCAAATTATGGAAGGAGTGGTGTCTGGAATTGAAGATGGCGGGAACAAATCTGGTGTTCCAACCGTAAATGGCTCGGTTGTTTTTGACGATCGTTATAGTGGTAAACCTTTGGTTTATTGTGGAACAGGTGCTTTAATGCCTTACGACTACAAAGGAAAACCATCTTGGGAGAAACCAATTGATGCTGGAGATAGAATTATTGTTGCAGGTGGACGTGTGGGGAAAGATGGTATTCATGGTGCAACGTTTTCTTCTATAGAAATTGATGAGCATTCTCCATCTTCCGCAGTTCAAATTGGAAGTCCAATTACACAGAAAAAAGTAGCAGACTTTTTAGTAAAAGCTTGTTTGGAAGGATTGGTGAAGTGTAGTACCGACAATGGTGCTGGTGGTTTGTCTTCTTCTATTGGTGAATTAGCGACTATTTCTGGAGGAGCTATTGTACACCTAGAAAAAGTGCCTTTAAAATATGCAGGATTAAAACCTTGGGAGATTTTTGTTTCGGAATCTCAAGAGCGAATGTCATTGGTTATTGAGGAGGATAAAGTAGCGCCTTTGTTTGAAATGGCCAAAGCAATGGAGGTGGAATTGACCGACATTGGAGTGTTTACAGACAATGGTTATTTGGATATTCGCTACAATGATAATAAAGTAGCTTATTTGGATATGGAATTCCTACATGAAGGTGATCCTCAAAAAGTGATGTATGCACAATGGGATAAGCCTTCTTTAAAAGAACCAACTTTGCCAACGATAGAGAATTATAATGAGGTATTGGTTCAATTAATGGGAAGTCTAAATATATGCTCTAGAGAGTCTATTATTCGTCAGTACGATCATGAGGTAAAAGGTAAAACAATTATCAAACCGTTGATGGGACCCAAAGGAAAAGCACCACAAGATGCTGCAATTATGCGTTTTGGGTTCAATAGCTTTGAAGGGGTGGCTGTTTCTAACGGAATTTTGCCTAGATACGGCGATATTGATGCTTATGAAATGTCGGCAGGGGCTTTTGATGAAGCCGTGCGTCAAATTATTTCAGCAGGAGGAAGTTTGCCAAATACAAAGTCGGATGATGGTATTTTTTGGTCGGTAAACGACAATTTCTGTGTACCTGATTCAGAGTATCACGAAGTCAGTAATCCAGATGGAAAATTGAAATTGGCTAAATTGGTTCAGATGTGTGAAGCATTGAATGATATGGCAACTTATTTCGATATTCCTCTAACATCGGGCAAAGATAGTATGAAAAATGACTTCAAAGCAGATGGTGTTAAAATATCGGTACCGCCAACAATCTTGTACTCAATGACAGCGAAGGTAGACGATGTTAGAAAAACAGTTACGTCGAACTTCAAAGCAGCAGGAGATTTAGTTTATCAATTGGGAACAACTTATGATGAATTAGGTGCTTCAGAGTTTTATAGCTTGTACAACGAGCTAGGGGCAAATGTACCTAAAGTACGCAAAGAAGCGGCTAAAGAACTGTACTTAAATGTTATGAAAGCGAATGCGGCTAACCTAATTGAATCGAGTCATGATTTATCCGATGGTGGACTAGCAGTTGCTTTGGTAGAGTCGGCTTTTGGAGGCGAGTTTGGATTGGAAGCTAATTTGGATGCTTTAGGTGATTGGACAGATTTGGTAAAACTATTTTCTGAATCACATTCTCGTTTTGTAGTGTCTATTCGTCCAGAGAATAAAGCGGCATTTGAGGCTATTTTTGGCGACAAGGCTTACTACTTAGGAAAAGTAACCGCTGAAAAGACAATTAACATTACTTCTAATAATAATAACTTGATTGATTTACCAACAGAAACCCTACTAGATGCTTGGGCAGGAGGTTTGGTATTGTAATAAATAGAAAAATAACATGACAACAGTAAAATCTTTAGTGATAACAGGCTTCGGAATCAATTGTGAAGAAGAAATGGCAGCTGCTTATCAATTGGCTGGAGCGATACCAGAAATTGTCCATTTAAATGAGATTCTATTGGGACAAGTTTCTATTCATGATTATGATATTTTAAACTTTCCTGGTGGCTTTTCTTTTGGCGATGATTTGGCATCTGGAAAAGTAGTTTCTAATAAAATTAAGTTTAAAAAATTACCTTCTGGAAACGTTTTATTGGATGAAATTAAACAGTTTTTGGAAGATGGTAAGTATATTTTAGGCGTGTGTAATGGTTTTCAAATGTTGGTGAGAATGGGGCTATTGCCGAATACGAACCATGACTTTGAGCCAGAAGCTACATTGAGCAATAACAACTCAGGAAAGTTTGAAGATCGTTGGGTTTATTGTAAGGTTAATAGTACGACCAAAACGCCTTTCTTGAAAGGAATAACTAAGATTGCTTTGCCTGCTCGTCATGGGGAGGGTAAGTTAATTTTTATGGATGATGCCATGCGTGCAAAAGTGCAGGCAGAAAGCCTAAATTGTTTGACTTATTGTACCGAAGATGGTACGGAAACAGCAGATTATCCAGCGAATCCCAATGGTGCTGATTTGAATTGTGCTGGTTTAACCAACCCAACAGGACAGGTGTTTGGATTGATGCCACATCCAGAGGCTTATTTGAGTTTGTACAATCATCCAAATTGGGGACAAATTAAACGAAATAATCCAAATCATAACGAAGCGGGAGAAGGATTAACTATCTTTACAAATATTGTAGAGCATATCAA
Source organism: Aureispira sp. CCB-E (assembly GCF_031326345.1). Classification (NCBI taxonomy): domain Bacteria; kingdom Pseudomonadati; phylum Bacteroidota; class Saprospiria; order Saprospirales; family Saprospiraceae; genus Aureispira; species Aureispira sp. CCB-E. The sequence goes on from NZ_CP133671.1 coordinate 915,428, forward strand.
AACGAAGAAGCTGGCAACAGTTTAAGACAAAACATTTAATTGAAGGCTAACCAATGAAAACAGGCATTCAAAATACGTATATCGTTGATACAAAAATAAACCTAATACAATGTGTATATAGGGAATAAAACTAGGCGAGATAGAGCCTGTTTGGAGCATACTTCAAACAGGCTCTTTGTGTTTGCGTGCGATAGAAATACAACCTAAAAATCAACGACCACGAAGTAGCAGCATCGCTAACTACTATTATTAATAACAACATAAGAACAATTTTTTATCAAAACCACATAAATCAATAACAAACAATGGATCTTTTGATTCCGATTAAACGAGCTTTAATTAGCGTTTCAGACAAAACAGGAATAGTTGAATTAGCACAATCTTTGGCAGATGCAGGCTGTGAGATTATTTCGACAGGAGGAACACAACGAAAACTAGAGGAAGCAGGCATTACAACAACAGAAATTTCTACTGTGACAGGAAATCCTGAGGCTTTTGGTGGTCGTATGAAAACAATTTCTTTTAACATCGAGTCAGCTTTGTTGTTTGATCGTGAAAAAGATGCCGAAGAAGCGGCTGCACTTAATATTGAGCCTATTGATTTGGTGGTTTGTAACTTGTACCCATTTCAAGAAGTCCTCAAAAAAGGAGCTGACTTTGAGACACTAATTGAAAACATTGATATTGGTGGTCCAACCATGATTCGTGCTGCTGCAAAGAACTTTAAGTATGTGGCGACAGTAACACAACCTTCGGATTATACAGAGTTGATGGTACAATTAAAAAGCCACAAGGGGGCTTTGACTTATGATTTTCGCAAAAAATTGATGACCAAAGCATTTAATCATACGGCTGACTACGATGCATTGATTGCTACCACAATGGACAAAGAAATTGGCGTCAATTCTTTGCGATTGGGCTTTGAAGAAGGTATTGATTTGCGTTATGGTGAGAATAGTCATCAAGCTGCTCGTTTTTACAAAGAAAAAAATGCAGACAATTCTTTGTATGATTTGAATGTTTTGCATGGAAAAGCCTTGTCCTTTAATAATATTCTAGACATTAATGGAGCGATTGAAGCCATCAAAGAATCTACTCGTCCTGCTTGTTCTGTAATTAAACACAGCAATCCTTGTGGACTTTGTGAAGGAGACGATCAAGCAGAATTGTTGCAATTGGCTTGGGCTGGGGATCCTATCTCTGCATTTGGTTCTATCATCGCATTTAATAAAAAGGTGACCTTTGAAACAGTGCAGTTTTTTGAATTGAACAATGAGGACAAGAGCAAACGCAAATTTGTAGAGGTTGTTATTGCACCTGCATTTACACCAGAAGCGTTGGTTTATTTACAACAACACAAAAACCTTCGTATCATAGAGTTTGATGCTGCTAGCCTAACTGGTCACATGGACTTGCGTTATATGAATGGTAGTTTGTTGGCACAAGATACCGACAATGAGTTGCACAACAAGTTGGATGTAGTTACAGAAGCTCCTGTTGATATGGAGGTAGAACAACCATTGATTGAGTTTGGCTTGCGTGCCATCAAAACAATTAAGTCAAATTCTATTGCTATTGTTCGTTTTAAAAATGGTTATGCTCAGTTGTTAGGAATGGGAGCAGGACAACCCAACCGATTGATTGCAACTAAGCTATCTATTGAGAAAAGCCGTGAAAACCTACGCAATGAATACACTGGAGCAGCCGAAGATTTTGAAGCTTATGTAGCTGAAGAATTGGCAAATGCATGGCTAATTTCAGATGCCTTTTTCCCATTTGCAGATAATGTGGAGATAGCTGCCGCAGCAGGTATCCGAAAAATTGTTCAACCAGGAGGTTCTATTCGAGACAAGTCGGTTATTGCAACTTGCAATGATTTGGGAGTATCAATGGTCTTTACAGGCATTAGACACTTCAAACATTAGTCAATTATCGTCTGTTAATAGACGGTTTTAATTAGGCAATAGTTCGTTGAAACCACGCAGTAGCAGCGCAGCTAATCAACGAACTACTAAATTAGGAATACTGCCATTTAATAATAGTTCGCTCAGAGAATATATTGTTTTGAGCGGACTATTGATTTAATTAAAAAAGCTAAATAACGAATAAGAAAATGGATTGCTTAACAAAATTTGATTCTCCTCAGCTAAAAACGCTTCATAGAGGAAAAGTTAGAGATAGTATCCGTATTGATGATAATACACGTATGATTGTTGTAACGGATCGTATTTCAGCATTTAATAAAAAAATAAAGACAGCTATTCCTACCAAAGGGGCTGTTTTAAATGGTATTGCCAATTTCTGGTTTGAGCAAACAAAGCATATTATAGACAATCACGTCATTGAGCAAGTAGATGATTATGTGACGTTAGTAAAAGAAGCAGAACCTATTCGTGTAGAAATGGTAGTACGTGGATATTTGACGGGCTCTATGTGGAGAGGATATGAAAATGGAAAACGCCAAATTAGTGATGTAGTCGTTCCTGATGGAATGGTCAAAAATCAAAAATTTGATCAACCTATTTTAACACCAACGACAAAAGATGACGATGATTCTGAAATCAACGAGCAGGGAATTTTAGAAGCAGGTTTGGTAAGTGCAGAAATTTATCAACAGATGAAAGCTAAAGCCATTGAGTTGTTTACATTTGGTAGTGAATTCTTGGCAGAACGAGGAATTGTATTGGTGGATACAAAATATGAGTTTGGCTTGCTAGATGGCAAGTTGATTTTGATTGATGAAATGCATACGCCTGACTCTTCTCGTTTCTGGAGTTTAGAGGATTATCAAGCGAATCCATCAACAGCAGAGCAAATTGATAAGGAATTTGTTCGCCAATGGATGCTAGCGAATCAAGTAAATGGAGAGGTGCCAACTATTCTGTCACCAGAAGTAGTCGCAGAAACCAGTCGTAGATACCAAGAAATTTACAAAGCAGTTACAGGGAAGCCTTTTAGTTTGGTAGACCTACCTTCTAAAGTTCGTATTTATAATAACCTTGTTAAAGCGGGCGTATTGAAGCCTGGTTTTATCGGAATTATTATGGACGATGAAGAAGATTTGGACGACTGTAAAGTTCTAAAAGATTTGGTAGAAGAATACGACCTCTGTGTAGATATGCGCGTGATTTCGGCAGATAGAAATGGAGAGCGAATCTTAGACTTAGCCGCCGTTTACAATACTTCTGTAGAACCTGTAGCAGTGATTGCTGTTGGTCCAGATAGTTTAGGGATGGCTTTGGTTGCCAATCTCAGTGTTCCTGTTATTGATGGGGTAGGAGCATCAATGGATAGTGTTGTTCGAGCAACCGTTTCTAGCCTAAATATTCCTAGTATTCGTGAGCAAATGGCTCAAGAGATTGTAGAAATGAAACAATCGTTAGCAGATGCAGATGCTGTGATTCGAAATTAGAGAATGCTTAGAACGGGGATTGCCTGTCACAAAAAAACTTGGACAATAATACTTTGAAAGATTTAATAATGTTCAATGATAGCTAAGTTGTGTTTTTAAGCTGTTGACTATCATTGTTTATTTAAAAAACACTTCGGGGTATATGCAGTGTTTTAGTATAGACAATTTTTTACATTACGTGATAACCCTTAGTAAAAGAATATAAGAATTAGAAGCCTTGTAGCTTCATTGGATTGAAAAAACAATACTTTGATATTCCTCGTCTTACGGAAGGAAGCGTAACAAAGACCTAGAAGGCAAACCTTGCTTCGGATATCAAAGCACTGATTAAATAACTAGTACGGAATTGAATAATTTATGTCGCAATAAACATTACTTCGTATAAAAATCCACGAAGTACTAAATAAAAGAATCTATCTTTTATTTTGCACGATATCCTTTATTCAATTCCGCATAATAATACACCTATAAATGATAATTGATGCTATTTCACCTTTAGATGGTCGATACGCTGGAAAATTAGTTCCTCATAGAAAATATTTTTCTGAAAAAGGATTGATGTACTACCGTTGCAAGGTAGAGCTACTATATGTGTTAGCCTTGGATGAGGCAGGACTATTTGAGCCATTGAATGCAACAGAAAAAGCAAACATTCAAGATTGTATTGACAATTTCACAGATGTGGACTATCAGCGTATCAAAGAGATAGAAAGTGTTACCAACCATGATGTGAAAGCTTGTGAGATGTTTTTGAGAGAGCGTACAGAATTGCGCGATGTAAATATGCTGCATTTTGCCTTGACATCGGAGGATGTTAATAATCTGGCGTATAACTTTATGCTAAAAGATTATCTAGAAGAACAGCACTTGCCACAAATTGAAGAAGTATTAAATAAATTGATCGAATTGGCAGAGGCTTGGAAGAATATTCCTTTCCCATGCCGTACGCACGGTCAAAAAGCGTCTCCAAGTACTGCGGGGAAAGAGTTTGCAGTATTTATTAACCGCATTACTCGAATTTACAAATCTTTAAAAAGCTTTACTTTTTTAGGCAAAATTAATGGTGCAGTAGGAAATTACTCTGCTATGTTGTCTGCCTTTCCTGATTTTGATTGGTTGACATTTGCGCATAACTTTTTGACAAAGCATGGTTTAGAACCTAATATTGCAACAACTCAGATCGAAGACCACGATACATTTGCTACGTACTTTAACTGGACGCGCCAGATTAATAATATTGCAATGGATTTGGACGTAGATTGCTGGTTGTATATTTCCAAAGATTTATTTTCAGAGAAAGTAAAAGCAGGAGAGGTTGGTTCTTCTACCATGCCACATAAGGTAAATCCAATCAACTTTGAGAATAGTGAAGGAAATCTAATGTTGTCTAACTCTATGTTGACCTTTTTGTCTGACAAGTTGTGTCGTTCTAGAATGCAAAGAGATCTTTCTGACTCAACAGTTCAACGCAATATGGGCTCCGCTTTGGCATATGCTTCATTGGGTATGACAGAGTTATTAAGAGGGTTGAACAAATTAAAAATTAATGAAGAGAATTGCCGTCAGGAATTGCAAGATAGCCCAGAATTATTAGCTGAACCAATCCAAACCATTCTTAAAATTGTAGGGGTAGACGATCCATATACTTTATTGAAGAAAGTTTCTCGTGGACAAAAACCAACTAGAGAAATGTTAATGGATTTGGTAAAAGGCTTGGATATAGAGCAATCTGTAAAAGATAGAATTTATCAGTTAGAGACAGTAGATTATATTGGAGATGCCGTTCGTATCTGTGATCTAACAATCAAAACAGCTAAGGAAATTATGCAGTAAGGATGGATAGATTTCATCTAGAAATAATTAGCGATGTTGCAAAATTAGTAGTTAGTTGGGCTACTATTACGTGGTCGTTTGGTCTTACTTTTTTATATTTTTAGTGAAAAAGTATATTTATATGACTTGGCAAGGAAAAGGTTAAGTGAAATATAATAAAACGACAACTTGCTGGCTATTAAACTAATAAAGTTTTTAACGAACTATTGTAAAATTTAAAAAATGAAAATAGCAATAATTGGCTCGGGAGGAAGAGAACATGCCTTGGCTTGGAAACTTGCAAAAGATTTAGGCGAACAAGCCGTATACGCCTTGCCTGGAAATGGTGGAATTCCTAATAGTCATCCAATAGACATTAGCGATTTTGAAGCTATCCAGACGTTCTGTGAAGCCAATGATATTACTTATATTTTTGTAGGACCAGAAGTTCCTCTTGCTGATGGAATTGTAGATTATTTTAATCAAACAACAATCAAAGCATTGGGACCGTGCAAGGATGCGGCACGTTTGGAAGGTTCTAAGATTTTCTCCAAGAATTTTATGAAAAAATATGGCGTAGCAACTGCTGCTTTCCATACGTTTTCTGAAGTGAGTGAAGCCGAAGAAATTGTACATGAAATGGACGGTGATTTAGTCATTAAGTACGATGGCTTGGCTGCTGGCAAAGGTGTTTTTGTTTGTGATAATGTGCAGGAAGCTTTGGATGCTTTGGATGAGATGAGAGCACAGTATGGTGAGGAATGTCCGTTTCTGATTGAAGATAAAATTGTTGGGGACGAAATCTCGATTATTGGTTTTACAGATGGGCAAAATATTCAATTATTACTCCCTTCTCAAGATCACAAGCAGCTGAACGATGGTGATACAGGACCTAATACAGGTGGAATGGGCGTGATGTGCCCTGTCCCGTTTTGGAATGATGATTTGGCGCAAGAAATTGACGAAAAAATTGTTCAGCCTACTTTGAAAGGGATACAAGCCGAGAAAATGAATTACAAAGGAGTGATTTATTTTGGTATTATGATGGGAGAAAATGGACCAGAATTATTAGAATACAATGTTCGTTTTGGCGATCCAGAAACAGAGGTATTGTTGCCTTCTTTGAAAACAGATTTGTCAAAAATTGTCAAGGCTTGTTTGAATGGAACATTGGGCGAATTGACCTTGGAATTTGAGGACGGCTTTTTTGTAGATGTTGTACAAGTATCGGGTGGTTACCCCAAAAGTTATCAAAAAGGTTATGAAATTCACGGTTTGTCTGAAGTAAACGATGCCATCGTTTTTCATGCTGGAACCAAAGTACAAGAGGGCAAAATCGTTACCAATGGTGGACGTGTTTTAAACATTGTTGCACAAGGTGAAACATTAGATGCGGCTATCCAAAAAGCGTATGAGGAATGCAAAAAAGTAAGCTTTAAAGATAATTTTTATAGAAAAGATATTGGTCAACGTGTTTACAAAGTAGTTCAATAAATGAAAAAGAAAATCGCGATATTTATATCGGGGCGAGGAAGTAATATGAGGGCTATTGTTGAGCAATGTCAACAAGGTATTTTAAAAGACTTGGCAGAAGTAGTGTTGGTTTTTGCCAACAAGCAAAGTGCTGCTGGTTTAGAATATGCCAAAGAATTAGGATTGGAGACACAATGGATAGAATCTAAGGGACTAAAACGAACTACTTTTGATGAAAAGGTATTAACTTTATTGTCTAATTACGATTTGGATTATATTGTGTTAGCAGGATATATGCGTGTCTTGTCCAGCAAATTTGTTCAAGCTTATCCAAAGCAGATTATTAATATTCATCCTGCGGATACGACCCAACACCAAGGTTTAAATGGCTATGGTTGGGCGTTTGAAAATGGTTTGGACGCAACAAAAGTAACCGTCCATTATGTAGATGAAGGATTAGATACGGGAGCTATTATAGCGCAGCATCCTGTTGATCTTAAAGGGGCAGATACTTTACAAGAAGTTGAGCGTCGAGGATTGGCAGTAGAGCATTATTTTTATAGTAAAACACTTCAAGGAATTTTTGAATAAGAAGTCGTTTAAAATTGCGTCTTTTTTAAATATGAGTACAATTTTTGGTTCTAATTAAGGCGGATTTGAGAATAATAGCCGTAGCTATTTGACGAAAATCCAACGCAAAGTAGGACAAAAAGTGATTTCATATTTGATTATTACTTAATTTTAAACAACTTCTAAGCTTTTGTTAAAAAAGAGCTGATTGGAGAGTGTAAAAAAATTACCAACTATCATTTTAAAAAGAAAAAAATGTGTGGAATTGTAGGTTTTATAGGTCGTGAAAAAATAGTATACGACTTGATGATGGGCTTAACAGCATTGCAGCATAGAGGTCAAGATGCAGCTGGGATAACAACGTTCAAAAAACTATTTCATGAGAAGAAGGGATTAGGTTTGGTGAATAATGTTTTTGAAGAAAAGCACTTAGAGCGCTTGTTAGGGGATATTGGCATTGGGCATGTGCGTTATACAACACATGGCTCCAATGAGTTAAAAAATGCACAGCCTATTGGGACAAACTATCCTTTTGGTATTTCAATGGCACATAATGGAAATATCACTAATTTTAATGAAATCAGCGAACACTTGTATAGAGAGCATCATATCTTGCCCAATACAACCAATGATTTGGAGTTGATTTTATATACTTTTGTATCTGAATTGCGTTCGTCTAAAGATTTGGGAAATGTAACACCCAATGATATTTTTGATGCCGTAGAGGCTACACAGAGAAAAGTGCATGGTGCTTATGCTGCGGTAGCTATTATTGCTAATCATGGTTTGTTAGCATTTTGTGATCCTAACGGAATTCGCCCTATGATCTTAGGCAAAAAAGAAACTAAAGAAGGAGTGATATATGGTGTTGCCTCTGAAACAGTTTGTTTTGACCACTTGGGGTACGAAGTAGTTCGTGATTTGGAACCAGGCGAGATGATTTTTATTGATAACAATAAGAAAATATATTCTAGAAAAGGACATAGCAATGGTCAACGATTCTGTGTATTTGAATTTATCTATTTTGCTAGAGAAGATTCTTATTTGCATACTCGCTTAGTTGCTGGACAACGTGTAAAAATGGGACGTCAGTTGGCAGAAAAAGTTCGAGCAGCAGGGTTAGAACCAGATATCGTAATTGATGTTCCAACATCGGGATATTTTGCTGCTTCGGGGCTAGCAGAAGAGCTACAGATTCCACACCGTAGGGGATTGGTTAAAAGTAACTATATTGGACGAAGCTTTATTTCGTCTAAGCAGTCGGAACGAGAAGATATTGTTAAACGTAAGTTGAATCCTATTTCTAAAACAGTTGAGGGAAAGAAAATAGCAGTGGTAGACGATTCAATTGTTCGAGGAACGACTTCTAAGCGGATTGTACAAATTCTAAGAGAAGCTGGTGCTGCCGAAATTTATTTCATCTCTGCGGCACCTCCATTGCTCAATCCTTGTATTTATGGAATTGATATGTCTGTTACCACAGAGTTGATTGCTGCGAATAAGACCGTAGATGAAATTAGAGATTACATTGGAGCAGATGCACTGATTTATCAATCTTTGGAAGAATTGCAAGCGCAATTTAATGAGATGGGATTAAATACTTGTATGGCTTGCTTGTCTGGTGATTATCCTACCGCCAATGCAGCACTTGCTTTGCGCCAAATTGAAGAAGAACGATTAGAAGCAAAGAAACAAGGTTAACGATAAGACCTTAAAAATTGTAGCTATTTGGAGATGGGAAGCTAATTTTTCCCAAACTCCAAATGGTTATAAATTAATTTTGACTTAAGAGTCAACCCTAGGACTCAAATCATACATCGCTCGATATTGTTTCATCAAAGGAGGTAATTCCTTTTTTAGCTGTGTTATTGTGGCAGCTTCATCAAAAAGATTTTTTTCTCCCATACGCTTCAACTCTTGCCGCAAGAATTCTTTTCTCTCTTTTCCATTTTTAGCAACAGGATGACTGCGATTATTCTCTGTAATTTCTACTGTAATTTCTAACGATTGGTATAGATACTCATACGCCTTTTTGTAATCTTTGGTTATGTGAAAATTGAATTCAGCTAGTTTGAGCAAAGACTGAGGGTTAAGGTAGTTTTCAGCAGCAATGTAATGGTATTTTTTTGCCGATTCCATCTCCCCAGCAATAGCATACTGATTGGCCAAATAATAAAAACCATAAGAGGCACGATGCAACTCTAGCCCCTTGGCATTCAATTGCTCTAAGATTTGCTCTTTATCCAAATTTTGAAACTCATCAAAAAGATCTTGATAGTCATTAGCATCTAAAGAGTCAATTCTTAAATCTAAGGTATTTAATGTGTTGCTTTCCAACTCCTCTAAGGTATAACTTCTTGAAGTGTCGCAAGAAAACAAATAAACAGAAAGTAGTAAGAAAATTAAACTTAGTCTTTTTAACATTGTTGTGCTATTTTTAAGGATTTTAATATTTTAGCCTTTGTAAAGGTATTTATGAAAAATAAGACGATTTTGGACTAATGAATTTTTAGTCTCTATTACTTAACGTCAAATAAAACGATTCAATTTTATAACATTAAAGAATCATTACTATCTTTATCGTGAGATTATAAAAATATCTAAAAAACTACCGAAAAAGACAACTATAATGGCAAATGTGGTACATATGCCCGCACTTAGTGATACCATGGAAGAAGGGACACTAGTGGCATGGCACAAAAAAGTCGGCGATACTGTAGAATCAGGCGAACTATTAGCCGAAATTGAAACAGACAAAGCAGTTATGGAATTTCAAAGCTTCTACGATGGTGTACTTTTGTATATCGGTGTAGAGGAAGGTAATGCAGTTCCTGTAGATGCTGTAATTGCAGTAATTGGAGAAGAAGGGGAAGATTACAAAGCCTTGCTAGGAGGCGCAGATCAAGGAACTTCCAAAAAAGAAACTACTCAAGATAAAAAAGAGGCTCCAAAGAAAGAGGAAAAACCTTCAGAGGAGGTTTTAGAAACTGTTTCTGCTCCTCTGAAAAAAGAGGAAGGAACTAGCAATAATTCGAGCGATGATCGGATCAAAGCATCTCCTTTGGCAAAAGCAATGGCAAAAGAAGAAGGAATTGATTTGAGTAAGGTTAAGGGAACAGGTGATGATGGACGTATTGTGAAACGAGATATAGAGGAATACCTTAAAAATCCTCAGCCAGAAGAGCCAGTAGCAGCTCCTACGACGACTAAAGTTCCTGAACCAGAGGGCGACTACGAAGACGTTCCTGTTAGCCAAATGCGTAAGGTTATTTCTCGTAGATTGGGCGAAAGCAAATTCTCTGCGCCTCATTTCTATCTAACAATGGAAATTTGTATGGATAAGTTGATGGCTACTCGCAAGCAACTAAAGGAACTAACAGATACTAAAATTTCATTTAATGATTTTGTTGTTAAAGCAACAGCTAAAGCATTAAAAGATCACAAAAATATCAATGCTTCTTGGTTGGGAGATAAAATCCGTTATTACAACTATGTTAATATGGGAGTAGCGGTAGCAATTGATGAAGGTTTGGTGGTTCCTGTTGTTCGTAATGCAGATACAAAGGCATTGTCTCAAATTGCTACTGAAATTCGCGACTTAGCTGGCAAAGCAAAAGATCGTAAATTAACGCCAGAACAAATGTCTGGAAATACATTTACTATTTCTAACTTGGGAATGTTTGGTATTGACGAGTTTACGGCAATTATCAACTCACCAGATGCTTGTATTTTGGCTGTAGGTGCTATCAATCCTAAATTGGTGATGGTAGATGGCGAAGTCAAAGAGTCGCACTTTATGAAAGTAACATTGTCTTGTGATCATAGAGTAGTAGATGGTGCTTCTGGAGCTAAATTCTTGCAAACACTAAAAGCGATCTTAGAAGAACCAATGCGTTTGATTATCTAAGAAAGTCCTAAGAATATAGAATAGATAGGGTTGTTGTCTAATGGTGAATTAGTTGATAGCATGTGCTTAAACTAAACCACCAAGATAGCAATCCTATTTTTTATGGTATTTCCTTTTCTTATGCTATGTTGAAATCTTGTTATATATGGATGAACTTGTGGTTCTCTTGTGTATTGTATGGTCAAGAAAACTATTTCATTTTAGATACGCTAAGTAGTGATGACATTTATCTAGAAGATATTGATTTTAGATATGGACACACCTATCAATTTACAACAACAATTAAGAACGATAGTACATTTTTAATTTTGCCTTCAGGAGTGCCCAAAGGATATTACGAGGCATATTATGATAAGGATACCAATCGTTTGGCGTTGGTTTATTATAATAATGGAACACAAACGTATGGGCAGCAATTTTATGCTGACGGAACGATGAAAAGCGATACAGAGTATAATGCAACAGGGGAATTTCATGGTTTACAGGTTTTGTACAATCGAAAAGGAGAAGAAGTATGGCATGCCGAGTATGTAATGGGGATTCTAAAACCTCAGTATGATTTGACTCAGCTGAAAATGATCAATAAAACTCAGTTATTGTTACAAAACAAAAAGGGGTTTGGATGGTATGTGTTTACACCAACGCCTTCAAGGGCAAGAAGAGAACGCATTCAGCTCAATTCAGACCAGACATTTTTATATGAAAATTCGACACGTGACTGTCATTATTGTAATCGTTATAAGGGGACTTGGACAGCAGTGGATAATTTTATTTATTTAACATTGATTGATTCTACTGGATGGAGAGGTACTACTCGCAAATTTGCGATCACAGCGACGAATCGATTCACACACTTAGAATTAATTGAAGTCAAAGATTGGGGCGTTGAGTGGTATCATTCAGAATATCGAAAAGTGAAAACTCCCAATTAATTGAAGTGAATTTTATACTAACAATTATTTGTTGAAACCACGTAGTACAGCGAACTACTTATCTCTAAAAATACGTTCTTCTACTAGTTGGCAAATGGTGTGCCCGATTAGGATATGACACTCTTGTATTCTCGGAGTATCTGAAGAGGGAACATTAAAAACTAGGTCACATAGGGTTTGCATTGAGCCTCCTTTTTCTCCTGTTAAACCAATGGTTATCAAGCCTATTTTTCGAGCCTGTTCTAATGCTTTGATCACATTGGGAGAATTGCCAGAGGTAGAAATCGCCACTAAAATATCTCCTTTTTTACCCTTTGCTTGAACGATTCTTGCATAGATGTCATCAAAGGAGTAATCATTAGCAACAGCTGTTAAGTAAGAGCCATTGACATGCAAGGCTTCGGCAAATAATGGTGCTCTATCGTAATAAAATCGACCAGAAAACTCGGCTGCTAAATGTTGTGCATCCGCAGCACTTCCACCATTGCCACAAAAAAGAACCTTGCCATCAGACTGAAAGCAATCAACCATTAATTCGATTGCTTCTTGAATTTTCTTTAAAATCAAATCTTGTTGCAGCAGTTGTTGTTTAACAGCAATAGAAGCTTCTAGGATATTTTTTATGGATTGTTGTTGCTCTTTCATTATGGTAATTGGTGCAAATCATAAGAATAAATACAAGAATACGAGAAACATTAAGGATTACCTAGCTTTTAATGTATTTCTGTAGAATAATCAAATAGGAGAATAAAGACGTTACAAATAGGCTTGGCGTTGTAAAATAACAAGAGTGAATTAAGTTTTTTATTAATTCCAGAAGTGTAGTTCATCAATAGAGCACTTTTCTAAACGATTACTTACAACGGATCAAAGATAACATTCGTCCATAAACTGGTTGGTTCTCGTATGATTCTTTCATTTTAAATGGCGGAACATAATATGCCAATTTGATAGAATTTATCCAAGGTATTGTCTAGTATTGTGAATAAACAAACGATTGTGTTACTATATTTAATAAATGCAAAAAAATCGCCAAAGATTTGGCAATCCATAAAATTCCTGCGTAACTTGGTTTGTTAGATTAAAAAACACAAAGAAATAAATAAATTAAAATTAGCAAGATTTTGTTGAAAAGAGTAGTCTTGATAATCACTTAAAAGATTGGTTGTCAATTTTTTTTGAGAGTAGCTATGGGATGGTTGTGATAAAACAAAGTACCGTCATGTCGACAAATAACTAAATAAGTATATATGAAAGCAACGATTATAAATATAGGAGATGAAATTTTAATAGGGCAAGTTGTGAATACCAATGCAGCTTGGATGGCCGAAAAGTTAAACCAAAATGGTATTGCTGTTGATCTAGTATTGACAATTGCAGATACCAAAGAGGCGATAGTAGATGCTTTGGAGTTGGCTATAGCTCGTACGGATCTTGTCTTGATAACCGGTGGTTTGGGATTGACAAAAGATGATATTACCAAAAGAACATTAACAGACTATTTTGGAATGGAATTGAAGTTTCATGCACCTAGTTTTAATAATCTACAACAATTATTTGCTCAATTTGGACGAACCCCTGATGACCGCTATAAGGTACAAGCTGAAATGCCAGACGGAGCAAAGGTTTTAATCAATAAAGTGGGCGCTGCTTCTGGAATGTGGTTTGAACGAGATGGAAAAGTTATTGTTTCCATGCCTGGTATACCTAGAGAGGTTAAGTACTTGATGAAATATGAAGTATTGCCCAATTTAAAAATGCAATTTCAGTTTCCTTCTATTATGCATTATACTGTAAATGTAACAGGTAAGGGCGAAACTGATTTGGCTGAAATGTTGACAGAATTTGAACAAAAACTGCCTTCAAATATCAAATTGGCTTATTTACCTAACTCTATGATTGGAGTTGTTCGTTTGCGTTTGAGTGCTTATGGAGAAGATGTGATGGTCTTAGAAACTCAATTAGATCATTATATTCGAAAATTGCCACCAGTGTTGGGAAGCTTAATTTATGGAGAGCACAAAGATACACTTGAACGAGTCATTGGTCAAATGTTGCTAAAAAGAAAATATACATTAGGAACTGCTGAAAGTTGTACGGGAGGAAATATTGCACATAAAATTACTTCAGTAGCAGGTTGTTCTGCTTATTATGAGAGTAGTGTTATTGCTTATTCTAATGCAGTAAAGCGAGATTTACTAGGGGTAAAACAAGAGACATTAGATGAGCATGGTGCAGTAAGCGAGCAAACAGTAATTGAAATGGCTAGAGGAACACAAAAGTTATTGAATGTAAATTGTGCTATCGCTGTATCAGGAGTTGCTGGACCAACAGGAGGCAGTCCAGAAAAGCCAGTTGGAACAATTTGGGTTGCAGTAACGGAGAATGAGCGAATTTATACTCAAAAACTGCAATTAGGAAAGGATCGATTGCAGAATATAGAAAGAACAACAACGATTGCGCTTAATTTATTACGCCGTTTTTTGCTAGACGATTTGTCTAACGAAGCGGAATAAATATAATATTGATAGATTGATTCACCTACTGGTATAGCTGATAATCGAAAGCATTATAAACCATTTTAAATTTAATTTAAAATGGTTTTTTTATGGGCATAGAAACGACTTTAACTTTTTGGTTTGATTTGGTGTTAAGTGTTTGTTAATTAATTATTTACATTGGGTTGTGTTGGTGTAGGATGTATTGTAACGAGGAAGAGGATAGGCGGTTTTTGCTTTGGCACTAAAAAAAAACTATATATCTTATTATCTTGCTGCGTTATTTATTGAAATAGCGCAAAATTTTACCCCTTAAAATACAATCTATTTTTACTAAAAAAAGGCAAAAATAGAAGTCTCATAGTAAAACCAATTAATCCAAATAAACAATGTATCATAAATTAGGAATTATTTTTGGCTTTTTTCTTTTGATGAACACGCTTTGTGCTCAACAAGGAGATAAGTCTGTTAAGTTGCAAACAGTACGAGGTCAAGTAGTCGACCAAGTGACAGGAAAAGGACTCTCTAATGTATTAGTTGAGTTATTAAATTACACGCCAAGGGTTGCGGCAATCTCTAGTGAGGACGGTTCATTTGAACTAAAAAATGTACCTATTGGTTATCAAAGAATTCGGGCTAATGGCTACGGTTATTATGATGTAGTTTATACTGAGCTGGTTATAGCAGGTAAACAGTCTGTTATGAAGATAAAGATGGAAGAAGAGGTAGAGATTGAAATTGCAACCATAGAAGCAACAACAGATGGTCGAATCAAGAATGCTAAAATGATAACCATTGATGAGATGAATGTGGTGAGTGCTCGACCCTTTAATATAGAAGAAACGAATCGATACATTACAGGATTTGGAGGACCAGCGAGAGCCGTAACTAATTATCCTGGCTTACTAAATACAGACGATGCGCAAAACTATATTGTATCTAGAGGATATAGCCCTTATGGTATCCAATGGATGATAGAGGGAGTACCTGTAGAAAATCCTCATCATTTTGCTACAATGGGAAATACTGGGGCATTATTCCCGTTGCTAAATAACAATTTATTGGCTTCTTCGGATTTTGTGAATGGAGCTTTCTCTGCTCGATACAACAACGTGTATGCAGGAATGTTTGATATTAATATGCGTCGAGGAAATAACCAACGTCATGAATTTTCGGCTTTGTTGAGTGTGTATGGAGCAGAATTTATTGCAGAAGGACCTTTTAAAAAGAAAGGTGCTTCTTATGCGATAGCTGCTCGTGCAGGTATTTTTGACGTTTTACAGCAAATTGGATTAAGCTTGGGAACCAATGCTACGCCTAGGTATTATGATGTTAATTTTAAAATTGATATTCCTACTAAGAAAGCAGGGCATTTTTCCTTGTTTGGAGTAGGAGGACTTTCTGATATTGCCGTTTTGGATGAAGGAGCAATAGACGAGGATGCATTTGTCAATGCAGGGATTAACTTTTATATTAATACTGGTTTTGGGTTGGCAGGGTTGAACCATCTAAAACATTTTGAAAATGATGTGTCTCTCAAAACAACACTATCTTATTTAATCGAAGATTATAAATTGCACCGTGATACGATTTTTCCCGATACTTTAGTGCCATTTTTTACTGTTAGAAATTTCCGTCAACGTGCAGGTATCTCAACACTACTGAGCAAAAAGTTTAGTCCTCAATTTGTATTGAGAGGAGGGGCTAGTGCATATGTTCACTTTATATCTGTGAAAGGAGAGTGGCGTAGACGAAACGAATTGCATTCTATGGCGGATGATATTCAAGTGTTAGCAAATGCTTTTGCTGAGGCACGATATAAATTTTCAAGTGCGTTTGCTTTTGTTTTAGGTGTACAAGGAATGTATTGGTCTTTGAATAAGAATTCATGGGCAATAGAACCAAGGCTTGCATTAGATTGGCGAGTGGGGAAACGTCATAGAATTAGCTTAGGATATGGCTGGACAAGCAAAATTCAATCTTTTGCGGTTGCTTTTTTGGTAAAGAAACAAGCGGATGGAACTTATGATGATAGTAACCGAGAGTTAGGATTAAATAGGAGCCATCAGTTGGCATTGTCTTATGATACTTATTTAGCTCGTTTCTGGGGTATCAAAGCGAATGCCTATGTCTCATACAATACAAATCTAGCGGTAGATAGAGAACGTAATAGTTTTTCTATAGTTAATCATGGAAATTTTGCCATCTACCCTGACTCAACGGGGCTACAAAGTACAGGTAAATCCTTAAATTATGGTGTCGAAATTTCAGTAGAAAAATTCTTTAACAAAGGTCTGTATGGGTTGTTGTCAGCAGCTTATCAGCGTTCCATGTACCAAGGTAGTGATGAAGTATGGCGTAGAAGTGCTTTCGATGCTCAATATGTAACCTCTTTAGTAATGGGGAAAGAATTTAAAATAGGAAAAGAAAAGCAAAATGTAATTTACGGTGATTTTAGATTCAATTTGCATGGAGGGCTGCCTTATACGCCAATAGATTTGGAAGCTTCTAAGCGTGCAGGTAGAGAAGTACTATTGGAAGATCAAGCTTATAGCCAAGAATTGGGATTATACAAACGAATCGATGTACGTGTTGGTGCTCGATTTAATCACCGTAGAAAACGAATTTCACATCATATCTTTTTAGTTGTGCAAAATGTAGCTGCTTTTCGCAATGATTTTGAAGTTCGTTACAACCCTACAACAGAAGAAATTGTTAGGACACAACAGTTTGGTATTATTCCCAACTTATTTTATCAAGTTTATTTTTAATAAGTATGCGTTTAGTATTTGGTATTTAAAAATATTGATGCAATAGCGATACATGCCTTATACAGCTTGTTTTTACAAAAGAACCAAATAAAATTCTGAAAAATAGATTTTGAGAGTAGCAAAAAATGGTAATGTTCGGTAAAAGTATAGTTTTGTAAAATCTAAAAATTATTTTTATTTGAACTGCTTTTGATAAAAGCTCGGTATTTATTATTATAAATTCATGTTTTTTGTTACTTTTGCGCTTGAATTAGGATTTTTACACCAAATATTTTAGTACAATGGCAAAAGTCGAGCTAATAATGCCCAAACTGGGCGAAAGTGTTATGGAGGCAACCATTCTTACTTGGGAAAAACAGGTTGGAGACACGATTGAGATGGATGAAAATGTGGTGGTAATTGCAACAGATAAAGTAGATACGGAAGTACCTTCTCCAGTAGAGGGTAAGCTAGTAGAAATCCTATTTCAAGAAGGTGATACCGTCGCTGTTGGTGCTGCTATTGCTATGATTGAAACAGATAGTGCAGCAGAGGTTCAAGCATCTCCTGCGGTCGTGGAAACAACTTCTGAGGAGGTAAAACAACCTGCCGCACAAAATAACGGTACTGTGGCTACTCCTTCTGCTAATTTAGATACTTCTTCTTCTAATCGCTTTTATTCTCCATTGGTGAAGAGTATGGCAAAAGAAGAGGGCATTGGATTAGAAGAACTAGAAAAAATTACAGGAACAGGCAAAAACAGTAGAGTTACTAAAAGTGATATGTTGGCTTACATCGAAAATAGAGGCAATGCCCCTGTTGCTACGACACCAACTACTACAGCTAAAACGTCACAACCTACTGCTGCTAATAATACTGTTGCAGCTCCTCAATTCAAAACACCGCCTGTTAATAGAAGCGGAAATGTTGAGATTGTTGAAATGGATCGTATGCGCCGTTTGATTGCCGATCATATGGTGATGTCTAAACATGTATCTCCACACGTTACTTCTTTTGTAGAAGCAGATGTAACGGACATTGTTAACTGGAGAAATAGCATCAAAAAAGATTTCCAAGAGCGTCATGGCGAAAAAATCACGTTTACTCCAATTTTTATGGAAGCTGTCGTGAAAGCCATTCAAGATTTCCCAATGGTCAATGTTGCTGTTGATGGCGATCAAATTGTACGTTATAAAGATATTAATATAGGGATGGCTGCAGCTTTGCCTACTGGTAATTTGATTGTACCTGTTATTAAAAATGCAGAAAACCTAAATATGGTTGGATTAACAAAGAATGTTAACGACTTAGCAAACCGTGCTCGAAACAACCAACTACGTCCTGATGAAATTCAGGGAGGAACATTTACTTTAACTAATGTAGGAACATTTGGTAATGTAATGGGAACTCCAATCATCAATCAACCTCAAGTAGCCATTTTGGCGGTAGGGGCTATCCGCAAAAAACCAGCTGTTATGGAAACACCACATGGTGATGTCATCGCTGTGCGCCACATGATGTTCTTGTCTTTGTCTTATGACCATAGAGTAGTAGACGGAATGTTAGGAGGTTCTTTCTTGCGCCGAGTAGCAGATTACCTAGAAAAATTCGATGTGAATAGAAGCATCTAAGAATAATTAACTTTTATAGTTAAAGAATTACAAGCCTCGTCATTTAATAATTAATGATGAGGCTTTTTTTATTGTAAATCGCATAAAAAACTCATTGTGAATAATTAAGCCCCTGAATGCTTCGATTGGTATTGAATTTGTTATTTTAAAGAAAAAAAAAGAAATTACTAGAAAAAAAATTAAACTTATAGACATCTCAATAGTCTAACCTAAACGGGAAAACTATATTCCTCCCCGAAAAACTTGAACCACATTCGCATTATTTAATCCCTATCTTAAAAAAAAGTAATATTATGAAACTACTGAGTTATTTTACCTTGAGCATTGCTACGCTTTTGTTAGTAACAACTGCTTGCGAAAAACAAGAAGCCGCAGACTGGACATACTCTACAGATGATACAATGGCTGATTTGGCTTTTGATGATGTCTACAATGCTATGAGTGGTGAATCTAATGATAATAATAATTTAAGAGCTTGTGCTAACTTGACGCTTAGTGGCACAACATTTCCAATAACAGTAACGGCCGATTTTAATGCCTCAACAGGATGTGGAGATGGTCGTGTGCGTTCTGGAGTAATCACAGCGGTGTATAGTGGTCGCTGGAATGCTACAGGTACTACGGTGACGATTACTACAACAGATTATACCGTAAATGGGTATAAAGTTGCGGGAACAAATGTTATTGAAAACTTAGGTACTGTGAATGGAAATCCAACATTTCGTTCTACAGTAACGAATGGACAAGTAACTACCCCAACTGGAGATGTCATACATCGTGACGCAGTAAAAGAGTATGCATGGATAGATGGTACCAGTACGCCTCTGGATATTACAGATGATGTTTGGCAATTAACAGGAAGTGCCAATGGGACTACTAGAAATGGAAATGCATATACCGCACAAATTACAACTCCCGTTATCAAAGCGAATAGCTGTAACTGGGTACAACAAGGCGTTGTAGAGGTACAGCCTGCTGGTGGTGGCGTTGTTCGAAAAATTGATTACGGTCCAAACACTTGTGATGCTACAGCAACCGTATCCTATGGTCTTTGGTCTATGAATATTACAATGAACTAACATCACTTACTAGACTATTTTGTGTTGTAAGGGAATTTCATACGTTAAAACAATAGACAAACATTAAAAGCCATAAGTGGCTTACAAGAATAAAGAGCGATACAGACCTTTTGTTTGTGTCGCTTTTGCATTTTCTCTATCTTGCCAAAAATTTAACAACAAGCATTCAAAAATGAAGCAGGAAAGAATAGATCGTTTTGTAACCATATTGGATAAAAAACTTCGTGTAAGGCATTTAAAACAGAAGAGAACCAACAACGATACACCAACCATTGTATTTTTGCATGAAGGTCTAGGATGCATTGATTTGTGGAAAGACTTTCCCAATTTGGTGGCAGAAGCAACGGGACTAGATATAATAATGTACGAACGACAAGGGCATGGAGAATCTGATCCTTTAAACAGTCCACGACCTTTAAATTATCTAGAGGTTGAAGCAGAGGTTTATCTTTCTCAATTATTGCAACAATTAAAAATTGACCGTCCTATTTTGATAGGGCATAGCGATGGGGCTACAATTGCTTTAATTTATGCTGCTCTTTATCCTGTTTCAATGGTGATAACAGCTGCTGCGCACGTGCTGGTAGAAGAAATAACTATAAAAGGAATACAAGAGGCTGTCTCTAATTACGATAAAAATAATATTCGAGCTAAATTGGAACGATATCATGGCAACAAAGCAAATGATTTGTTTTGGGCATGGGCCAATACTTGGTTGAATCCAGAATTTAAGTCTTGGAATGTTACGCATTATTTGCCAAAAATAAACTGTCCTGCCTTATTGGTACAAGGAAAAGAGGATGAATATGCAACTTTGAAACAACTGCACTTAATTGCCGATTATTTGGAAGCCCCAACAGAAGTGTGGGAAATTGACAATTGTGCGCATGCTCCACATATTCAAGCGAAACAACGTTTTTTAGAGAAACTAAAATGTTTTATCAAAGAACATATTTTAGTGTTGAAGAATTGATACTGTTGGGTTCGTTTATTTTTTGATCTAATTTTTACCAAGCAATTATTCTATATTAAAATTTTTAGTAAATCAGTATTGACTGCTTATATATTAGCAGGATAGCACGTTATACATACAATGTAAATTGGATGAAGTCATGATTTTAGAAAACAACACAAAATAATTATTAATTAACTCATTAAAAAGACCCCTTTGTAAGGATTAAATATAGACCCCCTCTAATTTGTACGTCCATTCAAAGGAGTTAAAAGACTTTAAATAACTGGACACATGAAAAAGACATACAGTTTTGCTGCTTTGTTGCTACTACCTATACTACTAAGCCAAATAGGCTGTCAGCAAGAAACACTTAATCCATTAGATGAACAGTTGATTCAGCAAATGAAAACCTCATCTTATGGTGAAGGTGTTAGCTATTATCAACTTCCAGATAGTGATGATTTGGAAAATATTCCCCAAGACCCTAAAAACCCGTTAACAGCAGAGAAAATAGAATTGGGTAAGCTCATTTATCATGAAACTGCTTTTGCTGTAGATGTAAAATTTTCAGGAAGCATGAAGGCAATTTCTTGCGCTACTTGTCACCATGCAGCGGCTGGTTTTCAAGCGGGAATGGCACAGGGAATTGCTGATGGTGGAACAGGTTTTGGAGTACAAGGAGAAGGTCGAGTAGTAGACCCACTTTGCCCATTGGATTCTATAGATGTACAAGAAACCAGAACTCCTTCGTTGCTTAATGTTGCGTATCAAAAAGTAATGCGATGGAACGGTTCGATGGGAGCTACTGGCTCTAATTTGGGAACAGAGGCACGATGGGTAGGACCTGCTTTTTCTAAAAATCACTTGGGGTTTGAAGGGGTCGAAACTCAAAGTATTGTCGCCTTAAAAGGACATCGCCAAAATATGGACCCAGCGGTCATTCAAGGAACCACTTATAAAGATTTGTTTGATGCTGCTTTTCCTACCGTACCAGTTGCGGAGCGTTATACTAATAAGATGGCAGGATTGGCAATAGCTGCTTATTCTCGCACTGTTATGGCAAACAAAGCCCCTTTTCAAGAATGGGTTAGAGGTAATTATACGGCTATGACCGATCAACAGAAGCAAGGTGCGTTGTTGTTTTTTGGAGAAGCAGGTTGTTACCGTTGTCACAATGGACCATCCTTAGCAACAGAAGGCTTTCATGCTTTTGGAACAAAAGATTTGTATCAAAATACTAGTGCCCCGATATACAATACATCTATAGATAGTATAGAAACATTGGGACGTGGTGGTTTTACAGGGAACGCAGCGGATATGTATCGTTTTAAAGTTCCTCAACTTTACAATGTTAGAGATTCGCCTTTTGAAGGACATGGCGGCTCTTTTGGTTCTGTGCGAGCAATGGTTGATTATAAAAATAAAGGCATAGCCGAAAACCCTAATGTGCCTGCCAATAGATTGTCTCCTATGTTTGTCCCTTTAGGATTGACAGAGGAACAAGTTGATCAGATTGCCGATTTTATTGACAATGCTTTGCACGACGATTATTTGGATCGTTATGTACCTAGCAGCCTACCTACAGGTGCTTGTTTCCCAAATGCCGATGCACAGTCAAAAATAGATCTGGGTTGTAATTAATGGAGAAGTACAAAAGCTGTAACAATGAAGAGAGCCACAACATAAAAAATTACGCTCTAATGGGCATAATAGACTAAAAGAATTCATGGACTAGTGAATACATTCTAAGGTTAAATTAGAATTTTACAATTTAGAAAACTATTTTTGTTTACAATAGTTCGTTGAAACCACGCAGTAGCAGCGAAGCTAAACTTTAAAATTTTGATTATCAAACTAATATAAATGTGCTTTTTTATCTTTTTGGTAAAAAAGTAAACAACTAAGCGATAGCGATCTCACGACCGCAGGGAGCTAATCAACGAACTACTATGTTTAAAGACTGTTTCGTTAATTTCTAAACAGTTTTTTTTAGCTTTGCTAACCACTAGACAATAGGTCTAAACAATTATTATCATAATTATCAATGAACAAAAAGTACGATGGAACAAGAATTTAAACCTAAGTATGAGTTGACGGTAACCAATACGTTGACACGTGAGAAAGAAAAATTTGAATCACTAACACCTGGCTATGTCGGAATGTATGTTTGTGGTCCTACTGTTTATAATGAGGTGCACTTAGGAAATTGTCGTACGTTCTTTTCATTTGATTTGGTCTACCGCTATTTGATGTACTTAGGGTACAAGGTTCGTTATGTTCGTAATATTACAGATGTGGGGCATTTGGTAGATGATGCCGAAGAAGGAGAGGGCAAGATTGAGAAGCAGGCGCGTTTGGAACAGTTGGAACCAATGGAAATTGTACAAAAATACACCAATGGTTTTCACGATGTGATGCGTCAACTAAATGCTTTGCCCCCAAGTATCGAACCTACTGCTACAGGGCATTTGATTGAACAAATTGAAATGGTCAAAGCTATTATAGACAATGGTTATGCGTACGAAATGAATGGTTCTGTTTATTTTGATACTCAGAAATTGATTAAAGAGGATACGGGCGTATATGATTATGGTACGTTATCGGGCAAAAAACAAGAAGATCTGTTGACGGAGACTAGAGATGATTTAAAAAATCAAAGCGAAAAACGCCATCCTTCGGATTTTGCTATTTGGATGAAAGCAGATGAAAATCATATTATGAAATGGCCTTCGCCTTGGTCTTTGGGTTTTCCTGGTTGGCATTTGGAATGTTCAGCTATGAGTACAAAGTATCTAGGAAAGCATTTTGACATACATGGAGGGGGAATGGATTTGCAATTTCCTCATCATGAGAACGAAGTAGCTCAAAATGTAGGGGCTTGTGGATGCCAACCTGTTAAGTATTGGTTGCATACCAATATGCTGGTTTTGAATGGTAAAAAAATGAGCAAAAGCAAAGGAAATTCAATTTTGCCTGTGGAGTTATTTACTGGCAACAACGATATTTTGTCCAAAGCGTATAGCCCAATGACCGTTCGTTTCTTTATGTTACAGGCGCATTATGCGAGTACCTTAAATATTACAGATAAAGGATTACAAGCTGCCGAAAAAGGATACCATCGTTTGATGGAAGCATATCATATTTTAAATGATTTAGAATATACTGTTGAGGAAGCATTGACGGATGATGATGATCAAATCAACAAAATGTTGGATCTAGCATTTGAAGCTATGAGTGATGACTTTAATACAGCTGCTGCTTTAGCAAAACTAAATATTGTGATTCCTAAGATTAACGCCATTCAAAATGGTCGCATGAAGATGAGCAATATTAGCAAAGCTACCTTAGCTAGAATGAAGCAAGTTTTCCATGATTTTATTTTTGAAATATTTGGTCTATTAGATGAGGATAAAGAAGGAGAAAGTGAAGATGAAAATAACTTGTTGGATCAAGCAATGGAAGTGATCATTGAGTTGCGTCAAGAAGCACGTAACAACAAAGATTGGGCAACAAGCGATTTGATTCGAGATAAATTGCAAGAAATCGGTATTCAAATCAAAGATTCCAAAGAAGGTGCTTCTTGGATTAAAAATTAAAAGCAGTAATGCTGCCAAAGCAGCGTTCAAAAGGAGGATTATAACAAAAAAATAGATTATAAAGGAAAAACAGTATGCAGTGTAAATTGTGTGCTGTTTTTCTATTTATAAATAGGTAGTTGTTGTACTCTGTGTTGCCAAGCATTGAGGTTAAAATAATTGCACAAGCAAGACGAGAATTCCCATTCAAATTTCTATAAAAAAGTGTACCTTTGGAAAAAAAATATCAAGGATATGGATCGACCAGATTTTTCAAAAATAGATATTACCAAGCCGTCTAAATATTGTAACCCTACTGTTGAAGGAAAAGAGCAGTGGGAAACGTCTGAAAAAATAGACCTCAAACAAATTTATACGGAAAAGGATACTAAAGATATTCCACACCATCAGTTTACTTCGGGCTTGCCTCCGTATATAGGAGGTCCTTATGGAGGGATGTATGCCATACGTCCTTGGACTATTCGTCAATATGCAGGTTTTTCAACAGCAGAAGAGAGTAATGCTTTTTATAGAAGAAACTTAGCTGCGGGACAAAAGGGTTTGTCGGTGGCTTTTGATTTGGCAACTCATAGAGGTTATGATTCTGATCATGAACGTGTTGTTGGTGATGTTGGAAAGGCAGGAGTAGCCATAGATAGCGTTGAGGATATGAAAATTCTATTTGACCAAATTCCCTTGGATCAAATGTCCGTATCCATGACGATGAATGGAGCTGTATTGCCTATTATGGCATTTTATATTGTTGCAGCAGAAGAACAAGGTGTGGATCAAGTGAAATTGGCAGGAACGATTCAAAATGATATTCTAAAAGAGTTTATGGTGCGTAATACGTATATTTATCCACCTGCTCACTCAATGCGAATCATTGCTGATATTTTTGAGTATACGTCTCAATTCATGCCGAAGTTTAACTCTATTTCTATTAGTGGTTATCATATGCATGAAGCTGGTGCGCCAGCAGATATTGAATTGGCTTATACATTGGCGGATGGGCTAGAGTATATCCAAGCAGGGTTAAAGGCAGGATTAAAAGTAGATGATTTTGCGCCTCGTTTGTCTTTCTTTTGGGGAATTGGGATGAATCATTTTATGGAAATTGCTAAAATGCGTGCTGGACGAATGCTGTGGGCAAAATTGATTCAACAATTTGAGCCTAAAAATTTAAAATCCTTGATGTTAAGAACGCATTGCCAAACATCGGGCTGGAGTTTGACAGAGCAAGATCCATTTAATAACGTAGCTCGTACTTGTATAGAAGCAATGGCTGCTGTATTGGGAGGAACACAATCATTACACACCAATTCTTTTGATGAAGCGATTGCTTTGCCAACTGATTTTTCAGCTGGAATTGCTAGAGATACGCAGATTTATATACAAAAAGATACAAAGGTAACCAAGGCAATTGACCCATGGGCAGGTTCTCATTACGTAGAATATTTGACCAATGAGTTGGTACACAAAGCTTGGGCGCATATTCAAGAGGTGCAAGAGTTGGGGGGAATGGCAAAAGCAATTGAAACTGGCGTTCCTAAAATGCGTATCGAAGAAGCTGCTGCTCGTAAACAAGCTCGCATTGATAGTGGAAAAGATCAAATTATCGGTGTCAATGTTTTTCAATTAGAGAAGGAAGATCCGTTAGATATTTTAGAGGTGGACAACAAGGCCGTACGATTGTCTCAAATCAAGCGTTTGGAGGAAATTAAAGCAACAAGAGATACTCTGGCGGTAGAAACGGCTTTAGCAAAAATTACTGCTGCTGCAAAAGCAGGAAAAGGCAATCTTCTTGCCTTGGCAGTAGAGGCTGCGCGTGTCCGTGCTACCTTGGGAGAAATATCAGATGCCATGGAGGTCGTTTTTGGTCGTTACAAAGCCAATACTAAATCTATTTCTGGTGTATACTCTAAAGAAATTGCAATGGATGATAACTTTAAAAAAGCACAAGCTTTGGCTGATCAGTTTGCTAGTTTGGAAGGGCGCCGTCCTCGTATTATGGTAGCTAAATTAGGGCAAGATGGGCACGACAGAGGTGCTAAAGTCATCGCTACTAGTTTTGCTGATTTGGGCTTTGATGTAGATATAGGACCTTTGTTTCAGACACCTAAAGAGGCCGCAAAACAAGCCGCAGAAAATGATGTTCATATTTTAGGCGTATCTTCTTTGGCTGGTGGGCACAAAACATTGGTTCCTGAAATTATAGGGGAACTAGAATCATTAGGACGCCCAGACATTTTGGTAGTTGCTGGTGGTGTTATTCCTGCACAGGATTACGATTATTTGTACGAAGCAGGTGTAGCAGGGGTATTTGGTCCAGGAACTGTCATTGCTAAAGCGGCTAGTGCTATTTTGGATATTTTGATAGAGTCTGTGGAAGAATAGTTATAACCATAAAATACGATGAAGGCGAAAGGGATTTTTTTTAATATACCAGGCTATGGACATGTAAACCCAACTTTACCAATGGTAAAGGAATTGGTAGCGAGAGGGGAACAAATTGATTACTGTTGTACAGAGGAGTTTCGACCAGCCATAGAACACACAGGAGCTAATTTTATCCCTTTCCCTGATGAATTGGTACATGTTACCAATGATAACGTCAATTTGTTGGAGATTTTTGCAGATTTGATTGAGACCTGTTATGAGGTGTTGCCACAAATAGAAGCCATTATTCTAAAAGGGAAATATGATTACCTGTTGGTAGATATGTACACGCCTTGGGGACGTTTGTTGGCAGAAAAGTTGAATTTGCCTTTAATTTTGTTTTTCCCTTCCTTTGCATTGCACCCAAAAATGAAAGAACCGCCCAATTCTAAATTACAATTAATAAAGAGTCTGGGGCGATCATTGAAGAATGGCGTGCGGTTGTTTGCAATTTATAAAAAAATACAAAAAAAATATGGCGTACCTTCTGTCAATGTATTGCATTTTTTGAGTGCAGAAGTAAGCGAACCTTGTATTACATTTACCGCAAAAGAATTTCAACCTCAGTCCGAACTTTTTCCTTCTAACTATCTTTTTACAGGACCTAATATTGACATAGAAGCAAGAATATCCGATTCTAATTTTTCTATAAACAATCCAGAGAATAGAAAAATCATCTATATATCTTTAGGGTCAGTGGTTGTCCGAAAGGAGTTTATTAAAATGTGTATAGAAGCATTTAAAACTTCTAAATTTTTGATTGTTTTAAATATTAGTAAATATTTAAATGCTTCAGACTTTCAGGTTCCGTCACATATTATACTTTGTAATTTTGCCCCCCAATTGCAAGTGTTGGCAGCAGCAGATTTGTTTATAACGCATGGAGGTATGAATAGTGCACACGAAGGGATTTACTTTGAAGTGCCGTTATTAGTATTACCACAATTTGGTGACCAGTTTTTAGTAGCACAACAAGTGGTTGAACAACAGTTGGGCGTTTGGTTAAATCACAAGACACTATCGGCAAAAAAACTGTTGAGAACGGTAGAGGAAACAATGGAAAATCAAGTGATTAAAAGCAATTTAAAACGCATGAGTAAGGCTTTGAGAACGGCGGGCGGTTTTAAGAAAGCAGCAGACGAAGTTCAGGCATTTATACAAAAGTGTGTTTTGGTTAAAAATTAATTGATTTTCAGCATTACAAAAGAACTAAAAAGCACCATCTTTTGTTCTCTAAGAAAAGAAAATAGCCAGCCCTAATCCCCACTAAAATAAATTGCAAGAGCATGAATGTACCACACAGAGATTTACCTCGAATTGTTATTATTGGATGTGGATTTGGAGGGCTAAAACTAGCCAAGAGTATTAATACCAACCAATATCAAGTAGTTCTTTTTGATAAAAATAATTACCATACCTTTCAACCTCTTATGTATCAGGTAGCCAGTGCTGGTTTAGAACCTGATTCTATTGTTTATCCCATTCGGAAAGTATTCAACAAAAAAGAAAACTTCCATTTTAGGATGGCAGATGTCCATGAGATTGATGCCGAAAAAAAACTATTGCACACCTCCGTTGGGACATTAGATTATGATTATCTAGTGATGGCAACAGGTGCCGTTTCTAACTTCTTTGGAATGGAGAATGTAGAGAAGCATTCGATGCCTATGAAAAGCTTAGTAGAGGCCTTAAATTTGCGCTCGGTTATTCTGCAAAATTTTGAAAAAGCGTTGAATAGTTCGGATGTACAAGAACAGGATGCCTTAATGAATTTTGTTATTGTAGGTGGGGGCGCAACTGGGGTAGAACTAGCTGGTGCTTTGGCAGAACTAAAACGGTATATTTTGCCCAAGGATTATCCTGATTTGGATATTAGAAGAATGCAAATTCATGTAGTCCAAGGAGCCGATCGTTTGCTACCTGGTATGAGCGAAAAAGCATCGGCAGATTCAGAACGTTTCCTTAGAAAAATGGGGGTCAATGTTTGGTTGGACATACGAGCCCAAGATTATGATGGAACAACGGTATATACCAACAAAGAGACGTTTAAAGCGAAGACATTGATTTGGACAGCGGGAGTTAAAGGGGCACCAACAGCTGGGTTAGATGCTAGTCAAACTACAAACATGGGGCGCGTTTTGGTCAATGAATGGAATCAAATAAATGGTTATAAAGATGTTTTTGCGATAGGAGATGTGGCTGCGATGACTTCAGAAGAGTTGCCTTATGGGCATCCAATGTTGGCGTCTGTTGCTGTACAACAAGGAGTACACCTTGGCAAAAACTTCAACCGCTTAGCCAAAGAAAAGGAGATGTTACCCTTTGTTTATAAAGATAAAGGAACAATGGCAACGATTGGGCGAAACTTAGCCGTTGTCGATATGAAGCGGCTTAAATTTGGAGGTTGGTTTGCTTGGCTAATGTGGATGTTTGTTCACTTGATGTTATTGGTTGATTTTCGTTCTAGATTAGTTGTTTTTGTGAATTGGGCATGGTCTTATTTCTTTTATGATAAAGGAACCCGCCTTATCGTTAGAAAAGTTAAAAATAAGGCGGTAGTAGATTGTTTGGAAGATGAGGTTCCTGCTTAAAAACTAAAAGGCTGTTAATGAGCTTCTTCGCCAACCTAAATTTGTTTTAATGTAGATATAATTGTTGTCCCAACTAATATCCCCTGTATTGCCATTGGGATCAGAGGAATTAGTAGGGGTGTACGATTGTCGTAATCTGAATTGGTTATAACCATTATTACCATTAATATCGAATAAGGAAGTTGGAGTTAGCGTATTAACACCAATAGAAGAACGACCACCCAAGCCGCCTGATAGATAAATACTTTCAGTACCTGTCGAAATTCTCGCAACATCTCCTGTTACATGAACCGTTTCGGAAGGAGATTCTAGGCGAAGTTCATTCAAACCGCTATCGTGGTATAACCAATTATCAAAATTGCTACCATCGACAATCAAGCGTTGGTCGCTGTTAATCATGATATTGCCATTTACATGTAATTGAGCAGAAAAATTAGGTGTAGTATTGATACCGACCCTTCCTGTTGCGAGGATACGTACTCGTTCTGTATTGTTGGTTCGAAACACCAAGTCATTGGCATCTGTAGTCCCCAAGAAATGGAGGCTTGGATTGGTGGCTGTATTTCCAGTTAATTGCCACCCTGTAGTGCTGCTTATATGCTGCCATGTAAGATTGCCCAAACCGTCAGTTGTCAAAACTTGTCCATTACTACCATTCCCAATAGGGAACTGATAAGAGGTATAACGAACTTCTCCTGTTGTTGCATTCCGAAGTTGTAAAACTTGACCTACCATTGCACTGGCACCAATGTCAGGAGTGGCAATTCTCAATTCATTTAAGCCACACCAAATACTAGCGTTATCTCCATACATCAAAGCAAAAATAGTAGCACCATTGGTAATGTTAAATCCATAGTCTCCAGAGGCATCTTCAAAGGTAAGTGCTTCTCCATTGCAATTGACAGTGGTTCCATGCGTCAAGTTTCCTCCTAATTCAATATTACTGCCAACTAAACTAAGCCCATTGTTACCTCCTGCATTAGATTTCAAAGGTGTCCATAAGCTGCCGTTCCAGTAATAAAAACCAGTGCCATTACCACCCGTTACCGTTGGATTTGTATTCCAAACCAAGAGCCCCGTAGCAGGCATATTAATAGGTGTGGTCGTATTCGTAACAGCAACCAGAGAAACGTGAGGTAATAAGAGACCTCTATTGGGATCTGAGATATGTACTTTTGCGCTAGGGGCAGGTGTATGGGTGCCAATTCCAACATTTTGTGCATTAGAGAAGGTAGCGAGGGAAATTCCTACAATAAGGGAAATTAATAGCGTTTTCATAGCTGTATGGTTTGATGATTTGTAATAATGGTTGATTCTTTTCTTGAAAGAAATTTGCATTAGATAAAATATGAGGGAATATAAGACCAGACCTAAAAACAGTCGTATATTAGTTTAGTTTTAGTCTTATATTTTCTTTTGTTCTATAGAAAGGGGCTAGCAGAGTTAAGTCATGAGGTGCAAGAGGGCATTTTTCAAATTCTAAATGAGTATTGATTTAGAGATTTTTGAGTGCTTTGGAATTAATAACTTAAAAAAGAAGTCATTTTTGTATAATGTTGATAATTAGGTTGATATGTTTTGTGAAAATGATCTTGTAGAGGTGC
Source organism: Aureispira sp. CCB-E (assembly GCF_031326345.1). Taxonomy (NCBI): domain Bacteria; kingdom Pseudomonadati; phylum Bacteroidota; class Saprospiria; order Saprospirales; family Saprospiraceae; genus Aureispira; species Aureispira sp. CCB-E. The sequence continues at coordinate 946,656 of NZ_CP133671.1, forward strand.
TAGAAAGAAGAAAAGGGAAAACGCAAAATACTAAAACCCCAATATCTAATGCGACTTCACGTATTAATTTAATATTAAATAGAATATGAAATCTAAAGGAGTATTTTTCAACATCCCAGGACATGGTCATGTCAATCCAACGTTGGCTGTTGTTAAGGAGTTGATAGAAAAGGGAGCTGTAATTGATTATTATTGTACTGAGGAATTTCGAGAAAAAATAGAAGCCACAGGAGCCAATTTTAGAGCAATGCCTCATGAGTTACTAGCTGAATCGACTCTAAAGAACTTTAGCTTGTTAGGTTTTTTTGCAGATCTATTAGAGGCGACAGAAGTGGTAATGCCTTACTTATTAAAAGAGATAAAACAGCAAGAATACGATTATGTACTGACTGATTTATTCGCTGTATGGGGGCGTTTGGTGGCAGAGCAAGTAGCGTTGCCAATCGTTGTGTTTTGTCCTTGCTTTGCTATTCGTAGGGGGGTAAAAGATCCACCTAATTCTAAACTCCAAATGTTGGGAACACCTATTAAAACCTTTGGACAGATTAAAAGGATAGGGCGTAGTATGAAAGTCTTAAAAGAGACCTATACTCCTTATAAGATTCATCAATTAGATGATTTTCTAGTAGGAGATTTAGAACTCCCTTGTGTGGTGTTTACAGCAAAAGAATTTCAACCTCAAATAGAATTGTTTCCTGATAATTATTTTTTTTCAGGAGCTACCATAAATGTGCATAGCACCCCAAAAGAGGAAAGCTTTCCTTATGATAAATTAGAAAAAGAAAACAGACCCATAATATACATTTCTCTAGGATCCATTTTATCCGATAAAGCATTTTATCAAAAGTGTATTCAAGCCTTTGCAGAAACCGACTACATGGTCGTGATGAATATTAGTACCCAGTTGAGAATAGAAGATTTTGAGGCTCCAGATAACTTTATTATTTGTAACTATGCGCCTCAATTAGAGGTCTTGTCTAAAGCTTCTTTATTTGTAACTCATGGAGGGATGAATAGTGCACACGAAGGAATCTATTTTGAAGTTCCCATGCTTGTCATTCCTCAAGTATCGGATCAATTTATGGTTGCGAAAGCCATACATGAGCAACAATTAGGAATTTGGTTAAGTAAATATTGGTTGACGGCAGCCAAACTCAGAAAGGCTGCGGCACAACTAATGGAAAACAAGATCATACCCCAACACCTAAAAAAGATGAATCTTGCTCTTAGGCGAGCGGGAGGGTATCAAGCTGCTGCTGAACACGTACAGTCATTAATTCAAATAACCCCACCTTTTCAGAATGTTTAAATTACTTGTATATAGTTCTTTTTTATGCCTCGTTTTTTTTATGCTGATATCCTGTACGCACGATGCCGACCAGTATAAAATACAAGGAATTGATGTTTCTCATTATCAAAAAATTATTGACTGGGAAACAGTTGCACAGCAAGATAAGATACATTTTGCTTTTATAAAAGCTACTGAAAGTACAGATTATCAAGATTCAATTTTTGAAAACAATTGGTCAAAAGCCAAAGAAGTTGGCTTAATAAGAGGAGCGTATCATTTTTTTAGACCAAATGTTAGTATTGAATGGCAAATCAAAAATTTTACGCAACAAGTACAGTTAAGCAAGGGGGATTTGCCACCAGTTTTGGATGTAGAAGATTTTAAGAATGTGAGTATGCCGACTTTGATTGAACGAGTGCGACTTTGGTTAAGTTTTGTAGAGGAACATTATCAAGTAAGACCTATAATATATACTTCCTTAAAAGTTTATGAACAACATCTAAAAGGAGCATTCCCTGATCATCCTGTTTGGATTGCTCGTTATAATCGAAAAGAACCACCTCAAGATATAAATTGGTTGTTTTGGCAATATAGCAATACGGAAGAACTCGAAGGAATTGTAGGTTATGTAGATAAAAATGTATTTGTGGGGACACGAGCAGAATTACAAGCTTTGTGCATACCATAAAAAAAAGGGCAACCTTTTGTTGCCCTTCTAGCAAAATTGTGGTTCTCTTTTGCTTGAAGCGAATTCATTACTCTTTAATTGAAGTAAAATATTCCGTTTACCAAAGGAGCAGTGAGCTATTATCTTGATTAATTTTAGTAGAATAATCTTCCTTCTCTTTAGGTGCTCAATCCGCTAAAATAAACCCTAAAGTTCCTGCAATTACTCAACAGAATGGTACAAAAATCAAGGAATAGCTCACATTTCCTCACTCAAAAAACTGTTATTAAAGTACGGTTTTTATTTGGGGGATTGAGTTGGTTTGGGCAATCCCTGGTTGGTTATGGTTATTTTTCTTTGGCTTTTTTCTTTGCCAATTTTCGTCTTTCTTTAGCTTCTTTTTGCAATTTTTTAGCCGCTTCTTCCATCGCTTTAGCCTCCTCTTTTAATTCTTTGGCAGTACGTTTTTCCAATTTTGGAGCCGCAGGTGCTTTTTCTTTTTCAACAATAATAACTGGCTCATCAGGACTAGGTACTGTGTAGACTCGTGTTCGGTTGTGATTATGGAGACGCTCTTTTAGTTTTTCTCTAACTTCTCGATCAAGGTCAATGCGCATTCTAGCTAAATCCTTTTGTAGGGCTTTCATGTCATCCTTGAAGTTTTTATCAAGGATAATAACATCCAAATCATCCAAAGCGTCTTTGATTTCATCGTCAATATCTTCAAGTTCTACTTCTTGCATTGCTTTTTCAATATCAGCTTCGATTTTATCCCAATCTACTTTTTCTAGGCGTTCCAATTCTCTTATTCTTGCTTTAGAATGTTCTCTATGTCTCAATCGAGCAACTTCCTCTCTTGCTCTAGCAATCTCAACTTGAGCATTGGCCATTTCTTGTTGAGCATTGGCCATCTCTCTTTGGGCTCTAGCCATTTCTTCGTGCATTTGATGTCTTAGTTTCCGAGCTTCTTGTGTACTAGAAATAACTTCATCGTCATAGCATTCTATTGTTTCCTCAAAATTCTCAGACTGAATTTTCAAGTATTTTAAATTTTTATTTTCAGCAACTCTAAAGATAAATTCCATGGATTTAAAAGAACCACTAATATCAAATTCATAGTTATTCATGCTAGAACCACAAAACAAACTATCCGTTTTAAATTGCCCTTTGAATCGTTTGATTTTGTTATTATTATCATAATTCAGAATCTTTACATCCATATGGATCCCATAATTAGCGAGCTCTGTTTTTAATTTTTGAATTTCTTGTTCAGAATTCTCTTTCCGAATTTCCAATGTATATTCTGTAAACGTTTTTTTCGGTCCCAGAGAATCTAGGAAATCAACTTTTTGAGCCAACAATGGAATTTCAGGAGTCTGCTCTAGAGAAGTTAATTGTATAGGTTGAATGGGAGTTGACGAATGGTCCACCTTAGTAATAATAGGCAGGGGGATATTATCAGGAATAGCATCTTGCAATACAATAGTATTTGGGGGAGTAGGCGCAGATATGTGATGTTCTGCTACACGAGGAGGCTTAGTTGTGGTCTCCGTTTCAGAAATTGGCGTAGGTGTATTAGAAGGGTTGAACCAACAAACAATGCCAATAGTTATTATACCTATAATCGATGTACTCATAATCCAAATTTTTTGATTAGTCCATAAAGATGGTGACGCTTGGGCATGAATAAGTTGTTGCACCTCTTCGAGTGGCATCTCCGATTGCATAGACTTCCGAGCTTGCTCAAACAAATGATCCAAATTCTTATTCATAAGCTAATGTTGTTTTTGGTGACAGAATTTTACCTAATTTTTGTCGTCCTCGTGCCAGTCTTGCCTTGACAGAAGAAATACTACTGTTTTGTATCTCAGCAATTTCCTTGATGTTGTAACCAGATATCTCAAATAAAATTAAGGCTTCTTTTTGAGCGGCTGGTAAGCGATCTAATGCCTGATATAATAACTGTACATCTTCATTTAGCTCTGGGCTAGTAGGTGCAACAATTTTTTCAGCTTGTTCTGTATTAAATAAACCCCAAAATTTTTTGCGTCGCTGCAGACGACGAATTAGGTTGCGCGCAATACCAAACAAAAAATAATTAAAGGATGCTTCTTTTTTTAACTTGTCCAATTGCTCATAAGCTATCAATACTGTCTCACTAACCAAATCTTGTGCATTAACAGGGTCTCTCAAAATAGACTCGCAGTAACGCAACAACTTGGTATGATTCGGCTCATAAAGCCGTAAAAAGTATTGTTGTTTTTGGTGATGATTCATGTAGCGAATTGAACAGTTTTTTGTTTAAGAACTTATGCTCTTTCATAAGTCCGTACATCTATAAGTGCCATAAGATTGCTCAAAAGTTACATCGCAATCAAATTTTTTCGATAAAAAGTCAAAATAATTCGTTAGGAAACCTGAAAGTGTACTTTTTTTAGCTTGTAATAGTTTGATTTTGATGTTTTTGTGATGGGCTAGTAATTGGGTTTTTTATTTTTTAATTGAACTAACTTGACTTCTTTCTATTTTTGTTTTATTTTTATAAATGAACGGTCGGTCATAAAAATAATAAGCATGACAAAAAAAGAAAAAATCATACACGCAGCTTTGAATTTATTTGCAAAGCATGGATATACAGAGACATCTATAAGTAAAATTGCAAAAGAGGCAGGGGTATCCAAAGGTCTTACCTATAATCATTTTCAGAACAAAGAAGATCTATTAAGGGCAGTTGTTGGTGAAACATTGGGGGAGATGACACAATCTTTGATGGATCTAGAAACTTTACAAATGGATCAATTACTACAAGTCTATTTCCAAATGTTGAAGTCTAAAAAGGATCTTATACGGTTATGCACCTTATTGGTGGTACATCCAGAAACTCCCCAAATTGTCAAAGAGATGCTAGGCAAACAGCAAGTAGAGTTGTTAGATACTTTTACACATCTCTTAATGAATCCTGCTCAGCAAGTATCAGATATAGAGGCTAGGATTTTACTCGCTACTTTGGATGGAATTACATTAGAATATATTACAACAGAAGATGATGTTTTGTTAGGTGAAATGGAAAAATACTTAGTGAGCAAGTATAGTCATTAGTCTATTAAAAACATGCAGGAGTGTAGCTAACTACTAAATATTAATAATAATGAAAAATAAAAAAATCCTAATTTCTGGTGCAGGTATAGCTGGATTAACGCTGGCTTATTTTTTACAAGAGAATGGTTTCAAACCTACTGTTGTAGAAAAGGCTAGTGGTTTGAGAGATGGTGGGTATATGATTGACTTTTTTTCATCTGGAGTACATGTAATTGAACAAATGGGATTGTTGGATGCCTTGAAAGAAAAAGATCATGGTTCTTCCATTGTCAAACAATATACAGATAAAGGCAAGAAAAGTATGACATTGGATATTTCAGCTTTTAGAGATTCTCAAAAAGGCAAACTATTCAATTTTTTGAGGACGGATTTGGTAGATGTGTTGTACCAAAAAGTGAAGGGAGTAATTGATTTGCGCTACAAGACATCCATTCATGAAGTAGAAGAAAATACTAATGGCATTGGGGTAACTTTTGATGGAGGAAAAAAAGAGCAGTTTGATTTATTAATTGGGGCAGATGGTATTCATTCAAATGTTCGAAACTTAGTGTTTGATGCTAAGAATGTAGAACAACTGTTCTTGGGATATTATGTAGCTGCACTAGAACATAATGTGCCTTTGGAAATAAAAAAAGAAGAGGTTTTGGCAATGATGGTTCCTAACTTACAGGTTATGACGTATACTATAGATGAAGCTACTTTGGAGCAGAATTCTAGTGTTTTCGTTTTCAAAAAAGAAGAGCGATTACCTCGCATGAATCATCAAGAACAAGTGAAATTACTCCAAAACGAATTTAAAACCTTTTCCCATCCAGTACCTGAAATTTTAGAGACGGCTGCGAAACTAGATAAAATTTATTTTGATGAAGTTGCTCAAATTAGAATTAATGGAAGTTGGGCAAAAGGGCGAACGGTATTAATTGGAGATGCTGCATATTGTGTCACTCTATTATCTGGACAAGGAGCCTCCATGGCAATGACAGGAGCTTATTTATTGGCTCAAAAATTAGTAGAATCAAATGGGGCGTATAAGGTGGCATATCAAAAATTTGAAGAAGAATTAAGACCATTGATTCACTCATTACAAAAGAAAGCCGTCAAGAATATAGGCTCTTATTTGCCTTCTTCTAAATTTTCGATGTGGATTAGAAATTTATTGGCTCCAATGTTATTCAAAAAACCATTTGTTCCTTTAGTTACAAAACAATTAGGTGCCGTGAATTTTTTTGAAGAGACGAAAATTTAATAAAAAAGGATTGCCTCCCCACAAGACAACCCCTTCACACTAAAATGAAACCCTATGAATTTTAGTAATTATTAGCAAATATTCTTACAGAGTAAAAATGATATTATAAAGATATTTTAAGATGCGTTTTTATTCAAAGACTTTATTTTAAGGTTCTTTTATTTATTATTTTTATTTATAATATATTAATTTTTGTCAATGAGAGTTAGATAGGTATATTAATATATAAAAACGCCCAAAACGAAAATCGTTTTGGGCGCTAATTTCTAAAATTATATGGCAAGTATTTTACCTAAGTAGAATAACACTACCTTTAAGTTGTTCTGTATGTCCATCTTTAAACAAGACATCAGCATACCAAGTATATGTTCCAGAAGGAGCTGGACGACCACGATAGATTCCATTCCATCCTTGCTCTGGTACATTAATCTCTGAGTTGTTGCCCTCAAAGACCAAAGTTCCCCATCTATCGTACACTCTAAAGATCGTTACGGTCTGAACTTTTGCTCCACCTTGAATAAAGAAGTAATCATTCACCCCATCTCCATTTGGCGTAAAGCCTGTTGGAGCATTCGCTCTTCTTAGTTTGGTTACTTCTATCATGACAATACTATCCACTGAACAGCCATTGCTATTTGTTGCTGTAAATTGATATTGTACCGCATCCTGTGGTCTAACTCCAAAGCTAAAGCTGCTGTCTGTTACCAAGCCCATTGCCCCAGAAATTTGTTGCCAACTGTAAGTCACTCCAACCGTATCGTTCAAACTAGCTGCTATCGTCAAGCTATCCAAGTATTCGATGGTTGTATCGCCTGTCATACTTGTGATAAAGAATGGATCTGCATCTTCTACCACCAACATGGTGTCGGCAACACAGCCATTTTCATCTCGAACCGACAAGGTATAAATTCCTGACGCCAAGCCAGAGAAGATATTGCCATTTTGCCACGTACTACCATCAATACTGTATTCTAACAAACCAACTGTCACTGTTCCTCCTGATCCAAATGCGGTCAAGGTTCCTGTTTGATCCCCTGCACACAACGTGCCTGAGGTGTTTCCTGTGATGGTCAATTCATCTGGTTGCGTAATTGAAATAGTAATCGTTTCAAAACAACCTCTACTATCGGTCACTGTTACATCATAAGTCCCTGGTGTCAAATTACTCGCTGTACGTGTTGTCGCACCATTGGACCAATTGTAGTTGTAAGGACTCGTTCCGCCAGTTGCTGTCACTTGTGCAGCTGCATTGCCATCTCCATAACACAAGATGCTATTCGTTGAAGCTATGCTCAAGCTAATTGGAGCAGGCTCTGTAATCGTGTAGTTAAACGTTTCTTGACAACCATCGGCATCCGTTACCGTTACCGTATAATTACCAGCACCCAAGCCTGTCACAGGATTGCTCACCATTCCATTTGACCAGCTGTAATTCACCAATACTTTGTTCGAACCCGTAATGTTGATGGAACCATCGGTCAAACCATGACAACTGATGTTGCTCACTGTTTCTGTTACCGTGATGGGCGTTCCTTCTGTTAAGGTTACCGTTGCCATTGCCGTACAAGCATTGGCATCTGTAACAAGCACCGAAATAGCTCCTGCACTCAAATTCGACGCATTTAATCCTACTTGTCCACTTGGATCAGTCCAAACATAGGTGTAAGGTCCAACTCCACCAGAGGTAGCATTTACGGCAACAGCTCCATTACTTCCTCCAAAACAAGAAACATGTTGTAGAACGGTGGCACTAACTGTCAATTCTGTGGGTTCTCCAATCGTACTGGTTAGTTCTAAAGAACAACCATTGGCATCCGTCACGCTTAGGTTGTAGGTGCCTGCGGGTAAACTATCGGCAACAACAGTTGTTTGAACCGGTGTGCTATTCCATGCGTATTGATAAGGTCTTGTTCCTCCTGTGATAACCGCTCCCAATTCTCCAGTAGAAGAACCGAAACAAAGCGCATTGGCAGCTGTAATATAACCACTCAAAGCATCGTTTGGCTCATTGATGGTAAAGGTATCAATATCAAAACAACCATTGGCATCACTGACCGTAACAGTTTGTACACCCGCCGATAAGCCTGTGGCATTCGGGCTATTTTGTCCAGGAGCACCACTCCATTGGAAGGTGTACCCACTCGTTGGTGTTCCTCCTTGTACTGCCAAGGAGGCTGTTCCATCATTACCACCATGACAAGAAACATCGGTTGTATTAATAATGGTTGCTTGCACAGCGGTTGGTTGTGTTACTATTGCCGTAGCCATTCCAGTACAGCCATTCGCATCGCTTACCGTAACGACATAAGTACCGCCAGCTAAATTACTCGCTGTTGCCGTCGTTTGACTGCCTGCCGCAGCATCCCATTGATAGGTGTATGGTCCAACACCACCACTAACGGTGGCTGTCGCACTTCCTGTCCCTTGTCCATTACAAGTGGCAGGAGTTGTACTGCTGATGGTTGCCAAAACAACCGAAGGTTCACTAATCGTGACGGTTGTTTGTGCCGTACAGTTGTTCGTATCGCTCACCACGACTGTGTAAATACCTGCACTCAAACCTGTTGCTGTTGCTGTGGTTTGGTTGCCTGCTGCGGCATCCCATTGATAAGTGTAAGGACTGGTTCCTCCAGTTCCTTGAGCCGTGGCTGTTCCTGTTGCCGTGCCATTACAACTAGCATCGGTTTGGGCACTAATACTAGCACTTACTGCCGTTGAGGGTTGAGTAATCGTCACACATTCTACATGTGTACAAGCATTGGCATCGGTGATCGTCACACAATGTACGCCTGCACTTAATCCTATGGTCGTGGCGGCACTGCTACCATTCGACCAACGATACACATAAGCGGTCAAGCCAATTGGTGTTCCACCACTACCTTGTGCTGTAGCACTGGTGGTGCCACCGAAACAGTCGATAGGATCAGCACTAATGCTTCCTGTTAAAACGGTTGGTTCGTTGACATTAAACACATCCACTCGATCACAACCATTGGCATCGGCGACCGTCACGGAGTAGACGCCTGCTGCTAAACCAGTCGCTGTAGCGGTTGTTTGAACAGGAGTCGTTGACCAAGTATAAGTATAGTTGCCAACACCACCACTTGGATAAGCTGTCGCACTTCCTGTTGCCGTCCCGTGACAAGAAACATCTGTCACGATAACGGAATCAATTAAAACAGAGTCGGGTTCTCCAATAGAGATGGGCAGTGCAATCTCACAGTTGTTTCCATCTCGTACAAAAACGGTGTAAGAACCTGCTCCTAAATTGTTGTAAGTATTGATATTGCTAAAGACATTGCCTGTTTGACCTGGTCCTGTAATTTTATATTCATAACCATTGACTCCTAAGGTTCCTGTTCCAGGAGTGGCATTGACTAAGATTTGTCCGTTGGCATCTCCATGACACAAGACATCAACAGCGGTGTAGGTGGCTGCTAATTGTACTGGGTCAGCAATGGTAATGCAAGTATCCATTTGACAACCGGCTACATCGGTGACGGTGACACAATAAGTCCCCGCTACCAAACCATTGATGTTGGCGGTATTTTGTCCTTGTGGACTCCAAACATAGCTGTAACCACCACTTCCACCAGCCACAACCACACCAACCGATCCGTCGGCAGCTCCAGTACAACTAATGGCAGCACCATTGTAGTTGCTTAGAACTTGTGGATTTAATGTGATAGCTGTTGGTTCGGTTAAGACAGAACCTGTGCTCACACTACAACCATTGGCATCGGTTACCGTTACGGTATGTGCTCCAGCACAAACGTTGGTGGCGATGCTTGTATTTTGTCCGTTGCTCCATTGATAGGTGTAATTTGGTGTTGCTCCTTGTGCATCTACTTCTATGCTACCATCACAACTTCCATAACAAGATGGATTTAATTGGTTGATAATGGCGGCAGTTAATGTTGTCGCTGGTTCAAAGACATCTCCATTACCTGTAATGGTACAACCTGTAAAATCCGTAACGGTAACGGTGTAATTACCAGCAGCTAGATTATTAGCGGTGGCGGTAGTTTGACTGTTGGCAGCAGGATTCCATTGATAAGTATAAGGGCTATTTCCCCCCACTACTGCCACCGTTAAGCTTCCGTCATTACCACCAAGACAAGCCACAGAATCAGACGTGAAACTTAATGTGAGTTGAGTAGGCTGATTCACGGTACCCGTACCAATTAAAGTACAACCATTATCATCCGTAATTGTAACTCCATAAACGCCCGCAAGTAAGCCTGTAGCAGTAGCCGAAGTTTGTCCGTTGCTCCAAGCGTAAGAGTAGGGTTGTGTTCCTCCTGTAGCACTAACGGTCAATTGACCATCGTTACCACCAAAACAACGAACGTCAGTCACAGCAAAACTCATGTTGGTTAACAAGGCTGGCTCGTTTACTTGGATACAAGTATCTACTGTACAGCCATTACCATCAGTAGCTGTTACACAATGTAGACCAGCTGATAGACCTGTTGCCGTAGCAGTAGTTTGTGTGTTACTATTCCAAACATAGCTAAAGCCTCCTACGCCTCCACTTACATTGATCGTGGCACTTCCGTCTATACCACCATTACAAGACACATCGGTACGAGCGGTTGTAAAGTTTAATGGAGATGGCTGTGTAATGGTATAGTTTTCTGTAATCGAACAACCATTGGCATCTGATATAGTTACGGTATAAGAACCAATTGCTTGCCCAGGACTTGTTGCGGAAGCTGTTGCTCCAAAGCCCCAATTATAAGTATAAGAAGGAACACCAGGAGTTCCTCCAGCTACAACAGCTGTGGCTGTTCCATCATTACCACCAAAACAGCTTACTTGTGCAGTAGTTATGGATGCTGTTAATTGGCTTGGTTCAGTTACTATAACACTAACTGTATCGTTACATCCATTTAAGTCACTTACCGTCACTAAGTAGGTTCCTGCATTTAATCCAGTTACTGTAGCTGTTGTTTGATTCATTGCATTATTGTCCCAGACGAATGTATATGAGCCAATTCCTCCAGTACCAATAGCTGTAGCGGTTCCATCAGATGAACCATTACAAGATGTTGGAGTACTAGTTGCTGAAGCAGAAACCGCATTGGGTTCGGTGATTGTCACAACAGAGCTTGCTGTACAACCGTTTGCATCTGTTGCAATGACAGAATAGACTCCATCACAAATATTAGTAGCGACAGCTGTTGTTTGATTGCCTGCTGCTGCTCCCCAAGTATAGTTTATGGAACCTGTACCTCCTGTCGCATTTGCAGTCAATTCTCCATCACAAACGCCATGACAACTAATTGAAACGCCGTTGTAATTAGATGTTACACTACTGGTTAAAGTAATTGCAGAAGGTTCGCTGATTGTTACAGAAGCTGTTGTAGCACAACTATTAGCGTCTGTTACTGTAACGGTATAAGTTCCTGCAGTTAAGTTAGAAGCTGTTGCAGTTGTTTGTCCATTAGCATCAGACCAAAGATAGCTGTAAGCAATTGTACCGCCTGTTGCAGAGACTGTCGCTGCACCATTATTACCACCATTACAAGTAATACTTGTTGAACTACTAATGGTAGCAGTGAGAGGGGCAGGTTCAGTAATTGTTACACTAGCAGAGTTGCTACAGCCATTAGCATCGGTTGCCGTAACAGTATGTGTTCCTGCGGTTAGACCGGTTGCTGTTGCTGTTGTTTGTCCTCCAATACTCCATGAGTAGCCAATTGTTCCAATGCCTCCTGTGCCTAAGGCAGTAGCATCTCCATTGTTTAGACCATTACAACTAACATTAGTTTGCGCTGTGATGGATACAGAGACAGGCGTAGGTTCTATAATGGATACACTAATAGTGTCGTTACATCCATTCATGTCAGAAACCGTAACGGTATAAGTTCCTGCGGTTAGACCAGTAGCTGTTGCAGTTGTTTGATTACTAGGATCTGACCAGTTGAAACTATAAGTTCCTACACCACCTGCACCCGCAGCGGTAGCGGTACCATCATTCCCAGCATTACAGGTAATGGTTGTAGAGTTAGCAATAGAAGCGGTAACGGCAGAAGGTTCAGTAATAATTACATTGGTAGAGTCACTACAGCCATTGGCATCCGTTGCGGTAACGCTATATGTTCCAGCAGATAGGTTAGAGGCTGTTGCCGTTGTTTGATTGTTGGCATTGGCATCCCAAATATAAGAGAAAGAGCCAGTACCACCTGTAGCTAAAGCAGTTGCTGCACCATTTGATTCCCCATTACATAAAACATTGACTTGTGTTGGAATGGTAACAGTAATAGCAGCAGGTTCTGTAATTGATATATTGGTAATAGAATCTTGGCAACCATTATTATCTGTAATGGTAACACTATATGTTCCTGCTGTTAGGTTGCTCGCAATAGCCGTTGTTTGTGTATTGTTCCAAGTAAAGTTGTATGAAGGTGTGCCTCCTGAAGCAGAAACGGTAGCACTACCGTCATTTCCATTATTACAAGAAACATTATTAGTATTGTCCAAATTAGGTACAATGGCAGTCGGCTCTGTCAAGGTCACACAAACAATTTCTGAACAACCTAGAGAATCCGTAATGTTAACACAATGTTGTCCAGCAGCTAGGTTAACTGAGGAAGTATCGTTAGAACCATTGGTCCAAGTGTAGGTATATCCTGTTCCATTAGCTTGATTGATGGTAAAAGGTGTACCTCCTGAAGCCGTGATGTGAATGCCAGCATTGTTGCCACCAAAACAGCTTACCGTACTATCTATGGTGATTGTGCCAGATACTGCTGCGGTGGGTTCTGTGATCGTGACTGTAGCTACTGCTGCACAATTAAATGAATCGGTCACTGTAACACTATAGAAGCCATCTGGTAAATTAACGGCTTGTGCTGTTGTTTGTCCATCTGACCAAATAAAGTTATAGGTACCACCAGCGCCTCCACTTCCTGAAACAGTAGCATCACCTGTACTGGTGTTGAAACAAGTTACATTGTTAGAATCAACCATTGTCGCTGTAACGGCTGTTGGTTCTGTGATGGTAACTGTAGCTACGGCCGTACAAAGGTTCGCATCGGTTGCTGTTACGCTATAGGTATTGGCTGCTAAATTGGTTGCATTTGCTGTCGTTTGATTTCCTGTATTAGCATCCCATAAGTAATTAAATGCCCCTGTACCTCCTGTTGCGTTGGCTAAAGCAGACCCGTTGGAAGCGCCATTACATGCAAGATTGGTAGGAGTAACAGTTAAAGTAATAGCAGTAGGTTCTGTAATTGATATGTTGGTAATAGAATCTTGACAACCATTATTATCTGTGATAGTAACACTGTATGTTCCAGCTGTAAGGTTATTAGCAGCAGCAGTTGTTTGTGTGTTGCTCCAAACGAAGTTATATGCAGGCGTACCTCCTGAAGCGGAAACCGTAGCACTACCATCATTTCCGCCATTACAAGAAACATTATTAGTATTGTCCAAATTAGCCACAATGGCAGTTGGTTCTGTCAAGGTCACACAAACAATTTCTGAACAACCTAGAGAGTCCGTAATGGTAACACAATGTTGTCCAGCAGCTAGGTTAACTGAGGAAGTATCGTTAGAACCATTGGTCCAAGTGTAGGTATATCCTGTTCCATTAGCTTGGTTAATGGTAGAAGGTGTACCTCCTGAAGCCGTGATGTGAATACCAGCATTGTTGCCACTAAAACAGCTTACCGTACTATCTATGGTGATTGTACCAGATACCGCCGTGGCAGGTTCTGTAATGGTGACTGTAGCTACTGCTGTACAGTTATTGGCATCTGTTATTGTGACGGTGTATGTTGCTGGTGTTAGCCCTGTAATTTGATTGGTAGTAGCATTTGTAGACCATAAAATACTATAAGGGCTAGTGCCCCCGCTAGGTGTAACAGTGGCATCGCCATCCGATCCGCCCAAACAACTTACGTTGGTTGAATCTGTCATTGTTGCCGTTAAAGGACTAGCTGGTTGATTAACAGTTGTACTATCAATTAGGGTACAACCACTAGCATCAGTAGCTGTAACAATGTAGTTACCTGGTGTTAGTCCTGTAATAGTTGGTGTTGTTTGAGCACCAGCACTCCAGACAAAACCAATTGGTGCATTGCCACCAGTGCTACTAACTGTAGCCGTTCCATTGGCATTCCCAAAACAGTCAATATCTGTACTATCTACTGCAATAGAAAATGTTGGAGGAGCAGCAATATTAACTCCCCCTGTAATGGTACAGGTTCCCGTTGCGTCTGTCACGGTAACAGTATAGTTACCTGCGGTCACTCCTGTAACAGCATCTTGGTTGGTAGGGAAGGTAGCAGAGTTACCGCCTGACCAGTTGTACACATAGGGTTGAGCACCCACATTAGCATTGACAGTAATTCCTGTTGTGTCATTAGGGCATAGTAGCGTACCATTGGCAACAGGATTCATGGTAGGTGTAATGCTGCTTAAAACAAAGCTTGCTGTTGCAGTACAACCATTGGCATCTGTTGCTGTAACGGTATAATTACCTGCTCCTAAGTTATTAATTAGAGGGGTTGTTTCGTTGTTATTCCATAAGTAAGTAACAAATGGTGTTCCTCCAGTTGCTTCTATTTCGATACTTCCAGAGTTGATACAAGCTGGGTTGGTTGAGTCTACAAAATTAATAGCCAGCGCAGGTTGTTGTGTAATATCAAAATTCACACTTGAAGTACAACCCAACCCATCTGTTACGGTTACACTATAGTTAGCGCCAGGTAATCCTGTTCTTGTTGGAGGACCAACTCCAATATCAGACCATGTATATGTCAAAGGAGGAGTTCCTCCATTGGTATTAACCGTAACACTACCATTGGTGTTGCCACAAGTAGCAGGGCTAGTTGTTTGTACAAATACATTAGGAGCACCAATTCCAGGGAAAAGAGAAACGCTATCAACATTAGAACAGCCTGTAACCGTTTCTGTGACCGTTACATAGTAAGCACCAACTGACAAACCTGAGTTGGTTGAGGTTACCGCTGCATTGGTATTAAAGGAATTAGACCAGTTGAAATTGTATAGCCCTGTTGGATTTGTAATTGTTGCTGTTGCAGAACCATTGCCATTACAAGTCGGATCTACAGTTGTAAAGCTAACCGAAGGAGTTGGATTAACTGTAATTGTAAAGTTGATAACGACAGGACAAGCAACAATAGGTGTACTAGGTGTCGGCGTTACAGAGTAAACTGTAGCTGTATAGGTCGTTGTTGTTGAAGGGTTGACTATAACTGCAGACGGTGTCATAGAGATCATATCTGTAGTCGGTGTCCAAACAACTGAATCGGTTGCTGTTAGCCCTGTGAGTGTTAGCGTAGTCGTATCTCCATCACAAATGCTTACATCGCCAGAACCCGTCACACTTGGGCGAGGAGTAACATATAAGTAAACCGTATCTTCAGGCGATAAACCACAACAATCTGTAATAATCGACAACGTTATAGGATAGAATCCAGGTGTGTTAAATTGGCTATTAACTGTCTGGATGCTTCCTGGATTTGGAATAGCACCATTAAAATTCCAAGCATAATCATCTGCAAAGAATTGGCTTTCGAAATTGGTGAAATCCCCTTCACAAACGGTGAATGTATCAGGTCCAACAACAGTAGCATTACTTAGGATATTGGGAACGATAGTATTCTCGAATGAAATATTATGAAACCCAGCGTAAGTGTTAGAGCCTAATCCTACTGTATAACGATCTATGGTTGAATAGATTGTTGTTGCAGGATTGGTGCCACTTGTTGCAGGGGTAGCAAAATTTGTAGTAGCGTCAAAGTCCCAAGTAGCTCCTGTTGTTGCCATATCTTGAAATTGTACATTGACATCGGTACAATTGATATTAGAAACTTGAATGACTGGTTGAGCAGCTAAGTTAAAAGTGATGTCTGTTGATACTGGAGCAGAGCCACCAGACTGGAAAATAGTATTATTTTCGCCAGGTTGGCCACTACCACCTTGTCCACCGTCTCCGCCGTCTCCGCCATCTCCGCCGTCTCCACCACAACCAACTTCACCACCATGGTAAGTACTACCCAAACCTCGATTACCACCATTACCACCATTACCACCAGCACCACCAGCACCACCGGCACCAGCAGCACCAGCGTTTAAGTTTGATTGTGTGAAATTGCCATTAGTACCATTTAGGAACAGGTAAATAGAGTAAGATGAACCTCCACCTAATCCACCCAATCCACCAGTACCGGCTTGACCGCCGCCACCGCCGCCACCGCCGCCGGATCCTTTTCCATCACGACAGAAGAAGCCACCTTCACCAGCACCACCGCCACCGCCGCCGCCGCCAGCGCCACCAGTACCATTTGTTCCTGCACCGCCTTGACCGCCAGGAACCCAAAAACCTCCTATATGAGAACCCACAGGACCAGGACTACCACCAGTACCATTTGTACCGTCTGCTCCATTTTGAGCGTCGCGTCCTGATTCGCTTGAACCACAGTTTAAGCTACTGTTACAGCCACTTTCTTGACCACCAGCACCAGGAGCACCTAAAGCACCACCACCATTACCACCACTAGCTCCATCTCTATCTTCTCCACCACCAGAACCTCCTCCGGCACCACCACCACCGTTGATTCCAGTGGGAGCAGCACCATTTTGCCCTGCATTGGCACCAGTTGTACAACAACCACCACCATTACCAAAGGCAGTACCGCCACCACCAGCACCACCACGACCACCACCACCGTTGCGGTTTTCGTCGTCATTATCACCATTTTGACCATTAATACCGTTGGCCCCAGGGGCTCCATTAGTACCTGCATTTCCTGTTCTACCAGCCGCTGCATTACCAGGTTGAATTTGGCATCGAACAATATCATAGTTGGAACAGGATGTCATGTGCATACCGTAGGTAGACATTCCTGGTTGGTTGGCATTATCTGTTCTAATCGTTAAATCTTGGAAACGGAAACCTGTTGCACCATTTCCATAAAAGGCTACCAGACGTTGTGCGTTAACGACACCTTCTGGATTAGCTGTTGTTCTGTTGATAATTGTAGCACCAGGGGTACTTGTTTTTGTCCAAGCATTTCCTTGGTCAAATCCACCCTCTAAAGTAACAAAGCTTCCTATGGTAAGTGGATTATTAATATTATAAGTTCCTGTTGCTATTTTTATAACAGCATTATTACAAGCCGCACGACTCAAGGCTTCTGCTAAGGTCGTAGGACTTGCTTGGGTTCCTGGATTAGCGACCGCACCAGTTGTAGAAACATATATATTAACACAGCTAGGCAGTGCAGGGGGAGTCCCAACGACCAAGAATGCTGTATCTGTAGTAATACAACCCGTACCAGGATTGGTAACTTCAAGAACATAAGGGTAAGTTCCTGCAGCAGTAGGCACAGAAACAGGGATAGAAGAAGAAGTGCCAGTAACAGTTCCTGCCCCTAAAGGAGCCGAACTAGGGTCGAACCACTGAAAATTCATGCCTGTTTGATCGGTTGTTCCTGTTAAGACAAAGTTTGCCCCTCCACATACTTCTGCTGTAGTAGGAAATACAGAAGCTGTAGGGTCATCTGCAACCATTACGCTCACAGCATCCATAGATACACAGCCATCGGTATAGGTTAAGGCAACCGTATAGCTAGTAGTAGCAGAAGGATGAGCACCTGTTGATGCTGTACTAGGGCTTGTCAAGTCAGCTGTAGGTGTCCACGAAAAGGTACTAATCATTCCGCCTGGAGCTGTTGTGGTTGCTGTTAAAGTTGCTGTATCTCCTTCACATATCTGGACATCAGGTCCTGCATTGACAGGAGGGTTGGGGTTAGGCCCTACTACAATGGTAAAAGATTGGCTATTCTGCCCAACGATAGGACAGGCATCGTCTTCGGCTGTTATGACAAAAACATAGGTTCCTTGATCTCCGATGGAGGTGTTCCAACAGAAAGTTCCTGTTGTTGAAGCCCCTGAGCCCGTTTGTGTAAACGTAGCACCAGGTATGTTATTGCTGTATGTCATCGTGATATTTTGCCCTGCGTCTGTATCCGCAGCATTGATATCAAAACAAATTAAACCACCTTCACAGACTGTTGTATCAAAAACGGTGGGGCTGCCATTGATACCAGAAACATTGGGTATGGTATTACTACAGTTGGTTATATTGAATTGGATATCTCGAACCATTGTACTGATCAAAACACCATTTCTATATTCTTCTACAAGTACACACAAAACAGCTACTTGAGGTTGGTTCGCTGTAAATTGAATTTCTCCTGTTTGTGGGTCTAAAGTAATTGGAACGGTTAATGGGTTGGTTCCACTGAAACCACCTCCGTATGTAACAGAAGAACCAGCACCTTGTAAACAGTTGGTCATAGAGTAAACTAAAGAGTCTCCGTCCGCATCTGATGCTAGTTGTTGGTAATTGACTGTTTGACCTACGCAAGCAAATAGTTGTGGGTTGTTGGCAAATGAAGGAGAGCTGTTGCAAGGGTTAAGCGTATTATCTAACGTTGTTTGTACGTAGATACTGTTGCTACCTGGACCACTTAGATTGGTGATCGCATTATTACGACAACAAGAAGTTGAGGAAAGCACCCAATCATTGCAGCCAGAAGGAAGCGTCAAAGTGCCTTGAAAAACATGTAGCTCTACTCCAATACTGCCACTTCCTCCACATGCGCTTGTCTGGGATGGACAAAGTGGGGTAATGTCTGTAACGGATTGAGATGTAAGAGTTAAACTGGAAGACACTCCACAAGAAGCAGAACTGTAGTTTACAATTTGAGTGTTTCCAACACTAACGCCATTACAATCTCTATAAACATTTAGTGTAACCAAATATTGGTTAGGACCTATACAGTCGTACTCTATGACAAAGCCTGTATAGTGTGTGGCGGAACTGAAGGTACTCATTCCGAGCCATAGTGCTCCAATCAACCATAAACGTTGAATGAAGAAGTGTAAATGAAATCGCATAGATTAAAATTTTGTCTTGACTAACAAATAATTTCTTTGATGTCTTTAAGAAGCTTAGATTCTTGGTGTGAAAATGTGTTTTTTTTAATTGATGGGTTGGGTAACTTGGAATTTAAATGATTTTCGGATTTATTAAATATATGTTCTTCGGTGATGTTTGTTATAAGTCGCATACGGAAGGGGGAGTATGATTTTTTATTTCACTTAATTTTAACGTTTTTAACTGGAGGGATATTATCAGTTAAAATAAGTTTTTTGGTTTTATAAAAATATCATTACAAGGCTATTAAGGTAACGATATTTAAGATAATAATTTGTAGCTTTTTTGGTTTTTTTTTCAATCAAGTAGTTAAATTTTATGATTTATATAACAATTAGATTTTTTTTAATAAGTATTTAGGGTGTTATTAGTTTGTTTATCAGTTGTTTGAGTGTGGTTGATTGGCTTTGCTGAATGACTAAATGGGCTGTTTTTTTTAGTTTAAAAAATTATTAAATTATTTTAATTGTACAATTAAAGTGACAGCAGACTTACGAAAGTACAATTTTTATGTAAAAATTTATAGAATATTCTAAACTCTTCTGTTTCTTTACTTTTGATATTAAAGTATTTTTATATGCCCCTCAATAAGAAACAAAATATGGAACGGATTCAAGAAGAGTTAATCAAAGAAGCTCGTAAGTTAGGTATCACCGTAAACCTGCTAAATGATTGTGCAACAGAAAACTTGCTGTTGATTAAAGGCAAAAAAGAAGTTGTATTTGGTAATTGTGCAACACCTCTAGATCAATTAAGTTATCAAGCCTATTTTGCAGCCAGTAATAAACAGTATTCGAAGTATTTATTTGAACGATTGAAGATATCGCACCCTAAAAGCCTAGTTTTTGGGGATGGGGTGACCGAAAAGAACCAAATTAAGGCATTTATGGAGCAAGACAAAACGTATGTTTGTAAGCCTCTAAATGGTGCAGAGGGGGAAGGGGTTACTATGAATATTAAGACTGAAAAAGGGGTGATTGATGCTTGGAATTTGTGGAAACATAAGTACGCTCAATTTATGGTAGAAGAGCAAGTTGCTGGAAGTGATTTGAGACTCCAAGCTATTGGTGGAAAAATTGTGGCAGCTTGTGTCAGAAAGCCTGCAACCGTGACAGGAGATGGTCGGTTAACAATAGAAGAGTTAGTTGCCCTACGTCAAGCAGAAATCAAAGCTCAAAATCCACTAAATAAGCTTGAATTAGATGTGGCTTCTTTTGAACTGTTAAAAGCGCAGAACTTAAATCTGAAAACAATTCCTAAAGAGGGGCAAAAGGTGCAACTAAAATATGTTGCGAATATGGGGCAAGGAGCAACGTCTATTGATATAACAGATGAAATTCATCCTGCTTACAATGAATGGATTGCTCGTATTACCACTCATTTGAATCTAAGTATTTTTGCTCTAGATGTATTGACGTTTGATCACACTCAAGCCCCTAGCCCAGAAACAGCTTGGGCATTGGAAATCAATGGGGAACCATATTGGTACCACCATACTTTTTCAGAAAGACGAACACATAATATGGCTAAGTTAATCTTAGAAGATGTATTCCACGGTCTGATTTAAGTGGCTTGATGGATTAAAATAGGTGGTGTTTTGCTTGTTTAACGGAATTGGTATCATGAAAAAAGGGCAACAATTACACGAATTGATACACTCTATGAGTAAGAGTGAAAAACGTTATTTTAAAGTGAATAGCAACAAGGAATGTTCTATTTACGAGCGGCTTTTTGATCTTATTTGTACTCAGTCTACCTACGATAGCGGTGCTTTGAGACAGTGCCTAGAGCAAGAAAAGATAAAATCGCCATTAACGAGAATTCAGCACCATTTGTATCAACTAGTTTTGGCTTCTTTAGCTGCTTTTCAAAAAAATAAACACCCACGATATGCTGTACTGCACGCTATTCAACAATATATAATGTTGAGAGATAGAGGACTGCATCATCAAGGAAGGCAGTTGCTACAAAAAGCTTTAAAGATCGCTCAGCAATACAATTATTATGGCTTAATGTTGGAAATTTATGATTTGATGGAGGATTGGATTACGGAGGAAATGAATTACAATAAGGTTTTAGGGCATAAGCAGCAGCTTCAAGACTCCATGGTCAAGCATTTGACGTATACAAGTCATATTGCCGATTTAAAAGAAAAAATATACGAATTGCGCTTGTTTTTTTTAGAACATAATTTTGCCCGAACAGCAGAACACAAAGCATTCTTGTTACAATATTTATCTCCTTGTGAAAGAGAATTAAAGAGGGAACAAAACCAACTGAAACGCCGATTGTTATTGACCATCTTAGTTTATGTGTACTATGGTTTGCAAGATTACAAATCGTTATTATTGACAGAAAAAAGACGTTTGGGGTTATTGGATAAAGATGCCTTTGGAGCACATATATCGCCCTTTTTAGTGTATGCCTATCATCGTAATTTGTTGTGGATTTTATTGCGTAATAAAAACTATGCTGCCCATCAATTATTGGTGCAAAAAATGCAAGAAAATGACTATTGGAAAGGACGATTTACTTCCAATTTTTATGCCGTTAAATTAGAAATAGCCGAGAAAGTAACGCAATTATATGCTCGTGTAGAACAGGGACATTATAGACCTGCTTATCATCAAATAGATCAACTATGGTCTTTTTATCAGCAGACAGAGAAGCACTGGGATAGCAATTTGTTGGTACATGCTTTAATTGTATTTATGAACACGACGTTTTGTTTGGGGAAATACAACGAGACTATTGATTGGTTGCAGTGGCTAGAACGAAAAATTCCACCCTCAGATTTATTACCCTATCGGAATATGGGAAAAATTGCTCATTTGTTAATTCATGATGGTTTAGGTGCTTCTCAATACATTCAAAATGTCTTAGAATCAACTCGCATCCGTTTATACAGAAAGCATGCATTTTTTGAGGTAGCCAGTTTGTTTTTAAAATTTTTTAAGAAAAAAATTAATCGTTCTGTTGTTGTAGAAGAAGCATTATTATTAGAATACAAAAAGAAAATGGAAAAAGTAGCTGTGCAAGAAGGGCAAAAAGGTTTCTTTATCTTATTTAATTTTGTAGATTGGTTTGATAGCAAATTGCAAGATTGTACAATTGCCGCATTGAATCGGAATTTTTAGCGTTGAAACGTAAAATAATGGATGAAGTAATAGGAGGACAGTTAACTAGTGGTCTAACGCCAAGCTTAATTTTAGGAATTATAGGAAGCTATTTTGCCTTATTGATGATAATTGCCTTTTGGACAGGTAGAAAAGCCAACAACCAAGATTTTTTTAATGCCAATCGTGCTTCGCCATGGTACTTGGTTGCCTTTGGAATGATAGGCACCTCATTGTCGGGAGTTACCTTTATTTCTGTGCCAGGGATGGTTGGCGCTGCTTATTTGAGCGCAGACATCAACCAAGCCACTAACATGGAATTTTCTTATATGCAGATGGTGCTAGGTTATCTGGCAGGGTACGCTGTCATAGCTTTATTGTTGTTGCCGTTGTACTATAAATTGCAACTAACCTCTATCTATACTTATTTAGAACAACGGTTTGGGCAGGCTTCTTACAAGACAGGAGCTGCATTTTTTTTGTTATCTAGAATAATAGGCGCATCGTTTCGACTTTATTTAGTAGCGATGGTCTTGTATCTGTTTGTGTTTGAACCTTGGGGAATCCCTTTTTGGATGGTTTCTTTACTGACCATTGTATTAATTTGGATTTATACATTTAAAGGAGGGATAAAAACGATTGTTTGGACAGATACTTTGCAAACCTTGTTTATGCTCATTGCGGTAACAATGACGGTGGTAGAGTTGACCGATGCATTGGGGCTTTCAGCAGGGAATTTATGGTCAAACATTCAATCAGAAGGTTTGGGGCAAATTTTCTTTTTTGAAGGAGGATGGTCTGACCCTAACAACTTTTTTAAACAATTTTTGGCAGGAATGTTTATAGCCATTGTCATGACTGGATTGGATCAGGATATGATGCAAAAGAACTTGACTTGTCGAAATATTGGCGAAGCACAAAAGAATATGTTTAGCTTTAGTATTGTGTTGGTTTTTGTTAACTTTTTCTTTCTAATGTTGGGGGCTTTATTGGCAATGTATGCCTTGCAAAATGGTATCTCTTATGAAAAAGCAGATAGTCTCTATCCAACCATTGCCTTAGAATATTTGCCGTGGGAAGTAGGCGTGTTATTTATTGTTGGTTTGGTAGCGGCTGCCTATTCGAGTGCAGACTCCGCCTTGACAGCCCTCACGACCTCTTTTTGTGTCGATTTTTTGGGACTTAAAACCAATAAAAATATTGCTACGAATGCTTCTTTAGAAAACCAAGAAGATATTTTGGACAGTCCTACTAAGGCTGCTGCTATTGCGCAAGCTACTCCTAGCGAACGCACACGTTATTGGGTACATATTGGATTTTCAATCGTGCTTTTTTGCGTTATTGTTGTTTTTTGGCTGATTAATGACGATTCTGTTGTAGTGGCTTTGTTTAAATTTGCGGGATATACGTACGGACCATTGTTGGGTTTGTATGCCTTTGGTTTATTTACGACTAGAAAGGTAAGGGATAAATTGGTGCCTTGGGTTTGTTTGGTAGCTCCTGTATTAACTTTTTTAATCACCACTTATTCAGAGGTATTGTTCTGGGGGTATAAGTTTGGTTTTGAGTTGTTGTTGGTGAATGGAGCATTGACGGTTGTTGGTTTGATGATGATTACAAAAAAGAAGTAGTGGTGGCTTAGTTTTTTGCAAGTGATGGTTTTATATACAGTATGTTGTAAGTTTAGTATAATTAATTGAATAAATAAAACAATGTTAATGAGTAATTATAAACAGAAGGCAAAGGAAAGTTTTAATACAAAAAAGAATATCTTTTTATTCTCACTTAGTGTAAAGGGTACTCTTAATACGATTAGTGAGGCTAATATCAAATTAGAATTTATAAGATTTGACTTAAAAGAAAACTGTGAAATTATTCGTGATTATGAAAGCTCTTACTGGCAAAAAGATTATGATGATATTGTTGTACAAGAAAAAACGGTAAACCAAATCTATAATGAAATTAAAAAATGGGAAAGTATTAATTCTAGACTGGTTGAAGAACTAAAAATAGATTATGTAAAAAGCTTTCCTACTATTTTTAGTGAAGATGTATTTGAGCGTTTAAAAAATGGAAGTAAATGCCATTATTGCAAAGTGTCTAAAAATGAAATAGAACTCCTGCGAAAACATCGACTTATTAGAAATAAACACGAAACTAGAGGTTATTCGTTCGAAATTGATCGAAAATGGCCAAATTTAGAATATTCTAATGAAAATTGTGTTACCAGCTGTTTTTGGTGTAATAATGCTAAAACAGATGAATATGACGAAAATGAATTTCTTGTAGTTGCAAAAGGAATCCGAAGAATATGGGAATTACGCTTGTCAACAATAGAATGATTTCTAAAAGATAGGGTTTGTAGCTCAAAACTTAAAATTACAAATTTTGTGCGTTTTATGTGTAATAGTCACGATGTGGTCTGACAATTTAGATTTATCGTTCAGTGAAATGAGAAGAAGTCTTATCTTGAAGATATGGCTTCTTTTCTATTTGACCCAACCCTTTTTGAATTGTTTTTTTGAATAGCACAGAACCTAAATAAGAACAAAGTACCTATAGTATTTCTCTAGCCAAAGATTAAAAACAATTACGACGTTAATTTTTTATCATAAAGTTTGGGCTGCAAAATAATTAGATATCTACCATTATATGCCAACACACAAAATACTTTTTATACTAAAAGTAGTGAAAAACAAATAGGACTTACTACATTTGAATATGTTAAATTCAAACCTCAAAAATTAGACAACCATAAAAACTTTAGAATGAAACAACTGATCGAATGTGTCCCCAATTTTAGCGAGGGGCGTGATATGGGAATTATCAAACAAATTACGGACGAAATTGAGCGCGTAGAAGGCGTAAAGTTGTTGGATGTAGACCCTGGGAAAGCAACCAATAGAACTGTAGTGACGTTTGTTGGAGAGCCTGACGCTGTCGTAGAAGCCGCATATCAAGCAATTAAAAAAGCATCTGAATTGATTGACATGCGTCAACATAGCGGAGAACATCCTCGAATGGGAGCTACCGACGTTTGTCCTTTTATTCCAATTGCCAATATCACGATGGAAGAAACCGTAACTTACACCAAAAAGTTGGGTGAACGTGTTGGAGCGGACTTGGATATCCCTGTCTTTTTGTATGAGGCATCGGCGACCGATAGTCGCTGGAAAAACTTAGCAAATATTCGAGCAGGAGAATATGAAAAAATGGAGTCTAAGTTTAAACAAGATGATTACAATCCTGATTATGGTCCCAATCGCTTAAATGTCACAGCAGGTGTTACTGCTATTGGTGCTCGTGATTTTTTGATTGCTTATAATGTTAACTTGAACACCACTTCTACTCGTAGAGCCAACTCTGTCGCCTTTGATGTTAGAGAGGCTGGTCGTGTTAAAAGAGAGGGAGACCCAATTACTGGAAAAATTATGACCGATGAAAATGGCGAAACACTGCGTGAGCCAGGAGCTTGTAAAGCGGTAAAAGGCATTGGTTGGTATATCGAAGAATATGGCATTGCTCAAGTTTCTATGAACTTGACAGACATAAAAGTAACCCCATTTCACATTGTGTTTGAGGAATGCTGCAAATCTGCCAATGCAAGAGGTTTGCGTGTAACTGGATCTGAGCTAGTAGGTTTGATGCCTTTAAATGTCATTTTGGATGCTGGAAAATATTTCTTAAAAAAACAAAATCGTTCTACAGGTATCTCAGAAGCAGAGATTATCAAAATAGCGGTTAAAACAATGGGATTGGATGAGTTGACACCATTTGATCCTAATAAAAAAATTATAGAGTATTTACTAGCAGCGGAAGAAGATACGCCTTTGTTAGATATGACATTGCCTGAATTTGCAGACGAAACAGCTTCAGAAAGTCCTGCACCTGGAGGTGGTTCTATCTCCGCTTATGTAGGAGCACTAGGTGTTTCTTTGGGGACCATGGTTGCCAATTTGTCTTCGCACAAACGTGGTTGGGATGATCGTTGGGAAGAGTTCTCCAATTATGCAGAAGAAGGGCAAGCAATCAAAAAAGAGTTGTTGCGTATGGTGGATGAAGATACCAAATCTTTTAACGGAATTATGGATGCCTTCCGTTTGCCCAAAGGCAATGATGCTGAAAAAGCAGCTCGCCAAACAGCAATTCAAGAAGCTACAAAATATGCGGTAGAAGTTCCCTTAAAAGTAATGGAAACGGCTCTTAAAAGTATGCAAATGATTCAAAAAATGGCAGAAATTGGCAATCCTAATTCTGTAACAGATGCAGGGGTAGGCGCTTTGTGTGCTCGAACGGCAGTGTATGGTGCTTACCTAAATGTCAAAATCAATTTAGGGGGACTGAAAGACAAAACCTATGTAACTACTACATTAGACAAAGCCAATGAATTGTTGAAGGAGGCTAATGAAACCGAAAAACGTGTTTTAGAAATTGTAGATAGCAAGTTATAACAACTTTAAACGTACATTAAGTAAGGTTTAAAAATTAGGTGTTGAGAGCTTAAAATAAGTCTTTTTTTTAGAAAATAGAGACTTGTTTTAGGCTCTTGTTGTATTACAGAACCCTTGTTTTTTCATAGATAGAGCCTCATTCTACCATAATATTTTTTAAGTAAATGACCTCAAACGACTTAAAATCCCAACCTTGCTTTATCTTAAAAAATAGGCAAAAAATTAATAGACTCTTATTATCTTTGCGGAACTATTCATAAACACAACAAACCATTATCTCTACAAAAATGCATCATATGAAATGTCTATTCTTGACGATTTGGGTATGGGGGCTTTGCACCGCATACTTAATGGCACAATCCCCTTTACAAATTCCCCACAATGCACTTAATTCTACAACAATTGACAATCCATCACAATTGCCAATACCAGAAAGTACAACAGCAAATAGTTGTAACATAAGTATTGATAGTATTGTGTCTATTAATTGTAATGGAGATAGCACAGGAGCCATTTATACAGAAACAGTTGTAGATACTTCGGCTTGTTCGTCTGCGGTTGTCGCTATCAATGAGTTTTTGTATGACCCTTCTGTTCAAGATGGGCGCAATCCATACACGGGCGAGTATATAGAATTGATTGGACCTCCTGGAACAGATATTAGTTGTTATGTCCTAACAGATGGAGATTGGACAATTACCTTTCCTGCTGGATCGATTATTCCACCCGATGGATTATTTACCATTGGGAATGATTCTATATGGGGAACAGGAACATTTGATTTGGATGCCGAAAATTGTAATTGTTTTACAGATGGATCTAGTGGAAGTGGATTGTTAATCTTAGGTAATAGTGGAGAGTACATTGCCTTATATAATGCCTTGGGGACTTTTTTGGAAGGAGTCATTTATGGAAATCCATCTACTACGGGCAACAATTATCCTTCTGCAGGAACCGTAATTAACACAATCGGCGCACCAGGATGTCCAAGTTCTGTTGTATTACCTAGCGCAACGGCTTTTGAGACAGCACCTGCTGTAGTCAATGATGATATTTCTTTGATAAGAGACCCCGACGGTTCTGGAGCTTGGGTTCCACAAGTTGGAGGTTCCTTAAACGCTTGTAATGTTTCAAACAATAGTACTACAGTGAGTTACCTTTGGAATACGGGCGATACGACAGAGCATTTATTAGGAATTCCAGCAGGAACTTATACGGTTATTATGACAACTAGTGGTGGGTGTGCAGATACCGTAAGTTATACACTAGTAGAACCGACACCATTAATTGCCAATACTGTTAGTACAGATATTTCTTGTACAGGAGATACAACAGGTGCTATTGATTTGACCATAACGGGAGGAACTGCTCCATATCTATTTAATTGGTCAACTGGTGCTACAACCGAAGATTTAGATTCTTTGTTGAGCGGTAGCTATTGTGTGACCGTAACAGATTCAAATGCTTGTGAGGTAACTTTGTGTGATACAATAGAGGAACCTTTCTTTACTATACCAGTAGATACATTTACTATTTGTGCAGGTGATTCTGTACAACTTCAAGTTAATACCAATATTACAACAATTAATTGGGCACCATCAGGAACGCTAAGTAATGATACGATTCAGAACCCATTTGCAAGCCCAACAAGTACGACAACATATATAGTTTCAACAGTAGGTACAGCTTGTACAACTATGGATTCTATTGTTGTAATCGTTGATAGTTTGAGCATTAATTTAGTTTCAGTCGATCCCCTTTGTAATGGCGATACGACAGGAACGATTAGCTCAGTTGCGGGAGGCAATTATACTTATCAATGGAATACGGGAGATACGACAGCTAACTTGATAAACCTTGGAGCAGGAGTGTATCAACTGACGGTTTCTTCGGGAGCTTGTCAAGATACGTTATCTACTGTATTGAATGAACCAGCAGCAATTGCGTTAACTTTAGCTAATTCTACCAACCCTAGTTGTAATGGAGATAGTACAGGGGCAATTGTTATTAATAATACAGGAGGAACAACGCCTTATACGTATTTGTGGTCGAATACGGCTACAACTCAAGATTTAGATAGTTTGCCTGCGGGAGGGTATAGTTTGACTTTGACCGATAACAATAACTGTACTGCTTCTTTATCCACAGTTTTAACAGAGCCTTCGGCGATTAATATTGCTTATAACACAACAAACGTTAGTTGTGGTGGCTCAAATGATGGAACGGCAACCGTAACGCCAACAGGAGGAACGCCAGGATATACCTATCTTTGGGATGTAACCGCCAATAACCAGACGACGGCGACAGCAACGAATTTGGCTTCAAGTACTTATTCTGTTACGGTAACTGACTTAGCAGGTTGTGAAGCTGAAGCGAATGGCATTTTTGTTAACCCAGGTATTCCAGTAGATAGCAATGATGTGCCATTGGTTATTTTGACGGATTTAGTAGATTGTGCATTGAATCCTATTGGAGCAATGGAAATCAACACTCCTAACAATTATAGTTATTTGTGGAGTAATGGGGCAACAAGTCGAAGTGTTACTGGTTTGGCGGCAGGAACATATTCTGTAACGGTAGCCAATGCTTTGGGATGTACACATGTACAAACAGGAGTTATTAAGAGCCCACTTGTTCCGACAATTAATCCATTTATAGCTAATATAGGACAAATAACAACAACCATAACATCAGGAACAGCAGTTAACATCAATGGAGGGAATGATCAATCGTTCCAAGGAGTAACGTATCTTTGGTCTAGCCCAAGTACCAGCGTAACATTTGCTATGCCTACAGCACATGCTACTACTGCTGTTTCGGGAGAAACAGGGGCATATGTATTGACATTAACAGCGACCGCAAGTGATAGCACAGCGTGTCAAGACACGGCAAGTGTATATCTAAATGTAGAGTCGGTTTATCATGGAATGCCAACGGCGTTTACACCTAATGGTGATGGTGTAAATGATTTGTATCGACCAGCAGGTTTAGATGGCAATGATATTATTACATTCCGAATTTACAACCGTTGGGGGCAAGAAATCTACAATGGAGATAATTTAGACAATCAGGGATGGGATGGGCGTTTTAATGGCGTTGAACAACCAGCAGAAGTCTACTTATTTATAGTAGAGTATCAACTAGGAGCTAACGCAGAGCCTCAAGTAAGAAAAGGGGAATTCACATTGATTCGATAATCAGTTGGTTGTAAAACTTCTAAAAAAAATGCAGGTGTAACTAAAATGTTATACCTGCATTCTTTATTTGCAATAGAAAGTATTGAGAAGACCTAAACAGCTTGTTCTTCACTAACTCTCAATTGGAAACCATTACCATGAATATTGATGATCTCAATCTTATCATCTTGTTTTAAATACTTGCGAAGTTTGGTAACAAATACATCCATACTACGTGCTGTAAAGTAATTGTCTTCTCCCCAAATTTCTTTCAAGGCAATACTTCTTGGTAAAATATCGTTCATATAAAGACAAAACATACGCAATAACTCTGATTCTTTTGGTGAAAGCTTGTCTTTAGTCTCATTATTATCATAAGTAAGAATACGTAATGGATAATTAAAATGATATTTACCAATGTTAAATTCTTTGGCTTCTTGTTTTTTTCGTTCGGGTTTTTGGCTTCTTTTAAGAATTGCTTGAATACGATACAACAATTCTTCGGGGGCAAATGGTTTGGGTATATAATCATCAGCTCCAGCTTGGAAGCCTTTGATAATATCGTCCTTCATTGTTTTAGCAGTTAAGAAAATAATCGGCACTGCTTGATCGATTTCACGTACATCTTTGGCTAGAGTAATACCATCTTTTTTCGGCATCATCACATCAAAAATACATAAATCAAAGGTGTCTTTTTGGAATCGGTTTAAACCTGCTTCTCCATCCATTTCTAGAATAACATCATAGTCGTTCATTTCTAAATAAGAACAAAGCACATCTCCAAAATTCTTGTCATCTTCTACTAATAGAATTTTACCTTTTGTGTCCATAATACATTTATGTTTTTATTGCGAGTAGTAATGTTTCTTAAATTATAATATATGGGATTCTAAGTACTCTACAAAAAGAGTGCGAGTTCTGTGTTTTGACAAAAAAAAATGCATTTCTTAGGATTTTGTTAAGACTATTTTTGAAAAAAAGCCTTAAAAACGCTTTTCACTAGCAAAATATTGTCTTTATTTTGAAAAAAAATAATTGGGTTTCAAAATTCATCTATAGCAATAGGTACAAAAGTTATTAACTTTCATGTATTTTTGGCTGTAATTAATTATCATAAATAAGGTATCTAAGAATGAGAGCAAAGCTAAAAGATTGCAAACAGTATGTTTTTACAACTAGTGTAAGGGTTCGTATTACTGATTTGAATTATGGAGGGCATGTTGGGAATGAAATGATGTTAATTTTTGCTCAACAGGCAAGAGTTGATCTCCTAAAAAGTTGGGGATATGGAGAACTGACCTTAGCTGGCAAGGGAATTATTATGACAGATGCTGTTGTTTTGTACAAGTCAGAGTCGCATGAGGGAGATGAATTAAAAATTGAAATTGGTATTGATGACTTAACTAGTATTGGTTTTGATTTGTACTATAAAATTACGAATGCTCAAACGAACAGAGAGGTTGCTCGCGTTAAAACAGGTATTTTATGTTTTGATTATGGCGAAAAGAAAATTGCAAGTCTTCCTCAAGAAGTTGTAGCTAAAATCAATGCATTATTATGATCAAAAAATTGGAACCGAACCAAAAGGTATTGATGCATCCCGAAGTAGGGAAAGTTATTCTTAAAAAAAATCCTCGTTCCAAACGCGTTACATTAAAAGTAAAAGTCGATGGCTCAATCATCGTAACACTACCTCAATCCTTACCGTACAAAAAGGCAGAACCTATTTTGCATCAAAACATTGCTTGGGTCAAAGTTCAATTGAAAAAAGTCAAGGAAAGCCAAAAAAAGAAGTTATTGTCTTTTGATAGCAGGTTTCAAGTTCGCACAAAAGTACTTCGCATTCTACCTCACGACCAAACAACCATGGTGGCGAAAGGTAGGGAGGATAAAATTGATTTATTAGTGCCTAAAACGTGGAAGATTGCTTCATCAGAAGTTCAAGAACAACTTCAAGAAGCTATGATAGAAATTTTGAGACAAGAAGCGAAATATTACTTGCCCAATAGGACTAGAACCTTGGCAACGCAAAAGGGAATTGCCATCAATACGATCCGAATAAAAAATGTCAAGACGAGATGGGGGAGTTGTTCTTCTAAAAGTAACATCAATTTGTCTTTGTATCTAATGCTGCTGCCCGACAGCTTGATAGACTACGTTATTTTGCATGAATTGGCGCACATAAAACACCAAAATCACAGCGCGGCATTTTGGAGTCATTTAGAGAATTTATTGCCAGGAGCCAAGCAGTTGGATAAAAAACTCAATGGTTACCGTATCCCATTTTTATAAAGCCAATAATTCGGCACCTTCTTCGCCAATTAAAGAACCAATCGCAATGCCCATACCACCCATTCTTACGGCAACAACAACATTTTTGCTAATAGTTTGAACCAAAGGTTTTTTTGCAGCACCAATTCCCATAATACCACTCCACCAATAGTCTATTTCTACTGGGTGGTGAGGGAGTATGGTGTGTTTGAGAAAGTTGGTTAAATAATCTTGGATGGTTTCCGAAAAACCAAATTCAGCGGTTGTCTCTCCTGTTAAGTCTAAGTGTCTTGCGCCACCCAATAAAATTCTATTGTCAATATTTCTAAAATAGACATACCCTTTGTGGTAGTGAAAACATCCTTTAATCGAAAGTTGAGGAATGGGTTTGGTTATCAAGACTTGATTGCGAGCGGGGAATACTTCTAGTTGAGGGAATAATTTGTTGGCAAAACCGTTGGTGGCAACTAAAACCTTTTTTGCAATAATAGACCAAGAGTTTTGGGTGATTACTTCAACTTGATTGCCATTGTCTTGTATAGCCTGAACGGTTACGCCATTTAGAATCGTAATGTTTTGTTGTTGTGCCAATTTTAGTAAATTATGCATCATTTTCCCTGTGTGTATTTGTCCTTCGGCTTTATTCCAGATAAGTTGTTGAACACCCCCAAATTGAAAGGTATCAATAGCTTGATTAGCAATACTAAATGTATTGTCTAGACCTACAATGTCTCTTAGTTTTTGATTGAGTGCAGCTATATTGGAACAACATTGTTGGAAGAGTTCTTGATCAGATGCTTTGAAAATCTCATAATTCCCATGCTGAAAATAGTGCATATTTTGAACACCAATTCGCTGTTGTAGCCGTTGCAAACCTAACCATCGTTTTTCTAAGATTCCAAAGACAGTGTCTTCGTCTTGGTCTTCCAAATCATCTAAGAGTTCAGACACAGAGCCAAAACAAGAAAATCCCGCATTTTTGGTGCTAGCACCAGAAGGAAATGTTCCTTTTTCTACGACAACAATATTGAGGTTAGAAGCTTTTTCTTTTAGGTGCAAAGCGGCACTTAAACCAACAATACCACTGCCAACAATGACCACATCTACATTTTTTAGAAAGGTCTCTCTTTCCCAGTAACTTAAGTTTGTCATTTTGTTGTTTTTTATTCTTTAGGTTACCCTTGATAAGCCTCGTCTTGTGCAATATTACTTAGTACCCAAGAAAAATCACCTTGATTGGTCTTGGTGCCACAATAGCCGCAAACAGAAGTGTCGCTCATTTTATCAGCAGGAGCGCCACAGTTGGGGCATTGGGCAGTATCAAATTCACTCTCTGGTTTTTCGACCCCTATTTTTCGAATAAATGTCCAGTATTCGGTAAATCTTCGGGGCGTTCGTTTGTTTCCTCCAATTAAACGACCATTTTTATCTTCTGTATAATCAATGGCTGCCGCAAAAATACGAACGGTAATAGATTCGTAATTATTATCTATGGTGATTCGGGCAGGTTCGATATGTTCTAAGGTGATATTTTCTAAACGATTGAAGTAATTTTTTTCTTGATAGAGATGAATCCAAAAAGCATTTGCCTCGTAAAGACGATCGCTTAACAAATGGCGCACCGATTTCCAGTTGTCACGCTCTGACCAAGCTTGATACATAGTTTGGAAAGTGGCTTCTACCACATTCTCCATAAATGATTCCCAGTAAGCAGCAGGGTTTTGTAGATGATGTAAAGCGATAAAACGAGCCCCCTTTTCTTTTAAATATGGATCGATAATAGTGGGGGCATTATTACCAACTTCGGGAGCATAGGTACCTAAGGTCTCTGCTCTATAATGTTGATGCTCTTGGACAACAATTTTATCTAACATCCAATTCATTTCCCCAGCTTCTATCAAGGTATTACAATTACCACAAACACCTGCATCGTTGAAGTCGTTAGGAGCGCCACAATTAGGACAAGCCAAATCTCGTAAACCTTCTGGGCTAGTAGATACTGTCTCTATATTTCGGACTAGAACCCAACGTTCCTTTAAAATATGTCGGTAGTTCTTTTCATTATAAAGAGTAGAATAATTAGACTGAAAATCTACCACAATTTTGATTTGCTCGCTTGTTGTGATAATATCTGAGATTTGAATATTGGCAACAACAACTTCTGTTCGAGGACTTGTCTTCGCCATGTCCGAACGCATGAATAATTTGATATTCTCAGAGAGAAAAGGCTGTACGCTACGACTATTTTTGGTATTAATGCTGCTGTAGAATTTATGATAAAGCGAATGAGCAAAATCTAAAAATAGAATCTCAGAAAAGGCAGGATCTTTGCGAATTAAAGCATCAATTTTTTGTTGTTTGGCTTGGTTTGCCATTTGATTCTGTTGGAAACGATAAGCATCCATTCCAGAGCTTTGTATATAGTTGTCTACTTGTTTGTCTCCTCCTTGATGGTTGAGGTGATACCAAATAACGGCAATAATAATACTAATAATCAATGCTATTTGTAAAAAAGGAGGCAATAGAAAGAAAAGACGAAATAGCATTTCAAATACGATGATGCCTCCACCATTACCTCCATTTCCACCACTAGAGCCACCACTGTAAGAATGTCCGCCACCTGGTCGAGCATAGGCTACCTCTGGAAATAAAAATAAAATACCAATGCAAAACAATAGTGTTAATGCAATCAAGTATTTAAAAGAAAAAAATTTAGCAAAGCGCATGAAATCTTGGTTTAAAGTTCTACGTGTAGGTGGTTAGGAAGTTCATTAATGTCATTAGGCTGTACTGGCAGGTGTTCTTCAAAGATTGGGATACTAGCTCTAATTTTTGCCAAAAGTGCTTGTGGAGGCTCGGGAGCATTGAAAACTTCATTAAATTGGAATTGGAGCTTATCCAATTCATCAATTGTTAGTTCAATATCAACACCAATATCCCACAGCAATACTGCTTGACGTTCGAATGTAGAAATGAATAGAAGGACACCCGTGTGTTGCGATGTTCTATGAATGTGTGCTTTTTGAAAGATGGCTCTAGCCATAATTTCGGCTTGACGACGCATCCGTTTTTTATGAATTAAAGCATGTTTGAGCTTTGGGAACCATTTGATAATCCCAATGCCTAGAGAAAAGAATAGAAGTGTTCCAAACAAGATGGCATAAATGTGGATGATCGTAGGGATCATAAATTTGACAACCAAAGCCAAGAACGCTAAAAAAATGCCGCCCCAAAGCTCAATATCTCTATAATTGTCGCATTCTGGATAAATGACCGTGACCAATTCAACACTACTTTTGGACTCTAGGGCTTGAATGGCAGCATCTAGTTCTTCTTGATATTCGGGAGTAAAAAAAGTATTCATACGAAGTGAATATATGTGTAAAAATTATAGATTGATTGGCTAGCCCAATAGTTCGTTGAAACCACGCAGTAGCAGCGAACCAAGCTATGCGAGCTCACGACCGTAGGTAGTAACAAAGCGAACTAATAAACGACCACGAAGTAGCAGCGTAGCTAACTACTACTAGCCCAGAGCCTGCTTTAAATCAGTAACTAAGTCATCAATATCTTCTATTCCAATACTCAATCGAATTAAGGAATCTGTTAAGCCCACTTTTAACCGTTCTTCACGAGGAATAGAGGCATGGGTCATAGACGCAGGGTGCCCAATTAGAGACTCGACACCTCCCAAGGATTCTGCACAGGTGAAGTAATGCGTGCTTCCTAAGACTCTAGCAGCAGCCTCAAATGTGTCCTCTTTTAAAGAGAACGAAACCATACCACCAAAATCACGCATTTGACGTTTGGCGATGGCATGTCCTTTGTGAGATTCAAATCCAGGATAGTATACTTGATCTACTTTAGGATGTTCTTTTAGAAAGTTAGCAATAGTACGAGCGTTATCACAAGCCCGTTGCACACGCAAATGCAACGTTTTGATTCCTCTCAACAATAAAAAGCAATCCTGAGGTCCTGGAACGGCACCTGCTGCATTTTGTAAGAAGAATAATTCTTGAGCGAAGGTTTCATCTTTACAAACCAAAGCACCATGAACGACATCAGAATGACCACCAAGGTATTTGGTAGCCGAATGCATGACGACATCTGCTCCCAAGTCTATTGGTGTTTGCAAATAAGGAGAGGCAAATGTATTGTCTACACAAGTACGAATGCCATGTTGTTGAGCAATCGCACAAACAGCTTCAATATCAATGATGTTTAGCATTGGATTGGTTGGGGTTTCGATCCAAATCAACTTGGTCTGCTCGTTGATATAGGACTCTATATCATTGGGCTGATCCATGCTAATAAAATGAGTTTTGATGTTAAAACGTCCGAAAATCTTGGTAAATAAGCGATAGGTGCCACCATACAAGTCATTGGTAGCAATAATTTCGTCACCAGGGTTTAAGGTTTGTAGCATGGCATTGATTGCCGCTAAGCCACTACCAAAACAAATTGCTTTTGCCCCATTTTCTAGAGCAGCTAGATTAGCTTCTAAGGCAGATCTTGTGGGGTTTTTGGTGCGAGCATATTCAAACCCTTTGTGTTTGCCTGGTGATTCTTGGGCGTAGGTAGAGGTTTGATAGATTGGCGTCATAATTGCCCCCGTTGCTGGATCTGGTTTGATTCCTGCATGGATAACTTTTGTTCCAAATTTCATATTTGATATTGATGTTTTTATATTTTTTAGCACTTAAGTACTCTGTACACCAATTAATGAGTGTCATTTGGTATACAGAGTATAGGTAAATAGACTGCATTAGTCGCCAAGTGCAAAAATTTAATCGGCTAATCCTCTGCAACTTCTTTGTACAAATGAGCGATAAACCCATTGCGCATCCTAGGCTCAATCCAAGTTGATTTAGGAGGAAGAGTATCTTGTTCGTTTGAAATACGAATCAAATCTTCTAAAGCAACGGGATATAAATTAAAGCCAATTTTAGCTTTACCTTCTCGCACCCTGCGTTCTAAGCTAAACGCACCTTTGGGACCTTCTACATACTTGATATCGGGCTCTGTTCGAACGTCTTCAATTCCTAAAATGCCTTCTAGAACATATTTGTTCAAAAAATAAACATCTAATGTTTCTTTTGTTGGGGTACTAGGTTGGGGCCAATATGATTTTTTGAGACGCAGTTTATACCACTGCTTGTCTAGGTACATGCCCATTTCATACCTTGCAATTGGAGTGTAGTTCTTTTCGGTGGGTTGAATGCTATAGTAGGTTTCTAATTGAGCAAGAAAATTTTTTTGAGAAATATTACCTAAGTCAGCAATCACTCGATTGTAGTTGTGAATCTCTATTTCGGAAGCAGGAAAATAAGCGACCAACATAAAGTTAAATTGCGTTTTATTGGTCGTCAACTCGTTGGACTCTAGGTATCTTTTGTATAATAACTCTGAAGTCTTGGCTCGATGGTGTCCATCACAAATATAAGATTCGTGAACATGTTGATCGAAGGCAGAGGTTAGGGCTTCAATTCGGAGTGGATCTTCTATTTGCCAAAAAATATGCTCCTCATCTTGGAATGGAATGTGAAAAGAAGGAGGAGAGGAGGTGGTAATTCGGTTAATGAGGGCATCAATCTCTAAAACATTAGGGTATGTTAGTAAAATTGGTTTGATCAATGCTTGACGTTCTTCAAAAAGACGCATCATTTTAGCCTCCTTGGCCGCTAAGGTGTTCTCGTGTTTCTTGATTTCGCCATTGATATAATCCAAAACATTTGTACAAGCTAGCAATCCAGTATGACTGCGATGTGGCCGTTTAATACGGTAGATATAGAATGATTTTTTAGAGTTTTGAGTATAAATACCATCGCTTAAATAGAGTGGGAATTTGCGCTTGGCCGAACCAAAAAAATCATCAAAGGAAATAATATCACTCAGATCTGGTAGTGCTGCTCGGAATGGTGAAATTTTCGCCATTGGTTTGTTATTATTTTAAGTAGTCTTATAAATATGCTTTCTGTTTAATCTTTTACGAATCCACTAAAAAAAACGAATTGTTGGGTAAATTGTAAGTATTCAACGTTTCTTGATATAGTGAAGAGATATTCTTACGTCATGAATTGTTCAAATAACCATATGGTTGTAGATTCGAACAAATTTTATAAATAATTGTTAAACTGTAACATCCTTAATTCTGTGCTTTAAAAAAGATTATTACTGTTGTTGGTTGATAATTAATTAAATGTGATTATTTTTTTTTGTATTTTATTCCAAAATCAATAAGCAATTATTTCAAATTATCCACGAATTGATGTATCTATGCCCTATAAAATTTTACTCTATCACACTGACTTGACTCCAAGATAGAGAAATCCCCACAAAATTATTTACAAGTTGTCTATGGTTTTTATGATCCTTTGTGATAAAATCATGTCGAATCACTCTTAATAAAGGAGATTAGATGCAATGATTTTACAGCCAAAGAAAAGACATACACAAAGTACATATTTCATTGCCATAAAAACAACTTATACATTCACATCCCTATTGTCAATTATAACTGTCTTTCTAATTTCAAGTTGAATGCATTTTGAACTCTTGTGAAATTTTATAGAAGTTAATCCTTTATGGCTTTTTTAGTTTTATAAAAAAATAAAAATAGTCTTGCAAAAGCCTTCACACAAGATAAAGAACTTCACTAGAAAAAAGAGTTCTTAGTGTCAATTTCGATAGAATATTCTTTGGCGCACTATTTGTTTTTAACCAGTTATGACTACTAAATAATGCATAGTAGGTTTATTAGTTTTTAGTACTCTGTGATCACAACCTTTGTTTTTTGTGTTGCTCGCACAAGCTTATTAGGTAAGCTTAGTTTCTAAAAATAAAAACTAATAAATAATAGTCCCAAATTTATTGTTATTAAAATGGCTTATGTCAAAACTTATTTTCATATTATTATTTGCAATTTCACTTAAAGCAGAAGCTTTGCCAACGTATCCTGTTAACAAGATACAGCAAGGCGAATTATTAAATAAAGCAAAAGCCTCTTCTTTGGATGACTTTTTTGAAAGTTGGATGGATCGTAATGTAAAAAAAGCAATGGAAGGCTCTTGGATTGTTTTGTACAAGAACGAGGAATTTTTGTATTGGGGGTGGACAACTTTTGAAAGTATGGTCAGCGCAAATCCAACCGTCAAGGAGTTTTTTAAAACACCAATGGCTGATATTCAAGCGAAGTTTCCCAATTATGAGTCCGTACACGGAAATAGTATTCGAGAAAAGTTAGAAATTGTTATTGCCAAATCCATCCCTCAAAAAGCTACCGTAACGGTTATACTAGGTTTCAAGGTACAATTAATAGACGAAACCTTAGTCATTCAAACTCCCTGTACAATAAAAATCCCAGGCGAAGATAGTGAAAAAGCCAATTACAATGTCATTCTCAATCGAGACACTTTGGATTTGATAAAGCTGGAACCGTTGTAGGTATTTGCCTTTCTTAATTTTGCTTTCTTACTTGCACGTATCCTGTAGTTTTTGTAATTTGATTCAATTATTGACAATCAATTAGCCTCAATTTTATTGATTCATCTTATGACCTTATGTTTTCACTATTTAAAAATGATGCGCCACCTTATTCTGTTCGACGAATTCAAAAAGGAGAATTGTTGGACAAGGCAACGTTAGCAAGTGTTGATACGTTTTTTAGCAGTTGGCTAAACAAGCGACCTAGAAAAGCAGCTGTAGGTTGTTGGTTTATTTTGCACCAAGATGATGGCTTTGTTTATTGGGGAAAGCCTGTTTTTAAAGGCCTGTTCAGCGATGATAGAACGGTAGATGAGTTCTTTAAAACTTCAAGGATGGCATTAAGTCAGCAATTTCCATTCTACCAAAAACAATATCATTATTTTTTGTGGGAGCGATTGTATGCCATTATAAAAAATGAAGTAGATGGGATTTCTGCATTGCGGAAAGACAAGGCTTTGAGCGGTTTTATAGAAGAGCAACAGTTTCATATAAAGGTTTCTTGTTGCTTAATTTATCCTAAACAAGATGGAGCAACAACAGAGGTAAAAGCACAATACAAGATCGTTTTAAATCATACGACATTAGATTTGCTCTCCATAGAAAGGTTGGTTTAAAACAACAAGGTAAATGATATAGGTGATTTTTTAGCAGGACGTTGTCAAATAGTTTGTTGTTAATTGCAAAATAGGCTCAGCATTGGTCCAATGCAAGGTGTTTGCATTCACTTTTTATTAAAAACTACAAAATCAGCAGACTCCTATTCTATATTTACTCTATTTAGGGAAATTTATTAGATTGATTATTAGTGGTATATGTTTTTGTTTGCTTTGAATTGAAAAAGCTAATAATCAACAGCGAAGTACTCATGCA
Source organism: Aureispira sp. CCB-E (assembly GCF_031326345.1). Taxonomy (NCBI): domain Bacteria; kingdom Pseudomonadati; phylum Bacteroidota; class Saprospiria; order Saprospirales; family Saprospiraceae; genus Aureispira; species Aureispira sp. CCB-E. Next base: position 987,307 of record NZ_CP133671.1, read on the forward strand.
ATAAACTAAAAAATCAACAGAGTATTAATTCTAAAAACCGCAAAAAAAATAGCTATTTTTAGGCTCAAATAGAGAACCGTGTTGTTAATTTACGTTATAAGTATGGTGCTCACTGGATAGAGAGTAAGTTTGATTGTTTAGTGCATATTTTACTGATAATCAATTCTATGTTGCTCTAAAGAGAATGAGCGACGAAAGGACAATTAAAAAATACACATTATGTTTCGACTTTTTGGGAATTGGAATACCTACTTGACAAAGGAAATTAGAGAAGGAAAGCATTTGGATAAGGCTCAAAAAACAGATTGTGGTGCGTTTTTCGATAAAAGCACTTTTAAACGATTGAGCGAATGGACAATTCTATGGGTTGATGAAACTTTTGTTTATTGGGCAAAAGCGGATCAGGAGAAATTAGACAAGTATTGTTTTTTTAAAACAAGCAAAAAGGCGATTGAGCAAAATTTTGCTGCTTTGGACGTTAACAAAAAAAAATCCCTTTTAGCGATACTAATATCATATATCAGTGCATTTTTGGATGAAATAGATGGTTGTATTTATACCATCGAAGGAACGGCTTATGATTCTGTACAAATAGCAGAAGATACGAATTTTAAAATTCGACTCAATGTGGATTTAAGAGTAAGAACAACGAGTTTAGAACCTGTCGTTCGAGCCGAAAAAGGATTGTTTGAACTTTTGCTGCACCCTCATAATTTTGATTTGATAAAAATTGAGCGCTTGGACTAAGTAATTTTCCAACGAAATATGTACCTTCATCGTCAATTAATGAAAATGTATTTAGAGAGAAATTTTGTATCCACTTAACACAAAATATGCTTTCTCATTGGTTCAAAAAATAACGATATGCGACCCATTCAAATGGTAGATTTGAAAGCACAATACCAAGGTATTAAAAATGCTGTTGACACAGCTATTTTGAATTGTATAGAATCTGGTGCTTTTATCAATGGTCCACAAGTCAAATCTTTCAAAGCACATCTAGAAAAATACCTTGCAGTCAATACGGTCATACCTTGTGCAAATGGTACTGATGCGTTGCAGATAGCGTTGATGGGCTTGGGACTCAAGCCAGGAGATGAGGTAATTGTTCCTACTTTTACTTACGTAGCTACGGCAGAAGTGATTGGTTTGTTGCAACTAACACCTGTAATGGTTGATGTAGATCCCAATACGTTTAATGTTACAGCAGACTTGATAGAACCATTGATAACAGAAAGAACCAAAGCCATTGTACCTGTTCATTTGTTTGGGCAAAGTGCTGATATGGAGCCTATTTTAGCATTAGCAAAAAAATACCAGCTTTATGTTGTAGAGGATAATGCACAGGCGATCGGGGCAGATTATACCTTTTCGGATGGTCGTGTTCAAAAAACAGGTACCTTAGGAGATATTGGTTGCACGTCTTTTTATCCTTCCAAAAATTTAGGTGCTTATGGTGATGGGGGCGCAATTTTTACTCAAAATGAAGCTTTAGGAAAGCATTTACAAATGATTGCTAGCCATGGACAAAACAAACGTTATTATCATCAATGTATTGGTGTTAATTCTCGTTTGGATTCTATTCAAGCAGCCGTGCTGGATATTAAATTAGCTCAATTGGATGCCTATGCGACCGCTAGACAAGCTGTTGCGGCTGCTTACGATAAGGCATTTGGGGCAATAGAAGGTGTTCAAATACCTGTGCGTCAACATAACTCTTCTCATGTATTTCATCAATACACGTTAAAAGTTCCAACAGATAAACGAGCTGCTTTGCAAGCGCATTTAAAAGAGAATGGTATTCCATCTATGATATACTATCCAGTTCCTTTGAATGAACAGGAGGCTTTTAAACATATTGTATCGGCTTCAGAAAATAGCTTTCCTGTGACAGAACAGCTTTGCAAGGAAGTTTTATCATTACCGATCCATACAGAAATGGACGATGAGCAATTGGCATTTATTACCAATATTTTTTGCGCATTTTTTGAATAACAATAGTTAGCAACGCTCAAAAATATCAAAAAAGTTTACTTCTTGAGTGTTGCGTAGTTGATAATCAAAAAGTTGTGTGTTTGTTGTTTTTGTGTTAATATTTGATTATTAGGTTGATATAAATGTTTTTTTTTGCTCTTTTATGAAAAGGTAAAAAAACAACGAACTACTAGAGTAAAAAATAGGGGAGTATTAAATGTGTAACGACTTATTCTTGAGAGAATATCTAAGAATAAATCTTTTGTTATGAAATGCGTAGTTCCTATTTTATTTATTTTGACAAGTTTATTATTGTTTGCTTGCCGTGAACAACCAATGGTAGATTGCACTCCTACCGTGCCTCTAAATACTTCTAGAGGAGCCTGCAACCAAAACTTAACTCCTTCGTCTGCTTACTCTGAATCTATTAATGGTCATACAAGAGTTATTACGGCTAATAATATACCAGAACATAAAGTTGGTTTATTTGGCGGAGGTCAAGGTTCTTTAAATCCGAATGCTATTAGCCCGCAAAATGCAGTTTATCGAATTACAACAACTCCTACTAAAGCGGCTTCGAAAACAGAGCTACTAAGTAGTGTAGGACCTGTTGGTGCTTTTGGCATTTTAATGAATGGAGTGGAATTGGATCCTATTGCTGCAGAACCTTGGCCCCATCAAGGAATGATGGCAGCAAATGTGAATTGGACGTGGAATTTGGAAGCTACGAATGTACAATTGGGGTTAGATTGTAACAATGCTCACGTGCAGCCAACAGGCAAGTATCATTATCATGCTTCGCCAACTCTATATCTTCAATCATTGAACATCAATACCACAACAATGACTCAAATAGGGTGGGCGGCAGATGGTTTTCCTATTTATTATAAGTATGGTTATTCAGATCCGCTAGATAACACTTCTGCTGTTGTTGCCTTGACTGCTAGCTACCAACTTAAAACAGGAGAACGACCAGGGAATGGTTCAGATGGACCTTGTGGGGCGTACAATGGCATTTATTCTAATGATTATGAATATATTCCTAGCCTAGGAATGCTCGATGAGTGTAATGGTCGAACAGGGGTAACACCAGAATTTCCTGGAGGAACATATTACTATGTTATAACAGACGAATTTCCTTCTGTTCCTAGGTGTTTGATGGGAATACCCTCTAATGACTTTAAACTGCGATAAACATTTCTTAATAACAACCTCCTACTTGAGATGAAGTATTTATTGTTTTGGGTTAGCTTCTGTTTGGTGCAGAACTATTGTATAGCTCATGCTCCGAATGAAGCTTTCTTTGAAATTTTTGAATCGGATGACCAACTTTTGCTAAAAGCTGAGTTTCCATGGACAATTAGAGAAGTTTTATTGACAGCTAAACCAGAGCTAAAAATAGCACAAACAACCACACAAATGGAAGCAGGATTATTAGCCTACATCCAAGAACGTTTGTCTATTAAAAATGAAAAAAATCAAATTGTCAAAATGCAAACCATTCAAGTGGCTCCTGTTGTAAATGGCCATGGTCATGGCAGTGTTTATATACTAAGATTGGGAAAGAATGAAGGAGTTCGTTCTGTTAACAATACCTGTATGTTTGAAGCATATACTAATCAAGTGAATTATCACAGTATTAAGCTAAGGAATATGGATACATTAAAGTTTGTAACACATTCTCAACAATCTATATATACCATCCCTAAGCCGAAGGCTGCTAATCGTAATTTTTTGATGATTTCGATAGGAACAGTTGGTGCTTTATTACTACTAATACTGACAAGAAGAAGCAAAGTCATCCGTATTTAATGGTTATTTTAACTTTGGGTTATTGGCATGACGATCTTTGTCTCTAATGGTTCGTTTGTCCATTATTTTCTGCAACGAAGCACCTAAATCCACTTCTGCTTGATTTGCCAGACAAAGCAAGACGAATAAAACATCTCCCATTTCTTCGGCTAGATCATCTTTGGCAGAGGCTTCTTGTTCTTTTGTTTTAAAAGATTGTTCGCCATAAATTCGAGCCATTAGGCGAGCTACTTCGCCAACTTCTTCCATCAGAATGGCTGTATTAGTTAGTTCTCCGTAGTAACGAACGCCAATGGTCTTGACCCAGTGGTCTACTTTTGCTTGTGCTTCTTGTAATGTCATTGTAATAATTTAGCTTTGTTTTTTTTTGAAAAAGAGGTTGGATCTATATTGGAAATGGAAGTATTCTTTTGGTTTGATTTCTTGGGGTAAATGTGATAAAAATCAAGAATATGTGTCAATAATGCAGATAAAATCCCCAATGCAATCGCTCTATATCGAGCAATAGTACCGATATTAGAGACCAATAAACCGACTAAGAGAAGGTTAGTGATCGCATAAGCAACAATGAAGTGTATTAGGGGGTTAGGGGACTTTATAGACTGTTTTCTTAGTGCCAAGGAAACGGCAAACAATACTAGGAAAGATAGAATTTCTAAACTAGCTATTAGCTGTAAAAAATCTTTGCATTCCCATAAAAATGGTCTTCCTAGCACATTGACAAATGCAATGGGAATGGTACTGAAAATACTGCCAAGTGTTGGACTTAGTGGAGCAACATCTTTTATAGACGAACCTCCAACTTCAGCTAAAAAGGCGGTTTGTTGATTGGCTAGAATTTCTAATAGTTCAATGCCAAAGATAAACTTAGCAAGACCAAGAGTTCCTCCAATAAAGATGCTATAAACAATTAGGTAAGTACGCCAAATTCGCTTAGGAGCATATAATGTACAGATATAGGCTATTGTAGCAGGAAGTAATAGAACTAGCAAATAATGACGGATCATGCCTATAATAAAAATAGATACACAAAGTTTTGCAATAGCTTTGGATAATCGTGTTTTTTGTTGAAACTCTAAGAGACTTAATAGAAATAAACTTAGACCAAAATAAATATAGACATCTTTGTGTAAACCAGCTGTCCAAAAAGTCAGAGATGGCAAGAAAAAACAGCAAACAATTAAGGTAAACTTGGGTAATTCTAAAATTTGTCGGAATATATTGTAAAAATTCAAACTGGCAAACAAGCCAATGGTAGCAATGAAAAAAATGTGCAAATGGTAATGACCTAACGTAAATGGATATAGTAGAGCATGGAAATGTACCAACATATAGGTTCCCAAATCTTTCCAAAAAATGGTAGCATCAGGGTAAGTGAAAACAATGGCATTGGGCACAGATACGTCCCAACCTAATATAGATCCAATATAATAATTGGGATGCGACAAAAATGTCCGCCCTAATAATGTACTTTCGCTCAGATAAATAAATGTGTCTCCTCCCTTAAAATAGGTATAGTGGATGATACCATAGAGCAACCCTACTATTATTTTTGAAAGAAAAATAAAGCATACAAAATTGCGTGATAGGCCAGGTGTGTTGAGGGTCTTTGTAGATTTTATCCACCAACTGAAAGCCACGATATAAATAACAAGCAACAAATAACTCATATTTACCATTGGGGTTAATAGACTAATATCAACTGCGATTTATTGGATAAGTGAATTGGTATTAAACAGGGACAATTGATTAAATGTTTATGGTGAAAAACAGACATAACTTATTTTTGTGAACTCTATTTTTAAATTAATACTTATTTTTAAGAAATAATAAAAATAAGTATAAGTTTATACTATAGTGTTCAATGCTCCTTTGGTTAAATCGCAAGATATTAAAAAAAAGTGGTAAAATTTGTGTAAAGTTTTAACGTATAGGCTTATTATATAGTGAAAAAAATGGAATAATTAAGGCTGCAAAATACGAAGTTATCAACTCAAAACAAATTAATATCTCAAAAAGATTGTTGAGATAGGTTGATTTTAAAAGAACAAGCATGAATAGTATAACGATGAAAATGGGCTTTCTTATATTTACTTTTGTGGATTTTTCCCTTTTAGTAAAGGTACAAATTTAAAGTTGCTCAAAGTTTCTTCTTGATAATCAAACTTACCTAGACGAGTTATTTTTAGCATTTTTTGATGTGCTTGATTACCAACAGGAATGACTAGAATACCACCAATCTTTAGCTGTTTTTTTAAGGCAGGTGGTACTTCTGTAGCTCCCGCTGTTACTAGTATTTTGTCAAAAGGTGCAAATTCGCCTAGACCTTTGTAGCCATCTCTAAAGTAACTTCTAATGCCTAGTAAGCCAAGTGTCTCAAACATTTTCTTAGCTTTGGAATATAATAACTCGTGTCGTTCGATGGTATATAAACGAGCACCTAATAGGGCTAAAACAGCAGATTGATATCCCGAACCTGTACCAATTTCAAGAATTTTTTCTCGCTTTTTGACTTGTAGCAATTCTGTCTGATAAGCAACGGTATAAGGTTGAGAAATCGTTTGATGCTCGTCGATAGGGAATGCTTTATCTTCGTAGGCGTGTTCTTCGAATGCTTTATCCAAAAAGAAATGTCTAGGAATGGCTTGAATGGCGCTCAAGACGTTTTCATCTCGAATACCTTTTTGATAAAGCTTTTCAGCCAAACGTTTGCGCATGCCCTTATGTCTATTGCTGTCTTCCATTTGTTGAATTTAAGTCGCTAAAATACAAAATAACACAAATTTCATAGACGCTTAACTAACAAATGACTAGAATAGATACTATTTTTTTCCTAATTTGCTGAAAAATTTGAAAGAATAAACCCTAAATACACTTTATAAAGGTTGTTTTGCTTTGACTTAACAAAAGGTACGTGTACAATAGACTAACTATTTTAAGTTGCTTTAACTTTTGAGGTCTCCTAATTTTGAGGCAAGCAAACCCATCAAATAGTGTGTACTCAATAAATAAAAATAAGTAAGAGGTCAGAAAAAATAAGAACAAAGAATGGGATTATTTTTTTGCTAATTAAAGAAGAAAAAGGAAGGCTTAGCGAGCTAAGACAAGTTTTTCTGATGAAGAGTAGTGCAAAAAAAGGCTGTTTTAGCTACGCTGCTACTGCGTGGTACTTGTTATTTTTTTGAACGATTACTTACTATTATATTAATAATAAAAAGAAAAGTAGCACAAAGGTGCTCAAAATGGATTAAGAAGCTATGACAAAAATTAAATTTGGAACAGACGGATGGAGAGCTATTATAGCAAAGGAATATACCGTTGAGAATGTAAAGCGGATTGCTACAGGAACAGCTTTGTGGATTAAGCAAAACGGAGGAAATAGTTTGGTATTAGGGTATGATTGTCGTTTTGGAGGATTGATGTTTGCTCAAACAACGGCTCAAGTTATGGCACATCATGGAATTAAGACTTATTTTGATAAAAATATTTCAACAACTCCTATGGTTTCTTTAGGTGTCGTCAAGAAGCAAGCAAAAATGGGGGTTGTTATCACGGCGAGTCATAATCCTCCAACTTATAATGGTTTTAAATTGAAATCAGAATTAGGAGGACCTTCTATACCTAAAGATATAGATGCCGTAGAAGCATTGATTCCTGCCGAAAATAGTACGGACGAATTGCCATCTATTGAACAAATGGAAAAGGATGGATTGTTAGAATATATCAATTTAGAGGATTTGTACATGGCAGAAGTTGAGTCTAAATTTGATTTAAAAACGATTCGTGAATCTGGTGTTATTTGTGCTTACGATGCTATGTATGGTGCTGGACAAAATATTGTGCGTAGAATCTTGCCGAATGCGGTACCATTGCATTGCGAAATTAATCCAAGTTTTAATGGACAGGCGCCAGAGCCTATTGACAAAAATTTGCAAGAGTTGTCGCAATTAATTAAAGACAATAAAAACATTACTTGTGGATTGGCAAACGATGGCGATGCCGACCGTATTGGAATGTATGATGAAGATGGGACGTTTGTTAATTCTCATCAAATTCTATTGTTGATCGTGCATTACTTGTACAAGTACAAAGGTATGAGAGGCAAAGTAGTGGTTTCTTTTTCGGTAACGGATAAACTAAAAAAGCTATGTGAATTGTATAACTTGGAATATCAAGTGGTTAAAATTGGATTCAAGCACATTGCCGAAATTATGATTACAGAAGATGTTTTGGTTGGTGGAGAAGAGTCGGGCGGTATTGCAGCAGCTGGTCATATTCCAGAACGTGATGGCGCTTGGATTGGCTTATTGGTCTTGGAATTTATGGCTAAAACAGGCAAGTCTATCAAAGAATTGATGGAAGAAGTATATGCTTTGGTAGGACACTTTGCTTTTGATAGAGATGATTTGCACATCGCCAACGACAAAAAATGGGCAATTATTGAGAAATGTAAAAACAACGAGTACACGAGTTTTGGAGATTATACGGTACAACGTGTTGAAACAATTGATGGGTATAAGTTCTACTTGTCAGATGATAAATGGGTGATGATTCGCCCTTCAGGAACGGAACCTGTGTTGAGAGTTTATGCACAGGGACCTACTCATGAGGAAGTAAGAAACATCTTAAGCGCTACACACGCGACCTTAGGATAGAGGCTATAAGAACCATAAAATTTAGGGAAAAAGAGCTGGCTCATTGAGTTGGCTCTTTTGTTGTTTTGGGGTGTAAGATACAGATAATGAACTGCAAAATTATTTAATAAAGATTTATTTGACTTGCAATGTTGAGTCTTTTAACATATATTTGTATTGCCCTGAAAAGTGAATGTTAAAAAAATGAAGGAATACTGATGAAGTCTATCTGTCTAGATTTTTAATGTATTTTAATATACTATATTTTTTACATTTAAAATAAACCCAATTTTATGAAACAATTCTTTCTAGTAACAGCACTGCTCTGTTGCTATTCCCAAGGATTTGGACAATTCCAAATTCATCCCGATTCTTCTTTTTATACCTTCTTAGATTCCTTTTATACTTATTATCAAGAGGATAGTGCCGAAGGAGGAATTTATAATCAAGTGCGTAGAGATAAAGGAGTGTGGGGGACTCGGTTATCGCCAACGGGTAAAATAGGTCCAGCAGCTACGGCTATGACCAATTATGCCAAAATATATAGCACACCACTCCCCACTAATGCTTTAATAACTCCTTCCGTAGCAGCCAATACAAAATGGACAGAACTAGGTCCAACAAACATTTCTGTTGGTATTGGGCAAATACATCGGATTGCGTTTCATCCTCAATACAATGGTACGACCAACCGAATTATTTATGCAGGATCTCATTACGGAGGTCTTTTTCGTACGGATGATGGTGGTCAAAATTGGGTGAACTGGTACACTGATAGAGGACTACCCATCACTTCTGTCTCTGGTATAGCAGTTTCTAACAATAATTTATTTGTCTGTACAGGAAATGGAGATCAAGGCTATAGTCAATTTGGTTATAATGCCAATTACTCTACTTTAGGTCCTGGAACAATCAACAATGCAAATCCTATACATACACAAGGGGTTTATAAATATGACCCTACTCAACCTTTAAAGTGGGTTTCTATTAATGGAAATGGCGCTAATGCTGTAACAATGATAGGGGGTGGACAAAAAGATGATTTAAGAGATGTCTTTGCTGAAGGAGGAACAATGAGAAATATTATAGTACACCCAACAAATGATAATATTCTCTTTATTGCAACAAGTTTGGGAATTTTTAGAACCATGGATGGTGGAAATACTTGGAAACAAGTTCTTAGTTTTCCCCATGCAACTGATTGGAGAGGTTTAGAGTTTCACCCAACTGACCCCAACATAGTTTATGCTAGTGGCAGGAGTGTTTTTGAATCCATAAATGGAGGCAGTTCTTGGACAATATTAGCTGATGCTAATAACCTACCTTTACCATTTCCTAGTATAGATATAGAACGAACGAATGTGGCAGTAACACCTGCTGCTGCACACTTATTATATGTTTACTGTGTGGGAAAAAATTCTAGTGGTAATGCAAGAAGTGGAACAGTAATGCTTTACAATCGCCAAACTTTAACTTGGAAGTTATTAAATAAAAACAATACAAGTAATGGTTACGAAACTTATCAACCTTCATGGACGGGCATCGCAGTATCACCAATAGACTCTAATTATGTCTATACGACTAATACAAAAGTATGGGGGTCTAGAACAGCTATAACTGGTGGAGGCTGGAAATATCAATCTGTTTATCTGAACGCTACGTTTCATGCAGATGTGCATGATGTTGAATTCCCTCCCAATTCTAAAGATTCTTTATTTGCTGTTACACATGGAGGGGTAAGTGTAAAGGAAACAACAAGCAACAATAGTGGAGGATGGACTAGGTTGTACAATGGTTTAGGTGTTGGAAATATTTGGGCTTTTGATGATTGGGAAGGAGACGATAATAGAATTGTTTCTGCTCACCAATGTGTAGGGTCTCTTGTGTCTAATGATAGAGGGCAGACATGGAATCGTGTATTAGGTGGAGATGGTTATGGTGCTAGAATAGATGATCAAAGCGGATGGGCTTTTATTAAAGGCAATAGTGATGAAGATTTTTGGCGAATAAAACTATCTGGTGCAATGGTTCAAGAAAACTTATATCTACCGCCAACGGATACAGTATGGGGACCTTGTTGTTTTCTACCCCAAAACCACCCTAATTCTTGCGCTCCTTGTGGGGAACGAGTGCATAATGCTTTTGCTATGATCAATCATCCGAAAACAGATGAAATGTATTTTGGTGTAAATGGGCTGCATAAAAGATTGATACTCGATCCCAATACTACGGATTCGAGCACAAGTGTCTGGCAACGAGTTTCAGATTTGACTCATTATCACCATGATGATTGGAATAGACGAATCATGGATATTGCAATGAGTGAAGATGAACAAACTAATATTACGTATGTTTCAACCTTAAATGATTTGTATCCATGGGGATCTCCAAGACGTAGTGATTTTTATGTTTCTGATGATAATACAAATTTAATCTGTAATCCAGCGCCCTGTTTTGTAAAGAAAACAGATTCATTGCCAATCACCACCAATCCTCCCGCAACGAATGTAGATCCTAATCCGATAACAGGAATAGCAATAGCGCCCTCCAATGGTGAAAGGGTCTGGATTAGTACCACAGGATTTGATCCCAATATAAAAGTACTTTACTCTGATGATAGAGGTAATTCTTGGACAAGTTACGATGATAATATTGGAACCTTAGCCAACCTAAATATGCCCATCAACAACATCGTCTACCAGCGAGGTACCAACGATCGGCTGTATATTGCTACAGATGTCGGTATTTATGTTCGAGAAGGCAATGGAAATTGGTTGCGCTATGGAGATGAATTTCCCAATGTGCGAACAACAGAACTCAAAATCAACTACTGTTCGGGCAAGCTACGAGCAGCAACTTTTGGACGAGGCGTATGGGAAGCCGACTTGCTACCGCCAGAGACGTCCATTGATTACCGTAGTTTCCGAACAATTACAGGAACGGAAACATGGACTACGAGCAAAAATATGGTTCGAGACATCAAGGTCAAAGCAGGTGCTACCTTAATTTTAAATAGCATGACGCTGAATATGCCCAAAGATGGTTTGATTGTGGTAGAACCAGGTGGCTTATTGGTGGTTGATTCTTCTACAATCACCAATCAATGTGGTCAGACATGGCAAGGCATCCAAGTATGGGGAAATTCTCACCTGTCTCAAGTCCCGACCAATCAGGGACAAATTATTTTGAGTGCTGCTACCTTGGAATATGCCAAAAATGCCATTAGTCCATGGGAAGTAGGCAATTTCCCCAATCCAACCAACAATACAGGTGGAACAGGCGGAATTATTACGGCGATGAATAGTCAATTTATTAACAATTGGCGTTCCATTGATTTTATGCGTTATATATCTCCAACAGGAGGTAAAGAAGGGAGTACCTTACACAATTGTACCTTTACGGTCAACGACGATTATCGTCCTTTTGACGGCGATAGCCTTCCTAACTTTTTGGGACACGTATCCATGTGGTCGGTTGGTGGAACCGAAATACAGGGATGTACGTTTAAGGACGAACGCAGCAACAAAATAGGAGACCCAGTTACTGGTGGTAGCTTTGGTTTGGGAGGCTTGGGAGCCAGCCCCAAAGTCTCTCGCCTGTTGTTCCCTTCCAAACGCAACCGCTTTGAGGGCTTGGAGCGTGCTGTTGAGATGGGCGGTCCAAGAGGCACCAACTATACCACCGCTATTGACGAATGTACCTTCGTGGATAACGAGCAAGCCGTTATTATCCGAGCGCACAATCAGGCGGTAGTGATTCGGGATAGTTTTGAAATAGGCAACTTTGCAAGTACCTCGCCCAACAGCTATATTGTGGATCACTATGGTCTAGGGCTGATTCATACGACTGCTTTTAATGCAGAACAGAACTATTTTGCCAGTACGACCAATAATGCTAGCGCTACGGTTGGTTCTTGGGTAGAAGCAACGGGAGCGGCAGGAAATGCGCTCAAAAACAACCACTATCATAATTTGACGAGTGGGAATTTGGCACATGGACGGAATGATGGAGCTTTACCAGATGATGGCTTACAATATCACTGTAACCAAAATACAGGAAATGATTACGACTTTATGGTCTTTGCCAATATCGCAACCGATAATACAACAGCCAGCATTAGTGGTCAACAAGGTAGTATCACGCAAGCCAGTCGCAATACCTTTTCGGCTGCTGTACAGAGCTTGCCCACTCAAGCGCATTTTTACAATTACAATTACGATGCTGCTTCGGCACAGTTAGGGGCACCTGTTCAGTATTATTATACTTCTAATAATACAAATGAAATACCAGATGCAGCATTACTTTTTAATACCAATAGACAGGTTGCATCACAAGGTATATTGAGTTTCTGCGCAGCAAACTATACTGGTACAGGAACCTTTAAAGTAAGCAATGGAGAAGGGGAAATAATTTCCTTAGAAGCCCTAAAAGAAGGCTACGCCACTGATTGGGACAACTATCAACAATTAAAATTAGAATACGACGAACTACCAGCAGAAGACAGCGTGGCTCGTTCTAACAAAGAAAGTGAACTAGCGGGTGCCTATCAAAAGCTATTCTTTGGGGTAAATCAAGTGATTCAGCACTATGCCAACGACAGCATTCCTCAAAACGATAGCTTAGAAACTTGGATTAAAAAGAAACCTGGCATAGTCGCACAATACGAATTGGTAGAGCATTATTGGAGACAAGGGCGTTATGCCGATGCCTTGGATCAAATAGATTACATTGCTGCTACGTTTAGCATGGACTTTAGAGTATCAAAAAACCACAGTCATTACAAAGATTTGAAAGAATTGTTGCAAGCGGCTTATGTCAATGGGCGCATGGAAGCAAATTTGGAGAAATCAGAAGTAGAGGTGTTGGAAGCGATTGCCAATGCCCAATGGGGTTTTGCAGCGGTACAAGCGTCGGATATTTTAAAGTTCTTTTATCGCAAAGGTACTTTGTATGCGCCGAGTTTGCCGAACCTAAACCCCATAGAAGGTAAGTTTGTTCCTGCCCAAGGGAGTCGTCTTGCGTCATTTGCTAAAGAACCTACCTTGGCGGGCACGCCGAACCCTGCTATTAATTGGGTAGATTGGTCTTATGAATTGCCAGAAGGGCTTGAAAAGGGGCAGTTGGTGGTTACGTCTACCACGGGAGCAACGATGACTCAAGTAGCCTTGCGCAACAATGTAGGTCAGCTTACGTTAAATACGAAAGAATGGGTGTCGGGAATTTATTTTGCGACACTATTCTGTGAAGGGCAAGAAGCTAAAGTCTTTAAAATTGTTATTCAAAAATAATGTATCATTGATAGCCTACTTCTGCCTTGTGTAGAAATAGGCTTTTATCTTTTTCTTATGCGAATTATTTATCTTGTATTATGTTGTTTTTTATATTATAATAATATAGCTCAAATAACTACCTTTAATAAACGGATGACATTGGGTTGTGGAAATACGATACTTACAGGTTTGGAAGTGACGGATTCTTGCTACTATGTTACAGGGGGGGCTTTAGATAGTAACAATAATTGCGATTTTGGTACGGTGTTTACGAAATACGATACTCTTGGTAATTTATTATTTTATAGAATAACTAGGGGGGTTGAAACGTGGTTTCCTTATCTAAGGACAAATTTTCAAAATGAGTTAGTAACAGCCCCTTATTTTTATGACTCTACAGGAATGTATGGAGGCATTTTTATCTATGATAATATGGGAGGGGGAACAGTTACACCTTTTTCTAACCCTTATATCGAGGGGACATTCATCCGCCCAGACGATATGCGAATAAGTAATGATAGCGGTTATATAATAACAAGCTCCATTAATGATACAACAGGAGTAAGTGATGTAGGAATTCTAAAACTAGATCAACAAAGACAAAAAGAATGGCATGTAACAAGAGGCGTACCCCATTATGTAGAGCACACTCCCTGCGTTTACGCCACGAATGACAATCACTACATAATTGGCTATCAACAAGACAACCTAAGTGGCGTACAAATGAACTACACGGTACGGAGCAAATTAGAAAAAATAGACAGCCTAGGTAATACGATTTGGACTTACCAAAGCCCTAATAACCAACAAATACATGGTGTGAATGACTTGATTTTGTCCAAAGATGGCGGCTTGGTAGTTGCGAGTGCATGGGGAAGTGAACGGCTAAATCCAACGGGAACATATGCTGTTCCTATCCAAGAAGCCTATGTCTATAAACTAGATAGTGCTCAGAACTTTTTATGGGGAACTAAATTTCATTCAGATGCTTTGACGACGGCTAATTTTCAAAAAATAATAGAACTAGAAGATAGTAGTTTAGTGGCGATTGGAACGGTAGTCCGTTTATATCCTTCATCCAATCCAACTTATAATATAGTACACGGGCGAATTGTCAAACTATCGCCTCAAGGAGACAGCATTTGGAGCAGAGATTACGAGTATCTAAGCACAGCGAATGCACGGCACACGGTTTATGATGCCGAGCAAACCCCCGACGGAGGTTTTTTAGTATGTGGAGAAGCAAATGGAGTAGATACGATTCCTAGCAATCCGATTATTTTTCAGCAAGGTTGGTTGATAAAATTGGACGAACAGGGCTGCTTGGTGCCAGGTTGCCATACGACAACAGGCGTGCTGCCGCTAGAGCAAGGAGGAGCAATTTCTTTGTTGTTGTATCCCAATCCTACCACAGATTATTTGAATGTGCATTATTATAATAAAACAACAAAGGAGGAATTGACCTTTTGTGTGGTGGATTTGCAAGGGCGTGTGTTGCATCGTTATACAACCTACGATCAGTCGGATAAGACCTATATTGTTCCCGTGTCGGGTTTGGTGGCGGGGGTGTATGTATTGGAAGTTCGACAAGAGGGGGAATTGATTGGTCGTGAGCAGTTTGTGAAGCGATAGTGATGATGGACTTGTCTTATGAATTTCCAGAAGGGCTTGAAAAGGGGCAATTGGTGGTTACGTCTACCACGGGGGCAAGGATGACTCAAGTAGCCTTGCGCAACAATGTAGGTCAGCTTACGTTAAATACGAAAGAATGGGTGTCGGGAATTTATTTTACGACACTATTCTGTGAGGGGCAAGAAGCTAAAGTCTTTAAAATTGTTATTCAAAAATAATGTATCATTGATAGCCTATTTCTGCCTTGTGTAGAAATAGGCTTTTATCTTTTTCTTATGCGAATTATTTATCTTGTATTATGTGGTTTTTTATATTATAATAGCATAGCTCAAATAACTACCTTTAATAAACGGATGACATTGGGTTGTGGAAATACTATCTTAACAAGTTTGGAAGTGACCGACTCTTGTTATTATGCCACAGGAATTGCTAGAGATAGTATAAATTGCGGTCTAGGAGCTCTCTTTGTTAAATATGATACAATAGGAAATTTACTTTTGTATAAAATTCTTTACGACAGTTTAAATCCTTATAGAACTTGGAATCCATCCTTAAAAACTTATGTTGACGGAACGCTAGTTGTTGCTTGTCATCATAGTGATTCATTAGGATATACAGGGGGAGTTCTAAAATACACAACAAATGGCAATTTTATTGATGGTAAATTTTATCATAACCCATATGTGTCAGGTATTCTTACTCGCACAGACGATATGGAAATAACCAATGATAGTGGATATATAATTGTAAATTCAGCTAGTGATACATTTGGGATAAGTGATGTAAGTATTCTAAAACTAGATCAACAAGGACAAAAAGAATGGCATGTAACAAGAGGCGTACCCCATTATGTAGAGCACACTCCCTGCGTTTACGCCACGAACGACAATCACTATATAATTGGCTACCAACAAGACAACCTAAGTGGCGTACAAATGAACTACACGGTACGAAGCAAATTAGAAAAAATAGACAGCCTAGGCAATACGATTTGGACTTACCAAAGCCCCAATAACCAACAAATACATGGTGTGAATGACTTGATTCTGTCCAAAGATGGCGGCTTGGTGGTCGCTAGTGCATGGGGAAGTGAACGGCTAAATCCAACGGGAACATATGCTGTTCCTATCCAAGAAGCCTATGCCTATAAACTAGATAGTGCTCAGAACTTTTTATGGGGAACTAAATTTCATTCAGATGCTTTGACGACGGCTAATTTTCAAAAAATAATAGAACTAGAAGATAGTAGTTTAGTGGCGATTGGAATGGTAGTCCGTTTATATCCTCCATCCAATCCAACACATTATATTATACACGGGCGAATTGTGAAACTATCGCCTCAAGGAGACAGCATTTGGAGCAGAGATTACGAGTATCTAAGCACAGCGAATGCACGGCACACGGTTTATGATGCCGAGCGAACGCCTGATGGAGGTTTTTTAGTATGTGGAGAAGCAAATGGAGTAGATACGATTCCTAGCAATCCGATTATTTTTCAGCAAGGTTGGTTGATAAAATTGGACGAACAGGGCTGCTTGGTGCCAGGTTGCCATACCATAACAGGCGTGCTGCCGCTAGAGCAAGGAGGTGCAATTTCTTTGTTGTTGTATCCCAATCCTACCACAGATTATTTGAATGTACATTATTATAATAAAACAACAAAGGAGGAATTGACCTTTTGTGTGGTGGATTTGCAAGGGCGTGTGTTGCAGCGTTATACAACCTACGATCAGTCGGATAAGACCTATATTGTTCCCGTGTCGGGTTTGGTGGCGGGGGTGTATGTATTGGAAGTTCGACAAGAGGGAGAATTGATTGGTCATGAGCAGTTTGTGAAGCAGTGATGTATTTTGAAGGATGTAAGGAGGTGCTCTCGAAATTCTAAAAAATTAGAATAGCCGACAGAAAATAAGCTGCTATAGAAAAATATTTTAAAACAATTTGTGTCATTTGTAGCACATTTTTGTATTTTTGTTTTACAGTCATTGTTTCGTACAAACACTCAAAAGAAATGATACAGACATTAACCATACAGAACTATGCTATTATCGAGGAATTGGTCATTAATTTCTCAAATAACCTAACTATTATTACAGGAGAAACGGGCGCAGGAAAATCCATTATGTTGGGTGGCTTGGGGCTTATTATGGGGAAGCGTGCTGATACAAAAGTACTTTATAAACAAGATAGTAAATGTATTGTAGAAGGGATATTTGATGTTTCTCCTTATGGTTTAGAAAGTTTTTTTGAAGAACATGATTTAGATTATGAAGCAGAAACCTCTTTGCGTCGAGAAATTACACCTTCTGGAAAATCAAGGGCGTTTGTCAACGATACTCCTGTACGTTTGGGGATATTAAAAGAATTGAGCAATAAGTTGATTGATTTACACCAACAGTTTGATACCTTAGATATTCATGACCCTGTTTTTCAGGTCAAAGTAATTGATGCTATTGCTGATAATAAAAAATTGTTAGCAAAGTATCAAAAGGAATTTGGAGCTTATGAGCAAACCAAACGTACCTTAGCTAAATTAATCCAACAGAGCCAAGATGCTAATAAAGAAACAGACTTCCTTAAATATCAATTAAACGAACTTACAGAAGCAGCATTGCAAGCAGGGGAGATGGAGGCTTTGGAAATGGAACAGCGTCGTTTGAATAATGCAGAAGATATTCAACGCATTTTAGGGGGGGCGGCGATGCATATTAATGAAGATGAAAACTCAATTTGTAGCCAATTAACGGATTTGTCTAATGCCGCTTCTAGTTTGGTAGAGTTTCATCCTAATTTACCGAAATTGTTGGAGCAGTTTGATTCTGTGTTGTTAGAAATAGAAGAATTAGGGAATCAATTTCACATCATTGCAGAAGAAACCGAACATGATGGGGAACGCTTGGTGGAGGTCAATGAGCGTTTGTCTGTTTTGTTTAATTTGATTAACAAATACCATGTACAAGACGACGAAGAGTTAATTGCGTTTAGAGATGAATTGACGGAGAAATTAGGAGGCTTTGAGGATATTTCAGATCGCATAGAAAACCTAAACGCAAAGGTGCGACAGCACGAGCAACAATTACTTGAAATTGGTAAAAAACTTTCTGAAAAACGTCAAAAAGTAAAAGGAAAGTTTGAGAAGTCTGTTCAAAAACGCTTGGCACAATTATCCATGCAATATGCTCGCTTGGAGGTAGAAATTGTTCAAACCAAAGAATACATGCCATCGGGGATTGATCGCTTACGTTTCTTATTTGCAGCCAATAAAGGTAGCCGTTTAGAAGAAATTAAAGGCGTTGCTTCAGGTGGTGAGTTGTCTCGATTGGCACTTTGTATCAAATCTTTGGTAGCTAGTGCAATTCCATTGCCAACGCTCATCTTTGATGAAATAGATTCAGGCGTTTCTGGTGAAGTTGCTTTACAAATGGGGATTATTTTACAAGCTCTGTCGGCTGAACATCAGGTGATTTCTATCACACATTCTCCTCAAATTGCAGCGAAAGCAAATACACACTATTTTGTTCGCAAGAAAGTATCAGGAAATAAAACAACTACTTTTGTTAGTGAACTTAATCAGCAAGAGCGTATTTTGGAAATTGCAAAAATGCTGAGCGGAAATCCACCTTCAGAAGTAGCTAAAGAAAATGCAAAAGAATTATTGGGTTGTTCATAAGTTTTAGAATCTCATTCTAGTATAATGAAATGGTTTAGAAGAAAAAAAAAACCTAATGAAGAGACTGGTTTCTTGTTCCGGTACGATGGGATTGCTATTGATACTGATCAAGTAATTTTTTTCCCAAAACTAGAAGACGTTTTTCATGAAGTAAGTTTACTTCACCGACAAGTATTTTATCCTCTTTGCTCAATCAAAATGAGTTTGCTCAATCCAGACTGGAATTTTTATGGACACTTTATTTATGTTTATAGAGAGGTAGAAGAAAATATACGTCTTGTTAGGTTCCATACCGCTTACTGCGACGACTATTCTTTGGGCTTTGATGTTATTGATAATAAGTATACATTACAATCTAAAATGAACTTATTAGAGCTTTCAGACTCTTATCAAAAATACCAAGAAAAAGCAGCTGCGAAGTATCAATATTTTGTTCAAGATTATCAAAAGAATCAATTAGAAAATTTATTACCGAAAGCACAGCCGATTAATTTTTTGATTAAGTGCTTTGGAAAAATCCCCATGTGGATTCAAGAAGACGCAACACCTAAAGATGCCGATGGAAATGCCTTGCTATTTGTAGGGCAAGTACGTGTTTTAGACTTTATAGGTGAAGATCAATACTTGTACTTGTTTTATAATGCGAAAGAACATTATTTTGTGCAGCGAGAACAATATGTTTGAGCGTAGGGCATTAGAAATAAAAAAAATGTTGAAACTGTACGAACAGCCCAACATTTTTAATCAATTTTTGCTTATCGCATTTATGCAATACTTTCAAATTCTTTTTTTGTTTCTTTTTCTTCTGCACCATCTGTTATATCAAGCATGGCATCAACAGAAGCTGATTCTGCTCCAAAGTCGTATTTGTAGGAGCGATCATTAACAAAAATATCTTTGGTCCAATCTTCATCAGGTACTTTGGGAGCAAGAACATGAGGCGTTCCATCATAGTTTAATCGCTTGCCTGGGTAAATATAGGTCTTCCAAAAGTACAAAGGCATATTTTTAACACTCAAGTTAGGATGAATATGGGGTTCAATCATTCTGTTGTGATATTCTGGTAATAAACTCCAATGTAACGATGGGCGATCGTGGTGCGCACCGTGGTAGCCGTTGTTAAAACAAAACCAATTCATTACTTTTCCTGTAAAAGTGCGAGAGTGATTGTACTTGTGATTGGGATCACAGCCATCATGTTGCCATAAATTAACTCCCATTAAGGCCCATAATGCATAAAAATGGGGAATCCAAATGAACATAATTGCAGCAGGTAGGTTTATAAATAGGGTAGCAATTTTAAGGACATTAACCAAAACGGATTCCAACAACCATTGTCGGTACCATTGAGGCTTTTCTTTCTTCATTTTGGCAGCCCATTTCAATTCATATTTGAGCGCACCCCCTGTAATTAGAAAAAAGAAAAAAAGTTGATTTAATAAATGCCACTTGAAACGAGCCTTGGAGGTTCGCATAGCATCTTTGGGGGTTTCTAATTCCTTGTGGTGGCTAAAGTTGTGTCCTGGTACGAATGCGCTGACAGAATAACCATAACAAAAACTCAAGACATATTGCATGATTTTGTTATGTGATTTTTTTACAAATATAGGAGCGTGAACAGTATTGTGGATAATAACAGCTGTACAGAAGCAAAGTACACAGGCTGTTATACACAAAGGTAATAGTACACTATAGAAAGCAAATTCATAGAAGTAGTTAAAAGAAAAAAATCCGCCATAAGCTACCAAGTAGTAGGCTAAGATAAATAATAGTGTGCGAGTATCGGCTTTATAGCGTAAGATAGATGTACTCATATTTATAGTTTAACTTTTAAAGACCACTTCTAATTACTATTGGTGGTTGAATAGCAATCGAAGGGGAATTTTAGAAATTATGTTATAAAATAAAGATAAAAAATAAGAATGAAATTTTTTATCCAAATTCTCTATGCCTTATTAATAATAATATTCGCTAAAAAAATTAGCAAATACGTATTCTAATAGAAGGGAAAATTAACAAACTCAAGACCAAAAAATAAAATCTAAGAGACTTTAACATTTTTTCATCAGTCTGTTTGCCAAGTCTGATAAAGGATATAAAAAAGGAGCATAATTCTAATTAAAGATTATACTCCCTGTGTCATTTTACTACTCTTTAGTTTAGAGCACTTTGCTGGGCTCTTTCTCTTTTGTATCTGTTGTACTCAAAATATCATCAATAGAGCTAGCCTCTGCGCCAAAATCATATTTGTGTGCTTGATCGTTGACACCAAGTTCTGCAACCCAGTCTATATCTTCTACTTTTTCTTCCAGCACATAAGCACTGCCATCGTAATTCACTCGCTTACCAGGATAAACATAAGCCTTGACCAAATATTTAATCATACTTTTTTGATTCAAGTTCGGATGTACATATGGAGCAATATTTTTTTCGTGGTATGCTGGCAACAAGCTCCAATGCAACGATGGACGGTCGTGATGAGCGCCGTGGTAACCATTGTTAAACAAAAAGAAGTTTAGCAACCCACCATGAAAAGAGCGGGAATGGTTATATTTATCATCCATATCACAGCCATCGTGTTGCCATAAATTCGTTCCTACAATACCCCAAGCAGCATAAATATGTGGTCCCCAAATGAAGATTACCGCTGCAGGGAAATTGACGAACAATAACCCAATACGAACAACATTTACTATAATCATTTCTGCCAACCACTGATTGTACCACTCTCTTTTGTCATTTTTCATTTTTGCTACAAACTTTTTCTCCGCTTTTAGCAAGTCAGGCGTTACTATGAAAAAGAAGAATAATTGATTAAGAAAATGCCATTTGAAACGTGCTTTGGACGTTCGCATATTATCTTTGGCAGTTTGTGTTTCTTTGTGATGACTAAAGTTGTGGCCAGGAACATAGGCACTTACAGAATATCCATACGCTAAACTCAATACAAACTGAAAGAGTTTGTTATGCGATTTCTTATGAAAAATAGGAGCATGGATGGTATTGTGGACAATAACGGCACAGGTAAAAGACAGGAAAGCTGTAAGGATTACCCAAGGTACTACAACACCCCATGTACGAAATTCAGGATATTGCCAGTAAACCCAAAAACCTGCATAAGCGATTATATAATAAAGGGCAACAAATACTAAAGTTCGGTAGTCTGCCTTGTAACGCAAAATAGATGAACTACTCATAACATAATTGATTTTTGTTTGTTACATTAGTTCGCTAAAAAACTAAGCTCACGCAGTGTAGCAAGTAACATAAGGGAGCTATTAGCGGACTATGATTGTTAATAACTAGCTAGCAAACAATACTAGTGTGCTTAATCTAGGCAACAAAAATAAAACTAAAAAATCAGAATAGCTAGTATTTATACAACAAAAGCAAATCTATAACTTATCATAAAAGGAATTCTGTTTTTGAGTATCATTGGCAATTTTTTAAGAACATTTGTTTTGGTAAAAAACTAGTTTAAAGACATTTTTTTCTTTTGAGACGATGCTCTGTTCTTGGCAATAATGTTATTATAATAAATTCCTAATCCAACAAAAGCGACGGCAAATAATTTAAGTAAAATTGGCGCAGAAGCATAGGTAATAAACGTGTATAAATAAACAGGAAAGATAAACAATCTAATGAAAGAGAATGAAAAGAAGAAAATTTCATTTAATTGATGCTCTAAAGTATTCCAATTCATGTTTTTGGCAACTATTTTAGCATAATGAGTAAATGTTATTTCTCCCAAAAAAATGGTCAAAATTAAATCTTGTCCAAAGGTTTGAGTAACTAAAGAATACAATAAAGCCCCCATACAAATTACGTGATGAGTAATCTCTGAAGTGATGTTTTTTGCCAAAATAATAAAGATAATATGGCAAGTAAAAAAGCTCAAAGCAATGTGTATCATAATATCAGTAGCAACAGTATTATTGCCTCCCAAACTGTACTCGGAAGTTAATATAAGAGGACTAACGATTGTTGTTAGGAGCGCAAAAATAAGTCCTTGAATGGCATTGGCTGTATTATAAGAACCTTTGTTTTTGCCAGTATTTTGAATGTTCTTTTTATTAAAAAAGAAGATGATCATAAATTGAGGCAAAAATAATGACAAGAAAAGCAAGCTGTTGAAACCCATGATCGTTTGTATTTGTATTTTGTTTTTATTTTGAAGTCGAAGTTGTGGAAAATATCCCCCAAAAAAGTTTATTTTTAATTCATAGATTTATTTTTGGTAAGTGTAGTGTTTTGATTTGTAGTTCTTATAGTTCTGTTTGGAGATGAAATATGAAAAGAAACTATGTTGGAGTTGTTTGGATGTTCTCAAAGGAGCGTAAAAATTGTAGAAACGAAGGAACAACTACGAGGTAACCATAAGTAAATGTGTTGAGGCAATTCCATTTCATGAAATAAAAATACTGGTTTATGGCTACCACAAAGAGAATTAATTTGATATCAAGTCCTCGAAACTTATCAACAGCACTCATGTATTCTTTTGCACAACGAGCAGATACCAAAGTTGTTGATGAGCCATTATATGCCTATTATCTTTCTTGTACGGACATTGACCATCCTGGTCGAGCAGCTGTATTAAGTAGCCAAAGTCAAAACTCTCAAGAAGTTGTTCAAAAAATTATTTTTGGAAATTATGTAGAACCCATTTTGTTTATAAAAAATATGACAAGTCATATTAAGGAGATGGACGAAGGATTTTTAGAGCAACTGTGGAATATAATTTACATTCGAAATCCTAAGCAAATTATAGCTTCTTATGCACAGGTAGTTGAAATGCCACAAGCATCAGAAATAGCAACCATTCGACAATATGAGCTTTTTGAGCAACTCAGATCAAAAGGGAAACAACCTATTGTACTAGATTCTAGTGCTTTATTGGTGAATCCTAGACTGGCATTGCAGAAGCTTTGTACTGCTTGTGAAATTCCTTTTTATGAAGAGATGTTAACTTGGGATGCGGGACCGATTCCCGAAGATGGTGTCTGGGCAAAATATTGGTATGCTAACGTACATCAAACAACAGGATTTAAAAAGCAAAAAACAAGCGACCGAGTATTGCCTCCTCATCTAATTCCCTTATACGAAGAATTAAAACCTTACTACGACAAAATGTATGCACATGCTATTCGTGTAGAGTGATAATAACCTTGTAAATAGTTCCTAAAAGAGTATTCTATTCACTTCTAAAACAAGAAATATATGTTACAAAAACTCAATCCCAAAAATAAAGACATTCAAGTTTATGTAAAAGATGGCTTGTATCCTAGAGCAGATGCTAAAGTTTCTGTTTTTGATAGCTCTGTACAAGGAGGAGATGCGGTCTGGGAAGGTTTGAGAGTTTATCAAGGGGGGATTTTTTGTTTGGATCGGCATTTAGATCGGTTGCATACTTCTGCCAAAACATTGGCATTTGTAGATATTCCGTCCAAAGCTGTTATTAAGAAAGCCATCTTTGATACCTTAGAAGCCAATGGAATGAAGGATGATGTGCATATTCGTTTAACTTTGACAAGAGGGGAAAAAATTACTTCTGGAATGGATCCTCGATTGAATCAATATGGTTCTTGTTTGATTGTATTAGCTGAATGGAAGCCACTGGTTTATGATAATAAGAATGGAATTAAAATTATCACAGCACACATACAACGTAACTCTCCACGTCATTTGGACTCTAAAATTCATCATGCCAATTTATTGAACAATATCCTAGCAAAAATACAAGCGAATGTAGCTGGAGCAGATGCCGCTCTAATGTTAGATGCTTATGGATTTGTGGCAGAATTAAATGGTACCAATATTTTTATGGTTAAAAATGGATGTCTTTATACGCCTCACGCAGATGCCTGTTTGCATGGAATAACAAGAGGACTAATTATTGAAATTGCGCATGAAGCGGGGATACCAATTGTAGAGAAAAATCTTTCTCTGACAGAATTTTATGGTGCTGATGAAGTTTTTTGTACTGGAACTATGGGAGAGTTGACTCCGATTGTGGTGATTGATGGGAGAGTAATTGAAAATAAAAGCGACAATCAGATTTTAGAAAAATTGAAAAGGCTATTTGAAGCAAAAATACCTGTGTATAGTGAAAAACTCCCTTTTTAGTATATAACTATTGGATCAATAGCTCGGTTCGCAGGGAGTAACAAAACTAACTAAAAGCGCAGCGCTCACGAAAAACTACTATTTGATTGTTACGACAGTTTATTCTATAGAATTTTTTACAATTTCTTATCAATGAAACCGTATTTAGAAATTAATGAAGAAGTAAGCAATGCTATTCAAAAAAATCAACCTGTAGTAGCATTAGAGTCTACCATTATTTCGCATGGAATGCCTTTTCCTCAGAACCTAGAAACGGCTATGGAAGTAGAGCGTTTGGTTCGAAAGAATGGAGCTGTTCCTGCTACCGTTGCCATTATGGATGGCATGTTCAAAGTAGGGTTGACAAAATCCGAAATTGAATATTTGGGACAAAAAGGGCAAGCTGTTGTTAAGGCTAGTCGAAGAGATATTCCTTATTTGATCTCTCAAGGAATAGATGGAGCAACAACAGTTGCGTCGACGATGATAGCGGCAAAAATGGCTGGTATTGAGGTTTTTGCCACTGGTGGTATAGGAGGTGTGCATCGTGGTGCCGCCACTTCTTTTGATGTTTCTGCTGATTTGCAAGAACTAGCAAAAACAAATGTAGCAGTAGTTTGCGCTGGAATCAAGGCTATTTTGGATTTAGGATTGACGTTAGAATATTTGGAGACGCATGGAGTGCCTGTTGTGGGGTATCGAACCCAAGAATTGCCTGCTTTTTATACTCAAAAAAGTGGCTTTGCTGTGGACTATCAACTGGATCACCCGACTACTATAGCTGATTTTTTAGAAACAAAGTGGCGCATGGGGCTAGATGGAGGTGTCGTTATTGCCAATCCTATTCCCAAAGAAAAAGAGCTAGACTACGATTATATGATGCAAAATATTGAATTAGCAATAGAAGAAGCCAAGCAGTTGGGAATTAAAGGAAAAGAGAATACCCCATTTCTACTAGCAAAGGTGAAAGCATTGACCGAAGGGAGAAGTTTAGCGTCGAATATAGAGTTGGTTTATAACAATGCTCAGTTGGCAGCTCAGATAGCTGTGGCTTTATGTCATAAAAAAAAATGACGCCCCTAAGAGCAAAGTTTAGGAGCGTCTGAAAATGATATTTTGATTTAACTTTCTTCTGTGCCAATGTATTTGCTGAGCATCTGCTCGGTCTTAGCATTTTCTATTTTTTTGACATAATCTTCACTCTCTTGCTTGTCTCTAACCACTTTTGCCAATACAAAACAAGATGAAATACTGAATAGATAGGTCATTCCAATAAAGGCTTTTTGATAGATATCCATTTGTAGATAAATTAGCCCAATGACCATTCCAATGAAAGAAACGCCAAAAGAAATCCAGGCTAAGGTTGAGAATGCTTGTGTATTTGAATTTTGATACTTGGTTGACATAATTTGAGTTGTTTTGTATAACCAACGTTTGTGATACACGACTCTAGTGTGTGGGGTGTTAGTTATTGTAAATGAACAATATAAATTTGTATTTAACCATAG
Organism: Aureispira sp. CCB-E; assembly: GCF_031326345.1. NCBI lineage: Bacteria > Pseudomonadati > Bacteroidota > Saprospiria > Saprospirales > Saprospiraceae > Aureispira > Aureispira sp. CCB-E. Next base: position 1,013,909 of record NZ_CP133671.1, read on the forward strand.
AGTCAAGATTAGAGCCTATGCTCGTTTTCTAAACCACTATACAAACTACAGAAAGAGCCCAATTTGTTCCTAGGTGTCAAAACTTTAGCATTTCTTAACATATAAACAATCAAAGTGTTAAGTAAGAATTCCGCACTATTACTCAGCATTTTGTCAATCTTTTGAATTTAGATTCATCAAATCTACAGCAATTCTCGGTTTGTTTATTTTTTAATATGTTTTTTGTGATGAAATTAATAATAGGCTAACTATCATTTGTTTACAATTTATTTGCTTGTTGGGTGTTATGGAAAATTATTGCATGAGGGCTTTGCCGTTGTTATGACATATGGCTAAGTTTTCGTGATTTTTTATAGTTGCGACCGAAGGGAAGCAACCCGAAGGACCTCTGGCATTATAAAAAATAGAAAACCCGAAGGCTCACGCAGTAAAAGAACAAAAAAACAGCATTTTTAGCTATCATATTAAACTTTTTACAAACCGAGAATAACTGTCAAATCTAGTACAAAATATAATTTAAGCTAATGACGTTACTATAAAAAAATGGCGATTTTCATAGACGAAAATCACCATTTGTAGAGTTATTATTAGAGTTGAAAATTGCTATCTAAGCATTCTGATCTTGCAAAATCAACAAAGGCAAATCAGACTTCAAAGCAACTTGTTGACTGACGCTACTATGGAACAAGTTCTCAAACCAGCCACGCTGTCTAGAGACTAAGCACAGGACACTATTTCCTTTTTCATGTGCAAATGTGAGAATACTTTCCAAAATTTGGTCAGATTGAATTTTTGTGTAATTAAAAGGAACAGCCAAGCCATTTAAATATTCTTTGATGGTTGGATCAATGTCAGTATGAATTTGTTGATTAGACACATGCACCAACTCTATATTGAGGTTAGATTTTTGAGCAATGTCAATCATTGGATTCAACGTATTTAGGACAGACATAGTCAAGGCATCAACAGCAACAACAATATTCTTAATATCAGAATAGTGCGTATCTCTAGGAATTGCCAAAACAGGGAATTGGGTATGTTTGATTAGCTTACTCGCTGTACTTCCCATGACCTGTTTGCTAAGGTTTGATGCACCTAAGGTACCCATAATAATTAAGTCGGCATCAATTCTTTCCGCTTCGCTTTCAATCATTTCTACTGGATACCCTTTTTTACAACGTCCTTTTATATCCAAATCAAAAGAAATACTTTCTTGGGTTGCTTTAACAAAAGCTGCCATTTCTTTTTCTCTGTCCTCCTTGACGACACGATTAATGCTGCCCAAATGACCAGCAGGGGCACTTGTGTTGTAAGTATGTACCAGACGCAATTTTGCATTGAATTTGTTTGCTAGAGCCAAGGCAAAGTCTAATGCTTTGTCTGCATTTTCAGAAAAGTCAGTGGGGACAAGAATTTTTTTCATAAAATAGAATTTTTAAAGATTGGATATGTGGAAGTTGTTTAAGCAAATATAAAATAAATGTAGACGAATAAAAATGATTATTCTCATAAAAATAGGTATTTTTAATCATCAGCATCCGCTATTTCCAATCTTGTACACATTATGGCAGACGAGTATTCTAACAAAGACATTTTATTTGTTCATTCTAATCAAAATGTAGATAAAATTCCTGACTATATCCAGGAAAACGCAGCTTGGGTTTGTAACTTGGATTTAAGTTATAACAAGATAGAAGATTTAGGCGAGTGTATCACTCAATTTAACAAATTGCGGCATTTAGATCTATCGCACAACAAGTTACAACAGTTGCCTTCCAACTTTAAAGCATTACAAAATTTAGAAACACTCAATCTTGCCAATAATCAACTCAACTCATTTCCAATCGTTTTGACTCAGTTGCCCCAACTTAAAACACTTAATTTAAAAGGCAATGGCTTACAAACATTGCCAATAGAAATAGAGCAATTACAAAACTTAGAACAGTTAGAGTTGGGCTTCAATCCTTTAGAAAAACTGCCCTCTACATTCGCTAAGCTCAAAAAACTAAAAAATTTGAGTTGTACCAATAATCGTTTTGAGACTTTCCCCGAAGTATTGTTAGAAATGGAACAACTACAAAAAGTGAAGCAATTGGATTTGGAGTTCCGCTTAAAACTACCCACCCGTCGCTTAGATTTATTTTTTAAAGTATTGAGGCATCTAACGAAGCAAAAAGCAACCTTGAAAACTAAAAAAGCTGCTTTTGAAATATTGTTTACAGAAACTTGTTTGCAAAGTCGGGCAGATGTACTCCCTCTATTATTAGTCAATTACGTTACCTTTTCTCAAGTCGTAAGAACATACATCACTACAACGTATTCCAAACCATTAAAAGAAGAAAGTAACATTAGCATTTTAGGAACAACAGAATGGATGGATATAGAGAGTTTAGATAATCCAAACATCTTGTTCAATCAAATAGCACCTACGACAACACATGTGGTCTTAGGAAGGACGATCACCAAACAACTCTTAGAACTCTTGCACGACGATTTATTTTTTGTATCAGAAAAAGAAGCATTAGCCTTTTTATCTCCGAAGCAGCCTGCCGATTGGTTGGCAGAACATCGTCAAAAATTACTGGAATTATTGCAGAGCAATCAAAATGAGAATATTGCTTTGGCACTCCAATTATCTAAAGACAACGCTTTGTTAGACAATATGCTGACCGATTTATTAATGGCTTATACTGCTGTTGATGCGGGCAATAGTCGCCTCAGAAATGCTATTAAAGAGGCTTTTTATCGTAGAATTCCTAATTTTGAACAGCTGACGCTGCCTAGTGCTTCATTTCAGTTTTATACACCCAGTAAAACAGAGCATGTTATTTTTCAAGGGATCAAAAATATTACCAATCAAACAGAGGCGTGGGATGGTTTGAAGATAGCGCATCGTTTGTTTCAGCAGTATGGAGTGGCTTATACTTATATTTTAGAATATAGTAACGAAGAAGATGAAAAAAAATGGTTGGAGCAATTTTTAAAAGAAGATACGATTACATTGAGTATCTTGCCGAAATTAAATCGACTGCCTAAATCTATTCGTTATTTTAAGACCATTCGTCGACTTAATTTACGATCTTGCAACTTTCGGCAATTTCCTGACGTTGATTTATTGTTGCAATTGCCTAACTTAGAGGAAATAGACTTGCGTGACAATCCAATTTCCTTTGTGCCAAGAGATTTATTCGAATTAATATCAGATTATAGAATATTTCTGTCAAAATAAACATACAAAGTAGCACTATTGCGTGGTATGGATTATTATAATGATGCTCTAACTACTACAGATAAAAAACAGTAAAAATTAGAAATAATGAGTGTTTTACAAACCAACGGACTGACTAAAATTTACAACAAAACCCTACGTGCTGTTGATAACTTAAACCTTACCATAGAAAAAGGCAACATTTATGGAATTTTAGGTCCTAATGGTAGTGGAAAAACAACAACATTGGGAATGGTGCTAGGAATTATTCATCCTACAAACGGTCAATATACTTGGTTTGATGAAGCACCTTCTGCCAAAACTCGTCAGCGGATAGGCGCTATATTAGAAACGCCTAATTTTTATCCTTATATGAATGCGCAGAAAAATTTAGAAATTGTAGCGCACATCAAACATGCTGATCCAAAGCAAATTCCTGCTTTAATAGAATTGGTGGGACTACAAGGACGTGTCGATTCTCCATTTACGGCTTATTCTTTGGGAATGAAACAGCGTTTGGCCATTGCTGGGGCACTAATTGGCGATCCAGAGGTCTTAATTTTTGATGAGCCAACGAATGGCTTAGATCCACAAGGAATTGTCGAAGTACGTAACTTGTTGATTGAAATAGGAACAAGGGGCAAGACCATTTTATTGGCAAGTCATATTATTGATGAAGTAGAAAAAGTTTGTAATCATGTTGCTATCCTAAAATATGGCGACCTTATCGCTGCGGGGAGTGTGTCAGAGATTTTGGGAGGCGAACCGATTATTGAAGTAAGTGCCCCTGATTTGGAACAACTAAAAAACACGCTGTCAGAGTTTAACTTTGTAACAGATATAAAAGAAGACGGTCCTATCTTAGCGTTGAAAATGTCTTCAGAGACAACAGCAACAGATCTCAATACGGCTCTGTTTAACAAAGGAGTTGTGTTAAGTCATCTACATGTACGCAAAAAAAGCTTAGAAGCAGAGTTTTTGGAACGTACTTCTTAACGTTACATTAGGAGCATTGTGTTAACTCTTTATAGTTTTTGATGGCTAGCTGATTAAAGGGCAATAAATACATTATATTAGGATCTAAAACGCAAATCTTTGACATTCAGTTGCAATTTGGATTTCCCTTTAAAGCTATTTTCCTCAATAACATAACACATTTCAAATGGTTTTTTGGCTTGAAGGTCGTGAATATATTCTCCCAAACCAAAGGCAATTCCTTCCATTGTTGTTCCTTTTTCTTCTTGAACAACTAATTTGAGATGACGGTTTTTTAATAATTTGGAATAACCTGTATCTTTGAGATGTTTCGAAGAAAATACAGGACGCATATTTTGCGGACCAAAAGGAGCAAATTGTTGCAGTAGTTGCCAAAATTTATCATTAATAGCAGAGAAGGACAAGGTAGCATCAATGTATTGAGTAGCTTGTTCTTGTAAGGGATGGATATTTTGAGCAACAATCCGTTGAAAACGTTGCGTGAACTCTTCTAAGTTAGAGGGTTTTAAACTAAGTCCCGCAGCATATTGATGACCACCATAGTTGACCAATAAATCTTCGCATTGAGCAATAGCTTGATAAATGTCAAATCCTTGTATAGAACGGGCAGAACCAACAATGCGACCGTTGGAGGCGGTGAAAACAATCGTTGGTTTGTGAAACTGATCTACCATTTTGGAAGCAACAATCCCAACAACGCCTTTGTGCCAGTTTTCTTTGAATAAAACAATTGCTTTTTTCTCTGCAAAAATAATGTCATCTTGTACAGTTTGCTTGGCTTCTACCACCATATTCCATTCAATATCCCTACGTTCTTGGTTGATCGCTAGCAATTCTTTAGCTAGTTTTTTTGCTGATTCTTCCTCTTGTGCAATCAATAAATCGACAGCTTTGCTAGCATGCACTAACCGACCTGCTGCATTGAGTAAAGGACCCAATCCAAAAACAACATCTCTAACAGAATAAGTATTGGTTTTACCTAATAAATCCATTAATGTTTTTAAACCCAATCTAGGATTTTCGTTTAGCTGCTGCAATCCATAAAAACTTAATACTCTATTTTCTCCTGTTAATGGTACAAAATCACAGGCTAGGCTGATCGCTACCAAGTCAAGAATAGGCTTTACTTCTTGCTCAAATGATATATTGTAAAGCTGTGCAAACCCTTCAATTAATTTGAAGCCAATGGCACAACCACTCAATTCTTTGTACGGATACGGGCAGTCCTTTTGTTTGGGATTGAGAATGGCATAGGCCTGAGGCAATTCTTCGCTAGGCAAATGATGATCACAAACAATCACATCAATTTGTTTTTGATTGGCAAACTGAATGGCTTCATGGGCTTTGATACCACAATCTAAAGCGATAATCAAGGTACATTGATGTGTGGCAGCGTATTCGATCCCTTTGATAGAAATGCCGTAGCCTTCTTTGTAACGGTCTGGTAGGTATCGGTGTAGGTGTGGGTGATATTTAGAAAAAAAACGATACAGCAGAGCAACGGAACTAGTTCCATCTACATCGTAGTCGCCATAAATTAGAATGGGTTCTTTTTTGATAATGGCTTGTCCTATTCGTTGGATTGCGTCTTCCATTCCCTTCATTAAAAAAGGATCGTGTAAATGACTCAATTGAGGGCGAAAGAATTTCTTGGCGGCATCAAAATTGTTGATGCCTCTTTGGACTAGTAATTGACAAAAGATAGGGTGAATTTTTAATTGCTGGTGTAGTTCTGTAGCTTCGGTAACATCATATTCTGTAAATTCCCAGCGTTTTTGCATAGTTCTTGAGGTGTTCTTGGTATAATTAGGAGATTGTTAACTAGAATTTAATCCTTAGAAAGTAGTTGAAGTCCTAAGAATCGATTATTTTGTATTGAAAAAATAAAAAAGCCAATCGACAAAAAAGACTAACCGTTGATAGCTTACGGATCTCATGATAAGATTGTTGCCAAAAGGAACTAAAATATTTGAGAGAAAGTCCTTAGTTGGTGGCATGAAGTGTAACTTCAAATTTACAATAAAGAACCATAAAAAATAACTCAATGCGCATCATAGTATTTATTTTTATTCTTTTGCTAGGGAATAATGTTTGGGGGCAAGAAGACACAGCAGCAGTTCAAGCAAGCCCTGAACAACGCCAAAAACGATTGGAAAATGCAGAAGCAAACTTGACACTAGGTTTGAAAGATCATGATGGCGCTCCTCGAAATAACAATGGGATTCGAGTCGTTTTCTATAATGCAGAGAATTTATTTTTTCCAGAAGACGATAGTACCAAAAGAGACGATGACTTTACCAAAGGTGGTCTTAAAAGGTGGACTTACAATCGCTATCAACAAAAATTGAATAATATTTATAAGGTGATGATGGCAGTTGGAGGTTGGGAACCACCAGCAGTGGTGGGATTTTGTGAATTAGAACACAAAAAGGTATTAGAGGATTTGATTAATAAAACGCCTCTCAAAAAGTTTGGCTACGAAATTGTTCACGAAGAATCGCCAGACCGAAGAGGCATTGATGTTGGTTTTATTTACCGCCCAAGCAAATTTAAGTACCTTGATCATGAGGCTATTCGAGTCGATTTTCCTTTTGATAAAAATCTAAAAACAAGGGATGTATTGCACGTGCGTGGACAAGTCTTAGGCAGAGATACCTTGAGTGTGTTTGTCAATCACTGGCCATCGAGATGGGGAGGACAAGCCAAAAGCGAGCCTAAAAGGGTTTATGTAGCGTCTTTGGTTCGTCAAAAAATAGATGCTTTGTACGAAACAAACCCTAATGTCAAGGTTGTGGTAATGGGGGATATGAATGACCATGCGAATAATAAAAGCTTGATAGAAGTTTTAAAAGCAAAAGGGGATAAAGAAGCCGTTCAAAAGGGCGATTTGTTCAATTATATGGAGGGCTTGGGCAAAAACTGGCAATTGGGCTCTCACAAATACCAAGGACATTGGGGAACATTGGACCACATCATCGTGTCTGAACCTTTGTTGAACGAAAAAAGAAGAGGATTTTTGAGGGCATCAGATGGTGGTGCTCATATTTTTGCTGCTCGGTTCTTGTTAGAAGAAGATATTAAATATTTAGGTTTGCAGCCTTTTAGAACATACGCTGGTCCTCGTTTTATAGGTGGTTTTAGCGACCATTTGCCAATCTATATAGATTTAATGTATACAACTGGATTAGAAGAAGATGAGGCAGTAGAAGAAGAGGATGTAGAGGAGTAATTGTCAACAGCCATGCAGTAGCAGTGTAGCGACTAACTGATCGTTAAGTAAGCTTGTATTGGTAGCTCAAAGAAACTGCTCACAACGAGAGGGAGCAAATAACTATGTATATTAATGACCAATCGCCCTAACCATGATAAATAAAAATACACCTGCTAATTACTGGATAAACTTTCTTCTGGGAGTTGTCTTTCTAATAATTATAGGGCTATCGACTTACAAGATGGCTTCGATTGCATTTCCTTATATTGTACCACCTTTTCCAACAGACATTGATTTTTTGGCTTCCAAGCAATGGGTTGTAGACGAATGGCATTGGTTAGCGGCATTTTATATTCATATTACCAGTGCCGTTTTGGTTATTGCAGCAGGGCTAACCCAGTTTTCAAAAAAATTAATGTTTCAATATCCGAAATGGCATCGGTTGATAGGAAAACTCTACGTATTTTTGATATTGTTTGTTGCTGGACCATCTGGCTTTGTAATGGCTTTTTATGGTAATGGTGGTTTTTGGGCACGTTGCGCATTTGTGCTACAAGCGATCATATGGTGGTGGCTTACTTTTAGAGCTTATCAAACAATACGAAGAGGAGCCTTAGAAGCTCACGGACGATATATGATTCGGAGTTATGCGATGACACTTTCAGCCATCTCATTAAGAGCTGCAACTTATTTGGTTTCAGACTGGAAATTGAGGAATGGCATTATTTGCCCAAATAGTACATATAGTTTACTCTGTTATCCTGATTTTTATATCCTCGTAGCGTGGCTAAGTTGGGTCGTGAATCTAGTTATCGCAGAATTTTTGATTTGGATAGGGCTTGTAAAATATTATTTTAGAGCTTCTCGCAACTAGTCTGGTTTTTCCTTGTTATATAGCAACATAGTTGTATTGATAGAATTTTTCTGAAGGACTACTTAGTAGCTTATTAATAAAATAATGAAAAAGCCTAGTTCTAGTTTATACTGTTTGATGGTGCTGTTAATACTAAGTATAACAGCTTGTAGTTATTTGCCTGAAGCAGTAGTGTCAATCGATGGTGTTCAGATTAAGGAAACGCCAAATTATATTAGTTTATATCCTACCAATGCAACTCTATCTAAGACAGGAGTGCTCTTTTATCCAGGAGGATTGGTAGATCCTCATGCTTACAGAAACACGTTTCAAGATTTGGTGCTAGATGGTTATCCAATTATTATTGTTAAAACATCTGCAAATTTGGCTATTCTAAATGGAAATAAGGCAGCAGCTTGCAAAAACGTATTTCCTAGCGTAGAACAATGGATTTTGAGCGGACATTCTCTAGGAGGTGCCGTTGCTTGTATAGATATTAATAATAATCCTTCAGAATATGTTGGACTGGTATTAATGGCGTCCTATCCTAGCAAAAGTGCGAGCTTGTCAGATTGGAATGGGGCTGTCTTGTCACTTTTTGGAGAACACGATGGTTTGGCAACTCCTAAGACAATTCAAGAGAATGAATATTTATTGCCATCGGGGAATATAATAGAACGTTTGGTAGATATGCCTTTAAATTCAACTAGAGGGCAAACGATTTACCATCAAATAGATGGCGGTAATCATGCTCAATTTGGAAGTTATGGAAAACAAGATAAAGACGGGATAGCAAGAATAAGCTCTAAAGAACAGCAAGAAGAAGTCTTAGAGTATATAAGAGCTTTTTTAAATGCAAATAATTGGTAATCATGCGATATATAGTTATAGTAGGACTGTTTTTTTTTCTATGGCACCCTACCTCCAAAGCTCAACAGCTGTCCTTAAAATCCCTTTCTTTTTTGGGAATTGCAAGCAATGTTGGAGGAGAATATTATTATAATGGAGGTGGTCTAGAATTGGCTTATCAACATAATGTATGGAAGGGGAGAGTCTTAACTGGGCTTGAGTATAGAATGATTAATTGGGGAAATCAAATAGGGCTTAATTTAGGCTATAATCTGCCTTTTTGGACTAAAGGGGCGTGGCGAGCTTCGACAAGTATTCAAGCTCAAATTGGCTGGGCATTGTTTTATCAAAAAAGTCTACTAGTTTTTGGGGTAGAATGCATTCCTGAAATAGAATGGCATTCAAAGAAAGCTTTTTTTGCTACAGTAGCCTTGGGAATTCGATACACCAATTGTCCTACTTATCAAAACTATGGACAGATTACGCAGACCGTTGATTTGCCCATTAAAATAGGTTTGGGGTTTTATTTGTGTAATAACACAACTCGTTGATACGATCGTAATATAGTGTACGCCGCTTAGAATATAAACTTCTACGAATCTCACTGAAAGTGCCTTGTAGATTATTTCTTTAACAAGAAAAACAAGAATAGATGAAATTTTTAATGGTATGCTTAGGAAATATATGCCGTTCTCCATTAGCCGAGGGGATTTTAAAGCAGAAGATTGAAGCAGAAGGATTGAACTGGGAAGTAGACTCGGCAGGAACAAGTGGGTATCATAATGGAGAATTGCCCGATGCTCGTTCTATTGCAATTGCAGCAGAACATGGTTTGGATATTTCCGATCAAAGATCAAGGAAGTTGACAGTTCAAGACTTGGAGAATTTTGATATAATTTATGTCATGGATAGTAGTAATTACAACGATGTGATGAACCTATGTCAAACAACCATTCAAAAATCAAAAGTAAGTTTGATTATGAATATGGTGTTACCAGAGAGAAACGTAGCCGTTCCTGATCCATATTGGGAGGACAGTGGCTTCAAAAAGGTTTACCTAATGTTGGAAGAAGCCTGTTCTGAAGTTGTCAAACGTTACCAAAAAGAAGCCTAAATATAAAAATGCCAATTGGGAAGATTAAACTTAATAAGTGCTGTCTTCCCAATTGGCAACATAAAATATAGCTGAGGCGATGTTACATCCCACCACTAGTATTAATTGTTTCTCCTGTAATATAACTAGACATATCAGAAGCGAGGAAGATCGCTACATTGGCAATTTCCTCTGTTGTTCCAAGACGTTTGAGAGATGTTGTTTGAATCATATGATCCTTTACTTTCTCATCTAGCTCATCTGTCATATCAGTTGCGATAAACCCAGGAGCAATGGCATTGCATCGTATATTTCTAGAGCCTACTTCTTGGGCAATCGATTTAGTAAAACCTATCATACCAGCCTTTGAAGCAGCATAGTTAGCTTGTCCAGCATTCCCCTTTAGTCCTACAATAGAAGATATGTTAATGATAGAGCCACCACGAGCTTTTAGCATAGGACGCATGATACACTTCGTGAAATTATAAATAGACTTTAGATTGTTGTTCATAACGTCATCCCAGTTATCCTCTGTCATACGCATTAATAAATTGTCACGAGTGACACCAGCGTTATTGACTAGGATATCAATAGTCCCAAATTCTTTTATCACATCAGCAATCAATCCTTGTGTTTGCTCAAAAGAACTAGCATCTGAAGCAAAAGCTTTGATAGTCGTACCATATGTGGAAGCTTCTTCAACTAATTGATTGGCTTGTTCAGAAGAGGAACGGTACGTAAAAGCTACGTGTGCGCCTTGTTCTGCAAATTTTTTGACCATTGTTGCGCCAATTCCTCTTGAGCCACCAGTGATGAGGGCTATTTTGTTTTCCAAAAGTTTCATAAACTTGAAAAAGATTGATTTTAAAAAAAATGTAGGACAGAAATAGATGCCTACAAAGGTGTTAATATGTATTGGTATGGATGCATCAAAATTGTACGATGCATAGGTTTTCTATATGTATGATTCTAATTTAGGCTGAAACCCTCATACGCATATAAAAAAAATCTCAACTTTACCTTGTAGATTGTTTTACAAGCGCAATATTAGTTAAAAAAGCTGAACTCTCTTAACAAATGCTTAAAAGGTTTGAATCAATTTGCTCATATTTCTAAGGTCTTGCTAATCATATAAAAGCTCAAAATGGGGGGAGAATGTCTTCTAATTTGCCAAATATTTAGACGAACGATTGCTTAGAGAACCACTAGTTTTGTTATCTTTACACAAAATCAGAAGTTATGAAATTTAAAATGCCAATATCTATTTCGGATATAGCAGAATTGATAGATGCTAAAGTTATCGGAGATCCTAAGATCAAAGTTACTTTTTTGAGTGAAATTCATAAGGTAGAGAAAGGAAGCTTGATGTTTGTAGATAATGAGAAGTATTATAATCAAGCAATTTACTCTGCTGCAACAGCTATTATTATAGACAAAGAATTAGAGTGCCCAGAAGGCAAAGCCTTGTTGATTGTTGAAAAGCCATTTGAAGCTTATAATCAACTCGCCCTACACTTTAGTCCTTTTGTGCCTGTTTCCCAATTTATTAGCCCAACGGCTATTATAGGAGAAAATACTATTTTGGAGCCTGGTGTTGTTGTCGGAAACCATGTGACGATTGGAGACAATTGCTTAATTCGAGCCAACACAGTACTTTTAGACAATACTAAGATCGGTAATAATGTAATTGTACATGCCAACGCATCTATTGGAAACGATGCCTTCTACATGAATAGACAAAAGGACAAATCTTATAATCGCTGGCATTCCATTGGTCGAGTTATTATCGAAGATAATGTTGAAATTGGTGCAGGGTGTACGATTGACAAAGGTGTTTCTGGAGATACAGTGATTGGAGAAGGAACAAAAATTGACAATTTAGTACATGTAGGACATGGTGTCCGTATTGGTAAGCATTGCTTGCTAGCTGCCCAAGTTGGAATTGCAGGCAAAACTATTATCCAAGATCATGTTACTATTTATGGTCAAGTGGGTATTTCTAAGTCCTTAGTAGTTGGTGAAGGAGCAACGATCCTAGCCAAAACAGGAGTGTCAAAATCTATTCCAGGTGGAAGCAACAAAGAGTATATTGGTATTCCCGCAGGAGAGTCTCGCACCAAATTTAGAGAAATAATTGCTTTGCGTCAGTTGCCTGAAATAGCTAAGAAGGTGAATGAAATATACGAAGCGTTATTTAAAAATAAGAAAAAGGAGTAAGAGTAAATTACGCAGTAGCAGCGTTATCAGAACGAGAAGAAAATAAACAAAACAGATAAAAGGCTCACTTAAAAATCATTAGATAATTACTTTACAGAGCTGATAGGGTTCTTATTTAATGGAAATAGACTCGAAGTGTTATTCAATAGGGACAAACTTTCTTATATTGGAATTGTCTGACAAATGTTATTCTCTATATGGAGAATAATTTATAACTTTATAAGGTATAGGGAGGTTCTTTGCCCTCAATTTTTGGTATATGGTAATACGAACTATATAAAAACTGGCAAAGATTTTGAATTATCCTATTTATTCTTGAATCCTTCGATTAATTAATTACTAAAAAAATCAATTTAAATGAAACGTATTGCGCACCTTTTTAGTATAGTGGCTGTTGGCTGTTTAATGTTTATGTCTACGTCTATTTCGGCTCAAACCTCTATCAATGGCAAAAATTGTATCGGTACTTGGAAAACAATAGATGATGAAACAGGGAGAACGAAATCTCATGTAGAAATCTATAAAAAAGGAAGTAAATATTACGCCAAAATAGTTAAATTATTGGATGAGCAAACTCTCAAGGATAGTGGGGAAAAAAGCTTTGAAGATATCAAATGTACCAAATGTCCTGCTGATCGTGGTCAAGGAAAACCTTTGTATGGTTTGGAAATTATTTGGGACATGGAAGAAGCATCCGATAAGTGGAAAGGAGGAAGCATCATGGATCCTAAAAAAGGAAAAGTATATACCTGTACGATGTGGATGGATGATTCAGATAGTTCTGGAGACAAATTATCTGTACGTGGTTGGGTTGGCTTTTTCTACCGCACGCAAACTTGGCATCGTGTAAAATAAATTCAATCAGATTGAAAGAATAAGGATGGAGTTCTACTTTTGTAGGACTCCATTTTTAGTTTAAATAAGAGACCTATTGTTATTTACTTTTATTGCTAACCTAGCCAACTTGAAAGAGACCAACTAAGAGTACGTTAAGAACCATTTTGACAAATAAAAAAAGCTGCTTGTAGAACGAAACAACAAGCAGCTTTTAAAAAATAAGTATCTTTTATTTTTTCTAAACGATTATAAATCCAAGAACAACGTAATTGGATCTTCTAACAGTTGTTTTACTTTTACTAAGAACGTAACAGAAGTACTGCCATCAATAATTCTATGATCGTAAGACAAGGCTAAATACATCATAGGGCGAATTTTTACCTCCCCATCAATAGCCATTGGACGTTGTTGGATAGTATGCATACCCAAAATAGCAGACTGAGGTTCATTGATAATTGGTGTACTCATCATGGAACCAAATACGCCACCATTGGTAATGGTAAAGGTACCACCTTGCATTTCTTGAAGGGTTAAATTACCTTCACGAGCTTTTTTAGCCAATCCTTTGATTGCGCCCTCAATTTCTGCAAAATTCAACGACTCTACATTTTTAACAGGAGGAACGACCAAACCTGTTGGTGTAGAGATAGCAATAGAAATATCAACAAAGTCATGATAAATAATAGATTTACCATCTGCATCAATTTGAGCATTAACGTCAGGCATTTCCATCAAAACCTTAGCACAAGCTTTGGCAAACAAAGACATAAAACCTAATTTGATACCATAGCGTTCTACAAATTTGTCTTGATATTTTTTGCGCAGTGCCATGATTTCAGTTAGATCAACCTCGTTAAAGGTTGTTAGCATCGCTGTATTGTTTTTGGCAGACACCAAACGTTTGGCGATTGTACGGCGCATACGACTCATTTTTTCGGTACGCTGTGCACGGCTAAACGCTGCATTTTGTGTAGGTGTTGTTGCTGCCTTTTCTTCTTTCTTAGCAGGAGCATTCGACTTATTGTTAATTGCCTTTTGAACGTCGTCTTGAGTAATGCGTCCATCTTTGCCTGTTGCCGTAATATCTGCTGCTTTTAAGTTGTGCTCATTCATTAGTTTTTGAGCAGTAGGAGAAGGATGCCCACTAGCATAAGAATTAGTAGATTCCTCTTTGGCAGGTTCTTCCTTGGCAGGAGCTTCTTCTTTAGGAGTTTCAACAGGAGCTTCCGTTTTGTTAGAAGAGGTATCTTGACCAGCAGCACTGGTATCAATCTTTGCAAATACATCTCCGATAGCGATATCGTCACCTTCTTGAGCAACCCAAATTAATTTTCCTGCTTTTTCGGCAGGAACTTCTACGGTTGCTTTATCCGATTCGAATTCACAAATAATTTCGTCTAATTCTACGTAAGCACCGTCTTCTTTGACCCAAGAAGAAAGTGTTACTTCTGTGATGGACTCACCAATAACTGGAACTACGAGTTCTATGATACTCATGCTGTATAATGATAATTGTAATTATCAAACCCAATCCCTTTGGGTGATGAATTTAATAATTTTATTAAAAAGTATATTTTGAATACAAAAAGTAATTGTAATTACTCTATACTACAAAAATTGTCAAAAAAAGTTAGAAAAAGAAATAGAATCAAGGCATTATTTTACTTTTGTGTTAAGCTTTTTTCATTTGGAAGCATTCAACGAAGATTTTTGGATGATAAAACAACTTTGTGTGCCAGCTTTTAAACACCAAACAAAAGACAAATGTGTAGAATAACAGGTTTTTGGGATTTGAATTATGACCATACTTACCCACTTCAAGATACCCTAATTTCGATGCGAGATAGCTTGCAACATGGAGGACCTGATAGTGCAGGAGCGTATATTAATGGTGATATAGGTTTGGGATTTGGACACCGTCGACTGTCTATTTTAGATTTGAGTCCAGCAGGTCAACAGCCCATGTTTTGGGAAGAATGGGTGATCGTATTCAATGGAGAAATCTATAATTTTATGGAAATCCGTAAAAAGTTGGAGTTAGAAGGCTTCCAATTTGAAACGGGGACAGATACAGAAGTTATCCTAAAAGCTTTTAAAGCATGGGGAAAAAAAATGGTTCATGAATTTAGAGGATTCTTTGCTTTTGCCCTTTTTAATCAGAAAACAAATCAATTAACTGTTTGTAGAGATCGAGTTGGAGTCAAACCCTTGTTCTGGTATTGGAAAGATGGCTTGTTTTTGTTTGCCTCCGAGTTAAAAGCATTTCATCAGCATCCTAAATTTGATAAAACAATTGATCAAAAAGCAGTATCGTTATATTTGCAACAAGGATACATTCCCTACCCACATTGTATATTTGAGTATGCTCACAAACTACCCGCAGGAGCTTATTTGGAGTTAGATACGCAGCAACAAATAAAAATAGAAAAATACTGGAATGTACAGGAAGTCTACGCCAATACGTCGATTAGTACTGCGTCAGAAGCTGAACTCGAAGAGGAATTAGAGCATTTATTAACAGAAAGCTTTGAGTTGAGAATGGTCGCAGATGTTCCTGTTGGTGCTTTTTTGAGCGGAGGTATTGATTCTTCAACAGTAACGGCGTTACTTCAAAAGAAACAAGGGCGGCAATTGAAAACTTTTACAATTGGTTTTCATGACAAAGAATACAACGAAGCACAGCATGCAAAAGCAGTAGCAACGCATTTAGGGACAGAACATCATGAACTATACTGTACCGAAAAAGACTTTGAACAAGTCATTCCATTATTGCCCGAAATGTATGATGAACCTTTTGGCGATAGTTCAAGTATTCCAACCTATTTGGTATCAAAAATGGCCAGAGAACAGGTCACTGTCAGCTTATCGTCTGATGGAGGAGATGAAATATTTGGTGGATATACAAAGTACGAGATTACACAAAATTTCTACCCCAAAATTCAGCGCTTGCCAAGTTTACTGCGTTCGACCTTAAAAGGGGTAAGTGCAGGGGTTAATCCACTTTGGCTAGAGCAAAATAGTTCGAAAATTCCTATTCTAAAGAATTATAAAAATGTAAGTAATAAATTTCCCAAACTAGTGAATGCATTGGGAGCCAAAGATACCTTAGACTTTTTTAACATTTCATCGACGTACATTGCTCAGAAAGATTTGATACGCCTTCATGGTGCTTATCAAAATCGCTATGCAACCAACTTGGAAATAGAAGCACAACGATTGATTTCCTATTTGGGAATGGTAGATATAGATACCTACTTAGAAGGCGATATTATGACCAAAGTAGATCGTGCAACCATGGCTGTTGCATTGGAGGGGCGAGACCCTTTTTTGGATCATAAAATCATTGAATTTGCCATGCAGCTGCCTGATAATCTAAAGATTAAAGGAAAGGATACTAAATATTTATTGCGAAAAATATTATACAAGCATGTGCCTCAGGAGTTGATTGAACGTCCTAAACAAGGATTTTCCATTCCTATCCAAAAATGGCTGTTGAGTTCTTTAAAGGAGCCTTTGTTAAGTATTAAATCCGATCAAGCATTTTTGACTACTTTTCAATTAAACAAAAATGAAATACAGCGGATTATTGATAACTTTATCCAACAGAAAACATATATCAATCCCCATTTTATATGGTTTTTATACACCCTACATCAATGGTATTTGCGTTGGATAAAAAATGAAAAGGTTTAAAACTGTTAATGTCAAGTAAGTAAAGTTAGGAGAGAGGAGAGGCTAGCCAGTCCTTTTTATTGGGTTTGGTATTTGATGCAGAGAAAATTCAAAAATGGTTTTCACACTGCTTAACAAAATACATAAGTAGAGAGTCCATAAAGTATCTCTAATCGCTTTAGGTTGTATGCAATAAAAAAATAGGCAACTTATTGGGATCGGCTGCCAATTAATTATAAGAACTTTGTATTTTCGTTACCAATTATCAAACCATCGAATATAATTCGAGCTATTAACATCAAACATGTACGAGATACCTTATCATACAACATCATTAGAAGATAAAACCATTTTAATTACAGGAGCAGCTGGCTTTATTGGATCCAATCTTGTTGAGTATTTGTTAAAATATAAGGTAAAAAAGGTAATTGTTTTAGATAACTTTTTAACAGGGTTTAAGTCGAATGTTGAGCCATTTTTGACACATCCAAATTATCAATTTATAGAAGGAGATATTCGTGATTTGGAGGTTTGCAAAAAAGCTTGTGAAGGAGTGGATATCGTTTGTCATCAAGCAGCAATGGGATCTGTGCCTCGATCTATTCAAGAGCCTTATGCTACCACTGCACATAATGTCGATGGCTTTGTCAACATGGCTTTTGCGGCATACGAGCAAGGGATTAAGCGTTTTGTGTATGCTTCTTCATCTTCCGTATATGGCGATGAGCCTAATTTACCTAAAGTAGAGGATCGAATAGGCAAACCTCTATCCCCTTATGCTATTACAAAGTTATCCAATGAACTGTTTGCAGAGAACTTTGGGCGCTTGTATGATATGGAGTTTATTGGTTTTCGATATTTTAATGTTTTTGGACCGAGACAAAGTCCTAAAGGGGCGTATGCTGCGGTTATCCCTTTGTTTGCCGATGCTTGTATGCATGATAAAGAAGTATTTATCAATGGAGATGGAGGACAAACACGGGATTTTACATTTATTGAAAATGTTGTGCAAATCAATATCAAGGCTATGTTAACGACCAATACAGAGGCTTTAAATCAAGTGTATAATGTTGGTTGTGGGGGGCGTTACACGGTATTGGATTTGTTCAAAGGGGTTCGGAAAGCTGCTGGAGTTCCTGAAAAAATGCCAACTCATCGTGCCCCTAGGGCAGGAGATATCCGAGATTCTCAGGCAGATATATCGAAGGCTCAAAAATTATTAGATTACGACCCTCAGTTTGATTTTGAAAAAGGATTGGCTATTACAGTAGACTATTTTAGAGAGTTGGCTACTCAATAAAAAGGCACTATCTTCCTTGTATTGAGGGGATCATGTGTTTGAAACGAATAAGATTATAAAATAATAAACTATAAAACAATGGACGAGTTTTTTGTACCTAGTGAAATTTTACGCGTATTTAAAGATTACTATCCTGATGTAAGCTTAAGTGATGTAGAGTGGGGATGGGAGGTTCCAGCTAAAATTTATGAAGCTTCATTTGATAATGGTGAAGTGGAATTTGAAGTAGAAATTACAGTAACGGGACATTTGCTTTTGACAGAAATCTCTATGGACTTAGAAGATGTTCCTGAAGCAATTATTGCTGCTGCGAATGCTACTTTTGAAGACCATAGTATAGAGGAAGCGAGTATGGTGCAGTATAGCAATGGTGATGTTTCTTACGAATTAGAGTTAAAATCTGCTGATACAGGAGAAGAATTTGAAGCTCATTTTAGAGAGGATGGTGCCTTCTTGGCAAAGGGGTACGATTTGTAATTCATTGATATGAATTAAGAATAGAGCGAAGTAGTTAGGTTGGTCTAATTACTTCGTTCTTTTATTTTATGCCTACTATCTGACTAATACTTAGTTATGTTGCTGCTTTATAGTTGTAGATTTTTTGTGTTGATTGGCTTCCTTGGCTTGTAGAGGTGTTTGCTTCGTTGTAAAAAACTAAAAAATCAGCGGACTACTATCATAGATTATCTACCAAAAAATAATATCTTTATCCTTGTCCCTCTACCAAATTTTAGTATATATCATTTTATAGAAAAAATTCCAATACAACCGTTTGGTTTAACTTATTGTTAGCTAGTTTGTTAGGAGTTTTAAAGAGGGGTAGTGAAGTCATTGGAATGAATAGTAGCTAATTATCTAAAAAAGATTCATGAAAGTATATTTTACATTTTTTGTATCAGCAATAATTTTAAGTTGTGTTGTACTGTTTGACTCGTGTAATAAAGAACAGTATAATTACTTAGATAGAACAAAAAATAGTACGGAAATAAGAGAAACGGAAAACAGATTGGAAAAAGTTTTTAACATGTACTTGGGACTTTTTTCTAATAAAAAACAATCGAGACGCGAAAGCTCTCCTCTCTATAGAAGTCAAGAAATTATTTCTGTCCCAATCTGGCCTAAAAGAGGAGATGAATATTGGTTGTATGTTTGTTGGCTACAAGAAGACCGACCAGATGATTTGCTCTCACAAGAGGTTTGGAATTTCAAGAAAAAAGACCGTGAGACAATGGAAATCGTAATGTATGATCTACCCAATAAAGATCGATATGTTAGTGATTGGAGAAAAAAAGAGCCTTTAGCAAATTTGGATGTAGATGATTTGATTTATAACGAAGGATGTACAGCTATAATTACAAGAAACAACCAAAATAAATTTACAATTACAGGAGGTGCTTGCCGTCGAAATTTGTCAGATATTATCAAATATGTAGAAGTGCATGGTGTAATTACGCCTGATTCTATTTCTTTGTACAATAAGATGTTAGATAAGAATAAAGAAGCCCTTTTTTCTTATAAAAAAGGATTGCAATTTGTACGACAACCCAAAATTTTTCCAAAATATTTAGAAATAGAAGAATAAGAAAAAGTACTGTTTCCAAAATTTTGTATACTCACAAGAAAGACGACTTAACTAATTTGCCCAAAGCCTTGTTTTCTTTGTGATAATTTCAGTTGACGCAGCAAAGGGGCATTTTTAGGATCTTTTAATAAGGGGTCTTCTTCCAAAATTTCTTGTGCAATACTTCTAGCTGCTCTTAAAATAGCACCATCTTGCGCAATATTGGCTAGTTTTAAATTGAGTACGCCTGATTGTTGCGTTCCTTCAATATTACCAGGACCTCGGAGTTTGAGATCTGCTTCTGAAATCTTAAACCCATCTGTGGTTTCAACCATCGTTTGCATTCTAAAACGACCGTCAGCAGACAATTTAAATCCTGTCATTAAAATACAATAGGCATCACCACCTCCACGGCCTACACGCCCTCTTAATTGGTGCAATTGAGCTAGTCCAAAGCGCTCTGCATTTTCAATAATCATCATACTAGCATTCGGAACATTAACCCCTACTTCGATAACGGTTGTTGCCATTAAAATTTGAGTTTCTCCTCGTGCAAAGCGTTGCATTTCAGCTTCTTTGTCAGCTGGTTTTTGGCGACCATGAACAATAGAAATTTGGTAATGAGGTTTAGGGAACTCTCGTTCGATGGTAGCGTATCCTTCCATTAAGTCTTTTACTTCGCTCAAACCTTCATATTCAGATTCTTCGATCAAGGGATAAACAATATATACTTGATGCCCTTTCGCAATTTCACGCTTCATTTGCCCAAATGTCCACAATCGTTGACTTTCAAATTTGTGGAATGTGTTAATAGGTTTACGACCAGGAGGCATTTCATCAATGACCGATACATCCAAATCCCCATAGGCCGTCATAGCTAAAGTTCTAGGAATTGGAGTTGCCGTCATGACCAAAATATGTGGAGGATTGGTTGGGTTTTTACGCCACATTTTAGAGCGTTGAACAACACCAAAGCGATGCTGCTCATCAACAATAACAAAACCCAAATTTTTAAATTTGACAGGGGCTTCGATTAAAGCATGAGTACCAATCAGCAGATCAATTTCTCCTGCTTCCAGTTGTTCCAAAACAGCTTTTCGACGTTTTCCTTTAACAGTACCCGTTAAAATTCCAATATTGAGATTCAAGCCTTCAGCCATTTCTAGAATGGATTGATAATGCTGCTGCGCTAAAATTTCGGTAGGCGCCATTAAGGCTGTTTGAAAGCCATTATCAATAGCAATGAGTAAGCACATAAAGCCTACGATTGTTTTTCCACTTCCTACATCCCCTTGTAACAAGCGGTTCATTTGGTGTCCTGTGGCTATATCAGCACGAATTTCTTTAATGACTCGTTTTTGAGCATTGGTAAGCTCGAACTTTAGGTTATTTTGATAAAAGGTATTAAAATAATGTCCTATCTTGCTAAAAATAAAGCCACGGATACCAACTTTCTTTTGATGTTTGGTTCGCAGCATTCGCAATTGAAGGAAGAAAAACTCTTCAAATTTGATGCGCTTTTGAGCCAAGTCTCGCTGTGCTTTGTCTCTAGGAAAATGAATGCCCATCCATGTTGCGTAACGACTAGGAAATCGCAATTTTTCGAGCAAGTAATCTGGCAATGATTCTGGAATAAGATGGCGTTGGGGATGAATTTTCATGAATAAGTTTTTCATGATAACTAGCATTCCTTTGCTATCAAGACGTTTGTTACGCAATTTGTCTGTAGTCGGGTAGACCGGCTCTAAGGTGGACGGATTTGCTTTTTTTGCTTCTGTAAACAGCACTATATCGGGGTGTACAATACTAACCTTTCCTTTAAAAATACTAGGCTTACCATAGACAATATATTCCATGCCTATTTGTAAATTTTGAACCCAATTAAGACCTTTAAACCAAGTTAGCTCAAGCATCCCCGTTTCATCTCTGAAAACGCCTTTCATACGACGTTTTCGACCATCACCAATACTATCAATACGCCTAAGTATTCCTTTTATTTGAACATAGTCCCCTTCCTCTTTGACATCTTTGATTTTATGAAATTTTGTTTTGTCTACATAACGAAAAGGGTAGTGTTGTAAGAGTTGTATATAAGAAAAAATACCCAACTCTTTTTTGAGTAGATCTGCTTTGGCAGAGCCAACACCTTTTAAATATTCGATAGAGGTATTTAACATAAATGATGCACTAAACGTCAATAAAATCAATAGTTCGTTGAAAAACTTTATTAGTTTGATAATCAATAAGTTGTAAATTTGTTGCGTTTGTGTTAAAGATTTGATTATCAAGCTAATATAAATGTGATTTTTTATCTTTTTGGTAAAAAAGTAAACAACTAAGCGATAGCGATCTCACGACCGCAGGGAGCTAATCAACGAACTACTATAAAATAATAAAGGGCTAAAAATAACAACATTTTAGCGATTCATAAAAGAAAAATTAGCAAATTAGTTATGGGGTGCTACCAGAATTTTAGCGTCTAGATCGCTCAATTAAAAAATCTAATCCCTTTCGTTCTTCAAAAGCGACATTGACGAGTTTGCAAAAGAGTGCTTTCTCCCAAAATTTATAATTGGGTTCATCAATATAAGGATTACCAATGGATGAAAAGCGCCATTCTTTATCATCGACAATGACAAATTCTTCAAAGTCGGGATGATATGGGTTGCTCTCAAACAGACTTACATTGACAAAGCGCCTTTTGTTTTGGTCTCCTACTGTAATAGTTACTGTGATTCCAAAGATGTTTGCCTTTACTAATGGTGCGTTGTTGTAAAACAAGCTGTAAGCTTCCTCCGACCATGCCACACGTTCCCAAAGCCATTGCCATAAAAAATTATCTATAGCTACTTTTCCACTCTGAACATAATCTCTAAAAGCAACTTCCCAATGAGCGGGGTCTTCTTTTTGTAATAATTCTTCTAATTCCATAGTATTCTACTTATCTACTTATCTACTTACTTGATCTGATGTTTGGCAAGAATGCCAATTAATCGACCTTCTTTTTCTACTGGTAATGCGGTTATTTTATGAGCAAGCATCAATTGATCTGCCTCCCACAAAGGACAGTCTTCTTGAATTGTTTTAGGTGTTGGTGTCATCATTTCCTTAGCTTTTAGATCAAAAAAAGAACTGCTAGGGAATTTATTTAAACTCCTACGTAAGTCGCCATCAGTAATGACACCCGCAATTTTTTGAGTATCATCTAAAATGACAATCATCCCAAAAATACCTTTAGACATACTCATGATTACCTCTTTAACAGTAGTATCTAATAATGCTGTTGGCAAGTTGTGTCGATGCATTTCAGTTCCCACTTTGGTAACCAGTTTGTGTCCTAAAGAACCACCAGGGTGGAATTTTGCAAAGTCGGTCTCATCAAATGATCTCAAATGAATTAAAACGGTAGCAATGGCATCTCCCATCGCCATTGTTGCTGTTGTCGATGCCATTGGAACGACAGAAATAGGAGAGGCTTCTTGCTGTACTTGAATGTTTAAGACCGCATCGGCATTTTGTGCCAACGTTGAATGAACATTTCCTACTAAAGTAATGTGTGGAAGCCCTAATTGTTTAACGTAAGGTACAATTTGTAGAATTTCATCTGTCTCACCAGAATTTGAGATACTGAGAAAGCAATCTTGGGGCATCAACATACCCAAATCTCCATGAATTGCTTCTGATGGGTGTAAAAAAAAACTGGGAGAACCAGTGCTCGCTAGTGTTGCTGCAATTTTCTTGCCTACCAATCCCGATTTGCCAATTCCACAAACTACAATCCGTCCTTTGCAATTAAAAAGTATGTCAACTGCTTTGTCAAAATCTTGATTGAGCAGCGCTGTTAATCTTTTGACAGAATCGGATTCGATGTGAAAAACTTGGGCAGCTATTTTTCTTATTTCATTCATAGGCTAAAAATACCATCCTTCTAATGAATTCCAATATACAAGTAGTTTTTTAAGAAAAAAATATTAATTAATGTAGGTGTGTTTGTTGAGGTATCGGCTGACAAAATAGCTTAAGTATTTAAATTATAATAATAGGAAGGGGGCGTTGGAGCTTTTTTGTGTTCCCAAGATTCTATTTTCTTCTATTTTAGAAACATTTTGTATATTTTGTCTAGTGGCTTTATTCGTATGTAAGAGAATTTAGAGACAGACAGAGATAGAGCCTACCTATTTATTTTCAACCAAAAAACAATTCTTAATATGAGAAAATTATTCTTTGTTGTTACCGCTTTATTGGTTCTAATGTTTACATCTGTTTCTACTCAAGCTCAAGGTTATATTCGAGCAGGCGCAGGAGCTGGATTTAATGTTGGGCAAGATGCTTTTGCAATACCTGCCTTAACACGAGATTCTAATAATGTCGTGACCGCTCAACGAACAGTCTTTGGTTCATTTGGGCAGGGGGCACGATTTTCTGTGGCGGGAGGATATATGATAACACCTTATTTTGGTGTGGAATTGGAGATTTATTATTTCCAAGGTTTTAAGCAAGAATATGGTAGTGATAACAGCATAAGCAGCAAAAATAATCAATATAGCCGAACAGGATATTCTTATCAAATGCGAGCTACGCCTTCTTTGGTTGTTCAAGCTCCCGAAGGCAAGTTTCAGCCTTATGCCAAGTTTGGCGTTTTGTTGCCATTTTGGGGAAAGACTGTTTTGGAAGAGTCTTGGGAGTATGGAGTAGGAGGATCAAGAGCAAAACAAACGGATGTGGATGGTAAATTCTCTGTTGGATTTGAATCAAGTATTGGAGTGCAGTATAACGTAAATAATAATTTAGGGATCTATTTACAGGCAACGTATACTGGCTTGAGAATTCGTTCTGATAAAGCAACAGTGGTAAAGGATGAAGCAGTTTCACCTAACGGAGAAGTAACCAATGAATTGGAAACAGCAGATGTATTGGTAACACAAATCGTCTTTCAGGATGAACTAACACAAGAATCTAATACCACGGCAGGAATTAATATTTTGCCAGATGTTCCTGATGATGTAATTGTCCGAGTTAGCGGAAATGTTGATAGAGACAAACCATTGAATTTACCGACACAGACTAGTAATTTTAATGCCTTTTCTTTTAGTGTAGGGATAAAATATACTTTTGGAAAAGAGTAATAATGATTAGTAATTCGACGAATTGAAGTTATTGGTTCGCTTCTTCAATCGTCGAATTACTAGTTCATGGTTTATTATTTGATGCCAATTGGGTTTAAAATAGCATCGATTCTTGCTAGAATATCTTCTAAGTGAACAGTAGAGATAGCGTTAGTTTGCTTGCTAATATTATTCTTAATGTCTTTCTCTAACCGCTTTAACATACTTCTTGAAATCGCTTTTACATCCGATTGATCTTTAGGATCTTTCATTAAAGCCTCCATTTTCTCAATATAAGCACGCTGTAAGTTACGACGATATAGATCAATTGCTGTACCACTATTGAGTTCTTCCCAAATACCAGATTTAACCCCCATAAACAAGTCAATTAAGGTGTAAGCTTTGTCACTGCCTTCTGTGGCTTCTGCTTCCGCTAATCGAGCCAATCGAGCGGGATCAAATAAGTTATTGAGTGTTCTTTTTTGCATGCTTAACAAGCGATTGACAATGCCTGTCGATTCGATTCTATCTAAGATGGCAGGATCAATCAGCCATTTAGGTGTTTGAAACAACTCTTTATT
Source organism: Aureispira sp. CCB-E (assembly GCF_031326345.1). Taxonomy (NCBI): domain Bacteria; kingdom Pseudomonadati; phylum Bacteroidota; class Saprospiria; order Saprospirales; family Saprospiraceae; genus Aureispira; species Aureispira sp. CCB-E. The sequence continues at coordinate 1,039,392 of NZ_CP133671.1, forward strand.
CAAGAACAACATCGCCTTTTCTTGCTTTACTTTTGGAACGTGAGAGAAGATAGTTCCTTCTTGGTCGTGCGTTTTGGTATATTGGTAAACACCACCAATATTAGACGAAACGTGCCCCATATAGCGGTTTAGTTGACCAAAAATTTGTCCATATAATTCCCGTAAGTCACTATAATCCTTGCCGTCTTCTGCCGACCACTCGATTAGTTTAGGCAAAATTCGCTTTAAGTTCGCAATTCCTAGCGTACTGGCTTTAACGGCGTCATCTCCCAAATCTTCTGTTTGAGAAGAAGGATCTACGACACGCCATTGTTGTGCGCCAAAACGAAAAACAGGGTCGTCAGCTCTTTCCTTAATCCATCCATTTAAAGTACTACGTTCCTCTTCAGCACTATTGGCACTAGGAATTGGCTTATAACCATAAATGATAGACCAAACATCGTATTCTCCAATTTTAGCCCCCAAGCTTTTGACACCATCTCCTGGTTGCGCAATATAGTTAAAACGGGCATAATCCATAATAGAAGGTGCTGTTCCATGCGTAGCTGTAAATGTTGGAGAACGCAACGAGTCGACAGGGTAAGCAACACTTGAACCCATGTTGTGAGGCAATCCTAACGTGTGTCCAACTTCATGCGCCGCCACAAAGCGAATCAATTCTCCCATAACGGCATCATCAAACTGAACGCTACGAGCAGCTGGATTAATTGCAGCTGTTTGAATCAAATACCAATTCCTTAATAAGTTCATCACATTATGATACCACAAGATATCAGATTCTAAAATCTCGCCCGTACGAGGATCATGTACGTGTGGTCCTTGGGCATTGGGGATATCCGTAGTAATGTAACGAATAACCGAATAACGGACATCTTCAGGGCTCCAATCTGGATCTTCCTCTTTGGTTGGAGGATCTTTGGCTATAATGGCATTTTTGAAACCTGCTGCTTCAAAGGCTTTTTGCCAATCGTTCACCCCTTGTTTTAGGTAAGGACGCCATTTTTCAGGAGTAGCAGGGTCTATATAATAGACAATTTGTTTCTTAGGTTCTACCAATTCGCCTCTTTTGAAAGCAGCCATATCTTTGGGTTCCAAACGCCATTTGGTAATAAAACGTTGCGTTTGTGCTTTTTGTCTTTCAGAGCTATAGTTGGTCTGTTGAATAGAAAAGTACCCTACACGTCCATCATAAAATCTTGGTTGCATCAATGTTTCAGGTAATAATATGAAAGATTGATTCATTTCGACAGAAAGTGTCTGAGTCAGGAAATTATCGGGCAGTTTTTTGCCCCTATAGGTCAATATATGCCTTACTTCCGTATTAGTAGGAAAGCTTTTTGTGCTGGTAATTAAGCTACGTTTACTATCGACACCTCCAATGGCAAATCGTTTTCGTTGCCCATCATTTAAAGCTCCAATTAGAGCAATATCAGTGGTGAAAAAAGGATTTACTTCAAAAACTACTCCTGACATTTTATTGGCAGAACTATCTTTGTTATAAGCAGCAACAGGAAAGCTATGGATAATAGGTTCAAAGTTGTTGTTTTTTAGAGACTTATAGATGGGCTCTTTTTCGTTGGCAACGCTATGATAAGAAACCGAACGCATTAGTATTCTGTCGTCTACTTTTTCGAATCGAATGACCTGTTGTGGGCGAGATTTCATTCCTGCACCTCCAAAACTCAAGTTTTTTACATAACCTGAAATACGACTAACCACCATAATTTCCTTTTCCAACAAATTCATAGGAAGTTCAAAGTAGTACTTTTCATCAACTTTGTGCGTTGTAATTAGCCCCTTTTGAGTAATGGCTTTTTTTGTAATAACTTGTTTATATGGTTTTGGGGCTCCTTTTTTAGGTGGCGCCTTTTTTTTGGCAGCAGGTTTTTCTGTCTTTTCTGGTTCTTGATTTTTTTTGTTTTTCTTTTTCTTTTGCGCATATCCATCCAAAGGCATTATTAGTAATGCAAAGGAGAAGATAAGGGCATATAGAATATACGTTCTCATAATCTTAGCTGTTGTCTCTATTTTTTATTTATAAAAATCAGAATGGATTAAAGACCCAAAGATAGGTCGATATAAACACAGCCAAAATATAAAAAATGAAGGAAGGAAAAGAGCTTAAGGACTTGTATTAAGAACTTTTTAAGAGAAACTGTAAGTTATCTTCGACGACCTTTGTTTTTTGATCGTTTATTTCTATCATAATAGGTAGGAGGTTGCTTGCGGATAAACTTGATAAATTGCTGCATCTCTTCATTGGCTAGTAATTTTTCTATCGTGTCAAAATCTTTTGCCAACTCTTTTTCGCTAAATAAAGAGTGAATTTTGTTGTGGCAAACTTGATGCAACAGAACGGTTGGAGTGCCAGCCCCGCCTCTGGATATAGGAAGAAGATGGTGTAAATTAGCTGGTGGTGCAATTTCTCTTGAACAAATAGGACATATTTTTTTCTCTTCCATCGTATTATTTTTTTTGAAAGCAACCTTTACACTTGGGCAAAAGTTCCCATGAATAGAAGAAAAGAGGCAAAAAGCCCTTTTTTAAATGATAAGTGCTGTGTAAATAAAGGTTACACAGCACTTATTTTATGACTCAATTAGCGTTGAGCTTATGGATTTTATTAGAATTTGGAGTCATCTACACTATCCAAATACGCTTGAATCGGTTTGACAACTTCTGCTAGACAACCATCTTCAAAAGGAGACTTTAAGTTGGCGAGTTGTACCAGTCCTAAGAACGATTTAGAACCACCCGCCTTGCACAGGTTGATATAATCTTTCCAAGAACCCGTTTTATCTTCAAGACTACGTTGCCAAAATTGGAAGGCACAAATTTGAGCCAATACATAATCGATATAGTAAAAAGGCATACCAAAAACATGGCTTTGGCGTTGCCAAAAACGACCTTCTTCTAGATGTTTGTTACCTGCATAGTCTCTAGTTGGCAAGTATTTCTTTTCCAAATCACTCCAAACAGCATTGCGCTCTGAAGGCGTCATTGTAGGATTTTCATAAATAATATGCTGAAACTCATCAATAGCAACTCCGTACGGTAAAAATAAAATAGAACTCGCTAAATGAGAGAATTTAAACTTTTCTGTATCTTCTTTAAAAAACAAATCCATCCAAGGCCAAGTGAAAAATTCCATACTCATAGAATGAATTTCACACGCTTCATAAGTTGGCCAAAGGTAATCGTACAACTTACCATTATTACTAGTAGAGTAAGCTTGAAAAGCATGTCCAGCTTCATGTGTTAATACTGTAATATCGTGGCTAGTTCCATTGAAATTTGAAAAAATAAACGGTGATTTAAACTTGTTTAAAAAGGTACAGTAACCACCTGTTTGTTTGCCATCTTTGGCTACTAAGTCCATTAATTCTTTGTCGCTCATGAACTGAAAGAATTCATCTGTTTCTGTCGATAACTGCGCATACATAATACGAGCTTGATCTTCCATCCATTTGGGACTCCCTTTAGGCTTGGGATTGCCAGATGGAAAACTAAATCCTTCATCATAGTACTTTAAGGAATCCAGCCCTAGGCGATTGGCTTGTCTCTTTAGCAATTGAGTCGCAATAGGAACAATGTGCTCTTGTACCTGTTGACGAAAGTTAGCCACCATTTCAGCATTATAGTCCGAACGCAGCATTCGTGCATAACCTAATTCAACATAATTTTTGTACCCCAAAGTAGTTGCCATCTTGTGGCGCAACTGAACCATATTATGATAAATAGATTCAATATCAGTTGCTTTTTCAGCATAAAATGCCCATTTAGCCTCGGCAGCTCGTTTTCTTGTTGCTCTATCTTTAGATAATTCAAGAGGGTTGATTGAGGATAAGTTGTATTCTTGTCCATCAAATTGAATAATGGCCTGAGCTTTAATTTTTCTATATTGAGAGTCCAGTTTGTTTTCTTCTTTTAAATCCTCAATTATTGTTGGCTCAAAAGTTTTTAGGCGCAACTCTGAAATCGTAAATAACTGTGGTCCAAATTCTGCTTCTAACTCTTTTCGGAAAGGCGACGTTAGTAAGGCTTTAAAATAACTATTGGTGTGCTCGTTTAACTCAGGATAGCTGTTATCAAAGAAATCATTCTCACCTTCATAAAAACGATCAGTGGTGTCGATAGAATAGCGAACACTCGCCAAAGAATACATTGAATCAAAATCACTTCTCAATTGATTGATCGCCAAAATGGCTTCCTTTTGAGCTTTAAAAGTTTTTGCATTATGAAAAGCTTGCAACTCGTTGATAAATGAGTTTTTGAATGCTTCAACACTAGGACGTTCGTAGGTGAAATCACTAAATTTCATGCGCTGTATAATATTAAAATGTGAGGTACACGTAAAGCTATATTTTGGTTCGAGGTCTTTGTATACCGAACATTGATGGATAAACAAAAAGAGAAGAAACACATTTTAGTATTTCTCCTCTCTCAAAGTTAAGTTTTTTATACAAACAAAAAGAATAAACAATCGCTTTTGGATGTATTTTTTTTTTATATAACAAGCTTTTTACATTGCTTAGTTGCTTGATTCTTTGAATGTTTTAAGACCACATTTTAAGAAATTATGGTAAGTTGGTATATCTGGTGTATACGCTCTAGGTGTATTTAAGACCTGTTCATCTGGAGTAATTAAAGCATAGTAAGGTTGAGACGATTTTTTGAAATTTACTTTCTGAAATTCAGCCCATTTATTTCCAACATTGCGAATCTTTACCCCTTCAGGTGTCTTTAACACTTGGTCTAGTTTTTTACGATCATCTACATACAAAGAGACCAAAACATAATCCTCGTTAAGCATTTTGTTAATTTCCTCATCAATCCAAACATTTTCTTCCATTTTACGACAGTTAACACATCCATAACCTGTAAAATCTACTAGAATAGGCTTATTGACAGACTTGGCGTATTTCAAGGCTTCATCATAGTCATCAAAACATTGATTGATACCAGGAGGGCAGTGGTCACTAAAGGCAAATTCAGAGCTTTCATTAGCAGGAGTTTGGCAAGGTTTAATGTAAGAGTAACAAGCAGATGGAGCTAGCCCACTTAGCCAAAATGGAGTTTTGAAGGCATTAGTTTGAGGATTTGTCATGAATCCAGACAAGATAGATATTGTCAAAATACCTGCAAATGCTCCTAAGGCTTTACGCTTATTTGTGATCTTAGCATTAGGATTGTCGTGTGGAAAGCGAATAATGCCGAATAAATACAACGTCATTCCTAAGAAGATGATTGCCCATAAACCAATAAATAACTCGTAAGGTAGAATTCCCCAATGCTCTGTCAAATCTGCTGTGGACAAAAATTTCAAACCTAAAGCCAATTCTAAAAAACCTAAAACAACTTTCATTGAAGTCATCCAACCCCCTGAGTTTGGCAAAGATTGTAGCCAACTAGGAAAAGCAGCAAATAAAGTGAATGGTAATGCTAGAGCGATAGAAAAGCCTAACATACCAACTGTTGGTCCGACAACACCACCGTTAACAGCAGCTTGAACCAATAATGTACCGACAATAGGTCCTGTACAAGAAAATGAAACCAAAGCAATGGAAAAAGCTCCAAAAAATGTCCCGATCAATCCACCTTTCATAGAGGCTTGATCGGCTTTGTTCGCCCAAGAAGATGGTAGAGTGATTTCGAAGTAACCAAAGAAAGAGAATGCAAATATAGTGAATAGTGCAAAGAAGGTCAGGTTCATTGCCCAGTGAGTAGAGAGTAAGTTTAAAGCATTTTCTCCAAATGTTAAGGTAATAAATAAGCCTAAAGCAACATAAATTATGATAATAGAACCACCAAAAATAAGTGCATTTTTAATCCCTTCTTTTTTACTCTTTTTACCTTTTGAAAATAAAGAAACGGTCATCGGAATCATAGGAAAAACACAAGGTGTCAAGAGAGCTAACAAACCGCCTCCAAAACCTAAAATAAAGATAGTCCAAAGGCTCATACCTACAACATCTACATTGTTGTTAACAGTCATACCAACCTCGCCATCGCATTTTCCTAGTGGTGTTTCTAAAGAAGTAAGTAATTTTTCACGACTTGGATTAAAAACATCTCCTTTAATAGTACCATTGTATTCATTCCCTGTAACACCATTACCTCCCATAAAACTAAAACTAAACTCTACATCGGTAGGAGGCATACATTTAGTAGCATCACAAGTCATATAGTTCAAATAGCCTTTTACAGGAACTTTGGGATCTTTAACTTTGATGCGTTGTGTGATGGTAAAATCATGTTTGTATTTGGTCAATTCCATATCAAACACCTCGTCCATCATTTGCAATTTATATTCTGGTTTACTGGCAGATTCTACGTTAGAAACTTCTTCAACAACAGCATCCCCTTCAAAATTGATGCTTGTTGCTACTGGACCATCTTCGCTTTCTAATGTTTGAGAGTAAACATACCAACCCTCACCAATAGTAGCTTTGGCAATTAAATCCACTTCGTTTTCAGAAACTTTGTTAAATTCAACTACCCAACTAACAGGTTGTGCCGGATTAGCACTGGGAGTAGATATCGGTTCTTCGGTTACTGCTGGCTGCTCATCGGTGTTTGTGGAAGCTATGTCATTAGTTGCGGTAGCATTGTCATTGCTAGCGGCAGCAACTAATTTTGCAGGAATGAACTCAAATTCTACCGCAGTGGGAGGCATGCATTTGGTATCGTCACAAGTCATGTACTCCAAAAAACCAGTAACAGGTTTGTTAATATCTTTTACGGTAATTTTCTGTTGAATACTTAAGTCCTTTTTGTACTTAGTAATATTCATCTCAAACAACTCATCAAAACCTGAGACCTTATTAGATGCTTTGCTTGTTTTTTCGGTCGATTTTCCATTTTTTGTTTCGTTGTTCGACTCAAATGTAATGGTCGTTGGTATGGGACCATCTTCACTTTCTAAAAATTGAGAATAGGTATACCACCCATCTTGAATTTTTGCCTTAAAGGTGATTTCAAATTCATTGCCACCAAGGGATTGGGCTTCCCAAGTGTACTTTACAGGGCTATCTTGTGCCATTAAGCAAATCGAAGTCAGGCAAAGTAGCAGAAAAGTGGAGATAAGGTGTCTCATAAAATAGTTAGTTATTATAAGTAACAAAATAAAGGAATCGAAGATTCTCACAAAACAAAAATAGAAAAAAATAGCAAGGCGCAGCCTCTTTTTAAGAGGAATTCATTGCTTCTTGTGAGAAAGGCTTATAAAGATATGAAGATATTTTGATATTTTCCTATGGGTTTGAAATAAAAAACTGTTTTAACGTTTTTTTAAGTAGAATACTATGATTTAGTAGTTAGCTGCGCTGCTACTTCGTGGTATTGCATGAGTGCTGCGCAGTTGATGATTAAAGCTTTTGTGTAAGGGGTGATAAGCTTGTCACTTGTTAATTATAAGGCTAATGAAGTTTTTTGCAAATTATTGATGGTTATGCAATTATAAAAAAAGGATAAAGTTGGCGACTTTATCCTTTTATAAATCTTGTATGTAAGAAGTATTTATTTTAATTTTATTTCAAAAGGAACATCTGTTGGTGGTAAGCACTGTTCATCGTTACAAGTCATAAAAGTAATGTATCCCTTTAGCGTTTTTACTTTCGATGCTTTTATTTTTTGAGTAATAATTAACTGTTTTTTATACTTGGTAATATCCATATCAAAAAGGCTATCAAATCCAGAAACTTTATTCCCTTCTTCTTCAGCTTTTCCTACTAATTCGACTCCTGCGTTTTCTTCTAGAACAATTGCTGTACGAATAGGACCATCATCACTTTCTAAATATTGAGAATATACATACCAGCCATCTTTAATGGTCGCTTTCATTTGAATCGTATATTCATTAGAAGCCGTTTTTTTACTTTCAAACGACCAAGAAACAGTATTGTTATTTTGGGCATAAGTAAGTACAGAAAATGTTACTAATAAAATAGAAAAAAGGTATTTCATGATGCTTTTATTTTTTAGTAGCTCGTTCATTAGCTCACTACGTTCACAGGGGACTTCTTTGCGCTATATTAACGAAAGTTTACTCTGTTGTAGCTGTTACTGCGTAATCTCAACGAACGATTGTTTTTGGATAATAATAATAAATATAAATTTGGTCAATGGGTATTGATGCTTTATCGTACAAAATACTGTGCCAAAGCCTACTTTAAAAATGGCTTCTTTGTCCATTTTACTGAAAAAAGAAAGTTTGGTATTGAATGCCTAAGCAAAGCATAAAAAGAATAAAATGAACAGCTTCTGATGCTGCTAGACTTTTATAAGATTGTAACGTAATACTCAACAAAATGCTCATCGGAACCATGAATATAACAAAATGATAACTATATAGCTGATCTTGAAATAGGAGACTTAACAAAGCCATAAAGGGCATTAATAAAACGGTATGGATGTATTTTTTTTCTCTAGCGGTTGTTTTAAAATATAAAGCTTGTAGATTGCCAATGGCCAGTAACAAAGGGGTGGATATAATGCCTAATAATAAATACAGCGCTGTATTGGTCTCATAATGGACAATCATAGTTGAGTAGTGAGACATTAGTTCTTGGTCTATCCATTGGTCAAAACTATCTCCTAAAAAATGGTACGTTCCCAACAAGAAAAAAGGAATAAAGAACCCTCCAATCAATAATAAAAATTCTTGGAAATCAAATGATCGGACAATTAACAAACCAATCGTAATCCAAAAAAAATAACTAATAAAACCATTATAAAATAGAGCTGCTATTGCGGCGGCAAAGCCAATATTAAAAATGGTGCCTAAAGAAACTCTTTTTTCATAGCTGTTGCACATACTATACAACGACCACAATAAAAAGGTATTGGCTAGCATTACGGGCGAACAACTATCAATGTTAAAATAACTAAAATGTAGCAGTATATAGCAAATGGCTGTAATGTAGGAGTAGTGTTTGGTCAGTTTGAAGTTGTTGACAATTGAATTGACTGTAAAAGCCTGAATCAATAACAAGATGCTAAAAGCCATTTTGTTGCTCGTAGGATGAAGAAGCCATTGCATGCCCCATGTACTAAGGGTACTAGGGAGTTCTTCAAAAAGAGTTAAATCATTAGGATATAGCCAAATATTTGCTCCAAAGAGAAGAAAATATAGAAACACAAATAAGATTGTGAAAATTTGGTTGTCTCGGAAAAGTTGTAGCACGTAGGTATTTTTTCTATCTATTGAAATACTTGTTCTGCAAATGCCAATAATTTGCATTACATAAGATTCCAAAAATACAATGCCTTAGGGAGAAGTTATAAAAAAGAGGTTTAATTTATTTGATAATTTGAATATTTGATACCACTGATTTCTAGTAGACAGTGCCTATCAAGTATTCAAATTATCAAAACTATTTTGCTTTGTACTCTATTTTAGTAGTTCGTTGATTACCTACGGTGCTACTTCGTGGTAGCTACCTACTGTCGTGAACTCGCATAGCTCGGTTCGCTGCTACTGCGTGGTTTTAACGAACTATTGCTATTTAATTTTAGTAATTAATTTTTAGCAAACGCAATTTGCGATCTCTTTCAGATAGAGCAATGACCTCTGATGCTGAAACTTGGATACTGCTGGTTAGTTGGGGTAACACACCACTTTTTCTAATTTGATGTGCAATGACATTTCTTTGTACATTGCCACTGCTGTTGATAACATATTCAAAAATACTGGTATCCCAAGAAATATCATTGTTGTATACAAAACGAATACTTGAGTTGGTTTTTACCGCAAAAAAAGAAGAGTAGCGAGCATTGTCATTTTCAGAACTCTGACTTTTGAACAGAACATCTTTCCAATACACTTTTCCTGATGGATGTATAGAGGCTACTAGAATATTCTCATAAAGATAATCAGCATGTGCTTTTCTTCTTTCTTCTTCATAAAATGCAATGGAAGATTCGTAAGCAAAACGTTGTTCTGCTACCAATAGAGCACCGCCATCTTTGCGCAAGACCAATTGGCAAATGGTAAAGTTTTGAATGCCATTTATTTTTTTAGATTTTTTGCCCGTTAGGCTGCGCATAAAAGTTTCTTCCAATTCAGAAGTTTGAATGGTTGGGATCTGCGCTAAGTCAGTGTTGAAGTAAAAAATGCCATTAATGGAATTTTTGTGATCGGTATATAGTCCAGAAGCTACCAGTTGCTGATTGATTTCATCGTATTGGATGTTCATATCATGCGAAATATAGTTGTTAAAAGGAACGGTATAACTAGACTCCGATCTATTGGGAGTTACTTTTAGAATTGCAAACTGATGATTTTGGCGTTGACGTTTGGTATTGTTTTCATTAAAGATGATAAAGGACTCTCCCATATTGTTGACCAATACTTGTTCAAATTCTCTTTGTTTGCTTAGTTCTAAGAATTTGAAATTTTTCTGCCAAACCATCTTTTTATCAAAAATGTCAAAATTAATCACTTCAACATTGCCATTGTAACCTGGTACATACAACAAGAAAAACTGCTTGTTTTGAGAATGAACAATTTGATTGCGGTGCAGTATCAAAGGACTGTTCAAATAGCCAATATTAAAATCTCCTATTTCTTGTGCTTCGTTATTAAACTCTTTTCCACCAATATAGGTTTTACCTCTTTTATGAAAGTAGTATAGAATAGAAAAACTTTCTTTGTGAGGTACAATTTTAAAAGGCGTAATATCTCTTTTACTAAACTCGATGGTTTTGACCCAGTTTTGTTTTAAATCACTGGTGGCAAAACTTTGAATATAAAATTTGGTTTCTGATTTGCGATATAGCAAAAAGTGATCTTCATAACGACCTATTAGTTCGTAATCAACTTCGTTGGCAACATCTACGGGTTCTGATATTTGTACTTTTTGAGCTAAAAGCAAGTTGTAGTCTAAGAGGAGGCTACCGATAATTAAAAAAAAGATAAGATATTTTTTCATAAGCTACATATTTTAGTGAAGTCAAGCTCATCGAAGTTCCATCATGCCATCAAACTCTATTGGAGACAAGGGGGCTTTCTTTTAAACAAATTAAAAGATTAGAAAGTTTGATGAAAAGATGTCGTGTAGAAAACACATTACTCTATTGAAAATCGTATTAGTTTGATTATTAACAAGATTTTTTGCTGATTTTGGTCTTGAGATCTGATAATCAAACTAATGTAAGATGCTTTTTTATGTTTTTCCTTGGTAAACCTTTGTTACTTGCTATGCTTTGTGAGCTTGCTTTGTTCGGTTCAGGGGCATAGAAAAACTAAAAAATCAACGGAGTATTAAAACAACGATATGAGTAATAATAAACTTGCCCTTTTTACAAGCTGTTTAGATTAGTGAACCAACATTAGAAGAAGGGAAGTGATTATCTAAGGTTGTATTTTGTACACTTGACTGTAAAAATCAAAAAATCCATAAACCATTATTATATATAGGTACTATGAAATTCGTACATTTGTTTCAAAATTTACCAACAAAACGCTGTAGGGCGATAATAAATCTAAGAAAAAAAACTTATTAAAGCAAACTTATTTGAATGAATACTTACTCTTTTGGGACAGAACAAGTACTAAAAGCAAGTAAAACCCCTAATTTGGATAGTTGTAAAAATGAGAAGTGTTAGAACAAAATTGAATACTTTATGATGACAAAAAAAATAATTATTATTGTTAGTTTATTTATTTGTTGGATATCTATTTATGGTTGTGGAGAAAGCACAGATAGACCAAACGATTTAGAACCAGAACATGGTAAATTGACTGGAATACCAACTATCGATGCCTTGACTAGAGATATTAAAGCGGATCCAGAAAATATGACGTTGCGGGTGGCTCGGTACGAAGCGTATACTGCCGAAGGAATGTTGAAGGAGGCAGAAGCAGAAGCTCGCTTGATTTATGAGAACGACAAAACAAACTGGAAAGCAGCTCGGTTGTTGGCGTGGGCTTATTTGGAGAATAATAAATCTAAGCCAGCGATCAAAATATTAGAGCATGCCTTAGAGATTCACCCAGATACACTGATGCTCTTGTTGGTGCATTCTGAAATGAATTTGCTGATAAAACACTATGATGAAGCTTTGATTTCGGCTGAAAAAGTATTAAAACTATCTCCATTAAACGTAGAGGGTTTATTCATGCGTGGACAAATTCTTAAGTATATGGGAGATACCTTGAATGCAATTGGTAATTTTCAGACAGCAGTAGAGCAGGATGCAGATCATATTGATGCTTACATGCAATTGGCAGATATTTTCTCAGATAAGAAAGAAAAAATTGCCATACAATATTATGATAATGCGCTAAGAATTGACTCGACTGCTTACGAGGCTCTCAAAGGAAAAGCAGCGTTTTATCACCAAAACTATACAAAAGACAACGGCTATTTGGAAAAAACCAAGGAAGCTTACGAGCGCTTAATTTATCATCACCCGCAAGAGGCAAATGGTAGCTATGATTATGGTTTGTTTTTTATGGAGGAAAAAGATTATGAACAGGCAGCACACTTCTTTGATGTCGCAACCCAATATGATCCTACGTTTGGTGATGCCTATTATTTTGAAGGACTCGCTTTGGAAAATTTGGGCAAGATAGATGAAGCAGTAACTGCTTATAAGAATGCAGTGAATAATAACAATCGTTTCAATCGGGCAGAGGATGCTCTAAAACGACTAGGTAAATTTTGATTGCTTCATTCTTTCCTAGCAAGAAAACTAAAAAATCCACAAAGTACTCTTACCTTTAAGAAAGAATCTAATCAACACATTCAAACAACCTAATAATAAAAAAATTATGATCAAGATTTTAGTTAATGATGGTATTCACCCAGATGGTAAACTGCTTATGGAAGAAGCACAATATCATGTTGATGATACTAAGATTCCTCAAGAAGAATTATCTGAAAAATTACCGAACTATGATGCTATTATTGTTCGCTCTGCAACAAAAGTTCGCAAAGAGTTGATTGATCAATGTCCTAATCTAAAAGTTATCGCTAGAGGTGGTGTTGGAATGGATAATATTGATGTCGAGTATGCTCGTTCTAAAGGTATCAAGGTCATTAATACACCAAAGGCATCGTCACAAGCTGTGGCTGAGCTGGTAATAGGGCACTTTTTTACTTTGTCTCGTTTTTTGCATCGTGCCAATAGAGATATGGCGACCAAAGGAGCTACAGAGTTTAAAGCTTTGAAGAAGCAGTATGCAGGTGGTGTGCAACTTAGAGGCAAAACAGTAGGAATTATTGGTTTTGGTCGTATCGGTCAAGAGGTTGCTCGTTTGGCATTGGGCTTAGGTATGCGTGTTTTGGCTTCTGATTTGTATGATAATACTGTCAATATAGATTTAAGTACGCCAGGTGCAGCAGACGTTGCTTTTTCAGTTCGCTTAACTACAGTGCCATTGTCTAGAGTTTTATCGGATAGTGATTATATTACCATTCACGTTCCGAGTAGCGATAAACCTGTGATAGGAACAGAAGAGTTTCAGAAGCTAAAAGATGGCGTATTTCTAGTCAATACCTCTAGAGGAGGTACAATTGATGAGGAAGCATTGTTGGAGGCACTTAACAATGGAAAAGTAGCAGGAGCTGCTTTGGATGTTTTTGTCAATGAACCTACTCCTAATCCTGAGCTTTTGAATCATCCTAAGATTTCTGTATCGCCTCATATTGGCGCTTCAACTTTAGAAGCACAACGCAATATTGGTTTGGAGTTGGCCGATACTTTTATCGATTTTTTTGGAGAAGATAATTAAACATTATAGATAGAGTTTTTATCTTTTTTTCAACTACGTTTGCCAAATAGACTTGTGCATGGTAGTAATCCAAAAGATAATCAAGGAACTATTATTTTTTAGATAAGCCATCTCAATTTTTTTTGGGATGGCTTATTTTATTATTGTTTGATAATTAGTTTAGTATGTTTTGTTGGGAATGAGGTGCATTAATAAAAAAGGAGGAAGTGTTCACAAAAGATAAACTTTGATCATAAAAAAGAACAATGGGGTAGAGGTGCATATAGACTCTAATTAAAATAGAAAAAATCTATTTTTTTTAAACAATTTTAAACTTAAGCTGTTTTAATTACAGTGATGAACACAATAACAATAGTTAGTTATTACATTTAAATAAGTAATCGTTCAGAAAGAATTATATAAAAATAAGTCTATATTTTTTCTGCTTAATTACTTACATTTATTGATTTCTGTTTATATAATTCAAAAATTATTTCACATAAAATACAGATCAAAAAATAAATGATTCAAGATTCCTAAGATCTTACCAGAAACAAATTCAGAGAAATATTTTTTAAGCTTCTATACTAATAACTACTTGTTATTAAGATGCATCTTCTATACCCCAACTTAAAGTTTAAGGAGTATTTCCAAATAAAAAAAAAGAATAGTTATGCTAAAAATGAAGTATTTGTTAATGTTTGCAGTGTGTAGTTTTGCATTTGTACAATGTACTCAAGATAGTGACACGCAAGAAGAACAAAAAGAAGTATCTATACAATTAACAGACGCTCCTATTGATGATGCAGATGTAGATGCTGTATTTATAACTGTCGCAGAAGTGAAAGTTGATGGTCAAACTTTTAGTGGTTTTTCAGGCAAAAAAACAATCAATGTAAAAGCATTGCAAAATGGTTCTGTAGATGCTTTGGGAACAGCTGATTTAGATGCCAAGGCATACAGTAATATTACCTTAGTATTAGATTTAGATACTGATGCTCAAGGAAATGCAATGGGCTGCTATATTGAGCGCGCCAATGGAACCAAAGAGTCTTTAGCAGGTTCAGCTACAGGGACAATTGAGGTAACTTCTCAGGGCGCTATTGATTTGGCGACAGAAACACGTTCTTCTGTAGAGGTTGTATTAGACTTTGATCTGCGTAAAGCAATTAAGAATGGTGCTAACAACAACGATTATGATTTTGTAAGTTCTGCTGAATTGTCTTCTTCTGTTAGAACGGTTGTTAAACATGAAACAGGAACTGTAAAAGGATCAACAACCAATAATTCAGGTTCTAACAATGATAAAGTAGTTGCCTACATATATACTAAGGGATCGTACAGTAGTTCTGAGAAAAACCCACAGGGAACTAGCAATATTCGATTTAAAAATGCAGTCAGTAGTTCTGTTGTCGATGCCAATGGTGATTTCCAATTATCTTACTTAAAAGATGGGGAGTATGATGTCGTATTTGCTTCTTATGAGTACGATGCACAGAACAAAGCTGTTTTTAAAGGAACACTCGAAATAGGCGGTTTGTTAAGCGGAACTGTGTTAGGAGCTGTAACTGTTAATGCACAGGCACAAGCCAGTTTAAACTTTGATTTTACTGCATTAATTCTGTAAGCATAAAATCATCAGAAAAGAAATAATTAACTTGCTGCTCAATAGCAGCAAGTGCTTTATAAAGAAAATAGTATAGTTCTCTAATTTATTAGTACTCATAAATCACAATTAACAGATATATGCCCAGTTACTCAAAAAAAGAACTATCTAATTTAATCAATACAAAAAAAATACACCAAAAATGAAAAAGTTATTAGGTTTAGCACTATGTGCTTCGTTTGCAATCGGAATGTCTTCTTGTACAAAAACAGAAAATGTATTCTGTTATGAATGTACACATCCTTCTAAATGTGATGTGGAAATTTGTGACGAAACAGCTACACCAGAAGGCGGAGGAGTTTGTAATTTAATACCAGTAAGTAGTGGTTCTACCAATGCAGAGTACAAAAATGCTTATGAAGCAGAAGGGTATACTTGTAGAATTAAGTAATTCTGAAAGTATCGCTAGAAATCAAGTAAATATTCAAAGGTTTTCGAATGAATAAAAATCGATTGCTTTTGTCTTTGACTATAAAAAAAATCCTATTGAGTTTTAAACTCAATAGGATTTTTAATTTTATGGGAGAGATAGAATTATTGCTTTTCTTTGCGTAGAAATGAAAAAAGGAGTCCTCCTAATAGTAGGAGTACAACGATACCACCACCAATCCACATCCAAGCATTCTGTTTTTGAAGTGCAGGAACCTCGTCCGTGTCTCCAATGAGAATGTACGGACTCCACAAGAAGGGGTGTGCTGTAAAATGCGATGCTTTTTGAATATAATCAATTTTAGAAAGACGCAATGCTTCGTCTTTATCTTTTCCTTGTTGTAGGTAGGTATAATAACTTTTAATAATGTTATAAGTAGATTGATCGTTAACACTCCATAATGTTGTAAAAATACTTTTGGTACCTGCATACGAAAAACCTCTAGCCAAACTCATAATCCCTTCTCCTCTAAAATTTTTTCCCAAGGCAGTTTCGCAGGCACTTAAAACAACCATTTCTGCATTGAGCTCTAAATTGTACAAGTCACTTACATATAAAAACTCGTTTTCTTCCTCATCTTCTACCTCTGTAAATGCCAATAAAGAATAATCAGGATCATTACTATTGGCCATACCATGTGTGGCAAAATGAATAATTTTATAATCCGAAGCAATTGCTTTAAATTGATTTTCGGTAGCATCTTGATCTTTGAAAATAGTTCCTGTTCCCAATAGGTGGTTGATGTTTTCTATTTCAGGCTTGTTATAAGCCAACGGAGATAAAGCAAAACGTTTACCTCGAATAATACTAACCGCACTTTCTCCAAAAGAAGGAGCAAAACCAACATAGGTATAGTCTGTTGGTAGATGCTGTTTGTGCATCATTTCTTTGAGAAGCGTAGCCGAATAACAGTAGCTAATCAAATGGTCGTGCAACAAATAAGGATGCGCTTGATAGTTTTCAGGTTCGTCAACTTTTTGAGTCAAGAGAGGCTCGAATGGCATGTCGCACATTGGCCCTGCAGGAATAATTATCAAGCGATGTGGCAATGTGCCTAGAGGCGCAACTAAGTTTTGATATAGTTGGTATGCTTGATCGGCATATAGATTGGCATATTTAGATTTCATCTGTTCGCTACGATCCTTGCTAGACAAAAAGTACCCATAAATGCTTTTTCTAAAATCGCCAACTTGATGGAGCATATTTTCTTGAACATCTAAGGTGAAAACTTCAAATTCTGTTTTGGTAATTTTAAAGGCAAAAAGACTTGAATCTCCGACAAAATACTCTACAAAACCTTGGTCTTCTTTTAATAATTCACGCATTTGGGTCAAATTAAGAATTTCAAGTTTGTATTTGGTATTATAATACTGTGGGTGATTGCGTTCTAACTCTTTTAAGAAATCTTGATAAATTTCTTTTTTTAGGAAAATACGCTTTTTTAATGCTGCTATTTGGTCTGCTAATTTAGGATTGTTCTGTTGTGTTAGCAAAAAGACTTCTTGTTGCAAATCAGCAATATCCAATTTAAGTTCTCGCTCCTTTATCAAATCAGCTTCGGGGAGTCCTGCGACTTCTTTGGCTTTCGTATTTTGAAAAGATTCTAATAAAGTCAAGCCTTTGCTTTTCTCAGAGTAATACAGCGCCAACTCTTTGTGCATAGGGTCTCCTTTCTCCTTGAAAAGTGCTAGACAAATCTCAATACCATTTTCGTACGCATCCAAGGTTAAGTCCGACCAAGCTATATTAGAGCCACTAGTAGAGAAATCAGCGCGAATGTGATTGACCATTTCATCAAACAGGCGGATTGTTTTTAGCGCCGCATCTAGTTTTTTGGAGTCGCCATGACCATATTTATAATATAAAAACCAAGTACGTGCCTTGGCAGCCAAAACATCTGTTATGGCATCATAACTCAAACTACTTTTGCTTTGTTCTAAATTGGGCAAGTGCCAGTAATCTGTATTGTCATAATCTTGAATGATACTAATCAATTGTTTCTGGTGAAAATTAAGAGCCGTTTCAAAGTCTCTTTTAGAACGATAAAAGGATGCTGTGCTGGCTAGAGCCTTAAAGTTTTCAAGGCTTTTAGAATCAAATGCATGGATGCTCATTTTAGTGCCTTGGTTTAGGGCTGCTTCTGCCTCTGTAAATTGTTTCTTAGCAACCAGTACAGAGCTTAAATCAAATAAGATTTGAGTACTATAAGCATTCTTTTCTGGCAATTCAGAGGTTGCAATTTTTAATGCTTTCTCATAATAAAATTGAGCAGAATCTAAGTAAGCAGCATCATAGGTTTTTCCTTGCCCAGATCGCAAGTAGGAATAGGCAATGTTTCGGTAACAATTAACTTGGTTAGTATAATCAAAGGCAGCTCCTTTGAATAAAGCCAATGCTTGTTGGAGGGCAATAATATCTTCCCCTTCTTGTTTTAATTCCGTCAATGTAACACCTTTTTCAAGATAAGCCAGTCCAATGGCAAAGTAGTCTTTTGATGTATCTGACTCCAAGAGTCGAAGGGCTTGGTTTTGATAATCTAGGCTTTTGCGAAAATTACCAATATTCTTGTAATTGATTCCCATTTCAGTATATAAGCGAGCCAATACATTATCATTGTCTTGCAAGGCGATAGCCTTTTCTAAAAATTCAGTGGCTCTACTATTCCGATTGGATAAACGTCCGACAATACCTAAGTTGCCATAGTCACGAGCCAAATTAGGATCTTCTGCATTGATTTTTTCTCTAATTAGTAGAGCTTGTTCTAATGCAGGCAATGCAGCTTTGTAATCATCTTGAGCATAGTAGATTCTACCAATATTCTTATAGATCAAAGACAGTGATAAACCTTCATAGTTAACCGATTCTGCCTTGCTAATATAGTCATTGGCTGAACTTAAGCCCTCTTCATAGCTGCCTAATTGTATCCAATTAGAAATAATATTAACACCGCAATCAAAATATGCATCCCAATTTCCATCTGTAGCATAGCGTTTTGCAGCATCTGAAAAAAGCGTATTAGCTTGTTCAAAACGTTCTGCATCTACAGCTTCGTTGGCTTGTTGAACTAAAGCACTAGCATCCTGTCCAAAAGAGAACAAAGGAAGGATTAGGAAAGGCAAGAGATATAATAAATTCTTCATAATGAAATTAAATTAACACTTGTTGGGAAATGGTCTACAATGTTTCGATGAACAATCTATTCTTTGATGACTTTCTGGCTAAATTGTTTACCGTCAACGTGTAGTTGTATAAAATAAATTCCAGCAGCTAACGTCTGCATTGGCAATTGAGTGCTATAGCTTCCCCCTACGATCGTTTTTGTCGTAATTGTTTGACCATGAGCATTGAATAAACGGATTTCAATCGTCGTAGCATCGATAAATTGATCAAACTCTACGGTTAATGTATGATTTGTAGGATTCGGATAAATAGAAAAAGCAGCATTAGCATCTATAATTTTAGTAATAGAGTTGGGAGTTGTATATTCTTCGCAAATTGTTCGATCTGGCATGTTACTCAAAATAGAATCTGCTTTTTGATAATTTAGTCGTCCTCCAGATACCAATTTTAAGCTATCGTTGCTTTGCAACACATCTACCCCGTTTAGCAAGGCATATTTAACGGCAAAATAAGTAGCATCAGGATATTTGTCGAACAATAAAGCAGCAGCCCTAGAGACTTGTGCCGTTGCAAAAGAAGTTCCAGAAACACTAACATACCCATTCACACTTCCTGCTTGGGTCGTGTTGTCGGTTGCTTGGGCAGCCAAATCAATAAATGTATTATCATAATTAGAATAAGAAGCTAAGGTGTTGCTATTAGCATAGTTAACAGCGGCAACAGATAAGATATTATCAGTATGAATGGTATCTAATGGGTCATGAATAGAGTTGGAAGGCCAGTGCATTAATGAATCGGCTCCACTTACTTGAGTATTATCATTTCCAGCCGACGTAACGACTAAGATATCACAATCATTACCAACATAGTCAATCGTATATTCTAAAATATTAGAAGGCTCTCCATAATAGCCCCAGCTGTTATTAATGACTTTAACGCGAGCCGTTTCTCCATTAGAGGTTGTTCGTTCGTAATCCGCAGCATAATACATAGCACAAGCGGCATGAAAAACCGTTCCTTCGCCATTTTTGTCAGTATATTTTAGTGGTAAAATACCTATGCTACCTGCAATGCTACCTGTATCGGGTAGTTGATTTTGTTGACTTAACCCTGTGACAACTCCTGCAATGGCGGTACCATGACCATGATCATCACTAGCATTATTGGTAGAATCTAAGAAATTGTACCCCCAGACCGCATCTTGCATACAACTACTATTTTGAGAAGCGCCTTCTGACACATAAGGTACCAAACTACTATATTCATAATCTAATCCAGAATCAATAATAGCAACCAATGTTTTGGAAGTTGTATTTCCTGAACCACTAGGTAAGTCTACCGTATCGGGCAAGGGACCACTGTTAGCTGCCATTAACGAATAGTTGGGTTCTGCGCTCAACAACTCAGGTTTGCCACTTGCCGCAGAAGCAGAACGTTTGGTGCCTTTTCCGTTTGCCTCGGTCATTGTAGAGGCAGTATCTGATATTTCCCAGAGTTCCAAATTACCACAAACACAAGAAGCAACAGGCTTAGCACCAATAGAATTTCTGCTTTCTTCTTTGATAGAATCTTGCTGCTCAGGACTGTATTGCGCTAAGGTGTCAGGGTGAAATTGTACCACCATTGTTTGACATTGAATTGGTCTCCCCGTAGAATCTGTACAAGGACCTACCTCTATCTTTTTCTTTTTCATACAAAGGTTTAACAAAGGGAAGGAGTCGTTGCTAACGCAAGCTGTAAATAAGCGGTTGTGGTGTACGGTATCGGTGTTATCCAAATTATAAATAGCTAGTTTGTGGCTGTGGGTAGAATCGTTGAGCAAGCCTAAAGCACCTGCATAAGAATTATGTGCCCCCAAACCTGCGGTGAACGTACCATTGGGGTTGACCGTACCAATATGTAGAGGAATGCCTATGGCTGGGTTGATTCGTTCCCAAGTGTATTTATTTCTAAGAACGTGTACCTTTGCTTGTTCGGACTCTATCACATTGCGTCCTGCTTCTATAATAACACTATCACCTTGATTTCTCCTTTTTACCCCACCAATACCGATGGAATCTTGGTTAGAATATCTAAAGTTGATAGGTGCTGTACCTGATTGAGGAGCATAATGATCTTGCGAGGCAATGGTTGTTTGTTTGAACCTAAAGAAACGCTTCAAACGAAACAAATCTTTAAAGTCGAATCTGTTTTGAGCAACATCAATGTCAATAAAGTTGCGAAAACGGTTCGGGTAGTTTAATATTTGTGTAATATGCCCTCTAATAAGCTTGGGTTTTATTTCTGAGAAATTGTTGTCTCGTACACGAAAAACTTCTAGTGGAATATTATAACCTCCATTGGCACTATAATTCTCAATTTGACTCAAGAAAAACCAATCTAGGTTGAGTGATTTTTGCAAATCATTGCTGCTTAAATCCAAAAAACGCAGCTCGGGAAGCCCTTGATAAGCGTATATTCCCATGAATGCTCCAGTAGAAAAGCTGTCTCTTGGCAACGGAAGGGTGCCTATAAGATTGTTATTTGCCAAATTAAGATGCTTGAGTGTCGGAATTTCCTCAAAAAGGGAGAGCGGCAAGGTTCCTGATAGTTTGTTGTGAGATAAGTTGATTACCTCTAAGTTGTTTGGAAAACTTGTTGTGGTCAAGGCAAAAGGGTTAACCGTATTGGTATCCATTGCTGCGATGGCATGAAGCTCGTTTAGGTTATTGACAAACTCTAAGCAGTTGGAGATGTCTTGAAAGTTTTGGATACTGTTGTTGTTCATATTCAAAATCGTGAGGTTTCCAACAGTGTTTGACGTGATGTTTATGGCTGTGAAATCGTTGTCACCTACATAAAAATACTGTAAGCCTTCCCATATACTATTGGTGATCGTAAACAGTTCAAGGGTGCCTGTAAAATTGTTATTCTCTAAATGTAATTTATTTAAAGTAAAAGAAGTTGGCAACGAAAATGTGCTCAATGCTGCACTACCTGATCCCATTGTACCAGACATATAAACTCGAGAAAGGCTACCAAAAAAGCTAAATAAATAAGTAAATGTATTGGTATTGCTGTGGGAGAAGTTATTGTTGTTTAGTGCTAAATACTTCAACTGGTGTGCTGAAAATGGAATTTGTGCTTTTAAGTATCCTTGAATTCCTGTTAAACTATTATTACTTAGAATTAGAGAATCTACTTTTTGCAATCCGTCGCCAACAAAGAGCGAGTCAGGCAGGTCATTCTCTAAGTAATTGGGATTGGCACCAACAAAATTATTACCATCTAAATTAATCGTACGAATTCGATAATAAGTAGGAAAGCTTGCGTCGTGCATGGTATCAATTCCATGCCATTCATAAACATTAGAACCAATCCAACGACTGGTAATTCCATTGGGTAAATTGGAGGCAATATTCCACGAACCAACTCCACCTCCACCATTGGTTGCATCTCGTAGGCGAATTAGAGCTGCACGATCATCGGGATGACAAACTTGTGCCAAGCTTATGGTTCTCCCAAGTGCAAGTAATACTACTACTAGTAATGAATTGAGAAGGTAAGAACGTGTTTTTTTTGTGATAGACATCATAAATTTTAAACGAATGGCGAAGCACAAATAATTACAATATTTGCAACAATAGCCGTTAAAAAATAATCATGGTTACTATAGAAATTTGAAATAGTATTGAGGGGAACCGCTTATTTTTAGTCTACTCCAATACAACTGAGTAATACTCATGATTTTCTATTGTGTATTGATTCTAAATTTGTTATCAAGACGCAATAATCCACCAACAAAGTTAATTAAACCCTGATAGGTGTCTAAATAAATTGTCAAAAATGTGTGTGCAGTTAAAAGGAGTCCGCTATTTTGCCTTAGAAAAATGCCATTATAGAAGACAAAAAGTGAAGCTTAGGGTTGTTATACTACCTCATACACTATTTTAAGAATTAGTCCGCTTAATCTACGTAGTAGTCGTGCAGTAGAACTACTATTTAATTGTATTGCGGTTTAATTAAAAGTAGTGTATGAGATCGCAAGCTTAGTTACCAAAAAGATAAAAAATCACATTTATATTAGTTTACTTCGTGAGCGCTGCGCTTTTAGTTAGCTTTGTTACTCCCTACTGTCGTGAACTCGCATAGCTCGGTTCGCTGCTATACGTGGTACTTCGTGAGCGCAGCTAACTATTGTTGAGTACAATTAAAATTTAATAATTTTTTGGCTGTATTGTTTGTTATTAATAGTGACTTGCATAAAATAAATACCAGCAGCTAAGTTTTCTGTAGTAACATTGGTATTGGTGGTACCTGTCGTTAGTCTTTGATAGTGAATTTCTTGACCACTAATATTGAATAACTTGAGTTCAATAGGGTGCGTACTCAATTCATAATCAAATTCAAGTGTTAAGTTGTTGGAGAATGGATTAGGGTAGATTTTGATGGAATGACTTAGTTCCGTTATTTTGTCAACATTTACAGTTATGTTAGGAGTACAAGTTGCTCTGTTGGTAATAATATTGAGAATAGAATCTGCTTTTGCATAATTAATTCGTCCACCAGAAACTAGTTTTGCGCTATCGGCACTAGGTAAAATGTCAACCCCCTCCATCAAGGCATGCTTAACAGCAAAATAAGTAGCATCAGGATATTTGTCAAATAATAAAGCAGCTGCTCGGGTTACTTGAGGGGCAGCAAATGAAGTTCCTCCAACCGTATGGAAGCTATTGTTGCTCCCCGCCAATGCGGTTACATCATTCCAAGGAGCTGCCAAATCAATATGAATGTTGCTATAATTAGAATTAGGGTTCAAAACAGCACCATTAGGGGTTACACCTGCTACAGATAAGATATTGTCGGCAACAATGCTATTCGTGGGATCAAAAATAGAATTAGAGGGCCAGTGGCGTCTTTCTTTGCTACCATGAACCTGAGTGGCATCATTTCCTGCAGAAGCGACAATTAAAATATCGCACTCTTCAGCAGCGTATTCAATGACGTTTTCTAAAACAATACAGGGATCCCCATAATATCCCCAACTTGTATTGATCACACGCACTTTTGCGGTACCTCCTGTTGTTGTTGGACGTTCATAATCTGCTGCATAACGTAAGGCACAAGCAGCATGGAACAATGAGCCAGCGCCATTTTTATCCGTATATTTTAAAGGTAAGATACCTATATCTGTTTTTAGATTTCCAGTATCAGGAAGGATATTTTGTTGGCTAATACCTGCTACAATCCCTGCAACAGAGGTGCCGTGCCCATGATCATCTGTGGCGTTATTGTTGTCATCAACAAAATTATAACCAAAGGTAGCATTGGGTAAACAACTTGTAGTCGTAGAAGCACCTTCCGATAAATAAGGAGTGAGCGGAGTGTAGTCATAATCCACTCCTGAGTCGATAATAGCTACTAAGGTGCTAGCGGTTGAATTGCCCGCACCAGTAGGTAAGTTAGCATTGTTGGAATTAGGTGAAGAAGAACTTTCTAGCAGAGGATAATTGGGGTCTGCACTTAACAACTCTGGTTTTCCTGAAGCGGCAGAAGCGGCTCGTTTGGTTCCTTTTCCATTGGATTCTAACATCGCCTTAGCAGTGTCAGAAAGTGCCCAAAGCTCTATATTCCCACACAAACATTCTTCAATCAATTCCACTCCCAAACTTTCACGAAGTGCTGTCCTAAATGAATCTTGTTCTTGCTGTGTCGAAAACTGTGCTAAACTATCTGGATCAAATTGTACAATAATAGATTGGCAAAAAATATTTGCCCCAGAACTATCGGTACAAAAGCCTACCTCTACTTTTTTGGGTTTGCTATACAAAGTCAAGCTAGGGAAAGAATCATTGTTGATTTGTGCCCTATACAACCAATTACTATGAGTGGCAGAATCCAAAGGCAAAATTGCCAAGCGATGAATATTGACAGCCGTTGTGTCCACGCCAAAAACAAAAGAAGGATCTCCAACAATATTATTAGAGGTTAAATTGGGATTAATTGTACCACCTTGTTGGGCTGCCAAACCTAAGGTTTGAACAACAGGGTTGCCAGTACTACCCCCTACAATATTAGCTGTATCTATGCGTTCCCAAGTATATTGGTTGGTGATGTAATTGGTTTGAGTCTGCTCTTGTGCAATAATACCTGCTCCAGCAGTAAATAAAATACTACTACCAGGTGTGCGACGACGTATTCCTCCGATTCCTATCTCTTTTTGAGGAGCATAAACGAAGGAGGTTGAATCAATCCCTTCTTGAGGAATGTAGTGGTTAAAAGAAACTCCTGATATTTGTTTTAAATTAAATATTCGTTTGATTTTGAATAAATCGCTAAAACCTAAAATATTATTTCCTACTTCGAGTTGTTCTAAATTGTCAAAGCGACCACCAAATGAATTGTTCAAAATAGTGTTGGCTAAAGGATGGTTTAAACTAGGTTTTACAGTATTAAATTTATTGCCATTGGCATAGAATGCCTCAATAGGCATTGTTGAGTTGGATGTATAGTTAAACAATTGATTGCCAAATAACCAATCTATGCGAAGCTCTCCTTTTAATAAATTGTTGCTAATATCTAACTCTTTCAAGTTGTCAAAACCTTCATAGCCGCTGTTGTTTATTGGGGCAGGAATAGTACCTATAGGTTGCGGCAAATTGCCTCTAATTTGGTTGTTATTAATATACAATACCTCTATATTAGGAATACGTTCCACCATATCCGCAGGAAGAACTCCTCTAAGAAGATTGTAAGAAATGTCTAAAATTTTGAGATTTAAAAGAGGTGTTGTAATCGAAAATTCCAGTGAATCTTGAATCGAGACCGTATCTAAAGCATTGTGAGCATAGAGCCACTTTAGAGTTGTCACGTTATTAAGTAAATCTTCAAAAGGCTTGAAATCTTGTAATAGATTGTTGTTGACGCTTAGTTTTTCTAAAATAACCGTTGAAGAAAAGGTGGTAGGAGTTATTAAAGTAGAAAAATCGTTGTCATTGGCATATAAAAAAAGCAATCCAGGAAACCTATTGGTAACGAGCCCTGTTACGTCAAGTGTTCCTGTAAAGTCGTTGTCACTAATATCCAAATGTTCTAAAACCGCTGAGTTAGGTATCGTATAATTGGTCAGAGGAGAAGCATTGGACAGCAAGCTGTTTTTTACATTGAGCACTTCCAAATTGGTCAATCCTTGGAGTAGAAAGACAAAGAAGTCCGTAGTATTGGCGATTGTATTGTTATTAAGGTTGATTTCGGTAAGACTAGGAGGGATTAAGCCAACATATAAATTCCCTTCCATATCGTCAATTCCATTATTTTTTAAGGATAAGGACTCCAAAAAGTTTAGTTGTATATCGGTAATAATAGAATCGGGCAAAATCGTTGTTGTTGTAGCAGGAGCAGCCACTAAACCATCAAAATTAATGCTTTTTACTTTATAAGAAACAGTTGTTGGATCGTATATGGTATCTATATAAGTTGGAATCCAAGTGGATACATTAGGGGAAGCTATACCTGCAACACTACTAAGACCTAAGTTATCTCGCAACTCGATAACCGCAATAGAGTCATTGGTATTAATATTAATTTGAGAAAAGCTAGTTGCAGAGGACAATAGAATCAGTACAACAGGCAAAAGCCATTTGAGAAGTTTCATACGTAAATGGTTTTTATAACCTTTTGTGCGGTGAAAGGTTCGAATTGTGTTTACAATTAAAAAAAGAAGTATCTATAAACTTCTTTTATTTGGGGATAAATAATTTAGAGACTTTTACTCAACCAACTATCCGTATTAAATGTTGTTGCAATAGATGTTTTATGTATAAATATTGCTTATTGTGAATGAGTGGCGTACTAATTTTTGTTTTTGAAAAAAATGAAAAAAGCACTACTACATTATTTTGATAATCATTTTTTCTAGATTAAAACTATTTTTATTTTGATTTAGTGGTTTGGTTATCAATTGGGTTTGTTTTAGTGTGTGGCGGTTTGTTTGTGCGAAAAGTTAATAAAAAGGTTGTTTTTAATAATGTCCCTTTATTAAAAGGACAATTCAGAATGAGAAAGGTTGCTTTGGAAGTTGGTTTAAATAGAAATTTAATAGCAAAAATTTAGCCGAATTGTCCAAAACAAAATTTAACTTCACGGCAATAAGTGTTTTATTGAACTGAACTTATTTTTTGAACGATTACTTAATTAGTAGAATTAGCATTATGAATTAAGCAAAACGAGGCGTAATTACGTCTACTAATGCTTCCAATTGTGCGTCAAAAAAGCGGTTTCGTAATACTACAAAAGTTATCAAAAGGTAGATTTTTTTGATAGACAAGGAAAGACTCTTAAAAAGACATCTATAAAAAATAACTCAATTAACTACTTCATTTTCTAAATACTGTTTCGCAATGAAAAAAACAGCCTTATACGATAGACACATTAGCTTAGATGCTAAGATGGTACCATTTGCAGGTTATGATATGCCTGTTTCTTATAGTGGAATAATTGAAGAACATCATACGGTACGAGAGCAAGTTGGAATGTTTGATGTTTCTCACATGGGAGAATTTATTATTAGAGGAGAAGGTGCGTTGGACTTGATTCAAAGAGTTACATCTAATGATGCTTCTAAATTAGGAAAAGGCGATGCGCAATACTCTTGTTTTCCCAATGGCAAGGGAGGAATTGTAGATGATTTATTGGTCTATAACCTTGGGGAGGAAGAATATATGTTGGTTGTAAACGCATCTAACATTCAGAAAGACTGGGATTGGTTGACAATTCACAATACTGCAGCTGTTGATATGAAAAACATCTCAGATGCTACTTCATTGATGGCAGTACAAGGACCTAATGCGATAAAAGCATTACAATCTTTGACAGACATTGACCTAGAAGGGATGAAGTACTATACTTTTGTTAGAGGAACTTTTGCAGGTGTCGATAACGTGATTGTTTCTGCGACAGGATATACGGGCTCTGGAGGTTTTGAAATTTATGTTGCCAATGAAGATGCTACCCGAATTTGGGATGCAATTATGGAGGCTGGAGGAGAATACGGTCTCAAACCAATTGGTTTGGGAGCACGAGATACATTGCGCCTAGAGATGGGATATTGTTTGTATGGAAATGACATAGATGATACTACATCGCCTTTAGAAGCAGGGTTAGGGTGGATAACTAAACTGAAAAAGGATGTTGACTTTGTTGATAAGGATTTCTTGATTGAACAAAAGGCTACAGGTGTTCAACGTAAGTTGGTAGGTTTTGAGGTGTTGGGAAAACGTCCTCCTCGTCATGCTTACCCTATTCTAGATGCCAATGGAAATGAGATTGGAGTTGTAACATCTGGAACCAAAGGACCTTCTGTTAATATTTCTATTGGAATGGGCTATGTTGCCAAGGAGCATTCTAAGAAAGGAAGTTCGATTTTTATTGACGCTAGAGGCAAAAGGATGGAAGCCAAAATAGTTGGTTTGCCATTTCACAAACTAAAATAAAAAAATCTATTTTTAGAAGAATATATTTTGACACAGCTGTAAATCTAAAGATTATAGCTGTGTTTTTTTTTATTTTTTAAGAGTGAAAGTTGATTTTTTTATTGGTTAATAGGTTGCTAGTTAGGTGGTTGTGATTTTTGAAAGGTTCTGAAAAGTTATATAACATCAAAGAATTGGCTTGCAAAACTAAATTAGTTGATGCACCTTGTTAAGGATTTATCTCCATTCTAAGCATCAAGCTTTTTATAAAAACAATACTATGAAAAAAGATCACTCTTCTACGTTAACACTTTTTAGAAGCGTTGCTCCACAAAAGCCAATTGTTATTCATTTAAAAAATAATAATTGGGTGACAGGTTTTGAGCAATGTAGGGATTATTCAACCAATAAGACAGCTGTTATTATTGAACCTTTAGGTGATTTGGAATTGGAATATGCTATTGAAAAAACGCGCCAATTGTCTTCTAGAAGAATTCGTATTTATTGTAAAGACATTGTTTCTTGCGATTTGTACGACCCTACAAAACATACTGCTTATCATTCAGATCCTAGCGACCTTGTAAAACGAGTTGCTTGGCCGCAGTGGATTGAGCCTAAAATCAAGCCTAGTAGGCGTAAAAAACTATTGCAAGAATTAAAAGAAAACCAATACAGTAAAAAGTATTATTTGGTAAAGGCGATAGAGGATGGTTTTCAAGATATTTTTGAAAATTTATTGGACGAAGAAATGCTTAAAGATGCTTTTAATGAACAATATGTTACTAGCAGTTTGTTGTATTATGCTGTAAAGCATGGTCGTCCTCTTGTTGCTAAGTTGTTGATAGATAAAGGTTATCCCTTGCCTAATAAGAAGGGGCAAAGCGATATTTTTTATGAATTACAGAAAACAGGAAATCTAAAATTATTAGAATTATTGTTGGGAATGGGGTTTGACCCTAATGTAGATCAGTCTAAGTTGTTGCTGAGTATGCTAAAAATGGGCAATAGTGAGGCGGTTGCTTTATTGATTCAAGCAGGAGCAAGAGTGAATACCAACTTGTTAGATGCTGCTATTGCAGGCGGGAATGCAGCTTGTTTGGCTCTTTTGTTAGAAGCAGGAATGTCTATTTCGGTTTCGACAATGTTTAAAGTATTAAAATATGCCGATCCTCAATTCAAATTTAGAAATGTGCTGTTTCAACAAGAATTAGATGTTAATGCTTGTTTCTCGGATGGCATGCCTTTGTTGATTAAGTTGATTCGTGAGAAATTTATAAAGGTAGAACCCCTCCAATTTTTGATAGATCAAGGAGCTGATCTTAATGTTACTTTTGAAGGAAAAAATGCTTTGGCGCATGCTAAAGAACGAGAATATCCCGAATCTATAGTTGCATTTTTCGAAGATATAGGGATGCAAGTTATAGTTGATGAAGAAGAAGTTGCAGCTGTTGCAGCCGTTAAAGATGTAGAGGATGAAAAAGCAAGGATAGCAGCAAAAGAGTTAGAAGCTAAACGATTGGCTGCAATACCAAAGTTTCTAAAACCTGATGGGAAAATCAAATTTGCTGAAGAATACCAACAGAATGAATTTTTTATTCGAAAAGCCAAAGGCAAATTACCGATTCAGAAAAAACGATTGGATGGATTAAAATTAATTGGCGAAGATATTAAAACATATTTTGGATTGTCGTCTCATAGTTTTAATCACATTGCAGAAGTTCGAGCAAAATTGCAATTTTTATTTGGAAGTCCAACAGGCAAGGGGGATGGGTACAAAACTTCTTTTGAATACCAGATAGAGATAGAGGGCAAAAATGGTGTAAAGTATTACTTTACGATTTTCGATTGGAAAGCTCGTACGGTATATGGTTCTTTTATATTTGAAGGACAAGACGAGCAGCAAATTGCAAATGCTGATATAGCCTTATGGGGATTGATTGAAAAAGCTAGTTTTGGCGATTTTAAGGATAAATACGCTTATGATGAATGGAATAAAGTTCGGTATGAGTGTGTTGCTGGCAAACCTTGGGGCGATTTTCCTGATTAATGGCTTAAATTTGTTCTCATTTGCCAATAAAGCAGCCAAAGGTAATCCGAAGCTGCCATTAAGTCACTTATTTTTGTTTGAAAATGGACTTAATGGCAGCTTTTTAGTTTTGGTACAAGGATTGACCTAAGTAGAGCAACAACACAATCATTAATAGAAATAGTTTTTTAGAATATTAGGACTAGCATTTTGATTTAATAAGTTTTTCATTTGACGCACCGGTTTTCAAGTCTAGCTCCTAATATTCTTCAATAAATAGCAAACAATTCTTACTTCAACAACTAGAAAGGAGCCATTTATTGATAATCTTACAACAACAACAACAAGTTATGAGTAATTACAAGTTTAATTCATTTGGTTTTAATTTTGACGAATTAGGAAAAGCTGTAGATGATTTTGTCAACAACATCAAGGTAAATGATATTTTTGGAACAGATTCAACCAAAACAATTCCACCCGTTAATTCACTAGAGTACCCTGATTATCTAGAGTTGCAAGTAGCAGCACCTGGACTTGCGAAAGAAGATTTTGACTTGCATATCGAAGAGGATATCTTGACTATTTCTGCCAACGCTATTGTCAAAAATGCGTCAGAAGAAATAAAAATTAAAAGAAAAGAGTTCAATTACTCAACTTTTAAAAGAACCTTTTGTTTAACTGATAAATTCGATTATCAAAACATTACAGCAAAGTACGAGGCAGGAGTGTTATTGGTAACCATTCCTAAAAAAACAGAGGAAGAGAAAAGTAAAATAAAAGTACAAGTATTGTAAGCATCTAATTAGATAGAAATACAAGAAAAAAGTGCGATAAAATATATAAAGGGTTTATAAGGTTGTATATGGTATACAACAAGTTTTGGTTATCCCAGTGGTTCGGGAAAGGTTTTAGGGTTATTAAATTAGTCGAAGTTACTGCTCAGTAACTTCGATTTTTTTATTTTTGTAGCCTATCAAAAATACCACTAACAAAAATTAGTAGTTAACTCATACAACTTGCTATGTGGTTTTAGCAAACTATTGAAAAATAAAAATAATGAACAAAATACATTTTAAAACGAATATTAATTGTAGCAACTGTGTTCAAAAAATTACACCTGTCTTAGATGAAATAGAAGGAGTACACGATTGGTCTGTAGATACAAGCAATGAACAAAAAATATTGACAGTAGAAACGAATACGGTTACAGCGGAAGAAATTATAACAAGGGTTTATAATGCTGGATTTGAAATTGCACTGCTATAATTTGAACTATTAACCCTATCATAATAATAATAGCATGCGATATTTTTTAGAACTAGCTTATAATGGAACTCGGTTTTGTGGTTATCAAGAGCAGCCCGATCAAGTTACTATTCAATCTCAAATAGAACAAGCATTGGCTATCCTTTTGAGGGAACCCACTAAAATCGTGGGTTGTGGTCGAACGGATTCGGGAGTACATGCACTTCAATATTTTGCACATTTTGATGGTCCCGAAGGTCTGCAAAAGGATTTTGTCTATCGCTTGAATAGTTTATTGGGAAAAGATATTGTGTGTTACCGTTTGATCGAGGTGACAAATGATGCTCATGCTCGATTTGATGCGACTTCTCGAAGTTATCAATATGTGCTTGATTTAGTGCAGAATCCATTTCGACAAGAAACGGCTTATTATTGCCGTTTTGGAAAACACTTAGATGTTGATAAAATGCAAGCTGCAGCTCAACTGCTTTTAGCATATAACGATTTTACAACTTTTTGTAAAAGTAAAACCGATAATAAAACGAATTTATGTGATTTGCGCCAGTCTGAATGGGGAATCGAAGAAGATGGAAAACAGTTGATCTATCGAGTGACTGCCAATCGTTTTTTGCGTGGAATGATTCGTCTGATTGTTGGAATGTGCCTTAATGTAGGAAAAGGAAATATGTCTCTGGATGTAGTAAAGTCAGCTTTGGACGAAAAAAAGACCCTCAAAAATGCCCTTTCTGCTCCTGCCGAAGGTTTGTTTTTAATGGATATCAAATACGATTATATTGATTGAAAATAGGTGTAGTTGAACGATTATTTTAAAATCTAAGTTGTATATAGTACAGATTTCTTTAGCTAATAATAGTTGCTAACAATATAAGAGCTATTAGGATGCTAGGAATAGTTGTATAATGATTATTAAAATTAAATGTACTATGCTAAGAATAGAAAATTGTCCAGAAGCTGCGGCTAGTTACTCGGCAGAACGCATGGTTCTAAATAGAAATAGAGGCATTGCCATAGGACTAGAAGCTCCCATCGAAAATAGTCAAATAGAGAGTTATATTGATCATCGATTTTTTGTAGAAGGAACAGGAAGGAAGCATTTGTTTTTGTTTGCAAGTTACATTCCCTTGTTGTTGGCTACGAATACTACAGAAACAGATAATAGTGGTCTTTGGGTACTATTAGCTTGTTGTGTATTGGCTTTCTTTTTGTTTGGAGGTCGAAGAAGTGATAAGATAAAAGAATAGGAGCTAGTTTCAACCATTTTGTACCTATTTATAAGATACTAGTAGTTAGCCGTACTATTACTTTGTGGTTGATTGTAATTTTTTTGACTATTAAGCTGGTAGAATTTTCGGTGAATTATTGAAATATAAAAAAGCTCATCAGGTTGTATACTGATGAGCTTCTTTATTTACAAGAGTCTTAACTTTATTTTTTGATAACCAAGTTCGTATTAGAGATAATTTTCGCCAAAACGAGCTGCTAGTTCTTTAGAAACCTGCTTGATTTCCTGTTCTTTATCCTTAGGGTAAATTAATAAAACATTATCTTCTTCTATAACAATATAGTTCTCCAAATCCTTCACTACAACCAGCTTATCTTTAGTAGCTCGAAGCATGCAATTAGATGTATTTAGGGTTTGAACAAGTTCAGGGGTTGGGCTACTGATGGCATTGTCGTGCTCATCCTTATCAAATTGCTCATGTAAAGAGCCCCAAGTTCCCAAGTCTGACCAACCAATATCTGCAGGCAAGGTGTAGATATTGGTTGCTTTTTCCATGATTGCATAGTCAATTGATATGCTTGGCGTTGTAGGATAATATTCATTTAAGAAATTTTGTTCTTGCGACGTACACCAATGAGCTTCACCTTGATTTAGTATATTATAAACTTCTGGGGCATATTTCTTTATTGCGTCCAAAACTGTAGTAACGTTCCAAACAAAAATACCTGCATTCCATAGATAGTCACCACTAGCAACAAATTTCTTTGCGTTTTCTAAGTCGGGTTTTTCGGTAAATTGGTGGACTTTGTAAATAGGTGCAGGGCTTTCCTTATCAAAGTGAATATAGCCATATCCTGTATTGGGATGATGAGGTTGAATACCTAAGGTAAGCAATGCGTTGTTTTTTTCTACAAAATCTAATCCTTCTTTAATTCTATTAACAAATTGTTCCTCTTTCAAAATAATATGATCTGAAGGAGCTACGACAAAGTTAGCCTTAGGATTGATTTTTTGAATTTTTAGAGCAGCATACGTAATACAAGGTGCGGTATCATTTCTAGAGGGTTCGGTTAGGATTTGATGATCCGTTAATTGGGGGAGCTGTTCATTGATAAGGTGTTTGTATTCCAAGTTGGTAACAACAAAGATATTTTCAGCAGGGCAAACATTGGTAAAACGCTCGAATGTCAATTGCAAAAGCGTTTTTCCTAGTCCGAGAATATCTAAGAATTGTTTGGGTTTTTTTTTGCGGCTACTAGGCCAAAAGCGGCTACCAATTCCGCCAGCCATAATAACAACATAGTTATTATTGTTCATAAGATAAAAGAATGGTTACTCTTTGCAGCTTAATTCTTGAACAAAGACAAGTAAATCAAACACTTTGGTGGATAAGCTAAACCTGCAAAGAATGTTATTTATTATAATGTATATCTAACAACAGTTAGCTAAAATGTATGAAATGAATTATTTAAGGTTTTCTGAATTAAATGTCGTATTAACAATCAATTATATACAAAATGCTTTGTTGTATTTTTTAGATCATAGGTTCATGGCTGCAAACTATACACATGAGTAACAAGAATGCATTATACCAAGAGAGTTGCTTATTTGTGAGTACAGCCTCAAGTAATTAGTTGGCTAATGATAGTGTAAGATCGCTACACTTAAGTTAATTTACTACTACTAACATAGTTTTAACAAACTATTATATATATAGGACAAACCAAGCTATCTAATTATACGTCCGAAGCATCATCTGTTGTATTAAACATAGATGCCATAGATGCCAAATTTGCTTCAATAGTCGTATCAAAATAATTTTTTAAAAAATATGCTTGATAGCGTCGAATGGGGTTGTTGTCGGTTAACTCCTTTAGTTGACAACGCCAAGCAATTTGTGTATAGTTAGTATCAGCAGGTGCCAAAACGATAGTGCCCAATAAGGTTAGATTGCCTTCTTGAATATCAAATTGGTACTTTATTTCTTTGTTTGCAACACTTTCCGTAATGGTTAGAACTCCATTGATTCGATTGTTTCTCCATATTTGAACAGCACCCAAGCCTTCTTTTTGATCAGGGTATTCAAAGGTCAAATTAGAGTCTTTATCCTCTGAAGACCAAACCGTCCAGTTAGACCATTCTTCTAAAGAGTTGACTAAAGAGAATAAGTCGGAAGGAGTGGCATGGATGAGTTCGGCTTTTTCTATAATCCAAGTAGAAGGCAAAAACAAGCCCGCCAAAACAATGGTTAGAAAAAAGAAACCTAAAAGTGTAAATAAAATAAAAAGTGTCGGCATTCGTCTTACTAATTCTGTGAGTTTTGCACTGCTTGAAAGAAGCAATAAAGTCGTCTAGACTAAAGCTAGACGACTTATTTATATTGTTGAGTCACAAAACTACTGTCTTTGAAATAACTAATTTTAGTTCAGCACTTGTGCTTGTGTTTTCCAATCGTAACGTTTGTATTTGGCACCAAATCCAGGGATTTGATCATTTAGATTATGAATTTCCTTGTTAGATAATTTAGCCAATTGCTTGAATGTTGTAATTCCTGCTGTTTCCAATTGTTTAGCAACTACTTTCCCAAGTCCTTTTAAAGCTGTTAAGTCATCTGGTTTGTTTCCATTCGTTGGAGGACTGTTGGTTGGGGAGTGCATGACATTAGCTTCTCTAGAAGAGGTACTCGTATTTTCCAATTCACCAAAAGCGCGCAACAAAATATTTTCTTGTTGAGCCTCGTGTACTTTTTTGAAACCAGTAGCAGGCGATGCACTTGATTTTCTAGCGACTAGCTGAATGTCATAATGACGATAAAAGGCTAAAATGTATTGCCATGCTCCCATGTTAGAAGGTTCTTCTTGTACCCAGAACCATTCAGCATTACTATATTTTTCAATAGCCGCTTTTACTTGATTTTTAGGGAACGGATACAATTGCTCCAAGCGAACAATAGCAATATCGTCTCTCTTATCAGCTACTTTTTTATCTAGTAATTCGTAGTAGATTTTTCCGCTACAACAAAGTACGCGTTTTATCTTTTGAGCTTGTTTGGTAGTCGTAATTTTAGGATCGTCATAAACTTCTTTGAAAGAACCTTGCGTTAGGTCTTCAAAAGAAGAAACACATTCTCTATATAACACCTCTTCATCAGGACGATTCATATCCTTCGGACGTAAGAGTTTTTTGGGACTCATCACAACCAATGGTTTTCTGAATGGTCGAGCTTGTTGACGACGCAACAGGTGGAAGAAGTTGGCTGGTGTAGTGACATTGGCAACAGTCATGTTAAATTCGGCACAACTCTGCAAATAGCGTTCTAATCTAGCACTAGAATGCTCTGGACCTTGCCCTTCGTAACCATGAGGAAGTAACATAACCAAACCTGACATACGTTGCCACTTGCTTTCAGACGAAGAAATAAACTGATCAAACATAGTTTGAGCACCATTCGCAAAATCACCAAACTGAGCTTCCCACAAAACAAGTGGATCTGGACTAGCCAATGAGTAGCCAAACTCAAAACCCAATACAGCAAACTCAGAAAGTAGAGAATTGTGTATTCTAAATTGACCTTGTTTTTTCTCTAAATCATTAAAGCGATTGTATTGCTTGTTTGTTTTTGCATCGTACAATACTGCATTTCGGTGAGAGAAAGTTCCTCGTTTAACATCTTGACCACTAATACGAATGTCGTACCCTTCTAAAAGTAAAGAACCATACGCAAGGTGTTCTCCCATTGCCCAATCAATCAATCCTCTATCTATAAAATCCTGTGTACGGTTTAATAAACGCTTGAATTTAGGCAGAGGTGTAAAGTTTTCAGGAATCGTTTGCAAAGAATTCAATACTGATGTAATGACTTCTTTTTTGATGCTTGTATCTGGAGAAAGAACATAGTCTTCTGGAATAGTATGTTTCTTTAACTTACGCCAAGCTTGTTCTGGCGTTTGGTATTCATAAGTAGGAGCCTCTTCTTTCGCTTGCGAAAATTTTGCTTGTAGCAAAGCGTCAAACTCCTTGTCCATTTGTTTGGCTAGAGCTGCCTCAATTTCCCCATTAGCAATCAATTTCTGACTGTAAATGGTTCTGGTATTTTTATGCTTTTTGATTTTTTCATAAAACTGTGGCTGTGTAAACTTTGGGTCATCTCCTTCGTTATGACCATGCTTGCGATAACACACCATGTCTATGAAAACATCAGTATTAAATTCTTGGCGATATTCAGCGGCTAGTTGAGCAACAAATAGGACTGCCTCAGGATCGTCTCCATTGACATGAAATACAGGTGCTTGAACCAAAGCTGCTGCTGCTGTAGAATAAGTAGACGAGCGAGCATCTTCAAAATCTGTTGTAAAACCAATTTGATTGTTGATAACAAAATGAATGGTTCCTCCAGTGTAGTAACCCTCCAATTCACTCATTTGAACCAATTCGTAAACAACCCCTTGACCAGCAACAGCCGCATCACCATGGATTAGGATTGGTAGAATTTTATCAAAATTAGAATTATAAAGCAAATCTGCTTTTGCTCTCGAAAAACCTTGTACAACAGGACCTACAGCCTCTAAGTGAGAAGGGTTGGGTACAAGTTTGAGATGTACATCAAAGCCTTCTGGAGTTTTGATTTGAGAAGAATAACCCAAATGGTATTTTACATCACCATCTCCAAAAATGGTATCTTTAGGCATATTTCCTTCGAACTCACTAAAAATGTATTCATAGGTTTTGCCCATGATATTGGCCAAAACATTCAAACGCCCACGATGCGCCATACCAATTACCACCTCTTCTACTTCTAAAGCAGCGGCTGTGTTGATGATTCCGTCCAAAGCAGGAATTGCAGATTCACCACCTTCTAATCCAAAACGTTTTTGAGCAACATATTTTTTGCCTAAGAAATTTTCAAAGCCAGTTGCACCATTTAATTTTTCTAAAATTCGCTTCTTTTTATCCAAGCTATGACCGTAATCTCCTGCTTTGATTTTTTCAATGCGATTTTTTAGCCAATGGTATTTATCTTGATTGTCAATATGGGCAAATTCGAAGCCAATATTACTACAATAAATGGTTTTTAGTTTGTC
Organism: Aureispira sp. CCB-E; assembly: GCF_031326345.1. Classification (NCBI taxonomy): domain Bacteria; kingdom Pseudomonadati; phylum Bacteroidota; class Saprospiria; order Saprospirales; family Saprospiraceae; genus Aureispira; species Aureispira sp. CCB-E. The sequence continues at coordinate 1,077,369 of NZ_CP133671.1, forward strand.
TAAAATTTCATTTAAGGTGCCATTTGGCAAACCAATCTCACTACCTGCAATAAATTGGGCGTTCAAATCATCGTTTGACAACCCATAATATGCCAAATCCAAGCTAGGGAATCGAAATTTGCGTTCTCTAATTGGGTTGGTTGTTGAAACTAAATGACCACGCATTCTATATGCTTGAATCAAATTAAGAACTGCTAACTCCTTGGGAGAAGAAAACGATGCTCGATTGGTAGGAGCACTGTCTGTTGTTTCTAAGCCATTCTCGTGTTGAGTCGCATAGTCAAAGCCTGCAAAAAATTCTTTCCATCCATCGGCAACAGATTCAGGATTGTTTTTGTATTGTTGATACAAGCCTTCTATATAGGCTGGATGAGCATTGGAAATAAATGAATAATCCATTTTGTTTTTACGATTACATTTTACATTAGTAGTTTGTCAATAGATTTTTAACAAACTATTGTTATATGATATTTAAGCAGTGGATTTATGTTATTTAACATTCAATTACTTATTATTGTAAATAATCAAGTCCATCAACTTAACATTTTTCTTCTTTTTTAGGTCTTTAATCAACGGTTAATAATTGATTGGATACGTCTTTAAAAAAAGGATTCATTACAGCCGCTAAAACCTATCATTATATTAAAAAATAAAGGTACAAAAGTTATAATTACTTCCCAAGCTTATTTCCCTAAAATCATTGAATAGAAAGCGATGGCTAGGGTTTATAGAAGTTTGTTAGAGGTTGTACCTTTTATTCTGTATTTATTTATTGATAAAGTTTAGAGAACGAGCTACTTGAAAAATGAGTGATAATAGGTCATAAAGGAAGAAAAAATGATTATTTTTTGATAAAACATTGAATTTTTTGAAACTATTATTATCTTTGCATGCCCTTAGAGGAATTATTTAAGGCATTTGTAAAGAAAAATTGAAAGAATCATAACTTATAGATAATTATGGCAAACCATAAATCAGCAAAAAAACGCATGCGTCAAGACGCAAAAAAAAGATTACACAATCGTTTTTACAAAAAAACTGCTCGTACTGCTATTAGTAGATTACGTGGTATGGAAGATCACAAAGAAGCAGAAGCTTTCTTACCAAAAGTTGTTTCTATGATTGATCGTTTGGCTAAGAAAAATCAAATCCACAAAAACAAAGCGGCTAACCTTAAAGGAAAATTAGCTAAACACGTTGGTGGATTGGCAAAATAATTAAAAGAACTAAGGTTCTTTTAAGGAAGTACACTTACTATTTAAAGTAAGTGTACTTTTTTGTGTTTGTATACGAGTATACGCAGGTTGTAATTTTGAGGTAGCTAGTTATTGTTAATCGAAATATTGTAAATCAACCTCTAGCAAATCTAATTCTGCCTGAAGTTCTTGATGCGTCGTATAGATGCCTTGATAGGGGCGATATTTTTTTGTTAACTCTTGCAGCTCCTTTTGCTGTGCTTGTTCTGTTTTTTTGTAGAGTAGAACATTCTCTGTTGTTTTCTTATACAAATCTAAAGTCGATTTTAATTCGGGGTACAGCGATAGTTGTTTGAGCAAATCCTCTTTTTGTCGAATTTTTTGATTTTTATTGCGCCCATCTGCCATTTCTACAATAGCAACATCTAATAAAAATAAAGCGTGTAGCTCCCGTTTTAAGTAAGGCGAAATAGAGTTTGGAATGGCTTCTGTTACAATTTTTAAATTTTCGACTACCTTAAACAAGTCCAAATCTGTTGCCGCTAAATTAGTTTTTAAACCAGTCGCTTTGGCTGCCCATTTACTAATTTCATTAAATGTATAGGGGCGGCATTGTTGCACAAGTTTGGCTTGTTGTTGTTCGATACTTTCCTTTTTTTTGAGCAGCGTTTGATAGTAATCCAATTTGACCCAAAGTGCTTCAAAAATACCTTGTTGTTGACTAAAATCAATGGTACATACATTCGATTCGTATTTGCCAGAAATATGGTAAGTTAGAGTTACTGGTTTATTATTTTTTGCAATTTGATGAATAGCACCCAAAAATGCTACGCCATTATAAGCATCGGTTACCGAAGGCTTGGGAGTTATCTCAAAATAATACCAATTCTTATTGCTCAAGATGGCTTTTTGTAAACGTTTGACTTCTGCATTCCAACGCAATTTGCTGGGATCAAATCGAACTAATCTAAAGGTCGTTGTAATAGGCTTGCCAGACTGATTGTCAATTACAATGCTCAGTTCAGGATTTTGAGCATCAGCATGGGGTAAATTTACAAAACCCATTATCAATGCTTCTGGACTAAAGACTACTGTATCTTGACTATACCGCCACGCAGATATTTGAGCATCATGAAAAGGTCGATGTGCAAAAATTAATTGTTGACTATAATTTAAAAAGGGAATAAAAATAAGAAGGGCAACTAGAATTGCTTTGTAACTCATAATGTATGTTATCAATAGGTGTTTGGTGTTTTTTGAGGCTTTGAATTGTTCATTTCAAAGCCTCAAAAGTGTCAAGGTTTTAGTAGAAAAATGTATTATTATCTGTTTTTCACAATATTGGTGGCTCGATCTAAAACACGAAATGCTGTTTCAGCCATGGTATTTTGTTTGTTGTCTAAGGTAGGGTTGACTTCTGTGACTTCCAAGCAACAAGTTTTGGGATCTGCTACCAATCCACAAACAATATCCGTTGCTTCTTCTTCTGATAAACCGTTGGGAACAGGTGTTCCAGTACCTTTAGAGACCAATTCACAATCCATACTATCGACATCAAAAGAAACATAGATCATGTCACAATTGTTGAGGTAAGCCAAGACTTCTTTTACCGTTTGTTGTGTTCCTTTTTCTCGTACTTCTTTAACCGCAAAATTGCGAATGCCTAAACGTTCGGTCAAAAAATCTTCCTCCTCTTCGGTGTCTCGTAGAGCAATAAAAACCAAATCATTGGCTTCTATTTTGGGATAAACCCCGCCCATATGTTTTAATTGATGCCAATGTTCGGCAATTTCTTTGGGAATGTCATTGCGTTGGTGCTCTATATTATCAATTCCTAAACAGACCGCCAAAGGCATGCCGTGTACATTGCCAGAAGGAGTTGTGTATGGTGTATGTAAATCAGCGTGCGCATCAATCCAAATAACTCCTAGACGTTTGTCAGGATTTGATTTTTTGATTCCTGTAATCGTTGCTCCTGCTGTAGAGTGATCGCCTGCCAAAACAATTGGAAAGCGTTTGTTGTAAGTTACCTCTTCCGAAACATAATGCGAGACATAATTATAAACCTTGACAATACCATCTATATAATTGGCATATTGAGTAGGGCTATCCTCAAAGAGTAACTCATTTTCATTCGGGATGATTGTAGAGGTATATTTTGAAAAATATTTATTTTGAGCATTCAAAGCAGCTACCTTTATGGCGCCAATTCCTAGACTGGCTCCACGAGTTCCAGCACCTAATTCAGAAGGAACTTCTAGTATTCTGATTTTATCATTTTTATTTGTCATGACAGTTCTTTTTTCTTTTCAACGATAAGTTTTGAGGAAAACCTAAGTTGTTTAGTTTCAGTAACCAGAGATAAGATTGTCTTCTTTTTGACGTTAATCTACGATGCTTGTATTTTTTAGCGCATAGAGCGGAAGCAAATTTTGATGTAGAATAGTACAAAAAGAAGGTTGTTTTTTATAATAGTTTTTTCTGAACGATTACTTATAAATAAGTATTAAATCTTTTCTGAACGATTACATAATGAATTGTGAATATAAAGTTCATCGCATTCATTCTAAATAAACACCTTTAAAAAAGGCACATTAGGGAATTCCATTGATTTTAACAAGTAAACAACGATATTAGCTAAATTTGGTTTAAAATACAAACACTGCTAATAAAGTTTTTTAAGTTCTTGGATAAATGAAGAAGCCATTATAAATACAGAGAACAAGAAGCAAGGAATAAAAACCTAAGGTCTTAAAATTGAAGGCTTGTATAAATCATTAAAATAGTTTATATTAGTGCTTGTGTGCATCAATTTATGCAGTTCGATTCTTTATAAAAAGAACCTTTTGGCAACAAAAAACTATATAGAAGCTTTCAATAATTTAGCTAAGGAATTGGCCCGACATTCAAACATTGAATTGTTAGGTTACCATACTTTTGCCCCGCTAACAGAACGAGAGCTGGAAGCCTTGGAAGCAAAGTACAATTGTCAATTTGATGAGGCTATACGTCGATTCTATAGCCAAACCAATGGTCTACAGTTGCGTTGGATGTTTAAGAACAATCCTGCCTATCACACCGATAAATACCCGCCATTTCACCGATCTATTGCTCCCGTTGGATGGGATTATACAGAGGAAAGTTTTGAAAAAGAAGATGGTTGTGTCTTGTTACTGCCATTAGAGGATGTTTTGCGAAATGTAGTATCTCCTAATGTTTACCAAGATGATATCGTATTAGAAAGTACAATATATTCTACCGTTGATTTCCATGCTTGTATTCGTCCTTTTGATAAGTTCTCTTATTATTGTAATATGGCTTTCTTCTTTAGAAAAGGGCAATCGCCACTAGTTCTTTTGGGAGATGAGGCAGGCACTTGCTTTGAGGATTCTAGATGGACAAATTTTGCTACGTACTTAGACTTTGTCTTGGCTTCTAAAGCATTTGGGCGTCGTCGCAAAGAATTTTTTGGAATACCAGAAGGTTACAAGCAGACACCAATTCAGAAGTTGCCCCCTAAAATTCAGCAGTATTGGTCATTGGATATATTGGTTCTGACACAACATTTTCCTTTAGCAGATCAACTAGCTCGAAAAATGCCTATCAAAACTCAAAAAATGCAAGAGAAAGCCTATCAAGCAGGAGCGTTCAGTGCGGAGGAATTGGCAGAAGTCGTTGCAGCGCACCAAGACTTTCTAAATTCAGGTGGAGTAGGCGGAAAATGGCAATTGATAGCGATACAAGGGCAGGCATTGGGCATTTATAAAGGGAACGAAAACAAACGGGGGAAACAGGCTATCTTGGATATGAAAAAAATGGAGCATCATCTAGAATTGCAAGAATTGTTTTTACCCTACTCTAGTTGGTGTGGCGTTTATGCCAAAGCACAAGATTTTAGTGATGTAGATTTTACTGGAAGTTTGTTAACGGATGCCAATTTGGAGCAGGCTATCTTTGCAGATGCTAACTTAGAAAATGTTGATTTTTCTCGCTCTAATCTCAAAAAAGCGAGTTTTGTAAATGCAAACCTTAGAGGAGCTGATTTTGAAAATTGCAATCTGACAGGAGCCGATTTTAGAGGAGCTGTTTTAGAGGGAAGCCGCTTTAGGGGAGCTGTGTTGAAGGATGTCGTTTGGTGATTTTGCCAGCTTTAAATGTATCAATAGTTCGAATGAAAAAATTACTTGTACTGATAATAGTAGTGTTTGTTTCTAATGCCATTTGGGGGCAATACCTTGGGGCTTCACCAATTGATGCGGCTAATGTTACTAAATGGAGTCCTAAATTTAAAATGGAATACTTTGGAGTGTATCATTTTGGGGATTCGGAAGGAGAGTCTACTTTGGTATTATTCAATACGGGTAATGAAATAATTGCCCAAATAAAAAGTGGACTATGGGACGTTGATGCTAAAACAGCCGAGAGGATTTGTGTCTATAAAAATTTAACTAATGTTACAATTGATAAAAATGGGCGCTTCGAATCAGATAAGTATCAAGGGGAATTTGTTATTTATACAAATAATGGAAAACGAATAAAGTGTTTGAAAATTTATGATTCTTGGAGTAATCTATCGGAGAAAGAAGAAGAATACGAGCTTGGGCGTAGGGTAAATAGTAAGATATCAGAAGAGTTTTATGGAGAGTATGCAAATGCTTCGTTTGAAAATCTAATTCCTGAAAACCTTGAAAAGATGTCTTCTAAAGCACTTCAAATTATGAGAAACGAAATCTTTGCTCGATACGGATATCAATTTATCGAGGGGGGGAAAATGGATACTTATTTTAGGCAGCAAGATTGGTATAGACCTCAACATTCAGATGTTACCAAGTTTTTAACCTCCTTGGAGAAACGAAATATTAAGCTTATTAAGGAAATAGAAGGAAGGCGTTAAAGCATATATAGGTTAATTTTTATGTTATGTTTATGCGCTTTTATGCTTCAATTTGATTTTTAATTGTTTATCTACAATGCCCTGCATAGATGAATTATAGGTTAATTTATCTATAATAAAACATTAGACTCTTGATCAAAAGATATTTTTGTTTGTTTTTTTGGTAAAAAAATACTAGATTTAATAGTTGTATATTGTTTTTTTGAGATTATAAATCTCTTGAATTCATTGCTATAAAACCATTACACCTAATAAAACACACTATTATGTCTAAGTTATTAAAACAACTAAAAACGTTAAGAGGTCAAGTTCGAAAATACAAAGATACACTGGCTTATTATGAAAAACTATTTAATGAAGATGGCGTTATTGACGATCAAGAACGTTCTAAATTGGATCGGTTGAACGCTGCTATTCAAAAAATAGAAGATAATGTTATTCAAAGGCAGCAAAAATTGAAACTTGGTGGAAAGATTGTCAATAAGGTTAATGAAACGACAGAAAATATTGGTGATTCGCTGAGCAAAAGAGATGATATAGTAGATCATTCTCTTGTCAACCAAGACGAAAATCCTACCCCACGAGTTGATGATCAACCTAGTCCAAATGATAATTCTTCAATACAAGAAGGTCAGGATAAATATGCTGCAATTGCCGAAACCCCCGCTGTAAAAGAGTTTTTAACTGGTATTCATAAATCAGAAGGTGGTTATGTGGATGATCCTAATGATCCAGGAGGAAAAACCAAATATGGAATTGCTGAAAAAAGAGAATGGCCTGCTTTTGCAAAAATGTTTGGTTTAGATGTTAATAATCCTTCCTTGATTAAGGATATTACGAAACAACAGGTAGACGAATATTATATCAAGACTAGATTTGAGCAAAATGGCTTGGATAAAATTAAGAGTACCAAGGTTATCAATGCTATTTTTGACCAAAGTATTTTGACGCCAGGAATTGTTAAAAAGAACATCAAAAGAGCCTTAAATGCATTAGATTCTAACAATAAATTCCCTGTGAATAATTCCGAATTTACAACAGCTGAAATTGCTGCAATCAATGCTAGTAATGCTAATCAATTGGTTGAAAAATTTGTAGTGTACCAAAATGAGTACTACGATGGATTGGTCAAAAAGAATCCTACCAAGTTTGGTAAGTATATCAAAGGGTGGAAAAATAGAACAGCTCGATTGACTGGATTTAAAGGTGGTGAGCAAGAAACTAAGAATACAGAATCTAATACTGAGTCTAATTCAGGAAATACCTTTGAGGTGCCTTCGGGTTGGGGCTTGTTGCGAATTGCAAAGGAGCATGGGGTGACAGTAGAGCAGTTGAAGGAATGGAATGCGGACAAATTAAAAACTTATGGCAATGGAGAGCAAGGCTTTAATGCTGGGGAGACGATTATGATAAAAGGAGGTAGTTCCTCTGGTGGTAATGTTTCAGATGATGGCAAAACCAGTGAAGGGGAAGAGACCGAATTGGCAGAAGGTGGCTACATTAAACCATCGTGGATTAGAGAGGCAGAAAAGCATTTGGGAAAAAAAGAAACTGCTAGAATGGTAAAAGATGATCCATGGGTTAAAATGTTGTTTGAAAGCTTAGGGGCGTATGATTGGGCAAAAACTCAAACAGTGCGCGATGCCAATTGGTGTGCTGCTTTTGTCTCTTATTGTTTTAAACAAACAGGACAATCTCCTTTATCTGGATTTGATGGCATGAGAGCCAAAACATATGCCGCCAAATATGGAAAAGAAGTCTCCAGACCTGTTTATGGAGCCTTGGCAATTGTTAAAAGAGGTGGTGCAGGGCATATTGGTTTTGTTGTAGGATACAACAAGAAAACTAAGGTAATTACAATGTTGGGAGGTAACCAGAACAATTCTGTTAATATCAAAAAGGAGAGAAGGCAAGTAATTGCTTATAAAGTACCTTCTAGTTGGAATATTCCTGAACAAAACTACTTAGATTAAGGTTCTTTTATTAAGGCTTGGTCGGCAGCGTACTATTTGTCTAAAACAAATAGTACGTTGTACTTTAGAGTAAAGTCATTTTTCTAACATCAATTGAGTGTCTTTAAGAACCAAATCAAGAAACTGCTTCGCTTGTAGTGTTGTCGTTTTATTTTTTAGTTGTTCGAGTATGGCTGCTTTCCATTCTAGATGATTTTTATAAAACGAAGTTGCGTTAACAAATTTTCCATCTTGGTATGTGAGAATTTGGATGGGCATTCGAAAAAACAACCTAGAGTTTTGGAAGTAGTTTGCTTTTTGATCTTGATCATTAATAATTTTTGAGAATTCATGCTCTGCTTTTTGATGGATTGCCTGTACATCAGAATAGGAGGAAGGACTTGTACTAAAAATCGTCTCGATATAGTCTTGAATGGAAGCATTTTCTGGGGATAACGGACTGTCAAACTGAGCTAAAAATTGGGGGGTAACTGCTGGTTCCAATAATTCAGGAATGCCATCTTTATCCAAGTCAAGAATTAAAGAATAGGCATCATTACACTGATGAATTTTTTTTAATTGTATATTCCCATTTTCTAAAAAAACAAGATTAAAAACTCTAGTAATTTTATAATGTTCATCTCCAGAAAAAGTAATTAGTTCAACTTGTTTATTGCCATCTAAATCTACAAAACTAAATGTGAAATTTTCTTCATTAGAGAGCTCGTTTTCTTGTAGCCTCTTTTCTATTTGATTAAACCAGTATTCCTTTGTTTGGTCATGCAAAATTTCAAAAGGAGGTTTTTGAGAACCTGTGTTTTGGAGTTGAGCTTGAGCATAAAGTGCTAAAAAGCAACTAAAAAAGAGGCTTAAAATGGACTGATGCATAATATTGGATTTTGTATTTAATAATGATAGTTAATCGTACATTAATAGTGCCATTTTAATTGGAGATTTACCTCTGTTTGCTACTAAAAGAGGTGGTTACAATGCTTAAAAATTGTATTCGTAGCGATATTAAATAACTTTTTTACACAAAACTAAGTCATGAAATTTTACTATCTAATTTTCTTATTTTTATTAACTGCTTGCGCTAATGAAACAAGCCCATCGACTAATGTAGAGACAGTAACGGATACTTTAGCAACCAATACAGAAGTGTTGCGAGAGGTGGAAGAAAATACAACAGTGTCTGATGAGAACCAAGCAACTCCGAATCCTCCAGATAGCATTCCTGTGCCATCTTTTGCCATTCATTTTGATTTTTCAGAAGGTGTACAAAAGATATTGGATAGTGGTAAAGAGCGTTTGGTTGTTGATATTGCTTTAAGCGGATTGCCCAAAGATGTGTCAAATGTTGCTGGTAAAGATTATTATAATGAAGAGGATGAACAAATATACCTTAAAAGTATCGCATTGTTATATGAACAGAATGAGACCCAAACCATGCACATTGAAAACTTAAACATTAGTAAGGAAGCTTTGGACGCCTTGCAGAATCCTAATTATATGATTACAATTAATTTTTATAGTAGTAGAACGTCTTCGGATAATAATATATTTAGTGCCAATGCTTTGATAGAAGAAGTCAATTCAATGAAAAACAAAACACACACTATAAAGGTTAAGATGTTGTAATGAAATTTGTTAATCGTTGTATTACAACTGAAGATTTCGTAGATGTTTGATTTTTCTATGAAAATAAACCGACTTAATTTATAAATAACGTAACATGCAAGTATACAAACTACTATTCGGCACAGGGCTTTTTATTTTAATTGGTTGTGGAACCAAGAAAACGAAGGACAGAACAACCAATCCGCAGGAGGTGAATGTCAAGGTAGAAGTTGCCCCTTCAAAGCCTACTGTTGCTACTACAACATTAAATGTAGATCAACTAATTCAAAAAATTGATCAAGAAACAGCGGAATTTAAACCGATTGAGCGCAATATTACTATTCAAGAAATACATGAGTGTGCAGTTAAAGATTATAAGGATCTAAAAAAATATGTGTTCTGTTTTGCAGGAGGAATGAAAGCACAAGAAGCTGTTTTTTATTACCATGAAGGAAAACCAATAGCAGCACTCTACACTTTGGAAGAGTACAATGCTTCCCCTGCAAACTTAGCGGCTTACGAGGCAGACAAAACAAAAAAGCGTCAGGTGAAGTTGTATTTTAAAGATGGCGATTTAAGAAGTTTTGATAAGGCGGTTGATTTAGAGAACAAAGCCGTTGTTTTGGATAAGGCACAGACAGATGAATGGGAAATATTGATAGCAGCCATTCAGTAATTGGTCATAATTGTAGCAAAAGTTCTTTTAGCATGGTCTTTCGTTGACGATTGTCAATATTCCGAACCGCAATACCCAATGCTTTTCGAGTACCTACAAAAATAGCCATTTTTTTAGCTCGGGTCAATGCTGTATAAATCAAGTTGCGATACAACATGCTAAAGTGTTGTAAAACCAATGGAATGATAACAATATCAAATTCACTTCCTTGAGATTTGTGAATGGTAATGGCATAGGCTAACTCTAGGTCAATAATGTCTTGTTTTTGATATTCAACAATTCTAGTTTCAGAGCCATTTTGATATTGAACAGCTAATACCATATCTAAAGAATTGATGGACGTAATAATTCCAATATCACCATTAAAAACTTCTAAATCGTAATTGTTTCGGCGTTGAATAACTCGATCGCCTATTCTAAAGACACGGCTCCCCATCTCGATGGACGCTTTGCCTTGTTGAGCGGGGTTTGCCATTGCTTGAATCAACTGATTGAGATTGTTGGTTCCCATGCTGCCTACTTTCATGGGAGCTAAAATCTGTGTTTCTAATAGAGTAGAGAATTTGTTAGGAATTGTTTTGGTGTATAAACGAACGATCATTTCTGCTGCGGTCAAACCATAATGAAGCGAGGACCACGGATGAATATTTTGCAAAACTTGTTTTAAAGCTGTTGCTTCACTTGACGATTTTAAAAGCGCATTCAAATCAGCATTTAAATATTTATCAGGAATATTAAAAACATAAGAACGAACTCCTTTGCGTCGAATCGCATCTATTTCTTTTTCTGAAGTTTCTTGGATGTAGAAATCTTTTTTCATTTGAACAGATTTGTAGGTTTCATCCGATTCCTTGACAAAGGCAATATTATTGTTTTCAAGCACCTCTTTCATCGTTTTGTTGATTTTCTGGATGAATTTCAATTGATCTTTGGTCGCTTCGTCCGAATCAATGAATAGGCAATCAATACCTTGTTCCCATGCATTAGTTTGGTGAATAGGCGACTCAATTTTAGGTACTTGTCCTTTATTAATTTGGTGTGCGTATTGAATGATGCGACTTTCTTGTGCTTGGCGAAAAATTTTCAAGAGCTGGTACGTAGGAATAACTTGACTATCTATCAAGTCTTTTAGAACATTTCCTGCGCCTACCGAAGGTAATTGGTCGGCATCTCCAATCAACAAGACTTGGGCTTTAGTTGGAATGGCTTTGAGTAAGGAAGCAGCCAGAGAAATATCTAACATAGACGATTCGTCAATAATAATGAAATCACATTCCAAAGGCTCTTCTTCGTTTTTTTGAAACTGCCCAGAGCCAGGTTGCCAAACCAATAAACGATGGATGGTTTGAGCTTCCATACCAATAACTTCAGCCATGCGTTGTGCAGCTCGACCAGTTGGTGCGGCTAATAAAATACGCTTTTTCATAGCACGAAGGAGTTGAACCAAGGCTTTTGTGGTGGTGGTCTTTCCACAACCAGGACCTCCTGTTAAGATAGAAAAAGGCTGCGCTACAGCACCTAGTACAGCGTGATATTGCTCTTGGCTAAGCGGAAATTTTTGACGCTGATTATAACGTCCTAGCCAATTGTTTACTCTTTTTAGATCAATTTGGATTTTTTGTTGGCGTAGTTGTTTGGTTAAATGAGCGGTATTGAGTTCGTCATAGTATAAGCTCTTGGAGTAGTAGCACGTTAAGGTATCTTGTTGTCTTGTTTTTAGCTCGTTATCAGCCTCCATACCTACAATTTCTTGAAGAACCAATGTTGTAAAATCCTGTTGTAATAATTTTTTTACTTCTAATTGAATATTTGCTAACTCCAAATAACAATGTCCTTGCTCTCTACTAGCCGCCAAAACGTGACTAATTGCTGCTCGTATTCGTTGAGGGCTGTCTTTTTCCAAACCAATATTCAAGGCAATTTTATCAGCAGAAAAGAAACCAATGCCATAAATATCTTTGGATAATTGATAAGGATTTTCTTGAACAATACGGATCGCATCGTTGCCATATTGCTTAAAAATCTTCACTGCAAATAGGGTGCTAATGCCATAACTTTGAAGAAATAGCATCACATTTCGAATTTCTCGATGCTCGACCCATGAATTGGTAATTTGCTGCAATTTTGTACTGGCAATTCCAGGAACTTCCGTTAACCGTTCAATTTTATATTCAAAAATATCTAAGGTATCTGCTCCAAAATAGTTGACAATGCGCTTTGCAATTTTGGGACCTACTCCACGAATCATTCCTGAACCTAAGTACTTTTCTAAAGCAGAGGCAGTAGCGGGCTTTCGTTCAATAATTTTATGAGCTTTGAACTGCTCGCCAAATTTAGGGTGTTGTACCCATTCTCCTTCAAATTCCATCGTTGCCCCCGCAAAAACATTGGCTTGATGGACTGTAACCGTTCTTAACTCGTGCAAACTTTGCATTGGATTAACTTTTAAAACAGTCCACCCCGTTTCTGTATTGTGATAAGTTACTCGGTGTATAATTCCAATAAAAGTTTCCATGAATATATTGGTTTTTTGTAGTTGATTCGTATTAGTGGTTTATTAAGGAATGTGTATTGGGCGATATTTTATTTTGTTAATGTCGATTTACGAGAAATAAGATTGTTATAAATTTTATAGAAGGAAAATTGCGTAATAATGTTATATTTGTTAGGATTCTCTTAATACAATAGTTAGTTAACTGCACGACTACTTTGTGGTCGTTGAAATTATCTATTAGCACCATTAGGATGACAAAATATTAATCTGATTGAAGGTGTATTTTGTTGATAGTTAGTGGTTTTGTGAGGGCGTGGAGTGCGAATGACTAACTAATAACAACTCCTTCAAAAACTAGAGCGTATTAAAACCCGAGCTATTGATAATCTCTACTAAATTAATACAAAAAAGTCTATGAACCTCAAAATAACCTTATACAGCATTCTGTTTGGTCTCTTTGTTTCGTGTACCAACAATAATACTACATCTACAGAACAGTTGCAAGTACAATTGGACAAAGCAATTGGTTATAATGATTATTACACGGCTATTTACTATGCCCACGAGCTATTAGCAATCAACCCCAATCTTGATTCTACAGCGATACAATTAGCAGAATTATACAAGGTAACTAAAAACTATGCTGGTGCAATCAAAGTTGCAGAGGAGTTAATACCTAAAGTAACTCTAGAAGAACAGCTAGTTTTATGGACATTAAAAGCAGAATCATTGACAGCATCTCGAAACTATCCAGAAGCAATAGCTGCCTACAATGTACTCAAAGGGCTAGATAAAACGAAGGCGTTGGAATATTTGTATGAAATTGGTGTCCTGTATTTTCAAGCAAGAGATATTCAGAATGGTATTCAAACAATGGAACAGGTGCGGGATTTGCCAACGAGTAAAACAACTTTAACTAAAATTCATTCGGATTGGGGAGAAGATAATGTCTCTTATTATTTAGCGGCTCTCAATTATATCGGATATATAAAAATTGAAACCAATGATTTTGATGCTGCCACCGCTATTTATGATGAAATTACTCGTTTGGGGGTTCCCTTTAAGTTGGCCGCAGGAAACAAAAAATTGTTGGAACAATTAAAAGCAAGTACTGCCAAGAAATAAAACTTGTATATGACAGAAGTAGCTAACATCGATAAAAAAGTTGGTTTAAGAGTACACCTTTTTGAGTCTGTTCCTGCTGAGTCTTTAGCTCTTTTTAGAATGGCTTGGGGCGTGATTATGTTTTACTTTTTTGGGAAGCTCATTTTGTGGACGAATCTTGGCAAACTGCGCTATATTGATCCTATTTTTCATTTTAGATACCCTGGTTTTGAATGGCTAGAAATTCTTCCGCCAGGACTCATGAATTTTACCTTGTATCTTGGCTGTATTTTGGCTGTTATGTTACTGTTAGGAGTTTATTATCGGTTTGCTAGTATTGCAATGGCAGTTGTCTACATCTATGTATTTTTAATTGACGTTTCTTATTGGAACAATCATTATTATGCCTACGCACTAGTAGCTATTTTTTTTGCTACAACCGATGCACATCAGGCATTTTCAATTGATAAGTGGCGTTTGGGCTTGAGTGGAAAAATTCCTAGGTGGCAGTTGTATTTGTTTCGATTCCAGTTTCTGGTGATCTACTTTTATGGAGGACTTTCTAAGTTGCAAAATAAAGATTGGATTGATAATATGGCAGGTTATTCTTTGGTAGAGAATAGTTTTGCGTTAAAAGGTTGGTCGGTCAAACATCACATTATTTATCCTTGCTCGATGTTAATTACTTGGGGAGGAATATTTTTTGACCTATTCATAGGAGGACTTTTATTATGTCGAAGAACATTGTGGCTGGCGTTTATTCTTGTCGTTAGTTTTAATATGACGAATGCTTTGTTTTTGAGAATAGGAACGTTTCCTTATACCATGTTGCTGTCATTTGTTTTATTTATTCCTCCTGTTGAATTAGCTGCATTTATTAACAAACGTTTTAGAAACAAACAGCTCGAAGGACAAGCCGAAGTTGTAGAGAAACAAACAGCGTCACTGGTATATCAATCAGTCGTAATGATAAGCTTGGGAGTATTTGTTGTTTTTCAGTTGTTATTCCCTTTTAGAAGTTGGGCAATAGATGGAAGTGTTTTTTGGACGAAGGAAGGAAAATTATACAGCTGGCATATGATGTCTGGTAGTAGTGATGTTTATGCTAAAATGAGTGTTGTCGAAATGGACGATACAAAAACAGTAGAGTTGGGTTATTCTGAATTAGTACCTGAGAATTTTTTATCCCCTAGACAGGTTAAGAGTTTAGGAATCTGGCCGACTTTAGTGCCTCAGTTTGCTCGATTTCTAAAAAAAGAAGCTGAGTTGGCAGGTTTTAAGAATGTTGAAATTAGAGGTGAAATACTTGTCTCAAGAAATAAGCGCCCTTTTGTGCCCATTGTTCATCCCGATGTTGATTTAGCAAGTGTCGAGACGCATTACTGGAAACACAACGATTGGATTTTACGCTATTCAGATGAAGATGGTTATTTTAAGTAATCTGATAATTTAAGGCTGTCCTAGGAAGTAGCACCTTAGCTAACTACTAAGGAAGAATAAAGAAGAATAAACGGTTCGTTACATTATAGGAATAATGTATTGGACAAGCATGATTATATACCCCCAAAATAGAGTTATGAAATACTTGATATATTGTTCATTTTTTTTGCTGTTATGGGCTTGTGTGGCACCAGAAACAGTTTCTCATATTGAGAACAAATACAATAGAGCACTCAGTTTAGACGATTATCATACCGCTATTGTGTACTTGCATGAAATCGAAGATTTAGATCCTAACAACAACAGCGTGTACAAAAGGTTAGCCGATTGTTACTTCAAAGTAGGAGCTTACGACTCCGCTATAAAAGCCGTAGATATAGCTCTAAAAGAGGCTAATGAATTAGAACAACGAAAACTATTGTTGTTAAAAGCAAAATCATTGGTTGAACAAACAAATTATGTTGATGCTGTGGCTGCTTATATGGCTTTGATTGAGGTAGAACCTAAAAGAGCCTTAGAGTATCGTTATGAGATGGCAGTTTTATATAAAGCACATGGTGATTTGGGGAATGCCGTCTTGCAAATGGAGAAGAACCTTGATGATCCTTTGGCTAAATTGTTACAACGAGAAATCATTTTAGAAAATGGAGAAAGCGAACTCGTTACTTATTATCATGCTAGCTTAAATTTTATAGGGGCAATACAAATACAAGCAAACGATTTGGAAGCGGCTCAAAGAACGTATAAAAAATTATTTCAGGATAATACTTCGTTTATTCTAGCTCAACAAAACTATCAAATATTATTACAATTGATGCAGCAAAAAACAACCATTCAGTAACAAATAAAAAATGCGCCTAAAACGTAATGTTTCATCTAGGCGCATCTTAAAAGTTGGTGTTAGAATTAATATTAGGCTACGAACACATGATATAGAGTGAGAGCTGCTTATTTAATTCGCATAATCCAACGAACACTCATATTCGTTACTCGGTTTTCAATACCTGCTACTCTAAACCGCAAAGGATCTCTATCGCCACCATCTCTAGACGTTGCCATATAACTACCCCAGTTTCCATCATCATCTATTGTGCTAACACCATTGATTATCCCTTGATCCGAGTCATCGGCTTGTACCTGTTCAAAATTATTGGCATCATCATTTTGAAATTGTCCACTGACAGTACTTCCTCTTAAAAAACGACCCCTAGATACATCACCAGAGACTGAAGTTGTATTGTTGTTTAGGTTTGGAATAGGACGACCATTGATAGGACTAGCTGCATCTACAACAGTTCCCCCGACACATTCCACCCAACCAGCAGGTAAACCAGGAAGTCCCCCACCGATATTTCCGTGCCAAGCAACAATGGATCCGATTGGAACCATTCCATAACCTGCATTAGACCAAATAGCATTACCTGCATTATCTTGACATAGTAGGACATCACCAGCAGTGGCACCACCACCACGAATACGAACTGTACCATTAACATCCAGTGTTCTACTAGGAGCACCTGTTCCAATACCGACTCGATTGGTACTAGCATCTACCATCAGACTATTGCCATCTACAATTAAGTCTCCACCATTATCACTTTGCAAATAGAGAGGTGTGTTGGCATTGGTAATCATTTCATTGCCATCAATTCTTAAGGTGTTCCCAATTTCTAAAACACCAGAGCCAGCAGTACCTGTTGCATCAGTTGTTGCGGTAAATTCTACTCGGCCACCAGCTACTTCCAAACGATCAACAGGCGTGCCTGTACCAATACCAACTCGGTTGGTGCCTGCATCGACAAAAAACATATTCGCAATCCCGTCAGATTCTATTCTAAAGTTACGATCTAGTCCTTGTTCATTGAAAATAACTTGTGTGTTGGCATCCAAATCAATAGATGTAGCACCGTTTTCTCTAATAATGAAGCGACCATCATCGCCATCGTCAAATAAGTTAGCTAACAAGGTACCTCCTGTGTTTTCGTCTCGCCACTCTACATCGCCCCCAAATCGAGAGGTGCCGTTATCTAGAACTGTAAATTTATTGATTCCATTATCTTGAACGACAAAATCACCCGTTCCAGAAAGGTTGTATGTTAAATTAAAATTGCCTTGTGTAATAGTAGTATTTTCAACTAAAGCACCCCCCATACGAATGCGGTCAGCACCAGCATTGACATACAATCCATTGTCGGCACTAGCTGTTAAGGTAACTGCTCCCGTAGTTCCTCCACCGACGAGACCTGCGCCTGCTGTAACGCTTGTAATATCTCCTCCTGCTGGGATTGCCTGAGTTGCAAGAACGCCATTGGGGTCGGCAACAACCATGCGAGTTCCTGTGCCTCCAAGCACCGTAATTCTAGCATTTCCTACAACGTGCAGTTTTTCGGTGGGGGCATTGGTTCCAATCCCTACATTTTGTGCTTGTAGGTTGGTTTGAACAGCCCAGAAGCCTAGTGTAGAAAAAAGTAATAGTTTTTTTATCATAACTTGAGGTTTATTCAATTTGATACTTTATAGATTTACTAAAAAAGCACAAATCAAGGTGTATTAAATAGTTTATAAATCGGTATTCGTTTCTGGTAACCATTGGTGGATTTTTTCGATGGTCACAGTTGAAGTGTCTAAGGGATTGCCCATTAGGTAGAGCATCTTTAATGTTTTTAACTGGGCCAAACTTTCAGGTATTTGCGTTAACCTATTGTTGTTGATATAGAGTGCTGTTAAATGCGTTAGGTTTTTGAAACTTTCAGGAATTGTTGTCAACTGATTGTTGGTCACTTCAATAATTTCTAATCGTTTTAGTTGATCAAAACCTATCGGCCAATCACTCAATTCATTGCGTTCAAGATTGATTTCCCTTAAATATTCTAAGGGGCTAAGGTCTGTGGAAATTTTATTGATATTATTCGCATGCAAATCTAATTTTTCTAACTTTTTCCAATTGGCAAGATTTCCATGAATACTTAAAATTGTATTTCTACTTAAATCCAATTCAACCAAGTTGCTTAAATGAAACAACACAGTAGGAAAGGATGCGAATTGATTTTTGCTAAGATCTAAGCTTTGCAAGGTTTTTAAGTGCTTAAATTCTTGTGGTAGTTCGGATAAAAGATTTTTACTAAGGTCAAGTAGTTGTAGTTGTTTTAGCTGCCCAATGGTGGCGGGGATATTTTGAAGTTGGTTGTTTCTCGCCATTAAGTGAGTTAAGCTGCTTGCGGTACCAATTTCATTAGGAAGGTGACTTAGTTGATTATTTTCAAGGGTTAATACTTGAAGTTGGGGTAATTTTCCAATGCTTGAAGGAAGATGAGTTAACTTATTTTCAGCTAAATTCAAATTTTGTAACTGATTGAAGTAAGCTATATTTTGTGGTAATAAAGTGAGTTGATTACCCCTCAAATTGAGTGTCTTTAACGATTTTAAAGCTAGGATTTTATCAGAAATAATTTCGATTTTATTAAAGGAGAGGTCTAAGCTTGCTAGTTTTTGTAAGGCAACTAAGACTTCAGGAAAGGTGTTTATGGAGTTATTGCTTATTTTTAAGCTCGTGAGTGAGGTTAGTTGAGCTACTGTTGAGGGCAGCTCTTGAAGTTGATTATTCGTCAAATTCAAATTTTGGAGCAAGGTCAACCGACCAATAGAAGCAGGAAGATTTTGTAGCCGATTGCTTTTTAATCCTAAGTGTTCAAGTTGTTGTAAGTTCCCAATCGTCAACGGAAGTTCTTTTAATCGGTTGCGTTCGACATACAAGTGCTTTAATGTTTGCAGTTGATGAAGTGTTTCGGGGAGGCTTAGAATTTGATTGGAAGAAACATCCAAAATTTGTAATTGTTCTAAACTCAAAATCTGTTTAGGAAAAGAATTGAGGCGATTGTTGGATAAATTGAGTGTGTGCAATTGCTGAAGATTGTTAATAACATCAGAAAGCGTATCTAGCCTATTGTAGCTTATATCCAATATTTTTAAGGCAGGCAAATGTAGTAGAGGAATAGCTTGTAGTTGGTTAGAACTCAAATTAAGTACCTCTAAAGTCTCGATTTGACCAATTTCTTTGGGGATAGAGTGCAATCGATTGCGTTTTAGGTTGAGTGTTTGCAACTGTTTTAGTGTGCCAATTTCTGAAGGCAAGGATTCTAATTCATTATCTTTTAATAGTAATACTTGTAAATGCTCAAGCTGCCCTATAGCAGTTGGTAGTTTTTGTAAACCATTTTTTTCTAAATGGAGTTTTTGTAAATTTTTTAAAGGTTTTAGATCTTTTGGAAAACCTTGTACGCCATTATTAGATAAGTTTAAATATTGGAGATGGCTTAAGTTTGTTAGCTCGTTAGGCAGTATAGAGATATAATTTCCCTCCAAATTGAGTGCTTGCAAGTGTTGAAGCGTAAAGATAATGGTTGGAATGCTTGTTAATTTAGGGGTTTGATTACTCAGATTGACGCGATAGATGTTTTTACCTTTCGACAATGCAGCTTCTATTTGGGCAATAGAAGTATACTCTAGTTGTGAAGCTAGAAGATTTTGGGGTAATAATGTTTGAGATATTATTAAGGAGGTGGTAGATCTTAAAAGCAAACAAACAATAATTAACCATTTTACACAGCAATATAAATAATCACGCATACCTTATGTGTGTTAATTTTCCAGTGAAGCTATTAGGGGGAATCCTACACCTTCATTGATGGTAAATGGAACTCTTGCTAGAAGAATTATTATACAATATAATTAAAAAAATAACAAAGTAGGTTATAAAACAACATTAATATCTTGGTAAGTCATTTATTTTTAGTTGTTTAAGTGTCTTTTTGTGCCTTAGTAATTATTTTTTATAAAAAAAATGAGAGAATAGCTGTAAAAGAAAAAAATATTACTATATTTGTAGCTCATGGGTTTTAGGGTTTAGTTTTCTAAGGTTAGAGTACTGCAAGGTACTCTAGCCTTTTTTTATTGAATGGCATCAATTGTCCAACTAAAATTAGGAGCTAAAAGGGGCATTTTTCTCCAATTTAACTCTTTTAACCGTATTTCTATAGATTGTCCTTCTTGGTTTCCAATCAATATTAAATCCCCCGTATTGGTCACTTGATATCTGAAAGGATATTCAACTAAAGTGCCTGTATGAGTCAAATAGAATAGTTGTTCTTCTGGATTGTATTGAAATTTGTAATCTTGCATCTTATCATCCATGGTTTGAACAATAAAATAATTGCGACGATGTACAAATACCCTTTTCCAGCGTTTGGTGAAGTTAGATAGGGCAGGTATAGGAACATCATTTTCTAAAAAAGAGTTGACTTCATAAGCACCATGAAAAAGAGGACGAGCTTGCATGTCGTCGTTGAAGTTATTCGCTTCAAAATAAGGAATAAGACATTCAAATAAGATAAGCCAAATTGAAAGGGTTTTGACCGTAGCATATACAAGTCGTTTGGGATGCTGTTCAAATGCAGGCCACCAAATCTTAGGAGGGACTAATTTTTGATGAATAAAAAAAGCATATAGTGAAGGGAGGTAAGGTAGAATCAAAATAAACGAGAGGAAGAGAAAAAAACTAGCATAGAGTTTTACAGAAATATTAAATCCTATATTGATAGCAAGAACATTGCTCAAAATTCCTAGGGCAAATAAACTACCAATCAAATAGGTTTTTCTAAATAACAGCAGGCTGGCTGCAAGAACTTCCAACGCGCCTCCCCAAAATGTATAAATATAGGAACTCCCCATAGTAGACCAAAACAACAAGTCTTTAGGAGTGTCCCCAACAAATGTGTATAATGTATTCGGTTCTGGTAGGAAAAATTGGCATTTGAATACTTTGTTAAATCCATATAAAAATAACTGCAATGCCAAGTAGTACCGAACATATGTATAGAATGCATAGGCTAATTTAGCCTCATTAAGTTTGGGTTGTCGTTGTTTCCAGCAATAAGCTATAACAACCGAAATAATCAATAAGTTAAAGGTATGAAGATATGCTCCTGTCGAATCTGATGTTAATTGATAAATAAATGGTTCTTGGAGATTAAAAATAAAATGCCCTGTCCATAAGACAAGCTGCTCAAAAAAAGGGTCAGAGTACGTTCGAAAGGTAGGAATATAATTAGTAGGGGTGGAAAAACTAATGGTAAATAATAAAACAAATAAGATGGTGCTTCTCCATGTGTATTGTTTTATTGAGGACTTATTACCAAGCGCAGATTTAATAGACATAGTATGTTTTTTGATAAGTAGTAGCCATTCAGAAAAAATGACAGAAACCGCAAAGCAGTACAATGAATAAAGTGCTATTTTAATCTTAGATTAATACATGATTTTTAGATTACCTGCTTATAATCCGTAGTGCAAGGGGGGCTTTGTAATGGTCTGAATGGCTACCGATAAAGCTAGTGAGTCGTATTAGAAACTGTCGGTTTCATCAGAATAGAAAAGAAACCTATCAGTGAAATTGTAGATAAGAGGAGGATTAAAATAAGAGCCCTAGATTTTTGAGGGGGAACAGTAGTTAGTTTTATAGAAGTGGTGTCGTTGGAGGAAGAGACAGTTTCTGTTTTATCTACTGTTGAATCTTTTTGTAGGGTTTGATGTGATTTTTTGGGGAGGAGGTTTGGTTTAGGTTTGGAATGAATAGGACGTTGTTGGGATTTTTTGTTAAATTTTGGAGGATTACAAGGTTGAATTTTCTCCAAAGAATCCTCTAAAGGAATCTTATTGGATGTAATTGGTTTGATGTTAATCGGACATTTTTTCTTTTTAACTTGGGACGGAATCCGATAGTCAATAGGTCCTAAACCAAATTCATCTGGAACATAAATTGTAAAACTTGAGTTGGCGCCACTGTGGCTGCGCAAAGCAATTTTTTTGGTTTGAGCAGAACATAAACTGAAGCCAATAAATAGAAGCCCAAAACTTAAGAAAACTGATTTCATGGAATAATTATTTATTTTGTAAAAGAATAAACCAAAAGTAGTATTCGCACCCCAAAACGGCTAAAAAATGCTTTGTAAACGCTTTGTAAACTATTTTACAAGGGTTTTGCAAAGAAAAAATGGTGTAGAGTTGAAGAAAACAGGCGATTATGAGATTAGAAATTTATACAACATGACCGAAAAACAATTAAGAGGCTTTGAGTTGCTAAAGCAAGAGGTAGAAGCAACGTTTCGGCAGCAAGTGATTTCTTGTCAAGAATCCATTCACGAGTGGAAAGGAAAGCAAATTAAATTGTTCCAAGATACTTTAAGTGAAACAGTAGGTGGCTATGTTAGTGAGAAGTGGTTTTATACCCATTTGAAAGTAAAGAAAAATGAAAAGCTTCCTCGAATAGATATGCTCAATTTATTATCTCGTTATGTTGGTGTTGCAGATTGGCAAGCTTTTTTGAGTAATCTAGAACTAGAGCCTGTTGTGAAGGAAGAGTGGCTTGATGATACTCCAAGACCTTCCTCTAAATTAACAACTATTTTACTACCATTGCTTGCATTAGTAATAGGAGGAGTATTTTTATTGGGCTCATTTTTTTATAAAGAAACAACTTATCAGTTCTGCATTGTTGATCAGGATGACGGAATGCCAATTGCAGCTAAGAATATTGAGGCTTTCTTGTTAAAGAAAGGGGAATCACCGCTTGCTTTAACCGTAGATAGTTTGAGCTGCTTGCGGGTAGAAAATGTAGAAGGGGAGGTAATAAAATTAAAGATCGAAGCACTTTATTACCAGCCGTTGTTGATTCATCGTTCTATTAGTAGTGCCAAGAAGCAAGAGAGAATTGCGCTAAAAAAAGACGATTATGCTTTGATGATTCATTATTTCTCGATGAATAAAATGAAAGATTGGAAGGAAAGACGGGCGCAATTGGATGTAATGTTGAGTGACGAAGCGCAAATTATTCAAATCCACAGTCAAACAGGCGGAGGCATGGCTTTGTATAATAAAGAGGAATTTATCAATAAAATGACCATGCCAATTAAAAGCTTGCAAAATATCAATATTCTAGAAACCAAATACAAAGGCAAGAAAATCATTGAAATCCGATTTGTACAAAATGAAAAATAAGATGAAAAAGATATTGGTAACTATCGTGTTGATTGGGGCAACAGTATTTTCTTTTGGGCAGTCGGTTGCTGTACCTGACCATGCTTTGTCTGATTTGAAATCTGTACAATTGGAACGGGAAAATTTAGCCGTTTATGAAGAACAAGCGGTCTTAAAACTTCAGGATGTATTGGATTATATAGAGATTATAAGCAGCTCTCAATACAACTTAGAATTACGTAAAGCAGCGATGGAAGCTGCCCTGTCTAATTTTGATGCCAATGCTAGTTTGTCTTGTAACTGGTTGTCTAATGCCACTTCTATTGAGCCGCAAAAGTGTGTGCCCCAACGTCTATTAAGCGACTTATTAAAACAAGCTCCTTATGAGTTGAAAGTAGGAAGTAGGAAAGTGAAAATACAGCAAAAACTACATCCATTATCAAGAGAAACTTATCAAGGAGAATTAGCTTATTACCAACAAATTCAAATAAAAAAGAAAGGCGCAACACAGTTTAAAAAAGAGAAAGAAGTACTTGTTCGAATCAAGTTTTTACTCAAGAGAGTAACCAAGCAATTTGGACGGACGAATGAAACAGTATGGGAAGTAAAGTTCTTAGAAATATCTTGATGATAAAGAATAACTTACTATCCAATACTAGTTAGGCATCAACTCTTTGTACCCATATTAGCCCGTTACCAAAATCGCTTTCTCTTTAGCAATGCCAATTTGCACAATGGCACCAGAATTGAATTCTATAAAATCATCCATCACACCATCACTAAAAATAACACCTTCTTTAGGCATACTTGATTCTAGTTGTAACTGATGTTGATGGGTGATAAAACCAGTCGTTAATTGGATATTAGAAGCACGGCTCAAAAACGGTTCTCGAACAATAAAAACAAGCTGATCGGTTTCCCATGATAGTCGTTGTTGCTGTATCGAGGTGCTATTTCCAAATTGGGCAGAAATGCAGTTGGCCATATTAATCAAAGAACTCAGCCAACCCGTTGACCCTGCACCAGTGGAAATTATGATGCCACTAGAAGACTGATTTTCCTCTTTATTTTGAAAATGGACTTTGTATCGTGCCGATTTATGAGACTGGTGCCCAATAAAAAAATCATTAAACGCTAGTAGCCTTTGCCCATCGTTGAGTTTTGCTTCTGCCATGGTCACTTTTTTGGACAGGTAGTTGTTTTTTTTGACATTTTCAACCGCTTTTTGATAGTTGTTTAATGTGAAAGGCAGCAAAATGCCATCGTATAATTCGGGATCAGGATTGACCCCCAAGATTGGTTTGTTGTGCACATACTTGGCGGTATTGGCAACTAATCCATCGTGCCCAATAACAACAACAACATCATCCTCTCCAAATGAGAAATTAGGCAAAAAGTTTTGCTCGACCACTTGCGTCCGCATCATGTTGGTGGATATTTTTTGAGCTGCTTCGACCGAACGCTCTATGGCCTCATCTTCACTTTCTACCTGATCTATATTGATACCTTTGCTACTCATATAGAACTTAGCCTGCTTCTTGGTATTGAAGCGTTTTTTGAGTTGCTTCATTCTAGATTCGCCCTTAATAATGATTAAGTTATCTTTTTGTAACCCCATGATTTGTTGTTTAATTTATATTAAGTAATCGTTCATAAAAATTTATAGGCAAAATAGAATTCTTTTTGCACTGTTCTTCATCAAAAAATCTCGTTTTAGCCCGCTAAAACTTCAATTCTTTTCTTTGAACAGCACTAAAAACAATTACATTTTTAACTATACTTTTTTCTGTCCACTTACTTACTTGATTAGATCGCTGAGTAAATCAGGGCTGAT
This sequence comes from Aureispira sp. CCB-E, assembly GCF_031326345.1. Classification (NCBI taxonomy): domain Bacteria; kingdom Pseudomonadati; phylum Bacteroidota; class Saprospiria; order Saprospirales; family Saprospiraceae; genus Aureispira; species Aureispira sp. CCB-E. The sequence continues at coordinate 1,102,607 of NZ_CP133671.1, forward strand.
GTTGAGATTCTGTATATTGCCTGAGTTTTCGGCTAGTTCTCTAAAGGCAAGTGCCACATTTAATTTGGGATCACTTTTGCCATTCAAAGCCATGATGGTTTTCCAATCCATACCTTTGTATAGAGCAAGCATTTTTTCTAGTCGGTAAGCTTCTGCATCAGCTGCTTTTCGTTTGTTTTCTGATTGTAATTCAATAAGCTGTTTGCGACTTTCCTCTACGGCAATATCTGCATTGAGTTTCATTTCTCGGAGTGCTCTATCATTTTCTGCCTTTTTGATTTCTGCCTCCATTTTTTTGTCGGCAATTTGCTTCTTCTTTTCCTCTACGGCAATTTCTGTATTCAGCTCTGATTCTTTGATGGCACGTTCTTGTTCTACAGCAAAATTGCGACGTTTATAAATTGCTTCATCCGATTCAATTTGCAGCGCTTCACGAGTTTCAGCCTCTAATGCACGAGCCATTTCAGGAGTAGGTTTTACAGATAGTACAATGATACTTAGTGGCTGAATACCTATTGATTGGATGGCTTCTGAGTTTTGAAGTTGTGTTAGAATGGCTTTTTCTAGAACTTTAGAACCTGCCATCGCATCTTTTAAGGTGTTATTACCTAGAAAAACACTAGCTGCGGCTTGTGCTTCATTAATAATACGTTGTGATAATTTTTGATAATCGTCGGATATTCTTTTCCCTTTGGAATTGACTGTGAAATCGAGTAAATCCGCCAATCGTTTGGGATCTGTGATTTGATAAGTGATTTCCCCTTGCACGGTAACCGTTTGAAAATCCTTGGTAGAGTCTTCAAAAATGAAGGGAGCATCATCACTACCCATTGGAATCGCAGCAATGGAAGTTGTTGGCTGATAATACCAAAATGAAAGCCCTCTGCCTTCTTGCTTAATACCTCCATTTTTATACTGAAGGACATAAGTCATTGCATCGAATTTGATAAATTTAAATCCAAACATAATGTGTTGATTTTGTTGTCTATTTAAAAGTTATTTTTTACTTAGTTTGTTTTTTAAACTAAGAATAAGTTTATTTAGTTCCCTATCTTATTTGTTTTTTTATTTTGACCTCATATTACTTTTTGTGAAAGTTTCATAGTATTGATTATCAGTAATGTAGACTTAGTGTCTTTGCTGTTGTAAAAGTCTGATCATTAGAAAAATAAGAATTTATTTTCATAGAATATAAAAAGATCTAAATTATGGTAATATACTGAAAATTAATTGTTTGTTAGTGCTGTAATAACCTAATACTATGCATGAGTTTTATTTAGAGGTTGGGGACTTTTTTTTAGTTGAAATGTTATTTTTTAGCTCTACACTTGTAGAATTAAATTTTTTATTCTACATTTGTAGAGTAAGTTTTGAAATGAGAAGGAACAATTACGATACTTAATCAATACTTCGTGAAAAATCAACGACCACGAAGTAGCAGCGCAGCTAACTACTAAATTATAGAATAAGAACAACTAGTTATGAAATTATCAAAGACAGAAGAAGAACTAATGCAGCATATTTGGCGATTGGAAAATGTGTTTATGAAAGACATTCTAGAAGCCTATGAGGAGCCTAAGCCAGCAACAACAACTATAGCTACTTTGCTAAAGAGAATTCGAGACAAAGGATTTATAGATTATAAAACGTTTGGAAAGTCTAGGAAGTACTATCCTCTAGTTAGTAAGTCGGATTATTTTGGAAAGCACTTTAGAGGCTTGCTTCAAAATTTTTTTGGAAACTCTGCCAGTCGATTTGCTTCTTTTTTTACACAATCAACAGATTTGACAAAAGACGAATTGGAAGCCTTAAGAGCAGTCATTGATGAAGAGATTAAAAAGAAAGACGAATGATGCTTTATATTTTAAAATCAGGATTGTGCCTAGGACTTATTTTAGGGGGCTATCGATTGTTTTTAGAACGAGAAAAAATGGCTGTATTTAATCGGTGGTTTTTGTTATTTGGATTGCTGTATTCTTTTATTGTACCACTTATTAGTATTGAATACACTGTAATTGTTTCAGAAATAGAGTCTATACCTGTGTACTTGTTCGATGAAAATATAATGACAGCGAATCATGTACCTCAAGAAAAAAGTTGGAATTGGATGTATTATCTGACAATGGGGTATGGCATAGTTGTATTTATTTTGATGATTCGGTTGAGCTATCACTTGAATAATTTGTGGCAAACAATTAAAAAGCACCAGCAGGTAAATTTTAGAGGTGCCCAATTAGTTTTGTTGCATGGGGATAATCTGCCATATACGTTTGGTCGATACATCTTTGTTTCTGAAGAGTTATATCGGATGGGAAAGATAGAAGAAGAGTTGTACTTACACGAACTCGCTCATGTGCGTCAATGGCATTCCATAGATGTACTAGTGGTAGAAGTGCTTCAAGTATTCTTTTGGTTTAATCCTATTTTAATACTGTATAAAAAAGTAATTCAACTCAATCACGAATTTTTAGCAGACAGCCAAGTGATTCAAGAGTTCCCCACAATAGCCTCCTACCAACATCTTTTACTAGATAAAATAGCACAAAAACAATCTGTATCACTAACCAGTAATTTTAATTTTTTATCAACTAAAAAACGTTTAACAATGATGACAAAAAACACTTCATGGTTAAAGGCGTATTCCCTTGCTTCAATGACCATACCGCTATTTTGTGGGTTACTAGTTTTGTTTAGCAACAAAGTAGAAGCCCAAATAACTCCAAGTAAAACGGAGATAAAAAAAGAACTAGAGTTGAAAGAGATGTATTTTCAACATGCAACCTTTGTAATTTCTAGAAACAAGGATCAGAAGGTATATAAATCTTATAATACCTTAACTGAGGAAAAGAAGCGTATGTTGCCACCACCGCCACCAATGCAAGATCAATCGAAGGAACTAAAACCTCTTCCTGAAGGAACATTGGTGTATTTAGATCAAGACAATAAAGTACGAATTAGTATGGCTGCTAATGGAGACATTCCACCGCCACCACCACCACCTTGCCCTCCAACTCCGCTAGCGCCACCACCACCAAGTCCAAAGCCATTCCCAGAGGCTTATCCATCACCTAAAGCTCAACCTAAAAAGTTTCCTAAAAGGGAGGCAACCGTAGGAATGATGGAAGAATTTAATGCTATTATAAGACATTATAATGCTCAGCCGAACGAAGAAAAAAGACTTGAAGAAAAAGATTTAGCACGTTTAGTGGCCACTCGTGCATTGATGTCAAAAGAACAGGCTGATAAGATAGATGCTTCCTATGTTTCAATTGCCAATAAGGAGGTAGAGAGACTCAAAAAAGAAGGTCGTTTTAGAGCGGATAGATAACTGCTGTCATTAAAAAAAACTTTTGATTTTAAACAAAAAGACTAAAAAAGTGTTTTATTTACAGGTCTAATCAGATACTCAGTGATGATTGTTATCAGTATAATTTTTAATGATAAAATTATACATCCAAACACACGAATTTATAGATAATAATCGTTCATAGAACAAAACAAATTTTTAGTTTATGAAATATGCAATTAGTACATTGCTTGCTACCATTTTATTGTTAGTGAGTACAGAACAGGCGCATGCCCAAAAAAATTACAATACGTCAATAGGTGGTCGATTAGGACCTAGCTATGGATTTTCTTTAAAGCATTTTTTTGCAGAGCGTGTCGCATTTGAAGGCTTAGTAACCAGCCGCTATTTTGGGCCTTATAGAAGAGGTCCTGTCCCAAGAGGATATGCTTATGGACATTGGAATACTACACCAGGCGTTAACCTTACCGCTTTATTCGAATGGCATTTTCCCATAGGAAGGGTAAGAGGGTTTAATTGGTTTATTGGTGGTGGTGGACATGTCGGTGTATGGGGAGGATATGTAGATCATCCTTATTTTGATGATGATACTCGACCCTATGTTTTAACAGGGCTTGATTTTGTTGCAGGTGTTGAGTATACTTTTGAGAAAATCCCATTAACCTTGCAAGCAGATATAAAGCCTAGTTTCCACTTTTTTGAGTACTTGGGCGTCTGGTACGACGAGGCTGCTATTACAGCACGCTATGCGTTTTAGATTCTAACAGAGAATAGCATTAAACAAAGCAAACGAACCAATTATAAATAAAACTTGATAGCGAAGTCTTCCAGAAAGGCTTCGCTTTTTTTTACTAAAGTTATACACTAGTTTGTAAAAAACATAGACTAGCAACCAATAGTTCGTTGAAAAACTTTATTGGTTTGATAATCAATAAGTTATAGTTTTATTGTGTTTTGCGTTAAAAATTTGATTATCAAACTAATATAAATGTGCTTTTTTATCTTTTTGGTAAAAAAGTAAAAAACTAAGCTTGCGCCCTCATGAGCGTAGCGAACTAATCAACGAACTACTAAGCAATATAACCAACTATTAATTATTAGGAATGTAATGTTAAAATCTAATAAAGTAATGTTAGCTATTTCCGAAAAAAGCTGAACTTTCTTGAAAACTGTGTAATTTTGGAATTTGAGTCCTAACTATAAATTTAAATTACATTGGTCAATTATAACGATTATATAACCAAAGGTAGATTAATACTCGGGTTGATTTGCTTCATTGGTCTATTTGCTGAAATGTCTGATTTGCAAGCACAGCAGAGAGTTGCTTCTAGAAAGAGTAAGAAAATAAAAATCATAGGAGATACCACAAAGGTTTATTACACTTACTTATCCAATCCTACGGAAAGACTACTAGTAGATTCAAGTTTATATGAATTTGAAGAGGTAAATGCAACTTGGAACGAAAGAAAATGGTACGTAAGTTTAACAGGGTTGTTGGCAACACCAAGTTTTGATCTAGTCTATCAGCCTGAACTAAAAGGAGGATTTAGAGTGGGCTTAGACCAATTTAAGTTATATCAATTAGGACGCAACGATATAAAGTATTATCAAATAAAAGATAACCGCCCTTATACAGATTTGTATTATTCGCAAATAAATCAAAAGAACAACTTTGTAAAAGCAGATTTTGCCCATAAATTTAGCGAAAATTTTTATCTAGCATTACAATATAGTTTGGCGAACCAAACAGGTTTTTTTAGCCATCAACGACTACGAAATCAAAATGTAGGGGCAACCCTTCGTTTTCTTTCCAATGACTTTAAGTACCATGGTTATCTCAACTTTTTTACCAATGCCATTAAACATGAAAATAATGGAGGTGTATTGCAAGATACTGTTATTGGTTTAGGAACAGATTTTTTGGCAAATGTGAATGTTAACAGTACAACCGCTCAAACACAATATAACCTTACCGAAGTTAGTTATACGCATTTTTTGTACAACAATAAAACAGACTCTATAAAAGCTAAGACAGCTGCTACAAATGAGTGGAGTCATCGAATAACCTACCAATTTAACCGATATAAATTTTTTGATAAATTGCCTCCAACCAATGGCGCAATTTATGGAATCGCTTATGTCAATCCTAGAGGCATAAGGCAGTTTATAAGGCATCAATTATTAGAAAACGAATTGAGTTTTAGGCAAGCATTGGGAGGTAGTCTTACTTCAGCACCACTTTGGGTAAAAGCCTATGTCCGCCATAGTTGGAATGCTGTATATCAAGAGCCAATCACGTTTGATATTCACAATATAACAGCCGGGCTGATTGCCCAAAACAATCCTCAGTTTAAATTTAAATATAGGTTAGAAGGGCGTTTGACTTGGGCAGAAAGACAGTTGGACTTTTTTGCTAAAGGTCGTGTTGGATATGACTTGGGGGTATTGGGCTATTTAGAAGGGAGTGCCTTGTTTCAGCGCTACCAGCCTAGTTTGATAGATCGACAACTGTATGTATCTTGGGATCAAATTTGGGATAATAATTTATCATTCAAACAGGTTCAAGAAATTAATTTTGGAGGAACTTATACTTACAAGTTAGATCGGAAAAACTGGGGATTAGATTTTAAAGGCGAGGTACTCAATCACACCTTGAGCAATTGGATTTATTATGACTCTAGTCAGGTACATCAAGCGACAGAATCTGTCAATATTTTACAAGTAAAAGCACAGGGGAATTTTAGAATTTGGAAGTTGAACTTAGACAATCAAGTCATTTGGCAGCCTGTTTTGGCAGGGGAAGAGTATGTTCGATTGCCAGAGCTGTTGCTAAAGCATAATTTGTATTTCCAAAGTTATATATTTAAACGTGCGATGTTGGCAAAAGTTGGAGTTTTGTTTTATTATCATACGCCTTATAAGGCAGATGGATACGCTCCTCTAACAGGGGCTTTTTACAATCAAAACAGTTTTACAACAAGCATTGATCCTCGTTTAGATTTTTATGCTAGTTTCCGAATTTGGCAATTCCGATTTTTTGCACGGGCTGAAAATTTGCTGTATTTTGTTTACGAACGAAATTATGCAACTGCCTATCGTCATCCTGTGACAAATTTTGTGGTGCGTTTTGGCATTTCTTGGCGTTTGTTTGATTAGAACCCATTGTTGAACGACTTCTTATTTAAATAGCCCCTATAGCGATTAGTAATAAGACTTCCAAGTGAATCGTATCGGGGATACCTTGGGTAGCGATAATGTGATTCACGGAGATTGTAGAACCATAACGTTCGTACAAAAATTCTTCGTTCAGAAATTGTTCTAATCCCTTGTGGAGTATTGTACAAAGCTTTTTAATGTCTAACGATTGTAATGATCCCAAGGCATCGATAAGCGAATTGTAAATATCAGCACAAATGCCAACGTGCAAATCAAAGCTATCTCGCAATTCTTGTTTGAAGGCTGTTAGTTCGGTGACAAGCGTTTCTTTAGGGTGGTTTTCATGAAAATGGTCAAGCAAAACAGTTAGTTGTTTACAACGATAAGCAACCACTTCGATCACAGGCGGTTCGTCGTATTTAAAACTATCATCTATTTCAGGCAGTCCTTTTAATACATCTTCTTTGGTTTTGATATAATCCGCAGCTTCTTGCAACAACTTGGCATCCTCAGCTGTCAACTCTTCTTGTAGGTTAGAGTTTTCTACCAATAAAGCTTGAATATTGCGAACCTCTTCCTCCAAGCGTTGCAATTCTTTGATATCCAAATTATCAAAGTCACCTAAATCTTTAATGATTTCCAAGCTATTTTCTAAAGAATCTTTAGAGTTGCTTTGTTGTTGTTGGTTATAAATAGCTGCTAACCAGCTTCCCAAATGACGCATTTTTTCCCAGTCACCTTTATAAGTCGAATAACTAAACGTTTTGACCAAGTAGGTACAGGCGATTTTGTAACGTTGCAGGTAGTAATATGCTGTACCTCCATTAGCCAAAAAAGAAGGAACCTCTGCTTCTAGCTCATAATACTCCCTTCTAGCAGGTGTCAAGGTAGGAAAACCAGGAGCGCTTTGTTCCCCTGCTGCCATGGCTTCTAATTCAAGTTTCTGTTCGGTATGAATCTTTAATACTTTATTAATATCCAAATAGATGGATTGATAAGGCTCATTAAAATGAAGTCCTTTTTCATCAACCTGTTTTTGGTATTGTTTGCAAGAACGAACAAAAGCATCAAATGCAGAATGGAAACTCATATTGGAAGGAAGTTAATTTGTTGACAACAAAACAAAGTGAATTCTTAAAAAAATATACACTCGGAAAGGTACAAAAAATAATTGACTTTTCTCAACTAAATTTATTTTAGATATAGCAATGATTATCGCAAATAGGGTTATATGGTGCGCTATAGTATTTTTTTTTACATAAAATCTATGGGGGATGATCCTTAGTGCAGGAAGTTGGTTGATTAGATTGATGAAACAGTTAAAACTCTTGTGATAAACTAGATAGAATTAAAAATTGTTAAAATAAAAAAAAATAATAATAAATATCTTACCTTCTTCTAATCAAAATATACCAACGATGAAAACTAGTCTCTTAAAATTATCTATACTAATAATCAACTGCACCTTGTTAACTTCTTGCAGTCGTTTGTCGTTGATGGTGTTTATCAAACCACCAGTTAAGTTTCAGACGGAGAAGGTTCCGCCAGCGCCCGATTATTCGGATTATAACAATTGGCACAAACCCCATCTAAGAGGAGAAGATAAAACAACAGATGTATTTTATGTGCACCCTACCACATATATTACAGGCAAAGGATGGAATCAAGCGTTGGACGATGAGCATGTTAATTGGAGGACGAGGGTATTGCCGTTAAATTATCAAGCTGCCACATTTTATAAAGATTGTAGAATGTTTATACCGAAGTACCGACAAGCTATTTTTTATTCTTTTGTTGATAAAAAAGAGAATGGCAAAAAAGCTTTGGAAGTAGCTTATCAAGATGTTCGAAAAGCGTTTTACTATTATATAGAACACCTGAACGAAGGTAGACCTTTTATTTTAGCTGCTCATAGTCAAGGTTCTTACCACAGTCAACGCTTGTTAGCAGAAGTATTGCAAGATTCTTTGATAAAATCCAAATTGATCGTTGCCTATGTACTAGGTTGGCCCATCAAAGAACATTATGTAAAGGAAAGTTTACCTATTGGCGTTTGTTCTACGGCAACCCAAACGGGCTGCCTTGTTTCGTGGAACACGGAAAGTGGGAATCCCAAATTGAGTTTGGTTGAAAAAATTGGAGAAGGAGAACCGATTGTGTGTGTCAATCCTTTGTCTTGGAATCTAGATACGACATACGTTCCCAAAACAGAAAATTTAGGGGCGCTACAACCCAACAAAAAGACAAAAATAGATGAAATTATTTTAGATTATTGTGATGCAAAAATAGAAAATGATGCTTTGAAAATTACGCCTCCAGCCAATCAGTCTACGTTGCAAATGCCAATGGGAAAAGGAAATTATCACTTGTACGATTATAGTTTCTTTTTTCAGAATATTAGAGAAAATGCAAGAGATAGAATCCAAGCTTATGAACAGAGCAAACGTCACTCAGAAGCTCAATCGAGACTTAATTTGCAAGAATGAAACATCTCCGTAAAATTCAGTCATTGATGCACTTTTTTAAAGGTATGTTAAAGCTTGTCGTTAGTTTTATACTTTACCTACTAATCTTTTTAGTATGCCTATTGTTAATTTACCTTAATGTTCGGTTGTTTTATCAGCCAACTTATACAGAGGGGATTAATAAAGATGTGCATTATCAACTCAATTACCTTGGAACTATGTTAGAAAAGGGAGGAGGTAAGTTAGCGCAGGAAAAATATCCTGAAGGATTTATTTTTCTCAATGTGTTATATGGCTTAACGTGGGCAGATTTTATAGCAGAACTCCCTTCTACACACCCAACAAGAGTTTTGGGGCTCAAAAAAATAAATTGGGTATTGGACGAGCTGGATAGTCAATATGCACGAATGAACTTTCCGTATGCATTAACTCCTAAACGTGGTATTTTTTACTTGGGCTGGAAAAACTACTTGTTGGGTCAGAAGTTGTTACTTCATGCCCCTCTAGATCCTCCTTCTGAACAGTATGAACAATTCAAAGAACAATCAAAGCAGATTTATACGGCGTATAAAACAAGCGGCAAAACTTATTTGGAGTCCTACAAAGGTTTGGCTTGGCCTGCTGATAATGTTGTTGCAATAGCATCGTTGAGGTTATACAATCAACTAGATACTCCCATTTATCAAAACTTTGTTGAAGAATGGTTGCGACAAGTAGAACAGCATTTGGATACAACAACGGGACTAATTCCTCATGAAGTTGATTTTGAAACAGGAGAAGTGATCGAAGGAGCTAAGGGGTCATCACAAAGTTTAATGCTTAATTTCTTATTGGATTTAGATACTACTTTTGCTCGCAAACAATTTGAAAAATACCAAAAGCAATTTTTAGATTATCGTTTTGGTTTGCCTGGGATTCGAGAATATCCTAAAGGAAAGAAAGGGATGGAAGATGTTGATTCAGGACCAATTATTTTAGAGATAGGGGGAGCGGCATCATTAGTAGGGCAACGAACAATGGCACTATACAACCAAACAGAAACAGCAATAGGTTTGAGAAATTGTATAGAGAGTTTTGGTGTTGCTTATACTTCTAATGAAGAGAAAAGATATGTACTAGGAATGGAACCCATTGCAGATGCATTTATTGCATGGGCGAATGTTGTTCCTATCCAAGCAGCAGAAAAACGAGTTGGTAATTGGCGATGGACGTTTCAATTATTATCTTTAACAATATTAGTATTCCTTGCAGTCATTTGTTATAAAAAAAAGAAACATGGTTTTGAGGAATAAGCCTAAAGAACGAAATGCTATTGCCATGGTTGGAGATGCCATCTTTGGTATAGCTTAAAAAATCAACGACCACGAAGTAGCAGCATCGCTAACTACTTCTTAAAATAAACAATATGAAATCAACGCGTAGAAGTTTTTTAAAAATGATGGGGGCTGTCAGTTTAGGATTTTCTGGATTGCAAACTTTTGCACATGAACTCAAACACGATTTGTTGGTAAATGGGTATGGACCTTTAGAAGATCAAGGAATATTGAAATTACCCAAAGGGTTTTCTTTTAAGATTATTGCAGAGAAAGGCTCAACCATGCACGATGGCTTATTGTTGCCAGGAAGAGGGGATGGAATGGGGACTTTTGAAGGAAAAAATGGTCGAGTCATTTTAATTCGAAATCATGAAAACTCACCAGGCTATTTGACCGATTCCCCCTTTGGATATAGCAATCAATATTTGCACCGAGCAAATTCAAAACGAATTTATGACATGGGATATAATAAGTATCCTCATTTGGGAGGGACTACTACTAGTATTTATAATGAAAAAACACAACAAGTAGAAAAAGTGTTTATGAGTTTGGCAGGAACTGGGCGAAATTGTGCTGGAGGGGTGACACCTTGGGGATCGTGGCTGACTTGTGAGGAATACGTTTATATTAAAGATGACGTACATGAAAAAAGGCATGGCTACGTATTTGAAGTGCCTGCAACCGAAAAAATAGGATTAAAATACCCTGTGCCTCTCAAAGCTATGGGGCGTTTTAATCACGAGGCTGTTGCGGTCGATCCTCGTACAGGTATTGTTTATTTAACAGAAGATAGACACGAAGGTCTGTTTTATCGTTTTATTCCAAATGTAAAAGGAGAATTGCACAAGCGTGGTAAGTTGCAAGCATTGGCATTTGTTTGGAAATCAGGAATGGATACGCGCAATTGGGACGAAGCTCGGCTAAAACCAGGAATAAAGTATGCTGTTAAGTGGATTGATATGGAAGATGTAGATACAGACAAAGATGATCTGAGGATTCGTGGACATGCCACAGGCAGTGCTATTTTTGCACGAGGAGAGGGGATTTGGTTTGGTGAAAAAGAACTGTACTTTGCCTGTACCAATGGTGGTCAACTAAAAACAGGGCAAATTTTTAAGTATATACCAAGCCAATACGAGGGCACGTATAAGGAGGAACGAAAAGGGAATGAATGTAGATTAGAGTTGTACGCAGAACCCAACGATACTTCTGTTCTTAGGTATTGTGATAACTTAACAGTTGCCCCTTGGGGCGATGTGGTGTTTTGTGAGGATGGGATTAAGCCGAGAATTTTTGGAATTACTCCCAAAGGAAAATTTTATCAAATTGCTGAAAACATAGGTTATCAATCCGAATTTGCAGGTGTTTGTTTTTCTCCATCGGGAAAAACGCTATTTGTAAATATTCAAGTGCCTGGCTTGACCTTAGCAATTACAGGTGATTGGAGTAAATGGCATGAATAGTACCGTTTTTTATAACTTCTATACAAAAACAAAAGGGGACTTGACAAATCTAATAAAATAGAAGAGCTTTGTTGAAAGGTTGAGAACAAACAATAAGAATTGAACCATGATTGTCCCAAAATTGTATAGCATATCGTTAATATCGTGACGAAGGAAGAAATACCAATGAAAACTTTAAAGGATTTTTTTGAAAAATACGAGGTAGATCAAACCGCCTCACTGGACCAAAAAAACTTTGGGAGCGTTTATAAGACTATAGATAAAGAAACAAATAAGGTTTGGGCAGCCAAAATTAGTGAAGTACATCCTAACTTTGATCAAGGGATTTTTGAGGAGCGATATCACGCAGCTAAGGAGTTGGAACATCCCAACTTAATGCCTTATTCGGAAAATTATCGTTTTGCAGAGGGGATTATAACAACAATTGCCTTGATGCCATTGTTAAATTTAGGAGATTTAAACCAACAACTGTACTTAGAAAACGCAGACAAGAAGTTGATTGCAGATCAAGTTTTAGATGGACTTTATTATCTGCATGCCCAAGGAATTGTGTGGCAAAATTTATCTGCTAGGCACATTCTATTGCAAAAAGAGTTTGGTAATTATGTTCCTGTGTTTATCAATTATGGCAACAAAAATAAAGTTCCATTAGCGTTTTTTTCAGACTACGAATACCTAGCACCTGAGCAGTTTGAGCAGACGGCAGAAGTTAGTGAGCAAACCGATATCTGGGCATATGGTGTATTGTTGTATAAATTGTGGACAGGACGTTTGCCTTTTGGTGAGAAAAGTGCCAGTTTAACCAATGCTAAAATACAAGATAGAATTGTGGGAGAGGAGGATTGGGAATTAGGTTTGTTGGATGAAATCCCGCAACCTTATCAAAAAATTGTCGAAAAGTGCCTTAAAAGAGAAAAAGAAATGCGCTGGGGCAATTGTGGAGAAATTATTGCGGTCATAAAAAACTGGGAACCACCAACTCATGTGCCTTTAGTTTTGGAAGAAGAGGAGACAATTGAGACGAGACGATTTTTGCGAAAACCCAATCGACCTGTAGTCTGGTGGCAGGTCGTTCTACTATTTATCTTAGCAGCAATACTAGGCTATTATTTGGGATAAAGAGAGCTTCTTTATAAAAGGTACCTTGCTTAAAATTAGTCTTGGGAAATTGAGTCTGCTAGTATAGTTTTAGGGAATTAGTGTAACCAAACTAAAAAAAACTGTTAATTATCACTGGTTTGTTGGTGGTTTGTTAAAATAGATCAGCAAACACTTATTATAATTTTACTTATGAAAAGACTTAACTATATACTGTTTGGTTGTTTATTGTTTATCACAACAAAAAGTTGGGCGCAGCAACCGACTCAATATTCTATGTACATGCTAAATAAGTATGCTTATAATAATGCCTATAATGGCTTAGATGAATCGCTTAGTATAACAGGCGTATTTAGAAAACAGTGGGTCGGATTTCCTGGTAGTCCTCTTAATATCAATTTTAATGCACATTTGCCAATTGAATATATCAGTAGTGGAGTTGGATTGGGATTTGAATACGATGCCATAGGAGCTTATCAAAACTTATCCATTAGAGGCTCTTACAGTTATATTGTAGACTTAGGCAAAAGTGGAAAGCTGTCGTTGGGAGTGGCAGGGCGATTTTTGCAAAAAAGTTTGGACGGTTCTAAGTTGCTTACACCCGAAGGAAACTACGAACTAGGAATTGACCACAACGACCCTAATGTGCCAATAGCGAATGAAACAGGAATGTCTTTTAGTATGGATGCAGCGGCTTATTACAAACATCGTTTTTTTGAAATAGGAGTAGCTGCTATTAATCTGACCCAGCCTACATTAGATTTGGCAACAGATGCTTCTGTAACTTACAATAGAGGCTATTTCTTTAGTGCTGCTGGAAATATCAAGTTGACAGACAAGTTCTATTTGCACCCTTCTTTTCTCTTAAAAACAGATTTTATAAAATTTCAACCAGAAATTGCCGTTATTTTAAAATGGAACAACAATATTTTTGGAGGAGTAGCGTTTAGAGGGTATGATAATACTTCGACAGATGCTGTTGTCTTTCTTGTAGGAATGCAAATTACCAAAAATATAATGTTAGCCTACTCCTATGATTTGTCTGTAGGAAGTCTTCAATCTTACAACAGTGGATCTCATGAAGTAGTGTTAAATTACAATCTTAATAAAAAAATTGGGAAAGAAATACCTTCAAAAATTATCTATAACCCTAGATTTTTATAATTTCACAAAAAAAACTTTGAAAGTTTACGAAAGTAGATAATAAGAAGACCATTATTACCGTTAGTAATCAAAACACGTTTCTAATATTATCATCAGATGTTGCCTTGTCTGATAAGAAACAAGCCTTTTATTTGATAACTAACTTTTTTACAGCTATATTTGCGGTCGCCTTTCCAATAAAATATAGTTAGTGCTTTTTTAAGAAAAACGGTTTTAAACTCGGGTGCGAACATGAAAAAACAAATTTTAGCTATTTTATTCATCACTTTACTTTTTGCTTCATGTGCAAAAGTAGAATCTGGTCAATTGACGGGGATATTAGAACGACCAACATGGAAGCCTATCCAACCTTATGGTATGCAGTATGTTCCTTCTGGAACTTTACATATAGGACCAAGTGATCAAGATGTAAATTCTTCTTTAGTACAACGTCCAAAACAAATCTCTATTCAAGGATTTTTTATGGATGATACCGAAATTACAAACAATGAGTATCGTCAATTTGTAGAATGGGTACGCGATTCTATTGCTCACATTCAATTGGGTCATACTAGAGATTATCCTGGAGGAATCCAAGGAGTAGATTGGGAACAAGAGTTAGATTATTCTGCTGGTGGAGAACTAGACGGAATGTTCTATCAAGGAGATGAACAATTTGGTAGCTCTCGTAACTTAGATATTCGTCAATTGGTATTTGATTACCAATGGTACGATTGGAAAGGAGCGGCACAAGATTTCTCTTGGTCTGATGACTATAACAGACATTCTAAAGAAAAACACAATCGTTCAGATTATATCAAAAAAGATGCAACAAGAATTTATCCAGATACCTTAGTATGGATTCGCGATTTCTCTTACTCTTATAATGAGCCAATGACGCGTAACTACTTCTGGCATCCTGCTTTTGATGATTATCCTGTTGTAGGTATTGCATGGAAACAAGCAAATGCTTTCTCTTACTGGAGAACAAACCTTTGGAACAACTTTGAAGAAGTAAATACAGAAGATTTCCGTTTGCCAACAGAGCATGAGTGGGAATACGCTGCAAGAGGTGGGCATGATATGGCACCTTACCCATGGGGAGGTTACTATGTGCGTAATGCCAAAGGATGTTTGTTAGCTAACTTCAAACCAGGTCGTGGAGATTATCCTGCAGATGGTGGATTGTACACAGTACGTGCAGATGCTTACTTTGCAAACGATTATGGATTATACAATATGTCTGGAAACGTAGCAGAGTGGACTTCTTCTGCTTATTATGAGAATGCTTATGCTTTCTTGCACGATTTGCAACCAGATATTCGTTTTGATGCTCAAGAAGAAGATCCTACAGCTTGGAAACGTAAAGTAATTCGCGGTGGTTCTTGGAAAGATATTATGTACTACATTCAAACAGGAACTCGTCACTGGGAATTCCAAGATACAACAAAATCATACATCGGTTTCCGTAATGTATTGACATTCTTGGGACGTTCAATGAATGATTTTAACTAAACTAGTCCGTTTGATTCTAATAAAAAAGTCGTATTGCTCACGAATGAGTAATACGACTTTTTCTATTCTATGAAGGTTACTTACAGGTCAAATTTATATTGCTCTTGTATGTTTATTTAGTAATCTAGAGTAGGAATTATTGTTGCTAGTTGTTTCGATTCTTTAGACACAAAATCTTGCCTTTTATAAATAAATTTCCTCGTCTGAATCCAAAATAGGAGAAATGCCAAAATTTAGAAATAGCATTTTATGTCAAAAATTTGACAAAATAGTCGAAAAAATAGAATTTCCTTTTTTTATCAAAATAAAAGGTTAGAAACATGTCTTTTAGCAAAGACCAAATAAGATTTTAATTGCAATCGTTTGATGTACATTCTTATCGTTTCAAAAAAAATAAAAGTAAGTGTTCTACTTCAAAAAAAATAATTTTAAAAATCAAAATGTTTATGTGTATTTTGTTGATTAGCTTATTGTTGTAGGAGGTGCTAAAAATAGCATTTGATAAAACAAAAAACAGGCAAATAGAAAGGAAACTTTGAGGATGAAAAAAAAGACAAAATTTAGTTTGGATAAATTGCTTTATCTGTTTATGAATCGAAGGTGTAAACTGTTTAAGACGCATTTTTTTTGAAAAAAAAAACTTTTTTTTTTTCAAAAAGTGTAACCTTTATATAAAATAGTGTTATACTTACGAAAGTTTTTGGAAAGTGATGTTTTGCTTTATCAACAAAAACACCATCCGAATTCTTTCTAGAGACCCTTTATTTTATATTTTATATAACCTTTTTAAACTTTTTTAAATCATGAGTTTCATACATTCTTCAACGTTTGCTTATGTAAAGAATCTTATCATCGGTGTGGGTGCAGCTGTTGTACTTGTCGGTGCTCTTTTTAAGATTCAAAGTTGGCCTTTTGCATCTGAGATGTTAACTGTTGGGCTAATTACAGAGGCATGCCTATTCTTAATGCTAGGAGTACTTCCTCCACACAAAGATTACTACTGGGAGCAATTGTACCCAGGGTTGGATAAAGCAGGTGTAGATATTAGCGACCAAGCTGGTAACGGTGGTGGTGGATCTGCAAATCCAGAAGCTTTAATTGAGGCAATGAACGGAATGAAAACTGCTGTTACTCCATTGGAGTCTCAACAAAGCCAAATGGTAGCAGAGCTACAAACTATGTCTAAAACTATGAAGAGCTTGGATATCTTTGCTGGTCTTGATTTTGACGATGTAGGAAAATTAACTAAAGAGACTGGTAAATTTGTATCTGTTCTTTCTAACGCTATTCAAAATGTTGCGGATTCTGCTGAAGACGTAAATGTTTACAGAGAAGAGCTTAAGAAATTAAATGGTAACTTATCTAGCATGAACAAAGTATACGGTGGTATGCTAACTGCTATGAAAGGATAATATCTTTCTTTTTTAAGAGGCAAAAAACTGTAACTTTAATAGATTGATGCGTTATAACCATAGTTGATTTCAGTATGGAAACCATTTAATCTGATTGGAGAAAACAGAAGAAAAAACATTAATTAGACAAAAAAAAAAGAAGCATGTCAATTCCTAAGGAACCAAGACAGCTGATGATTAACCTGATGTATCTGGTTTTGACAGCTATGTTAGCGTTGAATGTATCAGCTGAAATCATAAATGCGTTTTTTATGCTCGATAAGGGTATAAAGAAAAATAATCAAATTGTAGAGGCCTCCGTAACCAGTGTTATTGAGAGTATGGCGGAAACTGCAAAAACTAAAACACAATACCAACCTTTAGTAGAAAAAGCAAAAGAGGCTAAAAATATTACTGTTGGATTCAATACTTTCGTTACTGGTTTGAGAGAGCGTATGGTAGAAGAGTCTGGTGGAGCTTATACTGCTGAAGAGGCTGAGTCACAAGGTCATCCTGAATTGGCAGGAAAACCTATTGGTAAAAAAGATAAAGATACTCCTCAACGTATCTTTGTATCTGGAGACTATGGTAGTGAGAAAAAAGAACCTCAAGGTCAAATTCTTGCTGCTGAAATTAAAAAGCTAAAACAAGCTTATCTTGATTTCGTAGGTGGTCTTTGGGACAATGGTGGTATCAAAGGAACTATCTTTGCTGATAAAAACAAAAAAGACGAAACATTGAAGCGTTTGGAGTCTGAAATGACTTTAGTTGCAGACGAAAAATATAATCCAGAACAACACGAAGGTAAATCATGGGAAGAATTTACTTTTGGGCACATGCCAGTAGCTGCGATTTATCCAATGTTGCGTAAATTCCAAAACGATGCAAGAACTTCTGAGGCTGCTGTGATTAACTTCTTGGCTAGTCAAATGGGTAAAATGGAGTTGACTTATGATAAGTTTGACGTATTTTCTCAGTCTTCTAAGCCTTACATCTTATTAGGTGAAAAGTACGAATCAGAAATTGCATTGGGAGCGTACTCTTCTCAAGCTGATTTCTCTGTTTCTGTTGGTGGTAGCAGATTAAATGTAGTAGATGGTAAAGCAAAGTATACAGCTTCTGGATCTAGTGTAGGTGAGAAGAAATATACAGCTACTATCTCTGTAAAAAATCCACAAACAGGTGAGGTAGAAACATTCAAAAAAGAATTCTCTTACGAAGTAGGTCAACCTTCTGTGAACGTTGCTGCTGACAAGATGAATGTATTCTATGTTGGTGTTGACAACCCAGTAACAGTTGCTGCTGCTGGTATCACAACTTCAGCTATGAAAGTTTCTATGACTGGTGGTACTTTGAAATCTAAAGGAAAAACTAGCTATATCGTAACAGCTAAAAAACCAGGTGAAGCAACAATTACTGTAACTGATACTAAAAACGGTAAGAAGTTTCCATTTAAGTTCCGTGTTAAACGTATTCCAGATCCTATCGTAAAATTAGGTAAGAAAGTGGATGGTTTAATGGGATCTGGTGAGTTCAAAGCTCAACCAGGTTTGGCTGCATGGTTAGAAAACTTTGACTTTGATGCGAGATGTCAAGTGCAATCATATACTATGTACTATACACGTAAACGTCAAGATGCAGTAGAACTAAAAGGAAAAGGAGGTCGTTTCTCTGGTCAAATTGCTTCTGCTGTTAGACAAGCAAAACCAGGTGATCAATATGCATTTACAGACGTAAAAGCTAGATGTCCAGGTGATAGTGCTGGTCGTCGTGTAAACGGTTTGACTTTCAAGATTAGATAATTTCAAATTTTTTTGAGATTGATAAAATACAAGTTGGTTGTTTTGCGTTATTAATAACGTAAGCAACCAACTTTTTGTAATTTTATTATTCGGTAATACTCAAAACGATTAAACTAATGAATGTGAATCATAAATTTTTACGATTCTTCGTTTTAGGACTGGTTCTAACAGTGATAACGCCTGCATTTGTTTGGGCTCAACCTGAAAACAATCCTAATGTAACAGAATCTGGTAACACAGATCAAGTTAAACCAAGAGATAATTTCTACGACAGATATTTATATACAGAGAAACAAGTTATCCCTTATGATTTCATCCACGAAAAAGATGTATTCTGGGAAAGAAGAATTTGGCGTCTGATAGATATTCGTGAGAAAATGAATCATCCTTTCAAAAATGAGAAGGAGCCATTTATTAACATCCTTCTACAACATGCCAAAACAGGAGATATTACGCTTTATCATACTTTTGATGATGAGTTCTCTCAAGCTATGACACAAGAAGAAATGCAAAACTTGGGTAGCTCAGTAGATACAATCATTACCTTTGACCCTGAAACATTCGAAGAAATTGTACAGGTAGTAGTAAATGATTTGAACCCAGAGGATATCAAAAAATATCGTATCAAAGAGGTGTACTTCTTTGATGAAGAAACCTCTACATTGGATGTACGTATTTTAGGTTTAGCGCCAATTATTGATCGTGTTGATAATAATGGTAACTTCTTAAATTCAGGACCAATGTTCTGGGCTTATTATCCTGAGTTGCGTAGTATCCTAGCGCGTCATGAGGCATTTAATCCTCATAATGATGCTGCACGTATGAGTTGGGAAAATATTTTTGAAGCGAGAATGTTTGCTTCTTATATTATCAAAGAATCTAACGTGTATGATAGAAGAATCAAGGATTACAAAACAAATCCGATGGATATGTTATTAGAATCTGATAAACTTAAAGAACAAATCTTCCATTTTGAGCATGATCTTTGGTCTTATTAAAATCGGATAAAGTACTCTTTAAGAGTTGATATTGATGAAAATTGCCAATCTGCGTAGCGGGTTGGCAATTTTTTTTATAAAAATACAATTATGCTGTTCCAAACTGTAACCTTTCGTGAAAGTAGAATTATAAGGATATACAAGTTATTCATCATTGCTCTTTAACAATAATTTTGTAGTATAACCCCCTACCGTTATCCTGCTAATTATTGCATTTAGTGATTGGTTAAAATAGATCCTATTGACTTGATAATTACTATTTATGTTTAGTGTCAAGTATAACATCATGTATCTGTTTCATTAAAATGATGGATTAACAAAAAAGCAATAGATATGCCTACAAAAGGTGGGTTGTATAAAGAAAAATTTAGCTGTCATGGGTTTATTTATTAATTAGAAAAAATAAAACTATGTCAATACCTAAAGAACCGAGACAGTTAATGATTAATTTGATGTACTTAGTGTTAACGGCTATGTTAGCTTTAAATGTTTCTGCGGAGATTATTAATGCTTTTTTTGCCTTAGATAAAGGAAATCAGGACTCTATGAATATTGTTAATAAGCAATTGGATGCGACCGCAAAGGGTTTAGAGGAATTGTTAGCAGATGAATCAAAGCAGAACTTTAAACCAATTGTACCTGCTGTAAAAGACATTCGAAACACTACCAAAGCTTTGATTACCTATATTGAAGAAATCAGAGATCAATTGATTGATGAAGGTGGAAATATAAATGGTCAAAAAGATGATGGAGACTTTATAGAGAGCCATGGGGAAATGGTTCCTAAAGGCAAAAAAAATAAAGACATCACCACTCGAATTTTAGTAGACGGTGGGAAAGGCAATGAGTTGGAGCAAAAGATTATAACATCCAAACAGCATTTGTTGGAGTTATATACCAATTTATTGCGAGAGCATGGAAAAGCATTTGATCTCAAAGAAGAAGAAATAGAGCTGAAAATTAAAGGCTTAGAAAAAAACATAACGCTTAATATTGACGATGAGTGGACACATAGTGATAAGAAAAGTTGGGCAGATTTTAAATTTAGACAAATGCCTTTGGCTGCTGTGTTGCCTTTGTTGAGCCAAATTCAATCTAATGCCCGAAGTGCAGAAGCTACCATGGTTAATGATTTGACAGCGATTGCAGGAGGCAAAACGATCGTAATTGATCAGTTTTTTCCTGTTATCAATGCCGAAAAATCTTATGTCATAAAAGGAGAACCTTTTAAAGCAGAAATTTCATTGGGATCTTATAGTTCTCAATTGGATCCTGCCAATATACAACTTACCGTTAATGGTTCTCCGTTGAAAATTGGAGCAGATGGAAAGGCTATTCTAACTCAAAACACCACTTCTGCAGGTAGTAAAAAACTTACTTTGGGTTGTAAAGTTAGAAATCCTTTGACAGGTGAAGTGAAAACAGGAACGAGTACATTTGAGTATGAGGTTGGGATGCGTTCGGCAACGGTTTCGGCAGATCAAATGAATGTGTTTTATGTAGGAGTGGAAAATCCAATTACTGTTACGGCAGCAGGGGTGCCATCTTCTCAGCTAAAAGTAACCAGTACTGGGGTTACAATGAAGGGCTCAGGTGCAAAACGTATAGTGACGGCTAAAAGAACTGGAATGGCTAAAATCACACTTTCTGGAGGTGGTTTGGCAAAAACAGATTTTGAGTTTAGAGTAAAACGAATTCCTGATCCTGTGGTTAAATGTGCTGGCAAGGTAGATGGTCCCATTAAATCTGGAACGTTTAAAGCTCAATTAGGATTGATACCTAATTTAGAAAACTTTGATTTTAATGCTAAGTGTACTATTCAAAGTTACAAATTGTACTATACTAGAAAGCGTCAAGATCCAGTTGAAATAATAGGTTCTGGAACTAGATTTTCAGGACAAGTGCTTCAAGTAGTGCGCCAAGCAAAGCCTGGTGATACCTATATGTTTACAGAAGTAAAAGCAAAATGTCCTGGAGATACTGTGGGGCGCCGTGTGAATGGTTTGTCGTTTACAATTCGATAATAAAAGATTGTTACTTATTCCAATTGGGGAGTTCATTCTGCCCACCCTTTAAATAATGAATCGAGAGAAGGTTGTGCTGCCCAAAACAGCATAGCCCTTCTTTTGCCTAAACTGAAAAATTATGATATTCACAAAAAGAAGGATGCTTTTACCTTTGGTGGTATTGAGCACTGTATTGATGTCTAGCACGAGTACTGTACCTGCTACTGCAAATTTTAATAAAACTGGAAATATTACTGCGGCTGAATTTAAGGCACAACTTGGTTTAATTGCTTGGCTAGATAACTTTGATTTTGATGCCAAATGCCTTATTGATTCTTATACTTTGTATTATACAGCAAAAAGAAAAGATCCCATTGTTCTAAAAGCGAAAGGAGGAAAATTCAAAGGGATGGTGAACAAAATTATCAAACAAGCTGCTTCGGGTGACCAATATACCTTTACCGATGTAAAAGTAAAATGCCCAGGCGATACGGTTGGGCGTCCTGCCAATAGCCTATATTTCAAAATACGATAAAATGATTTGTTTATGAACACAATCAAATCAATAGGGGTTACAGCTTTTTTTATGATTTTGCTTGCTAGTAATTTAAGTGTTTTTATGGAGGGGCTATTGTGCGTCTTTCCGCCTAGTAATGATTATAGTTTTATAGGGAAAACTAGTGTGCAAGACCCTAATTCAGGAATAGGAACATTAGCGGTAGCAGCAGACAAGATGAATGTATTTTATATCGGTGTTGAAAACCCTATTACGGTAGCTGCATCAGGATTGGATAATAATAATTTATCTATCAAATCAGAAGGAGCGATAATTACCCAACAAGGAAACGGGCATTATACCGTAACTTGTCAGAAGCCTGGGCAAGCAACCATAACCGTTACTAATAAAAGTACTGGTCAGTCTCAAACCGCTAATTTCAGAGTAAAACGAATCCCTGATCCTGTTGTTGTTTTAGCAAATAAAATGAATGGCTTAATTGGGTCGGGCGAATTTAAAGCTCAACCAGGTTTGGTAGCAAGGTTGAATAATTTTGATATGGACCTAAGATGTGCCATACAATCCTATACGTTGTATTACGCTTGTAAAAGTTGTGATGTGCTGGAATATAAAGGGATTGGCGGACGTTTTACGGGAACTATTGCAGATGTAATCAAAAAAGCCAAACCAGGAGATCAATACGCGTTTGCAGATATAAAAGTACGTTGCCCTGGAGATATTATTGGGAGAAAAATCAATGGCTTGGCATTTCAGATTAAATAGCAGAAGCTGACAAAACTTAATACGCTGTCGATATTTTTACAAAAGAAATATCTTTATAATAATCAATCAAATGCTTCTCAAAAAATGAATGATACTACTTTTGAATGCCCATTGTAGTAGGGCATTCAAAATAGATTTTTGATCCTATAAATATATTATTGATTCCACAAGTTGCAGTACGTACCATCTGGATCATAGCGTTCTTGCTGAAGGGTTGGATTAAATACTTTATTACGAGTATTATTACCCACACCTGCTACATACATCCAATTGCACCAATTGAGTGAAATATCATAATCAATCAAGTGTTTCTCAAAAAATGAAGCTCCCCAACGCCAATCAATTTTTAGATGGTGAACAAGATAGCTCGCCACATTTTGGCGTCCTCTATTACTCATATAGCCTGTAGCAACCAATTCTTTCATGTTAGCATTAATAAACGGGTGGTCGGTATTACCTATACACCATTGCTCAAATTTCTTAATATCGTTGGAATAATTCTTAGGTTCCTTATCCTGAATTCCTTGGATAGAGTAAATTTTGGTGTGTCCTTGAAGAGCTACTAACAAGAAATATTCCCGCCAAAGCAATTCAAATAATAACCAATAGGTGCTATCATTTTTTTCTACTTGTGCCTCAAAGTCTTTAATCGCATAATATACTTGTACGGGAGATAAATTGCCTAAAGCCAAATAAGCCGAAAGTTTGGAGGAATAGTTTTCGCCAATCAATTCGTTTCGAGTCTCTTTATAATCCGTGATAGCTTTAGATTCCCACAAATAATAATTAAGTCGTTCATGAGCAGCCGTTTCTCCACCCATAAAAGGATAAGCAGAATTAGGGTGCTTGGGGTGTTGAATCAGTTCTAGGGTATCTGAAAATTTATGACTGTCTTTGAATTTTTTTAACAATGGTTTTTGAGTTTTGTCACGGATATCCAAGTTGGCTTCCATTTCTTTGCGAAAAGGGGTGAATACTTTGGGCAATTCTGTGAAAGGTAATTCTTCCATAGCAACCAAATTATCATCTTCACAAGTAAAAACAGCCGTGAACTCACAGAAAGCCCCTAACAAGTTTCCTTCATAGGTTCCTCTAGGATAGGAAGTAACCGTATATTCTATGTCATAAGTTTTGCAAATAGTTTTGAGTCTAGAAACTAGATTTTTATCTTCTTTTAGAATGATTAAATCAATCTTTTCTTTTGCCAGAGATGCTTTTAAATCGAGAGCAGCTTCTATTAAAAATTGCCGTCTAAATGTGCCCATTTCTTGACCAATTTCATTCAAATGAGTATTTGCTTTTTCGGGAATAACAAGTACAGGGACTACATTCCAAAAATGGAAGTAGGCGTAGTACAAAGATGGGTTATCTTGTAAACGCAAGTTGTTTTGAAAGAGGTATAGACAAGTATTTAGATTACAGTTGTTCAATGTTATTTAAATATTTAGAAGCTTGTTGTAATATAATATCCTGCTCTTTTGAGCCAAATTTTTCCCAGATATGATATACCATACTCATTCTAGGATTAGATTTTAGTAGGTTTTTGTGTTGATGAATAAAGTTCCAGTACAAGGCGTTAAAAGGACAGGCTTTATCTCCTGTTTTTTCTTTTTTATTGTAATGACAATTTTGGCAATAATTGCTCATCTTGTTGATATAATTAGCAGAAGCACAATACGGCTTGGTGCCAACAATACCACCATCAGCAAATTGACTCATTCCCCTAGTGTTGGTAATTTCTACCCACTCAAAAGCATCCATATAAATACCTAAGTACCAATTGTCCACATCCGTAGGATTGATGCCAGAAATCAGGCAAAAGTTACCTGTTATCATCAACCTTTGAATATGATGAGCATATCCATAATCTAGGGATTGTTGAATCGCTTTTTGTAGGCAATTCATTTTTGTGTTGCCTGTCCAAAAAAAAGCTGGCAAATCCCTTTGAGCATCTAATTTATTAAGCTGTTGATAGCCGGGCATTTCTCTCCAATAGATTCCTCGCATAAATTCTCTCCATCCTAATATTTGGCGAATAAAACCTTCTGCTTGAGCAATATCAACCACCTTGTTATGTCGATAAACTTTTTCTACAGCTACTATAACCTCTTTAGGCGAAATAAGTTTAATATTAAGTGAAAAAGATAATCGACTATGGTACAAACTCCAATGTTCTTGATGCATTGCATCTTGGTAAAGACCAAAAAAAGGAAGCATTCGTTGTAGGAAATCGTCTAAAAGATTTAGGGCTTCTTGTCTATTTAAGGGCCATATAAATGCTTTGGGGACAATATGCCCAATATATTTTAAGTTAGCAGTTTGGATGTCTTTATAAATAGAACCAACATCATGCTTTAGCAGGTATGGTGCTTCGATAGAATGCTTTCGAGGGATTTTTTTGCGATTTTCTTTATCATAATTCCAAATTCCTCCAACGGGTTCGGTATCCTCCATTAAGATGTCGTGCTTTTTGCGCATGGCTCTATAAAAAGACTCCATAATGGTTGCTTTCTTCTGTTTGAAAAAGAGCGTTAAGTCTTCTCTTTGAGTATAAAAATGTTCGGAATCCACTGCTAGGGAGGTAATATTTAGTTGATTGCAATAAGTGCGAAGCAGTTGATCTAGACGATACTCATCAGGTAGTTGATATTCAAAATGTTGAATTTGATATTGGTGTATTAATGTATCAACATTATCAGCAAACGATTGTTGGTTATTCTGATCAGATATTTTGTAATAACAGACAGCATGCCCGTTTGCCTTCAGCTGAGTATTGAATTGACGCATTGCTCCAAAAATGCCAACAATTTTCTGTATGTGATGGGTTACGTAAGCACTTTCGGGCTCAATTTCCATCATGACATAAAGTACCTGATTATCTACTTGTCTGAACCATGAATGTTGTTCGTTCAGTTGATCACCTAATATTAACCGCAAAGTAGTATAAGTCCTCATGTATTATTTATTAGTAGCAGCACAGCTAACTATTGATTTATCGTTTAGAAATTTTATTGTTGGAGACAGAGCGTTGCCGAGAACATTTAAAGCGTCCTGCTTCAAAGTTTCTTTTATTGGCATGTTTTGTTTTTCTACCAGAAACTCGTTTGCGCCACATTTTAAAACTAGAAGGCTTCATTTGTTGGCGCATCAATTGAATAACTTGAGCTTCTGAGAGTCCAAACTGAAATTCAATTGCATCAAAAGTAGTGCGATCTTCCCAAGCCATTTCTATAATTCTATCCTTTTCTCTAGGACTCAGTTCTTTTAGCTGTTTTTCTTGGATTTGCATGAATTTTTAATATTCTTTTTGTTTCCTGTTTAACAATAGGGTCTTTTTTTATAGACCAAAATAAATCTCTTGCTCGTTTGCCTGTTTGGGCGGTATCAACAATAGGCAGCGGATAATGCTTGCCGAGTACAAAGTTGATTCTAGATGCTTCTAAGGGAGGCAATGTCCAGGGCATATGAATGTACTCATGAGAAATGGATTGCAACTCAGGCACCCATTGTTTTATGAATAAACCTTTGGGGTCGTGTTCCAATGATTGTTTTATAGGATTGTATATGCGAACGATGTTAATTCCTGTAATGCTTGCTTGCATTTGAATTTGAGGGAAATGAATTCCTGGCTCAAAATCCAAAAACAATGCGCCTAAATATTCTGCTGCAATCTTCCAATCTTGCAAAAGATGTTGGGTGAAAAAGGAAACAAGCATGGCTCGCATTCTAAAATTAATATAACCTGTTCGAATCAAACAACGCATACACGCATCTACTAAAGGATATCCTGTTTGACCTTCTTTCCAACGTTTTATGTAAGATGGATTATGGTCTATTGTTAGAGCAGTATAGCCTCGATTTAAAGGTAAAGACTCCATGGTAATTTCATCTTCAAACTTTTGAATAAAGTGACTTCTCCAAGTCAATCGATCTATAAAACCACGCAATAATTTTCCATTGGTATGTTGTGCTTGTCTTATTTTGGTTGCTTGATAAACTTTTCGGAGGCTGATATGTCCCCAAGCCAAATATGGCGATAACCTACTGCAACTTGTTCTGCTTTCTAGTGGTTTAGAAATATGCCACCTATAGTGCTCGTAACGCTTATCTAAAAAACTTTTCAAGATTTTTAATCCAAGTCGTTCACCGCCTATTTGAAAAGCTTGTTTTTTATTGATAGTAGGAAATTGTTTGGTAAAATGGGTAGCATCAAAAGTCGTTGATAAATTACTAGGCAGAGCTATAAATTCCGCTTGGGTATAATCTGTAACTGGAATGCTTGTTTCCATATAGATATACCAATCTTTAAACCAATTGTCTCGATTAAAAACGGCACGCCTAACGCCTTCTGTAGCATAATCGTACCAAGGTATTTTTTTACTTTCTAAAAATTTTTTAATCCTCTTATCTCTGTCAAATGTCCATTGTATGCCTGATTCTTGACTAGAGTAGAGCGCTTTTATTCTAAAGTGTTTTTGACAAGCGATTAAAAAACGTAAAAAATCACCTTTAATAACTTGAAGGTTGTGTGGGTGTAGTGTTCTGAGTTGAAGGTGCAAGTCTCTAAGTCCTTCTACAACAAATTGCCAATGCCGTTGGCTGTATAAAGGCATATCTATTAATGGAGGTTCAAAACAATAGACCAACAGAATAGGAACCCCATCCAATATTGCATTGTGAAGTGGTAAGTGGTCGTGCAAACGAACGTCTCTTTTTAACCATACTATGTTAATTTCCTTTTTCATAAGTATAATTTTAACCATTGTTGTACAATAATGTTCACACTAATTTTTTAATTACCGAATTAAAAATCAATCAATTTAAAGATGCTCATTGATTTTGATTATCACAATACTATATATATGCCTATAAAGCTTTAATAGGTTAAGGCTTGAAGAAATAGAACGTATTCAGAATCAAGAAATAGAGTTGTCACTAAGCGTTTTATTTTAAAAACTAAAAAAAATAAATTGAATAATTGTAACCTTTTGAAGCTTGGTAATTATGACTACAAAGAGTGCTAACGAGTTTCTTTGCCTTTTACTCCAACACTTTTGATTAGTTAATAATTAAAATTGAAAAAAAATGATGACGAAAAAAATAATGTCTGCTTTTGTATGGAGCTTTTGTTTTTTAGTTGGGACAACAACTTTTGCGCAGAATAACAATGTAACAGAATCAGGAAATATAGAAAAAGCAAGTCCTAGAGATGGTTTTTATGATCGTTACCTGCACAAAGAAAAACAAGTGTTGCCATACGACTATATCCATGAAAAGGATGTATTTTGGGAAAAACGTGTTTGGAGATTGATTGATACACGTGAAAAGCGAAACCATATTTTTAGAAATGAACAAGCTCCATTTATCAATATCTTGATTGAAGCAGGAAAATCAGGAGACATCACCTTGTATCACCATTCTTTTGGTAGTGAATTTTCTACACCAATGACTCAAGCCGAAGCAGAAACAATAGGCGTTTCTATTGATACAACAATTATTTTTAGACCAGAAGATTTTACAGAAGAAACCGTAATTGTTCGCAATGAATTAAATTGGGAAGACATCACGAAATATCGTATCAAGGAAGTTTATTTCTTTGATGAAGAAACCTCAAGTATGGATGTTCGCATTTTGGGAATTGCTCCAATTATAGATCGTAGAGATGACAATGGAAACTATTTAAATTCAGGACCTATGTTTTGGGCATACTACCCAGAATTAAGAGAGACCTTAGCACGCACAGAGGCGTTTAATACAGAAAATGACGCTGCTCGTATGAGTTGGGAAGATATTTTTGAAGCTCGTATGTTCTCAGGCTACATTACCAAAGAGTCTAACGTATACGATCGTAGAATTAAAGATTATAAGAACGAACCAATGGCTGTATTATTGGAGTCTGATAAAATAAAAGAAGGGATTTTTCATTTTGAACACGATCTTTGGACGTACTAAAAGTAAAATAACCTCTTACATAAAAATTAGCGTTTTTATTATTAAACATGAGTCATCCCGAATTTTTCGGCGATGACTTTTTTTTTGGAAAAAAGATAGGAATCTACTAGATTTAATTACCACAAAAAATTAGAGATTCCTATGTATTATAATAAACTACAAGATACAGAAAATATCAATAAAGAGAATGGAGCAGGATGGACAATTTTACATCGCTCACATCAATACTTGTCTAAATTACTCTTAAAACTAGATGAAGATTTAGATAAACGTTTGGTGCGTACATTTTATAATGTATTTATAGCAGTTTTAATGTCAAGAAATCGTTCAGATGCCTTGCTATTGACCGAGTTAGGCGCCTTAGTTCTTGGTCCTAAAAAAGCTAAAGCAGGAGTAAAACGTGTGAGTAATTTATTTCGCAGTAAGAAATGGGATTACCAAATAATAGATCAACATTTAGAAGAAGAGTTTGTTGCTAGATTGGAAGATAAGCAAGAATTAGGAAAAAGTTGGTTGATGCTCTGGGATGATAGTGTACTAGAAAAGCCCGAAAGTTGGTTTAGTGAAGGGCTAAGCCCAGTACACAGTAAGAAGAGTCAACGGTTAACACGAATAAAACCAGGTTATTATGATAAGCATAAACGTATTTGTGTTCCTGGATTTGAGTGGTCGGGTGCAGTTTTAACCTCCTTGCATGCGAAGGAAGTTCCTCAAATATCTAAAATGCGTTGGTTTGCCACAAGAGGTAAACATAAAGAGGAAAGTTCGGAGATATTTTATCGGATGTTTAATGCTCTAAATAAACGTGTAGCATCTACACAAGCGGATGTGCTTCATGTCTTTGATAGAGGTTATGCCAATGGTGTTTTTGTAGAACGTATGCTCAACTTTAAAGCAAAGTTTCTAGTTCGTTGGAAAAAGCTTAATAATTTGATTGATGAAAATGGAGTGAAGAAAAATACCTATCGTCTTTCTCTGGGACAAAAAGCTAAGGATCATCGCCTAATATGGGATAATATTCGGAAAGAAACGAGAAGCGTCAAAATACTCTACCGAAAAGTAGCTCATCCATGGTTTCCCCAAACAGATTTATACCTCGTTATTGTTCGTGATAAACGCAAAGGCACTTCTCCTATGTACTTGCTAACCAATGAAGTAATTGACACTTGTGGCAAAGCATGGGAAATGTTCTATTCTTATATGAAACGATGGGATATTGAACAGGTTTTTAGATATGGAAAATCAGAGTTGGGTATGGAGTCTCCTAGGCTTTGGTTCTTTGAAAATCGTCTTAAAATGTTGATGTTAGTTACTTTGGTAATGGATTTTTTGTTTCGGATGTTGAGGAACTTTAGAGCAACTATGACTACTATCATTAATATTTGGTGTCCTAGAACAGGAAATCGGCACCGAAAGACTTCGATGCCGATTTACAGACTTAGAAAAGCCATCCATTTTATCTTAACATTTTTATTTTGTCAATGTGCTTTAGAAAATTCGGGATGACTCATGTTTTTTTTAAAACAAGAAAGTGTTTTAATGAGGTAGTTGATAGATTTTTGTTTTTTTGTAAACAAAAAAGTTTTATTTTGTTGAATTTTGCATCTTTTTGTTGAAACAAAATTTTTCAAAAAACGTATACTATACTAACAATAAACAAATAGAAATATTGGCAGAGATACTATCTATTACTACAAATAAAAATCTTGACAATGGAGACTCGTAAAATGGTTCAAAAAAGATTATGGAAAGAAAAAGAATTTAGATTAGATGATGGAATTCTACATTTTAAGGAGATGGGTTTATTGAGTGGTTATGAAGTAGAGTTGAGGTATGAAGATATTATTGGCGAACGAAGGACTAGGCGCCAACCTAATTATATTTTGTTTGTAGCGGCTTCTATTTTGTTTTGGTTGTCTATGGCAAATTTTATAGGTTATGGAACAGGCAGCGTTACGAATCTTTTTGCACCAATTCTAGGAGTAGCTATGTCTAGTCTCTTATTTTATATTGTTTATAGAAATGCACAAGAAATTTTATACTTAGATACGATAGAAAATGGCTCTATTGGCTTTTTTAGAGATGCCAATTATAAAAAACAAGCAGATGAATTTATTACTGAATTGTTAGAGCAACGCAAAATATTTTTAGTTGAAAAATATTGGGATTGCGTAGACTGTTACGACCAAAAAATGCATAATCTAGATTGGCTAAAGAACCAAAATATTGTGAACATAGATGAGTTTAAATACCTAAAGGACGAAATGTTTCAACAAGTTGAAACGGAAGTACTGCCCATTGGATTTCACAATAGAAAGTGTTCTTGATAGTATGCTATAGTATACTAACGGAATAAGACTAAAATGGTCAACAGTTATTAATTTTCCGTGCTACTTTGCTAACTGTTAGCCATTTTTACTTACTTCTCTACTAAAAATGATCTATTAACCCAGTTAAATGGCGCAAGTTAAGGAGGCTTGCGCCTTTGTTATTTTAATAGCTTCAACTTATTTTTGAGGCATTGGAAGGTTAGTTCTTTGATGAATTAGACAACAGTCTATAATCAGAATACTCAAAAATAGAAACTTGATTGGAGAATGAAGTAGGATTGTTTACCTTCATGTTTGGCAAATGTGATGTATAGAGGTTTGAGAAACATTCTTCAAACTGTTTGGAGAAGTTAACAGCTAAAGTACAAGTTATTTGTGCTTAAATTTATTGGGTGTTTCTAGTTGTAATACTCCGTTGATTTTTTAATGGAGTAATGTAGTTGGATAAGAATCAAAAGACTTTTGTTTTGTAGTCTAATGAAATGAGTCTATTGATATTAACAATAGTTCGTTGAAACCACGCAGTAGCAGCGAAGCTAAACTTTATTAGTTTGATAATCAGCAAGTTGTGTCTTTGTTGTGTTTTATGTTAAAATTTTGATTATCAAACTAATATAAATGTGCTTTTTTATCTTTTTGGTAAAAAAGTAAACAACTAAGCGATAGCGATCTCACGACCGCAGGGAGCTAATCAACGAACTACTATATTAAGTAATCGTTCAAAAACAATAAACATTCAATTAGAATTAAACGTGATTTCGGCAGATTAGAGTAAATATTCAACATGATTATACAATTTGGATTAGAAATAGAGGAAAGAACCTTTCCAACTTATATCAAAATACCGGAAGAGGTCGACTTGTGTTGTAATAGTAATAGTCTAATTACTTATCTAGAAAAACATTTAGGAATTAGTTATCCAGAACGTCACGACTATTTGAGGTATGAGCAATATCGCCAAATATTGACGGTGCATCTGGAATTAAACCCAAATGCTTTTTACCGAGCTTCTTTTGAAGCAGATAATATGGCAACAGCCATTGCTTTGTTGCAACGGCGGGATGAATTATTGATAAATGGGTGGAACTTTGCATATCAAAAAGATATGCCCACTCGACTTCGGACATTAGTGGAGATTGAAAACTTAGTCCAAAATGGAGAGCCAACGGCTCTTTTTGATGGTTTCGCAGAGCGTTTTCGTCGAGTTTTACATTTTGTAAATATACTGCCTTTGCCTGTGGATAAAATTTACTTGAATGAACCGTTGTACTTGTTGCCGCCACATTTGCAAGAACTGTTGGGAACACTGCAAAATACAGGCATTGATTTAATAGAGTTAAAGCATTCAATAGCAAAAGAGGCAGGTGATTTACAAACCTTTCAAAAAGCTTTATTAAAAGAACCTTACCAGCGAAATCAGGTAAAAGCAGATGGCTCTTTAATTATTATTCAAGCCAAGCGAGAAACATATGCCGCAGAATATTGGGCGAAAGTCTTTGTTGAAAATCCTTCTTATCGACCTGTTTGTTTGATTCCAGATAAAAATAGAACCTTAGACAATACTTTGGTTGAAGAAGGGCTACCAAGTTTGGGGATTTTATCTGCTTCTATTGCACGACCAACTTTGCAAATTTTAAAATTAGTAAGCACCTTCTTGTGGCGTCCAATTAATCCCTACAAAATATTGGAGTTCGTCTCTTTGCCCAATACACCTATTCACCCTGCTTTAGCAAGAGGTATTGCTAAAATTATGGCTCAAAAACCAGGTTTATTTAGTGGGGCATGGAATGCCATGGTGCGTCAATTTTTTGATTATTATGATGAAAAAATACAAGAAAATCCAGAAAATCGAGCGGCTTTAGAGGAAGAAAAAGAAAAAGCGCAAGAGGAGTATCGCTTTTGGTTTACTAGACGACGCTACGACACGACTAAAGCTGTTCCCAAATCAGAGGTAATTGATTTGTACCGATATGTGTCTATTTGGGCGAGAAAGCAGGAAGATGAACACAAAAAATTGATCGAAAGCCTTCAAAAAAAACTAGATAGTCCTAGTACTCCCCACAATAAAATTCAAGAAATTGAGCGTTACAAGGAAGATTTACAGAATGGACTACCTGCCTTGGAAGGCTTGCGAATTCAATCAAATAATATCGTACAGGTATTGGAAGCTTTACCTGAGAATGATACGCATTTATCCAATCTAAGATTGGAACGCTTGGTCAGAACAATTAACGAACCGGCCGCTATTCGATTTCGATCAGAAGAAATTGGGCATTTGCCTTATGTTTACAAGGGGAGTGCCATTGTTCGACCGGCAGAAGATGTGTTTTGGTGGAATTTTGTAGATATAGAACGGGAAACAGGTTTTGCACGATGGTATCGAAAGGAACGCACGTATTTGGAAAAGGAAGATGTGCCAATCGAAACGCCATCGGAAGAAAATCTTAGGTTGCTTTGGCAACGCATGCAGGTCGTGTTGCGAACACAAAGGCGGTTGATTTTGGTAATGCCTCAATATATAGAAGGTAAAGAACAACTACCACACCCTTTGTGGGGAGATTTGTGTGCTGCTTTGGGTGAAAACGACTTGAGTCGAATCATTGTTAACTTAGACACACAAGAGAATATTCAATTTTTAGGACAGTTTTATACTTTACCTGGATTTATTTCTTTGATGCCAAATGTATTAGGGCATCCCAAGCCTTATTTTTATATCCCAAGTGATAAAAACATTCAACAAACCGAAACGGAATCCTACTCTAGCTTAGATTCTTTGCTGTATTATCCTTATCAATGGATTTTTCGCTATCAAGTGAAGTTCAAAAAGTCATCCATGCTTAGCGTTGTCAAAGATCGTATCTTAAAAGGAAATATAGCACACAGCGTTTTTGAAGGGCTTTTTAATACCATCAAAACTTCAGAAAAAACTTGGTCAAAAGAGGAAGTGGTAGAGTGGGTAGAAGGGCATATATCCGACTTGTTTGAACGAGAAGGAGCGGTCTTATTAATGTATGGGCAAGAGGCAGAGCGAATTGGTTTGACCAATCGGATTAAGCAAGCTGCTTGGGCTTTGGTTTTTGCTATTCAAGAAAATGGTTGGACAATAGTAGATACAGAACTTCCAATTAGTGGCAAAGTAGCTACACAAGAATTAAAAGGTGTGGTTGATTTGGTGTTGCAACGAAAAAAAGGAACGTCTTACGAGAAGGCAATTGTTGATTTGAAGTGGGGTGGAGCAACCTATCGAAAAGAACAGTTGAGAAATGGGGAGGATTTGCAATTGGTTATTTATTCAAAATTGTTGGAACGACACGAAGGATGGGCGCATACCGCCTATTTTATTATCGAGTCTGGAAAAATCATTGCTAGGAATAACATAGCTTTTAAGAATGCAGAAGTAGTTGCACAAGACGTAGATTTTAGAGAGGTTCATAAAACGATTTGGGATCGCATCGAGAAAACATACCAGTGGCGAATGAAGCAAATTGCAGCAGGCGAAATTGAAGTTCGAACCGAACTAACACATGAAGAATTGGAAGAGTTAATTAGCCAAAATGCAATGGATCCTTCTGAATTTATGGATCTTTTGGAAATGAAGGGCGGAAATGCAAAATACGATGATTATCAAGTGTTGATTAATTTGGTTCGGTAGATCGAAATCTAGTATAGTGATTCTAAAATAATTGATAAGCAATCGAAAATTACTTTTATCAGAAGAGCAATCAAGGACTAGCTAGAATTAAATTTGCTTATAGATTAAAGCAATATCTTTGAATAGAGCCTCTGTTCTTTTTCGTAAAGAATGGACTGTAAATTAATAGCGTCTTTGCTTACTTTTTTTGTACTTTTGCTAAAATTTAAAAACGTTAAGTTTCATCCTATTAAGGACACGGAATAGATTACGGCAACAAAAAAATGCCTATATTTTTATGAAAAAATTATTTTTACTAGATGCTTTTGCATTAATATACCGAGCTCATTTTGCATTTATTAGCAGACCATTGATCAACTCAAAAGGTTTGAATGTTTCCGCTATTACGGGATTTACAAATACATTGTGGGATGTGCTCAAAAAAGAAAAACCAAGTCATATTGCAGTGGTCTTTGATTTGCCTGGTCCTACATTTAGACATGAAATGTATGTAGAATACAAAGCCAATCGAGAAAAGCAACCTGAAGATATTACAACAGCTATTCCTTATATCAAAAAAATTATAGAGGCTTTTAATATTCCTGTGGCATTCTGTGAAGGGTACGAGGCAGACGATGTAATTGGGACGTTGGCCAAACAGGCTGAAAAGGAGGATTTTGAAGTGTACATGATGACGCCAGATAAGGATTATGCCCAATTGGTATCGGACAAGGTGTTTTTGTACAAACCTGCCAGAATGGGGAATGCTGTGAGTGTTTTAGGCGAAAAAGAAGTCTTGGAAAAATGGCAAATCAAACGAGTGGATCAAGTTATTGATATCTTGGGATTGCAAGGAGATGCTGTGGATAATATTCCAGGTATTAAAGGTGTTGGGGCTAAAACTGCCGTGAAACTACTCGCAGAATTTGATTCTATTGAAGGTATCTTAGCCAATACAGATAAATTAAAAGGAAAACAAAAAGAAAAAGTAGAGGCAGGGAGAGAAGATGCTTTATTGTCTAAGCAATTGGCAACTATTGACACGAATTGTCCCATTCAATTTGATGCGGAACGATACAAAGTAGAAGACTTTAATAGAGATGCTCTAAAAGAACTATTCGCTGAATTGGAATTTAGAACATTGATGAAGCGTATTATTGGAGCCTCTGCTTCGAGTACAGAAGGAAAACAAACGGATCTTTTTGGAAATGTAGTAGCTAAAAAATCATCTACAAAAAAAGCACCTGCGAAAGTTGGCAGTATCGCTGATAAGCATATTGCTAATGTAGAACATCAATATCACTTGGTTGAAACAGCTGAACAGCGCGCTGCATTAATTGCTTTGCTTGGAACGGAAAAAGGGTTTTGTTTCGATACAGAAACAACAGGATTGAATGTGAGTGAAGCAGAATTAGTGGGAATTGCTTTTGCGGTTAAACCTCATGAAGCGTATTATGTACCTATTCCTGAAAATCAAGAGGAAGCGAGAGGCATTATTGCTGAGTTTAAAATCCTTTTTGAAAATCCTGAAATTGATAAGATAGGACAAAATATCAAATACGATGTTTTGATGTTGAAATGGTACGGGGTAGAGGTGAAAGGAAAGTACTGGGATACAATGTTGATGCACTATGTATTGGAACCAGAAAATAGACACAACCTAACGTATTTGTCAGAAACGTACTTAAATTATTCTCCTGTAGCAATTGAGACATTGATCGGTAAAAAAGGCAAAAATCAGTTGTCTATGCGTGATGTCGCACCCGAAAAAATTAAAGAATATGCTGGAGAGGATGCTGATATTACCCTACAAATCAAATTGGAGTTGGATAAGTTGTTGGAAGGAGACTTGCTTCAGCTGTACAACGAAATAGAAGAGCCATTAATTGATGTTTTGGTTGAAATCGAGTACAATGGTGTGAATTTGGATGTCGCATTTTTAAAAGATTACTCCAAAGTATTAGATCAAGAAATTGCTGATATTAAGAAGAAAATATTTGATGCGGCGGGGCTCAATACATTTAATCTAGATTCTCCCAAACAAGTAGGAGAGGTTTTGTTTGGTAAGTTGGAAATTCCTTACCGTTGGAAGAAAACAAAAACAGGACAGTTTTCAACCAATGAGGAAAAATTGTCTGAACTAGCACAAGAACATGAAATTGTTGCTGATTTGTTGACTTATCGATCTATGGCAAAACTAAAATCTACTTATGTAGATGCGTTGCCGAAATTAGTGAGCAAGAAAACAGGGCGGATACACAGTTCGTTCAATCAAGCTTTGACCGCAACGGGGCGATTGAGCTCACAAAACCCCAACTTACAAAATATTCCAATTCGTTCTGAACGAGGAAGAGAGGTGCGAAAAGCATTTATTCCTAAAGATCAGCAACATATTTTATTGGCAGCGGATTATTCTCAAATTGAATTGCGTTTAGTTGCCGAAATTAGTGGCGATAAGGCTATGATTCAAGCTTTTCAAGATGGTTTGGACATTCATCAAGCTACTGCTGCTAGAATTTATGATGTGTCATTGGATGAGGTAACCAAAGAGCAGCGTTACAATGCCAAAACAGTTAACTTTAGTATCATTTATGGTGCAGGAGCAACGAACTTGTCTAAAAATTTAGGCATCAAACGCTCCGAGGCACAGGCTTTGATTAGTCAGTATTTTAATGAGTACGAAGGGCTGAAAAATTATATGGAAAACGTCGTGGCTCAAGCTAGAATAGACGGTTATGTAACAACGTTAAAAGGTAGACGCCGTACCTTGAGAGACTTGAATTCTCAAAATTCTATGATGCGTTCTCATGCCGAACGAAATGCTATTAATACGCCAATTCAAGGATCTGCGGCAGATATGATTAAATTGGCAATGATCAAAATTCATAAAGCAATACAAGATGCAGGTTTAAAAACTAAGATGACCTCACAAGTACACGATGAGTTGATTTTTGATGTTCCACTCAACGAGTTAGAGCAAGCCAAAGCCTTGATTGATGAGCATATGAAAAATGCATTGCCAGGATTAGAAGTACCTATTTTGGTTGGAATGGATACTGGTGCCAATTGGCTTGAAGCGCATTAATCCAATAAAAGAGAACAAAACAAAATGCTTATAAAGTTATCATAAAAATAACTTTGTAAGCATTTCTAATTCATTAAAGTGGGTCAAGAGTGTACGAGGATATACTTCTTTTTTCTTTGCCTTGATCTTGAGTAAGAAGCTATGAAGTCCTCGTTTGTCATCTGCTTCAGCCAAATTTAACAACTCAACAGTACGCAAGTCTTTAGGAATTTTTGCTTGGAATTCTAATAATAATGGATGTTCCAGATAATACCTGCTTTGTTCAAAAAAGCCATATACTAAGGCAAAAGAACCGACAGCTTCATACATCCATACGCAACTTTGGTCACTTTTTTTAAGAAATTTGCCCCCCAAGGCAATCAATTTTAGAGGATTGGTATGTTTCTTTTTAGGATATAAGCCAGTATACGCCATCATTTCATAAATATAATAGGGCATCTCTCGTTCAATAGAGGAGTTGATGGATTGAAATGTTTTTAACTCTTGAGCGTATTTTAAAACAGCGTTGTACTCTTTGGCTCCCCAACAACAGAGCAGAATATTGTGAAATTCGTTGACGGTATTCCTAATGTAAACATCGGGGTGCTGGTCAATTAGTTGCTCATATTGGAGAATAGATTCATAACTTTTAGTAGAATTTCCTTTTTGATACCAGTAAACAGCACGATTAATAAGAATAGAATTGAGGCTATATACTCGATGGTTGGGAATATAACTGACGATGGGCATATGAGGATGTTGTGCAAGCAGCTTTTCCAATTGGTTCAAATGACGAGAGAGCACATTACCTGTTTTGTAAACGATATTGTATAGTTGACTACCAACAAGAAATCCAGTATAATGATAAATTAAATTAAACCTAGCATATGGTTTTAGTAGGTTTGCTTTGCGTCGCATTTTATTAATAATAGAAGAATAATGTGTTGCGAGTTCTTCATAATTATTGGCAGTTATTGTTTGTAATCGAAATGTATTAATATAATTTTTGAACTTATGGAGAGCAGAAAGTAGATCATTGGCCTGATCTAGTTTTTCTATATAAGCAGCTATCTTTTTGGTGTTTTCAGGTTGATAAAAATGCAAGGCAGAAATAATGAGATTTAGTAAATCTGGTAATAACTCAAAGAGGTTATCTTCCCAACACTTTTTTTCTAATTTTTGGGCTCTTTCTAAAAGGTAAGCATGCTCATTTTTTTGTGATAACAATTGCAAAAACTTTAACTCTATCTCTTCATCTGTCGAACTTTTTAAATTGTTTTGGCAGACTTGAAGCAAGTGCAGGTGCAAATTTCGCCTCAATTTGTAGAAACGATT
Source organism: Aureispira sp. CCB-E (assembly GCF_031326345.1). Taxonomy (NCBI): domain Bacteria; kingdom Pseudomonadati; phylum Bacteroidota; class Saprospiria; order Saprospirales; family Saprospiraceae; genus Aureispira; species Aureispira sp. CCB-E. The sequence continues at coordinate 1,141,858 of NZ_CP133671.1, forward strand.
CATTAAGGTTGCATCATCAATATGCCTTGTATCGTCCGAGTAAATCAGCTGTATGGCTTTTTGAGTGGAAACATAACCTAAATCATCCAAAGCTTGGATATAACGAAGCATTCTAGGTGACTTTTTGAATGTAAGTTGCAGTGCTTCTTTGTGAGCAGGGGTAAGTTCTTGGTAGAGGTGTTTTATTTCTTTGTTCATGTCGATCTTCCATTCTGTCGTATCCTTTTATGACGAGTAGGTCTATAAAATGGATGTTTATCTAATCAAGCGTAAATGAAACCTTGGAGTTTGGCAGAAGGTATGTCGCTGCCAAACAAAGTTCGCAAAAAATAAAAGTCTCCGATGATGTTACTATACAACTGGCAAGACAACTAAAATCGGGGGAATAGACCATTACGTTTTACAATAGTCCGCTAGAAAGGCACGAAACTATATTTACTTTTGAGTATAGATTACACATTTTGTTCCAAAAAATTCCTCATCAAAAAAATCACTCATTGGATATATTTCTGTGTAAGCACCTTTTCCCAATGCTTTTGCTTCTTCAGTCGCACGATCAATCCCTTTGAGTGCCCAAATTCCATTCGGTACGCCATGTTGGTGTTTGTCACTAATTATTCGACGTGTCCATGCGACCAATTTAGGTAATACTGCTACGGCACGCGTAACGACAAAGTCAAATTTTTCTTTTAGTTCTTCAGCTCTAGCTTGTTGAGTGCGTACATTTTCCAAGCCAATCGCATCTGCAACTTCTTGTGTCACACGAACCTTTTTACCAATAGAATCAACTAATAAGAAATCGACCTTTGGAAATAGGATAGCTAAAGGGATACCAGGAAAACCACCACCAGTACCCAAGTCCATCACTTTGCTACCATCTTTGAATTGAAAAACCTTGGCTAAGCCCATAGAATGTAAGACATGATGTGGGTAAATATTCTCAATATCTTTGCGAGAAATAACATTAATTTTGCTATTCCAGTCGGTATACAAATCTCCTAATTGGCTCAACTGTTCAATTTGAGTAGGGCTTAAATCAGGAAAGTACTTTAAAATAGTATCCATATATTTAGTTATATTTTTCGTAAAGTTGAGCTATTTTTTTAGCTAACTGATGGTCTTTTTCTGTAACCGTATTGCCTGCGTCATGTGTCGTCAATTCAATCTCAACTGTATCATAAACATTACTCCAGTTAGGATGGTGGGCTTGTTTTTCTGCCCAAAAGGCAACTTCTGTCATGAAAGAAAAAGCAGTAATAAAATCATTAAATTTAAAACTAGCTTTTAAGCAATTATTTTCTTCTTTAAACATCATTTTTGTTGGATAGCTTGTAAGCAAGCAACTGCCAAAGCACGTTCGTTGGGCGCTGTTGCTATGGTGAAAGTCGTAATTCCAATTGCCTTTAGTGCTTTGGCTGTAACACGACCAATACTAATTATTTTTTGCGAAGTATGATAAGTGTATTGGTCAAAATAAGCTTTTACATTTAAAGGACTTGTAAAAACCAATACATCAACAGGAGGGAGTTTGAAGTCAATTTTTACCTCGTTTTGATACGTTATCATATTATAACAAATAACATTTTTATCCAACAATTGTTGTACAGACTGGTTAGAATGTAATGCTTGTGCAAATACAACCTTCTTGCCCTGTACCAATTTTGAAAAAGCTAGAGCCGTTTCTTCTGGATGTCCTGTTCCTACAAACTGGGCTTGAATTTGATATTTGGAGTACAGGAAATCAGCAGAAGCTTGTCCAATCACACCAATAGGTGGGAGTGACGCTTTCTCCTCTAGCTGAGATAAACAATAATGAATCCCTTTTTTACTATAAAAAAACAACCAATCACAAGTAGGTAACTTATCAAAATGTACCGCTTTAAATTCGATGAGAGAGCTCCCAATAATTGTTGCCTTGGGAGCAACGTATTGGGCGAAAACACTGTCTTGCTCTAAATCTCTAGAGATAAAAATGGTTGGTTGTTCGGTCGGTTGCATTATAAGTTTACTCCTTGCTTCAATTGCTCAAAAATAGTTTCCGCCAAATTATTAGTTGTACTAGAAGAAAGATTGACAACATTTAGTTCTTGATCCAAACCTCCAGAAAGAATCGCAGAAACATGATAGTAGCCCATATCATCTGTTTCACAATATACGCCCAGTGGTAAGTGGCAACCTCCATCTAATAATTTTAAAACTTTGCGTTCTACATTGGTACATTGCAACACGTCAGAACGATGAATTTTACGCAAAATTCTACGTACTTCCATGTTGTCTGTTTTCGTTTGCCATGTTAAGACCCCTTGTGCTGGAGCTGGGACAAATTCTTTAGGGTTTAAGCGAATGGTTTCAAAGGCACTCATATCCAGCTGCAAACGTTTGATGCCAGCCATTGCTAATAGAATAGCGTCAAATTGACCTTCTTTTAGTTTTTGTAAGCGGGTAGGAACATTGCCTCGAATATCGTTGAGTACAACATCGGGGCGAATGGATTTGATCAACGCTTTGCGTCGGGCAGAAGAAGTACCAACTATGGGATTGTCTGGCAATTGAAGTATTTTACCTTGTGTAGCTGCGTCTTTGCGAATGACCAAACAGTCTGCGGGGTCTTCTCTGTAAGAGATTGCCGCCAAAGAAAGTCCTTCTGGTTGTGTTGTAGGCATATCTTTCATAGAATGTACTGCCAAATCAATTGTTCCTGCTAACAGTTCATCTTCAATCTCCTTTGTGAAAAAGCCCTTGCCTTCAATTTTGTCAAAGCTCAGGTGTTGAATTTTATCTCCTTTGGTTTTAATAATTTTCAACTCTGATTCAACGCCAATTTCTTTTAAACGGTCTTGAGTATAGTATGCTTGCCAAAGAGCGAGTTTGCTCCCTCTAGTTCCTATGATTAGTTTATTCATTGTATAAAATCTGTCAAGTTGTAAAAAAGCAGTTGCTAAATTTACAATTGCTATTGTATAATGGATGTTTCCACTACAAATTTATCTTTATTTCACGACTTCAAAGGAAAATTGATAGCTAAAAGTTTTTTTTCTTTATTTAATGGAAATTTGATGACATTTTGAGGGTTAAGGGATGACTTCAAAAGCAAAGTTTCGGTTCCAAGTTTCTTTTTCATTAGTTAATGGATTGGTCAAAATAAAATGAACAGAATACCGATGCCAACCTACTTTAGAGGTTGGGATGTTATAATAGACGCTTCCATCAATAGCGGGAATTGTATCATTGTCAATAACGACTTGCATAGACGCTTTAGAAGCATAGGTGACCAGACTAATCTGAGCTTCATAGTGCTCTCCTAAGCGAGGATTAGGAGAGGTGCTTTGAGCAACAAGCTCAAACTTATCGTAGACAAGAGCCCCATAAGTCGTCTGTTGTTTTAAAAAACGGACTATTGTATATTCAAAAATTTTAATACTATTTTGAATAGTAGTTAATGTTAGAAGAGCAGCAGCCATAGGTTGATTTTTGAAGCAAAATGTGTCCCAATTCTGAGCTTCTTGAGCACCATAAAAATGCAAATCTTGTGTCAAATAATGAACCATACTATCCTTTTGACGGGCTTGAGTGAACACAGTATTAGGGAGACCTCCCCGTTCCCAACAGGACTCTAGTAAGTCAAGGTAAGAGTGCTGAACATGTTGAATGGTTGAATCTAAAATGGTCGCCTGTGGTAATTGTGATGTTCCATTAAACAGGTTGCTGAAAAATAGTGCTTCTACAATAGCTTTGTCTTTAGCAAGTTGTAGTTGAGACATGGATATTTGTTGAGAGACAGATACTTTATCTTTTAAAAATAGATGGTTTGTTGGACCAAGTAAAGAGTCTTTCAGTTGTTCAATGTATGTATCCAATGTTTTTCCTATTTCTAAAAATGCTTTAGCTTTGTCCTCCAAGGGTTTTAATTCCAAATTTTCTCTAGCCATTTCAGCAATGTCCCACACTAATCGACGACTAGATTGCTCTAACAATGCATTGCTTTCTTCCATGCTCTGAGTAGAATCTAAATATTCGATAATTGTGTGATTGTCAAAAGAGGGTTGACAACCCGTTGTGAGCAAGCCTATTATAATTATTAAACTAAATGATAATGTTTTCATGATGGATATTAGTGATTGGCATTAAAATAAAAGCTCTTTTCCAGACTATCAATCGTATTGGTGTAAGGATTTGAGAACGTCAAATTAACTTGATAAGTGTGCCCTCCAACATGAGTAACAGGGGTAGAATAGAGTACTTTGTTATTATCAATAGTTGTATGTTTTCCATTTATACGGGCAGATTTTATATCAACATTGGTAGGTATTCCACACAAAATCTTAGCATGATAGGTTTCGCCCAAACGGACACTTTGTTTAGCTGCTGAGATACAGCCAGGCAAGAAGGTGTAGTGATGCATATATGATATTTGAGCAGAAAAGAAGTTTGTAATATGATGTGCTTGAAGATAAATGTCGTTTTGAATGAGACTTAGCAGTGATAAAGCTGCTGCCAATGATTTGCCTTGAAGTTGTTGATCTAATTGATCGGGGATTGTTCTAACTTTATAAAGAAATGGACTATTTAATACTTTTTTTATGGATTGGCTAGAAGCCTCTTTTTTGGTAATGTCTGCAAAAATAGTCCCTTTAATACCTCCATTTTTCCAAGAGTCGTTGAGCAAGTTTATACAGAACTGATAGAAGAATTGAATCTTACGAGTTATGATTTGAGTTGGAGCAACTTGCTGCTTATCGGTGAGCAGCATTTGCTGAACAATTTCTGTTGCTTGGGCATTTTTAGGAATTTTAGTTAACATCATAGGTAAGGGGGCGTCTGAGTTGGAATAACCTCCAGAAGAATTAATGAGGTCTATTTTTAGATGGTCGATGTATTCTGAAAGACTGTCTGCTAATTGGCGAATTTCATAACATTTTGAATACAAAGGGCGACATTGTGTTTTATATTCAGTGATTTCTTGCAATGATTTTAACATGGAGGAGGTATTGTCTTGTATTATTAGCGTATTTTTTTGCCGATGCTTGTTTTGAAGCAACGTTTGTAGAATCATTGTATCGGAGGAACTTGTTTGGCAACTCATTGTACAACAGGCAAGAGTTATAAGAATATAAATCAAGGTGCTTTTCATAGAAATGGAATTAAGGGATGACTTTAAAAGAAAGTTTTTTGTTAATGCTTGTACGTTCGCCTGTTATAAAGAAAATAAGATCAAAAAAAATCGTAAAACATAATACAATTTATGCTTTACGATCTCATAATGAAAAATTCTAAAAAGAATACAAGATGCTATATATATTATTTGATAGCGAATGCTAGACCACTGATTCGACGAGTACTTTTGTCTCCAGAACAACGGACATGTACGTCTGTAAAAGCATACTGATCACCAGGTTTGGCTTGTTGAATCGCACTTTTAATTTGTCCAGATAAATGCCCTCCTTTTCCATTTAGTTCTACGGCATCTTGTCGTTTTCTAGTATACGTTAACCTAAAAGATTGAATGGTACATTGAGCATCGTAGTCAAAGTCTTCTAGTACAGCCATTAATTCAGTTTGTGCTTTGAAATCCTTTGAAGAAATCGTCCCATCGGTATAAGTACCATATTTAAGCACAGGATTGGGGATTTTTTTAGCGATAAACTTAAATGGAAATGCACGTCCTTTTTGTATATCCTTTACTGTGATGATAACCTCTCCAGGTTTTTGAACCTGAGCGATGTATCCTGTAGTAGCGCTTGATTTTTTTAAGAAAGCGCCAACAGCAGATATTTTTAGAGCTGAAGAAGCAACACCAGCTGCTGCAATCGTAATAGGATTGTCAACGCCAATGTATAGTATATTTTGCTTGTCGGCAGAGGCAGTAAATGCAGGTTGACCGACTTCATATTTGAATGTTTTGTTGAAGGTTTCTGTTTCTCCTGTCAATGGATTTTGAACAGCTATTTTGGCAGTATACTTGTGTTCCCCAACCTTAGATGTAGGAGTAGAATAGATTGCTTTTCCATCTATGACAGAAAGACCACGTCCATCAACAGAAACCGCAAAATTGGCTTGAGAAGAATAGGCGCCTAGCATTATTTCACTCTCATAAGTTTCGCCTAACAAAACATAAGACTTCGAAGACTGTGTAAAGACATCAAACCGATCGTAAGTAAGTTCTAATTTACCCATTTGCTCAGACAACGGTTTTAATACTGCTGCTGCCGATAAGTTAACCTGACTTTGCAATGAGGTTAGACTAAGATAAGCCTCTTGGAGCGTTTTGTTTTGAAAATTATCTTCCACCCAATTGGATGTGCCAAGGCTTTTATGAAAAGTATTTAATAAAATAGCTTCACTGATACGTTTGACAAAGGCTTCTTTTTTGTAGGGATCAGCAAATATAGTTGCCCGAATACCACCGTCTTTCCAGAGATTACCAACAACATGTAGATAGTCTTTTATTAATTGATTTAACTTGTTGTAGAGAACAGGACCTTGTTGTTCCTGAGTGTTCACGCCGCCGTATTTTCCTGTGATAAAAACTTGCTCAACAACTTCTTTGTTCTCACCATCTTTTGGCATTCCAATAAGGTCAGAATTTGCTTTGGCTTCACTATCAAATTGTGTATAAACTCCTTTTGATTCTTGCGCCATCAAATCCTTTAAAGCATAGATATATTGATGAAATTCGGTGGTTAAGCTTTGTATTTGAAAAGCAGTAGAAACCAGTGGTTGATATTGCTGTTTATGTACTACCGTTGCATCCATTGAACTGACCAATTGCTGATTAGACGATTCGATATAAGTATTAATTGCTTTTAAATTACGCATCGAACTTATAAAATCATTATAGGAGGTAGTCGAAGATAAAGGAGTGGTCTCTTCCCTTTTAGTAAGTACTTTTTCATCATCGGGAGAAGGGGAGTTTATTGGGTTTTGGGGTTGCTCACAGGAGCTGAAAATACTAGCAAGGCTAAGTACAAAAAAGGTCAGGTAAGTTAGTGTTAGTTTCATGTCAATTGTTTTAAGGTTTTATGTTCAATAGTAGCAGCGTAGCTAACTACTAATGTTGTAGTTTCAACGAAGTGATGATATTGCGCCTAGGTTGAATGCATCAACTAAGTTCAATACCAAACAGAAACTTCTTCTAGTGGCTTGCGTTGAATATCTGGAACAACCGCTTCTTCTGACGGATAGCCGACAGGCAACAATAAGATAGCTCGTTCATTTTTAGGACGTTCTAAGATTTGTTCTAGAAAATTCATTGGGCTAGGTGTGTGCGTTAAGGAACACAAACCCGCTTGATGAATGGCTGCAATCAAAAAAACTGCGGCTAATCCAACCGATTCATTTACATAATAATTCTTGCGTTTGCCTTCTGGATGAATGTCATAAGCTTTCTTAAAGACCGCAATTAAATAAGGAGCATCTTCCAAGAATGGTTTGTGTTCATCCGTGCCAAGGGGTTCTAAATCTCTAATCCATTCTTCAGACATTCTTCCATGATAATTTTCTTGCTCTTCTTTTTCTGCGGCAATTCGAATTTTGCGCTTCATGTCAGGAGAACTAATAATTGCAAATGTCCAAGGTTGTTTGTGTGCACCAGAAGGAGCCGTCGAAGCTGTCTTGATGATATTTTCAATCACCTCTTTGGGAACAGGGCGACTAGAAAAATGTCGCACGGTACGACGAGTATCCATCTCTTCATAAAAAGTTTTAGAGTTTTCTAGCAGTTGCTCGTCAGAAAGGACGGGGCGAGAATGAGGGATAAATGGATACTTGCTCATTGGTGGTGTTTTTTATAGTTACAAGAATATTTTTAGCTTTTGATACAACAATAGTTCGTTGAAAAACTAATATAAATGTGCTTTTTTATCTTTTTGGTAACTAAGCTTGCGATCTCACGAGCGCAGCGAGCTAAAAAAGTAAAAAATCAACGAACTACTAATACAACAAAACTCCGTTAATTTTTCAACGGAGTACTACTTAATATAACATTATAAAATAATAGCATCAACCATCAACTCCTCTTCTCGATGAGTCAGTTGGTTCAATTGTACTGGAACTAATTGATTGATAAGTTTTTCATCATAATCAACAGCAACCTTAATATAGTTTTGAGTAAAGCCTGTCATTTTGCCCTCTACATTTTTACCCTCTAACAAAGCGACTTGCTGAGTGCCAATATATTGCTCATAAAAATGACGACGCTTCTTTTCAGATAAAATGCGCAACATTTCGTTTCGTTCTCTTCGAATGTGGACGGGGACAACGTCATCCATTTCGGCAGCAGGGGTGTTAGCCCGTTCAGAATAGGTGAAAACGTGTAAATAAGAAATGTCTAGTTCTTGAATAAATTGATAGGTCTCTTTAAAATCTTCATCGGTTTCGCCAGGAAAACCCACAATGACATCAACACCAATACAACAATGCGGCATATGCTGACGAATAGAAGCTACTCGGTCGGCATATAATTCTCGTTTGTAACGGCGGCGCATGGCTCTCAATTGTTTGTTATTACCTGATTGCAACGGAATGTGAAAATGAGGTACAAAGCGGTTGGAGTTGGCTACAAACTCAATGATTTCATTCGTCAATAGATTGGGCTCAATTGAAGAAATTCTAAAACGCTCAATCCCTTCAACCAAATCTAAATCCTTGATTAAATCAATAAAAAGTGCCTCTTTTTTAGGCTTTAGCCCCTCAATAACTTCCGTACCATTGCCAAAATCTCCAATATTAACCCCTGTTAGTACAATTTCTTTAATACCCATAGCTGCAATTTCTTGTGCATTTTGGACAATACTTTCAATGGTATTGCTTCGACTAGCACCTCTAGCTTGAGGAATCGTACAAAAAGAACATTTATAATTGCAACCATCTTGTACTTTCAAGAAAGAGCGGGTGCGATCGCCAAACGAAAAAGCATTGACAAACTCATTAGCTTCTTTGACGTCGCCTGCCTTTACCATTCCCTTGGAAGGAGCTTTGCTCAAGTCATCTACATAATCTAGAATTCTAAACTTTTGAGCAGCACCCAAGACTAGATCAACGCCTGGTATTTCTGCAATTTCATCTGGTTTTAATTGGGCATAACATCCAACCACTACTACAAAGGCATTAGGGGAATGGCGTAGTGCTTTTCGAACAGTTTTTCGACATTTTCGATCTGCAAAATCTGTTACGGAGCAAGTATTAATTACATAAATATCAGCAGCTTCTTTAAATGCTACTTCATTATATCCTGCTTCTTCAAATAAACGTCCAATACTGGAAGTTTCAGAATAATTTAATTTGCAGCCCAAGGTGTGAAAAGCTACGGTTTTTGGTGTTGCCACAACAATTTATTTTTTATGAAAACAAAACACAAAAATATGCTTTTTTGTAGAACTCTCCTAATTTGTAATTACAGTATTGTTAGTAGATGGTCATATTAGAAGTGATCTGTCCTCGCTAATAAATAATAATCTATCAAAACTAGTGCTGCCATACTCTCTACAATCGGGACTGCTCTTGGTACCACACATGGATCGTGTCGACCTTTGCCCGTTACAGTAACCGAATTGCCATTAACATCAACAGAAGGTTGAGGGCGCATGATAGTTGCAACAGGTTTGAAAGCAGTTCTAAAATAAATATCCATACCATTAGAAATACCACCCTGAATCCCGCCAGAGTAATTACTAGTGGTTTTAATTGTACCATTATCATTGATAAAAATATCATTGTGTTCCGAACCTCTCATACAAACCCCGTCAAATCCAGAACCATATTGAAAGCCTTTGCAAGCATTGATACTTAACATAGCTTTGCCTAGTTCAGCATGCAAACGGTCAAAAATAGGTTCTCCCAATCCGACTGGGCAACCTTGGATGACGCAACTAACGACACCGCCTGTTGTATCGCCTTCTTTTTTTATTTGCTTAATGTACGCCTCCATTTCTTTTGCTCTTGAAATATCTGGGCAACGTACAGGGGTTGCTTCAATTAGCGAAAAATCCAATTCTTCTTTAGGTTGCTGTATTTCCAAAGGACCAACTTGGCTGACATAAGCGGTAATGACGATACCTTTTTGTTCCAAAATTTGTTGAGCGATGGCCCCTGCTGCTACTCTTGCTGCGGTCTCACGAGCAGAGGCACGACCACCACCACGGTAATCTCTATTGACGTATTTTTGTCGATAAGTAAAGTCGGCATGAGAGGGACGAAGTTTATCTTTGATATGATCGTAATCCTTTGATTTATGATTGGTATTGGCAATGAATAGTGTTAAGGGGGTGCCCGTTGTTTTGCCTTCAAATACGCCCGATAGAATTTCAAATTCGTCTGCCTCTTTGCGTTGTGTGACGATTTTGGATTGTCCTGGTTTGCGGCGATTGAGTTGGTGTTGAATATAAGCTAAATTTAATTCTATTCCTGCTGGACAGCCATCAATAACAACTCCAATACCTGTTCCATGTGATTCTCCAAAGGTGGTAATTTTAAATATTTTTCCAAATGTGTTGCCTGCCATGATTTTTATAGATTATTATAATACGCTAAGGATTCTAAAATAAGTGCCTCAGAAGCATGTATGTTGATTTTGAATGCACCAATCTTATTCAATAAAGTGAAACAGATTTGTTGGTGTTCGTTTTTTTTATCTTGTTGAATGAGGGTGATAATATTGGTGGAATGAATTTTATGGAGGTCAAATTTAGCGTATAATGATTTTAAATATTGCCCAATCAAATCCAATTCATGTTGGGGCAAACCAAGTAGTTTGTAGCTCAAATAGCATTCTGCAATCATACCAATTGCAACGGCTTCTCCATGTAGTAAAGGTGCATCTGTTTCCCAGCTCAAACTTTCGATGGCATGCCCAATGGTGTGCCCAAAGTTAAGGCTTTTGCGAATGTTTTCCTCGAAAGGGTCTTGTTCAACAATGGATTTCTTAATATACAAAGAATCTTTTACCAACGATTCCCAATCAGAATGCTCTATGCAATCCATTTGATTGAGCTGTAGAAATGCCTCTTTATTCTGAATCAAAGTATGTTTGACAACTTCTGCATAACCACTATACAGTTCGTTTTTGGGTAATGTTTTAAAAAAATCGGTATGCAAATAGACGGCTTGGGGATTGTTAAATAAACCAATACTATTTTTGACCAATTCAAAATCAACCCCTAACTTACCACCAATAGACGCATCTACTTGAGCTAACAATGTGGTTGGAATTTGTATAAAATCAATTCCACGCTTGAAAGTACTGGCGCAAAAGCCTCCCATGTCGCCAATAACACCACCTCCTAAGTTCAAAAGAACAGACTTTCGATCTGCTTTTTGTTGCATCAGAGCTTTCCAAATGAATTGGCAGGTTTCTATATTTTTGTGAATTTCTCCAGCTTGTATGGTAATAATATGCAACTCTATCCCTTCTAGAGCATTCTGAAGAATGGGCAAACAGTGTCGGTTGGTATTGCTGTCTACTAAGACAAAAATTTTAGAGTAAGCATTTGTTGTTAGTTGTTCTCTTAGGAGCGCAAAATTTTTATCTTGAAAATGAATAGAATAATCCTGTAGTTGTATCATACGGTGTTTTTATTTCTCATAAAACCAATTCTTAGCGAGCAAGAAAGCAGAATTAGCTTAAATTATATTTTGTATTGGATTTTGAAGCAAGATTAACTCAAAAGGTTGGGAAAATGTGGAATAATAATTTTGAGTGCTTACTTAATTTTAAACAACGTCATTGTTACCAAATAACGAATCCGATTACACTAGCATTTCATTAGATAGTGCAATCGGATTACTTTAGTTATTTATAGTGACGAGCAAATCTTCAAAATTAAATGCTTGACCATCTTCAACAACTAAATTGGACTCAACTGCTTGTTTGATTCGTTCTTTTAGTTGAGGCAAACTGTTGTATAGTTGTTGGTAAGATTCTGTAATGAAGTACTGTGCTTGAAACTTATCTTTAATGTAAGGAGTACCTAATATTTTGTCCAAATCAAAAGCAAAATGCTCGGGTTGATCGCTTAGGGAGTAAACGGATTCACCAGGAGAGGATAAAATACCTGCACCATAGATCTTAATCGTTTCCTCTTCCTTTATCAGTCCAAACTCAATCGTATACCAATAAATTCTCGCCATTAATTCAACCGCAGTGGGAGATTCGATAAACTCTAGAGCTATTTGACTTAATCCGTTTAGAAATCCAGCAAAGTAGGGTTCACTCAATAGCGGAACATGACCAAAAACATCGTGAAACATATCTGGTTCTTCAATGTATTTTAGTTGTGCCAGACTCCGCATCCAAGTTGTAGCAGGAAATTGTTTTTGTGCTAATAATTCAAAGAAAGGCTTGTTGTCAATAATTCCAGGAACAGCATAAACTTGCCAGCCTGTCAATGTCTTTAAGGCTTTATTTACTATCGTGAAACGCGGGATTTTGTCCTCTTCAAATTGAACTGTTTCGATGCCCTTAAGATAGGTTTTTGTAGCTCTAGATGTTAAAATATCCATTTGTTCTTGGTACATCAATGCCCATACTTGGTGGTGCTCGGCAGTGTATTTATCATACTCTTGTCTCATGCTGTTTTGATTGTAATCTTTGAGTAATTATTAAATATCTTTTTACTCAAAAGTGAAGAAATATGGTTTGTTTAAACAAAAAAAAATCCTAGCCCAAAAGTGGACTAGGATTTTAAATTCTATATCGTTATCGTAGAAGTTACAAGCAACGGCATAAGACATCCTGTCCACTAAGTATAAAATACCAGTAGTAGTAAGATGTGTTAAAATATTTAGTTGCTGTACTCATTATTTGTTTTGTTCTTCAACGGAGTAATGCAACGAATATAGGATAGCTATATTAAAAAAGCAAGTTTTCATCGCATTATTATCAAAAGAGGAACAAAGTACTTGGCGATATTAAAATTTATACTAGTACGTATTAAACCTTTTCATTTCTTTCAACTCTAAGGAGGCAACAGGGTAATTTAAACACATTATTGTTTGATAATACTCCGTTGATTATTGTTCGCTTTGTTACTCCCTTCGGTCGTGAGTTCGCTATGCTCGGTTCGCTCATGAGAGCGCAAGACTAGTTCCCTCTGGTCATGAACTTGGGCTTTTGTGCTAGTAGCACAAACCTACTCGGCAAGTTTAGTTTTCCTACGGAAAATATAAAAATCATCTTGCTGATAATTAGGTTAATACGATTTTTAAACGGGGTGATGGTTTAAGTAATTGTTCAAAAAATAAAATTAAATATTCATAAAATAATAAATAAGATGAAGCAAGTATTGTTAGTAATATTAGTAATAGGACTGGGTTTAAATGCCGTATGGGCGCAAGAAGGACATAAAAAAAGACATAAGCATCCTCAAAAATTAAATAAAGAAGCGCGAGCGGCTTTGCAAAAATTTCATAAGGAAGAAGTTTACCCAATCAAAAAGGCAGCACATGATCAATTTCTAGCAGCTTTGAAACAAGAGGATAGAGACTTTTTGGCACAAAAAAGAATAGAAGAAAAAGCCTTGCATACTGAAATGCGTTTACTACATAAGGAGATGAGAACATACAAAGAAACGGGTAAAAGTAGGGATGAAATCCGTGCAATGCGCCAAAGTAAGTTGGAGCCGTTAAGAGAAAAACGGAAAGCACTTATGGAATCTATGAAGCCTTTTATGGAGCGCAATAAGGATTTGATTAAAGAATCAATGGAACCTATGAAGGCAAATCATGAGGCGTGGAAAGCGAAGAAAGAAGCTATATTAGATAAATATTTATCGGAAGCAGAAAAAGCAAAACGAAAAGAATGTAAGGAGGAAAGAAAAAAAGGAGGAGCACACAAAACCTCAGAAGGACATCCTAGAAAAGGAAAGCGGGCAGTTCGATTTGTTTTGTGGGATGGCGAAATGAAAGCACCCAAAGAACGCAAAGGCAACACTTCAATCAACTCAAAGACCAATATTGAAGAAGTGCAACAGCAGGGATTTACCTTGAATACATACCCTAATCCAGCTATTAGTCAAACTACAATTTTACTGAATTTAGCAGAGACCTCAACAAAAGTAAAGGTAAGTTTGACCAATGCAGAAGGGCAACAAGTTTGGAGTAAAAACTACAATAAATTGGCAGCAGGCGAGCATCAAATTGATGTTAATCTCCAAAAAGTGGCAAGTGGACAATATTTTTGTACTGTAGAAGTTGGAGAAGAGCGTATGACAAAGCCATTGGTTGTCAATAAGTAGATTGTTTGACAAAGCAGTAGCTTGAAGTAGTCACAGGAACAATTGTCAGATAAGCTGTGTCTACTTCAAGCTACTGTTTATAAGCGTTCAATAAACGCAAATAAATCATCTTCCTTGCCTAGCTGTAATTTTTTCTTAATCCTGTAGCGAGACATTTGGACACTTTTGGGTGAAATTCCCATAATTCTGGCAATTTCCTTGCTATCCAATTTGACCTTCATGTAAGTACAGTGTTTCAAGTCGTTTTGAGTCAAAGCATCGGAGGCAGCTAATAGTTTTTTATAAAAATCGGGGTGGACTTCCTCAAAGTGAATTTTAAATTCATTCCAGTCTTCCTCAATAGCAACCTGCTGTTTGAGTAATTTTTGGATAGGCTTGATAGAGACGGCTGCTTTTTGATTTTCTTGCGTGAGTAGGTGTAATTTTTCTTCTAATGAATCCAACATTTCATTCTTTTGTACCGCAGCTAGTGCCAAGTTGCTGAGTGCCCTATTTTTGTGTTCAAGATCTGCTTGCAACTGCTGACGCTCTAGTTCTGAAATTTTGTGCTGTTGTTGAAGGGCCGCCTCACGCGTTAAAAAAAGTTTTTTTCGAATTCTCATCCGATTAACAAGCAAGGCAACAAAGAGTAAGGCTATAAAAATACCAACAATAGATACATTTTGATAAATGCGTTGAATTTTTGCTTGCTGTTCCGCCAAAAGTCTTTTGTTTTGTTCTAGCTCTAAGTGATCATTTAATACAACAATTTGCTGTTCTTTTTTCTCGACATCGTATTGAATTTCTAAGCTTTCTACCAGTTTTATTCGTTCAGAAGTATACAAACTATCTTTGAGCATTTTTTCCTGAACAGTATACGCATATGCTTGAGCATAATGTCCAAGGGCAGCATAGGTTTCTCTTAACCAGCCCAGTGTAGCCAACAATTTTTTTTGACTTCCTACTGTGGAATTTAGTTTATAAGCATGATCTAAATGCTTTAGGGCTTGTTGGTAATCCTTTTTTTTGTAATAAATTTCACCCAGTTGAGTATAATAAGATACGTCATTTTGAAAAAAATCTTCTTGTAACTGATAAGCCTTTTCTTGATAGTATAATGCGGAATCCAGTGTAAGTGTCTTGATATGTAAGGCGCCCATATTTAAATAAGTACTTGCCAAATCGTCTAACGATTGTATAGCACTAAATATAAAAGCTGCCTTTTGGTAGAAGTATAGAGCCGTATCATTTTGATCTCGCAAATCGTATACAACTCCTAGATTTAAATAAATGCACCCTATCGTTATAGAGTCTTGCTTAGCGGTATGGTTTAAAGCTTTGTTATAATACTTTAGAGCGGTTTTAAAATCTTTTATTTTTTCATAAGTAATCCCAAGGTTATTGTATACCTGTGATATACGTAGCGTATCCTCAATTGACTCAAAAAAACGCAAAGTATTGAGGTGCAAGGCAGCCGCTTGCTCATATAGTCCTAAGTCTCTATAAACTATTGCAAGATTATTTTCTGTCTGAGCAATTTGCTTGGCTTCTTTTAGTTGTCCAAATAATTGAAGGGCATCGTAATAGAATGAAACAGACTTTTTGTATTGCTGTGTAAATGAATAGACAATACCTATTGTTTTTAAGGCACAGGCTATTTGTAGACTATCTTGCTCTATTTTAGATTGTTCTAATGCTTTTTGGGCATAAAACAGGGCACTATCAGGATTGGTATAAAAGAACTTTTGGGATTGTTTTATTAATTGATTAGAAGGCGTTTGTGCATAGCTCTTTTTGCCTGTTATTAAAAAAATAACAAGTAGTAGACTAATCAGAGAGGGGGAATGTTTCAGAGTTGTGTTAAAATAGGTTTTAATTGGACTGATGTACGTCATCTTTTATGGTTATGTACTTTGTTTGGCTATTGGAAATATCAGTAGTTTGTTGAAACCATGCAGTAGCAGAGCAACTAATCAACGAACTGTTAGAATATCAAAAGTAAATAAAAATGGTTTGTTTCTCATAGACTTATTCGGTTTTATATCATAAGAAATAGACTGATATAGAAACAACTAGGATGTTTGGGAGGAAGTTAGGTTTATAGAGCATCTCTTTTTAAGATAGTTCTAACGACAAAAATAATTGATCCAACAAGTTGGCAAGGGAATAAACAAAAAAAAAGACTACGCCCTAAGACGTAGCCTCTATGTATGAATTTGAAAGTAAAAAGGTTTATAATCTACCTTTTGGTTTTTTCTCTGTAAAAATAATATCTACGCGTCGATCTTTCGAGTCACCATTTGTATTCGCTTTGGTACCATCGGTAGGATCTTCTTCTCCCATCGGAATGAGCGTAACAGCATCACCATCCAACCCTTTGTTAACTAGATATTGACGAACAGCAGTTGCGCGACGCATGGACAATTCCATGTTTCGTTTGGCATTACCATCAGTACTAGCATTGCCTTTGATGTAAACACGAATTTCGTTTCCTCTAGCCTTGGCTTGGTCTAATGCTTGTTTTACCGCATCTAGATTGGCTTCTGAAGTAGCCCCTAATTTAGTAGAGCCATTATTAAAAAATACTTCACCAATTTTTTTGTATTTCAACGGTTGATTTTCAAGCATTTTTCTAAGTTCATTAATTTCATCTTGATTCTTTTTGATAGCAGAATCATGTTTTTGAATTTTAGAACTATTCTCTTTGATCGTGTTCCCTTGTTGCTCAATAGACTTAGTGTTTTTCTCAATAACCGAATTGGTTTCTTTGAGAACAGTTTGCAACGAATCAACTGTTTTTCGATTATTTTCAATATTCAACTGCAAAGCTTGATTTTTAGCTTCCATTTCCTTCATGCTGTTTTCCAATTGCTTGATCTTTTTGTTTTCACCAAAACGATAAGCCAGCATCATCTCATGCTGCGTCCCCATACTAGCATTCATATTGGCATCTACACCAATTCCAAACGTGTAGGCAAAAATAAATTGGCGTTTGATTTCAACTCCTAGGGTTACATCAATAGAAGAGGTTGCAGTCGTATTATTACTAGAACGGTAACCAATACCAAGCCATCCCATTCCATCTAAACCAACAATTACATTAGCTTCAGCTTGAAAAGGAATGTCTTCTATGATTCTACCCATAAAAATTGGTTGCAAATACACTCGATGTTTTTTGTCTTCAGGTCCAAACAAATGCTTATAGCTTGCCGAGACCAACCATTGACGGGTATTGATGTACCTAAGATCGCTTTGACTGCCATTTAACAATCGAAGACCAGTATTTAGACCTTGAAGCATAGAAACTCCAACGTGTAACTCCTTCCATTGATAATCTAAGCCAGCACTGAAATCAAAAGACGTCCCACTACTTTCAGAAGGCAATAATTGATTGTCATTAGGATTTTCTACGGTAGCATCAGGGTAATTAAATCGTTGGTGGACAAAACCCAAAGAAAGTCCAGCACTCAGACCATGCTTAAAATCAATCTCTTTTTGAAACGGGATATGATAAGCATAGGTGGCCATCCCTCCAACATTAGTAGTAATGTGTAATTGGTCAACGTACAACATTCCTCCAAGTCCCATGTTCCCTAATTTCTCTGTTTTGATAGGCGATTCTACACTAACAACGCCACTAAAAGGAGAGCTAGGTAAAGAGGTCCATTGCTTTTTAAAATGCAAACTTGCTGTTCCAAAGTCATTTTGACCTGTACGAGCAGGATTGTACAGATATGGATTGTAAATGTAATGATTGAGCAAAGGTAGTTGTTGTGCTTGAAGATGAAAGGCACTAAACAACAAGGCTGCTCCTATACATTTTTGAATTATTTTTATCATAATAATTTTCAATTTGAAAACTTTCTTAGCTAGGAACTACTCCGCAGAGCAGTTCCATAGCAATAGAAAGTCATTTTATCGTTTAATAGTGACAGCACCTTTGATAATCGTGTCATCATTTTCTAGACGAATAATGTACCAGTAGGTACCATCGGGCAAATCTTTACCATTATAAGTACCATACCAGTCATTTTGATAATTTTGAGTGTTTAAAACTTCCATTCCGCCACGAGAGACAATTTGCAATGTATATGGTCCAATTGCAGGATCTTGCAAAAAGTCTACTGGCCAATAGTCGTTCACCCCATCGCCATTTGGTGTAAATAAGTCAACAATTTTTAAGTCTTCAACCGCTGGTTGTTCTACTGTAATCAAAAGTTTAGGAGACATACTAGAACAGCCTAAAGCATTATATCCTTTTACAACATAGGTATACGTTCCCACACCAGGAGCTGTAAATATTGGATTTGGAATTGTTGCATTGTTTAAATGAGTAGCAGGTATCCATTCGTAAGTCACCCCACCTGTAACAGAAAGTTCTAGTAAGGTGCCTAATGTAATTGTTGTATCTGGCATCATTACAATAGATGGACTTGGAGCAATCTCTACCTCTGTGGTGTATGTGGAAGAGCAGTTGTTAACGGTTACAACGACAGAATACGTTCCTGTATCTCCAATAGTTGCATTGAAATTAGGCGTACGATTAGTCGAGGTGAAACCATTTGGACCTGTCCATGCATAAGTTGCACCAAATATTTCTGGAACTTGCAATTTAACTTCTTCTCCAACACAAACAGGACTATTGTTAGAAGCCATACCTGCGTCAGGAAGGGCTGTAATCATTACAAGCGTAGACAAAGGTAATGAAGCACAACCATTAGCATCTGTTGCAATTAATGTATAAAATCCTTGATGATCTGTTTCAGAAACACTAGGTATATTAACATTCTGTGTAGTAGCAGCGAAACCATTTGGACCTGTCCAAGCATAGGTAGCACCAGCAACAGGAGTCGTTGTGATGTCTAAAGCATCTAACTCACAAAGTGGGCTATTACTAGTTAATGGATTTAAAACAGGTCTAGGATTAACGGTGACAGTCGTAGGTGTACTGTTAGACGTACAGCCATTCAAGGTTACGGCTACATTATAGGTGCCTGCTTGAGCTGCCGTAACATTGTTGAGGCTAAAGTTTTGCAGTGTCGTACTAAATCCATTCGGACCTGTCCAGCTATAATTAGCCCCCACAATCGTATTGGCTTGCACAAAAACAGACTCGCCCTCACAAACAGGACTATCATTAAATGCCGTAGGAGCAGCAGGGAGTTGACGTACTTCTACATTGATACTAGTTAGCGTAGAGATACAATCCCCCGCATCCTCAGCAACAAAATAGACATAATTTCCAACAGCTAAAGGTCCAGCATTAAATGTCCCTGTTGCATTACCAGAAGACATGGTAAAACGTCCAATTTCTGTATTACTAGTATTATAAAAAACAAGATCGCCCGTTCCAGAACCTGTTGCTGTTAAAATGACATCGGCTCCACTACAAATTACGATGTTAGAAGCACTAGGAGGATTCGGATTAGGATGAACTACTACTGTTGCCATCCCCATACTACTAACACAGCCTGTTGTTGAATTGGTTTCATTTACATAGTAGGTTGTTGTTTGATTAACAATAGGCAAATTTAGTGTCGTACCTGTTGTTAATACAGTCATTCCCGTAGCATCGCTGTACCAGTTGATCGTTCCTCCGCTACCTGTAGCCATCAGAGTAGCTGCATTGCCTTCGCAAGTTGTGTCAGGCATTGTTGTGGGTATAGCTGGGAGTAGGTCAACTGTTACTGTTACTGTATCTGATAAACTCGTACAACCGTTGGCATCGACTGTAGTTGCATAGTAGTTGGTCGTTGTTGTTAGCGTACTTGTTGTAAATGTGTTGCTTGTTGCCAATAAATTACTCAAAGCAGCATCGCTATACCAATTTACGGTACTACCAGCCGTTAAACTTGCTGTGGTACCTGCACAAATTGTTACGTCTGCAACAACAGGCGCTGTTGGGAGGGCATTAACACTCACTCCAATAGCAACCAAACCAGATGTGCAATTTGAATTATCTTCGGCAGCATAATAGACATAGTTGCCAGCAGCCAAAGCGCCAAGGTTAAAAGTGGCATTAGGATTACCAGCCATAGTTACTCGACCGATTTCTGTATTGCTGTTGTTATAAAAAACAAGATCGCCTGATCCAGAACCTGTTGCTGATAAAATAACATCTTGCCCTTGGCAGACTGTAATCGTATTTGCGCTAGGTGTATTAGGCAATGCATTAACTTCAGCAGTTATGGCAGTTAGAGGGCTTAAGCAGCCGTCAGCAGAAACTTCCTGTGCATAGTAAGTTGTTGATTGTGCAAGAACATTTGTCGTAAAGGAAGTACCCGTACCGATTTGAAGTGTAGCAGAAGCATCACTGTACCAATTTATAGTTCCTCCAGCACCAGAAGCCATCAGTGTTGCTGTAGCTCCTGCACATATTGTATCTGGTGTTCCTGTTGGTGCTGTCGGGTTAGAGTTAACAGTAACGGTCACTGTAGTTGCAGGGCTTTCGCATCCATTGTTATCTACTTGAGTGACATAGAAGTCTGTCGAAATATTCAAATTACCTGTTGGGTATACGGATCCTGTATGGATTAAATTAGTCAGAGCTGCATCGCTATACCAGTTTGCAGTTCCTGTAGTGTTGGCCATCAAGGTAGCATTATTACCAGAACAGATGCTTGTGCCCGCAGCAGTAGGTGCTGTAGGTAAGGCATTAACAGTAACACTAATTGCCGTAGCAGCAGATAAACAAGTGCCATTATCTTCCCGAACACTAAAGTTATAATTGCCTGTTGCTAGGGCACCAGCATTATAATTTGCTGTAGGAGCACCACTCATAGTAATGCGCCCAATTTCAGTAGGAGTATTGTCATAAAAAACAAGATCTCCTGTTCCAGACCCAACAGCTGTTAAAATAACATCCTCGCCAGCACAGACCATAACGGATGTTCCAGAGCTAGGCATTGTTGGCAATGGGTTGACGGTAACTACCACCGCAGTTAAAGTGCTCATACAACCTGTAGTTGTATTCATTTCTTGCACGTAGTATGTGGTATTTTGGGTCAGAGTAGGTGTTGTAAATGAGGCACCATTTCCTAGAACAGTAGTACCTGTAGCATCGTTGTACCAAGTTAACATACCACCAGCGCCTGTTGCTGTTAGTGTAGCTGTGTTGCCAGAGCAAATAGCAGTACCCGCAGCAGTAGGAGCAGTAGGACTTGGGGTGACAGTTACGGTAACAGTAGTCGCAGAACTTTCACAACTATTGGCATCCGCTTGAGTAACAAAATAAGAGGTTGTTGTCATTAAATTGCCCGTTGTATAAGTGCTACCTGTGGCTAATAAGTTGGTTAAAGCAGCATCGCTATACCAATTAATAGTCCCCGCAGCATTGGCTGACAAACTAACGGAATTACCTGCACAAATTGTAGTTCCTGTGGCAATAGGAGCCGTAGGCAAAGCATTGACGGTTACACCAATCAAATTCAATGGAGATACACAAGTACCATTGTCTTCTCTTGTATAATAAGAATAAGAACCTACTGCTAATGGTCCAAGATTAAGGCTAGCATTAGGAACGGCTAAAGACATGGTTGTCCGCCCAACTTCATTCAAAGCGGCATCGTAAAACACTAAATCGCCAACACCAGACCCTGTAGCTGTCAACACAACATCTTCTCCTGAACAGACTTCAATAGGAGTTGTACTTGGTTGATTCGGTAATTGATTGACAATAACTTCTGCTGAAGTCAATGGACCTAAACAAGAACCAATAGATTGTCCTGCATAAAAAACGGTATTTTGATTAAGAATAGGAGTGTTTAGCGTTAAGGTGGGGGCGGGACCAGTAGCAATATTAACTTGTCCCAAAGCATCGCTAAACCAATTTAAAGTACCAGAGCCTGTTACCGTGATGCTTGCTGACTCGCCTGCGCAAACTGTATCTAGTGTGACGCTAGGACCAGCAGATGTAGGAATCGCATCAAAATCAAAGTAGACGGGAGCAGACCAACCACAACAATCGTCTCTTACTCTTAAGCGTAAGTGATAATTAACAGTAGCCCCTGTTACAGGAGTAGGGAAGGAGGCTACTTTGGTATTGTAAATTCCAATAGGATTGGAAGTATTGTTTGCTCCTTCAAATAGAATCCACTCGTAAGCCGCAGCCGTTACAGGAGTGTTCATCGTAAATGTTTGCCCCTCGCAAATTGTTGGAGACATTGCTGGATCAAACGTTGGCAAAGCTCTAGTATCTCTGATATAAATAAAACTAGTATAGGTTACACCATCGACAACTAGATCATAGTGTCCTGTGGCACCATAACTAACAATTGCCGTAGGAGAGTTGGTATTATAAGACGAAGTACTAGCCGTAAGGTCGTTGATAAATATACTGTTAGGAGGACTTCCCCAAGTACCACCATCTTTAGTGATAACAATTTCAGAATTGGTACAACCACCAAACATGGAGGCAGTTATTTCACGAGGATTAGGGATAGTTGTTCCATTTCGGGTTGTTCCTTGTACAGGTACAGAGACCCCAGGACGACCTGCTTGCCCACGACCGCCACGACCACCGTTGCCGCCACGACCGCCAGTACCACCACAGCCAACTTCGCTACAATCACCACCAGAACCAGTTCCTCTAGCACCTCCAAGTCCACCAAGACCAGGAGCACCGCCAAGACCACGAGCGCCACCATTTCCAAAGGCACCAGTTGTAATAGCAATATCGTTTAGGTTGGGGTTGGTATTTCCCATTTGAGCATAGATGCCAAAAGAGCCACCACCGCCAAAGCCGCCAAAGCCACCTTGACCGCCTTGACCGCCGCCACCGCCACCGCCGCCACCAGCGCCAGAACCGTCATCTGCAAAACAACCAAAAGAGCCATCATCTTCTTGACCGCCGCCACCACCAGCGCCACCGCCGCCGCCACCGCCAGCACCATCAGCTCCTTGTGGAGCTTGGGTAGCAGGGAGGAAAAATTGAGCAAAGGTCACCGCAGGAGGTGGAGTATTGGCATCCGCACCATTAGCTCCTACAGCACCATTCGCACCGCTACCTCCATTATTTCCAGCACAAGAAGAAGGGGTTGTTCCTCCATTACCATTATTTCCACCAGCAGCACCAGCGCCACCATTACCACCACGACCACCTGGACGCCCATCGGCACCACTATCGGTACCACCAGCACCACCGCCACCGCCGCCACCACCGGCACGGAAAATACCACTATTAACACCAACACTACCATTAGTAGCGCCGTTACAAGTAACAGCTCCTGTACCTCCATTACCGCCGCCACCAGCACCATTACCACCTTGTCCATCATCAACACCACCAGCACCACCACAAGAGGAACCATCATCATCTCCTCCATGACCACTACGACCATTAGACCCATTGAGTCCTGCAGCCCCAGTAGCACCATTAGCCCCTGCGGACGCATCTCTAGTGGTAATATCTAAACGAGAAAAAAAGAAATTGGTCGAGTTGGCAACATGGATGCCATAGACCGTACGACCTCTATTTCCTGTTGTACCAGATGCGTTTCTAGTGTTTACAATTGAAATATCTTTGATGTAAACGTCTGTCACTCCATCCAAGCGGACTGCAATATAATGCCCAACTCCAGCAGAAGTGGTAAAAGGAGCATTAATATCAAGCCTAGTTAATAAAGAGCTATTCTTAACCCACTCTCCAGCAACTATTTCATAGCCACCATCTAGCACAGCACTAGTAGGAATGTTTAATGTGTTAGAAAATGAGTAGATACCATTCAGCACCTTAATGTTATGCTTTGTTGGCGTAACCATTGTTAAGGCTGTTTCTAAATCAGTAGGGCTGCCAATAGTACCAGGGGCGGTACTTAGCCCAGTGGGCGACACATATATAATGTCGCCACAGTTGGTTTGTGCTTGGGCGTGCTGAATCAGCAATCCCAACATTAAAACCAGAATAGGAATTCGTAATACCTTTCGCATAGTTTTTTTGATTAGTAATAAAAGTAATGTAATTAACTGAGTGTTATATTGTTTCTTTTTACAGGCAAGTTTCTGTTTCTTTTTTCAGAAAGATAATTTGCTTACCTTTTTTGAAATTGAAAATAATGTTAACAAACTATTAAAACTATTATTTTTTTTTGTGATAGGCAATATATTTAAATAAAAATTTCACCTATTTGCTTGTAAAAAGAATATTCTTTGTTTTGAGTGATCCGATTTTTAAGTAATAGAGACCAAAAGGTAGGTTTAAGGCTTCTAATGAGATAGTTAGCTCAGATTGAGCACAGTTTTTTCTTTGATAAACAGTGTTGCCTAAGACATTGCATAAGGAGATATCAAAAACAGAGGTTGGCACTTCTTGTAAGCGAATGTGTATTTGTTGAGCCGTTGGATTAGGATATACCTCTAATTGGTTGTTCTGTTTTTCTAAGCCTATATGTTGATTTATCTGACCTTCGACTAGTGTGTGTCGTTGGTTAATACTAATATTATAAAAGGTCTGAGGGGCACTATTGGGCCAGTAAACGACAATAGAATCTACTTGGTGGATATTTTGAAGTCCAATATGTTGAATACTAGTGTTTTGAGAGGCGTGGCTAGAGCCACCATCAATTTCTCGTAAAAAGGTACGTCCTCCGGCATGGATGACAAGGTGTGCCCCAAAGGCATCTCTATTACTGAGGGTACCTTCTAATTTTAGTTGCACCCAATTATATGTATTCGTAGCTGAATTGTTTTGATAGAACAATGTATGAGGCATAGAATCAGAGGGAATAGCTTGATCGATGACAACCGCTACGAAATCTATATCTCCGTCATTATCATAATCTGCATAAGCCATTCCATGAGCAATAGTAGGACTATTTAAGCCTAGATAAGTACTGGTGTCTGTAAATGTACCATCTCCATTATTGTGGTACAATTTATTGGGATCTTCAGGGTGCGTAGCACGAAATGTAGAAGGCATTGGAATCTGACCATTAGCAACAAATAAATCCAGATAGCTATCGTTATTGTAATCAAAAAAGGCACAGCCCCAACCGGTACTAAGCAAGGTATCTACCCATCCATTCTCGACCCCTGCAAAAGCAGTTGTGTCCGTAAATGTCCCATCTCCATTGTTTTGTAACAATACATTAGCACCTAAATTAGTTACATAATAATCAAGGTGCAAATCCTCGTTATAATCGCCTATCGCAATCCCCATCCCAAACAAACCGATATTGGCATTAGCGGAAATGCTAACGTCTGTGAATTGCGGATTAGGGTAGTTGTTTTGGTAAAGTGTATTGGGAATATTCCATTCTCCAAAATCATTGGCGATATAGATATCCACATCTGTATCATTATCATAATCTGTTGCCGCTACAGCTAAGCCACATCCCATATCCATAACATGGGAGCCATTGGCGCTTTGCGTAAATGTTCCATCCCCATTATTGATGTAATAGTAATTGGCAAATCCTTGTGCCATGATACCTATAAGATTGCCTGAAGAGTCTTGAATTGGACCATCGTGATCTAAGTAGTTGGCTACATAAATATCTAAAAAGCCATCTTTGTTAAAATCACCAAATGTAGCGGCAATACTCATGGTGCTATCTGTAATTCCTGCCGCAGTAGATTGATCTAAAAAGGTACCATTGCCTTGATTGACAAATAATTTGTTGTTCACAAAATAATCGTTGCCCAAGGAATCTGTATCCATAAAAGTCGTTAAGAAAAGGTCTCTGTCGCCATCATTGTCAATGTCACCAGTTGTAACGCCAAAGGTTTGATAGTTACTTGTAGACGCTAAACCTGCTGCAATTCCAACTTCTGAGAACGTACCGTTTCCGTTATTTCTATACAGATAATCTCGATCATTGCCACCTGACAAATACAAATCTTCGTAGCCATCATTGTTATAATCAAAAAAAGCACACCCTCCGCCCATTCTATTGAGATCCTTGTGGGCATGATGAATACCTATGGATTGTGCGACTTCTGTATAAATTTGAGCATTAGTAACTAGGGGGATTAATAATAATAGTAGTAGTAGGTTCATTTTTTAAGGGATTGTGGAGGGTCACTCCGTATTGGGAATAATCTCGTATTGACGAATCAATGCTTGATTTTTTTCATTGCGTTTAACTAAAATAACTTCATAATCTTTTTTATAATAAATCATTGCCCACTGCCCATTGCCTAGCAAATTACCCATAAATTCCAGTTGAGGAATGGATTCATTGTGCAATCTAAATAGGATGGCATTGAACTGATATTTATCGTGAATGCTTTTCCATGAAACAGGATCTAAAATCTGAGGGAAATATTGTTGTGTTAGAAAACTTGTTGGGTGTGCCAATGCTTGACTAGAAACATAGAGGGGTTGTGTTTCTTTTAGTCGATAAGCCATCAATCCGCTGATTGCCGTATTGTGAAAAAACGGACCTTGAACACCAACTTGGTTGATAAAGTCAACGGCTTCTGTTTCGTTCTCTCTCAATCCATATCCAAAGTTGTGAATAGGTTGATAAAAACCAGCCACTAAAAAGGTGGGAATTAAAAGATAAAGAGATAAAACAGGAGGATTGTATTGTAAAAAAAAGTCTTTTATATTTTTTTCAACTTGTTTTTGTTGGTAATAATTTGCAATTGGAAAGGAAACAATAAGCCAAGCGATGCCTGCTAATAAAATGAGTTGATTGTTCCAAAAAGCGAAAAAAAGAAAGAGTGCCACCGAGCTTAATGAGAAAAATGGAAGGGGAATAGTTTTAATTTTACTGCCCAATAGGATACCACCCAATAACACAAGAGTACCAAGAATAAGTGCATACAATAAAATATATGAATGACTAAGCCAATAAGCATCTAATGTGGTACGTTCCCATATTGGTAAAATCTCACTAGATGAGAAAGCAACTCTAAAGGCTCCTATCATACCATTGATAAACTGAGGATGTACCAAGGAAGTAAGCAAAGAAAGAAGGGTGACGATGAGTAAAGGGGACGACTTTTCTTTTTGATAGATGAAGGTTTGTATAAAACCCAAGAATAGTACTATCGAACCAATAAAAAAGTAAGTATGCGAATTAACCCAAATAATTTGTAGGAAAGGTAATGAATATAGCCAAGAACTGTTTTTTTGACCACTTAAATATTGGTACACTATGGTAAAATAGAGCATCGAAAATAGATGTGAAAATAAAACAGGGTCTACAATATTATGCGTCGCAAATAGTGGAATTGCTAGCCCGCCAATTAAGAGGCTTACGAGATAGTAAACTGTTGTTACAGATAAAGTTTGAAATAGAAAAACAAAAAGTATGACATAAAGTAGGGCAACGAGTAGGTGTAAGCCTGCAAAACCAATTGCTTGATGAATACTATAAAAAATAGCTGCTGCCAACCAATGATTGTTTTGTATGGGGTGTTCTGGAGTCGTATAACTCAAACTATTAGATAATAAAACGTCGCCTTGTTGCCAAAAGATGGCGCCTTCTCTAAGAAAATAGCCTAATTGCCCCTCCGCAACAGAAATGTGATTGGATAAGGCTATTAATAAATAGAGACCTAATCCTAAGAGTATCCACGAACGATATGATTGTTGTTTTTCCAAAATTGTATCTGTTTTTATATCTCCAAATTAGCTAAAGTTTTATTTTTATACAATAAAATATTAGTTTTATAACCTATGAAACTACCAGATACCTCCATATTATTCAAAGAAGTAAGTGCCTCATCTCTAGGGATACTAAGGCTTTTGTTTGGTTTTATTTTATTGGAAGATTTTGTGAATTTTCACGAATATTTTGTCAATTATTTAGAACCATCGGAATTTTACAACACCTATGATTTTTTTCATTGGATACATCTTATGCCACGTTATTGGTTAGATGTGTTCTTTTATGGAGCCATAGGTTCCTGTATTTTATTTGCTTTGGGTATTCATTATCGACTCAATGCAATGCTAACTTTTTTGAGTTGGACCTACATTTTTTTGGTAGATAAGGGACACTATAACAATCACTTTTATTTAGTATCTATATTTTTGTTCTTTTTCTGTATTGTAGATGCAGATCGGTGGGGAGCCGTTTCTACAAAAGAAGAACGGACAGTTCCTTATTGGCAAGTTTTGATTTTTCGTTGGCAAATAGCGATTGTTTATTTTTATGGAGGAATCGCTAAATTGCATTACGATTGGTTGGCAGGTTTCCCTATGCAGTATTGGTTGGTGGATGCCTCAACTTTTTACCCGACTTCCTTACAACCATTGATGCGGTCAACAGAAATGGCCTATTTTATTTCTTATGCAGGTTTAGTTTTTGATTTAACCATTGCTTTTTTCCTTTTGTCAAAGCGTTGGAGGAGATGGGCTTTGCTGCCTGTTGTTGCCTTTCATACCATGAATGATTTTACTTGGTCTATTGGCGATTTTCCGACTATTATGTTAGCAAGCACACCTATATTTTTTGCCCCTAATTGGGCAGAAAAGTTGTATGAGCATTATCACAAAAATCAACTTATTAAGGCAGTACTGGCAGTTGGTTTGATGTTAGGAATTGGGTATGGTCTATTTATTTCGGATTTATTTAAAGGGACCAATTTATACATCAAACTAATTTCTTACCCAATTTTAGTACATTTGTTTTTTAGAGGGAATGGATTTCAGGAATTGTCAGATCGAAACAAGACCATATTTAGCCCAAAGAAAGCAAGTCTTATTTTTCTAAGTATTTGGTTTGCTTTTCAATTGACGTTGCCGTTTCGACATTTTCTATACAAGGGAGATCCTTCATGGACAGGAGAAGGGCATTTATTTGCTTGGAGAATGATGTTAATTGATACCGTTGATGCTTGGAGAATGAAGGTTGTGGTGCCAGAAACAGGAGAAGAATTGCCAATTGCTTTGGATCAATACATCAACTATCGGCAATATCGAAAAATGCGTCGTACGCCTAAGTCCTTTTTGCGATTTGCGCATTTTATTAGAGATCGAGTGCAAGAAGGTGGTGTACAAAATCCAATTATTAAAATGGAAGTATGGAAGTCTGTGAACAATCGAGCGCCTCAACTTGTCAATGATACGACACTAAATTACGCTTTAGTGCCTTATTCTGCAACCGCTCCAGTAACTTGGATTACGGATTGGTCGTATAGTGATGAACTGCCTGTCTATTCAGAAGATCGGTTTAAGATGTGGCGAGATTTTTTGGAAAAAGATGGCGTAGATGCTACCAGTAATTGGCGTTAAATAAGGTTGAGAAAAGAAAGCTCAATGAATGGAAATGGGATTGTACTAGTTGTAACTGCTCCTTGTTTTAGTAGTAGTTAGAGATTGAAATTGATAATTTATTAACACATAAAAAAATAAGATTATGTTTGGAGGAATGGAGGAAATGAAAAAGCAAATGCAAGATGCTTTAACAGCTATTATTGTTGAAGGAGAAGCAGGTGGCGGAATGATAAAAATTAAGGCGAATGCTGCTCGCCAAATACTAGATGTAAGCATTGACCCTTCTTTGGATTTAACAGATAAAGAGCAATTGGAAGATTTAATTCTAGAAGCAACTAATCGAGTTATTGCCGCTGCTGCTGTTAAGGAACAAGAGGAGTCTAAAGCAATGATGGCTAAGTTGTTGCCTCCTGGTATGGGCGATTTGGGAGGTTTGTTTGGATAAAAAATAAATGTAATTGGGCTTTGTTGCACAGACAGAGCATCTTTGTATCAGTTTAATTGTCCTGTAGATAATTAAACTGATACGATTTACTTAGTTTGCAGCGCTAGTTCTCATAAAGTAATGGTGATTTGAGCACTGCAACTTTATCGAATATTATTTGGGTATATTGGGGCGAAGATTAGAAAACAAACGTTGATTTATTTAGAAGGAAATTCTTATGGCAATACATGTAGGTAGATGGGATTGTACAACTTGTGGTTATAAAGGTGTGTTAGGACCTAAAACAGAGTGTCCGAACTGCGGAGCAGACCGCCCTAAGAATGTGAAATTCTATATGGCGGCAGAAAAAGATATTGTTCAAGATCCTGAAGTTATCCGCCGAGCAAAGGCAGGTGCTGATTGGCGTTGTTCTTTTTGTGGTCAAAATAACCCTAATGATGTTCAGGTTTGTAAAGATTGTGGAAATCCTCGCTCCGAGGCAGACAAGCAATTAGCTGTAAAAACCTATACCACAGCAGATGTACCCCGCTCAGGAGATGGTACAAAAGACTTCTCAAAACTCAAAGAAAAAGAAGCAATAGCGACACCACCTACAAGTAAAAAAGGATGTTTCATTGGTTTGGGAATTATTGTTGGGATTGTGGGGCTATTGGTTTTGTTGGCACTTAATAAAACCGTAGAGGTTACGGTAAAGGGCTTTGAGTGGGAACAAAGTATCTTAGTAGAAGAAAAACGAAATGTTCAAGAAGAGGATTGGTCTATTCCTAATGGCGGAAAAATAATTAGCTCTTTTCAGGCGATTCATCATTATGACCAAGTATTAGATCATTATGAAACTAGAACGAGAACAGAGCAACGTGCCGTGGGAAGTGAGGAGTATGTTTGTGGGCAAAAAGATTTGGGCAATGGCTATTTTGAAGATCAATACTGTACTCGAACTATTTATGAAGATTATCAGGTAGAATACGAAGAACCTACCTACCGAGATGAGCCTGTCTATCAAACCAAATATCGATATTCAATTGATCGCTGGTTTTCGATTAGTCCTATCGTTACACAAGATAAAAACCACAGCCCTACGTGGGGAAATGCCATGCATATAAGAACCAGTTCATCTTTGAGAGAAGCTGGACGTACGGGGACTTACACTGTCATTGTTCAAGATGAAAAAAACGAAGAACATATTGAGGAAATTCCTTTGTCTTGGTGGCAGCAATTAGAAATCGGAGATAACATAAAAGCAAAACGAGGAAGAATTACTGGTGGTTATCGAGGTTTGTACAAAGAAGAAGAACAATCCAACTAAAATTTTTTCGAATAGCACTATATCCAATTCTAAGCAGTTCAATACCAATGGACTTTATTTTTCAAAGAATGGAAATTATTATTTAAAACGGGAACTAGATTTATTTTTTTAAGGTTTTGATAATATTACTATCTTAAAAAGAAGTTTTACTTTTAAATAAATCCTTTGCTTTATGAATATTGGTCAAAAAATACTTGCAGGAATTGGTGTATTTGGTTTGATGCTGTTAACACCAGTTATATTTTATACTTTTGGAAACACTGCTCCTATTGATTTTTTAGGCAGCCAAATCGGTGCTTTGGGCGATCCATCTGTTTTAACTTTTATTGCTTTTTGCATGATTGGTTTAATGGCAGTCTTGGGAGGAGGAAAGAATTTTAGTGCTACCTTCACAAGTTTTATAATTGGTGGTTTATTGATTTCTACAGCTGTAGAAATTGGCTTTTTGAATTGGTTTCAAACCTTAGCATCTAAGGTTGATTTTTTATCCAATTTAAAACTGAACTTACTAGCAGGCGTATTTGTATTGTTAGTTGGAATGGTACTTTCCTTTGTTGAAAAGATTAATTTTAAGGTTGAATTACTAGTTTTGTTAATACTACCATTAGGCTTTTTAATAGGAAGCAATCATGTTGGGCTTTTTCCGAATAACAGTACATTCAATATCTCCATGAATCAAGGTATGGAGTCCTTACGAGGAATGATTGATGCCAAATATATGCAACAAGAAAATGTTCAAAAGTATGTGGAAGAGGTAGAAGATGATCAGAGTTTGACAGAAGAAGAGAAGATTGCAAAAATGGAAGACCTGCAAGAAAAAATTAATAAATTAGAAAGCGAGGAGGAGGTGTTAGAAAAGCTGAAAGCGCAAAACGAGCAATACAAGCAGCTGATTGAAGCGCAAGAAGCGGAATTAAAAGAATATGAGTGGTGTGCAGGATCTAGGGACAGTGGCTCGCAAGTAAAGTCTATCCCAGCAGCAGTAGTTCCTAATCAACCTTGTGTACGAGATTTTGCCGTTTCATTGGTAAAAGAGAAGCAAGGGGCTTACTATGATAGAATGATGGCATTACCAGGTAAAGAAGGGCTTCAACAAATATGTGCTATGCACAAGTATCTGGCAAGCAGTTGGAAATACATTAGTGACCCAACCATGATCCGAAACGATTACTATTCCCCTGCCAACCGAACCATTGCATTGGGATTAGCTGGAGACTGTGATGATTTCTCCATTTTAAATGCTTCTTGTGTTGAGGCGATAGGGGGGATTTCTAGAATTATGGGTGGTTTTTGTAGCGGTGGTGGTCATGCGTGGGCTGAGGTTTTGATTGGAGGAAAGCCAGAGTGGGAGCGTGCTGTTAAGATCATTCGTCAAGAGTATAACGATCAATATAAAAAACTAGAACCAAATATAGATGAAGAAGGATTGTATTGGCTTTCTTTGGATTGGCACATGGGGGAGTTTACCTGCAATGACCGACCAAGTAAAATGATGACTTTGTACACCTCGAAAGATCAATTCAAAAAACCACTTTAATGACTTGGTAGCGAGTGTTAAAGGAAGGTGTGTGATCTGTTAAATATATTAAAAAAAATATTGTCTAAATTTTTGTTAATCAAAAATGGATGGGGCGATAAGTGAAACTATTTTAAAAATAGACTGTTCTTATATAAAGGAACAGTCTATTTCTTTTATGAATTCTCTGTATTTTGTACTCTTTCATTCTTAATCGTGTTATTTTACAGAGCACTTAAGAACTTGAAGGAGGAAGTAGCTTGTTTTTGTAAGCGGATTTCTATTATAATAGGTCTTTTAGTTTTGTACTTAGCTTTGTTATTTCCTGCGGTTGTGAGCCAGCAAGCTGGATTTGTTACTCCCTGTGGTCATGAGCTCGCATAGTTCGGTTCGTTGCTACTTTATGGGAACCACGGAGTAAAGTTAGTTTTTAATTGGATATTTTGTCTGCCACAATTACGATCAATATTATAAAAATGACGACAACATTACATACCAAAACACCTTTGTTTTATGCCCACCGCTTGAGTAGCCAATTGAATAAAAAAATTTATTTTAAAATGGATTGCCATCAACCAACGGGATCATTTAAAATACGAGGGATAGGAAAGCGTTGTCAAGAAGCCGTAGAGGAAGGCTACGAGCATTTGGTAATAGCTTCGGGAGGCAATGCAGGATTGGCAACAGCGTATGCAGGTTGGAAAATGGGAATAAAAACAACCGTTGTTGTGCCAACAACCACAAAAATGTCTATGCAAACCAAAATTTCGAGTTTAGGAGCAACCGTCAGGGTATTTGGTGACGTTTGGAATGATGCCAACGTTTTTGCACAGAGTTTGGTAAAAAAAGAAAAGGCAATTTATATCCCACCTTTTGATCATCCAACCATTTGGGCTGGACACGCATCTGTTATTGATGAATGCGATAGCCAAATGGCACCACCCGATGCCGTTGTTGTGGCTGTAGGAGGTGGAGGTTATTTTTGTGGGGTGATGGAAGGAGTGTTACGCAATAATTGGAATGCTACTCAAGTTATTACTGCTGAAACTCATGGCGCTGCTTCTATGAAAAAATCATTGGAGCAACAACAATTGGTTACATTGGATGAGATAGCGTCTATTGCTTCTTCTTTGGGAGCCAAACGGGTTGCCAAACGAGCACTTGAATATGGATTGGCGCACGACGTAATTCCTTGTGCGGTTAGTGATAAACAGGCACTAGAAGCTTGTCGTTCATTTTTGAACGATACAGGGAGTTTGGTAGAGCCTGCTTGTGGTGCAGCTCTGTCGGCAGTGTACCATAATTTAGATGTGATTCAAAACCTAGATACTATCTTGGTTTTAGTTTGTGGAGGATCTGGGCTGAATTTAGAGCAGTTTAATGCTTATTTGGAAGCTTATTTATAACAATTATTTGCTTCTAGTTGTAGAGAAATAGCTCTTTTGATATAAGGTGCTTTTTTATATTTTTTATAAAAGAAGTATAAAATTAGAGAACTTCTATTGCGAGACATTGAACTAATAAAATCAACGATTTATACAACCATTGATGGTTATAATCGTATACAACTAAAGCAAGAACTTGACCCTAAAGTCAGTTGCTTTCATATTTTTTGTGCATATTGTATCCAAAATTTTGGCATTGGCAAACAACGGTATCTTAATAACTCATATGAGTTTTTATTAAAAAATAAAGGATTCTATATCAGTTTTTTAATTCGCTAGCGAGCAATTCTATGAAGCGCATTTAGATACTTTGGGATGTATGTGTTAGAAGGGGAACATTTTTAGAAGAGTAATAACGCATTTATTTGCGGTGCCCAATATTTATGTATTTGTTATTAATTTCAATAGTTTGTTGAAACCACGAAGTAGCAGCGTAGCTAACTACTATAATTTTATAGTAACAAAGTATTAGATGGACTATTATAAAAGAGAATCAAAACAAAAAAATGATAGTAAGTGCAATATTGGAGGGAGCATTAGCAGGGCTGATATTAAGTGTATTTGTAGGACCAATATTTTTTACCATGCTACAATTAGGAGTTGAGCATGGCTTTAAGGCAGCATTTGCATTAGCCCTTGGTCAATGGGTGAGTGATTTGCTGTATATTTTTCTAGCTTTTTGGGGAGCAATTTGGGTAGAGGAGATTATTGCAGATGAGGTTAAACAAGCGACCTTTGTGTGGTATAGTGGAACAATAGGAGGATGCTTATTGTTGTTGTTTGGAGCAGGTTTGTTGTTGACAAAATCTGTGTCTACCAAAGGGTTAGATGATGTAGAGATTGTAGATTACAAAGTATCTAAGAAAGCCTATTTTGCTTACTTTTTGCAAGGCTTTTTGATTAATACCATTAATCCAACACCACTGCTTTTTTGGATGGGGTTGATGGCCTTTGCAATTAATAGCAATTATATAGGAGGAGCAACGGCAGCATTGTACATTGCTGTGATGTCAGTAGTAATTTTGACGGATTGTTTAAAAATCTACTTGGCCAAAACCATTCGCAATAAATTGCAGGCACATCACTTCTTATATGTTAGAAGACTAGCAGGTTTGGTTTTAGGTGGGTTTGGTTTGGTATTACTTTTGAAAGTAACTGTTTTGTAAACAGTAGATTATAAGTGATAATTTTAATCGACATTATAGTATGAAAAAATCTTGCCTAAGGCTTAACAAATTATAACAAGACAATAGATAGAACAATTGTAAATACATTATTGTATCAATTTATTTAACCCAATAGTTTACTTATGAAAATTACGTATTATACTTACACGTTTTTACTTTTGCTATTGACAACAGCTGTAACGTATGCACAATCTTCTGTGTACTTCTTTTATGATCCAGCTTGTATGCAAAAATTTGATTATGAACGTGTAAATACTTTTCACGATATTGCTTATACCGATTATTATATTTCGATTAATGATGCCACAAAAGCAATATTTAGAGTACAGAAAGATCCGTTAAATTTAAATAAAAAAGTTGTGAATGAGATTCCTGTGAAACCGTTTATGTGCGAAGATCGTACTAAGATATCGGCAGTCTTAATGGATGCAATCAATTCCAACCAAAAGATGGCTTATATGGTGGTAGAAAAGGGATCAAAGTATGTTTTATACGAAATTCGTTCTGTATCCACTTTGACAGAAAACCAATCAGGTATTGTTTATGATGATCCTACTTATGGTTTTAAATACGATTACTTAGTATCCAAACCAGGAGAAATTTTAAATAAACAAACCAATAAAGAACGGAATGTGTTTTTTGAGAAGAAAGGTACCAACTCTTGTTTGGCTAGTTATCAATTCAAAATTGTTAGTCGCCATGTAGAAACACCAATCAAACATTTAAGTGTTGTTTCTACCGTAGGGGTCGATAGAATTTACACTTCTCAAGGAGAATTGGCATTACAGCGTATCAATGATATTCCTTTGTCAACATTTGTTGCACAGCGTTGCAATACACCTGTTGTCACAACAGTACCTACCGTTGTTGAAGTTCCTGTGGCGACAAGCCGACCTATTATTGAAGATACTGTAGGAATGTCTGATGTAGAGAAAAGGTTGTGGTTGTCAAAGAAATTAGGAGGTTTTACGGCACGCTCTATTGAGCCAATATCGAAGCCAGTTGCTCCAACTGCTAAAGAGCCAATGAATCCTACGGAATCAAGAAATAC
This sequence comes from Aureispira sp. CCB-E, assembly GCF_031326345.1. Taxonomy (NCBI): domain Bacteria; kingdom Pseudomonadati; phylum Bacteroidota; class Saprospiria; order Saprospirales; family Saprospiraceae; genus Aureispira; species Aureispira sp. CCB-E. The sequence continues at coordinate 1,178,181 of NZ_CP133671.1, forward strand.
AACTAATGCAGCGAGTACGGCTTTGGCTAACGAACTGTTACCTGGTGGAATTTACTTGGTAAAAGAAAAAGAAAACTTATATACTATTTCAGAGAAGTTCAACATTTCGATACAGCGTTTAGTGGCTATTAATAATCTAGAAGGATATGCTTTAGGCTTGAATCAAGCCTTAAAGGTTGTTGATGATGGATCAGTTCCTAGCAAAAGTAAAAATCCTTTGATTAAAATGGATCCTGTTGCCAATACCAAAACAACCATTCATGTAGTGGAACAAGGAGAGACATTGTATGAAATTTCTAAATTATACGGTTTAGAATTAAAAGATTTGTATGCTTTGAATAAGCAATTGACGGATTCTCAAATAGATATTAACCAACAGTTGGTTGTAGGTTATGAGCAATTAAACAAATAGTTTTTCAATATTTATTGCTTCCGTTGAGAGCAATTGGCAAGAGGTTTTTTCTTTTAGAAAAAACCTCTTGTTTTTTTAGGCTCAGTTAATTGCATCCCAAGGAGTATCGTTATTTATTTGCTCAAGAGTTTTGAAATATTTGACAATATTTTTAGATTTGTCTAAAAATATTGTTAGTTAAATCTAATTGTCTTGTGTGATCTATGGAAGAAAACGTACAAATCGCCTTTATGCTAACTATCTTAGCTGGATTGGCAACAGGAATTGGTAGTGCCATTGCTTTTTTTGTAAAAGATAAAAGCACCAAATTATTAACTTTTGCAATGGGATTTGCAGCAGGAGTGATGCTATATGTTTCTTTTATAGAAATTTTGCCAGAAGCGATTATCAAATTAACAGAAGCTTATCATAATGATGAAAAATTAGGAACTACCTACGGAGTGATTGCTTTTTTTGTAGGAATGTTGGTGGTTGCGATTATTGATAAACTGATTCCTGAGGCAGAAAATCCACATGAATTTTCTACAGGGCTAAAGGAAAAAGAATTGGTAGAAGAAGGTGCGCCAGATCCCAAAAAATTAATGCGTATAGGGGTTTTAACGGCACTAGCTTTAGCTATTCATAACTTTCCAGAAGGAATAGCGACTTTTGTAACCGCTTTAGACGATCCAGAATTAGGGTTGACAATAGCGATAGCCATTGCGATTCATAATATTCCAGAAGGAATAGCTGTCTCTATGCCCATTTATTTCGCAACAGGGAATCGCAAACAAGCTTTTGGTTATTCTTTCTTGTCAGGAGTTGTAGAGCCTTTAGGGGCAATCTTAGGTTACTTTATTTTGATGCCTTATCTGAATGAAACTTTAATGGGAGTTCTCTTGTCGGGGGTTGCGGGAATTATGGTTTTTATTTCTTTAGATCAATTATTACCTGCAGCAGAAGAGTATGGAGAACATCATTTGTCGATATATGGTGTTGTTTTGGGAATGGTCGTAATGGCGGGAAGTTTGATTTTGATGATATAGAAAACTATAGGAAAAAAATATTGAATGCTTCAAGGTCAAAAGAAGCATTCAATATTGGAACGAGTTAGAACTTCATATTCTGAAGTTAGCATAAAACAACTACTTGGAGAAAATAGTATTGTGTTGTTCTTGTACTCGTATAAACGTGGTACGTTTGGTCAATTCTTTTAGCCTTCTGGCTCCGACATAAGTACAAGTAGAGCGTAAACTACCTAGAATATCTTGAACAGTCGCATTAACAGCACCACGATAAGGAATTTTGACTGTTTTTCCTTCAGAAGCTCGATATTCTGCTACACCACCCGAATGTTTGTTCATGGCAGTTTCCGAACTCATTCCATAAAACAATTTGAAAGATTTATTGGCTTCTGTAACCGTCTCGCCTCCGCTCTCATCATGACCAGCTAGCATACCACCTAGCATTACAAAATCGGCACCTCCTCCAAAAGCTTTGGCAATATCACCTGGAATTTTACAGCCTCCATCAGAAATAATTTGTCCACCCAATCCATGAGCAGCGTCTGCACATTCAATAACGGCTGAAAGTTGTGGATAGCCTACTCCTGTTTTAACTCGAGTTGTACAGACAGAACCAGGACCGATACCTACTTTAATTACATCGGCACCAGAGAGCAGCAATTCTTCTACCATTTCCCCTGTGACAACATTACCTGCAAGTATTACTTTATCAGGGTATTTGTCTCTAGTCTTTTTTACAAAATCTACGAAGTGCTGAGAATAACCGTTGGCAACATCAATGCAAATAAATTTTAAGGCAGTATGCTCTTGCAAAAGATGATCTAACTTTTCAGCATCTTTTTTTCCAGTTCCAGTGCTAACAGCAATATAGTCAACAATAGAAGGGCTGCTATGTTGCATGAAATTTGCCCATTGTTGTATTGTATAATGCTTGTGTATCGCTGTAATTAACTGTGCTTGACTTAGGGCTTGTGCCATTTCAAAGGTTCCTACAGTATCCATATTGGCAGCAATAATAGGAACACCTTTCCAGTAGATGCGACTGTTTAAAAAAGAAAATTCACGTTGCAAAGTAACCTCTGATCGAGATTTTAGAGTGGAGCGTTTAGGTCGAAACATGACGTCTTTAAAACCTAATTTGATATCTGATTCAATTAGCATATAGAGTAAGAATATTATAAGTTATTCAATTCAATAATTTGCTAAAACACAGCATCGTGTATAGCGGTTAAAGCTACAAATAAAAATTTAGAAGAAAAAAATAACAATTGCGTCTTTCTCAAAAATTGTCGTCTAGTAAGTTGTTATTTAATTCAAAACAGGTTGTTGAAAGAACAACACAAACTAATTTTTATTATGAAAGCAATTTATTTGATCACTGGAACAACATTATTATTAGCAATAGGAACCGCCTTTGCAGCAAAGAACAATACATCATGTTGTGGACAAAGTGAATGTGTGCCTAATTGTTGTACGAATCAGCAAGATTGTTGCAAAGGAGAAGGTACTTATTGCATCCCCAATTGTTGTAAGTAAAACAAATTAAAAAAAGAGATGGTAGTTTACCTACCATCTCTTCTTCCTTTATTTTTGAATAAAAGTAGTGCTATACACTCCAATACCAGACGCTTTTATTCTTTGTTGGGAGATACCATATTGGGAACAGGTTCGTTGTTTTTTAAAAATCGCTCAAACCATGATAAAACTTCTTTATTAACCTCTGGTCTAAAAGCACCCAAACCATGATCTCCTCCCTCAAATATTTTTAAACGATATGGAACACGGTATTTGTCTAATTCCAAGGCAAGCTTTAAAGCGTGTGTAGATTTTACACGCCAGTCAGCATTACCATGTAGAATTAAAATAGGAACCTCTTTAGAAAACTGTTCAGCAAAATGGCAAGCTGAGCGTTTTTTTAGTTCAACATCTTTGTTTTTCCAGTAATTAGGGATTAATTCAGCATAGACACCCGTTTCCATCATAGGGCGCTCAATAGCCATATTGTCGGTAGGAGCTCCACCTACTACTGCTGCCTTGATTTGATTGGTTTTAGTTAGCGCAAGATAGGTCATCATGCCACCACGGCTCCAGCCATACATACCAATTCGAGAAACGTCGGCTTGAGGAATTTCTTTTAATACCTCAATTAAGTTCAAGACATCGTTGACATCGTTTCCACCAAATTCATCTTTTCCTTCACTTTTGCCACAACCTCTGTAGTTACACCCAATGACAATATACCCTTCTTTTGCCAATTGCGTAAAAAAGTAAGCCACAGGGTATTTAAATTTTCCCTTAAGCAGTTGCAAGGCTCCAAAATCCCTATTTCCTCCTCGGTTATAGATGATAACAGGATATTTCCCTTCTTTTTTGGGGATGGCGGCAAAGGCTTCAATTTTTAAACTATCGCTCCAGTAGGTTATTTCTTCGACATCAACCTCTGAAAGAGCACTAAAAGGTTTGATAAATTGCTCTTTGTTAATATCTGTATATAGTTTCGGAAATTGTTTCCAATCAACTTTGTTTTTGCTAATAATGCGAGGGGTTTGCGCTTGAAGAATGGATGTTGTTAGGCATAGAATGGTTAGTATAAATGTTCGTTTCATTTAAGGTAAATAAGATTAATTGAAGTAAAAAAATGATAAAAAATAGGATGTTAATTAAAATAGATTGCTGACCATGCCGCTTCCGCCAGAACTCTCTCCAGCTGTACGAGTTTGCAACCATATTTTGCCACTTCCTGTTACTTGGCACAAAAATCCTTCGCCACTAGTTAGGGTCTCTTTAATGCTTTTAGAAATTGTTTTTAGACTAAGAGATGCTTCAAAAGCTACCAAAGCACTTTCATCTATATAGATGGGTTTCTGTGTGTTAATAGTTTGCTCTAAGATGGTTCCATGTCCCTTTAAGATTAAGTTTCCCTTACCTTTTGTACGTAATTTTAGACCATCGTTGAGCGCACTTTTCCAATCTTGTTTGGCAAGTTCAATATCCAAACCAGTGGTTCTAGCAAAGTGCGATTGAGGGTCAAATAAAACAGGGCATTGAGCATTAATATCTAAAGAAAATAGTTCTGCATTGTTTTTGGGGGCAAATATGAATTGAACCGATTCTTGAGCCGTATACATATTATAAATCAGACTCTTACCAAAAGCTGTTGCCAACCAATTTTTAACACCTCGTGCTTCGATTTTATTTTCTTGGTGGTATCTCCCATTACAAGAAATTAGCACTCCCTTTTCTGTAATAATTTTTTCTGAAGGATTCATTTTTGCAAGAAGAAATGAGCCAGGATAGGGAGAAATTTGTAAGTCCATTTTGAGAAAAAAATATTTCGTTAAAAAATAATTGAACAAAGCAGTAGTTTGTTTTTTTTATGATACCAAGTATAGCTATATACATTAGAAAGGGGATTAGAAGTTCATTTTTTAGAATAAATGGGATGTATGATAGAAAATTATCGACAAAAGAGAAAAGTTGGAGTGATGGATAGGTTTTTTAGTTAGAAAAAGTTAAAAAGGTATATTAAGAAAGACTTGTCTTAGAATTATTATTTAAATACAACGACGACATTGCCAACTTTATGCCCTGTTTCGACATAACGATGGGCTGCTTGCATCTCACTTAAAGTATATTCTCGATCAATAACGGTTTTCAGTTTCCCCGCTTCAATTAAATCTTTTAAAAACAACAAATCTTTTTTGCGTAGTGCTTCTGGTCGAAGTCCAGTAGCCGAAAATTTGAGTTTCTTTTGACGAAAGAGGTTACCTATGAGCATCTGCATCATACCCGCCATAGATAGCACAGGAGTTAAAAATACGCCTTGTTGCTTTAGTGCTTTTTTACTCTTAGAAAAACTAAGCTTACCAACGGTATCAAAAATGACATCGTATTTTGTAGGTTGCTTGGTAAAATCTTTTTGAGTATAATCAATGACAAAATCGGCTCCTAGAGAACGAACTAGTGCTTCATTTTTGCCACTACAAACTGCTGTTACTTCTGTGTCGAAGTATTTTGCCAATTGCACGGCTGCTGTACCGATACTCCCCGAAGCCCCATTAATTAAGACTTTTTGCCCTGCTTTTAATTGTATTGTATCTCTAAAAAAAGATAAGGCGGTAGAGGCACCGTCAATCATGCCTGTGGCTTCAGCTGCGGTCATATTGTGTGGTTGCTTGACAACCAGACTATCTTCTGGCAAACAAATGTATTCTGCGTAAGCACCACAGTTTAAATCTGTAGCAGCCATTACTTTATCCCCAATTGCGTATTGTTGAACTGATTTTCCAATGGCTATCACCTCGCCTGCCAAGTCAGTACCAGGAATTGCTAATTTGGGTTTGGTTAGACCAGTAAATAGTCTTCCAAAGTAAGGTTTTCCTGTTCGCATAAAAATACTAGCTGCCGTTACAGCCGTTGCTTTAATCTGAATAAGAATTTCATTGTCTTGTAATTTAGGTAGGGCAACTTCTGTATATTCTAAAATTTCGGGACCTCCATATTGATGGCAGACAATTGCTTTCATAGTTGTGTTTGTCATGATACTATTTTTTGTAAGTAAATTTGATAACACAAATGTAGTGGAGTTTGAAAAAGCAATCGTTCGAGATTATAAATGCGAACGAATTGCCTAAAAATTAGTTGGTGAGAACCAAGGTCATGAAGATTGTTTTAAGTAGTTTTTAGGAGTCATTCCTGTTTCTTTCTTAAAAAAAGTATTAAAAGCTGTTTTAGAATTAAAACCACTCTCATAGGCAAGTCCTAGTAAGGAAAGGTGACTGTTTTCGGGTAATTGAGCCAACTTTTTAAATGTTTCTACTCTATAATAATTAATAAATTCGGAGAAATTCTTACCAATTTTCTCATTGAGCAATTCTGATAATTTATTGGGGTGAATTTGGAGCATTTGAGCTAACTCTCTAAGACTCAAATTTGCTTGTAAGAAAGGCTTTTCTTCTAAAATGATTTGTTGAAGTTTGTTATAATAGTACAGGCTTTCTGCTTCACTCAAAGAAGACTTTTTATATTTTTTCTTCGTTTCTGTTACAACAACAGGCTGCCCTAAGACAGTTTGCATCAAGGCTTGAAAACGAGGCGATTTTCGAAGATCTTTTAGGCAAGGTTCGATATTTAAATAAATCATCATAGGCAAACGATGCTGTACGCCTTGTTCGATATACTGAAGTGCCATTTCTTGTTCGCCCAACATAGCATGGCAAATAATAAGTAAATTGGATGCACGATCTATTAAATCAGTTTCTAGAAGTGCTTCTAGTTTTTTTATCCCTTCTTTTGCTTGGGCTCGATGTCCCATGGCAGCATGTGCTAATGTGATGCCTCCCAGACGTTGTATGTCTCCTGTTTTGTCGTTGGGTCTATTTTCAAAGAAAGTCATGCCCTCTTGATATTTTCCCATTAATAAAAGGGCTTGCCCCCAATACAAAATAGAAACCGAGGAATTAGGATTGAAATGAAGGCTTTTTTGGAAATGCGTTATGGCTTGTTCGTAATGTTCTTGAGCGTAGAAAATATATCCTTTTAAATGATAGTTGATCCCCGAAAAAGGGTCTATTTGTAAAGCTGTATCTATGTAGTGAAGCGCAGCTTTAAATTTCGCTTCTGCCACTAAAATAGATGTCATTGTTTGGTATGCTTCGACAGTAGGAGTGGTGTCCAATGCTTTTTTGATATGAACATAGGTTTGAGGAAAGTTCCATTCCCGCAAACAACTCATCCAAGCTAAATGCAGCTGACACTCTGCTAAGTTGGGGGATAATTCAATCGCTTTTTCTAAGTAGGGTTGCCCTTTCAAAAAAGCTTCATTAGCAGGGATTAGCCCAATGGTTCCTAGTAACGTATAGCTCAAGTGCATTCCTAAATATGCTTGTGGAAAATGTGGTTGAGTTGCTAACAATTCTTGAAGCATTTTAACACCTTGGTTGATCCCTACAGCAGTCATTTTTAAAATGTAATACCTGCTTTTTAAATAGATTTGATAATGCTTAGTACTGAGGTTTGGAGCATCTATTAGGTGTTCTTTGATGTCAAAATGCCCTAAATGCTCTCGCAACTTATCGGCAATTAACAAACTGATTTCATCTTGCACTGCAAAAATATGATCTGTGGAACGATCAAAGGTCTCAGACCAAAAATGAAAATCCTCTCTAACATCAATCAATTGAGCTGTAATGCGCATTAAGTTACCTGCCAAACGAACACTGCCTTCTAAAATAATGGAAACATTTAATTCTTTCCCAATTTGACCGATAGGAATGTTTTTGTTCTTGAAGAAGAAAGAAGAAGTACGAGAAGTTACTTTTAAGCTGGGGATTTTTGCCAAGGCATTGATAATTTCTTCGGTCATGCCATCACTAAAGTACTCGTTTTCTTGATTGGCACTCATGTTGACAAAAGGCAGTACTGCAATTGATTTTTGAGGAGGATTGAAATTATCTTGAATAGTCATTGTTAATTAAATTAAATATAGTCGCACCCAAAGACTAAATTAGATGGTTCAAAAAAAATTAATGAATATACAGAGCCTTAAAATCCGTATTTGACCAACTACAAAACCTATGTTGGGTTTGGAGTGTAAGTTACAAGAAAAAAATTAAGATTAAAAAACTCATATTTATTGAATTTAAATGGCTTAAGAGTGGTTGTGTATTATAATAATTTCCCTATTTTGGGCAATTGAAAGCAATGATCAAGAACCATGTTTGTATTTGGGGAAAGATCAAAGCGGTTTCTATTAATTTATTTATAACTATTCTCCAATATCATTACTTCGTGAAAACCACGCAGTAGCAGCACAGCTAACTAAAAGTAAAGCGCCCACAGAGTAAATCGAATCAGTTGAATTATCCGCAAGATGTGCTTTTATTGCTAAGCGCTTTAAAAGGTTGATAATTAAATTGATGTAAGGGTGTTTTTTATTTTTTGTAAAAAATGAAAAAAGCGACGAAGTATTATAATATACTGGGGAACAAAAAAAATCAAAATGATTAACATTACTCTTCCTGATGGCAGCGTTCGTAAGTATGAGTCAGGAGCAACTGGACTAGACATTGCCAAATCAATTAGTGAAGGCTTGGCACGCAATGTATTATCTGTAAAAGTAAATGGCGAAGTATGGGATGCCACTCGTCCTATTGAAAATGATGCAGCAATACAATTGTTAACCTTTCGTGATGATGATGGCAAGGCTACTTTTTGGCATTCTTCGGCACATCTAATGGCAGAAGCATTGGAAGCCTTGTACCCTGGGGTTAAGTTTGGGGCTGGTCCTTCTCTTGAAAATGGCTTTTATTATGATATAGATTTGGGAGATCGAACTTTATCTAGCAATGATTTTGAAGCTATTGAGAAAAAAATGTTAGAATTGGCGCGCCAAAAAAATGAATACCTAAGAGAGCCGATTAGTAAAAGTGATGCTGTTCAATACTTTACAGAGAAAGGAGACGAATACAAGCTGGAATTGCTAGAAAAGTTAGAAGATGGAACCATTACTTTTTACAAACAAGGAGGATTTACCGATTTGTGTCGTGGACCACATATTCCACATACTGGTTTTATCAAAGCTATCAAATTGACAAAGGTATCTGGCTCTTATTGGCAAAACAATGAAGAAAATGCTAGAATGACTCGTGTTTATGGAATTACATTTCCAAAAGCAAAAGAGTTGAAAGAGTATTTGGAGATGATTGAGGAAGCTAAACAACGTGATCATAGAAAGCTAGGAAAAGAATTGGAGCTGTTTATGTTTTCGGAAAAAGTTGGAGCAGGTCTGCCAATTTGGTTGCCTAAGGGAACTGCCCTAAGAAATAGATTGCAGGACTTTTTGACAAAAGAACAAATTAAGCGTGGTTATCAATTAGTAACTACTCCTCATATCGGACACAAAAATCTATACATTACTTCTGGGCATTATGAGAAGTATGGAGAAGATAGTTTTCAACCAATTAGCACACCTAAGGAAGGGGAGGAGTTTATGCTCAAACCAATGAACTGCCCTCATCATTGTGAAATATATGCGCACAAACCGCATTCTTACAAAGAGTTGCCGTTAAGAATCGCAGAATTTGGGACAGTATATCGCTATGAGCAAAGTGGTGAGTTGCATGGTTTGTCTAGAGTACGTTGTTTTACTCAAGATGATGCTCATTTGTTCTGTACAGTAGATCAACTAAAAGATGAATTTATTGAAGTGCTCAATTTGACGTTACTGGTCTTTCGTAAGATGGGCTTCAGTGATTTTACAGCACAAATTTCCTTGCGTGATCCAGAAAAACCAGAGAAGTACATCGGTTCAAATGAAAATTGGGATGCTGCTGAACGAGCAATTATAGAGGCAACTCAAGAATTGGATTTAAAGACGGTAACAGAATTAGGCGAAGCTGCTTTTTATGGACCTAAATTGGATTTCATGGTTCGTGATGCTTTGGGACGTTCTTGGCAACTAGGAACGATTCAGGTAGATTATAACTTGCCTGAGCGTTTTGAGTTAGAATATACAGGAGCAGATAATGCTCAACATCGCCCAGTGATGATTCATCGTGCGCCATTTGGTTCATTGGAACGTTTTATTTCCGTTTTAATAGAACATACAGCAGGGAAATTCCCATTGTGGTTAACACCTGAGCAATACGCCATTTTACCAATCTCTGATAAATTTGTCAGCTATGCCAATGAAGTGAAAAACAAATTGGAGGCTCAGGATATTAGAGGGTATATGGATGATAGAAACGAAACCCTGAAACGCAAAATTAGAGATGCGGAAGTGAAAAAGGTGCCTATTATGTTGATCGTTGGGGGGAATGATGTAGAAGGAGAGACAGTTTCTGTTCGTATGCAAGGGGTAGAAGATGGCGATAAAGGTGCCATGACTATTCCGAACTTTATTGAGTTTTTCAATGGCTTGTTAGAGCAAGAAGGATAGGGGGCTTTTCTTTTTTATTCCGCTTTAGAAGTTCTGTTATTGAGCTTTAGGAATACTTATGAAGAAAGGATTCTCTAATAGATAGTTTTAATTGATAAATCGGTAGGAAAGTTTTTTCTACCGATTTTTTGTTTGGGTAATAATGTAAATATATGGCAATAGTCCTTCAAGGTTGAGCAAGCAAAAAAATAAATGATGTTATTTATTTGATTTATAATGTGAAAGAATTTTTTTTAGAAAAAAAATCAAATATTTCAAGTAAGGAATACCTTTAAGCCTGTTTTTTTATACTTTTGCCCTTTTAAACTGTTGAAAACGTATAATTGCAGCAAAACCAGCTTGCTGGCTCACAACCGCAGGGAGTAACACAGCTAAATCGTATTAATTTAGCTCGCTGTGCTCGGTTCGGGTTCTATGAAAATTACAATATAAAACCAAAACTAAAATCAAAATGAAAACTATCACATTATCTATGTTACTGTTTATGTCATTATCCATCTTGGCTCAAGATAATATTATACAAAGAGATGGTTCTGAAATCAAAGCTAAGGTACTTGAAATAACCCCCAAAATTATACAATACAAGCGTTTTGATAACATTAATGGACCAACCTATTCTATTCTGAAAGCTAATGTATTTATGATCCAATACGAGAATGGAACGAAGGATGTATTTCAAGATACTACTGTTACCACTATTGCTATTCCTCCTACTACTAATCTTATTGACACACTTCGAACCGAAATAGATAGTTCTATTATACGAAATTACATCTTTGTTAATGGCGCTATTAGTGTAGGATTCAATCAAACGACTCCAAATAGTCACGGGCATGTTACTTATACTAGTATTGGACATACTGGAGGTTTATTTTATGAAATGGGAAATGTTGTTTTTTTTGCACCTAAGAAAATGCCAAAAAACCTTGGAATTGGTTTAAATTTTACTTGGTTAAGTATTGGTGTTACATATGGATACCCTTATCTTTATCTTTTCCCATATACAGGAGGTTTTGGACCTCATTTTTCTTTTAAATTAAACCCAAAGTCACATCTTGATATTTATGTTAAACCAAGTGTTAGTATTCTGCCTATTGAGCAATCCTTTAAAGCAGCTTTTTTAATGGATGTAGGAGTAAGTTTCCGGTATAAAGCATTTACAGTCGGTATTAGCGGTGCTATTATACCTACCTTATATGGCGACTACTACGTTTCTGGAAATAAAGCACCTTCGTACAACATACCACATAGATATAGCCATATCAAACTCAGGATAGGTGCTAGCATTCAAAACAAGTATTAATTTAAACACTAAATACCCTCTCTAATGAAAATTTTAATTTTATTTATTGCTACACTAATAAATTTCAACCTTATAGCCCAAGATAATATCATTAAGATCGATGGTTCAGAAATAAAAGTAAAGGTTACAGAAGTACAACTTGACTTCATAAAGTATAAACGTTTTGACAATATCAATGGTCCAACTTACTCTATTCCTAAATCTAACATATTTATGATTCAATATGAAAATGGAACTAAGGATCTTTTTAATACGTGTAGTTTTGTCCGATCAACTATTGCCTATTCATTTGATACACCTAGTCTGCCTGATAGTCTAATTATGAGAAATGGTATATACCTAACTGGAGGAGGTAAATTTGGTTTTTCAGCTTCTAGTTATACAGATTTATATGGCACATATATGATGCCATCTTTTGTAGGGATAGATATTGAAGTAGGAGGGGTGTTGTATTTTATGCCTAGATATATGCCTAAACATTTTGGTTTTGGTCTTAACTTAATGCTTTTTAAGCTAGGAGTGACATCACCTTATGGCTTTTGGCCATACACTAGTTCTATCGGACACCAAATATCTTTTCGTGCCGCAAAAGACATACTTGTTGATTGGTATTGTAAAGCTGGTGTTAGTTTAATTAAAGATGATGTTTATTTCCAACCTAAATTTATACTAGATACAGGAGTTGATATCAGACTAAAATCTCTTATAATTGGTGCTTCTGCATTTGTCTATCCAAACGAACCTGAATATAGCTATCTTAGGATTCGGATAGGAGCCTTTATTCCTATCAAGAAAGCTGCTTTTAATACTGAAAAACATTCTTAATAGTTATTCTATTCAAGGAAAAGAAATATTGGATTAACTTCTATAAAATTGGTTTGTGAAGTTTGCTATTTCAACTTAAAAGATTTTAATTTAGAAAATTCAAAGTAACTATACTCAATATGGATACAATAATTTTATTATAATCCAAGCCTACAATTTTTACAATAATTCACCACCATAATTTTATGAAAAAAAAATGAGCCATCCCGATTGACGGAATAGCTCATTTTTTCTAAATAGAAATTCTATTTTATTGAACAGTATGTGTTACCATTTGAGAAACCAAACTAGCGGCACTATCTGTAGCTACATAGAAATTAGCTGTTGCAGTTCCATTACCAGCAGTAGAGGCATGGTTAAATGTAAACTTGAAGTCGACAGAATCGCCAGCAGGAACAGCGAAGTTATTGCTAACAACGTTAGGAGGGAAACAGATTGTAGGATCGCAAACATTTATAATCCAGTTGGATGGATTGCTTGCACCTTTTGTTGAGTTCCAGTTCAAGGTAATATCAGCAGTATTGGGATTGTATACTTTCATTTTATAGTCAGTATCTCCATCTGTTGATCTAACTGTTTGACTAGTTGGATCAATTGTAATGATTTCAAAGTATTGAGTAACTGTTGTTAAGCTGTAGTTGAATGCTTTTTCTGTAAGTGTTTTATCTTCAGAATCATAGAATTTTAACATTCCAGTACCAACACCAGCGTTGCCATTTGGCATAATCATGAAAGTAATCTCCACAGAACCATTTGCTGGAATTGTTAATGTACCAGAAGCAGTTGAGCTACCATTGACACTGTAAGTCCATCCAGTAACTGCAGCTGTTTCTACACGCTCCCATTGGATTGTTGCTTCGTTAGCTGTTGAATTGCTAACGCTGAATTTCATGTGGCTGTGACTGTTAGCTAAGCCTAATTCAGTAGCAGAAGTTTTAGATAAACTAACCGTTACAGGAGTTTTAGTTTCTTCTGTACAAGCAGTAAAAATTAGGGCGACAAGAGTCAAAGCTGCAAGTATCTTTTTCATAGAATTTTAATTTTAAATTTTTATACGGAAAATATCAATTGATTAGAGATATAAAGTTATGAATAAATTACCATATATCCATATACTTTAACATCTACTTACAAGATTAAACTAAATAGTTGGTTTTTGCAAGTGAAAAGAGAGAAGGAACTTTCTTTTATAAAAATAAAAGAGGATGAAATGATTCATTTCATCCTCTTAAAATCAATGGTTAAAATTGATTATATATTAGAACAGACTATTGACGTACAAAACGCTTCGTAGTTTTTCCTTGCTCTGTTACGATATTTACAAAGTATACACCAGCAGCTAATTCACTAGTATTTACTTCTAGAACATTTGTTCCACTGAAAGAACCATTTGCTACTTGTTGTACTTGTTGACCTAATGCATTTACGATGTTGATATTAGCATCAGCAGTATTTTCCATAGTAAACTCAAGTGTCATTTGGCTACTTACAGGATTAGGCATAATGCGAACTTCAGCAGCTTCCTTTTGAACATTGTTTACGCTAACTACACCATCTGCGATATTGATGTTGTCAAGGAATAAGTTGTTACCATAAGCAGAAGTACCTTTGAAACGGATAACAACATCATTTGTGTTGTCATAAGCAGTTAAATCAACAGTAGTTGATCTCCAATCAGAAGCAGCGGAAGGAACAAATTGAGTTTGTGATGCTGGCAAAGTCATAAGAGCAGAACCTGCTTGATTCCAAACAGTAGTCCAAGTAGCACCACAGTCTGTAGAAACTTCTACTTCCAAGCGGTCATTTTCACTAGAGTATTGACGGTAAGCATGGTCAAAACTTACAGCAGAACCAGCACCTAAGTTTACTTTGTTCATAACAACACTCATAGAACCAGATTGTATCCCAAAGAAACGGAAACGGATGCTTCTGTTAGATGCAGCCATACCACCAATTGCTCCATAGTTGTATGTAGGACCATCCAAAACAGAGAAACTTGCTTCTGGAATACTAGCATCAGCATCAAAAATACCTGTAGCCAATGTACGAGAGTATCCTGTTCCAGAAGTCAATGGAGCAGACTCCATACCTTCTGTAAGAGGTGCAGCAGCAGCAGTTGTAGGCAATTTGCTATAGCTTTCTGGTGCCATAGTTACAGGACCTTGGCTATAAGTACCACCATTGTTAACATCTGTAATTGTATATTCTACGTTAGAAGAACCAGCAGCCAATGTTGCTCCTGGGAATGTAATAGCAGTAGATTGACCAGAAGCCAAGTTACCAGTATATGTTTCAGAAATTGGAGCACCACCATTGATAGTATATTGTGCTGTTACAGAAGTAACAGGAATAGAACCATTGTTTGTAAAGTTTACAGAAGGTGTAAAGTTATAGTTACAGTAACCAGCACCAACAGTTGAATTAGCTGTTGCACCAACATTTAACAAACCAGGAACGTTTCCAGCTGTACTCTTCGTACTTTGGTGTACTACTTTAGTACCGTTGTTTTGTACAAAACCAACAAAACTTACTTGGTTCAAATCTCTGATATAAGAAGGAGGCGTTACCGTAAGTGTATACATAATTGAGTCTCCAGCAGGAATTGATCCAATAGTTGCACCAGCTGTAGATGAGCTACCAGTACTTGCATCATACATGTCACGTACTACATAGAAAAATGCTGTTTCTCCGTTAGAACCAGGAGCAGATGCAAATGTAATGTTTTCTTCTACCATTGCCAAGTGGAATCTATCAGCATCTGCGATTGCAGCAGAAGTTACATTTTTGATAACAACATTCACATCAACACTTGTACCACTTGTCCATGTTTGGTTAACTCTTATTTCGTATGGAGTCGTTAGTGCAGCAGCATTTGATAGTGTAGAAGAAGTAACGGCAGTATTAGGTGCAGCTGTAGCTCCTCCGTTCAACGATGCATCTGGAACACCTGAAACACTATAGTAGTTTCTTCTATCATTTGGACCAGCAGGGTATTCTGCATTCATTGGGTCAGTCCCAGGCCAAGATACTTGATACGTAATCTTAGTGTAGTTGGCTGTACCAAAATTATTCAATGTATTGTACATTGTTGGATTTTGAGAAGCACAAGGTCCACAAGATGCTTGTGTAAAGTGTTCAATAAGCGGTTTTTTAGCTATTTGAGCTTGCACAAGTGCGGTTGTAGATAAAGCACATAGTGCTGATAATAAAAATTTTTTCATAAGACTTGATTTACTATTGTTAAAGTTAAAACGTTTCTAAAGTTAGATTTATTAATACATGAAGATATTAAAGAATGTCCATAAGTTGTATTACACCAAAGTTAAAAAAGTAATTCTAAAAAACAACC
Organism: Aureispira sp. CCB-E; assembly: GCF_031326345.1. Lineage (NCBI taxonomy): Bacteria > Pseudomonadati > Bacteroidota > Saprospiria > Saprospirales > Saprospiraceae > Aureispira > Aureispira sp. CCB-E. Next base: position 1,194,012 of record NZ_CP133671.1, read on the forward strand.
TAATTTGTGTAATTTTTTTAGGTAAGTTGAACTTATGACAAAACAATATTCTGAAATATAAAATTTTACTCCAAAATCGATTATGAGTGTAATGTTCTGTTCTATTTTGTTCAATATTGTGGAATCTGCTATCGTTATTGAACTTTTAATGATTGTGAACTGTTCAGTTCTAGTGAGTTATTTATAGATTAAATTTTGACCTTTTCAATAAAAAAGGCAAAATTTTTGGATAAAAAATCTAAATTTACACGATATTTGCATATATTAAGTAAAAGTGGAAAATTCTAGCCACAACCTACCTCTTCTTATCTTTCATCATAATACCTCCAATATTATTTTTTTGAAAGCGGTAAGGGTTTGTAATAATAGCACATAGAGAATAATAAACGCTTGACAAAATCAAAGAACGCCTATGTTAAAAACTATACTAATAACTACATTTCTTTTGGTTGCACTCCTCTTACAAGGACAAAGTAGCTTCCACGTATCGGCTACTTATGCTACTAAGCAGGGGCAAATCGATAAGGAAGTAAGCCCATCTGTTGTGCTTCGAAACTTAACTTCCAAAACAATAGAACTTAGTTGGGAAGTAAAGAAATCCAATTTGTCTGAAGGATGGGAAGCGGTTGTATGTGACCATCAGTGTTATACTTCTTTAGTAAATAAACGTACTTTTAAATTAGAACCTAATGAAGTGTTGCATGATTTTAAAATCTCTTTTCGACCCAATGGAAAACAAGGTATGGGGAATATAGAGGTACATCTTTATGATGTATCAGACGAAGTAGGAACCGAACAAATAATTACATTCAGTGCTGCTGCTCAAGGAACACATACTGCTATTCACGACTTTTCGAAAGAAACAACTGTTCCTAAAGTTTTTCCAAATCCAGCAATAGACTATATCCATATCAAAGATGACTACAATAGAGTTGCCTTGATAGAAATATATAATGTAGTTGGTCGAAAAATGGAACATTACTCGGTTAATCATGCTGGTGCAAAGTATGATGTTAGTAGCCTCCCTAAAGGAATGTATATGGTACGTATGAGAGATGCTAATGGAAACATTGTGCGTACACAGCGTATCAGCAAATATAATCCTTAGAATCGTATCGCAACTAATAAAAAATAAGAAGCCTCTCTAAATTAAATTATTTAGAGAGGCTTCTTAGGTTTGGCGACAACTTTATCGCAAGAAAACGTTGGTGCTAGTGCTCATTTTTTGAGGGATGTTGACATAACTAGAGCGATTCTTCTTCCATTAAATCTAACACTCTCGCCAAACTGTCGTATTCAATCATAGCGGCTTGTGCTTCTTCGGTTGTAGTAGCTTGTTCGGCAATTTTAAGGAGTTTCACTTGTCGCATTATAATTGCATTTACATCTGGTCTGGTATCTGTTAGACTCATGACAAATTTAATTCCCAATACAACTAAGAAACCTAGCATAACTAAACCATAGGCTACATTGTTTGTATTTTCTTTTGATTCTTGAAAGAAGTCATATTCAGCATCATTGTCCTCATAAGACTCCAATAAATCGTCCTCATTATGTCGCATAAGATTTTAGTTTTAGGTTATTGAGTAATTGTGGTATCTGTTTTTTGAATAGTATTGCCAGGAATGCCAAAGACACTAGCATCGTCTTTTTTGTTAAAAAGAGCTATGAGCATAACAATCATTAGTATACCCAAGCCAATAACTTTCATTATATTATAGTTGTTTGTTTCTTCTTGATGATTCATAACGCGACGTTTTTAATGACTCTTGCAATTCCAAAATAAGAATACAACTAAACGGTTTAAAATTTTGGAACTCATTTTATCGATCTTTTGTATTATTATTAATGCAATTAAAAGGAATTTTGTTCTTAAAATAGATAAAATATCCTTCTATACAATGTTTTTAGGTAGAGCAAAATGAGTTGTATTGATAATCTGGTCTCAGAGAAGCAGCCATAAGTCTAAATTTACCTTGATTTTTAGAACCATCTCTTTTGTCTCCTTGTTGAAAACTTAGAAATCTTTAGATATTAATAATTTAGATAAAAGTATAAAATTATAAAAAAATAAAAATGGAAGTTGAAGAGTATTATGGAAACGAAAAACCACCAGAAAAATGGAAATCGATAGTTAGTGTGGTCGCTATTGTTGTTATGGCAATTATTTTATTTCGCATTTTATTTGCTATGTTAATTCCTATCGTGACCATCATCTTGTTGGTTGCCAATAGAGATTTAGTTTCTAAGATCATTCGAATGATTTATCAATTGTATCAAGAAGAATTGTATAAAGGTCTCTTAGCAACCTTAGCTAGTATTTTTCTTTTTGCTCCTTTTGTTGTCTTTTTGTTTTTTAGGACAGTTTATTATATGTTTGCAGAACACAAAATTGAAGATAGCAAGTCTACAAAAAGTTCCGATACAGAGCTAATTAATATCGTTCTTAAAGAGCGGGTAAAAAATATGCTTAATGACGATGATCATATTCGATATCGTTAGTGTTGGTTCCCTTCAAAATTTTGTACGAACTATTTTAAACTGATTCGTATTGATATGAAAAAGAAAGTTGCTCTTATTGATATAGCCCAAGCATTAGGTGTATCTAGGACATTGGTTTCTATGGTTCTGAATGGACAAGGAGACCAACATGGAATTAGTCCTATAACACAAGAAAAGGTAAAAGCAAAAGCAAAAGAACTGAATTACAAGCCCAATTCTATTGCTAGAGGCTTGCGAACAGGAAAATCAAATACGATAGGATTGATCGTAACCGATATTTCGAATAGTTTTTATGCTACTATAGCGCGTAGAATTGAAGAGAACTTGAGAAAATTAGGATATCATTTAATTTTCTGTAGTTCGGATGAACGCCCCGAACGAGAAGAAGAGTTGATTCAAATGCTGCGTGGTCGGCAAGTAGATGGATTGATTTTGGCAACAACTTTTCAAGAAAGTACTGTGTTGGAGGAAATGCAGAAAGAAGAATATCCTTTTGTATTGATAGATCGAGAAGTTCCCCAATTAAATACGCATGCCATTGTTGTAGATAACTACAACAGTTCAAAGAGAGCTATAGAGCATCTATTGGCTTCCAATCATCAAGAAATAGGTTTGTTGACTATTTCGCCAGCTCATTTAAGTACTATCAAAGACCGTGAACAGGGATATAAAGATGCTTTGGTTGCGGCAAATATTCCTATCCAGACAGCCAATATTTGTGAGATCGCTTTTGATGATATTGAACATCAAGTGGCACTTTCGCTCAAAAAAATGCTGCATAAGACAAACCCAATTACAGCAATTTATGCAATTAACAATCGAATTGGAAAAGCTTGTCTTGAGCATTTGAATCAGGTCGGCATAAAAGTTCCTGAAGATATTGCTCTATTGTGCTATGATGATATAGATGTATTCAAGTTTTGTGGTGTAACAGCCGTTGCTCAACCGATTGAAAAAATGGGCGATGAGGCTGTTCGAGTATTGTTACAACAAATTAACTCATCAACTACTACTTCTTTAAAACCTCAGAAAGTTATTTTGCCCGCTTCTTTGGTATTGCGCAAATCCTGCAAGAGCTTTTCTGCTTCCTCTTAAAACCAGCAGAGCGGTCATTGATAGCAGGTTGTTGCTAGTTTGCTCCAACAACAAAATTCATTAGATCTCCCATCTCTCGGATGGATTTACCCTTTGAGTGCTGTTTGGCAAAAATAGTTGATGTATCTTTTTCTTGATAAAAATGCGTTTTATCAAGGGTGGGGACATAGATGGTATCTATTTTTAAAATAGGGACTTCTACGATTTTGGTTCGGTAGACTATTTTTTCTTGAATCCTTATTTTTTCTTGGATAATGGTATCTACTTTGGGAAGATAAACAACCTCCTTTTTTAGAACAGTTTCTGTAACAGGGCGAAACCACCCAACTATAATTCCAACCAAAACGGCTGCTAAGATGGCTTGATAGATCGGAATACTTGTAGGAGTCTGTTGCTGCGGTTGGTGTTTAGCTTTAAAACGTGCTTGCAAATCTTCTAATGTATTTCCATCCAAAGGTTTCTTTTGCGATAAGATTTGCTTGCTTTTTATTAAGATAAGGCGTTGTTGTTGGTAAATCTGAGGAGACATCCAATGCTGCACATACTGTTGTTCATCAAGGCTTAAATCTTCAAAGTCTTTTTGAAGCATCAATTGCTCTAGTTGTTCGTAGTTATCATTCATAAAGCTTCTTTGTTTTGATGTGCTTGGGGATTAAAAATAGCTAATTGTTTGGACAGTTGTTTTAGGGCATGGTGTAATCTAGATTTTACGGTTCCTTCAGGACAGTCTAAAACTTGGCTAATCTGCTGAATACTTAGTTCTTCTTGATAACGTAAAATGAAACAGATTTTGTGCTTGGGTTTTAATTGCTCAATGGCCAATTCTAGGTGTTTGTTAAAGATTTTTTGATCCAATTGCAGAGGGATGGTTTGTCCTCGACTAGGAATGGTTTCACAATCGTCTAAATTAGAGAAACGGTTGCTTTTTCGGCGGTATTCGTTTTTGCACATGTTTGAAGCAATTGTATAAATCCAAGTAGAAAACTTTCGATTAGAGTCAAAGGCTTCAGGTTGTTCGATTAATTTAACAAACATGTCTTGAACAAAATCTTGCGCTTTGGCAGCATTCTGTCCTAGCATCCGAAAAAAGTAATAGTACATTTTTTCATAATAACGATGGTACAGTTCATCAAAAGCCTTTGATTGCCCTTTCACAATTCGCTGCATCAATGCCTCGTCTTTTAACTGTTGATAATTGGTTTTAAAGAACATGAAGCTTTTATTTAATTCGCCCTATTTCAGAACGGTTAACAGAACGATCTTTTAGACCTTGAGCTTTCAATTTTCCAAAATTATAACTTATCGCCAAACGAGCATAACGCGTACTATAACGGTTGTGATAATTGATGTTAAAATTACTGACCAAAGACCGACCACTCTCCCTGTAAGAATATAATATATCGCTAAAAGATAGTCGAATGGATAACTTGTCGTCTAAAAATTTGCGTTCAATACTAGCCCCTAATTCGTAAAAAGGATTAAAACTAAAATAACCTTCTGCGCCACCAGAGACATATTGAAAAGTAATTTCTAGATTGAATACCTTAGGAATTCTAAAGGCATTATAACTGTAAATATAAAACATGGGACGGCTATAATTTAGTAAATCATTTCCTTTGTCATATTGTAATGTAGTATAACTAAAACCCAATGCATTGTAGGTTGTCCACCATTTATTCTCATAAGGTAGGTTGAGCGAAACATTGATTTGGTCTACTTTGTCATAATTCTTGGTAATAATATTAAAGTTATTGCCCACTTTGTCAATAAAAATATCCATGTGATGAAACGTACGGGCAAACTCAAACTCTAAGGACGCCATTTCCATATAAGTCAATGCCCATTCAGCAGAATGAGTATAAGCAGGTATTAAGTTAGGATTACCTGTCTCGGTCGAGTATTGATCAATAAAATCGACAAAAGGATTTAAATCCCCAAAGCTAGGACGCTGAATACTAGTGGTGTAACTAATAGAGGTTGTCAAATCTTCTAAGATGTTATAACTAAGAGAAGCCGTTGGAAACGCATGCCAATAATTGCGACCTAAGATTGGGCGTTCTTCTATTTTAGAAAAACCTTGTAAGGTTGTCCATTCTGCACGGATGCCCGCTTCTACAAACCATTTTTCATTTTCCCAATTTATCTGACTATAAATGCCCAATATATTTTCATTATAACGATAACCATTGCTAAAACTACTATCCCTAACCCATTCTCCTCTACTATTTTGCTCTAAAAAACTAATGGTACTATTATTCATAATAAAAGCATTTTTAATCCCAGATTCAAGCCTAATTTGATTCTTAAACCCTTTTGTGAAATCTATTTGCCCATTAAAAATATGAATATTGCTATTAGAACCATTTTGATAAGCATTGTATTGGGTGTCTAGAGGCATTTGTTGTTGCTGGTTAATTTTGTCCAACCCATTGCGAGTATAATTAGAATATTGACTTGCTATGAAAATCTCACTGTCTAGAGTATCTAAGTCTCTAGTATAGTTAAGATTAACAGAGTTATTCATAGAACTAGACGAACCCGTTGTAATCGCTGCAATCGTATTAAACGGATGATGGTTCAATGTGATTTGGTTGTCGTTGTTGATGGTTGAGTTGTGCAGCCCAAAGGAGCCACGATACTGAAGCCCCAAGATACTGATCGAGTCAGGTCTATAGCCTAATTTAAAACGATAGTAATGTCCTTGTGGTATTGTTCGTATGCTTTCGATATTGTTCAACATGCGCATGGTATCCTTTCCGTTGGTTGGATATGTTCGGATGTAATTATTAGCGTCCCAGTCTTTATCGTAATTAAACGCATAACTAAGTCCAACAGACCATTTTTTCTTTTTATAATTAAAACTTAGATTGCCAAAAGCACCGAAAAAACGAGCTTGGGTTAACCTTACCAAGGCTCTACCGTTGTAACCTTCTATGTTTTGTCGGCGAGTAATAATATTAATAACTGCCCGCCCAGCAGCATCGTAACGAGCCGATGGATTTTTGATGATTTCCACTTCTTTGATTTCAGTAGAAGGAATTGTTTTGAGTTCTTGAACGGTGACGGGCTGCCCATCTAATAATAAGATAGGAGCTCCTTTGCCAAATACTTGAACTTCATCTTTAGAATTGACAATTATTTTGGGAGAACGATGCAAAACGTCAAGGGCAGTCCCACTATTGCTCAACATAGATTTTTCTACATTGACAATTACTTTTCCTCGCTCAGACTTAAAGGTTGGAACGGTAGATTCTACCGTTATCATAGTTAAGTTATTATCATAACTAAGTGACAAAATTCCTAAATCCAATAGACCTTCTTTAAGGTCAGTTTGGACATTGAAAATCGTATCTGTGTACCCTAATGCGGTTAGTTTTACCAAGAAATTGGGAGTAGAAAGCCCTTCTAGTTCAAAGGTGCCATCTAAAATATAGGTTCCCTTTATCAAAGAAGAATCTATTAAATTGAGGACAAGAACATTGCCTACTTCAATAGGATCTTTGTCAGAATTAATCAACTGTCCTTTGAGGCTAAAAAATTGTTTTTGTTGTGCCTGTATCCCAGCACTGCTAAGAAGCAGTGCCAAGAATAGGAGTACAAAATGGTTATGGTTTTCTTGTGTGCACATAAGGTAAATTGTGAGTGTCTTAAAATGTAGTAGTTAGCTACGCTGCTACTGCGTGGTTTCAACGAACTATTGAAAATGATTAATTGGAGGCAAATAGCGTTTGTTTTACAAGCCAATTTCGCAAATGCATCTAAAACCCAACCAAGGACTAGGCACATCATAAGATAATTGATTGCTAATCTTACTTTGATTGGGGGTATGAATCCAACTACCTCCCTTGGCGACTCCCTTTTCTTGAATCATTTCGGCAACATTACCAATCATATTATAATAACCTTTTCCATTAGGAGTAAAACTATAAGCGTTAGCGGTAGCCGTTGAGTCTTTGCTATGTTCTGAATTTGACCAGCTTAGATAAACTTTTTTACCTCCTTTGGGAGTTGTTAACGTGTTATAACCATAAGGAAAATCTTTTTTGTCTAACCCTCCACTTGCGGCATATTCCCATTCTTTTTGAGTAGGTAGGCGATACAAAATTTTTCCAAACTTCTTTTGACTGCTAGGATTCAACGCCAACATTTCATTGACTACCTTAGAACGCCATTGACAATAGTCAATAGCCTGTTGATGGCTAACTCCGACAACTGGAAAATCAGCATAAGCTCTATGTGTATGATAAAATTTCTGAAAGGAAGCATACTGACTACCCAAACTGATCCATACCGTTGTGTCTAATTGAGTCGTTTCATATTTGTCAATTTCATTTTGCTTCATCCAATATTGGTACTCTAACCAAGAAATATTGGTGATTTCACTCTCATCCATATACAAGTTGCCCTTAAGGTGCAGGGTGTTGGGAGGACCCATCATACCTTTACGAATCTTATCTTGAGTTCCTTCTTCTAATACCTCCATAAAAACTCGAAACCCAATATAAGGTTGAGGTTCGGTATAAGTTTGCACATGATGTATGGTAGAAACTTCTGGAGCATGATACCAACTACCCCCTTTGGCGATTCCTTTTTCTTGAACCATTTCGGCAACATTACCAATGGTATTAAACAAGCCATAATTGTTGGGGAAATAGGCATCAGCCACCAAGCTAAAAAAGGCACCATCCAAGGCAGGGCTTCCTTGGTCTTTAGGATCTTTTGCTGTTGAATTGCTGGTATTAAAATTAGCCAAGAAACAACCTTGGGCATTTTTTACAAATTGACCTCCCCAAGAGTATTGGTATTCCTTAAACACGACAGTAGTATCTGCATTAGGGCTAAGAGTAGAGGCTGCTAACATCCATTCTTCTTCCGTTGGTAGTCTAAAACGAACCCGTTTAAATTTCTTTTTTTTATGCTCGATATTATTATAAATAGCCGTTAACCAGTCACAAAATGCAGTTGCCGATTCGTAACTAATATTCTGAATGGGAGCATCAGGATCATCTGGAGAACCATGTAGGTACAAGCGTTCTTCGGGGAGATTTTGAAATTTTGTTGGCAAGTAACTACGCCAGTCTGTCTTGTATATTTTATGAGCTTGTAATTGATCAAACTCCTTACGCTTTAACAAATCTGTTAAGAATAATTCATACACTTCATTGGTAACCTCTGTAACCCCTGCATATAGGTTTAAATTGTAATCCAAGGGTTCGAAGTTCTCTTCAATGTCTTTATGAGAAATCTCAATCATGGTTTTTGATTTTCCAGATTGAAAGTTGTTGTCCAAATAAGCTCTTAAGTCGTCTCCCTTTTGTGCTGCATCCGCTATTTTTAAACTTAAGCTTTTAATTTGGTTGGCTTTGTCCCACTCATTATTCTCTTGATAATAATCGTGCAAAATTAAAAATGCAGGAAGGTAGTTTACATTCGTTTGATGAACAATGTCTTGACTAATGTCGTAGTAAAGGGGAGTTGTTAAATAATCTAATAAGAAATGCTGCTCATAATTATCAACTAAGGTGCTAATATTGTCAAAAGCCTTGGGGCTATGTTTAAAAGCCAAGCCAACAATATAGAGTTCTTCTTCATAGTTTTTGATCAAACCTTTGGAAATGCTAATGCCAAGGTACAATGGGTAATTCAAATGAACTTGTGATAAATGCCGAACAATAGCAGGTTTTTCGTTAGAAATAAGCATAGGAATCTCTAACTGCTCAAAAATAGTCTTCCTATAATCAGGTTGAGTTAGTAACTCTAAGTTTAAAACGTGTATGTCTTGACGTAGTCCTTTGCCATGTTGCAAAAGCCATAAAGGGTGCGTATAGTTGTCGCCTTCTGTTAGTAAAATAGCATTTTTAGACAAACCTACTAAAACATTGTAGTTCCAATGCAGCAAACCACTAGAGTACTCGCCAGAAGCAAGCCACTTTTGGCATAAATCAGTAACTTTTTCATCTTGGAAGCTGATTTTATAATATTGAATTAAATCAGGATATGTTTCATAACGGTGAGGAGCCAAATCAAAAGCTTTGAGTAAGAACTGAATGTCTTTTTGGACGACGTATTGGGCAAAGTTGGCTTCAAAAGATGCAGGCAAAGCTTTTTGTAGCGCTTCGTTTATTGCTTGTAAGTCTGTTGTACTTATACTTCCTTTTTCTAAGAGTACTTGATGGGCCATAAAATAATTGAACCAAGCATCGTGGTTATGTTGATTCTTTTCTATTTCTTGCTTCCAAAGATTAATTTGTTTGAAGTAGTATTCTGCCGATAAGTTTTGACGTGTGATGCTATAAATTTTTTGTGGCGGCTTAGCAAGGGTGACGATAGAATATAAAAAACAAAGTATAAAAAAGCAGTTGAAGGTTTTCATGAGAACATACAATTAAGAATAATAGGCTATAGTTTTACTTTTGAGCCCTCTAAAAATTAAAATCGCTTCCTTATACACATGAACATTGGATGCGTTCATTTTTTTTCTAACTTTTTTTGTTTCCCAATAATCAATCGTGCGTTAGTAGTAAAAAAGACTCTTAAGTATACTAAAACTAATAAGGGGGGCATTTTTTGGATGCTTTTTTTAAACCTAGCTTGGGACTCCTTATATTTGAGGTATCAAACACTAGAAATTAGTAGACATGACCACGAATAGAGTTGTATTGTCGAAAAAGCAAGATTTTTTGAAGGACAAGGACAAGCGCAAACTCATAGCTATAAGTTATGAAGTAGAGCCTTTGACGAAGTCAATTAGAGAAAGATGTTTTTGTAGGCATACTATTTCATTCATGATAATGTCTAGTATCTTACTATTAATTCAGCACAAACTAAAATCAAAATATTATGAATGCGATTGACCATTTGACGGACTTTCAACAAGCAATTTTAGCAGGAATTCCAAGTGATTTGCCACCAATTAAAGCGTTAGACAATACCGTAAGCCACGCTCCTAAACGCAAAGATATTTTGACGGAAGAAGAAAAAAAATTGGCGATACGCAATGCATTGCGCTATTTTCCAAAAGAACAACACCGTGTATTAGCACCTGAGTTTGCCCAAGAATTAGAGGTATATGGAAGAATCTATATGCATCGATTTCGTCCAGATTACGAGATGTATGCTAGACCGATTCAAGATTATCCTTGCCAAAGCCAGCAAGCGGCAGCTATTATGTTGATGATTCAAAATAACTTGGATCCTGCTGTTGCGCAGCATCCGCATGAATTGATTACCTATGGAGGAAATGGTGGCGTTTTTTCAAATTGGGGGCAGTATTTATTGACCATGCAGTATTTGGCAACGATGACGGATGAACAAACTTTGGTTATGTATTCGGGGCACCCTTTGGGATTGTTTCCTTCTCACAAAGATGCTCCAAGAGTAGTCGTGACCAATGGTCTAATGATTCCTAACTACTCTAAGCCAGATGATTGGGAGAAGTTTAATGCGTTAGGGGTTACTCAATATGGACAAATGACAGCGGGGTCTTACATGTATATCGGACCACAAGGAATTGTCCACGGAACAACAATCACGGTTTTAAATGGTTGCCGAAAAATTGACGACAAAGGAACGACTGGAAAATTATTTGTTACAGCAGGCTTAGGCGGTATGTCGGGAGCCCAGCCCAAAGCTGGAAATATAGCAGGCGTGATTTCGGTAACAGCAGAGGTAAATCCAGCAGCGACTTACAAGCGCCACGAGCAAGGATGGGTCGATGAAGTAATTAGTGATTTGGATGAATTGTGTGCTAGAGTACGTCAAGCAAAAGAAAAGAAAGAAGTGGTGTCCATTGCTTATGATGGCAATGTGGTTGATGTTTGGGAGAAGTTTGAAGCAGAAGGCATCTATGTCGATTTGGGATCGGATCAAACCTCTTTGCACAATCCTTGGGCTGGTGGGTATTATCCAGCAGACCTAAGTTATGAGGAAGCCAATGAATTAATGGTTTCAGACCCAGATGCTTTTAAAGAAAAGGTACAAGAGACGTTGCGTCGCCATGCCACAGCCATTAATAAACACACCGAAAAGGGAACTTACTTTTTTGATTATGGAAATGCTTTCTTGTTAGAAGCTTCTCGTGCAGGAGCAGATGTAATGGCAGCAAACGGAGTTGATTTTAAGTATCCTTCTTATGTGCAAGATATCATGGGACCGATGTGTTTTGATTATGGATTTGGACCATTCCGTTGGGTATGTGCTTCTGGAACAAAAGAAGACTTGCAAATGACCGATAAAATTGCAGCAGAAGTTATTGAATCATTGTTAGACAATGCACCTGATGATATTCGCCAGCAAATGGAAGACAATTTGCATTGGATAAAGCAGGCAGAAGAGAACAAAATGGTCGTTGGGTCACAAGCTCGTATTTTGTATGCAGATAGCGAAGGGCGCATCCGTATTGCAGAAGCCTTTAACCAAGCCATCAAAGACGGTCGGTTATCTGGTCCTGTTGTCTTAGGAAGAGACCATCACGATGTTTCTGGAACGGACTCTCCTTATCGAGAGACTTCTAATATCTATGATGGTTCTCAATTTACAGCAGATATGGCGGTGCAAAATTTTGTTGGGGATGCTTTTAGAGGAGCAACTTGGATTTCGCTACACAATGGTGGTGGCGTTGGCTGGGGAGAAGTGATGAATGGTGGTTTTGGAATGTTGTTGGATGGCACAGAAGCAGCTGACCGTCGACTTAAGTCCATGTTGTTTTGGGATGTTAATAATGGAATTGCTCGTCGAAATTGGGCTAGAAATGAAGGTGCCGTAACTGCTATTCAACGTGCTATGGATTTAAATCCAAACTTAAAAGTTACATTGCCCAATGTAGCTGATGATGCCTTAATAGAAGGGTTATTTTAATTTTAATACTCCGTTGATTATTCCCTCTGGTCATGAACTTGGGCTTTTGTGCCACTAGCACAAGCCTACTCGGCAAGCTTAGTTTTTTAGTTTTCTTACGAACCCGCAGGCTCACGAAGTAAAAATATAAAAAAGTATCTTGCATTAGTTTACCGTGTGAGGGCTTCGCCGTTGATTATTAGTCTTTTATTGAAGTTGATAGTCAAGCTAATACGATTTACTGCGTGAGCGCTTTGCTTTTAGTTAGCTGCGCTGCTACTGCGTGGTTTCAACGGAGTAATGAATTGAACTGCTAAGAATATTAATCAGCGAATCAGCTAAAAAAAGTTTGAAGATTAGTACTACTAATCTTCAAACTAAATTAAACTATCATTTTACGAACGATTCTAGGATTACATTTTTACAAATATCTCTGTCATTTTTTCTTCTCCCATTTGAACTTCTAAGAAATAAGTACCTTGGCTTAGTTTTAATTCGTTCAAATCGAATTGGATTTGCTGTTGTCCAATTGCTGTGCAGTTGTATTGGTGCACAACTCTACCATTAATATCATATATATTCAATTGTGCTTCTTGGCTGTTTTCAAAAGCAACTTGAATAAAATCTTTTGCAGGATTGGGATAAATAGATAATGCTGAAAGTGTGGTGCTTGTTTTTTTAGCAGGAATGGATTTTTTTATATTGACAACAAATCCAGTTACCAATGATTTCTGAAAGTCAGGATGCTGTGCTTGTATAACAATATTGTAAACACCATTTTCTAGAAGTTTTGTAGGGCGCAAAGTATACACACCTTCTCCTGTTGACTGAAAGGCTTCGAGGGTAGTGACCTCTTTTTTCAAAGGAGAGCCATCCAAATGATGCTTATAAGTTATAATTGCTTTTAGTGATAATTGAGATAAATCGTATTGGTCAGCGTGATTTAGTTTGACCTCAAAAGAAGGACGATTATCAAAAGCAAATTGGTGGCAGTTGTTGTATTCTAATTCTACACCTTTTCGATGATTAATAAGAGCAACAAATTTATTTTGACTGCTGATTTTGTACTGACCAACAGGCAATTGATCTAAAGGAATATAACTTGATACCCCTTCCATCAAATCAGATGTTGTGCGAATGTCGTTAATATCAATAGCTACAGGAATTAGCTTGCCATTTGGAAGAATTTGTTGTAATGTAAATTGATCACTAGCAGAATGATGCAAAATAATCATTGCCAAATCTTTAATTCCTTTTTCTACCGTAAACGAGCGGTTCTCATCTTCAGAGTCTACAAATTGCAAACGACTAGAAATAGTGGCATTAACGGATTCTGCACTATTGGTTTGAGTCACATCCTCTCGTAAAGAAGAAAGTGGTGCCATGAATAAAGGTTCGATGGTATTCCAAACAGCACTAGAAAGCGCCACATCAAGGTGGTCAAATCTAGATAGAGGATTACCATGTCCTGGTGTCCATTGAGGGCGACCTCTGCGACGTGCCGAACTCCAATACGGCGTAACGCCATCGTTGCCACCAACAGAAGAACCCGATCCCATCCAGTTTAATAAGTTACCACTAGTAATCATGACAGGCCTTAATAAGCTAGAGCCATTATCGTATCCCCAAGTGCCTAAGTTGATGAATTTACCAGGTTGATTGCGCCAATGCCAGTCTAAAATCGGGCGGGCATAACCTCCCATATAGTAAGTAGTAGAGGTCGATGTTCCTCCTCCCAAGCCAATTAAATCTACGATCCAATTAAAGCCAGGCATTTCAGCTAAGTTTGCTAACTCTGTGCCATAAAAAGGCGTTCCTAAGGTAATAACGCGTTCTACTTTATGACGACGGTTATGGGTAATCATGGCAACTTCTGAAGCTTTCCCTCCATTGCTATGCGCAACAATGACAACATCATTAACACCAAAATGTCGGGTGATATCATCCAACATTTGTGCTAAAAGTTGTCCGTTCTGCCACATACCTTGCCCTCTTGTCATGGCAACAAAAGCGCAATTTTGATGAGCATTATAAGTATCTTCATAAATATCATTACCAGGAAGAAACCAAACATTGTTCAAATCTATAAAACCATGTACATAGACAATCACAGGCTTGTTGGGGTCTACCGTAGTGGGCGTGGCACCATAATAAATACCACTCCCTGTAATAGGTCCAATAAACAAAGGTGTTAACTGCTGAGGTGGTGGCAACTGATACGTTGAAATAGTTTGTGCGTTGAGAGAGAGCATACTCAAAATTAAGCATCCCCATAAGCATAGGGATATTCTGACCTTGAAGGAGTTCATGTGTGTTGATTTTTAATGTGATTAAAGATAATAGTGGGTAGGTAAGGAGTAGTTGACTTAGAATCAATGAGTTCGTGTGAGTTTTGGAATATTACAAGTATACGACTAAAAATTAAATTTCATGAATTTTAGTATATGTAATATTAAATTTTAACTATAAAGTTATCAAATGAATACTATTTGGTTTTATTTTATGGTTAGTTTCGCAGTAAATCAAAGTAAAAAAATAAAAATGCCTAAGACAAATTGTGATGTCTTAGGCATTTTCAAGCATAAAAGTGATTCGAGATAATGAGTACTTTTTACAACTCCAACAACTTCTTTAGTGTTTGGATGCGTTGTTCTATCTTTTGTCCTCTTTTTGTAAATGATTTTAATCGTTGAGCTTGATTGTCATAAACCTGTTTGGTCTTGTTGTATTGTTTTTCAGCAGATTTATTTTGTGTCATAGCCTTAGACATTTTTTCAAAAACCTTTAAAGCTTCGGCGCCATTGGGCTGTTTTTTGAGTTCTTTTTTTAGAGTACTACCATCTGTTGTTAAATAAGCAATTTGCTTTTTTTCTTCTTCTGTTAACTGTTGCCCTGATTTGGATTTTTCGAAAGCCTCATCAATGCGCATATTTATTTTTTTTAGGCTTTCCATATTGGTATTAAATTGACTATACTTTTTATCCAGTTCCTTTTGGTTGGCATCTACTTGATTAGCGGTAACCACTACATACTTGTAACTAGCATCCATTAATGCTTTGGCTCGTTGATTATCTGCGGTTAGTTTTTGAATGGAATCTTGTACAATAGCTTGCTCTTCTAGTAGCGCATAATATTCTATTTCATTCCAATATCTTTTATAAGAACCAGCCTCTCCTTTTAAATTTAGGTATAACGGACCAGTGATAACTTTGTCTTTTAGGAGGATTTGCGTGTTTAGGGTAATCGTTGAATCAACACCAACACTATCTAATGCACGCAACAATGTTTTTCCAAAAAGGATATGCCCTTTTAGTTGTGTGTCTAAAATTCGGGAAGGAAATGTTCCAGAGGTTATTGTTTGATCGGTTGTTTGCGTTTGAGCAGTAGTTAATACTGTGATAGTAGCCTTTCCAAGGTGTAGTGTAATAGGCAGTTCTGTTGGGTTGTTGTAAAGGACTGGATCAGAAAATGTATAAACTACTTTAGAGGCGTTGTGTAGTTGAATAATAGAAGTGGAATCTTGCGCATAGAGTACCTTTATAGTATCTTGAGCATTACTAGAATAATACAAAGAAAACAACAAAAGGACGATAAGAAAACGTTGCATAGTCAATCATTTAAAAGTTGCTAGAGGGGGCTAACGAACTACGAATTTTTATAAAATGAAAGAATATAGACAAATTAGACAAATTGTTTAAAAAAAGAGGTTCTATATTCTATCAATGCATTCAACAAACTTCAAACCATATTACCCAAATAGTATGTTATAGTAGTTCGTTGATTTTTTACTTTTTTACCAAAAAGATAAAAAAGAACATTTATATTAGCTTGATAATCAAAAGTTTAACACAAAATGCAGCAAGGGTGCAACTTACTGATTATCAAACTAATAAAGTTTTTCAACGAACTATTGATGTTAAGGACAATAGTTTTAGAAAAATTTAGCTTTAACCTTGATTAGTAAGGAAATAAGAGCTACAGCTATTAAGAGAGTACCAAGATACCAGAGATAACCAGCAGCAGAGTCTTTAAGGGAATTGATTGGCATGCTATTGCCTGACAAAACAAAGCCACCCCAATAAAAAGGAGCTAAGAGATTGGCATTTTCTCGATTTTCATTTAAGTACTTAATTTTTGCCTTTTGTAGTGCTTCGTCGATGGGCATTCCCTTTTTGAGATTTCTATAAAATTGCTTCATCAGCAATTCTGTAGACCAGTCAGATACGGGCCATTTACTCATAATAATATTAGGAATACCAGCATAAGAAAACCCACGAGCAATACTCACGACACCTTCTCCTTTGGCAAGTTTTCCCATACCAGAGTTGCAAGCACTTAATACCGCCAAATCTGCATTTAGTCGCATATTATAAAGTTCAAAAGCATGTAAAATACCATCCTCTAAGCCTTCGTTTTTCAGAATTAGACTGGAAAACATCGGATCTAAATCATTGAGAACACCATGTGTAGCAATGTGTAAAACACTATAATCGTGGGCTTTTGATTTAAATTGTAATTCAGAGGCAGCACTATTGATATAAGCATTACTAGCAAACATATCCGCTATGTGCTGTGCTTCTTGCTGAGCACCAGGCAAGGGACGCAACTTTTCTCCAATACCTTTATCCTTAATAATAGTCTCCATTGCAGTAAAGTTAGGAGCCCAAGTAGAAATAGATTTATGGATGTTCTTGTGTGGTCTTTGACGTTTGCTTAATAAAAACATACCCGCCGAATAATTGTAATAAATAGGATGATCTTCAATTAAGAAATGTACTTGTCTGTAAATAGAAGCCCCAGTACTTTTTAATTGTGGTTGATTGGTCGGCAAGACCCCAAATGGGATGTAATTTAACTCTGCATCGGGAGCAATGATAAGCCTTTTGCCTTCCAAGAAGGGGGCCAACTCCCCAATAACACTTTCATAAAGCGCATTACCGTGGATCGCATACAAATCAGCCTTATTGTCTCTTAAGGCATGTTGAAGCTTTTTGACAGTATAAGGCAGAGGGCGTTTAAGAGTTTTAAACTGGCTTTTTATGGTTTGGTTGCTAATTGCTAAAACATATACAAAGGTATCTGTAACCACATATTCTAGAAAAACTTCATCATTTTTTAATGCTTTTTGTAGTTGTTTAAGTGTTACTCCTTTGTTATTGCTATACTTTAAATCATAGTACTCGGGATAATTTCGCTCTAATTTTTTTAATAGGATAGTATGTTCTTTAGAGATAGCTTCAACCTTATTTTGTAATTGTTTGATGCGTTCTTTATTAGCGTATTTTCCCTGTTGCATTTCATAAAAAATTTCTCCCTTTAAGTAAGAAATCTGAACTTTAAAGCCATTTTCCATAACGGTTAAGTTTCTAGGAATACCCGCTATCTGCATTGAGTTTAGGTTGTGTATTGTCTCAAACAGTACAGCACTTTTAGAAAGCTCTGCATAAGAAAACGCTTCGTGCAAGTAATCTTGATTTTGAGTTTTTAAGTAGAGTGTATTACAAATTTTTACAGCATGTTGGCTCAATCGATGCGTAATCGTTCCTAATTGGTATTTTGATTCATCATCTCGTTGAATAACTCGAAGTTTATACAACAACTCTGTAGCAATAGCATAATGTGCCAATACTTTTTTTAATTCAACTTCTGATGGATTATGCTTATTTTTTTCATAAAGAATAATCCCCTTGGTGGTAATTGAATTTAATAGCTCTAAAGGAAAAGGAATCTTATAGATATTATCCAAAAGAGAATAATCAATCTCTATTTCTGCTCCTACTTGACTGTGTTGAGCTTGGTCGATATAATTTAAAGCTTCGGAATATAATTGATTGGCTAGATAGATTTCACTCAAAATACGTTTGACTTCCCCTTTTCTAGGGTGTGGGTTGTTGTAATTGTAATAATTATCAATGGACTCAAGGGCTTTTTCATAATAAATTTGAGAGAGAGGATAATCTCCCGCTTCAAAATATAATTTTCCAATTAAAATGTGCAAGTCTATTTTTTTCTCAATTTGTTTTTGTCTAGGCAGTTTGTAGAGAATATCTTCTGCACTTTTGTAAAACAACAATGCCAAATTATAATCAACGGATTTATTGGGTTTGCTCGCATGTACAATAGGCGCTAAGTTTCGAACCGTTAACTGTTCTTCCCAATCCTTTTGAACATCATTAACAGTCATTTCATACCAAGCAACATTAGAGGCAGAAGCTCTCAATGCTTGAATGATTCGCCCTTGTGTAATGTAACTATTGTAGAGGTGAAAAGCATCCGAATCATTGGATAAACCATTCTCCCAAAGCAATAAAGCATTGCTATTATAATTAATGGCAAGATTATATTTTCGTTGGCTAAAATAAATTGCTGCCAACATGGAAGCAATGCGAGGCGATTTGTCTGTTTTTATTTGCTCCGCATCAATAGCTTCTCTTGCACTTTTTAGATAAGGAAGTGCTTCGTCGTATTTGTTTTGTTCAAAAAAAGACAAACCAACCCCATAATCAATTTCGATTGCCTGAATTTTTTTATCTAAAATATCTTTCGTTGCTTCTTTAATAGCTGCCATGTATTTTTTGGCAGCTTCATCGGTACTTAGCAACATATCATTCAAATTCCAGATACGTTTCTTCTTTGTCCGCTGCTGCCCAAAGGGAGTGCTATCATAATCTGATTCATTAGCAACTAATTCATTGTACTCCTCGACAAGGTTTAATAAATCTTTTTTCTTAACTTCTCTGTTTTTGAGAAGAGCCGTAATTTCTGAACGGTCACTAAAGTATTCTATCATCTGTTTTCTAAAGCGACCAAAACGAACTTTAGTTAATTGTCCATCTCTTTCTAAAAAGATATCAGTAGCTCCTTTAGGATTAAACCTAGTTGCATATTCATACACACTTATTCCTGTTGCATTTTCTGCAAGAAGATGCATAAATGTAAGTACTGGCTTCTTGTTTTTGAATGGATAGAGTTTTGTTTGGTATATAATGCCATCTTTGCGCCATTCCAACAACTCGTTGGGAGTATACCTACTCGTTTTTCCACGCTCATCTATAAATGTAATGGCACTGGAGCTAATACTCAAATTCAAGCCCTCTATTTTTCCATATTTAGTAGCATCTTCTTTGGTGATAATATAATCAGAATCTTGAGCAATTGTCGTCAACGATAATAAGAGTAGAACAACAATAAATAAGTGGTTCATTAGATGTATAAACGTTTATTAAGGGAATACATAAAATTAATTTCTTTACTATAATATGCAATTATACACTGTGTTTGTAAAACGATAAAAGGGATGACTTACGATTCTATGAACACAATGGCTAAGGGGAAATGTGAATTTTTTTCTTTTTATTCCAAACAAGAAAAAGCTATTTTATTAGCTTATCTTTTCTACCTATTGTACTTAGAATAATAAAAATAAGCCAGTCAAAGTTTGTTCTTCAACTCAATTTTTTTGATAGATGGAAAATATCTTTTTTCTATTTGTACTATTTTAGACGAATGGATGATAAGTGAGTCGATAAAAATATAAAGAAAAAGAAGGGACGTTTATTTTTTTAAAAGCACTTTAGTAGCGCCAAAACCATATTTTTCGTGAAACTCATTTTTATAAGCCTTAACATCACCATGAAATCGCAAGAATTCGTCTACTCCTTGTTTTAATTTCCCTTTGCCAAGACCATGAATAATAAAGATTTCTTTTAGACCAAATTCTACCGCTTTGGCAACAAAATCTTCTAAAACTTGTATCTGCAATTCATACAACTCTCTTGCCGTAAACTCAGAAGTGTCATTCACTAATTTCTCCGCATGCAAATCCAACTCTGGTTCAAAAGAGGCAACATCCATCAGATCAAAAGAACGATATAAGCGGTTAATTGGTGCCATTATCTGTGCCCGTTCTTTTTTGTGAAGGTTTGTATAATCTTTTATCGAATGACTTTTTTTTGTGTATGGATTTAATTTATGAAATAACAGAAAGCTATATGTGTTTATTCCCATCAAAGGAATTGGCTGAGTTGTTCGGATAAATTTACGATATTTCAGCTTAATTATTTTTTCAAAGCCAAACTTAGGGCAGGTGAATTCTATATATGGAGCATCGTTGAACTGTGCTTGTGTGAATTCTCCAATTGCAAAAAAAGTATTGGCAGGAATGATTTTGTTAAAACCGTGTTCTAGTGCTTGATTCAAAAACAACTTAAACGTGAAACTAAAAGAGGTAGGAGTATCATTAACTAGATAAATAGTATAATTGCTATTAGACGTTTGGTGAAATGCCAAAAAACAGCCTTTATTACTTGGAGCTTGTTCAATGATAGCAGTAGGAATAAAAGTTGCTTCGTTTGTTTCTTCAGTATTCTCATAGAGATTGTCAATGATAGCTTTTCTGTTTTTGGGACGGAGGGCAGCTCTTTTTCTATCTTCCAACTCTTTTTTGCTGTAAAATAAATCTTCAGTAGAAGGTCCTTTTACCTTTTTCTTTAATGCTTTTTGCTGTTCAGATTGTTCGATTGCTTTAAAATCTTTGTCCAGCACAATATCATCTTCAAAAGCAATGCTATCTTCTTGTTCCTCGTCTAGCCATACGGTATAGCTACCATCTTGATGATTTTCAATAATCTCGGCAAGCATTCCTGTATATTTGAACCGTATTTTAGCTCCTATCTCAAACATTTTATTTATTCATATTTTGACTGTAAAAAAAGAAGGTTTTTTTGGGACGTATTTTTTCTAAAAATGCTAATTATTTTCTTTTTGAATGATTAACCGCATTGTTTGTTAAAGGAACCTCTAAACAACACTTAAAGGGAGGGGATAGATTTGGTGCTTTGCAAATATCAACTATCCTTTTGACTAAATCAATAGATTTTGACAATTCTCTGATTTTTCTTTTAAAAAATGCGAAAAAATGGAGAAGGATTTTAACTTAGCGGTTAAGATTCTGGAAAAATATATTGAGAATAACAAGATAACGTATAGGAAGTTTGAAAATCAGCTTTTTATGTTAAAGTTTGAGCTTAAGCAAAAGGAAAGACTTACAAACAAGTTAAACAAAAGTTAAAGAAATCTTATTTAGATCGGGTCTAAATAGTTTAGAGTTTTTAGGAACATTTGTAAAAAAGGTTTGTGGGTTGTATTTTTGCCTCAAACACAACAAGAGTTGTTTTTTGACAAAAAAATTACAAAATGATATATCAAAGACTTTTAAGCTTTTGCGCAATTACTTTGTTAATTGCAATGTTGCCAAACTGGTCAATGGCGGCGGATGCAAATAATGGTAAATCTCTATTTTTGGAGAAATGTGCCAGTTGTCACAACATCGACATGGTTAGTGACATGACGGGACCTGCTCTATATGGAGCAAAGGATCGTTGGAAAAAATATCCTGGTGCTATCTATGAGTGGATACGTAACTCTGAAGCTTTAGCGGAGGCAGGAAATCCTCGTGCTAAGCAAATGGTAACTTGGGCTGCTTCTGCCATGACAGCCTTTGAATCTTTAGAAGATGCTCAAATTGATGACATCTTGGAATTTGTGGAGTTAAAAGGTTCTGGCAAGTTAGGAGGTAAAGAAAATAAAGAAGGAGGTGAAGTTGTTACAGCAAGTCAAGACGAGAGTAGCCCTTGGTTGGGTTATATCTTAATTTTTGTGTTGTTGTTAGCGATTGCTTTGTTGGGACGCTATATTAATAGCTTAACACGTTTGTCTCAGCAAAATGAAGGGGCTGTTGTTACTCCAGAGAAATCTGTTGTAGGTATTTTACTAGGACCTTCTGTGATTAAATTGCTAATTTTTGTAGTTGTTTTAATTGGAGGTTATACTACTGTTAACAACGCTATTGGTTTGGGACGTCAACAAGACTACGCACCAACTCAGCCTGTTAACTTCTCACACAAAATCCATGCTGGAGACAACGGAATTGATTGTCAATACTGTCACGATGGGGCTCGTCGTTCTAAGCATTCTGTTATTCCTGCTTCTAATACTTGTATTAACTGTCACGCCAACATCCAAAAAGGATCAAAAGATGGTACTAAAGAGTTGATCAAAGTATATGCTGCATCAGGTTTCAATCCATTGTCTAACTCTTACTTGCCAGAAGATATGAGCGATGAGGATAGAGCAGAAGTATACAGAAGATGGTTGAGAAAAACTTATGACAAAGAGTGGAAAGAAAATGAAACTTCTGTCAATAGAATGATTGATGAGCAATTGGCTTCTGTAAAAGGTACTTACAACAAACCAATCGAGTGGGTTCGTATTCACAACTTGCCAGATCACGTTTATTTCAATCACTCTCAACACGTAACTGTGGGTAAAGTGAAATGTGAGACTTGTCACGGTGAAGTATCTGAAATGGATGTCGTGAAGCAACATTCTCCATTGTCTATGGGATGGTGTATCAATTGTCATAGACAAACAGAAGTTCAGTTCCGTGATGGTTTGAACGCAGGTAAGAAAACACCTTATGATGGTGACGACAATAAAGCAAATGCTTACTATACTGATTACAAATATTATGAGCAATACCACAATGAGCTAAAAGACGGTAAACGTACAGGAGTTACTGTTGAAGAAATTGGTGGTTTGGAGTGTCAAAAATGTCACTACTAATCAGTATTTATAAAGCATCTTTTCAACAAAGCAATTAGTTGTTGAAAAGATGCCCTGTTCTATAATAAATTAGCAATAACAAGGGGGGAAGACCCTACTTCCAATATATCTTATAAGACTATGAATAAGAAGGAAAACAATAATAAAGTTTGGGTAAGTGTAGAAGACTTAACCAATGATATTTCTACTAATGATCTACAGCAAAATGAATTTGCGCATACTGAAGGAACAGAGAACAGCGAGCACAGCCGTCGTGATTTCCTAAAGTATATGGGATTTGGTCTAACAGCTGCTACTGTAGCAAGTTGTGAAACGCCAGTGAAAACGGCAATTCCTTATGTAATTAAACCGGAAGAAATTGTTCCAGGTGTAGCGACTTACTTTGCTTCTGCTGTTGTGCAGGGGGGCGATGTATTACCTGCATTGGTGAAAACTCGTGAAGGTCGTCCAATTAAGATTGAAGGAAACCCTGGAAGCAAAAAAGACAAGACTTTTACAGAAGGAGGTACTTGTGCTAGAAGTCAAGCTTCTATCTTAGAACTATATGATACCAACCGTCTTAAAGGGGCTGGAGATGTTGCTAAGTTGTTAGAGGCAGAAAAAATCAAAAATACAAAACAAAGAAATGAAGCAGAAGCTAAGGCAATGTTGTCTTGGGCTGACTTAGACAAAGCTGTTAAAGCAGGTTTGAATGGTCAAATTCGCATCGTTTCTCATACTAATAATAGTCCTACTTTTAAAGCAGCAGTAGAAGCGTTTAAAGGCAAATATCCTAGCGCACAATTGGTGCAATATGACCCGATTTCTTACTCTGCAATCATTGAGGCAAACGAAAAAATGTACAACAAGCCTTGGATTCCAGCATACCACTTTGATAAAGCAATGTGTGTAGTCGGAATTGAGGCAGACTTTTTAGGTACTTGGGTTTCTCCAGTAGAGTACTCTAAAGATTATATCAAAAATCGTAAAGTAACAGACCAAGATATCAAAGTAGGGGCAGACAAGACAATGTCTACGCACATCCAATTTGAATCTCGTATGTCGTTAACAGGTTCTAACGCAGATCATAGAGTATTGATCAAACCTTCTGAATGGGGGGCTGCTGTTGGAATGTTGTATACAGAAGTAGCAAAAGAAACTGGAAACAGTGCTGCTGCATTAGGATTTACACCATCATTTGCATGGAAAAAAGCTCCTAAAGCAATTAAAGATACTGCTAAAAAATTAGTTGCAAATGCTCGCAAAGCATTGGTCGTTTGCGGTATCAACGATGTTAACATCCAAATGACCGTTAATGCAATCAACGAAATGTTGGGTGCTGTTAATGCTACCATGACTTTGACAAAAGATATGCACTCTAAACAACGTTTGGGGCGCGATGCTGCTGTTCAAGCTTTGGTAAACGATATGAAAAGTGGTGCTGTTAATGCAATCATCGTTTGCGATGGTGCTAACCCAGCTTATGATATTCCTGGCATGGCTGCTGATTTTGCTACGGCACTTCCAAAAGTAGGAATGTCTGTATCTCTAGGTTTAACCTTGAATGAAACAGCTGCTTTATGTAAATACGTAGCACCAGACCACCATACCTTGGAGGCTTGGGGTGATGCTGAACCTAAAAAAGGTGAAATATATGTTGTTCAACCAACTATTGCGCCTTTGTTTAGCACCCGTCAAGCAGGAGAGTCTTTGTTAGCTTGGGCTGGAATATCAACTACGTATCATGATTTCATGAAAGAGACTTGGAAGAACAAAATGTTCCCTGCTCAAAGTGATTACATGACGTTCCAATCTTTCTGGAATAATACATTACACAATGGATGGTTTAAAACAAGCTCTCCAATTGTTGAAAATATAATCGAAACGCCTGTCGTAGATGCGAACACTCCAGAGCTTCCTACAGATGTAGAGCCTACTCCAGAACCTAGTAACTTGGGTATAGTTGGAGCAGTTGCGGCTTTATCTCAAAAGAAATCAGATGGACTAGAAGTAACATTCTACGAAAGTGTACAATTAGGAGCTGGACAGCATGCCAACAATCCTTGGTTGCAAGAAATGCCAGATCCTATTATGCGTACTACTTGGGATAACTTCATTCAAATTCCATTAAAATGGGATGGTGGTTCTGGATACACTTCTTTGAATAACTTGAAAGATGGTGATATTGCTACAATTACCATAGATGGAAAACCTTATCAATTGCCTGTATTCCGTACATTTGGTCAAATGGACAACACGGTTTCTATTGCCTTAGGATATGGACGTACTAGAGCAGGTAAGGCGGGTAATGGAGTAGGAACAGACTTGTTCCCTGCTATCAAAGGCTTTAGTTATGCTGGTGCTGGTTCTGTATCAGAATATGAAGGGCACGATGGTTTGTTTGCCTGTGTGCAAATGCACCATACTTATGGTTTGACAACAACAGATGAAGCAACAGGAAAAACTAAAATGCATACTTATGCTACTGGCGAAGAGAAGCCATTCAATGTAGATGAGCATAATGAAGGTTTCCAAGGTGCTTTGATTGATCGTTCTGTTTTCTTCCACTCTACGGCTAAAGAAGTAGCTAAGGATGTAAAAGAATTAGCAGAAAAACGCAAAGGTTATCAATATCTAAATAGCAAAGGTTTATATCCTGACCGCAAGGAGTTCTACGGAATGGGACACCACTGGGGAATGGCTGTAGATTTAAACTCTTGTACTGGATGTGGAGCTTGTACGGTAGCTTGTATGGCTGAAAACAACGTTCCTGTAGTTGGTAAATTTGAGGTGAATAACATTCATGAGATGACTTGGTTGAGAATTGACCGTTATTTCTATGGAAATGAAGAAACACCAAATGCTGTTTATATGCCAATGATGTGTCAGCACTGTGATAATGCTCCTTGTGAGAATGTTTGTCCAGTTGCAGCAACCAACCATAGTTCAGAAGGTTTAAACCAGATGACTTATAACCGTTGTGTAGGTACACGTTACTGTGCGAACAACTGTCCATTTAAAGTACGTCGTTTCAACTGGTTGGATTATACATCAGCGGATATTTTCCCTTCTAACGAGGTAGACATGAACAGAGGAATTGACGATGCAGAAAGTTATAACTACATGAACGATAACTTGACTCGTATGGTCTTAAACCCAGACGTAACGGTTCGTACTCGTGGAGTAATTGAAAAATGTAGCTTCTGTATTCAACGTATTCAAGAAGGTAAATTGGCTGCGAAGGTAGAAGGTCGTAAACTAAAAGATTCTGATGTAACTCCAGCTTGTGCACAAGCTTGTTCTACTGGAGCTATTGTCTTTGGTGATGACAACAATCCAAACAGTGAAGTTTATAAATTGCAAAGAACACAACGTGCGTACATTCCATTGGAAGAAACCAACGTTCGTTCTTCTGTGAACTACTTAATGAAAGTAGTAAACAAAGATGAAAACTTTGCTTAGTAAGAGAAATTAATAGAATAGAAAGTAGATAAATACAATTTAGATAAAAACATAAATTTTATGAGCGCAGTTGTATCAAATGTTCGCCCACCATTAGTAACGGGCAGCAAGACGTATCATCAAATAACAGAGGATATCTGTTCTCCTACGGAGCAATTACCAGGAATGGGATGGGTGCTTTGTTTGCTAGGTAGCTTAGGGCTTTTGGCCTTTGGTGGTATTGCCGTTTTCTTTACCTTATGGTTTGGTATCGGTACTTGGAATTTGAACCGTACGATTGGTTGGGGATGGGATATCACTAACTTTGTATGGTGGGTAGGTATTGGTCACGCAGGAACCTTGATTTCTGCCATCTTATTATTATTCCGTCAAAAATGGCGTACTGGTGTAAACCGTGCTGCTGAGGCGATGACAATTTTTGCTGTAATTTGTGCAGCATTCTTCCCTGGAATTCACATGGGACGTATGTGGATGGCATTCTTTGTATTTCCTTATCCAAATACACGTGGACCTTTATGGGTAAACTTTAACTCTCCTCTTTTGTGGGACGTATTTGCGATTAGTACTTATTTTACAGTGTCTTTATTGTTCTGGTATACTGGTTTGGTACCTGATTTTGCCACCATCCGTGACCGTGCAAAAGGATTTAGAAAGAAAATTTACAATTTCTTGTCAATGGGATGGACTGGTTCAGCTAAGCACTGGCAACGTTGGGAGTCTTTATCTTTAGTATTGGCAGGTTTGGCAACTCCTTTGGTACTTTCTGTACATACGATTGTATCATTTGACTTTGCTACTTCTGTAATCCCTGGTTGGCATACAACTATTTTCCCTCCTTACTTCGTAGCAGGGGCAATCTTCTCAGGATTTGCAATGGTATGTACCTTGATGATTATCACAAGATCTATCCTTAAATTAGAAGACTATATTACAATCGAGCACATCGAGTCGATGAACAAAGTAATCGTACTGACAGGATCAATAGTAGGGGTTGCTTATTTGACAGAGTTGTTTGTTGCTTGGTATTCAGGATATATTTATGAGCAATACGCATTCTACAATCGTGCTGTGGGACCTTATTGGTGGGCTTATGCAGCGATGATGGGATGTAACGTAATCTCTCCACAATTCTTCTGGTTCCGCTCAATCAGACGTTCTTTAGTGTGGACATTTGTTTTATCTATTGTTGTAAATATTGGTATGTGGTTCGAGCGTTTTGTAATTATCGCAACAACACTAGCAAGAGATTTCATTCCATCTAGTTGGAGTTACTACACTCCATCTTGGGTAGAAATTGGTATTTATCTATTTACTTTTGGATTGTTTGGTACACTTTACCTAATCTTTATGCGTGTCGCTCCTGTAGTAGCTGTAGCAGAGATTAAGTCTATCTTAAAATCTTCTGGTGATCAATATGTGGGTCCTGCTGTAGCAGAAAAAACTGGTGAAATCAATGCTGGTTTGCACCACCATGATCACGATGAGCACATGACACACGGTCATGTTCAAACTCCTCAAAATTTGACTGGAACAGCTCCTGATACAAAAACGTCTACAGTTTTAGAGTCTGACGTAGATGTATTGATAGGAGATAATCCTGAAGATAAAACCATCGAAGACTTCAAAGAAGATTTGAATTTTGAAGATGGAGAAGATTCTGAAAAAGACGATAAATAAACAATTAAGCAATCTCTTAGGCAAACGCCTAGTATAAATATAGATTAAGCATGAAAAGAGTATTAAATAAAAAAGTGCTATACGGCTTGTACAATGATGAGGAAATCCTTATGTCAGCAATCAAGCAAATCAAAAAAGAAGATGCTGAAATTATGGATGTGTACACTCCTTTTCCAGTACACGGTTTGGACCCTGTATTGGGCTTGAGCGAGTCTCGCTTGCATATTGCAGGATTTTTGTATGGAATGACGGGTACAACTTTAGCCTTTGGTTTCATGTCTTGGGTATTTACCCGTGATTGGCCGATTATTTTTGGTGGAAAGCCTTATTTTTCTGTTCCTGCATTTATTCCAATTACGTTTGAGTTTACGGTATTGATGGCAGCAGTGGGAATGGTTATTACCTTCTACCTTGTATGTGGATTAGGATTTGGAGTTGAGAATCCATATTTAGATCCAAGAATTACGGACGACAAGTTTTGCATCGCTTTTGATGTATCACACAGTTCAAAAGAAGAGGTAGAGGCACTTTCTGTATTATTGGAAAGAACTAGTGCAGAAGAAGTTCACACTAAAGATATCTAATATTAAAAACTAAAGAATAATTCGAAATAGAAATGAAAAATCTAACAAGCATATATTCATTGGCTACCGTTGGTCTGGCTAGTCTTTTGTTATGGAGCTGTGGTCGTGCTGGTGGTGATGATACTGGTAGTGAATACATGCCAGATATGTCACATTCCATTGCATACGAAGCAAACTACAGTAGTTATTATTATAATAATACTTGGGATGGAGAAGAAGCTTATAGAGCTTATGCTGGTCCTCGTAAACCTGTGAAAGGAACCGTAGCTCGTGGTTACTTGCCTTCTAAATACCAAAACTTAGAAGATTATAGAACTTCTGCTGACGAAACTCACGTGGCTCTTCAAGAAAAAGTAAGAGATATGATGATGGCAGATGCTAGCATCCAAAATGAAATTAAACCAACTTCTAAAGCAGAATTAGAAAGAGTTTTGACAGACGGTGCTACATTGTACTCTATTAACTGTGAAGTATGTCATGGTGAAGAAGCTGATGGAAATGGTGTGTTGTATAATGAGGGAGAAGGAAAATATAGTGCTAAACCTGCTAACTTAGTTAATGAGGAATTTAGTACTGCTACAGATGGTCGCTTCTTAAACGCTATTTTGCATGGAAAAGGTATGATGCAATCTCATGCTGATAAAATGTCTCCAATGGAACGTTGGAAAGTAATTCACTATATTCGTTCTATGCAGGCAGCTAAAGCTGGAAAAGAATACAATCCAACAGGTAATGTTAATGTATCTCCAAAACCTTCTTTAGAGGAGTCTTTTAATGCTATGATTAGCGAATTGAAAGCCAATCATGATGTACAAGATTTGAAAATTAACTTGGACAATGTATTATACAATTCAGGGAATGCTGAATTACAATCTGCTTCTTCAAAGACACTAAATACTTTGGTAGCTTTATTGGAAGCTAACCCTACTGTGAAAATCGAAATTAGTGGTCACACAGATAATTCAGGAGATTCTACTGAAAACCTTGAGTTGTCAACGGCAAGAGCACAAGCTGTATACCAGTATTTGCTTGATCATAACATTGTTGCAGAGCGTTTGTCTTACAAAGGATATGGAGACACTCAACCTGTAGCATCGAATGATACAGAAGAAGGAAAAAAACAAAATAGAAGAACAGAGCTAAAGATTGTTCAATAACAATTTATTTAGTTTTCAATAAAG
Organism: Aureispira sp. CCB-E; assembly: GCF_031326345.1. Taxonomy (NCBI): domain Bacteria; kingdom Pseudomonadati; phylum Bacteroidota; class Saprospiria; order Saprospirales; family Saprospiraceae; genus Aureispira; species Aureispira sp. CCB-E. The sequence continues at coordinate 1,223,950 of NZ_CP133671.1, forward strand.
CGTAATCTAAGATTAAAACAAGTATAACTTTTATATACAATGAGCAATCATAACAACGAAACTTTTGTCTTTGACGGAAAAACCAAGCTGTTTACCATCGTACTGATGGTTATTGGTGCCGTCTGTTTAGGCTGGTCCTACATCAGTGGTCCTGAGGATATGCATCACATGCGTTTTTGGACTAATTACTTGCACAATTCCGTGTTTTTCACAGGAATTGCATTTACAGCAGTTCTATTCTTAGCAGCACATGCTTTGGCATGGGGTGGATGGGTTGCAATGTTTAAACGTATCCCTGAAGCGATTATGAGCTTCTTGTGGGTAGGAGCTATCTTATTTTTAATCTTAGGAATAGCGATATACATGCACGCAAATGGTACAGAATTATTGTACTTGTGGAACAACCAAGATTATCTAAATGTAGAAAGTGCAAACTTTGATCCATTGGCTTTTCACAAGTCTGCTTTTGTTAACCCTATCGCTTACTTATTGACTGTAGTGGTTGTGTTAGCATGGACTTTCTTTGCTGTAATGTTTAGAAAAATCTCTATCAATGAGGATTCTACTCCTTATGTTGTTACAACAGATAATCCTGTTCCTGAAAACGTAAGAAAAAACCGTATCTATGCAGCAGCATTTTTGCCAATTGGTGGTTTTTCTAGTGCTTACGTTATCTGGCAATGGGTAATGTCAGTAGATACTCACTGGTACTCTACTCTATTTGCTTGGTACGTAACCGTATCTATGTGGGTAGCTATGATGGCTATGACTTTTATGCTTATCATCTTCTTGAGAGGAAGAGGTTTGCTACAAAAATTCACAGATGAGCACATGCATGATATTGGAAAATATATCTTTGGATTTAGCGTATTTTGGACTTATTTGTGGTTCTCTCAATTTATGTTAATTTGGTACGCTAACAACGGTGAGGAAACTCAGTACTTCTTTATTCGTTTTGAGCAATTCAAAGTGGTTTTCTTTGCTAATTTATTAATGAACTTTGTTGGTCCTTTCTTCATCTTGATGATGAACAACTCTAAACGTACATTGGGGACACTAGGGTTTGTTGCTGGACTAGTATTTATTGGACATTGGGTAGACTTTTATCAAATGATTAAGCCTGGTGTTTGGTATAACTACGAGCATGCTCAACACTTGTCTCACGCTGGACATGGTGAACATGGAGATACACACAGTGAGAACACTTATCACATCAACGAAGCTCCTAAAGCTGTTTTAACAACTTATCAAGACGATCAACATGGCCATGACCATGGAAACGATCATAGCAATGGAGATGATGTTAATACAAATGCAGAGCATAATCACGATACACATACAGACAATCATAACCATGACGATCATGCTACAACAGATGCTGGACATGATCATGATGACAATCACGGTCATGCAGCAGCAGGACACGATGATCATGCACACGGAGATCATGCACATCATGCAGAACCTCAATTCTTGCTAGGAGTACACTTCCCTGGAGCACTAGAAATTGGAACAATGTTAGGTTTCTTAGGCTTGTTCTTATTTGTAACATTCACTGCATTGAGTCGTGCACCATTGTATCCACCAAACGATCCATATATCTTGGAGAGTGAGCATTATGATACTGGAATCGGACCAGAAAGAGACGCACACTAATAGAACGCTATATAAGAAGCATCTATTAGTAATTAATAAAACAATGAATATTTTAATTTAAAGGTTATACCTTTTAAACAATATAAAAGACATGGGATTTACAATCGGGGCATTATGTGTCATTTTATTGGCTGTATTTATCGTGCAGGTAGGAAAAGCTAGAGAACTAGCATCTATAGTACGTAACGACCCAGCAGAACAAGATGAGATCAATAAGTTCCACACTGGTTTAGGAATGGTATTTATGGTTACCTTCTTATCGGTGTGTGTGGTTTCTTTTATCTACTACATCCCAACAACTCTAGGATGGGGACCTAATATTGCTGCATCAAAGCATGGACCAGAAGTAGATTACTTATTTAATCTTACGTTGTTCTTTACATTTATCGTATTTGTATTAACGCACATTGCATTATTCTGGTTTGCTTGGAAATACAAAGGTAAACAAGGAAAAATTGGTCTTTATTGGGCGCACAATGAAACACTAGAAATGGTGTGGATGATTATTCCTTCTGTTGTAATGACTTTCTTGGTAGTAGGTGGATTACAAGCTTGGAATAAAATTATGTTGGACTTGCCAGAAGATTCTGTAAGTGTTATTTTACCAGAAGAGGATGGAGAATACTTGGAAATCGAAGCAACAGGAACACAGTTCTTGTGGTACTTGCGTTATCCTGGTCGTGATGGAAAAATTGGTACAAAATACTTTACACAAATCAATAGTGCCAACCAATTGGGACAAACTTGGACAGATGAGAAAAACATGGATGATTTCATGACTACTGAGATCGTACTTCCTGTAGGAAAACCTGTTCGCGTTCGCATTACTGCTCGTGATGTATTGCACAACTTCTACATCCGTGATATGCGTGTTAAAACAGATGCTGTTCCTGGTATGCCAACTTACTTTAACTTCACACCTACAGTAACAACAGATTCTATGCGTCGTCGTTTGAGTCAACAGCCAGAGTGGCAAGTTCCAGACAAAAAAGACGATACAAAGCAACGTTGGGAAATGTTTAACTACGAGTTAGCTTGTGCTGAGCTTTGTGGTAATGGCCACTACAGTATGAGAAACTTGGTTAAAATTGTTTCTGAAGAAGAATACTTGGATTGGTTGGATGAGCAAGAAGGTGGTAAATTGGAAGAGGTTGTAGATTCTGCAAATGGTGGTGAAACAACTTATACTTATGTACCAGGTTCTGTAAAATCTCAGTACTTCTCTAAAATTTTTAACACAGACAAAGATCCTCTAAAAGGTAAAACTGCTGATTTAGAAAAATTAGTAGAAAACAAGCTTCGTGTCAATGTTTACATGAACAAGATGAGAGAAATGAGAAATAATGCTGAATTGGGATCTGCTGATTATAACAATGCAGAAGCTGCAATGAATCAACTAAAACCTATTCAAAAAGTAGCTCGTACAACAACATCAGTAGCAGAATCTAATGCAAAATTAGAAGAAGCTAAAGCAATTGCTAATAGTGTTAAAATAACTCCAAAAGAGCCTGTATCAGTATCTGTTGATTCAACAGTACAAGACACTACAGGTAAATAATAGAGTGTAAGAGATTAGAAGAAATTATAAATATCAATAGTTAAATATAAGCTATCATGGCAGATATTAATATCATAGAAAAAGAATTAGAGCATGGCGGACACCACGATGACCATGGACATGATGACCACGGCCATCACGGTGACAAGTATCAGTCTTCTTTTGTAGATCGATACATTTTTAGCCAAGATCACAAAACGATTGGAAAGCAATTCTTGATTACAGGAATTATTTGGGCAATCATAGGTGCTGGAATGTCGATTATTTTCCGCTTGCAATTAGGATTTCCTGATGCAAACATGGCTTGGCTACAACCTTTGTTGGGTGGATGGATTAATATTGATCCAACAACAGGAGTTGGTAGAATTGACCCAGATTTTTATTATGCATTAGTAACAATGCATGGTACAATCTTAGTATTCTTTGTACTAACAGCAGGATTATCAGGAACATTTAGTAACCTTTTGATTCCGTTGCAACTAGGAGCAAGAGATATGGCTTCGCCAATGATGAACATGTTATCGTATTGGTTCTTCTTCTTGGCCGGATTTATCTTATTAATTTCTTTGTTCTTAAATACAGGACCATTCTCTGGTGGATGGACAGGATACCCTCCTTTATCTGCGTTGCCACAGGCATCAGATGGATCAAAGGCAGGAGCAACTTTATGGTTGTTGTCATTGGTATTCTTTGTTGTATCCGTACTATTGGGTGGAATCAACTATATTACTACTGTATTAAATATGCGTACCAAAGGGATGCATATGTTTAGAATGCCTCTAACAATTTGGGCGTTTTTCGTGACAGCAATTTTAGGATTGTTATCATTCCCAGTATTGGCATCAGGTTTCTTTATGTTGACTTTTGACCGTGTTTTGGGAACATCATTCTTCTTAAATGAAATCTATGTTGCTGGAGAAGCTTTGACAACAAGAGTGGGTGGTTCAGCAATTTTGTACCAACATTTATTCTGGTTCTTAGGACACCCTGAGGTATACATTATTATTTTGCCAGCAATGGGACTAGTATCAGAAGTATTGTCAGTACATGCACGTAAGCCAATCTTTGGTTACAAAGCAATGGTATTTTCTATCTTAGCAATTGGTGTCTTGTCCTTCTTAGTTTGGGCACATCACATGTATATGTCAGGAATGAACCCATTCATCGCAAATATCTTCGTTCTCTTTACGTTGATTATTGCGGTTCCTTCAGCTGTAAAAGTATTTAACTGGATTGCAACAATATGGGGAGGTAACTTGCGCATCAATTCTGCCTCTTTATTCTCTATTGGTTTTGTATCTATGTTTATCTCTGGTGGTTTGACAGGTATCTTCTTAGGAAACGCAGCCATCGATATTCAACAACACGATACTTATTTTGTAGTAGCCCATTTCCATATTGTAATGGGGGTAGCTGCTTTCTTTGGTATGTTTGCTGGTATTTATCACTGGTTCCCTCGTATGTATGGTCGTTTTATGAACGAAACACTAGGAAAAATCCACTTCTGGGGAACAATGATTGGAGCGTATGCTATCTTTGGACCAATGCACTATTTAGGAATGGCTGGTGTACCTCGTCGTTACTACCGTTTTGATGGTTTTCAAGCGTTTGCTGAATTCGGTGGTATGAACGAATTTATTACAATTGCAGCTATTTTGACATTTGCTGTTCAGTTGTTGTTTGTGATCAACTTCTTCTACTCTATGTACAAAGGAAGAAAGCAAACAGAATTGAATCCTTGGGGAGCAACAACTTTAGAGTGGACAGCTCCTGTAAATGCAGGACACGGGAACTGGGAAGGAGATATTCCTCATGTATACCGTTGGCCTTATGATTTGGGACGTCACGGTAGAGAGTTTATCCTTCAAACTGAGCCTTTAGCAGAAGGTGAAGTAGATGGAGGTCATTAATAATAACGTATTTATCCAACAGCAGTTTGTTGGTGAACGACAAACTGCTGTTGGTATCTTATAAATATCAGAAAGTTGGCAACAACAAATAGTAAAACGGTAAGTACAGGAAGTTTTTTGAAACAGAAGATTAATGACTACAAACTTTTGACTAAAGTGAAATTGTCGGGGTTGGTTGTCTTTTCTGCTTGTATTACTTACATTTTGGGAGCGAGCACATTTAACTGGCAAGCCTTAGTAATACTAGGTCTTGGAGGTTTTTTTGTAACAGGAGCTGCAAATGCACTCAATCAAGTCTTGGAGAAAGACTATGATAGGTTGATGAAGCGAACAGAAAATCGTCCAATTGCTACAGGTAGAATGGAAACATCAGAAGCGGTGTTAATAGCAGGTTTGTTAAGCGTAGCAGGTTTGTTATTACTATCTTCTTTTAATCCTATGACCGCAGTTTTAGGAGCTTTATCTCTAGTTTCATATTCCTTTATTTATACACCAATGAAACGTGTTTCTCCAGTTGCAGTATGGATTGGTGCCATACCAGGAGCTTTGCCAATGGCTATTGGTTGGGTTGCTGCGGGAAACAACTTGGGACCAGAGGCTATTTTCTTATTTAGTCTTCAGTTCTTTTGGCAGTTTCCTCATTTCTGGGCGATTGCATGGGTAGCTTACAAAGATTATTCAAAGGCAGGTTTTTATTTGTTGCCTTCCAAAAAAGTAGATGGAAGAGACAAAAGTACTGCACTACAAACAATTTTTTATGCTTTGTGCTTACTTCCAATGAGCTTTTTGCCAATTTATTTTAATATTGCAGGCTATATTGCTTGTGTGGTTATGTTGATAATGGGTATCTTTTATCTAACTTATGCCATTAAATTATACTTAGAATGTAACGATCAAGCAGCTCGAAAATTGATGTTCGCGTCTTTTGCTTATTTACCAGTTGTTTTGATTGTTTTAGTTCTTGATAAAATCTAACATATGGAAATGGTTGCATCTCCAAAAAAGATAAAACGAATCCATCCCAAAAAATTTGCTTTGTGGACGGCAATGGTGAGTATGATTATGCTATTTTCAGCATTTACGAGTGCTTACTTAGTCCGAAAAGCAGCAGGGAATTGGCTTTCGTTTCCAATAGTAGAAGAGTTCTTTTATAGTACTGGAGTTATTCTGTCAAGTAGTGTTATCTTACACGTTGCATACAAAGCTTTTGTGGCAAAAAATTATGGTTTATACAAGGTTTTGTTAACAGTAGGTTTTGTATTGGGAATTTCATTTGTTGCCTTGCAATACATGGGATGGTTGGCACTGAATGACATGGGAATTTTTATCTCAACCAATCAATCTAGTAGCTTTTTCGTCTTGTTAATTGGTGCTCATGCACTGCATGTTATCGGAGGAATTACAGCCCTAATGATTAGTTGGATATATGCCTTGAAACGCAGTACTCAAGCATGGACTCCTAAAGGACAATTAAGATTAGAATTAACATTTACCTATTGGCATTTTGTCGATATTTTGTGGTTGTACTTATTGTTATTCTTGTGGATACAACAATAGTGCACCATAGTTTTTAAATAAAAATTAATATTCATATAAAATTAAAGTCGTAACAATGGCAACTGATACTGTTCACGAAATTGAAAACGAAATCGGAATGGAAGAATTGTGGGATGGAGGAGATTCTCCGTTTCGCTCGGAGTATGGAAAATTAATGATGTGGTATTTCCTACTCTCTGATGCTTTCACTTTTGCAGGATTCCTTATCGCTTATGGATCTTTGCGTTTTAGCATGAATGCGTGGCCTGTACCAGATCATGTATTTAGCACAGCTCCTTTTGGAATAGAAGGTGCTCCTCTTATTTTTGTTACATTCATGACTTTTGTTTTGATTGTAAGTTCAGTAACTGTTCTTAGAGCTGTTCAAGAAGGAAAATTAGAAAATGTTCACGGTGTTGTAAAATGGTTGTTCATCACGATTATTGGTGGTGGTATGTTTTTGGGTTGTCAAGCTTGGGAATGGACAAACTTGATTGCTGCAGAGGGCGTAACTATTTATAACAACCCATTTAGTTCGGCTTTAGATAATGGAACGTATGTGACATTAGCAGAAGCAAAGAAATTGAATCCTGAATTGGAGGAGAAAACCATGATGGTTTCTATCCATTCGGATGCTGGTCATAGTGAAGAGGCGTTGCCTTATTTGTACGATGCTAAAAATGATCAAAAATATTTTGAAAAATTCGACCACCATTATTTCCATAGACATGGAAGCGAAGCGCCTAAAAAAGCAGTTGGTGAATCTTTTGAGGTTGGTGAACCTTATTTGATTGCTTACCACGATGGGGAGTATTTCCCAGGTGCTTACAAAACAGCTGGAACATTGATGGCAGAAGAAATGGGACCAACAGCATTTGGGACATTGTTCTTCTTTATCACTGGGTTCCATGGATTTCACGTATTCTCTGGTTTGGTAATTCTATTGGTTATTGCTCTAAACTCTTGGTCTGGATTCTATAGAGTACGTAACAATGGGCATGTTATGGTTGAAAAAGTTGGTCTCTATTGGCACTTTGTAGATTTAGTTTGGGTATTTGTATTCTTGGCATTCTACCTATTATAATCTATCAAAAGTCAACGAAATATCAATAATTAAAAATATCAATAATAAATTATATATATCATGGGACATTCACATGGACTAAGTGTCGAAGAGCAAAGAAAAGAAGATATAAAAGTAGGTGTTAAAGGGTTTTGGATTTTATTGTTAGTAACTTTTGCTGAGGTAGCAATTGCTTTATTTCTAAAAGATCTTTTACCTGGATTAGTAGTAAGACTATTTATGATTGCACTAAGTTTGTACAAAGCTTATTATATTGTTAGCATATTTATGCATTTAGGATCAGAAGTAGGAGGAATGGCTGCAACGATTGTATTGCCAATGGCTCTTTTAATTTGGGCAGTTATTGCATTTTTGTGGGAAGGTAATTATGCTAGAACCAATAGAAATGCTGTCATGGATGCACGTCCAGGTGCTGAGACTCCTGCCAAAGAGACCTCTAAAGAAACTAGTATGAGATCTATCGACGATTTACCAACACAATTGTCGTTTCAATCGTAACTATTGAATAGTTGTTACAGCTAAAAATAAAAATTTGTTATTTAAAAGTGTTCTAAGTAAGCCTTAGAACACTTTTTTTGTTTTATAGCTACCAACTTGAACTAAAGATGTATTACTTTTGTGACAACAAGTGCAGAATTCGTCTTTTCAATACAAAGAATCTCTACGATTTCTCCAATTATGAAGCGATGAATGATCTGTTATTATTAAAAATAAAAAAGTATTTGCGTAAAGAATTGCGTAAATGAAGCAAAGCAATATGTCTGAGAAGAAGAAGAAAAATCCAATTGCAGCAATTATTTTCCTAATGTTTGTTGTGGTTTTACCTGTTATTACGGTTGTTTTTTCCAAAACAGGATTGGATAAATACAAGGGAATACGAAGTGAAATGCAGTTTTTGGGAGACTCTATCCGAGTTGATTTTGATCACCTTTCTACTTATTGGGATGTGCCTTTGACCAACGAATTGATTAAAGGAAAACTAGTGATCGCTGGTTTTTGGGATTATGCCTGTAAAGATCAAATTGGCGCGTTTGTCGATTCTCTAAAAAGTCTTCAAAGTAATTTTAACAAAGAAGATCAAGGTAAAATTTTGTTTGTTATTCATACAGAAGATTTTCGTCAAGATTCATCTTGGGCATTGGGAAAATACGTAGATGCTTGGAATATTGATACTTCAGATTGGAAATTTACCATGGGAATTGATAGAGGACGCTATAAGATGGCATCTGAAAAAAATTGTTTTAACATTGCTGTTTTAGATGGGCGAGTTAGTCGAAAAGATGATTCTGAAAATTATAAAAAAGGACCTTTGTTGTGTGATTATTATAATCTAAAAGATACAGAAGCTGTCAAGCAGTTGTTGCGTCATATGGCAATTATAATGCCTGCCAAACAACGCAAGAAGATAGAATGGAAACAAGAAGAGAAACTGTATTAAGTACGCAGGGACTAAACAAGCGATTTAGTTTGCCAAAGCGTTCAAAATATAAAATATAATCAATTATGAATAAAACATTAAATACACCAGAAAATGCCGATCAGTTGGCAAAAGCAGAAACAGCCAATTATAAGAAATTGCGCTTGTTAGTGAATGTTATCTCTGTAGCGCTCCCTTTGATTGTTGGAGCTATGTTTCAATTTAAATTTACAGATTTTGTTTGGCCATTTGATGTACACGTATTGCCTTTGATTAATGCGATTTTGAACGGTGCAACAGCTGTGTTATTAATTGGGGCATTAGTTGCTGTGAAAGGAAGAAATATTGACTTGCATAAAAAACTTATCTATGCAGGAATGGGGCTATCGTTATTGTTTTTGGTCGTTTATATTATGTATCATACTACCGCAGGGCATACTAAGTTTGGAGGAGAGGGAACAATTCGTTATATCTACTTCTTTTTATTGTTGACACATATTTTGTTGGCTGCAATTCAGGCTCCTTTTGTACTATATGCTTTTTTATACGGTTATACAGGGCAAATTGAAAAACATCAGAAGATTGTAAAATTTAGTTACCCAATTTGGTTATATGTTTCTATTACAGGAGTAATTTGTTATCTTATGATTTCTCCTTATTATGCATAAAAATCATTATCTTGTCGTAACTAACAAACTTGTAAGACATATTCATACTATCTCAATCCCAATTAAAATCATTTTGGAAAGTATAGATTTAGTACTTAGCTGCGCTGCTACTTCCCTCTAGTCATGAACTTGGGCTTTTGTGCTACTAGCACAAGCCTACTCGGCAAGCTTAGTTTTTTAGCTTTTTTGTAAAAAACTAAAAAAGCATCTTTGCATCAGTTTACCGTGTGAGGGCTTCGCCGTTGATTATCAATTCTTTAATAAATCAAGTGGCAAAAGTGTTAATCTATTGATAATCAAATTAATACGATTTTTTTTACGAAGTAATGCAGATTGAAATCAAGAAATAATGAAAAATACAACTTTAAAAATCATTCAATTGCTAGGCATAACCCTTGTTATTATTTTAATGACAACTCTTTGGGCAGAGGCACAATGTCCAATGTGTAAGATGTCGGCAGAATCTAATCTCAATAATGGTGGTACGGCTGCTGCTGGATTAAACAAAGGAATTATTTACCTATTAATAGGACCTTATATTATGATGAGTATTGTAGGGTATCTTTGGTGGCGAAACCGAAAAATGGTTCAAGAACAAGAGCAGGAAGAAGATATTCGTGCGTTGCTAGAGCCTCACGACATGGTTATCAGTAGCACAGAATTTAACGAAACAGTTGATATCTAAAAGCTCACTTTTATAACCAAATAGAATTTTTTAAGTCTAGGTGCAATTATGTGCTTAAGGAGCGTTAAAGCTTTTCTATAATAAACTAGCTCTCTCTAATAATTTTAGAGAGAGCTAGTTTATTTATTGGCAGTTTTAGTTTTACCTTTCATAACTAACCTTGGGAGATTTAGGAATAAAAAGATACTTTACCAATACTATTGTTTGCGAATCCAATTCCAGTAGCGTTTGGCATTGTTAATATGTGCTCGGTGTGTTTTTGCAAATGCATGCATATTAGGTGCTTCTCCTTCCTGCGGTGGTTTGGCACAGAAGAACATATATTCGTGTTCTTCTGCATTTAAAACAGCATCTATAGCATTGATAGAGGACATATAAATGGGACCAGGAGGCAAACCTGCGTATTTGTAAGTATTGTATGGTGATTCTGTTTGCAAATGAACATCTAAGACCCTCTTAATTGTAAAGTCCCCTACAGCAAAAATAACAGTTGGATCTGCTTCTAATTTCCAGCCTTCTTTGCGCAATCGATTGAGGTAGACCCCTGCTATCCTAGGGCGTTCAGGCTTGTATTGACTTTCGGATTCTACAATGGACGCTAATGTATAAACCTCGATAGGAGTGAGGTCTAAATCCTTAGCTTTGGCAAGTCGTTCATCATTCCAAAATTTTTTGTTCTCTTTGAGCATCTTTTGCCAAAATGTTAGAGCATCGCAATTCCAGTAAACTTCGTAGGTATTAGGAATAAAGGCAGCCATTACATTGTCGGGAGTATAGCCAGATTGTGCTAAAAAGTCAGCATCTTCTAATAATTGGATAATTTCTAATGAATCGGCTTCTATTTGTCGACTGACATAGCCTGCAATTTGTTGTTTTAGTCGGAAGTTGTGAAAGGTTAAGCGTACCGCCAACTGACGTCCACGAAGAATGCGAACTAAATCGCGATTGCTACGAACAGAGGTTGGAATTTCGTACTTACCCGTCTTAACTTTGTAGTTCATTTGTTGGGCTGTAAAAACAAATCCTCCTTTGTTTTGAATAATCTTTTGTTGGTGTAGCAACTCTGCAAGTTCGTCTATAGACTGGTTGCTTTTAGGAATAGTTAAGACTACATTCTCACTGAGTTGTATATTAGTCCCAAAAATTTGATTGTAAAAATAATACGCCAACGCACTGCCAATGATTAAAAGGAGTAAAAAAAAGCCTAATAATAATTTAAGCCACTTTCTTTTAGGCTTTACATCTATTGATTCCATTTGAAAAATAGTAATATAAATTAGTAGTTCGTTGATTCGTTACGGTGCTACTGTGTGTGGTAGCGTGGACAACTCTAATCAGCAAGTTGCCTATGTTGCTACTGCGTGGTTTCAACAAACTATTGATAAGTAAGTAATCGCTTATAATAAATAATGGTAGGTCACCACTGACAAATCAATACAAGTCAATTTATAACCGAATATTTGACGAGTTAAGATCTAGAGTGTATGGGTACAGGTAGTTTAAGATAATCGGTCAATTAGAAAATTGTTGCGTTTAATGTTCCAATTGACCGATTGCCTCAGCACCTTTCTTAATTTTATTTTAGATGTCTCTCTTCAATAGTTGGCTGCGCTGTTATTACGTGGTCGTTGAAAAATAATATGAATGTTGTTTTTATCTTTTTGTTAAAAAAAGTAAATAACGTAAGCGAATAGCAACCTCACGAAATAATCAACGAACTACTATTTGAGAACATGATAAGTTATTATAGCGGCATGAGCTACAAGCAGTTTTTAATACTGTTCCTTATCGTTTGGAAAATCGCCGCTTTTGACATCGCTAATATATCGTTCTGTCGCCTCTTTCATATCATCAAAAAGCTCCAAGTATCTTCTTAAGAAACGAGGTTGAAAATCTTTAGTAATCCCCATCATATCGTGTGTTACTAGTACTTGACCATCTACATGAGGACCAGCACCAATGCCAATTACTGGAATTGAAACGGACTCAGCAACTTGTTTACCTAGTTTGGCTGGAATTTTTTCTAAGATGATGGCAAAGCAACCTAATTCTTCTAGAAGTTTGGCATCTTCAAGTAATTGTGCCGCCTCAGCTTCTTCTTTGGCACGAACAGAGTACGTTCCAAATTTATAAATAGACTGAGGGGTTAGTCCCAAGTGTCCCATAACAGGTACGCCAGCACTCAAAATACGTGTAATGGATTCTTTTATTTCAATTCCTCCCTCTAGTTTTACAGCATGGGCGCCAGACTCTTTCATAATGCGAATGGTAGAGGCTAGAGCTTCTTTGGAGTTTCCTTGGTACGATCCGAAGGGTAAATCAACAACAACAAATGCACGATTAATAGCACGAACAACGGATTGAGCATGATAAATCATGTGGTCTAATGTAATTGGCAATGTTGTTTCGTGACCTGCCATAACATTAGAGGCAGAATCACCAACTAGTAAGATGTCGATTCCTGCGGCATCAAGGATACGCGCCATTGAGTAGTCATAAGCTGTAAGCATAGATATTTTCTCTTGGCGTTGTTTCATCGCAAGCAAAACATGCGTTGTTATTTTCTTTATTGGTTTATGAACAGACATGATAGTTAGTTAAATAGTTGTAGTCAACCCCTCTATGTGTATTATTGAATACGTTTAAATCATACAAGAGCTTTCTAAATGTTTTGTTGTAATAGTTTAAAATAACTTATTTTGTAGCTATTTATAATAAAGAAGCTTTCAAAATAATTTCTTAGATGATTATTTTAGAGTAAGTTTTTAAAAAAAGTAATGATAATCAAAGGTTTAATTTTTTTTGCTTGAATGTAGGCAGAATGTTTAAACAAACTAAAGCATCAAGTCCAAATTAAAATACTATCTACTAATATCATTGTATGATAATTTTAAGTTTCTAAACGTTTGGTTATCATCGTTAATAATTTTGAACGTACTCTTTGTACTGTAAAGATGAGAATTAATTGTTGGCTGGACAAATATTACTCTATTATTGCACAATCATACCCTAATCTTGAAAGATATTCCTTAGTTTTGTGCACTTTCGTAAATTGTCCTCACTTAATATAATATTACAGTACATCACTATTTTTTAGTTTTTTAAATGAAATGAAATGAAGTTGAAATTTGTATTTGCTTTTTTTGTAGGAGTTGTACTATGTACACAGTACAGTTGTTCAAATGAAGTTGAAGTGATTGGAGTTTGGAAAGATATTCCGGTTGTTTATGGTGTGATTAATCGTCAAGATTCAGTGCATTATATTCGAGTAGAGCGGGCGTATTTGCCACCTAATCAAAGTGCATTAGAAGTAGCCCAAATAGCAGATTCTTTATATTTCGACCCGAATGAAGTGGACATCGAATTATATTATATCAATAATACAACAGGAGATACATTGCCATGGATTAGACCTCTTGTTCGAGTAAACTTAGCAGATGAAGGTATTAGCAGAGAAGATGGGATATTCCAAAACAATCCAAGTTATGCTTATAAAACAACAAGAACAACTGGTCATAATTTATTATTGAAAATCGATAATAAGAAGACTGGAAATGTTTTTTATGCTAGTTCAGAGTCGGTTAGAGGAGAGAGTACTAGAATTTTTACCACTCCAGCTTATTCTTTAGTGCCTTTAAAACCTATTGCTTGGAGAGGTTTTAATAATCAGAATGAAGAAGTATTTAATTCTTTGACAGTAGAAATGACAGGAAATGGTTTTGCTTCTATTTATGATTACAAATTCCGTTTTCATTACAAAGAGTACGAAGTGGACAATCAAGGTGCGCAAGTACCAGGAACACTTGTTAGTAAAAGTGTTGAGTGGGTTGCGGCAAGTGATTTTATTCCTGTGGTATCAAACCAAACGAAGCAAGTTATTAATGGGGAAGCCTTTTATCAATTTTTAGAGAGAACTTTATCCGATGTTACAGGAACAAGCATAAGACGTTGTGCTGGATATTTGGAAGTTTATATTGATGGAGGTTCTGCTAGTTTGAGAGACTATATTCTAGCTAGAAAAGCAAATGAAGGATATACAGGAGGGTTGTACCCATCAGAGCCTTATTCTAATATTCAAGATGGATATGGGGTATTTGCCACCTCTGATCGTGTAGAGCGTGTTGATCGACCTTCTGATCCTAAATTAATGAGAATGTCTAATTTATCTTACGAATACTTGAGCAACAGTGATCTTACCCGAAAGCTAGGATTCGAATCAAGTTCTCCTTGTTTTTAATTGTAAGGAGTTTTAATAAAAAATAGTAGATCACGAATTTTAAACACTAGTATTCGTGTTCTGTAGGAAGCCATTTGTGAGAAATTCTTGCAAATGGCTTCCTCTTTTTAGAGCATGTTAGCTAGACATTTTGACATATTGACAGACGTAAATCGGACAAAATATACCTCAATAGATTCTAAATATGTCAATTTAACATTTTTTTTAGAATGGTATATCCCTTGTTTATATAGGAGTGAGCAAAAAAATAATCTTGTTCAAAAAGAATCGACATTAATTAAAAACACTTAATAAATAAATAATAAATTATGAGCAAAATCATTGGTATTGACTTAGGAACAACCAACTCTTGTGTTGCTGTTATGGAGGGAAACGAACCAGTGGTGATTACCAATAACGAAGGTAAACGTACCACTCCTTCTATTATCGGTTTTTTGGATAACGGTGAGCGTAAAATCGGAGACCCTGCAAAGCGTCAAGCGATCACAAATCCAAAACGCACAATCATGTCTATTAAACGTTTCATGGGAGTTCGCTACAGCGAAATTTCTACTGAAGCAGAGCAAATGCCTTATGAAGTAAAGAAAGGTAATAACGATACTGTTCGTGTACAAATTGACGACAGAGAATATACACCACAGGAAATTTCTGCTATGGTGTTGCAAAAAATGAAAAAAATTGCTGAAGACTATTTGGGACAAGAAGTAACAGAAGCAGTTGTAACAGTACCTGCTTACTTTAACGACTCTCAACGTCAAGCAACCAAAGAAGCTGGTGAAATTGCTGGTTTGAAAGTTCGCCGTATCATCAATGAGCCTACTGCTGCTGCATTGGCTTATGGTTTAGATAAAGGTGACAAAGATATGAAAATCGTTGTTTACGATTTAGGTGGAGGAACTTTTGACGTTTCTATCCTAGAATTGGGTGGCGGTGTATTTGAAGTAAAATCTACTAATGGTGATACGCATTTAGGTGGTGATGACTTTGACCGTGTGATCATGGAGTGGTTGATGGCTGAATTTAAAGAGCAAGAAGGAGAAGATATTTCTCAAAATGCAGAGGCTTTGCAACGTCTAAAAGATGCTGCTGAAAAAGCTAAAATTGAGCTTTCTTCTGCTAACAGTACGGACATTAACTTGCCATACATCTCTTTTGGACCATCAGGTGCAAAACACTTGGTAAGAACATTGAGCCGTTCTAAATTCGAGCAATTGGTAGATGGTTTGGTAAAACGTACTATTGAGCCTTGTAAACAAGCCTTGGAAGATGCAGGATTGTCTTTGGCTGATATTGACGAAGTAATCATGGTAGGTGGATCTACTCGTATCCCTGCTATTCAAGATGCTGTTGAAAAATTCTTTAACAAAAAACCAAACAGAAGCGTTAACCCTGACGAAGTAGTAGCTTTGGGTGCTGCCATTCAAGGTGGTGTATTGACTGGAGATGTAAAAGATGTTTTATTGCTAGACGTTACGCCTTTGTCTTTAGGTATCGAAACAATGGGTGGTGTATTTACAAAAGTAATTGAAGCCAATACAACGATTCCTTCTAGTAAATCTCAAATCTTCTCAACAGCACAAGACAACCAACCTTCTGTAGAGATCAATGTATTGCAAGGAGAGCGTCCAATGGCTAATCAAAACCGTTCTATCGGTCGATTTAACTTAGATGGTATCCCTCCAATGCGTCGTGGTGAAGCACAAATCGAAGTAACTTTTGACATTGATGCGAATGGTATCTTAAAAGTTTCTGCAAAAGAAAATAAAACAGGAAAAGAGCAGTCTATTCGTATTGAGGCATCAACAGGACTTACAGAGGATGAAATCCAACGCATGAAAAATGAAGCAGAGGCAAATGCTGAAGCAGATAAAAAAGCACGTGAGACTGTTGATAAAATCAATGAAGCGGATTCTGTTATCTTCCAAACTGAAAAGCAATTGGAAGAGTATGGAGACAAGATTCCTGCTGACGCTAAATCAAATTTAGAAGGTGCTTTGGCTAAATTGAAAGAAGCACACCAACGCCAAGATGTTGATGCAATCAACCGTGAATTAGAAGCTGTTAATGCTGCTTGGGCTGCTGCTACTCAAAACATGGATCCAAATGCTCAACAAGGTCCTCAAGGAAATCCAACTGCTGACAATACCAATACAGGTGGTAACCAAGATGGAGAGGATGTAACAGATGTAGAATTTGAAGAAGTAGACAACGATAAAAACTCTTAAGAGTGTTGTCCTAAATAAAATGAGCGACTATTGATCTTTCAATAGTCGCTTTTTTATTTATATGACCAACAAAGTGTGTATTGGACGTTTGTATAAAAATTATTTGTTTTTAAATATTTGAATATAACCCGCTGGACCTGATGGATTCGGTGAAGTGTAGTAATTATTATAGGTACTTTGAACGGCAATGTATGCCCCATCGGGAGACCAAGTTGCTTTTTCTATATAATCAGAACCTTGGCTATCGTAGAAAAATACCAATTCTCCTTGTTGCCAGTCATAGATAAAGATCTTTTTTTGATCATTTGAAACAACCATCAAGTAATTCCCTGTTGAATCAAAAGCACAGGATCTAGTTCTTTTCCTAGTGGCTTTGGTTTGGGGAATGCTAATACAAGCGAGCTCTTCATGCGTTGTTAAGTCATAAACATATACTTGATTGTGTTCACCACCAAGCGCAATGTACTGCTCTTGCGGAGAGAAGGTGGCATGGGTACTTTTTTTCTTTTGAGGTATTTGAATTGTCTTGTTACCCTCTAAGTCGTATAATTGAAGGTACTTGCCATGGGCACTCATAATGTATTGCTTAGAAGAAGATATGTAATCTACCTTTTTTGCTTTGGGTAGAGTAGCCTCTGCGGCATCTTTCCATATCATTTGAATTTTATAAGGTGCCCAAATAGCATATGTTTTATATGGTATAATATTTTTTCGATCTTCTTTGTTAATTTTTATTCGAGACTCTTCTGTCCATGTTTGCGTATTGTAAGCAATTAGAAAATAAGTACGTTCTCTAGATGCAAGATTGAATTGTTCACCATAAGCAAAAAGTACTGCTCCATCAGGCGAAAATGAAAAATCTGTTAACTCAATGTCGCCATCATCTGAATGATTAAATGGAATGAGGGTGTAAAGCGAAGACGATAAGTCAGGAGCAAAATCATTCAGATGATCTGATTGGTGAGTATAAGGAATTTTGGGCGTATTAGAGCTATTGGTATCGTAGGCAGTCGTATCCCATGTCATGCCTTCTGTTAAGTGCTCGATGTACTTACCATCAGATACTTGGATGGTATAAGTAGCTTGGACTAGCTTTTCTTCTTGAAGCCAGTTTCCACCAGCTTGTACATGATAAAAGTCTGAGTACCCTTTGTAGCTTTTTATGTTGTCATTGAGTTTATTGGTTTGATGCACCTTGGCGATAAATTGAGAAGTATTTTTATTGACCCATGCTTCATTGCAAATATTATCAATGCTAATTTCTTGTTTGATGGCATCCTTTTCGGAAGCAGTATTCATTAGCACTCTAAGAAAAAAACTATAGTCTGTAGGTAGAGGCATATAGTATTTTTTAGCAACATGATAATAAATGACAATGACTTTGAGGGTAAGTTCTTTCTGTTGTGGAGATGAACGCAACACTCTAACACCATATAAATCCGTAGACATTTTTAACAATTTTGGTTTTGCAAATAGATTTGTAATAACGTCTAATAAAAATAAGTAGTTTAGCTCGTTTTACAAAAGCTCTTTTTACTTAATTTAGTGATGTTCATAAAGTAGTTTTTTGTCTTAATAGCTTGATAAGTAATGTGTTGTTGTGATTTGAATAGAAGGGTTCAGAAGATAGTAGGTTGTTTTCAATAATTGATATACTAAGGTTCATGCTGAGATAAGCTAAAGGATTGAAAAAAAAGTATATAAAACAAGGGTTTTTTTCGATAAAATAAGGAGAGTTTAAAAAATAATGTTATCTTTGCCAACGCTTTTGTAAACAAGACTAGAAAAACTAGCAATATAAATATACATTGTAATGAACGATTTAATCAACTTCGTAGAAAAACAAACAGCTCGTGATATTACTGATTATGATTTCTTTAAATCAGGTGATACTGTTGCTGTAAGCTATAAAATTATTGAGGGAAGTAAAGAACGTATTCAAGTTTTCCGTGGAGATGTTATCCAAATTAAAGGTTCTGGAACTTCTAAGACATTTACAGTTCGCAAAATCTCTCATGGTGTAGGTGTAGAGCGTGTATTCCCTTTCAATTCTCCAGCAGTTGCTTCTGTTAAGAACTTGAAAAAAGGAAACGTTCGTCGTGCACGTTTATACTACTTGCGTGAATTGACAGGTAAATCTGCTCGGATTAGAGAAAAGCAATTTACTAAAAAATTGGATGCCAGCATGAAAGGTAAGACTCGTAGAGCTACCTGGGCTTGGGAAGAAAAAGTATACAAATAAGACTACTTATTGTATTAAAAATATACAGCTGCTTAGATGAATTTCTGAGCAGCTTTTTCTGTTTATACCTTAGCCAATAATGAATTAGATTCAATTGGGATAGATTTTCTTTTGGTTGGAGGTATGGGCAATAACCGTGGGTTTTAGATAGAGAAATAGGGACGAGGGTACTTACTAGTTATTGAATATTATTTATTACATTAAATTCTTTATAAACCTAGCACACACTCTAGGTTACGAGTAACTAATGTTTTTTACACCTAAATATGAAATTATTATTTCTTGCATTGTTTTTAATGAGTTATGGTATTATAGTGAAACAAGATCCCTCTTGTATCGAAAAGAATGCGCGAGAACTTGTTACTTGGTTTATAAAAACAAACAAAGATTGCTATTTAGTTCTAAATGAATCTGATTGGGGAGAGATAAAAAAAGATATCTACACGAAAATTTCCTTAGAGAAAGGAATGAATATTCTAAAGTTCAAAAAAGAAAAAGATGGAAATGTCATAAAAAAAGAGATAGTTGTCGTTGAAGATACTACGAAGAAGAAAATGAATATTACTTTGCCAGGAGAAGTCGTT
Source organism: Aureispira sp. CCB-E (assembly GCF_031326345.1). NCBI lineage: Bacteria > Pseudomonadati > Bacteroidota > Saprospiria > Saprospirales > Saprospiraceae > Aureispira > Aureispira sp. CCB-E. The sequence continues at coordinate 1,243,752 of NZ_CP133671.1, forward strand.
ATTTATGATGTAAAAAATGAAAAAGAAAGACAAGAAAGTGGATCTAGGAAGGTAATACAAATGTGCAAGGAATATCAAAATGAACTGAATCGAAAGCCAACAAATAAAGCTATTCTTGATATTTGTATAAACGAAGAAGGCGTTGTAGAACGTGTAAAATTTGTTAAAAGTGAGGTTGATTCTCTAAGTCAAGAAACTATTGATTTGCTTATGCGGTGTGTTAAACAATTTAGATATGAAGCGGCTCCTAATACTCCTATTATGTGTGGGAAGCTAATACTTCATTTAGGATCTCGCTAAGAATATAAAAATAGACTTCCCACAACAAAAAAACATCTTTACTCTATTTACGTCTTAAAACTTAAACTGAGCACCAAGACCTAAGCCCATGTATACCGCCGCATGATTCAGTTGATATAAATCTGAAAAACCATAGTTTTGGTATCTTCCATCTACTCGTAGTTGAATCGTAATATTTTTATTGATTTTGTAACTGATGAAAGGGCGACAACTGTAGGAAATAAAGAATTTAGAAACAGGAAAGGGAGTTGCTTCTGTCTCTAACATGACGATGTTATTATATTGATCTAATGTTTTTCCTTTTTGAGATTGTGTGAAATTAAAGTGGATACCAAGACTAATTCCATAGTTTAATCTACCAATAGATTTTTGTATCCCCAAGAACAAAGGAATCGCATAATAAGTCATTTTATTATGATGTTTGACCACTCTTGTTGCTGTGGCGTTGGAATAACCAGTAGGAGAGATAGGGTTGGCTCTAGTGATGCCCCACGATTGAGTTGAGTTAAATTCGCTCATAGATTGGTTGTATTCAAATCCTGTCAGGACAAATAAGTTTTTGTAAAAATAAAACTCTACTTCAACCCCAATAGAAGTGCCTAGTTCGTATTGGTATCCTTCGTTTAAAAGATGACCTATATTGTTACTGTTTGAAGGAGCAAAGAATATGTTTTTGATCGTGTGTAGTCCTAAGAAAGAACCGATGTTGAACTTTGTTCTATTTGTTCTTTTGTTTAGAAAAAATGCATCTGTTAGCTCAGGGGTAGTATGCTTTTGCTCTAGTGGGAGTTGGATGGATAGGTTTTGTATATCTAGTGTTTTTATTTTTTTACTGCCTTTGTTCCAATTGAGTGTCTCTGCGGCAGCATTTTTATTAATAGTAGATGAACTATGATTATTTAGTTGGCTTTCGTTTGTATTATCAGAAGTAGGAGAGTTTATCTGAGTAGATTGATCCTCAGAAGAAGTCGTGTTTTTAGGAGTAGTGGTATGATAATTATTTAGTTTTGTATTATAAGAAGCAGAAGGTGCTTTCTGAGAAGTTTTCCCCTTAGAAGTGGTTCTATTTTGGAACGTAGATATGTGCTGATTGTTTAGTTGGTTCACGTTCGTGCTGTGAGAAGTATAAGGTACTATCTGAGTAGATTGATTCTTAGGGAAAGCCGTGTTTTTAGGAATAAATAAGTTATTGTTTAGCTGGTTATTGCTAGTATTGTGGGCGATAGGCAAGTTTGAAGCTTGCTTAGCGAGTGTAGCTATTGGATTGATATATGAATGATTAGAAGGAACGTTGGTTTCTAGATGCAGCGTAGATCGGCTATTATCAAATGTATTAGAGTTGTTGTAAAATAAAATCCATAAAATTCCACTTAGAATAAACAACAGTATTAATGCTCCTAATAAAAGATTCTTATTAGAAAGAAGAGAGGACTGTTTCACTTTATTCTCCTCTAGTCCTTTTTCGATATTGTTCCATAAATCATTTACATCTAGACCTTCTAAAGAGCTAGTGTTTTTTAGATGATTTTTTATTTTTCTTTCTAAATCCATACCCAAATGAGTCGTTTAATGTTAGACTAAGTTAAAGTGAAATTCTGAATCTGATTCAGTTCTTTTTTTTATCCATTCTCTAGCTCTAGATAAGCGTTTTCTAGATAAGGAAGGCTTGATTCCTAGCATCGATGAAATTTCTTCATGAGAAAACTCATCGATTACAAAAAGGTTAAACACTTCATAGAGATTAGGAGGCATCTGTTTTAGATATTTCAATACTTCATGGACTGTTAGATTATCAAAAGCAGTAGGAGAAATTGGTGCGCTGTGAAAATCAACGATTAGTTGTTCGATTGTTTTTTTGGACGTTTTTGCATTGTACTTTAGGCAGTTGTTGATGGTGATTTTTGTAGCCCAAGTTCCTATGCTAGCTTTTTTAGGATCAAATAAGTGGAGGTTCTTAAATATATTGATAAAGGTATCTTGTAAGACGTCTTTTAGGTTATTTTGATCCATTAGATATCTTCTACAAATGGGGTTAAGATAAGGCAACATTAAATTATACAATTTAAATTGACTATTTCTATTGCCATTTAGGCATTGAGTGATTAATTGTATGTTTACTTTATCTTTTAGCACTTATCTTATGTATATTAAAAAAAAACAGCAAGTAGTATCTATATGATTAATCATTTTTTCTGATAAAGAATGAGGAGTTTATGGAGGTTTATTCCATAAACTCGCTTATTATCAGTAAAACTAAGGTACACAATTACAATTGGCATCTAAAAAACCTCTGACTCCAGCAGGAGTCGTACAAGGATCTCCAATGTTAGCTAAGAAAGAAGGACAGTCAAAATTCGAACTACTCACACAGTTGCAAAGTAAATCCAAAACTCCTTGATTTCCACTCGGAGTCGTACAAGGATCCCCAAAATTGGCTTGTAGGTTAGGACAATCATAAACAGGGTTGGTATCACAGTTGCAATTAGCATCAAGTGTTCCTACATTGCCGCTGATCGTTACGCAAGGATCTCCAATATTGGCTTGTAAGGTGGGACAATCAAAAGTAGTCGTATTGGTTACGCAGTTACAATTTGTATCTATAGTTCCTATATTACCAGCAGGATCAGTACAAGAATCACCAAAATTAGCTTGTAGTGTAGGACAGTCATAGGTTGTCGTGGTGGTGATGCAGTTGCAATTAGTATCAATTGTCCCTCGTGCACCAGCAGGAGTTGTGCAAGGGTCACCAAAATTAGCTTGCAGATTAGGGCAGTCATAAGTAGTTGTCGTTGTTGCGCAGTTACAACTAGAATCAATTGTCCCTATATTGCCAGCAGGATTCGTACATGGATCCCCGATGTTGGCTTGTAAGGTAGGACAATCGTAAGTGATTGTAGTTATACAGTTACAATTAGAATCCAACGTTCCTCGATCACCAGCTGGAGTTGTACAAGGATCTCCGATATTAGCTTGAAAAGCTGGACAATCGGTTGTAATTGTTATGGAATCTGCATTGGGATCACAGGAAAATATTAAAAAGGAACATAAAAATATTGTTACTAGCCCTTTGGATAAAACTATAAAATTATTCATGATTTGAATTTTACTTAGATTAAAAAACTTGAGTAGCAAATTTTTAATAGAAAAGGTATTTTGAAAGGAGAATAACCCAACAAAACAAACTTGATAACCATTAAAATTATGAACTAAAATTCATTGATGTTTACGTTATTAAATTATGTATATCGAAAAGGCCTTTTCATTGAGTTATATCTCAATAAGGTAGACAGTGTGACAAAAAAATTAAGAAAAATGTATTTAGGTAGTAAAAAATTCTGATCATGTTTTGACAAAAAACAAAAAACTCTCCCCAACATTATTGGAAAGAGTTTCTTTATTCTTGATAAAAATAGCTTATCTGCTAGATTAGATCTTGCAAAAAAAAATGGGTTAGAACCTGCGTTTTAGTGCTCTCGCTCCATCAACATATCCAAGAAAGCATACAAAGGTTTTTTGGCTTCCTCTGAAACTTTCAGCAAGTTTAAATTGTGTATCGCCTTTTCTTTATAAATAGCCATAATTTTTTTCATCTCATCAGGAATACCTAATGTTCTGAAAATTTCTGTTACACGTTCTATTTTGGCAGCTTCTTCTTCTGGTCTAGGTGTACTAGATAAGAGTTGATTCAATTCTTGTTGAGTTGCTTTGTCTGCTAGTTCTAATGCTTTAATAACCAAAGCCGTTTTTTTATTTTGAATAATGTCGCCACCAATGCGTTTTCCTACTTTTGCTTGAGTGCCAAAGGTGTCCAACCAATCATCTTGCATCTGAAAGGCAATGCCCATATTTCGTCCAAACTCTCCAATCAGTTCTGCTTCTTCTAGCGAAGCACCACCTACTAAAGCGCCCATTTTCATGGCTCCATATAGCAAAATAGATGTTTTTAATTCAATCATCTTTGTATACTCAGGAAGGCTTACAGTAGGTTGCGTTTCAAAGTTAACATCCATTTGTTGCCCTTCACAAACCCCAATAGCTACTTCGTTAAAGACAGGAAGGAGGGTGGGGAGAATTTCTGGAGCTACTTTGCTAAGGTGGTCGTAAGCATAAACCAACATAACGTCACCAGCTAAAATAGCCGTATTGGTATCAAATTTTTTATGAACCGAAGGTTGACCTCTTCGGATTGGAGATTCATCCATAATGTCGTCGTGTACCAACGAAAAATTATGAAAAATCTCAACGGCATAGGCAACAGGGAGGGCTACACTAACTTCTTTTGTAAACAATTGACAAGCCATTAATGCTAAAAGTGGACGGATTTGTTTGCCACCTAAAGACAAAATGTAATCAATGGGTTCGTAAAGTTCTCTAGGGGTGTGCTGTGCAAAATTATTGTCTTTTTGGTAGGTTTTAAACAACTGATGTATATCCATTTTTATAAAAATTGCTGGTGTGAAAATTATTTATGGTTAACTAAGGCGTATTCCTTTTAAGAATTAGCACAAGATGTTTTAAGATAAAACAAGTTAAGAATTTTTTTTATTTATAGCTAATTTCAATCTAACAGACCAATGCTTAAGCAGACAGGTTGGGCTTGAAGTGTTTTTTAGTTGCATGAATTAAATGTTGATAAATCATAGGATTGCCTGCTACAATTTCCTTTCCATAAATAAAGTTCTGCTCGCCTGAAAAGTCGCCAACCAAACCACCTGCTTGTTGGACAATGAAAGCTCCTGCTGCAACATCCCAAGGCGATAAGCTATATTCAAAATAACCATCAAAACGCCCACAGGCAACATATGCCAAGTCCAATGCCGCAGAACCAAACCTCCTTAATCCTCTTGTTCCCAACATCAGAGGTTTTATCATGGCTAAGTAAGCGTCCATTTGCTCAAAGTCATAATAAGGAAAACCTGTTGCTAATAAAGACTGTTCTAGGGTTGAGGTGGTGCTAACCTTGATTTTTTGCTGATTTAAAAATGCCGTTTCTGCCCCTTTCCAGCTATAAAATGTCTCTTGATGATTGACTTCATGCACGACTCCTAAAACGGTTTCTTTTTGGTACTGCAATGCGATACTAATGGCAAAAAAAGGCAACTGATGCAAAAAGTTGGTCGTGCCATCTAGAGGATCAATAATCCATTGCCAGTCTTTGTCTTCATGTGCTACGGTTTCTTCTTCAGCCAAGAAAGCAGCATCTGGCAAAAATTGACTCAAACCATCAATCAATTTCTGTTCAGATGTTTTATCAACATAGCTAACTAAGTGATTCAACTGCTTGTGTTCAATTTCTTGACTTTTGACTTTTCCCAATTCTGCTTGTAGGAATTTCCCTACTTCAAGGCTTAATTGACAAGTTTGTTGGCAAATCTTTTCTAAGTTCATTGAATGATTTGTTTGTAAGGTTAGAATGCAAATTGTTTTAAATGAGATTAGGGCATTCCTTTCAAATTATAAGTAATCGTTTATGACCCGCTAATAATCAAAAATAAAAAGAGCTGCCCTAAAAATATAGAACAACTCTTTAAATATCTGTATTAATCTTTATTAAGAACTAAGCATTAACATTTAATGCTTCGGCTAATGTTTTGGCTAAATCTTGATCCAAAGAACCAAAGTGTGTTTCGTAGTCTTGCTGACTTCTACGAACAACCTCTAAAGCTTCTTCTCTACCATAGGTATGTGTAATTTCTACTTCTTTAACGCTATCTTTATTATCAGGATCTTCTTTATACGTTAAGAAGTAATGTTTGATGCGTTTGATTAGTTTTTCTGGACAATCTTTGATGTCTTTGATGTCACCGTAGGTATGATCACCTTTTAACACAGCAACAATTTTATCATCCGCTTCGCCACCATCAATCATACGGAAACCACCAACAACGATAGCATCTAACAATAGATCACCGTGTGTCAAGGCTCTATCCATCAATACACATACATCTAAAGGGTCGCCATCGCCAACAATATCTGTTCTACCAGTTTGCTGCATGCAAAATTCTGCCATCGCTTCAGCAGAATAAGTACGAGGAATCAAACCGTAAGGAACAGGAATATTGTTAGAAAATTTATTAGGGCGGTCAATCATTAAATAACCGCTTTCTTTACAAATTTCGTATTTCATTTGATCTCCAGGAACTACCTCAATGTAGCAACGAACAACTTCAGGAGCGCCTGCTCCAATGTTAACACCATGCCAAGGATGTGCTTTGTAACGTTTTCCAAATCTATTCCAAATATCGTGGAGCTTATCGTTAGCCATAATTTTCAATAAAATTTAAAGTATCTGTGCTATAAAATAATTTAAAGAGGGGCATTTTGTTTAGAAAGTATAAGCATCAAGGAAATTCTATTTATAAAATTCCTCAATCTAAAACGATTTAAGCCCCGTCTCAATTTGCAAATTTACAATTTTTGTTTTAGACTATATCTAAAAGCTTATTGTTTTTTGTAACAGTTTGATAGAAAATAGAGTACAGACAGGATTTGTACTCTATATCGGAAATATTTGAGTATTAGGCAAAAAGAATTTCTCTACTTAGTAAGCAGTAAGAAATATTTGATACCTAATTATTTTTAATCAAATCTAATAAGTCTGCCGCTGAGAGTTTTGAACTAGCATCTGTTCCTTCTAATAAGGAATCTGCCAAATCTCTTTTGTCTTCATGCAACTTGATAATTTTCTCTTCGATTGTATTTTCAGTAATCAAGCGATAAACTGTTACTGGGCGCTGCTGACCAATACGATGGGCTCTATCTGAAGCCTGATCTTCGACCGCAGGATTCCACCAAGGGTCCATGTGAATTACATAGTCTGCTGCGGTTAAATTTAATCCTGTTCCTCCTGCTTTTAGACTAATTAAGAACAACTCGCCCTCGCCTGTTTGAAAAGCATCAATACGCTCTTGTCGTTTTTTGGTTGGAGTTTGTCCATCCAAATATTGATAACTAATGTTTTTCTCTCGAACGTATTGTTCAATTAGTTGTAAATGTCCAACAAATTGGCTAAAAACCAATGCTTTGTGTCCATTGCTGATTAATTCCTCTACAATTTCTCCAAAGAGTTCTAATTTTGAGCTTTTTAAATTAGAATTAGGATCTACTAATTGAGGATTACAACAAGCACGGCGCAAGCGCATAATCTGAGCCAAGACTTTGAGGTGTTGCGTTCCTGCTTGTTGTTGCGTATCTTTTTCTAAGCTCTCCACAGCATTTCTACGCAAGGCTTCATAAAACGCTTGTTCCTCTTTAGACAAGTCAACACTTAGTACTATTTCTGTTTTTTCGGGCAATTCTGTTAAGACATCTTTTTTGTGTCGTCTAAGAATAAATGGACGAATCAATAACTGCAATTGTTTTTGAGTATCGGTGTCTCTATCTTTCTCTATAGGAATAGCAAAACGATCTCTAAAACCCTTTAAGCTACCAAGCAAGCCAGGATTGATAAAGCGGAATAAATTCCACAACTCACCCAAGTGATTTTCAATAGGCGTACCTGTGGTAATAATTTTAAAATTACCTTTCAACTTCATAGCTGCTTGAGAGCGCTTTGCATTGCTATTTTTTATTGCTTGCGCTTCGTCTAAAACAATGGTCTCAAATGTACGAGTGCTAAATAAGTCACTTTCTGTTTGCAACAATCCATAAGTTGTAATCAAAACATCATCAGCAGAAGCGTTTTCTATGCTTTGTTTTCGGTCACTCTCACTAAAAAGAATAGGAGTTAATTTGGGGGCAAATTTTTCAATTTCCTTAATCCAGTTTCGGCAAACGGAAGCAGGTGCAACGACCAAACTAGGTCCTTTGCTACTGCGGTTTAAAATGACGGTTAATGCTTGGATGGTTTTCCCAAGTCCCATATCATCGGCCAAACAAGCTCCGACTCCCCATTCTGCTAGTTTTGACAACCACTGAAATCCTTCTGTTTGATAACTTCGTAACGTTGCCTGAAGATCTTGTGGTGGCAAAAATGTTTTTTGCTCAATGCTTTTTAAACGATTAATATGGTCTACCCAACTATTATCAATATCAATAGTTTCAATCTCGTCAGTTAAATCTTCAAACGCAAAGCTTGCCAATGGATGTATTTTCCCTTCATCGTCTGTAAATTTATAAATGCTATCTAAGCGATTTTGCAACTCTTTGCTCAAAGCTAAAAATTGCCCATCATCCAATTCAATGAACTCTGATTGTTGCTGCTGCATCATATTGAGCAATTGACGCATATCCAATACCAAATTTTCGTTTACCTGAACCGTACCAGAAATGCCAAACCAATCATTTTCTTTGCTAATTGTCAACTTGACATTAGAAAAATCAATCTGTTGTTTAATTTTAAGCTGCTCTCCTTTTGGCCATTCTATCACAATCAAATTCTCCGCTCTAAACGGTTCTAATTCGTGCAACAGTTTTAAGCAACTATGCGGATTTTCCAACTGCCACAAGTTATCTTCTATAGGCTTGTTGTTCGTTAATGTTGGGGAGGCATCAATTAAGGTACCTAATGCTTGTATTTCTGCTTCCAAATCCCGTTTTGTTTGTGTGCGGATCGCTTCTATTTTAGTCACTACACGGGCAGAGCCTTTGCCAGGTTTAAAATAAGGAGCAGCGACTTGAAACGGTTTGACAAAGAACTCTACATCAAAACCTTCGCCCACAGGCAATAAGTGTACATAAATACGAGGGTCAGGTTCAACAGAAGGTATGTTGTCATTTTGAAACTCTAAGTCCGATTGTAGAGGCATAATGGTAGACAAACCAGATAGCGTGCGTTCCAATTGTTCTTTACCCTTAAAAGGAATTTCCAAACTTTTACCTCCAATAGCTTGGGCTAATTGAACTTGTTTTTCACTGACTTGAATCAACTGATAGCGAGTAGGAGTTTCTTTGACAATATAAACGCCTTCGTGTTTGATACTAATGGAAGGGCTAATAGAGTAACCTTCGGTTGTTTCTTTGACAACCAATTCAACCAACCCTTGACGCAATTCACAGGCGACATCAGGAGATTTGTATAAAAATAATAGCGGATGATCAACCAAGGTCATAAACGTTTTGGAAGGAGAGTGGAAGCCATAGGCACTATTATTATAATAGCCCGAAGACTTGGTAATGGTATTGATAACCCGCATATCGTGTGGGGTCGCTTCCAAGACAGAGCCTTCTACCAGTTTATCTAAGCCAGCATTCCGTCCCTTTGACCAACTTCCATTTTTATTGATACGCTGTATTTTGGGTTGTATAATGTCCCGTTCAAAATCAACCAACCAAATCAACCGACTTTGCAAATGTGTTTGTGTAGTAACATTTTGTCCATGAAGTGCTTCTAGTGCCTGTAAGGCAACTTCCCAATCTTCTTGAAGACCAATAACATCCATTAAAGATGGAACAGGACCTAAAATCTCTTGCAATTCCTCTGTCTTGGTTGCGTAAAACTCTTTTCGATTGGTGCTAATTTCTTGCATCAGTACCGCTACGTTGTAAGCCACCCAATAGTATCCATTTTTAATGGCTTTGTGTTGTAGCGTAAGGGCATAGTTCTCCCATTTTGGGGCAAACTTTTGTGTCCAATACTGTGCATAAAGATAGAGCAATCCGTGTAAGTTATAATACAAATGCTCTTGCTCGAATAATTCTTGTGCTCTAGTAGGATTCTCTTGTAAGTTATCAACAATGGCTCCTAAATAGAGGTACACATTACTAATATTATGAGAAAAAACTTCTTTAAAAAAGTTCTTAATCATTGGAATGTGTTTGGTATTGTGATCCTTTAATAGTGCTAGAATAAAAATGACACCATGGTAATCGTCAAAGTAAGTTTTTAACGATTTTTCTTTTTTGCGATAATCTTTTAAGGCTTTTTCATACCTATTGAGCGCTTTTATGTTGTATCCTTGAGCAAAATACAGCCAACCTTTGAACTTAAGCGCATTGATAGAATCTTTGCCTTCCCATAGTTTTTTTACTGTTGCCCAATCGCCTTTTAACAAGGCATGTAAGCTTAGGTAATGGTAGACTAAGTCCAAGTCTTTACCTTTTAGGGTAGAAGCAATTTTTTGAATGTTTTTGAGCGGCTCGTTAACATCTTTTAGGGCAATGATCATTGCTCCCAATTGAGATTTGTAGAACTCGAATTGAAATTTAGGCGAAAGGTTTGGAATGTTATTAATACCATACCGCTCAATAAATAATTTCTTGTAAAGTGTTTCGATATAAAACGAACTATCTTTTTGTAAGGTTTGAACAGCTTTCTGAAAAGTTGAATAATCGTCTTGATACAATGCAAAGGAGGCATCTCGGATAACCTCGTTCGGATATCGATAAGCTTGATAAGGGTTTTCTAAACCAGGAAAAACATCGGTAACCGCTTTGCGTAACACATTGAGTCGCTTATCGCTTATTGCTTGCTGGATGGCAAAATGATAAACTTCTGGGTGAATTTGGAATTTTTGATCTAAGTTTTTCTTAATCAAATGAGCCTCTCTTAACAATTCTAGGCTTTGTCCCAAAGTAATTACATTGTAAGATTGTTTATTGGTGGCTTTTAGTTTTGCCTTCAAACAGATCTGCAAAATCTTGGCTTTGTTTTCTGGACTGTCAATGAGTGCCAGTAGTTTGACCAAGTCTTTTTGTGTGTTATTTAGGGATTGATATTTTTTGCGAATGTCTTCAATCTTACTCATCATATTAGATACTTTCTCTGAGGATTATATTGTCCAATAACCGAACACCATCTACACGAACCGTAGTACAAGCTGTAACTATAGTAGCTTTATCAAAAGAATCAATGATTTCGAGACTGTCTCCATCTATTATTGTAAAATAATCAACTTCTAATTGGTGTTGGTTGATAAATGCCAATGCTTGTTGTTTGACTTCTTCAAGAGACATATGAATAGCATGTTTCTTGGCTTCAAATAGCATTTGGGAAATTAGCTGTGCTTTGATTCTTCCTTCAGGACTCAACCGAACATTCCTAGAGCTCATTGCCAAACCATCTTCTTCTCTTACAATAGGCACTCTGACCAACTGAATAGAGGAATTCATCAGCCCAAGCATGTGTTTGATGATAGCAAACTGCTGATAATCTTTTTGTCCCATATACAAGCAGTCTGGTTGTGCAATATCCAACAAGCGATGCACGACTTCGACTACTCCTGCAAAGTGACCAGGTCGGTGTGCCCCTTCCATTGTTTTGTCTAATCCTGACAAATCAAAAGTTGGGGAAATCAAATCTTTGGGATAAACTTCTGTTACATCAGGCAAAAATAAGGCAGAACAGCCTATTTTTTCTAATTTTTCGATATCACTTTCTATAGGGCGAGGATATTTTTCCAAATCTTCTGCATCGCCAAACTGAGTTGGATTAACAAAAATAGAACAAACAACAAGGTCGCAATCTTGAAAAGCTCTTTGAATTAAACTTAAATGCCCTAAGTGCAAAGCTCCCATTGTTGGAACCAATCCAATTTTTTTTGTTTGTTTTTTCTGTGTGCGTATATAGTGTTGTAAATCTTGAACCGTCTTAAAAATATACATAAGGAGAAGCGAAAATTATGGGACGCTATTTGAAAGAATATAATAAAAATGTGTTGATTTTGTTCCTTTTTGTCCCAAAAACAAAGGATAAGAAGGTCTTAAAACGGGGAAAATTAATTAATTAAACCATAAGAAACAGGTTTAATGGGGCAAATTGGTATTTTTTTCGTAAATTTGCAAATCGAGAAACAGATTCTTTTTGTGTTTTCTTGAAAGATTTTTTTACTAAATTTTTAGAACGAGTAGTTTTATGGCTGATAAGAAAAGAATATTGATAGTAACTCAAGAGATGAAACCGTATACAATTCTTTCTCAAATATCTGAAATTGTACGCGAGTACTCTCAGTTTATTCAAGAGAATGGAGTGGAGGTTCGAATCTTGATGCCTAAGTTTGGAACTATCAATGAGAGAAGACATCGCCTTCATGAGGTGGTTCGTTTGTCAGGGATGAATATTAATGTAGATGATGACGATTATCCTCTAATTATCAAAGTAGCTTCTTTGCCAGGAACAAGAATGCAAGTGTATTTCTTGGATAATGAAGAATTCTTTAAACGCAAGCAAGTGTTTAATGATGCAAAAGACCAGTTTTTTGAAGATAATCTAGATCGCACCATCTTCTTCTGTAGAGGAGTAGTAGAAACTGTGAAGAAGTTTGGGTGGGCTCCTGATATTGTTCATGCACACGGTTGGATGACTAGCTTATTGCCAGCGTTGCTAAAAACTACATACCAAAACGAACCAATTTTCCAAAACGCACAAGTGGTGTACTCTGCTTACCATGCAGACCAAGCAAATCAAGCATTTGCACCAGCGTTCAAAGAGAAAATGGATGTCAATCATTTGAGCGATATTACAGATGCGTACTTAATCAATGGCGTTTTAGATTTGAATGCAGGAGCATCTAAGTTTGCAGAAGGAACTATTATTGGTCTAGAAGATGTACCTACTGACAATATCGCAGAGCCATTCTTGCCCCATCAAGCAGAATTGACGAATAGATATTTAGAATTTTACGAAGAATTATTGGGAGCAACAGAAGAAAACGTATAATTATACATTGAGAATCAATTGGATTCAAGAGACTTGATGTAAGTAAATAGTTGTTAAAAAGAAAGCATAGACAGAAACGATGTCTGGCCAACCAAATCTTTTAGATTGCTTATTTATGAGGTATTATGATACTTAATAATACGATGCAAGTCAAAAACGAATGTTAATATTATACCTAAAATATTGGAGAAAACCAACTACTCTTTGTAGTAGAACCGTTATACTAGGTAGATAAACATACCCCCAATATTTTCAATCAAAAAAATTCTTACAAATTACATGGAATATAATCTAAAATCCCTACTGTACAGTATGTTGGCAGTAGGGTTATTTTCTGCTATGGGATGTAGCAAGTCTAGCGAAATAGGTTTGTCACTAGTAGAACAAGAACAATCAGATATTCTTTATACAGATACCTGTACAATCAAATTAACTACACAAGAAGCAGATCCAATAGAAACCTCGAATAGAACCGTCATGACATGTGGTTCGTATACAGATACCGAGTGGGGCGAATCGGTTGCTTCTATTTATATGAATTTCCGCCTAAATAACACGGGGGCGGTTTTCCCTAATGCTGTTTTTGATTCCTTAGTATTGTCATTGGCATATGAGGATGTGGGGCACTATGGTGAATTTAGAACCAATAAGCCAGCTACGGTTACACAAAGTTGGGAGATTGCTCGTGTATTGGAAAATATAGAAGAAGGGACGGTTTATAAATCGGACAAAACTTTTATGACAGATGGAAATTTGTTGAAATCAAATTTTCAATTTAAACCTAACGATACCCTTAAAATTACCTCTGGTAGTACTACACTAGATCCTCATTTGAGAATTCGTTTGGATGATCAAGCAGGAATTGATTTGGGAGAACTATTTTTAAATCCACAAAGTACAGGTGTTGATATTTATGAGAGCAATACCAAATTTAAGGATTGGTTTAAAGGAATACACATTCGCCCTTCAAGTAACAACCCTACTAATGCAAGTATTGTTCGATTTAAGTCGAAAAACGCTCTGACAAAATTAACCTTGCATTATACCGATACCTCAAACTCAGGAAGTGTTGCAAAAACATTTGAGTTTTTGACAAATGAAGATGCAGAAGTTGTCTCTTCTTTTAATCATACGCACCCAACTACCTTGACAGACAATTTGACAACAGATACAGTAGTTTATGTACAAGGTTTGGACGGTTTGCATACTAAAGTAGTATTCCCTTACGTTGGGAATTTAGGAAATGTTATTATCAACAAAGCAGAGCTTGTATTCCCTGTTGCAGATACTGGAACAAATGCTTTTCCAGAACCAATTCAATTAGTTGCCAAAATCAAAGATTTAGGTGGTAATTTGGTTGTTGTTGATGATATTGTAACTTCTATCAATCGTGCTCAATCTTATTTCTTGTTTGGTGGCGTATTAGAAGATACGGGAAATAAAAATCTTGTATACAGAATGTTTATTTCTGAAGAAATGCAAGCCATTGTAAATGGAACAACATTGGAACGTGCAATTTATTTAACACTTCCATCTGCTTTAGATCCTGAACGTGTTTCGTTAATGAATGAAAAAAGCATTAAGGGAGCTAAGCTTTATTTGACCTATACCAAAATCCAATAGTTTTTGAGAGCCTATTAAACTTGTTGAGCAAAAAAACTGTTTAATAGGCTCTCATTAGAGTTTTTCGTTTGAAGAAAAATTTTCAATAAATTCTACTATAAATAAATTGTTAAAGTATTTTCTTGATAGGATCAAACTTTGCATTTAAGCTCTTTTGAGAAAAAGTGTTTATGGTAGAATATTGTCCGTTGTAGCCCAATATGGGATTTAGATTTCAATGCAAGTAGATAAATTGATAGGCAAAACCAAGACATTACAAAGCAATAATTATTGTTGCCAACGGACAAAGAACAACGATTAGAGCATTTACTTAAAATTTGGACAAACTTCTTCATTAGTCTGATTTGTCCCAACCACTTTAAATAAAAAAATATGTGTGGAATTGTAGCTTATATAGGCGCTAGAGATGCCTATCCGATCCTTATTAAAGGTTTGCAAAGATTGGAATATAGAGGGTATGATAGCGCTGGAGTGGCATTGCTAAAAGACGAAGAATTAACCGTTTATAAGAAAAAAGGTAAAGTAAACGATTTAATTGCTTTTACAGAAGGAAAAGATGTATCAGGATCAGTAGGTATGGGGCATACACGCTGGGCAACACATGGAGAACCGAATGATGTAAATGCACATCCTCATTTATCAGGAGATAGAGACATTTCTATTATTCACAATGGAATTATTGAAAATTATGACTCGATTAAAACAGCCCTAGAGAAGGAGGGACATACCTTTACATCTGATACAGATACAGAAGTATTGGTGCATTTAATCGAAACAATTCAAGCGAAAGAAAATGTAGGTATTGCAGAAGCTGTTCGTATTGCTTTGACAAAAGTTGTAGGCGCTTATGCGATTGTGGTTTTGAGTAAGAAAGAACCAAATAAAATTGTGGCTGCTAGAAAAGGAAGTCCTTTGGTAGTGGGAATTGGAGAAAAAGAATTTTTTCTAGCTTCAGATGCTTCTCCAATTGTTGAGTACACCAAAAATGTTGTCTACATTAAGGAAGAAGAAATTGTTACGCTGAATAGAGCAGGTGAATTGACTTTGAAAACTATTGACAACGAAATTCAAACGCCTTTTATTCAGCATCTAAATATGGAAATTGAGGCGATTGAAAAAGGTGGATATGAGCACTATATGCTTAAGGAAATTCACCAGCAACCTACTACAATGGCAGATGCTATGCGTGGGCGCTTGAACGTCAAAAAAGGTTTGATTACATTAGGTGGCGTTGCTGAATTTGAGAATCGTATCAAAAATGCGGATCGACTAATTATTATTGCTTGTGGGACGTCTTGGATTGCAGGTTTGATTGGAGAATATTTGTTCGAAGACTTGGCACGTATTCCAACAGAAGTGGAGTATGCTTCGGAATTTAGGTATAGAAATCCTATTATTACCAACAAAGATGTTGTAATTGCTATTTCTCAATCTGGAGAAACTGCGGATACATTGGCAGCATTGGATTTGGCGATAGAAAAAGAAGCATTGACCTATGGTATTTGTAATGTTGTTGGTTCTTCTATTGCTAGAATTACGAATGCAGGATCTTATATTCATGCAGGACCAGAAATAGGAGTGGCTTCGACTAAAGCTTTTACAGGGCAGGTAACTCTGTTGACTTTGATGGCACTTCAATTGGCACACAATAAGGGAACCATCTCTCAGTCCTACTACTTTCAATTATTGAATGAGTTGGATACGCTACCTGCAAAATTGAAAAAAGTAGTCGAGCAAGATGCCAAAATTAAGTATATTGCTAATTTATGGAAGGATGCAGAAAATGCTCTTTATCTAGGACGTGGTTATAATTTCCCAATCGCTTTAGAGGGAGCCTTGAAATTGAAAGAAATTTCGTATATTCACGCAGAGGGATATCCAGCTGCAGAAATGAAACATGGTCCTATTGCTTTGATTGATGAAAATATGCCTGTTGTCATTATTGCAACGAATGGTAGTACTCGTGAAAAAGTAATTAGTAATATCCAAGAAGTAAAAGCTCGCAAAGGTAAAGTATTGGCTATTATTACAGAAGGTGACGATCATATCCCTCAAATAGCAGATCATGTTATTGAAATTCCGCAAACAGCAGAACCTTTGGTGCCTCTACTATCTGTTATCCCATTACAATTATTAGCCTATCATATTGCTGTTCTAAGAGGTTGCAATGTTGATCAACCTAGAAATTTAGCAAAATCCGTTACGGTAGAATAAAAAATATTATGAACAACGACTATAAGATACCTACAGCCAAAAAAATGGCTGATTATAATACTCAAAAAGAAAATCTGTTGATCCGAGAGTATGGACGTAATACTCAAAACTTGATTAATAGAGCCAAGCAAATAGAAGATCGAGAAGAACGTCAAGTGTACATCGAAAAAGTAGTTAACTTGATTATGGCGATGCATCCTCATACTAGAAATTTGGATGATTACAGGTTAAAAGTATGGTCACATGTTTTAAAGATGGCAAATTATGAATTAGATGTCGATCTGCCAGAAAACTTGCCTGATGCACGAACAAAACGCAAGCCAGACCAAGTAGCTTATCCACAAAATACCAAGCGTTTGCGTCACTATGGTCGAAACGTTCGGATTATGATTGAGAAGGCCAAGCAAATGGAGGACAAAGAAAAACAAGAGGCATATATTACGGTTATCGCTGCTTACATGAAAATGTCTTACAAAACTTGGAATAGAGAGAATGTTAACGATGAGGTGATTTTTAAGGAATTTGCTCGATTGGCAAAGGGAGAATTAGAAGTACCCAAAGGTACTAATATCGATTCTTTGGTTTCTCCTCGCAAAACCAAAACAGGAGGGAATAGCGGAGCAAGCAACAATACAGGAAGAACCAAGTCTAGTCGTCATACAAGTTCTAAAAAAAGCTCAAAAAGTAACTCTAGTAAAAACAAAAATTCTAGACGAACGTCTACCAATGGTAGTAAAAGCAAAAATCAGCGTAATAGAAAACGTTAACTAAACAGTTATTATCTTCTTTAAAAAAAACGACTCATCAATTCAGTTTGTTGCTCAGGTATGTTTTCCTAAGAGGATGAACGAATGTAAAAATAAACTAAAAGCTACTTCAAACCGTGAAGTAGCTTTTTCTATAACAGGCACTTTATGACAATGGTATTAACAGTTAAAGAGACAATAGTAGTCAAACGCCAAATTTTGAAATGGGCAGAAAAACAGTCCGAAGTTATTTGCTACTTAGATAGTAATTATTATCAAGCCGATCAATATAGTGCCTACGAGGCTTTAATTGCTGTTGGGGCAGAAAAAGAACTTTGCCTTAAAAGATCAGGAAATGCTTTTCAGTGCTTGCAAGCTTTTGCCAAAGAGAATCAAGAATGGTTGTTTGGACATCTGAGTTATGATTTGAAAAATGACGTAGAAGCATTAACATCCCAAAATAAAGATGTTTTAGAATTTCCTGAATTGTATTTCTTTGTGCCTAGTTATTTGTTTCTTTTTAATCAAGATGGAACTTTAGAAATTTTATCTAAACAAGAATCTCCAAAAAAGATTTGGAAGGCGATTAAAGATTTTTCTAGTACTGATGATAATGCTGAGAATTCAATGATTTCTATTCAACAAATGTTTTCAAAGGATGCGTATATGGATACCATTCATCAAATTCGACAGCATATTATAGATGGTGATACTTATGAGATGAATTTTTGCCAAGAGTTTTTTGCAGAAAATGTGTCTATAAACCCTGTGAGGCTTTTCGATACAATGAATCAAATTGCAAAGGCTCCTTTTGCTACCTATTATCAAATAAAAGACCAACATTTGCTTTGTGGAAGCCCAGAGCGATTTTTGTGTAAACGAGGGAATCAGTTAATTTCTCAGCCCATTAAAGGAACGATTAAGCGGGGACAAAGTCAAGAAGAAGATGAAGTATTGAAGCACCAACTGAGAGCAAGTATCAAAGATCAAGCAGAAAATGTCATGATCGTAGATTTGGTGCGAAATGACCTGACCAAAGTTTGTCAGACGGGAACAATTCAAGTAGCCGAATTATTTGGAATTTATGGTTTCGAGAGAGTCTACCAAATGATTTCGACAGTGGTAGGTGAGTTGCAGGAGCATAAAAACTGGGTAGATGCATTAGAGGCAACATTTCCGATGGGATCTATGACTGGCGCTCCAAAGGTGATTAGTATGGAATTGATAGAGGAATATGAGAAAACGAAACGAGGCATTTATTCTGGCACGGTTGGTTATGTTACCCCTAATGGAGACTTTGACTTTAATGTGGTTATTCGTTCCTTGTTGTATAATCGCAGCAAGCAGTATTTATCTTTTCAAGTTGGTGGGGCAATTGTATACGACTCAGAACCTGAAGCAGAGTATGAGGAGTGTTTGTTAAAAGCTAAAACGATGTTAGAAGCATTAGGGATTTCGACCTTGGATAGAACAACTTCTAGTGTACACTAAAATCATATTTTCGGTAACGAATTTTATAATTTTTATATTGAGGAGCATTGATATAAACTTGTTGAAAATCTTTTTTGTACAGCCAAAATATTTTGGAACAATGAATTGTTTTAGAAGTGGTATCAACCAAAAATTCTTGTTCAACAAAACTTTCCTCGGCTATTTTTAGCTGCTGATCTAAGAAATGTTCATCATAGTAAGCAATAGGAGGACACGACTTTGCACCACAATTTAGAGCAAAATGAATGCGATAATCTAGTTGATCAACAATCAACTCTCGGCGAGAATCTCGCCCAGAAAATTGCTTGAATAGTTTGTACAAAGATTTGCGATTTTTTCGTAGGATACCATGCTCTATATCATCCAAAGAAAATGAATGCCCGCCAATAATTACTTTTGAACGCATTACCAAAAATGGCTTTTCTAACATACTTTTTTGAATGCCTTTTTTGATAATCCAATAATTAGTTAAGCCATTGTAAACATTGATCCAAAAGGCAATTTTAGCTTTATCTTCTTGAAGTGTTTTCAAATTTACCGTTGCCAAGGTCTTTAGATATTCTTGAATCGTATTTTGATCTAGAGTTTCTCCATCTAGATATTGGGTTTTGAATCGTTTAAAATCTTGAGAGAACTTTTTGTGCTGAAACATATCACTATCTTTTTTCTACAAAACCAATAATCGAAGCACTTTGTTCTGTGCTTCTGTAACAGTAGATGACATTTTCCAGTCGTTGCGTTTTAATGTTTGGACATATTCCGTGAAGGTACGACCTATTTTAGATTCTGGATAGTTGTCTGTAATGTGTCGATAAGCTTGTAGGAATTCAGCTTTTAGGATATAGGTTTGGGGATCAAAAGCAGGCGTTTTTTCGGTGCCTTGCAATAAAATATTTAATTGTTTGTCTAATCGTCGCTTGGCATCAGCATGCCAAACAAAATCTGGATAAGTGGCAACAAAGTAATTCCAAGATAAAGTCCATCGAGCCAATTCTTTAGGTGCAATCAATAATGTTTCATTGTCTAACCAAAAGTTAGGAACCTCCAATTGATATTGATTCATATATGCCCGCATGGGAATAGAGCACTCTCTATAAAAAACTCGATATAAAAAATCGACATCCTCTGCTAATACTACCTGTCCATTTTTAAGCCCAAAATTGATTCCATTGGCAGCAAGACTACGTGTAAAAGCATCGCTTTGCATCGTAGCACGTTGGTAACGTTTTATTTCTGTCGCCAAATGTTGATATTGGTTCATATTGGTAGAATTTTGCAGCGTTTTTAGGACATTTGTATAAAAGTTATGAAAAGCAATATAAGCAGCATCACGTGTATTTTCGTTGGTATGATTGATAAACAAGGTTGTAAAACGATTAATTGCTTGACCAATAGAGTTAGGATTACTGCGATCTAAATTTGCTAGATAATTTTTATAGTTGGTAATGGACCCTTCATTAACGGGTTCTTGCATTTGTTTTTGCTGCTTTTTAGTAAATTCAGGACGTTCCTCATTAGCTGCTTCTAATAATTCGGCTGTCTCTCGCTGAATAACTACCTTTTGATTTTGTTCTTTGGGAAGAAATTGAACAAAGGCAGCATAGACCCAACCTTCTATTTTTTCTTCTGTCTGTATTTTGTACCAGTGGGCGTTGTAGGTTTTACGATTGTAAATAATTTCAGTGGTAAAATTGGTGCTGTCGTATAAAAATTCAACTAAAACACCATCACTCAAAATATGGAGTACCGTTCCTTCCAAGTCGGGCGTTTCTCGAACCCTCAATCGACGGGTTATGGTTTCCATAAATCGACGAGGGGGGGCTTCTTGAGTTAGCGTTACAGGTGTTTGTGTATTGGTCAAAGGTGTAGTTTCTTGATCGTCACAAGAGTAGAAATAAATAGAGAGTACAATAAAAAAGAAGAATCGGACGTAGGATGTTCTCATTATTAGTTATATTTAGAGTGTTTGGTAAAGATACAAACTTCATCTTGTTCATGAAAATTGTATGGGATGCCCTTTTTATAGGAAAATAAGTACGTTGATAATAACAACTAGTTGACATGGTTCATAAAGAATTCAAACTATTAAAATTATGAGTAAATCTATTTTAATTTTGGGTGGTGGTACCTTTTATCATGTTCGAAATCATTTGTCAATTGCCGCCCCTGCTTTTGGTACAACAGCACGTTGGTTGCATGATCATTTACCCAATTCAAAGTTGATGTTAACCAAAATGGCAGAGGCATCTTCTGCTTTGGAAACGAATGAAGATGTAAAGGAGTTCCTAAATGATGCCCTAAAAGATACAACTTTAGATGGTATTATTATGAATGTTGCCTTGTGTGATTATGAGGGAAGGATAGGAACGGTGGCTTCTGGTAAACATGCTCAGCGGTTGCAATCTAGAGAAGGCAATCAACAGATGGAGTTAACGGCAAGTGATAAACTCATTGCCAATATAAAAGTACAACGTCCAGATCTATTTTTAGTTGGATTCAAAACAACAACTAGTTTTAGTCCCGACCAACAGCAAGCTGCTGCTTATAGAATGCTGTCAGAATCTAAAGGAGATTTGGTATTGGCCAATGATACGCTGACTCGATACAATTTATTGGTCAATTCCAACAACGAACGATTGATAGAGTCCAGCAATCGGCTAGACGTTCTAAATTATTTGGTCGAAGAAATTTTGAGACTAAAATAAACCCATTTTTTAGATCCTTCCAGAAATGCTTTAGAGTTTAAAGCATTCAAAGATATAAGTACTTTATTCGCTAAATAGGAACCATTCTAAGAGAAGAGAAGTTTATCTAACAGCGAAGTCGTAATGGCTGTGTGTATTATGTAATGGTCTTGTTAACAAAGTACGAAATGGATAAAAAAAGTTTTATTATAGGTTTGATAGTAGGTTGTTTGGTAACGATGTGTGTGTGTCTTATTGGGGTAAATTATTATGTTGATCAGAAAATAGAGGCCGCTAAAGAAGAAGCAAGGAAGCATTATGAGGTGCTTCAAGAAAAGTGGGAGACAGAATACAGAGCTGAATTGGCTCATTTAAAAGAATATGCCAATAAAAAGGCAACAGAAAAGGGAACTGAATTGGTTGAAAAAGCATCCGATAAATTCAAAAAATACTGGAACAAGAACCAAGAAGAGCCAGATAGTACAGAAATGGAATAGTTCAGTTGAATTCTTGTTTGCACAAGTCTAATATTTTTATTAAATTGCGTTAGATATTCATACGTTAAATTTTAATCCATCACAGAGTTGATCTTAGGTGAGAATTCTAAGTATTTGCTCCAATTATATCAATATTATGCCTGTAAGAAATCCTTTTACGGTAGCGAAGCTAAAAACCATTAAAGCTCAGATTTATGCGAAAGCATTGAAAGTGATCTTAAAAGAGAAACTGAAAGATGGTGAAACCGTGCCTTTTTCGCTTTTGTTGAACCATGTTTATGCGGGACTAGATGAAAAAAAGAGCGCCAAATTGCCTTTCTTGTTATTAGGTGAACCCAAAGATGGAGAAGCTACTTGGAAAAAATTCCGAGACTCGGAAGTGTCGCCAGGAAAGAAACAAAAGGATTTTATGGTGGTGGGGACTTGCACGCGCCAAGGAGATCACTTGATGTTAAGTATTAATCGAAGCAAAGGATTGAGCAAAATTCCTCCTAAGGCAAAAGCTTATTTGGATAACGCTATTAAAAATGCGAATCCCAAGATTACAATTAGTACCAAAGATGGAGGAGAAGACAAGACGGTTGTAGGAGCTGTAGGTGTATCCGATGGCAAACAGCCTGAGCAAGAAACTAAGACAAAGGATACTGGTTCTTCTACTCAACCAGAAACAGGGACAACTCCTAAAGTAACAGAGGAAAAGAAAAAGAAGGTAGTCGAAAAATATAAGAAGGAAAAGCAAGATGAGGCGAAGGAATTGGGGCAAAAGTTTAAGGACCTTAAAGCTTTATCTTCCAGTGATTCGGTGAAGAAAGTAGCAAAAAATATCAAAAAGGGTAGAACTACAAAAAAAGACTTGGAAAGGGTGAAAGAATTGAATCAAGTTTTTTCATCTACCGAAAAGTTGTATAAAAAAACAGCGAAGCAAATTCAGAAAAAATTTAACAAGTCCTATAAGGAGTTGGTAAAAAATAAAAAGAAGTTTTATCAATTATCTTTGGCAACCAAACAGAGTAAGAAAAGCTTAGCAGAAACCTTAGCGAATTCTTATTATGAGAAAAAACTAAAGCGAGTTGCTACCTCTGACGAAGTGAATGACATTCAAAAGATTATCAAAGATGTTATCTTAATGAATAAAAAACGAAGAAAAAAGGCAAAGCAAGCCTTGTTGTTTAAAGCCACTTCGTATGTTTTGAAAAAAACTGGACCCAAAAAGTTTAAAGCAAAATATGTCAACCAAATTCTACAAAAAAAGGTTGCCTAGTTTATAAAAGCAGAAAGTCCCTCCTGAATTTTTTCACGAGGGACTTTTCTTATGTCTACAAAGGACTAATAGAATTTTTGTCAATGATCAAAAGAAATCGCACCATAAAAATAGTTTTGTTTAGTGCCAGAGCCTTGAACAATTCTTTAAGCCATTGTAGTTTCTGGTCTTAAGACCAATTGTTCTCTTCCTGGACCGACAGAGATAATAGAAAATGGTATTTCTAACATACTTTCCATCTCTTGTACGTACTCTTGTAATTCTGTAGGAAAATCTCCAAAGTTTCGAATTCCTGTCAAGTCTTTTTTCCAACCTTTGTAAGCTTTGTAGACAGGTTTAGGACAATTCGTAACCATATCAAATGGCAATTCATCGGTGATCCCATTTTCTGTTTCGTAAGCCGTTGCAGCAGACACTTCATCAAATTTATCCAATACATCTGCTTTGGTCATGACTAACTGAGTAACACCATTAATCATAATAGTATATTTTAACTGAGGCAAATCGATCCAACCACAGCGTCTAGGACGTCCTGTTGTAGCTCCAAATTCTCCACCAGCTTTTCTAATTTCTTCACCTGTTGCACCGTGTAGTTCTGTTGGAAAAGGTCCACCTCCAACACGAGTACAATAGGCTTTGGTGATACCAATCACTTCACCGATTTTTTGAGGCGCAATTCCCAGACCATTACAAACACCAGATGTAATTGTATTAGATGAAGTTACAAAAGGATAGGTACCATAATCAATATCTAGCATAGAGCCCTGTGCACCCTCTGCCAATACTTTTTTTCCAGCTTTGATTGCTTTGTTAATAAAATAGGCAGAATCTACAAATTGCAATTTTCTTAAACGCTCAATAGACGCCATCCAAACTTTCTCTTCTCCCTCTAAGTCAAAATCAACAGAAGGATAGGCAGAAGCCATACGCAAATGATTTTCTTTAAGTTTGTTATAACGTTCTTGAAAATCAGATAAAAAGATATCTCCTATGCGAAGACCATGTCGAGCAATTTTATCCGTATAGGTTGGACCAATCCCTTTTAGGGTAGAACCAATTTTTCCATCACCTTTTGCAGCTTCCATCACTGCATCTAAGAAGCGATGAGAAGGAAGGATTAAGTGTGCTTTTCTGGCAATATACAAGCGGCTCAAAAATTCCACTCCTGCAGTAGATAGTTGGTCAATTTCTTTGCAAAGGATTGTTGGATCAATGACGACACCATTTCCAATAACATTCTGAACATCGGCTCTAAAGATTCCAGAAGGAATGGTGTGCAATACATACTTTTTGTCATCTAGATACAATGTGTGACCAGCATTGGGACCTCCTTGGAAGCGAGCAACAATGTCGTACTTAGACGCTAAATAATCAACGATTTTACCCTTTCCTTCGTCTCCCCATTGCAAACCTAATAATACATCTACCATGTTTAACAGTGATTTTAATAATTTAATCGGTTAATATTTTTTGTTCGTGTGTATTTGCCTAAGAATAGGTTTGAAATTTATATTCTTCAAAACCAATGGTCTTGGCACAAATGATTTGATTTTAGTACTTAAAAAAGCTGCCGATAGAGGCAAAATCAAGCATTTGTAACTTGAACATAGAATTTAAATATGTTCCAATCCTTAGCAATTGATTTTTAGAAAGATACTGATAGAAACCTTTGTTTTTTGAGGTTTTAGAACATTCTAAAAAACACGAATTAACTGTCTTGCAATTTAATATGCCGCAAAAATACAAAAACACAACTATAACCTATCGTTAGTTGTGTTTTATTTTAACTTTTTATAGAAAAGTATAAGAGATTGCGTTACTCAGTGACTATTGTATAAGGGGGAGATGCTTGTGGCTTTAATTCTTAACAGACATCCACATTGACTCCTTTGGCTACAAGCGGATTGGTAATGGCAGAGACATCGGCTCCAGCAGTAAATGTTAAGGTAACACTTTCCAAAGATTCAATTGCTTGTAAGACTTCGTAATCAACAAAATTCTTATAATTCAAACTTACTTGACGTAACTTATGAAGTTGGGCAAGTGGTTGTAATGAAACCGAAGCACCAAGCATCGTGTTGGCATCTAGAACCTCAAGGTTTTGAAGTGCTTCAATACCGTCTAGAGAAGTAATATTAAACGCATCATCTTCTCCGTCCCAAGAATACGAAACAATGCTATAAATAGCACGACCGCCATCTAAGGATATTTTATTTACTTTATTAAGGTATGATGTGAGATCAAGTTGGGCAAAATAGTCGACTAACTCTGGAATAGGCAGTCCATACATATCTTCAGAAAGAACTTCGTCTTCATCTATTTTATCAAATACCTCCTCACAATATTCTTCTTCGTAGTCTAATTCATTTGCTTCTATGAGACTGCTAATGACTAGTAGCTTTAAGTTTATATTCATAAGTGTAATTTAGTTACTCATTAACATAGTTCTTATCATTTTTATTCTCTTTAATAAACAGGGTTAATGCATCATCAACATTTTCAAACACACTAAAAGCTGAGTTAAGTCGAGTAACCAAGAGTATTTTCTTGATGTTATCAGAAAGATTAGCGATAGCTACGTCTCCGCCCGCACTTCTAGAGCGAGTAAGGATTGAAATAAGAAAAGTCAAGCCTGTGCTATTCATAAAGTCCATTTGCTCCAAGTCAACGATAAATTCTGTATAACTCGCTTCAATTTTTTCCTCAATTGCTCGAATAATTTCTTGATTATCTAATGGATTTAGTAAGTTATCTACTTGTAAAATTTGTACGCCATTTTTTTCTAAAAAAGTATATGCCATGTCTTGTTTGTTGCATTCTGTATGTAGTTAGCTCCTTTTAAAGCTGTAATAGTATGTAAAATTGATTTTTTATAAAGTATCCTAATTATTCAAGAAAACGATACAACTTGTACTAAGAGTACAACGATAAAACGTCTGGAAATCAGTAGAAAGCCTCTATGAAAAACGATGCAATATTTATCCTAAAAGGAACTAAGGTCGGAATAATAATTTATTTTCTATTTAGTTTTTCTCTTGCCTCTTTGCTGTATCCATAAAAAGTCAGGGAGTGATGCGTGATTTCAAAGCCCAAAATTTCAGAAACCATTTCTTTGATTTGTTGGATTCTAGGGTCACAAAACTCAAAAACTTGCCCTGTTTCGATACAAACCGCATGGTCGTGTTGCTTGGATCCATAGGATTTTTCGTATTGAGCTAAATTTTTACCAAACTGATGTTTGCGTACCAAATCACAAGAAACCAATAATTCTAATGTGTTGTAAACCGTAGCACGACTAACACGATAGTTTTGGGTTTTCATATGGATATAGAGCGCTTCTGCGTCGAAGTGATCGTCCCGTTTATAGATCTCTTCCAAAATTGCAAATCGTTCTGGTGTTTTGCGCAAGCCATTTTTTTCGAGATATTGAGAAAATATCTTGATGACTTCTTTTACTATTTTTGAGTCTTTTTGATTGCTAGCCATTATATTTTATTTAGGTATAAGCTATATATTTAAGTGATTGCTCAAAAGAAACCATGTTCTAGAACAAAGGTTTTTAGTATGATAACTTTTGGACAAATACTCAAACAATGATAATTGTGCCCTTACAAATATTTTTGTAGAGCATCTAGTTTATATAGCTCAAGCGTATTTCATATTCTTGTCTAAAAAACAATACCACTTGCGATTAAGATAGACAAAATGTCAGTATTATTGAATTCTAGCGACAGTATTTACTTGTTTTAACTTTTTTAATTCAATAATCAATTCGTTTAATTGATCTTTATTTTTTACTACAACAGTAACTTTGCCCTCAAAGTGCCCTTCTTTTCCATTCATTGAAAATCCACGCATATTTAGTTTGTGTTTATCCGTGATAATACTAGACAAACTTTGAACAACGCCCATATCATCCATCCCCGTAATTAGAAGTTCTGCAATAAACGATGTATTGGCTGTATCGACCCATTCGGCACGTTTGATTCTATAACCAAAAGTAGCTTGTAGATACTCTGCATTGGGACAAGTCGTGCGGTGAATTTTAATACCATGTTTAGACGTTACATAAGCAAAAATATCATCCCCCAACACAGGATTACAACAAGTAGCCAAAGAATTGACAAAATTACTGGCATCTTGACCGTCAATCAAGAGTTTGGGCGTTCCCTTAAAATTTCGTCGAGCCCTTAAAGGAACCTTTGTTTTTATTTTGGTTTGTTGTTCAGAATTAGCTTTATCGTCAGATTCTGCTTTTTCGGGAAACAATTTACCATTCTCTAACTTTAACAACTTTATTTCGTTCAGGTTGTATTGTTCAGAATATATTCCAAAATATAAATCCAAACGATTGGATGCTCCAAAGTATTTGACCAAAGTATCAATGTTGTCCTCTACGTGTTCTGTTAATTTTAGGGACTTGAACTTTCGATCCAATGTTTCTTTCCCCAAAGAGCCCCATTTTAGTTTCTCTTCTTTGAGCGCTTGTCGAATTTTAGAACGAGCTTTTCCTGTTTTGACAATTTTGAGCCAATCCTCTGTTGGTTTTTGAGTAGAACTAGTAATAATATAGAGTTGATCACCATTTTTTAGCTCGTAACTCAAAGGAACAATACGTTGTGAGACCTTAATAGATTTACAATGGTAACCAACCTCAGTGTGGATATCAAAAGCAAAATCCAAAGCAGTAGCCCCTTTGGGGAAGAAACGCATTTCTCCTTGAGGTGTAAAAACATAGACCTCTTCGGCAAAGAGGCTTGATTTAAAATCATTTAAAAAGTCGATGGCATCATTGTCAGGATTTTCTAGCATTTCTCTTGCCTTACTCAGCCAATTTTCGAAAATATTTTCTTGTTGTTTGATGCCTTTGTAACGCCAATGTGCCGCATAACCACGTTCGGCAACCTCATCCATTCTTTCACTTCGGATTTGCACTTCTACAAAACGACCTTGCGGTCCCATTACAGTCGTATGCAGGGACTCGTAACCATTTGATTTTGGTGTTGAAATCCAATCTTTCAATCGTTCAGGAACGGGAGTATAGCTATCTGTTATAATAGAATACATACTCCAACAAATTGATTTCTCTTCAGAAATAGGAACATCAGCAATAATTCGAATGGCAAACAAATCATAGATTTCTTCAAAAGGAACCTGTTTTGTTTTTAGTTTATTACTAATAGAAGAGACCGACTTGGCTCTACCAAAAACTCTAAAATTCTGAATGTTGTGTTTTTTCTTGATTGCTTTTTTTATCGGTTTCAAAAATTGTGTGATATATTGCTCCCGCTCGTTGGCTGTTTCTTGCAATTTTTGAATGATAAACTCATAATGCTCTGGTTCTTTTATTTTTAAACAAAGGTCCTCCATCTCATTTTTTATATTATAAAAACCCAGTCGATGTGCTAAAGGAGCATAAATGAAGGATGTTTCGGAAGCTATTTTTAGCTGTTTGTGTTGAGGCATGGAACCTAATGTACGCATATTGTGTAGTCGATCAGCCATTTTGATCAAAACAACCCGAACATCTTTTGAGATGGTCAACAAGATTTTTTTGAAATTTTCGGCTTGTGGACTATGTATATTTTCTTCACTGACATTTGCCAAGCTGCTAAACTTTGTTAATCCATCAACAATCATGGCTATATTTTCGCCAAATTCACTGGCTAGATCTTCCAAACTAACAGGCGTGTCCTCAACAACATCGTGCAAGAGTGCTGCTTTGATGGATGTTGGACCTAGCCCTAACTCCGCCGCACAAATTCGTGCTACCTCAATGGGATGAAAAATGTACAACTCGCCTGATTTTCTGCGCTGCTGAGAATGAGCGAGACGAGCCAATAGGTATGCTTTTTTGATAGAAGCTTTGTGTTCTTCATTTAATGGCGTTCGAATAGAACGGCACATCTTTCGATAAGCTAGATGAATTTGTTTGTCTTCTTCTTGGGTAATGTCTTCTTCGTAGGGGAATTTTATATTAAAATTTGTCTCCATGTATATATTACTCCTGTTGTCTATTTTAGAATAGTTCGTTGAGGAATCTTACTCGTTTACTTCGTAAGCGCTTTGCTTTTGGTTAGTTAGGTTGCTACTACTTGAGTGCTGCGCCGTTGGTAAATAAGTTAGTTTTGTTTGATTCATATTAAGCTTTGAATTATCAATTGTGCAACACTTCTAAAATACCACACAGCAACAGTTGCATCTAACTAAATTGATAGCTGAATGGGCTTGTTTTAATAAAACCACAGAGCTGTTTATGAAACAATCAACGAATTACTTTTTTTAATAAAGTATTTTTTTTGCTTGATAAAATGGCAATAGCCTGCTAAAACCATGTTGAGCATCTTCAACTATTAGAGCATTTGTTTAATTATGCCTATTAATTAAAGGATGTTTTTTGTAAAAGAATGTATTGTACAAAATTTGTAAATGACTTTCTATTCATTTTACGAATGACTAATATGAAAGTTAGCTTTATTCCTATTTTTCTCCAAATTTTGAGCCTGATATTAAGGAATCGTTCCATACAAACTGCTTTTTTCTTGACAATCTCTAAAAAGTAGAGCAGCGTTATCTTTTGTTAAGACCAAAGTAAAATAGCTAGGCTATCTTTGAACTACTGAATAGATAGTGATCAATTATTGAGGAATAAAAGCACTTGCTTTTAACTCCAAAATTAAAGATGTGTAATTTGCTTCTAAATTTTGAAGCGTAGTGACCTTTAAAATTTAGTTAGAATCATTTTTAAATGATTCTATTCGTATAGCCAGCAGCAAGTATAATCCTGAAAATATATTTTGTACTGCTGGCTTTTTATATTCAATGCAATGACATTCATAAATCGTAGAAATGTTGAATGCAAAAGGAAAAAGATGGAACAAAAGTAGATTGAAGTTTGATTGCTAGAGCTTTAAATTAAAGAAAGGTGGATATAAATGACCAAAAAATAAAAATGAATAGAGTATTCTTAGAAAAACCTTTATACTAATTTGAATAAGCTTAGAAAAACTTTTAGATTTGAGCAATTGAAACATTATTATAATAACATTCAATCATTACACAATGAATCTGCATGAATATCAAGCCAAAGAACTATTAGCTAGTTATGGCGTGCCTATCCAACGCGGTGTTGTCGTTGAAAATCTAGACGATATCGAAACTGCATTTGCTAAATTAAAAGAAGAAACAGGCACTAGTTGGTGTGTTGTTAAAGCGCAAATCCACGCTGGAGGACGCGGAAAAGGCGGTGGAGTTAA
Source organism: Aureispira sp. CCB-E (assembly GCF_031326345.1). Classification (NCBI taxonomy): domain Bacteria; kingdom Pseudomonadati; phylum Bacteroidota; class Saprospiria; order Saprospirales; family Saprospiraceae; genus Aureispira; species Aureispira sp. CCB-E. The sequence goes on from NZ_CP133671.1 coordinate 1,274,419, forward strand.
GTTGGCCAAAAACATGGACGAATTAAAAACACATGCTGGTAATATCTTAGGTATGATGTTAAAAACACCTCAAACTCCTGGTGGAATGGATGGTGAGGGTAAATTGGTTCGCAAGATTCTAATTACAGAGGATGTTTATTATCCAGATGCGGATGGTAACATGGATGTGAACGAATTTTACTATTCTATCTTGATGGACAGAGAGCGTAAATGTAATGTAATCGTATATTCTACGGAAGGTGGTATGGATATCGAGAAAGTAGCAGAAGAAACGCCACATTTGGTACATAAAGAATATATTCACCCTCATTTAGGTTTGCAAGCGTACCAAACACGTAATATTGCAAGCAATTTAGGTCTTGAAGGAGATGCATTCAAAGCAATGACAAAATTTGTTGCGGCAACATATAAAGCTTTTGTAGGAGCTGATGCTTCTTTGGTAGAAATCAATCCTTGTTTGAAAACTTCAGATAACAAAATTGTTGCTGCTGACTCTAAGGCTTCTCTAGATGAAAATGCATTGTTCCGTCATCCAGACTTGGCGGCTCTACGTGATGTACACGAAGAAGATCCTGCTGAGGTAGAAGCTAAAGAACATGGCTTAAGCTTTATTAAGTTGGATGGAAACGTAGGTTGTATGGTAAATGGTGCTGGTTTGGCAATGTCTACGATGGATATTATCAAATTATGTGGTGGCGAGCCTGCTAACTTCCTAGATGTAGGAGGTACTGCTGATGCAAAGCGTGTTGAAACTGCTTTCCGTATCATTTTGAAAGACGAAAATGTAAAGGCAATTTTGATTAATATTTTTGGTGGAATTGTTCGTTGTGACCGTGTGGCACAAGGTGTTGTTGATGCTTACCAAAATATTGGTGATATCAATGTTCCAATCATTGTACGTTTACAAGGAACTAATGCAGAAATCGCTAAGCAATTAATCGACGATTCTGGGCTGGATGTACATTCTGCTGTAACTCTACAAGAGGCTGCTGATAAAGTAACTGAATTGGTAGGTTAAAAAGAATCTAATAAAATAAAAATTAAAGGTTGTTGCCAATTGGTAGCAACCTTTTTTTTTGAACAAAAAATAGCTTTTTAGAATGTATTAAAGTCAAAAAATGCTTGATAAAGAAAGGCTATTGGAATGAAAAAGCTTATTTTGTAAAAAATAACCATATATAGACCACCATTTATTAATTACTTATCGACTGTTAAACAGAGCATTTTATGGAAAAGTTATTCCCAGTTATTTGCATTCTATTCCTACAGACGTTCTCATTGTGGGGGCAGCCAAACGATGTTGTTGCTACTTTGGCAGCAGAGTCTAAGAAAGTTACTCGTTGTTTTACCAATGAAAAAGTAGCAGAAGCTATTCAAAAAAATGCTGTTCTTAGAAAACGAAAGGCTGTGACAGAAGCAAGAATCAATCGCTACATAGAGCAAGAAAAGCTTGCATTTAAAGGGAGAAATGCACCACCTGTTTATACTATTCCTGTTGTGGTACACATCGTATACCGAACAGCGGCACAGAATATTTCAGACCAACGAGTTTATGAACAATTGCAGGTTTTGAATGAAGATTATAGAAGGACAAACGCCGATGCAAGTAATGTTCCTACTACCTTTGCTGGGGTTGTCGCCGATACAGAGATTGAGTTTTGTCTAGCGACCAAAGATCCTAACAATAATGCAACAACAGGGATTACACGAACTCAAACGTCTGTTAATAATATTGGCAATGGTAGTGCTTATTACTCCACAGCGGCAGGAGGGATCGATATATGGGACCCCAATAAATACTTAAATATATGGGTTTGCGAACTTGGCGGTGGAGTTTTGGGATTCACGTACACGCCCGGAAGTGCACCTAATGGTGCCGATGGAGTTGTTATTGGATATCAATATTTTGGTAAAACAGGAGCAACAGCACCTTATAATGGAGGTCGAACAACTACTCATGAAGTAGGACATTGGTTGAATTTGCAACATGTTTGGGGACCAGGAAATGGAGGCTGCAATCAAGATGATGGAGTGACCGATACTCCTTTGCAAGATCAAGCATACAGTGGTTGCCCCACACACCCTGCTACGTCTTGTGGATCTGCTGATATGTTTATGAACTTTATGGATTATGTGAATGACAATTGTATGAATTCGTTTACTGCTGGACAAAAAACTAGGATGAGAGCTGCTATTGCTGTTGCTCGACCTGGCTTATTGACATCACAAGCTTGTGTTATTGCTAGCCATGATGCTGGAATTTATGCCATTAACCATCCTAGTGGAGCAATGTGTACGAATTCTTTTGTACCAGAGGTGACCATTAAAAATTATGGAGCATCTCCCTTGACTTCTGCTGTAATTAACTACCAAATTGATGGGGGCATGGTGATGACTCAAAACTGGACAGGAAATTTGCCAACAACACAAACGGCTTTGGTTCAGTTGCCACAACAAACAGTAACAAATGGTGCTCATATGATAACCGTTTGGACTTCCTTGCCCAATGGCAATGCAGATGGAGACTCGAATAACGACCAAAACTCAACGCCTTTTACGGTCTCTGTTGGAGGACTAGCCTTACCGTTTTCAGAAGGTTTTGAAGGAGCTACTTTTCCTGCTGTAGGTTGGAGCGCATCTAACCCTGATAATGATGTTACTTGGGCACGAACAACAGTGGCATCAAAAACAGGAGGTGCTTCTATGTTTATGGATAATTGGGATTATCCTGCCAATGGTGAAAAGGATTGGATTTCACTGCCTGCTCTTAATATGAGCAATTCATCTACGGTAACCATGACGTTTGAATTAGCCTATGCCTTGTATTCTGCCTCTGGTTTTAGTGATACTTTGCGTCTTTGGGCTTCTGATGACTGTGGGCAGACTTGGACGAAAATCTATGAAAAAGCAGGCACTGCTTTAGCAACTGTTGCCAATCTGCAAGCCTCGGAATTTGTTCCAACGACTGGAGATTGGAGGAAGGAAACCATTGATTTGTCGGTTTATAAGAATGCCTCTAATGTTCAAATTCAATTTGAGCATGTTTGCGATTATGAAAATAATTTGTACGTAGATGATATTAACATTACGAATACGCCTGGACTAAACGTAACAACCTTAAACCAAACTAAAGGCAACCTAAATATATATCCCAATCCAACAACAGGTCAATTAAATGTTGATGTCCAGTTGCCCAAACAAGCAGCTCTTGTTATTACGGTGTACAATGCTTTAGGACAAGAAGTAGGGCAGCTATGGGATGAAAATGTGATTGGTGGAAATTATAAATTAAACCTTTCTGATTTGACATCAGGGGTTTACCACATACAGGTGGCAGGCGGAGGAACAAGAATGATGCAAAAAGTAGTCTTGAAATAGGCTTATTAAGCTGTTCGATAAGGAAATTAATGCCATGAAAATTTAAAGGTTAGGAAAATCATAACGTTATAATTAACAATAGTTCGTTGAAACCACGCAGTAGCAGCGAACCGAGCTATGCGAGTTCACGACCGTAGGGAGCTAATTAACGACCACGAAGTAGCAGCGTAGCTAACTACTAAATTAATAGTAATACATGAAAACAGCCCTAAAAATAGGATTTAATAAAACAACTCAACATTGGAAAGCAGCACTTGTAGAATCGAGAAGTTTGATTGCAAAAATTATTTTAGTCACTTTATTAGAAAGTTTCTTTTTACATGAATGTGTATTGCTATTAGCGTTTGATGTTAATAATTATTATAGCTTCAAGTCTATTGTTGATGTTGATATACTAGATTTTTCTGACAATGAGAACAGTGTAATTATCTACTTGTTGGGCATGACTCGAAGTTTTTTTTATGAATTAACGATTTTAAATAGTTTCTTTTTAGGCGTGTATTGGCATCATACAGGGTTGCCAAAAACAGGTACAAGGAATAGTACTCCTAGTATGGATAATGTACTAGATGTACCAATAGAACATAAACAAGGGCGTTTAACAGAAGTATTACAATATATAGAGAAAAGTGTCCGCATTCGTTATTTTCAGATGGTTGTATTACTTATTGTTATACAAATAATTGGTAACCTCATTGGCAACTTCTTGTACGATGTACTAATATTGGTAGGGTATACTTATTACTGGATTTTAGGAATGGTACCCTATTTATTATTGTTGTTATTGTACCTAAAATGGTTAGGGCTTTCATTTGAACAGTTTTGGCAAGCAAATGGGAAATGGATTGGGATTGTTGTTGGAGCGATTGTTCTTCCTAGTATTGGGAGGTATGTTGGCAGAATTATTCGCACGGTACTAGCCGTTATTATTGCCGTTTTTGCAGAGGTTGTCAATATAAATGCTTTGTTAGGTTTTATAAGTATTTTGTTATACAGCTTTCTTTGGTTGACATTGATTGGTATTTTTTATTCTCAAACCCTAATTTATTTTAAGAATGAACAAGAAGCTTAATTATGTCTTTAGGGAGGTCGTTGATAACTATAAAGACAGTTACATTGGAAACAGTGCCTTTTATATTAGCTTTGGATTACTGTGTTTATTTTTAGGTGTGTCGATTGTAGGAGGAATTTATCTCTTTGATATGCATATTTTAATTACATTGACAGAGCTGGATAACATACATTATATCTATGCTTATTTACTGCTACTTAGCTTACCATGTGTAGCAACCTTAAAAAGAGACCATCGTAGTAATTTGAAGTTTTGGCAAACATTAGCTCAAAATATGGGCGTCTTTTTGTTGTTGGGAGGATTAATTGTTGTCGGTTGTTTTGTATTATTTGCCTACCAAAATACATTAGGAAGTTATACTTTTTTTATGTCTGTAGGAGGATTTGTTGAAATTGTGGGCAATTTTTCTGTCGCCTTGATTTTGTTGTTTGTAATCAGGCAGTTAATGGATAAAAATATTCCTTTTTTTGAACTGATGGTAGAAGCATTTTTCTTAGCGATTATCTTGTTTGCATTAATTCAAGAGTTTCAGTCCTTTTTTGTTTATGGTCTGATGGAGAGCTTCCGATTTATTTTTGGAAGTGATTTTGGTGAAATTGTTTTAACACCCATTCTTTTTATATTAGTAAATCTAGTTTTAAGCCCAATGCTGGTTCTAATCACCACATCATTAATTGAGTATAAAGCAATAGAAAATAACCCCCCAAATCCACCTTTAAATTCAGATTTTATCAAAAAAGAAGGAGAGTAAGGCATTTAGAATAACTAGGTTTCTATCAGTTGAGGGTTATGACTCAGAAATCATAATTGTTCTATTTTTTTCAAACCTTCTAAAGCGGGCGGATAAGCAGCATTGAGTTCCAATATTTCAGAATAGTACAGTCTTGCTTGTTCCAAATCATAAACTTCAAGGTATAATTCAGCTATTTGTAGCATTAATGGAATATCAAAAGGGCTTTCTTGTAAGGCAAGTTTGTGCCATCGAATGGCTTTCGTATACTCCTCATTTTCTAAGGATAATTCCATCAGTGCTTGTAGAGGTTGGTAGTAAAATTCATTTTCTTCCAATGCTTTTTCAAAGTAAGTCTCTGCTGCTGGCAAGTTCTGAAAGCCTTTCCATTCAATAGCTCCTAATAGATAATATGTTTCATCTAAATTATAATAAACACTAGATAGGGTAAGGTGTAAACTCTTCAAAGCGAAATTTTTGGCTTCTTCCCATTTGTTTTCTTCAAACAGAAAATGAGCCAATGCAAAAATAGCACGATTAAACTTAGGGTAAAGCTGAATGCAGCGTTTCCATGTTTCTATTGCAGCTAATTTATCATTCAAATCGTGTTGATAAAAAGAGGCTAAATTGTAAAGAATATCTTGATGCGGCTGTTCCTGATAAATTTGATTATAATGAGTAATAATTTGTGTTTTGTGTATTTCTAATGTTGAGTTAGCAGTATATTTTTCTTGTAAGGAAGCTAAATAACAGAGCATAATATGGCTAGTTTTGGCACCGTTGTTAATCGCCAATTCGTAATATTGTAGTCCTTTTTCAAATAAATCGCTATGTTGACAAAAAATAGTACCAACTTCTGCATAGACAGCTGCTCTAGCGGGGGTTTTAAGCAGCCATGGTCTATAATTAAGTTCGTTAATGGCAAATCGTTTGAATAGATTCTTATCCGTATGAGTGTAATCGCCATTATTTAGAATCAAATGAAGTAGATAAATAGGCGATTTTTCTAATTGAAAGCTGGGAAGTACTTGTTGTACAAGGTTGATAAGTTGGGATTCAGGATAAAAGGCAAGGAAAACTTCGATAGGAATTAACAGCTTAGGAATGGCATAAGGATGTAATTCTAATAGTTGAAGTGCAATATTTTGGTTATTATCATCCAAACTAAGCAATAAATCAGGAATTTTTGAAATTTCTTCAGAAGAGAGCTTTGTCATGCGAAGTGGAGTTGTGAAAGAAAAAACAGCAAACAAAGTGAAACTACCTTATTTGCTGTCTTTATTTTGAATGAAATTACTTAATCATCTGTATTTGAGTTAGCCGAAACTTCTTCTTCTACATCTATATCATCTATGTTGTCATTGCTGGGCCAATATAGAGATAGTTCAATGCCAATATTGAGCGCACCCGCTAAACGAATTAGTTTTGGGGGTAAATAGTTGCACTGGGTAAATTTTGTTTCTTCTAACTCGCATTCGTAAGGAAGATCAAAGCGCCAGTCGTCAATTTGATGACTCTGACCCAATTTGACCAAGTAAGGAGTATAGACTTCTAAGAAACTAATCATATCAACAATTTGTCCCTCCATATCATCCCAAGAACGGTCGCTAACTTCGCAAGAAAATCCATAGTCGGTATGAATAGAGTCTTGAGCGGCTATTTTAGGTTTGTCCCCTTTCTCATGCGATTGGTAAACAGGTAATTCTGGGTGTTGCTCCAAGAATTCTTTAAAAGAATTCGTGTTGCTGGTCACATGAAATATACACATATTTTTGTTGGTTTTGTTAAAAAACTACTCTAATGATGGCGCCATCCTTGAGCAATCAATTCCTTAATGCTTCCACCTGATGTATGTAGATTGATGCCATCTTCAGGTTTTGTAATTTCTCCAATGATGCGAATGTCCATATTATATCGAATCTTTTCAGCATCCTCAGGTTTGATTGTAAAAAGAAGCTCGTAGTCCTCGCCACCATGCAAAGCACAAGTTGTAGGAGGCAGTTTGAAATCAATTGCTTTGACAGAGGTTTCTTGTGCAATGGGCAAACTTTTTTCCTCTATAAAAGCACCAACATCAGACATGCGACAAATATGCAACAAGTCAGAAGATAAACCATCAGAGATATCAATCATGGAGGTTGGTAGCAAGTTAGCTTTTTCGAAAAATTCAAAAATGTCTTTTCGAGCCTCTGGTTTCAACAAACGCCCAACGATATAATCTTTATTCTCCAAGTCTGGTTGCATATTAGGATTTTCCAAATAAATTTGTTTTTCTCGCTCCAATAATTGCAAACCAACATAAGCACCTCCTAAAAAGCCTGTTACACAAACCAAATCACCAACTTGAGCCGTATCTCGATAAACCAATTTGTCTTCATCGGCTACTCCCAATGCGGTAATACTAATGGTTAGTCCTTGGACGGAAGAGGTGGTGTCTCCTCCAATTAAATCCACACCATACAATTCACAAGCCGCATGAATACCTTTGTAGATTTCATGCACCGCTTCTACGGAAAAACGATTGGAAATTGCTAAAGAAACTGTAATTTGTGTCGGTCGGGCATTCATTGCATAAATATCCGATAAATTTACAACGACAGCTTTGTATCCCAAGTGCTTGAGCGGTGTGTACACCAAGTCAAAGTGGATATTTTCTACCAACAAGTCTGTAGAAATAACTGTTTTTTGAGTTCCATGATCGACAATAGCGGCATCGTCGCCAATACCTCGTATGGATGATTTGTTTTTTAGGTTGACGTCTTTGGTCAAGAATTCTATCAATCCAAATTCTCCTAAATCGCTAAGTTCTGTTCTTGCCATGTTTATTCTTATTTTATAATTTCTATTCTTTGACAATAGTTAGCAGCATAGTTAACTCAATAGTTCGTTGCTTTTTTGTCTTTTTGGTGAAAAAGTAAAAAACTAAGCTTGCGCCCTCATGAGCGTAGCTAACTACTATTAACTACTACTTTAATCTACTACAATCTATTTCGCATATTGCAAAATAAAAGGATTATGCTTCTTTTCTGCTCCAACGGTAGTTGGGCTTCCATGACCAGAGTAAACAGTTGTATTATCTGGTAAGGTCAAGAAGTGCTTAAAAATACTGTTCATTAAGGTGTCCATATTACCTCCTGGCAAATCAGTTCGTCCAATGCTACCTTGAAATAAAACATCTCCACCAATGATAAAGTTATCTTCTTTGCAATAAAAAGAAACGGAGGCGGGAGAATGCCCAGGAGTGAACAAAACATGTAGCGTCGTATTGCCAAATGTAATGGTATCGCCCTCTTGGATAAATCTCTCTGGGTCAGGATCAGGAGATTGTTGTACATTCGGAATACCGTACATCTGAGAAACTACAGGAACCGATTCTAGAACAGGCAATTCTCCTTCATGAATTTCTAAAGGAAGTTGGTACTTCTCTGCTACGTAACGGTTGCCAAAAACGTGATCTAAATGACAATGTGTGTTGATTAAACGAACTGGAGTAAGGTTATTTTCTTGAATAAAAGAACTCAGTGTATTGCGCTCGTCTTCTGTATAACATCCTGGATCAATAAGGATACATTCCTTAGTCTCATCATAAATAAGGTATGTGTTTTCTGCAAAGGGGCTAAATGTAAAAAAATGAACCTGTGCCATATAAATTATATTGTTATGTTTTTAATAAGTGCATGAGAAAAAACGGAGTCTGCTTTGTAAACAGCCTTATAAACTATTTTTGTAGGTATAACAAATCCAATCTAATTGATCCATTGATAGATTGAAATAAAGTATTGGGTCAAATATCTATCTTCAGAAAGATGTCATTAAAACGTAATTATATCAATCAATAAAGTTTGGAACCAATTATTGTTCAAACAATTTTGTGCGTAAGAAACGAACTGGTTTTATTTTTGTGATTCATTTATTAGTACAAATAAAAAATTTAGAGGCAGATTTTTGTAAAAAATATGTTCTCAATTTAACCTCAAACTACAAAAATACGTTATTATTAATATAATACCTCAATGGAGTATAGAAAATCGTCTAATTTCCTGTCATAAAAAGCAGAAAATAACAAGGAGAGATGTACTGGGGAGTAAGAGCCATGTTAGGTTCGTTCTATCTCATAATAAAGTAAGCTTAGTTCGTTCGATTGGTACAGTCATAAGCTTATTCGTTTTCTATTTTTTTTGATAAAAAATTCTTAGAAGAACAATCACTTCAAAAGAATTGCTTGACTTATAACTATGATTCAACAACGCAATTATCTTATCACGGGATTTCGTGCCTTATTTTTGGCCATGATTTTTTTGTCAACAGCAAAAAGTCAGGTAGTTAGTACCGACTTTGGTCATAACAGACTTCAATACGAGCAAAAAAAGTGGTTTCGATACGAGTCTACTAATTTTCAATTGTCGTATGCCGAAAATGACAAGAAGTTGGCTCAGTATGTTTTGCCTGTAGCAGAACTAGATTACATAGAGTTATCTAGAATGTTTGAGCATCAATTAAAAAAACGAATTGAAATTATTATTTATAGCGACTATAGTGATTACCTCCAAAGTAATATTGGAGTGAAAAGATATACTGTGAATCAAGGTGGAACAACAAAAATTATTACTCCTAAAGTTCAAGTCTATTTTAATGGAAGTCATGCAGATTTGCGTCAACAAATTCGAAAGGGGCTTGCGGAGGTTTTGTTGGGTAAAATATTAGTGGGAACCAACATTCAAGAAATGGTACAAAATTCTGTGTTGATGAACCTTCCTCAGTGGTTTGTTAAAGGAGCTATTGCTCATGCAACAGAGGATTGGAATACAGAAATGGATAACAAGCTGAGAGATGTGTTGTTGAGTGGTAAATATGAAAACTTTGTAGAGCTAGCAAAAAAAGAACCTTTATTGGCTGGTCAATCTCTATTTCATTTTGTGTCGCAAGAGCATAGCAAGTCAACCGTTTCTAATTTATTGTATTTGACAAGAATCAATAGAAGTGTAGAAAATGGATTTTTATATGTTTTTGGCAAGACGTATTATCAAGTAGTAGGAGCTGACTGGTTTAATTATTATAGTGAGCGTTATAATGCAGATAACAAGCAGCGTCGATTTCCCAATAAAGGACAGGTGGCTTTGGATATTCCTCCTAAGGGGATTGTTAAAAATCTAAAGATTAGTCCTAATTCAAACTATATAGCGTATACAGAGCACAATCAGGGCGTACGAAAAGTAATTGTTTATGATTTAAAAACGGAAGAAAAAACAGTTTTATTTAAACAAGGAGAACGAGATTATTCTGGCGATTATGAATCTAATTATCCATTAATTGCATGGTCGAAGACAAGTGATAAGGTTATTATTATTCATGAAAAAAGAGATAAAATAAAAATCCGATACCAGCCAATTAATAAAAAGTCAGCAAAAGATCGACCCATAGAAGGCATTGAGCGAATCATTGATTTTGATGTACTAAGTAGTTCTAGTCTAGTATTCACAGCAATTCAAGGGGGACATTCTGATTTGTATATGTACAATGGAGGGCTTCCAAAGGCAATTACAAATGATTTTTGGGACGAAAAGGAGTTGGCGATTATTACTTTGAGAGGACAAAAAGGGATTGTATTTTCTTCTAATCGTACATCAGCTCGAATCAATTCTATGCGGTTTACAGACCAATTGCCTCCGAATAATTTTGATCTGTATTTTTATAATTTAGAAACAAAGTCTAAGGATTTAATTCAGTTGACACGAACACCTTTGGCAAATGAAACGCATCCTATTGCAATGGGAAAAGGCGACCATTTTACCTATTTAAGTGACGAGAATGGTTTTTACAACCGATATGTAGCCAAGATTGATACCGTATTACTGAGAGAAGAGCGTGTACTGATCTTAGAAGATGGAACAGAGCTGGTAGTAGCATTGGATACTGTTTATAGCCATTTGCCTGTTGACAGTACCTATATTCGTCCAATATATACGTTGACGGGAGTAGGGCAGGCAAATACAGATTATAGTAGAAACATCTTAGAACACGATGGTAGTGCTAGCAAAATAGCCGATCTGATTTATAGAGATGGGGCTTACCAAGTATTTGTTCGCGATGCCAAGCCCGAACGCAAGATGGAAGATGTTCAAAAAACAGTTTACCGCCATATCATAGAAAAAATGAGTGGTTTGTATAAAGGGGAAAAAAGTACGGTTGCGTTTAAAAAGTCTACCAAACAACCCAAAGAGACCGTTTTGCCAAAGCAATTAGAACTGGAGGAACCTAGTCCTGTGCTAAAGGATACGAACCCACCAGTAGATACGGGCAAGATTGATATTGACAATTACGAATTCCAAAGCGAATTTGAAGATGTTGAAGAGCCTAGAGTTGACAAAGAAGAAGATAAAAATGTTACTCCAACGATTTTAGTAGAGGATGGTGAAGATATCAGGGCTACCCCCAATAATAAGAAAAAAACTAAAACTGTCTTGACAAACTCAGAGACAAAAGTGGTGGCTTGGAACGAAACCCATGCTAATAAATATAAGAGCTTGTTTCGGGTAGATAAGGTGACGTTTCAGATGGATAATACTCCATTGTACAATGGTATGGATATGTATTTAGGAAACTATTATCAATTCCAACCTTTAAGCTTTGCTCTTAAAACTGGATTTGTAGATGTTTTTGAGAACTTCTATTTAGAGCTCGGTCTTCGAGTGCCATTTGATTTTAATGGCATGGAATATTTTATTAATGTAGAAAATAAAAAAGGATTAATTGATCAACGCTATTCCTTTTATAGACGTGGACGCATATATAACTATGTAGTCGTAGATACGGTTACTAATGTTTCCATAGAGGCTAGAGGGCGTACTGTAAAGCATTTGTTGCAGACAGAATTGAAGTATCCTTTGTCTAAATTTCAAAGCTTGCGAGGCATTTTTAGTTTGCAATTGGATAAAGTGGCTATCTTAGCTGAAGAGTTAAATAGTCTTCAAGTTCCTGTTTATCATGAAAATAGACTGGGATTGAGATTAGAGTATGTATTTGATAACACTTTAGAATTGCGCTTGAACGCTAGAAAAGGAACGAAGTTTAAAGGTTATTTAGATTTTTACAAGCCTTTTTCAGTTCAAACTCAAGATGAATTCAAGGTCGGTTTTGAAGGTGGTTTGACGACAGCGATAGGATTTGACGCTAGACATTATTTAACTTTTGACAACAAAACTATCTTTGCATTTCGTTTGGCAGCAGCAAGTTCGTTTGGTCAACAAAAAATCTTATACTCTTTAGGTGGAGTTGAAAATTGGATGTTCCCAACAACTAGTACAACAGTTACATTGCCAGAAGCTGGTAGTTATGGCTTGCAGACATTAGGAGCCAATATGAGAGGTTTTAATAATAATGCTAGAAATGGTAGTTCGTATGCACTTGGAAATGTTGAAATGCGTATTCCAATTATAGATTATATCTCAAAAAATCCGCCAAGAAATGCTATGTTAAGGAGCTTACAATTAGTTGCGTTTTTTGACGTAGGAACTGCATGGCAAGGAGCTTCGCCATTTTCTACAGACAATCCATTAAACACAACTGTCATTGACAATAATGGTCCTGGGTCGATTTCTCCTGTAAAGGTGACCGTGAATTATTTTAGACGACCAATTTTGTTTGGTTATGGATTTGGAATTAGAACGGTTTTACTAGGGCATTATTTCCGCTTGGATTATGCTTGGGGAGTAGAAACAGGACAAGTTCAAAATCCTATTTTATATTTGTCAATAGGCTCCGATTTTTAAAAATAGTGCAATGATTGATCAATAGTAGTGTAGCTGAATTTTATTAATTATCAAGCTAATATGAATAATTTTGTGATCGCACGAGCGTAGCTAATACTAATTGATAAAATAGGAATAAAGATAAATAAGCCGTATGTATCATTGTGCAACATACGGCTTATTCTTTATTTATCTTTTATGAAAACTTGAGGAGCAGCACTAGCTGGAGGTGCCGAAGAAGCAAGCGGTTGTTCTCTTTTCTTGATAGGAAGTACCCTTGTCTCTCCTGTAACGGCATCTTCAAAAGCAACGGTTGTTACTGTTTCAGGAATATAAATAACATAAGAAACTTCTTCTCTACATTGTTCGCCTTGAAGTATCATTGGTTGCCTAGATTTGTCCTCCAAACGGAGACCGCTTCCACCATCCGCAGAAAGAAATAATTCGTAGCGTCCTTTTTCAATTAAAACGTCTAGAAAAAAAACATTTGGAATACCCAGCAAAACTTTTCCTGTTACCATCAAGCGTGTTCCCTTCATTTGTTGAATTTCAACTCTTGATGTATGGAGTTTTAAATACATAGTAGAAGGAGGGGTTTCAGGATCTTGCTCTGTTGCTAGTATTTGGTGCAAGTACTGAGAAACGTGACTTTGAGAGAAGCTGTATTGAAACGTAATGAATAAAAATAAGAATGATAGTAGGATGTTTTTATGTAGCATTGTTTCCCATTTAATTATGATAGCAAATGTGGCGCGCGATACTAAGTTTGGCTAAACTTAGAGGCGAAAAAAATAGACCATGTTTTTAAATCTTTGGATTACTGTTTTTTATATGTTTTGTTTTTTTAGAATTTGTTTTCATTTTTGAACAAAAAAATAGAAACGGTTCAGGTATTATAATATAATAATAATTTTAATTAAAACCAAAAAAAAGCGCTACACCATTGAGGTGTAGCGCTTCTAGAAGACAATAGATTAATCTATTGATTATAGATATAGCACATTAATTTGCTACATGATGTAGCAACTATTTATTTCGATTAATAGTTATTGTTTTTTTCTTTTCTGCACCATTTTCATCCATTAATATAAATTGATAGGTTCCGTCCTCTAGCGTTTTTACATTTAACGCATTATAATTGTTGCCGTCTTGGACTTGTATATTACGATTGGCAGCCAGTTGATACCCTTCTTCATCAAACATCTTCATGGTCAGATTTTTTTGTTCCTCTGATTTTAATGCAAAAACGAATACATCATCGTTGACTTCGTCTTCTGCCTGCATTTCGATGTCTAATACCTTAGCAACTTTTTCAGCTGCCATTAAAGAGGTGTATAGAGTTGCCACAACTTGTTGATCATCCTCTCCGTCGTCCATTATAAGAATAACAGCTACCATTTTATCTTCTTGAGTAGGTGCATCTATGGCAAAGACCGAGTTAAACGTGAATATTAATATGGCTATTGATAATAGAAATTTCATAATTATGTTTTTTAATTAAAGAATGTGTCAGTCATCTTATCATTGATAAAAGACAAATTGAATAAAATGCTTGAACTATATTTCGTCAATAGTTCGTTGAAGTCACGCAATCGTACCATAGGGAGTAACAAAGCAAATCAACGTAGTATTGATGTTTGGTATAGTTCATCAATGATGTTTAGTGGGATAAGCAAAATTTAGATTACCAGCAAGGGATACCGTCAACTGAAGAAAGGAAGTTCTAGTAGAGAGAGACAATAATTTAGATAGAAATTATTGAGAAGGTATCGCTTAGAAGACCAACTACTATTTTAACACTAAAAAAACAATATTGTTCATTTTTTAGAATAAAATTTTGATTTTTTGATTAAATTGAATTATTTGATAGAATAGTGATGGTAATTTAATAGATTGTTTTGACTAGATGGCATAGGTATAAAGAGTCTCTACCTATATTAATCGTTAATTCTATTGGTTCAATAGGGGCAAGTACTTAAATAGACATGTTTAAGATGTAATCATCTCCACTCAACAACAACAAAACAATTTTATGAAACAGAAAATGCATGCTTTTGATATTGGTATTTTAGGAACAATGGATGCTACAGAAATAGCCGAGCAAATTAAGAAAGGTGCCATTAGTTCTAAAGAAGCGGTTCATTGTGCTATAGAACGTGCCCAAGCACTAAATCCAACGCTCAATGCAATTGTAACGGATTGTTTTGAAAAGCCTGTTGTTCAAAAAGAAGAGAAGGATGCTTATTTTAAAGGAGTGCCTACTTTTATCAAAGATTTGACACATGTAGAAGGTTTACCAACCTTACATGGCTCTTTGGGAGTACCTGCGGTACCTCAGAAAAAAAATGAAAAAAATACTCAACAGGTATTATCTACTGGATGTGTTGTTTTAGGTAAATCAAGTACTTCGGAATTTGGGCTTTTGCCAGCAGTAGAAACCTTACAGCAAGGAACAACACTTAATCCAATCCACTTAAATTATTCGACAGGAGGTTCGTCTGGAGGAGCAGGAGCTTTAGTTGCATCGGGAATAGTACCGTTTGCACATGCCGCAGATGGTGGCGGCTCTATTCGAATTCCTGCTGCTTGTTGTGGGCTTGTTGGGCTAAAACCAAGTAGAGGGCGAGATATGGAATCGCCTACTTCTATGTTGCCTATTGATATTGTTTGTCAAGGAATTGTTTCTAGAACAGTTCGAGACTCTGCTAATTACTATGCAGCAGCTGAAACCTATTATGCCAATCCTCAATTGCCTAAGATTGGCTGGATTGATCGCCCGCTTCAAAAGCGATTAAAAATAGGTGTCTTTACAGAAACACCAACCCAAATCAAAAGCCATCCAGAAGTCGATGATGTTACTTTATCGGCAGGAAGATTTTGTGAAAGTTTGGGGCATCAAGTAGAGTTAATTTCAAATCCATTTACACAAGAAACCAAAATTGATTTTTTGGCTTATTGGAGTTTTATTACCTATATGTTGTATCGATTTGGAAAGGTTTCTTATGGAATAGGTTTTAATAATTCGAAATTGGAGGTTTTTACAACTCAAATGGCAAAGGTTTATCCTAAAGTGATGTTTAGCACTGCTAAGAGTATTAAACGTTTGAAAAAATTTACGAATTATTATAATAGTCTATATGATCAATACGATGTCTTGCTGAGTCCTGTCTTGTCCCATCCTGTACCTGAGATTGGGTATTTTAGCCCAGAGAACAATTTCTTTGCTAGTATAGAAAAACTGAGCCAATATGTAAATTATACAACGTTTCAGAATGTAACAGGAGCCCCTGCCATTTCTTTGCCAATGGGGCAATGTAAAAACGGCTTGCCTTTGGGAGTGCAGTTGGCTGGGAAATTGGGCGATGATCGCCAATTATTAGAATTAGCATGGGAAATAGAAGAAAAAGGTGGATTGATGGATTGGACAAAAATAATTCAAGCAAACCATTGTATTAAAAGTTAGAAATGTAAGTTTTTATTTATAGTAATCTATTGGAGTAACTTAAGCTATTCCTATGGATTGTATAAAGCTTATGCACCTTTAAGAATTTTGAAATAATGTTGTAGTTATTTAGTATAGCCATTTAATAGTGAATGGACTTGGTTGGTGGTTTGGGAGGTAAGCTATATTTTATGCTTGATTTAGTGCTTAATATAAGAACTCTAGCTCTGAATTGGGTAATTTAGAAATGTAATTTGAGCTTATTGTTGATACAGTATACGGATGAAAAAGCAATCGTTTTAACCGTAATTTGTATAGTCGGCATTCATACTATTGACCATACAAAAATCAACCAACAATGGGAAATTCTAAAAAACGATCAGCATACCCACAGCAAACAGAAGAAAAATATGCTATTATAGGAGGGGGACCAGCAGGCTTGTCTGGTGCAAAGGCTTTAAAGGAGTTAGGAATTGCTTTTGATGGTTTTGAAATGGGCAATGATTTTGGAGGCTTGTGGAATATTACCAACCCACGAAGTACCATGTATGAATCTGCGCATTTGATTTCGTCTAAAACAACCACTCAGTTTTTAGATTTCCCCATGCCAGAAGGTACACCTGATTATCCGAGTCATCAATTAATGCGTCAGTATTTTATAGACTATGCTACCCATTTTAAACTATACGATCATTATTATTTTCATACTAAAGTAGAGCGAGTAGAAAAAAATGGAGCGCAATGGGCGATCACATTGAGCAATCCTGAATGGGGAAGCAAGACGTACCAATACAAAGGCGTTATCTTGGCCAATGGAACTTTGTCTGAGCCGAATGTCCCAACATTTAAGGGCAACTACACGGGAGAAATGATGCATTCGGCAGCTTATAAAAAAGCTTCTATATTCAAAGGAAAAAATGTGTTGGTCATTGGGGCGGGTAATAGTGGTTGCGATATCGTAGTAGATGCGGTACATTACGCAGATAAGATAGATATTAGTGTACGTAGAGGGTATTATTTTGTCCCTAAATATGTGTTTGGAAAACCTTCGGATACGATTGGAGGAAAAATCAAGCTTCCTCGTCGGTTAAAACAATCGTTTGATAATAAATTGCTAAAGTGGTTTACAGGAGATCCTGAACGATTTGGGTTTCCAAAACCAACTTATAAGATGTATGAATCTCATCCTGTCGTGAATACCTTGATTTTGCATCACATTGGTCAAGGGGATGTAAAGGTGCAGAAGGATATTGATTATATGAAGAACAAGGAGGTTTATTTTAAAGATGGGCATTCGGAGCAATATGATTTAATTGTGTTGGCAACAGGTTATAAGTTGCATTATCCTTTTATTGATAAAAAACACCTTAACTGGTCGGGAATGGCACCAGAACTTTACCTTAAGATTTTTCATCCAGAGTATGATAATTTGTTTGTGTTAGGAATGATCGAAGCAACAGGTTTGGGGTGGGAAGGGCGTTATGAGCAAGCTCGTCTAATGGCACATTATATCAAAGGAATGGAAGAGAAAAGTTCTAAAGCTTTGGCGTTTAAAAAGAAGAAGCGTGGCAAACAGCCCGATTTGAGTGGAGGGTACAACTATTTAAAATTAGAACGGATGTCTTTTTATGTCCACAAAGATACCTATAGAAATTTGGTGAATAAAGAAACAAAAGCATTACAAAAAGGATAGAAATTAAGAATGTATGGGGATTGATAGCGTACAAATAACCTTTGATGACAACACACAATTTATATTAAAACTCGTTTTGGGTTTTATTATATTTGGAGTGGCACTTGATATTAAGGTGATCGATTTTAAACGTGTTCTAAAGAATCCCAAAGCAGTGTTAATCGGTTTGAGTTTGCAGTTTGTCGCTTTTCCTGCACTAACGTTTTTAATGATATGGGGAACGAGTCAATTTGCTCCAACAATCTTCTATCCAAGTGTGGCTTTGGGGATGTTACTGCTGGCAGCTTGCCCTGGAGGAAATATGTCTAATTTCTTTACACATTTAGCAAAAGGCAATACAGCTCTATCTGTAAGCATGTCTGCTATTTCTACCATAGCAGCTTTGATAATGACTCCGTTTAATTTTTCTTTTTGGGGTGCCTTACTTCCAAGTACCCATACGTTGTTATCAGAATTGTCTATTGATCCGTTGGATATGTTAATGACCATTACATTGTTGCTGGGCATCCCGTTAACGGTGGGAATGCTCATCGCTCATTATAAAAAAGAGTTGGCAAGCCGTATCAAAAAGCCAATGAAGTATTTTTCTATTCTATTTTTTGTCGTTCTAATCATTGGCGCTTTATTGGCTAATTTTGAAACCTTTATCAACTATATTGGAACATTTGCTATTGTTGTTTTTATACAGAATAGCTTGGCGTTGACATTGGGGTATTGGGGCGCTAAAGGTGCAGGATTAAGTCACGATGATAGTAAAACAGTATCGTTAGAAGTTGGTATTCAAAATTCTGGTTTGGGGCTAATTTTGTTTTTTCAATATTTTGAGCATCTTGGAGGAATGGGAATTATTGTAGCATGGTGGGGTGTATGGCATATGATTTCAGGCTTGACGCTAGCATGGTATTGGCAAAGAAAATCGAGGAAGGAATTGGACGCATTAACTAGATTAAATCAAACAAACTAAATAAGAATAAGATGCAGCGAATACTTATCACAGGGGCTTTGGGCTATCTAGGTCAGATTGTATTAAAGCGTCTTCACAGTGATTTAAAGAAGGGGAACATAGAGGCATTGGTTGCAATGGATGTCAAAGAAGCTAATCCTAAACAACGGTTGAAAGGTGTTGTGTATATTCAAGCAGATATTAGGGACAAAGACCTCTGGAAACATTTGGCGACAACAAAGATTACTAGTGTTATTCACTTGGCTGCAATTATTGATTCTCAAGCTAGTTCTAGAGCATTTCAATACGAAGTAGATGTTTTGGGAACTCAAAATATTTTAGATGCTTGCCTAAAAGTTGGTGCTCAACGAATTGTTATTAGTTCGAGTGGTGCGGCATATGGTTATCATGCCGATAATCCTAGTTGGCTAAAAGAAAGTGATCCCCTTCGAGGCAATGAAATTTTTGCCTATTCTGCTCACAAAAGGCAAGTAGAAGCAATGTTAGCAGAATATAGACAGCGACACCCCAATTTTGAGCAGGTCGTATTTAGGGTTTGTACGATTTTGGGCGCAAGTACTCAAAATTTGATTACCAATCTTTTTGATAAGAAACGAATATTGGGGATCAAGAACCACCTTAGTCCTTATGTCTTCGTATGGGATGAGGATGTAGCAACTTGTATGCACAAAGCTGTTTTTTCTACTCAAACGGGTATTTATAATTTAGCGGGTGATGGAGCTATTACAAATGCTGATTTAGCAAAAATTTTAGGCAAGCCCTATTGGGCAATTCCTGCCCGTTGGTTAAGGTTGGGATTGAAGATGGGGCGTCGATTGGGCTGGACGAAGTATGGTCCCGATCAGATTTTATTCATTCAGTATCGACCCGTTCTAGATAATAGAAAGTTGAAGGAAGAGTTTGGTTATATTCCTCAAAAAACATCGTTAGAAACTTTTTTGTATTACTTGGAGGCTAAAAAAATGCGTAAGGGCAGTATAGATGAAATAAAGGTGCTGCTTCCTAATTACTAAAAATAGATTTATCTTGTGATGATATCGAATTATAAATATTGAGAACTGATTAAAAATGAAGCTGCCTAAAACCATTCAATTATTATTACCATTCTTATTATTCAATATCTTTTTTTCTTGTACGGAGCCCAAGAGAGAGGATTTTACATCCATTCAAACGTCTAAAACCAAACAACATATTCGAGTAGCAGGAACAAAAGTATGGGTTGTTGCTCCTGAAGAATACGAACATGTGGAAGAGTTAGCCCGATATCAGAAGAAAGAAAAGTTGTATTTTCAAGTCATGGAAATGCCCGCTTCTTTTGAAGAAGCAAAAGCTAATCTGTCAAGAGAAGCGATTGAAGCGCAAGGAGCACAAGTAGATGTTTATCAAGAAATAAAGGTCAATAACTACGATGCAATCTACTTTGAAGGACCGTCTAAATATCCAGGAGAAACCAAACTTGGTATTTGGTTTGGAAATGAAACTGTTGTGGCATCGATGGTGGGCGTATGCAAAAACTCTGATGCAGAAGGCAAGGAGGAGTTGATTCAGATTATAAGAACTGTTTTTTATGACGAAGCGTTTGAATTAGATCCCTTTGAATTAGCGAATTTTACGTTTAATAAAGATAGTTTTGATTTTGAATTCAATACTAAGATAAATACCATGTTTATCTTTAGTCCGAATGGTGCGGCAGATACCATAGAGCATAAGGAAGTTCCAGGAATAACAATTGCTCCATTGCCTTTTATGTCTAAAGATGCCGCTCAAAATTATACCAATGAATTAATTCAGCGTTATGAAACTCAACAGAGAGCGACATTCTTATCTGAAGAAATCACAGAACTTGAATTAGCGGACCAAACTGCCCTAGTACTCAAAGCTACGATAGAAATGGAAGGTCAAGTTTCTTACTTGTATCAAACTATTATTTTGGGGGAAGAATCTTCTTTATTGTTTATAGGAACCTGTGCCAAGGAGGTTGAGCAGAATATGAATGCCTTTGAACGTGCTGTTCGTGCTTTGAGGTTTAAAGATGTCAGTTAACAAGAAGAGAAGCTTGGTATTATAGAGGTTTTCGCAAGGCAACACGGGCATCTTCGTACAAAGTGATAGGGTAGTATTGCTCTAACCACTGTTTTTCCTCTAAAGATGCCACTCGATCTTCTTTGTCCCATAAGACAACAGGATAAAGACGAGTATTGATAAACGGAGCATGGTTTTTACTGGCTTTAGCTTCCATAAATACCTTTAAACGTTTTTCTTTTATTAAATAATAATACTCCAATAAAGGCTTGTCATAGTTGGAAAACAGATAAACTTCAGAAAAATTATGTTGTAGGAGTACGTTTGATATTGTTTTTACATTTTGATCTAGTGTTGCACTCCAACGAATGGCATAGTGTACTTCTGTTCGCCAAATGTTAAAAAAGCTTAAACTAAGACCTATTAGGATGAATACAACAGAGGATGTTAGTTTCTGGGTATAATGAGAACCTATTATTCCCAGAGATAGTCCCACCGCAATACTCAAAAAACACCAAACACGATAAGGAGGTTGCGTACCTATCAAAAGGTTCAAGAGGGAAGGAAATAGTAAAAAAAGGATAACCAGTTCTATCGTCCTTTTGATTCGTTGAGCCGTTGTTTCCCACCATATAGAGAGGGTACAGCAGGTTAACAACAGCCAAAACCAATAGACAGAGGTGCCACGTCCTCCTCCAAAAAGTATCCAATCGGCTACTTTGTCTTGATAAGAGACAAAATGTTCACCTTGGGGGGCTTCAGTAGAAGCAACTGCAATCAGGGTATTAAAACCATTGGTGATTAGAAAGGGAAAGTATAAAAGAGTTGTTACCAAAAGAACACTCAATAAGCTTATTAACCATTTTTTATACTGACCAGATTGGGTGAAAAAATGAATGCCTAAAAATGAATTGATCACCAGCCAAATGTAGGCATAGGTCGGAACGCTGTAAAATCCTAAAATACTAGCAATAATCCATACGCCCCAAAGGTAATTCGAGGAAATCGAACGGTGTGGAGTGCTTAGTTTTAAACTTGTCCAGAACGTCAAAATAGTGAAAAATATCTGAAAGATATATCCTCTTGCGTACATAGAATAGAAGCAAATTGCTGGTGAAAATGCAAACCATGCTAAGGCGATTAATGCCCATTTCCGCTGTCCTAATAGGCTTCGAACCATACCGTAAAAAAGGATGCAGGTAGCTATACCTCCCAAATAAGCAGGAAAACGCAAACAATATTTGGCTTCAAAGGGCAAGTAATCAAACCAACAAGCAATTAAGGTATAGAGAATGTGATTGTTGTTGGGGCTAATTGCGGAAACAAAAAAGCCATTAGAAATGAAATGGTTATAGGTCCATGCTTCATCGTATTGAAGTTCGTAACGGTATATTTGGAGGATTCCTCGGAGGGAAAAAAGCAATAAAATGGAAAGGAAAAAAAAGGTTTCTTGCTTTTCAAATTGCTGAATCTGGCAATGAATAATATTTTTGGATTGTTGCCCAAAATAAGCAAAGCTCGTTGCTAAGTATTGTGTTTGAGTATAAAGCCGATAACCAATAAAAGCCCAAAATAGACTTAGTATCAGGACCAAGTATTGCAATAGATGGAAGCGGCTAGGGGGAAATACTTCTTGCTCAAAATAGGTGCGCCAAGACTCTTTGTGCACCATTTTTAGAATAAAACTTGTTAATGTTTCGTAATTCACGATCCACAGACCAAGACTCCCTAAAATAACGATGACAGTTATTAATACAATGGAAATGTTTAAGAATCGTTGGATACGTAAAATGCTGTTGTTCACCTCAAGTTTTTAATAATAGATTTTAGTTCATTAATCTCTGCTTTTAAATCAATTGCTTCACGCCCATTGGTAGGAGGATCCATAAATTGACTATCTGTCAAAATCACTTCTACATTGCCCAATCGTTGTTCTAAATTAGAAATTTGATTTTGTACAGCTTGTAATTGTTCAGCAAGGGCTTTTTGTTGCTTTTCTTGTTCCATTTTTTCTTTGAATGCTTTGTTAGAAGTAGTCAAGGTATAACCAATAACCAGCAACAAACAAAGGGCTAATAATCCAGCTAATACAGGCATAATAGTATGATCAATTGAATAAACAAAATAGTCCGTTTAAGCACGGATTGAATATGAAGAGTGTATCAGTGCAGTAATCTACGAATAAAGTTACGAGTTCATTTTATTTTCTTGATCAATTCGGATTTGTTCTTTTTCGTAAGCTTCAATATCAATAAATCGTTTGTCTTGACTTAATAGGTATTTGATATTGGATAACTCTTCTTTCATTTCCTCATTTTCGGCCATTACGTGTCCCAGTTGTTGCTTTATTTCTGAGGCGCTTTGATTAGAATGAGAATTATGTTTGTATTTTAACTCTTGTAATTTGAGGTAAAAACGAGTTAAGATAAAAACTAAAATAACTGTTGAAACACAAATAAAGAGGGCTATTTCTGCTAGCATAATTATAATTCAAATTTATTTCTTTTATCAATTTTAATTTGTTGCTTCTCGTACGCTTTTAAGTCAATAGCCTGTTTGCTGATTTCTCCACTAAGTAAATATTTGATGTTTTGCAATTCCTCTTTCATTTCCTCATTTTCAGCCATCAAATAGCCAATATCTTTTTTTAGAACATCAACTTGACTCAACTCCTTTTCTTCTGCAAATTCTCGCTTTAGTTTTTTTAGTTTTAGTCGCAAGATTTGAAACAGAAAGAAAAATAAAGTTACAAAAACAGCCCCAAAACCAAAAACAATTGCAAGTTCAATTATGACTTCCATTATGAATTAAATTTATTCTGTTGATCAATTCGGATTTGTTCTTTTTCATAATCTAAGTCAATGCGCTTGGAGTCATTGGTCAATAAATATTCTAGATTTTTAAGCCGTTCTTTGATTTCGTCATTTTCAGCCATCAAATGACCAACTTGTTTGCGCAAATCAGAAACCGCTTCATTGCCACCATTTTGGGTTGCCTTTAGCTTTTCAAGTTTTAATTTATGAGCATTGGATAGGGCAACCAGTGGAATAGAAAAGATCATAATAATGGCAATAATGGGAACAAGAATTTCCATAATATAAATTTGCAAAGATTAAGAAATACAATTAAGATAATAAGATTTAAAGGGATAAAGAACCTTTGGCATCATAATCCAATCTCATTTGCTCTTTTTCATAATCTAAATCAATGCGTTCTCGTTTGTCCTGTCGACTTAGTAAATACTTAATGTTGTGGAGCTCCTCTTTTATTTCTTCATTTTCATGCATTAAGTACTCCATTTGTTGTTGCATATTTTTAGTATTGGCATTGGGTTCTATTAAGTTGTGTTTTTGTCGCAAGCTTTGAAGCTTGATTTTTAGGTAAGCTCCAAGGAAATAAAATCCCATAGGGACACCTATCACGGTAAGCATAAACAGAAAAAACTCGTCCATAGTTGGTTGTTGTTTTAGTGAAAAGAGATGAAGTAATTAAATAAGGTTCGGTGGTTTAGTATTCAAACTTATTGTTATTGTTGTCCAATCTCATTTGCTCTTTCTCATAATCTATATCAATATAATCTTTTCGATCTGTCATTAGGTATTCCAAATTTCGTATGCGCTCCTTCATTTCTTCATTTTCTGCCATCAAACGACCTAATTGGAGTTTGACTTCTTTAGAATTGGCACCACCACGTTTTTCTTGTTTTAGTTTTTGTTTTTGAAGGTCGAAATAATACCCTCCAATAACCATTATTGCAATTGCTGTCCAGAACATCTGATTCTTTTATTTTTTATGATTTAATATTATAATTATTGCGCCTAGAGCTGTTTTTAATAGCACACATTTGTTAGTTTCATTACTCCGTTGAAAAATCGTATTAGTTTGATTATCAGCAAGATGTATCTTTGTTGGTTTTTGTGCTAAAAGATTGATAATCAAACTAATGCAAGATGCTTTTTTACGTTTTTCGTAAGAAAACTAAAAAATCAACGGAGTATTATTAGTTTAATACTCCATTGATTAACTTTGTTGCTACTGCATGGTTTCAACGAAGTAATGTTAGCTCGTATACTTATATTAACCATTA
Source organism: Aureispira sp. CCB-E (assembly GCF_031326345.1). Classification (NCBI taxonomy): domain Bacteria; kingdom Pseudomonadati; phylum Bacteroidota; class Saprospiria; order Saprospirales; family Saprospiraceae; genus Aureispira; species Aureispira sp. CCB-E. The sequence goes on from NZ_CP133671.1 coordinate 1,299,555, forward strand.
GAAGAAGTTTCAGAGTTCCTAAAATGAATAAGTAGTTATCTAGAAATCGACTTACGCCCTTAAAAACGCCCCAAACCAATGTCTGGAATCGATAAACGGATGCCATTATTTTTTAGAATGGTTTGCACTATTCTAAATTCTTCCCATAAATCATTTATACGACCTTGTGTGTTCATAAGTTGCCTATATTCTGTAACAATTGGATGGAGCAAGCTGTTTAGCAGGGCAGGGGATAATTGTGTGGTGTTTTGCATCGCAACCAAAGCGTAAAAACGCATTTTGGGGTCTTTTAAATAACCTCCAATCGTTAAGATAGATTTTTGTATTCCTGTAGGCATTTGTGCCAGTAAGGACAAAGCTGCTTTGATAATATCAGGGTTTGAAGACCGAGCATAAGCATCGATATATGCCCAAAAAGGCTCTAATTCTCGGTCGAAAGAGCGCAAACACTTCAAAAAATGCAAACTCACTGTATCCGAGCGATTGTCCATTAATTCAAACCACCGCTTGAACATGTCTTTCCTGGGAGCTCTACGAAAAGATTTGAGTCGACGAATAGTTTCTTTTTCTAAGAGTAGAGGCTTTTTTTTAGAGGCTTGATGGACTATTTTTTTGTAGGAAGCATTGGGGCAATACCAATGCATTAGATCATTGATCCATTCTATTTGTTGAGCTGGCAATTCAGATGGATTGTGCCACAATAGGGCTAATAATTCTTCTAGTTCTGTATTGGGTTGAAGTAAATAAAACAAAGCTTTGCGTAAATCTCTTTTAGCAACAGATAAAAAAACAGTTTGGCAATGTTCTTTGGCATGATGAGGAAATGTTTGAATTAGAAACTCAAGTTGTCGGTCGTATTTGTCCATATTGTACGCTTATGTTCAAAGGAATCATTTATTTATAATACCTGATATTGTAAGTTACAAAAAAAAAGCTGATTTCTTGAATGGCTTGTTGCTGTGGGTTTTTTAGAGAGTTGATAATCTATTCGTTGTGGGGAGGTTACTCTTACTTGTTTAGAAAGGAAGTGGTGCTGTAAATAATGTCTTAATTTTTGATATTACAGGGCACTTTCTTCTTCTTTCTATGGTTATAATTACATAAAAATACCTATCTTAGGTAATTAGATTTTTATCAAACAAAATAAAAAAAAACATGAAGCAATTATTCTTCTTATGTGCCTTTGTTATTTTTATGACAATGTCGACACAAAGTAATGCCCAAAAAGTTTGGGAAGCAAGTAGCAAGTACGATGCCGATGTAAAGGTATATGTTGTCGATTCAAAATACGATGCAGATTTAGTCGTTTACAAAGTAGATTCTAAATATGATACCGACAAAGCAGGTCGATGGTTTTTTGTCGATTCAAAGTATGATGCAGACAAAAAAATCTATTTTGTAGATTCAAAATACGATGCTGACCTGAAAATCTATTACGCAAGTTCAAAATACGATGCAGGCTGGCGTGAAAGTGGTAAGAAGCATATCATGCACTAAAAAATAATACAATTATTACATCGCTTCGATTTTGGGCAGTACTATTGGCTAAGAGTTTAATAGGTCTAAATTCGAAGCGATTTTTTATTTTCTTAATAGTTGTAAGTAAGAGGTCAGAAAAAATAACAAGTAAAACATGAAACCTATATTATACTATACCTTTTTTTTGGAAGGAAAGAAACTATATTATATCAATACAGGAGGGGAATATATGAGAGGGGGAGAAAAAGAAATAAAACTTTTGATGATGGAACAGTAGAGTTAAGGTCATGTAGCAATAGTTATTATAAAGGACCAATACCATAAATAATGATTAATAGCAAAACTCGATAGGCAATCCAAGAAAGCGTAATACTCCAATGCAACTTTAGTCGTTCTACTCTATCTTTGTGGATTAAAATAATAACCCCAACGATGACCAAAAAGTAAGTCGTATACCACCAAGGAGCATCCCAACCTGTCCACCAAGCCAATAACAAAACAGGCATCAAAAGTAATGCACCAATAAGAGAGACTGTCATCATGTTTCCTAAATAATGAATCAGTCGATTTTTGGTAAGATGCCCAATAACAACTGTTTGAAAGATTAGTTGTCCTGCACTCATAAAAAACTCTCTATAAAAGCCTTGGTCAGGAACAACAGGAACCAACAACTCGCCATAATATCCTAATAAAATAGAGATAAGCAACCAAGCTAGAAAGATATAAAGCCATCGCCACCCTAAATGAGGATTGATGAAATGATCGGCTTCGTATTGAGCAGGAGGAAAAATAACAAGCTTATTTTCTTGAATGAAACGGCTCATGACTAAAAAGCTGTTTACTTGATAATATGATAACGAGCAGCTTTATCTTGTTGATACAATTCCAATGATTGCCCTGTCAGTGCCTGTATCGCATCAGACATTATTTCAACATAAGATTTACTACTAGACTCCCATTCCAATGGAGCTTTGATGTTACGACGAACCGTACCGTTAAAATTGGTATAAATGCGTTGCATAGAACCATCTTTGGCATATTCTAAATTAAAAGAAGCCGTGCTTTGTACAATATCTAAAAAAGCAACTTCACTAGCTCTAGATGCAGCAGCTATATTGTATTCTCCTGAAGGAATAAAAAACAAGGTTCCTTGGTTGGAGAAGAAAGCATGGGCAAAATCTTTAGTAGGAGTATAGATGTCTTGAAAGGGGACTTCCTCCAAAATTTCTACTGCCAAACCAAGCGCATGGGCAAAAGATTCCAAAGAATTTTTGTGGTTTTTGTTGGTAATGACGACCGAAACATCCAAACTAATAGCAGGGGTAGTTGACATGATATATGAAGTTGTATAAACTATAAAACAAAAACTTGATTTTTCTATCTTGCAGAAGATAAATATACAACAAAATGTTTTCAAAAGCAAGCTTTTGTTTTGTATGGCAGGAAATAGTTCCTATTTATAATAACTTCACGGCAGCAGCTCTTGCTTCTCCTTCTGGAAAGTGTTGTAAGTAAGTCTTAACAAAGGTGTTATCACCAGTTGCCTTGTAATGTTCCTCAGCAGCCTCCCATATATTATAATCGAGCATTTCGGTATCAAATCCATTTTGTAAAGACAAAAGGTAGTGTGCTATTGCCTCTGGATATTTTCCTAGAAAAAAGTAAGCCGCTCCAATTTGATTTTCACAAGTGCCTTTTTCGGATGGTTCTTGTTCCATGATTTTCTCGAAGGCTTTTATACAAGCTTCGTATTGTCCTTTTGCTAGCAATTGACAAGCAAAATTGATGGCAGAATTTTTATCTTCTTTGCTCAATAGCTCTAAAATTTCTGCTTGCATGGCTTGTGCTTCTTCATGCGAAATCCCTTCACCTTGTGCTTTGTTTAAGGTAGCATAAATAGATCTTTGGTTGTCTTCTTCTTTTAGTTCTATGGCATCCTTCTTAGCCTGTTTTTTAAACCAATCTAATAACCCCATTTTTAAATTTTTGTGTTGTGTTTGAGTGAGTCTTATACCAATTGTTTTTGATAATCAAAATATTGGATGTAGAATCATTGAGATCTAATTTAAAACTAAATTAGCATAAAAGTTATAAAAAAATAAAACTTACGCTAAAAAGTTATAATTATTATTGGTTTCTAAGATAAAATGGTTGATAACCATAATTTTTAGGTCAAATTCACAAAAGGAGCTAGCATTTTGCAACACATAGTTCTTGTTGTGAATTTGACCTGTCATAAATTTTAAAAAGAGACTAATTATTATTGACATAAACTTGAGTGGAAGAAGCCGCTTGTCGCTCAAAACTCAACCGCCGAATATAAATACCCGAAGGAACAGTTTTTATATTCTGGATACGTTGTCCTTGAAAGTTAAACCATTCTACAAGAATAGGCTTTTGTTCCTCTAATTGATAGGTTACTGTATTGGTGGTTGTCGATGCCGTAACTTTTAGCGTCCAAAGAGATGTTTCTGAATTGTTTAAATCGGTAAGTTCAATTTCTGCTGTTCCAACACCTGCTGTATTTCCAACTGTAAAGTCTACAAAAATAGGAGCAACTTGATTGGGACTCATTGTGAAAGTAGAAAAAACAATTCCTAGAGGGAGGCATTGCTGAGGGTCGCAAGCGACAACAGACCAATCACTGGGTGTGTGGACATTTTTTAGCAATAAACTCATTTGTAAAAGAGAGGCGTTTTTGTTTCTTAACGTTCCTTCTATAGCAACATAGCTATTGGTTCCTGTTGTAAAACAAGTATCTGTGAAATTTAAAGAAAAAGAAGTTTGAGCAGTGATACTTGCTGCTAATCCCAACCCCATTAAGATAATGCAAATCGTTTTCATAAAATTTAGTTTTGATAGATGATTTCTTGGGTGAAGAGTTCTTCTCCAAGTTGAATGGTTAGAAAATAAACGCCCTGTACTAAATTCGTACTCAAATGTGGTCTCATTGTTACGAATTGACGACCAGCAGGAGTGGTCTTGTTCTGCCAAAAGCCGACCTGTTGCCCTATCATATCCACGATTTCTATGCTAACATTAGCAGTAGTAGCTAAATTAAAAGCAACGGTCAAGTTATCCGAAAAAGGATTGGGATAGATATTGATATTAGGGTTAGTAAGGAGCTGAATTGCTTGGGTGGAGGTGGGAGATAAATTTTCATTAAACCCAATCTTATTCGCATTGAGAATCGCTCGATTATACCTGTCGGCAGAATGTCGTTGCACCAAGCCTATGATTTCTAATTGGTCTAGGTTAAAACTATCAGGAACTGTCCAAGTAAATAGTTTGGAGCAGTTGCCAACAGCTACCGAAGTAGGAAGACTACCTTGAGTTCCCCAAGCACCATCGAGGTTGGCTCTAGCTACATGGCGGTGATAATAAGGAAATGTATTGGCGTTTGCTTGGTTATAATTGGCATCAAATTCGTTGGAGACACTATCTTCTGTAATGATGACGTTGAGTCGAAGGTCATCGTGCGGGTAGGCAACAAAAAACTCAGCATTTACCTCAACTGTTAATTCGTGGGTTAAAGTATCGTAGGCTTTTTGTAAGAATGTAATTTCTATAGGTTCTATCAAATCTCGATATTCTTGATAAGGAGCTTCCAAGTTATTATAAGGACTAAACCACAAACTTTGGGTACTTGGGGATTGGCGGCGATCAATGGTCAAACTTGGCAGTCCCCTCAAACCCATGCCACCCGCTACTATATTTCCATCTGTATAGGACATAATGTCACCATTATGAATAGCTGTGACAATAAGATCAGGGTTTCGATCTGAAAAAGCAATGGTCGAGTCCAGTCCTTCTGGACAAGAGGTACACCAAGTCGCTGTATGTTCTTCTAATACTACTCGTTTTTTGGGAAGGTAAGGAAGGACTTCTATTGTTTTAGTAATACTATCATTGGATAAATTTAAATCAGGAGAACCATTAGGTGCTGAAATCCAAATCTTTAATGTATGTGTTCCAGTTGTATAAATTCCTATAGAGTCACTAAATAAAAAATCATTGCTACTTAAAGGATCGTATGTTAAACCAGTAAGTGTTTCAGAGTTAATTGTACCGTTATCGACTTGCCAGTGGATGTCTATAGAGTTAATTACATCGCTTCCTAAATTTTTAATTTTTCCTTTTACAGGACTTTTGCCAACGGCCATGTATTGATAAGGAAAAACATGATTTAGTTCTAAGTCATGTGTCGGTGGTTCGTAAATATGGATGTTATCAATAGCTCCACCTCCTTGATCGTATGTAAAGTTGAAATCCCTTGCTCTAAAGCCAATATATACTTTAGGTAGACCAGCCCAATTTGTTAGATCGATTTGAAAAGAACGCCACCCATCTATAGAATAAATTCCTTTCACATAATTCCAATTGATAGAGTCTGTACTAACAACGACGTCCATGTAAAATCTCCTATCCGAAGCCACCCAAGTATCAAATTCTAAAAATACGCTACCATAGTTACTTAAATCTAAACTAGGCGTATGCAAAAAATCGTCTACATTGTTAGGCGTTCCATTTACGCCATCGTGTTTGGCATCATTAATAGCTGCTACACACCCACTATGTGGGGGAATAGCTACGGTATTCCCAGATAAAGCACTGGGAGTGCCAAATTCAAACCCTACGCCTCCCAAATGTTCAATAGTTCCCCAGCCACTTGGCAGCGTACAAGCATCAAAACCTTCAAATAAAATCGTATTGCCAACAAAAGCAGGCTCAAAAACAACCACATCATCAATTGCCACGCCACTAGCATAAAAACCGTTATCATCGTGTTTAAAAGCAAGGTACACGGTAGATGCTCCAGCATATTGCATCAAATTAACTTGATAGGTTTTCCATGCAGGATTCGTTGCAATGTCTTGAAGTGTATTCCAAGTGGTTCCATCTGTACTCACTAAAATACTTCCCTTTGAGTTATAACTTCCATTAATGAAGGTAGAAAAAGTCAATTGAGGCATTGAGGCTGCGCTCAAATCAATCGCAGGGCTAATGAGTAAATCATTACTCATATCACAGTTACAAGCATCGTCATTAGAAACGGCAAAGTTGGAATGCGGAGGAATTTGAAAATTGGTGCTGGATAGAGAAGTGTAAATCCCGACTTGCCAACCAGTAGAGCTTATTGCCTGTTGTCTAGACCAGCCTGTTGGCAAGGTGCCACTTTCAAAGTCCTCAGAAAAAAGAATGGTTTGAGCTTGTAAAGATAAAAAACTGCCCACCCAAAAATAAATTAAAAAGTTAAGCTTCATGATTATAATAGATTTTGAGACTAAAAAATCGTAGTGTAAAAATTAGGAAATCATTCCTTCTTGTTTAGTCGGATACGACAGAACAAGATTCTGGTGGGGAGAAAATATTTTACTAGTAGAATTAACTTTTAGTGTACGCGATAGCACTGCTGATAGATCATATGCCTGCGTTTTATTCAAAAGTAGATGATGGACATATGGAATAAAAGTACATATTATTTTGTTGATAGATATGTTTTGAGTGCTATGTGTTTGATTGGTAGGTTTTTATGAGTTTATTTGTAGGTCTGTTTTAGATATAGTGGTAATCCCGCTATTTAGGTAATATTTCATCATGGATAAAAAACTATACCTCAAAGTTGTCATCATCTAATAATAAAAGATTATGGTTGATGGCTTGGGAAGAAGAAGGTAAAATGTGAATGATACGATTGATTTTGGGTTGAATAAACCAAATACCTATGGGAAGAAAATACAAGAGAAAGAATGTTATAATACATTCCTTAAAGTAGACTTGTCGCTGTAATTCAGCGGTCTTTATTGTTTTAGCTACAAAAAAAATAGTGTGCAAAATACCATATAGAGCACACAAGTGAAATGGAAGGATATATAGAAATATTTTGATGGGATGGTGCTCAAAAGAAGGGGCAAAGAAGGAAATACCCGTCAATTGAAATAAAACACCTTCCAAGTATAAACCATAAACAATAGGAATAAAAATAAAGAATTGGAATCGTTTGATATTCAATCTTAACTCTATAGGAATGGAACGTTGCAAAAGAATACCAACCGTTCGAAACCAAAGTATCAAGCTTGATAAAAAATAAAGAACTACAAAAGGACTGATATAGGTAATGTGATAATCTAACATTTGTCGGTTAAGGAAAGGAGGACTTCCTACAAGAAACCGAAAGGAAAGGAAATGAATGCTGCAAGGGATAACAAATAGAATGAAGAAGATTTGCCAATGTTTGGCTTTTGTAAGATGAATAAACATAGATTAGTTGGGGTGTAAGTTGTTTGAACAATGACTTTGTATATTTAAAAGGCCATTTACCAATAAGTAAATGACCTCTTTAAGTAATTGTTATGAGCAAAATTTTATTCTGAAATAAGTTCAAAATGATTCAAAGCCCGCACTTCTTTTTCCTTTTCGGGGGTCAAATCAATTGTTGTAACTGTAATATTTCGACTAGCAGCATTGATCTTAAAATCCTCAATGATTTCTATCACATCATGGTGAATAAAATAGGTGTTGCTAGCATCAATTTCTAGGTGCGTTCCGTTTGGAATCTGCGCTAAAGTACCCTGAATAGAGGCTTTATTTAAGAATGTTACATCTTCTGACAGAACCAAACGAATATTAGAACCTTTGCCTTGTTCAACGCGAGTAGCTACTCTATAATTGTTGCGCAAGATAATGAAAATGGCAACAGCCATTCCGATTCCAATTCCAACCAATAAGTTGGTAAATAAAATACCTAAAATCGTAGCAACAAAAGGAATAAATTGACTTAATCCTTGCTTATACATTTTCATAAATAAAGAAGGTTTGGCTAATTTGAAACCAACGACCATCAAAATAGCAGCTAAGGTTGCTAATGGGATTAGGTTGAGTATGTTAGGAATAATGATAATACTCAATAAGATTAACACACCATGTATGACAGCAGAAGCTTTGGTTTTCCCACCTGATTGTTGATTGACAGAACTTCTAACGATAACTTGTGTAATCGGAATTCCACCAATCAAACCACAAACAATATTACCAACCCCTTGTGCTTTTAACTCTCGGTTAACAGGCGTAACACGTTTTAAGGTATCTTGTTTGTCAGAAGCTTCTGTACAAAGAAGTGTTTCCAAACTACCAACAACAGCCAAAATAATTGCAATGACATATATTCTGGGATTGGTCAAGGCACTAAAATCTGGAAAAGCAAAGTTGCTAAGAAATTCGTTGGCGTTGCTAGCAACAGGTATATTAACCAAATGATCGCTACTAATTGCCCATTCAGGGTTGGAGGCAAATGCAACGTTTAGCAATACTCCTAAAACAACGACGACCAAAGGTCCTTGAATTAATTTGGTCACTTGATTTTTTTTGAAAAATGGTGTTTCCCAAAGGATTAACAGAGCCAAAGAAATCACAGAAATTACAATGATGCTGAAACTCATATAGTTGAGCATATTAATCAATTCTGAAAAAGTATTCTGACCATCAGCTTGAGAAAAACCCCAATCGGCTTCGTTGACAGGATCATAGCCAACAGCATGAGGAATTTGTTTTAGAAAGATGAGAATCCCAATTCCTGCCAACATTCCATGTATAACTGAAGAAGGGAAATAGTAGGCAATAACTCCTGCTTTGGCATATCCCATAATCAACTGAAGAATACCAGCTAAAACAACAGCCACCAAAAATATGTTAAAGCTGCCCAATTCTGTAATGGCACTTAAGACAATCACTGCCAAACCAGCAGCGGGTCCACTTACTCCAAGAGGAGAACCACTTAAGGCTCCTACTACAATTCCTCCGACAATTCCACTAATCAATCCCGAATAAAGTGGGGCGCCAGAAGCCAATGCAATTCCTAGACACAAAGGCATTGCGACTAAAAATACAATAATACTGGCTGGAAAATCGTGTTTGAAGTTTTTGAATGGGCTTAAATCATTTCCTTGTTGAGGAACTCCTTGTTGAGGATTTTCTGGTTGAGGAAGGTCATCTAATAAATTATCTGTAGATTTCATTTTATTTATAACTTGAATAAAGTATTGATACTTAAAACAAAAGAACAATACATTTCGGGGTATTGTGTTTTGAAGGCAAATTCAATACAGTTTTTTATATTGATAGAAATGCAGTTGATCGAACGGCATCTTTATATTTAATGGTAGTGTTAAGAACGGTTTGTCTAAGGGAATTAGCCGTACTCAACTAGGTTGTTGCTATTAAATCAATAGTCATTCATAGACTATAAGTCATAGAAGAATAAAGCAAAAATATATTAAATGATAATTTAATGTATTTGCATTTGATTGATTTTTGGTTATCCAACCTGTTCAGGAGGAGGGAGGAGAATTTCTAAGAAGAATTCTCTAATATAATGTGATTGACAAAGTAAATTGGTGGCTACCCGTAAATGGACAGCTATATTATTAATGGCGAGATAAGTTGTGTGTTTAGGCGTCAAAAACTCAGATTCTTTTTTTTGTTCTTCTTTTAATTCCTCTTTCTCTTCAACGTCATCCTCCTCCAAAGATTCACACAGTTCGTATTCTGTCTCGACTAAATTGAAGACAACTTCAATTGTAGGTTGTGCAACAAAAAAAAAGGCAATAGTACATATGGTGATATACCGAAGTAAATCATATAAGTTGAATTTATTGTCTATAGCCCAAGGTTTTATCATTCCTTTAGTATGTCTCAATTTTTTTTAGTGATAGTAATGCTATCTAATATACTAGTTTTATTAAGATTTGTTCCGAAGAACTAGTTTTTTTTTTGAAAAAAAATGATTTTAACTCTTTTTAACTTTATAAACAATTTCTTTTATTTTAGTACTTCACAAAGTTATATGGATAGGCGAGAAATCGCCACATTTGAGCTATATTATTTCTTTGAGTTGTCTTTCATTTTTTTGTAAAAATTGAATTCAATTGATTGTTAGAAAAATGATCGTAAACTTGTTACCTTGTAAAGGTTTGGGGTTATCATAAAAAAAATGACGATTTGTATAGAACCTCCAAAATCTTAGACGATATACTTTAAACCTAAAAACATGAAAATTATACTTTTCCGACTAACTAAGTACTTGCTCATTTTCTTGGTAGTTTGCCTCGTTTTTGTTCTCAACTATATTTTCTTTGCTTGGTTTTTATCTAGATTGACCACAACACCCAAGGACTATAAATGTGATAAACCATACACGGTTTATGCTACTAGCAATGGCGTTCACATGGATTTAATCTTCCACAAAAGTTTACTAGACGAGGCTTTTTTAGTTCAGTTACAACCAATAGAAGGCGATTATATTGCCATAGGGTGGGGTGACAAAGGATTTTATTTACATACACCAAGTTGGGCTGAGTTAAAGATTAGTACAGCAATTGCAGCAGGTTTTTTGCCTAGTAAAACGCTGATGCATTTGACCCACTACAAGTACCTCAATTCAAAATGGAAATCTATCGAACTGTGTGACGAGCAATTAGCAGCCATGAAAAAATTTGTTTATGAATCGTTTAAATACGACAAAAAAGGAACGATCCAGATTTTAGAAGGAACGGGCTATCGAGACAATGACTTTTTTTACGAAGCCAAAGGAAACTATACTTGTCTATATACCTGCAATATTTGGGTCAACCAAGCCTTAAAAAAGGCAGCTGTAAAGACAGCAATTTGGTCGCCTTTTGATCGAGGAATTTTACGCCACTTATCTAAATAACAATAGTTTGTTGAAACCACGGAGTAGCAGCGCAGCTAAACTTTATTAGTTTACTTCGTGAGTGCTGCGCAGTTGATAATTAATGAGTTATGATTTTTATCGCATTTTGTATTAAAGCTTTGATTATCAAACTAATATAAGTGTGGTTTTTTATCTTTTTGGTAAAAAAGTAAACAACTAAGCGATAGCGATCTCACGACCGCAGGGAGCTACCACGAAGTAGCACCGCAGGTAATCAACGAACTACTATAAATAAGTAAGAGGTCAGAAAAAATAAGAACAAAAAATGGGATTATTTTTGCGAATCCAAGAAGAAAAAGGAAGGCTTAGCGAGCTAAGACAAGTTTTTCTGATGAAGTGTAGCGCAAAAAGAAGGCTGTTTTAGCTACGCTGCTACTGCGTGGTACTTGTTATTTTTTTGAACGATTACTTAGATGTTACTTATCAACTCAAATGTTGAGGGCGCAAAATCCACATGCCATATTTGTTGTGGAATCCATCTCCTTCTGGATAACGAGTGTCTTTTTCTTCTAAGATTTCGAAATGAGGACTATCCTCAATAGCTGAAAAAGTTTCGCCTGCTTGAATTGTCGGTTGCTCAACAATTTGATAAATAGAAAAAACATCCAAGGTATAAATAGCGGTATTCATATCAACGGCACCAATAACAGCATCTCGAAGTCCTAGATTATGCATCCCACAAGTATAATAAACATCATCTTGTGCGCGCAACTTTGTCACAAAAGCATCGTAATACTTAGCGTCTTCTTGCAAATTGCAGATGTTATTCCATGTTTCTGGACTAAAAGCTTTTCCTGTCGTTTCTATTTTGACACCCAAGCCACCAATTTTTAACAAAGCTTGGCTTACAGTCATCATTTTCTGAGCTAACTCTAAGTTTCCTCCTTCTCCAATGATGTATACCGTGAACGTATGTTCGTCTATTGACTGAAGGAATTCCTCAGAGAGTTGTCCCATGCCCGCAAATTCAAATGCTTGACGTAAATTGGAATCTTTTTCATAAATTTCTAAACCAAAACTCTCTTGAGTTTGGTCGTGAATGAGCATCATCCCTGCAAAAGTATATCCGCCACTATTTTTCGCAATTGCTTCCACGATAGCATCTCTATTTTTCCATTTACCAGGAATTCCAATCACAATAGTTTGTTCGTCTTTCATTTGATATTGTTGTTATAGTGAGGTGCAAAAGTACAAAGAATAGTTGTTGATTCTTATGCTTAGGAATAAATAAATTGAATGCAGTTGGTGTTTTGCCATTTGATTCAACATCCTCTACTTCTCTAAAAAAATGCATTGTTTGACTCGAGAGGGGGGCAGCGTTAACCATCCATAGAGTAGATTTTATGATTTGGGTAGGTTTAATTTTATTTGATAATAAGTTTGTTATGCGTGTATTCTTGTTTTTTTAGATATAGAGGTGAAAAAGCGATAAAGTATTCTTAAATTGAATGTTGCTAACGAATGAACTATTAATTCGAGTTGACAAAGTTTTTTAAGAACCACCTAGTAGCAGTGCCGCTAACTATTAAAAAATAAATGCCAATGAAACGAAATTTTGAAGATAAAGTGCTTGTAGTGACAGGTGCCTCGGGGAATTTAGGTCGGGCAATCTGCAAGCAATTTGCAGATGTTGGGATGAAAATAGCAGCCTTAGATATTAACCAAGCTAGTTTAGACCAACTAGAATCCCAACTTCAAGCAACAAAGATAGAAGTGCTCCCCATCATTTGCGATATTACCAATCGGTCATCCTGTTTTGCTGCAATGGATAAGGTCTTACAACATTGGGGACGAATTGACGGACTAGCCAATAATGCAGGCATTACGCATATTGAACGTTATGTCGATATGGACAAAAATAAAGCAATTACGCGCCGAGTAATGGAGGTTAATTTTTTTGGGTCAGTTAATTGCACAGAAGCTTGTTTAGATCAAATTCGGAGACACAAAGGCTTTATTATTAATATTTCAAGTGTGGCGGGATTTGCCCCTTTATTGGGGCGTACTGCCTATGCCGCTAGCAAACATGCTTTACACGGTTTTTTTGAATCGTTGAGAAGCGAACTCCAAGAAGAGGGGGTACATTGTTTGATGGTTTGTCCTTCTTTTATTCAAGCCCCCTTGGAGACTGAGGATGCTTCTTTAGATAAGAATTCTATTTATCAAGCGAAAAAAACAATTGGAAAAACAGTTGCAGTGGAAGAGATTGCTCAGGATATTTACCAATATTGTCAAAAAAATAAGCCCTTACTCATTTCTGGGAATACAGGTAAAATTTCTTATTGGTTGCATCGGTTTTTGCCTCAATTGTACGAACGAACAATGATTAAGCGCTTAAAAGAAGATCTCTAGTAATGATGTTTAGCGATTTAGAATGATTATCGAATGGAAGGTGTAGGAAGGCTTAGGTAGGCAAGTCCAAACATAATAGCAGCTACTCCAGTAAATACAATTGGAAGAATAAAAAAGTATAGGATAGAAACAATACAGGCAATACTAGCTACCAAACTATTTAATAGTAAAATTGAACGTATGTTTAAAGCCTTGTTAGTACCAGCTTTTGATAATAAAAGATTAAGTATTCCATAGCCCATAATTAGTACAGCCATAAGGATACTAAATCCATTATAAAAATTTAGAATGTTGGTTTCCATGAATAAAGGGGCGACGGTAAACTGTTCCATTTGTGCTGCTAATATTAGTTGTTTTTCTGTTGGTGTCATCAAGAAATGCCCACTAAGATGTAATGTGCCAATAAGGATAAAAGCCCATGATCCAATTTTTTGATATAGTGCTGAATTTTTCATTTTGATAATTATAAGATGAATAATTTAGTAAACTTGATAAAAAAGGCTAAAAGCCTTGTATAGATATAGTTAGAGTTTTAGGATGACAAAATTCTAATAGTGTTCTAGAATTGTTTAGGTCAAATATACTAAATAAAAATAAAATTAGGTCAAGTTTACTAATTTTATTTGTGCTTCAGCAACTGAAAAATAACTACCTTTCATTAGAATAGTTATAGTTAGGTAGAAACAACTCAATAGAGTTATGAACAAAGGAAGTAGAATATTATTGTTAGATTTATTAATCCCCCGACAAAATGGAAAAATTAAAATTTTTTGGAGAAGTATTAGGTCTTTCTCCATTTAAGGAGCGGATGCGCCAAACCAAAATCGCTTTATTTGGACAAGAAGATGTGCCAGGATCAAAGTTTGGCTTATCAAGCTTATCGCAATTACACCCTAAAATTTCTCCTACCTTATGGCGAGGAAAATTTTACATAGACCGAAAGGCCATTTTATCCAACTTAGTCAATCACATCCAAACACCCATTGAAAATGGTTGGTCGGTCAAGCGTACCCAAATTAGAGATTTTCGTGGCAAACAATTGACTTATGATAGTCACAATGGAACCGATTTTGCAATTCCTGTTGGTTCTACGGTTTGTACTGCTGCCGCAGGAGAAGTAGTGGCCATTGAATCAGAATTTAACCGAGGAGGTTTAAAGATATTTATAGATCATGGCAATGGCTTGATGACGTGTTATGCTCATTTAGCTCGTTCTTTGGTTCAAGTAGGAACGATTTTGAAACGAGGGGAAGCAATTGCGTTATCGGGGTACAGTGGTTTGGACGCATTGATTTTTTTTCCTTTAGGCATTCCTCACATTCATTTTAATGTTTGGCTAAATGGAGAGCCTATCGACCCTTTCCCTTATGATGATAAGACGTCGATGTGGCGCAACGGAGATCTACCAATTCCTGCTCCAGAGCGCAATGATACTCCTTTTGAGCCTTCTGTATATGATGCTGAACAAGTAGCTAAGATGATAGCTATTTGTAAAACGGCTAGTGTGCGAGAACGATTATTAGGTATATCCAGTTTGAAAGAAAGAGCCACTCAAACAATCATTCAAATGAATTATTATCCAACTCGTTTTGATGAGCGTCATAATGTATACGATAAAAAATACTTAAGAAGCCCTCGTTTGGATATGCCTTTTAGTGGAACAGCTTTTGATGGAGTCGTTTTTCTAGATGAACTTTAAATAGGGTTGGTTCTATATCTCGATTTTACATTACTTTGTGGATTTTAATTAAAAAAATTTATCCACAGACTACTTTAATATATTAAAACTAAAAAACATCATGACTAAAACCACAGAACCCAAAAAAGCATTTGCTAAAATTGAAACAAAAGAAGATGCTTTGGGAGTTATCAAAGAAACAGCTAATGGATTTTTTGTCGTTGCCTGTCTCCAAATTATAATTGGAATTATTTTAATGCCTGCGATTATACTAGATGGGGTGGTTCTAATTGTACTAGGCTTATTACTGAGACAATTAAAGAGCCGAGTTGTTGCGGTAATTTTATTCCTTTTTTCTGTTATCGCTTTTATTATGACAATTATGAATAAATTTGGAATTTCCTCAGAAGGAGGTGGGAATATTTTTTTAGCTGGTTTGATGGTGTACATCAGCATTCGAGCAATTCAAGCGACATTCCGATACTATTTATTGCTAAATGATGTGGCGTCTAAAGAAGATATTTTAGATAGTTAAAAGGTTCCATTTTTTTGCAAGTTATATTATTAGTAGTTAGCTGCGCTGCTACTACGTAGTTTCAACAGAGTAATGATTATACGACACGTGATTCAAGGATGGGGCAACTGATGGCTATAGAAATATTTGATCAACTTCTATTAGGGGAAATACCCTAAAAAATGCATCTAAAAAAGGAAGTTATATCATAGAAGTTTGTACTTGTAAAATAGAACAAAAAGGTTGCTGGATTTAGGTTTTTAGTATTTTGTAAATGCTAGAATCTATGAACCTATTCTTAATAATAATAATGTAAAAAAGATACAAATCATCAATAAAAATGATCAATCGTAGTGTAGAATAAACTACATATCTTATCTTTGCAGCGCAAACGAGTTGAAAGCCCTTGAGGGGCTTAAATTTTGACTAAATATTCAAGGAATAGCCTGTCAATCAATCTTTCAACAACGTAGTAATGCAATTTTATAAGTTGATTGTATCAATCAAAAAACAAAAAAATATAAAATATGGCAATTCATAGAGCATCAAAAAATGACTACTACTGGGCTGACGATAAAGAACCGCATTTTCAGCGTAGACAAGAAATTTTAAAGGCGCACCCAGAAGTCAAAGAGCTTTTTGGAATTAATCCTAAAATGAAATATTTTACAGTGTTGTGGGTAACCATACACATGACTATAGCCGCTTTAAGTTATCAATTGATCGAAACCAGTTGGATCCTTTTCTTATTAATAACTTACTTGGTGGGGTCAACAATTGTACATGCTATGTTTTTAGCAGTGCATGAAATTACACACGACTTGGCATTTGAAAAAAAATCACACAACAACTACTTTTCTTTTTTTGCTAATATTCCGATGATCTTCCCTTATGCTATGGCGTTTAAATACTACCATGGAGTACATCACTGGTCACAAGGAACGGATGGAGAGGATACGGATATTCCTACCTTGGGTGAAGCAATGTTATTTAAAGGTTTTATAGGGAAAGTAATTTGGTTTGTTAGTCAGATTTTCTTTTATGCCTTGCGTCCAATGATGGTAAAGAAATTGAAAATCAATAAATGGGTTATTTACAATGCTATTTTCCAAATTACAGCTATGACCTTATTTTTTGGAGGGTTAGCTATTTACGTTAGTACATCTGCTGCCTTGTATGCTTTGCTCTATTTGGGCTTGTCATTGGTGTTTGCAGGTGGTCTAAATCCTGTATCTGGACACTTCATTTCAGAGCATTATGTATTTGAAGAAGGACAAGAAACGTATTCTTACTATGGTCCTTTGAATTTGGTAACGTTCAATGTAGGTTACCACAATGAGCACCATGATTTTCCTCGTATTCCTGGAAGCCGTTTGCCAGAGTTAAGAAAAATGGCACCAGAGTTTTATGATAATTTACACTCGTATAATTCTTGGTTGGCGGTTAACTGGCGTTTCTTAACCGATAAGAACGTGAGTCTGTACTCTCGAACCAAACGCAAAAACCCTGAATTGGAGAAAACAAAAGCACAACCAGCACAAGTATAGATTGTTTGTAACAATAAGAATAAAAATGGTGTTGTACGGGTTCTTGGTACAACACCATTTTTATTAAACTTCCATCACTTTCAATTGGCTAAAACCACCACCTTTTTTGACGACATGAATTTGGGTAGGAATATTTTGTTTTAGTTGCTCGATATGAGAGATAACACCAATGGTTTTTCCTTTGGACTCTAGTGTTTGCAAGGCACGAATAGCAACTTGCAAGGTGTCGGCATCCAAGGTGCCAAACCCCTCGTCAATAAATAAAGATTCAATGGTTGCGTTGCCACCCGCTAAATCCGACAATCCTAGAGCTAAAGCCAAACTAGCTAAAAAACTTTCTCCTCCCGAAAGCGTATTCAAAGGACGTTTGTTATTGGCTTGAAATGTATCTACAATATCAATTTCTAAAATATCATTAGGTCGTCTATCTTGATATTCTGCCAAGCGTTTTTCTAAGTAATATCGTCCATTGATAAAATAGCGCAAATGTTGATTGGCTAAGTGAATTAGTTTTTTTAAGGTAATACTTTGTGCAAAGACACGGAACTTTTTACCATCACTTGAACCAATTAATTCTTTGAGCATCCCCCAACGCTCTACTTCTTTTTTATGAGCATTAATTTTTTCTAAAAGCGCTTGGTTCTTTTCTTCTTGGGCAGCTTGGTGTCGTAATTTTTCTTTTGTACTACCAATCTCTTGGAGCAAATCTTTAACTTGCTTTTGTTGCAATTGATAGTTTTCTAAAAGCGTTTCTTTTTCCTGCAATTCAACGGTAGTAGTTTTTAAAAGGGCAGCTTGGTGTTGCTGATTGGTTTGCTGTTTCTCAGTATTATGATCAATATTTTGTTGCAATTCTTGTTGTTGCTGTGCAATAGAAATCGCTAATTCTTTGTCCAAAAGACTTGCTTTCAAAGTTTCCAAATCTTTTAAACCTATTGTTTGGATGGCATCCAGTAGCAATGGTTGTTTTTCTGCCACCAAATTACGGAAGAGAACCGCTTGCTTTTCTTTTTCGGATAAAATACCAACATTTTTAGCTTGCAACTGCTCCAATTGTTGTACTGCTTTTAAGTTATCTTCTAAGTGACGATTCAACTCCTCTAATTCTTGCGTTTTAGCCGTTTTAGTTGCTTGTATAGATGCTTCGCCAAATAAATCCAAACGCTTCTGTTTTAAGGCATCTAAATCTCTTTGATGCTGTTCCCAAATCGTTTGTTTCCCTTTGAGCAATTCTTGGCTTTCGCTCAATTGATCTAGAAGATTTTTTAACTGCAAGCCAATATTTTCAAGCTTTGTAACTTGCTTTTGTTGCAATTCAGTTTGTTCTATATATTTATTTTTGGATTGCTCTAAATGTTCAATAGCTTTTGGTAGATCGTCTTTTAGTTGATAATTAGCAAGTTGTTTTTCTATAAAATCTTGCGCCTTTTGTAGCTCTGTGTGATAATGTTCTTGTTCTAGAGCTTGTTCATTTTGTTGTTGATTGAAGTCTTTTAGGTGCAAGGTATTTTGATGAAGTTTGGAGTGAAGTAATTCCTCATCTTTCTCACTATTTTGAATCTTCTGCTGAATTTTACTCAAAGCACGTTCTAACGTTATATACTCCTTGACCAAAGCTGAAGTATCTTCAATTTTTGCTTTTAAGGCATCTTTTTGATGAACAATAGGAGCAATAAACAATTGCTTTTGCTCTATAATAAAACGAATGTTCTCTTCCACCAAGGTTAAGTCGTTAACCAAAGTAGCTTTTCGTTTTTGCAAATCTTGGATGTTAGAAAAAATTAATCGTTGATGATTGGTATTTTCAGAGTAAGTTTGCTCTACTTTTTCCCGTTCTCTTTTGGCTTTTGTACGATCTTGATCGGCTTTTTTTAGGGCGTAACTCACATCAACATTCAACTTTCTAAAAGGCTGCTCAACAGAGAAACACAAAGGACATTCGTCCCCCTCTTTTAATTGACCACGAAAAGCACTCAAATCGTTTTTGGCTTGTTGTTCTTGATAGACTAATTCATAGTAATTTTCGAGCTTTCGAGCTTGTTGCAAGGCTTCTTCATATTGCAAAAACAGATGATCTAAAAACTCAAACTCCGTTTGTTTGCTATCAATATTTTCATCCAACTCAATCACTTCTTGTAATAACTCTTGGTGTTTTTTACGCTCCTCTTCAACACTGGTTAAGGCTTGTAACAGTTGATCGGTATTAGCACTGTGTTCTTGTATCGCTGTTAAATGTGTTTCATAACTTAAAGAAGCATCTAACTTGTATTGTTTACAAAATTGTAGATAAGTTGCTTTTTCTTCTTTTAAAACAGCTTGGTTTTCTTGCAAAGCAAGCTGTAGCTTTTTTGCTTGTATATTTAAAGCCTCTATTTTATCTTTGGTTGCAACTTGCTTTTTTTGAATAGCCAACAAAGCTTCTTCGTATTTTTGAAGATCTTTGTATTGGTTTTTTAATTCAAAAATAGTGTCCGAATCCACCAAAGAAGCATAGATTTGATGTTGTTCTAACCATGCTTTTGTAGAGGTTTGATCTTCTAATAACTTCTTTTTATCATCTTGAGTTTTTTGTATAAGAATGGTTTTATTTTCTACAAGTAGAGACGTTTCTTTTAATTCTTTTTGTAAAGCGAGCGCCACTTTTTCTTCACTTTCTAGCTGAGTATCCAATTTTACAACTTGATCATAAATTTGCTCAAAAGCTAAGAAATTTTCTTTTGCAACTTGCAATTGCTTTTCTAGTGTTTGTTGTTGCTGAGAACGAGTTGCTAATTCTTTTGTCGTGCTCGCATTCGCCTGTTGTAAGGTTTCAATTTCAACTAAAATCGTCTGCTGGTTTTGGATGGTTTGTTCTAATTCATCCAAGGCAGGTTTAAATTCAATTGCTTTTTGATGCAAAGCCAGTTGGTCAAAAGAATCTTGAGCTGTTGATTTTTGTGATAACAATGTTTCAAATTGTGCTTGCAACTGTTCTTGTTCGGCTTGCAAATTTTCCAATTTTTGGAGCAACTGTAATTGTTCTTGTTGCTGTAAGAGGGTGTGCTCTTTTTCTTGTTGTTGTTGTTCGAGCAAGACTAATTGTTCTGCTAAAAAAGCTTTTTCTTCAGGAGATAATAATTGAATATTGGAATTTTGCTCCTTTAGCTTTTCTAGTTCTAATAACGCTTCTTTATGACGTTCAAAAGCCGCAATAGATATTTTAGAATAGCGGTCAGAATTAGTGATTCGCTCTAAAATAGTACTTCTATCTTTAGTACCTTTTAGAAATTGTGCGAATTCACCTTGGGCAAGCAAAACAGAACGAGTAAAACGTTTGAAGTCTAATCCTCCTAATAATTTTTCTACCAAGCTATCGACTTTTTTCTTTTTGGTAGCTAGAATTTTGCTACTTAGCCTATCAGGAGAAAGTTCTGCAATTTCTCGTTTGGACTCAGAAAAAGAACCTGTACGAGTTTTCCGTAAACTCCATTTTGAGCGATAAATCGTGCCCATACTTTCAAACTCCACTTCGGCATAACAACTTTTGCTACCATGTGTTAACACTTGGTTTTCTTTTTTTGTGATATTCATATCCTCAAACCTTGGCACCAAACCAAACAAAGCCAAAGTAATGGCATCCAAAATGGTGGATTTACCAGCCCCAGTATTTCCAGTAATCAAAAATAAGCCGCTATCTCTAAGAGGAGATTCTTCAAAACTGATGCGATACTCTCCTTTTAGGGAGTTAAGGTTTTTTAGGCGTATGGTAAGGATTTTCATGATAATACTGTTGTTATTGTTGATCACTCATTTTTTCTGAACGATTACTAAAGCTTTACTAAGATAAAAAAAAAGGCATCGGAAAAGAATCCAATACCTTTTTAGTCTTTTTTTATCTGACAATACTTTGTAGAGAACTGTTGTTAAGAAGTATTCATTTGAAAAAGTTTTTCTGATTACTCAGAAATGTAATCACCCAACCAAGCTTTACGTAGGTTCACCTTTTCGGCACTAGCTTGCTCATCTACAAACAAAGCGTGTGTAACTTCTACAGGTACTTTTTTTAGAGTACCCTTAAGTTCTTTTTCTTCGTATTCGCCTTCCGCATTTTTACGCAAAACGGTGACACTTAGTTCCAGCCCTTCTTTAGCTGCCATTTGGTGTTGACCCAATACACTTTGCAATGTTTGCATGGTCAATTCTTGTCCCTGCCATTTATACAACAAATCACCCCCTTGGAACCCTAAAATATCTTTACCAAATGCATCAATACCACTTTCTTTAATTTCAATCAAACTCTTTGCAAAATTGAACGTAACCCCTGTATTGATATTAAATCCAAAAGGAGAAAGCTCTGTAATCGTTCCTTTTTCTTTGTAATCAATTCCAAAATCTTTCATCAAAGAAGCGATTGGCAGCGGTTCTGCTCCATCGACATAACGCGCAAAAAAGTCTTTCATCTCCTTTTTGAAGCCTGTTACTTTTCCAATTTCTTTGAATAGGCATTTGTCTTTAAATGGTTTGTCAATGCCATATTTTTTGGCTAAATCGTTCATCATATTTTGAGTGCCATAACTACCTTTAGACAACTTACGAAGCGTCATATCTAAGCACATATTGATCAGTGCCCCTTTTAGGTAAACATTGGCATATTGAGATTTATTTTCATCCAAACAAGTTTTGCTCATGGTCGTAAACGGAATAGATTGGTTAAACATCTCTGCTTGACGCATCTTTTGACTCATGGCAGCCAAAAATTGTTGAATAGGCACTAGTTTTTGCTTCACTTGAACGTGTTGTGCAGCATATTCTGTTCCTCCTTCGTACAGCCATAAGTGAGCAGACATTTCAGGATTGATGAAATCAAAATTATGAATCTCTTTAGAATGAATGTTTAAAGGCGTTACAATATGAAAAAATTCGTGTGCAGCAACGTCCCTAACTGTTTGGCTAATCCCTGCTGGATCGCCTTCAAAAAGACAATAAAAAGAAGAATAAGAATGCTCTAAAGCTCCTGCCGAACCTGATAAATACAAACCACCTTCTTTGTTTAAAAAGATTAAAAAGGCATAACGATCAACAGGCAATGTGCCCCCTAAATACTCTCTTTGAGCTTCCAAAATAGGTTTGATATCTGCTGTTAAATCTTTAGATTTGACACGACCCGTAGGAGAGTAGGTATGAATTAAGATTGAAGCTTTACCTACTTTAAACATGGCTGTGTCTGGAGCACTAAACATAATTGGGTTGTCCACCAACGAGTTGTAACTGTCTGTTTCAAAAATGTCGGTGTCGGCATCTCCCCCTGTGCGAGGCATGGCCGTTCCTCCAAACAATTCTTTAGGGCGATCTACTTCAATTTTGTAAGGCAGTTTTTCGTATTTTTTGAAATAGCCAAAAATACCATGGTTATTAAAAACAAATACATTTTTATCAATATTAGTACCCGCTGGCTCAAAAATAACATTGGATTTATTGGTGTCCCAAGTATCCTCTACTTTGTAGGTGATTTTGGCAGCTGTTTTGGCATTGGTAATTTTCCAAGTATTAACATCTGGATGTTCTACAGAGAGTTCTTTTCCTTCTTGGTCAAAAGCTTTAAAGTCGCTTATAAAGCGACCAAAATTATAAACACTATAAGTGCCAGGAACCATTGCAGGTAAGTGAAAATAGAGGTCTTTTTGTTTTAAAGCTGGGACTTTTAATTCTACAGCTAATTGATCGTTTGCTGTGTTGTTTAAATTTACTTTATACTCGTATGTTTGAGCAGAAAGTTGTAGGGTAGCTAAACTTAATAAGCTAACTAATAATTTTTTCATTCTTTGGTTAATTTATTTTTTGGTTGTTCTTTGTTAGAGTTTGTACAATATCAAGAATTAGATTTATTCTCTTGTTTTAAGTTGTTGTTTAAAACACGTACAAAATATTATAAATAGGAATTCTTTTTGTGGGAGTAAAGATAAGTGCAAATGGAATATGTTTTATAATTTTTTCGATTAATCTTAAGATTCATTCTTCTAAATCACATAAAAAAAGCTACCCTTAAAAGGTAGCTTGGTCTTTCGTGAATTTTTATAAATCAAAAAAACTTTAGCATATAAGGTGTTTTATTTTAATTCAAACCATGTTTGTGGAGTATCCGAAGATAACTTTTCTTCTATGTACAATAATTTAATGGCATCATATTGAGCAATTAATTTAGGGCTAGCCTGTTGAATAGACCAGCGTTGTTGCACATCTAAATCTAAGTAGGCTTTTTGAAATTTGTTAAATGCCAATTCTTCCCAATATAAATGAAATGCTTCTTGCAGAGCAACCAATACTTCAGCATACTGCTGATAGGTAATATTTTTGTTCATACGGAGGTTGATCCACAAGTAGTTTTGCGGAGCTGCTTTTTCGTAACTATTCTTATAATTAGCAGCCAACTCACTTTGAATAAGAGAACCCAAAACCAAAGGATTGGCTTGACGACCTTTAAAAATTATTTCATTACCTTCTCGAAGGTCAATATGTAGAATGTTTTGAGGGATATAATGTTCAGGACGAATTTTTTTAGATGCTAAACTTAAATCTATCTTTTTAGACATTGTCAAACGTTCGGTATTGGGGTGGATGGTTGAGAAAGCTTCAACTGCCGAATTGGAACCTCTCGTAGATGTAGCGTAATAAGTGCAGGCTTCTTCTAGTTGAGTAAAGGGCAGGATATCTAACGGAAGGTATTGTTTTTTATCGGGTTGCATGCTTTCATACATGGCTAGGTGTAAACTTTTATTTCCATAAATTTGAACCCACGCATAAGCATCTTGTAAGTAGTGAATGGGCATATCAGAGGGCGCTTCCAATTTTATATTATGTTGTTGAATCTCTGCTGCTTCTAAATTTTCAAACCGAGTATCCAAGAATTGATATAAATTTTGTTGTGTAAAATCGAGTGTTTTTCCATCCAAAACCCAATGACTTTTTGGGTTGGCATATTGGATTTTTAGTACTACAGCACCATAATCATTCCCTTGAGTTAGATATTGAGAGCTAATGTTGGGCAATGGAGTATCTTGTGCTTTTGTCATTGTCATTGCAAAAACAGTAAGAAGGACAACAAAAAATAGGTGTTGAACTTGTTTCATAACCAGCCATTTTGAATGTAGCACCTTTATTGGGAATAAGAACTCCTTTAATTAGATAAGTTCTAGTATATGGCATACTACATAGATTAAAAAGTAGATCAATAATGTAATTTAAATTTGGGGTTTAAAAAACAGGACGAGATAATCAAATATAGAAAAGGACTTAAATTGGATTGTATCTAAGCCCAAATGAATACTTTGTCATTTATTCTATATTGGAGGATAGCCTTTATACGATTAATATAGTTATAATTTTTATGCCAAAGAAATTATTATTTGTCATAAATATCTAGCAAACGTTTTTTTAAAGTATAAACGGCTTTTGTAGCGTAAATATTGGAAGCATTAACAAAAATAATAATGCCCAAGTCTTTTTCTTTCAAAATGCTCGTATGAGAATAAAAGGTACCAGCACTACCGTCGTGTGTGCTAACGTGTGTGCCATTTTTTAGCAGCCTAGTCCAGCCCATAGCATAGTTCTCCCGACCATAATGCACATAGTTATACGTATCAGCTTTTAACAAGTTATCTTGTCCTTGTACACCTTGTAAATGTGCTTGAACAAATTTAGCGTAATCCTCAATAGACATACTCAAGTCACCAGAGGGAGCAATAATGTCTTCCATTTGAAACATATTTCTAGCAGTCACAGCTCGAAGGTTAGAATCTAAAGGATGGACAGAATGATGCCCAAAAGGTTGATTGGCGTCGCTATCTGTAGGCCAACCAATAACCGCATCGATATCTAAAGGAACCAGTACATCGCTTAAAATAGCTTCCTCCCAAGTTGTTTCACTTACTTTTTCGAGCATAGCAGCAGCAATAGAATATCCTGCATTGGAATAAACGTAACCTTCTTGACTACCAACTTTTGCTGGGTTTTGCTTGAGCAACCATTTGGCAAAAGCACGACGTTTTTCCATGGGGTTGCCCGCAAATCGAGGCAAACTAGCCAAGTCCATTGCACTTGTAAACGGCTGAATTTTGCCTCTATGGCAAAGTAAATCAGATAGAGTAACGTTGTGGTATGTTTTTAATGCATCGTCTTCCCAATGTGGAAATATGTCTAAAATCTTGCTATCCCAAGTAATGAACCCGCTTTCTACCAAGCTTGCTGCCCAATGTGCTGTAATTGCCTTGGTCGTAGAGCCCATATGAAAACGGTCGCTAAGTTTTACTTTATCTTTGGTATAAATACGTCGTACGCCTGTTACACCTATGGCTTGAATGGCATCTTTGCGAACAACTGCTGCTGCCATGGCTGGCATATTGTATTTTGAACGTACTTTTTGAAGCAATAGATTAATATCCTCTAAATCTTCAATGTCTTTATTTTTTAGTTTTGAACTTGGGTTACAAGCCAGTAGAATGCTGAAAAGGAATAAAAAACTGAATATACGAATCATAATATTTTCTTTTGGGTACTAATTTAAACTTTTTATGGTAGCAATTTTAAAATTTTTGTTTGGTACACAGACTTAAAAAAAATAAAAAATCATGCAGCGTTTTTACAAAGTCTGCATCTAAGAGATAAATAATGAAGATGTTTATTGATAACTACTATTCTAGCATTACTCCGTTGAAAAATCGTATTAGTTTGATTATCAGTAAGATGTATCCTTATTAGCCTTTATGCTAAAAGACTGATAATCAAACTAATGCAAGATGCTTTTTTACGTTTTTACTTCGTGAGCCTACGGGTTCGTAGGGAAACTAAAAAATCAACGGAGTATTAATTCTAGATAACCTTATTCTTAAATAATCTCAATTTATTACTCCGTTGATTTTTTAACGGATGTCATCAATTCAATAGTTCGTTGAAACCACGTAGTAGCTGCGAACCGAGCTATGCGAGCTCACGACCATAGGGAGTAACAAAGCTAGTCAACGAACTACTAATCAATTAATAACTATCAAATAATCAAAAGATGAGTAAGAGTATTTTTTATATCGTAGGTGTATTAGTTGCTTTATTAATGACTGTTGTTTCTTGCCAAAAAGAAGATGTTGAAGTTCCTATTCCTGAAAAATGTCCAAATATTGGATTTGATGTTGTAAATATTAATGAATCTTTTTCGTCTACCACTTATAGCCCTGTTTTTTATGCTCATAACAGTGTTACGATGCAAGGAAAGTATAAGGATTATTCTGGGCTTGGACAAAATTTAGGATCTGTAAAGACTATTTCAGCTTCTGAGCTACCCAATCCAAACGCAAACTTTGTCGATAAAGTTTTAAATATTAAAGATGCCGATGTATTGTTTGATTATTCTGCTGTAGACCATTCAACAAGGTTAAAGTCAATTATCCTTAAAACTGATGATTTGCTTCATTCTGGAAACCTTAAAATAAATGGTGGTTCTCCTGAGGAATATATGGCATCTCAAACTTTTGGTGAGGTGAAATTATTAGGAGAAATTAATACTATAGAGTTAGGAGGAGCGTCTATTTCAATTGATGACTTATTGCTAAACGATCTTTCACGCAATAGTACTGGATGGGACGCGAGTACATTTGTTTTTGATAATTCCCTAAATATATTTATCGACTCTGCCGACACAGATTATAAACTAATACATACTATGGGAATTCGTATCTTGCACCAACAACACCTACCTTATCCTACCAATATAGATTCTGTCTATTTTAGAGCTAAATATATAGGTTCTACTGGTGCTGTTGGTGGAGGCGAAAAGGGACTTATCGCATGGGGGGATAGTTTCCCTTTTGATAAAGAGAGGAATAGCAATTTTTCTGGTGGTCTTTTAAAATTACTAGATTGTGATTTAGAGATAGATTTTTCAAGTCTTAGGATTTCTAAGAAACATATTTCTTTTGACGTTTCTAATGATATGTTGCTTGTCGCTCCCAATGAATTTAGAGTAAATGGCGCTTCATTGGGGACTGTTCCTGCTGGTATTTCTTATACTATTATGCCTTTAGGAGATGCTGAAAATGGAATACCTTGTTATCGAGTTGTCATTGAAGGTCCTATTAATACAATTGTATTGCCAGAAAATACGACATATGATAACTTATCTGTCTATGGTCTTTAAATAGATGTGTGTGTAGTAATTAGCTGTTGTGCTATTTCGTATGGAGTTTTAGACTTTTTTGATAAGAACTTCTAAACGATTGGTATTGATTATTGGATGTTAAGAGGTATTGTAGGTGGTCTACCTAAGACTAACAAAGAGTGGTTTCGAATAGTGAATGGGATGGGCTATAGGTCTCTATGACGGAGTAGGCAGTTTAGCTAATTGCACAGATCAATATTATGTATAATTTCTATTAAATAAAGTATTATCTTAGTAACAGAAGCAATAAAAAGATGTCAAAAGAAAGTGGATAGTACCGCTTTCAAAGTAATTTATCAGCATTATGCTGATAAATTATACTACGTCTGCCTGCGATATCTCAAGAATAGACCAGACGCTTGTGATGCCTTGCAAGAGGGATTCATCCAAGCGTACAAGAAGATACCCTCATTTTCTGGCAAAGGATCCTTTGAGGGCTGGTTAAAAAAAATCATAGTAAATAAATGCTTAGAATTCTTACGAAGTCGGAAGATTTACGAAGAACTGGAAAATAGCCATATTGTAGAGGATTTTTATGAGCAATCCTTTGAATTTGATTATCCTAAAGGAGATGAAAATCTACAAAGAGTACTACTAAACGCAATTAATCAATTATCAGATGGCTATAGAACAATTGTGAATTTAGTCATTATTGAAGGCTATTCTCACAAAGAGGTTAGTGAATTAATTGGAATTAGCGTAAGTACTTCTAGGTCCCAATTGGTAAGGGCAAGGTTTCAGCTTAAAAAATATTTAACAGCAGATCAATCTGTTCAAATAATTAACAACTACTATGACAGAATTTGATAAACTATTTAGGGATAATTTAAAGGAAGGTAAAGCAGAAACGCCTTCTTTTGTTTGGGACAATATTGAAAAGGAAATTGAAGAGAAGAAGCGTAAAAAAGGGTTGTTTTTCTTCTTTCAGATGCTAAGTATATTGCTTCTCCTGCTAAGTTTAGGATTTATTTACTGGGTAATAGATGATTTGCCGCAGCAGGCATCTTTTGAGGAAATTGTCTCTGAACCAAACCTTAATTCTAAAGAATCAAACGCAATACCAAAATCAACAGGTTTTGATGAATTGCCAACAACTATTTATTCAAAGAAAAATCAAAACAAGATAGACAAACAGTATGTCAATAAAAAGGAAGCCTATATCTCTGAAAATTTACCCACTGATATTGCTACGGTAGAAGATCTATCTAAAGGATTGTTGTCACTAGAAGGAAAGGAAGGTAGAGGAATAGAGCGTCTATCTGAGGGATTGTTATTATCAGAAGGGAAGGAAGATAAAGGAGTAGAAGATCTATCTAAAGGATTGTTGTTACCAGAAGAGAAGGAAGAGAATGCGGAAGGAGCAGAGAGGATTGTTAAGGAATTATTGTTAGAAGATGAGTGCATTGACAGTATGTTTATAGAAAATAAGGACTTGGCAATGTTGTTAACAGGAGAGGTAGTAAAAGAAAATGATTCAAGAAAAAATAAACCTAGAAAAACGCCATTTTTCATAGAAACTAAAGTTGGTTATTCCAGCTATAAAATGAGTTTATGGAATTCCTCTTTTGTCTTTGGAGATCTTTCGAATCGAAAATTCAAATCCTCAGGACTGAATGCAAATATAAGTTTTGGTTATCAAATTAATTCTTTATTAAATCCAATAGTAGGTTTTAATTATAATAGAAAACAAGCTGAATTCAATTATAGTGCTTTATATGATGACGAAGGCTATTTTACTTATAATATTCAAGGAAATAAAATGCCTTTAGATGAAATCAATGACTCTGACCTTTTATGCAATCAATTTATTTTATACGATATAAAGGCGGTCTTTAATATTACATCATTTTCTCTAACTGTGGGGAATCGATTTAATTTATTACAACTAAATAAAATAGGAATTGATTTGGATGTGAGTTATAGCCTTGAAATAAGTTCTAACATAGATGTACAATCTATTGATAAGATCGATGTTTCAGAACATCTTAGAGAACGTTTCAATTCTAAAATAGCTATGGGGTTAAATATTAACTATCAATTGAGCCAACAGTTGAGGCTTTTTGTTCAAGCAGAATATATTTTTAAGCCCTATAATTCAAATAATTTCCACCGTAGTAATGCACATGAATTAATTAATTCTCTTGGATTGAGATTTAATTTTTGATAACAAAAGAATAGAGGTCCTTTGGCAAATACATTAAGGTTGTGGAGGTGTTGATAGGTTACAACATTTACTATTTAGATAATAGGGAGTTGAAATAATTCCTTAAGTTTCAAAAAAATAAAAAATATTAAAAAATGAAAAATTTATCTCGATTTATTTTGATCTCATTATTTGCTGTAAGTTTTTTTTCTTCGTGTAAAAAACAGGATAACGGTATTTGGGAGGTGGCCTTGTCTGTTGAAGTAGAAGGTGATCTAGAGAGTTGGTCTACAATATCTTATTATGATAAAGCAGGGCAACTTCAAACAGAAACTTTAACCCCTGATTGGAATACAACATTTGAATTGGATTCTGGTGCGGATCTAATTGTTAGAGCTAAAGGAATGCTTGATGGAGACCATATTACAGTAAAATATAAAGCAACTATTGGAGGGAAACTTGTTCGATCAGGCGGAAGTGGTGTTTCTACAAAAGATCAAAAAAAGTTTGACATTTGGGTAGAAGATAAATTAGAATAATGCAAAGATACATCTGTTAAGTTGTTTGAAATTAGAGTATTCATAGATAGCTTATTGATGGTGTTTAGTTAAAGTGAGTTGTTCGTATTTTGTGGGCAACTCACTTTTTATTTATTGAAAAAATAAAAAGCGATATCAACAGAAAATAAGAAGTATCTTTTTGAGATAGAGAGAAAACTATGAATTAATGTTAATAATTATGACCTTTTATAGCTTAATTTCATTCAAAAAAGGGTAGTTTTGCGCGCAATTGATTCAAACTTCTTAATTCTTTGCAATTAAATCATGGCTAAGTACATCTTTGTAACGGGGGGCGTAAGCTCTTCTCTCGGAAAAGGAATTATTGCTGCATCTACGGCTAAATTACTGCAAGCACGTGGATTTTCTGTCACCATCCAAAAATTTGATCCTTACATCAATGTCGATCCAGGAACGTTAAATCCTTACGAACATGGAGAATGTTTTGTCACGGACGATGGCGCTGAAACCGATTTGGATTTAGGACATTACGAGCGTTTTTTAAATATACCAACTTCTCAAGCGAATAATGTAACAACAGGTAGAATTTATCAAACTGTTATTAATAAAGAGCGTGAAGGGGCTTATCTAGGAAAAACAGTTCAAATCATTCCGCATATCACAGACGAAATTAAGCGCAGAATGCAATTGATTTCAAATACAGGAGAATACGATATTGTTATTACTGAGATAGGTGGAACCGTTGGAGACATCGAGTCACTACCTTATGTAGAAGCGATTCGTCAGTTGCGTTGGGAATTAGGTGCTGATAATTGTTTGGTCATTCATTTGACGTTGATTCCTTATTTGAATGCAGCAGGAGAGTTAAAAACAAAGCCTACACAGCATTCTGTTAAGGAGTTGTTGAGTGCAGGGGTACAACCTGATATTTTGGTTTGTCGTACAGAACATCCTTTATCTTCTAATATTCGTAGAAAATTATCCTTGTTTTGCAACTTGTCACCCAATGCTGTTATTGAAGCACGAGATGCGGACAGTATTTACGATGTGCCGATTTTGATGTTGAAAGAAAAGTTAGATATCACGGTTATTTCTATGCTTCGTCTAGCAGATCGAAGAGAACCCGATTTGAGAAAGTGGAAAGCTTTCTTGGGGCATATGAAAAACCCTGTTAGCGAAATTCGTGTGGGATTGATTGGAAAATACATTGAGCTTCAAGATGCTTATAAATCCATCCTAGAGGCTTTTGTTCATGCTGGGGTTGCCAATGAGTGCAAGGTGCATGTGGTGCCAATTGCTTCGGAAGAAATTACAGGAAATAATGTTGAAAAGAAATTTAAGGAATTGAATGGAATCCTAGTAGCACCTGGTTTTGGAGAACGTGGCATTGAAGGAAAAATACACGCTATTCGTTATGCTAGAGAAAACAACCTCCCATTTTTTGGAATTTGTCTAGGAATGCAATGTGCCGTTGTCGAATTTGCTAGAAATGTGTTGGATTTAAAAGATGCCTCTTCAACAGAAATGAACGAGCAGACCAAACATCCGGTCATTGGACTTATGGAAGCTCAAAAAGGCATCAATCAAAAAGGAGGGACAATGCGTTTGGGAGCCTATGCTTGCCATTTGGAAAAAGATTCACGAGTACGTAGTATCTATGGTCGCAAGGCAATTCAAGAACGCCATCGTCATCGTTATGAGTTTAACAACGACTATTTAGAAAAAATAAAAGAAGCTGGGCTAATTCCAACAGGAATCAATCCAGACTCCAATTTGGTAGAGGTGGTTGAAATCCCTGATCACAAATGGTTTGTAGGGGTACAATTTCATCCTGAATATAAAAGTACAGTAGAAAAACCACATCCTTTGTTTGTAGACTTTATTGCTGCTTGTGGGAAATAAATACAAAAGCTTATAATTACTTATTTTGGAAAACTGTCTATGGGATTATCTTATAGACAGTTTTTTTGTTGCTTAATTGTTGGGTTTTAATTATTTGTAATGTTTATATCTATTTTGTCAATACTTATATTGATAAAATAGTTTGCACTAAGAGATAATTAGTTATATATTGCAAACAAGGACAATTAAATAATGATAAATATGTTGGCAGCCAATTAATTTATATTATAAGCTCGCCACAAAAAATCCCAAACCACTTGTATTATATTATTTCATTGAAATAATATCAGCCCCCCAACTAATATTTATAGATATTTCCTACTGCTATGTTTCAAGCCTTTTGGCGCATACATTTTGGGATTAGAAACTTTTTTCAATTTAAAAATGTAAGCGATCTATAGCAGCTTGCCTTAATCTATAATATTAAATAGTAATTATTTTTCAGTAGTATGTTATTGAATTTAGGAAAATTTCAATTTATAATTGACTTTATAGCCTAATTTCAAAGGTATAATTCTATGTCGTAAGATCAGTGATGTGTATAGAATATGTTATAATGTTTTAATGCATGTCAATGAGGTTTTGTCAATAACAACTACTGAATATTACAGGTTAAAGTAGCTTATTTTCCAACAACGTACTGTTGAGAAGACAGGAACTACTATGCCTAAGAGTGACTTGGTTAGATTATTAAATATTATTAGAATTATTATAATTGACAATGGAATCAATACATCAGTTTATCAACGAGCAAAAAGGGTATTTTGACAAAGGACAGTATCCCTTCCTTCAAAAGCAGCTCAAAAGAGTTGCCAAAAATTTGCCTTATAAAGGCCTGCGCATTTTACACAATATTCCTTTTACCAGAGAGACGATTGTAAAACTTGAAACGCTATATGTGGGAGGGGCTGATCTTGTTGTAACCTCTCCTAGTTTTATGGAGGTAGATAGAGAGCTTGTCCATCAATTTGTACAAGCTGGAGGAGATTGGGTGCCTATTGAAAAAATAAGACATCAGTCATTTGATATTACAATGGATTGTGCGGCCGAATTATTGGATAAAACCAGCCCTAGTATTGGAGGGGTAGAAATCACAGGAACAGGAACGAATAAATACAAAGCAGCTGAAATTGATTATCCTGTCATTTCTGTAGACCAAAGTAAAATCAAGCACTTAGAAGGCGTTTTAGGAACTGGAGAGGCTTTTGTTCGAGCCTTTTTGGAGCTGACACAAGAGAACATTAAGGGGAAAAAGATGATGGTTTTTGGTTATGGAAAAGTTGGTAGAGGAATTGCCCACCATTTGAAAAATTATACTCAAGATATTACGGTTGTAGAACAAAAACAGGAGCATATAGCGCAAGCTTTTCATGCTGGATTTAAGGTATTGTCTGCGGACGATCAAAAAAATGTAGAAGCATCAGCTTCACAAATGTTTGCTATTGTCACAGCAACAGGGATTAAAAACGTCATATCAGATAGGTATAATCCTAAAGCATTCAAAGCTAAATACTTGGCAAACATGGGTGGTGAAGATGAGTTTGGTTATGGTTTTGAAAAAAAAGGTGTTATGTGTGAAAAGCGCCCTATCAACTTCTTTGTCGATCAGCCAACTTTGATGAGGTATTTAGACCCTGTGTTTTATGCACATAATCTAGGAGTAGATTTATTAAGATTTGCTCGTTTAGACAATGGAGTTCATCCATTTCCTAGTTTTTTGGCAGAAGAAATTGTGGCTGAATGGGAATCTATTTTTAATGAAAAAGAATACATTTAAAAATGAATAAGCTAAAAGAGTTGGTAAAGGCTTACCACATTAAAACATTAAAAAATGATACCTACCCATTGTTAAATAAGTTAAAAACAGATTACAAAAATACGTATAAAATTCCGCATTACAATTTTGTCTATAGAGAACGAATGACTTTTTCTGTAGGAATGAAAATAGCAGATGCCTACGAAGTCGGTGTCAATAATCCTCAAAGTAAAGTTGTTAAAGTGGCTTATAAAGCACTAGCAAAAGAAATCTTGCAACAATTCTATTTTATTATTAGAGAAATGGATATTGAGTTTGAGCCGTATGATGGACAAGGAGAACCTTATGAGAATAGTTTGGAAATGGTAAAAGACATTTATAACTATCATATGTATTTTTTCAAAACAACGAATGGCTTTGGTAAAGATGTGTTGGATTTTAATAATCCAATGCTTCAGAATACGGGTATTTGCATTAAAGGATATGAACTTTTAGTCAACGATGTTTTTCGAATTGTTCATGATATTTTTGGTCATGCAACCTATGGTTATAGCTTTGGTCCTATTGGAGAAGATTTAGCATGGGTAACTCATATTCGAATGTTAAGTCCACTAGCAAGGGCTGCCATGACAACCGAAACTAGAGGCCAAAATTGTTGGGTGAATTTTGGGAAGCATTTGAGGGACAAAAACAACGAGTTGTATACAAAAGGAAATTATGGATGGGTTCCGCCAGCTGAAAGACCATTTGCAGCGCAAAAAATCATGTTGTTGCCTAAAGAAGTGAGTGGTGTCGATGTCTTTGAAAAAGACGGACAAGTGCAAGCTGTTATTATTGACAACTGGGATCCATTTCTAAGTTTAACCTTAAAAAATATTAATAATCATGAACACATTTCTTGAACAAGCATATTTAAGTACCACTTACGAAGTTTATAACCAAGAAGAGATATACCAACTTAGGATAAAAAAAGAGAATGAGCTCTTCCTATCGTTTTGTGAAAGAGAAGGTATAAAGACTTGGGCAATTATCACTGCCTATAATCCTTATTCTAAAGAGTGCTCTTTGGAAATGAATCAAGCAAATAATGAACAATTAAAGCAGACTTTAATAGATACAAAGTGTATCTTCTTTGAGGCGAATGGTGTACCTGATAATTCAAGCTGGGAGGCTGAAAAAAGTTATTTTGTTTGTAATTTATCGTTGGAATCAGGGAAAGAGATAGGGAGGCAATATCAACAGAATGCAATTGTTTATGGAGGAGAGAATAGAGCACCTCAATTGGTTTGGCTAGTATAGCGCATAAGACTCTATGTTTCTTCTTTGTGGGTTAATTGAGATATAACATGTCCTAGAAGCACTAAAATTTCAAAACTAATAATTGCCCAGAAACTGTATACAATTCCAACAACGACAATTTCTAATATGTTTTTTAATTTTTTATCCGAAAAGGTTGTCCAATCTTGCAACTTATTTGTGAATATATCCACCCAATAATCGAGATTACTCATAGTGTAGACAAAACAACAAAAAAAAACAAAAGCACCTAATATCAATGCTGTTAACCAAGACCAACGATAACCTTTTTTACAGATATAAATACTAATACCACAGGTGCCAAAAATAATGATGATCAACAAAAGAAAGCTAATCATATCTGCAATAACTCTAGGAAAGATAGGCAGTATAGAGGTCAAGCAAAAGGCAACAAAAAAATGCAAACCGATAATTATTCCAGCATGTATAAAGTGCCACTGCCAACGAACGAGCCAACTAGGCAGGTGCTTTTGGGGGGATTTAAGATCTAAAATTTCATGTTCTTCCATATTATATAGAAATTAACCAGTCCCAAGTAGCTTCAATTCCTTTTTCAATCGAAATTTGAGGTTGCCAATCAAGTTGTTCTTGTGCTTTTTGAATAGATAAAATATTAACAGGAACATCAAAACTACGACCATCTAAATAAGTAACACTTGGTGTTTTTTGGCTTACTTTTTGGCAAACTTCCAAAATTTCATTTAAAGAATATCCTAGCCCAGAACCTACATTAAATACTTTGTCTTTGCCTTGATATGCAATTCCTTTGGCAATAATTTGAGCTACATCTGTTACATAAATATAATCACGGACTACGGAACCATCGCCCCAAATTTCAATAGGCTGATTTTCTTTTATTTTTTGCAACCAAATGCCTATTACTCCTTGGTTTTTAGTTAGATTTTGACGGGTGCCATAAGCGTTGGCAATTCTAAAGATGTTATAATCTAAACCTTTATTTTGATAAAAGAAATGCAAATAACGTTCAAAAGCCATCTTTGAAATACCATAAGCAGAAATTGGACGAATGGGATGTGCCTCGTCAATAGGAGTATATTGGGGGACGCCGTAGAGTGCGCCGCCTGTAGATACAAAAATTACTTTTTTGACTTGGGCTTTTACCGCAGCTTCTAAAAGGTGTATGCTTCCAATAATATTCGTTTGAGCATCATAAATTGGATTTTCGGAAGCTGTTTTGGGAACCGTTGTCCAAGCAATATGGACAATGATATCTATGTTTTTTAGATGTTCCAAAACCAATTGATAATTGCCAAAATCACCCCGAACAATTTTTATTTGAGCTTGTAAATGTTGGATATTGGGGTGTATGCTGGAGCTAGATGTTAATACCGTAACCTGGTGTCCTTGTTGTACTAATAATTCAACAATATGAGACCCCATAAAGCCTGTTCCACCGGTAACAAATATATTTGCCATATTTTATACTATTGATACTCTGAATAGGCTACTAATTCTTACAAAAAGTATAAACAGTAGCTAGTTTTGAATGACTTTACAAGTACTTGGTCGTTTTCATAATTATGGATACACTTCTTGAATCATTTTATCAAGTACTTCTACCGAGTTTTGGATGCCTCGGTGCTTTATTGCAGCTGCTCTACAGCGTTTTTGAAGGCTCAACTTGTCTTCTTGCATAAACCTTTTTAAGGTCGCTAAAGGAGGGGCAAAATCTTTGGCATCCAAACTTTCGAAAACTACTCCCACATTTTCTTCTTCTGCCATGATATCATCGTCCGCAATCCCTCTATTTAGTAAAAAAGGAATCCCACAAGCCAAGTAATTGCCAATTTTGACGGGGGTACGATACTTTTGAGAATCCAAAGGCGGAATAGCAACAATTCCCATATCACAAGCCGAAATATATCCTTCAATTTCCTCGTAAGGAATTTTATTTAAAACTAAAAAGTCACGCTTGCCCAAACCTGCTTCTAGATATGCCTTTTCAACAGCTTCTGAAGGGGTTGGCGAGATGGTGAAAATAAAAATGCTAGGGTCAAAGTGGACGAGTCGTTTACAAAAATCAGCAACTTCTTTTTCATTATAATAAATCCCATTAAACTTACCTAAATAAAGCATTACATAACGATCCTCAGGGATGTTATATTGTGCTCGAATACGTTGACGATCTTGAGTTGAAAAGGTGAATTTTTGAGTGTCAACACTAATTGGAACTCTAAACAACTTAGCCTTAGATTGCCATTTTTTTAGCAATTCGATGGTATGAATCGTAGGACCTGTTACATAATCGGCACGAGTAGCTTGTAAGTATTCGATTTTGTTTAGGATTTTATATTTTAAAGAACTCCCTGACCAAATGCCAAATTCTTTCATGTATAAGCTATGCGGTTCAAAGCAAAAAACCATCAATTTCAGTCTTAATACTCTAGAAATAATATAAGCATAGCCCCCCGCAATGGCTAAAAAACCAATAATAACTTTTGCTTTTTCTCTACGCTTGATGCCCCATATTTTGAAAAACAAACCAATGAAGTTCCATAGTTTCTTAAATAAAATAAATTTCCCTCCTCGATAGGGCATGGGGTGCCAAAACAAGTCTTGTTCTTTTAATTGAGCTTGAAGCTTTGCTTGTTCTCTAGAGGAAAGGGCATAAGCAGCTTGTTCTTCTGTTACAATATGATACCGATAGGCATATTGAGATGCTTTTTGGTGTTCTAAGATGTATTGATACATCAACCCATTAAACAATGGATCTTTGAAACTATGCGATGCACAAATAAGAATAGACGGTTTTTGCTTAGATACAGCCATGAATGCTAATGAAGGTTAAAAAATAAAACTTTTAATAGTTTAAGAAAACAGCTTTTTAAATACTTTTCCAACAGCGGGTGGATGGGTAGTAATGGCTTTTAATAAATATTGCATTCCTTTGGACTTATTGTGGCCATCTCCCCACCAAGAAGCCCCCATAATTAAATACATGTTGGCAAAACACTGATTTCGAAATGCTTTTGATTTAAATAATTTGTTTTCTTCGGCTCTTTGATAGGCGAGTAAGGCATCTTTTTCCATAACAGGAATGTTGCTATGCATATTGTTGTCATGTACTCGATACCACCAAGTGACCTCAGGTACTCGACCTATTTTATAATCTTTGGCAACTCGAAAGAAAAATTCTTGGTCGGCAGCATTGGATAATTCTAGGTCGAAGCCACCAACTTTTTCTACGACTTCTCGTCGCACTAAAATACTACTTGGAGTAGGAACACAAGTACCATTCCACGACAATAAATCATCCAAAATATATCCTTCTTTCCCGCTTTTGGTCTCCCCAGTTAATTGTGAATTGCCATCCATAATCGCCATATCTGAATGAACCAAACCAAATGCTTTGTCGGTGGCAAATTTAGCCAATTTTACCTCTAGATTATTCGGCAGCCAAATATCATCTGCATCTAGAAAAGCTAAAAAATCGCCTTTAGACAGCCTAAAACCATGATTTCTAGCAGAAGAAACACCGCCATTTTTTTGCTTGATATACTGAATGCGATTGTCTGAGGCAGCAATAGGTGCAATAACTTCTGCTTGATTGTCAGGCGAACCATCGTCTACAATAATTAATTCAAAATTATCATGGGTTTGATTTAAAACCCCTTGGATGGTCTCTTCGATGTATTGCCCTGCTTTGTAGGCTGGTATGATTACAGAAACTAAAATGTCTTTCATGAAAGGTATAATGCGCTGTTTGGCAAAAACTATTTATTCTTTGATTAAAAAATGTGTTTCTATATATTGGTCGTATTCTAATTTAATAACATAAAGACCTATCGGCCAACTACTCAAATCAAGTTGTTCTTCTTGGTTATTAGTCCTTTTATTTAAGATGACTTGCCCAATATTGTTGATCACTTGAATTTTAGTCGTAGTAGCTTCGTTGTTAAGCTGAATAATGCTCTTTTCAGAACTTGGGTTGGGATATACCGTAGCTAGTTTTGAGTGTTGACTTTTTACTTTCATAGTAGACAGAAAGTTTGAGCAAGGAGTAGCACAAGTGCTATCTGAGTAACAAACATGTATCACCCCACTCTCAAACCAGCTATACCTAGGAATAAGACCATGAGAACTGCCAATGCCTTCTGTCCAATAGAGATCATGCATTAACTGTGTTCCAATAGGATCTAATTTATAACGCTGGCGCATGGTAGAGCAAATAAAAACACTATCTACAGCAACCACAATAGCACTATCATACGAGTATGCAATTGTAGGAATTGAAACGGTATCCCCTAATGCTATGTCAAAATCATATAAACGTTCTTCTATATTACCCTGTAAGTGGTACACTTTTTTGTTATTATCTTCTCGGATAAAGCCCATATTGGTAGAAAAACTATGCCATGAAGCATACGTTGTTCCGTAAGAATAGGTAAGTTCTCCAATCCTGTATAATTTTTGATAAGTAAGGTTATTGATGACCGTGTCCCCATCTATATAGTAATTATACCTAGAACGTTGATGTTGCATGTGATAATATTCTTCTTCCCACAGACCATTGTTAAAATCAAAAGAGGTATAGTTTTGGGCG
This sequence comes from Aureispira sp. CCB-E, assembly GCF_031326345.1. NCBI lineage: Bacteria > Pseudomonadati > Bacteroidota > Saprospiria > Saprospirales > Saprospiraceae > Aureispira > Aureispira sp. CCB-E. Next base: position 1,339,238 of record NZ_CP133671.1, read on the forward strand.
GCACACAAGTTACTAATTATACAACATAAAAGTGTGTAAAAGATTTTTTTTTGCATGATGATGTATTTGGTATGATGTGGGGACATAGCATTATACGTAAACTTACGAACTATGTTGCTCCACCAACTTGCTCGCCTTAGCCAAAACATTTTCAAAGGTATATTGCCGAGCATGCTCAATCCTAAGTTGTTCTAATTCAGGAGCCTCACCATTCTCTAAGAAATTAGCAATCAAATTTAACTGCCCATTGGGATCATTGTCCATATACATAATATTCCCCAAGTCTTTGTACTCGCTAAAAATGGGACCAAAAACTGGTTTTCCTTGTGTTAGATAGACCAATGTTTTGTGATGATGAACGGTATTGGCATGGTACTCCATATCCATAAACGAGATACAGAATTTAGCCTTTTTGATATAATTTTTGAGTGTCTTAAAGTGTCTAGAGCCAATAGCATGCAAATTAGCATATTTTTTTTCCTCAAAGATGCGCTTGGCTGCTGCTAGATCTTTTTCTTTGATAGGGCGATGGTACAACCGCAAAGGACCTACAAATAAAAAAGGCACGTCAGGAAATTTTTGAATGGCACGTTCCAATAAAGAGAAATCCATCCGATGGTCGATGACACCAACATACAATGCATAGTCTTGAATATCAATATCTAGATTGTCTAGTTCTTCTTGCTTGGTCTCAAATTCTTCGGTGGAAATACCATGAGGAACAACATATTTAGGAGCATCGTAGTCGCCATAATCGTCTAAAAAACGCTGAGAAGTCGCAAAAAGCAAATCAGAGTTTTGGCACAATTCGTACTCTCCCAAATACTGAAAATAATAAAAATCAACACAGTGATAAATACCAAACTTGCAACCCAACTCTTTGTGATTAAACAATCTGAGAGGGTCAAAAGCCCATAGAATAGTATCTGTGATGCCTTTTTTCTCAAAATATTTTTTCAAATGTTTAGAGACCCACTTGTTGTTTAATTTATTTAAAAAATTGCTGCGTAAGGGCAAGAAATTCTCATAATTAATATAATGCAAATTCTCATTGTAACTCCCTTCTGTAATTGGATTTGAAAATAAATTTCCAGGACGCCACTTGGTAGGAGGATTTATAAAATAAACCGTATTGTTTTTGGACAATTCGTAAGCATAATTTTGCTTAGAATACCAAAGGTCTCCCCAAGGCTCATTGGAGGTTACTAATATAACTTGGTTCTCTAATTTCATTGGTTATAATTCTCAATTTTATCGTTACTTAGTGGAACGAGTGTTTATTGGGTTACATTCCTAGCAGTTCTTCCACAATTCTATTGGAGGCATGACCATCCCACAACAAAGGAATTTTTCCTTTTTTCCAATTGCCTGATTTTAGTATTTTGAAGGCTTTAATAATATGATCAGGATTGGTTCCAATCAATTCGTTGGTGCCTACTGTAATGGTTTCTGGTCGCTCTGTATTTTCTCGCAATGTAAAGCAAGGAACACCTAAATAGGTGGTTTCTTCTTGAATCCCTCCAGAATCAGTCAATACAGCAAATGCATTTTTGACCATGTAAATAAACTCTAAATATCGCATTGGTTCTACCATGTGCACATTGTCAGGGAGTCCAATTGCTTGCAATTGTTTTTGTGTACGAGGATGTGCTGGAAAAAGAATAGGTTTGTCAGCAGCTTGTTCTCCTAGCAGCGCAATGAGTTGCTGTAAGTTCTTTTCTTCGTCTACATTAGAAGGACGGTGCAAGGTCATTAAATAATAATCTCCTCCTTTTAAATTCAAATCCTTCCAAACCGAAGGTTGTTGCAATCGTTGAAGGTTGCTAATAAGAGAGTCGATCATAACATTGCCTACAAAATAAATGCGATCTGTATCGCAACCCATTTTAGTTAGTTTATAACCTGCTTCAGGTGTTGTCGTAAAGAAAATATCTGCAATGGCATCTGTTGCCATACGATTAATTTCTTCAGGCATGCTCAAGTCATAAGACCGCAACCCCGCTTCTACATGGATAACTGTAATTCCCATTTTCTTAGCAACCAACGTACATGCTAAGGTAGAGTTAACATCACCAACAACCAACAAATAATCACAAGGATTGGCCAATAATTCTTGTTCAAAAGCAATCATAATTTTGGCCGTTTGTACCGCATGGCTGCCAGAACCTACTTCTAAATTGGCGTCAGGATGAGGGATGTTGAGGTCATCAAAGAAATATTGACTTAACTTTTGATCATAGTGTTGTCCTGTATGAATCAAGCGATATTCAATACCTGAATTATGCGCTGCATTGGACTTTTTGATAGCATGAATAATAGGAGCTATTTTCATAAAGTTAGGTCGAGCTCCCGCTACTAATGTAATTTTCATAAAGTGTTCTATTTTTAATCGTCAATATTTAATATAGACTAAAGTTTGTTCTAAGATATGGTTGTTAAGTAATCGTTCAAAAAAATAACAAGTAAAAGAGCCTTCTTTTTGCGCTACGCTTCATCAGAAAAACTTGTTTTAGCTCGCTAAGCCTTTCTTTTTCTTCTTTGATTAGCAAACAATAATCCCATTTTTTGTTCGTATTTTTTCTGACCTCTTACTTATTTTCTAATAAACAAAAGGATATATTCTTTCAAAAGTAAGGTTCTTAACTCTTGGGCAAAATTCTTTAATGGAGGCACAATACTCAATAGCTTTTTATATTGTTGATACAAGCGATTTGGTTGTCCTTTTTTTATACCAAAACGATAGGAGTGCAATCGACAAAAATGAATCAAAAGATTTTTCACTTTCTCTTCTCCTTGAGTGGTTATAAAAGGATAATATGATTTGAATACTTCGTCCAAAAGCCCTAGTTGGTTATAATCCCAATCTTTTGCATTTAAAATTTTAACTTGAGTTTTAAATTTAGGAACATAAATAACCGTATATTTTTCAATCCGATTGGTCACAAAATAAATAAACAAATAGATATTTCGGTTCTCTTTGGTGGCTAAATACTCTTCTAATAAATTGTTGCGTTTGAGTAATAAGCCAGATAGTTGATGTCCCAAATGTGAATATTTGAGCATCGACGCATAGCCTGCATCTCCAACAACTTCTTCAAAATCAGTAGGTCTAGGGTGACCAATTACCTTGAGGTTATTGTCAATTTGTACAATTCCAGTAATGATACATCCTAGGTTCTCAACACGATTAATTTTCTCAACGCAATAATTAAGGTAGCCTTTGTCTAAATAATCGTCGTCTCCCAAGAACATCACAAAATCACTACTGGCTTTGCTCAGAACATGAACGGCATTTTTTTCTAATCCAATATTTTCTTCGGTACGATAATAATCTACTACAAAGTTAGCATTTTTTTGAGTCAAAAATTCTTTGGTTGCTGCTTGAGTATTATCAGGAGAACAATTATCTGAGATGATAACTTTGACTTTATCCAACAATTGATGCTGGATCAGTTCTTCTTGAATAAGTGTCAAGTTATAAATCAAATCTTCCGAACGATTATAAGTCGGAATAAGAATATCAATTAGCATAGTCGAATATTAATAAGCCGTTTAGAGTTTAAAAAATTAGCAGAGTATGGTAAAAATAAAAGCTTGTTGTCTAAATTAGTAGTTCGTTACTTTTTACCAAAAAAGATAAAAAATAATATTTATATTATTTTAGTAATTAAGGCATTAGCGCAAAGTGTAACAAGTGTGCAATTTATCGGTTATCAAACTAATGTAAAGCTGCTTTTTGTTTTTTGTAAAAAACGAAAAAAGCCACGAAGTATTATTAAATAGTAGTAGCAAAGTTAGCCCAAGCTTTGTCTTTTTGTGATAAATTGGGTTGAAAGGTTAGCCACTGTATTTTAAAAAGAGGATCGTTCCAACGAAGCCCTTGTTCAGCAGAAGGCTCGTAGACATTGTCAGAATAGTATAGGACATCTGTGTTTTCTTCTAACGTAAGATAACCTGTGGCAAAGCCTCTAGGAACCAAAACTCCTATATCAGGACTGTCTAAGATAAATGTACTCGCCTTTTGATGGTTAAAAGGAGCTTGTCTCAAATCAACAAAAGCCAATTGTATTCTCCCAGTCAAGACTCGAAAAAATTTTGATTCCGCAAATGTTCCCGTTTGATAATGCAATCCTCTAATAATACCTTTTTGTTTATTTTGCACAAAGTTAACTTGCTTTATCTCATACTGCTCTAAAATAGGAGCTTGTTGATTAAAAAGCTTGATAAAACCACCTCTTTCATCAAAAAAAGCAGGGCTTTTGATAATCTGTACATCTTTTAGTAAAGTATTGATTTGCTCCATAATTTTATATCGTTTATCTGTCCACTAGTTGTTTGTAAGTAGACTAGATAATTTCTGCCGAGGCTAAAATGAATTTATGCTGTTCGAGTATATAATATAATATATTCTCTAATACCTTGTTCTAGACTAATTTGAGGGTCAAAATTAAAACAATTTTGTAGATGAGAAGTATTTAAAGCTAAGTATTTCATACTGATATCTCTTTTATCTACCGTGCCAAAATTTGCTTGCGGTACGATCTCCAACTCTTCTTCGATTACTTGAAGGACTTTTTCAATCATTTCTCGGACACTAATAACGGTATTCGTTGTAAGATTAAAAATACCTGATTGATTATTATTAATATGCTCGTTTAAAAAATAAGTAACATCTCTTATGTGCGTATATTGGCGTTGTTGTGTTCCTGCAGTAAAGCTAAGAGGTTCTTTTTTTAGGCTACTTTGAATGATGTAAGGAATCAATCGATTGTCATTTTCTGTTGCTCCATAAATGTTGGTTAGTACAAAGTGTTGAAAAACAAATGGCAAATTGTGCGGTGTTCGCAACTCGGTGTCTACAAAACGAGTTAATAGATTTTTGGCAGTACAATAAGCATTGGGTAGGGGGTTGGTATGGGTGACCAGTTCTTTTTCTGTATAAGAACGATCTTCGGAGTGATTGCCAATCTCAAAATAGGAGCCAAACGTAATCAACTTACCTTTGTAGTTGTTATCTTTTAATGCCGTTGCTAGTCGAATGGGTTCAAAGGCATTGAGTTCATAAATTTGTTGGTTATTGTCTTGGTGTTTGGGTTGTATTCCTGCTCCTGCACAATAATAAATTATATCAAATTCCATTAATAGGGGATAGTCTAAAGCGATAGAAGGATAATTGTAACAAGTCCAAGAAAGACTTGGCATCCAATCAAAAGAATTGATTCTACTAAACAAATGCAAGTCGTGTTGACCTTCTTTTAGTTCAGAGATAAGTGTTTTTCCTAAGAAGGATGTCGCACCAATAATAGCAATCTTCATGGCAAATGATATAAGTTGTGATAAAAATATAATTCCGTCGAAAAGTCGTATTGGTTTGATTATTAGTGAAACATATCTTGGTTGAAAAGGCGAAAAGCTGATAATCAACTTTGAAGCACTCATACAATACCACAGAGCGGAACCATTAACAAAGACTCATGAAGTACCACGCAGTAGCAGCGAACGAATCAACGGAGTATTAATAAAAATAGACAAGGTTGTTTTTGCGAAGTTGAAAGTTTTTTCATAGATAATAAAGTTCTACTAGGAATATTTTTATAAATTCTTGTCTTGCAAAATAAAATCTTACTTTTGTTGCTAATTTTAGTTAGATTTGGATTTTCTTACTTAGGTGAATTTAATAGGATAAAAATCAAAATCTTTTTAACCTCCCAAATGTTATTAAAAAAGTTTTTTAGATCAAGAGAAAATAATCAAAGATGTATCAACAGCTTGTAAATAAAGAAAAGAAAATAGCCGTTATCGGATTGGGATATGTTGGATTACCAATCGCATTAGCATTTGCTAAAAAAATATCTGTTATTGGTTTTGATATCAATGCAGAACGTGTGGAGATGATGAAACAGAAGGTAGACCCTTCTAAAGAGTTGGATGCGGCTGCTTTTGATGGTTGTGATATTGAATTTACAGCAAATATTGAAGATTTAAGAGCTGCTAATTTCTTTGTAGTAGCTGTTCCTACACCTATTGATGCTTCTAGAACACCAAATCTAAAACCTCTGTTAGGGGCTTCTAATACCGTTGGTCAGGTGCTTAAGAAAGGAGATTATGTTGTATTTGAATCAACTGTTTATCCTGGGTGTACAGAAGAAGATTGCTTGCCAATCTTAGAAGAACTCTCTGGTCTTAAATTAGGAGCAGATTTCAAAATTGGCTATTCACCAGAGCGTATCAATCCAGGAGATAAGGAACGAACCATCGAAAAAATTGTGAAAGTAGTTTCGGGAAGCGATGATGAGTCATTGGAAGAAATTGCAAAAGTATATGAATTGATCATTGATGCTGGGGTGCATCGAGCTGCTAGTATCAAAGTAGCTGAGGCTGCTAAGGTGATTGAAAATACACAGAGAGATTTGAACATTGCTCTCATGAATGAGCTTTCTATTATTTTTGATAAAATGAATATTCCTACAATGGATGTTCTGAAAGCAGCAGGAACCAAATGGAATTTCTTGAATTTTTATCCAGGTTTGGTTGGTGGACACTGCATTGGTGTAGATCCTTATTACTTGACGTTTAAAGCACAGGAACTAGGTTATAATCCTCAGGTTATATTAAGTGGTCGACGTATCAATGACAATATGTCTAATCATGTGGCAACAAAACTAGTACAATTGTTACTACAAGAGGGAAAAACATTGAATACTGCCAATATTTTAGTAATGGGAGTGACGTTCAAAGAAAATGTTTCTGATATCCGAAATTCTAAAGTGGCGGACGTAGTTTATGCTCTGAAAGATTTTTCTGTAAATGTAGATGTTGTAGATCCACATGCTTCTTCTGAAGAAGTAGAACACGAGTATGGTTTTTCTTTAATAGATAGCCCCAATAAGAAATACGAAGCCGTTATTGTTGCTGTAGCACATGATGAATACAAAGCGTTGAATGCTGATTATTTTAAGTCTATAAGTGCCAACCAACCTATATTAATAGATTTGAAAAACTTGTATTCGGCAGAGGTAACCAAAGACTTTATTGTTTGGAGCTTGTAAAACTCACCAAAAGAGGACAATAGAACCAACTTTCTTTTTGCAAATCTGTTTAATATAGAGTATCTTTACTATATCAATGAATGAATGATTTAAGCTCTTTACCTAATAAATATACTAGGTAAAGAGCTTGAATTGTGTATGCTCTTCTAAAGAGTAACTATTTGCTAAAACAATATGAGGAACCATGGGACAAAACCATTTGTGTGTCTTCGTAACTAGCAAATTATAAACAATATATTGTTAACTAACAAAAGGAATTCCCATCAGTGAACAATAGTTGATTTAGGCTATAAAGAAATTCTATTAATAAAGTACCACTCTCCCAAGTATGTTGTTGTGGAAATAGGACAGGGCGTCTGATATAGATTTTATAGCAAACTCAGCTACTAAACAAAAGTATATGAAGACGGCTACTTGGTTCTATTTAGTATTTTTTCTTTTCTGTTCCTGCCTAATTCAGGCACAACCCATTGTTAATTTAGGACCAGACACAACGGTTTGTGGCAATAGCTTGATGTTAGATGCTGGAAATACAGGTGCTACATTTTTGTGGAACACAGGAGCAACCACGCAAAATTTAATGGCTACTGCCTCTGGAACGTATTGGGTAGATGTAACAGATGTGTCGGGAACTACTCGTGATAGTATTGAGGTGATTTTGGTTGCACCACCTAATTTTATAACGCAGCCTAATGATACAACTTTGTGTGGTGGTCTAATTAACTTAGCAGCAAGTGCAGATGCAGGTAGTATTAGCTGGATTGGAAGTCTAGGAAGTATTATTAGTCTAGGGGATAATCTTATATATGAACTCCTAGATACAACGACACTTTATTACCAAGCGGTATATATAGATACAGTAGGTCGAACCTTTGCTCAAGGGGGAAGTAGTTATCCTAGTGTTAGTCGAGCAATTATTTTTAATGTCAATGAATCAATTCGTCTAAATAGTGTAATGATAGACATTAATAATGGACCTTTCACAGCAGATATAGAGTTAGAGGATAATACAGGGACTGTAATAAGCAGCAAAAGTATTAGTTACAATACAGCAGGAAGGTATGAGGTGTTTTTAGGTTTTGATATTCCAATCGGTACAAATTACAGATTGTATATGCGAAATATAAGTGGAGGAGGGGTACATTCATTATTTCCATATAATAATTGGGCATCTGATCATAATTATGGCTTTATAGAATTGACCAACTCTACAGATCCAACGGTCTATCCTATTTTTTGGGAATGGAAAGTTACTAAGCTGGACGGTTGTAACTCTTTGGTAGATTCTGTTATTTTAAATATGCTACCGACTCCAATCGTAAATCTTGGAGAGGATACGACTTTATGTGGTGGAAATATCACTATAGATGCAACTAATATAGGTACAGGGTTTACTTATTTATGGAATACAGGTAATATGACTTCTTCTCTTACGACTGACTCTACGGGAGTGTATGCTGTTACAATATCTTCAGGAGGAAGTTGTCTAGTATCAGATAGTATTGGTATTGTTATAAATACAAAACCTATTGTGCAAAGTATAGCAGATACGAGTATTTGTAAAGGTGTTCGCACTATAGCTACTACTACGAATGTTGGTCTAGTGACTTGGACAGATTTATTAGGTAGAATAGTTGGGATAGGAGATACATTGTCTTATGAAGTAATGGATACAACGACACTTTATTACCAAGCGGTATATATAGATACAATAGGTCGAACCTTTGCTCAAGGGGGAAGTAGTTATCCTAGTGTTAGTCGAGCAATTATTTTTAATGTCAATGAATTAATTCGTCTAAATAGTGTAATGATAGACATTAATAATGGACCTTTCACAGCAGATATAGAGTTAGAGGATAATACAGGGACTGTAATAAGCAGCAAAAGTATTAGTTATAATACAGCAGGAAGGTATGAGGTGTTTTTAGGTTTTGATATTCCAATCGGTACAAATTACAGATTGTATATGCGAAATATAAGTGGAGGAGGGGTATATTCATTATTTCCATATAATAATTGGGCATCTGATCATAATTATGGCTTTATAGAATTGACCAACTCTACAGATCCAACGGTCTATCCTATTTTTTGGGAATGGAAAGTTACTAAACTGGACGGTTGTAATTCTAATATAGATACTTTCACTCTAAATGCTTTACCTACTCCTGTAGTCAATTTAGGATCTGATACAACATTGTGTGAAGACACATTGACGCTAGATGCTACTAATGTTGGAGGAGGTTATACATATCAATGGAATACGTCAGCTATTACACCAAATATTCAGGCATCTACTACTGGAATTTATAAAGTTACAGTTAGTGTAGGTGGTAATTGTTCTGTAGAAGATAGTATATCACTGCTTGTGAACTCTCAACCAACGATTTTGCAAGGACCAACTAACATGATGTCTTTATGTAGAAAAATATATAGTTTGGTTGCTAACTCAAATGTAGGAGAGATTCGTTGGATAGATAAATTAGGAAATACAATCGCTTTGGAAGATACATTAACTTATGAATTACTAGATACGACGACACTTTATTACCAAGCGGTATATGTAGATACAATAGGTCGAACCTTTGCTCAAGGGGGGAGTAGTTATCCTAGTGTTAGTCGAGCAATTATTTTTAATGTCAATGAATCAATTCGCCTGAATAGTGTAATGATAGACATTAATAATGGACCTTTCACAGCAGATATAGAGTTAGAGGATAATACAGGGACTGTAATAAGCAGCAAAAGTATTAGTTACAATACAGCAGGAAGGTATGAAGTATTTTTAGATTTTGATATTCCAATTGGTACAAATTACAGATTGTATATGCGAAATATAAGTGGAGGGGGGGTATATTCATTATTTCCATATAATAATTGGGCATCTGATCATAATTATGGCTTTATAGAATTGACCAATTCCACAGATCCAACGGTCTATCCTATTTTTTGGGAATGGAAAATTACTAAACTGGACGGTTGTAACTCTTTGGTAGATTCTGTTGTTTTAAATATGTTACCGACTCCAACTATAGAATTAGGTCCAGATACAATTTTATGTGGTGGTGGTATTACATTAGACGCGACCAATGCAGGTGCAGGATACCAATATATTTGGAATACAGCAGATACAACACCTACAATCCAAGCTATAACGTCCAACTTGTATCAAGTAACAGTTAGTTTTGGAGGAAGTTGCTCAATTGTAGATAGTTTGAATGTCGTAATAAATGAACGCCCAACCTTCTTGCAATCTCCAAATGACACAACATTATGTGGCGGATTATATACATTAAATACAACAACTAATGTAGGTGTAACAAAATGGACTGCAGTAACAGGGGAAACATTAGGGTATGGAAATACTTTAAGCTATAATTTACAAGATACTACAACTTTGTTTTATCAAGCTAGTTACTTTGATACAATAGGGCGAACTTTTACACAGGGGGGAAGTAGTTACCCTACTGTTAGTGGGCGAGGGATTATTTTTGATGTATTAGAACCTATTGACTTGAATAGTGTTCATATAAATATTGACAATGGACCATTTTCAGCAACAATAGAATTGGAAGATGCTACAGGAACACTCATTGCCGCTAAAAATATTTCTTATTTGTCAGCAGGTGTTTATGAGGTGTTTTTAGATTTTAATATACCAGTAGGAGTAGATTATACATTGTATTTAAGAAATGTCTCAGGTGGTGGAGTGTTAACTTTATTTCCATATAGTGATTGGGCAAATGATCATGATTATGGTTTTGTTAAATTAAAAAATGCTACAGACCCAACCGTCTATCCTGCTTTTTGGGAGTGGAAAGTAACCTTGATGAATGAAGTTTGTGCCTCGGAAGTTGATTCTGTATTACTAAATATGTTGCCTACCCCATTGATTAATCTACAAGAAGATACAGTGGTTTGTAATGATTCTATTGTATTGGATGTCTTTTTTCCAAATGCTACTTATAATTGGAGTTTGGGAGGGATAAATACAAGCTCTATTTTAGTTACACAGGAAGGAATATATAGTGTAACTTCCACCATAGGCACCTGTTCTAATAAGGATACTATTAATGTATTTCTTGCACCAGAACCAACTGTTAACCTTATTTCCTCTGATACATCAACTTGTGTTGGTGAAATACCTAGATTGGCAACAGGAGCAGATTTCGTAAAATGGTATACAGAACCTGTAGGAGGAAATTATTTAGGAAATGGAAGCTTATTTATGTATGATGCACAAGTTTCAGATACAATATGGTGTACAGGACAAAACTTTGCTAACAAAGTATACACAGAGGGATTGGTTGATACATTTGTGTCGAACCAAACAGCATACTTCTTTCCGAATCAAATTCGAGGGTTGGTGTTTGATGTTCAAGAAGACCTTTTACTTAAAGAGGTGACAATGTACATTAATCAAACTTCCTTTATTGGAACTATTGAGTTGTGGGATGCCAATAATGTAGTTCTTTATACTCAACCTATTGTATTGACCGATTTAGGCAAGAATATAATTTCACTTGGTTTTACAATTCCAGTAGGAGTCGATTACAAATTGATGTTAACAGATTATAACACGATTCCTATTTTATCAGAATTTCCATACACAGGCTTTCCTATCAATGGAGATTTTTTAACCATAAAATCAGGTATTCCATTCTCTTCTGTCTATCAATATTTTTACAACTGGAATGTTCAAGGACTTAGTTGCCCAACAGATCGTATACCAAGTGTTGTAGAAGTATTGCCAACACCGAATATTGATTTTCCAACAGATAGTATTATTTGTGGTGATACGTTAGTTTTAGATGCAAGTTCTTTAGGATTACAATCGTATCAATGGAGTACAGGAGAAACAACCTCCTCGATTATTTTGGATAGCACCACTACAATTACTTTAGAAGGCTCAATTGGCATTTGTACTGATGAAGATAGTATGAATGTATTTATTGTCGAGCCACCGAGTTTGATTATTCCTCCGAATGATACCACTGTTTGTCAAGGGAATATGACCTTCTATGCTACTGGTAATGCAGCCTATTATGCTTGGTACAACTCAGAAACAAGTGCTACTCCATTTGCTTTGGGCGATTCTGTAGTTGTTAATCTGCAAGACACGACTACTTTATGGGTAGAAGGGATTGGATTTATTCCAAAATCAGAACCTTTAGGAGAACAATACAACCCTAATTCGAACCTTAATGTATGGGGAACACCTCAATTAAGTGTTTATCCTACTAGAGGAATGACCTTTACAGTTAATTCCCCTATATTATTGAATTCTGTTGCTATTTATGTTGATACGGTAACTACAGCAACATTGACAATTTACAAAACAGGATTCCCATATTATACTCAACAACTCAGCTTGACGAATGCAGGAGAGAATGTGGTTCAAATAGATACCTTGCTAGAAAATGGAAGTTATTCTATAGAATTAAGCAACAAATCGGCAGGAAGGATTTTATTCCTTTCTCCTTACACCAATTTAGCGCAACTCAATGCAAACGCTTCGGAAATTACCTTCACTGGTTCTGTTCCCTTGGCTTCTCAATATGTATATTTCTTTAATTGGAAAATTTCGACGCCATCTTGTGCAACGAATCGTTTACCGATTAATATAACTGTTCCTCCATCTCCTTCCATTACACTGACAGCAGATACGGCAACATGTACATTGGGAAGTATTACTTTAGATCCTATACAGAACAATAACCCAGCCTATACTTATGCTTGGAGTGGAGGAAGTTCTAGTGATACGTTAGCCGTTAATTCTTCAGGATATTATCGGGTAACGGTAACCAATGATGGTGTCTGTTCGTCGGTAAAAGATATTTACGTACAGTTTTTATCAACTCCGAATGCGTCAGTAGTTAGTGATTTAGATATATGTGCACCACAAGATATAGCACTTTCAGTACCTACTTCAGATGGTATTGTAGTTTGGTATGACTCTAGTGATTTGAACACTGTTTCTTACCTAACAGCACCTTATAATGTTTATGTAGGAGATACAACCGATTTTTGGATAGATGTAGCTCCAAAGGCAACTACTCGAATAGGAAAACAAGCCTATGATAACCCTAACGAGTCAAGTGCGTATTTGAATTTTATTATTGCCAATCGCTTTGATGTTCATGAATATGCAGTTCTAGATTCTGTTGCGATTTATGTAGAAACAGCGCCAGCTGTTGCTAATGTTGTCCTAATGGACTCCTCTGGAAATACAATTAATACGGTTAGTTATACTGTTACAAAAGCTAAAGAAAAAGTATTTCTTCCTTTGAATTTTTTAATTCCACCAGGGGAGAATTACCAACTAAGTTTTTCTAGTATCAATAGCTTATTCCTAGTTGATCGCAGCCCAATCACAGCCCCTTCTTCTAGTGCTAATATTGCTACGTTGACGGGAACAATTTTCAGCGACTATAGTTATTTCTTTGATTGGCACTTTAGTTATGCTTATCCTGATTGCCATTCTGTTGGAGATACATTTACGGTTAATGTTAGTATGCCAGTAGATATACCTGATTCAATTTACACTTGTGATTCTGTGACCATAGATGCCAGCCATCCGAATATAGTTTCTTATAATTGGAGTAATGGTTTAACCTCAGGTGTTACTACATTTAACAATGCTGGAACTTATACGTTGACGATAACAGATGGGGCGCTGTGTACCGTAATAGATACTGTAATAATCACACAACCCATGCCCGTAGGATTGCCTTTAGGAAATGCAGCCTGTGATTTTCAGTTAAGTACCAACTACAGTCTGAACAATGCTTCTTTCTCTTGGAATACAGGAGATACGACGGATGTTATTACAATTCCAAGTACTGGAATATATGCTGTGACTGTAACTACAGGTGAAGGATGTATGTTGGTAGATACAGCCTATATATCGCAGATCATAAGCCCTCCAGCACCTAATTTAGGTAACTTTGTATCTGCTTGTTATACAGATACATTAGATGCAGGATATGGTGGGCAAGGAATGACGTATTTATGGAATACGGGGGAAATATCACAGACAATCATTGTCAATACCGCAGGAATTTATGCTGTTACAGTAACTCATCCACTGGGCTGTGCAGGGACAGATTTTGTATCGGTGACAATAGATACAGCACCTAAAGCAGCCTTTTCTGTTACTAAGAGTGGTCGCACCGTATTGATGAATAATATGTCAACAGGAACCAATCAAGCAGTAGACTATTTCTGGGAAATGGGAGATGGAACAACCTATCAAATTCCAAATCCATTTCATACATATACAGATTCAGGTTGTTATATTATTCGCTTGACAGTGACCGATGCTTGTGGCTCTGATACCGATACTTTGAGAGTTCCAGTTGATGTCCCAGATAGTGTTTGTACTGTTGCCATTAATACAATAGCTTCCTCGCTCAATGGAATTGATTTGGACATTATACCGAATCCAAACTCTGGAACATTTTTATTGCAGTTATCTGAGCCTCTTCAGGAAAAAACAGAAGTGCAACTTTACGATTTGAATGGTCGAATAGTCCATACACAAGAATTGCCATTATCTACTCAGACAAATTGGAAAATTCAAGTGGAAGACTTGCCTACAGGAGTTTATTTCTTACGGTTGTTAAATCCAAAACAGAGTCAAACACATCGTGTGCTTATTCTTCGGGAATAAGTCTTCGTCTAGAAAATAAAAGAATTAAAGCTGTGGTGTCTCCGTTTACATCACAGCTTTTTCTATCTTTAAGCCCAATTGATTTGCTAAATTTAGTACCCTGTAGGTTGCTAAAAGGATATTGATAGCCTCGTGAGCTGGTATGATATTAAGAAATGGTATCGCTTTCTCTGTTTTTACTAAAAAATTAGTAGATAAGGAATCGAATTACAACGTTAGGACATAGATTATAGTCTTATACTTGGCAACTTCAGGCACACCTCTACTTGGTAGTTTCTTAATCTGTGTTTTTAGTAGGTTATGAATAATTGATTTTTAAATAGTTTTGTTGAGAAATAATTGATTGGTACATGGAAGTACAAACAAAAAAAGTACAATTTGCAATTGTTGGTGCTGGACATATTGGCAAACGGCATGCAGCTATGATTGAAAAAAATCAAGAGGCAAACTTAGTCGCACTTTGTGATATAGAACATCCAAAATTCTTAAACATAGAAGACTTTGATGTTCCCTTTTATAATTCCATAGAGGCTTTGTTGGCTGCTGATTTAGAGATTGATGTAGTTTGTATTTGTACGCCAAATGGAGTGCATGCAGAGCAAGCAATTCTGGCTTTGGGAGCTCACAAGCATGTTGTTTGCGAAAAACCAATGGGACTCAGCAAGGAAGCTTGTGAAGCTGTGATTTTTAAATCGCTGCAAGTCAATCGCCATGTTTTTTGTGTTATGCAAAATCGTTATTCGCCTCCGTCTATTTGGGTCAAAGAGATGATTGATCAGCAGAGATTGGGGCAAATTTTTATGGTACAAATAAATTGTTACTGGAATAGAGATGATCGTTATTATTATAAAAATGGTCAGCAACATACTTGGAAAGGTCGGTTAGAATCGGATGGAGGACCCTTGTTTACGCAATTTTCGCATTTTGTAGATATCCTGTATTGGCTATTTGGCGATATCAAAAATATACAGGCTATGTTTCATAACTTTTCCCATCAGCACTCTACTGAGTTTGAAGACTCTGGAGTGGTTCAGTTTGACTTTGTAAAAGGCGGGATGGGCTGTATTAACTATTCTACAGCGATATATGACAAAAATTTAGAGAGCAGCCTAACAATCATAGGGAGTGAAGGTTCTTTAAAAATTGGAGGGCAGTATATGAATGAGGTCGAGTACTGCCATATTAAAGATTATACCATGCCCACTTTAGCAGCATCTAATCCTGCCAATGATTATGGGGCTTACAAAGGTTCTGCGGCTAATCACGGTTATGTGATCCAGAATGTGATTGATGTCATCAAAGAAAAGAAACCAATTACAACGAATGCTTTAGAAGGATTGAAAGTTGTAGAGATTATTGAAAATATTTACAAGCTTAAAAGCAATAATAAGTAACCGTTCAGCTAGCTAAAAACAAAGCACTCACGAAGTGAACTGTATTTCTTTTTGTACTGCGTTTGATGGCAAAAAAAACTGAATAGTGGATAACTAAAAAATAAGACAGATGAGTTATTACGCACACGAAACTGCGGTTATAGATGAAGGATGTATCATTGGTGCTGGAACTAAAATTTGGCACTTTAGCCATATCATGCCCAATAGCGTTATTGGAGAATCTTGTAATATTGGGCAAAATGTAGTTGTATCTCCCAAAGTTCAGTTGGGCAACAATGTAAAAGTTCAAAATAATGTCTCTATTTATACTGGCGTGACTTGCGAAGATGATGTATTTTTAGGACCATCTATGGTTTTTACTAATGTTATTAATCCTAGATCGGCTGTAGTGCGCAGAGGTCAATATAGCCCTACTGTTGTACAAAAAGGAGCCTCTATTGGAGCTAATGCGACCATTGTCTGTGGCAATACAATCGGGGCTTATGCTTTGATAGGTGCGGGAACTGTAGTCACAAAGGACGTCCTTCCTTATGCTTTGGTGGTGGGGAATCCTTCGAAACAGATTGGATGGGTGAGCGAATATGGACATCGTTTGAATTTTAATGAGAAGGGGCAAGCAATTTGTCCAGAAAGCGATCAGGTATATGCATTAAAAGATGATTTGGTGACAAGAATTCAATAAAGATGAATATTGCAGGGAATATATGGAAATTGTATGTAATTAAAATGTCCAAGTGGTTTATGGTTTATATGCCAATTGTGGTATTATTCTTACAGTCCAATGGTTTGAGTTTGCGAGATGTAATGCTTGTCAATGCCATTTATTCGATCTCTGTTGCCTTCTTTGAAATTCCTTCAGGGTACTTTTCAGATCGACTAGGACGCAAGAATTCTATTATATTAGGAACATTATTTATGACGGCTCAATTTACTGCATATAGCTTGTCGTACGATTTTTGGAGTTTAGGTTTGGGGGCAATTATTGGAGGCTTAGGAGCTAGTTTTATATCAGGAACAGATTCTGCCTTGTTATATGACTCTTTGCATGTTTTGAATCGAAAAGGAGATTATCTCAAATGGGAGGGACGAACGTACGCTATTGGAACATTTTCAGAAGCAGTAGCCGCTATTATTGGAGGTTGGCTGGCATATACGTATGGATTACGTTATCCGATGTATGTTCAGGTAGGGATTAGTTTTTTAGGAGTAATAACCGCTTTTTCTTTGGTAGAACCTCCGATACACAAAGAGCATGATCGAGGTAATTGGGAACAAATGCGCTATATTTTGCACTATACTTTTCTGAAAAATAAACAATTGCGATTTTTTATTTTTTTAGCCTCTATTTTTGGCTTAGCCTCCTTGTTATTAGCTTGGTTTGCACAACCTTATTTTGATTATAAAAAAATAGAAGAAAATAACATTGGTTACTTGTGGGCTGCCTTGAATATGACGGTTGCTTTGTTTGCTTTAAATGCACATCATGGTAGTAAGTTGCTATCTTCCAAACAATTAATATTTGTCATTCTATTTGGCTTTGCGATCGGATATAGTGTGTTGGGAGGATATGGAGGTGCTTTTTTATGGTTGGGATTGTTGGCTATGTTTGTTATGTATGCTTTGAGAGGTTTGGCTACGCCTACTTTTTTAAATTTAATCAATCAACATGCTCCTCCTGATATGCGAGCAACCGTGTTGTCTATTCGAGGATTTAGCGTTCGAGTACTGTATGCTATATCAGCTCCTATTCTAGGGTGGGTGGCAGATATTTATACGATTTTAGAGACATTTTTATTAATAGGCGTGATAATTGGTTTAGCAACGATTGTCGCAATTGGATTTTATTCTTTAGTTTTGCAGGAATAGACCTTAGGATATAGCGTATTTAACCTCTAAAAAGATAAGAACATGCAGCGTATTTTATTGATTTGGATAGGAATTTTTTGCCTACAAATAACTCAATTATTAGCAAAACCGTGCTCAGAAGATTTTTTTATAGATGATGTCAAAGCACGTTTTTATGTTGAAAAATACAAACATATTGCAGTAGCAGAAATGGACCGAACTGGAATTCCTGCCAGTATTAAAATGGCACAAGGTATCTTAGAGTCGGGTGTTGGAGAGAGTGAACTAGCCAATGTGGCCAACAATCATTTTGGAATCAAATGTGGGGGCGAAGTTTGGCAAGGTGCCACACATTATGTGTGGGATGACGAAGTTGTGAAATCTTGTTTTCGAGTTTACGAAAGTGCCGAAGAGTCTTATATTGCACACAGCGAGTTTTTGTTAAACCCCAAGAAAGCTTTTCGATATGGTGTTTTGTTTGAATTAGAAAAACACGATTATAAAGGATGGGCAAAAGGTTTGCAAAAATCAGGCTATGCTACCTCAAAAACATATTCTAAAAACTTGATTGCTATCATAGAGCGATTGGAGTTGTACAAACTAGATTATTTGACGGTAGAGGTGCTAGCACTGACGGAGGATGAATTGGCGAATATTTTCCCAAAAACAGGACCAGAAGTTGATTTGAATGCAGAAGATACGACCACAACGACCACACGTATTCCAGACCCATTCAGCTCCGTACTAGATAGTGTCGATATGGTGTTGACATTGTATCAATTCCGTGTAAATGATATTGATGCCGTTTATGTTCAACCTGGTGATGATTTGCAAAGCATTGCGGATCGTTATCGAAAAAATGCTAAAAAACTGTATTGTTACAATGAATTAAAAGGCAGAGAACTAAAGGTTGGACAATATATATTCTTAGATAAAAAACGCAATTGTTATCAACATTCAGATACCAAAAAATCTAGTAATATACATATTGTAAATAAAGGACAAAGTATGTATGATATAGCTCAGTTATACGGTATAAAACTTCGAAAGTTATTAAAATATAATAAAGTATACCGCCATCAAGCTCCTAGACCCGGTGTGCAGATTTTTCTTAAAAAACAAAAGCGATAGTCTCGTTTGCCATACAATACATAGAAATTAAAGATGCTGAATATTTGACTAGAATGTTCAGCATTTTTTATTATTTACAATCGCTTTTTTCGAAAAAAGTTGGTTATAATAGTAGCGCATTCTTCTGCTAAGATACCAGTAGATACTTTTGTTTTTGGATGCAATGCTTGGGGAGCTAGTCTTCGATAGCCCCTTTTGCTATCGCTGGCACCAATGATAAGCTCGCCTAATTGAGTCCATGCCAAAGCACCTGTACACATGACACAAGGTTCTAAGGTTACATACAAGCGACATTGCTGGAGGTACTTATTGCCTAGGTATTTACTAGCAGCAGAAATTGCTAATATCTCTGCATGTGCTGTCACATCTATTAAGTGTTCTGTCCAATTGTGTGCACGAGCAATAATCTGTTGATTACAAACGACAACAGCCCCAACAGGAATTTCGTCGAGACTTGCGGCCTTTTCGGCTTCTTTTAACGCTTCTTTCATATAATATTCGTGCGAGAAAACAGAAAACATTGTATCTTGGTTCTTTCTTAAAAAATGAGTCTATTTATCGTTGTATGTTTCTAAATAATTTTAAGTAATCGTTCAAAAAAAATAACAAGTAAAACAGCCTTCTTTTTGCGCTACTCTTTATCAGAAAAACTTGCCTTAGCTCGCTAAGCCTTCCTTTTTCTTCTTGGATTAGCAAAAAAATAATCCCATTTTTTGCTATTATTTTTTCTGACCACCTACTTAACAAAACAAATCATCGTCAAAATGGCTTTTACCTGTTCTTGGTAATTACCTATTAGAACGTTAAATATACGGTATTTTTGAACTAAATATTTTAGATTCATGTAAGTTGTTTTAATTTATTGATTCGCGTCATGCAAAAAAATTGAAGTAAGGTTGGCAAAGAGAAAAAGAACGCATGAAGAAATAATAATATAAAACCACGGATGCCCTTTGGTTTTAACGTATCATAGAGCTACTTTGGAAAGTTATTTGATAGTCTGTCAAGGACAGAATATACATATTATAATCTTAGTAATGGAACAAAATTATGAACTATAATTAGGTGCATTGCTTTCAATCAATTTTATATCATTTATGCGTAGGCAAATTCTTTTTCTATTTTTTTTATTGGCAACGGTTCAGGTAAATGCTCAAGACAATGACAAATGGTCATTGGAAAAATGTATCAACTATGCCATTCAAAATAGTTTGCAAGTTCAACAAGCAACTTTAAATCAAAGTCAAGCACAATTGACAAAAAAACAAGCAGTTTGGGCACAAGCTCCCAATATTAGTGCAGGATATCGAAACGGTGTTAATATAGGAAATACGGTCAACCCGACCAATAATGAGTTGATTACAATACCCAACTTCAACTCGGGCTTATCCCTTAATATAAATGGAGTAATTTTCCAAGGACTTCAAATTAGAAATACCATCAAACAAAGTAAGGTAGACTTGGAAGCTGCAGGAAAAGATGTAGAACAAGCCAAAAATGATGTGGCCTTATCGGTTGCTCAATCTTATTTGGCAATTCTGCTAGCGGAAGAAAGCAAAGGTGTTTTTGAAGAGCAAGCCAAAGTAACCAAAGCCCAATATGAGCAAACCATCAAATTAATAGAAGGTGGTGTTTTGGCCGAAAATAGCAAATATGATTTGGAGGCACAGATGGCAAGAGACGAAGAAAATATTGTTATTGCCCAGAATAATATAGATTTGGCGTATGTCAATTTGAAAGTATTGATGAACGTAGATGTTGCAAAAAATATTGCGATAGAAATAGTTGGTGATTTGGATGTGGATGAAACCTTGGAAGAAGCTACCTTGGAAGAGGTTTACGAAGATGCCATTAACAGTCAACCTAATATTTTGGCTTCTAAATTGAGAGAAAAAAGTGCTCTGCTTAATGTGAGTATTGCCAAAGGCGCTTTGTGGCCAACCGTATCTTACTATGCAGGTTTTGGCAGCAATTACTCTACAGCATACAAAAATCCAGTAACAAAAGAGAGTATACCTTATTTTGTTCAATTGGGAATAACGGCCTCAGCGAATGCAGGAATCAATATCTCTATACCTATTTTTCAAGGACTAAGAACTAGAATCGGCATTCAAAGAGCAGAATTAGGAATTAAAATTGCAGAATTGGCAACCACACAATTAGAAGCAACTCTAAAATCTAATATAGAACGTGCGCTAACAGATGTTAGGGCAGCAAAAAAACGATTGGCTGTATCAAGAAAGAGTGTTACAGCTACCCGTTTGTCAGTAGAAAATACGCGCAAACGATATGAGTTGGGAGTTGTGAACTCTTTTGAGTTGACAAGTGTTCAAAATACATTGATTGCTTCAGAATCTAGTGTGCTGCAAGCCAAATATGATTACCTCTTTAAGTTGAAGATTTTAGATTACTATAGAGGTCGAGCAATTACAATTAAACAATAGTTCGTTGAAACCACGCAGTAGCAGCGAAGCTAAACTTTATTAGTTTGATAATCAATAAGTTGTGTATTTGTTGTGTTTTGTGTTATAATTTTGATTATCAAACTAATATAAATGTGATTTTTTATCTTTTTTGGTGAAAAAGTAAAAAATCAACGAACTACTAAATTAAATAAACCACATTTAAAATAATAGTTTGCCAATTCTAAGGTGAGTTATTATAAGGGACACCTTTTATTATTACTTCGTGGGAAAACCGCATTAGCTTGCTTTGTAAAATTGCTTAGTTGGCTGTGTTGCTACTACGTGGTACTTCGTGAGGTCGCAAGTTTATAAAGCAATGACAACAAAAAGAAAGAGCAAGAAAGGCTGGTATATTTTATTAATACTAATTGTTATAGTTGCAGCCGCTACTTATTATAGAATGAAAAATTCAAAAGATGAAGTAGAAAAAGTAGCTGTCGAAGCCGCTCAAAAGCGGACAATTGTAGAAACTGTTTATTCTAGCGGTAAGCTTTTTCCTGCTACAGAGTTAGAAATAACATCCAATGTCTCTGGAACAATCATTGAATTATATGTAGAAGAAGGGGATTTGGTGAAAAAAGGGCAATTGCTGGCAAAAGTAGACCCAGAAGCACTGGTTTCTATTGTCGAACGAGCTGAGGCTGCTACTGATGGTTCTAAAGCTCAATTGGAAGCAGCAAAAGCTCAAAAGAAACAGTTAGAAGCGCAATTTGAGAATACTCGGATTATTTATGAACGCAATAAACAGTTGTACCAAGAAGGGGTTATTTCTAAAGCAGAATTTGAAGCCGCAGAAGCAACATTCAATACCTCAAAAGCGAATATAGAAGCAGCCGTGCAAAATATTTTGGCTGCGGAATTCTCCGTTAAAAGCGCAGAAGCTACGGTAAAAGAGCAAAAGAAAAATTTGTCACAAACTAGAATTTATGCGCCAATCAATGGTGTCGTATCTACATTGTACAAAAAGCAAGGGGAGCAAGTAGTTGGAACTGCTCAAATGGCAGGAACTCCTATTCTTAAAATTGCAAACTTAAAAACAGTAGAAGTACGTGTAGATGTCAATGAACGGGACATCCTAAATACAGCAATTGGTGATAGTGCTGATGTTGAATTGGATGCTTATCCTGATCGCAAATTTTTGGGGGTGGTCACACAAATAGCCAATACTGCTACGGGGTTAAATGCATTGACTTCTACAGCTCAACTAACATCTGATCAGGTAACTAATTTTGAAGTGCGTATTTTGATGTTAGAAGATTCTTATAAGGATTTGGATACACAATCAGATCGCTCGCCATTTAGAGCAGGTTTGTCGGCATCAGCAGAAATAAAAACAAACACAGCAACTAATATTCTATCGGTTCCTGTTGCTGCTGTAACAGCTAGAGAAGAAGAGGAAGAAACTGTACTTCCTAATTCAACCCCAAAAGAGGAAGAGAAAATTAAAGAGTACGTCTTTGTTCAAACGGGAGATTCGGTTACCATGCGTCAAGTAACTACTGGTATTCAAAACGACAACTTTATAGAAATTAAATCTGGTTTAAAGGAAGGCGAAGTTTTGGTAAAAGCTCCCTACGATGCGATTTCTAAGACTTTAGAGGACGGTACCAAAATAGAAGTAGTAGAAGAAAAAGAGTTGTATAAAAAAAGTAGCCAATAGGAATAGCTACGTTATCTGCTAAAAAGTATCCCTGTGACCAGTTGTGTTGCAGGGATACTTTTTTTATTGGCTAGAGTTAAATCATATAATCAATTTAATTGCATTAGAACAAGGGGCTAACTTTTAGGAGTAAGAAGGTAAAAAAAACTTCCTATAATGGAATATAAAATTAATGATTAGCCAAGTCTAGGTTAAATATCTCTAGACATTAGATATCATCGAAGGTTTCATCAATTTAGTAGTTTTTCAAACGACATTTGTGGGGTGTTTTTGTGGTGTACAGAAATTTAACAATTATTCTATCATTTTTTGTTTTTTACTAAGAGAAAGAATGTTAGTTTTGTATGTTTTTTTGTTACCAAAGAATGAAAAAATATAAATCTTAGCCCTGTATTTTGCTGATAGTTAGATGTTTATGATTTTGTTGGTTGTGTGAATTGTGTTAAAATTTAATGCTTTACTAGGTGGATGTGTTAAAATTAATATAAATAAGCAGCTGATAACAAATGAATAAGATAGATACTAAAAATTAATGATTCTAAGACAAATATCTCTATAATCAATAGAAAAAGCATTGTTCTAATTGATATTTAGAGATGAATATTTACCCCATTTTAAATACTAAATATAATATGAAATTTACAACCTTAGTTCTTGTCCTATTACTGCTCAGAGTAATGAACAGTTACGGACAGTTAAATACCTCCGGCTACCGTGTTGATCAGTCTTGTAATGATGTAGAAGTTTGTCAAGGTGCTTCTAATGGAACATACACGATTACAGCAAAAACATCGACTTTAAATAATTTTCAGATTCAATTAGCAATGCCTTTTGGCATTTCTTATGTAGCAGGTTCTGTTAATATAGGAGCAGGAGCATACACCATTTCAGAAGTTAATATTAGTGATTTGCGAAATCCAGTTTTTGCAATTAACAATGGTGCAAGCCCTGCCAACTTATGGGGAGTGGGAGACCAAGTAACATTTACGGTATCTCGAATTGCATCTTGTCCTTCAGTAGCTCATGCATTAGCAGGAAGAGCCTTTAAAGACAGCATAGCAATTTCTTACGAAGACAATAATGTCGTAGAAACAGGGGCAGACAGCGACACTACATATGGTGTTTATAACATTGATTTTGCCTCTTTGAGTATCTTAGCAATCCAAAATGTCAATACAACCTTAAATACCTCAGAAACTAGAAACGTAACTGTTCGTCAAGGAGGAAATAGTTGCATTCAAAGATTTCAGCATTTTGTAGTTGTTGGTAGAGATGTTAGCA
This sequence comes from Aureispira sp. CCB-E, assembly GCF_031326345.1. Lineage (NCBI taxonomy): Bacteria > Pseudomonadati > Bacteroidota > Saprospiria > Saprospirales > Saprospiraceae > Aureispira > Aureispira sp. CCB-E. Next base: position 1,363,732 of record NZ_CP133671.1, read on the forward strand.
ATTATCAACTTAGTTTTGGAGCGAATCCATTGACACCTATAGCTACTGTAGCTAATGGAACTAGTACTGCTGATACACTATTCTATGCAATTAATCTTAACAATGCACCGTTTAACGGCGCAGTAGGAAATGGAAACAATTGCTTTGAAAACGGTGAAGATATTCTTTTTTCCGAAACATTCTCAACAACAGCTTGCGAAGAAGTGGTAATTAAGCACCATGCTAGATGGGGGTGTACCAATCTAGAATACTGTCAGACAGCGACGCCACAAGTGGGACCAATAACATTTATCGGTGGAGCTCCAGCACTCTCTTTAGTAGAAGTTGGTGGTGCTACGGCACCTGAGCTGTGTGATACGATAGAACATACCATTCGAATCACCAATACTGCAAGCCCTACCAATCCAGCAGGCGGTTCGATTGCATTTGATGTGGCTATTGTTTTTGGTTTAGGTGCTAATAACGGTCCTTTGGCAACATCAGCAGTAAATACGTTATGGGGAACGAATAGGAATGATACTAGGTACTGGGGCAACTTTAGGATAGGAACCAATACGGTTAGCGATTCTGCTTTGTCGTATTATAACAATAGTGCCAATGATGCTGGTTTTGGAACGGCGTCTTTTTTGATTCAAGATCGATTGACCTTTGATCCTGATGGACCTGGGGGCTTGGAAGATTTAGACAATGATGGATTTTATGATGATTTGGCTCCTGGAGCTTCTTTTGAAATATCGTTCGACTATTGGTTGTCGATTAGAGATAATTGTGGAACTAGCAATTATTATAATTATGTAAGTTGGGAGCATAAATATTTTGATGTTTCTTTTAAAGATCAATGTCAGCAAGATAGAACACCTGTTCGCAGAGACTTGGGATACCGCAATATTATTCGAAACTACCTCAATAGTACTTTTATAGCAACACCATCAGACGTGTTTGATGGGCAAGATTTTGTTGTTGGTATTATGCCTCATTTTTATAACAATGGGTATCAGTGTAGAGGAGAGTCTATGTTTACAGGCTCTCAAGTAAAGTGGTCAATTAGTTTAACGCTACCAAATGGAGTGGATACTTCCAATGCGCTTAGCACAATTGCCAACCTAGATAGTGAATTGTTGCCATACAATCCTACGATTACAAAAGCTGGAAACGTAGTGACGTATACATTGGATCGATATGTATACGACACACTGCATTTTTCACTCAATTTCGATTGTTTGAGCTATACCGATCCTGCTGTCTTAAATATTCCTTATACGACTCATTACTTTTGCGGAACACCTGGAGATACCTGTTTTTATAGAGAAGTACATTGTGGTACTTTATCCAATATGCTAACCCATTGTCCTAGCAATTGTAACGGACCGCTCATTTATTCCTTTGATGCCAGTCGAACTACGCCAGGTTATACCGACAATACTAAAACTGCATTCGTTACTTTAGATCCTGCAATACATAAAACAAAATTTTATAACCCGTACGATACCATGTTGGTGCAAGCCAATGCTATTATTAAAGATACAGCTGTAGGTAGTCTGCTTTTAAATTTAAGCCTAACACCAAGTAGTGGAGGAACTGATTTTCTTACGTTTGTAGGAGGAGAGATTTTGATTAATGATGTATCATCTGGAACAGGATTTCAAAGCTTTGTACTGGATGGAATGCCCGCAAATCTGACAAGTGTAGGAGGACAAAATTATGAATACACCATGGATCTGTCCAAATACAAAGATTCTATTGGTGCGACTTATTTATTTGGAGGAGATGTTGGTTCTAGTATCTATACAACAGATACGGTTTTAGTAAAGGCTCGATTTGTAGTTGGTGAAAATTTTGGAACACAGGTACCACATTCTATTACCCCATTTAGGGCTAAGTTTTCGACGCTATTGAGTAATGGTACGGCAATGGCTTGTGATAGTTTGGGAGATATTGGGCAGTACGAGAAGGTGAGCTTTGGTTGGGGCGCCAATGGAACATATACGTTTAGCCATTGTAACGAAGTAACACCATTGATTTACTTTACACACAGCGCATTTACAGGAGATGATCATCCTAACGAGTATAGACCGCCTTCTCATTGGGACTCTGTTAAATTTGTAATTCCAAATTATAGATATACTGGGACGCAATTTTCATGGTCCAATGCCCCTGGATTTACAATATTACCCAATCGAATTAGTGGTGATACTGTGACAATGTATAGACCTACCACTGGTTATAGTGATCGAGATAAAAGAGGAACGTACTATCCTCCATTTAGAGCCAATATTATGGGGAACTGTGAGACACCAACGCTGCAAACTATGCAGGCTTGGAATTATTACAAGGAGTTTGCTTATCATCCAGACCCTACTGTACATCGAAATAGAGAGAATTATAGAACGGCAACGCTTCGGTTTATTCCACCTACTTGGTCTTTTCAGGCATTGACCCCAACCGTAAATGGTACACAAGATACCGTTTCTTGGGATATTGAGTTGTGTAATACAACAAGTAATGCTGATGTAGATTACAATTGGCTAACGATCCCTGCTCATGCCGATATTAAGGTAGAGGCAATTTATAATATTACAACTGGGGCAGAGGTCGCAATTGCTTATACAGAATCCAACGACTCGATTATCGTAGAGTTGGGCGGTTTAAACCGAAATACGTGCCAAGAATATCGAATCTATGCAACATATACAAATTGTTCGAATCAGGTATTGGCAGTGAATCATGGATGGGATTGTCAAGCTTATCCTTCGGATTATGAGTCGATTACTAGCGCTTGTTATAGATCAATTGATCTATTTTTAGAGCCTCGTGCCTCAGAAGTTCAAGTTAATATTCTTACTCAGCCAGTGACACCACAAGATCTTTGTACCGATACTACCTATATCATTGAAATAAGCAGTGCTCAATTAGCAGACTTAAGAAATCCAATGCTTGATATAAGAGGAGTCACAGGGGTATCTTTTTCGAGAATAGGGGTAGAATATCCTAGAGGTTCTGGAAATATAGAAGTGTTAACACCAACAATAGCGGCTAATTTAGCCAATGTCAACCTTTCGAATCATACGAGGATAGCAGCTAACAACAATAGTATCAAAGGAACGGCCAATGCCGCCATTAATAACGAACGTTTTATTACTGTTTATTTAGACGTACAATTTACATGTGATTTTTCACCCAATTCTTCGATGTCTTTTTCTGTACGAGGAAGCCAACCTTGTGGAAATCCTGCCGTGGGGAATGCAGTGAGGGTAAAAACCAATCAGATCGAAATCAATGGAGCTGTGGCACCATATAACGCATATACAGGAACTACCGTGTCTCCAAGCCCTATTCGAGTACAAGATTGTTCTGCAATGACAACAATTCGAATTCAAACAACAATTATTGGAGATACGACTACTTCTAATGATACAACAGAGGTCTTTTTGCCATTAGGAACCACATACGTTCCTGGCTCTTATAGTTGTAGTAGTAGTGCTTGTCCTAGTGGAATTTCTTTGGATACCACTAATGGAAGACCAAGGCTAGTTTTTCCATACCCATCGGGAATCACATCAGGTACTACATTGGATTACACATTTGGAATAGAGGGATCTACTGGGTTCTGTTCTAACAATGAAGAGTTAGAAGTCAATAGTTACGTTGTTGCTGGGAATATAAATTGTCTAGGCACCCCTTGTGGTCCTGTTAAAATTATTACAGGAGAAGCGGATGAGTTGGCTATTGTCGAAAAACCAGATTTGGCGATTAGTAATTTGACTGGTCGTTCTTTTAGTACAGGCTCGACTCAAACTTATACTGTTTCTCAAGAGATTACCAATAATGGGTTAGATGCTCCAGCGGGGACAGCAGTTAGTTATTATTGTATTGATGGAGCAGGCAATCCTATTGGAGCCTCTATCGGAAATGCCACGATATCAACTCCTATCGCTAATGGACAGACGATTCAAGAAACAACTAATTTTGTTGTTAACAGCTCTTATCCTTGTAGCAATAGAACAGGATTAGCAGCGATTATCCGTCCTAGTAATACACAGTGTATTTGTGCGGAATCTGCTACCAACTATTCTGCCTTATTATTACCTGTAGAATTTATGATTTTTGAGGCAGAATTAATAGAAGAGCAAGATGCTTTATTGACTTGGAAAACAGAGGATCAGAATAAAAATGTACGATTTGAAGTAGAAAGAGCTTTGTCAAACAAGAGCAATGGTTTGGTTTATGAAAAAATTGCTACTGTCAATGGCAATAATACAAAAGAGTACACACATACCGAACCTAACTTGGTCAGTGGAGTCCACTATTTCCGTATTAAAACTATAGATATTGATGGAACAATAAGTTATAGTTCTATTAAGGCATTAGTGGTAGAGCCTAAAGAGCAAGTTGTTGTTATTTATCCGAATCCGTCACAAGGCAAAGTTTGGATTGACATTACAGGCAAAGTTGGTTCAGAAAAAATGGATATAGAGGTGTTTAATAGCATTGGACAAAAAGTACACCATCGCTCGGTTGATAATGATTCTAGAATAAAAATGGATTTAAGTCACTTGCCAAGTGGTAGTTATGTTGTAAAAGTAAGTAGTCCGTTTATACACAAAAACATTAAACTAACGATTTCAAAATCGTAAAAGTAATTTGTAGGAAATAGAATTTACTTTGGTTTAGAATGCTGAGTATTAGTTGTTAATACTCAGCGTTTTTGTTGAAGTATGCTCCTGAAATAAACCTGCTAAGAAACGAAGCATAGCTATTTTAGGACAAGAGATTGTGGATTGTTTGAAGGTAAAAATAGGGGTTTAATGGATTAAATTAACAGAGAGAAATATGAACTCCTTACACAAAAAGAAAAAAAAAGCGTAATGAATTGGACAGATTCAGCTTTTTTTCATAAAAAAATGTATTTTTGTGCCGTTTTCCTTTTTGGAAAAGAGTACTTAATACAAAAAGGAATAAATCAAACCAATATTTAAAAAGAATCGTAAAAGGCGCTCAGAACAGTTCTGGCGCATCAAACAAGGTTAAAATACAGATAAAAGATGGCTTTATTAGGGACAATTAGAAACCGATTTGGTTGGGTGATGATGGCATTAGTTTTTGTTGGTGTCGCTTCATTTCTATTTATGGACATTAGTCCTGGCGCAAATACTGCTTCTGGTCGCTCAGCAACAGTTGGTTACGTCAATGGAGAGAAAGTTTCTAACGACTTGGTACAGGAGTATGCTTCTGATTACAAAGGAGCTGGATATCTTCAAGAAGAAATTCAAGCCCAAGTATGGGAGCGTATTGTTGGAGAAAAGTTATTGACTCAAAAAACAAATGAGGCAGGAATGTTGGTTACTCCTACTGAAATGGGAGATTTGTTCCTTAGTGAAGATCCTAGATTGTTAAGTCCTGTTGTTCAAAGCCGTCTAGCAGACCCTAAGACTAGACAAATCAATAGACCACAAATAAAGCAAATGATTGAACTGTATAAAAATACAGGTGCATTGATGCAACAAGCAGGTGGTAATAAGCAACAACAACAACAGTTGTTGGAGCAACAAAAAGAATGGTTGGCTTTGGAGAAAAGCGTTAAAACTAGAGCATTACAAGACAAATACTTTGTTGCTTTAGAAAAAGGTATTTACACACCTTCTTGGATGGTAGAAATGGAGAACAAACTTCAAGAAACAGGATATAACTTTGATTATGTGCGTATCCCTTACACTAGTATCAAAGACAAGGTAGAAGTATCTGAGCAAGAAATGAAAGAGTACATTTCTAATCATGCTAGACAGTACAAGCGTAAAGCGACCGCTAATATCGAGTATGTTGTATTTGATGTGAAGCCAACAAGCGAAGATTCTATGTACTACTATACTTCAATGGAAGAGCGTGCTCAAGAATTGAGAGATGCGAAAACAACCAAAGAGGATTCAAGTGTTGTTTTGCAATACACTAGAGACTTTGCACCCAATTTCTATACTAGAACAGAAATGCCTGCACCTGCATCTATGATTGATTCCATTTTTGGAGCTGATGAAGGAACGGTATTTGGTCCTTATGTTGAAGGTCAAAAATACAAAGTGTTGAAGAAGGTGAAAGAGAAAAACTTGCCTGACTCGGTAAGAGCACGCCACATTTTGATTCGTGCAGAAGATCCTACTGCGGGACAAAATGCTAGAATCTTATTGGATTCTATCAAAAATGTCTTAGAAACTGATCCTACGGCTTCATTTGATTCTTTGGCAATGCAATTTAGCCAAGATGGTTCTAGCTCTAAAGGTGGTGATTTGGGATGGCAAGGAAAAGATGTTAGCTTTGTTCCTCAATTCAAAGAGTATATGTTCTATACTGGTGAAAAAGATAGCTTAGAAATACTTTATACTCAATTTGGAGTACACTTAATTCAAATTACAGATACTAAATATGAGACCGATAGAGTTGGAATTCGTATTGCTGTATTAGAAGAGGCAATTATTCCTACAAGCAAAACTACAGAGACCAAAAAACGTGAAGCAGTTGAGTTCATTGCTAACAATAGAACCTTGGAAGAAATGAAAAAGGCAGCTAAAGAAAAAGGTTTGACCTTATCTCCTGCAACTGGTTTGGAAAAAGGTGCGTATGAAATTTCTGGTTTGGGCAAAAATTCTACTGCTGCTAGTATTATTACTTGGGCACATCTTCCTGAAACAAAAGCAGGAGAGGTTACTGGAAGTGCTTATGCGGTAGATAATGACGAATTGGGATATACAGAAAAATTTGTTGTTATGGGATTGTCTTCTAAAGTCGATGCAGGTTTGGCTACGATTGAGGATCCTCAAGTTCGTGCGGATGTTGAAACGATCTTGCGTAATAAGAAGAAAACAGAGGTTGTTAAAAATAAATTGGGTACTCTAACTTCTTTGGATGCTATCGCTGGAGCATATGGCGTAATCAAACAAAGTGCAACCAATGTTCAGTACGGAAGTGCCAACGTAGGGACAGATGGAACAGAACCTAAAGTAGCTGGTTTGGCTGCTAATACAGAGGTTGGTCAAATGTCTGGTGCTGTTGGTGGTAAAACAGGAGTATACATTGTACAAGTAACTAGCAGAAATGAGGCACCTCCAATTGCAAATGTAAAAACTGCTCGTGAAAAAGTAACAAGACGTATTTCTCAAGCGGTTTCTTCTGGAGTATATGAAAATATCAAAGAAAATGCAGAGATAGTTGATGAGCGTATCAACTAAAATTGCTTCACTTCACTAGAACAAAAAAAGCTGTGCCACTAGGCACAGCTTTTTTTGTTGATAACATTATCATTATCATAATAAAAATGCTCTATGAAGAAAATCAAGCAAAATAAATTTTAATCTTGCTCTTGCATTTCTAACTCAAACTGAGCCGCTTCTACCAAGTGCGTAACATCTGCGCCTAAATCTTTTGCCCTTTTCAAGTCAGCTAGGGCTTTTTTAAATTCTTGAAACGTCATATAGAATGCTGCTCGTTCGGTATAAGCTTCGGTATATTCAGGATTTAGTTCAATCGCCTTAGTATAGTTTTGTTCTGCTGTTTTAAATTCTTCAGGACTAACATCTTGTTTGAATTTACCACAATGAAACTGATATTTGGCATTGTCAGGTTCGTGTTCAACTGCTTTTTTCATATCTGCCAATCGAGCTTTGTGATTGTGCAAATCATTGTATACCCAAGCACGAGCAGCGTATAATTTTGCAGACGTACCGTTTAATTGTAGCGCATTGGTATAACTAGCAATTGCTTCTGTGTATTTTTTTTGTCGTTTTTGATTGGTACCAATCATGTAATATATCTCTGGATTATCTGGTTGATACTTCAATGCTTTGGTACAATATTCAATAGATTGGTCGTGTGCTCCTTGGTTGAATGCCGTGAGGGAAGCGTTGTAATACGCAGTGCCAATGTTCGTATGTGCCTCTTTGTTTTTAGGATTGATGGCAAGACACTTTTCATAACATTCGATAGCTTTGAGATAGTCACCCGAATTATGGGCTTTTACGCCATTATTATAATGCTCAATTTCTCCTTGAGCCAATAGCATGACTGGAACTAAAAATAAAAAGAGGAATAATGATTTCATATCTAGTTGTATTAATATATGTGATGTGAGAGGATACTCAATTATTTTAGGTCTAAAAAATTACTTTTATGAGTTTAAATAGTAGCAGCGCAGCTAACTATTGTTTAAAATAATTCCAAAAAATATGCCTCTTTTAAGCGATAAGTCTATGTGTTTTGACATTCTAAACTGATTAATGAAAGAAATTTATGCTTTGGGAGATTTTATCCACTCTAGCAATTGTTCCTTTGCCGTTTGAATATCGTCCCACCAATCTTTGGACCATATACGATGATAAATAAAACCAAATTCGGTTAAATGATGTTCCCGAAACAAATCCCAACAATATGCCTCTTGGGACGCGGTTTGATGAAAGGTGTCAAAATCAAAAGCCCATGTTGGTTTTCCTGTTGCATCTTTAACCAACAAGGGAATCGTAAATCCTGCGTATTGATAATTCACCAAGACCCTATTAGGAAAATGCTGTTTTAAGAAATTTGCGACTCGTTCCTTAAAAGCATTATCATTAGACCAATAGAGAGAGTCATCAAATAGAGCACTTGGAGAATGTTCTTGCAAAAGCTGTAAAATTGCCTTCCTAGAAGGATGATCTTCTTCATGCACGGCTTTGGCATAAGCTAAGTAAGCGTAAAAAACGGCTTTCCCGACATTCCCTTTTTCTTGAATAGCGGAGCGGTATTGTTCGTAATAATTGGAAGGAATTGACGTGAAAATAGCCAGTTTTTGCTTGGCTCTAGTAATAATAACATTCAGCAAGCGATAACCTTTTTGACGATTGATAGGACCATAATTTTGTATAAAAGAACCATCTTCTCGAAGCCCAAAAGTGGTAGAAATAACTAAAATATCCCGTTCGTCTCCTTGTATGTTTTCCAAATTTTTAACAAATAAACCATTCGTGAATAATTTTTGAAGTTGGGTGCGCTCTTTGCCATTTTGCACGCCTCGTTGTTGAATGCGTTCTAAAATAAGGTTGCGTTGATGCATATTAAATGTTGCAATGCCAACAGAAGGACAAGAACTACCACGATGAGGTTGCGCTATTTGAATGATATAGTCAATAATTTGTTCCGCCTCTGTCGGATTGGTATAGTTAAGGTAAGTGCCGTTAACAGCAAAAAAATCAATTGGCTTATAGGACTCTTGGTTTGGCATAGGAGCTAAGCGATTACTATAAAAAGCAGCATTCGAAAAATCGATCAAGTAAGGATGTTTAGAGCGGTAATGTACCTCCAAGAATGACTCTTTGTAATTTCCTTCTGCCAAGGCATACTCTAACAGTGATTCCGTGTGACTTAGAAAATCAATGCTTTCTTTGACCAAAGTAGGAGTTGATACTTCTTCTTCCCAATCGTCGTTAATCAACGTAGTGTTGGATAAAAAATAATCAGAAGGAGGCATTTGTTGACTATCTCCTGAGATAACCTTATAGCGTCCTCTAATCAATGCACAAAAGGTGTCCTCTAAACGCAATTGACTAGCCTCGTCAAATATAACTACGTCAAATAAATTCGGTTCTAGAGGCAAAATAGAAGAACAAACACTTGGACTAACCAATAGAACAGGAAAAAAACGAGTGAATAGTTGAGCATCAGTAGCTATTATTTTTCTAAGAGGCGTTCTCTTGCCACCAGTATGCCCTCGTTTGTTATACAAGCTGTGGAGTTTGATAGGTGCCTTCTCTTGGTGAAATCTTGCAACTGCTTGGCTTTGTTGTGCTCGCCAGTAACGCAAACTATGGGCAACCAATAGCTTTTTTAGTTCTTCCAAGTAATTTAAGAGGTGGTTTTTATGTTGGGTATAGTGTTGTTGATCAGGAATAGAGTTTTGGTGTTTTAACAAAAACGCATATAAGTACCAACTCGTAAAAGAAGCTTCCCAGTCGTGTGGTTGTACAAGAGCAAGAGCTTGATAGGCGGCTTGTTGTGCCGTTGAAAGTTGCTGCCAATACAGCCTAAAAGGATAATAAGCTTCAAAATTATTAAAAGCCCCTTGCAAGGTGATTACTTGTTGTTCCAATACTTCCAATTGAGTTTTTTGTTGACTCAAAATATTGTTCTTAAAACTAAATGTTGTTTCAAGGTGTTGGAAGGCATTAAAATTGACCTCAAATTGGTGCAAGTCCTCCGCAATGGTTGCTATAGTCGAAGCTAAAGGAATATAATTCAGAACGGTATCAATACTGAGCTCTTGTATATGGTTGTTAAGTATAGGTGCTCGATTTAGATACCACTGTTGGGTCCAAATTCTGTATTGCTGAATAGTTTTGAGTACTTCTTGTTGCAACAAACTTTTTAGAGGTTGGGAACTAGGAAAGTTAACATCAAAATAATTGTATTGTTGATGCAATTGCATCAATTGCTGGTATTGATGATCTAAGCTTTCTAGAGTGTAGGTTGTATTGGATGTAGAGAAGTTGTCATCTAGCGTCAGAGACCATTCTTGATCCATGGAGGTTTTAACGTATTCGAAATTTGTTTGCCACGCTTCTAATTGTGTTTCTAACGTTTTCCATTCTTCCAATTGCTCAACAAACAAGGTACTTTCTTTTTGAAACGGCAATTTTAAAAGTTGTTCTTGATTGTATTTTTGGGCATACTCTGCCAATTGTTGTACCCAAGTTTCAACTGTTGCTTCAAATTCTAAGGGCGCATAAAGGTGTTTTAACCTAAAATTAGTTTGATAATTTTTAATAATAGGCAGACGGGTAGGATACCAAGTTTCTACTTTGGTTCGATAAGCTGTCAGGTGTTCTAAAATAGTATAATAATCCATTAATTGGCTAGGGCGACCCAAGCGGATGAAATCATGTTCAAAGTAGTTGTGTTGTGCATGAATTTGGCTCAAAGCTTCAAAAGACGTTCTAAACGTAATGTCTTGAGGCGTTTCTTCTGCGCTGTATTCATAACTATTAGCTGCCCAGTTCGTTTCATTCTTAGCAACAAACTCATCAATACCTATTTTTATTTTCTGAACATCACTTTCGATTTCTTCCAATTGATCAAAGCGATCCCTCAAGCGCAGACTTCTATACTTAAATTCCAAAGGAATCAATTTGTTGCGCAGTATTTTTGATCTAAAATTACTAAGATGTTGGTTGATGCTTTGAGCTTGTTCCTTGTAGGGGACCGCTTTTAGGCTATATCTAGAATTGAGTTCTCTAACTTCTTTTTGTATGATACTATTTTGTTGCAAATGCCAATGATCGACCGCCTCTCGATAAGACTCTAACTGTTCTAGTAAAGCTTGAAAAGTGAAGGTCTTTTTATCTTTGGTTGATAAAAATTTAAAATTAAAATACTGGTGTTTTTGATGTAATTTTTGCAAGGCACTAAACCGACTTAAAACAGCTGTTTTGTCTTTCTCTAATTGCTTGTATTTTGCACCAACGCCGTGCAAAATAGCCCGAAAGAAGCCTTTATTTTTGTTAAAATAAAAAGGACTAGCTGCCAACCCATTTTCAATCGTACCAACCATTTCATCAATCCAATCCATTTTTTGCATATAAACAGCTTCAAAATGCTGCTCCAACAAACGTTCGTACTCATAAAGCGCTGCCATAATATCTTCCTTGGCTTCTTTAATGGTTGTTAGAGCTTCATCAACAGCGCTATATATTTCTCCTTTTATTAAGGTGGCTGTTTGGTCGATACCTTTGATTTTTTGAGCATACAAGTCTTCAAAGTGTGCTTCTAAAGTTTTATTGTATGTTGAAATTCCCTCTTGGATTAAATCTTGGGCATTTTGAACAAGGCGAAGCTGCTGCTCAACATTTTGGCGCAACAAAAATAGGATGTGTTGATAAATGGAACTAGCTTTCTCTATTTTTTGCTGATAAATATGGTAATAATGTTCTTCTAATTGCTCTTTGTACTGTTTTTGTGTGTTAGAAATTGTTGCTTTCGCTTGTTGAATTGCTCGCAAGGCAGTCGTCAAGGTTCTTTGAATCGCTAATTTAGCAGAGGCTGCGCTAGTGGCTTCAAAGTGCTTAAAATGAATCGCATTCAGCGGCTGTTCTAGTGTTTGGAGCGGTTTCAAGAGCACTTGTGCTTGTTCAAAACTATCTAAGATATGCTCTAATTCATTGGCCTCAAATGAGAAGCTTTCTAGAGATAAATGAGCTTCCAAAGCTTTTTTGTTTGCTTTTTCATTGGCATCCAAAAATTGATTGACCAAATCTGCCCAAGTGTGTTCTTCTAGCAGCGGTTGAAGCTGACTGTGATGAAAGTTTTGTAGTCGATGAATCTCTTTCAAGCAATTTTGAAGTAGCTTGACATAGGAAGGGTAGGTTGTATAATTGCTGTGTTTTTGTTGGGCTCGTTCTCTTACCGAATTGACAACATCTTGCCGATCTCTATAAATATCTTCTACAATGACCGTTAGTTCGCCCAGACCAAGTTTGATTAAGTTTTGTTGAACAACTTCCAGTGCTGTTTTTTTCTCACAGACCACCAAACAAGTCCCTTTATTTGCCAGAAGGTTGGAAATAATTCCCGTTAAGGTTTGACTTTTGCCTGTGCCAGGAGGTCCCTGAATCACTAGATTATTCCCTTTTTCTAACAAATGTAACAAGTGCTGTTGGCTAGGATCCATGTCTACGGCTGTTAAGCAGTGTTCCATCAATTGCTGTCCTTGAGCTTGCTGCGCTATCTTTTGTTGTAAAGATTGGATGTTGTTCATGAAATATTCCAAATCATTGATAATACTTTCTTTTTGAGATTTGAATAAACCAAAAACACCAGACCATAGCACTTTAGCTTGTGTTAACGGCAATTGTTCTATTTGTTGTCGGGAGGGTAAGGCTTGAATAGGTGCCTTTAATGCGGCTCTAAAATCTTGCTTTAAGTTTTGGGTATGATTAGGATATAGTTGAGATAATTGAGTATAGACCAATTGAATGATTTCTTCTTGATCCAGAATAGCATCATCCAGTAGCTGCTCATCAACAGGAGTTAGTTGCACAGCAGCATTTTGATGCAAAAAAGCTGCTAAGACTAGGTTATGGATAATCGGAAACTCTTCTTGTCGTGTGATGAGCCACTCGTTAGCACGTTTAAAATTGCGCTCAATATCCAAATACCAAACAAACAAAGGAGCTTTGATGATGCGGTTAGGGTCTTTTTGGTCACGATACAATAAAATCGGGAAACCAAAACCAAAGGTTTTGACTCCTTGCTCTGTAAAATGATCGTTATTTTCTATAGTTAATACAGATAGTCGCCGAAAAATAGTATTTAAAGCTGCTTTTTCAGAGTCGTCAGTTGTTGTGTTGGTGCTAAGCGGAAATCGGAAAGCCCTTTTACTCCATAATGCATCTAAAAAATCCTTGGCAGCATGAGGTCGCAAGGTATTAAAGTCTTCCAAATCTAAACGACTCAAATAACGTTCTGGCAAGGCATTGAGGTAAATAGAGCCTCTATTTCCTGTTGTTAGTTTTTGTTTTAAGTTATTTAGAAAACGAAGATTAAACATAGTATAGCTTTTTGTAATACTAAGAGTGACGAAGTGAAGTCAATTCCTAGAAATTCTACACAGATACAAAGCTTGTAGCTGATAGTAAGTTATTAATTACCCCATTGTATCACGAATTTGAATGATGAGTTTTTGTTGAGCTTGGTGGGTATTGTTCCACCATTCTTTAGACCAAATTCTATAACAAGTAATCCCCATTTTATGCAAATACTGCTCGTGAAACAAATCCCAAGCATAGGCTTCTTCTGATAATTTATGGTGATAAATATCATAATAAAAGGCAAGCCGAACTTGGTTTTGATCATCTAGGATAGCAATTGGCAAAGAAAAACCAGCATGTTGGTAATTGGCTTCAATTTTTAAATTTGGAAATTCTAATTCTAAAAACTGAAGTACTTGTTGTTCAAACAAATTGATTTTACCATCATAGAGAAAATCATCTACTGGTTTTTTAGGGCAATGTTTATAAACTAAATCTAAAATCGCTAATCGAGTTGCTTCGTCTTGTTGTTGAACCGCATTAGCGTAGGCTAAATAAGCGTATAAGATACTTTTGCCCGTATTGCCATTTTTTTGAATTTCTTGGGGGTAAGTTTGGTAGTATAGAGTTGGGATAGAATTAAAAATACAAACCTTTTGTTTGGCTCTAGTAACCGCTACATTAAGTAATTTATGCCCTTCATATTCATTGATATATCCCCACTGTTGTGGCATAGAACCATCTTCTCGCAAGCCAAACGTAGTTGAAAGAATCAAAATATCTCGTTCGTCTCCTTGTATATTTTCCAAACTTTTGACAAACAGACCATTTTCAAATAAAAACTGAAACTTCGTTCTGGCTTCTGGTTGTTGATGTGCCAATTGATGGATCTCTTCCAAAATTAAGTTGCGTTGATGTAGATTGAAGGTAGCAATTCCGACAGAAGGACAGGGAGTGGCATCTGTAATTAATTCTAATAAGTAATTGACAATTGCTTTGGCTTCAGATAGATTGCAATAATTGTTATAAATACCATTAATCTCTTTGAACTCAATCGGAATATAGGCTTCTTCTTCCAAAGGCAAAGACGTCAACCGCTTACCATAAAAGGCAGCATTTGAAAAATCAATCAAATAAGGATGTTTGGAACGATAATGTACTTCTAAAAAACACTCTTGGTAAGTTCCTGTTGATAAACCATACTCCAATAAGGAAGGAGCGTTGGTTAAGTAATCAATATTCTTATCAACCATATTTTGAGAAGAATTCCAATATTCGTCGTCCATGACAAAATCTTGCTGATTGCTTGTGATAGGAGAGTTGTGAAAACTATTGGGCGGTGGCATTTGATGGCTATCTCCTGATATAATTTTGTATTTCCCTCGAACCAATGCAGCAAAACTTTCTTCTAAATTGAGCTGACTAGCCTCGTCAAAAAGAACGACATCAAACATACCTGGATGTAAGGGCAAAATTTGGGAACAAACAGCAGGACTGACCATTAAAACAGGAAAAAAACTTTTGAATACCTCTGGAGCAGTTTCTATGATTTTTCTCAAAGGGGTACGAGCGCTGTGATTGTGTCCGCCTGTATTGTACAAATTGTTGAGCGTAAGCGGTGCCTTCTTTCTGTGAAATTCTTGAACAGCTTGCGTTTGTTTGCCACGCCAATATTTTAGCGTATGGCTAACCAGCGTATTTTGTAGTGTATTTAAATCTTTCAAATAACCATTTCTATTCGCTGCATAACTATTCTCATCAGGAATAAACTTGTCGTTGTGATGAGCTAAGAAATTCGACAAATACCAAGAGGTAAAAGCCCCTGTCCAGTCCTTGGGATTGGCTTGCGATAAGCCATGCAAGGCGGTTTGTTGATGTGGGCTAAGCTTAAGCCAGAAAAACTTAAGGGCATGATATGCGGTAAAATTATCAAACTCTTCTTTTAGTTTTTGAAGATTGTTGTCTAAAGCCTCAATCTGAGTAAGGCGTTTTCGGATGTTGTTGGTAACAAATTTGAACTGAACTTTGAAAACATTGCTAGTAGCAAAATTCTTTTCAAAAGTGTTCAGATTTTTGGTGATTTCAGTGACTCGCTTGTCAAAAGAAACATATTTGTAAATTTTCCCTGGTCCTAACTCCTTGACCAATCGTTGAATGAAAGGTGCTCGTCCTTCGAACCAGTCGTAAACTTTTGCTTTATAATCAATAACATGCTCTAGCAACTTTTGGAACTCCAGTTTGTTGTGATCGCTCACGTCCATAAACTGATGTTTAAAATAAGCATATTGAGCATGGGTTTTTTGTAATCGTAAGAACGATTCCAAAACGTCGACTTTCTCTGCTTCCAATTTTTTGTACTTATCGCTGACATTTTTCATCAATTTGCGATAGAAACCACCATTCTTGTTAAAGTAGTACTTAGATTGAGCAAAACCTGCTTCAATAATATCAACAATTCGATCTGCCAATTTCATTTTAGACAGATATACTTTAGAAAAGTGTTTTTCTAACAATTGCTCATATTCAAACAAGTACGAAAATGCATCTCGTTGAGCAGATTGGACGACAAAACAAACATTGTCTAATGCTTTTTTTGTATCGGCTTCTACTTGTATAGAATTAGCTTGACGGAAAAAACGGTCGTTTAAGGCATTGAGTGGATGATTGAGGGTGCCCAACTGTTTGAACAAGCCTTCTCCTTCAGAAAGAATGCTTAAAATATCTTCAAATTCGGTGGGCGTAAATTTAAAATCACTGGTTTTTAACAAGCCGACAAGCAACCCTTTATCATGTTGGCGATTACTATCCAAATAACGCCCAACTAAGTCGGTCCAAGTTTCGTCCCCCGAAAGTGGTTGGTGTAGCTTTTTGTGAAATGCTTGCAAACGCTCTACGTGAGCAGCACAACTTTGTAAAAGTCGAATAAAACTAGGCGATACTCGATAGGGTTGCTGCTGCAAGCCTGCCCGTTCTCGAACAGAATGTACTAATGCTGGGCGATCTCTATAGACATCTTCCACTATAACACACAGTTCTTCCAAGCCCATTTTTTTTAAGGTATTATAAATGATATCCAACGCATTTTTTTTCTCTGAAACAATTAGGCAAGTTCCAGCATTAGAAATGGTGTTGGCAATAATGCCTGTCAAGGTTTGGCTTTTTCCCGTACCAGGGGGACCTTGGATGACTAAGTTCTGCCCTTTTGACAATTGGTGTAATAGATGTTGCTGGCTAGGATCCGTTTCCAACATGGTGAAACTATGTTTCATAAAAGAAGAACGGTTGGGATCTTTGGGATTGGGATTTTGTTCGACAAGAGGTTGCAACTGATTGATGTGTTGTGCAAAGAAATCTAAATCTTTGATAATTGCATCTTTTTGAGAACGGAATAGACCAAAAACACCAGACCATAAGATGGCAGGGGTATCTAGTGGGAGTGTTGCAATTTCTTGTTCTGTTTTTATACGAGCAACATCACCATCAAGCACCTTTCTAAAAAGGAGTTTGGTACGGTTGGATATATTGGGATTAAGTTGTTGCATATGCAACTGTGCCATCTCTGCCAACTCATCTTTGTCCAAAATAGAATCTTCTAACATCTGATCGTACATAGGTTGCAAAACGATATTCGTGTGATTGCGTAGAAACGTTGCTAGTACGGTATTGGTCGCCACAGAAAAATGCTCTTTTTTTCGAATCAGCCATTGATTTTTGCGGTTAAAATCACGTTCAATATCAAGCGACCAAATAATTAAGGGGGCTTTGATAATCCTATTGGCATCATTAGGGTCTTTGATGAGAATAATTGGATATCCAAAACCAAATGTCTTATTTCCGTGATCGGCGTAGTGGTCGTTATTTTCAATTGCAATAGAACTCAATCTACGGATAATTTTTTCTTGCTGATTGTTGATGTTTCCATCTATCGGAAAAGTAATGGGGAAATCAAACCTTGATTGGGTAAACAAGAAGTCCAAAAAACTTTTTGCTTTTCCTTGTTGCAAAACATCAAGGTCTGCCAAGTCAAGGCGTGTAAGATAACGTTTGGGAAGAGCATTGAGGTAAATGGATTGCAGATTGTCTGTACTAAGTTTGTCTTTTAGGTTATTAAGAAAACGAATATCCAAGTTTTGCATTAATTCAGTGGTTTTGGTAATCCTAGTTGGTTGCTAACATACGATGAGTTCCTTATGGGAAGCTCTATAAAAATAAAAAACTTTAGGCAGAATTGGTTCCCTTTGGTTATAATTATTAGCGGATAGAAGAGAATTGCAATACTTCCTATGTTTTTGCTTTTTACCCAAATGACTTTAGCAATTTACTGTACAAATGTACTTAATGCTGCTCTATGTTAAAATAATCTGCTCAAAACTTGCATTTTCAAAAAAAAACGTTTCTCTTTGTTTTAAGATAAGGAGTAGTTATTACTCTAATAAATCAACAACAATGATATTAAACAATCTACATACAACTACTTATTTTTTCTTTTTTAGTTTATCAAACTAAGAGAGAGCAATAAAGTATACCATAAATTCATCTAAAAAGCGTCTCTCATCAATGAGAGACGCTTTTTTATTTTTACCAATAATGAAAAGCACCTTACTATACCGTCTGTCAAATCTATTTAATCTGTATTACTTTTTCTTTTTTAGAAAAGGGCGGACTTGTAGTATTCATATATAAAATATCGGAATTAAGAATCATCATATTACAAGTCTCAACTTCTCATCAAGTTGGGATTTTTTTTTATCTAAATTTCACCTTTTATGAAGACAATAGCTATCCTAGGAACAGCAGCAAGCTTTCACGAAATTGCAGCAAAACATTATTACCAAGAATCCATCAAAATTATTCCTTGTAAAACACCGAAAGAGGTACTGCAAGAAGTCAAACAGAACCCTAATTGCGAAGGAGGTATTTTGGCGATAGAAAATACCATAGCAGGATCGGTTACCAATCATTATAATTCTCTTCAAGATTTAGACATTTGTATACGGGGAGAGTTGCTGTTAAATATTCAACACCATTTAGTTGCACTTCCCAAAACATCTATTTATGATATATGGGAAATTAGAACGCACCCCATGGCAATTAAGCAATGTAGTAATTACTTGGCTAGAATCCATCCTTCTACTCGATTGTTAGCCTGTTCGGATACAGCTTCTGCTGCCAAAGAAATTTCACAACAGCACCTAAAAGGCGTGGCAGCGATAGCTAGTTCATTGGCTAGTAGTTATTACGGCTTAGAAATTTTAGCTTCTAATATTCAAAATAATAAGAACAACTATACTCGGTTTTTTATCCTTTCCAAATCCAAACAAGGAGAACAAAAAGAACACAATAAAGCGACGATTATTTTTCGATTAGATCAGAAAGCAGAGCGTTTGTCAAGCGTATTGTTACAACTTCAAGCATTAAAAATAAACCTTAGCAAGTTGCATTCTTTTCCTTTGGGAACGATTTCCAATACATATGAATTTATAGCAGATTTAGAATTTAACAATTTTAGTTGTTTTCAAAAATCGTTGATGCAATTAGAAAAAGTAACGCTAGACTATTCTGTATTGGGAACGTATCAAAAAGCAACAACGCCGCTCTGGTCTGAAATCAAATAAAAAATAAGTCTTCTGACGTGCTTAAAATTTAACAACAATACTCTAGGAAACTTTTATGGAGTTGAAGCAATCATAAAAGTTGTAGAGTAACATTATAAAACATATGAAATTACTACCCATTATCAAGAAGAAAAATAGTCCAACAATTATTGCTGGTCCCTGTAGTGCAGAAACCAAAGAGCAATTATATCAAACTTGTATGCAGCTAGCGGCTTTAGGAACGGTAGATATTTTACGAGCGGGAATTTGGAAGCCGAGAACTCGCCCTGGGCATTTTGAAGGCGTAGGAGAGATTGGGCTACAATGGTTGCAGGAGGTGAAGCAAGCCACTCATTTACCAACGACAATTGAGGTGGCTACAGCTAAGCACGTAGAATTAGCCTTGAAGTATGAGGTTGATATATTATGGGTTGGTTCTAGAACAACGACGAATCCCTTCTCGGTTCAAGAAATTGCAAGTGCATTAAAAGGGGTAGATATTCCTGTTTTGGTTAAGAACCCACCAAGCCCTGATTTGGGACTATGGATGGGAGCCATCGAGCGTTTTTACAAAAGTGGATTGCCACAAATTGCGGCTGTGCATCGAGGATTTTCTAGTCATCAAAAATCAATTTATAGAAACAAGCCATTGTGGGAAATACCGATTGCATTAAAAAAAGAATTGCCACAAATTGAACTCTTTTGCGATCCTAGCCACATCGGAGGAAATAGGGATCTTATTGCCTCTATTGCTCAATATGCATACGAGTTGAATTTTGACGGATTGATGATTGAGACGCATCAACAACCAGATGCCGCTTGGAGTGATGCCCAGCAACAGGTAACACCGGAACAGTTGGATCATATCCTTTCTGAGTTGAAAGTTCCTTTAAAAGAACTTTCTAATCCTAACGAACAACGGACATTAGACCTGCTTAGAGAGAACATTAACAAAATTGACGATGCCTTGTTAGAACTTTTGGTTTCTAGAATGGAAGTGTCCAAGGAGATTGGATTGTTCAAGCAAAAGAATAACCTCTCTATTTTGCAACAACAGCGTTGGGGGAGTCTATTGGATTCTAGGGTTAAAACAGGTAAACATTTGGGGTTAAGCGAACGTTTCTTAAAAAAATACTTAGAAGCTTTGCATCAGGAATCTATCAAACACCAGCACAAGGTGTTGTCAAAAAAATGAGCGAATTTATTATTAAAATAGTTAGTTGTGCTGCTACTATTATTAGTATAAGTAATAAAGTACAGTTCGTTGGGAGACAATGTTTTAAAGGTTGTTTTAGCGGACTGTGCACTTTAGCGACAAGCGTAAACTATTGAAGTGGTTTAACGGAATAAAGTCACATCGCCTTTCAAAGTTTCTGTGCGACCATCTATTAACAAGACCTCTACCATGTAAACAAAAACTCCTGTATTCATCGGTTTTCCTCTAAAGCGACCATCCCAACCATACCCTTCAAAGTTAGGAGGAAAATTTTGCTGTTCAAAGACGAGTTCTCCCCAACGACTAAAAATACGAAACGACATGACCTTTTGTACGTCTCCAGGACTATAGACCATTAAAATTTCATTGGTACCATCTCCATCAGGGCTAAAAGCATTGGGCACAAAAACTCGAACAGTTTCATCCACTTGTACCGTAAATGATGTAGAATCTGTACAGCCTTGTATATCGGTTCCTTTGATGGTATACGTAGTTGTTTGAGGCACTTGTATGTTCGGAGTTTGGCAAGTAGAGCAACTCAAACCGATACTAGGACTCCATTGATACTGTACAGGTGTCAACGTATTTTGGGTGACATCTCCTAGTATGATATCTCCAATCTGAATGTTTGCATCATTAGGAGCTTGAATTTCTAGTTTAAATAAAGGCTCTGTTAGTGTAAATTGAAGGGCATCTCTACAACCAAAAGCATCTTTGGTATGTAGGGTGTAAGTACCACTTTTTAGATTAGAAAATTGTAAACTAGATTCAAAATCTTCGTTATTTAAGGCATAAGCATAGGGGGCATAACCACCAACACTACTATCGACTTTTACCATCCCATTTTGTCCATCTTTGCACTGTACATTCTGCGTTGTAATAACTGTAGACAACTCCACTTGCTCGGTGATGATATGGGCAGCGGTAGTTGCTTGGCAACCTGTAGCTCCTGTAATGGTAACGGTATACTGCCCTTCTCCTAAGTTATTGATAACAGTTCCTGTTTGTCCATTACTCCACTGATAACTTAGTGGTTGGGCACCGCCTGTTGCAGTTAGCTCAATGCTTCCTGTTTGTTGCTCACAGATAATATTAGTAGCACGAGTGCTTAAATTTAATGCAGGCGTATTTAAGGTAAAAGTAGTTGGATCATTAATAGCTAATGTATTGGGATTATCTGAAAGAATGCTGTCTTTGAGGGGAGCAGGTAAATTACTTAAAACAGCTTGATTGGTATAAGTGTTTGAAGCATAATCACAAGGTATAACGGCATCTATACTAAAAGAAGAACGACCTTTGGGTAGAGTATCTATTGTAAAATGCGCTGTATGGGTGCCATTGATAGCAGTCTGCCCCGATAGACTTAAGTTGTTGATATTATAAGGAGTGGAACTCCAAACAAAACCATTGCTTAATATATCGTCAAAAATCAAAGGAGTATGAATATCGTAAAAGGATTGATTAAAAAAATCAAAAGTATAAGTAATTGTATCTCCTGCTTGAAAATTTCCTGTAACTGATTTGGTCATTTCAACGCCAAAAGAGCAAGAACAGCCATCGTTACTAGATTTGCTAGCACCTGTTCCTACAAGCTGTCCAATTCCTGTACTAGGATTTATTTTAAACATCTCATTCCCTTGATAACCTAAAATATCACCTTGTGGGTTGAAATATAAAGCGCCTGTCCATCCCCATCGATTGATAGCCACAGGAGCATTTCCAGGAATTTTTGTTTGGGCACCTGTGTTGGGATTCATTTTAAACAGCAATTTAGGATTGCCACTCCAACCGTATAACTGTTCGTCAATAGGGTTGTAGACTAAATCCGCTGAACCATAAGTGCCTGGTCCTCCAATTGTAGAAGAAGTAAGGTTGTTGATATTAACTTTTCTAAGCGTATTATCACCAAAAACATAATAATTTCCTAAAGCATCAAACGTCCCTGCATTTTTGAATGTATTTAGCCCGACAACATTTCCCATAAATTCAACTGTACCTGCTGCATCAATTCGATACAATCGAGCATTGTTTGTTTCCATGCCATACATTAAATTATCAACAGGATTGTAAGCCAAGGAATTAAAGGCTCCTGTAACACCATTTTGAGTCAAGTTAGTAATTGGGATAAACTGGACGGGATTGGTATTAACTTTATATAACATAAAATCGTTGCCATTTTTGGCAGATTGGTAAAGGCTACCGTCACAGACAAATGGTTGGCAGGCTTCGTCGATTAGCCCATCATTGTCGTTGTCAATACCATCGCCACAAATATCATAGCTTTGAGCAATTAAAAAAGAGGGCAATAATATCCCAAAAAAAAGAAAGTAAGCTCTTAACATCTCAATACAATTAAAATCAAAGGGGAGCACAAAGGTATAAAAAAGCAAGTGTTGCTCTGTTTTTTCTTTGTCATGTTTTTGATAATTTTCGACAAAAAGGAATGATTTTTCTTTTAAAAAGAAATTAAAAAATGGTAACCAAAAGATACTCTAAGGATTATAACAATAGTACTTAATCTTTTTTAAACTATATTATAATGATAAACCGTATCTTTTTGATGGGTATATTGCTTGTTTGTTTCGCCACAACAACAATTGCTCAAAATTATACCGAAGCTAATTTAATGATTGACTATGAGGACGTTGATTCTGATGGAGTTTTAACAGCAACCACAGAGGAAATGTTGCAAACCTTACTTGAAAACGTTACTAAAGAAGGTGCAATTGTTCAGATAGAACTAACGGCACATGCTGCTAATCGTACTATTGGCGAAAGTCGCTTAGAGCCTTTTGCTCTATTTTTTAACAAACAAAAAATTAAAGCCGAAAAAGTTAAACTAGTAACCCAAGTAGATGATAATAATCAAGTACACATCCAAATTCTTGTTGAGCCTACTTCAGAAGCTTTAACGACAGTAGAACAAACAATAGAACCATTAAAAGGTAAAGTATATTGTACAGGAAAGTCTAAGAAAGCAGAAGTATTTGTGATTCCATCTCATTCTAATATTGATATAAAAGGAAAAGAAGGAACAGAAGTCCTAATTAATCGACATGATTTAATGTATGAAGATGGGCAAGCTGTTCAAGAACCTATTCGGGTAGAGTTGAAAGAATTTTATAAAACGGAAGATATCTTGCGGGCAGAGCTGCACACTATGGAAGGGGATCAAGTGTTGGAAACTGGTGGAATGTTGAACCTAAAGATTACGGCTAATGAAAAACCTTTGGAATTGAAAAGAGGAAAAAGTGCTAAAATTAAAATGCCTGCTCAGACAGCAAAAAATAAAGAAGGGATGAATCTTTATTTTGGTAAGCGGATGCCGAATGGTGCTGTCGATTGGCGCCTAGAAGAACGACCTACTCCCATCGCTAATCCAACTGTTTCTAATTCAAGAGGAAATACTGAAGAAAGTGTAGCATTTAATCCAAGTTCTTATATTCAACTGAAAAAAACATCCATTATTGATAGTATTACTAGCAAGTTGAAAGTGCATGTAAAAGCTAAGCATGCAATTAGTAATAATTACCCTAATTATTCTAGAGAAAAAGTAGTACATTCTCACGAAGAAGAATATTTTGATTTAGAGTTGCCCTATCTGAACCCTGATATTGTTGATGGTATATGGCTTAATGCAGATTACCCCATACGAGATCCTTTTGCCCCCAAACCTGTTGATATAATGGTGCAAATAGAAAGTGTTCCCCATCAAGGACGTAATATAGATGGTGAGTGGATGTCTTACAAACCTACAGTCGCTTTGATGTTAAAAAATCAAGCTGTGTTTTTGAGGGGGAATATGGAGCTCGACAATCCCGTCCGTAAGCAACAAAAAATAAAATTTAGTGATGTTCCTAAAAATGAAGAAGTAATTTTAGTAGCGTTTTTAGACACGGGCAAAGAGTTGTTGTTTGCTAGTTATGAATTAACCGCAACGAAAGACATAGAAATACCTCCTTTGCATTTAAAGTCAATGTCTAAAATAGACTTTGATGATGCAATGGCTAGTATTGCTAATTAAGCTAATGAGGGAACGAACTAAAATTACAAATTGCCTATTGATTATCAGTAGGCAATTTGTTGTTTTTATTGGCATTGAATTTCAAAAATGAAAGATTGAGATTGTCTTAAACTAATTTGCCAATCGTAGTGAATTTTTCAAATACTTTCTCAGAATGTGGTGCATCTGCCAACTCAGGAGTTAAGTCTTGTCCTGCCCAATGTTCGTAATGTTTGCCATTGCGCCAAAGTCGGCTACTCGTTACATCATAAACAAACCCTTCGTATGCTACATAAATAGTCTCTTTATCTTGACCATTGTGTAGAGCTAATTGAGAGCGAGTAAATTCCGTCATAGATTATTTGTCTGTTAATATAAAAGGTTGAGTATTGATTCTTTTTCTATAATTATCAACTCATTGGTTATCCAAATGAATATACTGATTTGCATTGGTAACGTTTCTATTTTTTTACTGTTTTTGATAAAAACAACAGCAGTCTAGAAACTAGAAATGAAAAAGAAAGGCAAATATACCTATTTTAATCCTAAAAAAAACAAGTTTTATAGTTTATAGCTTGCAAGTTAATAACTTGATTTGCATCTGTTTTTCGAAATAATGTTTTGTTTAAAGGGTGTTTTCGGAAGATTTAACTACACTTTTGTTGGTTATACTATTTGCGAAAATGAAAAAGCAAAAAAAGCTTTAGAAACAAGAAAAGAAAAAAGCAAAAGATATTTTTTATTACTAAAGAAAAGCATATCTTTGCACTTGAAAACAGAATATAGTTTGTTGTTTCTTATAAAAATGAACATGTTAAAGACGTTAAAAACTACATTTTCTCTACTAGTAATCATGTTGTTAAGTTGTAATCAAACAGTGTTTGCAACAGATACTAATGAGGGGGAGACGAAAGAAGAAGATCCAATTGAAGCGATGATGCATCACTTGGGAGATGCGAATGAATTTCATATCGCTGGAGACTTGTCCATTCCGTTGCCTTGTATTGCTTGGTCTGATGATGGTTTGATGTTTACTATGTCAAGCAGTTTTGAGCACGGGCACAAAGCCGTTAATGGTTATGTTTTGCATCACGGAATTTTGATGCGTGTAGTAGGAGAGGATTTTCCTAGAGACAAAACAGTAGAAGTTTCTTTTGGTCATGGACATGGTCATGAAGCACATGACGATCACGGTCATGCTGGACATCAAACAGTAGATGAGCATGGCATTACACCACATGATGATCATGCTATAGCAGCGGATCACGCTGATAATGATGTTCATGCTGCAACCATTCAGTATGGTTCAAAAACGTATGCATTAGAAGCGTGTATGTCGCTACAAAATACAAGCTCATCTTGGCAAGATTTCTCAATTACTAAAAATGTATTTGGGATGTTGTTGGCTTTGATTCTATTAATAATAGTATTCTCAAAAATCTCAAAAGCTTACACAGCTAGAGAAAAGCAAGCACCAAAAGGGGTACAATCTTTCTTTGAGCCATTGATTATATTTATGCGCGATGAGGTAGTAAGACCAGCTATTGGAGAAAAAGATTGGAAACGTTTCTTCCCATTTGTAATGTGTGTATTCTTCTTTATTCTTTTCTGTAACCTATTGGGATTAATTCCTATCTTCCCTGGTTCAGCCAACATTACAGGAAATATTGGAGTCACAATGATGTTAGCTTTAGTTGTTTTCATCGTAGTGAACTTAAATGGAACCAAAGACTACTGGATGCATATTATTTGGATGCCAGGTGTACCAACATTTGTAAAACCTCTGTTGACGATTATTGAAGTATTAGGTTTGTTTATTAAACCAGCTACTTTATTTATTCGTTTGTTTGCAAACATTACAGCAGGTCACGTTATTATTTTGAGTTTAGTAAGTTTGATTTTCTTCTTTAAAACAGCAATGGGCTTAGGTGGTGCAGCGGCAGGAGTTGGCTTAGCCGTACCCTTTGTGTTTGCACTAAACTTGCTAGAGTTATTCGTATCGTTCTTACAAGCATTTGTATTCTCTTTGTTGACTGCCTTGTATCTTGGAAGTGCAGTAGAGACACACGATCATCACGAGCACGCTCATTAGATAGAACTTAATAATCCATCATTTAGGATTTTTATATAGATATAAATATTTTTATTTTTTTAACATTTTAAACCGTAAAGTAATGGGTGCAGGAATCGCAGCTATCGGTGCTGGCTTAGCAGTAATTGGAGCAGGAATGGGTATTGGACAAATTGGTGGAAAAGCAATGGAAGGTATCTCTCGTCAACCATCTGCAGCTGGTGACATTCGTACAAATATGATTGTAGCAGCAGCTCTTGTTGAGGGTGCAGCTCTTTTCGCAATCGTAGTAGCTCTTTTGGTTGTTTTGTTACAACCTTACAGCTAGTCAAAAGACGAACAAAAAATGGACTTAACTGGTAGCGATTGGCTACCAGTAAGTTTCTTTAATGTTGAAAAATTACAGAAGATTTTAATTATACAATTATACCATAACACAAAATATACGATAAAATGATTTTTCTATCATCAGGTTTCCCAGTGTTGAATCCAAGTGTGGGACTACTTTTCTGGACACTTTTGATTTTTATCTTAGTTTGGTTGTTTTTGAGCAAGTTTTTCAAGAACATTGCCCAAGCATTGGAAGATCGTGAAAACTTTATTGATGGATCTTTGAGCAAGGCCAAAGAAGCGGACGCTGCCCTAGAAGGCATGGAAGCTAAAAAAGCAGCTTTGTTGAAAGAAGCAGAGCAAAAAGGTTTGGAAATTCTTAGAGAAGCTGAAGCAATCAAGAAAACAAAAATTGCTGAAGGGGAAGCTAGAGGTAAAGAGCGTGAGAAAAATATCTTGGAAGCTGCAGAGCAAGACAAGAAAAACCGTATGAAAGAGTTGGAGACAAACATCCAAAACCAAATTGGTCAATCTTCTATTGATATTGCTAAGAAATTGTTGAAGAGAGAATTGGAAGGAAACCATGAGGCATTTGTACAATCTCAGATTGCCGATCTAAAGAAAGAATTAGCTTAATATTTTAATTAAGAATTTAAAACTAAGAGCTTAGTGTTCTTAGTTTGCCATTTATAAATTCTAAATATGTCAATTTTAAGAATTGTATCAAGATATGCCAAATCTATCTTCGATTTAGCAAAGAAAGAAGGAAACCTAGACCAAGTTCATACCGATGTTATGAATGCTTGGGAGGTGGCCAAAAATGAAGAGTTTGGAGATTTCTTGAAAAGTCCTATTATTCCTATCGACAAGAAGAAGGATGTAATGGATGCTGTATTTGCTAATAGCGATAAGCGTTTGTTGCAAACTTTCCATGTAATGATAGAACATAAGCGTGAGCCATACATGGGCGATTTTTGCCGTGCTTTTCACCTTATGTACAACAAAGAAAAGCACGTTTCTGCGGTTCGTTTGACTACTGCTGTTGAATTGAGTGAAGAAACAACCAAAGATCTACTCGATACGTTCAAAAAGAAAGGTTTGTTAGAACAAGAAGTAGAACTTATAAAAGAGATTAAACCTTCTATTATTGGTGGTTTTATCTTGGAATTTGATGGTCAAATTTACAACGCAAGTTTGTTGCACCAATTGGACCAAATGAAGAAGCAATTTAGTGAAAATCTGTATACCAAAAATATATAAAAATGGCTAACGTAAAACCAGACGAGATATCTGCAATCTTAAAAGAACAAATTAGCGGATTTGATACTCAGTCTAAATTAGAAGAACAAGGTACCGTACTAGAAGTAGGTGATGGTATTGCGCGCGTTTATGGTTTAACTAATGTAATGTCAGGTGAGCTAGTAGAGTTCGAAAATGGAATTCAAGCTATCGCACTTAACTTAGAAGAAGACAACGTTGGTTTGGTATTGATGGGTGCTGCTGAAAAAATTAAAGAAGGTGATAAAGTTAAGCGTACTGGAGAAGTAGCTTCTATCCAAGTTGGAGAAGGTATTCTTGGTCGTGTTGTAAATACTTTGGGTATTCCTGTTGATGGTAAAGGTGCTATCCAAGGAAAAACATACTCAATGCCTTTAGAGCGTAAAGCTCCAGGTGTAATTTACCGTCAACCGGTAAACGAGCCTCTACAAACTGGTATCAAAGCGATCGACTCTATGATTCCAATTGGTAGAGGACAACGTGAGTTGATCATTGGTGACCGTCAAACTGGTAAAACAGCGATTGCCATTGATACAATTTTGAATCAAAAAGAATTTTATGATAAAGGAGAGCCTGTATACTGTATTTATGTAGCGATTGGACAAAAAGCTTCTACAGTAGCACAGATTGCTCAAACATTGGAGATGAAAGGTGCTTTGGCGTATACAACAATTGTTGTTTCTGCTGCTTCTGACCCTGCTCCACTTCAATTCTACTCTCCATTTGCGGGAGCTGCGATTGGAGAATATTTCCGTGACACTGGACGTCCTGCTTTGATCATTTATGATGATTTGTCTAAGCAAGCGGTTGCTTACCGTGAAGTATCTTTGTTGTTGCGTCGTCCTCCAGGACGTGAGGCTTACCCTGGTGATGTATTCTACTTACACTCTCGTTTGTTAGAGCGTGCTGCAAAAGTTATCAACAACGATGATATTGCAAACGACATGAACGACGTTCCTCCTTCTTTGAAAGAAGCTGGTTTGATCAAAGGTGGTGGATCATTGACAGCATTGCCTATCATCGAAACTCAAGCGGGAGACGTTTCTGCTTATATCCCAACCAACGTAATTTCGATTACAGATGGTCAAATTTTCTTGGAGTCTAACTTGTTTAACTCTGGTATTCGTCCTGCAATTAACGTAGGTATTTCTGTATCACGTGTAGGAGGTAGTGCTCAAATCAAGCCAATGAAAAAGGTATCTGGTACCTTGAAATTGGACCAAGCTCAATACCGTGAGTTAGAGGCGTTCTCTAAATTTGGTTCTGACTTGGATGCTGCTACCAAAGCAGTACTAGACAAAGGGGTAAGAAACGTAGAAATCTTGAAACAAGCTCAATATTCTCCTGTAGCTGTAGAGGAGCAAGTAGCTATCATTTACTTGGGAACAAAAGGTTTGGTTCAAAATGTACCAGTAGAGCGTGTAATGGAATTTGAAGCGTTCTTCTTGGCTAAGATGAAAGAGCGTCATAGTGATGTATTGGCGAACTTCCGTTCTGGTAAATACGATAAAGCTGATTTAGCAAAAGTAGAAGCTTTGGCTAAAGAGTTAACAGCTAAATTTTAAGCGTAATAATAATAGTTTTTAAAGTTGGATGGAATAGTTCTTATTTTATCCAACTTTTGCTAACTACTATGATATAAAATAAAGAATTAAAAATGGCAAACTTAAAAGAAGTAAGAGAACGTATCTCGTCTGTTATATCTACTCAGCAGATAACAAAAGCTATGAAAATGGTAGCTGCTGCTAAGCTGCGTCGTGCACAACAGGCTATTGTTGAAATGCGTCCTTATTCCAACAAGTTAAGTGCTATGTTATCCAATATTCTTTCCAATTTGGAAGGTGATGCAAGTACTTCTTTTGGTGTTGAGCGTCCAGTTAAAAATGCTTTGGTTGTCGTCATAACTTCTAATAGAGGATTGTGTGGAGGTTTTAATACCAATGTTTCTAAGTTGGCAATAGAGCTATCTGAAACCAAGTACGAATTGGAATACAATGCTGGAAATTTGACATACCTTTTTATTGGTAAAAAAGGATATGACTACTTAAAAAGCCGTGTTCCTAATGCTATTTTGAATACAGAGCACATGGGCTTGGTAACCAAAACATTTGGTTTTGAAGATTCTTCTAGAGTAGCGAGTGAATTGATGTCTAAATTTGAGACAGAGCAATACGATGCTATCGACATTGTTTATGCACAATTCAAAAATGCTGCTATTCAAAACTTTACTGTAGAGCCTTTCTTACCTGTTGCTAAATTAGAAGTAACAGAAGATGGTACGGATGAAAACGCAGATTTCATCTTTGAACCTAACAAGGAAGATTTATTGGACTACTTGGTGCCTACTATTCTTAAAACGCAGTTGCACAAAACTATTCTTGATTCTAATGCTTCGGAGCAAGGCGCTCGTATGACAGCAATGGAAAATGCAACCGAGAATGCTGAAGACTTGTTAAAAGAACTGAAAATTAACTATAATAAAGCTCGTCAAGAAGCAATTACTGCTGAAATTTCCGAAATCGTTGGTGGTGTTGCGGCATTGGAAGATGCTTAAGATTAATAGGAGTTTAATCCTTATTAAAAGGGCTTGCAGAGAAACTGCAAGCCCTTTTTTTGTATATTGGGCGCATTATAATATTTTAAAAATACATTGTTCTATATGGTATCTAAATTCAAAGGAATGGGGTGTTTAAAACAACTCTATTATTGCCTTCTTTTTGGGGTTTGTTTATGGACGAATATTGCCACAGCACAGACCGATAATATTTTGGACTCGTTGCAGCGGTCTTATGCGTTGACAACAATAGATACTGTCAAGGTAGAATCTTTGATAGGATTGGGGGATTATTATTTGTACAAAAATCTAGATTCGACAGTTGGATATTATAATAAAGCACAAACAACCATAGAAGGGCTAAATTCTGAAATTCGAGCTAAGTATGAGCCTTTGTTGTTGCACTATACTTCGATTGCTTATACTAGTTGGGGGTATGTCAAAGAAGGCATGGAATACGGACAAAAAGCCTTGAAGAGTTATGAGGCTGCTGGTATGCAAGAGGAAGCATCGGATATTTATATGGTTATAGGAACACTTTATGGGCAAATGGGAGAGGTGCAAAAAGGAACCAAATTATTGTTAAAATCCATTGCTATTAAGAAAGAGTTGAACGCAACCAAAAAGTTAGGACATGCCTATATGAATTTGACCTTGTTGTATAGAGATTTGGGAATGCTAGATTCTGCGGTTGCTTCTATTGATAGTGCGCTTACAAGATTTAAAGCGCAAGGTTTTGAAATGGGAGTGAATCGCTCGTATCAAATTAAGGGGGAAGTACACAAATTTGCAGGAGAAAATAAGAAAGCATTAGAGGTTTATCAAACGGCATTAGAATCGTATAGAAATCAAACAACCAAGGATATAAAAGGAAAAATTGTGCTACTTAATAGCATTGCAGGATTGTATAAAATACTCAAAGAATATGATCGTGCAATTGTTTATTATCAAAATGGGCTAGATCTACTCCAAACTACGGATAATAAAGAACTGGAGGGTTTAATTAACCACAATATAGGAGGCGTTTATTTGGAGGAGAACAGATACGAAGAAGCTTTGGATTATTATCAAAAGGGATTGAATTTTTATGAGCAAATTAGTCACCCAACAGGTCGTTCTAGGAGTTATCGAGGGATTGGCAATGTTTATCAAAGCACAGAGAAATATGACTCTGCTATTGTCTATTATACCAAAGCAACAAATGTATTGGCGTCTAAAAAGAATTTAGATTATGGAGACATTTGTAAAAATTTAGCAAAGTTACACTATGAATTATATTCAAAAACAAGAACAGAAAACTCTACAGAGGCTGCTCAAAGTTTAAAAGAAGCTCAATACTATGCCGAAGAAAGCATTGAGTGTCCTGCGGCTAATTTAGATGCGAGTTTGGGGCGGTATAGAATTTTAAAAGCAATTTATCAAGCTACTAATAATTATAAAGATGGATTGGAAGTGGCTAATCAAATCATTGAACTCTCGGATTCTTTGTTTAAGAAAAACAAAATTGATGCTGTTTTGGATTTGGAAACCAAATATCAAACCGAAAAAAAGGAATTTGAAATCAAAAGCCTCAACCAAGAAAAAGCCTTGCAATTGGCAGAAAATAAACAGCAAAAAACGCTGTTGTATGCAGGAGGTGGCATACTGGTAATTGCTCTATTGCTATTGGGGATGCTGTACTGGTTTTTTGCTCAAAAGCGTCGAGCCAATGCTGCTTTAACTGCTAAAAACAATTTGATTACGCAACAAAAAAAGGTTGTCGATCAGCAAAATGAAGAAAAGGAACTCTTGTTGAAAGAAATCCATCATCGTGTTAAAAATAATTTGCAAATCATATCGAGTTTGTTAGATTTACAATCGAACAAAATTGAAGATACAACGGCTCGAACTGCTATTGCAGATGGACAAGCTAGGGTGAAGTCAATGGCACTCATTCACCATAAATTGTATCAACATGAGGACATTGCTACCATTAATTTTAAGGAGTACACAGAACAGTTGTACCATCAGATTATGGCAACCCTTACTGACATGGAACCCAATTTAATTTTGGACATAGATGCTAAGGTTGCTTTTGATATTGATACGGCTATTCCACTAGGTTTAATCCTAAACGAGCTGTTGACCAATGCTTGCAAATATGCTTTTGCGAATAACACGAGACCTGAATTAAAAATAGTTTTAAAGAAGTTGGAAGAAGGGAGTTATTTGTTGCAAGTACAAGATAATGGGAAAGGGATGCCCGTAGACTTTCAATTGCAAAAAGCAAGAAGTTTGGGATTAAGGTTGGTGCGTCGATTGAGCAAACAACTGTTTGGAAAGGCTACTTATGAAAATTCTAACGGCGCACTTTTTAGCATTTATTTTAAAGATACAGCACTTCGAAAAACGATTGATTAATGGGAATGATTAAGATTTTGGTTGTTGAGGATGAAATGATCATAGCAGACAATATTTGTTCTATTTTGGAAGAATTGGGCTATGATGTTTTGGAACCTGCAATTAGCTATACAGAGGCTTTGGAAATTTTGGAAGCAGAAAAGCCAGACTTGGCATTGTTAGACATTCAACTGGCTGGGCGACGAGATGGCATTGATCTGGCTTGGAAAATCAAAGACGAGTATCAAATTCCATTCATATTTTTAACCTCCAACGCAGATCCTGCAACAGTAGAACGAGCCAAAAAAGTAAGCCCACCAGCTTATTTATTAAAGCCTTTTGATAAAAACGATTTGTATACTTCGATAGAGATAGCCTTGTACAATTACAGTCAAAATAATACAGGAGAATTAGGAGAAAAACGCTTGCCAGAATCAGAAGAAAGAACCGAAAATGTCGTCCTTAATGAGGCCTTATTTGTTAAGCACAAGCAAAGCTTTCAAAAAGTTAATTTTGAAGACATTTTGTTTCTCAAAAGCGAGCATGTTTATATTCGAATCATTTTGAACAATACCAAGGAGTATTTAATCCGCAATAGTATGTCTAAGTTTATAGAACGCTTACCAGACTATTTCTTTAAAATTCATAGAAGTTATGTCATCAATTTAAAACAGGTAGAAAGCATAGGAACAATCTATTTAACAATCAAAGGACATGAATTACCATTTGGAAAAGGGTATCGTGCAGAATTACTAAAAAAAGTGAATGTAGAGTAAAAACCTACCATTGAGAACATCATTAGACTATTTGAGAACTTCTATCCGCTAAATTTGCGCCGAATGATAGATATTTAGGCATTAATTAAATCTATTTTTATATGTCTCGTTCTCAAATACTCATTATTAGTCAACATACGCCAACAATCAATCATTTAACTGCTCTTCTAACAGAGTTAGATTATCAAGTGTTGAGTGCTGGTGTTGGTTGTTCTGAGTTATTAAGAAAAGAAATCGTAATGTTGATTTTGTATCCTATTCAAGAACAAGACATTGCTTATTTAAGTTGGATTCAAGACATTAGTAGAAAGCATTGTGTCCCTTATTTGTTCTTATCGTCGAGCCTTTCGCCTTCTTTGTTGGAAGAAATAAAGACCTTGCCTCCTCCTGTCTATTGTGCTAAAATGGGAAACAAAGATAGCTTATATGCTTATCTAGAAATTGTAAAATATCATTTTTATAAAAAAATGTCAAACGATAAAAAAGGCTAAAAAACTTAAAAAGAGCATTAATTTTTTGCAACGTTCGATAAGGGAATCCGAGATTTATTTCGGAGTCCCTTTTTTAGTAATTGTCTCAAAACTTACCAACGAATCCATATTTTATAGCTAGATAAGAGCTTCTTTGGATGGGAATCTTTATTTTTAACCTTAGAATTTTAGCAATTCATTCGTTAACCATTTGGATCAAAAAGCTTTTGTCGGTCAGTTCGTTCTTGGAGTGATCGTAGCGAATTATTAATTATTGAAATTAAAAGTTGATAACATGGCGCATATCAAAGTAATTGAACACGAGGAAGCAGAAGGAGAATTAAAAGAAATTTATGATGATTTGATAAAGAGTAGGGGAAAACTTGCTTCTGTACACAAGATTCAAAGTCTTAATCCGAGTACAATTGTAGCACACATGGATTTGTACATGAAAATTATGTTTGGAAAATCTCCGTTGCGTCGCTATCAACGAGAAATGATTGCTGTTGTCGTTTCTGTTTATAATAATTGCTTATATTGTACGACCCATCACGCAGAAGCTGTACGTCATTTTTGGAAAGATGAAGCTAAGGTAAATCAATTGATAAAGGATTATACTCAAGTTGATTTATCGGAGGAAGATCGCTTATGGTGCGATTTGGCAAAGCAATTGACACAAAACCCTTCTCAAGCCGATGAAGCTGTTTATTTACAACCTTTAAGAGCATTAGATGTAGAAGATCGGGCTATTTTGGATGCGACATTAGTGATTGCTTATTTTAATTTTGTTAATCGAATTGTATTAGGTTTGGGCGTTGATTTAGAACAAAACAATGGCGCAGGAGGTTATAAATATGATTAGAGTAGACAATAGTTAGTAGTGCTGTTATTTTGTAGAGTAGTCGAATAAGCAACTTCCTAAGAAGTTCATATATAGACCTTAATCCCTGTTTTTTAGCCCCTATTTTACACCGTTTTAATATATATGCACAATAGTTAGCTGCGCTGCTACTACGTGGTCGTTGAAAACCTTTATTAGTTTACTTCGTGAGTGCTGTGCAGTTGATAATTAGAAAGTTGTGGATTCGTTGTGTTTTATGTTAAGGTTTTGGTTATTAAGGTAATATAGATGTTGTTTTTTATCTTTTTAGTAAAAAGTAAAAAAACAACGAACGACTAATATGCAACAACGTCTCCATAAAAATTATTAATATGAAACCTTGTATTTGTTGTCTGAGCATTTTTATTTTGGGTTGTTTAACAGCTTGCAGTAGTGAAGAAACAGCAGAAAATGCCAATCAAGAAGCATTCGTACAAATAGATACAACAGTTCGGTTGATTCAGAAATCTGTAGAAGATGCTGCCCGTATAGATAGCTTGAGAGCAATAGATGCTGCTGAAAAGGCAAAACAACAGGCCATTCAATTAGAAACAGCCCTAGCGACTACGCTGGCATTAAAAAAAGCATATGACGAAAGTGTAGAGGAAGCAGAAAATTATGTGGAATCAGTACCATTTTCTGCTTTTTTGGGAAAACCTACAGAATCAGGAGCACTAGAAATTATTCAATTTGGAGATCAATACATTCGAGTTTATGCGGATTATTTTGATGGGGAGCCAATAGGAGGTAAGCTGTTTTTTGTTAAAAATCGTGCTTTAGTTGCTGTCGAAGTGATTCAGTTAAAAGAGAGAATAACAGAGAATGGAGCTAGAATCGAAGATGAAAGTACACAAATATCTTACTATCATGATGACGTTTTATTACAAACAATTGATTTGTTGACTAATGAGCCTATCGAAAGTAATATCGTTTGGAATGAGGAACATTTAGCAGATTGGAAATTAGTGAAAGAGCAGATTGAAATACTTTAAACACTTTATTTTACTAGTTTCTTGTATTGGTTTTGATTATCAGTTTTCAGTGCAAAGATTGGCAAAAATATATCTTGTTAATAATCAACTGCGAAGCACTCCTGCAATACCACGTAGTAGCAGCGAAGCTAAACTGATACGATTGTTAAACGGAGTAATGGATTATTATATATAGAATGATAAAAAGTAAACACACAGAGAAATATCGCTCGTATGTTGAAGCGGGACAGAGCTACGATGAAATAAGAGCTTTAGCGATCAAAAATGGGATAAAGGGAGATGAATTGATATCGTTAATGAGAGATTTGGATCCTTACATTTTGGAGCGGGATGAGCAGAAAGCAATTCAACGGCAGGCAAGAGAAATGATCTGGATAGGCATTGCTTTTTGTTTGATTGCAGGGATGATGTCTCTGTATTCGTTGATTAATGACGAAGGGCATTATATTTATTTGGTTTACTTTATTTTTTTAGGAGGGGCATTGATTTTTTACAATGGCTGGAAAAAAAAGAATTATTGGGAACAGCAAGATTTGGAGGATTAGCAAACGAATCTTATCGCAAAGCAATTGTTTTGGATGCGAGTTGTGTGACTAAATGTTATGAAGAAAATAATAGGAAAAATCGTTATAAAAATTTTGGGGTGGAAAATAGATCCAAATACTCCTAAAGAGTTATTTGAAAAGTGTGTTGTGATTGCTGCCCCGCATACTTCTAATTGGGATTATCCCATAGCCGTGTACTCGATGGCAGCTTTGGGAGTAAACCTACGTTATACCATCAAAAAAGATTGGATGAAGTTTCCTTATGGTGGTTTCTTTAAATTAATGGGAGGAATTGGTGTGGATCGATCGATACCGAATAATCGTCATCAGCGTGTGAATCTTGTGAGCGCTATTGCCAATCTATTTAAAAAACACGATCAATTGGCGGTTATTGTTCAAGCAGAAGGAACACGGGCACTGCAAAAAAAATGGAAAACAGGGTTTTATTATATTGCTTTGGAAGCAAATGTACCCATTGCTTTGGGGTATTTAGATTACCAAAAGAAAGTGAGTGGTATTGGTAAAATGATTTATCCAACGGGGGATATTCATCGAGATATGTCGGAAATTATGGATTTTTATAAAAATATCACACCAAAATTTTCGGATAAGTTTGCCTTGGACGAACGGTACAGTGGGAGCAAGTAGTGGGGGGCTAGGGGGATTGAATTGTTATCATCTAATTCTTGCTGCATTAAATGAAAAAATAGAATATGTCCAGTCAGAGCAATATTGGAAAGATTATGTTGCCACTCAGGAATTATTAAGTCAATTCAACTAAGCTCCAGATGAACGTTGTGCCAACAGATACCGTCCAATTCTCCAAAGTACACCAATAACAAATACGCCACCCAGAAGATACCAATACCAAGGATGAGATTTTTGTGCTAGGGGAATGGCTTGTTGATTGCCAATACAAATCATACTAGCCCAGAAAAAGGGATGAGCAGTAAAACCTTTGTTATTGTTTAAGTATTGAATCTTGGCATTTTGCATGGCTTCATCTTTGGTTAATCCTTGAGCTAGCCCTGCGTAAAACGACTGAATTACCTCCACACTAGTTTCGTCATTCAGTTCCCACAACGTCATGACAATACTAGGAATTCCAGCATACATAAAGCTACGTCCTAATGAAATAATACCTTCTCCTTGTGCGTATTTTCCATAGCCCGTTTTGCAAGCCGACAAGACAACCAGGTTGGCATGATGCCCATTGAGATGTTGTGTTTCATAAGCATATAATAAATTATCTTCCAAAGAGTCTAGGTTTTCTGTAAAAAGTAAGGCAGAATAAGCAGGATGATTATAATCTACGACTCCATGCATGGCTAAGTGAACGACACTATAACTGTGCTGTTTTAATTGCTGTTTAAAATTATGCTCATTGGCCGCTTGATAGGTAAAAAAGGAACCTTTAAATTTTTCTTGAATCTTCCTTAGTTCTGTTATGGTACCTGGAATAGGAACAGCCAAATTGTGCGTATGCGTTTCCTCAGCACTTCTTTCTTTTGTAAGAGAAGGAGAGAAATTTTCGTAGGCAAACTGCTGCCCATAGCTTGCCGCAAAGCCTAATATTCGACCATTTTCTGTATTTACTTTTCGTTGGTTATTAGCCATAATGGCGGCTGAATACTCATAATGGACGGTATAATCTTGTATTAAGTAAGGGAGGCTTTGATAATCAATGCCTTTTGTTTGAAGTGTGTCCGTTAGCAAGGCTTCAAAAGGAACGTAATGCAAGCCTCTGTCGGGAACAATAATAAGATGTTTTTTACCATTTAATAGTTCATCTTCTAAGGTGTTTTTATATAACCAATAAGCTGTTGTACAAAAGACTTGGTAAGCCTCTTGTTCCTGTTGCAAAATAAAGCTAACATTAGACAAAGAACGTCTAAGGTCTTTTATTTTTTCATTAAATATCGCTATATCAAAATTGGATATTTCTTTTATTTTGACAACTTCTTTAGAGATATAAATCACAAAAAAATGATTATTACTAATAAAGTACTCAATAAAAAGCTCATCGTCATCTAAATGCCTTTGCACTTCTTGGGGAGCAACAATCGAATCTCTACCATAGTCCCAAGATCGATAACTAGGATGAGTAGCTTGAAGATATTGCTCAAACGAATCGAGTTTTTGTTCTAATAGCAACATTTTTTGGAGGTAAATTGCTTCTTTTTCTGGATTTTGTTCTTTTTTTGCTTCTAAAATATGCTCCTTACATCGATCAATTTGTACGATATAGTTTTCTTCTTGTTGTAATAGCGCTTTAGAAATTCCAGTCCCTCCCTCGGTATAATTATTTCTAAATTTCAGAATATTTTCATTTAACAAAGCAGACTTACTGTGTTCGGCATAGTCAAAAATAGACATCTTGTATGCTTCGTTGTTTTGTTTTTTATACAAATTCCATGCTGTTGATGCTGCTTTTTCATATACAGGGCGGAGGCGATTGATCGACAACAATTTCGATTCATTATCAATATAGTGATCTCTCAAATAGTTGGTTAGTAAAATGATGTTGTTAAAATCACTATGGGCACGATTGAGCTTTCCTTCTTGAACAAAAGCATCCCCTCTTTTTTGATAAGCTTCAATAGCAATAGACTTGTCTAGTAAATACTCTAACAAAAGAATTTTGTCATTTTGATTTTCGGGGCTTTCATCTAACAGCAAAATCACGGTATCCATGTAACTAATCGCTTTGGGATAATGCCCCTCTTCGGCAGCCAAGTGCCCAATTTTGAAATAAATTGAAGCAACTTTGGTGCCTTGATGTCCATATTTTTGTGTAGCGAGCTGAAGTGCTTTGAGATAGTATTTTTTAGCCTCTATATAATTTCCCAAAGCTTCAAAAGCATTCCCAATATTTAGGTATGCTTTATCAACTCCTAGTTGGTGTTTTTTTATATAGGCGATATTTTTTTTGTAATAATCAAGAATGGAATCATTAAAATTGAAGTGATTGTAATAGTACGCCATAGATAGGTGCTCAAAATTATTTTCCCTCAATTGTAAAATGGGATCCTTGGATAGCAAAGGAATATACTCTGGAATTTTTCCAAAATATAAATCTGCTTCGTTGCTTTTTTCTTTTTTTTCGTACAATTCACCAATGCGAGTACAAAGCTTAATAAGCGCCCCAAAATCGTTTAGCTTTTCATAGATAATAAAGGCATTTTTATAGTAGATAATTCCTTGTTCTATATCGTCATTCTCGGAGTACATACGCCCCAAATTGCTGTAGTATTTGGCAACAATTGAAGAATCTTTTTGGTGATGATCTTTAAGCAAAAACTGATATTCATAGTCCAAACCTTGATGGGTCATATCAATTGCCTTTTCGATGCGTCCTTGCTGATATAAAATAGAGCCATAGAGTTGATAAATATACTTAAATGCCAAACTAGAATTGGGTAAATAATCTAAGGCAACTTGATAGGTGCTATCCATTTGTGTATCGATAAGGCTAAAATCACTGGCATTGTTATAATAAATGGCATAGGTCGCAATTAAAGAAGCATTGACATAGCGTTTCCAATCCTTGCATTGCTTCAAAATCAGACAAGCTTGCAATGCATGATTATAAGCTAACTGATAATCAGCGGCGCCCCATAGTGCCCAAGCTTTGGACGTAAAAAAAAGCCCTAATAGACGACTGTTTGGAAGTAGTGTAGGAGAAAAGTTTTTTGCTACTTTATCTAATAAAAGAACCGATTTTTGAAAAGAATCTTTTTGAGCCCAGATAGTGGCTGTGTTGATGGCACAGTGCGCCAAACCTTCGAGGTCGTTTTCTGCTTTAAAAAGTTGCTGAGCTTTTTTATTCAACCGTTTGGCTATCGCCAAATCCATGTCCTCGTAAATTAAATATTCGCTGCTATCTACTAACTTTTGAGCAGATAAAGGGGCTTGAGCAAGCATGGCTGTAGCGTGAAAAGATAATAGGATATAGAGTAAAAGTAAGGGCATTGATAATATTTCTTGAGTGTGATAGCTTTGTAAAATAACGTTTTTTATGAGGATAATCGTATTTTATAGCTTTATAATCAACTTAATATTGTTGTTTGGCTCGCCTTTCGTGGGGTGCTTACTGTATGGCTGAAAATTAGTCCCTAAACAAAGTCTTTGGGGCTGAGTAAAACTCACTGGATCAGTTTAGTTTGGCTTGGTTATCACAAAATGAGAGTGATTAAAGTTTAATAAAAGGGTTTGAATTATATGATTTTTATTGATTTTGTTAGAATGAGAGTTGCTTCCTTCCAAGTAAAATTGTATATTAGTTCCCCTCAAAAACTACTCAAACAAAAGAAATCCCTATTAGCGAATACAAAAGCAATATATGCTACGTCGATTATTTGTCAAAGAGGCATTTGAACACATAGAAGAAGAGTTGAAAGCTATTTATAAAATCTTTGGTATAGAAGAACAAAAATTAAAAACCAAAAAGCAAGTAGCAACTTATTCTAAATCGTATGATTATACAGTAGAAGGAACGATTCGAAACCATCGTTTTGTTTTAAACTTATATCAAAATCCCCTCAAAGAAGAAACTAAAAAACAACAATTGGAGTTAATTATTCAATGTGAAAACCCAAACTGGACAACACTTGTGCTCCAAAAAAAGACGATTGTAAAATCAGACCAAAAAAAAACATTAGATATAGAACCAATTCATCAGTTGAAAAATGTTAACTTAGATAAGTTGATATTGGCTTCTAATAACAACGAGTGTTTGGAAGAGTTGTTTGATATTGCAATGGGAGAGAAAGTTACCATTTTGAACAAGATAAAATTCTCTTCATTTGTTTTAGAACGCAAACGCTTGTATATAAAGACAGCTTGGTTACCCGATACTTTTTCAAAAAGACAAGCACTAATACAATTGCTAGATTTTGCAATTAACTTGGTAGAAAAAATAGACGGAGAGGAATAGGTATTCGTAGAATCTTATATTGGGTGATCGCCTTTAATCGAACTACTTGTATAATTTGCTAGACAATCGTTGCTAATAAAAACTTCTTCATGTCTAATCAATACCTTTTAAAAGAAAGTAGAACAGTTATTGAATTAGCAGCCAAGCCTTTTGCTGGTGGAGGCGAAGGTGATTTGTATAAAATAGTAGCTCCGACAGCGTATCAAAATTATGTTGCCAAACTGTATCATCCCCACAAAAGGAGTCAACAACGAGAAGAGAAAACACAATATCTGATAGAAAACCCTCCCATCGGGCTTTCTGAAAATGACGCCATTGTTTGGATAAAAGATGCTTTGTATACCCAATCGTATCAATTTGTAGGATTTGTCATGCCTTTTGCAAAAGGACAAAAATTGGAATTGCTTTGTTTGGGAAAACTACCCAAGCATTTGGGGAAGCAGTGGCAACGATTTAGTTTTAACGCTCCAGATTCACTTCAGTATCGGTTAAGAATTTGTTTTAATCTAGCAGCTGCGATTTATCAAATGCATGCTACCGAACATTATGTGTTGGTTGATATGAAGCCTGAAAATATTTTGATACAACCCAATGGCTTATTGGCAATTGTTGATACAGATTCTGTTGAAGTAGTTGAGGAGGAAGTCGCTATTTTTCCAGCTCCTGTAGCTACTCCCGAGTATACACCACCCGAATTTTATTCAAATGCGCATCGAAAAAATGAAACGGTCAGTGAGTCTTGGGATCGTTTTGGTTTAGCAGTTATTTTTTATAAATTATTATGTGGCATTCATCCTTTTGCCGCATCAGCGAACCCGCCTTATGATCATTTGGTGAGTTTGCACGAGAAGATTGAGCATGGTCTATTTGTTCATCGTACCATTAATCGAGCCGTATTCTCTGTTGTCCCTCCCCCTCATCAGCAATTTTATACTATAGACTCAAATTTACAAGAGCTATTTATCCAATGTTTTGAAGAAGGGCACGAAAATCCCGAAGCTAGACCAACTGCGGATGAATGGTGTTCTGCTTTTTTGATAGCAATAGGTGATCCAAAGCTTGAAGCTCATTTTGCGCATATTCTAGGACTTTGGGGTAATGTTTCAAAGTTGAAAATGAAACTCCCTTCTGTCTTGTATCAGCAATATTTAGAAGAATTACATCCTAAACGTTGGTTGGAAGAACAAGTATCGGCTGTTTTTGGGAGCTTGCCTCCTTTGCCAATTACATTACATCAAGCCATTGAATCAGGGAAACAGCAAATTCAATTAGCATTGACATTCAAAGATT
Source organism: Aureispira sp. CCB-E (assembly GCF_031326345.1). NCBI lineage: Bacteria > Pseudomonadati > Bacteroidota > Saprospiria > Saprospirales > Saprospiraceae > Aureispira > Aureispira sp. CCB-E. Next base: position 1,406,584 of record NZ_CP133671.1, read on the forward strand.
ATGTATTGTCTTTTATTGTACTGGGGATCTTGCTTTTTATAATAGGGAGTTGTACACCATTAGGAGGGTGGATGATGGGAGATTTTTGGCTGTTGCCTATATGGCTAATTAATTTAGTAATTATTGGCTTGATGTTAAGTTTGTGGAGCGTTTTTCCTCGAGTAGTTTCTTGGACTCGACATATAGCTTCACCAGAGGTGAAAGCCCGCAAATTGTGGAAGCGATTTCGGTTAACATACCCTCAGTTAAAACGTGACGTAATAGAAACGAAGCGTGTTGTTTTAGAAAAACTTTTAGTAAAAAATAAGGTACAAATAGCAGCTATTGAAAAGGAAAAAATTCAATATGAAGCTCCATTAAAAAAATATTTGCAAGAGCAAGATATTAAAGTGAAAACGTTAATGGGAGAACGAAAGGTGGCTTTGGAGGCAATTAGTAAAAAATACCTTGAACAAACAGTACATAATCAACTATTGGTTGCAATGAATGGTCGTTATATTTTGGCATTGCACAAACGGTTGAAAAGCTTCTATCAAAATAGCTTAAAACTATTGGGTCAAAAGGAAAAAAAAGTATTAGAGGAGGCTTATCGAAAGGCGAAGACGAAATTGAAAGAAGAAATTGACATAGGACAGCAAGCACTGATGGATGAAGCCATGTCTATTTTTGATTTAAACTATTTTTATGATAAACATTTCAATGCAGATAAACTAGAGAAAGCTAGTCTGAAAAAACTAATAGAAAAATACCCCATTAAAAATTTGAGAGACATCCAAACAATGAGCCAAGGAGGTAATGGTGATTTGACAATTATCCTTTGCAAAGAGAGCCCTAATTATGAGAAAGGAGTGGACGAAATATACTTGTCTGTGAAATCACACCAATATCTAGAGAAGCTCTATGCTGCATATTTGAAATATCAAGAAGGTATTGTTTATGCCCAAACTCATGACATTAATTATGGAAAGGCTTACTTTCAGGAACGATATGCGCATAAACGAGAACAGGATGAAAAACTGTTGGAAGATTTGAAAGATACTTATCAAAAACAATTAGAGGAGTTACAGCAAGTGGATTTACCTCAAAAGAAACAAGCTTTGAAGAAGGATTTTGAAGCTGCCAATGTTTTATTAGAGCAGTTGATTGAGCAAGAAAAAGAGGAGATTGAAAAAATCGAACAGACGTTTAAAACTCAATATGAACTGATTTATAAAGAGAGCGAAGCAACGATGTCAAAAATGACCCAACGATTGGAGGATATGAATAAAGATTACAGAATAGAGGTGCAAGCACTTCTGTCGTCGCCATCTATAGAGAATATTCAATTAAATATTCAAGAAAAAATACAACAAGCTCACAAAGATATCGTTGCCTTAGAAGGACTCAAATTATAAACGTAGTTGGTGATAAATTGTAGCTATCAGAGCGTGCCAAATCTTTGACGACGCTCTAATAGCAAGTAGCAATTTGCGCTTATTTATTTATTTATTTTGTTTTAGTTGTTCTTGTAGGCTGTGGTATTGAGCTTCTATTTTAGTGCACTTTTCTTCCAAGTGTTGAATGGTAGCTTGTTGCTCTTGAATGGCTTTGGTTAAGACAGGAACTAAGCGTGTATAATCAACAGCCCAAAGGTCTTTTGATTCGTCGCTGGGAGCGTAAACGACCTCAGGAACTAATGAAGCTACTTCTTGAGCTATGAATCCGATGTCGACACTACTGTTATTATCAATTTGTAAAAGCCCATTAGCATCTGTACTAGAGTGATGGTGTTGATATTGTAAGGGGCGTAGTTTTAAAATAGTAGAAAGACCGTATGGAATTGTTTTTCGTTGGTCTTTTAAACGACCATCAGAATAGGTCACCCATGCATTGGCTCTAGCTCTACCGATTGTCACAGCAGTATTGTTAGGTAGTTCAAAAGCGTAGGCTGGATCAGTAATGGTTTGTAATCCTACACGAGCATTTCCTCGAATGGTCATTGCAGGCGTGCGAATATCGTCAACGCCTTTCATGGTAAAAACAATCCCACCGTCAGGATCAGCATCATTGCCATCCGTTTTTTCAAATACTAAGAAATCGTTATACGTGCCAATAAAATCACCATCATAGTAAATTTTGGCTCGGTCACCAGAAACGATTCCATCGTTAGGAATTTCACCCAAAAAACCGATTCCAAACTCTCCATTTAGTTGGATGCCTCCACCCAATAATTCTAAGCGTTGGTCAGGCGTTTCTGTACCAATACCTATATTTTGAGTCATGGCATCGATCGTAAAGGTCGTCCAGTTGTTGGTATTCGTATAACGAGTTCCTATTCTAAAGGTATTTCCAGAATTTAGTGTACCATCATAAAACCCAATCATAGCACCAACAGAACCTGCATCTTGATAGAGTTCTAGCCTTGGATTATCATCTTCGTTGTTGTTATCTGTATCCGTATCAATGCGTAAAACAGCATCGTTTGTTGTACCGCTTGAAATATGGGCAATAGTAGTAGGGGCATCTGTACCAATACCAACTCGCCCAGCAAAATAAGCTCCTCTAGCACTAATTGAGGCAGAGGGCAACTGCCATGTGCCTGTTCTTGCCTGATCAGCGTGAAGATGAAAAATTCCAGTACCTCCTAAAGTAGAAGGAACGGCATCGTCATAACTCAAATAATCATTGTTGGCATTTGTCGTATTGTCATGAGAGACATAAATGTCTTGTCCTCGAACAATTAAATCACCATTTACATCTAATTTTTCAAGAGGATTGTTGGTGCCAATACCAACATTTTGAGCCGATAGCATATTGCTTAATAATACAAAGGAGCTAAATAAGGTAATTTTTATTTTCATAACTTTAGATTTTTCATTCTTTGACAACAACTTTAATACCTATGAATATCAAGTATTGCTAAGCAGCAACGGAACGTAAATAATCAACTGTTGGCTGCTGCAATCAACTAATTGTACAAGCTCATAGTGCATTGATAAACTAATTGATGTGTTATCTAAGAATTATTTTTAATAAACTACTAAACGATTTTAGTATTAGGGGATAATGATCTATTCGTATAGATTAAATTTGTAAATTTAAAGTTCAACAATACATCACAAAACGGATGTAAGATAGGAAATTAGCATTAATAAAAAAACAAATATTCTGATAATCAAGAGGAATAAACCTGTTGTAATTCAACCCCTATGTAGGATTTTAAATTTAGATTAGATTTTATGGGGCATTGGTTTTGTCTTGTTGATTATTAGCCTTATTTATCTTTTTATAGGTTGTTAAAAAATTCAATTATGCAGAAAATTATAACAGGATTAGAGGAATACGCTCCCATATCTGAAGAGGCATACGAAGCCATTGCCCAAATATCAATATGCCAGATTTATAAAAAAGGAGACTTGGTATTAAAAGAAGGTCGTATTTGTCAACGTGTAGGTTTTATAGAGCAAGGATTGACTAGAAGTTTTTATTATCAAGATGGAAAAGATATTACGACCTATTTTGCGTCAGAGAACAATCCATGTTTATCCGTTTATTCCTTTATTAGCCAACAACCGAGTCAAGAATCAATAGAAGTATTGGAAGATAGTCGGATTTGGTCTATCACCTACAACGAACTGCAAGAATTGTATAAAACGTACCCTAGTTTGAATTTATTGGGGCGTTTACTGACGGAAGATTATTACATGAAGTTAGAGGAACATACTCGTGCTTTGAAGCACAAAAATTCAAAAGATCGTTATTGGGAATATGCTGAACAGCATCCAGATATAATACAACGTGCCCCATTGACGCATATCGCCTCGTTTTTAGGTATGTCCAAAGAAAATTTAAGCCGAATTCGCCGTATTTGACATTTGTCAACAGAGGTTTGATTAAAAAAGCAGAAATTTGTCTTATTCTACTTATGAATCATGAAAATCACTAGATAATGTTGACCTTAGAGAACTTACTAACAACAGCTATTGCTGACATTACTTTTAATAGTTTTATTTATATTGTTTTTGCTTTGCCTGCCTTTTTTGTCTTTTGGATAGTAGGGAAAAATGTGTTTAAAGCTAGAAGAATTCAACCCCAACAACGAGCAACAAGCAAACATATCCGTCGAGAACTATTTTTTTCTGGAACAACATTGTTGATATTTTGTGCTATTGATGTTGGTATATATATCGCAGCTAAGAATGGTTGGACAAAAATTTATACAGATTCAACAGGCTATGCTTGGTGGTACTGGGGAGTTAGCGTGGGCGTAATGTTATTGTTGCACGATGCTTATTTTTACTGGGCACATCGGTTGATGCACCATCCTTTATTGTACAAACATGTCCACAAAGTTCATCATGAAAGTATTGATCCAAGTCCATTTGCTGCTTTTTCATTTCATCCATTAGAGGCGCTGGTAGAAGCAGGATTTTATGTTATTTTTGTTTTTATTGTTCCAATACATTTGGGGGCAATTATTCTGTGGCAAATTATTCAACAAGGATTCAATGTTATTGGGCATATGGGCTATGAAATCTATCCAAGAGGTTTTACAAAACATTGGCTTTTTAAATGGAAAACAGCTTCCACACACCACAATATGCATCATGCGAAATTTGAGGGAAATTATGGACTCTATTTTACGTGGTGGGATCGTTGGTTCGGCACCGAGTTTGAGGATTATAATACAACTTATGATGCTGTTCATGAACGCATTCTAAACGAAAAAAAAGAACAGAAAAGGACAAAAAATACTATAAAGTCTTAAAAAAAATAAACATGAGTCATCCCGAATTTTTCGGCGATGACTTTTTTTTTGGAAAAAAGATAGGAATCTACTAGATTTAATTACCACAAAAAATTAGAGATTCCTATGTATTATAATAAACTACAAGATACAGAAAATATCAATAAAGAGAATGGAGCAGGATGGACAATTTTACATCGCTCACATCAATACTTGTCTAAATTACTCTTAAAACTAGATGAAGATTTAGATAAACGTTTGGTGCGTACATTTTATAATGTATTTATAGCAGTTTTAATGTCAAGAAATCGTTCAGATGCCTTGCTATTGACCGAGTTAGGCGCCTTAGTTCTTGGTCCTAAAAAAGCTAAAGCAGGAGTAAAACGTGTGAGTAATTTATTTCGCAGTAAGAAATGGGATTACCAAATAATAGATCAACATTTAGAAGAAGAGTTTGTTGCTAGATTGGAAGATAAGCAAGAATTAGGAAAAAGTTGGTTGATGCTCTGGGATGATAGTGTACTAGAAAAGCCCGAAAGTTGGTTTAGTGAAGGGCTAAGCCCAGTACACAGTAAGAAGAGTCAACGGTTAACACGAATAAAACCAGGTTATTATGATAAGCATAAACGTATTTGTGTTCCTGGATTTGAGTGGTCGGGTGCAGTTTTAACCTCCTTGCATGCGAAGGAAGTTCCTCAAATATCTAAAATGCGTTGGTTTGCCACAAGAGGTAAACATAAAGAGGAAAGTTCGGAGATATTTTATCGGATGTTTAATGCTCTAAATAAACGTGTAGCATCTACACAAGCGGATGTGCTTCATGTCTTTGATAGAGGTTATGCCAATGGTGTTTTTGTAGAACGTATGCTCAACTTTAAAGCAAAGTTTCTAGTTCGTTGGAAAAAGCTTAATAATTTGATTGATGAAAATGGAGTGAAGAAAAATACCTATCGTCTTTCTCTGGGACAAAAAGCTAAGGATCATCGCCTAATATGGGATAATATTCGGAAAGAAACGAGAAGCGTCAAAATACTCTACCGAAAAGTAGCTCATCCATGGTTTCCCCAAACAGATTTATACCTCGTTATTGTTCGTGATAAACGCAAAGGCACTTCTCCTATGTACTTGCTAACCAATGAAGTAATTGACACTTGTGGCAAAGCATGGGAAATGTTCTATTCTTATATGAAACGATGGGATATTGAACAGGTTTTTAGATATGGAAAATCAGAGTTGGGTATGGAGTCTCCTAGGCTTTGGTTCTTTGAAAATCGTCTTAAAATGTTGATGTTAGTTACTTTGGTAATGGATTTTTTGTTTCGGATGTTGAGGAACTTTAGAGCAACTATGACTACTATCATTAATATTTGGTGTCCTAGAACAGGAAATCGGCACCGAAAGACTTCGATGCCGATTTACAGACTTAGAAAAGCCATCCATTTTATCTTAACATTTTTATTTTGTCAATGTGCTTTAGAAAATTCGGGATGACTCATGTTTTTAAATAATTTAATTGACTGCTAACCTTCTGTCTCTTCTATATTACTGACCAGATCATAAACCGCCATCATTTGAACCGTATTCTTTTCCAGAGGACTAAGATCTATTTTGGTAACATCAATGGCTTTAGCAGCAATTGAATCAGGAAGTGCAATTTTGGCTACTTCTTCTTCTCCTATATAAATCTTATTAATACCACTAGCGCCATGGCGTTTTAGCTGAGCTACTTCATCATTTTTCAAATCATAGAATATACCATTTTCACGAATTAGACCCTTTCTTTCGTTGTCCATAAACACTTCTGTTCCTTTATTCGTGATTCTAAAGACATATTCATGTTCTTGTGTTAAGATATACATCACGGCATTTTGCCCTAGACCGATGTAATTTTTATAGGCATAGGCAAAAATAGGATCCCCAAGGCTAGACAAAAAGACTCCATTTCCAGAACGAGCATTATCTTTGGTCAAGATTTGATCAATTTGATTGGAAGATATTTCATCTGTCCAAGGCATAAAACCTCCTTTAAACGCCTTGACTTTTTCTTTTAATTCTTTTAAATCTTGGTCAACTTCAGCTTCAGAGGGCTGTACATTGCGTAAGAACTTTAATAAAAAATAAACCCCGAAACTGAGTACAAGAAGTATTATAAGTATATAAAAAAGCATAAAAGGGTGTTTTGGAAAATAAGGATATCTAGATGGTGTTCGTTAACGATGATCTAGTTTTGAATTCTATAAACTTTCGTACACGTTTTGCAATAATACTTAAATAAGTATTGTTTAGCATGCGGCATATCCTCAGAAGGATTTTTTTCGTAATCTACTTTGTCTTGATCAGGATTTCCTTTTAGCGGACTATTGTGCACAGGGCAACGCTCAAAGGTTTGAAGCCCTTCGTTGACAGCCTTGTCCTCAGCTTCAAAGTTCTTAGCTTCTTTATCCATTACTTTGGTACAGACAGGACAGTAGCGACGGTAGTTGAGCTGATAAGCAAATGGATAGTCATCTCCAGGAGTATAGTCCGACGCATCTGCTCGATAATTGTCACTAAGACTCATGTGTTTGTTGTGCAAAGGACAGCGAGACATGGTATTTTTCTCTTCTCTAGTCATACCGCTTAGTTGCACTGTAATAGCAGCAGCAGAATTACCATTTTTAGCTACCTTCACTTTTTGGGGTTTTCCTTCCTTTTTGCCATTACCTTGTGCTACCAATGTCGTAGAGCTGGCTGCAAAAAATAGAAATAAAAATAAGCATACTTGGTATAGACGCCCCAATCTATCTGATGGTATAAAGTTCATTATGTTCATTTTATTTGAATAAGGTAAAATGTTATTTAAATTTAAAATATTTTGCACCAATTATATTAGGTGCTTGAAACGATTTCCTATTTACTTTTGTCAGAATTGCAATATGTTGATTTTCAGTTTTATTTGAAACTAAAACTGCACTAACAAAAAAGTATACATAGACAATTGGTTTCTAGAAACAAAAATAAAAAAAGCTGTGAACAATCCCTTAAGATATTACAAGGCTTTTTGGATCAAGTGTATTTTGGGAATTCATACTCGGCTAATTTGGGGGAAGTAAAAAGTCTATTTGGTTTCAGATTTCAGAATTTTAGTACAAGTCTTGCAGTAATACTTAAACGAATATTGCTTAGCGTGTGGTGTATTGACGTCTGGATTTCTTTCATATATAATATTGTCGTAATCAGGATTCCCCTTTAAAGGAGTATTGTGTGCTGGACAACGCTGAAAGGTTCCTTTAGGAATAACGGGCATTTTTTGCCCTGAGTCTTTAGACATAATTTTAGTACAAACACGGCAGTAGCGGCGATAGTTGAGCTGATAAGCAAAAGGATATTCATAACAAGTAGTATAGTCCGATGCGTTAGCTCTATAATTATCACTCAAGGGCATTTCCTTATTTTCATTGTGCAAAGGGCATTCTGTAACCGTGTTCTTTTCCTCTCTTGACATCTTGCTTACTCGCTTTACGGTAGCGTAATATTCTTGAGCAGCTAGATATTCTCGTTCTTGTTTGGTTAATTTTTCTGGGGGAGTATCTTCTTTGGCTTCTTGAGCTAAAAGTATGTTAGAGTTGATCAAACAACTACTCAAGAGAAAGAAACATAGTAAATAAAATTTCATAACAATGCATTTAGATTTTATGGTATAGGACGTTTACAAAAAGGTTCGTGAAATAGATACTACGCAGTAGCACCATATATTTCTTAAATTTAACAGCAACAAAAGTTGTATAGTTGTGTACAGGCTCATTTTACCTTTTGTAATTTTTACCCATACTTTCTATGACTAGCTATTCACTTGGTCAAAAAATTTTATCTAAAATAGTAAATTCAATCCTTGTGTTTAGCCTAAATGCAAAAAAGATTCCTAAAAAGTGTCTTTAGAAATCTTTAACAAATCAGTTGCAATCCCATTGCATATCAGATAGTTTGAACCAAGCACGGCGATAAGAGAAGTGCCACCACTCGGTGGTTACAGTTTTAAAGCCATGTTTTTCTAAGGTAGAACGTAGTAACTGTCGATTGTCCAGAACCTCTTCAGGAAGATCTTTGTTGACCCAATAAGCAGCTCGACCAAAATAATCATATTCGGTTCCCATTTCCAATTCTTTCTTGTTGTCGAGTTGAATGATGGTTAAATCAAGTGCCCCTCCTCGACTGTGCATTGATCCTTTGCTAGGTGGGGCGACATAACGACGGTCAGGAACTTTCTTCCAAAGTTTGTATTGAGCACTTTTAGGACGATAACAGTCAAACATTTTGAAACCTAAATTTTGACTTTCTAACTCTTTTTGAGCATTTAAGAGCGCTTTAGCTGTTGCTAAACGAAGATAGCATTGAGCGCAATCATAAATTTGCAACTCCATAAAATTATTTGTCGTTGCGTATCTTAAATCCAACTCAATGGATGGATGCAACTCTTTTAAATTGACCCATGTTGTATCATGCAATTGAAAAATTGAATCTAATTGCGTTGGAGAAAAACCAAGAGAAACTTTTTTTTGGCGTGTTGGGGCATGAATAGTATCAATCGTGATACTATCTATGCCTAGGTCAAGACTAGTGGCAACAGTGGCTTGGGTCGAAGAAGGAGCATCTGACTGACAAGCACAGCAAAATAAGCTAGAAGCAATAAGAAGCAAGTAGAAAGAAAAAGTGGGAGCGTTGTTCATAGAATCTATTGGTATTTTTTGCGTAGGCGATCCAAGGTGCGTTTTGAATCACGTTCTTTAAGGGCATCCCGTTTGTCGTAGCTTTTTTTACCTTTTGCTAAAGCAATCTCTAGTTTTGCCAAGCCTCGTTCGGAGATAAATAAACGATAAGGCACAATAGAATAGCCTTGTTCTTTTACCTTGTTGTGCAATTTTTTTAGTTCGATTTTAGTAACTAGCAATTTTCGAGGTCGCTTGGGGATGTGATTGTTGTAGGTACCATATTTGTATTCCGAAATATGCATGCTATAAACATACAATTCTCCTGATTTAATGATGCAGTAAGCATCACTCATATTTACTTTTCCTGCTCGAATAGATTTTATTTCAGTGCCTTGTAGCATAATGCCAGCCTCTATGGTAAACAAAAACGTATACTCATGCTTGGCTTTTTTATTGATAATTTCTATATTTTTTTTTAGATCCATTGTGTTTTTTCTTGATGCCTATTGTTGAAAGATAGGTCGATTGAAATCTATAATTATAGGAAGTTAAACATAGTTTTTAGTCATCGTAGTTTCTGCATCGTACCCATATGTTTTTATACAAAATTGGGAGATAAATAAGAAACGAAAAATTTATATATTGACTATGAATCTAACTTATAGCTTCGGTCTATATTGTTGAATAGATAGACTTCTGTATAATTATGAGATTGAGTTGTTAAAAAAATTAATTATTTAAAATACTTAAGCAGCTTTGAGCCAAGCATTAAATATTAGAGAAACATTCAAAAAAACATTCAAAAACTAGGAATTCTCAATATATACTTCTTATTTTTGACAATGTTTTGATTTTAACAGCGCCTAAATTACTACATTAAGCACTCTTATCAAAGCAATTTTTAGGTAAAAAAGTTCTTTCAATATGGTTTAAATTGTATGAAAAGAGCAAAATAATATTAAAAAACAAAATGAAAACATTAAGAAGCATTTTACTGTTAGTTTTTGTAACTACTTTTTTTATCAGTTGTGGAGGTGCATCTGATGCTAATAACGAAGCAACCGAAACGACAGAACCTACAACTGAAGCAACAACAGGTGAAAATCCAACCACCACCAATACTACTTCAACAACATCATCAACTAGTGTATCTAGTGGTGCTAGCAAAATTACAGATGCTGTTGTTCAGCAAGCTTGTGATTGCCAAGAAAATGCTAGAAGAGAAGATAGAACAATTGATTTTGCCAAAGTAGGTGAATGTATGGGAGGGAAAAATAAAATCCAATTTGTTGCCGATTTGTTGGGACCTGATGCAACTGAAAAAGAACGTGCTGATGCAGAAAGTGCTTTGGCGGAAAAAATGGAGGCAAAATGCCCCAAATAATTTAAATACAATACTTGTATATTTTTTATAAGAGCCAATAAATACTATGGCTCATATCTTTTTAACTCTTTTAATCATACATAATTATGAAAACGCTAAAAATCTTATCTTTTATGTTTATGTTCTCTGCTTTGGTAATCAGCTGTGGAGATGCTAACGACGGAACTATGGAAAAAGCAGGTGAGAAAATGGATCAAGCTGCTGAGGATGTAAAAGAAGCTGGTGAAAAAGCAGTAGAAGACACTAAAAGTGCTGCTGAAGAAGCTAAAGAAGCAGTTGATGCTACTATCGACGAGGCTGCTGACAAAGTAAAAGATGCTGTTGATGAGGCTCACGATGAGGCTCATGATGGACACGAGCACTAGAATCTAACGACTCTACGTATATAAAAACACTTGGCTGATCTTTCAGTCAAGTGTTTTTCTTTTTACCATCGGAGTTATTGTCCAACCACTTGATCAACCAAGCCATAAGCTTTGGCTTCTTCTGAACGCATCCAATTGTCTCTATCACAATCTATTTTGATTTGCTCAAGACTTTGCCCTGTTGTATTGCTCAAAATGGTATATAGTTCTTTCTGTAATGTCTTGAATAAATCGTAGGTGATTTCCATATCTGACACTTGCCCTTGCATGCCACCAGAAGGTTGGTGAATCATAATGCGACTATGCGGCAAGCAGACACGTTTGCCTTTGCTCCCAGCGGCGAGTAAAACAGCACTCATAGACGCTGCCATGCTCGTACAAATTGTGCCCACATCAGGCGTAACATATTGCATCGTGTCAAAAATCCCCAAGCCATCAATGACAGACCCACCTGGACTATTGATATACATTTGAATATCTTTTTTGGAATCTAAGGAATCCAAAAACAGTAGTTGTGCTTGGATGACGTTCGCTACATAAGCATCAATACCAACACCTAAAAAAATAATGCGATCCATCATCAACCTAGAAAAAACATCCATTTGAATGACATTCATCTGGCGTTCTTCCATTACAGAAGGGGTAAATCCCTTTAATTGAGGAGGAAAATGAGGTTGTTTTTGAAGATGGGTTTCTAAATGAAACTTACTCATCCCTAGATGCCCTGAGGCATATTTGATAAATTCATTTTTAGAATACATAAGCATAAGTTTATTGTCAAAGCTCAGAATAGGACATAAGCTGCCCGTACTTGTTTTGACAAGTAGTTTGAGAATGTTATATTATTGATGGAAAGTGTGGGCAAGCAATGCTTAGAATGGTCATTGCTTTGGTATGCCCGTTATAGATTATTAATTAAATGGTCGCCAAGAGGCTAATTGAACGAGCCAATATGGAAGCCAGCGATTGACAGTAGTGGAATGCTTAGGAGCATCTTTTACCCATTGTTCTACTTGCTCAAAACTAATTTCTATGGGCAGTTTTTGGAGTTTGGAGAAGGTTTCTGGGACATTAATAGGTCTTTTCATAATAAAAAAACATAGGCTATTATTAGATAGTAGTAGCGCAGCTAACTATTGATTAGAATAAAATACTAGCATAAACAGCCAATCGTTCCGATAAACTACGAGGGCTTTTATCTTTGGCTACGAGCTCTTTTAAAGTTTTTCGGGCACGATGCAGCCGAGTTTTGACAGCAGCAGAAGAAGACCGTTGAATGACACTAATTTCTTTGATACTAAAACCACTAATTTCAAATAATAAGATGGCTTCTTTTTCTTTATCCTTTAGCTTATGAATACATTGATAAAGGTACTGGATGTCCAAAGCTATTTCAGGGTCGTTGACTTTAGCAGCAATAGTTGCCATTGTTTGCTCGTTCCAAGTTGCTCTAAATTTTTTCTGCCGCAAATGATTTTTGATAATGTTGTTAACAATACCTATCATATAACTCAGAAGCTTGTTTTTGTCTCTGATTCTATCAAAGGCGGATAATGTAACCAAGATAGCTTCTTGTGCCAAGTCTTCGGTTGGCATTAAATCGAGGGATTTGCTGCTACAATAACGAATAAAAGAAGCATGAATGGGGTCGTACCATTCTAAAAATGCTTGAGAAGAAGGCGTTGTTTTTATTTCTTGCATACGCTTTTCATTGTTTAGTCAAAGTGTTCTATTAGTAAGTAACACCAAAGGCGAAAAGGTTACAAAATACCTCCAAAAAAATTACCAAAATAAACAGCTAGAAATGTATTGAACAATGGGATGTTGCTATATGCCTAAAGTTTGTAGGAGGTTTATATTTGTTTAATATACAAATTTTGAGCGACTTTGTGGGTGACTGTAATTTGAGTTTCTGCTCCAATTTTGACCAACAAGGATTGGTCATACTCAAAGAAAGATAAAACCTCTACAGTTGTTCCTAAGACTAAATTGCATTGTTCCAAGTATTGCAAGAAAGGGCTAGAGTGCTCTTTTACGCCTACTATAATCGCACGTTCGTGAACCTTTAATTCAGATAAAAATACAGATAAATGATGCTCAAAATTGCCATGCTTGTCTGGAATAGGATCGCCGTGTGGGTCAAATTTGGGAAATCCTAAAAAAGCATCTAAATGATCAATTAGTTTTTGGGATTGGATGTGTTCCAGTTGTTCGGCAACAACATGAACCTCATCCCATGAAAAATTTAATTTATCAACCATAAAGGTCTCCCAAAGGCGGTGTTTACGCAACAATTGAATGGCTGCATCTTTGCCTTTTTGACTCAAACAAGCCCCTTTGTATTTCTCATACAAAACATAACCTTTTTCCGTCAAGCGTTTGAGCATATCCGTTACAGAAGCTGCTGCCGTATTCATAGACGTTGCAATAGCATTGGTGGCTACAGTTTCATTATCTTTTCCTGATAATTTGAAAATAGCTTTTAGATAATTTTCTTCTGTAGGAGAGATTGGCATTGTTGTTTGAATTTTCTAGTGGATATGTTTGGGATTAATGATGTGGGTTAATCGTTTAACTCAGCAGCTCGTTTTTTGGTTTGTCTAGCAGCAATTTGGATACTCAATTCATAAAGAATATAGATAGGAATACCAATGATAATTTGAGTCATAACATCTGGAGGAGTCACGAAAGCAGCAATAACCAAAATTAACACAATAGCATGACGACGATATTCTCGCATGAAGCTATCGGTGACCAAGCCCATTTTTGCCAAATAAAAAACAATAATTGGCAATTCAAAAATAATTCCTACAGGCACCGTGAACATAATCATATAGTTGATTAATGAGGTCGCTTTGATCAAATTACTATTGCTAGCAGCATTAATCATCGGCAATTCATATCCAACTAAAAAATTAATGGCAAAAGGAGCCAAAACAAAATACCCAAAAGAAATTCCAGCAAGAAATAAGAAACTACTTACTACCACAACCCCATTGGCAGCTTTGCGTTCTTTGGGGTATAGACCTGGTTTTATGAATTTCCACAATTCCCATAATACAAATGGAAAAGAGATGATTAAGCCACCAAAAATACAAACTTTGATGTGCAACAAGAAAGCTTCTCCCATTTCTAAGGTTACCAAATTAATAGCGGCTGGGCTGTAGCACATTTTGTCCCCCAAGTCTAACTTATGAGATAACTTGCACATGATTTGGTAGGTCAAGAAATCTTGATTGAGTGGTCCAAAAATGACTTTGGTGAAAATGGATTTGGTTGCAAAAAAAATAAAAACAGCCGATGCACACACACTTATTGCAATGCGAATTAAGTGAATGCGCAATTCTTCAAGATGTTCTACAAATGACATCTCTTTCTCTTCGGAGTCCGTCACAACGGGCTTATTAGCTATATCAGGCATATTTTGTACTCGTACTAATAGAGAACATTGGTTTGTTCTCAAACTATTTATTGAAAATGGCGGTGATATCCATTGATTCTACAAAAGTACAAAAGTCTTATGAATAGCTACTTATTTATGCTTTATTCTTAGTGTAATATTTTCTAATTTAGAAATAAATGAATACAGATTGCATCCCTAAAATAGGAGTTATTGAATTCTGCTTCGAGTGTGTAACTATAAATTTGAATGTTACAATCGATTCATAATGATTTGAATCAAGTCTTCGTCTTCGTATGCTTTTTTGTCCTCTTTGATTTCGTCAATTATGTCCTCCTCTAAGTATAATTCTCTAAAAATTTGAAGGGTATTACTTTTCTCCTTATTATCTTTTGAATGGTAATTATGAAGAAGTTGGATGGCTGCTACTTCCTTGCGCAAGAATTTATTATTGAGAATAGCGAAGCTAGAGTCAATCTTAGGAGATTCATCGGTGCTAGGACCACGGCTAAAAATGCTAATGAAATCGCGAGGTCTGCGAATATTTGATCCTAACAATCCCTCCTCATTAACCTCATTATGAGCTTCTAAATCTTCTTTTCGTACTTTTCGAGCCAACAAAAAATCGTCTTCGTCAATTCCTAAGTCTTCGCCTTCTAGAGGATCTTTGTTTTTGCGAGGATCTCGGACAGCGATAGCTTTAGGAATAGCAATTCCTTTGCTAGCTGCTTTTTTTTCAGCATCCTCTTGTTGTTCTTTTAGCAGCTGTTCTTGTTGCAGTTGTAAGAGTTGTTCTTCATCAGTGGTATTTTCTTGCTGCTCCTTTTCTTGCTCCAAAGCAGTATTAATCCCCATCAATTCATCCTCTTTTTTGTCTTTGAAAAGACCATTGATAGAGCGTTTTTTCAAGGTTTCTTCCTCTTCCTCATAAATTTTTTTTGCTCTTTTTTTTGCCATTATGCTATCTAGTATGTGAATCAAAGAGTTGAAAGACCGTTAATTCATATTATAAAAATATCCACTGTGGACTACTAATAAACATAACTAAAATACTATTTTTTTTATAAAAATCCTAATGACTATTGTTCTAATAATTCATAGACCAAGCCCTCTCGCATGGCATGATCCGAAACTACTAAATTGGGAGTGTTGATTTTTTGATGGATAAATCGAATCAATAAAACAGACATAACAATTAATTTAGCTCTAGTTGAACTAAGGTTTTTGGTAACCAAGCGTTGTTCATAGCTAGATTCTACAAGTTGCTGATAAATTGCCTCAAATGCATCGGGTTGGATGTATCCAAATGAAGCAGTCGCATCTTTAGCACCATTCAAACTATCCAATACATCAAAGGATCCAGAGGCACCAATTAAATGCTCTATAGCATGGGCTTCTAGTTGCTCCAGTAAATCAGAGAGTTCTTTTTCTAGGTGTTTGTTTAATTGTTGAACGTGAGTAATATGGATGGGGTCAGAGTGCTGAAAATTTTTGAATAAAACGGCTACGCCAATAGGGTAGCTTTTAGCCCAATAAACCCGCTCTTGATCAGCAATAATGAATTCTACACTTCCTCCTCCAATGTCCATAATTAGCGATGGGGTTGCACTAAGCGGTGCTGCTGTTCGAACCCCTCTATAAATTAATTCAGCTTCTTTGGAGCCATCTATAATTTGTATACGAATGCCAGAAACAGCTTCTACTGCGTCTAAAAAATCATTGCGATTAGCAGCTCTACGCAAGGCAGCTGTTCCTATGGCGAGAGCCTTAGCTTTAGGGTATTGTTGTAGGAAGTCGTGGAATGCTTGAAATGCAGCAACTCCTCTTTGAAATGCCTTGGGACCTATTTGATGTATGCCTTCTTCTGCCAATTCTACATAATGGCGATCTTTTAGGCTTCGTCGAAATTGATTAGAGTTATCTACTTCAAATAAACTTAAGGTAAACGTATTGGTGCCGCAGTCAATAATGGCTATTTGCATAGGTTTAAGCACTAGTTATGGTATATGTGTCGATTGATTTCTTTGTGTCAATTACTTAGAACAACAAGTATATAGAATTGTTGAGCACGAAAGGGAAAGTCTACTGTTAAAAAAAGAGAAGAACATGGATTATTTAAAAATTCCCTTACTCTTCATTAGAAAATAGTTGTCAAAGGCTTCTTTTACAGAGATGTTATGTTCTTGTAAAAACTTAGGATTGGAAACGGCTTGGATAAACATCTTATCTGTTAAAGCAAGAATTTTGGGATCAATATCGTTGAGTACACCTGCTTCTATACCTTGTTGGTAAAATTTTTCGGCAGCATAGAGCGCTCGATCGCTAAAGGTATCCATCTTGACAAACAACTCTGGGTGTTTTACTTTGGTGTCGTGTAGGAATTGACCTGAGATTTCTGCTAACATAATAGAGGCTGTTTTGATAATCTCAAAAAAACGTTCAGAAAAATCAATATTATCATCTACAAGTAAGTCTTCAAACGTGATGATTTCTTGAATTTTATATTGGACAACGGCATCAATAATCTCATCTTTAGAGGAAAAATACTTATACAAAGTAGCTTTACTAATATTGAGCTTTTTAGCAATTTTGTCCATTGTAAATTTGCCTAAACCATGCTGCAAATATAGGGTAGCCAGTTCCTTTACCCAAGTTTCTTTGATGTAAGGATCATCTACGCGCTCTTTATCTAATGGTTTTCTACCCATGGTTGGATTGCTTGATTTCTTCTTATTTAATACTCTATATGATGTTTTTTTAACACCAAAATTTAATGTTTTAGATTGTTTGAATACAATATCTAAAAGACGAATGTCTATATTATCTGCTATCGTTTCCTAAGAGAGTACTCCTTTTTAGCCACGCTACTACTGTGTGAATGTTGTGGAGTTGATGATTTGTAGAAAATCAAAAATCCATGTTTACAAAATAAATAGTGTCGCTAAGTATGATTATAAATAGCATCATAAAGCTCATTTGATGGAAGCTTCTAATAAACTGTCGTGTAGAGTAGGTATAAAGTAAATGTACAAAAAAACAGCGAATCCTCCAATCTTATCAGAAAGGTCTATGGAGGTGCTTCAAAATTTATTCTTTACACCAATCGTAAAAATACGATTCGTATTTGACACAAAGTGTATCTGGAAAACGAATCATATCTCCTACATCTATCCTTGCTTGATAAGCAGAACTAATTTTCATACTAATATTATAAACTTCGATACTTTTTTGATCTATCGCATAGAGACTATCCATTTGATAGATTAAACTATCAATATTCATATGATAATCTCGATGATGTGAGGGAGGGATAACCTTCTCTTTCTCGTGTGGTGCCATGAGCAGAAAACCTAACAATCCAATTAAGGTAACAAGAAGCCCAATAACTCTATATTCTAAGTACAAACCAACCACAAATCCAATAATAATAACGAGTGCTAAAGCTCCAGCAATGATTTTTCGTTTAGAAGCATCCAAAAACTGTTTTTCTGCATTGGCAGCACTGTTACCATTCGCTTGATCTGTAAACCAATTTAATCCTGGTATTTTATTGACAAGTTCTCGGTCTTCTGTAATAAATGTTGGAGGAGCTGTTTTGTATCGGGTAATCACAAAAACACCAATAATTAACGGAATAAGAAATAATTTACCAATCCTTGAACTGGATACTCTGAACCATATAATAGAAAAGGGTAGAAGCACCCAAAAAATTCTAATAATGGCATCTAAACTATAGATTTCTGTGGCACCAGATAAACTTTCGCTGCCAAAAAAACATTTCAAAAGCCACCAATAGGAAGTTAAGGTCAATCCAATCCATTTGGCCAAAAAACTAATGTCAATCGTATTGACGCCGTGTACAATAGCTACAAGATTGAGAATAATAAAAAAGACAACAGGGGTGACAATAAATGCAATAAATGTTCCTACAAATCCACGTGAGATATAGATGGCTCTATTTACACCACGTTCTTCCATGATATTTCTCAATCTAGAAAGAAGGAAGAGAACAATTAGAAAGACGATAAGCCAGAAAACATATTTCTGAGGATGCTGAACTACGTCAATTAAAAATTCTCCCCAAGACATTGAAAGGAGGAGTGCATTCATAATAGTAGATTGTGTTTTAATACCATCGTTTGTTGCTACCAATAAAGAACTTCTACCACTGAAGTTATAATTTTATTCGTAGTGTGAAGCCATTTAACAAGTAGATAGGCTATACTCTTAACATTCTAAGCGATATAAATAGTTCTGTGGACGTTATTTTAGTAGCATCGCAACTAACTATTGTTTTATTTCTAAGGCGTATTTTTTTTCTGTTGCTGTTCCCAGTCTGCCCGCATTTCATCAGCTGTCATGGTACTTCCATCGTGACTCCAACCTGGAGGTAAAAAGATGTATTTTAACTTATCTACAAAGGTTGGAGCTTTGTAAATGTCTTTGCCAAGATTGATGAATTCATGGCTAGCAATTTTTAGTGGGTTGTATGTGTTGATATTGGTGGTAATGCCATAAATCACAGGCTCATTGGGATCTTCCTCCATAAAAGTGCCAAACATTCTGTCCCAAATAATTAAAATACCCGCATGGTTTCTATCCAAGTAAATGATGTTCTTTGCATGATGGACACGATGGTGAGAAGGAGTGTTAAAAATAAATTCAAACCAAGTAGGAAAACGATTGATGTGTTTGGTGTGTATCCAAAATTGATAAATTAGACTAATTGAAATCTGCGTTAGAATCATCAATGGTGGAAAACCCAAAAATGGTAGCCAAAGGAACCAAAGGTATTTATAAAATAGCTCAGACCAACTTTGACGCAAAGCAGTACTTAAATTGTAATGTTGCGACGAATGATGGTTGACATGCGCTGCCCACAACAGGCGCACTTGATGAGAAAAACGATGATGCCAGTAAAAGGTAAAGTCATCTAAAAAGAATAACAAGACCCAACCTAAAAGGGTATAACTTAGTGCTTCATTGAATAAGCCATAATTGACATAAATAAAATTAAAGAGAAAAAATGCGGCTGACTTAGTTAAAATATCAATAACAACAGAGCCAACCCCCATCGAAATACTAGCTGCCGAATCTTTTAGTTGATAATTGTCAGAACGTTCTCGGTAATTCAAATAAACTTCTGCTCCTATGAATAGAGCAAAAAATGGAATGGCATAGGCAACGGGGTTTTTGAAATTTAAGATGGTTTGAATGGACTCCCACATGATTTTTGGTAAATGTATTTGTAAGTAGACTATTTTTATATAAATCGAGATGGTATGCAAGATAAGGCTAAAATGTCGTTTAATAGATACACTTTTGCTTAAAAATGCAATAGAACTAGTATATTAGACATTATTATGAAATAGAGCATAATCCTTTTTTGGATAAAAGTATATGTTTTTTGAATATTTATATAGAAAAACTCCCCAAATTACAAACATCGTATTTTAGTGTAAAAAAAATTATCATGTTGTTATCCTTGAGTTTGTTATGTGCCTGTGTGGCACTTCCTTTTTGTTTGCGTGGGCAAGAGGGGAATATTAGTGACTTGTCTTGGGAGGAGTTGACAGAAGCAGTAGATAATTACCATACAAAGCGTATGTATGCAGCATCTTTGCCCTATGCTTTGGAAATGATGAACTTGGCAAAAGAGCGTTATCATAGAAAGGAATCGGTGTATGGGTTGGTGTTGACCAAAACCGCAAGAGCAAGCGCAGCAGCAGGAGATTGGAGTTTGACTCAGAAAATTAGACAAGAACTAGTTGATGTAGCAGCGACAATTTATGGCAAACAATCGTTGACTTATGCTTCCACTTTGTCGCATTTGGCAGATGCCGAGATGCAACTTGGAAACTATGAGCAAACTGAAAAGTTATGTTGGGAAGTTAAAAACATTAAAATAAAGAATCCACTTAATCAGCGTTATTATTCTATTCAAGATTTTAATCGATCGATTGATGCGATCAAAGATAGAGATCGACAAAGAAATGCGTATCGTATTTATTTGGATGTGAAAATTATTTTAGTACGTAGCTTAATCACGCTAGCTTCTACATATAAAGCCATTGGAGCTCAACAAGCTTATGATTTGACAAACGAGGTTGCTTTAAGAGAAACGTCTAAAACGGTGCAATATGTTTTGAATAGTTCTGGTGGTGTTATCTCTGATAAAATTGTTACGGATATGTATAGTTTGTTTAGTGTTTTTGAAGATTTTGAAAACTATAAAAAAGGTGAACAGCTGTACTTGGCAACAATGGATTTGACTAGAGGAACCGATTTGTATCTTCCTCTAGCTTATAATTTGGCTTCTATCTATGTTCGAATAGGAGAATACACAGGTGCTAAATTAATTTATACCAAACTCTTACAAAATGCAGAACAAATACACGGTACAGAGAGTCTCGCATTTTCGGACGCATTGGCTGATCTAGCTGCTTTTTATATGTTGATAGAGGATAGTTCAGAAGCTGCCAAGTTATATTTGAAAGCAAAAGGTATTGTTCAACGATTGGAAGGAAGAGACAGCGACCGTTACCAAAAACTGAATAAGGAACTCAAAAACGTTTATAAAGTGACACAACAACGAGATGAGTAAGTGCTTTGTCATAGGATTAATTCTTTGCCCTATGTTGTTGCTAGGACAAATACCAGCAACTGAGGAAGCTTTTGGTAAAGCTTGCGCCTGTTTTGATGCGATTGACTTTTTACAAATAGACAAAGAATACCTTTCTACCAAAGCAGATAGCTGTATAGAAGAAGCCTTATATACCAACTTGACAGGTGTTTTAAAGGAGAATAATACGAGTTTGGAGGATAGTGGAGGAATGTTAAAGGTGGCGCAAAAAATGCATCAATACCTACTCAAAAACTGTACAGGCTTTCGAAAATTTGCCAAGCAAATGGGAAAAGAGCAAATCAAGGAAATAAAACAAGAACAGCATTCTAATATTGGACTTCTCTATGATTTTAATACCAATCAACAGTTTCCTATCATTACTATTTTGACAGAAGATAACGAAACTTTAGAATTTATCTGGTTTCGAGAATTTGATGGCTCTACTCGTTTTATGAATGGTATCAAACCTTATAAAAACACAGTGGTAGAGATCGTTTGGAAAGATATAGAATTGTACGATGTGGTGACTCAAAAATATCCTTTTTATAAAGAAATTGTTTTGATTGAAGAATTAAATGCAATTAGCAACAAAGAAAGAAAAGCGTGGGTGAAGGCTTATGAAAAAAGAGAGAAAGAAAAGAGAAAAAAGCGGTAGGTGCTTTAGAAAAAAATTGTGCTGTGATAAATTTAGAATCGAACTGCAATAAAGAATAAAGAAGGGTTCAAGAGTACAAAATCGAGAAATTTAGTCTGCTTTATGTTTTCTACATAAGCCAAAAAAGCATAACTTCACGCCAAAGCCAATAAAATGAGGGTTTTGACCTCTTTTGCAGGCTAATAACCTGCTAAATATTACTTCATAAGTTTACATGGGCAGGGTTTCTTGTAGCAACAAGCAATATAGTTAAACTGCCATTCACTGAAATTGGTGTGCGTACTAAAAAAGTAAGCAGTCAACGTAGTTTTTAGCAGGTAGGAAATTAGTACAAAACTATTTTTAATATAAGACTAAATGTCAACGTTTTAGGGGCGCAACCCCAACTGCAATCCTTTTAATTGTTGGCTGGTTTAAAAAAGTTTAATAATGAAGTTACAATTTAATGTATTGTTGGTAGTCCTATTTTTGCTGCTAAGTCAATTGGCAACAGCGCAAAAAGGTGGTATCCGTGGAACCGTATTGGATAAAGGAACAGGAGAACCTCTAATTGGAGCTGTAATCTACTTAGATGGTACTACTTACGCTTCATCGACTACCATTGATGGGGATTATAATATTACCGGAGTTCCTGTTGGGGATTACATTTTGAAAGGAACATTTTTAGGCTATGATTCTATAGCCATAGAAGTATCTATTGGTTCTAAAATGGTGAACCAAAACCTTTTGATGGAAGAGGTGAGTACCGATGTAATTGATATAGTACAAGTAGATGCCGACAAAACAGCACGACAAAATGATGTGGCTGTTTCTTTGGTTCGAATCACTCCTAAAGAAATTAACCGTATTCCAGCTGCTGGGGGAGAAGCCGATTTTGCTCAATATTTACAAGTTTTGCCTGGTATTGTTTCGACAGGAGATCAAGGAGGGCAGTTGTATATACGTGGTGGTGCTCCTGTGCAAAATAGAATTTTGCTAGATGGAATGACATTGTTTAATGCGTTTCACTCTATCGGGTTTTTCTCTGTTTTTGAAACAGATATTATTCGTAGTGCAGATGTTTATACGGGAGGTTTTAGTGCCAAATATGGAGGTCGTTCGTCTGCAGTAGTTGATATTAAAACACGAGAAGGGAATAAAACTCGCTTTGCAGGGATGTTGAATGTCAATCCATTTGTTGCCAAGGGGATTTTTGAAGGACCTATTGTCAAGTTGAGCGAAGAGACAGGTTCTAGTATTTCGTTTCTAATGACGGTAAAACATTCTTACTTAAGAGAAACATCGCCTTTCTTATATAGTTATGCGAACGAAGGAGGTGTACTGCCGTACAATTTTACGGATGGACATGCCAAGATTTCTTTTAATACCAACAATGGTAGCCGAGTCAATGTTTTTGGTTTTTATCATTCTGATAATGTGCGTTTTGATGGTTTGGCAGCTTATGACTGGGATGCAGCAGGTGGAGGTGTCGATTTTAGAATTGTGCCAGGTGGAGCTCAATTGGCTTTGAATGGAACTATTGCATATTCTATTTATGGATCGGAGTTTAATGAATTGGGAGCAACTAGTAAAGTACGTCGAAGTGATGTTGGTAGCTTTAACGCAAACTTAAATGTAAGTTATTACTTGCCTAAATCAAGAGTGTTTAACTTTGGAGTAGAAATTAATAGTTTGTCGACTTCTTTTGAGTATTCATTGGGAAATAATACTGCTATAACACAAGGCGACAAAAATGCTCCTCAAACAAATATCGAAGCGGCTGTCTATGGTCATTTTCAAGGACGATTTGGTCCTGTGGTCATCGAACCAAGTGTGCGTATGCAGGCTTATGCTTCGCTAGGAGAAGTTAAAATTGAGCCTAGACTTGGTCTAAAATGGAATATTACCGACTATCTGCGTTTCAAAGCGGCAGGAGGATTTTATACTCAAAACTTAATTTCTTCTGTAGATGAGCGCGATGTAGTCAATCTTTTTGTAGGTTTCTTGGGAGCACCAGATGATAACGTATACCGCTTGAGTGTGACCGAAAATGGTGACAGGGTATATGAAAAAATGAAAAGTCGTTTGCAGACCTCTATTCATGCTATAGCTGGTTTTGAATTGGATTTAGGTAAGTACTTGACTTTGAATTTAGAACCTTATTATAAATACTTTCCTCAAATTGTTTCTTTGAATAGAAATAGAGCTGCTGGAGATATTGGCAAGAACTTTTTGGCTGAAACAGGAGATGCTTACGGAATTGACTTTTCTGGAACTTACGACAAGGATCAACTGTACTTGTACGCTTCTTACTCACTGGGTTATGTGACTAGAAATGACGGGGTACAATCTTTCTTTGCCCATTTTGATCGCCGTCACAATGTGAACTTTGTTGGAGCATATCAGTTTAGAATTGGCAAGAAAAAACCTGCATCAGATGATGATAAAATTCAAAAACGCACGGAGTATCCTTTTGAAATAGGCATTCGTTGGAATTTAGGATCAGGATTTCCTTTTACTAGAACACAGGGTTTTTATGCTAATCAGTCTTTTATAGATGGGATAGGTACCAATTATTTGACAGATAATACTAACCCTAACACCACTTTAGGAGTTGTTTATGAAGAAGAAATCAATCAAGGTAGATTACCATTTTACCACCGATTGGATATTTCTATCAAATATACTTTGGATTTAATCAAGCATATGAAATTGACATTGGGAGTAAGTGTTACCAATGTTTACAATAGAGAAAATATATTCTACTTTGATCGCATTGAGTACAAGAGAATCAACCAACTTCCTATTATGCCAGCCTTAAATATTAACTTGAAATTTTAAAATTAAGTTGATTTGAAAAGCTAAAAAATATGAAAAAA
The DNA here is from genome assembly GCF_031326345.1 of Aureispira sp. CCB-E. Classification (NCBI taxonomy): domain Bacteria; kingdom Pseudomonadati; phylum Bacteroidota; class Saprospiria; order Saprospirales; family Saprospiraceae; genus Aureispira; species Aureispira sp. CCB-E. The sequence goes on from NZ_CP133671.1 coordinate 1,431,285, forward strand.
AAGCTAGTGATTTGGGTCGCTAGCTTTTTTTTTGAACAACTTTTTTAACAAAAACAAGAATAAGTACCGATTTATAAAGAAAATCTTAGTTTTTACTTAGATTAATCGTAAGTTTTATGGATATTTCAATTTCAACAGATATTTTTGCAATTATATGACATTTGTAAACCCAAATACAATTAAGTAAATTTAAAAAATACCCTTGTTCTAATACAATTATATTCGCCACCAAATTATCTAATAATAAAAACTGTTAAAATGAAGAAGTTATTTTTAGGCTGTTTCCTAATACTTTGTTGTGCTAACTTTTCTTTTGGTCAAGAGGAAGCCATCAAAGATAGTATGGAAGTATTTTTTAAATTAGACAAGGCTAACTTGTTAAAAGAAAGTACAGAAGCCATTACAGCTGCTTTTGAGAAAAATAAAGAAAGAATATTAAAGGTTCGTGTAGCTGGACATACTTGTGACTTGGGGTCTGATAATTATAATATGGGACTTTCTGAGAGACGTGCTAATTCAGCATTCGAATATGTAAAGACACTAGGGGATGCTTACCAAGAAAAAACAGAATTGTTTTTCTATGGTGAAAAAGAACAAAAATATGATGATAGAGAGCAAAACCGTCGTGTATTCGTTCTTTTTTATTTGGAAGATGATGATAGAGATACTTTAATCAAAAACGATTGTGCAGAAGTTTTTATTGAAAAAGGAACGTACAAACCTACAAAAACTAAAAAATCTAGTTTCGAGTTGAAGTACTTCGATAACACTAAAGTGCTAAAAACAAACAATATCTCTATTGAAGATACAGAAGGGCGCAAATTATACTTCAATTCTGTTGTACACTTCAAAGCAACTTTTGAAGGCGCTGAATTGGCTGCTAAAAAAGCAGTAAAAATTAAATTACCATTGGTGAACGAGCCTAAAGAAGGATATACTTTCTACGAAGGTGTAGATCAAGGTGGTAAAATCGTATGGAAAAACACTGGCAAACCTTGTCAAGTAACAGATGGTGCAGATTGCAAAACTTATGACTTTGACTGGATGAATAGTGGTTACTGTGCTTGTGCTACTCAAAGAGAGTGTGAAGAAGATTGTAATGGTGATGCTTTTTCTGGTGTAGACAGACCTGACTTGACAGCTGCTAACATTCGTTATAGTGCTGAACAAACTGTTGCTGAGTTTGAAGATGGTACGTACGCTAGCTTAGATGGTGTTACTGTTATTGATGATAATAACAAAGAAGAAGATTTGGATGTTTGTGAGCAATTTGAGTATGGTATCGCAACAAGCGATTGGTTCCCAAACAAACATAAAATGAAAGATTTGAAAAATATTATTATCAAATCTGAAACAGCACCAGGTAGCAAAACAACTCGTTTGTATTTGAAAAAAGAATCTTTAAAAGATTTGAACCAGCCTGTTATCTTAGTTGGAGATAGACATACAAAAGGGTATGCTAAATATGCAGATAATATTGTTGCTCCAACTCCTTGTTTAGGTTCTGTTAACTGTGAGTATGTTGTTTACGATGTTCCTTCTACTGGAGTTTACAAAGTTGGAGATTGGAATTCTGGCGCAGGCAAACCTAAAAAAGAAGATAAGTGGATCTTAAAAGTTCGTTTGTTGAAAGAGTCTGTTGTATTTATTGGAAATAAGAAAACAGGTGAGGTTTATAAAGCTAAGAATGCTGAGCGTAAAGGAAAAACTAGACCTAAAGAGTATGTAATTTATGACACAGACAATGTAGGTGATTTGGTTGTTTATGTTCAAAACTCAACAAAACCAAAATTCAAATTATACCAAGAAGCTGCTGTTTCTGAATTGAAATATAAAAAAGCAGCCAATATGTATGTTATGAGAAGAGTGAAGTTCAACAAAGTTCAGGACTTTAGTGAGGCTCAGTTTACAAAATGTAAATAATAATCCATACAGTTCATATTTTTTAAATCCCCATCCGATATTTTTGGATGGGGATTTTTATTTCAATGGTAAGAATGGTCACGAATAACTTAGGTAACTATTGTAGTAATTATGTTTTACTCTGCTTTTTTACAACAACCATGTCGCTTATCATAAGCTGCTTTGTTTGCTTTTAGATTATCAGCATCATAACCAACCTTAGTAATTGCCTTTTTTATTTTTTGAAGGTTAATCTTCTGCTCAATGAATTGGACGGTTACAGTATGTTTCTCTTCATCAGCAGATACATTCTTTACGCCATCGAAGGCAAATAAAGCCTCACTAATTTTAATGGTACACATACCACATTGATTAGAACTTTGAATAACGGCAGTTGTTAAGGTATAATTAGTTTTACCATCTCTATGCCCTCCATCTTGTTGACAACAACCAGGCAAATTATCGTGTGCTTGAGGATTTGCTTTTACATGGTCGGCATCGTAACCTGCTTCTGAAATTATATTTCGAATATCAGAGACCTCAACTTGATTAGGGTGATAAATAACGGTTAAAATTTGTGTTTCTATATCTAAACTAACTTGATCGATACCAGCTAGATTAAATAATGCTTTTTGCATAATTTCTTCACATGAGCCACACTGAGATGACGTTTTAATCGCTATTCGTTGCTGATTTTCGTCTAATATCCAATCCTCTTTAGTCGGTATTGTATTTTCTGAAATAGTAGGTATACTAGAGCATGAATTGACAGGAGCAAAGCGTTCTTTTCCTTCAAAAGTATACTTGACACCAGCATACACTTGGGCACCAAAGACAGGAGCAAAAACAGATGTAGCATCAAATTTAGCATAGCTGTTGGTCGTAGATGTTCCAAAGGGATCTTGATAACCCAAAATTGGTTGTTCTTGTGTATAATTGGTTAGGTTTTCACCTCCAATATAAATTTCCCAGCCTCCTTTGAAAAACTTAGAAATATGAGCATTTAAACGAACATACGCGGGGCTATATTCTTGAAAACGGTAGGCAGGCAAGTTATCACCATAAGGAGGGTGTAAATGTGGCAAACGTTGTGAACCAATAATATTTAGGGTCACGTTAAATTCCCAATCTTTTTTGGGAGTGGTATAGTTTAAATGAATAAGCCCTCGGTGTTGTGGCATCAAAGGCATTTGATGTAGTACAGTGCCATAAGTCATTCTAACGTCGTTAAATTTATAGGCTACTCTAGCTTCTAAGCCTTTTATTATATCTTGGGTATAACTAATCAGAATACTGTTGGCAAAAGATTTTCCGTTCAAATTGTAGAATTGTATGCGAGTATAAGTAGGATCAGAATCTAAATCTACAATCAATTGATTTTCAAAGTCTGTTCTGTAAAGGTCAACATTTAAGCTACCTTCTAATTTGGGACTTATCTTGAGGTTCCAAGCAAAATTCACACCGTAATTCCAAGCAACTTCTGGTAGGATGGTTTCCAAGACAGAAAACTCCTTATAACTCGGCATGAACTTTAAGTTTTCAATCAATAAGTTCGTTGTGCGAACTCCTCGTCCTGCCGAAGCGCGAATGACCATATCATCTGAGAAATTATACTTAAGATTCAAGCGAGGAGAAGGATAAAACTTGGTATACTGTTGTGTGTGTATTAAATCAGAACGAACTCCTAAGATTAAACCAAATTGAGTGCCTTTCTCTTCATTAAATTTTTTGGTAAAATCATATTCTGCATAAAGAGCTGCAAGGTGCTCTGTTCGATCGTTATTAATATCAACAAATTGCTCTTTGAAATCAATCAAATCATAATTCAAACCAGTGCTTAAATTGTGTAATCCAGTGTTGCCCAAATTGGTCTGGAAAACAAAATTAGCATACAAGCGTTTTTGTAAACCAGTATATTTTTTACTTCCAAAATAAGAGTTGTGTTGATGTATGTTGGCATCGTAAACAACAGCAATACTTTGTTTGGGATTATCAAAACCAAAGTAGCCGAGTTTTCCAAATACTCCAAGACGGCGAATTTCACTATTGACTTGATACAAACGAGTAGCAGGTTGGTCAAATACTTTTTGAAAACTACTTTGAGTTTGACCACCAACGCGACTATCTAGAATACCTTGAAAGTTGATTTCAAAATGCAAAGATTCGGGTTTATAAACCCATCTAGAGATGATGTTAACTTGCTTTTTTTGTGGAATATCAAGGAATGAATCTTTGTTATAATCAATTTCAGTTCCATAATAATTGCCATGCATGAGCAAACCTGTACTCCAATTTTTGGTAATTCTATAATTGAACTGAGCATTTAATTCTACCCGTCCCGTATAATTAGCAAATAGATTTAGAAACAAAAGCGGTGCTTTGTAAGGTTTAATGAGTTCTGTATTAATTTGACCTGTGATGCCCTGCACGCCATTACGGACCGAACTAGCTCCTTTGGAAATTTGAATGGCTTCAATGAATGTTCCTGGGATGTACTCTAAACCATAAGCGCGACCAAGACGGTTGAACGAGGGGCGGTTTTCGATAAGCATTTGTGTGTAAGTACCCCGAAGCCCTAGCATCTCAATTTCTTTGGCACCTGTAATAGCATCGCTAAAATTGACATTGACAGTAGCATTGTTTTCAAAACTTTCCGAAAGGTTACAGCAAGCTGCTCGACGCAATTCGCCTGCTCCAATGGTTTCTAAATTAATGGGGTCTAAGGTAGAGGTAAAACTACTTCGTTCTTTGGCTTCGACAACAATATTTTCAAGAGTTGTATTATCTTCAACAACGAGTTTTAGGCGTTCTTCGCTTGGAAGAATCTCTACTTGAACGGTTTCGTAACCGACATAATTAATTTCTAAAATATGCGAATTGGTACTATCTAACCTAGGAATATCAAACCAACCATCTATATCTGTAACACCACCAATAGTGGTATTAACCCAGTTTACTGTTGCGCCAATAAGAGGCTCATCGGCTTTGTTAACCACCATTCCTGAGAAGCGCATAGGGTCTTCTTGAGCAGAAGCAGTGTGATGAGAAATAAATGCAAAGAATGTTATCCAGCATGATAATAATAAGTAGTGCATGATGTTGCTAAATTGAATTTAGGCTAAACTACTGGATTCTTGAAAATAGTACGCCTAAGTTGATCTAACTCCTTGATAAAAAATATTTTCTGATAAAAGAATAGAGGAGTGTAGATGTGGTTAATAATATATTAATAACGTGGGATGGCTATAAAAAAAGTTTTTTATAGCAAGAATTGTTAATATATCTCTAGCAACGATAGACTTGAAACCAATTTAAGATTGATTCTTTAAATCGGGGAGGTGCTTTATTAGATGTATTGCTACAAGCAACATTTTGAGGAAGTAAAAGTGGTTCTGTATATGGAAGTACCTTACTAGGTACCCAAAATGTGTGAACAAAACTTGTGGTAGGTAGTGGTATTTCTTTTACAAGCTCTAAATTAATATTTGCTTTTGCATATTTAAAAGAAGAAGAACAACACTCTTTTTCTGCCATTATAGTAGGCGAGTCAAAATTATCTTGCTGAATAGTTTTAGAGTTTGTGCAACAATTTTTCTTGGCAGCAGCTAGTTTTTCTTTGCAACACTCTAAATTCATTTTAGAAGCTAGAATAGCTAGATATTGGACTCCCGTACAATTACATAACATAATATTTAGCCCAATTCCAGTCGTTGAAATTAGAACTAAAAAAGCCAATGAGAAGGCTGTTATTTTATGTTTTGTCGTTGTCATACAAACAAATATAGTAGAAAAAAATCCTAGAAGCAAATTTTAACTTTGTTTAACGGTATTCGTCTGCTTTAAAATCGCATTAGATGACTTGGTAAGCGCTGTGTAGTTGATAATCAGTATTGTGTCTTTGGTTGCATTGAGTTTTAACAATAGTTAGCTACGCTGCTACTACGTGGTCACTGCGTTCATCAATTAGCACTAAAAATAAGTCTATTTTTTAGCTATATTTTTTTCTGCCCACTTACTTATTTTGTTAATAAGCTAGTATTTGCAAAATTAAAGAGGTCAGTAATTTAATTATCATTAGTTTATAGGAATTATCTAGAAACGGTATTTAACCAGTTAATTAGAACCGTATCTTGTCCCAAATTTGCTTCGGAATTATAATACCAAGCAGCTCCTAATTCAATATGAGTAGCTGTTTCATACGTCTTGAATTGTAACATATTGGGGACGGTATGGTTCAGTTTTTTACAAAACTCTTCTACCGCTTTATAAGCAACCAAACCGTCTTTTTTGCCATGTAAACATAAAAAAGGAAAGGTATCTTGTGGGCTGATCCAATGAAGAGGATTGGCTAATTGGTAAGATGGGCTATCAATGGGACCGGTATAATCTAGTAAGGTATAGGTTTGCTCCATAGCAGCTGTATTAAGTGCTCCAACAATACTGAAAACGCCCTTTAAAATAGATCGATCTAGGTCTATTGCTGACCATCTATTTTCGTCATAAGCGAATAAACTAGCCAAATTGCCTCCAGCAGAGGTGCCGCCTAGTATAATTTTAGGTTGTTCAACCCCTTGTTGTTTTACAAAATTTAAGGCATGTCGTACAGCATGGTTAACGTCTGCTTGCAGGTCTTTGTAGCCAAACGCTGGAGTTAAGCGATAAGCAGGAAAAACTAAACTATATCCTTCTTGTTGCAATAGGTGTGCTAAATACCGATGTTGATCTGGACTACCCAAGCACCACCCCCCGCCATGAAAGTAGATAATGATTGTATTTTTTTTTGGACTAGTCTCTAAACCAGGATAGTAATGGTAGTATTGCTTAGGATGTTGACCATAGGCTATCTTTTGTTTGGAATGCCCATCTTTGAAGGAACCATGATCTAGTATCCACAAATGACGGGGCAAGTGTACGGCTTCTTGATATTTAGAACCTTTAGGTAAAACCCATTGTAGGATAAGACCGACCCAAAGAGAAGCAGTCCAGAGTACCCACAGCAATTTGAGCAGCTTTATAAACTTGTTTTGTGCTGGCGCTGATCGAATAATTTTATAACTCCCAATGCCAGTAAAAAAAAGAAGGGCATAAAAAACAAAATCAAAAAGCACCATGATACAGTTGTTAGTAGTAAAGAAAGTTAGATAGCTATTGAGTTTATGATTTCCCTTTTAAAGGCAATACATTTTTAGCAAACAACAGTTTGGGCTTCCAGTATTTAGAATCGGTGACACTATCAATAACAATACCTCGTTTGCTACTACTGTGAATCATATAAAGTCCATCGGCATTATTCTTATAGACAATACCTACATGCTGTATTTTCCCATTTCGACCGTTGCGTCCAAAAAACAACAAATCACCAGGTTTAGCTTTAGTAATGGCAATTTCAGTTCCTTGTTTGGATTGACTAGTAGAACTACTAGATAGTTTGATATTGTGTTTTGCACAGACAAAAGAAGTAAAGCCAGAACAGTCAAATCCTCTAGGATCTTTGCCCGCATATTTGTATTTAACCCCTTTATATTTCTCAGCATCTTTAATTAAACTCTCTCTTAATGCCGTTTCAGCAGAAACTTTTTTGCTATTAGAACTTGTAGAAGCAGAACGAGTAGATTGACAAGAATTAACCAAAGCTAAGGCTAAAACTAAAAAAATAGACAAATTGATGATTGATTTTTGCATAGATATTTTTTTTATGCCTAATTGGCACGGTTGTAGCTGTTTAAAAAGCAAGTTTTTATTAGGTTAGTTAAAAGGGTTATTACACAATGCAAAACAATATTTTGTGTTGTTACAGAAAGCGATTCGGTATTGCCTCTCCGAATCGCTTTTCTTATGTCTATAAGCATTGTTTTAGTCTGTATGGAGTGATGATACAATCCTCTAACGTTGTTAACTTTGCAACTATTATGCTAAAATAAGTTAAGATATTCTTATTGTGATAAGTTTATAGAACAAAAAAAGGAATTGACATCTTGCCAATTCCTTTTTTATTTGTTGTAAGTTATAAATATTGTTACCAAACAGGGCAACCATAGCGTCTACCTCCACCTAAGTTATCTGTATCTATGTAGAAGCTAAAGCGGATAGTTACGGTGTAGTAAGCATCATTATCTTTTGGATCTCCTCTTTGCTCGCCTGGAGCTGTTACAATGCTGTTAATACCATTCGGGTCAATTTCACCAGAACGACGAGCCAATGCTTTGGCTAAGCTAGCAGTTGTAGGATCTAAGTTTTGGTCAAATATACGATCATCTGTCACATAATCTCCAGAAACATCGTCAATGTAATCCGTAAATGTCATACGATGATTGATTTCTAAAGCGGCAGACCAAGTGTCGTTATAAGACCATTTTACACCAAAACCCATTGGAATATTTATTTGTACCAAATCATAAGGTGCACGTCCATCTACAATACCTTGTCCTTCTGTGCTTAGAGGTTTTAATTCTACCCAAGTCCCGTTGTATAGTGCTTCAGGATTAAATGCAAAAATTCCTACCCCAATAAAACCATAAGGAGAAATAACGCTGTAGTTTTTATAGCCGCCACTTAACTCAAAGTTGTATGGAATGACTTCTGCAGCAATACTTGCTTCAAATACATGTGTTCTAAAGTTCAAGTTACGATAGTAACGGAACCATGCATCATCTACATTATCTCTTGAGCTAGTTGCAGAAAAACCAACACCAGCTAGTTTGTCATCGCCGTGAAATTGCAAATAGCTGAGATCTAATCGAGCTGCAAAATGACCACCTATATTATATCGTCCAAAAATCCCGAAAGTAGGTCTGACCGATTGAATATCTGTATCTATAATAAAACCTTTTCCAATACCTGGTTGACCTCCTAAATCTCCCAAAAACTGTGAAGTTCCTGCTTGTATTCCAACTTCTAGAGGGTATGCTGGTTGGTAGCCGTTTTGAGAAAAACCAGCCGTTGCTCCAAGCATAACTAAACACCATAAAATAAAAGTTCTTTGCATCTTGTAATCTTGGTATAATGTTAAGTAAATAGCTTCCCGTTTGAGGGATGGGGATTAAAAAATATACTACCTAAACGCTATCAAACAGATAAATAGTATCTTAGTATTCGATTTTTTCTTTTTTTTTTCAAAAAGCTTAAAATCACTTCATTTCTTTTGATGAGAAAAGTAAATGCTCATTCTTGGTGACTAAAGGTATAAACTTTTTTCTAGATTACAAATGTATTGATTTAGTTCCTCTTTTAACAGTTCTTTCACGATAATTTTAATAAAAGTAGGCAGATTTATTTTTGCGTTCTACAGCTACTAAATGGTGCCTAATTTTTATGTAAGTGCTTCGTACTTGATAGTCAATAATATATGTTCTTAAAAAACGATTATTTTAGAGCTTGATAATCAGATTGGTGTAGCTTATGTATTTCTAGAATATGCTTCTATATCGTTTTAGTTGGGTACTAAAAGAGCCAAAAATAGAATTGTAGGCTAACAGAAATAAAGGTTTTTTAACTAAAAAAAGAGCCTGCTTAGGCATTTTAAGCATGTTCAATAGTCCAATGTACTCGGTTAGCGCATCTATATTTATTGTTGTATTTAGGTGATAAAACGGGGAAGAAGTGGGAGAGCGTCAACTATTTTTAAAAAATTGTTAGTCCTAAAAGAAAATATTCTTACATTTGCAGTATGTTTATTTAGACAAAATAAAAACTAAGAAGAAAAAATGCGGTTATCCTGGGGTATTATCTGTTTCTTTTGCTGTATCAGTCATCTGTACAGTCAATATAGCATCAGTGGACAGATAAAAAATAATCAATCCAAAGCCATCTCAGATGCATTCATTCTATTAAGCCCAATGGATAAAATGGCAACCTCCAATGCCAAAGGAAGTTACCACTTCTATCAGCTTGAAAGTGGTTCTTATACCTTAACTATTAATGCAGATGGTTTTCAACAAAAGACAGTCCCAATTAAAATTGAAAATCAGAACGTTGTTTTAAATCTTGTATTGGATTCTTTGACCGTAACTTTTGATAAAGAAGTAGTGGTAGATGGAGAGGAGTATCATCTTAATCCTGCAATTCAAGGCGTCACTTTATTAAGTGCTAAAACAATCAATGTCATAGACCTCAAAAAAGTATTGGCCAATCAAGCCAATAATAATGCTAGGGAATTATTTAAGACTGTTCCTGGCTTGAATATTTGGGAAAATGATAATTCTGGAATTCAGTTAAATATAGGAGGAAGAGGTCTAAATCCCAATCGAACAACCAACTTCAATACGCGCCAAAATGGATATGACATTAGTGCGGATGCCTTGGGATATCCAGAAACTTATTACACACCGCCTGCACAGGCCTTACAACGGATAGAAGTTTTAAGAGGTGCCGCTTCTTTGCAGTTTGGAACTCAGTTTGGCGGTATGCTAAACTTTGTAATGAAGCAAGGACCTAAAGACAAAGCTTTTGAATTTGTTACAGAGAACACTTATGGAGGCTTTAACTTTTTTAATACGTTTAATAGCATAGGTGGAACAGTTGCCAAAAAACAATTAAATTATTACGCTTTTTATCAATACAAGCGTGGTGATGGTTGGCGACCTAATGCAAATTTTGAGGTACACAATGGTTACGCTCAATTGGAGTATAAACCTAACAAAAAACTAAGTATTCGTGCAGAGCAGACAATTATGCAATATTTGGCACATCAGCCTGGAGGATTAACCGATACGGAGTTTGCTCAAAATGCCCGCCAATCGAAGCGAGAACGCAACTGGTTTCGAGTAAATTGGAACTTGAGCGCATTGACATTGAATTATAAGTTTTCTTCATTGACACAGTTGAATGTACGAAATTTTGCCTTGTTTGCCAGTCGCCAATCATTGGGTAATTTGCAAGCCATTAATCGTCCAGATTATGGCGAAGCAAGGGATTTAATCAAAGGACATTACATGAATTTTGGGAATGAAACGAGGTTGGTGCATCGCTATAAACTCCTAAGCAATGTTTCAGCATTGGTGACAGGTGTTCGAATTTATAAAGGATATACTACACAACAACAAGGATTGTCTAACAATCATACGACAGGAACACTAAGCGATTTTACTTTTTCTGCTGCGCCTAAAGGCATTCTTAAATCAGATTATGCTTTCCCTAGTTTTAATTTTGCTGCTTTTGCTGAAAATTATTTTGCAATAACAGAGAAGTTTAGTGTGACACCGGGAGTGCGTTTTGAGTATATTCATACCGAAGCAGATGGTTATTATCAAGATTTGGTCGTAGTTCCTAGTAGTACAGGATGGGATACAATTCGAAATGAAGCGATAGATGAGTATAGAAGTAATTCTAGATCTATTTTCTTAGCGGGGGTAGGAGTGAGTTACAAGTTGAGTAAGAATATAGAGGTGTATGGAAATTTTTCACAAAACTATCGAGGAATTAATTTCAACGATATGCGTATTTCCAATCCAAACCAAGAAGTAGATCCCAATCTCAAAGACGAATACGGGTTTAATGCTGATATCGGATTTAGAGGAAGCTATAAAGGGCTGTTTAATTTTAATGCTACTATATTTTATTTGGGGTACAATCGTAGAATAGGAAACATTCAAAGTGAACGTCCTAACAAAGACAATCCATTGATTATCGAACCATATACGTTGCGTACAAATGTGGGAAATGCTAGAGTTATTGGAACCGAATTTTTTGTAGAAGCTGATTTTTGGAAGTTGTTTAGCAAACAAAAAAAGACACCATTTAGTTTGAATGTATTTGCTAACTTCTCGATTCTTGACGGTCGTTATACACAAACAGATAATAGTTTTGCATCTGGAAAACAGCTGGAATTTGTAGCACCAATTATTTTAAGAACAGGAGTTAGTTTGGGATACAAAACGTTCAAATTGTCTTATCAATATTCTTATACATCCAAGCATTATTCAGATGCCACCAATGCCGAATGGGTGCCTAATGCAGTTGTGGGAGTTATTCCTAGTTATGGCGTGATGGATATTTCGGCAAGTTATCAATGGAAATGGTTTACGTTGCAGGCAGGAATTAATAATCTAACGAATGAAGTTTATTTTACTAGAAGAGCGGCAAGTTATCCAGGACCAGGAATTTTGCCTGCGGATGGTCTAAGCTTTTACGTTACGCTGAGGTTTACCTTAGGTGTTCAATAACTTTGTAAGTTATTCCTTTGCTTTCATAGAATATATTGGGCTTCCAAAATTCGTAATATCTTGGATTTTTAGTTCGTTATTATCCAATGTTAGAATTGAAAAACTATAAGCCCCAAAACCTGCTGTTATAGATAAGCCTTCTACTGTTGCAGGAGCAAAAGGACTTGTTTGGCTACCCTCAAACTCCCATCGACCATCTGATTCAGCGCCATTAGAGTAGCTGAAAAATAAGCGGTTATCGTGAAATGTTAATTCATCTCCAACATTAGCAAAATTAGAAAAACCCGAAGAAATTTCGGTAACGACCCATGTTTGTGCAGAAATTAGATGAATTTTGGCTGCTTTTTCACAGCTAGTATTCAGAAGTAGAAGGAAAATAGAAGCAACAAACAAAATAGGCTGTTTCATAATGTAGAAATTTGAAAAAATGTGAATGTGAGATAATAGGGTCTATTGTTGTTGAGCAGATATTATGAATCGGCTTTTTAGAATAAAACAAACCACAGTGGTCTATTTTTATACACAATAAGTGCATCCTTTTTTAGGAAGTCAAAATAGACGACTGTGGTAAGGTGGAGTTATTTATTTTTTAGCTGCCAATGCTTCGATATTGACAACAAAGGCATCTTTTAAGTTGTATTTCTTCTTGAGGTTTTCACAATAACTATCGGCCTCTTCTCTTGTATTCATAGGGCCTAAGATAATTTTGTAATATGGTTTGCCATTTAATTTATCTACAAAAACAGTTGCTCCTTTGAACCAGTTTTTTTGGAATACAGCCAATTGTTGTACAACAGATTGATAATCACTGTATCCAGCTACTTGTACCCCAAAACCTTTAGGTTGTAATTTTAGCACCTGCATTTTGTACAAACCACCAGTTTCCATTTCTTTGGCTTCAACAATCAAATTGTCTTTTTTAGGTTCTTTTTGAGTTGTACTTGCCTTTTTCTTTTCAGCAGGTTTTGCAGTTGCTTTTGTTGTGTTCTGAACAGGTTTTGCAACAGGTTTCTCATTAGTAGATTTAGCTGCTACAGTAGGTTTGTTATCAGGACCACTAATAACCGTAATTTCTACAGGAGCTACGTTAACTTTTACCAAATCAATTTGTTGGGCTGCTTTTTTAGAGATTTCAATGACACGACCTTTGATGTAAGGACCTCGATCATTGATAACAACATTGACAGATTTTCCATTGGCAGGATTTTTAACTTTTACTTTGGTACCAAAAGGAAGTGTTTTGTGAGCTGCTGTGAGTTGATTTTTATCGTACTTTTCTCCACTAGCTGTTTTACGACCATGAAAACTATCATCGTAATAACTAGCAAGTCCTTTCTCAACAGGAGTTGCTGTGGCTACTTGAATGGTTAAGATAACTAAAGCGAAAATTTGAACAAGTAATTTCATTGTGTCTTTTTTAGAATGGGTTTTACCACATTAAACAATAAATAGATAATAGTTTGGTTTCAAATAAATCTATAGTAAGCCGTCATGGAAGAAAGTAATCAAACCAATCGCAATTTTGTTCGATGTCTTTTTCTATTGGCTTACTTAAATTTTAAAATTTGCTCTTATGAAAACCAACAAACTTTATGGAATGATACGGAACTTTAAAAATTGAGTCCATCCAAAGAGTCAAGAATAGGTTTCTAAGGTAATAAATAGAACATTGAAAACGAAAAAAAGATTTAAAAATGTATCAAGCTTTTCTGCCTTTTTCTTTGTTTGTAGATTTGTGAATTCTGGTTGAACTATTAAAACAAGCGAATTTTGTTGGCGAATCTACTTCATTTAGAATGCAGTGCATATAAAATTAAAATATGATGAAAAGAATAAAAATACCCTAAAATATATTGAAAAAAAGTACTATCTTAGATGGTTTTAAAACTTGATCTTATGAGAATTCTCTATATTATTTTTATTTTATTTACATTTCAATTAATAGCTTGTAGCCAAACAGTTCGGATGATAAGCACCTTACCAAACAGTTTGGCAGAAAACTCTGGAATGCTTGTAAGTAATGAAAATGCTATTTGGCTTCATAATGATAGTGGCGACTCGGCTAAATTGTATTTAATAGATACCTTCGGGACCGTACAAAGAACAATTCTCGTTCAGAATGTCTCTAATATTGATTGGGAAGACATTACGTACGACAACCAAGGTCGGGTTTATATTGGAGATTTTGGTAATAATAACAACAGTCGTCAAGATTTAAAAGTATACCGAATTCCACATCCTGACTCCATTATAGGACATACTGTTGTCGCCGAAATAATCGAATATTATTATCCAGAACAAACGGCTTTCCCTCCTGCCAATAGTGAAAAAAAATACGATACAGAGGCTGTTGTTTATTTTCAAGATTCTCTTTATTTTTTTACAAAAGATCGTACTTCTCCGCATCAAGGCTATACTTGGTTGTACCAAATTCCTGCGGACACAGGAAGCCATGCGGCTGTATTGCTAGACAGTTTTCAGACCAATCAAATTAGCTATATATTTGAAGTGACAGGAGCAGCGATGTCTCCCAACCAAGAGCAACTCGCTTTGTTAGGGGCGAACAGAATTTGGTGGTTTACAGATTTTTCTGGCAATCGATTTTTTGATGGGATGGTACAAACAATTTCCTTGAATAGTACCTCTCAAAAAGAAGCATTAGATTTTGTGGACAACCAGCGTTTATACTTTAGTAATGAATCTAGTATATTAGGAGCAGCCCAATTGGGAGAATTAAACTTAACTAGTCTTGTTACAGGAACTAAACAGCAGTTGCCACCTACACTAAGTCACGTGGTTGTGTATCCTAACCCAACAGATACACAGTTTAATGTCGAATTTGAATTGCAAGTACCTCAGAAAGTAGCATGTCAGTTATTAGATGCTAAGGGAGGTATTGTTCGGCGTTTTGCTTCCCAATTATTGAGTGTTGGAAAACAAAGTATAGCAATTGAAACAGACCAATTGTTGAATGGAGTTTATTTTTTGCGAATCAAGTGCGAGCAGCAGCATTACTACAAACGAGTTGTTATTGCTCGTTAGCAATTACTAAGCAGTTCCTTGATCTTGTTTGATTTTATATAAAAGCCCCCAAACTAAGAAAATACTTAGCGCAATTAAAATAGGAATCATCCTATTGATATAGTTGGTTTGAGTAGCGACGCAGTTAATATCCAACAAGATAATATCTCCTTTGCTGATAAAGCAAATCAAAGAAGGATTGGAACGTTCTGTACTTATTTTTATAACATCTCCTTCTTGAACAACTTGATGGAACGTATCCAACTTTAGACATGGAGCATAATCAGCCTTGATAATAAATTCCTGTGCCGATTCTAATAGCTTAAGACGATAAGAATAGCCCAAGTCTTTATACATTTTATTCTTTTTTAAAGACTTAAATTGTACCTCCCTTATATTCGATTGATCGATGGATAGCTTGTCATAACGAATAGAGGCAAAGACAAAAAACAAAAAAATAGCTCCTAAAAGAACTTTATTGTATATGGGAAGAGATTTAAATCTTGGTATCCAATTGGAAGTACTTTTGGGAGCTTCTTTCATCATGCTTAGTAAATTATTGTTAGCAAAATTTAATCGTATTCACCTTCAAATTCAGGAATATCATCTTTTTTCTTTTTAGGCTTCTTCTTTTTCTTTGTTTTGGTGTCATCAACTGTTGTTGGAGTATTGGTAGGTGTTTCTTCGATGAAGATACGATCTTGTCCCAAAAATTGGGGCGACTGAACAGAAAGTACTTTTAAGGGTTTGGCGCTGGTGGTAATAACAGCGTGGGCTGTATTGGGGGGAACAATAATATGATCGCCTTTTTTAATATCAAAATAATCTCCTC
Organism: Aureispira sp. CCB-E; assembly: GCF_031326345.1. Lineage (NCBI taxonomy): Bacteria > Pseudomonadati > Bacteroidota > Saprospiria > Saprospirales > Saprospiraceae > Aureispira > Aureispira sp. CCB-E. The sequence goes on from NZ_CP133671.1 coordinate 1,447,200, forward strand.
CCAAATACATTCGCCCCGTTCCATCTAAGACCGTAATTACTTCGGTATGATACTGATGTACATGTTTGCGTACGGCTTGTTTGACAAAAATCATGAATACAGAGGTGTTGTCATCGCTATGCAAAGGGATTGTCATAACGTTTGTATACTCCTCTTTGGGGCGCATTGAATTAGCATCCTGAGTCAAAATTTGAGCAGAGAGAATTTGAGTACTCAATAATAGTAAGAATAAAAGTAGAGTGTGCATAGTTGATTCTTTGTTTGTGGTTTGTTTTCAAAACGGTTCGATATGTTGGTATAAAATAATCCCTAAAACAATAGTTCGTTAAAGCAGTATACTAGCAACGAAGCTAGGTTAATATGAACCTGCTTTTTTATTTTTTTTGTTAAAAAAGCAAAAAATCACCGAACTACTACTAAACATAACACAAAGTCTTTTGTAAAAAAGTCCTACCTTGTCAAAGAAGTAATTGTCAGGTATATTAACTTGGTCATATCACACAATACTTCGTGGTTGATACGAAGTAATGATAGTAGACAAATGAAAGATTAGTAGATTACTAAGGTAAAGTAAATCTAAGAAAAATTAACATTTTTTAACAATATGGAACTAACATCATTAGATTGGGGGATAATAATTGGCTTTTTGGTCTTAATCCTGAGTGTCGGAATCTCTTATACTCGGCAGGCATCGAAGGACATGGAGAGTTTCTTTTTGGGGGGACGAAACATGCATTGGTTGCTAGCTGGAATATCAATGGTGGCAACTACATTTGCGGCAGATACCCCTTTGGCTGTAGCCGAAATTGTTAGTGGAAGTGGCATTGCGGGGAATTGGTTGTGGTGGAACTTTTTGGCAGGAGGGATGTTGACAACCTTCTTTTTTGCAAGGTTATGGCAGCGATCAGGTGTCTTGACAGAAGTAGAACTTATAGAATTGCGTTATGCGGGCAAGCCTGCACAGTTTCTAAGAGCTTTTAAAGCCGTGTACTTAGGCGTATTGATGAATGTGATTGTTATTGCATGGGTGAATGTCGCTTTACAATCTCTGCTCGTCGTTTTCTTTGATCTATCAGAAACAGTTGCATTATTGTACACAGGAGTAGCGATGGTTTTGGCAGCAACTTATGCGTCTTTCTCAGGATTAATAGGGGTGGCAGTAACCGATGCAATTCAATTTGTAGTTGCTATGATTGGCTGCGTTGCGTTGGCATATTTTGTTTTGAATGCGCCCGAAATTGGTGGCATTGCAGGTTTAAAAGAACAACTAGAATTTCAAAACCCCAATATTCTAAATTTTTTGCCGTCTATTGGTAATGCAGGAGGAACAGGGACAACTCTAGGATTGACAGTAGTTGGATTTTTAGCCTATGCAGGATGTCAATGGTGGGCTTGTTGGTATCCAGGCGCTGAACCAGGTGGTGGTGGATATATCGCTCAACGGATGATGAGTACCCGTTCAGATAAAGATGCGGTTTATGCAACCTTATTTTTTCAAGTAGCGCACTATTGTATTCGACCTTGGGCTTGGATTATTGTTGGATTGGCAGCTGTAATTTTGTATCCAGATTTAGCGGCAGGGGATGAAAAGTTAGGTTACGTTTATGCCATGCGAGATTTCTTACCTTCGGGTTGGAGAGGTTTGTTGTTGGTTGCTTTTTTGGCTGCCTATATGAGTACCATTTCAACACAGCTTAATTGGGGGGCAGGCTATTTGGTGAATGATGTGTACAAACGATTTTGGATGAAAGATGGGGAGGCACAGCACTATGTCTTCGTTTCTAGAATAAGTACCGTCATTCTAATGATTTTAGGCTTGCTAATTAGTACACGAGTGCAGTCTATTTCTGGAGCATGGGGATTTATTATTCAAGCTGGTGCAGGTTTAGGACTTGTCCTTATTTTGCGTTGGTATTGGTGGCGTATCAATGTTTGGTCAGAGATTTCAGCAACCATAGCACCATTTTTCTTTACAGGATTGATTTGGTGGTACGAATACCAATATGCTACTACCGTTGAGTTGCCGATTGCATTAATAACAACAACGTTATTTACAACTTGTGTTTGGTTGTTGGTCACTTTTTTGACCAAGCCCGAACCAGCAAGTATTTTGGTTCCTTTCTGGCAAAAAGTACATGGTGTTAAAGATGGTAATTATAAAGTGAATTCTGGGGCGTTTGCAAAGAATTTAAAATATTTAGCTGCTTGTTGGCTATCGGCTATTGTGATGACTTATAGTATCTTATTCTTAACAGGAAAATTACTCTTACAAGAATATGGAACTGGATTTTCGTTGCTCCTATTAGCTATGTTGAGTTTGTATTTTTTGAACTATTTTATGGAAAAAGCAGGTTTGTTTGGTCAAAACGAAGCTCCTTTAGCTTTGGATAGCGTTTTAGATAGTGGTGAAAATTTACCTATAAAGACAACAGCTGATCAAGAAGAAGATAGTGCTATTGATCATTTAGATGAATCAGCCGTATCCAAGAAAGACAATAAAAAACCACCAACCAATCAAAACGATGACTTTCCTGATATGGAAGATTTTAATTAAGGGTAATATGCTTTCTATTGTAGCATGATTGGACTTTGAAATAGGTTGAAAGTTGATGATTAATAGGAAATTGCATTGATAGAGTGATAACATTTGTAAAAAAATAGTATTATATTAATATAATAACGATTCTTTACTTCGTGGGGTTGTCAGCTAATCCACAAAGTATTATTACTTATAATTACTATATCATGAAATTACTGTCAATGCTAGTGCTAGTTGCCTTGCTTTCATTTACTCTCAAGGCTCAAATTAAAAGAGATTATCACCAAAATGCTCGTTTAAAATACCAAGTAGAAACTACGAATGGCTGTCTAAATGGTAAGTATACGTGTTGGTATCCCAATGGCCAGAAAAAGGCAGAAGGTCAATTCCTAAATAATCAACGCGTAGGCGATTGGAAGGTTTGGGGAGCTTCGGGTGTTTTGAAAGTTCATAGAAAATATCAAAATCATTTTCAGTTTGAAACGTTGGTTTATCAAGATGATAATGGGGTGGCGTTATCGACTCCTGAAAGGTCAATTTATCTGTTAAACAAAAATAAAGCTGGCTATATTGAGTATCCTGCAACTCAATTGGATAATGTTTATTGGGAAAAACGTATTTGGCGACAACTTTCAGACAATAAAACGAATTCTGTTCTATTGGGAGGGCAAAGTCATCATTTACTGTTTAATCAACTTGCTTCTGCTAAAGACATTCCAATCTACAAAACAGACTCAGACGACTTTCAAGAGTTGTTTTCTGAAACAGAACGAACAGCAATCTTTCAACAAAATAAGGTGCAAATTATTGGATATAAAATTAAAGAAGTGCAATTCTTTGAATTGACTAGAGGCATATCCGAAAGCCGAATATTAGGGATTTGTCCAATTATAAAATCTAAAAAAGAGGAAGAAGGAAAGCCTTTGTGTTGGTTGAAGTATGAGGATATCCGCCCTTTGTTGGCTCAATTGACGGCTCATTCAACGTCAAATTCAATGGTAGAGAATTTAGATGATTGGTTGCATTTTAGATGTTTTCAGAGTATCATTGAGAAAGAGACAAATGCGTATGATCGGGCGCTTGCAGAATATACATCGGGAGATGCTCTAAAAAAAGAACAAGAACGCATAGAGATGGCTTTAATTGATCGAGAGCATGATTTCTGGATGGTGCAAGAGTTGAAATAAATGAATAAGAATCAATAATTAGGTGTTAAAATTATTGAAAAAATAAGTCAAAAGCTAGTCCTATTGGTGAACCAATGGCGACTAGCTTTTGACTTTAACAGTATGTGGAGAGATTAATTTCCTTTATCGTTTGACAGGAGACCATTTCCAACGCAAACCAAGATAAAATTCTCGACCGTGAATCGGAGAATAAGCATAAGCTGTATCAAAATAATCGCTAAAACCAGGATTGGTATTGGGATCATTATAACCTACTAAAGGTGAAATTTCTTGTCGATAATCAAATAAATTTTGCACACCAACATAAATACTCAAATTCAATTTAGGAAAATCTTTAGTAATTTGAATGTTGTGCATTGAGAACGGTTTAGAAGTAGTTGGGCGAGCAACGGCAACGGGCGTACCATTGGGATCTAAGTCAAATACTTCAGGCAATTGCATAGGTCCCGTTAATTTTCCTGTGTAAGCAAAATTTAATTGCCATGGTTTGTAGGTATAATTAAGAACCAAAGAACCACTGTACAAAGGAGAGTATTCTAATGCTCCAGTCGTTTTGTTGCCTTGTTCATCAATATCGGTCTGATCCGCCCACTGCATATTATACGATAAACTGATAGCCAAGGGAAATCGGAATTGTTGGCTATAATTGATGCTAAACCCTCTCGTTTGTGCAAAACCATCTAGATTTTTGTAAATAATTTTCTTTGGATTGCTATAATCAGGAAAAATGGCATTGGTAAAGTAAGTGTAAAAACCATCAACATTAATCGTTCCTTGGCTAGAACCCATCGCAAAGACATAGTTAAAATTCAAAGAACCATTGTAAGAACGTTCGGGTTGTATTTGCTCTGTAATTTCGACTTGGCGACTCCCTGTGATAAAGGCATGATCTTCTGTAAATAAATTGACAATTCTAAAACCTGTCCCAAAGTTTAGGCGAAAAGTCGTCCACGTGTCTGGTTTGTATTTGAGATTAAATCGAGGGGCGGGGATAGCGCCATGATCTTGGAAATAGTCTAGTCGACAACCGTATAAGACCGCCACTTTTTTAGAAATATCCCAAGCGTCTTGAATAAATATCCCTGGAATAAATTGATGACTAGGAATGTTCCCCGCAACACTATCTACCGTTGCTAAGGTATTATCATCATAATACTGATAACGCAAGTTTAGACCAGCCGTAATGCCGTGCCCTTTGATGTATTTGTTCCAATTAAAATTTGTATAACCAACATATTGCGTTGCATTATAATAATCAGAACCATAATAGCTATCTTGGTAGTGGCCCGAAAAAGAATAATCTAATTTAAAATACTCTTGAGTTGGCAAATCATAGGTTCCTAATATTTCCCAACGTTGTGTGAAAATACTCTCACCATAGATGATATCATCGCCTCTTAAATCAATATAATTTCTACCCTTTACATATTCTTCAACGCCATTTCTTCTATCTTCATAATAATAACGAGCAAAAAGAGAGAAGCGACGATTTTTAGGGCGCTTCATATTTAATTTGGCAAAGGCAGAGACTCTATCTAGATTGATTAAATCACCAAAGCCATCACCATTATCATCGTGATTGGTACCAACATAAGCATGACTGACGCCAACCATACCATTAAATTTTCCGAATGTTCCAGCTAAAGATAAGTTGTTAAACGACTCTAGATGAGATGTTCCCATAATGTCTAATGAAATCAACGGTTCTTGGCTAGGATCTTTTGTAATCACATTAATAGCACCAGCAACTGCTTCCGAACCAAAAATAGTAGAACTAGGTCCTTTGGTAATCTCTATGCGCTCAATCATCGTTGTTGGCAGACCGTTCAAAGCATAAATAGAGGCTAAATTACCATACATAGGAGTACCATCAATCAGTACTGCTGTATATTGACCTGGCAGTCCATTAATGCTAATTGTATTGGTAAAACAAACACCGCAAGCTACTTCTTCTTGTACCCCACTAACAAGCGAAATGGCTTCAATTAGATTGGTTGGAGCTGTGATTTTTTCTAAGGCACTTGGATCAACGACATATTTGGTAGCAACCGTAGGGGCAATTTTAGTCGGATTGAATAGGTTGGCTCCTTTATGAGTAATAACTACTTCGTCAATAACTCCAGAGGTTGGTGTTAGCCGAATAATTCCTAAATCAACTTCATTCTCCTCTATTTTTATAGAGGTACGATAGCTTGCAAAACCAACATAAGAAGTTTGCAAGGTATAGTTGCCTTGAGGAACATTAGAAAGCTCAAAAAAACCATCTATGTCTGTTGTTGCCCCCAAGTTAGTAACAACACTATCTTGCAATAAAATAACATTGGCAGCAATAACTGCTTCATTATCTGAATTCACGATTCTACCTTTTAGGAGACTTTTTTGAGCATTGGTTGATAGTGCAATCAGTAAAAAAATGAAAGTAAATAGTCTTATTTCCATAGAATTATAACAGTGTAGACTAGTCTAAAAATATAATTTGCATGACAAATGTATATTATAAAGGTTGTAATAAAAAATATTTTTAGATTAATCTAAAAATATTTTTAAGTGTAGCTATTTGTTTCTAGCGAAAGGTTATTGTTATAATATTATTATCTTAGTACATTAGGACAACTTCTAAAGGAGGGCTTGAAACCAAGTAGTTGAAGAAAATTACAAATGATATAAAACGCATAATAGATGAATTTTTGCAATAATTGCGGGCATAGCCCATTGGAGTACAAACAGCCAGAAGGAGATAACCGAGTGAGGTATATTTGTTCTAACTGTAAGGTAGTTCATTATCAAAATCCTAAAATTGTTTGTGGTTGTTTGGTGTTTTATGAAGGCAAAATTTTGTTGGGAAAACGAGGAATTGAACCAAGAATGGGGAAGTGGAACTTTCCAGCAGGATTTATGGAGAATCACGAAACGGTCAAAGAAGGTGCTGCGAGAGAAGTGTGGGAAGAAGTGCGGGCAAAGGTAGAAATAGAGCGTTTGCATACCGTCTATAATATTTTGCATGTCAATCAGGTCTATTTTTTGTTTTTGGCAAAGTTGACTGAGCCCATTTTTGGTGCCGCAGAAGAAACTTCGGACGTACGTCTATTTGCAATGGATGAAATCCCTTGGGACGATTTGGCTTTTCATTCCAATGTATTTGCATTGGAGCAATATATAAAAGATCCTAGCTATAAAGGAGTGCATCATGGCGATAATCGTGCATATATGAACGATATTAAGTAATAAAGAAGAAGTAGCCTTTAGGCCCTTTTATAAATAAGCAATCGTCCAGAAAAAAATACTTAATTGTTAAAAAAAGCTCTTTATGGATTGTCAAAAACATCTTTTTAGTTTAGATACTGAAATACATTACCTAAACTGTGCTGCCAAATCCCCTTTGTTGAAAGAGGCAGAAAAAGCCGCAATTCGAGCATTGGTTCGAGAGCGAAATCCAATGCAAATTTCTGTCAACGATTTTTTTGATGAAGTGGATGCAGTGCGATCAGCTTTTGGAAAGCTTGTTAATTGTTCTACTACTAATGTTGCCTTAATTCCATCCAGTTCTTATGGTTTTAGTAGTGTAATGAATAATGTATTACCCAAAAAGAAAGGGACGGCAATTATTGTAGAAGAAGAATTCCCTAGCGGGTATTTTGCTGCACAACGCTGGTGCTCAACACACCAAAATGAATTGATTGTAGTGCGCCCTAATCCCAACTTAACAACTTTAGGAGAAGATTGGAACACAAAAATACTAGAAGCCATTGATGAGAATACAAGCGTAGTTTTGATTTCGGCAATTCAATGGATGACAGGATTAAAATACGACTTAATGGCTATTGGAGAGCGGTGTGCTGCTGTTGGGGCTTATTTTATTGTAGATGGAAGCCAAGCAGTAGGGGCTTTGCCCATGGATGTCGAACAGTTAAAGATAGATGCGTTGATTTGTGCTGGGTACAAATGGTTGTTCGGTTCCTACTCGTTAGGAATTGCTTATATTGGCGAGAAATTCAAAGCGGGAATACCCATAGAAGAGTCGTGGATGAATCGAACCAATGCGCGTGATTTTAGTAGATTAACACAATATGATTCTAATTATGGTCCTCAATCAACTCGTTACAATGTAGGTGAAACTAGCAACTTTATTCTAATGCCAATTCTCAAAACGGGCTTAGAACAGATTAATACTTGGGAGGTGTCTAATATACAAGCTTATGCCCAAAAACTAATTCAACCGCTACGTGACTATTTTAATAATATCGGAGGTATTATGGAAGCCGAGCCTTATTTTTCTAATCATCTATTTGCACTACCATTACTCGATAGAATTGATGCGGAGCAATTGAACAGACAACTCGCCAAGCATAATATTGTTTTGTCAAATCGAGGAAATTATTTTAGAGTGTCTGTTAATGTTTTTAATGATGAAAGTGATATTCAGCAATTATTAGAAGCGATTGAAGCCACGCTTAGATGACAACAAAGTAAGTTCCTAGCTGCCTATTGATGTTAATGACAAGTAGGGAATTTTACTGGTATCCTTTTTGTATTTTGGGAGTTATCAATGTACCAAAACGTAATTATGAAAATTGTATTTTTTATTATAATTATTATACAAACTAGTTTACACGCACAAGAGGATTATACCTTTAATAGCTTGTACCGAAGTTTGGAAGAAGGACAATCATTTTATGTTTTAAAGCCTTCTAGAGTTCATGCGGCTCCTTTTGCAACAGCTGCTGTTCTTGGAACACTATCTACAGGTGCGGTCATTCAGGTAGAAGAACGAATGGATGAGATGGTTAAAATAAATGGATTTAGAACCAATTGGTACCGTATTGTTTTTGACCACAATGGTCGGTTGGAAGAAGGGTATCTATGGGGAGGAAGTATTGCTGTTGGGGCATTTGTGGCAAAGGACAACTCTAACACACTATTTTTGTATGGTATTGATCACATAGGAATTGTGAATAGAGGGAACTATACAGAAGAAAGTATACATTTGATCTTATACGCTTTAGATAATTATCAAGTAAAAGATAGTATTGTATTTGAAGCAATGGGCACACTATATACTCAAACACAAGGGAAGGCTTTGGGAAATAAAGGAATAAAAACCATTAAAGAAGTAATTGAAGTGGCATTTAGTGATGGGTATTGTGGAGGTGTAGCGGCAACTGTTACCATCTTTTGGGATGGAAATTCTTTGTTTTATATTAGTTTGCTAAGCAACGGTTTTAGTAACGAAACATTTTCCAATCGATTTTATATCTATCCAGATGAGCAGGCGTTACCAACGCAAACAATTATTCTTAGAAATGAGGCAGGAACCTTTGATGTTGACAGGCGTCCAGTTTATACTCGCCAAGTAGACAAACAATATATTTGGACCAAGAATAAGCTAACCGTTATCCCTTGATAAGGTTTTGTATCTACTTTACAGAATATTTCAGTTTGTATAGGAAAAAAAACAATTAATGGCGTTTTCGAAAACTATTAATATAAACTACTGTTTTAAAGTATAAAAAGTGTAGGTTTGCAAAATTATATTTCAAAATAAATTATGCATACCCTGAGCAGAGTTTATTAAAAATCGAAGAGTGGTGTTTTTGTATTGAGCAATGAAGTAGAAAGGAGGCTTTCTTCTAAGTAACGATTTGCCTTTTGATACTAGGGTCAACGGATGAAAATATTGTTCTGAGTTTTATAAATTCATTAGTGATAATCATTAGAGATTTACCCAATTATTTAACAACAAAAAATTCCTTTATGGAAACGCCAACAATGGAAAAAAAGTATCAAAAAGAGGTAAAAGCTTTTATTGAGGAAGTAAAAGCTAAGAACGAACACGAAACGGAATTTCTGCAGGCAGTGACAGAGGTTGCAGAGGCTGTAGTTCCTTTTGTTATGGAAAATTCTAAGTATGCGGAGGCCAATATTTTGCAACGAATGGTAGAACCAGAACGTGTGGTAATGTTCAGAGTACCTTGGTTAGATGATGAAGGAAATGTTCAAGTGAACAGAGGGTATCGCGTTGAATTTAATTCTGCTATTGGTCCTTACAAAGGAGGATTACGTTTTCATCCTTCTGTTAATTTGTCCATTCTCAAATTTTTAGGCTTTGAGCAAGTTTTTAAAAACTCTTTGACAACACTTCCGATGGGAGGAGGTAAAGGTGGCTCTGATTTTGATCCTAAGGGTAAATCAGATAATGAAGTCATGAAGTTTTGCCAATCATTTATGACAGAATTACAGCGTCATATTGGTGCAGACACGGATGTTCCTGCTGGAGATATTGGAGTAGGTGGTCGTGAAATTGGATACCTATTTGGTCAATACAAACGTCTGCGCAATGAGTTTACTGGTGTATTAACTGGAAAAGGAATCAACTGGGGAGGCTCGTTAATTCGCCCTGAAGCGACAGGTTATGGAACCGTTTATTTTGCAGAAGAAATGCTAAAAACCAAAGACGATTCTTTCGATGGTAAGGTTGTTTCTATCTCTGGTTCGGGGAATGTCGCACAATATGCTTGCGAAAAAGCGACCGAACTAGGAGCAAAAGTAGTAACCTTAAGTGATTCTAAAGGTTATATTTATGATAAAGATGGAATTGATGCAGAGAAGTTGGCTTGGGTGATGGAGCTCAAAAATGTACGCCGTGGACGCATCAAAGAATATGTAGAAGAGTATCCAAATGCTGTTTATCACGAAGGTGAACGCCCTTGGGGAGAGAAGGTAGACATCGCACTTCCTTGTGCTACCCAAAATGAGTTGAATGAAGAAGAAGCAAAAACATTGGTGGATAATGGGTGTATTGTTGTTGCAGAGGGAGCTAATATGCCTTCTACCGCAAAAGCAGTAGAAGTGTTTTTAGAAGCAAAAATACTCTATGCGCCAGGTAAAGCCTCTAATGCGGGGGGCGTAGCGACATCTGGTTTGGAAATGGCTCAAAATTCTTTGCGTATGTCATGGTCTAGAGAAGAGGTCGATGAAAAGTTGCATGATATTATGAAATCAATACATGAGAAATGTGTCGAGCATGGAAAAGAGGAGAATGGGGCAATCAACTATGTCAAAGGAGCAAATATTGCTGGATTTGTCAAAGTAGCAGATGCTATGTTGGATCAAGGCTTGGTATAAAATAATTTGTACGCTTGTCAAACATTGATTTAGAAATAAGAAACAAAAGTCTCTGCTCCTTAAAAAGTAGAGACTTTTGTATTTTACACCTTAGGTAGCGCGTAGAATGCTTTATTGAACATCGATAATTTATTCTTGATCTTTATCAAAAAAATTTAAAACCTTACTTTTGTTCTTGTATTTACGTATTATAAATAAATTGGATGCAGATGGTATGCGTTGAAAAAAGCTGGAGATATAAAACTTCTTTTGCTCAATCTTTAAAACCAATGCGTTGTATAAATTTAGATTTAAACTTTCAATAAAAATCAATGAAAAAAATAGCAATATTAGTATTTACCTTTTTAGCCCTTTCATTTAGTAGTTGTGATGATGGTGCTTCTTCAATTATTACAGGGCAAATCATAGGAAAAGATGTCGCTGCCTGTTCTTGCTGTGGTGGTTATCTAATTCTTATTAATAATTTTACGTATCGTTTTTTTGATGCAGATTTACCAGCAGGAACAACGTTTTTGAACAATGCAACATTCCCAATTACAGTAGAATTAGAGTTTGAAAACCAAAGTAATTTGTGCAATAATATTGATCGTATTAGCATTAGCCGAATTGTAGAAAAATAGTTGCTTTATAACCTTTGTTAGACCTTTTTACTGCTTTTTTCTTTTGTTATTAAGCACAAACTTAACGAAAGGATAAGATGAAGGTTTCCATAATCTATCATTGGAGAGGCAATATTTCTATCTATTGTTCAATTTTTTGATAAGAATTTAAAATTCCTTTGATTAGAGAAGAACTAAACCCTCGATGCTCCATTTCGTTTAATCCCGAAATGGTACAACCCTTGGGCGTGGTTACTTTGTCAATTTCCTCTTCAGGGTGTTTTCCGCCTTTCAAGAGTAGTTCTGCTGCACCTTTAACCGTTTGTTCTGCAATTGTGCTTGCTGTGATGGCATCAAAGCCAATTTCAATACCTCCTTGCATCATGGCACGAATAAAACGAAACACAAACGCAATTCCACAAGCACCTAGTACTGTAGCAGCCTCCATGAGTTCTTCTTGGATAGCAACCGAAACACCTAGGAGGTTGAACAAATCAGCAATCAAAGTATCTTGTTCTTTGGTAGCGTATTGCGAACAAAAACAAGTAATGGATTCTTGAATCTCAATCGCAGTATTCGGCATTGCTCTAAAAGTTGGAATTTCAAATCCTATGGTTTTAATCATTGTTTGAATGGTAATTCCTGTTGCAACAGAAACTAAAATATGTTTCTGAGGATTTAAAGCTGGTCGGATTTCTTGTAATACTTCAGCAACTTTGTAGGGTTTGACAGCAATAATGATAATATCTGCTTGTTGAACGGCTGCTGTATTGTCTTTCCCAACTTGAATACCTTCGGCTTTTAGATGCGCCAACCGTTCTACTTTATTTCGGGTAATAAAAATATTGCTTGGAGCATACTGCTTGCTTTTGTACAAACCTTGTGCGATGGCACTTCCTAGATTTCCTCCTCCTAAAATGGCTATTTTTTGCATTGTGTTAAGAATTTAATACTTAGCCTACTGTGTACTAAGCTATTTTATACTATTTTATAATGATAATAAGGTCAGTTTGCAATAAAGAAAAAAATAATAGAAAAATGATCAGAAGAGTAACAAAAAATAAGTTTTTGTCAATTGACAATGATATATTACAATTTAGAATTGATCGTGCCACTTTATCATAAAAAATAACTTGCCTATGCCTAAGCACTTAATTGAGTCCAAAATAATCATCAATGCTCCGATACAAAGCGTTTGGAAAGTGCTTTCTAATTTTGATAATTACCATCAATGGAATCCTTTTACGCCTAAAATTGATATACAAAATACAATAGGTAGTACCGTAGGCTTACACGTTCGGTTGAATCCTAAGTCAGCTAAAACTATTTTGCAAAAAGAGACCCTTCTGGCATGGGAAGAAGGACAACGTTTAGAATGGGGAATACAAAACTCATGGTTCGTACAAACCATAAGAATACAACGTTTAACAGCAATAGATGCGCAAACGACAGAGTATTATACTTCCGATGCTTTTAAAGGTCCTTTAACAGGGTTGATTCTATTATTATATCGGCAAAAAATTCAAATTGGATTTGACGATGTTTGTATGGGATTAAAAAAAGAAACAGAAGGTTTACAAGGCAAAGCCTAGTTCTGCCAGCAGTTGTTCTGATGCCTTCCAGACTTCCCGACCATTTTCGGCGTCATAAGCAGGATCTGCCATCATTTTGTCTTGCATCATATGCAGATATAAATTAGTTTTGCCTTCCATTTTAGGACTGCAAGCAAAGTACACAGCTGGGCGAGAGGCTTGAACAGGTGTTTGGAAAAAAGCTTTAAAAACCAACCATAAGATGGGTTTTAATAGAGTAGGGGAGTGTCGAGAAATATTGCTATGTACTGCTCCTGGGCAAAGTGTAAAAATAGATAAGTCGTCGCCATTGTTGGCATATCTGCGATTAAGTTCTACAATAAAAATATTCAGAATTAATTTATAATAACCATAGAACTTGACCACTTTGGCGGCACTGTAAGGAATCGGTTTCCCAAACGTTTTATAATCAATAGGGACATCAACTCGATGCGATTCTGAAGAAACAAAAATTAACCTTGGACGAGGCGTGTTTTGAGGGCGTATAATTTCATGTTTTAGGAGCAGATTAACAAAATAAAATGTAGATAAGTAATTCACAGCAAACATCAAATCCAAGCCATTGGCTGCGACCTTGCTTCCAGCTGAAACCATTCCAGCATTACAAACCAAGATGTCAATCGTTATGGCTTGTGCTTTGAGTCTTAAAACCAAATCTTGAATGGATTGTAGGTCAGATAGCTCTACAAATTCCATATGGACATTTTTATGCCCGCTTAACTGTTGGATTTCTTTTCCTTTTTCAGGAATCCCACTGCGAACAGCCATAATAATGTGACCACCTCGTTGAGCTAATTTGGTGGCAATGGCAAATCCTAATCCTGTATTTGAACCTGTAACTAAAACTGTTTTGCCATCAATTCGATCGTTTTCGGCAAGTATTTTATCTGTTTTTGGAGGAAATAAAGCTTCTTTTATCCCTGTAATAGTTGCTTTGAAGGTGCTGTCAAATTTTTGATTATTCGAACTCATAGTACAAATTTAGTTGGTTATTAGTTGAGGATGTGCGTTTAGATAGAAAGAGAAATCTTGTTCGATGGAGTGATGGGTGAGTCCAAAGTCAGCCATCTTATATTGATGCTTGCCATACTTGTTTTTCTTGTTGCGAAGCATGGCCTTTTGGAGTTCCGCTTTTATTCTATCATTCCAAGGGCGTCCAATTTGTTGGTAGATGGTTTGAATACAGGCAATCGGATTGTTAATTAGATCTGCATAGTATAGATCAATGATCTTTAAATTGGGATGTTTTTTGCGAATTGCCATTGTGTGTTTTAACATGCCAATATTCTTACTTACCCAGTGTTGCGCAACAGCAATTGGGTCAACCGCTTTGCTAAAGATTTTTCGACTATGGTATACCATGCTACAAAAAGAAGGAATGCACTCTTTAGGATGGCGATGGGTGTGTATGATAACCGCATTGGGAAATTTTTTTGCCACCACATCCATGTATTCTAAATGTTGAGGGGTTTTGAGAATCCAAGTTTTAGGAGCTTTTTGCCACTCCAACACCTTCAACATTTTAATCATCCAATCGTAGGCAATACCATGATCTTGATGGGCAACCCATTGGCTAAAACTAGGAACATTTAAGGTCGCTTCAGGAATTGCACTCAACAAAGTCATGTCATTGAGCAAAATTTCTTCTTCGGGGCTATCAAATTCTACTGGGTGAATACTAAAGAAAATAGGAGACATATAGTGCAATGCCTTTTGGCTCGTTAAGGCTTGCTGAATGCGCTTCTTCTCCTCGTTCTTTCCTTTTAGAGGAATTGGATTGAGCGCCTCCCAAGATAATAAGGCTCGATTGTCACTATCAGCAGCTAGAAGACGCTGCAAAAAAGTGGTGCCCGTGCGCTGCAAACCTGCAATAATGATTGGCGGGTTTAGTTGCGTATCTAAAATTTCGGGCTGTTCTTTGAAGAGCTGAATGGCTCTCAAACGATTTTTTAAGACGCCTTTTAAACGCTCTTTGTTGGCAAAAGCTCCAAAAGGGTGCAACTGAGCTTCAGTATTAATAGCATGACAGAGCTTTTGTAAACGATCTTGATAATCACTAGCGCCAAAATCTGTTAGTCCAACACTTTTTTGTGCAGCAAGAATTAACTTTTGAGCATCAATTGTTGTATTGGAGAAGAAACGATTGTAAGCACGGATTAAAAAAGGATAGGAAGAATGTAAGCTCATTTTTATTGAATTATATTAGCAATATCCGTAAATTGAATGACCTCGATGTTGGGCTGAGGGTTGCTTTCGGCATAAGCCCAACGAAGCAACATGGTGCCTTCGTTATGATGAACAGTATCAATCCAGTTGGGATGCGGAGGCTTTTGATGCGCAACAAATATTTTAACACTGCCATCCGGTTCAACATGGGCGGTATGCCTGTTGATATGGATATTAAAGTAACGATAATCTAAGGATTCCATCCAATAGTTGTTCAATTGAAAGTTCCAGTATTTGCATTTAGGAGGCGTAAAGTGGATATAAAGAGCTTCGTGGTCTGCTAATTTCCAATAACTATGATAATACCAAATATTATCATCACCTCCAGCTGCATTTGAGACCTCTGGTGGGAATAAGGGAAGTTGATTAGGGTGTTTGGTAAAACCTGTTGCCCATTTTGAGAATAAAAAAGAAGCGCCAGCAACAAAAGTTCCAGCCATATTTAAGCCATTATAAACCAATTCAGGGCTCAACGGGAGTGGCTTTTCGGAGCCGCCAATACATTCAATCTGAACGGCTGCTGCTACTTCGTTCTGGGTGTCCATAAATGTTTGGCGAAGCATTAATAAAGTAGTTTCAGCTTCGATTTTTAGCCAATTTTTTCCCTTTTTTTCTTTGGTCACAAAAATTTCGAACGAGCCATCTTCTTCAAAATACATTTCACCATCTTCTAAAACGCCACAAGGGGATAATCCACCTGTACTTCCATAACTCCCATTTTGAGTAAAAAAGCCCATATAAAAAACAGAATTGCGATTGCCCCAAATGCGATATTCATAGGCACCACTAATTTGGGCATTAGAATAATGATTGTCAGGATTATCGGCTCCTAACTTTACTGTTTCATGAACCATTCTTTTGAAGCTTGGGAATTGTGGATCAGCGTGTTCGATAAAGGCATCCAAGCCAGCCCTTGTCAGCCTAGTGAGATAGCGAATTCCTTCTGCCTGTTGAAAAGGATCTAAAGGAGCGTTTCCATAGAGCAAAGATGTACCAGCAGTCTTTAAGGTATCGCAGAAATCTTCCCAAGCTTTACCCGTAACAATTTGCTGATGAATGACATCTTGTTCTGTCTTACCCAATACTTTGTTTTTTAGGTTTTTTACTTTTTTATAGGTATTGGCAATTCCAAAAATTAGTTTTTTCATATGATTTTAATTGAAGGACACTTTATTTTGTGGGAATAATGTAGTGGCGCGATCTCACGACCGTAGGGAGTAACAACGTAAACTAAGCAAAGCGATCTCACAAAGTGAGTCGTATTAGTTTAATTGTATCTATTTTGACCACTTATGTGTGATCTAAAAAAAGAAAGCCACTCCTAGATTAGGAATGGCTTGGTATATATTTTTAGAGAAGAAATCGAGTATTATAATTCAAGATTTCCATTGTTAGTTTTAACGGCTTCAGCAGAAGCAGCCAAGTGTTCTTTTTCGGCATCATTTAATTCAATTTCAACAATTTTTTCGATACCATCTTTTCCTAAAACAACAGGAACACCAATACAAAGGTCAGATAAACCATACTCGCCCTCTAATAAAGCAGAACAAGGGTAAATTTTCTTTTGATCGCATAGGATCGCTTGCACCAAACCAGATACAGCAGCACCAGGAGCATACCAAGCAGAAGTTCCTAATAATTTAGTTAGTGTTGCACCTCCAACTTTGGTATCTTCTTTTACTTGATTCAAGCGATCTTCTGAAATAAATTCCGAAACAGGAACAGAGTTGCGTGTTGCCAAACGAGTCAATGGCACCATACCTTTGTCAGAGTGACCACCAATAACCATTCCATCAACATCAGAAATAGGAGCACCCAATGCTTCTGCTAAACGATACTTGAAACGAGCAGAGTCTAATGCTCCTCCCATACCAATAATTCTATTCTTTGGCAAGCCAGTTGTTTTATGAACTAAATAAGTCATTGTGTCCATAGGATTAGAGACAACAATGATAATGGTATTTGGAGAATGCTCTACTAAGCTCGCAGATACAGATTTAACGATACTTGCATTGATTCCCAATAATTCGTCACGAGACATTCCTGGTTTACGAGCAATACCAGAAGTAATCACACAAACATCAGAACCTGCAGTTTTGGCATAATCATTTGTAACACCAGTAACTTTGGTGTCAAAACCATTCAAAGAAGCTGTTTGCATTAAATCCATTGCTTTTCCTTCAGCAAATCCTTCTTTGATATCAAGTAATACAACTTCTGCCGCAAAGTTTTTAATAGCGATGTACTCCGCACAACTAGCACCTACAGCACCAGCACCAATAACCGTTACTTTTCTCATGTCTAAATTTTGTTTTTCTATAAGATTAATTAGATAATCATTTTAATTCACTTGATGGACTTAATTTGTTGTTAATTAGTGGTTTAAGTCCTTGTGTTTGTGAATTGCAATCTATACTTTGTGTAAAAAGAAGGAATATGCAAAAAAAAACTGATTTATCCTTGTTCTTGCCACATAAATGTAAAAAAAAAGAGATTACAAGTTCTTTTTGTTTTAGATGTTTTTAAGTGTTAAAAAAAAAACTTATAATTGACTTATCACATTATACTCATCCAACCAAACAGTTATAATTACTTTGTGTTTTATTGTTGATGTCAATAACCCCAACTATGTACACTGACTATAAAACACATTATAAAAATCTATTATTAGAAGCCTTCTCTAAAGACTTCGATTTTGATAGATAAATCCAAAGAATAATTTGTTTTAATTGACAGTTACTTGATAGAATCAATTGCTTCTGTCATACTATATTCAATTCTGTAAAATTTTCGTGCTAAAAATTGCTATACCCAAAAGTTTTTGCTTTTTTTGAGGTTGATAAAGAGTAATGATTAAGTTGGTTTCATTGCTTTTGCGACCTTCAAAATTCATTATGTTGGTATTGTAAGAGGTTATAATATCTATAAACAAATGAGTTTAGGAAGGAGCAATCAAACGTATTGGTTATATATTTATTAATTCATTTTAACTCAATCCAAGGTTATGGTTCGTTGTTTATTATATGTAATAGGAGTGATCTTGTTATTCGGAATACAAAGTTCTGATGTACAAGCTCAAATCCAAACTACTACTCACAATCATGCGCAATGTGGCGTAGGTCTAATTGAAGGTCAAGCCATCAAAAATCGTATGCTTGATAATAGAAGGAATAAGGTTCAATTACTAGAAAAATTTGAAAGAGGACGTGGAAACGACAGTACGGTATATGTTCCTATTCAATTTCATATTGTTAACAAAAGTGATGGAACAGGAGGAGAGAGCAATCAAGATATTTTCGACAATTTATGTCGTTTAAATCAAGATTATGCAGGTATTAATGTTGAATTTTACCTAGCAGGTCCAACCCGCGTTATCAATCAAGATTTGCTATATACCAATAGCTTTGATAACGGAATGGCAAATTATTTCATGGGATTATACCGTGTACCTGGTGTGGTTAATGTTTTCGTTGGTAACGAAATTGTAAATGGTCAATCAGGTGGTACAACATTAGGATATTATACTAATGGTTTAGATATTGTTTATGCTATTCAAAGTGCTGTAAGAGGTACGGGTACCACTCTAACGCATGAGTTGGGGCACTTCTTTGGTTTGCCACACACCTTCTTTGGGTGGGAAAACAAAAACTATGGAGGTGTAATGGCAAATACAACAGGTCGTACACCAACTATCGTAACGTACAACAATCAACCTTATGATGTAGAGTTGATTGCTCGTAAAAATTCAGATGTACCAGAGAACTGTCAAGCAGCAGCAGATGGATTCTGTGATACAGATGCAAACTACTTGTTTGGTTTCTTTGGGTCACTTTACAACAATGGTTGTGAATATGCAGCTACCGCAATAGACCCTAGAGGATGGTTGTTCCGTCCAGAAGTTATCAATTCAACACCAAGTCGTTTCAAAATCCTAGAAGATGAAACGGCATTTGATGAATTGTGGTTGAAAAATAACTCTACAAAAGATAAAATCTATCCTAAAACATTGATTGTTGTAGAAGCAGAGTATACATTGGGTGGTACAACGACTATGATGTGGCAAGATACAATTGGTGATTCAGATACGACAGATATTTACTGTAACACAAATTCGGATGATAATATTATTGGTACAGGAGTATTGGACGTTAAAAAAGGTTTTATTAACCTAAACAATCACCGTTTAGACGTAAACGTTACGGCTCCTTCTGCACCAAGTTTATCTTTTGCAGCGGCTCCTGCTGAGTATACCATTACTCCAGCAACTGGCAACCACAGAACAGACATGGATAGTTTGAGAGTGATGAATACAAGTACAACGGTAACGGTTAATGCAGGAACAAATGTTATTGCTACGGATATTTTCTACAATGGTGGAACACAAGTATCTTCAAGCGATAGAACATACTCTTTGCCAGTTGCTTTGGCTCCAGGAGAAGCTTATACGTTCTCTCCAGTAGATTTGAGAGTAGATGCTATGCAACTAGCAGGTGTTACTTTTGGTATCAATACATATGCACCTCACAGAGATACATCTGGAACTACCTCTGAAAATGTGATGAGTTATTACGACGATAACTGTGCTACTCAGTTTTCTGTAGAACAAGGAGACGCAATGAAGATGGATATTGCATCTAGAGGGTTTGCAACACTTTATGCTAAACCATCTAACATTGTTATTACAGATACAGCTGTTGTATTGCATCCTGTAGATAACTCAATTGCTCCTCAACCATTAGTACATTTCGCATGGAATCCTGTTAATGGAGCGACAATGTATCACGTATTCATTTACGAAATTAATGCGATTGGTGCACCTTTGTTGGGTGGTCAACAATTTGATGTAGTTGTTAATGGTACTGACTATTGGCAAACACTTACAGCAAATAGCCGTTTTGAGTGGGTGGTTACGCCTATGAATGCAACTACTTTCTGTGATCGTGGTATTGCTTCTAAAAAAGCAAAATTCCGAGTATTTAATTGGAACGTGGGAGTTGATAATGTAGAAGCTGAAATTCACTCTTCTAAGATTTATCCAAACCCATCTAACACTCGTCAAGATGTTATTTTGGAAGTAGAGTCGAAAGTAGCAGGAGATGCGCAAATTACAATCTTTAACGGTATTGGTCAAGAAGTAATGCCTACTCAAGCGATTAGCTTGATACCTGGTAATAACATTCAAAAATTGACAACTTCTACTTTGGCAGCAGGTTTGTACGTTATCAATGTTAAGACGCTTAATGGTACTACTAGTCACAAATTGTTGATCAAATAGTACTTTGAAAAATAAAAGATAGATCTTTTATCTTAAACTATAAGAGGCAACCTTATCAATAAGGTTGCCTCTTTTTAGGTTTAATAAGAGACGGGTTCTTTGTATTCAATAGTTAGCTACGTTGCTACTATGTATTATGATTACTTATACTCTCTCAAAACATTAAGAACAACTATAGGCATGGTAAAATGCTTTTCGAATCGTTACCAGTATTTTTTCTATCTGTATTTTATCTGGTTTTGAAGGAAGTGTAGAATGTTGATACAGTTGCTCAATTTTTTTGACTTTCACTTCTGCCTTTTTCATCAATACTTCATATTCAAAAGTACCCTTTCGGATTTCTAGTAGCTCAGCTCGATTGGGACGATGTACTTGAATTTCACCAGTAGATAAAATTTCTTCTGCCATGTCCAACAGCCGAAACGTGTGCATAATATTTTTAGCATCATAATTTTTCCCATGCGCAATAGTATTGGCATAGCGACTATCATTGCGGTTGTTGACCCATTCCCAATACTGCTTATAGTCTTTACAATATTTTTTATAACCATCCTTGTTAAAATAAAGAACAGCTAATTGTCGTACCTCTTTAGGAATACTACTCAAAAGAATGGTATCAACCGTTTTAGGTTTGATAATGCCTTGAAAATTATATTGATTATCAAAGTCGTAATATAAGCCATAAAGGTCTTTCATATGAGGAATATTGACCAATCCACAACGTTCTTGTATCAAACTGTGTTCGTTTAACCAATCTTGCACTCCAATAGCACCTTGTTTGTATTGTACATAACAAAAATCCAAAACCCCTTTTCGTTGCTTTTCCATTGGATTCATGATCTTTTTGTTCAATCCCCTTGCTTTTTTGATTTGAGACATCGCATAACCTGCAAATGTATCCTTACATTGTTTGGATAGAAAAAGAGCTGCATCCAATTGCTTGAATAAGGGGTGTTCGTATAAAATGCAATCCTTTGGAGTGTTTAGCAGTTCTAAAATATTGGGATTGTTCTTGTATAATAATTCCACAAAGCGTCCTAGCTCATAATAAACTTGATCATTATTACGATCATTTACTTGAGGGATATAGTTCAAACCATAAAAAATATCTTGAGGGAGGACAAAGACTCCTTTTATATCTGTATCGGAAGTAGGCAAGGATAAACCATAAGCCTTGCTGCCACTAATAGCTTCAAATAGAAGTAAATTTTGTGTTTTAAGGTCATTGATTGTCAACATAGGATAACTGAATAAATGCTCTAAATAAATGATTTAAAGGAGTACTAACAGCTTGCTCTGCGGATAAATCCTTAGCAAGAATAGCACATGCTGTCAACTGTTTTTGTATAAACGTTTGAATAATAGGAACAGGTTCTGTTAGATCCCCTTCCAAAGCAGCTACTTTTTTACGAACTAATGTTTGAATCGCTGCATACAATGCTTCTTCTGATTTCAATTGTTCTAACAAGAGAGCAAACTCCATTGGAGGCACTGTTTTTTTATGACAAATCCAGTAGGCAGCTAGAAGTGGTCGCAAGACATAGAAGTATTTCTTAATGTCCATCAATCCATCAACCAAGCCTTTTTTAGAAGAATTTTTTGCTAAGCCCAAGTAATGAAAAGCCATAGAACGTGGCTTGAAGTAAGTATTGGTCAATTGCCATAATTCGGATCTAAAATTATAAGGATCTAGATATACGATAGGAGACTGCAACCATTCAAAAGGACTCGCATTAGACCCTCTAAATAAGCGAAGTGTTTTGCGCAATTCCCACCCCGTTAAATCTAGTTCGTGCTCGTCAATGGCAAAATCCAGCATATCTTTTGATTCATCTATAGAAAGGTACCAATCTTGAGAATGAACGTATATGAAACGGACATCCCAATCACTATTTGGCGAAGCAAATCCCCAAGCTCTGCTACCTGATTCACAAGCGTATAATATCGTGATGTTATGAATCGTTTCTAGTTCTTTTAAACGTTTTAGGATTAAATCTTTCATAAGTTTTTTTAGTTTTTAGCATACATTATTTTCCTGAATGATTGCAGAATAGTAATGCTGATGAATGGTTTATGTAACTTATAAACGTAAGGTATAGTTCCAGTACCTGAATAGTTTTGTTTGTTGAAACGATGTAGAAATAGCAGATAATAGCACAGTACTACTAGCTAAGTTTGTCAAGTAATGAAACTTTATCAGTTGATTATCGATACTTGGAATTTTTAAGTGTTTTAGGTGTATAATATTGGTAGTTAGGTTTTTATGGTTTTTAAAAAAGGAGTGTTGTACGGAACAATTACCCAATTTATGGATTATTTTGAATAAAAAAATAACTCCAAAACTTGCATTTTTAATTTTTAATGTACAGCTTTGTATTATCAAACCGACTAAAATGGTTTTTAATTAAAAGACAAACATGAAAATTATCATTACATATTCAATCAATACTTGTTGTTGTTCTTGTCAGAAAAAACTCTGGTAGGAATGCGTTATCTTATATGTAATCATAATTAAATAAAATATAACCAAGAACCTTCTAGAGATACTAATTTCTAGAAGGTTTTTTTATTCTGTATCTATAAAATCCACGAAACGTTAAGAAATTGAGTGGAGTCAATCAATATCAATTTATGTCTATTTATACTCTATATAACTGTTGTACCTGCTGTTGTTGTTGCTTCAAGATAATTTCTTGTAAGTGGATGTGCACGTTATGGATAAACCTATATTGATAGACAAATAATAGTATTCATTTAATGCAAAAGCCCTTTCAGGAAATATTACTTCCTGAAAGGGCTTTCTCTTTTATTTCTTAACTGTGGATCACTAAAAACTTATATGTCATGGCAACTAAATTAAACTTAGAAGGTATTCAACCTGCTGATCAAAAAGACATTACTGAATTAAAACAAAAGATAACAGATGTTCAATTGGGACGGATTGATGAGGAACGTTTTAAACATTATAGACTAACAAGAGGGGTATATGGACAACGTCAGTTGGGGGTGCAAATGTTTAGGACAAAAATTCCGTTTGGTCGTTTGACAACAGAGCAGTTGGATGCTTTGGCAGATGCTTCAGAACGATATAGTACGGGAAATTTACATTTGACGACGCGTCAAAATATACAGTTGCATTATGTGAAGCTCAAGGATACACCTGCTTTATGGGCTGACTTATCTAGAGTTGGAGTGACTGCAATGGGGGCTTGTGGCAATACGATTCGAAATATTACGGCTTCTGCAAAAGCGGGTATTCACCCTGACGAACTGTTTGATGTGTCTCCTTATGTACATGCTTTGTTTGAGTATTTTTTGAGAAATCCTATTGCGCAAGAAATGGGACGAAAAATCAAAATAGCCTTTTCTGCTACCAATGAAGATTCCGCTTTTGCTTACTTCCATGATTTTGGATTTATACCTCGAATTAAAAATGGAGAACGAGGCTTTAAGGTATTGTTAGGAGGAGGCTTGGGGGCACAAGCGATGATAGCACCAACTGTTTATGAATTTTTGCCGACGTATAAAGTCATTCCATTTGTAGAAGCTTCGATTCGAGTTTTTGATCGTTATGGAGAACGAGAAAAAAGAATGAAAGCTCGATTGAAATTTTTATTAAAAAAATATACAATCGCTGAGTTTTTAGAATTGGTAGAGCAAGAAACCCGTGCTTTAGCCAATGCTTCCATAGAAATTGAGGATAGTAATAATTGGCAACCAACGCCACCCGCTACGTTGGCAGAAGAAACTTCTATTAGCATTCAAAATCCTACTGCCTATCAATTATGGCGCTTAACAAATGTTTTTGAACAAAAGCAAAAGGGGTATCATGGCGTACAACTGAAAATTCGACTCGGCAACTTAAGTGCATCTTTGGCTCGACAATTAAGTGGAATTGTTCGAAAGTATGCTGCTAATGAATTGCGTTTGACGATTAATCAAGGAATTCTACTAAAATACATTCCAACAGATTCTTTGCCTGCGATTTACAATGCCTTAGATGCTTTAGGCTTGGCAAACCCTGGCTTTGGTTCAATTGTAGACGTTACGGCTTGTCCTGGTACAGACACGTGTAATTTAGCGGTTAGTAATAGTACTGCTTTGGCGAATCAGTTAGAGCAAGTATTGTTAGAGAATTATGCGTATTGGATTGGAGATAAGGAGGTGAACATCAAAATTAGTGGTTGTATGAATGCATGTGGACAACATATGGCTGCTAATATTGGCTTTCATGGTAGTTCTATCAAAGTTGGAAAACAGGTGCTGCCTGCCATGCAAATTGTTTTAGGGGGTGGGGTAGATGAAACGGGTAAGGGGTTTATTGCAGAGAAAATTATTAAAATTCCAACGAAGAGGACTCCAATTGCCTTGACTTGGCTGCTAGATGATTATGAAGAAAAAGAACTTGGAGGAGAGCGTTTTAATGATTATGTCCAACGTCAAGGAAAAATGTATTTCTACAACTTGCTGAAAGAACTAACAACAAAGGATGATCTACATTCTAGTGATTTTTGGGACTGGGGACAAGAGACGATTTATAAAAAAGAAATTGGAGTTGGTGAGTGTGCAGGAGTCGCATTTGATATGGTAACTACGATTTTGAACGATGCCAAAGAAAAAGTTGAATTAGGCCGCCAAGCATTAGAAGAAGAGTTGTTTGGAGACAGTGTTTATCTGAGTTATGGAGCTTTTGTGGTTGCTGCCAAAGCCATTTTATTGGGTGTTGATGTGAAGTGCAATACGCACATTGGGATTATCAAGGATTTTGATCAGCACTTGGTTGATACAGGTCTTTTTGATTTGGAGGTGCCTTTTGCAGAGTTGGTTTTGCAAATCAATCAGAACCAGCCAGAACCAGCCTTTGCGGAGCAATATTGGCAACAAGCAGCTGCCTTTTTAGAACAAGTATTTGCTTATAGAGAAGCACGTTTGGATGGAAATAAAGAAGTTATTAATGCCCATTATAACGCCTAAAATCATCATCTATAAAATATAAAAGACAATGAAAAAACAACCAAAGATAACGTTAATGGGCGCAGGTCCAGGAAGTGCAGACTTGATCACAATTAGAGGGCTAAGAGCCTTGAGAACAGCGGATGTCATTTTGTACGATGCTTTGGCAAATCCAGAACTGTTGCAGAATGTATCTGAGAATACACTAAAAATTAATGTAGGGAAACGAGCAAATAAACATCGCTTTAGCCAATCAGAGATCAATTTAATGACGGTAAGTTATGCCTTTTCACACGGACACGTGGTGCGATTGAAAGGAGGAGATCCTTTTATATTTGGAAGAGCATACGAAGAGTTGCAATATGCGACTTCTTTTAATATAGAGACAACTATTGTACCTGGTGTGTCGAGTAGTACTGCGTTGGTAGGTTTGCAAGAAGTACCTTTGACACATAGGAATTATAGTCAAGGATTTTGGGTATTGACAGGAACAACCAAGCATGGTGTATTGCCCAAAGATTTTTATTTGGCAGCGCAATCAAATTCAACTCTGGTTATCCTAATGGGGCTTCGAAAATTGGCTGAAATAACAAGGGTTTTGCACCGCTACGGAAAAGGAAATACACCCGTCATGGTGATTCAAAATGGCTCCTTACCCAATGAGCGTGTTGTATTGGGGACAGTAGATACAATTGTTGATATTGTAGAAAAAGAAGGGATTCAAACGCCTGCTGTTATTGTCGTTGGGCAAGTGGTTGCTTTACATCCCGACTTAGTGAAAAGTTATGCTATTACAGTCAATTCAAAAAATTAAAGAGTATGAATACATTATATCCTGTTTTTCTAAAAGTTAATCAATTGCCTATCTTAATTGTTGGTGGTGGGCATGTAGGTTATGAAAAAATTAGTTTGATTCTAAAAAATAGCCCCGACGCAAGAATTATTTTGGTCGCTATAGAAATTTCTAAAAAAATTCGTTCGCTGCTGGTGGGGCGAGAACATCAAGTAACCTTAATAGAACGACCTTTTCAATTGTATGATTTGGAAAAGAAAAGTTTGGTCATTGTAGCAACCAACAATCGTTCGTTGAATAAATATATTTGGAGTGAAGCCAAGTCAAGAGGTACTATTGTTAATGTTGCCGATACACCTTTGTTGTGTGACTTTTATTTGGGGTCTGTTGTTACCAAAGGAGATTTAAAAATAGCTATTTCTACCAATGGGAAATCTCCAACTTTTGCCAAAAGGTTGAGGCAGTTGCTCGAGAATATATTGCCAGAAGAAATTGAGGGACTTTTGGAGAATATGTATGATTTTAGACAAACATTGGGAGTTGATTTTGAACGAAAAGTTAAAATTTTAAATGCTTTGACAGAAAGCTTATTGGATAAATCTGCTTAGTAAGTAATCATTCAAAAAAATATACTTATAAGCTTCAAAATGATACTTACTGATCATGAAAAAAGAACAAAAACGAAGAAGCCTTGTCAAAGCATTGACCTATAGAGTCGGGGCAACAATTGCTACGTTTTCCATTACATTGGCATTTACTGGCAATATTAAATTAGCAAGCACAATAGGTTTTTTAGATGGAATTGTAAAATTTCTATTGTTTTATATC
Source organism: Aureispira sp. CCB-E (assembly GCF_031326345.1). NCBI lineage: Bacteria > Pseudomonadati > Bacteroidota > Saprospiria > Saprospirales > Saprospiraceae > Aureispira > Aureispira sp. CCB-E. The sequence continues at coordinate 1,474,314 of NZ_CP133671.1, forward strand.
AATGAACGAATTTGGATTAGAACCAATTGGGGCTATCACACCAATCACCCTTCAATTTTATCAGATTATGAAAACCAAGAAGCCTTTTCCAAACTCAAATAGTCCTATTGATGATAAGGATATCGCAAGCCTAAACGAGCAGTTTAAACCATTGCCTCCTATAGAGCGCATCAAACTTTTGTACCATCTATTTGATGTGAAATCTATCTTATATACCTCTTCTTTTGGGACAAAGTCAGCCTTGTTGCTTTATTGGATTAGTAATCTTCAAGCTGCACAGAAAATTCATTTTCTGGATACTGGATACCATTTTGAGGAAACGCTAAGATACAAAGATGCATTGGTTCAGTCTTTAAATTTGGAAGTCGTTCATTTGAAACCAGAAACAACAGCCCATCAGGCAACTTTAGAGGCTGAAATGTGGAAGAATAATACTAGTAAGTGTTGTTATATTAATAAAGTAGTGCCACTAGAATTGGTGAAGTTAGATTATGATATTTGGATTTCAGGTCTGATGGCTTATCAAACTCCTTTTAGAAGAAACTTAGAGGTATTTGAGAAAAAGGATAATATCTTGAAATTTTATCCATTAATAGATCTTTCAGAATCAGATTTTAACACAGCCTACCAAGCAACGAATTTGCCCCCTCATCCATTAGAGGTATTAGGGTATCATTCAATAGGATGTTTGCATTGCACGCAAAGAGGCAAGGGGCGTAGTGGTCGTTGGAGTAGAAGCTCAAAAACAGAGTGCGGTCTGCATTTTAACTAAAATATCTTATTGTAGTAGTTAGCTACGCTGCTACTGCATAGTTTTAACGAACTATTATTATCGAAAATGAATAGAATAATAGAGTCAGTCTGCTAAAAGATTATCAAAGAAGCAATCAGTTTTAGGGGTAAAGCTGACGGTTATTGAAACATGAGTCATCCCGAATTTTTCGGCGATGACTTTTTTTTTGGAAAAAAGATAGGAATCTACTAGATTTAATTACCACAAAAAATTAGAGATTCCTATGTATTATAATAAACTACAAGATACAGAAAATATCAATAAAGAGAATGGAGCAGGATGGACAATTTTACATCGCTCACATCAATACTTGTCTAAATTACTCTTAAAACTAGATGAAGATTTAGATAAACGTTTGGTGCGTACATTTTATAATGTATTTATAGCAGTTTTAATGTCAAGAAATCGTTCAGATGCCTTGCTATTGACCGAGTTAGGCGCCTTAGTTCTTGGTCCTAAAAAAGCTAAAGCAGGAGTAAAACGTGTGAGTAATTTATTTCGCAGTAAGAAATGGGATTACCAAATAATAGATCAACATTTAGAAGAAGAGTTTGTTGCTAGATTGGAAGATAAGCAAGAATTAGGAAAAAGTTGGTTGATGCTCTGGGATGATAGTGTACTAGAAAAGCCCGAAAGTTGGTTTAGTGAAGGGCTAAGCCCAGTACACAGTAAGAAGAGTCAACGGTTAACACGAATAAAACCAGGTTATTATGATAAGCATAAACGTATTTGTGTTCCTGGATTTGAGTGGTCGGGTGCAGTTTTAACCTCCTTGCATGCGAAGGAAGTTCCTCAAATATCTAAAATGCGTTGGTTTGCCACAAGAGGTAAACATAAAGAGGAAAGTTCGGAGATATTTTATCGGATGTTTAATGCTCTAAATAAACGTGTAGCATCTACACAAGCGGATGTGCTTCATGTCTTTGATAGAGGTTATGCCAATGGTGTTTTTGTAGAACGTATGCTCAACTTTAAAGCAAAGTTTCTAGTTCGTTGGAAAAAGCTTAATAATTTGATTGATGAAAATGGAGTGAAGAAAAATACCTATCGTCTTTCTCTGGGACAAAAAGCTAAGGATCATCGCCTAATATGGGATAATATTCGGAAAGAAACGAGAAGCGTCAAAATACTCTACCGAAAAGTAGCTCATCCATGGTTTCCCCAAACAGATTTATACCTCGTTATTGTTCGTGATAAACGCAAAGGCACTTCTCCTATGTACTTGCTAACCAATGAAGTAATTGACACTTGTGGCAAAGCATGGGAAATGTTCTATTCTTATATGAAACGATGGGATATTGAACAGGTTTTTAGATATGGAAAATCAGAGTTGGGTATGGAGTCTCCTAGGCTTTGGTTCTTTGAAAATCGTCTTAAAATGTTGATGTTAGTTACTTTGGTAATGGATTTTTTGTTTCGGATGTTGAGGAACTTTAGAGCAACTATGACTACTATCATTAATATTTGGTGTCCTAGAACAGGAAATCGGCACCGAAAGACTTCGATGCCGATTTACAGACTTAGAAAAGCCATCCATTTTATCTTAACATTTTTATTTTGTCAATGTGCTTTAGAAAATTCGGGATGACTCATGAGTTTTTATGCATCAATCATTTTTATTTCGAATAAATTCAAAATGTTTGGTAAAAAACAGCTTTATTATTATCTTTGCACTCGCTTTTTAAGCTCTTATACAAGTGTTTGAGCCTCAAAAGCTGATCGAAAAATTATTTCTTAACCTTTTAAAAACAAGTTTTTTCTAAATGGAGAATCTTGAAAACGAAAACAACGAAGAAAAAGTTGTTGAAAACAATCCAACAGTAGAATCAACTGTTGAAGAAACTGTAGAAACTAACGAAGAAGTGGTAGTAGAAGATACTAATCACGATGATTTTGACTGGGATAAAGGTCCTAAAGGAGTATTGAACTACGAGGACAATGTGATTGCAGAATATGAGGAGTTGTATGAAAATACGTTGAGTTCTATCAAAGAATTTGAAATCGTTGCTGGTAAAGTTGTATTTATTACAGCTAGTGATGTTGTTTTGGATTTGAATTGTAAGTCAGACGGGTTGGTATCTCGTACAGAATTCCGTGACATGCCTGATTTGGCTGTCGGTGATGTAGTAGAGGTATACGTAGAAACTCAAGAAGACAAACGTGGACAATTAGTTCTTTCTCGTCGTAAAGCTAAATTGTTGAATGCTTGGGCTAATATTGTTTCTTCTTTCGAAGAAGGAAAAGTAGTGACAGGTACTGTAATTAGCAAAACGAAAGGAGGTCTTATTGTTGACATCGATGGATTGGAAACATTCCTTCCTGGATCTCAAATTGATATTCGTCCAATTATTGACTACGATGCATATGTTGGTAAAACAATGGAGTTCAAAGTAGTTAAAATTAACGAATCTATCAAAAACGCTGTTGTATCTCACAAAGCACTTATCGAAAGTGACTTGGAAGAGCAACGTCAAGCAATTATCTCTAAATTGGAGAAAGGACAAGTATTGGAAGGTACGGTTAAAAACCTTACTGACTTTGGTGCTTTCTTGGATTTGGGTGGTGTTGACGGTTTGTTGTACATTACGGATATTTCTTGGGGACGTATCAAGCACCCAAGTGACGTATTGGAGAATGGTCAAAAACTAAACGTAGTAGTATTAGACTTTAATGATGATAAAAAACGTATCTCTTTGGGTCTTAAACAACTACAACCTCATCCATGGGATGTATTGGCAGAAAGCGTTGAGCCTGGTTCTATCGTAAAAGGTAAAATTGTTAACATCGAGGATTATGGTGCTTTCTTGGAAGTTACTCCTGGTGTTGAAGGTCTTATCCACGTTTCTGAAGTATCTTGGAGCAGTCAACCAATCAACTCTCGCGAATTCTTTAAAGAAGGAGACGAATACGAAGCAAAAGTGGTTACTATCGACCGCGAAGACCGCAAAATGTCTTTGAGTTTGAGAAAACTACAAGAAGATCCTTGGACAAACATCGAAGAGAAGTATCCTAAAGGTTCTCAGCACAAAGGAGAAGTTAAAAACTTGACTCCGTATGGTGTATTCATCGAGTTAGAAGAGGGAATTGGTGGAATGATTCACATTTCTGATCTTTCTTGGACAAAACGTTTTGCACACCCTGCTGAGTTTACAAAAGTAGGTGCTGAAATGGACGTTATTATTCTTGAAATCGACAAAGATAGCCGTAAATTATCTTTGGGACACAAACAATTAGAAGAGAATCCATGGGATACTTTTGCTGATGTGTTCCCAGAAGGTTCTACACATGAAGCTACTATTTTGCGTCGTGACGATAGAGGTGCAATCGTATTGTTGCCTTATGGTTTAGAAGCTTTCGCTCCTATCCGTCATATCAAGAAAGAAGATGGAACATTGGCTGAGGTAGACGAGCAATTGCCATTCAAAGTAATTGAGTTTAACCGTGATGATAAGCGTATCTTAGTTTCTCACTCTCGTTATTACTCTGATGCTAAGCGTAGTGCAGAGCAAGCAGAAAAAGACGCTGCTAAAGCAGAAAAACAAGCTGCTAAACAAGCTGTGAAGCAAGTAAATTCTAATACAGAGAAAAGTACTTTTGGTGACTTAAGCGCATTCTCTGAATTGAAAGAGCAGTTGAAGAACGAAGAAAATGATTCTACTGAAAACAAAGATGGCGAATAAGCAATCGATTGTTTTGAATAATACAAACGGATGTACACTTGTTGTGCATCCGTTTTCTTTTTATAACTAGGTCTATTCTGTACATGGAATTGAGAAAGAATGTTCTATTTATAAAATCGCTTCTTCTAATGAGGAAAAAAACGGAACTGCGAAAAACAAGAACCATCTTATCAATAACCCAATGTATGGTGAACTTAGGTAATAAATACAAAGAACACAACTAAGCTTATTAGAAGAGATAACATACGGCAGATTAAACCTGCTGATCATTTGTCGAAAGAGCCATAGAAATTGGACTGAGTTTAGGCAATAAAAAAATGCAGACTAAAATAAAGTAGCCTGCATTTTTTGTGGTGTTTATGTTCAATTAAGCACCAATTGTTTTTTTATACTTTACGGTTTTTTCCTTTTTGTCCTTTCCTCTATCGGTAGAGAACGAACCTTTTCCTCGCCCTGTTTTTTTGAAATGAAAATCATTTCCTGTAGAATTGATGGGGTTTTCCAAATGCTGTGCTTGGTTTTCTAGCCAACGCTTTTTCTCACCAGTCATTTTATAAACATCTAAGCCTCCGTAACCTGATGGTTTTTCAGAACTAAAGTATAGCTCTCCCGCATTTTGATAATAAAAAGGAGTGATCTCATCTCCTTGACCATTTATACGAGTCCCTAAGTTGTATGACATTGTAAAGGCACCATCGGTTGTTTTTATGGCATACCAAATATCATAGCCGCCTTGGCTACCTGGGAGGGTAGAGGCAAAGTATAGAATTTCTTGTCCTTGTTCTGTGACACCAATGGTTGGGTGTTTACTAGAATAGCCAACACGATTAACACTAGGACCGAGTTTTTGAATGTTTTCAATCTCACCAGTAGCCGTCATTTTACCAGAAAAAATACTGTATTCAGCTTTTCCCATTTCTTGTTGTGCAAAATAAACAGTTTCTCCATCTGGAGCAATGTGAGGCGAAGCGGAATTAAATATAGGATTGCCTACTGATCCTTGCAACGTTTCGATTGTATTGTCAGGATAAACCTTTTTTAAACAAGTTCCTTTAGAAGTTTGGCACTCGATTAAGCCAATTTTGTATTTACTAGCCTGTGTCAATGCTCGATATATGGTTCCTTCTTCAGCACTTTCATCTGTTAAATCATCTAAGAACCAAGCAGATGTATTTTCTTTTTCTTTTAAAACCTTTTGACATGTTTTGAGGTGCGTTTGAGCCAACTTTACATAATCGTTGTTGGCATCGTGTTGATTCGCATTTAAGTAGGACTGAAAATGTTGGGTAGCCAAAACGTATTGCCCTGTATATTTTAAGGCAGAGGCATATTCATAATGAATAAGTGGGTAGCGTTTGGCTTTAGGGAGCAAAGGACCTAGTACATCTTGTGTCGTTTGATAATCCTTGGCAGCTAAAGCGGTTTTTCCCAAGCGATAAAGTTCTTCTTGGGACATTTTTTTCTTCATTTCGCTGAGTGCTTTGTAATAATAATAAGCATCTTCATAGACCGCTTCTCCATATAGTTTTTCAGCTTCAGCAATAACTACTTTAATTGGTTGTTGTTTTATTTCTGATATATCAGGTGTTGTTGCATATAAAGCAACGACCTGTAACATTAGAACTGTAAATAGTGTTAAGAATTTCATTGAATAGATGATTGAAGAGGGGGTGAGTGATCAAATTTCTAAAAAGAAAACGTAAAGTTCTTTAGGACCATGAGCTCCATTAACAAGCGTTTTCTCAATATCTGCAGTACGGCTATTGGTTGAGGTAAAACAAAGCATAGAAGGCCAATGGTCTTCGCGAGCCGTTTGTAGATTTAGAACTTCTTTTAAGTTATAAATAACCTGATTAGATGTTGCTATAACAATATGAACTGGTGGAACAATAGATAGGCTGCGTCCAGAGGCAGCATTACTACTTAATAAGATAGAACCAGTTCGAGCGATTAATGCTTCGCAAGTAGTGAGGCTTGCATCTGCATGTATTAAGGACTCTTTTTGTGTTTGATAAGAAAAATTTTGTTGGTTTAGTAGTTGTTGCAATTCCTTTTCCCAACAATATACCTTTGTCCATTTTTTTTGCTGAGTTAGCAAATGGAGGTTTGTTATCAACTCTTTTTGAGATTCACAAAAAACAAATTTGCCACCATTATTTTGAAAATTTTGAGCAAATAGGACATCCAAAGCCTCTGTTGGTTTAGGATAAATAGATATCGTTTCCTTTTCCAAATTAGGGTAAGGAAGTGTTGGAGTGTGGTTTTTTATATTTTTTAATCGACCTAATATGTTGTCTTTTGCTGTCTGCACAAAAATAGGATTGTTTTAAGAAATTCAATAGAATAGATAACTGCACAAGATAAGTATTTTTAAAATTTAAAGCAGTAGTTTAACATAAAAAAAGCTCGAACTGCTTTAGTTCGAGCTTTTTAGGTTTGATATTGTATCTATTTTAGTGAATTTCTGGCTGATCGTCTGGGTCTAACAATGTATCAACACCATTATTTTCTCCAGCAGCCTTTTCACCGTTTTTTTCATCTGGAACATCATCATAAATTCGTTTTCCAATCAGATGTTCTACATCAGCTCTTAACAAGACTTCTTTGTTTAACAATTCATTAGCCAATAATTCTAATTCTTTGCGCTTTTCTTTCAACAATTGAAGTGCTCTTGCATATTGCTCATCAATGATTTTGCGAATTTCTTGATCAATCAATTGAGCCGTAGCTTCTGAATAGGGTTTGGCAAATTGGTTGTTTTTCATCATTTCATAATAAGAAACATTGCCTACTTTGCTATTCATACCATAAATCATGACTAAGTTATAGGCATGTTGCGTAACACGGTCTAAGTCATTTTGTGCACCAGTAGATACCTGTCCAAAGATAATGTCCTCCGCAGCACGTCCAGCCAATAGACCACAGATTTGATCTAGTAGATGTTGTTGAGGGACAATATGCTTTTCTTTTGGCAAGTATTGAGCATAACCCAATGCCGTCAATCCACGAGGAACGATGGTTACTTTTACCAAAGGATGTGCGTGCTCCAAGAACCAGCCACTAATAGCATGCCCAGCTTCATGATAGGCAATTACTCTCTTTTCTTCTGGAGAGATTAGCTTGTTTTTCTTTTCCAAACCACCAATAACACGATCAATAGCTTTGTTGAAATCTTCCATATCTACCTCTGACTTATCGTGTCTAGCGGCGATTAAGGCAGCTTCATTACAAATATTAGAAATCTCAGCCCCTGCAAAACCAGGTGTTTGCATCGCCAACGTTTTGGCATCAACATTATCACTGATTTTGATAGGTTTTAGATGTACTTTGAAAATTTGCTCCCGACCAACTAAGTCTGGTTTACCAATTCCAATTTGGCGGTCAAATCGACCAGGACGCAACAAGGCTGTATCTAAAATATCAGGGCGGTTGGTTGCAGCAACAAGAATAACCCCTTTATCGGTGCTAAAACCATCCATTTCTACCAACAATTGGTTCAAAGTATTTTCACGCTCGTCATTTCCTTGCATCGAATTTCTTCCTCTTGCACGACCAATAGCATCAATCTCATCAATAAAGATGATACAAGGTGCTTTTTCTCTAGCTTGGCGGAACAAGTCACGAACTCTTGATGCTCCTACTCCCACAAACATTTCAACGAAGTCAGAACCAGAAATACTAAAGAAAGGAACATCTGCTTCTCCTGCTACTGCTTTTGCCAATAATGTTTTACCCGTACCTGGAGGGCCTACTAACAAAACCCCTTTTGGAATTTTACCCCCTAAGACAGTATATTTTTTAGGATTGCGCAAGAAGTCAACCACTTCCATGACCTCTTCTTTGGCTTCGTCCAAACCAGCAACATCTTTAAAGGTTACATTTACCTTTGTATCTTTGTCAAATAGAGTGGCTTTAGAGCGACCAATATTAAATATTTGACCACCAGCGCCACCACCACCGCCACCAACGCGGCGCATGAAGAAGACCCAAATTCCAATGAGCAAAATAAAAGGAAATAGCCACATAATAATCCCAGCTAATGTACCTTTAGTTTCGGTACCAAAGGTTATTTCTTCCGCATTAGGATTAGCTGCCAAATATTCTTTTTGTACCTCTTTTACTTCTTTCATAAAGGTCTCAACAACGATAACCGTATGTTTGTAGTGAGGACCAGGATTGGCGGTACCAATCGTAGATTTGGATACTTTTTCGTATGCTTCATTCGATAGTTTTTCCTTGTCGATGTAAATGTCTGCATACTTACTCTGTTCTCCCGTACTTACAATGACAATCTTATCAACATCCCCCTTTTTTATGAGTTTTGTCAATTCCGTCATTGATATATCAGGAGTAGAACCTGTAAGGTTGAATAAGTTAAGCGAAATTAGAATCACCGCAATGATGGCATAAAACCAATAAGCATTAAATTTTGGTTTGTTGCCAGGTGAATTTTTTTGTTCCATATTTATTGATATCTATAATTGTTTCTGTTTAGTCTTATCCTTTTAAACTAAAAAGAAAATAAAAAGTTGCATTAAGAATGTCAGAAAAGCGCAACATTGAGTTAAGAAAAAATTAATGTTCGCACAAATATTTCCCTGTCATTTTAATCTTGATTATCGTATTTAGTTACTTTAGCATCACTCCACAAGTCATCTAAGTTATAAAAAGCTCTTTTTTCACTTGAAAAAACATGTATAACTACCGAAAAATAATCTAGTAACATCCAATTGGCTTCTTGTCCTTCTGAGTGATCAGGTCGAATTCCAAATTCTTCATAAACTCGTCGCTCAATGTTTTTGATGATACCTAAAATTTGTGTTTTTGAATTTCCATTGCAAAGAATGAAAAAATCACTACTAGCTTCTTCTAATTCACGCATATCAAACAAAGCAATTTCTTTCCCTTTGTTATCTTGAATAGCATCAATAATAAGAGTTGTCAAAGCACGAGTATCTTGTGCATCTTGTTGGAAGGCAATATTTTTGTTGCTCAATACAGTAAGAGTTTTACTACGCAGTACACTGTTTTATAGTCAGTAGAGTACTTTTCAGTTGCGTTATGATAAATAATAGTTTTTTGGTTTCTTTATAAACTTTAATAGTAACTTGAAATAAAATTATATTTTTGAAAAAATCTGAACAAACAGATTCTAAAATTTATTGGGTAAAAATAACGAAAAAAAATTGGTCTTAGGCATGAAACCTGTATCTTCTAACAGCCTTTTCATTGGAAAAGTTGCAAATTATCTTGCAAGTGTAGATTCTACCAATATTTTTGCTAATACTCTACTGGCAAAAAGCACTCCAATCGAAGGAACTGTCATTTATACCGATAACCAGTATGCAGGAAGAGGACAGATTGGCAGTAAATGGGAAAGTGCCAAAGGTGAGAATATCACCTTGTCGGTTATTTTGTATCCAAAATTTTTGCCCATCCAATCCCAATTTAAGCTAAACCAAGTTGTTGCGCTTGCCGTCTATGATTTGCTCAAAAATTATATTGTTCCTCTTGATGAATTGTCTGTCAAATGGCCCAACGATATTTATATCAATGACAAAAAAATAGGAGGGATATTAATAGAAAATAAACTAAAAGGGCATGTATTGGCAAGTACAATAATTGGTGTGGGGTTAAATATCAATCAAACGTATTTTTCGCCAGAGTTACCCAATCCTACTTCTTTGTTCTTAGAAACAAACATTCGTCAAGATACTTATCAACTGATAGGTCTATTCTGTGAATATTTAGAACAACGCTATTTGCAATTAAAAGCAGAACAGCACGATCTTTTAAATCAAGATTATTTGCAAACATTGTACGCTTATCAAGAATGGCGTACTTATCAAGATGCTAAAACAAAGGCTACTTTTCAAGGAAAAATCGTAGGCATATCTCCCGAAGGTCGACTACAAATCCAAACAAATCAGCAGATTGTGGCGTATTCTTTTAAAGAAGTTGTTTTTATGTAATAAATCTACTAATGTTCGGATTTATTTTGACTACTATTATCTATGGCAATGCTATCGATAGCGGTAGGAGTTGCTTCTAATGTAATCGGAAGAATACTTCCTTCTTCTAAAGAAAATTCTACTGGTGATTCTGGAAAATCTTCTAACGACAAATCAATGAGTTGTTTCCAAGCTTGTTGCGCCTCGTCATATACAGGAATCCCTTCTCCCAATTGTTTGGTTGGAATAACTTTTCCACCAAGAAACTTTCCTTCTTTATTGACTTGTATATGTAAAATTGGACCAACACCCTTGGGACCTTTTAAGCTAAATTTTTCGTAGGTACAAAAATTACCCATACTGTAAGTTATAAAACGATTTTTGTACACTTCCACTGCACGAGTTACATGGGGACCGTGTCCTAGTAAAATATCTGCTCCTGCATCAATGCAACCATGAGCAAATTTATAGACATTACCACGATTGTAACCCAAGAAAATCTCATCTTTGCGAGGCGTATGTATGGCACCAGCACCTTCCGCCCCAGCATGAAAAGAAACAATGACAATGTCACAAAGACTATCTAGCATCTGCACAATTTCAGCCGCTTCTTTGTACTTTTTCATACTAAAACACCCACTGTTAGGTGCTGTAGCCAAAAATCCATATTTGATGCTGTCTTTTTCAAAAATAGTGTACGGTTTGTTTTCGGAACCTGCATAAAAAAGACCAGATGTGTCTAAGACTGCTGCACTAGCTTTTCTCCCACCTGCACCAAAGTCATTAGCATGATTATTGGCAATACTAACAACATCAAAGCCTGCTTTTTTTAGATGGTTGGTATAGTGGGCTGGCATTCGGAAGGTATAACAATATTGTGGTTGATTACAAGATTTAGCAACACCGCCACGCCCAATAACTCCTTCTAAATTTCCAAATGTTAGATCAAAAGGTTCCAAATATTGTTGAACATCCTTAAATAAGGTGGCGCCATCTTTGGGAGGGAGGGTTCTAGTGTTGGGATAATCTGTTCCCATCATAATATCACCAACCGCAGCAATCGTAATAGTGTCTTCTTTTGGGATGAGAACAGTATCGACACTTTCTAACTGAAGGGGTTGAGGTTCTTGATCGATTGGAGTTTCTGCAATTTCACTTCCCAAAGAACAGCTAATTGTATAAACAATAAGTAAAGCAAAAGCAAGTAAACGAAGCATGTATGTTTTTTTCATAATAATCAATCTAAACCTCAAAGTGTTATCAAGTGTTTTGGAGGCACAAAAATAATGATTTTTATACGATCGGCATAGTCTATTGATAATCTTACTACAATTTTTAGTTTAGAATAATCTATTATCATAAAGTTGATTTGTATCTTAAAGTATAATTGTAGTTGTGTTAAGGTAATTAGTCTGCTGACTATCAATGATGGAAATGTATGTATTGTTGAGGATTGGTTTATAGTTAGCAAGACATTCCTTTCTAGAAAATTCTACAGAGCATTCTAAAAAGAACAGAACGACTATTTGGTAGCGCAATCTAATTTTTTATACATAAAACACCCAAACAATGAAAAACCGAATGAGAGTCACTTGTGGCGTTATAGAGAAATCTGGAAAATACCTTATTGTACAACGAGGAGAAGATACTAGTCATGCTTTGAAGTGGGAATTTCCTGGCGGAAAAATTGACCCTGGAGAGACAGAAGCAGAATGTATGGCACGAGAGTTAAAAGAAGAATTGGACATAGAGGTGATGGTAAAAGAGCAGTTGGTATCTATAGAAAGAGAGGAAACCAATATGATTATTGAGCTGATTCCTTTTCGATGCACGATTGTAGGAGGAGAAATTACATTGTTAGAACATCTTCAGTTGGCATGGATTGATATTCGAGAACCTATCGAGTACGATTTGTGTATTGGCGATTATGGAATTGTAGATCAACTAAAAGCACAAATAAGTATCTAAATTGGAATAGCACAGTCTAGCAAAAAATGTTAGCATACTATTAATTTAATTATGCTATAAGCTTCCAATAATTTGCTAAATTTGAAACGTCTACTCTTTGTAGAGTTAGATTGTATTATGAAACATTTCACAAAGAAAGTTTGTTATTCTTTATTCTTATAAAAAAGCTTTTTTATGAAGAGTTATGTAATTTGAAAATAGTAGTTTGTTGATAAGCTTCGCTGCTACTGCGTGGTTTCAACGAACTATTGTTGAAAAGGAAATAACAATTATTGCAATAATAAATAATAAGTAAATTTAAAACATAATTTGTCGATTTGCCTAATTTGATTCTAAAATGAACCCCAAATATCGCTGCAAATTTTTGACAACTTATTTTTACCTTTGCTAAAATCAAAAATCAAATAATAAAAAATGGCTAGAAAAGAGACGTGCGTCATCATTGGGTCAGGACCTGCTGGATATACAGCAGCAATTTACGCAGCTAGAGCAAATATGAAACCTGTTTTGTTTACAGGAAGTGAACCTGGAGGACAATTAATGATTACCAACGATGTAGAAAATTTTCCTGGTTACCCCAAAGGCATCATGGGCCCAGAAATGATGGAGGATTTGAAGCAACAAGCAATGCGTTTTGATACAGAGGTGAATGTTGGCGTTATGATAGAAAAAGTGGATTTCTCAGGTCCCGTACACAAACTTTGGACTGATGGTGGTGAAGAAATTCATGCAGATTCTGTTATTATTGCGACAGGGGCTTCTGCTAGGTACTTGGGCTTGGAGTCTGAGAAAAAATATATGAATAAAGGGGTTTCTGCTTGTGCCGTTTGTGATGGTTTTTTCTATAAAGGAAAAGAAGTTTGTATCGTAGGTGGTGGAGATAGTGCTTGTGAAGAAGCAAGTTATTTGTCTAAGTTATGCCCAAAGGTACACATGTTTGTTCGTAGAGATGAGTTGCGTGCTTCCAAAATTATGCAAGAGCGTGTTCTTAATAACGATAAAATTCAAATCTATTGGAATACAGAAGTAGATGAAGTTTTGGGCGATGAGGAAGGTGTAACTGGTGTTCGTGTGGTTAATAATAAAACGAACGAAAAGCAAGAAATTAGCTTATGGGGATTTTTTGTAGCAATCGGGCACGTGCCGAATACGAAAATTTTTGAAGGTTGGTTAGAAATGGACAATACTGGATATTTGTTGACCAAAGCAGGTAGTACACATACCAACATAGATGGTGTATTTGCAAGTGGTGATGCTCAAGATAAAGATTATCGTCAAGCAGTGACTGCTGCAGGAACAGGTTGTATGGCTGCTTTAGATGCAGAGCGTTATTTAGCGGCAAAGGGATTGATATAATACAACTCGCATAGATTTTATACAAAAAAAAAGAAGCTATAGAGAATAGCTATAGAGAGGCTTCCAAAATTATTTTTTGGAGGTCTTTTTTTTGTTAGGTTGGTTTTAAAACTATGCTTTACAGTTGGTTATGTAGAAGTAACTGATGAGGAAATTAGCAAGCAATTTATTTTTTGCGTATCATTGTGTCGTAATTAATCAAAATCCCAATGATAACCTTTATCATTATAATCCTCCAATGTTTAAATTTCAATGAAAGTCTTTAAATTTAGTTTGTTAGAGTGTTTTAAAGTGCGTAACCAAATTGCAGAAAATATTCTATGGATGCTTTGTTTTGCTTTATGTAGTACTATTTGTTCATTTTCTACAATCGCATCGGATACAGGTGGAAATAAATTTGCTCAATTTCAAATTGATGATGCATCTTCTGCTGCTGCATACAAAAAAATAGAACATTATATTCGAGCGCAACCAGAAATTTTGAAAGTAAGTATTGACATAGAGACAGGAATTGTATTTTGTTTGTTTGATGGAAATACTACTGTAGATGAAACTTCTTTTGCGCATTGGTTAACTCAAAAGCATTATACATTATCGTGTTATCGAGAAGGTGTCATTGGTGTTGACCCTATTCTAACTAAAGAAGAATTTGAATGTATGTAATGTTGTTGGGTGTGTAGTTTAATATGTAATAAATTATTTGTCAGACAATATAGTATGAAATTGTAAAAACATATTATAGTTTTATAACATTTTATTTTTTTAAAAAAAAACAAAATAAATGAAACAAATATGAACCTATTTATCGTATAAATAAAAAAACACACTAATAAAGGAGTTTCATTTTTTACTTCAAAACTTCAATGGGATGAAGTTTTGTTGGCACACAAATTACACAATTACACACACACGTAGCATACAGCCTCTTTTACTGTAACAAAGTCACTATCTATCTACTTATTAGCCATTAGAGTTTTATACTATTACAAAGTATTTTTGTTTTATACCACCATTCCATTACAAAACAAGAACTACGAAATTTTATAGAAATAACATCAAAAACAATTTAGCCGAATTATTGAAACATTAAGGTGTTGAACACAACTTTATTTAAGTAAGCTCCACATCTTTATGTTAAGAATAAACCAAAATCTCGCTGCAAATGTATATGACTATAAATGGTCATATACGTCAAAAATTAATCAATTAGAGGTGTGCGTTGGGTGACAAATAAACTACCTTGGCTATAGTGAAATAGTATATATTTAGGAGTAGTTTATTTGTCCCCAATACCTACGAGAAAATAATTCATATCCTTGTTTAAGGACATATATCAATACACAATAGTTCATTTAGGAGGAGGGATGCAGGGAGAGAGCAAGGGCTGATCTTGGGGAGGATTAGGATAACTTGCTCATTTTCTCATCCCTCAATGAAGCCATCAGTAGTTTGTTTAACCAATTTTAACCTGTTTAAGCAGACGATTTATATATATTGTTACATCAGTAGTTTGTATTCATCATCCATAGTATTGCACGGTATCTTTTGAAATAGAACGATACCAGTGACAAACTACTAATTTGAGGAGAGGTTTTTTGTGAAAATCCATAACCAATAAGAGATTTTACCTCCCTCAAGCAGCAAGAAACAGCTCTATCTGTCAGCTGTTTCAAGATTTCTTTCGACACTCAGGCTTCTCAGTTGCCTGAGTGTTTTTTTATAGCCATTCCAAAGTTTCTGGCACCTGCTGAAATAGGTTATCAAGGACTGTAATGGTTGTTGCTTGTCGTTGCATTTCTCGCCAAACGGTAGGATGTGCTTGATTGATAAGTTGCTGTTGCAAATTTAAACTGGCATAACTTTTTTGCGCCTCCAACGAAAAGGTTTGAAAATATTTGGAAGGAGTAAATAGTTGATAGAGTTGCTCAAGAGAAGAACAAGATTGAATATCTATATATTGTTGTAGCAAGGTTTGGTAATTTTGATAAGCCTGCAATCGGTTTTTTACTAATCCGTCTCGAGTGTTAAGTTGCAATGTCTCAATAGTATAAGCAGCGCGCTTGTAAGCTCTGGTTTGTTTGTTTGTAGCTTTGGGATAGAACAAACCACTGTGTAAGTCCAATTGTAAATAATCTAAGGGATTCTCTGTTCTAGGATTAATAAAAACGGCATCCTCATTAGGAGGGGGAATAAATTGGTAGTCTTTGACTAAGTTGATGACTTTGGCAGAATCAGGTGTTTTGAAGATTTTAAATTGTGAAACTTTGTGCTTGCCATTGCATTGTTTGCAAGTCCATAGGTAGTTTTCCCACACAAATGTTTTGTTAGGATACAAGCCTCTAGGGTAAATATGCTCAATAGTAGTTCCTATATTGGCTTCACAGTAATTGCAATAATTATTAGTGCCAATAGCAATTTTTTGAAGCTCCTTTTCTACTCGATTAAAAGCTGCTTTTTGAGCATTGGTCTTTTTTTTATTTTGCCAAAGTACTTTAGCTTGTTTTACTTTTGTTTTGTAATCAGGTAAGGCATCAATATCTTTTTGTAATTTTTGTAGATGATTGAGGATACCTTTGCGTATGGTAGTTGGATTGGTTTTTATCATAGAATAAGAAATGACAGCTTGAAGTTACTGCGCAAAAAAACAAAAGGAGTAGCTTTTGCCACTCCTTTTGGTAATATGTATAGCTTACAAAGGCAAATTACCATGTTTTTTACGAGGCAATTGATCCACTTTGTTTTCTAACATCTTGAAGGCTCGAATTAATTTTTGTCTAGTTTGGTTGGGCTCGATTACCTCATCCACAAAGCCACGGAAAGCAGCGCGATAAGGATCTGCAAATTTGTCTGCATATTCAGCTTCTTTTTCTGCTAGTTTAGCCTCAGGATCGGCAGCATTTTTAATCTCATTTCTGAAAATAATTTCACTAGCTCCTTTGGCTCCCATCACGGCAATTTCCGCAGAAGGCCAAGCATAATTCATGTCTGCTCCAATGTGTTTAGAGTTCATTACGTCATAAGCACCCCCATACGCTTTTCTTGTGATAACCGTAATTCTTGGAACAGTCGCTTCACAGAATGCATACAATAACTTGGCTCCATTCGTAATAATGCCATTCCATTCTTGGTCGGTACCAGGCAAGAAACCAGGAACATCTTCCAAAACTAATAGAGGAATGTTAAAGCTATCACAGAAACGGACAAAACGTCCGCCTTTTCTAGAGCAATCTACATCCAAACAACCTGCTAAAATCATTGGATTGTTGGCAACAACTCCAATTGATCGACCTCCTAAGCGAGCGAAACCAACAATAATATTTTCGGCATAGTCTTTATTAACCTCGTAAAAGGAATCTCCATCTACAATTTCGTGAATGACTGAACGCATATCATAAGGTACGTTGGCACTATCAGGAAGAATCGTATCTAGGGCTGTACGCGTTTCATCACTAGGCGTGTAGGCTAAGCGAGGCGTTTCCTCTTCACAGTTTTGAGGAATATAAGAAAGCAATTTTTTTAATTGATTGATGCAGTCAATATCATTGGCAGCTGTAAAATGGGTCACTCCAGATTTTGTAGCATGAGTCATGGCTCCTCCTAACTCTTCAGAAGTAACATCTTCATTTGTTACAGTCTTAACAACATTAGGACCTGTAATAAACATATAAGAGGTGTTCTCTACCATATAAATAAAATCTGTAATGGCAGGAGAATAAACAGCACCACCAGCACAAGGTCCCATGATGGCTGAAATTTGAGGAATAACACCCGATGCTCTTGTATTTCTATAAAAAATATCAGCATAGCCTCCAAGAGACTGAACACCTTCTTGAATACGAGCTCCGCCAGAGTCATTCAAGCCAATTATTGGCGCTCCATTACGCAAGGCCATGTCCATTAATTTGCATATTTTTTCTGCATGGGTTTCGGACAATGATCCTCCAAAAACAGTAAAGTCTTGTGCAAATACATAAATCAATCGACCATTTACAGTCCCGTATCCTGTTACTACACCATCGCCATAATATTTTTGTTTTTCCATTCCAAAATCGACACAACGATGGGTAACTAGCATACCAATTTCTTCAAAAGAACCTTCATCTAACAAGAAGTGAATACGCTCTCTAGCGGTCAACTTCCCTTTTTCATGTTGTTTTTCTATTCTTTTTTCGCCACCACCTAATTTGGCTTCGGCTACTTTATTAGCTAGTTTCTCAAACTTATCTTGCATGTTTAGAATGATTATAACGTGTCGAAATATTTTGTGATTTTACACCAACAAAGTTTGATTTTTTATAGCAAAAAACCAAAGCAATTTAGCAATAAATATAACGCAAGATAATTATTTATCTCAAAATAAAATACTAATCTACATGAGTTGAATAGAATATGTTGAACGTTTGACTCATGCTGGGGTGATTGTAATGTTATCTGTTAGTTAGAAGAATGGCTTCTATAATCGTTTGGGAATCTCTAAACCTCTTGGAGTTCTATGGTATTAATAGTTCGTTGAAAGTAAAAATAATACAAAAGTTATCGGTCACAATGCTAAGGGAATCAATAAGAAATAGTGCTCTAGGTAGCATATAGAACGAGTCGTATTAGAGCAAACTACGAATCAAAATTTCAAACGTTTTTATTTACTTCGTGTCATAAATACTTCCTTTTTTCTCTTTTTTTCTTACCTTAATATGGTCTTCCCTTGTTAAATTTCAAATTTATGACCATTTGCTATTACCCAAACACAAACAAAGATATAGTAAGGTCTATTACTACCACATTCTAAGCTTACTTCTTTGTACTCCTGTTGCATCTTGATTATGACAAAAATATGCATTCTTATAAAGCTCAAAACCTAAATTCAGAAACATCGTTACTGTGGTTTTTTAGGTTGTTAGAACTACATAATAGAATGGTTTTTTGAATCAGAAAAAGAACAATGAGCAAACAAAGGAAGTAATAAATTTAATAGCAATATGAAAGTTATAGGTATCATTTGCCTGCTTTTTGTTAGCACTACTATATGGGCTCAATATGAAAATAAAGAGCAAGGTTCTAGGATTTTTTACAACCTAGAAGAAGCGCTGCAAACACCTAAAAAGGTGTTCAAATTATATTTGGAGCATGATAACTTAGAGGAATTACCTGAAAGAATTGTTGAGTTAACAGAGTTGAGAGAATTACAACTTGGGGGCAATCCAGATCTAAATTGGGAATTTACGTTTCGTTTGTTAGGACAGTTGCCTCAATTAGAGAAGTTAAGTCTTAGCGAAAATAAAATCAAGAACCTCCCTGCTGCTGTTGTTAAACTTCAAGCATTAAAGACGCTTATTCTGGTCGATAATCCAGATTTAGAGTGGCAGCAAGTTTTTAATTACTTGGGACAGTTGCCTCAATTAGAAACATTGGATATTGGTAATAATAAGATCAAAGATTTGCCCCCCAATGTCAAAAAATTGCTTGCTATAAAGAAGTTGTTTTTATGGAATAATCAAATGATTAATTTACCTCCAACGATTGGAAGTTTAACAACCTTAGAAGAACTAGATTTATCCAACAATCAACTAAGACGTTTAACTTCTACCATCAATCAATTGAAAAACCTTCAGCGACTTTATCTTTGGAACAATCATTTGACAGAGCTTCCAGATGAATTAGGAAAGCTGAAAAACTTAGAAATGTTGAATTTGGGTGGGAATAATTTGACAACTCTACCAACAACTATATACCAACTAAGAAAACTGAAAAACCTAGGGTTAGCATACAATGATTTGCTATATTTTCCTAAAAAATTCTCCAAATTAAAAAACTTGCGAAGTTTAGATTTGGAAGGAAATCCGAACTTAAATTGGGTATCTGTTTTTGCTAAGCCTGAGCAGCTAAAAGAATTGGCGGTATTAAATTTAATTAATAACCAACTGATTGATCTACCCCTCAATATAGATCGTTTGCCTAATCTACAAGTGCTTGATATAAAACAGAATCCAGATATTAACTGGCGTTCAGCCTTTATACAATTGGCTGCTGTAGAGAGTTTACAGCAATTGGATATTTCTAATAATAACATACAGGATTTGCCGTCAGAAATTACTTCTATCAAAAATTTAAAATACTTGCATTTGGGGTCCAATCCAAGCTTGAAGTGGAAGGAAGCTTTTTATAGTATTTCCAAGCTTAAAAGCTTAGAGACTCTAATTTTGAGTAGCAACGAATTAAAAGAATTGGCAAGAGAAATCAACCAACTAACCAATTTAAAAGAGCTTGAATTGGGAAATAACCCTGCTTTAGATTTAGACGATTTGTTTGAAACGCTTTCATCCATGCATAATCTAGAAACACTTAGTTTGATAGACAACAAAATTTCTCAAGTTTCTTTATCTATTGGAAAATTAAAACATTTAAAAGTACTCCATTTTTGGATGAATGAGATTCATTTAAATTCATCGGAGCATAAGAGTATACAAAGCTTGTTGCCTAAAACAAGCATTATTTATATGCCTCGATATTTATCAACTGTGCGCTAACTTTTCTGAACAATTATAAATACAAACCATATCTTATGTGGAATCAAGATATTTATCTTCAAACATTGTTATTTGCAGGGCATGCACACCGAAAGCAAAAAGTACCTGCCTCTGAAATGTCTTATGTAGTGCACATCACGAATGTAGCCATGGAAGTAGCCAATGCATTGGTTCAACATCCGAGTGACGATTGGGATGGAACTTTTGCCATACAGTGTGCGTTATTGCATGATACTATTGAAGATACCGAAGTAGAATACGAAGATTTAGTAGCAGAGTTTGGTTCTCAAATTGCGGCAGGTGTTTTGGCCTTAACCAAAAATCAGAAATTACCAAAAGAGGTTCAAATGGCAGATAGTTTGGCTCGAATTGTAGCACAAGGAAAAGAAGTTCGAATCGTTAAAATGGCAGACCGAATCAATAATTTGCAAAAACCTCCCAAGCATTGGGATGCTGCCAAAATGAAACGTTACCAGAAAGAAGCAGTGTTGATTTTAGAGCAGCTGGGAGGCATACACCCTTATATTGAAGCTCGTTTAAAACAAAAAATTGACGACTATAAACAATATTTTGAATAAGAGATTTTGGAATAAGCGGTTCTATTTTAGGTAACTATTACAACGTAAAATATAGCGAAAAAGCAATGAAAAAGAAAAAAATAGTGGTTCTGACAGGAGCAGGAATTAGTGCTGAAAGTGGTATCCAAACCTTTAGAGATGCAGATGGTTTGTGGGAAGGACACGATGTAATGGAAGTGGCATCTCCACAAGGATGGAACAAAAACCAAGAGTTGGTATTAAATTTTTACAATCAACGCCGTGCGCAGTTGCATACTGTGAAACCGAATGAGGCGCACAAGGCTTTGGCAGAGTTAGAGCAAAAATATGAGGTGTGTATTATTACACAAAATGTTGATGATTTACACGAACGTGGTGGTTCTTCTAGAGTGGTGCATCTGCATGGAGAACTCAAAAAAGTACGCAGTACTTTAGACGAAAACTTGGTGTATGATTGGGAAAAGGATGTACGCTTAGGCGATAAATGCGATAAAGGAGGGCAATTAAGACCACACATTGTATGGTTTGGTGAAGCTGTACCTTTAATCGAGGTAGCTACTCAAATTTGTGGGATTGCAGATATTTTTATCATTGTTGGCACATCCATGCAAGTTTATCCCGCTGCTGGTTTGGTGAATTTTGTAGACGATGAGGTGCCAAAGTATTTTATTGATCCCAATCCTGCTGCTGTCAATGTGCCTAATTTAAGAGTCATTGCAGATAAAGCATCTACTGGAGTACGAAATTTGGTGAATGAATTGATGCAGTAAGGTAAGTTAAAAAGCAATCAATGTATATGCTGTTTTGTAGTTGTTTGACTTTATCTAATGATTGGCTTAAAAATGAAAAGAACTTCGCCATCTCTGGATTTTATTTTCTTATGTTTGTAGAACTAGTTAGCCATATAGCTAACTATGAGATAATATTAGAGAGACTAATATAGACTTATTGGACTGTTTAAACATTCTTATGAAAGAAAATGAGACAAAAAATCCTTGGACAACGCTGGAACGTACAGAGATTTACGAAAACCCTTGGATCAAAGTAACCGAGCATCAAGTACTTAATCCTGCTGGAAATGAGGGGATTTATGGTTTGGTACATTTTAAGAATATTGCGATTGGAATTGTTCCTTTAGATGAAGATCGCAATACTTGGTTGGTAGGGCAGTATCGCTATGCTCTAGGGCGTTATAGTTGGGAAATTCCCGAAGGGGGCTGCCTGATTGGCAAAGAAACCAAATTAGAAGCTGCACAACGAGAGTTAAAAGAGGAAACAGGATTGGAAGCAAAAGAGTGGACTGAAATCATGGAAATGCATCTTTCAAATTCTGTAACGGATGAAGTAGGGTATGTTTTTGTTGCTAAAAACTTGACCAAAGGAATTGCTCAGCCAGAAGACACCGAAGAATTGAAGTTAAAAAAAATACCGTTTGAAACAGCATTGGAAATGTGTATGCGTGGAGAAATTACAGATAGCTTGACGTTGTTGGCACTGTTTAAAACCAAACTGTTAATGGAGCAGGGGGTGTTGTAAAACCTTTTGCACCATAGAAATGCCTCTTTTTGTCGAACAAAAAGGGGCGTTTGTATAAGTATCTTGATGCTAATATAGCAACCTGAACTTTTTGAGAGAGGTAGAGGTTAAAAAAAGAATAGACGGACAATCAATTATCACGAAAAATAATCCAAATGATACAAGTTGAACAGCTTAGTAAACAATATAAATTGACCAAGAAGCAGCAACAAGAACTGCAAGCAAAAACCAATTCGATATATGCCGTTAATGACATCAGTTTTGTGTGTCAACCTGGACGTGTATTCTCTTTGTTGGGACCGAATGGGGCAGGTAAAACGACTACTTTGAGAATGATTGCGACAATTTTGAAGCCTTCCAAAGGAGATGTTCTAGTTAGTGGTCATAGTGTGGTGCATGAATCGGAAGCCGTGCGCCGAAAGATTGGTTTTTTGACAGGTTCTACTAATTTGTACGACCGTTTGACACCCGAAGAGATTGTTCGATATTTTGCCGATTTATATGGAATGTCTAAATCAGACTTTAAAACTCGAAAAGAGGAGCTATTCGAGCAGTTAGGGATTAATGATTTTTTGAAAAAACGGATTGGGCAATTGTCTACTGGTATGAAGCAAAAAGTTTCTATTGCAAGAAGTATGATTCACAATCCTGATGTTGTTATTTTTGATGAACCTACTTCGGGTTTGGATGTTATCACGGCTAATAATATTATTGAGTTGATTCGAAATTGTAAGAAGGAAGGAAAAACGGTAATTTTTTCATCGCATATTATGAGTGAGGTAGACTTGCTTTGCGATGATTTGGCAATTATCAATAAGGGGCAATTAATTTATAGTAATACCATGGAAGCTTATCGCCAACTTTCCGCCAACCAGTCGCTTACAGAGACATTTATTCAATTAGTTCAACAAAATCAAGCTCAATAGTTCCTATGCATACAATTATAACCGTTATAAAGAAAGAATTAAAAGATACCTTACGAGATAAGAAAACATTATTTTCTGCTATTATTCTCCCTGCTTTAGCCATACCTTTGTTGTTGATGGGGGTATCCTCACTACAAAAAGATCTAATTAAGAAAGAAAAGGCTAAGGAACTAAAGGTGGTTTTGATGAATGCCCCTGAAGCTGTTGCGCAGCAATTTGAGGATGAATCAATCAATCTATTAATTAGCGCTGATTTGGAGCATGCAAAAGATTCGGTAGCCAGTGAAGTGTTTGATGCTGTCCTCGTTTTTGATCCTAGTTTTAAAGAACAAATAGATAGTCTCGAAACAGGAGTTGTAGAGTTTTATTACAAATCAACCAATATAATGGTGCAGCGTAGAATTGAGGAGAAACTGAATGCGTACAAAGCCGTTGTCTTGGATGAAAGAATGGAGCGTTTAAATATTTCTGCTGCTGTCTTGCAACCTATAAAAATAGAAACAGTCAATGTAGCCTCGGTCAAAGAACAGGTTGGGGAAACTATTGGAGGATTGATTCCTTATATTTTCATTCTATTCTGTTTTATGGGATGTATGTACCCCGCACTGGATTTGATTACAGGAGAAAAAGAACGTGGAACAATCGAAACATTATTAACTGTTCCTGCTTCACGGTTTAGTATTTTAATCGGAAAAACAATTACCATTGCTCTGGTTGGTGTTGTTGCTGCTGTGATGACTATAGGGGGAATGGTGGCTGCTTTAAATTTAGGAACAGGAATTCCCGCAGGATTGATGACATCAATAGGGGATATGTTGAACCTAAAATTTATATTCATGCTTTTTGCCATGTTATTGCCTTTGAGTTTCTTTTTTGCGGGTGTTTTGTCTGCTATGGTTGTACGAACAAGCTCTTTCAAGGAAGCTCAAAGTTATGTAACACCAATGACTTTTGTTGTTATTGTACCTGCTATGGTGGCAATGATGCCTGGCGTGGAATTAAATTGGCAAATGGCATTTATTCCTATCCTAAATGTTGCATTGGCTACCAAAGAAATTATTGGAGGAACAATGGATTTAGGATTATTTGCTATTATTGTTCTTTCGTTGATTGCTTTTGCAACCTTGGCTGTGTTTGTAAGTTATCAGCAGTTTTCGCAAGAGAAAAATGTGTTGAAATAGAAGTATCTAAAGTATGAAAAATCTCTCTGTGTAATAGCTAGATTATATTAAAGGTTGAGTCAATGCTCTTTTGCCAAGCAGTAACGTAATACAAAGTATATGATAGGTTTAGGTTGGCTACTATTTAGGAGTGGGACGAAATAACCATTCTACAGGTATCCAATCTTTTTTCTTTTCTTCAATTGTAAGAACTTCAAATACTCTATTGATACGATTGTTGGCTAAATCGCAGACCATTTTTTCAAAAACCACTTTATAAGGAGCATTTTCCCAAGCTTTATTTGGGATGAATTTAAAATTTTGGTCAGAGACAACTCTGAAATTACCATGTACAACTTTTTGAGTTTGCGTATTAATCACCTTGACACCATCAATTATAGAACCATAGTCCATTTTTTCAGAAAATAATAAAGATAGTGGTGCCTTGCTTGCTATTGTAGGAGGCGTTAGCTTGTCAAATAAAATACTAGGCGACTGGCGATCGGGTGGAGTAATTTTAAAGGTTTTTTTGATACGATTTTTGAGCGGACAATTATAGCTACTTTTTAAGTTTGTATCTATTAATAGGGTATATTCTTCTCCCTCTTTAAAGGGAATTTCCCAATCAATACCTCGTTTTAAACGACCAGGATGCACCATTAAAACTAAGCTAGTTTTGTTGTTCAGCCAATAGGCTTGAACACGCCATAGTTGATCTATGCGATTTCCCTTCTGATCTAGCATTTTTATAACTTCGTTAGGTTTGAAGTTTTGCATAGGTTGGTCAAATTGAACATGGAAAAAACAAGTGTTTTGGGGAATTTCATAGCTTTGAGGATAAATTTGGAGTACATGGCAGAATTGACCAATTTGCTTTCTTCTAGGAGTAGAAAAAACTTTTGAACTGGTACCATTAGTGTGATGATATATCACTTTAAACGAACTCTCCATTTGTAAAGCATAAATAGGTTCAAATACCAAGCGGTTGCCACGGATCGTATATGTACCAAAAAGTGGTGTAGAAAGAGGATGACCTTGGTTGATTAAATGAATTGTGAGTATTTTTTGTGCTGTAGAAATACTTAATTCGCCTTGATCAGTAGCTTCAATTGGAACACTTATTAGTGGTCTTAAGGGAGTTGACAAGTCAATAAGAATAGAATCATTTCCTTTTGCATTAGTACCTAAAAGCATAAAAAGGAAGAGTAGTTTATAGCAAAAAATCCAACGCATTTTGTATAATCTTAAGATATGAATAAAAAATGGAGAATGGTTTCTAGCCACCAATTAGAAAACCATCCTCCAAGAAAAAATGCTTAAATCCATCGCTAGTGTGATGAAAATAATTAAAATCAAGTGACGCAACACCTCTTATTATCTAACTGTCCCCACATTAGTTAATAAAGTCTATACAGGTGTTTACATTCCCTCTATTGTAAAACATGGATTAGGTAAAGTTTTCATTATTCAATTAAACTACCAACTAGCAAAACATAGGTTTAGGATTTAGAATTCAATGAACTAAATAAAGCTACTCCCTTGGTTTCTATAACTACTGGTGATGTAATCATAATTTAAAGGGGTACTAACTGAATAAAAGAACTACTTGATTTTTAGTATAAAGTTTGAAGAAATAAAGAGGATTTGAAAAAAGTCTTAATCCGTGATTAGTAATTTTTCATGAAAAAGAACTTTTTCATCTTGTTTTATAATTACTATATATTTACCAGGAGGAATGGTTTTTATGTTAATAGTAGAATGTTCACTAGATAGTTCCTTCTGAAAGATTTCTTGACCATTAACGGTATAAATCTTGACCACAGGGCGGTTGTATGAACTAGCAAAACCTAAATTTTCTGATTTTAAATGAAGTTGTAAAAAATCTTGGGCTGGATTAGGAGAACAGGTTATGTTCATCTCTTTTGAATCTGTTACTTGAGTATTAGTAAGATTAATTCCTGTTGCAAACAATTTTAGTGTATCTGATTCTAGCACCACCATGTTGTAATGGTCAAAAAAAGCAATCATTTCAAAAGAATGGTTATTATAGATTTTAAAATCTGCATCTGTTAACCCTGCCGAAACACCTGTGGCGGGGAAGTTTCTTAAATGAACCGTATTGTTATTGAAAGTGTTGGTTGTTTCTGGTGTTCCATCAATATAGTGTTCTCCAATACGCATAAAGAGAGCCCCAAAGTTGAAATCATCATGTAAGTTGAATAAATAACTTGTACCATTTTGTTGTTGGTGAATTACTTTTATAGGAGGATCATAACGAACATTGAACACTTCCTTAACAGCTAAAACTCCAGTGCCTGGAACATCGGACGTTTTTATGGAAAAACCAGGGGCGCAAAGCGTTACTCCCATCAAACGCTTGACACCGTTAACGACCCCAAAGTCTAATTTTTCTAAGGGAGCGTCTGTTAAATAAACACTGCCCTGATTTGTCTTAAACATGGAAGTAGCTCGTTCAGTTGCTAGTGTGCCATTGACAAAAGGTGTGCTAATACTGACCAATTCTCCATCTAAACTCCATCCTCCAGAAGTAACATACAGCGTATCATCTCCGTAAGTCATGTCTTGATAATTAAATCTTGAACTAGATAACTTAATTTTGGAATATATTAAGTTATTGGTATTTAAAACAGAAACATTTGCTCCATTATTCTTTATAAGAACAATTTGGGATTGTGTAGCTGCTTGATTGCGAACTAAAACATAAATGGATTTGGAAATAGGGTTAACTTCTATATTTGCGACAACGATATCCGAGGCATTGAGTCCTGTCACGCCACTCAATACATTCGTGAAATCAGGAATAGCAGTGAGGGTGTTATTGATCGCATCCAAACTATTGTTATCTGCAATATCAATGGCATACAAAGCCGTATCGTTAGAGGAGGTGGCAACCAACACAACATCGGTACCATTCGAGACAAGCTCCAAACCATCAATATAAGAGGTTAAACTTGCGGTTGCTGGCGCTTGTAGTAGTGAATTCTGCCCTTTTAGGAGCGGCGTATTGAATAGAAGTAGACAGGTAACTAAATTTAAAAGTAATATATCTTTCATAAAATGGAACGTTTACAGAATTAATAGAAATAAGTTTATTACATTTTAAAGGTACTGTACAACCAATCGAAACTTATTGCTTCAAGTCTTATCGACTGGTGATGTAAAGGTATAGGGGAATTTGGTGGATTAAAAACAAAAAAAAACAGAAATGTAAAAGCCTAAGTTGTATCTTTAAATGCTTAAAAGGTCAGGCAATTTCATAAAGTTAGGTTATGGATAAACTATCAGAATTAATACACTCTTTAACACCTAGTGAAAAAAGGTATTTTAAGTTATTTGCTAAAAATCAGTCAGGTAAAAGTGTGAATAATTACATATATTTATTTGATTTTTTAAATAAGCAGGATAAATACGATGAAAAGAAAGTGCATCTTCATTTTAAAGGAGCCAAATTTTTGAAGCAACTACATGTTACTAAATACCATTTGTATCAACTTATACTTAAAAGTTTGAGAGCTTTTAGAGCAGGAAAATCGGTGGATAGTCAAGTGTTTTTATTTTTTGAGAATATCGAATTGTTATTCGAAAAGGGATTACTTTTACAATGTCGCCAAGAAATTGACAAAGCGGAAGCTTTTATGCAAGCGCATAACAAATACTTAGATTTGTTAAGATTATCAAGGTGGAAACGAGAAGTACATGTGAAAATAGATAAAAACTTGCCTTATGAAGCTATAGAAAAATCTTTGGAAGAGGAGCGTTATTTGTTAAAATTAGTAGATAACTTGATGCAATACACGCATCTCACAGACAAGTTGCGGTATCAAGTAACGCGAAATGCGTTTAATCATTTCAGGAAAGATTTAAAAAAACATCCTTTATTGCAGGATGAGAAAACGGCATTAACTTTGCCTGCTAAAAGAGATTTTCATAAAGCTAGAACACTTTGTTTATGGACTTCTAGTACTGTTGAGGAATTGGTAGCTTTGGTACGAAGGGAATTAGATTTATTTGAGGAAAATCCTGTTTTCCTTCAGAATAATTTACTTAGTTATGCACTAAGTCTAAATTCATACTGTATTGTAACCCATGAGTTAGGTAATATGCCTCTATTTTTAGAGGCATTAGACAAGCTTCGAAATATAAAAACTACTAAAGTTCCTGTTGCTCTGCACACCAAAACCTTGTATTTTATATGTGGAGCAAGGTATTATGGTGAGAAAAAAGAAGAAAATGGGGATATTAGCCGATTCCTAAAAGAGATGGTAGAGTGGTTCCATGCTTCTTCTGAACAGTTGAGTAAAGCTTATCAGCTAGTTTTGTTGACCAATATAATTCACATTTATTTTGTGCTGGAAGATTATGAAGCAGCTTTGGATTATTCAAATCAATTCCTCGCTCAAGGAAATACTTTTATTCGGGCAGATACACACCGTTTAGCTCGGTTGCGTATATTGCTTATTCATATAGATTTAGGAAACCTAGAGTTACTAGAGTATCTTACTCGATCCCATCTTAGATTTATACAAAAAGAAAAAGAAACAAAAACAATAGATATACAAACGGATATAGCCTTCATTCATTTTATTCAGAAAAAGATTTTGGAATTAAATTCTAAGAAGAAGTTACAAGAAGCTTATGTTGCATTCTTTGAGGAAGTTAAAAGACTTGCCTTTAATAGTAACCGAGTAGAGGAGTATCATTTTCTTTTAATGTGGGTAAAGAGCAAAGCATTAGGTGTTTCTTTTCAAGATACATTTGAATATAAAGATAACATTAAGCAATCACCTAATGATAAAAATCAAAAAAACATGAAATACATAGCACTACTAAGGGGAATTAATGTCAGTGGGCAAAAAAAAATAAAAATGTTGGACTTGCGTAATATGTGTGAAAAAATGGGCTGGCATGACGTTCAAACCTATATTCAAAGTGGGAATATTATCTTTGAAAGCAACGAAGAAGATAAAAGTGTTTTGGAAACGAATTTGAAAGAAGCCATTCAAACGACTTTTGGCTACGAGGTACCGGTGATGATCATGACACAGGCTTATTTGAAACAGGTGGCAGATCAAAATCCTTTTTTGAAGAAAGATCCAAGCATTGATATAAAGTTACTACACGTTACCTTTTTAGGGGCTAAGCCAGCAGACGATTTGGTCGTGGCACTGCAAGAAAAAGATTATGGAACGGATGAGTTTGAGGTGCTTGAAGATAAGGTTTATTTGTATTTTCCAAATGGGTATGGTCGTACAAAGTTGACCAATAATATTTTTGAAAAAAAATTAAAAGTAGATGCAACTACGCGCAATTGGCGAACAGTATTAAAATTAAAAGATTTTTAAGATCTTTCTAGTGGCTATTTTTCAAAAGGATTAACAACTAGTTTGTACTTAAAGTAATTTTTTCTTTCAAAATACTTTGTTATATCGGTATTTGTCGATATGTTTGCAGTATGGATAAAGAAACAGTAATAGAAATTAGTAGATTATTAGCAAACCCTACACGATTGGAAATTTTAGAATGGTTGAGAGAGCCTGAGAAAAATTTTCCACCACACGAAGTTGTCCAACATTTTGATGATGGAGTTTGTTTGACCTATATTCAAAAAAAAGCAGGTTTATCACAGTCTACAATTTCAACTTATTTGGCTAATATGAAAAAGTGTGGCTTATTGACCTTAACAAGGCATGGAAAATGGTCTTATTTTAAGCGAAATGAAGCAACACTAAAAGCGTATGCAGCTTATATTTTATAAAAAAATTTAGATAATTATATCTATATATATCAATATAACAATGTAATATTATGAGCACATTTATGATCGAAGTTATTGGCTGGTTGGGATCAGCCTTTATTCTTATCGCTTACGGAACAACTTTAACAGAAGGCAACAAATATGTTAAACTTAATACGATATTTAATCTAATTGGAGGTATTTTGATTGCTACAAATTGTTATTACAATGGCGCCATTCCATCTTTAGTAACCAATTTAATTTGGAGTGTTATTGCGGTTGGAACAATTATGAAAGCAAGAGCAACAGAGATAAAAATGAAAAAACAATATCAGAAGGTCTGATGTTCCATCTAAGTACTATACATTGATCCGCAAAGCGCCCCCAAATTATGCGTAAGTAGTTTTTTAATAAGTTAAAATAATAGAAGATGAAAATTCTTATCATTGGAGGAAATGGAACAGTTGGGCAGTCTTTAGCAGCACATTTTGCTACCCAAGATGAGGTTATTATTGCAGGAAGAACAAGTGGTTCTATACAAGTTGATATTGAAGATAGTAATTCTATAAGAGCCATGTTTGAAAACATAGGAAAAGTAGATGCTATTATTTGTGTTGCAGGAGAAGCAAAATGGGCTGATTTTGATTCTTTATCAGAATCTGATTATTACATTGGCTTAAGGAGTAAATTGATGGGGCAAGTGAATTTGGTTCGCCTAGGAAAATCTTATTTAAACAAACAGGGGTCTATTACTCTTTCGACTGGGATTTTGGCAGACGATCCAGTAGCTCAAACGGCTAGTGCGGCTATGGTAAATGGGGCACTTCATAGTTTTGTAAAAGCTGCGGTACTTGATTTGAAAGAAGCAATTCGTGTTAATGTTGTTTCGCTAGGTGTTGTAGAGGCTGCTTATGACAAATATAAAGAGTACTTTCCAGGACACCATCCGATTTCTACGACCAAGGTAATTAATGCCTATGTTCGAAGCGTAAAAGGTAGAGGAAATGGAGAAATCATCCGTGTTTACCATTAAGAATTAGATTGAAGGAAATCTTAGGCATTGACTAGCTAATCAAGGTAGCTATGTGTTTCAAAACCACTTATATTAAGGTAAATAGTCAAATTTGTAGACACGTGCCTTGTTTTTTAGTCCCTCAGAAGCGATGAATAAGTCACCTCTAGAGTTAAAGGTAATGCCTTCGGGTTGCTCAAATCGTTTGGCATCCAATCGCTTTAAATGTTTGATATTAAAACTTCGATCTAGTACGACCAAACTATTGCTAACAGCTGATAATAAATAAAATTCGTTCGTAACAGGATGGATTGCAATGGCAGAAGGCTCTAACAACATACTTTTTTTAGCCTTTTTGATTTCTTTCAAATAAACTTTATAAGAAGGATACTCTTCTAAATTTTCTTTGATATACTTTTTAAATGCTTTTCGGGATAATAAGAACGTAGGGTCGAGTTCAAACTTATTTTTCTTTAAATCATAGGTATAGATAGCCCGTACATCCGTGACTTTATCCCCAATAGCAGCCGATGCCTTGCAAGCAATTAATAACCTATTCTTGACAGGGTCAAAGGCAAGTCCTTCCGTATCGTTTACTTCTCCTAAGTTGGTATCAATAACTTTTGTTCGCACTCGCTTTTGTTTTCCTTTCCAATGTTTAATTTGAAATAGTACACCATCTGCTCGAAGCGTATAAAACGTCTCTTTAACGCAAGCGATTCCTTCATAGTCTCCATCTGCGGCAAATTCAATAATGTCCTCTGTATCTCCTGTCTGCATATCAATAAGATAGATTGCCCCTTTTTCATCTTGAACCGCTGCCAACCATTTGTCTTTGTAACAAGTCAAACCCGAAATTTCTTTCAGTTCTTTGGAGAGTTTAAATTTGTCATTAGGGGCTTCTAAATTATACGCAAATTTCGAGTCATACGGCATAGTAAGTATAGAATCGGAGGATGAAAGCTTCTTATTAGAGGTATTAGAGCTGTTTGGGTTTCTACAACCCAACAACACAATCAGAAAAAGAAATTTTAGAATGAAAGATTTAGCATACAAATATAACATGACTGCTTTATTTTTGACCAGAAGCTGTTTCAGAAGATTTGGTAGGCTTCAAAAAACGATGATCCACACTAAAGTTGGCAGGTTTTTTAGCCGTTTTATCCTTAAAGAAATCCATGATTACAGCCATGTCAGCATGTAAGTCACCTGTTGGATAAACTACTTTTCCAAAACCACCCGTTTTTGTTTTATAATCCAAATACCCCAAACAAATAGGAACATTAGCTTGTAGAGCAATATAATAAAAACCCGTTTTCCATTCTGTTTGCAAGGAACGTGTACCTTCTGCTGCAATCATTAAGCAAAGTTTATCTTCTTTAGAAAATAGGTTGGCAATAGCTTGTACGGTACTTTCTCTCTTTTCGCCATCCTTTTTGGGTTTTCTGTTAATGGCAATCCCACCAAGAGATCGCAACAAAGGACCAAAGGGAAAGCCCATGAGTTCTTTTTTGATAGCATATCGAGCTTTTACATTTAGCATACTCATAATAGCTAATGTAATAGGAAAATCCCAGTTAGAAGTATGTGGAGCACAAATCATAACACATTTTTCGTGCAATTCTTTAGGAGGGTTCGGTTCAACTTTCCAACCTGTTAATTTTAAATAAGCTTTACTTAATAATTTCATTTGATGAAGTATGTTTTTTTAGAAGTAAGCAAAAGCAGGGATTAATACCCCATATTACGAGCTATCTCTGGACATTGATTTTCTAAAGCATTAATAAATTCTGCTTTGAATTGAACCAATGCTTCAGGGTCATCTTTGAGCTTTTCTAAAGGATCATCCTCTCCCATACATGCAAGGTGTTCGGTTTTTAGTTGCTCAAAAGTAGCTTGATTAATCGTGCCTGCTTTGAGTTGTATCGTCGCTTTAGAAAAAGCATCGGAGCAGTCACAGAGTTTTTGTGCATAGTCCTTGCCAGAAGGTCCACCACAGCTTGCAACCAATAAACAAGCAATAAGAAGGATGCTGAATGGTTGCCAATATTGAGTGCTATTAACTATTGTTTTCATGCATATATATTTAGTGGTCTGTTTGAAGATGATTAACAGAGCTAGACATAACAATTTTACTTTCATTAAGTGTTCGGGGCTAGTGATTGTTGGTCTACTTTTACAACAACTAGCATAGCTTGTAGCAGACTATCGTAAAATCCGTTGAATAATAGCTTTAGAAACAAGCGTACTATTTGTTAGTTTATTTGGGAAAAATATTATGTATTAGTCAGCTAAGGAACAGGGTCGTGCCCATGTCCACCCCAAGGATTACAACGCAAGATACGACGAAAAGCCAAATAACCACCTTTAAAGGGACCATATTTTTTGATAGCTTCTAAGCTGTATTGCGAGCAAGTGGGCGTATATCGACAAGATGCGGGCAAAATAGGAGAGATAGCCAGTTGATAAAAACGGATCAAACCTATAAAAAGCAGCCCAATAAGTTGGAGGGGAAAATAGAGAATTGCTAATAGTATTTTCATAGTAATCAATTATTATAATTCAAGTTGGGGTAGCAATTTGTCCATTAATTTAAGATATTTTTTTTCAACAGTTGCAAAATCAGAAGGCTCTTTACCGACATAAATCAGCATTAAGTTGAGTTGTTTGTTGCCTGAGTTAAGGTGTTGGTACAGTTCCTGTTTGTGCAAACGGAATGCTTCTCGCATCAATCGCTTGTGTCGATTCCGTTTGACTGCTTGTTTAAAGATCTTTTTGGAAACACTAAAACTAATGCTAACGGGATGAGAGGCATTTGAGCACTCTTTTTCTGCCCAAAAAATACGCAAAGGATAAGCACCAACACTTTGGCGTTTTTTGAATAAAAGCCCAATTTGTTTTCTACTTTTCAGCCGTTCTTCTTTGCTGAATGTATTGGATTTTGACATGTATGCTACTTTAATTATATGTTAGAGGTACTAATACTCCGTTGATTTTTTAGTTTTCCTACGAACCCGTAGGCTCACGAAGTAAAAACGTAAAAAAGCATCTTGCATTAGTTTGATTATCAGCCTTTTAGCATAAAAGTCAACAAAAGCGCATCTTACTGATAATCAAACTAATACGATTTTTCAACGGAGTAATGAGGTACAAAATTACATATTTAACCTCTAATGTCTGCGGTAATGTTCCCTTAACTTAAAAAAATTGAATTTTTAGAGAAAAAGAGACTCAAGAAACATTGTTTTTTGCAGGACATTTTATAAACAGAGGCATGCCTTGCTGATGTGTTTCTACGGATGGCAAAATATCACAATTGTCCCAAATGCCTGTTCTTAGAGTATGGGCATAAGCTTGGGGTAAATGATTGTCTTCCATCAGTCGAGCAGTTTTTAAATGATCGTAGGCAAATTTATTAAATTCAAAACTCAAAAACCCTTGTTGATCGCAGAATTCTAAATACCAGACAGAGGTAGCACCATCGTTTGCAGGCATTCCAATAACCCCCGCGTTGAGCCAGTATTGACCATTTTTATTATCGTGAAATGGAATGCCACAATGCCCTGCTAGAATAACATCTACATTGAGTTGTTGAAATTGCTTTGCTTTTACTGTCCAAGGAGTCGATTT
This sequence comes from Aureispira sp. CCB-E, assembly GCF_031326345.1. Taxonomy (NCBI): domain Bacteria; kingdom Pseudomonadati; phylum Bacteroidota; class Saprospiria; order Saprospirales; family Saprospiraceae; genus Aureispira; species Aureispira sp. CCB-E. The sequence goes on from NZ_CP133671.1 coordinate 1,509,162, forward strand.
AAAAATAAATTCTGAGGTGTTTTGATAAGAACCATGCAAGACAAAACACTCTTTTTCTGCATAATTGAATTGAATAAATTCGGGCAAGGTTTTTAACCATGCTAAAGAAGTGGCACTAACTTTCGATTTGGCAAAGGGATACCAATTTTTGGAAAAAAGATCACAACGAGTACTTTCTTCAAAATTACAGCCACAGTCATCTTCATTGTTGATCAATTGAAGCTCTACATTACCTGTAATACAATGAATGCCCCAATCTTGTATGGTTTGCAAACAAGCTTCTGGCTCTGCACAATAAGCAACAATATCTCCCGTACAAATAATATTAGATGGCGGAATTTTTTTTGCTTTGGCAATACTTATGAGTTGCTCCAAAGCTTGTAAATTACTATACACACCTCCAAAAATAAGTAAAGGTCCATTTAGTGTTCCGATATGTTGAATGTTATTTCTCATAATAAAAAAATATTAATACTTATAGCTTCTTGTATTCAGTCATTGAGTGCTTTATATATTTGGTCGTGTGTTCTTGCTCCAACTGACAAAATTGTTCTAATAATTGATAGGTGATTATGTGGTATTATGTTTTTGTCAATAAGGTCTGGACGCCTTTAGGGATTATAAAAGCTAGAAAACAAGCAATTGAACCTAAAATATTTAGCGATAGATAATCTCCGTATTTTCCATCAAAAAACAACAAAGCATTTGGACAACCTATAATTAGGATAATACCTGTTAAAATTCCGATAGCAACCGAAAGGTGGAACGATAGTTTAGGTACTGTCCAATTCCAAAGCAAAAAAACAGGTGCCAAGCCAATGACCATAGTACCACTAACTGTCGTTGCGGATAGTATTTCGGGATTAAAAAAAACAGGAATCGTTCCAACAATAGCCAAAACAGCCATAGTCAAACGCCCTTTTTGAACTGTAATTTCATTCACCCATCCCAGATCAATAGTGACTAATTTGGAGAAAGATGAAAATGTTGAATCTAGTGTTGATGCTGCGGAGGTAATCATAATGAAGTTCATAATTAACATCATAACCACACCTAATGTTTTACTAACGACAACAGGTGCTTCTCCTTCTAGTCCATTTATTCGAGCATAGATACCTACAAAGCTGAATAAAAGAATACAAATAGCTCCAATTAGCCCCGCCCACAAAAAACTCTTTAAAGTTGTTTTGGGAGCGGCAATAAAACCTCTGTCTGTCATGACAGGATCATGGAATGGATAACTAAACGATTGTATAATGGCAACAAACAACAGATTTAATCCCATTGCCATCGACCAAGTGCCTTCCTGAAGATAGGTGCTAATCCCCCCATCTGTTTGCGGAATGATTTGCCCTAGAATGATGGCTAACAAAACTCCAAACAAAGCCATTTGAATCAGATCAGTAAACAAGGAACTGCGCATTCCCCCTTTGAGACTATACACTAAGGTTAAACCTGTGAAGACTAAAATAGAGGCATAGTAAGCACTGCTGCCAGCTGCGCCAAAATAACTACCGATGACCATCGTATTAGACCAAATTTCATTAAATAATCGAATGGCAATTAAAATAGAAAACAGCCACAAGGCACTTTGACCGTATTTTTGATGTAGAAATTGGTGAATGCTTTTAAACCCTCCTTGGGTGCGCAGTCGATAAATAATAATGCCCGCTACACAAAAGGAGAGGTAGTACCCTGCATAGGCTAATCCTCCGACCAATCCAAAACTCAACCCAAGATTAGCTGCGTTGGTGATGGACTTGGCAAAAATCCATGAGATGACTAAACTACTGGTCAATAAAACAAAATTGGGAGCTTGTCCACTTTTATTTTCTGCCTTGAAAAACTGTTGTGCGTTTTTAGCAATAGGAGAAAAAAGAATTAAAATCAAACTACTTAGAATAACTAATCCCCATTGCCAAACGATGGTATTGTCCATATAATCTGTGTTAGATTGTAATGATGAGACTGGAAAATCAGAAGGTTGTCAATTTGAAGCCTTTAAATGATTTCTATTTTTTTAAAACCATTACTTACTTCAAATTGACAACTTTTTATAACAGGAGCTAAGGCTTATCCCACCAAACTTTGATGTTGTACGTGTCGCCACCAATTCGACTGACAGCAGCATTGTAATTATTCGGGTTGACGGCCTTTTCTGTATCAGGATAACGATAACGCACAGGAACCATATCATTATTGACATTGTCAACTGCTTGTTTCAAAACAGGAAAACCTGTACGGCGATAATTAAACCAACCTTCGTAACCAACTAGCATAGAAGCCAACCACTTTTGAGTGATGATTTTGCTCAAAGAGCCATCCCAAGCGACTTCAGATTGTACTAAATAGTTTGAAGGCATCGTAGTGTTATAATAATCAAAAGAAGCTTGAATGCCATTCTCATAATACATTTGAGCAGAGCCACCAATCAATCCCCTTTGAGCAGCTTCGGCTAAGGCAAATTGCAATTCGCTATATAGCATAAGCACGGCATTGACACCAGCTGGTTGGTCTCTAAAAATAGCTCCTAAAGTGGATACATCGGCTAAGTCGTATTGTCCAATACTGGCAGGACCTAAACCATTAGGAATGCTTTTGTAGACAGGCATTCCCATACCGACACTAGCACTAGTTGGCTTAAACCAAACTTGCAAACGAGGATCGTTTAAGTTGGTGAGCACAGAATCAATCATACTCGACATACGCACACCGCTGTAATCCCCCTCTCTGATGGTATGCACAAACCATTGACTTGGAGCCGTTGCTAAGTAAGGAACCAAGCTATTATCCATATTGCTTTGCATCAATAAATTGCTGCTAACAATGGTTTGCATTTCAGTCGCTACATTGATTTTATTAGATACTCGCAATAGATACCTAACTCGCAAGGAATTGGCAAAGCGAATCCATTGGTCGACATTGCCATTATAAATAAGGTCTCCTTTGATAGGCAAGTTGTTGCGACTACCATCTAAAATTGTTACTGCATCACGAAGCGTTTGCAAAATGCCTTCATTGCCCGTATAAATTTCTTCTTGCGTATCGTACTTAGGACTGAAGTTGTTATCAGAAGTCCCTTTTATAGCTTCTGAATAGGGAACATCTCCCCACAAATCAGTTAACGTAGCAAATAAAAAGGCACGCATAACTAAGGCAACTCCTTTGTAAGTTTGGTTGCCATTTTCGGCTAATGTTTCTAATGATTTGACATCATTGAGCAACAAGTAAGTTTTGTTCCACAATTCTGTATTGGTACGAATGTCATACCGATCAATTTCATTAAAATTGTGTTTTGCTGTTAACTGTGCTAAAAAGTTTCCTGCATTCCAAGCATCTACCGCGTTGTTGTTGGCTGCATTCCAAAGAATATTAGATAGTAAAAATTGTGCATCTACTTGCTCAGGAGCATTAGGGTTGGTGTTTATCTTTTCGAATTCCTTAGAGCAGCTCCCAAAACTAAGGCAAGCCAAAAGGAGTATATATATTTTATAATTCATTGTTGTTATATAGTTTTTTCTGAAGGATTACTTAAACCCTCCATCGTATTAGAACCGTTTATAAAGTCAAATTAATGCTGAAACCGAAACTTCGGCTAGATGGATAAGACATATCTTCTACTCCAAATGTAAAGTTGCGTCCTTGCATGGCAGCCAATTCTGGATCAAAATGCGGATTTTCTGTAACGACAGCTAGGTTTTTAGCAATGAAAGAAAATTTAATGCCTGTAAAGTGAATTTTCTGAACCAACTGTTGTGGCAAACTATAGCTCAAGCGAACTTCACGCAATTTTAAGTATGAAGCATCGTACAAAGCATTGGCTTCATTGTCTCTATCGTAGAACTGATTGTAATAATCTTGGGCAGGAATAGCCGTTGTGTTGTCTACATAAACAGGTGTTTGATCGGTGCCTACATTAACAACACCTGTTCCAACAATACCTGTTTCTCGACCTTCTAGGGTACTAGCTAAAGCTCCTGATGTACTAGCAATTGCCAACGTACGAGAAACAATAGTACCCCCTTGTCGCCAGTCAAATAAAACACCAAGACTGATGCCTTTCCAAGACAACTCTGTTCCAAAACCTAAGATAAAGTCAGGATTATAATTGCCCAATAGACGCAAATTAGGATCTTTGACGGGATTTCCATTCGCATCATACACGTGCTTGCCATCTACTTCCAATAAGCCTGTTCCGTACATGTCTCCAATTCTACCCCCTTCTGTAGCAATATAAAATACGCTTCTATCAGAGCGATCATAAACACGAGCTGCTCCTGTGACATACTGTTCTACGCCTTCTGGCAATTCGATAACTGTACTTACATTTCTACTAAAATTAGCAAATAAGTTCCACTGAAAATCTTTTGTACGCACTGGTGTGGCGGTTAAGATAGCTTCCACGCCTGTACTTTGAATTTTACCACCATTCGCAATTTTAGAAGTATAGCCACTTGCGGTAGAAGTGGGTAGTTCGATAATTTGGTTGGAACTAATGTTATTATAATAAGTAAAATCCAAACCTAAGCGACCTTGGAAAAATCGAAAATCTCCTCCAAATTCATAAGCCGTAGAACGTTCTGGTTGTAATTGGCTGTTGAGCAATGTGCTGGAGTTGGTGACGGTAGGATTAGAGCCATACAACTGCCCAAAAGCAAAGGTATTGTTTAGATTATAAGGATCGGTATCATTTCCAACACTAGCAACGCTTGCTCGTACTTTGATTAAACTAATTGCCTTTGGCATTTTAATCAAATCAGAAATAATAGCACTCAAGGAGAAAGCGTAATAGGCATAAGAATTATTGGCTGTTGGAAGTGTACTAGACCAATCGTTACGAACTGTTACATCTAGAAAAATACTGCTTCTAAAGGCAATTTGACCTAAGGCATAAATACTCATAATTTGCTTTTGCTGGCGGTACTGAATATTGCTTAAAGGTACTCTAGAGTTGCCAAAATTATAAATACCAGGAACCGATAATTCCTTAGCCGAGGTACTCAAATAACTAAATTGCTGATTCATCAAATTGCCACCCAACGCAACTGAAAATTGCCAATCGTCATTAATCGTTTTGTCATAACTCAACAAAAAGTCGGTATTTACTTCCGAGAAAGTAACTTCGTCCTCTCGATAAGCACCATTTCGGAAACGTTGCGAACTGAAGGCACGTTGCGAAGTGCGTAAATCGTTGTAAAAATCAATGCCATTTCGCAAACGAATTTTTAACCCATCCATTAATTGATAAGCAACAGAGGTATTGTTGATAATGCGGTTTTTGTTAAAACCATTGCGATTTTCTAACATAGCCAAATAAGGATTGTCCATCCACGCATAGTTATAATTAAATTGTGCTAATCCCTCTTGACCACGTTGCCAATAATCCTTTAGTGCCGCTACATCAACTTGTCTACCCATCCAAGTAAAGAGATACATGATATTTTCAGAACCATACCCACTTGCAGGTCGATTGCTACTATTAGAATTGATAAAATTAATATAGGTTCTTGCTGATAACTTAGGCGTTAATTGATAGCCTCCACTAACGGCAAAACTGTGTCGCTTTAAGTCCGTGCCAGGAATAATTCCTTGGTTATCAATGTTGGTATAGGATATTCTAAAATAGCCCTTATCATTAGCACCAGTTAAGGCAACATTATTGGTGAACGTTAGACCAGTTCTAAAAAAACTTCGAATATTATCTGGACGAGCGATCCAAGGGGTTGGCGTAATGGCATTGCCATTTCGACCAATAATATCACCACCACGAATGGCTTCCCCCGCTACGCTAGTAGAAGGACCATCAAACTGAGGTAATAGGCGACCATCTAAACGTGGTCCAAAGCTAACAATTTGTCCACCACCACTAGACGTACCATCGACATATTCAAAATTACCATTGGTTCCTTGACCGTATTCATTCTGATATTGTGGTAGGCGAAATAAAGACTCGGCAGTAAAACTACTGTTGATCGAAACGCCAATGCCTTTTTTTCCTTTTCCTGTTTTGGTGGTGATAACGACCACTCCATTGGCTGCTCTAGAACCATACAAGGCAGTCGCACTAGGTCCTTTTAGAATATTGATGGACTCAATATCGTCTGAACTAATTTCTCCCGCACCATTTCCATAATCAACTTCTTGAAAACCTGTTGCATCATTTTCGGTTTGGTTGGTAATCAATTCATTGCTGATAGGAACGCCATCAACGACAAATAAAGCTTGGTTTTGTCCTGAAAGAGACGATTGCCCTCGAATAAAAATATGAGACGAAGAACCGACACCAGATGAACCATTGGTAATTTGTACACCAGCGACACGTCCAGCCAAACTATTGACAACATTTTCTTGGCGAACTTCTTGCAAAACAGCTCCATCAATTTCTTGTGTGGCATAGCCCAACGCTTTTTTCTCGCGTTCGATTCCTAGTGCTGTCACTACAATTTCTTTGAGGTTTTCGGTATCAAAACCTAAGATTATTGTCAAAGGGCGGTTGCCTTCTGTTTTTACCTCTTTGGTAACCATTCCAATGTAGGAGATGATTAAAGTGGCCGTATCTGTGCTGAGGGTTAGTTCAAACGCTCCTGTTTCGGAGGTGACGGTGTTGTTGTTGCTTGAGTTTTTTTCGTAAACCAAAGCTCCAATTAAAGGTTCTTGTGATTCTTGATCAATTACTTTGCCCTTGACAGTCTGTTGTGCTATACTGTTTAAAGAAAGTAATACCAATAGAAATCCCAGAAGAAATCCCTGTCTCATAAACTTAATTTTTAGTAATAGTAATAGAATGGTAATAACCAAGTAGTTGGAGATGGTATACCAATACTTAGCATTAATTTTTTTTTCAGAAAGAGGGGGATCTATCTTATAACAATGAAAATGAAAGAGAATGTATGTCCGTTAGACATGGAAGGGCGGAGGACGATTGTAGTGATAGATGTAATAATTGATAGCACCTTGTAAGCGATTCTGAAAACAGGGCAAGAAAGTATGAGAACTATTAATCAGTTGCTTTAATCGAAAATTAAAGTTATAGTTGGTACCTGATTTTAAGAACTGCATTAAGTCGTAAAACGAGTCAATGTCTTGTAGTTTTTGAGTCGAATAGATCGTTGCATCTCGATTCAAAAAATAGTTTTTTAGGTGCTCAAAGATAGCCTCCGATTCCCATTCAAGATTGGCAAATATAGTTTTGTCAAACTGCGCCCGATGAAAACCAATTAGGTAAACACCGCCATCGTTTGAGGCACCTAATGTAGCTTGTGTCGTGCTAATTTGTTGTGCCGCATTTTGCAGCAATCTACTAGAGATATCTGGTGTGTCTGTTCCTATAACCAGTACTTGGTTAAAACCTGCTTGAAAAACAGTAGCAACAGAATTGCTTAAACGTTCTCCTAAGTTGTCCCCAACTTGTTGATTGGAGTTGATTTCAATAACTGAAAAGCTAGTTTGTTGAGCCGCACGACGAGTTTTTGCAATCAATTCTGCACATATCTTTTGGTTGGTTCCATAAGATAACCGATCTCCCGAAAGCTTGTGTTTGGCTTCGGCACCAGAGGTTCTGGTAAAGATGAGTATGGCAGTTTGTTGGTGCATAAATCTATTTCGTGTGAGCTAATTCACTCATTTGGGGACTTCTATCAATGTCTAAATGTATAGATTCATTTTCAAGAAAAAAAGATATTGAGAAATAAATGTTAAAAAAGGATGTTTTTATGACAGAGAGCTGGCATTTGATTGAGCATAAGTTTTTTAGTGGCAAAGTGAGTAGAAAGTATTTGGAAGAATGGCTGTTTGTAAATAAAAATGTATTTTGAACCACTTTAATAATTTCTTTATATACTACTTTATAAAAATCTGTCAATTTTAATTGATTACTGGTAACAATGGCGAGTTTTTATACATTTAATGGAGTGGGAGTAATTATGGCAAAAAAATAAATCACAATGGCAAGAATGTGCCCTTGTATTTGTCATAAAAAAATGTATATTGCAACTCGATTACAATATGTAGAACATTAAAATAGTAATATCTTTGTAAGATATACAATGCCTTCCCTCGAACATTCTAACTATATTAAAATCTTCTATGGTTAAATCGTAATATTCCCAATATTCCTTTTAATGTAAAACTCTTCCAAATTGCAATCCAAATTTATCTATTGCAAAAAAATTAAGGCATGAAAATGTCAAACCGCACATAATTTAAATTTAATAATATTAATTATTTTATAAAATTGAATGCACGTAATTATGAAGAGAAAAATACACGCTTATCAGATAACCTTTATCCGATTATTACTAGTGGTATTGATTTCGTCCCATCTTCCTTTTAAAGCGGACAGTCAAACGACAATTTCAGGTGTAGTAAATAGCTATACCAATGTAACAAGTGTCAACGTAGCACCTTGTGAAAGCTCTATCACAGTAGGAGATGCTTCGTTATTTTCACCAGGAGACAAAGCACTTATTATTCAAATGAAAGGAGCAGATGTAGATTTAACCAATACGGCTGCATTTGGCTCTATTACCAATTACAACAGTGCGGGGTTGTACGAGTTTTTTACAATTATTGATGTGAATGTAGGTGCCAATACAATTGTAACAGGTAGTTTTAACAATACTTACGATCCTGCAGGGTTGGTTCAGTTAGTTAGAGTACCTAGTTATGATAATGTCACCATCAATGGAAACTTAACTGGTCAAGCATGGAATGGTACTACTGGAGGAGTGATTGCAGTATATGCGACCAATACGGTTGATTTGGCAGCAGATATTGATGCTTCTCAACTTGGTTTTAGAGGGATCACAACACCTAGTTCAGCATCCAACTGTTTGGCAACAGACTATTCTTTTAACAATACTAGCCCTGATGGGGCAGACAAAGGAGAAGGAATTGCTATTACAAATGCCAATTTTGCAAGAGGTCGAGGGGCATGGGCTAATGCTGGAGGAGGTGCCAATATCCACAATGCCGGTGGCGGTGGTGGTGGAAATGGCGGTGCTGGTGGTCGTGGTGGAGAGCAGTGGCAAGGCTGTGGAAATACTTTAGCTGCTGGACCTAACCAATTTGCAACAGGAGGTGTTGGTGGACACGCCATGCCTATAGGACCTTCTTTTAACCGTTTGTTTTTAGGTGGAACAGGAGGATCAGGAGATTCTAATAATGGTTTCGCTTCTAATAATACAGAAGGAGGAGGAATTGTAATTATTCGTGCTAGTCATTTAAATGGTAACGGTTTTACGATTAGAGCAATCGGAGGAACGGTTCCTGTTAGTGCCAATGGGGCAATTGACGGTGGTTCTGGTGGTGGCGCTGGAGGAAGTGTTTGTTTGGATTTGCAAACAATTGGAGCATCTGCTTTAACAGTAGATGTTCATGGTGGAGATGGTCAAGATATTGATTATCGTGGAGATGATGCACACGGTCCTGGTGGCGGTGGCGGTGGTGGTATTTTGTGGCATAACTTACCAACCTTGCCTGCCAATGTAGTGGTGGTTAATAATGGAGGAAGAGAAGGTCGTATGTTACAAGCTCCTAACGCTGGTACGCCTAATGGTGCTCTTGCTGGAGCATCAGGAAGAGTAATTACTAGTTTGGTTTTACAAGAAATAGATGATAGAGACAACGATGGTTTAAGTGCCAGTTGTGATATTGATGATGATAACGATGGTATTCCAGATGTTGTAGAAATTTGTGGTTTGGGAGCAACTGATTTTACTTGTGTAGGTGGAACAGATCCTGGATTAGATGATGACGGCGATGGTATTATTAATTACAGAGATCCTGATTATTGTGTTTTGAATGCTAATGGTGTGTGTGCCTCAATGGACACCGATGGTGATGGCGTGCCCAACCATTTGGATTTAGATGCGGATAATGATGGTATAGCAGATATTATAGAAGCTGGCGGTGTTGATACTGATGGAGATGGAGTTATTGATAATGTTGTTGATCAAAGAATTCCAGGAGGATATTCAGAAAATAGTTGTAGTGCTACCCCTCTAACGATCACAAGTCCAACGACCTTAACGTTAACTGGAGATGGTAGTCAAGATATTGCTTTGCCATTTGCTTTTGAATATTTTGGAGTTCCGTTTGCGGGTAATTTACGTGTTAATATGAATGCTTGGGTTAGTTTTGATGCAATTGCACCCGCTTCTCCTTGGGTTCCTCAAACATTTCCAGATGCTACATACACCAATACTATTGCAATGAACTGGTCAGACCCTGAACCTCAGAACGGAGGAACAGTACGTCATGGAACCAATGGTACTGCTCCAAACAGAGTGTTTATTTTAGAGTATGTTAATAATCCATTTTTCTCAGGAACAGGAACTATTACAACGCAGCTTCAGTTACACGAAGGAACAAATGAAATAAGAATCGTAACAACTAACTTTAATCCTTCTACAGGTAGCTTCTCAATGGGATTAAACCAAAATGGTACAACAGCTTATACCATTACAGGAAGAAATAATGCGGTTTATAATATTACAACACCAGAATGTCGAGGGTTTACCTACACAGCAGGAGTTATTCCAAATGGATTAGCGGATATTTATGACGCAAATCCGCTGCCAGTTTTCGATACAGATGGTGATGGCATTCCTAACTTCTTAGATTTAGATGCGGATAATGATGGCATTCCAGATATCGTAGAGGCAGGTGGAACAGATGCGAATGGCGATGGACGTGCCGATAATTACACAGACGAAGATAACGATGGTTTTAACGATGTAGTAGATGGTGATGTAGGGAATAATGGTACAGCAGAAAATACATCTAATGCACTGGTACTAACAGGTGCCGATGGTAATAATGACGGTCTTCCTGATAGTTATCCAGCGAATGATACAGATGGTGATGGCATTTTAGATTATCTAGACTTAGATGCAGATAACGATGGCATTCCAGATGTAGTGGAAGCAGGAGGAACGGATGTAAATGGCGATGGACGTGCGGATAATTATGCTGATGCGGATGGAGATGGTTTTAACGATGTAGTAGATGGTGACCCAACGAATGCATTGGCAGCAGGAATAGATACGAATGGAGCGAATACATCAGATGCACTGATAGTAACAGGTGCAGATACCAATGGTGACGGTGCTCCGAATAGCTATCCAGAAGGTGATACGGATGGAGATGGTGTTTTAGATTATCTAGACTTAGACGCAGATAACGATGGCATTCCAGATGTAGTGGAAGTAGGTGGAACGGATGTAAATGGCGATGGACGTGCGGATAATTATGCTGATGCGGATGGCGATGGTTTTAACGATGTAGTAGATGGCGATCCAACAAATGCTTTAGCGGCAGGAACAGATACGAATGGAGCGAATACATCGGATGCCTTACAATTGACAGGAACAGATACGAATGGCGATGGTGCGCCGAATAGCTATCCAGAAGGAGACATAGACGGTGATGGAGTGTTAGATCAATTAGATTTAGACGCAGATAACGATGGCATTCCAGATGTAGTGGAAGCAGGAGGAACGGATGCAAATGGAGATGGACGTGCGGATAATTATGCTGATGGGGATGGAGATGGTTTTAACGATGTGGTAGATGGTGACCCAACGAATGCATTGGCAGCAGGAACAGATACGAATGGGGCGAATACATCGGATGCCTTGCAATTGACAGCAACAGATACGAATGGCGATGGTGCGCCGAATAGCTATCCAGAAGGCGATACAGATGGCGATGGTGTTTTAGATCAATTAGATTTAGATGCAGATAACGATGGCATTCCAGATGTAGTAGAAGCAGGAGGAACGGATGTAAATGGCGATGGACGTGCGGATAATTATGCTGATGCGGATGGCGATGGTTTTAACGATGTGGTAGATGGCGACCCAACAAATGCTTTAGCAGTAGGAACAGATACGAATGGAGCGAATACATCGGATGCCTTGCAATTGACGGGAACAGACACGAATGGCGATGGTGCGCCGAATAGTTATCCAGAAGGGGATGCGGATAGAGATGGTGTTCTAGATTACTTAGACTTAGATGCAGATAACGATGGCATTCCAGATGTAGTGGAAGCAGGAGGAACGGATGTAAATGGCGATGGACGTGCGGATAATTATGCTGATGCGGATGGAGATGGTTTTAACGATGTAGTAGATGGTGACCCAACCAATGCGTTGGCAGCAGGAACAGATACGAATGGGGCGAATACATCGGATGCCTTGCAGTTGACAGGTGAAGATACCAATGGTGATGGTGCGCCAAATAGCTATCCAGAAGGTGATACGGATGGAGATGGTGTTTTGGATCAATTAGATTTAGATGCAGATAACGACGGGATTCCAGATGTAGTGGAAGTAGGTGGAACGGATGCAAATGGTGATGGACGTGCAGATAATTATGCTGATGCGGATGGAGATGGTTTTAACGATGTAGTAGATGGCGATCCAACAAATGCTTTAGCGGCAGGAACGGATACGAATGGAGCGAATACATCAGATGCCTTGTTATTAACAGGGGCAGATACCAATGGTGATGGGAAACCAAACAGTATGCCTAACGGTGATTTGGATGGTGATAATGTATACAATCATTTGGATTTGGATGCCGACAACGATGGTATTTTGGATATCGAAGAAGCAGGTGGAATGGATGCGAATAGAGATGGTCAAGAAGATGCTTATGTGGATGCGGATGGAGATGGCTTTAATGATGTAGTAGATGGTGATCCAACGAATGCATTGGCAGCAGGAACAGATACAAACGGAGCGAATAGTGCCAATGCGACTACTCGAACAGGAGCTGATACGGATGGCGACGGTGCACCGAATAGCTATCCAAATGACAACCAAGATGGTGATAACAATTATAACTTCTTGGATATAGATGCAGACAACGATGGTATTGTTGATAATACAGAAGGACAAGCAACTAGTGCTTACATCGCACCCGATAATAACGATGCGGATGGAGATGGAATAGACGATGCTTATGATAATGACGATGCTAATTTTGGTGGATCGGATTCAGGTATTATACCAAATAATCAAGATGGCGCAGCAGATAATCCAGATTATCTAGATTTGGATACCGACAACGATGGTATCGCGGATGCTATTGAAGGGCATGATACAAATGGTGATGATGTTGTAAATGGTACCGATAGTCCAAATGCCAATACAGGCTTATCAGGTGGTACAACTGACGCGGATGGTGATGGTTTGTTGGATGGTTATGATAACAATACAGCAAGTACCAATGCAACTAATACAGGATTGAATCCGAATGCTCATCCAGATGCTAAAAATGAGATTACAGTTGAGCGTGATTGGAGAGAGGGCAATACAACTTATGTTGTTAACGATGTTAATTCGACACCATTAAATGTAACGGTTACAGGTAATGTCTTGACGAATGATTATGATCAAGAAGGAAATGTGCAAGGAGTGACTGGAAACATTGAAATCGATACAGATGGAGATGGCATCCCTGAAACAGGTGCTGGTTTAGGAACAGGAGTAACGGTTGGTGGTGTGAATGAAGATGGTACTCCAACTGCAAACGCAGGAACCTTGACTCAAAATGCCGATGGTACGTATACTTTTGTCCCAACAACAGGCTTTGTTGGAGAAGTAACTTACCATTATCAAGCATGTGATAATGCTACTCCTCAAATTTGTGGTGAAGCAGCTGTAACCATCGATGTAGAACCTGCTCCAACGACAGATAATGGAGAATTGGCTTTAGCACCAGATGTCAATACAACATACGATGATGTAGTGGTAAATGGTCAAGTGTTAGCAAATGACAATGACCCAGATGGTGATAATATTTTGGTAACAGGAAACATTCAAACAGATACAGATGGTGATGGAACCGTAGATGCAACAGTAGCTCTAAGTACGCCAACAACAATTGGTGGCGTTGATCAAAAAGGGAACCCAGTTGTAAATGCAGGAACCTTGACTCAAAATGCCAACGGTACCTATACTTTTGATCCTGTTGCTGGATTCATAGGTGTGGTAGAATATATTTACACGGCTTGTGATGATGGGACACCAATTACTTGCGAACAAACAACGGTAACCATTAATGTTTTGCCAAGGGTGTATAATAGTACCAATGCAATAGATGACGAAGAGTTTGTAGACAAAGGAGCAACTTTAAATGATAATGTTTTGGCAAACGATACGGATGTAGAGGGAGATAATCAAGTCGGTGGAGTGTCATTAGTGACAGGTCCGACCAATGGTAGTTTGACCTTGAATCCAGATGGAACATACACTTACACGCCAACTGATCCTAATTTTGTTGGTAACGATGAATTTGTATACAGTGTATGTGACAATGGAAGCCCTCAAGTATGTGACACAGCAACTGTTTATATTACAATTTTGGATGTGAACAAGGATTATAGCGAAACTGGAGTTTATGGTGTGGCATGGCATAGAGCTATAAGAGATGGTAACGGAGATAACGTATTAGACGGTGGTACCGATGTTTGGTTGGGATCAAATACAGATTTTGAAACAGGAAGCTTAGTATTAGATAACTTTGATGATGGGATAACAATTGGTGCAGGTCCTGGAGAATTTCCTACTGCTGTGGTCGCTAATCAAGTATTTAACTTGGATATAACTGTTAATTCTACGGTTGCAGATAATGTATTCTATGGTCTATGGATTGATTGGGATAACAATGGAGCGTATGACGATTTTTATACAGGAAACGTAGCAACAGCGAGCCCAACAACAACAACGATTGCAGTAACGGTACCTGGAACATACAATGGGACCGAAACCGTGAATATTCGATTGAGAGCGGACGATGATGCATTTGCAGTAGGAGATTTTGCTGGAGGAAGAACGAATGGAGAGGTAGAGGATTATCAAGCATTGGTTGTCGATTTGCCAGTAGAGTTGTTATACTTCGATGCAAAATTGAAAGACAAAAACATTGGTGTCTTAAGTTGGGCAACCGAAAATGAATTGAATAATGCTGGTTATGAAGTAGAACATGCATTACCAACGACAGGAACACCTGTATTTGAGCAAATAGGTTATGTAGATGGTGCAGGAACTACTTCAATGCAACAGTTTTATACTTACGAAGTACCTCGCTTAGTTTCAGGAGTACACTACTTCCGCTTGAAGCAAGTAGACTTTGATGGCACATCGACTTATACTCAAATTCGAGCTTTAAGAGTAGAGGAAACTTTAGTTCAGAAGTTATTCCCAACGCTATTGCACCAAGGAAGCAATACTGTTTATATCCAAGTAGAGAAAGACGATAATTACAAGATAGAAGTACTGACAACTTTAGGACAAGTTGTAGAATCTTATACCAAAGAAATACAATCTAGCAATTATCACGAATTGAGATTGGCTACGGATCGTTATCCATCAGGAGTCTATTTAATACGAGTAAGTAATGGTACCAATGCATTTACTGAAAAAATAAGAATAGAATAGTCTTAAGTGACTTAGAAGCATAAAAAAGGCTCTAACTAAATTTTAGTTAGGGCTTTTTTTATTAGAATTCTCCTTACATTTTATGGTTTAAAAAGATTAGAATGTTCTTTTTATCCAAATGATAACATCATCTTTATTATTAATTGCTTGAAAGCAACGAATCCCTAATGTTTCAATCCAAGCGATATCTTCTATAAAGAATTGGATTGATTTGTCTTTTTTCCAAGAACTAGTTATAGTGTTAATATCAATAACAAAAGGGGAGGATATTTTTTCATTTTCGATAGTATACAAAAGAAGTTTGTTTCCTGAGGTTTGAGTCTTTTCGATAAGACAAAACTTCTCTTGATTTTTAGAAAAAACAGGTCGACTTTGCAGTTTTGTAATTGTTCCATCTTTTAAGGATATCAAAAGATATTCTTCATCTTCCCAATATTCTTTTAAAAAAAGAACATAATTCACTTTTGGATAGTATTGAATGAACTTACAGTGACTAGTGCCTTCTTCGACTTCGTTATGATTTACGGATGCTAAGATTAATTTTTTCTGATTTTTTAGCTCAATTTCAATTGAATTTGATTGTTCATTTATTTTTATGAAACCAGGTTTGATCAAAGCCCTTTGGGAGGAAGTTGGTTGCATATACGTATTGGATGTCTCCTCAACATAGATATCCTTGTTCTCAAAAATAGTATTCGTTTGGATTGCTCTAAAGGTATGTGTATTATTATAAGCATAAATCCGAAAAGACTTATCTGCCCAAATACCCGTAGAATCACTCATAGGAATCCAAGACTCTAGCACTACATCGTGATAATGAAGGGTATTAGTATGTTCTTTTTTTATGTAATATTCTCTTCCATACTCTGAAAGGACAGGTATATAATTATTATCATCACAGTTGATAAAGAAAGTATACAACTGTTCATTGCTGGTTCCTGTTGCGCTGGGTGTATAAGCTACAATATCCGTTTTATCGTCTTTATTTAAATGAATAAAAGAGATAAATCGATATTCGGTTTTGTCAATCACAAAATCGACTAATTCTTGTGGTTTATTCCTAAATAAATTAGCATTTATTTTTACGATCTTATTTGACTTGGAACAGATTGGAAGTGAGTCTATAAACGTCACATGATTAGATTTTGGGGCTGCAAACGAATACTGAACAAGCCATATCAGTAAGCTTATAAATAACGGTTTCATAATATTTATTTTTATCAAGTAGCCAAAGAAAATGGCAATAAAAAAAATGAAAACACCAAGTTAAAATAAATAATATGTATTTATAATGCCTATTGATTATTTGGTTAAAATAATTGGTTATTTGGCAAGAGTTGATGAAATACTTATAGAAAATATAGGGATAAAAATAAGAAAGCGATTTTTGCCAATAGTTAGCGCAATACCGTTGTATTGGTAATTGTAAATGAAAACTTTGTACTGGCGATTTTGGCTAGGATTGCAATGTATTTTCGTATTTAGATAGATCAATAGCAAGTAAAATATAGGTTCTTAATACTGTCTTTTGCGTCTTTTTTTCATGTTTTCGTCTATAACATGGTACTCTTTTGCATTTATTTAACCTACAAAACATGTAACAAAATATGAATACTCTTATTGCTTGGAATAAAATCAATGCCCGATTAACGAATTTTGTTTTGGGCAAAGTAAAAGACAAGGATTTAACAAATGATATCGTTCAAGATGTCTTCTTGAAAGTTTTTACTAAAATTGATACGTTGAAGGATAATAATAAATTAGTCTCTTGGATCTATCAAATAGCAAGAAATGAAATTATTTCACACTTTAGAAAAGTAAAGCACGATGGCTGGGAGGAAATTGAAATACCAGAGACTAAAAAGGAAACGCTCACCTCAGAGCTAGCAGAATGCCTACATCCCTTAATTGATACGCTGCCTGACAAATATAAGGAAGCTTTAATTTTAGCTGATATTGAAAAAGTCCCACAAAAAGAAATTGCCAAGAGATTAAACATATCGTATTCAGGTGCTAAGTCACGTGTACAACGAGGTCGGGAAATGCTGAAATCAACTTTATATCAATGCTGTACCATTACCACAGATGTCTATGGAGATATATTGTATTATAAACAAAATAATTGCGAGGAAGGTAAGTCGAATAATTGTAAAATAAACTGTGATTAACTTTTTGCGTCTTTTTTTTGATAGGGCGTCTATAGGGTGAACGTAATATTAATCACTTAAAAAATAAATGTCATGTCAAAAGAAATTAAAGATGCAGTTAAAAAAACGTATACAGAAGTCCTAAAGGCAGGTGTTGGTTGTGGCTGTGGTCCAACTTGTAGTACCTCTGATCAGAACTGGTCACTTAGCGAAAGTTATGAATCTATTGAAGGATACACCGAAGAGGCGGACTATGCGTTGGGTTGTGGAATTCCAACTAAAGATGCTAAAATTAAAGAAGGAGATACAGTGCTTGACCTTGGTTCTGGTGCAGGGAATGATGTTTTTGTTGCTCGTAGTTTGGTAGGCGAAAAAGGGTATGTTATTGGAGTTGATATGACGGAAGCAATGATTGCCCAAGCCAATAAAAATAATGAAAAACTGGGTTATCAAAATGTAGAATTTGTTTTAGGTGAAATTGAAGATTTGCCGATTGCGGAAAATTCGATTGACGTAGCTGTTAGCAATTGCGTGTTGAATTTAGTACCTGATAAATACAAAGCGTACTCCGAGGTTTACAAGGTTTTAAAACCTAATGGGCACTTTAGTATGTCGGATATTGTGTTGAGAGGAGATTTACCCAAAGGCATACTAGAGGCTTCAGAGATGTATGCAGGTTGTATTGCTGGTGCTATGCAAAAAGAGGATTATTTAGAGGCGATTAAAAGGGCAGGCTTTAAAAACATTAAAGTAACGAAGGAGCGAGAAATTGAATTGCCTGATGAAATAGCACTTCAATATGCTACAAAAGAAGAGTTGGAAGCATTTAAAAAAGGAACCAATGCCATTATTAGTATTGGTGTTTATGCTGAAAAATAATAGATAATAAGGCGTGGTTTCCTACTAACTTAAGTAATTGGTCAGAAAAAAATATATGAGAGTGTACTTTTTTCTGAACGATTACTTACGTGTTTAAGTAATCGTTCAGAAAAATTCTATAAACCACGCAGTAGCACTGTAGGTAAAACCGCACTGTTTGGTTATACCTTTGGTATACTGTACCAAGCTCTCGCAGTTGCTACTACGTGGTCACTGCGTTCATCAATTAGCACTAAAAATAAGGCTATTTTTTACCTATAATTTTTTATGCCTACTTACTTATAATGTAAAATTTAAAGAAAAAGATAAAAATGGAAAATTCAAATAATTCAAACTGCTGCACACCTTCTACCAAAGCCAATTCAGAAGAAACTTGTTGCCCTCCAACAACTCAGAACCAACCTCAATCACTCGGCAATAATTTTGCTAAAAGCAATCCCAATTATCTAAAATCTATGTTTGGTAGAACGGACTTGATGCCTTTGTGGATTGCAGATATGGATTTCAAAGTAGCTGAACCGATCACGCAAGAATTGCAACGTTTGGTTAATAGAGGCAACTTTGCTTATGAATTCAACACGACCAAAGTGTTTGATGCTTTGGTGAATTGGAATGTGAAACGCCACAATTTAAAATTAGAAAGTCAGTCATTTATAGAGGTTACCAGTGTCTTGACAGGAATAAGTCTACTGATTAGAGAGTTGTCTAAAGAGGGAGAAGGGGTATTGGTGCAAACTCCTGTTTATCATCAATTTTTCAAAGTTATTCGATCAGCCAATCGAACGGTAGTAGAAAATCCATTACAGTTACGAAATGGTCATTACGAGATGGATTTTGAGGACTTAGAGCAAAAACTAAAAAGATTAGATGTAAAAATCATACTACTTTGTAATCCACATAATCCTGTTGGTCGTGCTTGGAAAAAAAGAGAGTTGCAACAATTGGTTACCTTAGCCAATAAATACAAGGTAAGAATCATCAGTGATGAAATTCACTCTGATATTATCTATTCCTATTCCAGTTTTAACAGCATAGCTTCCTTTGCTGATAATTCGCAACACATTGCAGTAATAGGAGCTCCCTCTAAAACGTTCGGAATGCAAAGTATCTCTAATGGCTACCTCTATGTGCCAGATATGGCCACATACAAGCAAGTAAAAAACACCATCGGCTCTTTGTATCTTGATCATGGAAATGCTCTATCTTCTTATGCTACTTTGGCAGCTTATACCAAAGGTGAAGAATGGTTAGAGAAAACAATTTCGTACATAGAAGAAACAGTGAATTGGGTAGAAGGATATTTGAGAAATGAACTTTCAGAAGTAAAGCTCATACGTCCAGATGGCACTTACCAAATATGGTTGGATTTTAGTGCCTTGAATTTAGCACCAGATGAGTTGAATCAATTGATGATTCATTCTGCAAAATTAGCATTAACCCCAGGGACTTGGTTTGGTAGCAATGGAAGTCAATTTATGCGAATGAATATAGCTTCACCATTAGCGAAAATTCAAAGAGCATTTTATCAAATAAAAAAAGCGATTAAAGATGGAATAGGAAGTACTACAAATACCAATATTAAATCTCCTAATTGCTGTGGTTGTTAACAATAGCATCTAAACTCTCCTTTTTGCATCTTTTTATTTAAATCCCGTCTATAAGGGAACTGTAAAAACATTATACCTTAACACTAGTTCGTCGAAATCATGCAGCTAAGTCTGAACTATTACGTAGTAGCACCAAAGATAGCTAGGTGATAGCTGAGTAGGCTTGCACTAGTAGTAGAAAAGAGCTGTTCATGGAGTAATCAACGAACTACTAATCTTAAATAATATGGAAAATTCAAATTGTTGTTCACCCAATCAAAATAATACTACCAATTGTTGCCCTTCTACGGAAACTAAAAAAGTGAGGGTAAAAAAAAGCATTGGTTTCTTTGTTTTAGGTTTGGCTTTTGTTTTTGCAATTTCGTCCGCATTTAGAACTGCTACGAGTGCTAATGATATGGGAGCTATGCCACCATCAATCGAAGATTTTGAATGGATGAAAACAGATAAAGAAGTTGCTTATGTTTTCATAAAAGGGGATGAAAAAGAAGCAAACGAAGCGTTGTCTTCCAAAGTTTTGGCTATTGTAGAAGATCTGAATGAAACAGATGGCTCAGCAGAATATTTTGAGTTATTTCCTTCCCTTAAGTATTACAATAGTTTTATAGCAACGATAGGTGTAGAAACAACTCCTTCAATTGTTGTACTTGGTAGACTAGGAACGCTTTCTATTGTAAATAGTGAATCTGCAAGTTCCATGAAGTTGTATAAAGCTTATATGGCGGCAATAACCCCTCCAGCATCTTGTGCTTCCTCTAAAAACTGTAAACCATCATCATCTTGTACACCTGCACAAAAAGCAAAGTGTGCTACAAAAAATAACAATTAGGATGTTAGAAAGTATTCAACAATGGTCAGGTGGGATTATTGAAAGTCAACTGAATTCACCACTTTTTTTTGTTGCCGTCTTTTTCTTAGGGCTTATTGCTGCGGTCGGCTCATGCTGTAACATTGGAGTAGTTGCAGCAGTAACAGGCTACGCAGGTACAGGTGCTCAAAGGATGGATAATAAATCTCATTTCAAAACAGGAGTATCCTTTTTTTTGGGTAATGTTATCTCTTTATCTTTGCTTGGAGCATTAACAGGCTTTGTGAGTCAGTCGTTAGGTGCTACGGTGGGGGAGTACTGGAAGATAATTGCAGGTTTATTAGTCGTTTGTTTTGGGCTAATAAGCCTCGATATGTTTCCTTTAAAACTAAAGTTAGGGGATTCGTTAAGCACAAAGCTTAATGCATTAGCTAATAAAGGATTTCTTTTTGGTTTAGCCTTGGGAGGTTTCGCTACTGCTTGTTCTGCTAGTTGTAGCCCTATTTTTCCTATCATTTTAGGAACATCTTTTTTGCAAGGAAGTATTGTATGGAGTTGGTTGACGCTCTTCGTATTTGCCATTGGGTATAGCCTCCCTTTGGGGGGCATATTAGTTGGTGTTGGATTTGGGTTTGATAAATTTTTAGAAAAATTAATGATTAATAAAACGATATTCAACAGCATTTTTGGAGTGCTAATGGTTGTTGTTGGATTTGGATTATTATTGGGTTTTGTTTAGTTTTTTTCAAGGAGTCTGCTGAAAAAAAGTTTATTTTTAACTTCATTTTAACGGACATTATAAACATTATTAGACATGATCATGAATAGAGTTATATAGTTGAAAAATCAATGTTTTTTTGAAGGACAAAGAAAAGTGTAAACTCATAGCTGTACGCTATGAAGTAGAGCATTTGACGAAGTCAATCAGAAAAGATGTTTTTGTAGGCATACCATTTCATTCGTGATCATGTCTATTAACTATAGTTTTTTTATTGGTTATTTTGTGAATTTTTCAAATGTTATTCCATTGAATTTATATACTCCGTTTTGGTGAGAGCCAAGCCAAAGATCACCTTTGTTGTCTTTGTATATTTTGAATAAAGCAATCTGTTTCGATTTGTCTTGAATGGCATAATGTGTAACTTTTGTTCCATCATATTTCCATACACCATCAAGATAGGTCACAAACCACAAATTATTGTTGTTATCTTTTACGGTTGATAGATACTCGTCTAAATTGCTGTCTTTCTTCCCATCTAAACCACCTATACTTTGATACCTTGTGTAAAATTGATTGCTTTTTAATGTTGTACTATCATAAATACCATATCGATATTCAGTGTTAAACCAAAAGTCACCATTTTTGTCTTCTGCAATGGACCGTACTCCGTTTGCACCTTCATTGCGAAATTCTGTTATGTCTTCTTCTGTAATCCATTCAAACGATTTTCCATTGTATCGGCATACACCGACAGGATTGGTACCAAACCAAATATTTCCTTTCCTGTCTTTATAAATACTGTAGATTTCAAAAGGATTGGGTAGATTAGGTGGTTTGGGCAATTCCAGTTCGTATAAGGCACTTCCGTCATATCGATATACCTTCTCATTTCGATAAGCGTGTTTAAACCATATATCTGTGGGTTGAAGTTGCCAGTCGTTACTAGGTATTGGTGATAATGTCGTAAAATTATTTCCATCAAATTTAACTACCGTAGAAGTTGGGTGGCAACTAGTGAAGTATATGTTACCAAATTCATCTTCTTTTATTTCATCAATTCTATTGTTTGGCAAACCGTGCTTTGTTGTGTAATTGGTCAATTCTTTTCCATCATATTTATAAACTCCTGTTTCCCAACTTCCAAACCAATAAACATTCTTACTGTCTTGATAAATGACCATTATATTGTTACCAAGTTTAGATACTGATTCCCCATTGATAAACTTGTCAGTGATTTTTTTCTTATTTGAAGTTTGCCCGTTGCATGATGTCAGCGCAATTTGAGTGATTAGAAATAAAAGTATGTATAATCTCATTTTTATTTGTTTGATAGTTAGAATGTGTCTTTGTTATAGTTAACGGCAACTTGTGTGCAAAACCATACCTCTATAAATATACGATGGTTCAAAAAAAACGAGACACAAAATTAACGTAAAAATCGTAAATTTGTGTTACTATAATCCAACAAAAATCGGCTACAACAAAGTCATAGCTGCAAGAAACGTCATAAAACACCATCCTAATTAGTAGCTCTAAGGAACTTAATCGGTGTATTTTTAGTGCTTGATTGTTAGTTTTTCGTGTGTTTCTTTAATTTTGAGGTACAAAAATAGGGCAAAAGATTTAGTTGGTTTTTCTTAGTGTATGTAGTAATAACACTATATTCCCAATTTTAAAATAGACACTCTATGTTAAGATTTTTGTTGATTATTACAATAAGTTGTTACACTCTAATAATTCAAGGACAAAGCAAGGCAATAGAATTCTTAGAAGCCAGAAACGCACAAATAAAAACAATAACAACAGGAACATATCATATTACTACAAAGATGAAGTTTCTCTTTGATGTAGATACTTCAGAATTTCATGGAAGGTGCTTTTTTGAACACCAAAATTTAAAAGATACGACCTTTTACAAGGTACATACCTATAAGCATCATTTGAATCTTTCTCAATTATATTTAGGACAAACGAATCAGTATTATCATGTTGACCATGATAGAAAAATAGTAGAAGGTTGGTTCAATACTTCCTTAAATAGGCTAATGGCAGATCGCTCTGTTTTTAATCCACTAGTTTTTAGAGACTATATGAAAAGCAAAATATCGGAATCCGATTCGATATGGTTAGAGGTTGATACTTTACTTGATGCCGATGTACTTTGTTTTTTCGACCAAGCATCTCCAAGTGTTAGCGAGGTTAGAGTAGAGAATGATTTGACGAAAATCTACTTTAATAAGCATGGTTTACCTTTTAGAATGACCACTTATCTTGAACTTGCAGATTATGGTGTTTACGAATATAAAGATCAAGAAATTCATTTTTTGACTACGAACATTCCTCCATTATCCAATATGCACGAAATCTACGGAGAACGAGGTTATACTTATGTAGATGGAATAGAAGCGGATCAAGAGCATGAGGCTAATCGAGATTCTACTCAAATTAAACTCGGAACGACCTCTCCTAATTGGCAAGCTCAAACGTATGCAGGAGAAAATTTAGATTTGAGCCAAATAGAAGGCAAACTTATTTTGTTAGATTTTTGGTACAAAGGCTGTTTTCCTTGCATCCAGTCAATGCCCTTACTCAATCAATTGCATCAAAAATATGCGGATAAAGGTTTAACAATTATAGGAATAAATCCCTATCAATCAAAAGCTGAAGAAATACTTCCGTTTCTAAAAAAGAAGTCTATTGAGCATCCCAACCTTTATAGCGCATCTATTCCTAGTTTGTATGGTGTATTTGCGTATCCTACCTATATCTTTCTAGATGAAAATAAGAAGGTTGTAAAAGTACAAAGAGGCTACGGAAAAAGAGAAACGGATGCTGACTTTGAGGCTTGGATTGATGCTTATTTAAGTGTGAATAATATTGATAAATAAGATACAAATAAAGCGGCTAGAACAAGGTTGTAGCTGCGAGAAGCGTTATGAAACACAGAACTTAGTTCGTGCATTATTCGTACTTGCTAATTGGTTCTTATGAAGCTTTTTTATGAATGGAAAAATAAAGATAACTTTTACTAGTTACTTTGGGTTCATAAATACTTCTTCGACCATGAGTTTCTTCTCCATTAATTTCCTCTAATTCACTATAATTTTAGATAGTATATCCTTATTTTTGAAATCCTTATAGTGGTAAAAGATCTTATTCCATTGAACTTGATATTAAACTGATAATTGAAAACTGAAACCTTAATATGAAAAAGCAGATGATTAAAAAAATAAAAAACTGGATAAAAACATGTTTCCTCTTGTTAGTAGGAGGTGGGACTATGAATGGGCAAGTAGCTCTTAAATGGGTGCATCAAACAGGATCAGCGGGAGTTGACCAAGGGTGTTCAGTGGCAATTGATGATGTAGGGAATATCTACACTACAGGAAAGTTTGATGGAACAGTAGATTTTGATCCTAAAGACGGGGTTACTAATCTGATAGCTCCAAATGGTTATGGTATTTTTGTTCAAAAATTAGATGCAGAGAGGAATTTACTTTGGGCGAAGAGCATGGGGGGGACAAATAGTTTTAATGGAGGGGTAGGACTCGCAATAGCTGTGGATAACTGGGGAAATGTCTATACAGTAGGTTATTTTTCAGATACCGTAGACTTTGATCCGAATGGAGGTGTTCATAATTTAATATCTACAGGTAATTGGGATATTTTTGTTCAGAAATTAGATAGTAATGGTAATTTTTTATGGGCAAAAAGTATGGGAGGAGCAGATACAGATGAAGCAATTTCTATGGTATTAGATGATTTGGGAAATGTTTACATAACGGGACATTTTCATGGGACCGTAGATTTTGATCCCAATGGAGGTGTTTATAATTTAACAGGAAGTAACCCTGCTTTTGTTCAAAAATTAGATAGTAATGGTAATTTTTTATGGGTAAAAAGTATGGGGAGTTTTCTTGGCACAAACGAAGGTAAATCTATTACTTTGGATGATTTAGGAAATGTTTACATAACGGGACATTTTCAGGGAACCGTAGATTTTGATCCCAATGGAGGTGTTTATAATTTAAGTTCTGTAGGAAGCACAGATATTTTTATACAAAAATTAGATAATGCAGGTAACTTTTTATGGGCAAGGAGTATGGGGGGAAATACGACAGATTATGGATATTCTATAGCTGTAGATAATATAGGGGGTGTTTATACTTCGGGATTATTTAGGGAGACCGTAGATTTTGATCCTGGTGTTGGTATTTATAATTTAATATCTACAGGTGATTGGGATGTTTTTGTTCAGAAATTAGATAGTAATGGTAATTTTTTATGGGCAAAAAATATGGGCGGACCTAAGAATGATGTAGGAACTTCTATTGCATTAGATGATTTAAATAATATTTATATAACGGGACAATTTCAGGATACTGCAGATTTTGACCCAGGGGTAGGGATTACTAATTTAATAGCTACAGGAAATTATGATAGGTTTATACAAAAGCTAAATAGTGCAGGAAATTTTTTGTGGGCGAAAAGTATAGGAGCAAATCGTTTTTTTATGGAGACTTCTGTTGCATTAGATAATTCTAATAATATTTATCTGATAGGTGGGTTTAATGGAGCAGTAGATTTTGATCCTAACGAAGAGAGGAGCACTCTAACTGGAAACTGGAATATGTACCTACAGAAACTTATACAAAAAGGAATAGTAGGAAGATTATATCATGATTATAACCAAGATTGTATCCAAGACATTAACGAAATTGGTTTACCCAATAGAGCACTTATTATTAATCCTGGAAATATAGTAGTTACTACAAATAATAATGGAATATGGTCAGTAGATTCCCTTCCTATTGGAAACTATACGATATCAATTGACACATCTACAAATTGGTTGTCAACGTGTCCTTTAATACAAAATTTTACAATAACTAACCCTGATAGCATAATAGTGCATCCCTCTTTGGGATTTATATCAACAGCTCCATGTTCGACTCCTAATGTTTCTATTTATGCTCCCTTTTTACGACCAGGTTTTTCTAATCAATTAATTTATATTCATGTATGTAACGAGTCTACAGCGACAGGAGGTATTGATAGTGCTTACGTTATTGTTCAACTAGATAGTTTATTAACAATACAATCAGGTTCTCTTGCGTACACAGATTTAGGAGATAATAAATATAAAATAAATTTAGATACTCTTCAACCTGGTAGGTGCGTAGATATTACATTAAATTGTCTTTTGAGTGCAAACGCTATTTTGAGCAAGACTTTATGTATGACTGCAAAGTTGTATCCTGTAGATACGTGTAGCTTAGATACTGCTTTTAGGCCTTCTCCACCAAGTATCACCCCCTGCTTAACTTCTTATGATGGTTCCCATTTAGTTATTCGCCCAACTTGTAATAATGATACTATAAGTTTTGTCATTACTAATATTAGTGATTTTGATATGACTTGTTATTCTCAGGTGAGATTATTTGTTGATGGGCAATATATATTGAGAGATTCTGTTTTTTTAGCTAGTGGAGATACTTCAATGTTTGTGTATTTAGGGGATGGTAAAACTTGGCGTATGGAGGTTGATCAACATCCATTACATCCTGGAAATTCTCAGCCATCGGGAACAATTGAGTTATGTGGCAATAGCGCCAATTGGACTCCCAATTTAGTTAATATTCTTCCTCTAGATGATGCAGATCCTGTTGTAGACATCTATTGTGGTTTGGTTACAGGAAGTTATGATCCTAATGATAAGACAGGCTTTCCTCTTGGGGTAGGTCCAACACATGATATATTACCAAATCAAAAAATAGAATACCTTATTCGTTTTCAAAATACAGGAACAGACACTGCTTTTACAGTAGTTATAAGAGATACCTTATCAACAGATTTTGATATTTTTTCTCTAAAATCAGGAGCATCAAGTCATAACTATAGTTTTAAAATGTATGGTCCTAGAGTATTAGAATGGACATTTAATAATATTATGTTGCCTGATAGTAATGTTAATGAGCCAGCTTCTAACGGTTTTGTCAAATTTGAAGTAGAGCAAATGCCTTCTTTAGCTAATGGAACAGTACTAGAAAACACAGCTGCAATTTATTTTGATTTTAATGCTCCGATTATTACAAATACGAGCATACATACAATAAATGAAAGTATTTCTCTTTTTACTACTATTCAGCAAGTTGAACTAGAAGAGAACTTGAAAATACGTTTTTACCCTAATCCCACAAACGGAATAGTTTACATTGATAAAAAGGATAATGAATCGCTTGATTTCTTGGTGATAGACCATTTAGGAAGAGTTCTTTTGTCCAAAAAGTCAGTAGATCCAATTACAGATTTAGATTTAAGTGCCCTCCCGTCTGGAGTTTATTTTGTTACAGTGAGTAATGGTTCTAAAATGGCAACACAAAAAATTATTAAGCAATAACTTGAAGGGAACGTAATCAGCAATAACATTGATAGCTTCATAAGAACTTAGTTCGTGTATTATTCGTACTTGCTAATTGGTTCTTATGAAGCTTTTTGTTTTTATGAAGAGTGTGTAGAATATGAATCCTTATCTAGGAAATAAATAAATAAGCATATTTTATTATTTTGAATGAAACCTTTTTAATATTTTAGAATGTTCTGTAATGAAATATCGTAACTTGCTATTTTGAGGTAAAAGGAAAGATCAAGAGAATTAGAGAACGAAATTAGAAAGAAAGATAATATAAATACACAATGAGCCAAAGACCAACACAATCAGAAATTAACAACGCCTTATGGAAAGCCTGTGATACCTTTAGAGGGGTTGTAGATCCTGATGATTATAAGAATTACATCTTGGAATTTATGTTCTTAAAGTATTTGAGTGATAAGTGGAGAGATACTTATGACCAAATGAAGGAACAATATGGAGATAACGAAGAACTAATCAAGCGTAAAATGAGTCGCCAGCCTTATCAGCTTCCTGAAGGATGTAGCTTTTATGATTTGGTAAATAATATGGATCAACCTGATTTGGGGGAGCGTATTAATAAGATGGTTGCCAAGATAGAGGATGAGAACAAGCAAAAATTAGAAGGTGTTTTTAATGCCGATTTTAACTCAAATAAGATTGGTGATGAAAAGAGTAAAAACGAACGCCTCAAAAATCTAATCAACGACTTTAACGATTCTAAGTTGGATTTCCGTCCTTCTGTAATTGGTAGTATTGATATTATTGGAGACTCCTATATGTTCTTGATTGAGCGTTTCGCTTCTGGCTCTGGTAAGAAGGGAGGTGAATTCTTTACCCCACACAATATATCTGTATTGTTGGCCAAGTTAATGCAACCCAAAGCAGGGAGTCGTATTTGTGATCCAACTTGTGGTTCTGGATCTTTACTGATTACGGTGGCCGATGAAGTCAAAGATAGTGAGGGCAAAAAGAGTAGAGATTTTGCGCTTTATGCTCAAGAGAGTAACCGCAACACTTGGGCATTGTGTAAAATGAATATGTTCTTACACAATATGGACGATGCACATACTGCTTGGGGAGATACGATTCGAAACCCTAAACACATCGAAGGAGACAAGCTCAAAACTTTTGATGTTGTCGTTGCCAATCCTCCTTTTAGTTTAGATAAGTGGGGAGCTGACAGTGCTGCCAATGATATATTCAACCGCTTTGCGATGGGCGTGCCTCCTAAATCTAAGGGAGATTATGCTTTTATATCTCATATGATTGCCTCTGCGCATCATGGAACAGGTAAAGTTGGTGTAATTGTACCGCATGGTGTACTATTTAGAGGAAGTAGTGAAGGCAAAATTCGTAAGCAATTGATTGAGAACAATTACTTAGAAGCGGTTGTTGGTTTACCTCAGAATCTTTTCTTTGGGACAGGTATTCCAGCAGCTATTTTGATATTCAATAAAGGAAAAACGAATACAGATGTGCTCTTTGTAGATGCAAGTAAGGAATATATTGCAGGTAAGAACCAAAATGAATTGGGAACAGAACATGTCCAAAAAGTAGTGGCTATTTACAATCAATTCAAAGAAGGGAAGGCGATTAATGAAGGAGAAGGCGTGGTATTAGTAGATAAGTTTGCTTATCGAGCGACTTACGACGAAATTGAGGAGAACGACTTTAATCTTAATATTCCTCGTTATGTAGATACCTTCGAAGAAGAAGCTCCTGTTGATATTGCTGCCACCCAGAAGGAGATTAAAAATTTGGAAGCTGAATTGACCGATGTTCGAAAAGAAATGGATGCTTATTTGAAGGAGTTAAACTTGATAGATTAATGGAATTGGAAACTATTGAGCAAATCATAGGTCGTTTGGATGCCTTGAGGGATGAATTAAATACTTATCGTCCTATTCCTGCGGATCGAATGAATCGAATTATGCAAAAGTTGCGTTTGGACTGGAACTTCAATTCCAACAGTATGGAGGGGAACACCTTGACCAAACAGGAAACTCAAAAATTGCTTCATTATGGAATTACTGCCAAGGGAAAACCTTTGCGAGATCACATTGAGATGCAAGGGCATGACAAGGCACTCAAGAAGTTGGAAGCGATTGTGCACAAAGATTTGAAATTGACTGAAACCTTGATGAAGGATTTTCATAAAATGATCTTGGCAGAAAGTGAATCCTTGACCGAAAAGAATGTGGAAATTAATCCTGGTGAATGGAAGAAGCATCCTAATTATTTGTTGAGCCCTACTGGAGAACGGATTGATTTTGCAGCACCTGATCAAGTACCTGATTTGATGTCTGAACTGATCAATTGGACGAATAATCATTTATACCAAGAAGAACTGAACCGTCATAAAAAGAAAAAATATACTTTGCACCCATTGGTAGTGGCTTGTATCTTTCACAAGCGCTTTATTGCTATTCATCCTTTTGGGGATGGAAATGGGCGTATGGGGCGTATCTTGATGAATTTGATTTTGATGCAAAACGGCTTTATGCCTGCAATTGTACCACTCAAAAGTAGGGATAGCTATTATTTGGCATTAAATGATAGTACAGCAGAAGATATGCGTCCTTTGGTGGAGTATGTTGGACGGAATTTGATTCAGTCGATGGAGTTGGCGATAGAGGGTGCTAAGGGGAATGCTGTGGAGGAGCCTGAAGATTGGGCTAAAGAAATTGATATCTTTAAAAGCAAGCTGCTTAAAAAGAAAGAAAAAGAGGAGCGAAAATTATTATCTCATATCGAACTAGTGATAGAAGCGGCTGATTTAAATATTCCTCCTGTTCTAGAACGTATTGCAAGTAAATTTAGCCCTCTATGCAAACTATACAAAACCTATGGTTTTAATGTGAGTTTAAATGGAAGGGAAATCGTCGCTGTCCAAGAAATCAAGCAAGAGGTTATCGATTTTTCCTCAAAAGAAATCAAGGAACAGGTTTATAACAGTAATGGAAATATAGATGTAGTGGTGGAGTGGCATTTACTGTACTTTCAATATGGAAATCCCAAACGATACAATACGATTAATTATATTTGGTCTATTCATTTTTATAAAGAAAACTATGAGTTGAAATTTAATTTAGATGAATCTTCATCTATAAGATTGACTTATCAAGAATCTATTACTGAAGAGCATTTATCAATAATAGATCAAACAGCCCATAAAATATTAAAAGTACTTAATACAGAGTTGTTATAACCTGATAAAAAACAAAGAGGAGAATAATTGAATAGCAATTTGTGATGATAATAAAAGAAGAAGACTACCCCAAATTAAACTTGATCGACTAATGGATTGGAAAAAATACATAGAAAAAATAAACGCCATTCAAAAAGAAATTGCTCAATTGCCACCATTATCAGTAGAGCAAAAAAGCAAACTGTGGTATAGAATCCGTTTGGATTGGAATTATCATTCTAATGCAATGGAAGGGAATACTTTAACCATAAGCGAAACAGCAACTTTGTTGGTACACGGTTATCATGCAGGAAATAAGTTAGGAAGACACTACGAAGAAATGAAATTGCACAATGATGTGCTCTTTTATTTATTAGATATTGTTCGAGAGGATAGAGCGATCAATGCAACCTTGATTAGAGAATTGCATGCTGCTATGATGGGAGAAAATTACAATATAGATGCACAGGATCCAAATGGAAATCTCATACAAGTGAACGGTCGACCTGGGCAGTATAAAAACAAACCCAATTTTGTTGAAAGGGGAACAAAGAAGTATTCTTATACAAGTGTAGAGGACGTTGAGCCTAAAATGCAGGAGTTGGTGGAGTGGTTAAGAATAGAAGAAGAAAAAAAAGAATTGCACCCTGTTCAAATTGCAACCACCTTTCATGTCCGTTTTGTCACCATTCATCCTTTTGACGATGGGAATGGGCGTATTGGACGTATTTTGATGAATCTAATTTTGATGCGAGCGGAATTGGCGCCTGCCATTATCCCTAGAGAGGACAAACCAACGTATTTAGATGCTTTGGTCATTGCACAGGATACGAAGCTAAAGAATCAAGTACCTTTGCTCAATTTGATTGCCAAGGAAACATTTAATGCCATGGAATTGCGCCTAAAAGCTTATCGGGGTGAATCTTTGGAACGTCAAGACGATTGGGAGAAGGAAGTTGCTCTATTAAAACAAGAATTAGAAGCCGTCAAAAGTCCTGTATTAAAGATGTCAGCAGAATTGATTCGAGATTGTGTGTTGGGCTCTATTGAGCCTTTATTTCATCGCTTTGCTGAAAAAATGAACGACAACTTTGACCATTTTTTCTTAGAACATGAAACTTTTTATGGGGTAGATCAAACGGATTATGATAACAAAGAAGCTTTTGAGGAGGAGTTGATGAAAAAGGTGAATCCTACTACCTTGGATATACAGGAGGTGCGAGTAGGCATTCGCTTAAAGGGGTTTAAATTGCCTGACTATGAGAATTTTTCAATTAATGAAGCCATTAAGGTGCATTTTTCAAATTATAATTATGAAGTGTTCATAGATGGAAGACAGAAGGACTCTAATATCATAAAACGTTATTCTGAAGCAGTCTCTCAAGAGGAAGGCAATGCTTTAATTGCTCAAGTTGGGAAAAAGGTGACGGCTCGTATCCAACATATTGTTCAACGTGCTAAAAATGAGAATAACAATGGAAACTAGACAAGGATATCAGAAAACTAAGTTGGGGTGGATTCCTGAAAATTGGGGAGAAGACAATTTGGGCAACCTTAGTACTTATACAAAAGGATATGCTTTTAAATCTAAGGACTATTGTGAAAATGGTATTAGAGTAATTAGAATTTCTGATACGAATGCAAATTCTATTAAAGATAGTAATCCTATTTATATCTCTGAAGGGAAAGCTTTAACTTTTGAAAAGTGGAAATTATATACTAATGATTTGGTTTTTACTACAGTTGGCTCAAGACCTCCATTATACGATTCTATGGTTGGCAAAGTGATAAAAGTAGAAGAAAAATATTCAGATTCCCTTTTGAATCAAAATGCAGTGATTATACGAGGAATAGAAAAACAAATAAATCAAATATTTTTATTTAATCAATTTAAAACTAAACGTTATTTACGATATATAGAAACAATTGTTAGAGGGAATGCAAATCAAGTAAGTATTACATTAAAAGATTTATTTAAATTTAGAATTCCTCTCCCCCCATTACCAGAACAAAAAAAGATAGCCCAAATCCTATCCACATGGGACAAAGCCATCGAAAAGAAAACGCAGCTTATCGAGCAGAAGAAGCTCCTGAAGAAGGGCTTGATGCAGCAGTTGTTGACTGGTAAGACAAGATTTGATGGGTTTGTCCAAAATCATAAATTTCAGAAAAGTAAACTCGATGATTTCTCATTAGATTGGGAAATGGTAAAATTGGGTGATTTGTATGATAGACTAAGTACGGGAATGACTCCAAGCCGAAAATATCTAGAGTATTTTCAAGGAGATATTCTGTGGGTAACAAGTGGAGAACTCAATTATAATGTTGTTACTGATACAGTTGAAAAAATCACAAGGGTAGCTCAAGAGAAAACGAACCTAAAAATCTATCCCAAAGGCACTTTTTTCATTGCTATAACAGGATTAGAAGCATCAGGAACTAGAGGTAGGTGTGCTATTTTAGGTAAAGAAGCAACTACAAATCAATCCTGTATGGCATTCCCTGTAAATGAAGCAATTGACACAATGTTTTTATTTCACTTCTACTGTCATTATGGCGCAAAAATAGCTTTTCGATTTGCTCAGGGAACAAAACAACAAAGTTTAAACTCAAGTATTGTCAAAAGCATAAAAATTCCATTGCCAACGATTGAAGAGCAAAAGAAAATTGCAAGTGTTTTGACCAAAGCTAATAATGAAATTATAAAACTAGAAGAACAATTAATACAACTCCAACAACAAAAAAAAGGCTTAATGCAGCAATTATTGACTGGAGCCACTAGAGTAAGCGTATAAAATTAGGATGATGAAGAAAAATACTAAATGGAGTGTGCAATGGTTGTGTAATAACCTAATTTTTTGATTTTAGCTGCTTGTGTAGTGTTTCTGTTTTCTTTTAGAAAACGAAAGAACTAATAAAAATAAATTCCAATGTCATACTCAGAATTCATAGACTCCCAACTTCCTGCCCTGAAGTTGTTGCGAAAACTAAATTACCAATACCTATCTCCTGAGCAAGTGGATAAACAACGTGGTGATTTAAAATCAAATGTGTTATTAGAAGATATACTAGCCAAGCAATTAGAAAAAATGAACGCTTTTGAGTTTAGAGGAAAGGAGTATCCTTTTTCGAAAGTAAACATTCAGAATGCCATTAATGAGCTAAAGAATATACCCAATGAAGGTTTGAATACGACCAATCAGAAGATATTTGAGTTGTTGGCTTTGGGGAAGAGTTATGAAGAGTTGGTTAATGGACAAAAGAAGAGTTTTACCCTTCAGTTTATTGATTGGAAGAATGTTCATAACAATGTCTTTCATATGACAGAGGAGATGACAGTAAATGGGTTGAAAGAAAATAGAAGACCTGATCTTGTTTTATTTGTCAATGGGATTCCTTTTGTTATAATTGAAAATAAGAGAAGAGATAAAAACCATTCCATAGATGAGGCTATCTCTCAGCATTTAAGAAACCAAAAAGAGGACATCGGCATTCCTAAGTTGTTTTATTATGCTCAAATTTTGCTTTCTGTAGAGCCTAACCATGTGAAGTATGCCACAACCGGTACACCAAGGAAGTTTTGGTCGGTCTGGAAAGAAGAAGGCTTGGAGGCTCCTGTCCAAAAAATTATCAATCAAAGCCTAAATGGTATTGGAGCAGAAGACCGATTGCCGACTGAGCAAGATAGAAGTTTGTACGCTATCTGTCAAATAGAACGAATGATGGACTTAATTCGCAAGTTCGTTGTCTTTGATGGGAAGATTAAGAAAATAGCTCGTTATCAACAGTATTTTGCGATCAAGGCGACCATGCAAAGAATTAGAGCACAAGAGACGAATGGCAAGCGAAATGGAGGCGTTATTTGGCATACCCAAGGAAGTGGGAAGTCATTGACAATGGTCATGTTGTCTAAATCTATTAAGTTAGATGAATCCATTCGTAAATCAAGAATTGTTGTAGTAACAGACCGTATTAGTTTGGATAAGCAAATACATAAAACCTTTGAGCAATGTGGTATTTTGAGCTTAAAGAAAGCGGCTTCTGGAGATGATTTGGGACAGGCTATTGAAAATGATTCAATAGAAGTGATTACAACGATTACTGATAAGTTTGACTCAGCACTAAAGAAGGCTAACTACAAGAATGATTCCGCTAATATTTTTGTACTCATTGATGAAAGCCATAGAAGCCAATATGGAAGGAATCATGCTCGAATGAAACAGATGTTACCCAATGCTTGTTACTTAGGGTTTACTGGTACGCCATTGATGAAGAAGGAAAAGAGTACTGCTAATAAGTTTGGTGGGTTCATTCACAAATATACGATAGATCAAGCCGTTCAAGATGGAGCGGTTTTACCACTATTGTATGAGGGGAGAAGTGCTAAGTTGAGTATTAATAAGAAACAACTAGATAGAGGTTTTGATCGGGTGATGGAATCGCTCCCAGACTATGCAACAGAAGAAGATATTGCTCAATTCAAGAAAAGAAACGCAAGGGTATCTAAGCTTTATGAATCCCAACAGGTCGTAGAAGAAATTGCAGAAGATATTTCTGAGCACTATTGCAAAAACTGGCAAGGAGGAGTTTTTAAGGCTCAATTAGCTGTACCAAAAATCGAAACTGCAATCCGTTATCAGAAGTATTTTGAATCTCAGACTAATCCTAAGCTAAAGATAAACACAAGAGTTATTTTTACTCCTCCTGATTCAAGAGCAGGATATGAGGATGTATGGCAAGAAGCTGATGATGCTAGCAAACGTTATTGGAAAGGCTTGATGGAAAAATATGGCAATCAGGAAGCCTATGAAAAGGATTCGATAGACAAGTTCAAAGATGAAGGAATTGAAGTTGAATTATTGATTGTTGTAAGTAAATTATTGACAGGTTTTGATGCTCCGAGAAACACTATTTTGTATCTAGCCAAGCCTCTTTCAGATCATACCTTACTTCAAGCAATTGCTAGAGTAAATCGTCTTTTTGAGGGGAAAGAGCACGGTTATATTATTGACTATGTCGGTATATTAGGTAAACTTGATAAAGCCTTGAATCAATATTCAAGTTTTGAAGGTTTTGATGAAAAAGATTTAGAAGGGACTTTAACCAATGTATTGGAGGAGGTTCGCAAAATTCCTCAACATCATACCAACCTTTGGCAAGTCTTTGAAGGGGTGAACCAAAAGGATAAGGAGGCGATGGAACGATACTTGTTCCCTCAAAACATTAGAGATACTTTTTACAAACGTTTATCGGTCTTTGCTCGTAGTTTACAGGCTGCTTTTTCTACAGATGAATTCTACAAAGAATATGATGAAGCTCAAATTGAGAAATGGAGAGTTGATTTGAAATTCTTTGCAAAGATGAAAGAAAGTATCAAAATTCGATACAATGAAAAAGTAGATTTCAGAGAATATGAAGCGAGAGTAAAGAAACTACTTGATACGCATGTTGGAGTTGAAGATGTATATGTCATGAATGAAGCTATTGACATTTTTGATGAGGAGCTTCGTGAAGAAGAAGTTTTAAAATCAGGAGGGAATCCTGCTTCATTAGCAGATACTATTGCACACAAACTGAAAAAAACAATCACAGAGAGAATGGATGAAGATCCTGTTTTCAACATGAAGTTTTCTGAATTAATCCAAGAGGTCATCAATGCATTTCATGAAGGGCGATTGCAGGCTGCGGAGTTCCTGAAAAAAGTAATTGATATTCGTAATGAATATAAATCTGGTGCTGAGAATAAGATGCCTTTGGCTATTCAGGACAATCCTAAAGCTAGAGCTTTTTATGGTGCTGTGATGAAAGTACTAGAAGAAAGAGAAGATGATAACAACCACTCAGAGGATAAAATTGCTGAGGGAGGTGTAGAGATAGCTAAAACAGTAGAGCAAATTGCTACAGTAGATTGGAAAAACAATCCTAATAAGCCAAATGAAATAGCTGATGCAATCGAGGATTATCTTTTAATCAAACAAGATGCTTTGGGTGTAAAATTATCCTTCAATGAAATTGATGAAATTATTCGTTTATCCTTAAAAATTGCGAAAGCCAACTATTAATGCACAAAGTAGCATACGGAACAGAAGATATTGAATTTAAGGTTGCCTTCTCTGATAGAAAGACATTGGAAATAAGTGTGCTCCCTGATGCAACGGTAGAAGTTGTTGCACCTCAAGAAGCAAACTTAGAAAGGATTAAACAGAAGGTATTAAAACGTGGTTATTGGATCTTAGAACAAAAACGATTCTTCATGTCTCTTCATCCATACGAAGCTGAGAAAGAGTACGTCAATGGAGAAACGCACTTTTATATTGGAAGGCGTTATCGTTTGAAGATAATCGAGGGTTCTGCTTCTTCTGTGAAGCTTAAGGGAAAATTTATTGAGGTTATT
This sequence comes from Aureispira sp. CCB-E, assembly GCF_031326345.1. Classification (NCBI taxonomy): domain Bacteria; kingdom Pseudomonadati; phylum Bacteroidota; class Saprospiria; order Saprospirales; family Saprospiraceae; genus Aureispira; species Aureispira sp. CCB-E. Next base: position 1,546,769 of record NZ_CP133671.1, read on the forward strand.
ACTCCTGATAAAGAAAAAACTTCAAAAATTAAGCAACAGCTTCATAATTGGTATAAGCTTCAAGCAAAACGAAGGTTTGAAGAGCGACTGAAAGTAAATTATAATAAAATAAAGGTTGAAGGTATTGCCTTCCCAAAACTTACAATTAGAGTATTACACAAGCGTTGGGGAAGTTGTACGAAACATGGAATCACACTCAATCTAAATCTAATCAAAGCGCCAGTTTATTGTATTGATTATGTTATCATGCACGAGCTTTGTCATTTGAAAGTGCCGAACCATTCTCCCGCATTTTATAGGTTGAAGGAGAAATATATGGTTGATTGGAAGGAGAGGAAGCTAGTACTAGAAGGAGTTAGGTAATCTTATTAAGTGCCAATTTCCCATATCCAGCAATCCTCCTGGTCTGGACCAAAAGATTCACTACTAAAAATTACCTTTTTGTTTACTAACTTTTTTCTAACTTATCATACAATCTACATCACTACCTTAAATATGCTAATCTAATTTACTAAAATTGTCAGATTAAGTCGTGACTACTTCACTTCATACATACTAAAAACACACTTTTTTGATTTTTATAGCTCTGCAATGTGTAATGATAGCCAACGGTCGTATATATTCCGTGACACTGCGCCATGCGACGCTACTAATTTAAACCAAAGAAAGCAAAATCGCAGATTTTGGGCGTAATTTATTCTCTAGTACGAGCAAAATCTGCGATTTTGCGTCTCCAGTTCATGCGTTAGTGGTTAAAGAATGTACTTTTAAAGTGGCATGGTAATATATACTTTGTTGTCCACAGTTTTTATAAATGACGTAATGAGTAGGTTAGTTCTTTTTTTATAGTGTCAAAGCCAACCCATATTTGGCTTGGTTCAAAGTCTTCCACAGTTTCAATAATTTGATTTGTGAATATGAAGCCTTCTTTAGATTTATGCCAAAGTCCTTTTGTGCCAATTTCTTGAAATAGTTGTTTCGCTGTTTTAAATTCAGAGGAATCTAGTCTGAGATAAAAGTCTTCGGATTTCCAATAATTTCTTAAGGTTTTAATAGTTTGGATGGTTTTATGACTTTCATTTTCGTCAAACTTTATTATAAACTCAAACCAATAGTCTGAGTCAAACGCGTTTTCTGTATGGGCAATGGTATCTCTTAATATTTTGAAATTGTCAGAAATAGTTAGGGTTGTATTTTCTTTTATTATAGCAATCATTTCTTCTTTTGACAAAGCACTGCTTCCTAGAGTACAGTATATTACGGACGATATAATAATAATAAGAGCTAAATATTTTAGTTTCATTTTTTTGATTTTTCTACACTATTTTCTAGAAATTCAAGAAATATTTGAATGTCAGGAGTGTAGCCTCTCTGATCTAATTTTTCTTTTTCAGGAGTAATGATAATAAAATGAGGTTGAGACATTCTATTAAACTCAATAAATTGAAATTCACTATTTCGTTTACCGATAGTTGTTATCTCTTTTCCATAAAGTTTTGAGAATTTAGTTCTTTCCTCAGCTGAAAGTTTTGTCCGATCATCTACATAATGAACGGAAAGGATAAAATTTTCTTTTAAGTAATTTATTATGGAAGGGGAAATGAAAACGTTTTCTTCCATTTTACGACAGTTGATGGCACCAAAACCATTAAAATAAACTAATACAAGTTTATTTTCCTTTTTAGCTCTGATTAAATTTTCTTCAAAATCATTTTCTATAAGATAACCTGTATCATCTAATGGATGAATGTCCTTTAATGTTGGAGGGGGATATTTTTTTCTATAAGCTTCAAATAATTCTTCATAAGTGATGATTAACTCCTCTCCTGTTTTTTCAAAAGATTCTTTAATGAAACCTTCTATTTTGTTACATTCTGCTTCTTCCACACCCAATTCAAGTAACAATTTTTTGTCTTTATGCCAGTTTTTAATTTCGACTTTTTTAGAAGCTAATTCTATAGATTTGAAATATATTTCTCTTTGTTTTTGATACTCTTCAGTGCTTTTTAGCTCATCATATTTCTTGGTTAAATCTCTAAATGTTAATGGTTCCTCTTTTTCCATAGATAGTTGAATTAGGAGCATGCCAAGTATCCCTTTTTGTAAATCATATTCATCTATATTATACTCTTTACAATCAAGCAACTTTATAAGATTTTCTTGTAAGGAGAGGATGTCATTTGGGTCCATTTTTTCATTTAAAAGATCCTTACATGGTTGGGCTTCTGAGGTGAAAATAATTGAGATAAATAGCAGAAAGAAGATACTTTTTTTCATAGGGTTTGTTTTTAGGTTTAACTAAGCTAAGAATTGGTAACTAATTGTGGACAACTACTTGCTAAACGCAATAGTCTATTGTGTTTATTTCTAATATAGAGATATCCTAAATTATTAAAAAATCTAAAGGGCTAGCAATTTTTTTTAAATTTTGTTTAGAGATATGAGTATATATTTCCGTAGTTTTAATGGAATTATGTCCTAGTAAGGTTTGAATATATCTTAAATTGACGCCTCTTTCCAATAAATGGGTGGCAAAACTATGTCTCAATGTATGTATCGTTCCATTTTTTCCAATTTTCGCTTTAACTAAAGCTCTTTTAAAAATAGCTTGGACACTACTTTTACTATATCTACCAGCATTAACTCCTTCAAATAACCAAAAAGAAGGTTTGTAATTAATATAATATTCTCTTAAAGTTAGGAGCAATTACTTTTTAACAAAAAAGCAGCTTAACTTTTTGCCCACTTTTTTGTAGGAATTCCAGTATTAGTTTGGGTGCAAAAATAGTATAAAAATGTGAGTATAAAGAATGCTATAGAAGGTCAAACAAGATAATTTAAAACCAACAAAAAGCGGCTACAACAAAGTCATAGCCGCAAGAAACGTCATAAAACACCATCCTAATTAGTAGCTCCATAGGGAATCGAACCCCAATTTGCAGATTCGTATTCTGCTGTCCTAATCCGTTAGACGATAGAGCTGTTTGAGTATAGAGTGTTTGTAAATTTGAAAATGAGTCAACAGGGAATACCTCATTATTAGTCCTTTTAACAAAGCGTTGTACTGACTCACTTCAAATTTTAGATACATTCCTCCTTTTTTAATGATTCTTTCATAACTTAACTCAAGCCTAGGAAGTTAGAATCTTGGTCTGTTGACTATTTTTTGCAAAAGAGTAATTTAGAATTGCAAACAATTGTTTTATTAAGAAGAATATTCTCCAAGTGAATAATCAACAGCCAAGATGGTAAAAATAATGACCCAAAACATAGCAACTAGTTTTGTATAGAAGTATCTGTATTCCGCTTGAAATTTTTTAGAGGGGTTAGCACCATACTTCTTTCAAGTGTGTACGTGATTTGATATAAGTAGAAGAACCAATTAGGAGCTCATACTTATCTTCTATAGAATTAAGAAATAATTATTAGACGCACAGACGGGACTCGAACCCATAGCCAAGGCTTATGAGACCTTGATGTTTGCCTTTACACCACCGTGCGTTGAGTAACGATATATTTTATTAACCTTGTGGAAAAGGCGGGATTGGAATTTTTATTTTCTATTCCATTTTAAACCATTTTATTATACATATAAAGAGACATTATCTGTCTCACTTTTTGTCTCAGCTGCAAGAACATATTATAATTTTGCAAAAAATGGTTGACTGTATGTTGTCACTTATGAAGAGTAAACTGGGATTTTGTGAATTTAGTTCTCATGGTTTTATTTTTTTGCCAAAAATTTGCTTTTTTTTTTCCAACATCCAACAAGCTATATAACTAATAAAGGGTCTATTTAGTATAAGTAGTTAATAATTAGTAAGTAATAGTAAAATAATAACTAAAAAAAGTACTAAAAAGCTGTTGGAGTCTGTTGGAAATAACGCCTTATCTGTTGGATAAGTTCAACTTCTCGAAAAAAAAAGTAAAAATGGAGGAAAATCTATATTCCTACAAGTTGTAGGAAAAAAGCCTTGTTTTTCCAACAAAAAGCCGATTTATCCAACTTATTTCAACAGTGTAGGAGTTTTATTTTGCTGATTTGCAGTTATTTATGTTGATAAATGGGCTTTGTTGGAATTTTGCGACTTCAAAATATATATAAGCACTATAATTATAAAAAGAGCACAAAAGTTATTTTTAAAAAAAGTCACAAAATAATTTTTACTAGCCTTTTTTAAGCCTCAAAAACAGCAGTTCAATGATACTTTCTTTATTAGTTAAAGATTGTCTCAATTGAATGATCTCCTGGTTTTGCTTTTCGATGATTTTAAAAAGTTCTTCTTCTTGCTTCTTGGTGTGTTCTGGTTGGAGCGTATTATTAGAGTTGCTTAACTCTGAATTATTGATAAAGGTATTACCATCTCCAATAACGATATTCATATTTAGAGTCAGGGTTAAAATAATGATATTATATTTTTCAGGTTGTGCTTTCATGTATCTAAAAAAACACGAATATTTTTTTGTTTAGTTCCCCGAAAAATAAAGATATATTTCCTTTATATATTACTTGCCCTGTAACAATGAAATAATCATTTCCTTGTCTTTTATTTGATTCTCTAAAGTGGCTATATTGCCCTCTAGTACTGACTTAGACTCTTCTAAGATTAATTTAGACTCTCGTAATAATTGGTTGGCGGTTTGTTCTATTTGGATCTCTTTTTTTAAAGATTTGATTTCTACCTTTAAGCTTTTTATCTCTGCTTTTAGCTCCTTCAGCTTTGAGTCGTTCTCACTTTGAATAACTGTATTATCTCCAGTATTGGTATTGTTACTGTTGGTTAATTTGCTGTTATTAATTATTGTATTACCGTCTTTATTAGGTTGGTATCCTTCCTGCATCATTTCACCAGCTCCTATTAATAGCCAATTAATATTAATTCCCATCTCTGCTAAGGGGGTTAATACTTTTGAGCTTGGTAAACCATCTCCTTTTACAATCCGATTGAAAGCTGATTGTGTAACTCCTAGCTCATCAGCTAATTGAGTTACATTTTTTTTTGAATAAAAAAGGTATAGTTTAAGTCTTTCAGATATAGACATTTACAGAAGAATTAGGATAAAATAAATAATCTAATTTTCTCTTTTTTAGAGAAAATGTTGTTTTTAAGCTAAAAAAGTCTTTAATTTGTATTATCAACAATAACTACTTAGTGGAATGAGCCAATTATTGTTGATAGAAAAAGTTCTAAATATTTGACCAAGCAAGGTACTAACTTTTTGCTTTAGGCTCAAATATCTTAATGTCTTATTTATCGTATGTGATTCCGTGGGAAGAATTACAAACGGCTGAACGGCTACCAGGAACAGCTACCATATTTTATCAAGGGCTTGATATTGGTATAAGGTTCGAGTCCTTACGTTCAACTAAAAATCCATAATTATTTAATAGTAAGACTTCAACAAGCTACTTTGTTTTGATAAGTGGCTTGGCGAAGCTTTGTCTAAAACCAAACAAATATAACTATGAAAAAAGGATCGCTAACACCACAGCAACTTTTTTGCCAGCTCTTAGATCAATTGGCAGTAAACGAATACCGAGAGCTGCACAAAAAAATAGGAATCACAAAAAAAATGCTAACACATATGCGCAATGCGCCACATAGTGCTACTTATGAAATGACTTTGAAGTTTGCCAAAGCCTTAAACGTTGATCCCGTAGAATTAATTGATCTGTATGATTTTGGCGCTTCAAGAATAACCGTAGAAGAGTATAAAGGATTGAAATAAAAAAAGCTCCTAAGTTGCACCTTAGGAGCTAAAACTTAGCTGTCTATGCAGACAGACAAAACAGACTTCAAAATTATGAAAAAATTTGCAAAAAATCCATATTCCCTCGCTCGTAAGGGAATAAGTTCTTTGATTGCCTCCGAAAGTATGGAGGCAACCTTAGCTAAAAAGTTTCAACACACCACCTTTTCCAAACGTTTTTGGATGGTCAATTTGTCTTTGATGTTTCTAGCTTTTGCCGTGCAAATGGCTAGTTTAATTACAGCAGGTTTTATGTTGTATCATTACTTTGGCAATGTTCCGATGCTGCTAAGGATCCCTTTGTTACTGGTTGTTATTTTGGTGATAGAAGTTATTAAGCGGATTGCATTGGATGATGTGTTTAAATCTGCTTTTCAATACCGAGAATTTGAACCGTTTTCTTTTGCTGTTTCAATGGTATTTGTGGGTATTAGTATAGGTATCTCTTATGGAGGGGCTTCTTTTGTTGCGGCTCTGATGGTGAACCAACCTCAAGCGATTGAACCAAGTTTAAAAAGTGCGGCTCCCATCCAAACCAATTATCAAGCGCAAATTGCAGCGATTGTACAAGAACGAGACACGATTCGAGCTACTCGTTTGTACCGTGGCAAGCTAAGAAGTGAAGACCAACGAGCGATTAATAAGCACAACGAAACGATTAAAAGTTTGCAAACAGAGCAGCGGCAAGAGCTGCAGTCGTTGGCACAAGAAAATGATTCGTTGGCAGTCGCTGCAGCTGCAGCAACAGCGGTGTTAATTGCGCAAGCAACTAAAGAATGCCAGGCATTAGAACAACAGTTAGAATATGCGGTGCTTATCTTTGAATTGTTGCTGTTATTGTGCTTGTCGTTTAGTTGGTGGTATTATGATAATTGTCGAAAAGAGCGCCTTGGAATGGCAGAAAATGCCGCCATAGAAACGGCAGAAGAGGAGGAAGGCACTCCTTCTAGCACGCCAGCCGTTACTACAGCCGTTACGCCCATTACTCCAGCAGCGACAGGAGGAGAAGCGGCTCCCATCTTGAGCCAAAAAAAGATTGGATTTATTGATTATGAGCAGACCGAAACGGCAGAAGAAAACGACAGCCATACGATAGCAAAAGAATTAGAATATACTCGTAAATGTCCTGTTTGTGAAACGGGTTTTATTCATAATTCATGGAATCACACCTACTGTACAGAAGCCTGTAAAATCAAAGCTTGGGAAAAGCGGACGAACAGAAAATATACAGGGCCTACGACTAAAAAAGCATAACTAACCCCCTATAAAAACACATTATGTATATTACGAATTTAGAACAATTGAAATCAAAATTTGAGATAGAAACAGTAGTTGCTGATTTAACGGATTGGAATGAGGGAATGAAGCCTTCTATGTGCTGCCCATTTCATAAAGAAAAAACGCCTTCTTTTTCTATCTCAAAATCAAAAAATATAGCCACTTGTTTTGGGAGCTGTGGCAAGACGTACACCCCAATTAGTTTTGTAATGGAATACAAACAATTGGACTTTGTGGCAGCGGTAGAATATGCTGCAAAATTGCATCGGGTAGCGGTAGAGTATGCGGAGCAATTGAGCGAAGAGCAGCTGGAGGAGCTGAAAGCTCGACAAATCAAAAAAGAGCAATATTTGCTTTATAATCGTTTGGTTGCCGAGGCTTATTTTAAGCATCATCATGGAGAAGAGGAGCTGGTTGAAGAAATCTATTTTGGAGAAAGGAGTTTAAAAGGGGCAACGGTTCAAGCTTTTGGCATTTGTCAAAGTTCGGAGAATTGGCATTTTACCGAGGATTTGAAATTAGACAATACAACCTTGAAAGAATTGGGCATTATCAAGAAAGGGAAAAAGGGCTTTTTTGATGTGTTTAGAAATCGTGTTTTATTTCCTATTCATAACCCTAGTAGGGCAGTGGTTGGTTTTGCAGGTCGAGCGATAGAAGAGGATCAAAAACCTAAATACTTGAACAGCTGTGAAACGGATCTATACCAAAAGGAGCAGCTCTTGTATGGCTTGAGTCAACAACTCCAAGAAATCAAAGCATCCAAAGTAGTTTATTTGGTAGAGGGGTATTGGGATGTTTTGAGTTTGTACGATGCGAAGTTCTTTGGAGCGGTAGCCGCTGGAGGCACATCGTTGAGTGTTGCACAAGCAAAATTGATCAATCGTTATGCGGAGCGTGTTGTTTTGTTGTATGATGGAGACCAGGCAGGAATAGAAGCCGTTAGCCGAAATCTACCCAAACTAATAGATATAGGACTTCATGTTGATATTATTCCTTTGCCCGAAAATCAAGATCCTGATAGTTACATTCGAGAGATAGGAGCAGAGGCATTTGAGGAGTATTGCAAGAAAAATAAAACAGATGCGATTAATTGGTATTTGGAGCATGAGCTGCAGCACTCAGAAAGAGATAATTTTGCAATTCAGCGTATTAGTGAGTTGTCTATTGAGTTGATTGCAAAAGTAAAAAATAGTTTATCTCAAGATTGTTATGTTCGAGATGTTTCCAAGTTGCTAGGCATTAAACAAAGTATTTTAGGAGGGCAACTTAATGAAAAATTAGGGGAATTAGCATTGACCTTAAAACAAGATACATTGACACCTGCACAGCGTAAAAGCTTGTTTAAATATGGGATTTATGAAGATGAAAAACAATATTGGTCTAGCGATGGGAAAGGAGGATATTCTTGTATTTCTAATTTTGTAGTCAAGCCTTTGTTTCATCTCAAATCAAAAGAAAATCCAAAGCGCTTGTTTGAGTTGTTGAATAAATACGACCAAAAAGTTTTGTTAGATGTAGAGGCGGTTGTTTTGGTTGGTTTGGATAAATTTAGAGTAGCAGTTGAAGCAGAAGGGAACTATTTTTTTACGGGTAATTTGGCGCAGTACAACCGAATAAAAGCCAAGATTTATGATGAAATGAAAACCTGTTATGAAGTCGATGTGTTGGGCTATCACAAGGACGGTTTTTATACTTTTGGAAATGGCATTTATACCATAGAAAAAGGGTTTGTTCCTGTGAATAAATACGGTACTTTATGTTATAAAGACAAGCGTTATTTTTTGCCTGCTTTTAGCGATATTTACAAGGATTCGGATATGTCCTTTAAAGATGAAAAAAACTTTGCTTACCAGGACTCAAAAATTACCTTCAAACAATGGTCTACTTTGTTTTGTAAGGTGCATGGCAGCAAAGGACAAATAGCCATCTGTTTTTATATTGCGACTCTGTTTAGAGATGTGATCCATGAGTATGTCAATTTTCCTTTACTCAATTTGTTTGGTCAACCAGGAACAGGAAAATCATTTATGGGAAAGAACCTTTCGTATATGTTTGGAATTGCTAAAGATGGTTTTAATCTCAATAGTGGTACGTTGGTTGGGTTTTATAATCGCTTGGTATTGGCTCGGAATGCCTTGGTATTTTGTGAGGAGTATTTTAATTCGATAGACTTTAGATTTATCCAGGGTTTAAAATCTATTTACGATGGGATTGGACGAGAAAAAGGACAAAAGACAGGAACAAAAAGTTTGGTTAGTGAGATTTATTCCGCTTGTGTATTTGTAGGGCAGGAGCTGCCAACATTTGACAATGCTTTGTTTACTCGTGTAATTAATTTGGCATTTTCACAAACAGAATACAGTCAAGAAGAAACGAATGCTGCAGAAGAATTAAAAGCCATGCGCAAGAATGGGGAATTAATCAACATCACGGCAAAATTAAGCGCTTTTAGACCATATATCCAAGCCCATTATGAGGAGCAATACAACCGTACTTTTTCAGCCATCAAAAAGGCAGTCGCTCAAAAAGGAGTACACACTCGATTAGTTGAAAATAACGCTGCTATTTTAACGGTTTTTGATTTGCTGAAGGAAAAAGTTACTTTTCCTTTTAGTACAGATGAAGTGTATCAAAATTGTATTGATAATATCTTGCACCAAAACGACCAAATACACAGCGAAACAGAAACGGCTATGTTTTGGGATTTGATCGAATACCTGGTAAGTACTGGACTCTTGGAAGAGGGCGTGGATTATAAGATTGTTGAAAAATTGAGCTGGAAAAATGTAAGCTATGATAAACCTAAAAATATCTTGTATCTATCGTTTGCCAAAGCATTTCCATTGTATCGTGAATATCACAAGCGCCAATTGGGCAAAGATGGTTTAACAAAATCTTCTTTATCGCATTATCTCAAGACACACCCAGGCTTTATGGAGTACCTCAAAAGTACGAGAATGGGCAAGAAAAACACTTCTGCTTTTGTCTTTGATTATGATGCTCTAAATGTTCATATCAAAGAAGAAGGATCTGCTTCTTATGATTACACGGCAGAAAATGATATTTGGGCAGAACAGCAAGAACATGAAGATTTGATGACTCAAAAAATTAAAAAAGCTCAAGAAGAGAATGCTAAAAAAGAGATGGATTATTATAATAAAGTCCTTAAATCGTCCAAGAAGTAAAAGAAAAAGTAGAGCAACAAGCCTATGAAAAATGGATTTTGTAGGCTTGTTAAAATTTACGCCTAGTAAAAAAGGGGAGAAGAGCAAAATATTTTAAATTCTCATAATAGCAAAATACATTTGTGTAGCGATACGACATGATGCATGTCAAAAACAGGACACAAAGACACAACCTATACCTCCACCTGATCCGCCCTATCCTTAAGCCCTCTCTTGCTTCCTTGCTTCTCTCTATAGTGTCTTTGTGCTTCCTGTTTTTTTATTGCCCAATCAGAGATAAAACTTCCCACAGTAGACCATCCGATAAATAGGACATTGATTTTAATCTAATCTTACACACATCAAATCAATGTTTAATTATGTCAGAAAATGTCACAGGTCATGCCAAGAGCGACCGCCCCCAACTTATCGAAAAAATGAAAGTGTTGCAACTCCTAGAGCAGCGCATGAAGACCCACCAGCAACAAGCCGAAAAAATTCTCAATAGTGGTTTGTTTCCTGATGAGGAGGATTGGCTATTGGATGATATGCCCGAAAGTAGCCCCCAAAATGAAGTCGATTATGCAACTATGACAACCCTAATTATTGAACTGAAAAGCATTTATAACCAAATCACAAAACTCTAAAATGAAGGATCCTATTATAGAATTAGTACAGGCAGGATTGAGGGAAGAAGCCGCCCGAAAAAAGCAGCGAGAAACAGCTGCTCAAACAAAGATTCAAACAGCCTCTCAAACAGAAACTCAAACAATATCTCAAACAGGGGTAGAAACAGCCTCTACTGCTCAAAAACAAAGAAAAACAGTCAAATCAGACAGTCTAGAAACAGAGGAGAAACAAAGCTCAAACAACGTTTCAAAAAATGTAGAAACAGCGCTCAAAAATGATGTAGAAACAGAGGAAAAAAACGAATGGGAAGATGATTTTCCAGAAGATTGGGAGGACGATAATTCACCACTTGAGGAGGAGCCTTTTATAAAAGAAAGTCCCGATCCCTTGTTGGATATGATTTACGATCCAGGAGATACCACGGTGGATGAGCAAGTAGAAAAAAGTACAGGAGCGAGTACCAAAAGTTTGGAGACTTTGGCAAGCATTGGAGAAATGGTCATGGATTATTTAGACAATTCTAAAGCACAACTTTGTGCCGCAATTAGTGGCAAAGAGGCGGCTTTGTTTGCATCGGATCAAAAGGCAAAAAAAGCCTTGATTGAAGCGACTAAAACCTATGTACAGGAAATCGGGTTGAAACCACCAACTCCCACTCAAACTTTTTTATTAGCCGTAGGTATGTGGTTGTTGCCATCGCTAAGTTTGGCAGGATTGGAGCGAGTGAAAATGATTACCGCCAAGAAAAAAACAATTGTTCCCAAACCAACAGGCAACCAAGTGAGAGATTACCAAGAGCCAGCTGCAGGAACAGAAGCCGCTGCTTTTAATGAAACACTAGAGGAGGAGCAAGCAACAGATTATACCCAGTGCAAGGAATACCAGGAAAAACGCCGCTTGTTTGATCGCCATGCAAAGGGAACGTATCGCCATTTGAGTGATGGAACGTATGCGAATGTTGATTTGGCAAATGAGTTTCCAAGTGCTATGGTTTTAGAACTACTAGAAGCAGGAAAAACCAATGCAGAAATACGAGCAGTTTTGTACGAAGAGTAAAAGAGAAAAACACAATTATCTAAACCACACAAAAAATAATCATCATCATGTTTAAAACAGTCTTAGAAAATCACCTAAAAGCAAAAGCTCCTTTCTTAGAACAGGACTTAATGAATCAATGTGCTTTGATTTTGGGAGAGGTCGCACAAGAAAATAACCTATCTGAATATAAGTTATCCATGCTATTTAAAGTAGATGGTCAACAACTGATCGCTCAAGTAATCGACCCTCAAGCAAAAGAGCTAACGGCTTTTGATGCTGGGGGCTTGTTTACCGAAATGTTCGAGCTTCAAATGAAAGTAGTTCCTCCAGCAATCAAAGATCCAATCATGAAGCAACTAGGAGGGGAGAACCTGGAGCAGCTCTTGGTATCCATGTTAAAGGATAACTATTTACTGATTCGCTATAACCTAAATAAAAGCTTGGAGCTGTATCAAGTAAATGCCCGTAAGAGCGAAAAGATCAGTATTCAAGTATTTGTTGAAGAATTAAAATTGTAGACCAATGAGCCAAGAAAAAAACAGTTTCAAGCCCTTGACCGTTCATCCGCCACTTGTTTCCCGACAATTGGGCAGATACAGAGACACCGCTGGTGTGTTTTTAATTCGAGATAAAGAGACCGTAATTTATGTTGGCAAGTCTAAAAATATATACAAAGCGGTTTTGCGCTTGTTTCAAAAGGGCGGCTTACTGGAGCATTTGGATAGAAGGATCTTAAAATTTGAGTCTATCTTATCCAATTCTCGTTTGGGGCCAATAGAAACGGTCTTAAAAATGCGGTTTAAACCTCCATACAACTACATTGCAAAGTGCAAGCCGCTAACGCTTAGTTTTTACCAAAAAAAGCAAGAACAGCGAATTTGGGAGACTTACTTGGAACAAACTCGTTTTGATGTTCCTGGAGAGCATCAATCGGATAAAAAGTATTGACTTTGTTTTGCTGATTTAGATTTATAATTGTTTAAAAAGCTGCTTCTATTTTAGAAGTGGCTTTTTTTTATGCAAAGTTTCAAACTTTATCAAAGAAAGTTTGAAACTTTTTTGTATAAAGTTTCGGGTAATATGACTTTATTTAGTAGTTTCCTCAATATTGAATTGAAGATTGTAAGGACTAAACACAAATAATGTCAGAAGAACACAAAAAACAGCTGGAGCAACAACTTTGGAATATTGCCAACACCCTAAGAGGGAAAATGAATGCAGATGAATTTAGAGACTATATCTTAGGCTTTATTTTTTACAAATACCTATCTGAAAAAATGCACTTGTACGCCAATCGCTTGTTGGCAGGGGAGGACATCGAAGAATATACACAGATAGACGAAGCATCTGCAGAAGGAGAAGAATATTTGACGGCCATTAGAACAGAAGCGGTGGAAACCTTGGGTTTTTTCTTAAAACCTAGCGAATTGTTTCATCAAGTGGCACTACGTGGCGCTGCTCAAGCAGAAGATGAAAATGCCGAAGCTCAAAGCAACTTTATTTTGCAAGATTTGACCGATATTTTGAAGAGTATCGAGCAGAGCACGATGGGTGCAGGGAGCGAGGACGATTTTGAACAATTGTTTGAAGATTTGGATTTGACCTCGACTAAATTAGGGCGCACGGAAAAGGACAAAAATGCCTTGGTGGCAAAAGTCTTGGCGCATTTGGATAAAATTGATTTTAAGTTAGAAGATACCGAAGCCGATGTGTTGGGCGATGCCTACGAATATTTGATTGGGCAGTTTGCGAGTGGAGCAGGGAAGAAGGCAGGGGAATTTTATACGCCCCAACAGGTGTCTATGGTCTTAGCTAAGATTGTGACCACCAACAAAACAAAATTGAAATCGGTTTACGATCCCACTTGTGGCTCTGGGTCTTTGTTGTTGCGAGTTGCCAAAGAAGTACAACAAGTTTCTACCTTTTATGGGCAAGAAATGAACCGTACGACCTACAATTTGGCTCGTATGAATATGATCATGCACGATGTTCATTATAGTAAGTTTGACATCAAGCAAGAAGATACCCTAGAGAAACCACAACACCCGAACTTAAAAGCGGAAGCTATTGTGGCGAATCCTCCTTTTTCTGCCAAGTGGTCGGCAAATCCTTTGCACAACAACGACGACCGTTTTTCTGCTTATGGCAAATTAGCCCCTAAATCCAAGGCAGATTTTGCCTTTGTGCAACACATGATTCATCATTTGGATGAAGCTGGCACGATGGCGATTGTTTTGCCACACGGGGTGTTGTTTCGTGGTGCAGCGGAGGGCTTGATTCGTCAACATTTGATTGAAACTTGCAATTACTTGGATGCGGTGATTGGCTTGCCTGCCAATATCTTTTATGGTACCTCCATTCCGACATGTATTTTGGTCTTTAAGAAGCAACGGGAGCATTCTGATACCATCTTGTTTATAGATGCCAGTCAAGAATTTGACAAAGCCAAAACGCAAAACTTCTTGCGCTCGGAGGACATTCATAAAATTATTACCACTTATAGAGAGCGTACCGTTATCGACAAATACAGCTATATAGCGAGCTTGGAAGAGGTCAAAGAGAACGATTACAACCTCAATATTCCTCGTTATGTGGATACCTTTGAGGAGGAGGAAGCGGTGGACTTAAAGGCGGTGGCTCAAGAGCTAAAAAGCTTAGAGTCGGAGATGGAAGCAACGGATGCCGTCATTGCGGATTTTTGTCAACAATTGGGCATTGATGCGCCTTTCTAAACTACTGGGATTATTATGGTAATAATGGATGATAAAAAGAAGAAATTGGTGCCTGCTTTGAGGTTTTCGGAGTTTGAGGGGGAGTGGGAGGATATAAAATATGGAAATATTTATACATTTTATTCCACCAATTCATTTTCTAGAGATAATCTAAATTATGAAAAAGGGATAGTTAAGAATATTCATTATGGTGATATTCATACCAAGTTTCAAACAATGTTTGATATAGAAAAAGAACTTGTTCCCTTTGTTAATGAAGATATAAATATTAGTAAAATAGCTAGTGATAATTATTGTAAGGAAAAAGATTTAGTTATTGCTGATGCTTCTGAAGATTATGCAGATATAGGGAAATCTATCGAGATTATAAATCTAAATAAAGAACGTGTAATAGCAGGACTTCATACATTTTTGGCTAGACCCAATAAACGTGATTTAGCATCTGGTTTTGGAGGTTATCTAATGCAATCTTGGGCTATTAGAAAACAGATAATGACAATAGCTCAAGGAACAAAAGTATTAGGACTTTCGACTAAGAGAGTAGTTAATGTATTATTAACTATCCCCACCCTCCCCGAACAACAAAAAATAGCCAACTTCCTATCCTCGGTAGACAAAAAAATCGAACAGCTCCGCCAAAAAGTAAGCCTCTTGGAGGACTACAAAAAAGGCGTAATGCAGCAGATTTTTAGTCAGCAAATTCGCTTTAAGGATGATAATGGGGAGGCGTTTGCGGATTGGGAATACATTAAATTAGGTAAATTGACTTATAAAGTAGGTAAGAAAAACAAAGAGAATATTCAATACCCTATATATTCAATTAATAACCAAGAAGGTTTCTTGCCTCAGTCTGAGCAGTTTGAGGGAATGGATAGTAATGATAGAGGTTATGATATTAGCTTGTATAAAATAATCAAGAAAGGAACCTTTGCTTATAACCCTGCAAGAATTAATGTTGGGTCTATAGGGTTTAGTGGAGAGTTGGATAACGTTATTATTAGTTCACTTTATGTTTGTTTTAAAACAAAAGAGAACTTGGAAGATGCTTATCTACTTAAATTCCTAGATACATTTGATTTTAATAAAGGAGTTCTTAGAAATGTAGAAGGAGGTGTTAGGCAGTATCTTTTTTATGATAATTTTTCTAGTATAAAAATTCCTTTACCATCAAACAAAGAGCAACTTAGAATAGCTGATTTTTTGAATAGTATAGATGAAAAAATCAAACAAAATCAAATAAAAGTAAAGCAAGCCCAACAATTCAAAAAAGGCTTGTTACAGCAACTATTTGTATAAAAAAAACTCCAAGGGTTAATTTTCCCTTGGAGCTTTTTGCATTTTAAATACTAGGAAACTTATCCCTCAGATCCCCCAAATCAGAGACACCCAATTGTCTCAAATATTCGTCCACCTGATCCAAGGAATGATGGCGTAATTGAATTTGTAGTTGTTTAATATGAATGCCAGCCTTTACTGCAGCAACAGCGCCCGTATGCTTCCAGGAGTACAACTTATAGCGAGTAGTATCAAAACCCAATTCTTTTAAAATTAGTCGGTGTTGCCGCCCAAAAGTATTCATACCAGTAGGAGCCAAATAATGCGTACCAGGAAATAAATATTCGTTAGGAGTACGGTTTTTTAGTTTTTGCTTGACAGTAGGAAAAAAAGCGTTAGGGATCGCAACGTATTGTTGCTTTTTATTTTTGGATATGTTAGAAGGGACAAGAATTTTTTGTTCCTCAATGATAATATCTCCCACCTTGAGCAACCGAAGCTCTGCACGAGGTCGAAGGAAACAGTAATACACAAACTGCACAAAAAACCACAAATTAGGATTCTTATTTTTTATGGCATTACTTAGAAATGTTATTTGGCTCTGGGTAAAGTATGTGGCTGGAGTAGGAGAAGCTTTTCGAGTTTCAATTGCATCTAATAGATGCTGTTGATCACACCAACTAAGTGCTTGAGTAATGCACTGTATATAGTCGTTGTATGTATTAGGAGATAATCTTTTTTCTTTGGTTAGGTGTTCAAAGAAGAATTGATAAACACTTTCCTCATTCCACTTTTTATTTTGCATCCAATTGGTAAAAATACGAATCTTGGATTTTTTGCAACTATAAGTTTTAGGTCTCCATATTGGCTTCCTGCTTTCTAATTCCTCCAGTATTTTTTGGATAATTCCTCTATTGACTTTTTGTAAATGGACGCTCTCTAATTGATCCATCAATTTCCTAGCTGCAACCTTTCTAGCTTGTAGCGTTTTGAATTTATTGATGTCACCATATTTTTTAATTCGTTTGCCTTGGTCATTATAATAGTAAACAAACCATCGAGCAGTTAGTGAATTATTAGCAGTGTATAATTGAGGCAAACTATTTTTAATCATTGTTTAGTTTTTGTACAAATAGGTCTAGGCTGAACGAAAGGCGAAAGATACTCTAAATTTATATATTATGTATCATTTTAATTTGTTAATTGTTGATAATTAGTAATTTAAAAGTTTTTGTGGAAAAGGCGGGAGTCGAACCCGCATCCTTCTCGTTGCAAACGAGATGCTCCGCCAATTGAGCTACTTCCCCGAATAAGTGCCTTTAGTGACTGAGTAGGTTTTGAATCTACAGCCTCTTATTTAGAGCAAGTGATGAGACTCGAACTCACAATCTTCTGGGTGGAAACCAGGTGCCCTAGCCATTGGACCACACTTGCTGTTAGTCTATGTGTTGTACTCTAGATAGGATTCGAACCTATACTACAACGGGTTTAAGCCGTTTGCCTCTTCCATTGGGCTACTAGAGTAGTAGAGCAAGTAGTGAGGTTCGAACTCACAATCTTCTGATTGGCAACCAGATGCCTTAGCCAATTAGGCCATACTTGCTAAAATTGTACGGGTGACAGGGTTGAACCTGCATCTCCTAAGTCCCAAACCTAGTGCTTTTGCCTTGTTAAGCTACTCCCGTAAATATTGGGTACCTTCAGTGAGAATCGAACTCACACTGTATAGGGTCTAAGCCTATTGCCTCTTCCATTTGGGCTATGAAGGTAAACGAACGATTTTTGAACTTGCCTCAAAATCAAGGTCTAGTAGACCTTGAAGAGAGTGCACCGCAAAGCGGCAAAAAAAGTAAAAGGTTATCTGAAATTTGAAGTTTAAACAATTGAATGTATACCTATAAGTCGAACGATTTTTGAGCTTGTCTCAAAATCAAGGTCTGATAGTTATCATTATACGTCTATTTTGTTTTCAAACATCCTATTTGTACGGGTGACAGGGGTCGAACCTGCATCTTCTAAGTCCCAAACCTAGCGCTTTTGCCTTGTTAAGCTACTCCCGTAAATTTAATTACAAAGTAAAGATCAGGCAGTAGGACTTGAACCTACAACCTCTGGAGTCAAAGTCCAGTGCTCTAGCCAATTGAGCTATACCTGAATAATTGGTTTTATGGTTTAATCTAAACTTGTTTTAGATCATCACATTGCAGGGGCAGCAGGATTTGAACCTACAACCTTTGGTTTTGGAGACCAGTGCTCTACCAGATTGAGCTATACCCCTAGTTTTTGCGGAAAGAGTGGGAATCGAACCCACACGAGTCGTTAACTCCGAACAGTTTTCAAGACTGTGGCCACCACCTATTGGCTTGTCTTTCCAGTTTGTTTTGTAGCGGAGGATACAGGAATCGAACCTGTGTTCCATAAGGAAACCTATCCTTAGCAGGGAAGTGCCTTGCCACTCGGCCAATCCTCCATAAAACAGGCAAACAGCCTGTCCGTTGTAACATCTAAAATTATCTTGGAAGACTATTCTTATGAAAAGAACCCCAATTTTTAGTTGCATTTTAGTGTTACAACAAGCGATTGTCAATCGCTTTCGATCATAGAACTTTTTCTGATTTGGATTAATGGTTAATCCTTATGTCTACTCCTTGTGTTTCTCCAAGACAGCAATAGTAGCACTTGTTTGGAGGTAAGTTTTCTTAAAAACTTACTCAGAATAGGGCATCTGACAGGATTCGAACCTGCGACGGACATATTGTCCAGTAGAGTCACAATCTACTTGCTTAAGCCTCTCGCACACAGATACCATTCTGGAGAATTACTAGCATTCGTCGTAGTGGCGACGGGATTCGAACCCGCGAACTCAATAACTTGGACTAGGTTGAAAGCCTAGCTGCTTTGACCACTTGCATACACCACCAATTTAAAAATCTTAATGAGTTGGATTATGTCGAATGCGTAATGATTTACTTCAGGTTATATGTTTTGAATGATTCATTTCTGTTCAAATAAAACTTGCCTCAAAACGACATAATTATTCCTACTATTTGAAAAACTGCTTGAATAAAGTTGTATGTTGTTCATTATTTCTTTTTTTGTGAAGATGGTAGGATTTGAACCTACAACCATCCCGTTAGAAGCGGGAAGCTCTAATCCATTGAGCTACATCTTTGTTTGTATAGAGCCGATAGAGGGACTTGAACCCACGACCTGTTGATTACAAATCAACTGCTCTAGCCAGCTGAGCTATATCGGCAGATATAAAAGTAAACCGAGTGGGACTCGAACCCACGCTCCTCTGATTAAAAGTCAGATGCTTTGCCAACTAAGCTACCGGTTTGTTTCTAAGTGTTCCTCGTTGTATACTTAGCCCCTAACAGGAGCTGTTGAAATTGAACGAACTAGTGGTATTACTTAGACTTGAACTAAGGACCTCTGGTTTTTCAGACCAGCGCTCTTACCAACTGAGCTATAATACCGTTTATTGTGGCGGACTGGGTAGGGCTCGAACCTACGACTTTCTGATTAACAGTCAGACGCTCTAACCAACTGAGCTACCAATCCGTAGTTTTGTAAAGTAAACCGAGAGGGATTTGAACCCACGCTCCTCTGATTAAAAATCAGATGCTTTAGCCAACTAAGCTACCGGTTTGTTTCCTAATGTTCCTCGTTGTATCTAGATCAAATGATCGATTGGACAGTGAACGAGCTAGTGACACTACTTAGAATCGAACTAAGTGCCTTCTCCTTTTCTGGAGGTGCTCTTGCCATTGAGCTATAGCGTCATTTGAGTGGAAATGATAGGATTCGAACCTATGACTTCTTGGGTGTAAACCAAGTGCTCTAAACCAACTGAGCTACACTTCCTTTTTTTTATGAATACTTTATTTTAGGCAATAGAATTTTATGCTGATAAAAATGATTTTTCAGTTTGGTATTCATCTATAAAGTCTTTTTGTAGAAATGATAGGACTTGAACCTATGATCTTTTGAGTATCAGTCAAACGCTTTAACCAACTAAGCTACATCTCTATATGGTGCTTTATTGTGTTATTAATTTTAGCAACCAATTTTGGCGATGGAGACGAGATTCGAACTCGCAACCTTAGGATAGACAATCCTCTGCGCTACCGTTGCGCCACACCATCGTAAAAAATAAAAACGAATGTAAAAATAAGAGTATAACAAGCCCGCTTTGCGGTTCACTTCACTGAATACCATCAAAGGTATTCCCCCTTCGGGTTCGTGCCGTTGTGGAGTACAATTGCGAATGAAGTAAGTTAATTCTGGAAGAGAATAAAAATAGCATTATTCGCAGTTGTAAGTCCACCTTGGTTCAACTACGAATTCAATACTACTAAAGGAGAGAATTATAGTTGATGTATGTTATTGTTGAAGGCTGCTAGTTGCCAAAAACTTAAGGTAGCATTGGGGCAATCTTGGCCTCCAAATCTAGCGTTACCTATAGGCATTTGCCCACTTTTTTGACTCGGCAGAGTCAAGCCTTCTTTGCTTAGCTCCATCTCGATAGCGTCATTGCGCTCACTAATGCGAGTGTCTAAGACTCGTTTTTGTAAATTGGCTAGCATAATTGTTGTTACAATCGATACTGAAGTTACAAATAGTGTTCTCATAATCTGATGGTTTTAGAGAATAATTGACAGGCAATTATTCTGGTTCTTAGGTTATTTTGACGTTTCTAATAAATATCTATGAAGCGGATGAAACTTATAGAGTTTTATTAGTGGGGCGAGAGGGATTCGAACCCCCGAAGTAATTAAACGCCTGATTTACAGTCAGGCTCCTTTGAGCCGCTTGGATATCTCCCCTTATTATTTGTTTGCCAGAGTTTGGACTTTTTGTTTGTTGCTGATAAAGACAGCTTTACGTTTATAAGATTTAGTTTTTATTATAAAACAGTCAACGCATTTTGAACAATAGAATCGTCGAACTAGGCAATCGTATAGAAAGAGTTCTATCCATTCATTCTTTTGTTATACCTATATTATAATGTCAAAGAATAATAAGTTTACACTTATTTGTTTTGCAAATAACAAGGATAACAGAATTCCAAACTTGTACTGAAAGTAAATTGAACTTAGTGAATCCGTAGTTTGCTATTTGCGCAACACTACGAACTTTTTAAGTCATTGAGCTTAGGAGCGCTCGTAGTGAAGGTGTAATCTATAATTATCAAAAGAACTAAAATCTGAACTATGAACTAGTTGGGCATTCTCACCATACCCTAGTCCCTTCTCTTGGCAATCTATGACTGCTTTCGAGGCATCCCAACTGCCTAAAATGCTTGGAAGCATCGGGGCATTGGTTGGACGAATATGTGATTGAATGAATACCATTATTATTATTTTAGTTTGTTTTTGATGACCTAAATTGTAGTTTATTTATGGTTTAATTTAGGTAGGCAATGTTTTTTTGTTGTGCTTTCATTGCGCCGTTCGAGGTATATAACTTTACGGAAGGCGTTATAGTTCCTTAAGCTGAAAAAAAAATTTACTTTTTTTTAGAGTTTTATTTGGAGTTGAGTTTTAATAGTTTGATTTGTAATGGTTTGTGGTTTTGTTTGTAAGTGAAGTTTTTTTTGAAAAAAAATAAAAAAACGGATTAAAGTTCATTTTTTGAGAAAATAATAGCCTTCTTTTTTGTTGAATGGTTTTGGGATCAGGGATTTTTCAGTCTTTAAGGTGTTTTAACTAGAGGGACTTTTGAATAAAGCGTTAATTTGTCAAGAAATGTTATTATCTAAGATGTCATCAGTGTGTATTTGAGTGCTTGAATATTGCTTTATATAAATTATCCTAATGATTAGGATAAGAATAGGGAAAAAGTATATCACCAAAAGTGGAAAAAAGACTTTTCCAAATAACCACCAAATCAGATAGTAATAGATGTCTAAAGCTGTTGTAGTGATGTATGCCAATAAATGAAATAGAGGGCTTTTATAAGATAAGGTAAGGTGGCTTTTGTTAAGAACTAAATCTTTTAAGCGTATGAAAATTGTTAATAATAATAAGATATCCATCACAATTCTTAAAGTATCATTATAATGATAAAAGGAGTTGGAGAGGAGGGGAGAGTAATGAAGTTGTATGCTATAAGCAACGAGCAGTAATGAGATACATTCAAATATACTGATTAGTATTAAAAAGCGCATGGGAGAAGATTTATTAGAACAATATTGTTTTAAATAGCTGAATGGCATATAATTTTTTCTGAATGATTACTTATATTGTCTAATCAAGTCGTATCGTGTAGTTTTAGAAGATTTTAATAAAAAAAAACAAAAACCTCTTTATCTTTGATACAAGGTACCCGAATAAAATAAGAACCCCCAATATTATAAGGTAAATAAGCAATGGAAGAAAAGAATACTTCAAATAATAAAAATAAACCTCTATCGTCTCAACCAGACGATATCGCTATAGGTAATTCAACAATTTCTAAATTGATTTCTAGAGGTGTTCATGAGTTAAAAGAACTGTTTAGTTTGCATTTGGATACAGACGAAGCAGGAACAATTGAAAGTATCCGAAAGAGCATCGAATTTAAGGGAGGTAATTTGTGGGGGCTAATTTTTGCAGCATTTATAGCTTCAATAGGTCTAAACATGAATTCAGGTGCTGTTGTAATTGGTGCCATGTTAATTTCTCCATTAATGGGACCAATTGTCGGGATTGGATATGCCTTAGCAACAAATGATTTTGATACTTTAAAGTATGCTTTACAGAACTTAGTGATTTTTATTGTGGGATCGATTTTATCCGCAGTAGTTTATTTTTCTGTTTCGCCAATTAAGTCGTTAACAGATCAGTTGGAGGCAAGAACATATCCTACATTCTATGATGTTATGATTGCTATATGCGGTGGTGCCATTGGGATTGTTGCTAGCTCTCGTTTTGACCGAGGAAATGCAATACCAGGAGTAGCCATTGCAACAGCTTTGATGCCTCCTTTGTGTACGGTTGGTTATGGGATCGCCACAGGACAGTGGGCATACGCAGGCGGTGCATTTTATCTGTTTTTTATCAACTCTGTATTTATTGCAGGGACTTCTCTTATTTTTGTTCGAGCCCTTCAATTTCCCAAAAAAGAGTTTTTAGATCCTGTTAGAGAGCAGCGTTATAAAATGATTTTAGTAATAATTGTTGTCTTTACAATTATACCTAGTCTTTGGACAGGGTACAATTTGGTACAACGAGAGTTATTTAATAGTAAGGCGGCTTTGTTTGAGCGTAAGGTGGAAGATTATCACTTGGAAAAAGGAGTTATCGTTGACCAGAAAACAGATTATAGACGAGATACTCCTGCAATTATCCTAATTACATCGGGTGGAATTCGAGAAAGCGATAAGGATAATTTACTACATGAAATGAATGAGGTAGGATTGGGCTATGCTAAATTAATATTCAGAGAAGGCAATCTTGATGTAGAAGTGTTGTTGGCAGAAGTACAGAGTCTTCAATCTAAATTTACAACTATTCGAGAGGAATATTCTGGTATGTTAAAGAAACTGTACGAAGACAATGAAATTGTTCTCAAGAATAAAACGGAACGCATTAAATTTTTGGAGGGAGAGCTGTCCAAATATCAAATTCAGAGCAAACGAACGACTAAGCCTGTAAATGATATTGCATTAGAGTTTTCGACTTTATATCCAGATGCTGTCGAAATTTCTTACAACGAATTGATTAAAATGAATACCGAATCTAGAACACTAGATACTTTACCTACTGTTGTGATCAATTGGGAGGGAAGAAGGATGAGAAGCGAGCAAAAAGAGCGCATTGCCAATTTCTTCCAAACACGGATGAAGTTAGATACGATTTCTGTTATTATTTACTAATTCATTATTCTAATGGACATAAAAAAAGTCAGTCTTCAATCCAAATTGGATAGCTTTCAAGAGCATTGGTCGCCTAAAATAGTAGGTGCTCTCAACAATCAATTGGTCAAAGTGGCAAAACTGAAAGGTGAATTTGTCATGCATCATCACGAGCAAGAAGATGAACTATTTTATGTTATTGATGGAAAACTTTTTATCGAGTTGGAAGATCAAACCATAGAATTGAATCAAGGTGAATTTGTTATCATACCAAAAGGAGTGCCACACAAGCCGTACGCTCCAGAGGAAGTTAGTATTTTGTTATTTGAACCTGCAACAACCTTAAATACAGGAAATCAGCAGAATGAATTGACGGTTTCCGATTTAGACGAAATTTAGTTGTTTTTTGCTGTTATTTTGAATTATAAAAAAATATTGTGGAAGAATTTTTAGAAGCAGTAAGAAAGAGTATTGCGCAAGAAGAATTTGCTAAAATTACATTGAGTAAATCTGTGCCTAAATCAGCCGATTTAAAAAACATCTATGTCCGTCGAGTAGATCTGAAAGAGGGCTTTTATTTGTCTTTTACTTATCGTTATCATACACAAGATATTGTTAAGAATTATTCGCTAGATGAGGCTGTCGATATTTTGGACCAACACCTAGGCAAAGATTTTTTAACAGGTACTTTGTTGACTATTAAAGAAGATGTTGTTATCCAATTCAATAAAAAACGAAAAGTACGCCTGCAACGTCGTCAACCAACTACTCGTCAATTGCCAAAAAGAAGCCACAACAAACAGAAAAATTATTCGATAGAGGAGAGTAATCCTTTTTTGGAACGTTTGGGAGTTGCTGCGAATGGCAAAGTATTAAAAGCTCACCAAGATAAGTATCGTCAAATCAATAAGTACATAGAAATAATGGATGCTTTGTTGGAGCAATCCAATGTGCCGGAACAGGCTCATATAGTAGATATGGGTTGCGGAAAAGGCTACTTGACGTTCGCTTTGTACGATTATATTCAACGACAACAGGGGAAACCACCCAAAATGGTTGGGATTGAACTTCGGGAGCATTTGACAGATTTTTGCAATCAACAGGCAAAAGCCTTGGGGTGGAAACACATTGATTTTGTAGCCCAAGATATTTTTGAATATGACAATGATAAAATAGATGTGTTGATTGCTTTGCACGCTTGTGATATTGCAACCGATATTGCAATAGCCAAAGGTATTCAAGCCAATGCAGCGTTAATTGTGGTCGCTCCTTGTTGCCACAAACAGATTCGTAAAGCAATGAGCAGCCAAAATATTTTGCATTCCATTCTTAAAAATGGTATCCTAGAAGAGCGACAAGCTGAAATCCTAACAGATGGAATTCGGGCTTTATTGCTAGAAGCAAATGGTTATCAAACCAAGGTATTTGAGTTTATATCTTCAGAGCATACAGCTAAAAATCTGATGATTACAGCTGTCAAACAACGTCAAATTGATATAGAACTTCGACAAGAGCGATTGAACCAAGTTGCTGATCTCAAAGAGCAGTTTGGTATCAAAATGCATTATTTAGAGAAGTTGCTGGGGTAGTTGTATTTAGTCATTCTTAATGGTAGAAAATTATGAACAAATTAAAATCAAAAGCAAAATGTTTTTATTGTGATAAGTTGTTTGCGGGTGGCGGAATTTCTAGGCATTTAAAAACTCATTTGGAGAAGCTTGAAGAGGAACAAAAAAACAAGCATAAATCTTTTCATGTAAAAGTAGTAGGAGAGCAAAATTACTTTTTGCATTTATTGATTCATGAGGCGGCATTATTGGACGATTTAGATTCCTTTTTAAGGCAAATTTGGGTAGAATGTTGTGGGCATTTAAGCTCTTTTCAAATAAAAGGAAAACGTAAAATGCCAGAAGATATATGGTCATCAATGGAAGATGACTATGAATATGGGCTTGATAAGCGTACTAAAATCGGAGGTTTATTTAGGAAAGGTCTGAAACTAGAGTACGAATATGATTTTGGTTCAACAACCTATCTTGAAATTCAGGTTATGAATGAGTATTTCGTAGAAAATAAGGATAAAATTCTGTTGTTAAGCCGCAATGAACCATTGCCAATTTTGTGTGAGCTTTGCGAAAAACAGCCAGCAACAGTTACCTGTACAATGTGGCATGAAGATGAAACGGTATTTTGTGATTCTTGCAAAAAGAAGCATGCTCAAAAATGCAGCGATTTTGAAGATTATGGAGAAATGCCTATTGTCAACTCTCCACGATTTGGTGTCTGTGGTTATGAAGGGGGGAGTATCGATACCGAGAGAGATGGTATCTGGAAAAAATAGCTTTCTAGCTTATTTGAAGGGTGGTCAAATACGAAAGGCTCATTCCTAAGCATGCTGATTTTATAAGGTGTGCTTAAGAATGAGCCTTTTTTGTTGATTACTTTATGATCCTTATTGCAAACCAGGGGGAAGTATTTGGGCTGCATTGATTAGTTCTTGCAATTTTAAAACCGCTTCAGTATGTTGAGGACAGAATTCATCTAGTAGCTCGATACTAGGGCGATTCATGCGTTCTAACTGTTCCTGTTCGGATAAGGTGCTATCAATCTCTAAGACCACTTTCAAATCCTCTTGTATAAACATGCCTGTAAACTGATCAATTTGGTTGGTTGTCCGCTCACCAATACATTTGGATACTGTTTGAACAATACTCATAAAACCAGCCAATTTAATTTTGATCTGATACAACTCAGAAGTAGATAAATTTTTTAAATCATATTCCTTGGGAAGTTTATTGATATATAAAATTCCTTTATTGATTTTTTTTAAGAATTCTGCTCCATAAGTATCCAAACAACTACACCGAGCCTGCTCTTGGTCGGTTAAAAATGCAACAGTTTCAGGGCGTAATTGATCCACCACTCGGTTTTTGCAACTACTAAAAATGAAAAAAGTAAAAAAAAGTAAAAATAAAATGGAGCAATTAAAATTTTGCATAATAGACTGATTCGAAGTACTTCAATGGTAAATGACAATGATAAAGATACAAAGAATTATAGAGAGAAAACAAGTCCAAATTATTTTGGGTGTATCAGAGGGCATATTTATGGATGTTAATTAAAGTATTTCAGAATTTAATTTTGTTTTAACATTAAAAATCTTGACTTCTTAAAATAATAGTTTAATTTTGTGGCATAGTTAAGTATATAAGTTGTTTTTGTTCCCACTTAATTGTTTTGCTTTTTCTACAAAAAAAGAGATATTAAGAAGGCATATTTGGATAGAAAACAATTATTACATTGAAAAAATAAAAGCCTCCAAATAGAATTTGGTACTTGAATTTATAAGAAGATGAATAGCAATTGTTAAGCTGTATTATTCGACTAAAAATTTTCAGAAGACTTCTTTAAGTTAATGTTAAGAAGCAGAAAAAAATAAATTTCATCGATTAAAAATAGACACTAGTCGATTGCTTTTAAAATCAGGAACTTTATTCATGTAGAATGGCATTGTTCTTTATGTCACATAGATTATAACTGATAATTAATTTTTATTGTGACTATAATTATTTTGAAAATAATTTTTTATTAAAAATATAAATTTTAACTTTAAACAACACTAAAATTATGAAAGGGTCAATCAAAAGCTTAAGAAACTTTATGGTAATCATGGCTTTGGTTCTTTTAGCTATGAACACGCAAGCGCAACTAGTTGCTTACAATACTGAAACCTTGGAAGCAGCTTATGTAGCAGCTACCAAAACCGAACAGGTAGAAAATGCTGTGTTTACAAATACTGGTGCTACAATTATTAGCGAATACCAAGAAGGAGCTGCTATTATCAAGCTAGAAAATAAATACGGATTGGTAAACAAACAAGGTTACGAAATTTGTCAACCAATTTATGACGAGATCCATTTGTACAACGGCGGTTATGCTGCTGTAAAGAAACATGGAAAATGGACGTTTGTTAACAAGCAAGGCAAAAAATTAACTCCTTTGCGTTACGAGTGGGTAGGTGGTTTTAACGATGGTTTGGCTGCTGTATTCAAAGATGGAAAATGGGGATTGTTGAATGAGCAAGGGTTTGAGGTTGTTCCAACAGCTTTTGATGCTGTAAAAGTAGACCAAGATGGTCGTATCTGGGTACAAAAAAACGAGACTTGGAAGCCATTTAATGCTAAGAAGAATATTGATGAAGCTTTTGTAACAGCTTCTTAAGGACTCCATAGTTTGTTGAAAACAGGCAGTAGTAGCACAGCTAACTACTAAAAAATATTATACTGGATTTTTACCAACGAATCATAACCAACGTAAGTGGGCGATTAGCAAGAACCGAGCTAATCGCCCTTTCTTATTTTACAATAGTTAGTTGAGTTGCTGCTAATTTATAAAGCTGTATTGTTTAACTGTTTGAATAAGACAAAGGAATAGATAGCAGCAAAAATAAGAGGGATAACCATCAAGGCAACAACACTCATCAACGCCCAGTTATTAGGCAAAAAGAAAAGTAGAATAAATCCAATAAGAGCTGCGCCAATCCATAAACGTCCTCCTAGTTGATGTGTTTTTTTCCATACTTCTTCATTTTCTAATGTCCAAGGAGTACGGATACCCATAAAGTGGTTTTGGCGAATGCTCCCCATGTAATTGCCAAACAATAGCATGAAAAATATAAAGCAGTACCCTAGAAGCCGCTCAATAGGTATTTCTGTGTTGCCAGAGCTTACTAGTAAAATAGCAAATACTAGTGCCGATAAAAACAATTGTAGTGTAAGTCGTAATCGATAGTATTTTTTGCCCATCTTTGTGATACTTGCTTCTTTTGCAGTAATTTTAGGCAAGAAAAGTAGGAGTAAGTAAATCGGTAGATTAATTAACAAAACAATCCAACCCAACGAAGATTTAGAACCATAACGATCTATCTCTCCTTCAAAATTCCAGTGCATGGGAACTTGCTCTGGCAAATCGTTCCATATTATAAATAGATAGATAATAGGAGCTACTGTTATTAGTAATAATAAAAGCTCTTTAGGTAAACTAGCGGGATGGTTGGATGGTGTATTTTTCATAATTTTAATAGGATTGGTGATATTACAGGCTAACTTTTAATCGTTGCTAAAATAATAAGTAGGGGAGGTCTGTTATTTGTTATCTTTAAACTGCATCAACCACTGAATGACCTCTTCAAAAACACTCATGTTTAAAGAGTAGGAAATAAATTGACCTTGGCGAATTCCAATGACTAGGTCGGCTCTTTTTAGTAGATCTAAATGATGTGAAATACTAGGTTTGGAGATATTGAAGTGTGCTGCAATTTCTCCTGCTGTTAAATCTTTTTCTTTTAATAATTCTAGAATTTGGCGCCTAGTAGAGTCATTTAGAGCTTTAAAAAGGTTATTCATTGAATTTTGATTAGTTATTTAGATAAATGTCTAATTGTTAAACGAGAAAAGTAGAAAAAAGTTTTGCTTAGATGCGTTATTTTAATCATCGCTTATAAGCTACATTGCTATTGTGTGGTTGAGAAATAGTCTAATAATTAGACCAAATTAGTTCATCAAAGGAATTGAGCAAAGGAGAAGGCTTTTCGGTACTTTTTTGTAGAATAATCTCAAAACCAAGCATTTCATCTTCTATTAAGTCTTGGTTAGGATTAAATAATTGCCGAACGTCAACATTATAAATACCGTTTTCTAACTTGACGTGTAATGCTGCTAAGTCAGAATCGGGTAGCGTTTCATCTTCAAATTGAGCTGCCAAAGTAATGGATTCGTAGTTAATGAGATATAGTTTAGAATTGCTGACTTTAATTTTTCCTCGAAATGTTTTGAATGCATGGTTTGCGGTTGCTTGATCGCAAATACGCACTGTCCATAGATTGGGAACACTAGTGCCCCAAAACAACAGGTGCCCTTTTTGAGATTCGCGAATAATACGCATCTCAACGTCTTCAAACTCCCAATCTTCATCAATAAAAGAATCGTATAAATCTGTATTGATAAGACCTAAAAAGCTGGCATCGTCTGATATTTCAAAAAGTTGATTCACTAGAAAAGCTAGAAATTATTTGGCTTGCGCATTGGCTTGTTCGTGTATCTTGCCAATTAAATCATATACTTCATTGAAAGGAAGGTTACCCAATGCTTTTAGAATGATATTGACTTCATCAAAATTGAGTTCTAGTTTTATGTTCTTGTTATCCATGGCTACTTGAGTATATTAGGTTTTGCGACTAATTTGAAAATTTATGAATTAACTGCTTTTAGGAGGCAAGAGTTGAAAACGTTTTTGAAAATCTTTTAAAACAGGATTCAATTTTAAAAAGTGCACATACTTATCTCGATCTGTTTGTGGGATCACTTTTTGAGGTTTTGGAGCTTCTATTTTTGTTGCGTCAATTTCTACTTCAAAACTCAACTCCTTTTTTTGAAACGTTTGAATCAGCAATTGGCGAACAGGACGATCTCTAAAAATGGCATCTTTGGCTCGGTTTCCAGCCGTAAGCACTTTAATAGTTCCTAGTTCTGCATCTAAAATAGATAATTTTGCTGTTTTGAACAAAATCTGAGTGGATTGAGATTCAATTTTTGACCAATAACTTTCCCAGATTTTTTCCAAATTTTCTTGTGTAAAAGGCATGGCAGCCTCTTGAGGTTTGTGGTATTCTTCTTTCACCTCGTTCAATACCTTCGACAAAAAATTGCTTCCTTTTTTTAAAGCCAATTTTTCTGCAAAATTATTGGATGTTGTTGATTTTGTCGCATCAACAGCAGGTTCATTATCTGATTTTAGTTCTGCTTTAGCCTCTTCTGTCTCTGTAGTCGTGGTATTTTTGAGAGAGGCAATGGGCGTTTCATTGACTTCTTGCTCAATAGGTTCTGGTTGATAATTAGGCACAACTTCTTGAACTGCTACCATTTTACTATCGTCTAGTGTTTTTTTTTCAGAGGGAGTAGTTACCGTTTGAATGGCTCTAGGCTCCATCGCACGTTGAATGTAAGCCATTTTGATCAAAGTCATTTCAACATGAAGACGATGATTACGAGACATTTTATAATTAACATCACAATCGTTTGCTAGGCTTAATGCGGATAGTATTAAAGCAGTAGGAGCTAGGTTGGCTTGTTGTTGATAACGCTCTTTTATATTGCCACTAACTTCTAATAGTTCTATTGTTCTAGGGTCTTTACAAACTAATAAATTACGCAAATGTTCTGATAAACCATTAATAAAAATATCCCCATCAAAACCTTTTCTAGAAATTTGGTCAAAAAGCAATAGTAACTGACTGGCATCTTCTATCAATATGGCCTCTACGACTTTAAAATAATAGTCATAGTCTAGGATATTGAGATTTTCGATAACATCTTGATAGACTATGTTGTTGCCCGAAAAGCTTACAATTCTATCAAAAATAGATAAAGCATCTCTTAACGCTCCATCTGCTTTTTGCGCAATAACGTGTAGTGCCTCTTCTTCGGCTTCAATTCCTTCTTCTTTACAAATCTTTTGCAAGTGATTGGTCATGTCAGCAACTTGAATTCGATTAAAATCAAAGATTTGGCATCGAGACAAAATGGTTGGTATAATTTTGTGTTTTTCAGTTGTTGCTAGGATGAAAATGGCATAAGAAGGGGGTTCTTCCAAAGTTTTCAAAAAAGCATTAAAAGCTTGTTGCGAAAGCATGTGCACCTCATCTATGATATAGATTTTATACCGACCACTTTGAGGGGCGAAACGAACTTGCTCAATAAGCGCACGAATATGCTCAACACTATTGTTAGAAGCGGCATCTAACTCAGAGATGTTTAGAGAGGCATTTTGATTAAACGATTCGCAAGATTCGCAGGTATCGCAAGGTTCCATGTCGTTGGTAGGTGTTTGGCAATTGAGTACTTTTGCCAAAATACGAGCACAGGTCGTTTTTCCCACACCTCGAGGGCCACAAAACAAAAATGCCTGTGCCAGATGATTGCTCTGAATGGCATTCTTAAGTGTTTGTGAAACGTGTTGTTGTCCAACAACATTGTCAAAACGAATGGGTCTATATTTTCTTGCGGATACTACGAAATTACTCATGCTACAAATATACTAATCTGATTGATGAGTTCCAAGTTTTGAATTGAATTAGCCGAAGGTATTTAAAGATCTTGAACTTAGAAAGCTGTTATAATAGTAGTTTAAGTGATAATTTTTTTTGATTAGCAGATTGCTATAATATGGATTTCGTTTCTTTTCTTGTATCTTCCCTCTTTGTTTTGTATAATCCATTATTACACTAGACACCCCAATCTTGTAGCATTTACTCCATTTATCAGGTGTGTTCATATAAATCCAGATACATGAAACAATCTTTCTATTTCACTTGCTTCTTATACATAGGTGTTTTTTTGTTGCTAACTGCTTGTGAGAACTCCTCGTCTTCTGATAAGGGAACAACAACGACAGCAACCTTGTCTGACGATACGATAGAGACGATTCAAACGCCAACACTTCCTCCCGTTATGGATACGGTGAGTACCGATACCATATCGTTAGATACGATTAAGAAGGTACGAAAAATGGTGCGCCCAACGAGAGAGCCTGCTAAAATTAAATTCGAAACGACTTCTTATACCTATGACACCATTCAACAAGGCGAAATAGTTGAATATAGCTTCAAGTTTAAAAATGTAGGAGAACGTCCGCTGGCTATTAAGGATGTAAAAGGCTCTTGCGGTTGCACGATAGGAAGCTATCCTTTTTTGGATATAGCACCCCAAGAAGAAAGTACTATTAAAGCACGTTTTGACAGTAAAGGAAAAAAAGGTCCTCAGTTTACAACCATCACAGTTTATAGCAATGCCAACCCTCAAGGAGATGTGTTGTCGTTAAAAGGGGTTGTTTTGGAGGAGTAATTCTTTTAGGGGGCAATACCTATGAATTAGTAGTTAGCTATGCTGCTACTGCGTGGTTTTTACGAAGTGATGACTGATACATCCTAATCATTTGAAGTTTGCTAGTATATTTGTAACTTGTTGTTAGTCATAGAAAAATGATGCTATAGGGTTAACTCTTTTATAAGATTTTATAAAACTTTCAAACTATGAAAATAACAACTTTACTAACTGGATTAATTGCTTTCTTTTTGGTTGCCTCATGTGGCAAAGCAACTCCCGAAACGGAGACCAAACGATGGGAGGCATCCCAAGAAACAATCAACACCTTGAGTGCTAAGTATCCAGGGTTTAAACCTGCCTTAAAAGAAGCCTTGGAGGCTGCTAAACTAAAATGGGAAGCGGCTACTCAAATTAGTAGCGAAGAAAAACAAATAGAAGCAATGAGAATCGCTAATAAAACAGCTCGACCTCTATTTGTTGTAGAATTGAATAAGATGCCAGAGAAAATGGAAGCTTTAAAGGATCTTGTAACGGAGGCAACACAGGCTGGTGGAGTCGATCAAGCAGATAGTCAAGCTTTGGCAACGGCTTGTAGAGAAGCTGATTTTTCTTTGGGCAAAGCAGAGAAAATCCTCAAAAATGGTACGGCTGCTACTGTTGAAGCTGCCAATGCTATTGTAAGTGGTGCGTCTAAAGAATTAGAATCAGCTACTAAGCGTGTCAAAAAAGTGATGGCAACGGTCAAAGAGAAGCAATCAGAGGCAGAGGCGACAGCAGATTCTATTTTGACACAAGAAACGACGGAAAAGGCTATAAAATGTGCTTATTGTGGGAGTATGAATGCGCATGATGCGCTAAAATGTAGTAGTTGTGGAGCCCCCGTGGAAAAATAATTGTTCCTCAAAAAAATTTAGGTTTGTTTAGGATAATAGAATTTGTTTCTATTATCCTATTTTTACATTCGTGAAAAAGACAAATACACATATCGTCAAAGAGAAAGCGTATGAATTGGGATTTTCTTTTGTTGGAGTATCCAAAGCTAGAGAATTAACCCAAGAAGCAAAGCGGTTGGAGCAATGGCTGAATCAAGGAATGCATGGGAAAATGCATTATATGGCGAACCATTTCGAAAAAAGAATAGACCCCCGAAAATTGGTAGAGGGAGCCAAAACGGTTGTTACTTTATTGTACAACTATCATCAAACCGAAACACAAACAGATCCGACTGCCCCAAAAATCTCACAATATGCTTATGGCAAAGATTATCATAAGATTATTAAACAAAAATTGCGTCATCTAATGGAATATATCCACGAAGAAATTGGCGCTGTAGAAGGGCGTTGTTTTGTGGATTCGGCTCCTGTTTTGGAACGAGATTGGGCAAAACATAGCGGTGCTGGTTGGGTTGGCAAAAATACGTTGTTGATCACAAAAGGGCAAGGCTCTTATTTTTTCTTGGCGGAGTTAATTATTGATTTAGAATTAGAAGAAGATGGGCCTATCAAAGATTATTGTGGTCGTTGTACACGTTGTATTGATGCTTGCCCCACAGATGCCATTCATCCCGATGGGTATTGGGTAGATGGTAGCAAGTGCATCTCTTATTTTACCATTGAGCTAAAGGAAGAATTGCCTGTTGATATGCGTGGCAAATTTGATAATTGGATGTTTGGTTGTGATGTTTGTCAACAAGTTTGCCCTTGGAATCGATTTGCCCAACAACATACAGAGCCTGCTTTTGAACCACATCCCGATTTGTTGTCCATGACCAAACAAGATTGGGAAGAAATTACAGAGGATGTTTTTCGAAAGGTATTTCAAAAGTCAGCGGTCAAACGAACCAAGTTTTCGGGGTTGGTACGAAATATTAATTTCTTGAAGGACGAAGAGTAAACTCTTGCTTATTTTTGTGCTTTTTCTCGAATCAAAGGCAACAAACAGGCAATTATTTCTTGTTCTGATACAGTTGTTTTTTCTGTATAAATCAAAATATCAACAAACGCATTATTGTCTCTAAATTCGATGCGTACATCAGGAAAGGGAATTTTTTCTTGAACCAGAATGCTTAGGTCTGGAAAGTTATCACAATTATCCACTTTGACCAGTCGTTGGGCATCAGCTGCTTCTTTGGTAATAATATAGTTGGCTTGACGTTTAAATGGCGTGATACCTACCGAAAAATCTTCAAAGGGAATGTCTCTGGCTAAGACAACTTTGATATCGGGAAAAGTTACTTTATTGGCTATTCGAACAGTCATGGTGGCGTCTGGAATATCGTCATCGACAAAAACAAAGTTTTGTGCTTGTATGGCTGATGTACTAAGAATGCAAAAAAGCAGGGCTGTAAATAAGTGAAAGGTTGTTGACATAAAAATAAATGATCTAATTTGTTATTTTCTGTACTTCAAATATCTATCCAAAATTGGAAAAAAAGAGACCATTTCTGTTGGTCTTTGTAATTTAACGTATTTTTGTAACAATAATACTCCGTTGATTTTTTAGTTTTTCTACGAACCCGCAGACTCACGAAGTAAAAATATAAAAAAGCATCTTGCATTAGTTCGATTATCAGTCTTTTAGTCTAGAGGTTGACGAAAGTGCATCTTACTAATAATCAACTGCGAAGCACTCATGCAATACCACGAAGTAGCAGCGCAGCTAAACTAATACGATTTTTCAACGGAGTAATGTAACAAAGTACCTGTTCTTAATTATGATGATAGCTCTGTTGAATAATAGAGCCTTGGTAGATTACCTTGCGCATAACAAGATGACCAATTTCACAACAATTATAAAATACACAATTATGAAAGCAATTAGAATTATAAGTACATTTCTGTTCCTAGTTTATTTGGGAGCGTGTACGCCAACAAATACAACTGATGATGCTTCAAATGACACAGCGGCAACAACTAACTTAGAAACGGAAACAGTTAAGGTGGAGTTGATTGATACGATTGAATATAACGAGGATGGCAAACTTAAAATGATGTATCAAATAGACAAACATACAGGAGCAAAGTATGGTAGTTATAAAGAATACGATGTTGCTACTTCTACATTGTTAGCAGAACGTAACTACAAAAATAATAAATTAGAAGGAGTAGAGAAGATTTACTTTCCTAGTGGTCAAATAGATGGAGAACTAAACTACAAGGATGGTATCCATGATGGTACGTTTAAGTATTATTATGAGGATGGAACATTAAAACAACAAGGGAATTATGTACAAGGAAATATTGAAGGAATTTTAAATTCCTATTATCCAACAGGAGCGTTAAAAGAAGAAGTGACGCACGTGGATGGTTTAACACAGGGTATTTTTAAGGAATACAACGAAAATGGAACCATAAAAACAGAAGGAGAATACACTAGCAAAAGCGGTCAAGAAAACCTAGAAACAGGTTTACTGAAAATATACGATGAGAATGGAGTGCTAGAAAGAAAAATGATTTGCAAAGAGGGGCAATGTTGTACCATTTGGACGATAGAGGATGGTGATCTAGAACCAACTACTAAGTTGTGTAAGGCTATTCTCAAAAGTCAATCGGCTTCCTAAGCTATTGAGGTAACATAGGACACTAGCATAGGAGTTGGAGATTGGGAGAATATAGTCCTCATCTCCAATTTTTTTTAGATTAACTCAAAAAATGTGCGTCTAACTAATTTTTCAGATAAAGACTTACTTTGGTACAACCAAGGTGGAAAATCTTGTATTATAAAGAATAAAAGTGCTCCATTCTTGAGCCTAATCACGTAGTTTTTAGTCAAAAAATCCATTTTTTAGTTGGAGTTATTTAATTTTAACCGTCCCTTTTAGTTGATAATGCGATGGTTAGATTTATTCACCCCTTATTATTGATTAAAAAATGAACCTCTTTGGCAATAAGTATTGTTATCCTGTTGTTAAGGGTAGTAGTTCGTTGATTTTTTACTTTTTTACCAAAAAGATAAAAAAGCACATTTATATTAGTTTGATAATCAAGTTTTTAACACAAAATGCAGTAAAACTGTAACTTGTTGATTATCAACTGCGCAGCACTCACGAAGTAAAATAATAAAGTTTTTCAACGAACTATTGTAAGGGGATAAATCCAAATTTAAGACCACCAGACTACTTTTTGATAGAAAGGTAGAAGGTATTAGACGAATTATTATGAGACAATTAATGAAAATCCTCTTGGGGGGTGTGCTAGCATGTAGCTTGTATTCTTGCCAAACAAAAGTAGTGACAGTACGGTATGAAGGGCGTGTTGTAGAGCGGTATCAGGTGTTGACGAAATCAAATGTGCGACATGGTTATTATAAAGTTTATCATGAGAATGGTAATATAGCTTTGGAGCATACCTACGATCATGGCTCGCTAAATGGTGCGGAAAAAATTTACCATGAAGATGGTTCTTTGTCAGGAAACTTATTGCTTGAAAATGGAAGCTATGAAGGTCCTTTTATTTACTATCACCCTGAAGGTACTGTCAAGCAGAAAGGGTATTATGAAAAAGATGCGCTGTATGGAGAGTTGTGTTCTTATTATGTAGATGGGACGTTAAAGGAGTGTGTAACGATGAAAGATAACATGGAGCAAGGACCATTTAGAGAGTATGCTCCCAATGGGGTTTTGACTCGAAGAGGAAGTTATACATCTATTCTAGGAGATGAAGAAGGTTTAGAAGAAGGCGTGCTTTATGAGTACGATTCAGAAACAAGAAAATTGCTGG
This sequence comes from Aureispira sp. CCB-E, assembly GCF_031326345.1. Classification (NCBI taxonomy): domain Bacteria; kingdom Pseudomonadati; phylum Bacteroidota; class Saprospiria; order Saprospirales; family Saprospiraceae; genus Aureispira; species Aureispira sp. CCB-E. Next base: position 1,584,080 of record NZ_CP133671.1, read on the forward strand.
CCAAAAAGCGTTGTAAAGAAGGCTTTTGCTGTACTATTTGGGAGCGTGGGAAAGGCTACTTGAGACCAAGCACAAGCATTTGCGATGAAATAATGAATGGAACAGATGAAAAATCTAGTGTGTTAGGCAGCGAATAATAGGATGGTACGTTTTCTAGGAACATGCCCTTGTGGTAGGGCGTGATTTTGGAATTAAATTACCTATTCTATAGAACCAATATTTCTACACATTTATATTATCAACAAATCGTAATAAGTTGCAAATTCTAGTTAATCAGTTCAAGGAAACTATCCTGTTAGTCTGATTATTTTTCTATTTTTAGCTTTTTATTGGATAGAATAATTTCATCTTGTCTACAATTTTAGTTGATTGGTTTGAATTAACATTACTTTGTGGTAAAATCGTATTAGTTTATTTACTTCATGAACTTCGTTTTATGAATGTTGGGTAGTTGATTATCAGTAGAATATAATTTTATTGTGTTGTTTTTATTGATAATCAGATTTACGTAAATTAACTAAACGAAGCAACTTCACCAGTAGCAGCAAAGCTAACTAAGCTTGCGCCCTCATGAGTAATCCACAAAGTATTTACCTAAGTGAAGCTTGTTTGTAAATGGATTAGTGTTTTGGAAACTAAGCCACTTTTAAACACTTCTACAAATAACATTTTTTATGAAATATTGGTTCACGGCACTCTTTAGTATTATCTACGTAGGAATTAACGCCCAAATTGGGGGCAACAGTACTTATGAGTTTTTGAGAATTCCTAATTCTGCTCGCTTAACCTCTGTTGGCGGAAGTTTAATTACGGTTAGAGATGCCGATTTAAATTTAGCATACCACAATCCAGCAGCCTTAAATCCATTGATGCACCGTAGGGTTGCATTTAGTCAAAGTGTCTATATGGGAGGTATTACGCATGGGTATTTGGCCTATGGGCATCATATTGATCAAGGAAAAGTTCCTGTGATGGTGCATGCAGGCTTGCAGTACATTAGTTACGGCAAGTTTCAAAATAGAGATGTAACGGGAACCTATACAGGTGAAACTAGCGCTGCCGAATATGCGATTAATTTAGGAGCAGGTTATCAGATTAGTAAATTTTTATCTGTTGGGGCCAATGCCAAAACTATTTTGTCTTATTTGGGAAGTTATAACTCTACAGGAATTGCTTTTGATGCTGCTGCAATGTTCTCTGATACGGCTAAGAATATCAATTTAACGGTAGCTTTTAAAAATATGGGAACACAGTTTTCAACTTATGCCCGAAACGGGAATATGGAACCATTGCCATTTGACTTGCAAATTGGTTTTGCACATCGGTTGAAGTATATTCCGTTGCGTTTTTCGGTTATTATGCACAATCTACATCGTTGGGGAATTGTATACGACGATCCTAGCAATCAAGATAATCAAGCTCTATTTACTGGAAATGGAACAGAACAACCTGATAATTCTGCTATCAAGGTAGTTGATGATATCTTTAGGCATTTTATTTTTAACATTGAATTGTTGTTTGGTAAAAAAGGTAAACCCGAAGTTTTTAGAGTAGCAGCAGGGTACAATCATATGCGTCGAGGAGAATTGATGACTTCTGGTGTGAGTGACCTTTCTGGGTTTTCTTTTGGTTGTGGGCTTCGCATCAAACAATTCCAAATTGATTATGGTTTTGGTGCATATCATTTTGCAGGAGCAGCGCATCACTTTAGCTTGTCTATCAACTTGGATGAGATTCTAAAAGGAGCTTGGAAAAAGCGTTAAAAACGTAGTAGTAGATTGGGTTAAAAGATAGCCATTTAGTAACGACCTACTAAGCATTTTCTTTTATCAAATTAATAATTAACCGAATGATAATTTCTCTTTGGTTGGGCAAACTTTGGGCAACAGCTAAAGCGAGTGCAACCAAAGTATTGTCGTTAATTTTTCTAGTATTATCAGGAGTAAGATGGAAGTTGTTTTGCTCCAAGAACCAAACAAAAATAAAAGAACCAATGCGTTTGTTGCCATCACTAAAGGCATGTCCTTTGATAATAGAATAAAGCAATTGTGCCGCCTGTTCTTCTATACTAGGATAGGCTAATTGACCAAAGACTGTTTGAGAAATACTACCTAGAATACCACGAAAAGAATCATCTTTTTCATTCCCAAACAAAAGACTGGCTTCCCCTTTTTGAATTAAATTTTTTTTCAATTCCTCTATCGCATTTTTGACAGTTGGATAATGAATAACATGGATAATATCTGGATTGAGGTTGTCTGTAGAAAGAGCATCTGAGTCGTATTGATTCAGTAGCTCAAACGATTTGGAGTAATGACTAATAATAGAAAGCAATCCGTCTGTCAGTTGTTGTTGAGTTTCGACCAACTCAATAGATAAATCTTCTACTTGTTGTTTTAGACTAACAATCTTACGTTGTTGTTGTTCCAATAACCGGTTATTGATGCTATAACCTTGTAGTAAGTATTCTCTAAGCCGTTTCGTTGCCCATTGCCTAAATTCTACCCCTGTTTTAGATTTGACGCGATAGCCAACAGATATAATGACATCTAGGTTGTAATAATCCACCTTTCGGCGTACCTTTCTTTGCCCTTCGATTTGAACTTGGCGAATTTCTCGCCAAGTTGCCGCTCGTTCAAGTTCCCCTTCTACGTAAATATTTTTGATGTGCGCTCCTATGGTTCGGCGAGCTTTGCCAAACAAGTCCATCATTTGCTGCTGGGTGACCCAAATTGTCTCTTCCTTTCCATCTAGGATGACTTGAAATTCTACTTCTCCAGTAGATGGTTTGAAAATAACTAATTCGCTGGACAACATAAGGAAGTATTGAGAGAATAGTATAGAATGAAAAGGAATGCTCAAAGGAGCAATAGAACTAACTGACTAACTTATATATACCATATTTAAGAAGAGAAAGTCGAGAAAATCATATCCAATTTGCGCATTTTGGGTTGTTTTTTTTGACCAGGAGCATGGACAAAACCATCCAAAAGAATGACTCGATTATTGGCAGGATCTTTAATCATATATGTTACAAAAGGACCGCCCATGAAATCATTTATCATGCCCCACAAGCCCCTAGCTTGTAACGTTTCTTTTTTATCAAATACCATTTCTTGATAATAAATAGGCAAAACCCGATCATCAATTTGCATATAGGAGTTTTCAATGTGCGAAGAGAAATAAACTTTTGTCAATTGATTTCTAATTCTTTTGTGATTTTCAGGACTAAGTGCTGTTGAATCAGCGAGCGGCAAGGTATAAATAAAGATATTACTACTTGTTTTATTGGTTTCTCTTCTTAGCCAAATTGAGTTACTATCAATGTTTGCCAGAGCAAAGTCTTTGGGTATTTTTAAGTCAATCTTAAACGTCTCGTAGATCGCATTGGTTGCATCTGTATTAGAGCCAGGAGCATAGATTTGTTGAATGAACAATTCCGTATCCGCTTTATTGAATTGCTTCATTACCTCCTGATAGTCTTTTTTTACAGTTTTGAGTAATTCTTCTCTAGTAGGACCAAACCAATAAATGACAGTCTGCCCTTGCGCCCAACGATCTCTATGAATGGCAATTCTATAATTGGACTGTTTTTTTGCTTTTTCAACATTTTCAGGACCAATTGCTTTTCGAATTTCAGCACTTGCAGGATCATTCATATCGTCCAAAGCGCCCATTATAATAATAGCACGATGTGTTTTTAGAATTTTCCCTTCTTTAAATTGTTTGGGAGTTTTATAACGCAAATCATAAATTGGTTCAGGCTGTGGAGTAACAGGATACAAGGCTTCGAAATAATTTCTAAAGGTATCTCCAATCGTTGTTGTCCAAGTATACTCATCGGCAACGACCATTATGTTGTCTACTTTTCCATAAGCGCTAGGTGTAATCGCAATGCTTGTGCGTTGTTCTTGTGTACAACTGAAAAGTAAACTAATTAAGATGATGGTGGTTATGATAAAGCTTAAATGATGCTGCATTAGATTAAATGGTTTGAATAGTTGTCATCGAAATAGTCTGTTATCTATCTAGATGCAGATAAAACAATAAAAGTTGCTCTAATTTCTAAATTGCTGCAAAATTAACGATAATATAACGACTAAATCAAGATTCATACTATAAATTTTTATTGGATTGTTACTCGGTTTTATTTCAGAGCTTAAAAAGAGTAACTTGTTGGAGTTTTTGGAGCTTGTTGGGTCACATTATAGACCTCAAAAACAAAAAAAATAGAAAAAAGATGTTTCTTTAGAAACAAAATGATTTATTTTTTAAATTTTAAACAACTTGTTGAAACATTTTTTTGCAAAAAGAGTATAAGAAACTTGCAAACTGAAAAATGTTAGCTTATATTTGTATCACACTTGACAATAATCAAAATTAAAACAAAATGTTTTAGAACATTTTCTTTTTTGAAAAACAAAATTAGAAACACAATGGCAAAAAAAAGCACTTCTGGAGACGACAATAAATTAAAAGCATTACAAACAACTTTAGATCGTCTAAAGAAAACTTATGGAAAAGGAGCAGTAATGCGTTTGGGAGATCATCAAGTTGAAAAGGTTGAAACCATTTCTACAGGTTCGGTAGCCTTAGATGTAGCTTTAGGTACAAGTGGATTTCCAAAAGGACGTGTTGTAGAAATATATGGTCCAGAGTCATCAGGTAAAACAACAATTGCTTTACATGCAATCGCTGAATGTCAAAAAAATGGTGGCATTGCTGCGTTTATTGATGCAGAGCATGCTTTTGATCGTTTTTATGCAGAAGGTCTTGGTATTGATGTTGACGAGTTAATTTTTGCACAACCTGACCATGGTGAACAAGCATTGGAAATTGCTGAAAGTTTAATCCGTTCTGGGGCAATTGATATTTTGGTAGTGGATTCTGTTGCTGCTTTGGTTCCTCGTAGCGAAATAGAGGGGGAAATGGGAGACTCTAAAATGGGATTGCAAGCGCGTTTGATGTCACAAGCAATGCGTAAATTAACTTCTGTTATTAGCAAAACAAATTGTTGTTGTATTTTTATCAACCAATTGCGTGAAAAAATTGGGGTGATGTTCGGAAATCCTGAAACAACTACTGGTGGTAATGCTTTGAAATTCTATGCTTCTCAACGTTTGGACATTCGCCGTTCTGGTGGTGCAATCAAAGATAGAGAAGGAAAAGTAATCGGAAACCATGTCAAAGTGAAAATTGTTAAGAATAAATTAGCTCCTCCATTCCAAGTAGCAGAATTTGATATTATGTATGGAGAAGGAATTTCTAAGAGTGGTGAAATTGTAGATTTGGGAACGGAATTTAATATTCTTTCTAAAAGTGGTGCTTGGTATGGTTATGGCGATGGTAAGATTGCTCAAGGTAGAGAAGCTGCTAAGCAGTTTATGTTAGATAATCCTGAAGTAGCAGAAGAGATCGAAGCTAAAATCCGCGCTAAATTAACAGGAATAGAATTTGAAGAAGAAAATACAGAAGTGGAAGCTGCTGATGCATAATACTCAGCACGTAATCCTATCTGTATAGGTTATTATAAAATAAGATGCATGCCTCTTAACAATTGTTGAGGGGCATTTTTTTGTAGCATGGTATTCTACAAACTTTATCTAAATATCTTTAGTATACCACAATGCGACATCTGCTAATTATCTCTTCAAGGAGACTTTACAGAGGACAGAGAAACTTTAGAGAATTACTTTTACATTATTAAGAAAAAGAGTTGTATTTGTACAGTAGATATAGTAATTTACTAAGAAAACTTGTTCTGTCTTAAATCGCACTGCCACAATATGTTGTATAAGATAATTTTAATTTTATTTCTGCTTGTCAACCTTTTTGTTAATTGTCTGGGACAAGTTGATGTTGCTAAAATTCTCAAAAATGAAGGCGTTACTGGATTAGAAAATCTAATAATACAAAAGCCTTCTTATCAATGGGAAGCCAAGGATTTCCATCAAATTTATTTGTTTTTTAAGCAGGTAGGCTATGAGGATAGACAGCAATTGTATTCGATTTTAGGGGAGCGATTATTAGGACCGAGTTTAAGTATGTCTATTAATAGACAGTTTTTAGATGGGGAGGAAATGATGCAGAGTTTTGCTTTGTTAGAGGATTATAGGGTACAACTGAAAGAGGCTGAAAAGTGGAATGATTGGGCTTTTATTACACAGATTCTAGCAGAAAATGCCTATTATCACCTAGATGCATTTTCTCAAATTGGGCGGTATTATGATGAATTGATGTCTGTATGGGATTGGGTAGATAAAAAGAAACAAAGATACTATGCTGTCTTAGCTGGAAATCATTTTATGGCTGTAGAGCAAAATTATGAGAGAGCAGCTACTTACTTTCTAAAAGTCATAAATTCTACAGCGTTTACTAAAAAAGAAAAGCTAAATATCTATAGCAGTTTGTCTGAGCTGTATTTAAGGAAAAAAGATTTTAACCGAGCTTTGGAATACGGAAGTATTGTACTAAAATCGGAAATGCATGATTCGATTAAATATTTACAGCAGTTGACTCGTTCGGGGAATATTTATAAAGAATTAGGAAATTTTAGAGCAGCGGAAGATTGTTTTTTGACAGCGAAAGACTTGTTGCCTAAAGAAGAAAAACTAGCCTATGATCCTTATACTAAAATCAATTATTCGTATGTCTATAGTGGGTTGTTAGAAATTCAATTAGAACGAAAAAAATTGAAAAAGGCAGTTCCTTATGTTGAGATGCTAGAGAAGCATTTGCCCTATTTTGTCGCACAAGGACAGGGAGCTTTTTTAGTCTTAAACCCTCTAATGCAATATTATACCATTAAAAACGATACTACAAGTTACTTGTATTTAGAGAAAATTCTAAAAGAGAATGAGAATAGAGTTCCTTTTGCATTTATGGCAAAAACGCTTACTATTAGAGGGGATTATTGGTTTCAACGAAAGAATCTAACCCTTGCTTTGAATTTATACAATCGTGCTTTAGATTTATTAAAAAATACAAGTACTAATGAATTAGTAGTATATACACAAGATGAACCACAAGCGTTAGAGACATTGACTAAAAAATTGGATTTGTTGCATTGGCAACGTCAATATAATAATAGCATAGCGACAGAAGAGGATTTTTATAGAACTACACAACAAGCAAGAGGTCTATTGGATCAGATTCGTCAAAGTTTGACGACAAAAAGTGCCAAGCAAAAGCTATTGGATAATGCTCCAAAAATTTATGAATACTCTTTGGAAGCAATTGGTAGACTGTACAAGGATTCTAAAGATGTAGCATATTTGAGAGAAATGTTTACCCTCATAGAAAAGAGCAAGGCGATTCTTTTGTCAGAGGCACTAAATGAAAATCTAGCACAGAGTTTTGGAGGAGTGCCCGATACGTTGCGTACAGAAGAACGGAATTTAGCAAATGATATTAAAATTTATGAGTCTAAATTATTAGATGCGCAACGGAAAGATAAAACAATTGCTATTGCGGCTTTTCAAGATATTTTACTTCGAAAACGAGCAGAGTTGGATCAACTAAAAAAGCATTTAGAAGCATCGTATCCTAAATATTATGAATTGAAATTTCAAGATAGGGTTGTTTCGGTTGAAGCTGTACAAGAAATTTTAGCGGACAAGCAGGCAACTTTTGTCTCTTACTTTGTCGGGGAAAGAAACTTGTATATGTTGAGTTTGACAAGTGATCAGATAAATCTTCAAATAGAAACATTAGTAGGAGACAACCGAAACAGTTTTTCAAAAGATTTACTGACTTTAAAAAGGCGATTATCTAATATTTTGGATGTTCAATCTTACTCAAAGAAAAAGTTTGATGATTTTTGTACTCAAAGTCATCGTTTGTATCAATTGTTGTTGAGTAAAGTTGTAAATAGTTCTAAAAAGATCATTATTTCAGCAGATGGTTTGTTGCATTACATTCCTTTTGAGACATTGTTGATGGAAAAAGTCAATGTGGAAACAGTTGATTTTAAAGATTTGCCTTATTTGTTGAAAAAATATGAGGTTAGTTATCAGTATACGGCCTCGCTATGGTTAGAATTATTAAAGAAAGAAGTTATTGTTAAATCTGATCGAAAAGGAATCTTAGGAATGGCGGCTACTTATCAACAGCCTATTACAAATATACCACAAGATCGGATGGTTTTACGTCAGAATTTGGTAGAATTGGAAGGAGCAAAAAACGAAGTTCTTTTTTTAAAACAAACATTTAAAGGAAAATTTTGGTTAGAAGCCTCTGCTACAGAGGCTAACTTTAAACAATCTTTGGGAAATTATTCTATTGTTCATTTGGCTCTACATGGTTTGGTGAATAATAAATTGCCGATGAAGTCGGGATTAGTGTTTACAGAAAATGGAGATACAATAGAAGATAATATTTTATTTGCTTACGAATTGTCAAGTTTGGATTTAAACACGGATTTGTTAGTGCTTTCTGCTTGTTCGACAGGTGATGGTATTTACCAAAAGGGAGAGGGAGTACTGAGCTTAGGGCGCGGTTTTATGTATGCTGGTGCTGCCAGTATTTTAACAACACTTTGGCAAATTAACGATCAATCGACACAAACCATCATGCAATATTTTTATCAAAACTTACATAAGGGGATGGAAAAAGATGTTGCATTACAGCAAGCAAAATTGAGTTATCTGGCGGCGGCAGATGGTCCGATTGGTCACCCTGTATTTTGGGCAGCTTATGTGCTAATTGGAGATACAGGAGTTGTCGCTATTGATTCTAAAACTACTTCTGCTTGGTGGTGGGGGTTGATAGGCTTTATAGTTGTATTGATAGTAATGGGGGGCTTACGTAAAAAAGCATTGGCAGAATAAATGTGGTAAGTATTGAGTATTCTAATAAATAAAAAAATATGGGGCTATTTGATTGGTTCAAAAATAAAAAAAAAGAAGGGGAAATGACCGAAAAAAATTTTTCAATAGAACAGTCTGAGTCCTCTATTTTGTTGTCTATGCCGATGTTTAATGGGGCGGACTCGTATAATTTGCAAGCTGTAATAGACGATTTAAAAAGTTATTGGAAGCTAGACGTGTCGGACGTTAATGGAGATGCAAAGACTGCTACGATGAGTATTGATGGTGTATTGGTGGCTTTGGCTAGTATGCCAGCGCCAATTCCTGCCAAAGATATTGAGGATATTGCTCCTCACAATTATTTATGGAAAAACGCTGAAGAAGATTGTCGAAATCATCAAAGCCATGCGATTGTGACGGTGCTTTCGAGTAAAAATGTAGCTATCTTGGAGCGTTACAAGATGTTGACAAAACTAAATGCTTCGATATTAAGGACTTCTGGAGCTATTGGAATTTATCAAGGAACTCAAACACTTTTGTTACCAAAAGATTTGTACTTAGATTTTGCCAATTTCTTGTTAGAGGAAGAGCTTCCTATTCAATTATGGGTTTATATTGGTTTGATTGGGAGTCAAGATGGAAGTAGTGTGTATACATTTGGTTTAAAAGATTTTCAAAAAAGAGAAATAGAAGTTCTGGATAGCAAGCTAGAAAAAATGGATCTATATGATTTTCTATTGTCCATTGTTAATTATGTTGTCGCACAGGATGTTGTGCTGCAAGACGGGGAAACAATAGGATTTTCAGCCGAGCAAAAAATAGCAATCCGTGTTTCTGAAGGACGATTTTTAGAAGGTAATACCATAAAACTAGAACTTTAATGGAAAGAGAAGCATTATTAGACAGCCAAGAAAAAACTTCTAAAGGAAGTTGGATGCCTCTGTTATGGGGCGTTGGAAGTGTTTTGTTGGGAATGCTAAGCTTTATGCTGTCGTTGGGAATGCAATTGAATAAGTACCTTCTGAAGATTGCAATAGAACGAGATGCCGACTTGTCATTTAGTGCAATGTCAACAAGTGTGGGCTTGAGAATTTTTATCTTGATGGTTGCTTTAGGTGGACTTTGGGGAGGATGGAAATATCACAAAACAGGGGATAAAAGTATGAGGATCGTTGTTCTATTTGGTATCGCTTTAGCCGTATTGGCTATTGTATTTTTATTGGTACCAATTTATAACTATCTGTAACAGCCGTTGCAATTTATAATCAAACGACGTTCGATCTCAGAGAGTATCACATCAAACTTAGATAAACAAAACGTATGGTAATGGATTGGATATTAAAGCCAAATACTGAAAAAGCGTTTAAAACGTAAGTTTGTTCAGTATTTGGCAATAGGAAGGTGGAAAGATTTTGTTTAAAAACCTTCGTATACATCTTTGGGAATACGACCATCAGGTTTGGTATCGGTATCCAAGCCCTCTTCTTCATTCCATCCACGGAAGCCCTCTCCAACACGCTCTCCATCAACATACTTGATAACAAAAGCATATTCAAATCCTGAGTTGTTTAATACGTAAGAAAGTGCGTTAAGAGCATCGGATTTTCTTTTAAAACCGTCAATGTTTTCCTCGTTGGTTTCTTTGCTAACCACTAAGATTCGTTTCAGACCACTGCTAATTTTTTCTGTTGATAAACGACCAATTTCTTTTAAAACTTCGTATTTATCAGCTCTAAATTTACGGACAGCAGATACTTGAATTTTGTACACAACCGATGGAGGGGCAATTGGACTAGGAGGGTAAGGTCCAGGGAAAATAGGCAGTTCTTTAATGTCTTCTTGTTTGACGATTTGAGGCTCATGATAAGGCTGAGGAATTCCATCTTCGTCATAGTATAACTTTCGATAATCTCCCAATCCTGCAATAGCATCTAACTCATAGAAAATTTTTAAGGTGTCTCCTGTGTATTCAATCCCTAAATTAGGGTCAATGGGATCGACAGGCAATTGATAAGCATTGCTATTAGAGTTGTAATGTGCTGCCATGATGTAATAACGGATGTCTTGTGGATCTACTCTTGGAGGCAGAACAATATCTGTCCGAGCGATTAATTCAACATCATTACTAATATTCTCTGATTGGCTTCCTGTTGTGAATGGAAAACTAGCTACTTGAAAATTTTCTTTTTCGATGGAGATAATGTAAGAAGTATTAGGCTCTAAATTTTTGAACTCATATTCTCCAACCGCCAGTATACGTTCGTCAATCAATTCTTCATCGCCCAAGTTTGTTTTTTGAAAAAGCTTAATGTTAAGATCTTTCAATAGACCTCGTTCGGGATAATCCGAATCTCGAATAGCACCAGATATTGCCAGCTCTATATTTTCAATACCAAAGTAAAAAATATCATCATCTGTTGTTGTAGAACGTTCTGGCTCAAATGGACGATTAGAAACTAGATATCCTCCACCATGTGCTTCACTGATTGTATAATATAGATCATCTGCTGCCGAATTGACAGGAAAGCCTAAATTTTGGGCAACTTCCCACTGTAGCTTTTCCCCCTTAGATTTGAAGATGTCCAAACCACCAGCACTCACACGACCATTAGAACTAAAATAAAGGGTTCCTGTTGGTTTGTGATAAAAAGGGCTAATCTCGTCTCCAATACTATTGACATTTCTCCCTAAATTTTTAGGCAAAGTAAAGCTTTTGATATTGCTGTTTACGGGACGAGTTGTATACCACAAGTCCAAGCCACCTTTTCCACCTTTTCGATTGGAAGCAAAGTATAAAATTTCTTGATTATCTGAGGTGACAACCACAGGATGGGTGGTATTGGCATCGTCAGGATTGATATAGTCTGGCAAGATCGTTGGAGCAGACCATTGCCCACCTCCCAAGTTCTCCATTAAATAAATGGCACATTGAGGTTTGCCGTCAATAATATCACACTGAGTAAAGTAAAAACGATTGCCGTCTTGTGTAAATGAACCATTGCCAAAATGTGTACGTTCCATTTTGCCAACAAAAATAGAAGGAACTTGAGGACGCACCCAACCATCTGCTTGTTTGACAGTCCTATGAATCTTTGCTACTCCTTTGATTGTAGAAGAAAAATAGAGCACATCATTCGCAAAAGGGATGGGGGCAAACTCAGTTTTAGCACTGTTTACCTTAGGACTCAAATGCTCAATTGTAACGGCAGGATTGGTATATTGTTGTGCTTTTAAGGCATAGTTGCAACCTTTTAGTTCATTTTCAACAAATTCTCGGTATAGCTCTTTGTCGTCTCCTTGATAACTTAACAAAAAGCTGTTAAATGCTTCTTTTGCTTTATTAGCAGCGCCTGTTTGTTTGAGAGCCAAGGCATATTTGTACCCAGGCTTGTCATATTTAGGATTGTTATTATCATCTTTTACAACTTCCAACGATTTGACAGCATTTTCGTAATCTCTTAAATCGAGGAAACATCGACCAGCTTTGAAGCTGTATTCAGGCTTATCTTTTTTTTCTTCATAAACGCCTCGATAGTATACTGCCGCACGGTACAAATCGCCACTTTTTTCAAAATCTGCAGCCATTTTAGCTCGTTTTCTCCAAGGAAGTTGATTCTGTGCATTCATACTTGAAGCAAGCAAAAAAGCAATAAGCAAAGTAAAATGTGTTATTTTCATTCTGTAAATTCTTTGTTGGGAAGACAAGTAATGGGAGTTCTTGAAAATCATTGGTTGCCCGATAAAACAACTACAATAAAAGCGTTCTATCCATGTTGATAACAGCACATGCCCTAACTTTGAACGTTTCAGATTTTAGGTAAACCCCGAATGAAAAAACAAGGTTGTCTCTAAAATCTGAAACACTAACAATTATTCTATTAATATGTAAGGGGTTGTTTCTTTTTAGTCTTTGAGTAGGTGTTTCAATTAAAAACCTTCATAATCCTCGTTCAGACTTTCTTCTTCTTCAAAGGTTTCGGAAGTTCCGTCCTCTGGTTCATCCCAGCCACGGAAACCTTCGCCAACTCGTTCGCCATTAACCACTTTAATAACAAAAGCATTTTCAAAACGTGTATTATTAATAATATAAGAAAGGGTATTTAATGCTTCTCCTTTGGATTTGAACCCTTCTAGACCATCGTCTGTAAGTTCGCTAGGAACAACCATCACTCGGCGAATACCATCGTGAATATCTTCAAAAGCTAATTTCCCAACCGACTCTAAATCCTCGTATTTGTAACTTTTGTAACGGCGAACCGCTGCGACTTGGATAATATAAACAGTGCCTTCTGGAGCAGCTTCTTCTGGATAGATTTTTTCAACAGGTGTTTCAATGAATGGTTCTTCTTCAAATACTGGTTCATCTTCAACCGTAGAACTGATGTCTCCCATATAAGGCAGTAACTCGCCATCGGGACCATCGTAGTAAACTTTACTCTCAGTAGATAAATCAGCGACATCTTCTTTTATTTGATTGTATATCTCTAAGTAAGGTCCTTCGTATGCTTCTCCAGTTACTGGATCAATTGGTTCGCTAGGAAAAGAGTACGGATTGTCACGAGAATCATATTCAGGAGGCACAATGCGGAATTTGACAGCATCCCAATCTACTTCTTCTGGTTCTACGGTAGGAACTTCTAGAGCAACGTCTTTGATAACATCTTCAGAATGAACAAACTCACTTGTGTTGATGTCGAAGCTAGCTAAGTTATAACCTTCTTTAGAAATTTCAACCGTATATTGTTTTTTAGGCGCTAATTTGAAACGATATTCAGCGATTGATAACATACGCTCTTCAACCAATTCATCTTCGTTAAAAAGTTTGATATTAACTTCAGAAAGGGCTCCATTGTCAGGGTAGTTCGCATCCGTAATCATTCCACTGATGGTTACAACAATTTTGTTTTCACCAAAGTAAAAAATATCGTCATCAGTTGTTGCTGATTTTTTCGGTGCCAACAAACGGTTGGAGACAAAATACCCACCGCCATGTGCCTCGCTTACAGTATAGTAAAGGTCATCGGCAGAAGAATTTAGAGGAAATCCTAAATTTTGAGCCACTTCCCATTGTAATTTCTCTCCTTTCGATTTGAAAATATCCAAGCCTCCAGCACTCACACGACCATCCGAGCTAAAGTAAAGAATACCTTCCGCTTTGTCATAATGCGGTGTAATTTCATCGCCAGGAGTATTGATATTTCTACCCAAGTTTTTAGGTAACGTAAAGTTATTGCTAGAACTCCCAACAGCACGTGTGGTAAACCAAATGTCCAAACCTCCACGCCCGCCTTCGCGGTCTGAAACAAAGTACAAGATCTCTTTGTCATCTGTGGTCACTACAAAAGGATGCGTTGTATTGGCACCCGCTTCGTTGATATAATCAGGAAGCAAAATAGGCTCTGACCATTCGTCGTCACTGATTTTGTTCATCACATAGATGGCACAAGAAGGTTTTCTGTCTGGTAAATCGCATTGTGTAAAGTAAAAATGCTCGTTGTCTTCTGTAAAGGTACCATTCCCAAAATGAGGTTTTGCCATTTTTCCTTCAAATATTTGAGGAACTTGAGGACGAGACCAGTTTTCACCATTTTTTTGACTGCGGTATACTTTTGCAGATCCTGTTGCCAAAGAAGAAAAATAAAGGATATTATCATCAAAAGGAATCGGAGCAAACTCAGTTTTGTTACTATTTATTTTAGCATCTAACAACTCTATTTTAATCGCAGCATTAGTATGTGTTTTTTCATTTAAAGCAAAATCACAACCTTTTATTTCGTTTTCACAAGCTTCTTTTAGGGCTTTGTAATCTTCATTATCGGATGCATAACTCTTAATGAATTTATCAAAAGCAACTTTTGCCTTTTCTGCTTGCCCTGTTTGTTTTAAAGCTAACGCATATTTGTATCCAGGCTTGTCATAAGTATCGTTTTGATCCTTGACAGGTTCCAATGCTTTGACAGTGTTGGCATAGTCTCTTAATGCATAGTAGCAATTACCAGCTTTGTAAGTGTATTCTGGTTTATCACTTTTTTCAGCGTAAATGCCTTCATAATATACTGCTGCTTGGTAGTAGTCGCCTTGTTTTTCAAAGTCTTGAGCCATTTTGAGGCGTTTTTTCCAAGGAAGCGTTTTTTGAGCATTTGTAAGCCCAACAAACATAGCAGATAAGAGCAGGGTAATATATAATTTTCTCATTCTGTTGCTTAAGTTTTAAAAAGAATCAACAAGTGAAAGTGTGTTAATTGGTTTGTTTAATGTTCTATAAATGAGGCTGTTCGGGAGGGTGTTGAAAAACTTCAAGTTGCAAAGGTTTGGTTTTGAATTTGTTTTAACTTGTCTAGTAGTTTAAGATAAGAATAGAGTTACTTAACCCTCAAAAAGTCCTATTAATACCCAAAACAAGACCTTACTCATAAGCCCTTGGCTAAAAAGAATCTAAAATTTTAACAAACTCTACCGATAATTGTCCTCAATATAGCTTCAATTCTCCAAAAAACACAACCTATAAATTTAGATAGTAAGTGTATGATTGTAATAAATGATTGTTTATGGATGAATAAATTATGCATCTAATTGGTCGAAAAAACTCGCAAGAGACCATTCTAAATAAGTTCCGTACTTGATTATCTGCTAAAATTTATAGTCATTTTATAAGTCATTTATTGTAAGCATCCACCTATTGGGAAAGAAAGCAAAAATACTTAGCTTACTCTTTTTCATTACAAAAGTAAGGCTTATTTATTGTATTTGCGAAATGATTGATTTGTTATTCTATTCGCAAAGGACAAAATACTTGAATTTAAAATGATTTACAATAATATTTTATTGTGTTTGACCGAGTAGTTTAATTTTTTTTTAAGTTTGTACACTCAATAAGCGGTGTTTTTTCTCTTAATCCAACTCAGCAATCTATTTATATTCATGTTGTAATGCACAGTTTATGCCAAAAAAAGCTGGTAAAGGAAGAGAGCAAAAAATCTGTATAATTGGAAATCGAAAACAGAAAGATTAATATAATATATACGAACTAGATTTATGAAAGGAATTATCTTAGCAGGAGGCTTGGGAACACGTCTTTACCCTTTGACACTAGCAGTAAGCAAACAATTGATGCCAGTGTACGACAAACCAATGATTTATTACCCATTGTCTACCTTGATGTCGGCAGGCATTCGAGAGATTTTAATTATTTCTACGCAGTATGACTTACCCAACTTCCAAAAGTTATTGGGTAATGGCTCTCAAATAGGCTGTCGGATTAGTTATCAAGAACAAATTATTCCTAATGGTCTGGCGCAAGCATTTGTACTAGGGGAACAATTTATTGGGAATGATAGTGTGTCTTTGATCTTGGGAGATAATATCTTCTATGGTAGCAATCTCAACGAATTATTAAAGCAGAGCAATCAACCAGATGGAGGAATTGTTTTTGCATATCAAGTCGCCGACCCTGAACGATATGGTGTCGTTGCTTTTGATGATGATAATATGGCCTATTCTATCGAAGAAAAACCCAAACAACCTAAGTCTAACTATGCTATCCCTGGACTGTATTTCTATGATAATTCTGTTATCGAAGTCGCTAAAAACTTGAAACCAAGTGCTAGAGGAGAATATGAGATCACAGATGTTAACAAGCATTATTTAAATAAAGGGAAATTAAAAGTAATGCCACTAGGACGTGGTGTGGCATGGTTGGACACAGGAACACATAAATCGTTGATGCAAGCAGGGCAATTTATAGAGGTAATTGAGGAACGCCAAGGTTTAAAAATTGGTTGTATAGAAGAAGTCGCTTATCGACAAGGTTTTATCAATGAAGAACTGTTGGAACAAGCTGCTGATAAATACAAAAAAAGTGGTTATGGTCAGTACTTGTATAAAGTGTTGGAGTGGGGAAGGTAGCAGAATTTGAGGCTAAATTTGTGAAGAGATGTTCCTTAAAAAGGACTTGTTTTTTTCATAAAAAATAAGCATCTTTACAAGAACAATATTTGAAGAAATATTGTTACAAAAAATGATCGAGAAAAGAGAGCATGTGTCTACCTCAAAAACAATCTTTGGTGGAATGTTTCAGTAGGTTGATTAATAGGAGGTTGAAGGGGGGAATACTGGATAATAACCCAACAATAAATAACCGTGTCAAGTCGCTTCTTTGATTTTTTGGTTGATAAAATCAAAAATTGTAGAAAGTGCCCCAAACAAAGACTCAGAACATTTAGAAAGCCTACAAAATTTGTCTATCTTTCCCCGATGAAATTCTAATAAAATTTGTTAATTTTGCGATAAGACAATATTTAACTCTGTAGAGAGTCGATTTATATGCAACAAAAAAAGATTAAATGGATATTTTAAAACAAAGATTTCAAGCTAAGGCATTTGCTTTATTCAAAGCAAATAAAGATATGCTTAAAGAACATGGAGATTTAGTAATCGATAAAGTTTCTATCCGCCAAATGTTTGGTGGTATGCGTGGTATGAAGAGTATGATTTGGGAAACATCAGAGTTGGATGCTTACGAAGGGATTCGATTCAGAGGTTACTCTATCCGTCAATTACGCAAAGCATTGCCCAAAGCCGAGGGTTGTAAAGAACCATTGCCAGAAGGTTTATTTTGGCTGATGCTCGTTGGAGATATCCCTACAGATAAAGAAGTTAAATGGGTAACGGAAGAATGGAAAAAACGTTCTAATGTTCCAGAACATACGTTCAGAATGTTGGATTCTTTGCCAACAACAACGCATCCAATGACACAATTTAGTTCGGCAATCTTGTCGATGCAAACAGAAAGTATTTTTGCTAAGCGTTATGCTGAAGGCATTAGCAAGCAAGATTATTGGGATGCGTATTACGAAGATACGATGAACTTAATTGCTTGTTTGCCACGTATTGCGGCTTATATTTATCGTCGTACATATTTTGATAACAAGCACATCGAACCAAATCCAGAGTTGGATTGGGGAGCAAATTTTGCGCACATGTTGGGCGTAAGTGATAATCCTGATTTTCTGAGCTTGATGCGTCTGTACTTGACTATTCACGCAGATCATGAAGGTGGAAATGCTTCGGCACATACAACACATTTAGTAGGATCTACTTTAAGTGATCCTTATTATTCTTTGTCTGGCGGTATGAATGCTTTGGCTGGACCATTGCATGGTTTGGCTAACCAAGAAGTTATTAAGTGGATTCTTCAAATGGTTGACGATTTAGGGACAGATACACCTAGTTCAGACCAAATTGCAGACTACATCCACAAAACTTTGGCAGAAGGAAAAGTGATCCCTGGCTATGGACATGCTGTGTTGCGCCAACCAGACCCACGCTATATGGCACAACGTGTTTTTGCTGAAGATTACATCAATGACGACCCAATCGTAAAAATAGTTTGGAAGTTGTTTGACATCGTTCCACCATTATTGCAAGATTTGGGTAAGGTGAAAAATCCTTGGCCTAATGTTGATGCCCATTCTGGTGCTTTGTTGATGCATTATGGATTAAAAGACTTTAGCTTCTATACTGTATTGTTTGGGGTGTCTCGTGCAATGGGAGTATTGGCATCTGGTGTATGGTCTAGAGCATTGGGTATGCCTTTGGAGCGACCTAAGTCCTTGACTTCTTTGGCTGTTAAGAACTTTATAGAAAAAGAAGCTACTAGCAGCACTCCAAAAGAGTAAGCGATATAAAGACAAAAGACAGAACCTGTCATCTCAGCCATCTACTAAAATAGATGGCTGTTTTTTGTTTTTAGTAGTAATTTGAGGTAATACGAAATGGAATAATTTATGTCGCCATAAAATAGCTCGCTATTTTTCGGCTTTTTGTCTTAATTAGAAAAAATATCTATCTTTTATTTTATACGACACCCTTTATTCAATTTCATACTTGTATTAAACGAATGTCAAATATCCTGTTAAAAACGTTAAAGTTTTCTAAATAGCTCATCTATTTAGCTTGAAAACAAGTATCTTAATGTGCTAGACATGTTCATAAGAGGAGCGTGTCAAATCCCTTAAACATCAAAGTAGGAGGACAAAATATGCAAAATAGTAACTATCAATCCCTAATTGAGAAAATCGACCAATTTACTCGCAAATATTATATGAACAACCTTATTAGAGGGAGTTTGTATAGCATTGGTGTTTTATTAGTAGCATTTATTAGCTTTTCATTGCTAGAGTATTATTACTTTACAGCTACAACCTCTTCAATGCAGCTTCGTAAAGTACTATTTTACTCTTTCTTAGGAATCAGTATTATAACGTTGGGAGCGTTGGTGTTTCGACCATTGTTGCAATATTTTAAATTAGGAGCTGTTATTTCTCACGAACAAGCTGCTAAAATTATTGGTCGTCACTTTGGAAATGTAAAAGATAAGTTACTGAATGTATTACAACTAAAAGAACAAATGAATTATGCGGACTCTGCATTGGTGGAGGCTAGTATTAATCAGAAAATTCAGACGTTAAAGCCTGTCCCTTTCACAGCTGCCATTGACTTGAAAGAAAACAAACGTTATTTGCGCTATGCGTTGCCTCCGTTATTATTGTTGTTGTTATTATTGTTTTCATCTAATATTTTGGAAGAAAGTGCTGGTCGTATTATTAATAACAATAAAGAGTTTGAAAAAGCAGCCCTATTTAGTTTTATTGTTGAAGATAAAGAGCGAAAAGTGGTGCAATACAACAATTATGACTTAGAGGTGCGTGTCGATGGAGAAGCACTACCCAATGAGGTGTTTATTGAGGTTGATAATTATAAATATAAATTAGAGAAAAAAAGCCCCAATACATTTAAATATACATTTGTAGAATTACGCAAAGACACTAAATTTAATTTAACTGCCAATGGAGTGATTTCTAAAAGTTATGATATTGATGTCTTAGAAAAACCTCAAGTAGCGGATTTTGATATTAATTTAAATTATCCTTCTTATACTGGGCGCAAAAATGAATCAATTACGGGGATTGGAGACTTGGTAGTACCTGTGGGGACAAATATTGATTGGTTGTTTAAATCTATTAACACCAATACTCTGAATGTTCAATTTCCAGGAGAAAAAGAAAAAACAGAAACTACTCAAGTGGGCGAAGCTGCTTTTTCTATTAAAAAGCGTGTGTTAAAAGAGGGAACCTATAAAATATTTATTGGCAATAAAGAATTGCCAACAGGTGATTCTATTTCTTATTCTCTGACGTTAATTCCTGATATGTACCCATCAATAGACGTACAATCTAATCGAGATAGCTTGAACGATAAGATTGTTTACTTTGTAGGGGAGGCGTCAGATGATTATGGTTTGAGAGCATTAAATTTTAATTACAAAATTGAGCGCCAAGATCAGGTTGTTAAGGAAGATAAAATGTCAATGGCAATCACAAAAGGCAAGCAAACAACGTACGATCATATCCTTAATGTAAAAGATTTAAACCTAAGACCTGGAGATAAATTGAGCTACTATTTTCAAGCATTTGATAACGATGGTGTCAGTGGTAGCAAATCGGTAAAAACTCCTGTGATGTACTATGAAATGCCTACCGTAGAGGAATTGAAAGAAAACGAGACGACGAACAATGCTGAGATTAAGAATGAATTGGAAGATGCCATTAAGAAAATGAAGAAATTAGGCGATGATGTTAAGCGAGTGCAAAATAGAATTCTGCAAAAGAAAGATATGAATTGGCAAGATCGTCGAGAATTGGAGAAACTTATCAAGGAGAGAGAGGCGATTGAAGAGGAAATTCAAGAAGCAAAAGACAACTTTGATGAAAATATTCAAAAACAGGAGGAGTATCAGAAAGTAAGCAAAGAAATTGCAGAAAAACAGGAGATGCTTCAAAAGTTGTTTGATGAGGTAATGAATGATGAAATGAAGGAGTTGTTCCAGGAAATGGAAGAAATGTTGAATGAAATGGATCAAGAAAAACTCAAAGAGCAACTGGATGAAATTAAAATGAGTGAGGAAGAAATGGAAAAGGAGTTGGACCGTATGTTGGAGTTGTTTAAGAAAATGGAGGTCGAAAAGGCAATGGAAGATGCGGTTAATGAATTGGACTCTTTAGCTAAAGAACAAGAGGAGTTGAGCAAACAAGCAGAAGAGAATGCTTCTGAAAACGAAAAAACAGAAGAAAATCAAGAAGATAAAAAAGATGCTGGAGATAAAAAGGATGGTGACGGAGACAAAAAGCAAGAGGATAAGAAAGATGGTGCAGATAAAAAGAAAATGAGCCAAGAGGAGTTAGAGAAGAAGCAGGAAGAAATCAATAAGAAGTTTGATCAAATAATGGAGAAGGTAAAAGAGGCGAAGGAGAAAAACGAAGAATTAGAAAGTCCTATGGACATGGATAGCGAGGAAATGGATCAGCAAGAGCAAGATGTTCAGGAAAATCTTCAGAATAGTAGCCAACAACTTCAAAAGAAGAATAATAAAAAAGCGTCAAAATCTCAAAAAAATGCTGCTCAGAAGATGAAGGAAATGTCTAAGGAGATGAAAGAAATGATGCAAATGAATCAGATGCAGCAGATGCAACAAGATGTTAAAAGTATGCGCCAGTTGTTGGAGAATTTGGTAGACATGTCTTTTGAACAGGAAGATTTGATTGATGACGTTAATATTACAATAGCTAATACGCCAACCTATGTAAAATTAGTGCAAAAGCAGGATAAGTTGAAAGATGACTTCCGTCATATTGAAGATAGCTTGCAGGCTTTGAGTAAACGTGTTTACCAAATCGAGGCGTTTGTTACTGAAAAAGTGACAGAAGTAAAGAAAACGCTCAAAAAGAGTGTTGAAACATTGGAAGAACGCCAAAAACGTACG
Organism: Aureispira sp. CCB-E; assembly: GCF_031326345.1. Classification (NCBI taxonomy): domain Bacteria; kingdom Pseudomonadati; phylum Bacteroidota; class Saprospiria; order Saprospirales; family Saprospiraceae; genus Aureispira; species Aureispira sp. CCB-E. The sequence goes on from NZ_CP133671.1 coordinate 1,605,707, forward strand.
GCTGTTGTACAACAACAGTATACAATGACTGGGGTCAATGATTTGGCTTTGATGCTAAATGAAGCAATGGATCAAATGCAACAACAAATGGCGCAGCAGATGCCTGGAACACAAGTTTGTGAAAAACCTGGGCAGGGAAAACCTGGTGGACAGGGGCAAGGTATGGGCAAAGATGGCAAAAAGCCTGGAATGGGGGGCTTGAGACAAATGCAAGAGCAGCTGAATAAGCAAATGGAAAAAATGAAGGAGATGATGAAGCAGGGAAAAATGCCTGGTGGAAAACAATTTGCGCAAATGGCTGCCAAACAAGCTGCCATCCGAAAAGCGTTGCAGGATGCGAAAAAGAAAGGTCAGAAAAAAGGGAAAGGTGGTGGAAAAGAATTGCAAGAAATGATAGATGCTATGGATAAGGTAGAAACGGATTTGGTCAACAAACGTTTGCCTAACGACATGCAAAAACGTCAAAAAGATATTTTAACTCGTTTGCTACAAGCAGAAAATGCAGAACGTGAACGTGAATTGGATGAAAAAAGAAAAGCAGAACGCCCAGATAAATATGTTCCTAAAATGCCACCAGCATTGGAGGAGTATCTAAAAAAGCGTCAAGGTCAAGTAGAAATGTTTAAAACTGTTTCACCTTCTTTGAAACCTTATTACAAAAATCTCGTAGAAAAGTATTTTAGAGCATTAAATTAAAATCAATTACTGTGTAATGGATTTAATATTGAAGAATTAGGGAGCTTTAATATTATTGGATTTAACTAAAATTTGCCGCCATTTGGAGACAAATAAACAATTTTCCAACCATGCACAATTGTTGATGATTAAAAAACTAAAAACCAACATTTTCTAATGACTGAACTTGCACTTAACTTAACCCTTGATTCTCATCCTAAAAATATCGCAGAGGTAGAACCTTATGTGACTCAAGTAGTTCAAAAATATGAGATCAATCAAGAGTTATATGGTAATATGCTAATCACTCTAACAGAAGCCGTGAGCAATGCTATTATACATGGAAACAGTGCCAAAGCAGCAAAAAAAGTTTTTGTTTCTACCAACTGTTCCAATCAAAAAATTTGCTTTACGGTTCAAGATGAGGGGTCTGGATTTAATCCCGATACTTTGCCTGATCCAACTGCCCCCGAAAATATACTTACTCCTGGAGGACGTGGTGTGTTTTTGATGAGACAACTTTCAGATGCCGTTACTTTTAGTGACGATGGGCGTTTAGTAACCTTAGAATTTTCTTTGCAGTAGAAATATAGGTGCATCAAACTTAGGTGTTTGACACTGAATCCCGACTAAGTTAAAAAACTTAGTCGGGATTGTTTTGGTTTGGGTAGCCTCTAAAATTTTAGATTATAAAAAATAGATATGGAACTTACCTTTCATTCCGAAGGAATTGATTTTGAGTTGGAGGACTCTACTATAATTCAAACATGGCTAAAACAGGTCATTAAAAATGAAAATTGGATCTTGGCAAATGTTGCTTATATCTTTTGTAGCGATGCTTATTTGTATAAAATGAATGTAGAACACCTACAACATGATACCTATACAGATGTCATTACTTTTCAATATAATGAGGACTTTGTAGAAGGGGATGTTTTTATTAGTGTTGAAAGAACGGCAGAAAATGCTGGAATCTTTGGCGTTACTCCTAACCGTGAATTACATCGTGTGATGGTACATGGATTGTTGCATTTGATGGGGTACAAAGACAAAGAACCCAAGGACAAAGCATTGATGACAGAGAAAGAAAATCAATATTTGGAGCTATTGGATACTATTTTGGTGTCGAATTAGCTGTTCTTAATAATACCTTATTGGATTGGGTTTAATGATAAAAAAAACAGTGAAGTTTTTGACCTCACTGTCTTTTTATGATTGACAACTTGTTGATAGCAATAGAGCAGAATGAACTTTTTAAGATAAACCTCTTATGCTAACATAGACTAATAGGTGGTTATTAATGAATGAGTTATATTCCAAAGGCATAATAATAAGCACCTGGAACCTCTTCATAAACTCCTTCTAGCATGACCCCACCACTTTTTTGAGCTAAAATTTTGGTAAATTCTTCAACAGAGTGAATCGTTTTTCCATCAATATGTGTGACAATAAAGCCATCTCTCATTTGAGTTTGTTTACTTAGTTTGCCAGCATGAATTTTTCGAATTTTTACCCCTCCATCAATACCTAATTTTTCGGCTAAGTCAGCACTAATATTTTCTACTTCAGCACCAAGAGTTTTTATGGTTGTTCTACTTGATTTATCCAAGAGCTTTGTATTTCCGTCCCTATTGTTCAAAATCACATCAATAGTTTGGGTATTGCCATTTCGATCAATCGAAAGCTGGATAGATTCTCCAGGGCGATGTCGAGCGACAATTTCTTGCAAATCAGAACTTGTCTTAACTTGAATCCCATTTACGGCTGTAATAACATCTCCAATTTGTACATTTGCTTTAGCGGCAGCACTGTTTTTTAAAAGGCTATCGACATAGACTCCTTGTGTTAAATTCAACTCTTTTTCTTTGGCAAAGTTCCCATCGATGGTACGAATCATAATTCCTAAGACTCCTCTCTGAACAACTCCATATTCAATAAGGTCTTGCACGACCTTAGATACAATGTTGGCAGGAATGGCAAACCCATATCCAGCAAAAGAACCTGTAGGACTAGCAATAGCTGTGTTAATGCCAACCAAACCTCCTTCAAGATTAACAAGGGCACCACCACTATTTCCTGGATTAATAGCTGCATCTGTTTGAATAAAATTTTCAACAGCGTATTTATCTTTTAAGATATTAATACTTCTTCCTTTTGCGCTAACGATGCCTGCTGTTACTGTTGAATTTAAACCCATCGGGTTGCCAACAGCAAGTACCCATTGTCCTGTTTTGACTTGGTCTGAGTTGACAAAGGGAACACTAGGCAAGTCTTTTTCCTTTATCTGTAAGAGTGCTAAGTCAGTAGAAGGATCTGTTCCAATGATTGTTGCTTTATAGGTTCTGTTATCATGCAAGGTGACTTCTACATCATCAGCATTTGCAATCACATGATTGTTGGTGACAATATAGCCTTCTTGATTAATGATCACCCCAGAACCTGTACCAACTCTAGTTGGAGCTTGATTTGATCTAGGGTGAGTAGGAGGGGTTCTAAATCTAGGGTTAGGACCAAAAAATTGCTCTAGATTATTGCCAAAAAGATCTTGAAGTGGTGCGGGGATCTCTTGAAACGATGAATTTCGACTGGGATAAATCTGCGTTGATTTAATATGCACCACAGCATCCAATACTTTTTCAGCAGTAGCATTAAAATCTAAAGGTATGACATTGCCTGCATCGTCCATTGAGTAAACGGCATTTTTGCTAGCGGTATGATTGATGTGTTCTATTTTGACCGTCTTGTTAGAATGGTTAGCATTGAGATATGAAAAAATACTAACTGTAGATAGGCTGATTACCAAAGCAATCAAACCTGAAAAAATAAGATTTTTTTTCATGATTGCAATTTTTTATTACTTGAATGTTATGTGAAAATAGTAGTATGTAAGCTATTTTAGTTTGTTGATTATGAGAGAGCAAACTAAAATTCTATCATTTAATAAATTAATAATAGCACCTATTTCTTACATAGAGAGTGGGCATTGCTATTCATTCATAATGTATTATGAGCATAAAAATGCCAGACAGCATGGAGGCGCTGTCTGGTTATATTGGTAATAATCTAAGAAATTTCAATTTGACGGGCAGGTTTCTTTTTAGCTTCCTCTTTTTTAGGTAAGGTTAAGCTTAAAATTCCGTCTTGATAAGTTGCTTTTATATTGCTATCGTCAACTACTCTATTATTTAGATTAAACGAGCGTTGGAAGGATTGGTAACAAAACTCTTTACGAGTGAAGTTTTCCCCTTCTGTGGCTTCATTTTCGTGTTCGACTTCGCTTTTAATGGTCAAGGTGTTATTGTCCAATTCTATATGAAAATCTTCTTTTTTCATACCAGGGGCAGCCACTTCTACACAATATTCATCTGTTGTTTCTTTAATGTTTACAGAAGGCAATGTGTTGCGGTTGTTGGCAAAATTTCGATTTGACCAATTAAATAATGAATTCCAATCGTCGTCAAAAAATTTAGAGACAGTTGGTAGCAAATTACTTTTTACTGGTAACATAACTAAAAATTTAATGTTTTAACTAATTGAATGTCACTTAGTATTTTTCAAGTGCTGTGCCAATTGATTTTTGGTGTCATAATGACATTTTTACGCTGTAATGAAGTGACAATATGTCTTGTTTTTTTGAAATTTTGTCATTCGATTTATCTTAAAGAGACTTGATCAACAAAAAGGACGTTATTCTTTTGTCAAAACTGAAAGACAATGCGACAAAACGTAATTTCTTTGGTATCTTAGCGCCTTCTTATAAGATGTTTAATTGTAGAATAGTTGGCTAGGTTGAGCGTACATTAACTTAGCAAATACATTCAGAACCATTGTAAAATATCCAATACCAAATCGCTTGGCGACTCCGAACAAAATGAAACTATCAGTTATTATTGTTAGTTACAAAGTACCTTATTTTTTAGAGCAGACCTTATTGTCTGTTCAAAAGGCTGCTCAACATGTCGAAACAGAAGTCATTGTTGTGGATAACAACTCTAGGGACAACTCTGTGAGTATGGTTCAAGAAAAATTTCCTTGGGTTCGGTTAATTGCCAATACACAAAATACAGGATTTGCTACGGCAAATAATCAAGGGATAGAAATAGCAAAAGGAGCGTATATTTTATTTTTAAACCCTGATACAGTTGTTCGAGAAGATACCTTTGAGCAAGTAATTGACTTTATGAGCGAAAACCCTCAAATTGGTGGGTTAGGGGTCAAAATGATTGATGGAACGGGAGTTTTCTTGCCAGAATCCAAACGAGGTTTTCCGTCGCCAGAAGTAGCATTTTACAAAACCTTTGGGTTTTCCAAGTTATTTCCAAAGTCGAAGCGTTTTAATCGGTATCATTTGGGCTATTTAGACAAGGATGAAAATCATGAAATAGATGTATTGTCAGGTGCCTTTATGCTCGTTCCGAAGAAAGTATTGGATGAGGTTGGGTATTGGGATGAAGCGTTTTTTATGTATGGGGAAGATATTGATTTGTCGTATCGAATTATCAAAGGTGGGTATAAAAATTATTATTACTCAGATACAACAATAATTCATTACAAAGGAGAAAGCACTAAAAAAGGAAGTTTGAATTACGTAAAAACTTTCTATGAGGCAATGATCATCTTTACTCAAAAGCATTTTCAAGGCTCTAAAGCGGGGTTGTTTATCTTGATGCTTCAATTTGCAATTTATTTCAGAGCTTTCTTGACCTTGCTATCCAATTTTCTTAAACGAGGTTCTTTATTTGTCTTGGATGCTCTAGTAGCTTATGGTGGTTTGATTGTTATCAAGGATATTTGGGCGCACATTCGATTCCAAGATGCTAGTTATTATGATAGTAATCCAACATTGATTTATTTCAATTTCCCTTTTTATGTTCTAATGTGGATTGGTGGAATTTATTTGAGAGGGGGGTATGACAAACATGCTAGGACAAAACATGTTTTGACAGGAGTATTGTTGGGTATGGTTGCTATCACCTCCATTTATGCTTTATTCCCTCAAGAGCTTCGTTCTTCTAGAATGTTAATCTTATTGGGAACTCTTTGGACGATTATAGCCGCTTATTTGAATCGAAGTTTGGTTTCTTTGTTGCAAAATAACACGATTTTTTGGAGTACTTCTCAACAGCGAAATGTTGTAATTGTAGGGGACGAGCAGGAAAGCAAGCGTGTGTTAAATTTACTCTATCAAGCGCATGTAGATTTTAATTTTATAGGGACGGTTGGCACAACTGGAGAGGCTAATTTAGCAGCGTTATTAGGAGATGTCAACGACTTGGAGTCACTGACTCATTTTTATAAGGTCAATGAACTGATTTTCTGTGGAAAGAACATTAGTTTTGAACAAATTATCTATTGGATGACTCGATTAGGACCAGGTATGAATTACAAAATTGTGCCTCAAAATAGCACTTACATCATTGGTTCGAACTCAAAAAATAGCGCAGGAGACTTGTATGCAGTAGATATTAATTTTAATATTGCAAACTCTATTCAACAACGAAACAAACAGCTCTTAGATATCGTTTATAGTTTATTTTTCCTTGTTTTGTCTCCCATTCTTTTTCTTTTTATAAAGAATCGATTAGGCTTCTTTCGTAATATAATTTTGGTATTAACAAGAAAAAAAACATGGGTAGGGTATGTGCCGAATTCAAACAATTCAAAATTACCCCAATTGCTCCATGCTATTTTGACACCTATAGACACACTTAAAATAAAACCGACAGAGGAACAAACTCTTCATCGAATTAATTTGTTCTATGCAAAGGATTATACTAGTAGTGCCGATTTTAGTATAATAATACAGGCTTGGCGAGAATTAGGGCGCCAAGAAATACCTGTTTACGCTCCTAAGAAAACTTAAGGAAATTGAATGTATGAATGCCACAACTTTCTATGAAAATATATTTGAGCTGTCTCCACAGTATCCTTTAACAGTGTTGGAATTTCTGAAAACCGAACTGCAATTGGGCAAGAAGTATGTTGTCATGGATGTTCATACGCATAATGGTCAGTTGAGCAAATTGCTACACAAACACGTTCATTTGGTCTGTTCTGTTTCCTCAGATCCCCAATATCATGTCTATTTAAAAGACAAGCTTCGAGATAAAACTAATTTTTTGAGCTTAAATGCCTTGCCTATTCTGACCAATATAGAGGAAGATTCAATTGATTGTTTGTGCATTGATGAGACGTTTAATAAATACGATGCTCTTCGTATGGGGATCGAGTTTGAGCGTATTTTAAGATTAAACAGTTATGTACTTGTCTTGCAGAATAAATTATTAGGCATTCCTAAAACATTTACCAATGCGTATCTTACCTTCTTAAAACATTATCACAATGAGGAGGGGATATTAGCAAAACTTCCAGATAAAAATCGTTTGGAAGAATTTTATAGTAATGGTTTTGCTCAACAGAAATTTAAAAATCAACAGTGGCTTGATTGGTCTATGTTAAAGCAGTACTACCAAATGACTTTGGAGAAAGAACAATTAGAGATGCCTCCTAAGGCTTTAGAGGAATTGGAACAACTGTTTAGGCAGTTTGAGCAAGAAGGGCAAGTACATTTGGAATACCAAACTTATCTTTATTATGGTTTGTTTAACCATTCTGTCCCCGAAATATCGCTGCGTAAGAGTATATTTTTTAATGTTTTGCGTCCTTTTGCTTTTGTTTTTTATATTTTAGTAAAAGCCAATATTTATTTTTGGAGAGCTTTGTATAAGATAAAAGAAAAACTATTTCCGACATCTGATTCCACACAACGATAGAATTTTAAAGAACTTCTATAAGAAACCAAGCATTTGAGCTGTGTCAAAATGAGGAAATACAGTTTCTACATGTTGATGCTTCATTTGCTTTTGTAGTATTTCACTTAAAATAGTTCTGTAATCTGTTGTGATTTCTAAATCTACATGGTTGTTTAATTGATGGCTTGACAATCCAGGCCATTTCCCATACATTTTTCCACCCTTTACTTGTCCACCTAAAATTAATGCAAGCCCTCCATAGCCATGGTCTGTCCCTCCACTACGATTTGATTTTAATCTTCGACCAAATTCACTCATAACAACGATGGTTAGTTTAGAGTGATATTTCGTCATGTCATTATAAAAAGCTGCCAATGCGTTTGAAAGTCCTTCTAGGCGCAGAGGAAAATGGTAGGCTTGATTTTCGTGATGATCCCAGCCATCATACTCTACGGTAGCAAAATGAACGCCTGTATCTAGTTTGATTAAGTGCGCTAAATTTTTTAAGGAATTTGCAAAGTCTTTGATAGCCCATGTACTAGGATAATCGGCTCCGTGTTCTGGATGATAAGGAGGGTGTTCGGTTTGTTTTTTCTGTAGCATTTGAATCGTGGAAAGTGTTTGTTGACCAGCTTGATGTAGCATGGTATCTCCTTGGTAAAATTCGGTTAATACTTCTTGCAAAATAGGTTCACCAATTAGTTTGAATTCTTGAATAGAATCAATTGAAATGGCTTGAGAGTAGCCTTTTAAGGCAGGAGATAGACCATTGTTTCCAACCGAGACAGCAGGCAAAGTTCCTGTGTTTGAAATGGTTTCAAAATAACGAGTCATCCAGCCTTGGGCACTACTGTTGTTTTTAGACAAGCCTTGTTCAATCAGTTTAGTTGCCTCAAAATGACTCCTAGTGCCATTTAATAATCCTACAGCATGAACAATAGCCATATCGCCATTATCGTATAGCTCCTTCAAGGCGCTTGCCTTTGGATGAATATTAAAGTCAAGTCCTCTCAAGCCATTTTTTAGTGTCAATGTCGCATTTTCTGGAACTTGTAAGCTCTTTAGCCTAGCATTGGCATAATGATGATCACCCATTGGAGCAACAAAATTTAGCGCATCACATCCTCCCTTTAAAAAAACAAAGACAAAAATCTCATCTTTTGGATTGTTGAGGTGCAAAGGATTGTAAGCAAAGCTTTGCACGCCTGGAATGCTAGATAAAGCGACACTAGCACCCAAGCCTTTTAGGAAATTTCTTCTATTTATCATCATAATTAACGGTATTGAAATTGAGGTGACATCAAAATAAGAGCAATGAGATGAGCAAAGCGATATTGGCGATCTTCTTTACCATAAGTACGTGGCGGATCATCTTCTGTTTGATCTTCTGTTAGTAGAATACGAATGAGTCGCTGTTCTTGGGAAAGTTGTTGTGTATTACCTAGTATTTTCTGAACAAAAAATTGAACAATTTCTTTACTGCTTTGCACCGAAGGAGGAAGCAAGTCATCTACGTCAAATGTTGCCATTTTATGCCAATTATCAAATAGAATAGATGGGATGCTATTCCAGCGTTTGAGCATCATATTACTATTGAGCCAATAAGAGGCTTGATCGGGATGTCCTGTAGGCGTAGTCCAAGAAAATAAATGATAGCCCATTTGTTCTAACATCCATTGTAGGTTGAGATTGGGCATAAAATCCAAGTCCAATATTCGAACCATAGAACAAAGTAATTCAAAAGGATTTTTAATTTTATTGCCTAGAGCATGACGAAATTCTTTGGATAAAAGGATGGTTTTGAGCACAGCCCGAATTTGATGTGGAGAATCTTGTTCTTGCATCCATGTTTGGGTTGCTTTCGTGATAATTGACTCAGGAGGATCATCGGCTATAAAACGAATGCACAACTTTTGGCAGATAAAACGAGCCGTTCCTGGGTGTGCTGCGAGTAAGTCTAATACTTTCCGTCCATCAGCCAATGGTCCTTGGTTTGCTTCAAACTCTACCCCTAGAATTCGTTTTTGATAATTGTCGTGCCATTTTTCTAGGTATAAAAACTCTCCTGTATGAGGTTTATCTCCATTTTCTGTCCAAGCCCCATCAGCAACCGTCCATCCTGTAAAGGCACGGGCTGCTTCGTAAATATCCTCATCAATATAACCAATTGCCTGACCTTCTGTCGCACCTGGAACATCTCGCCATTTGTTATAAATATGATTGAGATAGTTGTCTTTGCCCAAGGTATGCAACTCAAAGAGTTCTCTTGCAAAATTCTCATTGGCAGGACTAGCTCGACTAGAGGCATTGTTTAAATAAAATAACATTGCTTGACTAGTGGCTACATCCTCTAAAAAGGTTCTAAAATTTCCAAAGCAATTTTTACGAATAACAGCTTTGTCATATAAGGGCAATGTTGCAGCAATGCGTTCATCTGCATGAATACTGACATTGAAGTGGTTGTGCCAAAAATGAACCATCACTTCTCTAAGTTGCCAAGGACTGTAGATCGCATTGAGGCAGGTATTAATGATTACTTCAGCAGCAGGTATTGTTTGATGTGCTTCTTTTTTTACCAATGCCCAAAGCTCAGAGAGTTGGGCATCAAGAAATCTAAATGGTTGCCCTACTGCCTCCGACTCCTCTTGAATGAATTTGAATTTTCTTCGTTGTTCAACTAATTTTGGTGACTCTTGATTAGAAGGATTTAGCTGTTCTTCAAGATAGGCTTCAAAACCAATTGTATTGATACGCTCTAAACTCTGTCTATTGGGACCAAATCCGATTCTATGGAGTATTTTTCGATTCATTAGGAAGAAAAATTTAAGAAAAAGTAATTTTGGGATTAAACATTACGCTGTAAAAAAACGTATTGACTAATTGCGTTTCTACTAAGCAATAGTTCGTTGAAACCACGAAGTAGCAGCGTAGCTAACTACTAACTAAAGTAATGTAGAGAAGAAAAGACAAGGGGCTAATCCTTTACTATTAAAAGTGAATTCAAAAGGAATGCCAAGACAAAACAGAGCGAAGGACATTCTACTTAAAATATAATAATTATATTTGTAGTAGTGGCTGGCAAGACCTGTTAGACTGCTTAGCTTGGCTGGCTTTATTTATGGAATTTCCCATAGGGGGGTCTACGTTCGCCATGATTAGGAGGTTTCAGTAGGCTATTCTTAAACATCAATTTTATTAAAATGAAAGTAAATATAAAAAATATCTTAATTGTTCTAAGTGTGTCTTTTTTGTGGAGTTGTGGAGAAGATTACTCAACAATTGATAAAAATGTTACTTTCCCTAAAGCTGTTGTTCAGCCAGATGGTGTTCGATTTGATTATTTGATGTATGATAACGATTATAATTGGGTGCCCCAAAATGGAGATCCAACAGAATATGGCAATGAACATAAGCAGTCTGAATCTTCAGGACTTTATTTTAAATTAAGTAATAAACGGGCGTTTGGTCCAGGTGTAGATGCTACTGTGCAAGGGGAGAAAGAAGGGGAGTGGTATCGTATTTCTTTTGCGTGCATGAAACCTTCAAAAGTAATTGTCAAACCTGAGGATGTAAAAGGAATTCTTGTGGTTAGTTTTGAAAGAGGCGATTCTGTGTTAAATTATACAACTTATCCAATTCAAGATTTACTAAAAGAACAAAATAAGCAGTTTGTTGATAAATGGGAAACACTGTCTGTTTGGTATGAGGTGCCTAAGGAGGTGCAAGAAGGTGACCGTTTGAAAATTTACCCTTGGAACCCTGTAGGTGGAGATTTGTACTTAGATGATTTTACTGTAGAAACATGGACAACAAAGGCACTAAAGCCTGAAGGTGTGATTTGGAGTCATATTGTTACAGAGCAAAATTATGAAACGAGCGATTTGGCAGGGCAAACAACGAAAGAAACAGCAGCAAGAGGTTTATTCTCTTGTGTCTTGTCTAGTCAAGAAGGCAGAGCACAATACGGCAAAGGATATTCAGGAACGTTGGCATCTGCCAAAATTCAACCTGGTGATTATGTGAAGGTTGCTTTTGCTGGGTTAAAAAAACACCACGTAAGGCAAGTAGCCAAATCCGCTAATATGGTTATTTCTTTAGAACGAGATGGCAAGCAGTTGTTTTGGGAAGGGTTGGCAATAGACCCTAGATTAAAAAAAGGAGATAGACAGGCTTATGGAAAATGGGTGAACTTGGTGATGTGGAAACAAATACCTGAAGATGCTAAAGAAACAGATGTTCTTAAAATTTACCCTTGGAATAATAATTTGGATCCGATTTATATAGATGACTTACAAATAGAAGTTTGGAAAAAAGAAGGACAGGGTGAGTAGAACTCTATTTTTATTAACATCAATAGTTCGTTGAAACCACGGAGTAGCAGCGCAGCTAAACTTTATTGGTTTACTTCGTGAGTGCTGCGCAGTTGATAATTAGCAACTTGTGTCTTTGTTGTGTTTTGTGTTAAAATTTTGATTATCAAACTAATATAAATGTGCTTTTTTATCTTTTTGGTAAAAAAGTAAAAAACTAAGCTTGCGCCCTCATGAGCGTAGCGAACTAATCAACGAACTACTATAACATTAGACCCGATTCTTGCACATAAAAACAGTATTTAATTGGTTGTCTCGTTGATAGTAGTAGGTGTCCATGCATTTTCGTACCAAATGTAGTCCTAGGCTTCCGATGTCTTCTAGAATAGAGTGTTCTTTACGAACTTGATTGGTAGGAAAAAAAGGGTTGAAAGCTATTCCTTTATACTGCAATTCTATGATTAGCTTGCCAGTATTGGATAAAGAAAATACTAGATCAATAGCTGTTTCTTGGGATTTGAAAGCTGTATAATCTAAAATACTAGATAGGAGTTCTTTGACGGCAATATTAATTTTTTGAATGACAACAACAGGTATTTCATACATATTGGCAAATTGCTCTAAACTAGAAATAGCTTTTGTAGTTTCTAAAGAGGAATATATGGTTATTTTTTTCTTAGAGATAGTTTTTTGTGTATCCATGTTATTCATAGCCATTAAATACAAATAAGAAAATTAAGCGGGCTTAAGAAACTCTATTTTTGATAAGAAAAGGGCTGATGATCCGGGGGGAATCATCGCCCGAGTAAAATTGGAAGTGATTAATAACTTTTTCAAGTTATTTGGTTTCATAGCAACTTACATGGTCTGCTACACTTATATGTGTTGGGGGAATAAAATTAATCTTAAAATGCTTGAAATTAGTACGAGTACTATTTTTCTATTTGATTGATGATAGGCTTAATGTTAAACCTACATAAATTGTTGCAAAAAGAATGCAACTGATATATGAGTTATTTTTACCATAATACTAAACTGTCCTACGATTTAGCACCTCAAAAAGAATCCCCATTCTATTTGGTAAAACATCAATCTACCAGTTGCACTTAGTCTAAAAGTTCCATTAAACTAACTATCAATATAAAAAGGATAGTTGCTATCTATAAGTATAAAACCGAGCCAAAAAATAAAAAGTTGAATATTAGTCTTTTATGTATTTTTGTTGGTGGAATTTAATCCATCTGGTAGACAAAGGTGTTTCTAGTAGAGACATTTTGGATAAAAAAAGTGCTTTAAAATAACAAAACGGCATCAAGAGTCTTCTTTTAGCAATTTGTAGATGGTAGAACGTCCAATTTCTAACTTTTTAGAGACCAAAGTGACATCATTATTGTGTTTTTCTAAATAATGGCGAATAATTTTTTTAGTATAATCTCGCATGGTCATTTCTCCATCAAGCAAGCTAAACCGCTTTTGTTTACTTCGTAGTTGTAAGTGCTCTTTTTTAATTTGCTTTTCGTCGGAGAGCACCATTGCTAGCTCGATGATAGATTTTAGTTCTCGAACATTACCAGGGAAGTTATAATTTAGCAAAGCATCTTTGGCTTCTTGAGATAGTGTTTTGACTTCTACCTTATTATCTTTGGCGTAGTTTCTTAAGAAATGTTTGCTCAAAATAAGAATATCATTTCCACGATCTTTTAAAGGGGGGAGTTTGATAGACAAGCCGAGTAGACGATAATACAAATCTTCTCTAAAGTTGCCTTTGTGCACTTCATCAAAAAGATTTTTGTGCGTAGCCGTAATAATTTTTGCATTAAACTTGATGGATTTATTTCCTCCAATTCTAGTAATTTCTTGCTCTTGCAAGGCTCTGAGCAATTTAGCTTGTACAGACAAATCTAAATCGCCAATCTCGTCTAAGAACAAAGTTCCTCCATCTGCCAATTCAAATTTGCCTTGTTTGGTTGTGATTGCACCAGTAAAAGCTCCTTTTTCATGTCCAAATAGCTCACTTTCTATGAGTTCCTTAGGAATGGCAGCCATATTGACAGCAACAAATCGCTTTTTTCTTCGAGGAGAATTGTAATGAATACTTTTGGCAATAACTTCCTTGCCAGTGCCTGTATCTCCAGTGATAGAGGTAACAATATTGCTTTGGGCGGCTTTTTCTGTTAATTTACAAACTGCTTTGATAGCGGGGCTTTGCCCTATAATATCACTAGAATTAAATTGTTTGGCAAGTTGTTCTCTTAAAACACCAACTTCTTCTTTTAATTGGATATTTTGTTTGATCAATTCAACAGAACTTCGAAGTCGTTCCTTCATGCCTGTATCTTTAGTAATATAGTCGTTTGCTCCTTGTTTGAGCAGGTCGATAGCAGTACTAATATTTTTCTGTCCAGATAGAACAATCACCCTAATTTCAGGATTGAATTGTTTGATTTTTTGAAGCACTTCGGCTCCGCCCAAATCGGGTAAATTGTAATCCAAAGAAATGAGTTGAGGTTGTAAATGAAGATGGTCTAGGCAGTCTTGCCCCGTATCAAAAGTATGGACCTCATGTTCTGGATTACTTTCCATAACATATTTGATTAAACGTTGTTGCATTGGGTCATCTTCAACAATAAAAATCCGAAGACTACGACTGTATTCCATTAAAAGTGCTTTTTTTGATGCAAGAAGAATGATAATCAAGAACTCATGCTACACAAAACAATTAGACATCAAGCAATTGTTTCTAAAATTATTAGAAAACATGTGAACGAAACATAATCCTAGAGAATTGAGGCGTGCAAGAAACAAAGAGCACAACTAATGTACCTAGAGGGACGCTTAGGATTTATGACCAATATGGCTAAACATTCTTTATGCTTCTATTTTATTTAACAATTAATTTGGTGATGATGTCCGTTGAATGATTGACTAAATAAATAGGCAACTATTACAATTGGTTTAACTCTAATAAACTTTACTAGTTTTTAGTATAATAATTAGCTGCGCTGTTACTTTTGGGACGTTCATTATTCCTTTTGGTTAAGAACAGCGCCTTAGTGCCACTAGCATAAGCTAGTTTGGCAAGCTTAGCTAGCTATTGTTGTTCCGTTGTGGTTTTAATGACCACAAAGTAGCGGTATCGCCAACTATTTTTAGTAAGCAAATAGTGTTTTACCAACTGATTTAACTCTATCAACTAGAGTAATTGTGTTTGTATTGAGAGGTACAATATACTCCTTTTTACCAAAAAACTATTGAAGCTTGTTTCTTTTTCTTATTGTCTTTTGTTTGAATATTCTGTAACTTAGTAAGAATTACAAAAACACCTTGGCGAAAATTGTTTTGAGTCAATAGCATGGAGAAACATATGATAGGTTTTAAAACAAGCGATTTTAAAAAAAAGGCTGAAGAAACATGGGCTTCAAAGTATCGGGAAGATGAATTTCCCAAAGACCCTGCTATTCTTCAACACTTACTGAAAGAAGCACAGATTCGGCAAATTGAATTGGAGTTAGAAAAAAAAGAGCTACTACAAATAAGAAGCTTGTTGAAAGAAGCAAGTCAAGAAGCTCAAGTTGGCGTATGGGAATTAGATGTGTCGACTGAAAACATAGATTGGAGTTCTATTATCAGTGCAACTGGTGAAGAAGCTAGTGGAATTGCCTTGAATATAAAAAATGTTCTCAACCTGTATAAGGAAGGACCAGCAAAAGAAAAGATGCAATATTTGGTGCAACGAGCCATTAAAACTGGAGAAGGTTATGATGTAGAAATTCCTTTGATTAACCAAAAAGGAGAGGAGGTTTGGATTAGGACTGTTGGCAAAGCTGAAATGAAAGATGGCAAATGTGTTCGTTTGTATGGTGTTTTTCAGGATATTACAGAACGTAGGATTGTGGCAGAGCAGTTGGCTAATAATGAAGACTTGTTGTCTTCTATACTTAATACTTTGCCTATTGCAGTATTTGCCAAAGATGTTAATAATGATTACAAGTTTTTATTGTGCAATCGAGCTGCTGAAAAATTGTTTAATACAGCTCCAGGAACTTGTATCGGAAAGACTGATTACGACTTGTTTTCTAAAGAAGAAGCAGATTGGTTTAGAAAAAAAGATATTGAGGCAACTGAAAAGGGAGGCGTCATTGATGTTCCAGAAGAAGTCCTTCATGGTGATTCTGACCCCATTTTATTGCATACTCAAAAGACAGTTGTTCGAGATGTAGAAGGAAAACCCTTGTTTTTAATTGGAGTAGCAGAAGATATTACCGAAAAAAAAGCTTCTGAAAGATTATTAAAAGAGACGAACGATAAATTTAAGGCTATTTTTAATGGCTCGAATGATGCGGTTATGCTGTATACATCGGGCAAGTTCTTTGACTGTAATTCCAAGACCTTGGAAATGTTTGCTATTAAAAATAAGTCGATCTTTTCGAAATTAAATGCTTCTGCATTATCGCCAGAATTTCAACCTAATGGGAAATGCTCATTTAAGGCTGCTAACGAAAAAATAGCGTATGCTTTTGAGCATGGGGCTTGTCGTTTTTACTGGCTTCACAAGCGAAGTACAGGAGAAGTTTTTGATGCGGAAGTATCTCTTTCGGCTATTTTTTATAGAGGAGAACGAGTTATTCAAGCTGTTATCAGAGATATATCTGAGGAAAAATCAGCAGAAAGAGCATTACAAAAGTCAAAAGATCAATTGGAAACGCTTTTTGGGTTGTCTCCTGATTTTATGTTTAAGAGTCGTATTAAAGATTTTAAACTAGTAGATATCAATCAACGAGCTTGTGAGTTTTATGGTTATTCCAAAGAAGAATTTCTAGAACTGAACTTGCTGGATATTGAAGTCCATTCGGCAGAGCATCACTTTAGAGATACCATGTATGATGCTTTAGAAATTGGTGAAGTATTAGAAATAGAAGGAATCCATAGAAAAAAAGATGGCTCTACTTTTCCTGTGTTTGTGCGTGTTTGTAAACTAGACGAAGAATATGAGTTGGCAACAATAACAGATATTACGGAACGAAAAAAACAAGAGGCAGAATTACAAAAATTGTCTTTTGTGGCTCAAAAAACAGATAATGCGGTTATTATTTTGGATGAGCAGGTGCGTATAGAGTGGGTCAACGAAGGTTTTGAAAAAATGACAGGTTACACTTCTGAAGAGGCGGTTGGTAAAAAAATTGGTGTATTGTTAGAAGGGGCAGACTATACAGAGACTTTTGAAGAAGAATTAAAAGCAAATGCTACTCAAAACAAAGCATCTCTATATGAAATACCAGGTTATAAAAAAAATAATCAGTTGTATTGGCGATCAACCTCGATTACGCCTTTTTTGGATAGTGATGGATTGTCTAAATATATTGTTATTGAAAGTGATATTACGGAACAAAAACGGATTGCTGATGTCATAAAAGAACGAGAGACATTGGCCGCTGCAAAAGAGCTGGTGGAGCGTAGTGAGAGAAGGTTGGCGGAGGCACAAGGCATTGCAAACATAGGATATTGGGAATTAAATCACTTGACTGGGGAGGAGATCTGGTCGGAACAATTGTATCATATTTTTGAAACTAGCCCAGCTCTTATCACTCCTAGTGAAGCCAATTTCTTACAACATTTACACCCTGAAGATAGAGAAAGAGCGCATGCTTCTTATTTAGAATTGGTTAGAACCCAAAAACCGTATCATATTACTTATCGTTTGTTGTTACCTAATGGCAAATTAAAATATGTCAATGAGCGTTGTCGAGCCGAATTTGATGAAGAAGGACGTCCTTGGCGTTCAATTGGAACGATTCAAGATATTACCGAGCAACGGATAGGAGAGGATAATTTGAGAAAATCTCTAAAAGAAATCCAAGACTTAAAGTATGCATTGGATCAGTCTGCAATGGTGTTGACCATTAACAAAGATGCTAAAATAATGACTGCAAATGCTAATTTCTGCTCATTGTCCAAATACACAGAAGAAGAACTTATTGGCTGTGATTTTCAAATGACAGATTCTAATTATCATTCTAAGTGGTTTCTTCAAAATCTTTGGGAAACGGTCGAACGAGGGGATGTTTGGAAAGGAGAATTAAAAAACAAAACGAAATATGATTCTTATTACTGGGTCGATACTGCTGTTGTTCCATTCTTAGATGAGCAGGGCGTTGTTTCTCAGTATATTGTTATACAGAGAGATATAACTGAAAAGAAACGTTTGGAAGAAGAGTTGGAGCAAAGCAACGAAGCCGAGTTTGCTAAATTGTACCAACAACAACAGTTGCACATAGCAGAAATAGAGGAACGCAGCGCAGAACTAGATCGCTTTTTTAACCTGTCAATTGACATGATTTCTGTGGTAACACCAGATGGTTATGTCAAGAGAATTAACCCTGCTTTTTCAAAAGCTTTAGGATATACTAAAAAAGAATTATTTGCTCAACCCTTGTTAGATTTAATTCATCCTGATGATGTAGAAAATACTAGGAAACAGTTTGTTCGCTTGATGGAAGGGGAGGATATTATGAATTTTGAGAATCGTTGCCGTACTCAATGTAATGAATACCGTTGGATGTCTTGGCGTATTGTTCTAGATAAAGAAAAAGAGTTGATTTATTCCATTACTAGAGATATAACAGAAGAGAAAAATGCTACTAAGAAAATTGAAGATTTGACTTATACGCTCAATCAAACGGCTATTGTGATGATTGTGAGTAGGGATGAGAAAATTGTTTCTGTAAATGATAAATTTTGTGAAATATCAGGTTATAACCGAGAAGATGTCATTGGGCAACACCATGAAATTCTGGACTCATTTCATCATTCGGATACTTTTTGGGAGGATTTAAGAGCGACGATTGAGTCTGGAAAAATTTGGCAAGGAGAAATCAAAGAAAGGGCTAAAGATGGTTCTTTTTATTGGACGTATACCTCTAGTGTTCCTTTCTTGAATGCAGATGGTGAAGTGACTCAGTATATTGTTATACAGGCAGATATTACAGATCGGAAACAGCTAGAAGAAGATTTGAGACAAGCCAAAGAGGAGGCAATTAAAAATGCCAAAATCAAAGAAGATTTCTTGGCAAATATGAGCCATGAAATCCGAACACCAATGAGTGGGGTATTAGGTTTTTCTAGATTATTACTACAAACTTCAATGGATACAACACAGCGCAATTATGCGCAAAGTATTTATAGCTCAGCCGAAAACTTATTGGTTGTTGTAAACGATATTTTGGATGTTTCTAAAATAGAGTCTGGAAAGTTTCAGTTGGATGAAGTAGCCTTTGATTTGAGGAAACGAATAGAAGACAGCCTTAGTATTTTGAGGGTAGACATCGAGAATAAACAATTGAAATTGATTGTTGAAGTAGATGCTCAGATTCCTAAAAAGGTATGGGGAGTGCCCGACCGCCTTTCTCAGATTTTGATTAATTTGGTGGGAAATGCTGTCAAATTTACAAAAATTGGTTCTATTTACTTAACCGTAAAATTGGTGGATCAACATCTGTTTTTTGAGGTAAAAGATACTGGGATAGGTATCGCCGCAGATAAATTAGACGCTATTTTTGAGACTTTTACGCAGGCAGAAAGTTATACAACGAGGGAGTATGGTGGTACTGGGTTGGGACTCAGTATTTCTAAGAAATTGGTTTTGTTAATGGGGGGAGAGATAGGAGTAGAAAGTAAATTAGGAAAAGGCTCTATTTTTTATTTCTATTTGCCGTTTAGGGCAGCAGCTGATAGGGCTTTAACATCAGAAGAGAGTGATGCCGAACAATTTGCTCTGGAGCCTCAACTAGGAGAAAATTTAAAAATATTGGTTGTAGAGGACAATTTAGTCAATCAAGAACTTGCATTAATTTACTTAAATATGCTGCACTGTGATTGTGATTTGGCAAATAATGGCGAAGAGGCTTTGGTGAAACTTTCTGAAAACTCCTACGATTTAATTCTGATGGATATACAAATGCCTAAAATGGATGGCATTGCTGCTACTTTAGAAATTAGAAAAAGAAAGATAATCACTCCAATTATTGCCATGTCTGCACATGCATTGAGCAAGGAAAAAGAAAAGTGTTTTGATATAGGAATGAACGACTATATTGCGAAGCCATTTAAAATAGAAGAATTAAGAACGATTATTATAAAGTATACACACAAAAGGCTAGAGCACCCTAAACGGATTGCTAATACATCCAATACCTTAACAAAAACAACTGCCGCAAACGAAAAAAAATATCAGAATCATTTTGAGCATTTGTTAACTGTAACAGATGGTAACGAACAGTTGGCAAAGGAATTATTACTTTTATTTAAAGAGGAATTATCGAAATTTTGCCAAAATATGGATTTGGCTTTTGATAAAAATGACCGTTCTGTTATTCGTAAGCATTTGCACAAAATAAAACCAAATTTAGAGTTGTTGCACTTAGACGATTGGTACCAAATCTGTGATGGTATTAGCCAGCTGTTGGATACGGAAACCTCTATGGGTACTTTAAAAAAACAGTATCAGATGATGAATGCTGCCGTACCTGATTTGATGGCAGCTATTGAGAAAGAATTGACCTAAAATCCAAGTGCTCTTAATGCCTCTAGAGAAAGTAAAAAATCTTCTCGATGAGCGACCTCTATCACTAAATAGGGAGGCTTTTCTAAAGCTTGAATAGCTTCGAAAAAACCATCAAAATTGACACTTCCTTTGGTAAAGGCAACGTGTTGATCTATGGTGCCGTCATTGCTGTGCAAATGGATATACGCCAAGTGATCGCTATATCCTTTGACCCAACTCAAGGGGCGATTTTGAGCTTTGGTAAAGCAATGACTATGTCCTGTGTCATAACAGGTTTTGAAATTGAGATGGTGGAGACGATCTAAAATGCCCCCTATAAAACTATGATCTTCTTCTTGCGTATTTTCAAGGTGAAGGCATAAATCGTATTGCTCTATTTTGGGAATAAATGTTTTCCAAAATGCTACTTGTTTATCTATCCAAAAATCTTTGTATCCTGGTCGTCGAGAGTGGCTGTAGTTGGTATGAAAAACCAGTTTTTTTATACCTAATTGTATAGCTATATCCAAAGATTGATTGATTCTGAACCGACTAACCGCAACAATTTTGGGATCTCTTGCGGTCATAGATAAATCGTAAAAAGCTCCATGCATGGTAATAGGTTGCGTAAAATCTTTTAGCATAAGTTGATATGCTTGAATTTGCTGTTCTAAATCTGGCGCTTCTAATGACGATGGGTAAGAAAAATAAGACAGCTCAATGCCGACGTTGGCATTTTCCAAGCGGGTTAGAACTTCAGGAGTGACTTTTGCAACAGAAACTAAAAGCGGAATTTTCATGGTGGTATGATTTGGAAATTAAATTCAATAGTTGAGTAGCGTTGTTACTAGGTTATAAAGTTATCAATAATTTTTTCAAAAAGAACCACAATTTTCTACTTAAATACTAAGGCGTTGCTTTTGCAATGAATTATAATGTATTGAAAATATAATACTTAAAAAGGAATTAGAACCTACGAGTACTTTTATAAGGAAGTTATTTTTTAATCGTCTCTTATTGTCGTAATTTTGTGAGCTATATCATTTGTGGAAACAGACCACAGACAAACCAACTATTATGCAAGACACACTTATTACAATAACAATCGTAACCTTTGGCTTTTTATTAGTTGCTAATGTGTTTTTTAGAATAAAAACATTTAGAACATTTAAAAAACTCGCAGAACAAGGAGTTATGTTTAGCAAAGAGCACGTCCTAAGCAAAGAATTACTAGAACGTGAAATTATCTCCAAACATCCTGATAAAAAGGAGTTAATCTTGTCTCATGTCAATAGTATGAAATTATCCATGCGTATTTCAATGCTTTGTATGGTTGTATTAACTATTTGTGGTGCCGTTTTGATGTACTACAGAAAATAAGCAATAAATGAAAAAAAATGCTTCTTTAAAGAAATTACACACGTTCGGTTTAGAGGTACAAGCAGCAGATTATATTTCTGTTGCTCACGAAACTGAATTGCGAAAAATATTGCCCTTGCCTAAAAACCATTTGATCTTAGGTGGAGGGAGTAATATGCTTTTTACAAAGGATTTTGAGGGCTTGGTTATACACAATAAGATAAAAGGGATTGAGGTTGTTGAAGAAAATGAAGAACAAGTATTGGTTCGAGTAGGTGGGGGCGAAATTTGGCATGAATTGGTGCTTTGGGCAATTGAGCAAAATTACGCAGGCTTAGAAAACCTATCGTTAATACCAGGTTCCGTTGGTGCTGCCCCTATTCAAAATATTGGAGCGTATGGCGCAGAGCTAAAGGATGTATTTGATCGTTTGGAAGCTATGAATTTAGAGACAGGAGTAATAGAAACGTTCGGTTTTGAAGATTGTGGGTTTGCGTATCGGGAAAGTATCTTTAAGGGAACTTTAAAAGGAAAGTATTTTATAACAAGGGTGTTGCTGCGTCTATCCAAACAAGCTACATTTAATATCTCGTACGGTGCTATTCAAAAAGTACTAGAGGATACACAAAGCCCTTTGTCTATTCGTTCTATCAGCAATGCTGTGATTCAAATTCGAACCCAAAAACTACCTGATCCTAAAGAAATTGGCAATTCAGGTTCTTTTTTTAAAAATCCTATTGTAGAAATTGCTGTTGCCAAAGCGTTACAAGAAAAATACCCCTCTATTCCTGTATATCCTGTTAATAACGATTTTAATAAATTGGCTGCTGGGTGGTTGATTGATCAGTTGGGGTGGAAAGGTTATCGAAAAGGGGATGCAGGAGTGCATCAACATCAAGCATTGGTTTTGGTCAATCATGGAAATGCAACAGGTGAAGAAATTTGGGCGTTGGCAAAAGAAATACAAGCCTCTGTGCAAAAAGAGTTTGGTATTTTGTTGGAGCCAGAAGTAAATATTATAGCTTAAACCCCAGATTTATGAGTGAATTAACACGAGGACGTAGCTTCGGATATGTGCTTGGTTTAGCTTTTTTACTACCTAAAGAAAAAAATCAATGGCGTATTAATTAAAAATACAGCAAATTATACCCAGATAAGAACATATTTTTCTAATTTTGCAGTTCATAAGGATATTATATGTTAGTATTAATAACAATATATAAAAACTAGTAATACTTTGGACAATAATTTTTCAACAAACAAGACACTCGCTCAATTATTTGTGGGGATTATCGCTGTTGCGTTAATCACGTCTCAGTTTTGGTCTTGTTCAACCGCCCAAGGGATTACTTACATAAACACAACCGTAGAAACAGACGTAGAACAGGATAGGGGACAAGACGTGTTGTTGTTTAAATTGCTTTCGCCTGTAATGCCCGAAGATGGGCAGCAGATTACTAAAAGAAGCATTACCGATGCAAAAAATGTAGACCAAAATCAACCTTTGGTTACCATTCAATATATTCCTGTGCTGGCTTATTTAGAAGGTCTCCCCTTCATTCAGAATGTCAGCCCTTACTCTCTCAAGGATATTCAAGCACATACACCAAATATTGTCTTGTCTACTCCTAAGCGAGGTCCTCCTTGTTCTAAGATGTCTTCGATTAAGTTCGTAGGATAGATACAAAAGAAAAGTACTCTATTGCACAGCATGTTCTTATTCTGTAAAGTAAGCTAAATATGGCTATGAAACTGTTTGAACGAAGGATTAATCCTATTAAAAGCTGTGTGGAGTAAAAAGCAGGAATAACTTATAAAAAACAGAAGAAGGGAATGGCTAGACCATTGCTAAAGTTTAATTATTTGAGGAGACAGAAGCCCTTAATTAAGGAGCTGATAGACTATATTTTGTCTAGTTTTTTATAAGCCAATTATTTTAACCATACTTAAAAAAATCTATATTTGCACTCAATTTGCCCAAAGCTACTGAGCAGGGTAAATTGAGCACAATATTGTCAACTTGCTTAACAAACTAAAAAAGTCAAGTTTGGCGCAGAACAAATTTTTAAGACAAATTATAAAAAGTAATGCAAGGAAAAGCACTGATTAAATTTTTTACAGGCGTAGCATTATTGGTAGTTGCCTATCAATTTTTGCTTTGGTTCCCAACAAGAAGCGTGGAATCTAATGCAGACCAATATGCAGCGGCAGCAGTTTCGCAAATGCCTGATTCAAATGTTAAAGAAGAACGTAGAGATTCGTTCCGTAATGCTTATTTAGATTCTGTTTCTAACAAACCTGTATTTAGCATACCGTTTGTTAAAAGCTACAATTATCAAGAATTAAAACAACAACAAATTGCTTGGGGATTAGACCTTCAAGGTGGTATGAGTGTTGTTATGCAAGTAGATTTGCAAGAACTAATCATTGCATTGTCTGGCAAAAGCAGCAATCCAGAGTTTTTAAAGGCATTGGATCAAGCAAAAATAGCACAACAATCTGCACAAACAGATTATGTGACGTTGTTTGGACAAGAGTATGAAACGTTGACAGATTACCCTTTAGCGCGTTTGTTTTCTGTAAGTGAGCGTTTGAAAGGGGAAGTAACTGTAAATTCTACAAATGAAGAAGTATTGACAGCTATTCGTAAAGTAGCTGCTGAAACAGTAGAAAGCACATACAATTTATTGAAAAAACGTATTGACCGTTACGGTGTTGCGCAACCAGTTGTTTCTTTAGATAAGAATACAGACAGAATTACAGTAGAATTGCCTGGTGTACGTAACCCTAAGCGTGCTAGAAAATACTTGGTTGCTACAGCTAACTTAGAGTTTTGGGAATTGCACCAAAATGCAGATATCCAAAATGAGTTGATTACTTTGAATGAAACGCTAAAAGAGCAACAAAAAATAAAAGAAGGATTACAAGATACTACTTCTAAAGTAGAGGAAGTGCCAACAGTAGCAGAAGAAACGCCTGATTCAACTGGTTTGGAAGGTGATTCTACTTTGAGTGATTTAGGAAGCTTGGAAGGAGAAGGTGATTTGGCAGGTGATTCTACAGATATAGGACCATTGTTCAAAATCCTACAATTGAATTTTGCTCAGAATACTCAACAACTTTCTGGTGTAATTGGTTATGCAGAATTGTCTAACGTAGCAGCAGTAGAAGCTATGTTAAAAAGCAAAGCAGCTAAAAAAGCGTTGGGATCAAAAGCTAGATCAGTTCGTTTTGTATGGGATGCTAAGCCATTTGAAAGTACAGATGGCAAGAATTTCTTGGCACTATATGCTTTGAATACAAAAGGAAGAGACAACTCTGTTTTGAGTGGAGAGCGTGTGGTACAATCGTTCCCAACACCAAACCCAACAGGTAGCGGTTTTGCGGTATCGTTGAGTATGGATCAAGAAGGAGCTCGTATATGGAAAAAAATGACAACAGATAATGTTGGTCGTCAAGTAGCCGTTGTTTTAGATAATAAAGTATACTCTGCTCCTAATGTAAACGAGCCTATCCCTAACGGAAATACGTCTATTTCTGGAGGATTTGAAGAAGTAACAGAGGCAAAAGATTTGGCTAATATTTTGAGTATTGGTAAATTGCCTGCAAGACCAGAAATTATTGAAGAAGCAGTTGTTGGACCTTCTTTGGGAGCAGCTACTGTATCAGCTGGTATTTGGTCATTGGTAGGTGGTTTTGTTTTGGTACTACTATATATGTTGGGATATTATGCAATGGCAGGTGTAATTGCTGTAATTGCTTTGTTCCTAAACGTATTCTTTATTTTTGGTTCTTTGGCTTCATTTGGTACTGTGTTGACATTGCCAGGTATTGCGGGTATCGTATTGACAATTGGTATGGCAGTGGATGCTAACGTAATTATCTTTGAGCGTATTCGTGAAGAATTGAGAGGCGGTCAAGATTGGAAAGCTGCGATTACAAAAGGATTTAGCCATTCGTATTCGGCGATTTTGGATGCTAACATCACGACATTGATTGTTGCGGCTATTCTGTACAACTTTGGTTTAGGACCAATTAAAGGTTTTGCGACAGTATTGATTATTGGTGTTGTTTGTTCAGTGTTCTCTGCGGTATTGATTGGTCGTATGATCTTTGATTCTTACATGGAAAGAAACAAAGAAGTAACGGTATGGGCTAGTTGGTCTAAGAATATTTTGGCAAACCCAGGAATTGATTTTGTCAGCAAGCGCAAAATTGCTTATGGTATCTCTGGATTGGTATTGGCAGCAGGTATTGTTTCTATTTTAACCAAAGGTTTTGAATTAGGGGTAGACCTACAAGGAGGTCGTTCTTATACGGTTCAATTTGCAGAAAATGTAGATGCTTCGGCTTTCAAAACAGAAATTGAGAAAGCATTTGCGACCGTAGAAAAAGACAAGGAAAATGTCAACAAAACAGTTGTAAGAGAGTTTAGCAAAGCTACACAAGCTAAAATTACAACTTCCTTCTTGCAAAAAGAATTGGAAATAGATGCAGATTCTGTTATTTTAAGAAAAGTGTACGAAGGAGCAAAAGCATATTCAGGAAACGATATTAGTTATGAAGATTTTGCAGCAGGAGAACCTGCAGAAGGCGGTCAAGCTGGCGGATTCTACTTGAGTGCATCTTCAAAAGTTGGACCTACTATTGCCGATGATATTCGCAATTCAGCAGGTTGGGCAGCAGGTTTGTCTTTGATATTTATCTTCTTGTATATCTTCTTGCGATTTAGCAGATGGCAGTATAGTGCTGGTGCCTTAGCAGCATTGGTACATGATGTTCTGTTTGTTTTGTCAATCTTCTCTATTTTCAAAGGAATTTTACCATTCTCATTAGAGATTGATCAAGCATTTATTGCCGCTATTTTGACCGTAATTGGATATTCTATCAACGATACGGTGGTTGTATTTGACCGTATCCGTGAGGTAGGAAGAGATATGCAAGACAAAGCTTCGTTCAAAGAAATTGTCAACATTGCTGTTAACAATACAATTAGCCGTACTTGTATTACATCTTTAACTACCTTGTTAGTAGTTTTAATTTTGTTCCTATTTGGAGGATCTGGAATTAGCGGCTTTGCTTTTGCATTGTTGATTGGTATCCTTGTTGGTACGTATTCTTCTATTTTTATCGCAACACCAGTTGTTGTAGACACAACAGGAGATCGCAATATTTTTGATGCACCTGTAGTAGAAGAAGTAAGTGCAGAAGATGAAACGCCACAGGTTTAAGTAACGATTTAAAGGTTCTTGTCTAAAAAAGCAATTGTTTTTATGAGGTCATAACCTTTATCCGCTTGCTTAATTAAACGTTAAATATATTTAAAATGGGCTGTCTCCTAAAGGGGGCAGCCTGTTTTTTTTGAACTAAAAATATCTTTTGTACAAAAAATACCTATCTTTGCCCCATCCAAAATGGACTGATTGTTGAGTAGAAGAATTTTTGAATGAACTATTCTTCCATTTGTTAATGAACAGTATCATGAGTTAATATTTAGGGAATTAAGTATTGATTGAGTTATCTCTTTTATAAGGGGATTTTATTGATAATGAATTTGCTATGGTTGATTTGTGTGTATTGGAAAGGAACTAAATCAGCGAATTATTCAAGAATCAATTTTATTTTAATAAAAAATAGAAGAGGGAATACAAAAGAAATTTTATCACCAAAATCAAGAAGAAAAAATTTCTTACAAAGGGTACCTTCTTTTTTTTCTTCATAAGAAGCTCTCGCTTCACTAAAAGATATAAAACATGAAAGGAAACGATCAATTTGTATCAGCAAAGGATGAATCTCCAAGAATGTTTGAAAACGATATTTTAGACTATTTTTCAAGAGCACATCCGATTTCCGTACCGATTGTATTTGTGCCAATCATTCTTTATTTTTTGTACTCTGCTTTTGTCAATTATGGATTGACAGTCACGAATTTTGTCGCCTTGTTTTTTGCAGGTATTTTAGTTTGGACTTTGTTTGAGTACTTTCTACACCGTTATCTATTCCATTGGCAAATTGATACCGACTGGGGTAGAAGATTACATTTTATGATTCACGGTTGCCATCACGATTACCCAAACGACTCAATGCGTTTGGTTATTCCAACAGGAGCTAGTTTGGTTTTGGCTGTGATTATGTACTGGTTTTTCTACTTCTTTATCGTGTATTTGTTTGGCGGTACGATAGGAATGCACCATGGTTTTTTTGCCTCTTTTGTAATGGGGTATGTAACTTATGACATGATGCACTATGCGACGCATTACGCAAAATTTAAAAACAAATGGTTTAGAGAAATTCAAAAGAACCACTTAGACCATCATTATGTAGATCATGACAAAGGTTTTGGATTGAGTAATGTTTTCTGGGATAGAGTCTTTGGAACAGCTCAAGACAGTATCAAAAAGAAAAAATAATTTGATTTTAATTCTAAAAAAGCTTCTGGAATATATTTTCAGAAGCTTTTTTTTGTAACTTATATAGACCTTTTGCTTTGATTATGAAGGGTTTTGTTTTGGAAAATCTTATTAATGGCAATTGGGAGCGACAGAAAAAAGCCAAGTAACAGAATTTATTAACTAAAACTATAAGCATATGCAACAAAAAATTTTACACTTAATTTTTCTTTTTTTATGGAGTAGTTTCTGCCTAAAAGCACAAACAGACTCCATTAACATGACCAGTTTTGTAGGGGTACCTACAGATGTGGGAATAGACATTATGTGGACGACAGATGGAGAACACAATGTAGCGTATTTTACATTGGAACGTTCTTTAGATGCCATGAGCTTTGAACCAGTCAAAGTCGTGAAACCTCATAAGGATGTGTCAGGAAAGAAAACGTATGCCTACAGCGATGAAAATATATTCAGAGCTCAAGTTTACTATCGAATAACAACACAATTGTCAACAAGTCAAAAAACATCTACCATTATTGCTGTTGTGCGCAATGATCGCTTGAATTTGCCAAATATTATGATTTACCCTACGATCACAAGCCACTCTGTTAATGTAGTCAAAAATTCGACAGAGGACTTATCAGGTGCTTACATTCGTGTTTTTGATATGTCAGGGCATTTGTTGATCAACAAACCTGTAAAAGGGAATTTTTTAGTAGAAACGATTGATGTTTCTACGTACGAAGCAGGAGCCTATGTCATTGAATTATACAAAGATAAATTTGCCAAACAAGCAAAATTTATCAAGCAATACTAGGTAGGCAGATTATCTAAACCAAAATTAAAAAACAGTTCTAAGAATTCGTCTAAAAGTTGTAATCCCCATTCGTTGTTGATAGAGGAAGAATAATTTTTAGAAATACTCTAAATTCTTAGAACTGTTTTTTTTATCTTTGAACCATGAAAGAAATTGAGTTTAAAGAAGTTGATCAAGTTGGAGGAGATACTCTAGACGTCATCAGTAACGCTAATAAGTTCAATCGTTGGACTTATGATACCATACGCCCTTTTTGCAAAGGAAAGATCTTAGAAATAGGAAGTGGCGTTGGGAATATTTCTCAGTTTTTTTTGGAAGATGGTGCACCTATTTTACTCTCCGATATTCGTAAAGGCTATTGTAGCGAGCTCAAACACAAATTCCAAGCGTACCCGAATTTGGAAGGAGTAGAACTAATTGATTTGGTTGACCCTGCTTTTGACGAAAAGTTTAAGGATTTATTAGGTACTTTTGATACCCTTTTTTCACTAAATGTTGTGGAGCATATCTATGATGATAATTTAGCGATTCACAATGCAAAAAAATTACTCAAAAGAGGAGGTCGTTTAATTATCTTGGTACCATCTTATCAATTTCTATTCAATGGTTTAGACAAGGAATTAGATCATTATAGACGTTATAATAAAAAGACATTGAGTGCGCTTTTTGATAAAAATGATCTAAAAATTATCAACAAGCAGTATTTCAATTTTATGGGAATATTTGCTTGGTTTATTTCTGGAAAATTGCAAAGAAACGAAACCATTCCAGAAGGACAAATGGGCTTATACAATGCGTTAGTGCCTATTTTTAAGATAATTGACCACATCGTATTTAGAGCAGCAGGTTTGTCTACAATTGTAGTAGGCGAAAAGAAATAAAGTTGCTTTGGGCAAGCTTTCTCCAAGTTTTAAAATCGGGTAATCACTAGCACAAAATCTTAATGAATTACATCACTACTTGATAGATTACCGCCAACGAATAATAGTTAACAGAAACTACGCAGTAGCAGCGAACCCAGCTATGCGAGCTTACGACCGCAGGAAATAACAAAGCTAACTAAAAGCGCAGCGCTCACGAAGTACCACGCAGTAGCAGCGAAGCTAATCAACGAACTACTAAACCAAATAAAGAGCAAAAATTACCAAATACTAAAGCACCCTTCTTTTATGAGGGATCGGTTCGATGTTTGAAATAAATAGTTCGTTGATTAGAAACCTAGGAAACCTCAACCTAGGGCTATTTCATAATGTTTATATTGACTCCCATAGAATGAGAACGCTAAAAAAACATCCTAAAAAAATACTTGCTTGCTTCTTACTTTGTAGCATAGTTTATTATTATTGTTTGCCCCAAAAGTTATTTCAAGACCCCGTTTCTACCGTTTTATTTGATAAAAAGGGAGCTTTATTAGGAGCTAAAATAGCAACCGATGGTCAATGGCGTTTCCCACACAATGATAGTGTACCAGACAAGTTTAAACAGGCGATTATAGCGTTTGAAGACAAGCGATTTGAAGACCATTGGGGCGTTGACATATGGGCTATATTGAGAGCAATACGATTGAACACACAACAAGGTCGTCGAGTGAGTGGGGGGAGTACCATTACAATGCAAACCCTTCGAATGGCTCGCAAAAATCCACAACGTACCCTTGTTGAAAAAGTCAAAGAAGCTATCTTGGCTACTCGATTAGAATGGTCGTATTCTAAAGAGAAAATATTGGCTATGTATGCTTCTAATGCCCCTTTTGGTGGGAATGTAGTTGGGTTAGATGCTGCTGCATGGAAGTATTTTGGAAGAAGTGCCGCTCAATTATCTTGGGCAGAGTCGTGTATGTTGGCCGTATTGCCGAATAGTCCTAGTTTGATCCATTTGGGAAGAAATCGGACTAAATTAAAAAAGAAACGAGATTGGTTATTATCAAAACTTTGTGCCAATGGTGCCATGGACAGCATTACTTGCCAATTGGCACAGTTAGAACGTTTGCCTGACAAACCCAAACCATTGCCTCGTTGGAGTCCTCATTTGTTGGAACGTGTCCATCAAGAACTTGTTTTGAGTCAGCAACACAAAGGGATTATACATTCTACTATTGATTTGAATTTACAAGTTCAAGTGAATGAAATTTTGGATCGCCATTATCAAGTTTTAAAATCAAATGAAATTTATAATGCAGCAGCTTTGGTAGTAGATGTGGCAACAGGGGATGTAATCGCCTATGCTGGGAATGTGCCGCACGCTGCTCAGGAGCACAGCCCTGCTGTTGATATTATTACAGCACCTAGAAGCAGTGGCTCTATTTTAAAACCTTTTTTGTATGCGGCGATGCTACACGATGGA
The DNA here is from genome assembly GCF_031326345.1 of Aureispira sp. CCB-E. NCBI lineage: Bacteria > Pseudomonadati > Bacteroidota > Saprospiria > Saprospirales > Saprospiraceae > Aureispira > Aureispira sp. CCB-E. The sequence goes on from NZ_CP133671.1 coordinate 1,636,894, forward strand.
GAAATGACTTCACAAACCTTATTGCCAGATATACCCTCGCATTTTGGCGGATATACACCTAAAAATTATGATAAGAGTTATTCGGGGGCAGTACAGGCGAATCAAGTAATTACGAGATCCCTAAATATTCCCTCTGTACACATGTTAAAGCGTTATGGTATGATGCGTTTTGCGGATAAACTGAGACGGATTGGAATGACCACTTTGACGCATTCTGCCAAGCATTATGGATTGACATTAATTTTAGGGGGTGCCGAGACTAGTTTGTGGGATTTGGGAGCAATGTATGGTGGAATGGCTCGAAATTTAGCCAATAGTTATACCTATAATGGTTTGTATGATTCTAATAATTTTAGAGCATTAAATTACTTAAAAGAAAATTCTCAAGGAGTATTAAAAGGAGAGGAGCAAAATAAATTACAAAAAAATACGCCTTTATCAGCAGGGGCTATTTGGCATACCTTTCAAGCCATGCAGGAAGTTGTTCGCCCCAATGAGGAAGTCTTTTGGAAAAGTTTTCCTTCAGCGCACCGAGTAGCGTGGAAAACAGGAACAAGCTTTGGGTTTAGAGATGCTTGGGCAGTGGGTTGTACTCCAAAGTATGTTGTGGCTGTTTGGGCGGGCAATGCCGATGGAGAAGGGCGTCCAGGTCTGGTTGGTGTGCATGCCGCTGCTCCAATTTTATTTGATATTTTTCATGTGCTAAACCCAGGAAGGCTTTGGTTTGAAAAACCACATGATGACTTGGTCGATTTGGCTGTCTGTGCCCATAGTGGACATATTGCTTCGGAGTATTGTACGAATGTGATTAGAAGGGCAGAACCTAAAGTTGCGACTAAATCTAAGGTTTGTCCTTATCATAAAAGAATTCATTTATCCAAAGATGGCAATTATCAAGTGCACAGCGATTGTGTATCGCCAATGGATATGCAACATGCTAATTACTTTGTTTTACCTCCCACTCAAAGTTGGTATTATAGAAAAAAACATCCTAGTTATAAAATCCTGCCTGAGTATAGAAGTGATTGTAAGAATAGTCTTGCTAGTCATCAAAAAAAACAGATGGCATTGGTTTATCCAGAGGCTAATATGAAAATTTATGTACCAACAAATTTAGATGAAACCAAAAGTAGAACGGTTTTTGAAGCAAAACATACCAATGCTTCTACTCAAATTTTTTGGCACTTAGACAATGTTTATATTGGTCAAACTCAAGAATTGCATTATATGGAGTTAAATCCTGAGGCAGGAATGCACACCATTACGATTGTAGATGAAGATGGAAGTGCGATTAGTCGCCAATTTGAGATTATTGCTTCTGAGGATGAGGAAAGCTAGAAAAATGTCTCCTTATTCAAATTGTATTTTTGCTATTATTAACAAAAAAAGTTATCTTGTATAGATGTCAAAAAAAAGTAAAATACATAGAGGACGCTTTCAAGCCCAAGGCAATGGTTTAGAAGAGTCAGAATCATGGGCACAAGATAAACCACTTTCCGTTTCTAGTGCACTTGCGCTATTACGTAGTTTGATTGCTAAACTAACTCCTAGTGATTACGCCAAACGAAAGAAAGCATTTGAAAAAGCAGAAGAATTTGTAGAAAATGCAAGTGAAAATGGAGGGATATTTGCTGTGATAAAAAAGACCTTTAAGGTAAAAGGTTCTAAAGATGAACGGGTAGATATAGAAGTGTTAGGTGGTAAAGCGTTTGTTAAAAATGATGAAAATGAATAAAAATGGTTGCTGTAGTTAGAGAAAAAGATTTTCTGTACAAAAATTTTTTAGAGAAAAAGAAGATTTACAGTCAAAATGAATCTTATTGGAAGAGATATGTAAGAAATGTACTAGAACCTAAAGTGATAGAACATGAATTTTGGTTGAAGAATGAATATGCCAATGGTACTAAAATTTATGATGGTAATCCAATTTATAGTGCAAAATTGCAAAATAGAAAAGCAATTAGAATAATACAAGAAGAACCAGAAAGTGATACACTTCAAATTTCTGCTTGGATTGAAGAAATAGAAGATGAACACCAAAATAAAATAGAAGAATTGGTTATCTCTTTGGAATTAACAAGAACTACTCGAAAACTTGCGTTAGAATTAATCAAGGAGTGGGCATTGGATGAAGTATCAAAGGAAAAAATGATGTCTTGGATACCAGAAAAAATTGATTAATAATTTTTTATAGAGAATGGCATTAAATCTTTCAAGACTTGATGCCATTCTTATTTTATATAGGTTAGAGGTAAGTTTTGTTACCAAACCTCATATGTTATTATTATGATAATAACCCCCAATTATTAGGAACTTAAAGATTAGTTTTTTAACTTAGTTTTTAGTTATTCTGTAAGCTAGTCTTCAGAATAGCCCAATAATCAACATATTAATAAATTACAGCATAGAAAATAACAATCATATGACAAGGATACTCACACCCTTAGAATTACAAGTCATGAACTTGCTGTGGAAAAAAGAAAAGGTCTTTATAAAAGACCTTTTGGAAGCTTGGCCCGTAGATGAATCGGGAAAAAAACCGGCTTACAATACAATTTCTACTATTGTTAGAATTCTTGAAAAAGATAAAGGTTTTATAGGATATAAAGCTTATGGTCGTACCCATGAGTATTATCCCCTAATTACAAAAAGTGATTATCAAAAAACATTTTTGAAGAACGCAATTGACAAAGTTTTTTCTGGCTCTGTAACGAGTTTGGTCTCTGCATTGGTGGATGATGAAAAAGTCAATCAAGACGAAATTGATGAATTAAAACGCTTGTTGGAGGAATAATAATATAGGAGAGGAAGCCAGCTAGAAAAATAAGCCAATTATTGAAACGTTTTCTAAGTTGGTAAAGTAAAGACACAAATCTTTTCAACGTTACGTTCTATAAGTATAAACTCGTTTAGACATTTTCTCAATACTAGGAATATGGTGCACTATATACTATTATCCTGTCTCCTTTCGATGATTGGAGGAGGACTTTATTTTTTTGTATTACAAAAACGTTTGCAAGTATTGCAGGCGAAGTACGTTTTATTAGGTATCTTAATATTAAGTTGGATGATACCTATAATGGTACCTAGTTTACCCAATTATACGCAAGAATTGGGAGCTGAATATCTAGTTGATTATAGGAATTATGACGCTTGGAATGTTGTAGATATTCAAGATGAGAATTTGGTGGCCTGTTATGAAGATGCTGCCAACAGCCGAGAACAATGTCATTGTGAAGTCAAGCAACAATCAGATGTGCTGTATTATCAATCTAACACATACTATAACTTTATTATTACCTGTAAGAGTCCTTTGTTTTGGTTCTTTGTAGGAATGATGTTACTTTTCTTGTTGGATTTTGTATTAAAGTTGGCTTGTTTGATTTACTTGGCACAGATTAGTCCAAGAGAACAACGAACCTTAGGAGGAAGTACGTTTTATTTGTTGCGCCCAAAACAAAATTTACCGCTGTCCATTAGCTCTTTTAGTTTGTGGAATCATTATATTTTGTTGGATAGCCACTTAGAGGCTAATTTTTCAGATCGAGAAATGGAAGCTATTTTATTACATGAAGTAGCTCATTTACAACAACGAGATACTTGGCAGCAAATGCTGTTGTCGATTTTAAAGATTTTTTGGTGGATGCAACCCATGTATTATTACATTAAGCGAGAGTTAGAGGAATTGAATGAGTATGTTGCGGATGATTTTGCGGTTCAACATTTGGGAGATGCCAAATTTTATGCTAGAATATTATTAAAAGCTAAAGAACAGCAAACGCAACACAATGAATTAAGCTTAGTGGCTTGTTTTGCACAGGGTTTGTTCAAACAGCGTATTTTGAGATTGATTAATACGCCTACACCACATGCTAAACCCAATTGGATTTTTTCTCTACTACTTGTTGGTGTAGTTTTTTGGAGTACTAGTGTTGTTGCCTTGCCTATTTTACAAGAACATGATATAGCGATTCAACAATATGAAATCTTACAAAAAAAGAATTCTATAACAGGTAAACATGAGTTTTGTAAGAGTTGTATTTTTGACGAGCTCAACAAAGAACACTAGACATTATCAGGAATAGAGATGTATAGTCGGAAAATCAAGATATTTTTTTAGGCATACCATTTCATTTGTGATAATGTCTAAAAAAAATGGATTATCAACTAGTTCTTGATAATCCATTCTTTTTTAATAAATCACTTATTCAACACTATCTACGCGAATGCTATCAATGATATTGATACTAGGTAACTCTTCTTTAGGAGCTTTCGGGGCAAAATAAGCTAAATCTCGCATACCTGAGTATTGGGTTAGGTACCATTTATTGTCAATCAGCGAAAATAGATTTTCAATCATAAAGGCATCTTGAACGATAATGCGTTCTCGCATTACATCATCCATGTCATAAAAAGGAAGTACATTGATTTGATCACTCTTGGGATCTACTGCCTTTTTGAATCTCCAATTGTCTATTTCCCAATAAAAAGGCTTCGTATCTCCATTAGGATTATTTCCTAACAAAGGGAACTCAATTCGTCGTATTTGGAATAGACTATCTGAATAAAATTTTTCGTGAAAAGCTTGGAAATCTTCTCGTCCGCGTTCATCGGTAGGAAGAGATTCTTCGGATGAAGTACAGGCAAAAAATGAGAAACTGATTAAAAGGAGTAAGACGGATATTATTTTCATATGTTTTAGAATAATACTTCGTTGCTTTTTTTTTTCACAAACTAATAGACTCACGAAGTAAAAACATAAAAAAGCATCTTGCATTAGTGTAGCTGTGCTGCCGCTACGTGGTACTTTGTGAGAGCTTTGCTGTTGATTATCAGTTTTATAGTATAAAGATTAATAAAGGAAAGTTTTACTGATAATCAAAATGATACGATTTGCGAACGGAGTAATGTTAGAACGAAAGTTATAAAATTGCTATTAGAATTGACTTGTTTACTTAATTTTAATAAAGTACTGAATTGGTTATTTTGAACAACAAAGTACTAAAATTTTTCCAACGTACATGACCAAAGTGCGGCTAACTATTGATACTATTAACTCAATATTATTCTTTGGTTACAACACAAAGATAATAATTTAACGTCTTTTCATAAAAAACTTGATAGCTTGCCTCAAAATTTGGCTTTCGAATAACCGCAGTAGTGCTTCCTTTAGAAGTTATCTCAAAGGGGCTAATGTGCAAATGCCGTATGAAATCTACTTTTCCTAAGGCATAGGCTTTAAATAAAGCTTCTTTTATACCCCAGTAAATGTGTAAGTAGTCGATGTATTGAGGACTTTTTTGGAGTACGGCTAATAAATCCTTAGCAATGTATTTGCTAGCAATACGCTCTAATTTAGGAGTAGGGATTTGTAAGTCAATTCCTATAGCTTGTTTGGATTTAGCAACAGCGATGTAAGCACCGCTGTGACTGATAGAAAGCTCTAAAGCTTGTGTTTGTAACTCTAGTTTCCCCAAGGCATTTTTTTGAAAATTTCGGTAAGAGGTATGAAAGAGCTCTTGTAGACCACATCGACTAGCCAACCATTGTTGAAAAGCTAGAGGATTGCTATATTTTTGTTGCAAGAGTAATAATTCATTATTAGTAAGTTCTAGAAGTTCTGCAAAAAAATGCAAGGGTTCTGTAACGTTCCAAATGAGTATTTCAAATGCAGGAGATTGGTATGTTTGTAAAATAGGCATATTACAAATATACGCTTTGCTTAGTAGTAGTTCGTTGATTTTTTACTTTTTTATCAAAAAGATAAAAAAGCACATTGATATTAGTTTAGCTGCGCTGCTACTTCGTGAGTGCTGCGCTTTTAGTTAGCTGCGCTGCTACTTCGTGGTACTGCGTGAGCGCTTTGCTTTTAGTTAGCTACGCTGCTAACTATTTAGGAAAAGACATAAAAAAAGCCCTTCGGTCAATCACTCCAAAGGGCATAAGGGATATTAAAATAACTAATTTCATTAAATCTTCTATAAGTAAGGGATCACTTAGGAAGAAATACTAATTCAACTATCTACTACAAATATATAAGAGCTTACCTAAAAAATAAAACACAAAAAAAGAGAAAACTTAGTTTTAGTAGTGCACTTTTGTAGTATAATAAAGTATTGAATTTAAGTGTTGGTTTTGGTTTTAATGTGTTGTTATATAGTGTTTTATGTTTGGTTTGTGTTTGTGGGGAGGCTGATTGAAAAACTTAAAAAAAACGTAGAAATCTTAAAGGAATTATTTGTGTAGCATTTGGGATAAAATTCGTTTAAATAAGGTTTTGTTAGGATCATGAGCTCTTATTTCTAACAAATCTTCAATTCCTTGTTCGACGCTATTGCGGACTATGTTTTTTAATTCTTGTATTGCCTCTTTGTCGTTGGCTTTACCTTTGTAGGGTTCTGTTAGGATCGGTTGACCAAATTTGTAGTAAAAACGCTGAGGTTTAGGGAGAGGAGTTAGCCCAACTCCTTTAACGAGTGGAATGATCATATCTTTACGAGCACCAAACTGTTTGAGCAAAGTCCCTAGCGGCGAGGATAAAATTTCTTCACTATCCCAGACCAGTTCGTAACATTCTTCAGCACCTACGGCAGAAAAAGGAACGATTGTGCATTGGTGTTCAATCGCCATTTTAGCAAAACCAGCCCGATTGTTCCATTTTAACCGATAAGCTTCGCCTTTATTTTTAAAGGCTTCTCTAGCTCCTCCAGGAAAGACCAAGGTATATTGTTTGTCTTTCATGAGTTGGGTGCAGTGTGCTCTACTAGCCTCTACCATTCCAAATTTGCCAGCTAAATCTCGCCAAAAAGGTATTTTAAAATGTGCTCTATCGCCCAATGAATAAGTGAAAATATCTTTATCATTATACAATTTAAACCACATAATACTCGCATCCCAAATGCCTAATAATGTATGGTTTCCAACAAATAAAACAGGACCTTCTTCTGGAATTAAATCGGCGTCATAAAACACAGGGTCATTTAACCAAAACAAAGGCTTGAAGAGTTGAAACATTTGCTTTACTTCTTTGGGAGATGGGCGCTTTGTTAAATCCATAATAAATTGGTATTTGATAAGAACAATAGTATGTTGTAAAATGATATTTATTACTAGTTGTTATTTAATTAGTTTGGTGCGCTCATGAAGGCGCTGTCGCTTAGTTGCCTATGGTGTTAACTCTTGTAGTTGCCCCAAAAGGCAGTATTATAAAATTAATAAAAAAATAACAAGTTCGTATAGTATAATTGCTCTACTGTTTCAATTATCTTTGAATAACTACTTACCTAGATAATCTTATGGAACAAACAATAACCTAAATAAAAGTTTTGGGAGGTCGATTTAAAATAACTCAATGATATGAAAAAAGAAAATAAGGTATATATTGCTACTAGTTTAGATGGCTATATAGCAGATCAAAATGGAGGATTAGATTGGTTGCATTCTATTCCCAATCCAGAAAATTCAGATATGGGCTATGCTGATCTTACAGCAAGTATAGATGCATTGGTTATGGGAAGAGTTACTTTCGAGACGGTTTGCAGTTTTGATATTGATTGGCCTTATCAAAAACCTGTCTTTGTATGGAGTAGGACATTGAAAGAGGTTCCAGCTTCGTTAAAGGATAAGGTGTATTTGGTGAAAGGCACAGTCGGTGAAATTTTGGAGCAAATTCATCAAAAAGGCTTTTATAAGCTTTATATAGATGGAGGGAAAACCATTCAAAGTTTTTTGAAAGAAGACTTAGTCGATCGTATGATCATCACAATTATTCCTAAACTGTTGGGTGGTGGATTTCCATTGTTTGCAGAACTTCCCTCCGTTTTAGACTTTGAATGCATCGACACCCAATTGTTCTCTAATCAAGTTGTACAAAATACTTTTGTGCGAAAACACGCCATAAATCATGAAACTACAACCTAAAACTTTATTTCTTATAGATGGCTTTGGAGCTTTATTATCTGCTTTTTTATTGGGTGTTGTATTAGTTCGGTTCGAACCTATTGTAGGAATGCCAGTTTCTACTTTGTATTTATTGGCTTTTTTGCCTTGCCTTTTTGCTTTGTACGATTTAATTTGTTATCTGAAGGTTAAGAAGCAAGTGTTATTATTTCTAAAAGGAATAGCAACAGCGAATTTATTGTATTGCATTTTATCCACTTGTTTGGTTGTCCATCATTATGCTCAACTGACAGCATTAGGTTTGGTTTATTTCATAATGGAATTGATTATTGTCTTAATTTTAGTAATCCTTCAATTTAAAACAGCCTATAAAGAATCAACGAATTCCTAGTAGCAGCAGAGCTAATTATTACAAGAAAGCAAAGCTTCATAACATTCGTAAAACTTGAACAGCATAAAAACATATCTAGAGCGTCCTATTTCGATTGCACCTTTGATTGTTTATAGGATACTATTTGGCATAATGGTATGCTATGGATGCCTGTGGTCTATTAGCAAAGGAGATATACAAAGTCGTTATTTAGAGCCACAATTTTTTTTCAAATACTATGGTTTTGAGTGGGTTGGATTTGTTGGAGAACAAGGCATTTATATCTTATATGGTCTTTGGTTTTTGAGTGCTTTGGGAATATTACTGGGGGCGTTTTATCGAGTCGCTATTTGGAGTTTTTTCTTTGTATTTACTTATTTGCACCTCTTAGATGCTACCAACTATATCAATCATTATTACGCCATATCTATTTTTGCCTTTTTTTTAGGTTGTTTACCTGCTCATGCGGCTTGTTCTGTAGATGCTTGGCGCAAACCTTCCTGGCAACGGCACAAGATGCCCTATGGGTATATTGCTGTTTTTCAAGGGCAAGTTGCTATTATTTATTTGTTTGCAGCAGTTGCAAAGATGAATTCGGATTGGGTATTCAATGCCATGCCCTTAAAAATTTGGTTACTACAAAGTCAAGATTTTCCAATAATAGGCACTTTTTTTCAATATCATGCGACCCATTTACTCATGAGTTGGTGTGGCTTATTATTTGATCTAACCATAGTCGTTTGGTTGTGGTTTTCAAAAACTAGGAAGTGGGGGTATGGGATGGTCGTTGTATTTCATACGCTAACAGGATTGCTGTTTAATATTGGACTGTTTCCAATTTTGATGATTTTTAGTACGGTTGTATTTTTTGACCCTATAGCTCAAGAAAAATTCTTAAAAAAATTAGGCGTAAAGTTGCAAAAGAATCAAGCGGATTGTATAACACCGACTTATCTAAAATATTTTTTTATAGGGCACTTTATCGTTCAAATATTGCTGCCTTTGCGGCACCATGTACTCTATGGAGGCAATATATTATGGACAGAAGAAGGTTATCGATTTTCTTGGCGTGTCATGTTGCTAGAGAAAGAAGGAATGGCTACTTTTTATGTAGAAGACCCTGATACAAAGCGACATTGGGTCGTTTCCAATCAAGAATTCTTAACCGCTTTTCAAGAAAAAAGAATGGCGATTCGACCAGATCATATTTTACAGTTTGCTCATTATATAGCGAAACGATATGCCCACCGTTATACCATTCAGGAACCAATTGTTCGAGCAGATGTGTATGTAGCCATGAACGGTCGAGTTAGTCAACGTTTGATAGACCCTACTGTAAACCTAGCAACGAAGTCAAGAGGAATTGGTCAGAAAGACTGGGTGTTGCCATTTTCTTATTAAATAGGATTAACCAACTCCTATATTGTGCCTGTGTTAGAAGATAATTCTTGTATAAGGCATCTTTTTTCGCAAGGCTTCAATTTCTTCTTTCGAAATTGGATTAAAATTAAGCGTCAAACGGCGCAATTTTTTCAGTTGTGTAATTTCTTCAGGAATGCTTGTAATTTGATTAAAACTCAAATCTAAACTGACTAATTGTTGAAGTTGGGCAATCTCTTTCGGGATTTCTTTAATTTGATTGCTACCTAAGTTGAGTACTACCAATGTTTTGCATTGAGTCAATACTTTGGGAAACGCTGTTATTTTATTTTCTTGTAATTTTAGCTGTCGCAATCGTTGTAGTTGCTTAAAATCTTCAGGCAAGGTGCTGATTTGATTGTATGACAAATCTAAAGCGACAAGATTTTTCCAATGGCTAACGACCGCAGGTAAGGAAGGCATCGTATTATTGGATAGGGCAACTTGTTTTAGGCTCTTGAGTTGCGCAAAAGAAGCGGGCAAGTCAGTTACTGCATTGTTATACAAATAAAAATTTTCCAATCGCTTTAATTTTCCAATGGTTTCGGGCAAGCTCTTGAGTGGATTGCTACGCAAGTCTAATGTTTTTAATTGTTGTAAATTGCCAATAGAACTAGGAAGTTGTGCAATTTTGTTAAAACTTAAATCCAACTCTTGTAAGTTTTGGAGGGCACCCAAATTGGATGAAATTTGCTCTATTTTATTATCCATCAAATCCAAACTTTCTAAGGAAATCAGTTCAAACAACTCAGGGGGAAGCACGGTTAATTCATTATCCATTAAATCCAATACCTTAATTTTAGGCATGTTTTTAATATAAGTTGGAATGTGTAGGAGTTTGGTAGAACTAAAATCAAGATGCTCTAAATTAGGAATTTGAGTAATTAGTTCTGGAATTTTGTAAAATGGGTTCACACTCAAATCCAAGCGTTTTAATTGTATCATATTAACAATGTTTTTAGGCAGGGTTTGAATTTTATTTGAACCTAAATTGAGGGTTTCTAAAGAAGGAAGCGATGTTATGGCAATTGGAAACGTTTTCAGTCGATTTGAATTGATATTCAGTTCTTGAAGCGCACTTAATTGCCCAAAGGACAAGGGCACACTATCCAAATTGTTGCGATACAAATTGAGTAATTTCAACTTAACAAAACCACTCCAGTCATGTGGTAGTTCTCGGATTTGATTATAGGTTAATTTGAGCTGTTCTAATCGAGGCAATTGGGCTAAATTAGTCGGAAAATAAGTCAAATGATTATTAGAATAGTCAACTACTTTTAGCTTAGATGCTGCTGCTGAAGTATGAAGCTCATCGATAATTCGAGAAATTCCACGTTGCTTAAAATTGGCTTGAATGGCTTGGTGTAGACTGTCAAACGCTAAAGGAGAAGCACCATATCGGGTGAAATGATAAATGGAATCTCTTCGCAAACTTTTGACATTGTAAAGCGTAAAATGCGTTAGCTTAGGAAGCTGCAAAGCGGCTCTGAAATCATAATGGTGGGGGCGGTCTACGACGATTTTTAATTGTTTGACGCCTTTGACCTTGGACAGTTGGTTTAAGGTATTTTGTCCATAAGTGCTATCTTTTAAATGTATATAGAGCTTTTTAAATTTTCCTTTATTAAAATCAGAAAATACAGTTGTTCCTAGCGGATCGGTATTAAAATGAAAATCTAAATAAGGAGCCCACTTTGCTTTTTTTATCTTCTTTTGAATTACTTCTGGAGCTTGTCGCTCTGTTAGACGCAGTTTGTATTGGCAAGAATAAAGGATTGAAAGGATAAGCCCTAATAAAAGATATTTCATATTTAGGATTAAAATAGTTTGGTACTAATGTACCCTAGGTGAATAAAGAATACCCAAATTACCAAAGGTAAATGAATAAAAAGCTTGGGATGGAATATTTTATAAATGAAAAAATATAAAGTAACTAGTAGGAGTGTTATTAACGTAATTAAAAAATTAACAGAAAGCCAATTATTAACTTCATTTAACATATAAGAACGAATCGTGCAACAGAAACTAGCTATACTAACGGCTTGCATGATTTTTAATGCCCAAAAAAAGTATTGGTTGGTGTCGTTATAGAGTGCCCAAGTTAGAAAATAAATGATGAGAACAATAAGTCCAATAGATTGTAGTATTGTTGCTGTAGGATAAGGAATCAATTGAAAAAAAACACCTACTAGAAGCATATTAGCTCCTAGAAAACGTAAAATATCGATAGGTTTGTTACTTTTAAACGGTCTTGCTTTATAATTTAAGCTGAATTGGGTTAAAATAATGAGTCCAATACCAAGTTCTGCACTGAGCAAAAGAGAGGCGTAGCCCAAGAAGTACAAAATGAGACTACAGGATGCTATACCCAATTGCCAAATAATAGTTTTTAGTGGGCGAGGGTTATGTGGTAGTTGTGGTGGTAGTTGATTGGGATTGTCTAATATTTCTTGAGTCATACGAATTTTTTTTGGACGATTACTTAAATCCAATAGTTGGTTGGAACCACGCAGTAGCAGCGAAGCTAATCAACGAACTATTATTATTAAATACATAGCAACAACATCTTTTTAATAAAACGATTGGAGCGTCAAAGAGTTTTGAAGTGACTTTGAAACCTTACATAATTAGACAAAATGAAAATATATCTTAAAAATATGGTTTGTCATCGTTGTACAATAATGGTACAAGCTATCCTTGAAGAATTACACATTCCTTATACATCTATACAACTAGGAGAGATAGCGTTAAAAGAGGCACTTAGCCACGAGCAAAAAAAAGTATTGTTGCAACGATTTCATGCTATTGGTTTTGAATGGATTAGTGATAAAAAGTCACAAACAATAGATCGAATAAAAACGCTTATTATTGAATTGGTGCATCACAATGACAATACTTTAGTTGATAACTTATCTTCCTATTTGTCCAAGGCCTTGTTACAAAGTTATGCTACTTTAAGCACCTTGTTTTCTGAGGTTGAAAATCAAACGATCGAGCATTATTATATTGCTCAAAAAATTGAAAAAGTCAAAGAGTTATTGATGTACGACGAGTTGACATTGAGTGAAATAGCATTCAAACTTAATTATAGTAGTGTAGGGCATTTGAGTCGTCAGTTTAAGAAAGTAACGGGCTTTACACCCACTTATTTTAAACAGTTAAAAGATAAAAAAAGACAGCAATTGGATAAGTTGTAATAATGATGCAAACCCTTCTAAAAATTGTGCAACAACTTTTAGTCTTTATGCCCTATTTTTGTGATAACAGTTGGTTAAAGATCTAACAGACTATTATTAGTAAACTAATTCGATGCCCTTACGGGGAATAATCTAATAGAATTAAAACGAATAAAAAATCATGAAAATATACGATATAGAAGGTTTGTCCTGTGCATCCTGTGCTTCAAGCGCTCAAAATGTCTTGGGGCGTATGGAAGGAGTAAAAGAGGTACGTGTCAATTATGCGACCAAGACAGCAGCAGTTGATACAACGATTAGCACACTCACCATAGACGTTTTGAACAATAAACTAGAGCGTTTAGGATTTGTTTTGCATCCCAAAAACAAAGACAGCCATACCCAACGCCGAGTGCGAGAACAAGAAGCATTGAGCACGCTAAAAAAAGAACTTCTGATAGGAGCTGTCTTTGCATTCCCTCTTTTTATTATAGCCATGTTTGTTCCAACAATTCCTTACAGCAATTATATTATGTTTGCTTTGACTCTGCCAATTTTGGGTTGGACAGGACAACGTTTTTTTATTAGTGCAGCCAAGCAAGCCAGTATATTGAAGGTAAATATGGATAGCTTAGTGGCTTTAGGGACAGGAACCGCATTTTTGTTTAGTACATTCAATACCTTTTTTCCTCAAGTGTTAGAATCCAATGGCATGGTGCCGCATGTTTATTTTGAGGCAGTTGGCGTATTGTTGGTGTTTGTTTTGTTGGGCAAATATTTAGAAACGAAAGCAAGTCAACAAACTTCTTCTGCCATAGAGGAACTATTGGCAATGCAAGCAACTACGGTGCAATTGCTAGAAAATGGAGTAGAAAAACAATTGCCAATAGAAGTCATTCAAGCAGGAGATGTATTAAAAATTCGTCCTGGTGATATTATACCTCTAGATGGTGTTTTAGTAGAGGGGACAGCAAGTGTTGACGAAAGTATGTTGACAGGAGAGTCTTTTTTGGTAACTAAAAAGCAAGGAGATAAAGTCTTTGGAGGTACAATTTTGCAGCAAGGGAGTTTTACGATGGAAGTAAAACGAATCGGAGAAGATACAGTGTTGGCTCAAATTATAGCTTTGGTGGAAGAAGCCCAAAATACTAAAGTTCCCATTCAAAAGTTGGTGGATAAAATTGCAGCGGTATTTGTACCCGTAGTGATGTTGATTGCTTTGTTTACGTTCTTGATTTGGTGGGCAAATGGGATGTGGGTAGAAGGTTTGGTAAATGCTGTAGCGGTGTTGGTGGTTGCCTGTCCTTGTGCTTTGGGCTTAGCTACTCCAACGGCAATTACTGTGGGTATTGGAGCTGCTGCTCGAAAAGGTATTCTAATGCAAAATGTAGCCGCAATCGAAGCAGCCAAAGATATTGATAGTATTGTGTTGGACAAAACAGGAACCATTACGGAAGGAAAACCCCAAGTAACAACCGTTGCATGGAAATCAGGTTTAAGTAATCAAGAATTTTTGGAGGCAGTTATCTGGGGGGTAGAAAATGAGTCTGAACATCCCATCGCCAAGGCATTGGTTGCGCATTATCAAGAGCAAGGAAAAAGGCATTCGTTTGTGATACAAAATTTTGAAAACCATTCTGGCTTTGGATTGAGTGCCACCGTTGGAGATGATTTGTATTGGTTGGGCAATCAAGCTCTTTTGAAGCTACAAAATATAACCATTGACAAAGAGTTGGAAGGAGTGGCAAAAGCTTGCTTGAGTGCTGCTAAAACCTTGGTGTTTTTTGTAAAAGGGCAAGAGGTGTTGAGTGTTATTGGTTTGAGCGATGTGGTAAAAGCACACGCCAAAGAAGCAATCAAAACACTCCAGCAACAAGGCAAAACGATTTATATGTTGACAGGGGACAACGAAGGCACGGCAGCTCATGTGGCACAAGAAGTGGGAATAACGGAATATCAGTCGAATGTATTGCCCCAAGATAAGATTGCTTTTGTTAAAAAATTGCAAGCTAGCCAAAAAGGCGTTATGATGGTTGGTGATGGCATTAATGATGCCCCCGCCTTGGCACAAGCTAATATAGGTGTTGCCATGAACAACGGTACTTCTGTTGCTATTAGTAGTGCGGATATTGTGTTGCGTCAAAATGATTTAAGGCAATTAGAGATAATTTTATCTACCTCTAAGCAAATGTTACAGATTATTCGACAAAATTTATTTTGGGCATTTATTTATAATATCTTACTAATTCCAATTGCTGCTGGTGTGCTCTATGCTTGGGGCATTTTATTAAACCCAATGGTAGCAGGTGGCGCAATGGCTTTAAGTTCTGTTTTTGTTGTTGCTAATAGCTTGCGCTTGAAAAAAATTGGATAAACAAAGAGTGGGCTTAGTAGATAGCTAAGCCACTTTTAACTAACTTTAAATTGGTTCTATTGCCAACATGAATTTTATCAGTAGCACCATTTTTATCATAAATAGAATTGCCTTCGTTTTTCCATCCAATTAAGCCGTCTTCGAGTACTTGAACGTCTGTGAAACCCATTAATTTGAGGTATTGAGCAACAACAGTACTTCGGTTTTTATTGGCTGAATAAACAATGACTCTAGCTTTTCTAGAAACCATCCAAACACGTTCTATAGAAAAATCTTTATAGCCAGTTCTTCTTGCACCTTGAATGTGACTAATTTCATATTCTTCCTTTGAGCGGGCATCAATAATAATGATTTGCTCTCTGTTGTTGGTTTTTATAACATATTCTAATTCTTTAGCAAGAATAGGAGGGATGCGGATGTTTTCAGGATCTTTGCAATAAGCTTCAAAATCAGGAAGTTCGTTAGGGGATAAAGCAGCAGCGTCTTGACTACTAGAGGGAGAAAACCCAAAAGGATCGTTTTGGGCAAAAGAATAAGTAGCATTATTCAATATGAAAAAACATATTAAACATGCCATTAAAATAGTTTTCATTTTAAAGGTGTTTAAAATCTCAGGGAATAAATTCTAAGTAAATTAGTGGGACATACTTAGAATCTATGATTCAACTTTTTTCTTAACTAAAATCAAGCCATTTTTTGATGATTTATTGGTGTAATAAGCTTTGAAAATGCTAATGTCTCCTTATTCAATTAAATAGCCAAGAAAAATTACATTTAAAAAATTGTTTATTGGGATTCATTCCTTGTTTTATTGTCAACAGAATAGAATGACAATGGCTTTTATAATTCTTTATTTACTGATGGAAATAATGGGTTGTTTTTTTATTAAAGAAGAATATAAAGCAATTGATTTCTCTTAAAAATACAGAAAGTCTCTTAGGTAGATTTTTGAAACTCTATGAAGTTAAACAACATAATTGGGGAGATTGTTTTTTATGTTGTAGTAGAATGTTTCGAAAAGAAATGTACTGGATTTGTTCTTTTAAAAAAGTTTTTTTGCTAGAATCATTAACATTGCTATTATGGTAGCTTAAAACAAAAATGCCCTCCCTTTCTACAGGAGAGCATCTTCTAAAAAAAATCACCAAGTCTATTTTTATTTATCTTTATATCTGACTTAAACCACCATCAATAGATAGCTCGATGCCAT
Source organism: Aureispira sp. CCB-E (assembly GCF_031326345.1). Lineage (NCBI taxonomy): Bacteria > Pseudomonadati > Bacteroidota > Saprospiria > Saprospirales > Saprospiraceae > Aureispira > Aureispira sp. CCB-E. Next base: position 1,653,342 of record NZ_CP133671.1, read on the forward strand.
TAATAAAACTAGCATCATTACTAGCCAAGAAAACAGCAGCACTTGCAATTTCATTGGATTCACCAAAACGTTTAAGAGGTACACTAGCAGCAAAACCAGCACCCATTTCTTCAACATCTTTAGGTGTCATCCCTTCCATTTTGTCATAGATAGGTGTTCCGATAGGACCAGGGGCGATGCTATTGACACGAATTTTTCTAGGCGCTAGTTCTGTGGTTAATACACGAGCATAAGCACGCAAAGCACCTTTGGTAGCACTGTAAATACCAGCTCCTTCAAATCCTTTTTGATGAACAATTGAGGTATTGAAAATAACACTTGCACCATCATTTAAGTGAGGGATGGCTTCTTTTAATAAGAAAGCAGGTCCTTTTATATTAATGTCGAAGGTGGTGTCAAAGAGTTCTTCAGAAATTTGATCCGCAGGTGCAAATTGAGCAACTCCTGCATTGACAAAAATAACATCTATTTTGCCATAAGTATTAACTGCCTCTTCTATCAATCGTTTGTTATCGGCTAGACTCGCTTGATTGGCTAGAACAGCTTTAAAGTCTCCACTGAGTTGAGCAGAAGCTTCGTCCAAGGCTTCTTGGCGTCTACCAGAGAACACTACTTTTGCTCCTTCCTCCAAGAAATGTTGTACAGTAGCAAAACCAATTCCTGAATTACCCCCTGTAATAACGGCTACCTTGTTTTCTAATTTTTTCATTGTTTTAATTGTGTTTTAATTTTAATAATTATAAAACTGGAAAATTAGACCAGTCTGTTTAATTTGAAATTGTAAAAAAAATAAGTAAATCTTTTATGACTGTTAATAATCTACGATAAGATTGCATTCAATTACCTTGCAGTATATAGAATAGTAGTTAGCTATGCTGCTACTGCGTGGTTTCAACGAACTATTGAGAAGTGAATTAAATACAAAATGCTCCTTTTTGGATAGAAAAACTAAAGTAGGAGTAGATGATTAAGTTAACAATAAGAATTACTTAAGGTGCATATTAGCGTTAGCAGTTCGTCAAAAAAACTAATCAACAATACTTATTTGTTATTTTGACAGAATCTATGCATGCGCTTTAGCTGCAATAAACTCAAAAGTCATTTGATACCATTTGTCTAAATAGGTTCGATTATTTTGTGCTTTCATTCTAGAAAAAGCGCCTCCAATTCCCGCATGGATATATTCAGCGATATAAGAAGCAGAAAATTTGGTGGTAATCTCACCAAGATCTTGTCCTTCTTTGACACAAAGAGCAATTTCTTCAACAACTTCTTGAAAGTGTTGGTCTATTATTTTGCCAATATGTGTATTAATACCCGCTAATTCAATAGATAGGTTATTAATCAAACAACCAGCATTACAACCCTCTTTGTGATTGATATCAAGAATATATTCGTAGAAGTTACGCAACCGTTGAATAGGAGAAGGTTCTTTGCTATTCAAAAAAGAACGAATTAATTCTACGCTTTTGAAGCCATATAGTTTGATACTTTGCTCTACAAAATCTTCTTTACTACTAAAAAAATTATAGAACGAACCTTTAGGAATGGCACAAGTTTTAAGTATTTCATTGATACCAACATTATGATACCCACTCTTTCGTATGAGTTCAGAACCTAATGCAATGATATCTTCTTTGTTATACTTATAACCCATTTTATAGAATGAAATATTTGAAAACCAAATTAGACCGTTCGGTTTAAATGAAATTACATTGACCTTAACGTTTGTTTTTTAGAAAGGTTTCAAAGATGATAACTTTTTTTGCAAAAAAATAAAAAAGTACCTTCTTATTAGCTTCCCAAGCTATTCTTTTATGTTATCAATATAAGCTTATTTGGCAAATCTCCTTAGAAGAAGATATTACAGGATCATTACTTGGTAGAGCAATGAAATAGTTTAAATAATTAAGCGTGTATTATGATGATTTTTAGTGAACTATTGATGGAATAGTGTTCACAAATTTCTATTAGTTATCGTTATATTAAAAAGATACCTCATATCTACTTCACTTTTGGTGAAAATTTGACGATTACATTATTGTTGACTCTTAAAATGATAAAAATGAACCAAACCTATTTACATCTTACACAGCAAGTAATTTATTTTTTACTCCTCTGCTGTTCTTTTTTGTGGTCTGCCACAACCAATGCGCAATGCACCATTACTTTGCAACCAGATGGTATACAAGGAAAAGATGCCGAAGTCAATAGCTTAAGTTGTTCCTCATCTTACGCAGTGAGTACCAATTGGTGCGAAACAGTCAATGGCGGAACAACCAGTAATTTGCGTTCCAAAGCTTGGACTTGGTGGGGAACGCATGCAGCAATTCGTTCTTTGTTAGAGTTTGATTTATCATCTCTTCCAGCGGGATGTACGGTCACCAATGCTACCTTAATTATGCACAATGGAAACGACAACCCCAACGCATACCATTGTGGTCAAAACTCAACCATTCATCCCTGTTTGCCAAATGATATTTATTTGCATAGAATTACGCAGAGCTGGCAAGAGCATACTGTTAATTGGTTAAACCAACCTACTTATGCGTCGACGAATCTAGGAACAGACTATATTTTTGAAGGCAACAATAGTCAACCGTACAATGATTATAGTTTTGATATTACTGATATGGTGAATTTTTGGTTGGCAAATCCAGCTCAAAATCATGGAATGTTACTCAAACAACAAGATGAAACCAATCACTACAAATCAGTATGGTTTCGGTCTAGTGATCATTCTAATCCTGCTGTTCGTCCAGAATTAGTATTAACACTCAACTGTTCAGGAAACTGCGACAACATTATAGAAGGGAATATTTTTGATGACTTGAATGGAGATTGTGTGATGGGAACGAATGATTTGCCCTTAGAGAATTGGGTTGTTGAAATACTACCAGGTCCAATTTATACGTCTACAGATGTAAATGGTTTTTATAGAGCCAATGTACTAGATGGGACGTATACCGTTAATGTATTTAATCCAAATACCAATCTTTGGTATGCAGGTTGCCCAGCTAATAATACACAATCTGTCACAGTTAGTGGAGGGAGTACAGGCATTGCAGATTTTGCTTATGATGCGGCGTATTATTGCCCATTGTTGACCGTAGATGTTGCTTCTAATTTTTTGAGAAAATGCCATACCGAAAATTTTATTGTACATTATTGTAATCATGGTAATGTCGTTGCCAATAATGCTTATGTTGAAGTTAACTTTAGTAATGGTTTAACTCCTTTAAGTTCTGATGCTACTTATACGGTCAATTCTTCTAGCCAGTGGAGTTTTCCTGTCGGAAATTTAGCGCCAGGAGCTTGCGGTAGTTTTTATGTATTGACACAAATCAGTTGTGATGCAAATTTTGGCGATATAGAATGTGTGACAGCAGAGATATATCCAGATTATCCTTGTAGCGAATTGCCAGGTGACTCTACTGTTTGGGATCGTTCCTCGGTGATGGTTGTGGGAACTTGTCAAGGCGATACTGCTGCTTGTTTTACCATCACGAATACGGGGAGTGCATCGAATGGTAATATGCAAGGGACGTCTACTTATCGTATTTATGATAATAATGTCTTGGTTCATACAGGAACCTTTCAATTGGCAGGTGGAGCTTCTACAGTTATTTGTTGGCCAACTACAGGCAATACCATTCGCTTAGAGGCAGATCAACGTCCTGGTCATCCAGGAAATAGCCACCCCAATGCGGTCGTAGATAATTGTGGAAATAATAGTGCTGCTTTCAATTTAGGATTGACCTTGCCTGAAAATGATGCTCCTGCTGATATTGCTGTGGAGTGTGCAGAAGTTCGCTCTTCTTATGATCCCAATGACAAACGAGTCATCCCAGCAGGGGTAGGAGCACAGCATTATGTCGACCAAAATATTATGTTGGACTATAAAATCCGCTTTCAAAATACGGGAAATGATACGGCTCTGAACATTGTGATCAAAGATACTTTATCGCCTTATTTGGATCTTAGTTCGATACAAATTGGTGCCTCTAGTCATTCATACAGTTTTAGCATAGAAAATGGTCGAGCACTTAAATTTTCATTCAACAATATTATGCTCCCTGATAGCAATGTCAATGAGCCTCTATCGCATGGATTTGTTAAGTTTAAAATCAAGCAATTGCCTAATTTGCCAATAGGAACCGTTATTAACAATAGTGCTTCGATCTACTTTGATTACAATGCTCCTGTTTTGACGAACAATACCTTTTTGACAATCGGAGATATGAATCATATTTTAACTGTAAATACAGAAGAAATAGAAAAGGAGACTATTAATATCAATATTTATCCGAATCCGTTTGGAAGAAGTGCGGTGGTTTATGTACAAGGATACGAAGGAAAAGAACCGATTAATTTTGAGCTTTTTAATGCCTTAGGTGTACGTGTTCAAGTTGTTCAGACACTAGATCATAATTTCGAAATTAAGCGTAGCAATTTACCATCAGGAGTTTATTTGTATCGAGCTACAGCCAATCAATCTTTGTTGGGAAGTGGGAAATTAATTATAGAATAAACTAATGCTATTTTTTAGCCATACAAATTAATTCGTGATAATGTCTAATAGCTAGGAACTTAAACATGAGTCATCCCGAATTTATGAGATGACAAAAAAAATAAAAACTCTTGCGTAAATTTGGGATTAACGACAATTCCAAAACGACAAGAGTTTTTTTATGTATAAAACATACTTACAAGATAAAATAGAAAAAGGAAAAATAAATGGTGCCGACAATTTTCTTTTGAAAAAAAGTTCTAAATACTTAGAAGGATTACTGATAAAACTAGATGAGCAAATAGATAGCCGTTTGGTTAGAGCATTTTATAATCTATTCATTTCCATACTAATATTAAGAAACAAGAGTAGCGGTTTACTTTTAAGTGAGTTAGGCGGGTACATTTGTGGATTTCGGAAGGCACCAGCAGGGACAAAGCGAATAAGCAACTTGTTAAGGAGCAAAAAATGGGAACACAAGTTAATAAAAGACTATTTGTTTGAGAAGACAAAAGAGCGTATTGCCAGCTTGCAAAAAGAAGGAAAACGCCCTTTGTTGTTATGGGATGATTCTCGTTTAGAAAAGCCAGAAAGTTGGTGGAGTGAAGGATTGTGTAGTGTCTGGAGTAGTAAAGGCAAGCGATTAACAAAAATTAAACGCGGTTTTTACCGACCACCAAGTAGCAGAATATGTGTCCCTGGCTATAAGTGGACAGCTACGATGTTGTCTTGCCTAGGAGGAGTGCCAAGTGTTTGTCAAATGACTTGGTGGACAACAAGAGGCAAGCATAAAGAACTCGCTACTAATATCATTTTTCGTATGCTAAAACGATTAAAAAAGGAATTAAATACAGGAGTTCTACATGTTTTGGATAGAGGATATGCAAATATCTGGACAGTAGAGCATATGTTACATTTCCAACAAGATTTTCTGATCCGTTGGAAGAAAAATCATCTACTTATCGCTACGAAAAAAGGAAAGAAGAAAACACATTTATTAGCCCGTTCATTTAAAGGAAAAAAACCTAGATTAATTTATGACAAGGAACGAAAAGAGCAACGTTCTGCAACTATAGCATGGGGAGAAGTCTTTCATCCAGAGTTACCCGATATTCCCTTATATTTAGTTATTCTTAGAGACAAAAAAAGACAGACTCCTCCTATTTATTTTCTGACTTCTGTAATCATTACAAATGCCAGAACTGCTTGGGAAATGGCGAATAGCTATATGCATCGCTGGGAAATTGAGCAATCTTTTCGTTTCTGTAAAACAGAGTTAGCAATGGAATCTCCTAGATTGTGGTTTTGGGAAAACAAGCTTAAGTTATTAGCTATCGTTGCTTTGGTTTATGATTTTCTTTTAACTCTACTTCGAAATTGGAGAACTTGGGTCAACCTTTTCCTCCGAAACTGGGGACATCGAACAGGAAATCGGTATAGAAATACTTCCATACCGATTTACCGTCTTAGAGCTGCCATCTCCGTTTGTATTTTTTCTCTCTTTGCTCTATTACAAAATTCGGGATGACTCATGTTTATAAGATCGTACCGACTTCTACCAGCCCTTTGAGCAATTGCCCTTTTTGCCTTTTCCAAAAACGAATATCTGCAACAATAGAGCGAATACCAATGCGTTGCAGACCTGTATTATTCTTATCCCAATAATCGTAATATACTTGCGTGCTATTGATACAAAGTGCTCGTATGTCTTTTGTCTTTATAGCTAGTTGGTCACAAACAATGAATTACAAGGCTTTCCACTGTTTTACTTTTACTCGTTTGACAATTAAATCAATCACTTCCAAAATAAGCTCGTTGGTCAATTCGGTACTTTTATTAGCTTGCGGTTGTAAAAAAACTTCTAAGATACTTTCTGTTACCAAAGCAATCATAGGCTGGTTATCAACAGCACTTAGGTCCGTAATTAATTGATCAACAACACCAAAAACAATTTGGCTGGTTGCTGTATTTAACGTTTCTTGTATTTGAGCACCAACGATGGGTATTCGTTTGATTTGTTGTACTTCGGGATTGTTGATAACCGTATTTTCAACCGTCTTGACCACATATTTTTCTAATAGTTTTTGATATTGAGGATACTTTGTACGAATTCCTTCTTGTAGTGTTTGCCCAATGAGTTCCGCAATTTCTTTTTGGCGGGGTTGCAGTACTTCGCTCAAAATAGCTTCATTGAGCGGTTGTCCTCGATTGATTTCGCTTTTCGTTTGACTAAGTACCTTAATAACGACTCGATCTGATATTTCTTCAATAGCAATATTATAATAATAGGTCAATGTTGTAAACAGCGCATAATTATTCAAGTCGATGACTTGCCAACGATGTAGACGATATGTCAAGCCAATAATTCTAAATAAACGCAAAATACGGAAGGAACTGGTCGGGAAACAACCTAAGACATCATACCAATGAATGAATGGATAAAAGAACCACTTAGCATAGACTTTTTGTTGTATGGCTATTAGCCAACGAATAGAAAATTCGACAATAAAAATGCTGACAATGATACCATCATAAAAGTAAAAATCTTCATGAATAGATTCATAAAAAGGTAGAATAGGGTCTACTATTTTTTTGACCATATTGGTATTATACAAAGCGTCAAACATCAACCACGCTAAATCAAATACAGTTAGACCCAACATCAGCAAGTCGGTCATAACTGACAGCCAATTTAAAGGACTTTTGATATTTTGAAAGCGTGGCAACATCATTTTTTATTCTTTGCGTTCTAATACACGGAAGGTGTAATCATAGGGATTTTTAGCATCTTTAGGATGGCTTATGCTACTGATTTCTTTCCAATGTTGGTCATTGATTTCAGGGAAAAAAACATCGGCATCTTCTACTTCAATGTCAATTTCCGTTAAATAAAGTTTTGTTGATAAAGGCAGACCTCTACGGTAAATTTCTCCTCCACCAATGATAAAAGCTTCCTCTGCTTCCCGTTCTTGTGCTACCGCCAAAGCAGCACCAATGGAATGCACTAGAATACAACCCTCAATATAAAATTCAGGATTGCGACTGACAATAATATTGGTTCTATTGGGGAGTGGCTTCCCGATTGATTCAAAGCACTTTCGTCCCATAATAATAGGATGCCCTGTCGTTACTTTTTTAAAGTATTTAAGGTCGGCAGGAAGGTACCAAGGAATATCATTTCCTCGACCGATTTCTCGATTGTTGCCCATTCCTACAATAGTTGATACTCTCATAGATTTAATCCCTTTTGTTGTAGAACGTTTTGTAAACTACTGCTAAATACATAACCACGTACTATAAATGATATTTTCTTTTGTTTGATGCAATAGCTTTTTGGTAAACAGTATTTTATAAACGGTTTTTTTTTGTTTTTGTTGGTAACAATAAAAAATATATAAGCTTGTTTGTCAATAATAAGGAAACTTTGCTTGTTAGCCAACTCTCCTTTGAAGTAAATTAATTCTATAAATAAGGACTTTTAAAATAGTGGCTTGCTAATTGGTTATTCTATAGTAAAAGCCAATACATTCTATTAGAATTAATTAGCACTTATATTTAATCAGTAGATGACGATTAAGATTTTTTGAAACTGATAACTTTTTTTGATAAACAGTATTAACTAATAAGAGCAACACTCATCTCACTTTTTGGTGAACGTTGCTTGCTTCTAGTAAATGGTAGTTAACTACCCCAAATTATGCTTATTTATACAATAAAAAACACCTTTAATATATTGAAGTAAAAGCCAATTTAAAAAATTGTTGTAACACAAAAAAGAAATGAAATTGAATTATGGTTGTCAGCAATGCTTAGAAGTATAAACAAGTTTTTCTGTACTTTTACTTAGTTAACATAGCGTACGGATGTTAAAGGCAAAGCTGAGTGAAAAAGCTATAGAAAGCAGGATAGAAAATAAGTACTGGGATACAGCAATAAAGAAAAAGAGTTTCTTAGAAGAATAAAAAAGGCTAACGTGTTTCTACAAACTCGATTCTAAAAAAGGACTTATTGAGCAGATACTTTTTTACAAGAGTGAAGTTGCTTACCAAAACTCATTAAGTAAAATTTGGAAGAGGGGACAAAATTTAGAGAGGAATATTACGACTCTATAGTGATGGATGTTGTTAAGGTAAAGTATCTTTAAGAAGTAATCCACTTTTAGTAGAGCCTAAATTTTAGCAACAACTTTTCAAGGGGGTGTTGGTGTAAGTGAGAAGCAAAAAATTAGGCGACCTGATATTATCAGGCCGCCTTTTTATAGTTTCTATCTAATTTAATTTATAGTATTAATCTGGTTTTTGGTAGGTTTTGGTGTATGCAACATATTTAGCAACTTCTTCTTTTACAACAGGAGCCAAAATTAATAGTCCAATAACATTAGGGAATACCATAGCAAAAATCATGGCATCTGAAAAACCAATAACAGAGTCTAAACTAGCAGCGGCACCAATAACAACAAAAGTACAGAATAGTAATTTATAAATAATATCAGCTCTTTTGCTTTTCCCAAATAAAAACTTCCATGCTTGTAGTCCGTAATAAGACCAAGATAGCATCGTTGAAAATGCAAATAATACAACCGCAACGGTTAGTATGTACTCGGCACCAGGCAATGAAGATGAGAACGCAGCAGAAGTGGCACTAACGCCATCCGCTTTTTGACCATAAACCATAAACTGTCCTTCAATATTGGTAATAATTAATACTAAAGCAGTCATTGTACAAATAATAACAGTATCAATAAACGGCTCTAATAGAGCAACCATGCCTTCTGATGCTGGATGAGATGTACGAACAGCAGAGTGAGCAATAGCGGCAGAACCAACTCCTGCTTCGTTAGAGAATGCTGCACGTTGAAAGCCTTGAATCAAAACTCCAATAATACCTCCGGCAATAGCAGTGGGAGCAAAAGCACCTTCTAAGATCAATCCAAAAGCAGTAGGAATTAAGCCAATATTCATAAATAGCACAATAAGAGCTGCGCCAACATACAATACAGCCATAAAAGGAACGACCTTTTCGGTTACTTGACCTATTCTTTTGATTCCTCCAATAATTACAATACCCACCAAAAAGGCGACAATCAATCCAAAAATTGTTTTAGCACTCATAGGAATAGCCGAAGCATCTCCATAAATAACATTTAAAAACTGAATAGCAGCTTGATTGGCTTGGAACATATTTCCACCACCAAAAGAACCACCAATACACATAATGGCAAAGAAAACAGCAAATACTTTACCCAAAGCACCTAGCCCTTTTTCTTCTAAACCTTTCTTCAAGTAATACATTGGTCCCCCATGTACCGTTCCGTCTTGATCAATTTCTCTGTATTTGACCCCTAATGTACATTCTGCAAATTTAGAAGACATCCCTAAGATACCTGCCAAGATCATCCAAAAGGTAGCTCCAGGTCCGCCAACACTCAATGCAACAGCTACACTAGCAATATTACCTAGTCCTACGGTTGCCGAAAGTGCTGCTGTTAAAGCTTGAAAAGGCGTTACTTCACCATCTGCACTTTCATCTCGAATGGTATCGGGCATATCATCAATAATATCTTGTCGAACATTATCATTAGGGACAATTACTTCTGTAGTAGCATCAGGGTTATAATAATCGCCACGAACTGTTCGAATGGCTAGAGGCAAATGTTTGATATTAGGAAAACCAAAGTAGATTGTAAAAAACAAAGCACCAAGGATTAGAACGATTAAAACGATTGGAATTCCTACGTTATTGCCTAGAGGAATAGAGAAGAAAATGATACTCTGTACAAGGTTAGAGAAAGGCGTAAATGCCTCATCGATTTGTTGATCAATACCTTTAGTGGCGGGTTCTTGGCAAAATGCGAGGATAGGAGTTAGGATAGCAAGAAGGGATAGAATGAATCGTTGTTTTATGAAGCTAATCTTTGATTTCATTGGTATGATGTCTGTTTTTTTTAGCATTATTAATTTAGTATTATTGTAATGTTATTGCACAATATACTAAAAATGTAAGGGAATCTCCAAAAGAGACTGTAGGTATGTACATTGCCCTTAAGGTTTTAGAACGCTTAAAGGCACCCTATAGGCACCTAAAACAACAAACGCTTTCTTAATCCAAGAAAGCGTTTGTCTAATAATTATAGTTGAAACTTATCGTTAAAACTCTTGATTAGTTCGTGGGTCGTTGTATCCGTATTGTAAACAGAATACCAACCTTGATATTCATGAGGTGGGTCCCCAATTAAATCGTCTCCAGCTTCATAAACAGACCTAGGTACACGAGGGCGACCTTCTCCTCCCCAAGCCCAGAAATTAATTCCTTGATAAGGACTACCTTCATTGATGTTTTTTTCTAAATACTCAAACATAAACTTAAAATAAGAATCTCGTTGTTGAACCGTAGAACTAGCATCATAACTCTCTGCATCTCTAGCAATTCCAAATTCTTCCAAAACCACAGGCATATTCATTTCTTTGGCAATTTCTATATGCTTATCTAAATAAGCAATGGCTTTCTTTTGAGCAGTTTCTAAAGTAGGAACCTTGTGAGGATCATACCACCCCCAGTTTTGTATCCAAATATGCGCTGTTAAATAATCAATTCCCATAGAATGGTTTTTGATGAAGTTTTTGCGACGGTTTCCAAATAAAGATTCTGACATGATGCCTTCGCTTCCTGTCGAAATCAAATGATTGGGATCCATTTTGCGAATGAACTTTGTCGTTTGACGAATCCAGTTTCTATAAGCACTAATTTTGACACCACATTTAGGTTCATTGGCCAATTGCCAAGCCATTATTGTTGGGTCATCCTTATAAGGTTTGCCCGTCACGGTGTTGGTACGTTCTACGATTTTTTTGACGTGAGCCTTAAACCAATTTTTAGCACGTGTATTGGAATAAAAACGGAAAGTATAATCCATATAAATACCCCAAGAAACGCCTCCGTCTAAAGAAGGATATGGAATGGGGGAATTGTCTAACCATGATAAATACTGTGCAAATCCACCCGACCAATGCCAGAAATTGCCCAAGACAAGAACACCATAAATATTACGTTTTTCCATTTCTGCTAACAGAAAATCCAAGCCTTCAAGAATATCTTCGTTGTATTCAAAAGGTTTGATCATTAAAGGAGGTTGAACACGATATTTTTCTTCTCCAGGACCTTCCGAACCAACCATAATACGCAGATTATTGCAACCAATTTCTTGCAATTTATCCAATTCTTTGATCAAGCGTTCTCTTTTGGAAGGAACACCTAAGTGCATCCCGTACCAAAAATTAGTTCCAATAAAACGATAAGGCTTACCATCTATTTTGAATTCTGTTCCATCTACAGATACAAATCCTTTAGGAGGGGTGGGATTGGCAAGAGGGATATTCGCTTCCGATTTTGGAAAGAACGATGAAAAAAAAGCAGCCATTAGAATAATTGATAATTGTTTCATATAGTTATTTGATATTTTTAATCCTAGTCGATAATTCAGCCAATTGATCACTAAAGACCAGCCAAAATTAGAGGATGAATTTTATAATAACAATTTAAGAAGTTTATTTTGTAATTTATAAGATTAGATGGTGTAGCGAATGAAAGGTATATAAATAAGCATCCTTTGTAGCTTGCAAAGCTATTTATAGATAGTTGTACCCTCCGATTCATTCGTGAACCTGTTTGTTACCAAAACAGCAATTATACCAAAAAAAAGAGCAATAGGGGAATTTAACAGTTGTTAAGATAGGGAGAGAGAAAAAGAGCGGCATAAAAAAAGCCCATTTAGCATAGCTAAATAGGCTTATCATAGGTTAAGAGTGGGTTGAAAATGAGGGTATGGGAGGTTTAGTAGGGTAGAATATTTTTTATAATAGTCAGCAGTTGCCTAAATTAGGTGAACTTATTTGATCAATACTTTTTGAGCTGTGGTTGTGCCAGCAACAGTGTGCTGTAAAAAATAAGCACCTGTACTCAATTCGCTAACATCAATGGTTTTGGAAGTACCTTGCATACGTCCAGTCCAAATTACTTGCCCATTTATATTAAATAGAGTCAACTGTGCTTCTTGCGCTTCTGTTTGTTGAATGTTTAAGATATCGGTTGCAGGGGTAGGAAAAACAGACCAATCAGAACTTTCAACAACTTCTACTAATGTTTTGGTCGCCTTTTTTGCTGGTTTTTCTGTTGTTTCGTTTTGGAGCGCAACAATTGCTGGTTCTATTTTTTCGATAGCATCAGAAATAGCTTCAACGGGTAAAGAAAGTTCTGTAACCAATAGAGGTGCAACAACAGGTGCTTCTTTTTGTTCTTTTAAAGGATTGATTTGAATGTCAAAACAATTGAAATGATTCCAAGCGGTTTCCATACCTCTACCTTCAATTAAATCGACCTCAGAAACACTTTCAGGCAAACGCTCAAAATGCACTTCACATTCAAAGTACGTTTTTTCTTTTTTTGTATCTGCAGTGATATGTACAGAGCCTTCTTGTACTTCTTTATATTTTAATCGATTGTTTCGGCGAACGTTATAGACACCGATAAGGTCATATTCTTTGTTATTGATTTTGTCTTTTAAAAACCAAGGGTGAGCGCCCTCTGGAGAATATAGCCAAATGGAAGAGTAAGGACCTGCTTTGTAGCGGAAGTGAAAAATGGTACGATCTTTTTGATATTCTATTTTGTCAAGTATGCATTGGTCGTTGAACTGTTCGTAAGTAGGCTTGTTGTCTGTTCGGTTAGCTTCTAGAGTTGGAGCTTGTGAAACTTGTTGAGCATTCGTGTTGAGGGCAAGTAGTAAAAATAAAAAACTGCTCAGAGAAAAAAGTAAATGCTTTTTCATAATAATGGTGGTTTAGATGAATCAATAGTTCGTTGAAAAACTTTATTAGTTTGATAATTAACAAGTTATATCTTTGTTGTGTTTTATGTTAAAATTTTGATTATCAAGCTAATATAAATGTGCTTTTTTATCTTTTTGGTAAAAAAGTAAAAAACTAAGCTTGCGCCCTCATGAGCGTAGCGAACTAATCAACGAACTACTAATGAATAGGATATATTATATTCTAATATCGAAGAAAAGAAGGGTAGGGTTCGTTTTCAATGATTTTAGGGTTGGGTATTAAGGTTACTATATGGTTAGATGCAAATGCTATGTATTTTGGTGTGTTTAATAATTGCAATCTTATTTAAAGTTCTGATAGACAGTTGTAAATTCGATTGTTTGTATTGATTAATACGAGAATTATAAAAAAGTTACACCTAGTGGAGAAGTTTTTGGAAAAAAACAAAAAGACGCTTTGCACAAAAAAAGCTATCTTTGCAATTAATTTTTAACTAGAACAGCAACACTCTTGGCAGGTATTTATATTCATATTCCATTTTGCAAGCAAGCATGTCACTATTGCAATTTTCACTTCTCGACTTCTTTAAAGCAAAAAGATATCTTGTTAGAAGCTATCCATAAAGAATTAAAAGTGCGAAAAGAAGAATTGGCAGGTCAAACGGTCGAAACAGTTTACTGGGGAGGGGGGACCCCTTCTCTGTTATCGGCCGCCGAAATTTCTGAAATGTGGGATGTTATTACCAAAAACTACACCCTAAAGGATGATTTAGAGCTTACTTTGGAAGCCAATCCAGATGACTTGACACCTGCTTATCTGAATGCATTAATCAAAACCCCGATTAATCGTTTTAGCATTGGCATACAATCTTTTTTTGACGAAGATTTGGCGTTTATGAATCGGGCGCACAATGCAAGCCATGCCTATACTTGTATTCAGGCAGCTCAAGATGCAGGTTTTGATAACTTGACAATCGATCTAATTTATGGCACTCCAACGACTAGTCATGAGCGATGGAAAGCAAATTTAAACAAGGCTTTTGAGCTATCAATCCCTCATATTTCTTGTTATGCATTGACGGTAGAACCTAAAACTGCCTTAGCACATTTTGTAAAAACAGGAAAGGCTGCCAATATAGATGACGATCATACGGCAGAACAATTTGAAATTTTACTAAGTGAAATGGAAAGGAATGGATATGAACAATACGAAATTTCTAACTTCTGCTTGCCCAATAAATATGCAAAACATAATTCAAATTATTGGACAGGAAAACATTACTTAGGCATTGGTCCTGCCGCTCATTCATTTAATGGCAGGACTCGACGTTGGAATATTGCTAATAATGCACAATATATTAATGCATTAAAAAATGATACCACTTACTGGGAAACCGAAGTGTTGACAGCAGAAAATCAGTTCAATGAGTATATTATGACAGCTCTAAGAACAAAATGGGGGGTGTCTGCTCGTCATTTGGAGGGATGGGGAGGCAATACAAGAACTTGGTTTGAGAAAGAAGCAATGATTTTTGTGCGCCAAGGATTAATGACAAAACGAGGTGAGGTTTATACCTTAACTGCCAAAGGAAAGATTGTCTCAGATTCGATTATTGCTGACTTGTTTTTGGATTAAGTATGTGATGCTGTCCTTGTTTTGATGCCAAGAGTGGGAGAGATCTTTTTTTGTTAAAATAGACAATAATAAGTAATCGTTCATAAAAATTTATAGGCAAAAAGAATTACATTTTTGACTATATTTTTTTCTGCCCACTTACTTAGCAACCAAAACTTTTATATAGATAAAAGTATACATTTTGTGTCTGCTGCTCCAAACAAGTTTCAAACTATTTATTAGATGTTTTATAATATGCGAATATTCATTGGATAATACTCCGATGATACTACGTAGTAATGCATTGAATTAACAGAAATATGGAAAAAATACTTTTATTTCTAATGTTTTTTTTGTTTATTTACTAGAACGTCTAACTCAATGTAATAAATTGGGGGTATTCCAAACCATTTTGTTGAGAAGGATTTCTATTAACCCTTTAGTAATTTACTTCGTCAAAATTTAAAACTCACTAAAAATGGCTTGATTACATCCATAGATGGATAGAACAAGTTACAAGTAAAGTGCTCATGAACCTAAGATGCCTTAATCTAAATATTCCCTTATTTAAGATTGGTCTTACAAGCAGTGCAGCTCATTAAGCAAATGATATTTTAAAATAAGTAAACAGAAAAAGCATAGCTAAAGAATAGCCTTATTTTTTAGCGTTAATCAGCTGATCGAAGAGAAAAAAGGACAAGCTCTGTAGCTGATATAATTTTTTCTGAAGGATTACTTACTACCAATTCTGATAAATGCAATGGTTGGTGGAATGAATAGATAAAGCTGCCTGTTCATGATTACTGTATTAATAATAGTAGTAGTTCGTTGACTACTTTGCGAGCGCTTTGTTACTCCCTATAGTCGTGAGTTCGCTGCGCTCGGTTCGCTTTTAGTTAGCTGCGCTGCGACTGCGTGGTTTCAACGAACTATTGTAATAGAGTATTAGAAGATAAACCACGAAGTACTAAAACAACGTAATACATGAAAAAAGAATTAGAAGCTTTTGTAGTAGAATGCCAAACCTACATCAAAGAATTTCAGAAAAAAGCAAATTACACCCAACAGCAGAAAGATTATTTTGATGTCATTCAGAGCTTGATAAAAACATTGACCAAACATCAAAAAAAGCAAAAATTTGATCGGCAATTTGTAGAAGTTACAATTCCAGCTTATGAAGAAGGATTAACATTTTCTATTTCAGGACCAGAATCGACAGGTTATCATCAGCATCCCTGTGATGAAGTAGAATTTAAAAAAGGCATATATTCAAGAATATTATTACTAAACAATGCCTCCTCAGGGGAATATAGCGTTACAATTCACAACAATCATTTTAAAATGCTTGGGAAAAAGTCTTTTGTGAAAAAAGCAGGAACGCAAGTAGTTTTGAGAATTAGAGCCGAAAACTTATCTAAAAAATACGAAGAAGTTCATTTGGATATGAATGTGTATATGAAAGAAGTACATTCTTTGACCATTATTTCTTCTTCTAATAAAGAGGTGAAACGGATGGATAACCTCAACTTGTTAAAGGGAAAGTCTGTCAATTTTAAATTGGATCGATCAAATCCATCGGATACTTATAAGGTCGTTGTGAAAGGGCTTTCTTATGATGATAAGTTGTTGACTAAGACTGATTTTGGACAAATTACAGAAGGCAAGTTCTTAACTATTACGGTTGCCAACCTTAATGCTCCCGCTCCCTCATCCAAAAATCATTACGATTTTAAAGTCAATGCAGAATTTGAGGTCAAAACAATTAGTATTGTCGAAAAGGGAAATTCTAAAAATGAAATTGCTTCAGCTTCTTATTTGGCATTAAAAAGCGATACAAATCTCTTGAATCATTCTACCGAGGGACCAATAGAAGGCGTCTTTTATTTATTGGAAGTGCAAGGAGTTGATGATAAGGATGTCATCTATTTTGACATTCCTTCCTTGACCTCTTCTAGTAAGGTAAATGTAAATGTGGCTATTGTAGCTGATCTCGTAAAAAAGTTGGATTGGGATAAAGATGTGAAAGAAGTAATTGAAAAGTTATACAATGATGAATGGATTTCACATGGGAGAAAGTACTTTAATAGAAAAGCTAAAGCTTATTTGAACAGTAATGGTAGTTCTAGCTTTGGTGATATGCTTAATTTAGGTTTGGCTGGAACGCTATTATATAGCGGAATGGCTCCATTTTCTGCCTTTACATTGATTTCTTTAAACATTCTTAAAAAGGCGCTGAATGATGCAGTCCGAGCAGAGAAAGAAATGCAATTAAATAGAATAGAAGATTCTGTTGACAAAATATTTGATGCTCAGATGAGAGATTTTAGAGAAGGTAAATCTATAAAAGTTGTTAGCGAAATTAAGAAAGGTTTGTACAAAAAGTATGGCGGTATTTTTATGACAACGGCTGAAATTAGGGATTGTATTAAATCAAATAATACACAAATTATACATTCTAGTAAAATCGAAAAGACAATAGATGACTGTTTTAAAAAGTAATCAAAAAATAGGGCGTTTGGGGCTTTTACTTTTTTGTTGTATTCTATTGGGGTGCAAAAATAAAAAAGAGAAGGTCTCAATGCCAATCTATACAGGTTTTGAATCAATCAAGCAGGTACAAGATATTTTCATTTTTAAAAAAGATGATAAGTATGGTTTGGCAAACGCTTCTTCTAAAGTGGTCGTTCTTGAACCAGTGTATAGTGCCATGGAGGTTTTGATTACAGAAGAAAAACACCCGACTCAAGGTTTGGAGTTGCCAATTACCTTAGTTAAGTGCCAAAAAGAGGGGAAGTGGGCAGTAGGCACTTTGGGAGGGGATTTATTGTTTGACTATGATGCTATTTTGTTAGAAAAGAAAAATACAATCCCTTGTCAAAAAGGGGGCAAATGGGGAACATTGTCTTTTTGGGGGGCGACAATGCTTCCTTGTATTTATGACAGTTTAGATGTTTTGGAAAATGGAGTGGGGGTGCAATCCAATGGCAAATGGGGCGTTGTCAACTTTCAAAATGAACAAGTACTGCCAACAAAGTATGATAAGGTTTGGACATTAGATACAGCTACTTACATGGTACTTCATGGAGGTCGTTATCAGTTGATGAAAAAAGACAGTGTTTTTTCTGAATTCAAAGGGAGAGATTTATTGATTTTGAACGAAAATTTATTTGTTTTTGAGACAGAAGGAGGAGTAACTAAATTAATGAATCGTGAGGGAGATACTATTTTGACCAATAAAGGAGATTTGGACTTTAAACAACTGGCAGATAATAATACCTTAATAAAGATCAATAACAAGTGGGGAGGGCTATCTGCTAATGGAACAAAATGGATTCTGCCAATCTATGATTCTATTCAAACTATAAATAATACTTACTTTGGATTGAAAGATGGGGAATGGGGATTTATTATCAACGATTCTTTTGTTGTTGATCATTATGGTTTTATGGAAAATGAAATGAAAGCCGCTAAGATTCCTGATAGTCTATTCGTGGTGCCAAATGGTTTACTGTCCGTTAATGCCAATAGTGATAATAGATGGGGAGGATATCGTTCAAAGGTTGGTTTACTAGATTTAGTTTCGTATGATTGGGCGTTCCCTCCCTTATTGGAAGCAGTTCAAGCATTCCAAGAAGAAAAAGTCTATGCATTGGTTTATAACTATACCGCTAAGATTGACAACCAAGAGGGAATTTTACGACCTGCTTTAAGTTCTGCTCCTTATTATTATCATTTTATCCCTAAAGAGTATCACGTTTCTAACCCCATACTGGCATCAACGAGCTGTTTGGGACTTCAAGAGAATGCTAAGTTCTTTTTGCTTGATAAGCATGGGAAAAAACTATCCGAACCGATATACAATGGGGTTGGGTTTAGTATAAACGATAAAGGGTACATGGCTTTGCTGAAGGGCGATAAGTGGGGATGTATGGACGCTAAAGGAAATGAGATTTTAGGTTTTGAATATGAAAAGATACAGATCCTACCAAATGGTATAATCGAATGTATAACAGCAAATAATCAGGTGAAATATTGGTACGAAGGCAAAGAGTTGCCTTCTTTGGTTGGAGATTATTTTGCAACAATAGGAATAGAAAAAACTAGAACAGCGCAAAGACATGTATCAAAATTCTAAAAATGATGTTATGTTTTATTTTCCTGAATCCATGCGAACGATTTTAGGATAAAATGGAGCAACAATATCTACTAGTTCTTGTTGTGCTTGCATGACTGTATGAATGTCTTTGTAAGCGAAAGGGGCTTCATCTAATCCCGCACCAATTAATTCTACTTGGTTGCTTTTTAAAACTTCTCGGAGCATTTTTTTAGTGAAGGACTCTTTGGCTTTTCGTCTAGAAAAAGCGCGACCAGCACCATGAGAAGCAGAGTTGATGGATTGCGGATTGCCTAACCCTCGAACAATAAAAGCAGGAGCAGTCATAGAACCAGGAATAATACCCCAAGCGCCTTTGTGTGCGGGGGTAGCTCCTTTTCGATGTACAAAAACCGCAGAGCCATCTGCTAGTTGTTCCTTCCAGGCAAAGTTATGATGGTTTTCAATTTGATGCAATTGTTTGATACCTAATGCCTTTTGGATGCGACGATGAATATGATGGTGGCATGCAGAAGCATAGTCACCAGCCAGATTCATGGCAATCCAATACTCTTGTCCTTCATGTTCATTCATATGCAACCATGATAAATGAGCCGTAGACTTAGGCAAATTGCGTTTTTTCATAGCAATATTGGTATAAGTATTGGCTATTTTAGCACCCAAACCTCTTGAACCTGAATGGCTCAACAAGGCTAGATAGTTGCCAATTGGCAAATTCAAGTCATTATTCGCTTCCTTAATTTCAACCCAACCAAATTCCACAAAATGATTGCCCCCACCAGAAGAACCAATTTGTTGATAAGCTTTGTCAATTAAAGAACGCAACAAACCGATTTCTTTAAATTCAGATCGATCAAAAATAGCATCGTTTCTCTTGTTGTCATCAAACGTAGTTTTACCAAATCTAGAATTGTCTTGAATGATTCTTTTTAACTGAGAGGTATTGTCCTTGATATAACTCCCTTGAGCATCAAAGATACTCAAACACATTCGACAACCAATATCAACCCCAACTCCGTAAGGAATAATAGCATCTTTAGTAGCCAAAACGCCACCAATAGGCAATCCATAACCATAATGCGCATCTGGCATTAAAGCACCATCGGCTGTAATAGGAAGGCTCATGGCTTGTTTCATTTGCTCTTTGGCACTCTCGTCGATTCCATTAGCACCATAAATAGTAAAAGGCTTATCAGAAAAAGCATAGTTTTCGACTTTTGCTTGTTCGTCCAATAGCTTGATGGCTACAGGTCCTAAGACAGTATGTTGCGTATAATCCTTGGGTTGCTGTGCGACTTGTTGAAGCAACTCCAATTTTTCTTTTTTGGAAGTATGCTTATAACCTTTGCCAACAAGTAACATTGCCAAACTTCTAATAGCAGTATCTTGGTAACCTATAGCTACTAAATCTTTTCCTCTAAGTTTTTCTTTTTTCATAACCTGTAATTCCTTGACAATATCGTGTTGGTTGAAACAACTACCACACTATAAATGCCATAACTATCTTTATATAAGATAGAATGGTTTTAAAATAGAAGTGTACGTTTTGCATTGATTATCTAAACTCTATCTTGCTGTACTAAGTTCCAAAAAGTCAATTTATTTTAAGGATTGGCAATAGGCGGAGAGAGATGCAGACCTTGTTGTTCTAGAAAAGTGTGGACTTCTACTAATATTCGAGCAGCTTCTTTGGGGAATTCAATAGTAATTGGGACAGGTTCAGTTACTCGATTATTGTACAGATGAAAGACCAAAAAATCATTGTTAGTAGATAAACGAACTTTATTAATGGCCCTTATGGGATGTGTAATTTGGGTATAGCCTAGGTGATAAAATTTATAAGTAAGTTCTTGGTCGGTTAGAGATAAAAAACAGTCTGTTCCGATGGGGACACTAAGTATTGTTTTGAGTAAAAAACTGTATAATATAATAATGAAAAATATAGAAGCATGAACAAAATATTCCAACGAAATCAATTTAAGACCAAAATAAAGTGCAATCCAAGTTACGGTTAATAAAAAATAGCCCAATGTCAGAAACCAACCCGTGTGTTTGTTGGCACAGACGATACTAAAAGAACTATCGTCCTGATATGTTTCGATGTCTGAATTCCAGTGTCTAGTCTTCATGCTTGAGTTTGGATGTGTTGGTTGGTTGTTTCTTATTATAAGGAATATTATAAAATTGGAGGATGGCGTTCGTATACATATAAGCAGGGAGTATTAATACTTGGTTGACATTGTCCAAATAAGGCACCTTATGTTCTTTAGAAAAAAAGATTTTTTGTATCGGAAACTCCCACCTTATCACATTGAGTGGTTTGCGTTTTTGCTTGGGATAAAAGGTAATTTGATGGAGTTCTAATTTAATTTGCCGATACCCTATGATGTAATCTTTGATAAAAAGACCGATAAAAAGAAAAAATGCACAGGTTAGCCAAAAGTGCAAAATATAGGGTGTGATGTAGGTGCCTACCCAAATTATTGTATCCAAAACAGTAGTAGGGTCTATTAGACCTAAATAAAACGTTACCAGAAAATAAATTACGTACATTCCAAACCCGATAATTGTTATATAAGTTGGAAATGTATCCGCAAGTGGGCGATACGATAGAGTAATAATAGTATGTGGTTGCCAATTCTCTGTGCTCATAAATACACTTAGCTTTTCATATACCGATCAAATCGCTTGAACCACTGCCCAAACGTACTTTTCTCCATACTACTTCCAAAGGCAATAAAATAATCTTGCCAGACAGTAGCGTCCACACTATTGAACCAAGTTATAAAGTCATAAATATAAGTGCTCACTTCAACAACTGTTAAGATCGCATTGACACCAGGCATTAAACGAGCCAAAGGCTTCGCATATTTTAGTGCTTTGGTCAACTTGCTAACTGGACCAGCTACTTTTTTATAGACCTTTTCGGCTGTTTCATTCAATAAATCAGCGGCCTTATTTTTAATAGATTTATCCTTCCAATTATGATCTTCTAGTAGTTCATACGCCTCTTGCGCCGTATTTTGGAATTCACCAGCTGCTTTTTTTAGTCGGTCTAAATCCTTTTTGTCAACCGCATCTGCTAATTGATCTGCCTTTTTTACTAAATCTTTATTTTTTTCTTGAATTTGACGAAGTCTCTTATTGTCTTTTTCCAAGGAAGGCTTGTCCACATCATCAGGTGTAGGGGACGTTTTTTTACCATCTACTTTAGGCTTAGCTTTAGGAGGATTGATGGTAACATTAAAGCCAATGCTAATACTAATATTACAGGCTGCAAAATCAACACCAGGGAAATTAAAGTCACTACCAAGACTATCCATTAATTTGACACAATTGATAGCTCCTTGAAAGCGGATCGAAATAGGATTAAATTTGGAACGATTTTTTATTTTTTGAATTATACCTGCTTTCTTTTCATTTCCATTTTCATCTATTGTTACATCACTCTCTGATAGACCTGGGGTAAAGCTATATTTGGCAACATCTGTTTTTAACGTTAATAATACAAATCCCAAATCCAAGGTAAGCCCTTTGCTAAATAATGTAGTAGAACCAGCGCCCATAGATGGCATTTTGGAGCGAAGCATTTTGAGGTTGATACTGCTTTTTAGAACCTGTTCAAAATCAACAATAAAACCATTTAGAAATTTTTGTTGATTGGTAATTGTAATAGGATCAATTAAGGCAAGTTTGCCACTAATCTGACCTTTTCCTCCAGTAAAATTAACGTATTTTCCATTAAAATGATCTGGAATTAGGGGAAATTCATAAACATCTATTTTGAGTTGGCTAGGAGCTGTTTTGATATCATTAGCTGAATCAAGCCATGATTTTTTGCCTTTGAAAATTTTATCAAAAGAAACGTGTAAATTATTGGCCTTAGTACTCCAACCATTAGCAGAAAGGACTTTTATTTCTTTTAACAAAGCCTCTTTCGCAGAATTTTGATAAGCGGTTGCTAAAAGGTTGAGATCATATTTTCCCTCTCCAAATATTTTTTCCCATTCCCCCTGCATTCTACTATTAACAGTAACAGCAGAAACATTATCTACATTCGCCACATAGTATTTGTCAAAAACTTGAAGGACGTCCCATAACTTTTTACGGCTTAACCCATCGGCTACATAATTCTTAGCAACAACATCTGTCAATGCTTGACGAATATCAGCACTACAAGCAGAAGTATCAATAAGTTGGAATAAATCATCGGCAGAATTAACAGGAACCGTATAGTCAGCCACCATTTCTTCTCCAAAACCAGCAGCATCTGCTTTTTGTTTGAGTTGAGTCGTGATGGTTTCTAATTGAGCCAGTTGAATTGCTTCTCCTTCCGATAAGGTATGGCCACTATTTTTGATTTTATGAATGCTGGCAAGCATTTCTTGATAAATAGCAATAATTTTATACTTATTCATGGTAACCTAATTTAGGGATTACTTTTGACAATTTATGTTACAATAGACTTAGATTACAACAAAGAATCTAAATATTTTAATGCTTTTTCTGCTTGTATTTTTAGCGAATTTAATTTCTCAAACTCTTTATCTAGTACGTGCAGTGATTTTTTGAGATCATCTGTTTGTTCTTGAGACGAGTCAGTATTATCTATCTCAATATCTACAACATTACTAGCCATCAAAGCTTGTTTGATTTTAGCTGCAATGCGTTTGAGTTTTGGATATTCTGAACGAACGGTTTGAATATCTTTTTGATACAGCGTTTGCGTTTTTTCATTTACTTCATCAAACTTATTCAAAAAACTTGCGGCACTTTTTAGGCAAACTTTGGCAATTTTAAAATGTTGATTGGTGTAAGCACTATCCAAGGTTTCTTTATTACTAACCAAGGGCAAAACACGATCTTGCAAGACTTTTCTGGATTTAAGATAATTGTTTTTTACCAACTTGATGGCTTGCGTATTATTTTCTGTATCGGCTAATTTTAACAACTCCGTTTCACCAACATTAACCTGATCTAAAGCGGCATCTAAAAAAGGAAGCTTTTTGTCGTGAAAATGTGGTGTTATAGCTGCTTTTGCCCACAACTTTTTACCTGCTTTAGAGATTCGGTCAGGCTTCCCTTTTCCTGCATTAATTGCAATGTGCATTTTGGTACCACTGTCCGTTGTTTCAAAAAAACATTTCCCTTTGGCAAAGCCAACTTGAGCTTTATTCTTTTTAAAAAAATTTGCCAAATCTCCCACAAAAGCTCCCATTAAAATAAGAGCCGATTCTTTGCCATCAGCAAATTTGTGGTTGCCACAAATAACAGCGTCCAATTCACCGAGTTTTGCAGCCCGCAAAATTTCTTTTTTTAGAAACTTAGCATAAGTTTCAAAATCCATCTCTAGAATTTCATGAATTTTCTTTTTGTGTTTGAATGGCATGGTTACTGTTTCAGAATTTTAAATTAATTTTAGCTAGAAAAACAAACAGCAATAATACAAAAAAATACCCAAAAAAGCAAGGGTTTTTCTTAATAGCCTTATTTAATTTATAGAGAATTGTATTATTCTATAGCGAGATAGTAGTTCCATAAAAAACAAAAGGATTAGGGATTTTTGGTTGGAAAAACAAAAAATCAAGGAAGTACTTGTTATCTTTGATAAGTAATACCTTGGGAGATGCTTGGGCAAAAATAATTGGCGTTTTTTATAACATTGTTTTGTAGCACATAGTAGCAGCGCCATTAACTACAAACGAAACATACTAATTATCAATAATGACAATGAAAAAATATCTGTTGCATCCTTATTTTAGAATAATATTGGTGGCAACTATCGTACTACTTTTGTTGAACAGTTGTGAATATGGACTGGAGCAAGGCAATGTGGCTCAAAATCCTACGGTCACAGCGAACAAAAATACTGCACCTGAAACAGCTGATGATCATGGAACCAATGGCGCATCAAGAAATGAGTCGATCGAAGAACCTTCCGTTCCTGTTGCGCCCAAAGAATTTACCGAAAGAGATTTGAAGTTTAAAGGAAAACCAATTGTTATTACACGACACGCTCGTTGCCGAATGGGATGCCGAGAAATTGATGCTTTTGAAATTCAAGAAGTGATTGATCAAGATCATATTAATTATAAAAAGACAAGACCAGCGCAGCCTGGAAAATGCCCATCTATTGCTTATGAGGGGACAACTAGAGATCAGCAACATGTGCGTGTTATTGTTGGGGATTGTGAGCGTGATCCTATTATTATCACTGTAATTGACTTGGGAAATAAATACAATTGTACTTGTGATTAAGCTTAAAAAATGGATACGATAATAGAATGGTTTCATCGATTTTCTGATGGACTAACAGAAACAGAAAGCAAAGCTTTAACAACTTTTGTGTTGGTGATTCTTTTGTGGGTAATACAACGAATTGTGACACGCTCTATTATGAAACTACAGAGCGATTTAGCGGTTCGTTATACTTGGCGAAAGAGTGCAACGTATGGTATTTATGTAATTGGAATTATTGGTATTGCCTTAGTTTGGGCGAATCACTTTGGTGATTTTGCTACTTATTTGGGTTTGCTATCCGCAGGTCTAGCAATTGCTTTTCAAGACCCTATTGTCAACATGGCAGGATGGTATTTTATCTTGGTACAAAAGCCATTTAAGGTAGGAGATCGGATTCAAGTCGAGAATCAAATTGGTGATGTTGTAGACATCAACTTGTTTCAGTTTTCGATTGTAGAAGTTGGCAATTGGGTAGGAGACGAGCAAAGTACAGGTCGGATTATACACATTCCTAATTCTAAAATTTTTAAAGCTCCTTTGGCAAATTACAATGAGGGGTTGGATTACATTTGGAATGAAATTCAGGTTTTGGTGACATTCGAAAGCAATTGGAGAAAGTGCAAAGAGGTATTGCAGGAAACATTGAACGAACACGCACCTAAGGTCAGTGAGCATGCTAGAAAAGAACTACAGTCAGCTTCTGGACAGTATTTGATTTATTATCATAAGGTAACACCAATTGTTTATACAAGTGTCGAAGCTAGTGGTGTTTTGTTAACAATGCGTTATTTGTGCGAGCCCAAACGACGACGAAATACGACAAGCTATTTGTGGGAAAAAATCTTAGATCAATTTAACGATCCAGCCAATGTTGATATGGATTTCGCTTATCCTACTCGACGAGCAGTTACGACTGGAGATGGTGTAAAAGCAGCTACAGGCGATTGATGTTACTAAAATGATTGAAAATTGAAACAGAAACCTGTGATTTTTGAAACGTTTAGAATCGTTAGTTTTAACAAAATAAAAACAAAAGAGATGAATTATAATTCTTTGGAGCGTCGTTTTTTTGTTTAATTTGTTTTTCTTAAAAAGAATCTTTTTGTTTGAATAATAAACCTACTTTTATTCTTCTCGACTCTTAAATGATTGCCCAACAGTTCTTGTATTAAAAATGACTATTTTGCTCGCTCTCAATCTTATAAAACAATAGATAATCATTATTGGTAATCATAGGTTTTTCATTTCTTATATCGTGTGCCTTTGATACACTGCGATAGCCAACAAAATTAGGATGTTTTTATACGTAATAATGCTTTTGTGTTTTTTATTTAGAAACTAAAAAGACCTTCTTTGATGTTGACTAATTAGTGTTATTGCTATTGGGATTAGCTGTATAGAACCTAATAATAACCTAGCTGGAATGTACGTTAAACTAGGTGTAAAATTATTTTGTGATACAGTTGTTTTGTGTTGATTTAGATTTGTAAAATATCAAAAAAACAATGCTATAGGATAGTGAGAGAAGTAAACGTAGACTACAATCTATAAATTACCAAATAAATATAAAATAAAATGATTGATATTGCTTTATTAAGCGAATTTTGTAAAATCCCTGCTGCACCTGGCTTTGAGCAGCGATTGCGAGCTGTAATAATGGAAATGATTGCTCCTTTAGTGGATGAGGTGTCTACCGACGCAATGGGAAATGTATATGCAGTGAAAAAGGGAACGAAGAAGGGGAAAGATGCCAAAAAGGTAATGATTGGAGCGCATATGGATGAAATTGGCTTCATTGTAACGCATATAGAAGAAGGTGGGTTCATTCGTTTTCACACCTTAGGAGGGTTTGATCCCAAAACTTTGACCGCTCAACGTGTTATTATCCACGGAAAGAAAGACATTGTAGGTTGTATGGGGTGTAAACCTATTCACTTGTTAAGTGCTGCTGAACGAGGTAAGCCATTGGGAATTAAAGATTATTTCATTGATACAGGAATGACACAAGAAGAAGTGGAGTTGTTGGTTAGTGTTGGTGATCCAATTACTAGAGAGCGAGAGTTGATAGAAATGGGAAATTGTGTTAATTCAAAATCTTTGGACAATCGTTTGGCTGTTTATATGCTTTACGAAACTTTGAGAGAATTAAAAGATACTCCTGTCCCGTACGATGTATACGGCGTATTTACGGTACAAGAAGAAGTAGGAATTAGGGGGGCTAATGTTGCTGCTCAACAGGTTAATCCTGATTTTGGATTTGGAATTGATGTAACGATTGCTTTTGATGTGCCTGGTTCACAAGCACATGAACGCATTACTTCTTTGGGTAAGGGCTGTGCTATTAAAATCATGGATAGCTCGACAATTTGCGACTATAGAATGGTTAATTTTATGAAGCAAACGGCTGATAATTACAAAATTCAATGGCAACCTGAAGTGTTAACAGGAGGAGGAACCGATACGGCTGGTATTCAACGTAGAGGAATTAATGGCGCCATCGCAGGATGTGTTTCTATTCCTTGTCGGAATGTGCATCAAGTTATTGAAATGGCGGATAAAAGCGATATTCGAAATGGTATTGATTTGCTTAAAAAATGCCTCCTAGAAATGGATCAATACGATTGGAGTTTTAGATAAACTATTTCCGTCATTGTTTAGGTACTAAAAATAATGTAGCAGTATTTTGCTGCCTTTTTGAAAATATAAGATATTAGGTTGGTTGTCAGTTGTTCTATGTTTGTAAATTACAAATAAAGATACTAATAACCAACCTACTGTTTTTTTAGAGGGCGATTTGACTTGAATGGCTGCGACTTTACAATTTTGCTACCAACTCATGTAAGACAGTTCGATCTATGACGTGTTTGCCTTCGAACCAAATCATTTCAAATTGAATGCCTTGTTGTTGAGTAAACATATCATGCATCTGAATTTTTTCGGCACTTAAATACTCGTCTTCCTTTCCATAGACAACATACAGCTTCTTTTGTGCCAAGTAATCTTTCATAGGCAAATAGCTTAAATCCGTAGGAAAGGCAGCACCCCACAAAATAAGATTATGAAAGAAAGGTCGATTGCGTTCTATCCAACGCACGACAGTTGCCCCTCCTTGCGAAAAGCCCAGAATGTTAATCTCTACGTTTTCAGGAAGTTGGTTTTTGTATTTGTAATAAAGATGTTCTATATAATTACAATAATCCTCAATTTCAGACAAACGATCTGCTTTGGTCATCCAAGAAGCTCCTACGCTGCCCTTCTTTTCGTTCCAATAAAAGCGAGAAAATCCTTCAGGGGCAACGATAAAACAATCGTCTCCTAATTGATTGAATTTATGAATGATTTGGCTGGCCAACTGACCATAACCATGACAGACAATAAAAAACTTCTTCGTAGAGGAAGAAGGAGTTCCTAAGGTGTAATAATGAGCGGTTTTAGGAAATTTGATTTTGTGTGATTGCATAACAAAAGAGTTTTTTGACTTTTACACGAAAAAACTATATTTTGGGTGGAATTAGAAATAATTATAAAATTATTTTTTTGAACAATAGTTCGTTGAAACCACGTAGTAGCAGCGCAACTAAACTTTATTAGTTTACTTCGTAAGTGCTGCGCAGTTGATAGTCAATTAGTCGTGAATTTGTTGTGTCTTGTGTTAAAATATTGATTATTAAACTAATATAAACGTGCTTTTTTGTCTTTTTGGTGAAAAAGTAAACAACTAAGCGATAGCGATCTCATGACCGCAGGGAATAATCAACGAACTACTATTTGAATACATTGCTTTAAAAAATTAATGCTTTGTAAGTAATGGAATTATGCTTGTTTTGTTTTTACTTTGTCGGACAAAAGAACCAATACAAGCATAATTTTAGAGTTTACAATTTGTGATGCAAGAGGAGTAATAAAAATCAACAGTACACTTTCAATATTATAACCTATCTAATGGCCAAAAATAACAATACTAAAAAAGCAAAGGAATCTAATAGAGGTTCTTCAACAAATACAAATAGCTTGTTAGCTCGATTTGGAAAACATCTTGTCGCTTATTTTGTTTTGATTGCAGCAACAATGTTGTATTTAAAACCAGTGGCTTTTGATGGTATGTCTTTGCAACAGCATGATAATGTTCAGGCAGTGTACCAACAGAAAGAAATTAACGATTATCAAGAAAAGCAAGGCTCTGTTATTCGGTGGACGAACCATATGTTTGGTGGGATGCCAACGGCTATGATGAGAAGCAATAATTATAATTATGCAGGAACTTATGTGGGCAAAGCGATTACTGTGTTTACGCAAAAAAGCGAGCTTAGGACGCTTTTTCTAATTATGATTTGCGGATACATAGGTCTTGTGCTAGTGGGCGTCAATTGGGTCTTGAGTTTGTGTTTGTCTATTATGCTAGGCTTTTTTACAGCCAATACGTTATATATTGCCGCAGGACATACTGGAAAAATGGATGTTTTGGCCATTACCCCAGTTATTGTAGGAGCATTTATTTATGCTTACCGTAAAAATATGTTGTTAGGAACAACCTTTTTCACAATAGGCATCAGTTATAGCATTATGAGAAATCACGTGCAAATGACTTACTACACCTATTTCGCACTAGGAATTATAGGGCTTTTGTTTTTAATTGACGCTATCAAAAAACAACAAATTCCTCATTTTGGTAAGTTTGCTTTAAGCATGCTTGTGGGAACTTTGTTGGGAATCGCCTCCAACTTAGGAAGCTTATGGGCTATTTACGAATATGGTCAAGCTTCTACACGAGGAAAGTCAGAGCTGACCGTCAAGAAAGAGGCACCTGTTGCTGATCCAAGAAATAAAGCAGAAAAACCAAATGCATCGAGCGGTTTGCCTTACGATTATGTCTTTGGATTGAGTATGGAAAAAATGGAAGTTGCTAGCTTGATGTTTCCAAATTTCCACGGTGGAACACAAGGAAAATCATTTTATTCTGACCCCAAATCAGAGACTTATGCTGCCTTTAACAATCCTGCCATACAACAAGAGTTGATAGCTGCTGCTAGAAAGAATGGCATCAAGGATCCCAATCAATTTATGAATCAATTGATCAATCAGTATACTCGACAGTATCGAGGAAGTCAAACTATGAGTGGTGGTCCTATCTATTATGGTGTGGTCACTTGCCTATTGCTTTTCTTAGCTTTATTACTATTACGAGGCGCGGTGAAATGGGCTTTTATCAGCACCTTTGCCTTTTTTATCCTATTAGCATGGGGAAAACATTTTGCTGCTTTTAATGATTTGATGTATTACTATTTCCCATTGTACTCTAAGTTTAGAGATACCAAGATGACACTTTTAGTTGCTCAGCCTATCGTAATTTTGGCAATAGGGTTAGGTTTGATGAAATTAGTGCGTTTTAATGCAGAAGAATATGCTAATACTTGGTCAGCTAAAGTATTGCCAAAGATAAAGCAAACAGTATCTAAAGAAGGTTATGTTTTGTTAGCTGGTTTGATTGGTTTGGGGATTTGTGTATTGGCTTATCTATATCTAAGTATGGGAGCAATATCAGCACCTACTGATGCTGGTTTGGCAATGATTAGCCCTAAGTTGGTTGCTGCATTAGAAGCTGACCGAGCAGCATTGGCAAAAGCAGATGTTTTGAGAGCAATTGGGTTTATTTTGGTAACAACAGGCGTTTTATACGCTTATACGAAAGAAAAATTATCTATAGAAATTGCTGGAATTGTAGTCGCCTTAATTGCTGTTATAGACTTAGGAATGATAAATTCTGATTATTTGAATAAGAATAGTTATACAGCAAAAAATTATCAAGTAGCCAGTAAAGAACAAGTACTTCAAAAATCAGATCGTGATATCTTAAAAGATAAGTCCATTTATAAGGTGGTCGATTATTCTAGAGGAGCGCCTAGTCAGACGGCGGCTACTTCGGGGATTCATAAAAGTTTAGGAGGGTATTCTGCGGCTAAGCCTTTGTTGTATCAAGAATTTTGGAATTATTATCAATTGGATAATGGAAATGTTGCCCTAAAACAACACAGCAATTTGATGAACATGATGAATGTGAAATACATCATTGTGAGTCCTGACCGATTTATGGATAATCCAACTGCTTTAGGAAATGTTTGGTTTGTACAAAATATTCAACAAGTCAAAAATGCCGATGCAGAATTAGCTGCTTTGGATGATCTAAATCCTACGTTGAATGCTGTTGTACAAGAAAAATATGCAGATTATGTAAAGGGTTTAGAAACCGATTATCAAGCAGGAGATAAGATTAGCTTAAAATCATATCATCCTGATACAATGGTGTATCAGTCCGAAACTGCTAAAGATCGATTTGCTGTTTTTTCTGAAATGTATTATCCCAAAGGTTGGAATGTGTATATAGATGGGGAAAAAGTGGCTCCTTTCATCAAGACAAACTATATCCTTAGAGGGCTAAAAATTCCAGCAGGTAAGCATGAAATCAAAATGATTTATGAGCCTAAATCTGTCTTTTTAGGAGCAAAGATTGGCCTTATTGCGAACTGCATGATATTACTGCTTTTTTTAGGAGCTATCTACTCGATTAGGGTAAAAAAAGATGATAAAATTGCTAAGAATTAGTAGTTACATATTAGCTATATTGCTACTAATATAATACCATTTGTCATAATTTGGTTCTTATTTTAAGCATCTATTTCAAAGTAAAAGGAACAGTAGGATGGTAAAATTATTCTCTACTGCTAGAAAGCTAACAAACTGCGTATTAATGCCTCTATTGGTGATGCTGTTTGGATTTTAAGAATTTATTTTATAAATTAATTATTATCTTTTCTAAAGAGAGGATAAGAGGTTTTAATAGTGAATTGATGAGAAATAGATTAGTAAATATGCGAAAAAATAGTCAAGGAGAAAACTTGATTAAATATGGATATAAAGTTCTAAAAAGAAGATTTACAAAGTGGATTTTGCATACGGATTTGTTTTACGTGTTTAGTAAACCAAGACGAAAAACAAAAGCTTATATAAGTGATATTCCTCCCATTAATCGGAATCACCTTCAAGCTGCTAATTACTTTATAGATACTCGCATGCCACTCAATGATAAAAGTGTTGTTTATTCTTTGGGAATTTCTGTAGACTCTTCATTTGATGAGTTTTTAACAAAAAATTATGGATGTGAAGTCTACATGTATGATCCTACTCCTGCTTCTATAGAATATATGGCTAAACAAAAGAATGAGTTATTCAAGTTTTTTCCTATTGCTGTATGGATAGAGAATACTACATTGAAATTTTCAACACCAAGTTTTGGAGGGTCTTCTTCTTCTTTTATTGAAACCAATGATTTTTTCTATGCTGAAGCACGAACGATATCAAAATTAATGGAAGATAACGGTCATAGCCATATTGATCTTTTTAAAGCAGATATAGAAGGGGCAGCACTTCCTATTTTGTTACAAATGATTGAATTGGATATTATACCTAGACAGCTTATTGTTGAGTTTGAGCGTTATGAAACAGAGGATTCTAAGATTGACGAGTTTTTTAAAAAAATTACATTTGTTCGTAATATACTTCGTGAAAAAGGGTATGAAGAATTTTTATTGCCAAGAGAGAAGCAAAAATACTTTTCCTTAGAAATGTTATTCATAAAAATATAAAAATAATTAATGGGAAAATATATTAATTGGGCAAGGACAGTAAGGAGATTAGGAATTAATAAAATTAAAGAATTCTTATTTTCTAAAAAGCAACAAGTTGATAATCATTTGGTTAACGAGATTTTGGGAGTGGTGCGAAAGGAAGGGGTGTATGTCTATGAAAATTTTTTATCGAAAGAAAAGTGTGAGATGTTTAAGAAGGAAATAGATGCTGTTCTTGAAAAGGAAAATCCCAAAATTTGGAAAGACTCTCTTGGGTCAGATACTCGATGTTTTGGAATTAATCGGCTATCTAAATTTATTGATGTGCATTTTTATAATGAGCCTAGAATAGTTGCTTTGAGGGAAGCATTTCTTGCTCAAAAAGATGAGCGCATTTTAGGATTTTCGATGGCTAATAAGCTAGTTGTTAAAGAAAATAATTTAGGCTCAGGGTTAGGCTGGCATCGAGATACAGTAAACGAATCACAGTTTAAGGTGATTCTTTACGTAACAGATGTAGGAGAAAAGAATGGAGCATTTCAATATTTAAAAGGTTCACATAAAAAACAATCTGTTTTAGATGGAATTTTAGAATACAATTTTGACTATAATCATAATAGATTAAAAGATATAGATATTGATAACTATTTAAAAACAGGAAAATATAACTTGATTACTCCTGTTGGCAAAGCAGGTACTTTACTAGTCGTAGATACATCAGGAATTCATCGTGGAATGCCTATAGAAGAAGGAGAGCGTTATGCACTAACAAATTATTATGCTTTACCTAAAAAAATAGGAGGAAGTGGGCTACCTAAGCATATTTTAAATTTATTGGTAGAAAATTAATAATTATAGCTTTTCGGTTGTTGTTATCAATAGTTTGTTGAAGACAACAAATAGCAGTTGCAGTTCACTACTATTCAGGGGCTTAATTTAGCTGTGCTGCTACTTCGTGGTGCACTTGGGGGGGCGCTACTCGAATACTGCATTTGTCAAATGATTGTTCCTTCTTTACAACTGACAAATGTGGACGCATTCTTCGTAGGCTTATTCTTTTATACTGCTAGTACAAGACATCCGATTTTCGAAGCTTCGATATGCCCTTCCAAGTAGGGCATGAGCTCTTTTTGGGGATAGACGCTGTTTTTATTCTTAAAAAATAAAATCTGTACGGTTTTGTATTTGTAAAAACATAGTTATTAGACTCATAAGATTAATCTAATATCTAGAGGTAAAATCGTATCCATGTACTTCGTGAGTATGGTAAAGGAGATTGTGAGCAAAATTGAATTTTTTTCTTATCATTTAAGGGGGGGGAGTCGGTATGAAAGTATTGTTTTTGTTATAAAAATGATACTAGAGAACTAATTGAGTAATAGTGCCTCATAAGAGCAGGGAATAATCTACGAAGTACATTATATTTACAATCATCTTAAAAGATACTAAATCTAAGTTTATAGACCTGTTTTGTAATCTATACTAATTTGTTTTGAAAGTTCTATGAAGCGATGGTTGTCAGAGAAAAATTACTTTCCTTTATTGTATATGAAAGGTATAATGTTTATACTTTGAAGTATATATTTACCTAGCACTTGAGTTTGTGTAAAAGATGTTTTTAATAAAATTGCCTGCCTATAAAGATATATTGCAGATTGAAAATGAGCTAATGCTTGTATTCGATTCTAAAATACAAGAGGCTATCTTTCTGTCAGAAGATTATTTGGATTTCACTAAGGAAAAGACTAGTTTTACCTATACTGATGGCAATGACTTGTATAAAAAATCAGGTGCTGTTGTGTCTCGAAAAATTGCTAATTGAATAAAGGAACGATAGGCTTTTTAACAGAAGAAAAAGCACCATCACTATAAGGGAACAACGTAGGTAGATATACACAACGTATTAACAGAACAAAACAAGCAGACAAACACATTTTATGAAAGTAGCATTAATTACTGGAGTAACGGGGCAGGATGGAGCCTATTTGAGCGAATTTTTATTAAAAAAGGGATACCAAGTGCACGGCATGAAGCGTCGATCGTCTCTTTTTAACACCGATAGAATTGATCATCTTTATCAAGATCCTCATATTGATAATCGCAATTTCTTTTTGCATTATGGGGATATGACGGATAGCACTAATATTACTCGTTTGATCAAAGAAATCCAACCAGATGAGATTTATAATTTAGCCGCAATGAGCCATGTACATGTTTCTTTTGAAACACCCGAGTATACAGGTAATGTTGATGGTTTAGGAACACTGAGAATCTTAGATGCAGTGCGGTTGTTGGGCATGGAAAAGAAAGTTAGAATTTATCAAGCTTCAACTTCTGAATTGTATGGAAAAGTTCAAGAAGTACCACAATCAGAAACAACTCCTTTTTATCCTAGGTCGCCTTATGCTGTTGCGAAAATGTATGCTTATTGGATTACCGTCAATTATAGAGAAGCTTATGGTATGTATGCTTGCAATGGCATTCTTTTCAACCATGAATCTCCCCTTCGTGGAGAGACATTTGTAACTAGAAAAATTACTAGAGCAACTTCTAAAATTGCCTTAGGGTTGCAAGATAAGCTTTATTTAGGAAATCTAGATGCTAAGAGAGATTGGGGACATGCCAAGGATTATGTACGCATGATGTGGATGATTCTACAAGCGAATGAAGCAGAAGATTGGGTAATAGCAACAGGCAAAACAACTACGGTAAGAGATTTTGTTCGCATGAGTTTCCAAGAGGTCGGAGTTGAGTTAGAATTTAAAGGAGAAGGTGTTGATGAGAAAGCTTATGTCAAATCCTGTAATAATCCTGATTATCAATTGGAAATAGGAAAAGAGGTGTTGGCAGTGGATCCTAAATATTTCCGACCAACAGAAGTTGATTTATTGATTGGTGATCCTACCAAAGCAAATGAAAAACTAGGATGGATTCCAGAGCATGATTTGCAGTCTTTGGTCAAAGATATGATGACGAGTGACCTTAAATTAATGCGTAAAGAACAATACCTAAAAGAGGGGGGCTATATCACCATGAATTATTTTGAGTAAGTCGTTTGCCGCTAATAACGCAGAACAAATCTATTCTGAAAATATTTCGTAAGGCACTAATTTTAAATGGATAGGAAAACCAAAAAACACCCAATTAATGATGATAAAAAATAATGGCAAAACGTATATTATTGCTGAAGTAGGTGTCAACCATAATGGAGATCCAGCTTTGGCTAAGAAATTAATAAAAGAGGCAAAAAATGCAGGTGCTGATTGTGTTAAATTTCAGACATTTAAAGCTTCTCAAATTGTTACTCGAACTTCTCCAAAAGCGAAGTACCAACTGGAAGTGACTGACAAGTCTGAAAGCCAATATGAGATGCTCAAAAAGCTAGAATTAGATTTTCAGGTTTACCAAGAGCTTATCCGTTATTGTGAAGAAGTAGACATTGATTTTTTGTCAACACCTTACAATATTGAAGATTTAGACTTTTTAGAAAAACTAGATGTAGGTGCTTACAAAATAGCTTCAGGGCAATTAACAGAACTGCCCTTCTTGAGGGCGGTAGCTAAGAAACAAAAAACAATGTTAGTTTCTACAGGGATGGCAACCTTGAGCAATGTTTTTGAAGCAGTAGAGGCAATTCGAGAAGAAGGTAATGAGGACATTATTGTGTTGCAATGTACAACCAATTACCCTTCAAAAATAGAAGATGCTAATATTTTAGCTATGACATCTATTCGAGATGCTTGTGGTGTCAGAGTAGGGTATTCTGATCATGTAACCAATAATTTTGCTTGCTTTGCTTCGGTAGCGTTGGGGGCAGAAGTAGTAGAAAAACATTTTACCTTAGATAAGAATATGGACGGTCCTGACCATTCTTGTTCTTTGACACCTTCGGAGTTTCGAGACTTAGTTGATGGTATTCGAAATATAGAATTGTCTTTGGGGAGCAAAGTTAAAAGACCTTCGAAGATAGAACTAGATAATAGTTTAGGAATGAAGCGAGGTATGGTTATTATTAAAGATATTAAAGAAGGTGAAGTATTGACCCCAGCTCACATTGGTTTTAAAAGACCTTTGCAAGGCATTCCTATTAATATGTTGGATGAAATTATAGGGAAAAAAGTCTCTAAGTCATTGTCATTAGATGAAACTATTGATTACAATTGCATTCTATGGTAGAAAAACTATCGATTAAAGAAATCAATAAATCAGACGGCTCAGTATTGCAAGAGTTTATTGATAGTGCTGGTAATTCGGCAAAAACATTTCGATACTTTGATAAGCGCTCAATTGATGTACTAGATAATCATCAATTGACTTTGCTTGCTTTTATTGGCAGCAAGCCCGTTGGGTATGGCCATTTAGATTATGAAGATGGGCGGACATGGTTGGGAATTGCCATGATAGAGGGGTATACAGGAAAAGGTTTTGGAAAACAAATCATGAATTATTTACTGAATTATGCAGATACACATCATTTGCCCGAAATCTACTTATCGGTAGATAAAGATAATATGGCAGCGGTATCCTTGTATAATCAATTGAATTTTGAACAAGTTAAAGAGCTCAATAATGCTGTTCTTATCATGAAAAGATTGAAACAATAAATGAATTCTAATATATATGTTAGCTCGTTAGCTTTTTTAGGACAACCTGTTGAAGCTGTTGTTAAGTGCTGTGAAAAAGAAACCATTAACTTGGAATTTAGTTCAGGAATGCCATATCGCCAAGACATGGAATTAATCTATAAAGCCTGTCGTTTTCCAAGAATGCCGCATAATTACTTTCCTGCACCCCAAATTCCCTTTGTTTTGAACTTGGCAAGTACAGATGAAACAATCAGGCGAATGTCTATAGAGCATTGTAAGAATGGCTTGCATTTGGCAAAATCGAGTTCATCTCCCTTCTTTGCTGCTCATGCAGGTTTTTGTGTGGATCCAAATCCAGCAGAATTAGGTCAGAAAATAAAAGTTCCAGCTAATTTAGATAAAAAGTTAAGTAAGCAGCATTTTCTGGATTCTGTGAACGAGTTATTGGTGCTTGCAGAGGAGTTAGATATAGATTTTCTCATAGAGAACAATGTAATTGCTCCATTTAACTATGATAATAAGGTGAATTTTCTGCTATGCACAGAATATGAGGAGATTAATTGGTTGTTTGAGATGATAGAACACGATCGATTGGGCTTGTTGTTAGATACCGCGCACCTAAAAGTAAGCTGTCAAACGCTTGGTTTGGATCTAAAGCAGGAGTTTCAGAAAATTAAGCCATTTATAAAAGCATTTCACCATAGTGATAATGATGGAACGAAAGATAATAATTTACCCTTGCCGAAAGATTATTGGTTTTTAGAATATTTTGATGAATTTAGAAATTATGTGCATGTTTTAGAAGTTAAGTCTTTAGAACTATTCGAAATTAAAGCACAAATAAAATTATTGACAGGAGATGGAAATTAAAGATTTAATCATCAATAAAAACTCTAATTTAAGAGAAGCCCTTCACCATTTAGATAATAAAGGCTCTGGAGTTTTATTCATCGTAGATGATAATGATACCAATAAGTTATTGGGTATATTAACCGATGGCGATGTTCGTCGATTTTTACTTTCAGAAGTGAATTTAGAGACAGCTGTGACCAATGTAATGAATGCTAATTTTGTATCCTTGCCTTCGAATGCTGATAATTCAAAAATTTTGGAATGTTTAAATAATAGAATTAAGATTATCCCATTATTGAATGACAGAGGAGAAGTCGTTGATTATGCTTCTCTGAATCGATTGCGACGCATTTCAATTGCCTCTCCATTATTGGAGGGAAACGAGTTGACTTATTTAACAGAGTGCATCAAAACGAACTGGATTTCTTCTCAAGGAAAATATGTTCGAAAATTTGAAGCTTTGTTTAAAGAATATCATGAAAATTATGAGGCCTTGGCGGTAAGTAATGGAACCGTAGCTTTGCACTTAGCTTTAGCCGCTTTGGATATAGGCAAAGGAGATGAGGTAATTGTGCCTAATATGACTTTTGCTGCTTCTATCAATGCAATTATTTATACCGGTGCCACGCCTGTATTGGCTGAAATTGAAGCGGATACTTTGAACATAGATGCTCGTAAAATTGAGGAGTTGATTACCGATAGAACCAAGGCTATTATGCCCGTTCATTTGTATGGGCAGGCTTGTGACATGAATGAAATTATGCGAATTGCAGAAAAGCATGACTTATTGGTAGTAGAGGACTGTGCAGAGGCCTTGGGCTCTACTTACGAGGGAAAGCCTCTAGGGGCATTTGGAGATGCGGCAACGTTTAGTTTTTATGGCAACAAAACCATTACAACTGGAGAAGGAGGGATGGTTTTGTTTAAGAACTTTGACATTGCAGATAAAGGAGCTGTTTTGCGTGATCATGGAATGAGCAAAGAAAAACGCTACTGGCACGATTATGTTGGGTTTAATTACCGATTAACAAACCTACAAGCAGCGATAGGAGTTGCTCAATTTGAGCGATTGGATGAGTTTGTTAATGCCAAAAAAACATTGGCTCAAAAATACAATGAAGTTCTTTCTAAGTATGATTTCTTCCAAACTCCTATTGAAAAAGAAAATGTTACGAACTCTTATTGGTTGTATACTTTCTTAATAAATGAAACAGCTCCTTTTACACGAAAAGATTTAATGGACTTTTTGAATGAAAAAGGAGTAGAAACAAGACCCATCTTTTTTCCTTTGAATGTAATGCCTCCATACGTTGAGTATGCTCAAAATAATACTTTTGATATTTCTGAACGTGTTTCTAAAGCTGGGATGAGTTTGCCTTCTGCGGTCAATTTATCTGCCTTAGAGGTTGATTATATTTGTGATTGTCTTAATGAGTTTGTTTCGATGTACTCATAAGTAAGGATGGAAGGAAGTAATCTTTGAATTATATAATACAATAGTTCGTTGAAACCACGAAGTAGCAGCAAACCGAGCTGTGCGAGCTCACGACCGAAGGGAGTAACAAAGCTAAACTACCACGTAGTAGCACCGCAAGTAACTAAGCTTGCGACCTCATGACCGCAGGGAATAATCAACGAACTACTAATATTAGGTAATAGTAGTTAGCCGTGTTGCTACTGGGGCGTGTCTTATTTACTTCATTAACTTTATTTCATGAGATCATTATGGCTTAGTTAAAATTGTGTTGATACGGTATAGTATAAAAAAGTATAATAGATGTCATTAAAAAAAATTGACAATGAATAATATGAATGTATTAATAACAATCTGTGCTAGAGGAGGGTCAAAAGGATTGCCAGGCAAGAATGTTAAAGAAATTGCAGGGAAACCACTGATTGCTTATTCTATCGCAACAGCAAATAAGTTTGCTAAAAGTTATGGGGGAAAAGTTATCATAACACTAAGTACAGATAGCAAAGAAATACGAACAATAGCTTCTGAGCATGGTTTGGTAACTGATTATATTCGACCTGCTGCATTGGCAACAGATAAAATTAGTAAAACGCCTGCGTTAAAAGATATATTAAAATATGAAGAAGAAAGAAATCAAATAAAGTTTGACTTGCTTATAGATTTTGATATCACTTCTCCAATGAGAACAATAGAAGATATAGAGACAGCCATTAAAATTATTGAAAATGATCGTAATGCAGTAAATCTAGTAACCGTAAATACTGCCCATCGAAACCCTTATTTTAATATGTTGGAAGAAAAGGAAGATGGTTATTTTGGCGTATCCAAAAAAACTGCTACTCCTTTTTACTCTCGTCAAGGTGCTCCCATCGTATATGACATGAACTCGTCTTTTTATATCTTTAAACGGCATTATTTTGAGAATAATTATAATGGATCTTTGACAGATAGAACATTGGTATACAAAATGCCACATGCTTGTTTTGATGTCGATAGTTTAGATGATTTTGAATACATGGAATACTTGATTACTACAGGCAAATGGGAGTTCTAATGAAGGTTGTGATAATTGGTTTAGGGAGTATTGGGAAAAAACATGTTGATGCTCTGATGCAAATAGAGGAGCATAACTTTGATATATATGCACTTCGAAGTTCCATGAACAAAACAAAAACGTATAAAAATGTTAACAACATTTACTCTTTAGAAGTACTACCTTTTGAGCCTGATTTTTTTATTATCTCTAATCCTACATTTCTTCATTTTCAAACGTTGCAAACATTAATTTTATTTGAAAAGCCTTTGTTAATTGAGAAACCTGCTGTTATGCTTTTGAAAGAAGCAGCTATTATTGAACCTATTCTTAGGAAAAAAAATATTTTAAATTATGTAGGGTGCAATCTTAGGTTTTTGGAAGTTTTGACCTTTTCAAAAGATTTTCTTAGAAAGAAAAACTTGAGAATTAATGAAGTCAATATCTATGCAGGGTCTTATTTGCCGAGTTGGCGTCCCAGCCAAAACTTTAGAGAGGTTTATAGTGCCAATGCAAAAATGGGGGGAGGAATTCATCTTGATTTTATCCATGAAATTGATTATTTATATTGGTTTTTTGGTAAGCCTAAAATGCAACATAGTATTTTGAGGAATAATTCCTCCCTTGAAATCTCAGCAATAGATTATGCTAATTATAGCTATGTATATAATGAATTTGTGGCTTCTGTTGTCCTGAATTACTATCGAAAAGATAGAAAACGTACTTTTGAAATCGTTGCAGAAGAAGGGACGCTTCTAATTGAAGTCGAGAAGGGAAAGGTTTTTTTTAAACAAGAATTGATTTTTCAAACAGATCAATCTATATTGGATACTTATTTTAAACAAATGCGATACTTTGTAAATTGTATTAAAAGTAATGAAAAAACGATGAATACTTTTTCCGAAGCATTCGAAGTTTTACAAATGTGTTTAGATGATGAATAAATTAGAAGGAAAGATAATTTTGGTAACTGGAGGAAGTGGATTGTTAGGGAAAGCAATGTTAAAGCACATTGTAGAAAATGGAGGAATAGCAATAAACGGTGATGTATCGGCAACAGATGATATTCAAAATGGGGTGTTGTCACTTGATGTAACAAATTTTGCATCTATCAAAAAATGTGTTGATACAATAATAGATTATTATGGAAGAATTGATGGTTTAGTTAACAATGCTTACCCTAGAACAAAAGATTGGAGCAATAAATTTGAAGATGTTACAATAGAGAGCTGGCGTAAAAATGTAGACATTCAGTTAAATAGTGTTTTTGAAATTACTCAGTTGGTCTTATCTAAAATGGTGACACAAAAAAATAAAGGGGCTATTGTTAATATTGCATCTATTTATGGAGTTTTAGGAAATGATTTTACTGTTTATGAAGGAACTAATTTAACATCTCCTGCTGCATATGCA
The DNA here is from genome assembly GCF_031326345.1 of Aureispira sp. CCB-E. NCBI lineage: Bacteria > Pseudomonadati > Bacteroidota > Saprospiria > Saprospirales > Saprospiraceae > Aureispira > Aureispira sp. CCB-E. Next base: position 1,695,625 of record NZ_CP133671.1, read on the forward strand.
GCCATTAAAGGAGGAATTGTTAATTTTACTAAATACCTTGCGTCTTATTATGGACCTCAACAGATTCGAGTAAATTGTGTTTCTCCAGGAGGAATATTTAATCATCAACCTACTACGTTTGTTGAGAATTATGAAAAAAAAGTCCCTTTGCAAAGAATGGGGATGCCTGAGGATATTGCACCAGCAGTTTCTTTTCTATTGTCAGAAGAAGCCAAATATATAACAGGACACAATATTATGGTTGACGGTGGCTGGTCTATCATTTAAGTTGTATAAAAATGAACAATAGAAAGAAGTCTATTTCTAAAATAAAAATATCCCCCAAAATTGAGGTCTATATTTCAATCTTGAAGTTTGGCTTTAGTGGTTTATTAGAAGCAACTACACCAAATGTTCGAGCCATTTTTACAGCTAAAACAATTTGGAAGAAATGGATAAATATTATAGGTCGTTTTTTTTTACTTCCAATAAAAGAAATTTATTATCGTTTTAAGTATTCAAAACAAATATCTTATACTAAAATAATAGGGAAACCATGTTTGCTTATTACTAGTGAAAACAATAGGAACACATTAAATTTTATAAAACAGCAAGAAAAAGAGGCTGTTTATTTAGCTAGTGAGGGGTATGTGTCTAGCAAAGACGATATTGTTGTATTATTGCACAGGGTTATATGGTTTAGAATATATTTATATCCTTGGATGCTTTGGCATTTTTATAAATATTATGGCAAGCAAGCGTTGAGTTATATGGATTATGTTTTTAAGGGAGTGGGGCAGTATGAGGCTTGTTTACAATTTTTAGAAAAGTATAAACCTAGATATATTGTTTGGGCAAATGATCACAGTATTTTTCCTCGGGCACTTCTTATGGCCGCTAAGACATTAGAAATACCAACTATTTACATTCAACATGCGAGTGTTACACCCTATTTCCCTCCTTTGGACTTTGATTTAAGTTTATTAGAAGGGCAAGCAACATTAGACCAATATCAATCGAATGGGCGGGTTAATGGCTTGGTGAAATTTGTTGGGATGCCAAAATTTGATTCCTATATCAATTGCCGTAATACTAAGATTCGTGTACAAAACATAGGTGTTTGTTCCAATAAAATGGATGAGCAAGTAGTCGTAGAAACTTTTTTGAGAGAGCTTAGCAATACTTTTCCTACTATCACAATTACATTTAGACCGCATCCTGCTGATGATACAAGCTTTAATATACCTAACAAAGTTTTAAGATCTACGAAAGAAGAAAATGCATTTGACTTTCTAAAAAAACAAGATTTGATTATAGCAGGAAATACGTCCATTCATTTAGAAGCCGTACTGTTAAACGTTGTTAGTATTTATTATGAGTTTATCCCTTTTGAGGAGGATATACGAGATATGTATCGTTATTGCAAAAATGGATTGGCTAGTCATGCCTTAGATTATGAACACCTTTTGGAACTAATAAAAAAAGAAATAGAAGCCAAAGATACGGAGGTCTACAAAAAAGCGGCTTATTATAACGCTGTTTTAGGAACGGAAAATGAAGGAAAAAGCGGTGCATTGGCAATTCAGTATATTAATGAGTTCATGCAAGGCAGGAGTTAATTGCTATAAATTAACTGCTTAGTTAATATAATACTCTGTTGGTTTTTTAGTTTTTCTACGAACCCGTAGGCGCACGAAGTAAAAACGTAAAAAGCATCTTGCATTAGTTTAGCTTTGTTACTTCCTTCGGTCGTGAGCTCGCACAGCTCGGTTCGCTGCTACTCCGTGGTACCGTGTGAGGGCTTCGCCGTTGATTATCACTCTTTTAGTACAAAGATTGGCTAAGGTGTATCTTGCTGATAATCAAAATGGTGCGATTTTTTAGCGGAGTAATGTTAATAATGTTAATAGACAACCAAATGAAAATACTATTTATAACGCATTATACACAATATTACGGAGCAAACCGGTCTTTAGTTAATATGATAGAAGGGTTTGCAAAGTTGGATTATTCTATAAAAGTAATTGTACCAGGAATTGGTGAAATTACCAATGTTTTGGAACAAATTAATTGTGCATACGAAGTAGTAGCTTTTTACCCTTTTGTTTATAGGGAGGGTAGACCTAGTTTTTTTCGTAGAAAAAAAAGAGCTCAAAAGAATAAACAAGCTTTGATACAAATGAGGCATATTGCCAAAGAATTTCAAGCGCAGTGTATCTATAGTAATAGTTCTGTCTTTGATATTGGTTTTAAGTTGGCAAAAATAGAAGAATTGCCACATGTATGGCACATTCGAGAAATGGCAGAATTACATTATAATTATAAATTCTATCCTAATAAAGCAGCTTTTGTAACAGCTTTGAAAAAAACAGATTTAGTTGTTGCTATATCAAAGGCAATAGGACAAAGAGTTTTAGAAGAAAATGGTATTGTTGATTACAATATAGTCTATAATGCGGTTTTTTCAAGAGAACAGTTCAATGCTTTAGATACCGTCAAGAGCTCAAAGGATGATACCGTTATTTTTACAGTTGTTGGAATGTTACATCCATCTAAGCAACAAGCTAAAATTATTAAAGCGTTTGCAAAATTAATTAAAAAATTCCCGAATACCAAGCTTTTAGTGGTAGGTGACGGTCAGTATTTATATACATTGTACCTTAAAATATTAGTACAATATTTAAACTTGAAAGATAGTGTGCAATTGCTAGGGTATCTTCCTAATCTAAAAGAAATTTATCGAGAAACAGATATTGTGATTACAGCTTCTTTATACGAAGGATTAGGGCGATCTACTGTTGAGGGTATGGCTTATGAAAAACCAATTATCGGTGTGAGAAGTGGTGCGACCCCCGAATTAGTAGAGCATGGTAAGAGAGGTTTATTATTTGATAACAAAAAGGAAGGAGAGTTATTGGCAGCTATGGAAGATATGGTTCGATATCCTGAAAAACGAAAAAGGATGGGAAAAGCTGGTAGAACCTTTGTCGCCTCTAATTTTATGACCGATGATTATACTTATAAAATGCATGAAATTTTGAAAAAACTTGCGAAGCAAGATATCTAAGCCTTAATTTTATCATGCAAGAATTGAAACATTCCAAATAACTTTCCCGTTTCAGCTAATTCCAAATTATTTCACCAATAAAAACGAATTAGCATGACTACCCCAATCCCATTTTCAGAAGCTTTTTTACACTATATCTGGCAATTTAAATTGTTTGATTTTAAAGATCTTAAGACGGTTGATGGAGAGTCGATTGAATTAATTCGGGTAGGCAGACAAAACGATCATGCGGGACCTGATTTTAGTGATGCTCGTATTCGAATAGGAGGAACTTTATGGGCTGGAAGTGTAGAAATTCATAAAAAATCCTCCGATTGGTTGGTGCACCAGCATCAAAAAGACAAGGCTTATAAGAATACCATATTACATGTCGTTTATGAGCACGATCAGTCTATTTATAGAGCAGATGGCACCACAGTTCCTACGTTAATACTAAAAAATAAAATTCCCAATCAATACATAGAACGCTACTGGGCATTGGAGACCAATCAACAAAGCATACCTTGCGAACAGCAATTTTTTGAGGTCTCTATTCATTTAAAAAAAATGTGGTTGGATCGTTTGGTTGTCGAACGACTAGAAGATAAAACAGCAGAAATTATAACTTGTTTAGAACAAACGCAGTACAATTGGGAAGTCGTATTTTATCAATTCTTGGCTCGAAATTTTGGAATGAAGCAAAATACTAGTGCTTTTGAGGCTTTGGCGCAATCACTGCCATTGATGGTGCTAGCGAAACATAAACAGGATCTGTTTCAATTAGAGGCTTTGCTATTCGGACAAGCAGGTTTTTTGTTTGAATTGAATGGGGAAGAGGTAGAAGACAAATATCTCCAGAAGCTAGAAAAAGAGTACCAGTACTTAGCGCATAAATACGAATTAATAGCTTTGAATGCTTCTAGTTGGAAATTTGGAAGAATGCGCCCTGCTAATTTTCCAACGATTCGTTTGGCTCAATTTGCGGTTCTGATTCATCAATCAAGCCACTTATTCTCCAAAATTTTAGCCACACAACATGTGGTAGACTGCAAAAAAATGTTTCATTTGGAACTGAATGGTTATTGGGATACCCATTATAGATTAGGAGAATCTTCTAGCCACCGTAAGAAAAGACTGGGCAGCAAAACAATCGATTTGATTTTAATAAATACCATTGCCCCTTTTCTTTTTGTTTATGGTGTTTATAAGGGCGAAGATAGATATAAAAAACGAGCATTGGAGTTGCTGCAATTGGTGAAGCCAGAAGTAAATATGGTTGTTGCACAATGGCAGAATTTGGGCATGAAGCCTCATTCAGCTTATGACACACAGGGGCTTATTCAGCTAAAAAATAAATACTGTCGAGCCAAGCGTTGTTTGTCGTGTGCCATAGGTCATAAAATATTGCAAAGATCTTCATCTTGACTTTATATATTTATAAAATTGCCACAAAAAGCTAATAGTCCTAACTAGAACTCTTGTTCAAAAGTTGGAAGGAGAATAGTTAAAATGCTGTGTTATATGTCTCGTCTAACTTTGAAGAAAATCAACTGTTTTCTAAACTTTTAGTTTAATTTTTAGGATATAAAATAAGGCGATTATTTATTTGTTGTGTAATTCAAAAATTGTATCTTGTTTAGATAGTCAATTAATAAGAATTACTTTTTTTTCATTGGTTTTTAATTCTTATTTGTTGACCAATAGATTTAGAATTAACCAATTATCTCACAAAAAAAATCGCTCCATGATTGATTTAAAAGAAGTGTTAAAAGAATACGCAGAGGCAAAAAAATACAAGCTAAAAGAACTAGATGACGGCAAGTTAGGAATTGATATAGCCATGAAGTTGCAAGATGGTAGTTTTAGATATCAGTTTGTATGGCTTTGGGTTGTTCCAGGTAGAGGAAAAGGGAAAGATTGTGTGTATTTTACCAGTAGGGCAGGAACATATACGCCAAATGTTAACTTATACCAGTTGATGAAAGAATCTGGATATGGCGTATATAGTACGGTTACAATTGTACCAGATAAAGATAAGGACGGGAATCCTTGTGAAACTGTAGTGGTGCAAGCTAGCCCTGTTCATGAGTTTTTGACGAAAGAGGAGTTTTTATACATTTTGTGGGAGGTGGCTGAAGTAGCAGATATCCTAGAAGAGCGACACTTTGGAGGAGATTTAAACTAAAAGTAAATATAAAGATATTGTTTTGAAAAGCCTTTGCAGAATATAGTCTTGCAAAGGTTTTTTTATTGGTAGGGTTGAGCTTATAGAGGCAAGAAACAAAAAAGCCTCAAAACCAATTGTGGTTTTGAGACTTTGAAATAGTTGCAGAGGTAGGACTCGAACCTACGACCTACGGGTTATGAGCCCGCCGAGCTACCGCTGCTCCACTCTGCGTTTTGTGAATACAAATGTATAACTTTTATTTTGTAAATGCAAATTTATGAATAAAAAAATATTAATTTTTAGTAAATAAAGAGCAAGAAACAAAAAAGTCTCAAAACCAATTGTAGTTTTGAGACTTTAAAATAGTTGCAGAGGTAGGACTCGAACCTACGACCTACGGGTTATGAGCCCGCCGAGCTACCGCTGCTCCACTCTGCGTTTTGTGAGTACAAATGTATAACTTTTATTTTGTAAATGCAAATTTATACATCGTTTTATTTGAAAAAATATAGCAACTTGAATGTAGTTGCTTGAAAATTAGAGTCTTATTTTATTGGTGTGGAACGAAATTTTCTTGATTAGTATTTAACGTTTCAATATAATCAACTGTTTCGGGAATATGAATTTTGTAAGTAACGGCTTCTTGACATTCTTCTCCCTTGACCAAAAGTACTTTGTTGCTTTTTGGGGGAGACAATGTTAATATATTGGTTTGACCATCTACAATGACATCCAATTCATAACGACCACTTTTGATAAGATAATCAAGTAATGGTAGTGTTCCTGCATTAATTCGAATAGCTGTTTCAATAGAAATACGCGTTCCTTTTGTCTTTAACACTTGTATACGATTGCTAGGTGCATTGATCCTGATTTTGGTAACTCCTGTTGGTAAAATCGCTATTTGAGATGTCTTATTACTCGCCTGTCCACGCATTTCTGCAAAAAAACACAGAAAAAACAAAAGGGGAATGATGTTTAAAAGTTTCATTTTTTCTTTTTTATACCTAAATAGATTAGGGAGGTTTTTGCAAATAGATTAAGGACGTGCGGTATGATTACTTTAGTTATTTATGACTATAAATAGCAAATTGTTACCTCTAAATAAGAATAAAATAGAAGTATTTTGCATATAACATAGAACTGGCTGAACGCAAGGAGTGAGAGATGAGAAAAATTATTCCTTGATCTTGTATTCGAAAAAAGATATTTCGCTTGAAGTAGCCTGTTTATAGGAGGTTGCTTTGTGATAGGGTAGAAATTATTAAATGAATGTTAAGGAAACTTGTTTTGTTGTAGAAAAAGGAAATATCCATAGTTTTTATAGAAAAAAAAGTCTATATTTAAGCTCGAATATCACCACATGACTTGATTCATATAAGACTTGTCCTTTTGTTGGGTGCTGTTCACTTGTAACCAATTGTTAGTCACATCATCACCCTATTAAAAACCTAAAATTATGGCTTTTGAAGAGGAACAAATAAAAGAACAACAATCTAGTCAAAATATCAACGATAGACAAGATACTTCAAATACCAATCCAACTGATACCAATCCCGTCAACAATAATCCACCGCCACCAGAGTTGAATAATAATGGAGAATCTGTTCGTGTTCACACAAAATTTATTCAAGTAGGGGAGTCTGAGATATTTACACCTAGTTCGCATGACGAGTTAGATGACTTAGTTTCTAAGTCTCTTATCACAGAAACTCAAAAAATGTTGTTTGTACTGAAATATGAAGCTTGGCACGGTGCCTTGCCCAAGACAAAAGATATTTCAAAAAACGACCCTCAAAAAGAAGAAGGAAACAAAGAGCAGTTAATTGACCTAAAGAGTCTTTTACATTCTTCAGAAAATACCGATCCTCAAGAAACTGAAGGCGAGCAGATTGACTTAGATTCTTTACGCAAGCACCAGTCTTCAAGCAAAGGTAATGTTCCTCAAGGATTAAAAAATAAAATAGAACAAGAATCTGGAGTCTTGTTGGATGATGTTATCATTCATTACAATTCTTTAGAACCTTTTAAGTTTCATGCGAATGCATTTACAAGAGGAAACGAAATTTTCTTAGCTCCAGGACAAGAAAAGTATTTAAGTGAGGAATTGTGGCATGTTGTACAGCAAAAACAAGGTTTGGTCAAGCCTACGGGGATGGAAAATGGTGAGCCAGTTAATAATGCTCCAGATTTAGAACGTTTGGCAAAAAGTGGTCAAGCTCCTATAGGGCTGAATAAAAAGGATGAAAAAGAACAGGAAGTTATCCAAAAGAATGATGATGAACTAACCTTTCTTGTCGTCGTAAAGGGAAAACTGAGCGGTAAAGAATGGATGATATTGATTGAAAATCAAATTTATGGTCAAGTAGTTAATTCTAGTTGGAAAATTAATGGCGTCAGTGTCGACCCAACGGCAACGATAGGAGAAGAGGGCAAAACGATCCGATATCATGTAACGGTTCCCGCCGCAGAATACCGACGCTATCGATCACAGAGTACAACAGGAGCTGGGGTTGAGGTAGATGACAAAGGAGCTGTTAAAGGAGCTTCTGATAGAAGCAAAGAATTGGAAGGACTTCCGAAAGGAACAAAAGATGCCTTAATAGAAGAAATTAACCGTAGATTTCAAGAGGCTTCGGGCAAGGCTAAGAAAGAAGCTGGTGATGAGGCTTTGTGGAATGTCTATAGGGATGAGGTATTGGCGCAACGAGAGAAAATTATGAACCTCTCTGAAAAAGCAAAACAACTCATTACAATAGGAGAAGACAATGGAGGCATCGTTTTAAGTCCTAAGGATTATCCCAAAGCAATTGCCTTGATTCAAAAAATAGAGGGCTTAAATGATGCTTTGGTTGCCGAATATGCTAGCCGAGTGACGGGCAAAGCGACTTCTATAGAGCAAATGGAAAAAAGTTTGGATGTATTTGTTAAAGAGCAAGAGGAGCGAGGTCAAAACAAAAAGAAACGGACGGATATTGAGAATGAGCTATTTGCTACCGAAGGAATTTTTAGTGATATGCAAACTTTTGAATCGCTCTCTATCGCAGGGGCAATGGGAGGTGGTGCACAAGCTTCTTTGACGTTCTATAATAAAGCTAATGATGCTGCTAAAAAGCATGGGTTTAAGGATCTAACCGATTATGAAAATAAAACAAAGGAATATTTAGCTTCTTTTCAGCAAGAAGCAGTAGCTACAGGAGTTGGTCTATTGCAACAATATGAGCACTTTTTGTATAAAGAAGAGCAACGCTACTTATCAACAGTAGATGCTAAGAAGTTGGGGGATCAGGTGGCTCAAAGTGGTGCCAAAAAGAAATATGCAGAGTCTGATAAAAATGCCTCTTATGCTTCTATGGCTAGCATGGCAATGGGGACAACTACGAGGTCTAGTGAGCAAGTAGAGAAAAATATTCAAGGTTATAGAGATAAATCCAAACAACAAAAAGCGGAAGCAACGGCTACCATGGAAGGGTTTGGGAAAGACCATCCCTTACTCAAAGATCCGGCTTTTGATCTAAAAAAACTAAGCCAACAATCTCCTGAGGAGACCAAGGCATTTTTGTTGGCTTATATACAAAAGCAAAGAGAAAATATTGCCAATACAAAAGCCAAAATGCAAGAGGACAAGGAATTTGTCTTTACCTTGGACAACTTGATGAAGAAAATGTACGAGCAAGAGGGCATTTCTAAAGGCTCTATTCAAGATAAGGTAATTCAAGATCATATTGGAGATATTAAACTCAAAGATGCTTTAATTAGTATTGGTATTGCCTTGCTGGCAATTAGTTTGGGCTTGGTTAGTGGCGGTGGTGGTACCGTTGGTGTTATGGCAGCAGTTGGTGGGGTTGGTTTGAGTGTTTATGATGTCACTAGAGAATTTGGTAAATATGCCGATGAAAAAGCAGCGCACGATGTTGGTTTGATGTCTAAAGATCCTAGTTTTGCTTGGGTAATCTTGGCTATGGTAGGAGTAGGATTGGATTTTGCAGCAGTTGCCAAGCTGCTCAAGCCTCTGAAAGCACCTGTTGAAGGGTTTAACGAATTGGCAAAAACGGATCCCGCCAAGGCTTTGTCTGAGTTAGAAGCAAAATTAGCCAAAATAGATGGGATAGATGATAAGTTAAAGGCTAATATTTTGAAGCGGGCAGAGCATAAGAGTGAGTTTTGGAAAAAGATTCGCTCTACCAATATGGCTCAAATGCAACTAGTCCCTGGATCTAAAGAATTGCTAGATTTGGCTGTTTATGCTGTGAAAAGTGGCATTACTCGAGTAGAAGATTTCTTTAATTTGTTGAAAAAAAATGGCTTAAAGAAAAGTCTTGGCGATCTAACACCAGACGAAACAAAGGCTTTGAGAGAAGCGTTGGAGTCTGCTGTGACCAAAAATCAATTGGTGGAATCTCTACCTTCTATGCACTATTTTGACGATTTGGAAAATATGACCTTGCCTTCTGCTTTGGGAGAAGGACAGGACAAAATAACGTATGCTCTGGGCACGGATCGTGTTATTAGTGTGTTGAAAGAAACAGACCCAAGTGTTATTATTAAAGAAATCCAGTATATGGAAACTTTAAAAGGTTATAATATGCCAATTGGAGAAATTCTAGGAATTACATCGGTTAATGGAAAACCTGCTATGGTGATGAAACGTTATGCTGGTTCTTGGAAACCAACTGCTTTTGGTACACAAGATAGCCATTTGCTTAATTTAGAAAGTATAAAGAGCCTTGAAGAAATCAAACGCATTATAACTAAAGAGGAGCTCTTTATAGATGATCTACAGTTTTTAATACAGAAAGATGGTCGATTGGTTGTAGCAGATCCTTTAGGAGTGAAAGCAAGTTCTGAAACCCCTAGCATTCAAATTGTTAATACAGCAATAGAAGACGCTATGACAAATATTATCACGTCCAATATTAGTAAAAATGTTAACTATACCTCCGATGATTTATTCAACTTACTAGGCAATACGGTCTCTCGAGAATCTTTTGACGAATTCTTAGAAATGGCTGCACATCCTAGAGTTGGTTTTCTGTCAAAATCTGGATCTCATTACACTTTAAAACCTGAATAACAATAATGAAAGTAGAAAAATACTTTGCCCAACTTAAGTTATCAAATAGAATAAAATTATTTCAGTTTTTGATAGGGGCGAAAATTACAAATATTCAAAGGCACTTTAAATCTAAAACTGCTTTTGAAGAAAGTCGCACTCAATTTGCTAAATACAATGTATCGAAGGATTTTTTTGCCAATTATAACGATGCGCCTATTTCTATTGTTTTAAATAATAAACTTACAATTACATTTTCGTATTTTTCTTATACAAGAGATGTAATTGCTCGTGTCAATAATAACGGAGTCTTTCATCTTGGATTGGAAGGTTTGTTTATCAGCGACTATGCATTGTCTTTAACAGAAAGCGAGCGGCACTTAGCAGACTGTTTAGAGGTGCCCATAGTAGGGCTTAAGTTAATAAAGAAAGAAAATGCAGATGTGGGACTTCAAATTGATTTTAAGAACCAATCATCCTTAATTTTGGGCAATCAAGGTAAGGCTGGAATTCAACTAGGAGGGGACGACGAATTGAATGGATTAGGATATGAAATAGTGGGTGTTAGTGACTTAGGATATGAGGGGTTATTGTGTGAGAATTTGATTGAATATGATTTAGATAAGAAGGGCAAAATATATGTCGGAGCATTAAATAATTCTATTGCTACCTTAAAAAATATAGATTATTTGAAGCAAATAAAAGAAGCTCTAAGGCAAGATGGAGTTGATATTCTAGATGTGCAATTTTTGGTTAATCAGGAAAATGAAATTAAGTTACTAGAGCCTTATGATATAAACCGCAATGGCGATACACAGGTAACAGAAAAAGTACTGGACGCCATTATTACAAAAATGCAACACCGAAAAAACTAAGTACGTTACCAAGAGATCCTATTTTAGGCATCAAAATATACCATTTAATCAAGGCCTAAATCGTTAATTATCCATCAGTGAGTTTGTTCCGAAATTATAAAGAGTATAAAAGTATATTTTTTCAAAATGATGTTACAGAGTTATCCAAAGAACATCAGAAAAAAAGATTTGTTAGAGCCTATTTTGATGCATCTTTGGATACAAAGGTGACAGAAAGTTGGTCGAATGGAAAGGTGATAAAAGTATTTTATCATGAAATTAACCATATAAAACAGGTTCATTCTTTTCATAAAGCACATTATGCGACCTTACCTTTTAGTTTGTTTCAAATCAAAAATAGCCATACATTTTTTGTGGAAAATTATAAAAATTTTGAATTTCAATCCTTAGAAATTTTTAGATTTGATGCGTTTGGTCGAGAAATAGAAGCCTTGCTTTTTCTTAAAGATTTTAGTTTGTCTCAATACAATGAGTCTATTTATGAAAATGATGACGATGAATTGCCTGTAAAGGAAAAAACATTTTATCCAAAACTTTGGCAAATAGAGGAAGAGGATATGGACTAACCAATAATTTTTAATAGTTGGTTATGATGATGCAACTTATAAATATAATACTCCGTTGATTATTATTCGCTACGCTCATGAGAGCGCAAGGCTAGTTCCCTCTGGTCATGAGCTTGGGCTTTTGTGCTACTAGCACAAGCCTACTCGGCAAGCTTAGTTTTTTAGTTTTTCCACGAACCCGCAGGCTTATGAAAGAAAAACGTAAAAAATCATCTTGCATTAGTTTATTACATGAGCGCTTTGCTTTTAGTTAGCTTCGCTGCTACTTCGTGGTACCGTGTGAGGGCTTAGTTGTTGATTATTAATTTGGGTATAGGAAATCAATAAAGATGTATATTGTTGGCAATTAAATTGATATGACTTTTTAACGGAGTGATGTAAATAGCTATGAAAGAATATGAGTTTCCTTTTTTTCAAAAGAAAGAGGATGTTTTACCAGTAGGGCATCAAAAAGATTTTTTTGTAAGAAAATTTTTTAATGAAGCATTAAATTTAAGCTTGTCGGAACGTGTCTGTGCTGGAGTAGTGACAGAGGTGTATTATCACGAATGTAAGGACATAAAAAAAGTACGAGACTTTCACGAAGAAAATTATAAGATTCAAAAACTAGTACTTCTGCAAGAAAAAATCGACAGGCGTTTTTTTCTTGGAATCTTATGTTTCTTTTGAGTTAGAATCGTTTCAAATTCTCAAATTTAATAGGACTCAACAAGAAGTAGTATCACTTTTATTTGATAAAAACTATCAATTGTCTCAATACAATGAGTCTATTTATGAAAATGATGACGATGAATTGCCCGTAAAGGAAAAGTTATTCTACCCTAATATCTGGAAAATTCATCAAGAGGATATGGACTAATTAAACCCCAAAGGGCTCCATAGAATAGTTGTTGGAGGACAACAACTACACAAGAAAATAACATTACAAGACATAAAAACGATGCGCTATATAGATTCATTCAACATTACAGACGCTCATATCATTGGTAAAAGCCATCAACGATTGTTATACAACAATCAAGATGCTTTTAGTTGGGGAAGTAATGCTTCTCTGACAGTAGGAGTCGTTTGCGACGGCTGTGGCTCTCGACCGAATAGTGAAGTAGGGGCAAAATTAGGAGCTAGATTTATTACCAATTATCTACTTAAAAATGCTTCGAATCCAAGTTTTGAAATAAGTCAACTACAGACCGCATTGGAAGCCTTTATGCTTAGAATAGCCCAACAACTAGCCGATGATTCGCAAGATGATTGGAAAGAAGTTCTTCGGGACTATTTTCTATTTACAATAGTAGGTTTTGTTGCGAATAGCGCAGGAGTTACCTTTTTTTCTATGGGAGATGGAGTTATTTTGCACGATACTACTTGGGTGGATTTGTCTACCAATAATAAGCCCAATTATTTATGTTATAACTTGTTGAAATCTCAATTAGGCTTACAGTTTAAGACGTTTTATCAAGCCAATCCTATTCAAAGAATATTAATTGCAACCGATGGTCTTCAGGATATATTGGAGTCATTGACAGCAAAAAAAGCTTTTGAGAATTGTCTCAATAGAAAGGACCTATTTGATAGCCCTATTGTTTTTAATCAATTGTTGATGACGGATTTTTTGGAATGGATTTATGATGATACTACTTTGATTTTTATGCAGCAGAAGTGACAATGATAAGGATGTTATTATCCTTCTTAATAGGTAAAATATGAAACAACTGATCACTATTATTAGTGTGTTTATAATACAAATAGGTTATAGTCAAGACTGTGCCTCAGATATTCCTTATGAGCCTTGTTCTTGGGAGTTTAACGCTTGTTATTATAAGGAAAAAATGCCTTCTTATAAGCATCAAAAAGTAGTTGATATCAGCAACTTTTTATTTATAGAAGATTGTGCTGCTTGCTGCTCAACAGATTTTCAATTGGATACGATTGCGCCTAATTTTGTACAAGATTTGCCAGAAATTGAAGTGTTAAAATTGCCCTTAGTAAGCCAGTTTCCTAAACATGTCAATGCATTAAAAAGCTTAAAGAAGGTCGTTCAATATCCTTTTGAATCTTTAACATCTAACCAGTACTTTTATACCAAACTGCCTTTAATCCCTACTGCTTTGTGGAACACAAAAACATTAGAAGAGTTAACCATCTATACAACACAATTGCCAGTTGGAATTCAACAATTAAATCGTTTGCGATATTTAGAATTGCATCTTGAAAATCATCGTTCAAGCAAAACCGTTTTACCTATTTCTACTACATGGAAAGAGCTAATAAACTTAGAAAAGGTTCGTCTATATGCAACGACTTTAAATACAAAAGATATCGAATCGCTATCTGGTTTGAGTGGCTTAACTTCTTTTGGTCTGTCAACGAATCATAAAGTAGATCATTTTGTTGATGCTTGTTTGGAGGCTTTAAGGTCGAATAGTTCAACACTTCAAGAATTATTTTTAACGACGAATACTTACCGATACCAGACATTTTATAGACCTCATTTGAGGGGGAAAACGCTCTCTATAGATGCAGAAAAAGAGTGGCAGAATGAGGAAGAAAAATCTATACTAACAACCACAATTTTTCCTCAGTTAACCCAATTATCTTTAAAGGATTGTTCCCTATCCAATTTTGCTTTTAATAGCACCTATTTGCCCCAATTACAAATACTAGATTTGAGTTTGAATCGCTTGTCAAACATAAAGATAGAGGCGGGGGAGGCTGCTGCTTTAAAACAGTTGAATTTGTCGTATAATTATTTGACGACCTTGCCAAATTCTATTACAAAATTAATTCATTTAGAAGAACTTGATTTGAGAGGGAATCCAATACTAGGTTTGCCGAAAGGAATAGAAAAAATGCCTTCTTTAAAAAGAGTTTTAGTAGATGATAGAACGTCTTTATCTGCAATTATAGCCCTAAAAGAGCAATTGGGAGAAAAGTTGATAGAATCAAAAACTAAACTTTATGATAATCAAGGGACTGGCTGGATGAGTGATCATTTTTTAGAGCTTAAAAATTCGCTTAAAAGAGATTTTTCGAATCAAAAATGGGACAATAAACTACCATTAAAAGAATTTGAATGGGTGGAAAGTATTTCTTTAGCTAAGAATAATTTGGAGAAGATACCGCAGCAAGTTTTTATTAGTGAAAATTTGAAGTATTTAGATTTGAGTGATAACCAATTGAAAGGAAAATTGCCAGTTAAAGTTGCTCAACTGCGGGAATTAAAGGAGCTAGTATTGGCGAAAAATTATTTGCAAAAATTGCCTTGTTCAATAGAGAAAATAAAGCATTTGAAGCGTTTGGATTTATCGTTTAATTGCTTGATAAATTTGCCTACCACTATTGCAAAATTGAGCAATTTGGAATACCTTTCGTTAGTTCAAAATCCTATCCAAACACTTCCCAAAGAGATACAAAATTTGAAGCAAATAAAAGAAATTCGCATTAGTAGGGATCTACCTGATGGGCTAAAAAAACAACTTCAGCAGTGGTTTGGTAAAGAACGGGTGGTGGTTACTGATGCTCCTGTTTTGATAGGAACTCCAGATATGGAATAGGTGTTATTGAAATTTGATGTTTCTCTAAAATAATGACCTCTCTAGGACTTTTTAACGTGTCTTACAGGAAGTATATGGTTGCTTTTACTTTCCGATACAGAAAGTGATTTTTGTTGATTATTAAATGTTTATGATTAATGAGGTACAAATAAGATACAAAAATGATCTAAAAGCTTAAAAAGCGTTGTCTATAAAGGACAAAACTACTTAGGTTTATAAGAATTTTTGTTTGGATGATTTAAATATTCTTTAATTGTAAATTCAATCTCCTTATTTGTTCCTATATTAATAACGGTTACTTTTTTCTCTTCTAAATCTTTTTGTAAGACTAAAAATGCAAGCTCTTTAATTTCTTCAATTCCTTTTACAAGTCTATTAATTTTCCAGTACCACATAACGAGTTCTCTCATAATTAGCATAAAGACAAAAGTTATAACTAGAGCCAATACAAGGTGTAAGATTTCCATAATTTTAGTTTTAGTATGAAATTAATATTTTTTGAAATTTAATATTATTGATGAATATACATAAAACTTTGTTTAATATTCTTGGAAAAGAACTTTTAAAATGCATTCTATCGCCTAAAAATCGTATTTTGTGTATAGAGGTACATTGCCTCTAAAGTAGGGAAAAGTAGAGGAATGAACGAGACTAAAGGACAATTCCAAAAAGGAAAAACAAAAACAGGCGGACGCACAAAAGGAACGCCCAACAAAGTAAACGGACTGCTCAAAGAAAAACTAAGCAACTACATTGAGGAAAACTTTGAAACGATCTTAGAGGACGTACAAGCGTCAAGGCGTTCAGACCGTATCAAGTTTTATTTAAAGATAATGGAATACGTTTTACCCAAGGCGAAACCAACCGAACCCACAACAGAAGCCCCCCTCTAAAACACAAACCTTAAATCAGTACATTTAATGGGTAGAATAGGCAATTTTGCACCCTCTTACGAAGGTTGCCACACATTAGATATAAGAATGCTAAATCCCTCTAAAAGCTTTGCTCTAAACAAGAATTTAAGCGCAACTTTAGAAGTATCTAAATATTGGGAACTAACAGATAATCTAATTTTTCTTAAATACAAGGCAGAAACCCACATTTTAGAGCTGTGCTTCTTTAGAGAAGGGAAACGTTACGATCAAAAAATAGGCATCACAAGATTAAAAACGAATCTAAAGAATGGATATAGATATTATTTTGTTTGTGGGCATACGGGGAAACGTTGTACTAAATTAATACGCCCTTTTGGGAACGCACACTTTGTACATCGTACAGCATTTAAAAACCTCTACTACGAAAAGCAGAAGGAATCAAAACTGTACAGGGCTATCAGTAATAGTTCCTTTGGTATAAGTTGCCGCTTGGATAACCTACGAAACGAATTATACTATAATCGTCCTAAGTATCAAAAGACGCATTACAGAGGCAAACCCACACCCAAATATCAAAAGTTAAAGAAGTTAGAAGAGAAGTATTATAATGCGAATAATGATGCTATTAGGCATTTGAAAGGGTTTAGAATAACCTAAATCTTTAGAGAAAATAAGAACGTGTTAGAAAAATGCAGTTTTCTTAACACGTTTATTTCTCATGTTAGAAAAATCACTTTTTTCTAACACGTTATTGTTTCATGTTAGAAAAGGAGTGTTTTTTTAACATGACTATTGAGTAAACAAAGCAAATAGCTCTTTATTGATATAATAATTACTTTTTCCATGCTTTATTTTTTCCATTAGACCAATATCAACAAGTGCATCTAAATAGATAGCTGCTGTTTGCCTGACTTTGTCAATGTCTTGTTGCAAAAACTCAATCTTAGTGTAAGGATGCTTAAACAAGTTCTCTAATAAGTCCTTACTATAAATTTTAGGCAGTTTGGTTCTAATTTCTTGCTTGAATTTCAACATTAAAGCACTAATAGACTTAATAATTTGAATAGATTCTAAAGCAGTTTCTTCAACGCCTTTTAGAATGTACAAAATCCATTCCTCCCAATTATCATTGTCTCTAACATCTTGCAATAGCTCGTAGTATTTAGCCTTATTTTGTATGATAAAGCGACTTAAATACAAAATAGGATTATCCAATAAGCCTTTTAAGCACAGGTATAAGATATTGATAATACGCCCCGTTCTACCATTGCCATCATAAAAAGGATGGATACTTTCAAATTGAAAATGAATGATTGCCATTTTTACCAAATGATCTAAATCATCTAAAGAATCATCGTTGATATACTGTTCTAAATTTTCCATTAAACGTTCAATTTCTTGAATGTCTTGTGGTGGCGTATAAACAACGTTTCCTTCTCCATCTTTTAGGGTTGTACCTGCTTGAGTTCTGAACCCTGCTGCATTGCCTTCTAGTTCTTCTTGGATAGAAAGAATATAACGATTAATCAATAAGTCATTACTACGTACTAAATTGAATCCTTGACGCAAAGCACTTGCATAGTTCATTACTTCTTTGGTGTTCAAATTCTTTACCTTTTCCTCTAAAACATCCGCTTTGAATAGTTCATCGTGTGTGGTAACAATGTTTTCAATAGCTGAACTTTCTTTTGCTTCTGTTAAGATCAAGGTATTCACTAAGATACTTTCATTAGGAATTGTTCTAGCAACTCCTTTGAGTTCGGCTAATGCTTTGTTGGCTTTAATCGCCTGTTTTAGAATTGCCTTTGTTTCTAAGTCAGAGGATAATGGTAAGGATTGTATTTTGTAATTTGGGTTCATTGCTTGGATTGCTTATTGATCCTATTCATTCAAAAATAACCTAAATCTTTAGAGAAATAGGCTATTTGAGGTTTCTTTTCATTATGTATTTTTGAACTGTTGCATTTTTTGCAATAGTTACTATTCTTTGTCTTCTATCACTCGCTCCACTAATGTTTCTATCCATGCCTTAAATCGTGGACATTTTTCTAACATTTTGTTGATACCTACATCCTCTGCAATTAAATTTCCTTCTGTTACTTTATCGTATGTATCACCATATTCATTAAGAATACGAATCAATCTCTTAGATGGAGAAGTATCTGGGTTATTATTTATTTCTTCTGGATTAGGATATGATTCAATGATTGCTTGTGTTTTAGTATAGATTTTTTTTTCGTAAAGCTCTTCAAATCCACAATTGTCAGAAAAAAGTAAGGCTTCAAATTCATGTTTTTGAATGTAGGGTATAAATTTATTACTCTTTATATCTTTTGAAAATCCATCCTCTAGTATTGATATTTTTTTATCAATATTTGATTCTTTGAGCATCTTCTGATATTCAGGGACAGAATTTGGTAATCTAAAAAAATCTAAAAATGTTGTAACAATTACATTAGTATTACCTCCCCTAATGATTCTCTGAATGTCATCTTTTAGCTGTTTATACTTACCAAAACCACCTTTGTTTCCTGTACTTGTTTGGAGACAAAATGCTTCTATTTGATAAAATTGGTAGTGCTCGGCAAAATAAGGGCGTACTAATTTATCTATAAATTCTAATTCGCTATACCCTTCAACAATAAATACTAATCTTTTCATGGTTGCCCCCCTATAACACTTTTTGTCCACAAATCACCTAAAGAATAATCCTCTAACCAATTCTTTAAATCTTGACTATCTAGTCGTTTAAAAACAGACTGTCCATCTGCTCTATCTACCGTTATTACGCTTTCAGGTTCAAAGTTACTAACTAAGTTAACAGATTGAGTTGATAAGATAATTTGACTTTTGACAGAAGCTTTTTTGATTAAACCTGCGAGTTTGTTAATGGCAAAAGGATGCAAGCCAAGTTCAGGTTCATCTATGATGATAGTACTAGGAGGTTCTGGTTGTAATAGCAAGGTTGCTAAAGCTATGAAACGTATTGTTCCATCTGATAAGTTTTGGGCATTTAGGTACATATCTGAACCTTTTTCTTCCCAAACTAACTCTATCATATCAGGGCTAAGTTCATCAGGTTCTAATGAAAAACCTTTAAAAAAAGGAGCTATAGATTGTACAGTACGAGTAATGAATTTAAAACTCTTAGGGTGTTTTTCTTGTAATAAGTATAAAAAAGCGGCAAGATTTGAACCATCTTCTTTCAATAATCTATTATCTTTCAAATTACAGGGAGTGCGTAATGCTGCTGTACGACTTGTGTCATGGAAATGATATATTTTGAAACTTCTAAAATGGTCACGTAAATACTTATCTCTATAGGAGGTACTATTTGTTAATACATGACTATTGTATTCTAAATCCCAATAGTTATAGTAACTTATATTTGAGTACTTAGAACCATAGCCACTATCTTCCTTATTTATAATTAAGTTGGAGGCTTGATTAGGAATTAATTCAAAAGCATAACTGTTAATGTTATTAAATTGTTTGAAATAAATTTCCCCTTTTAAATGATCTGAAACTTTACGTCCAAAATGCAAAAAACTATCCGCTTTGCCATGAGTTGCAATATATTTTTGGAGTTCATCTTTATACAAAACATTAAGCAACTTAAAAAAACCTATAAAATTAGTCTTACCTACACCATTAGCACCTATTAAAACATTGATAGGTTTTAATGTGAGATCTAATTCTCTTATAGATTTGAAGTTATTGATTTCGATGCTATCTATCATTAATTGAGTGCTTTTAAAACTTCTACTTTGGGAAATTATAAACGAAACTTATCTAGGGCTTTACCTTTACGCAATATTTTACTTAAAGTTGCAAAGCTTACAAGTTGTACTCTTAGTACAAAATTTATAATCTTTTTGTTTTATGAGAAGAAAATAACCTAAATCCTTAGAAGAAATAAGCTTAAATCACAAAATACAATAATATTCCAATTATAAAAACAAGCCAATCAATTGAAACGACAAAAAGGAAAAAGCAAGGCTCAAATATGAACCTGTTTTTCTACTATATTACAAGTTAGAAAAGTGCTATCTGATGATTAAGTGAACAACTGCGTTATGTCTTAGATAATAGAATAACTTTATTCACGCCAGATTTGACTTTATTTTGCAGCAATTACTTTCCGATACAGAAAGAAGAAAAAATATTCCCCAACAAATCATCCGTAGAGATTTCGCCAGTAATTTCACCCAAGTAATTTAAAGCGTGGCGAATGTCCATGGCTAAAAAATCGTTAGAAATGCCAATTTCCAATCCTTCCAAAACAGCATCCAAAGACTGTAGAGCAGATTGAAGCGCTTCGTAGTGGCGAGAATTAGAGACAATGCTACTATCCTGTTGCAATTGCCCAGAAGCGACCAAGTCAAAAAGCAATTGTTTGAGCTGATCAATTTGCGTTTTGTCCTTGGCAGAAAGCGATAGAGTAGTGTATGGCGTCGTCAAATTTTGTGTAACTTTTTCTAGAGTATCGTTCTCTTCAAGAGAGGATGGAGCTTGATTTTGAGAATGCAAATCTGCTTTGTTGGCAACAACAATGATATTCATATCCGCTGTCGCCAATTTTTGAAGATCAGCTTGTGCCTCTAAAGGGCTTAATGTCGTTTGGTCGTAGACGTAAATTAGAATGGCAGATTTGGCAACCTGTTCCAACGTTTTTTCGACCCCAATAGCCTCTATTTGGTCGGTTGCTTCTCGAATGCCTGCGGTATCAATTAAGCGATATTGAACCCCTTGAATATTGAGTATTTCTTCGATGGTATCCCTTGTTGTTCCCGCAATGTCAGAAACAATGGCTCGTTCTTCATTGAGCAGAGCGTTTAGAAGCGTTGATTTTCCTGCATTGGGGCGACCAGCCAATACCGTATGGACGCCATGTTTGATGGCATTGCCCAATTGAAAGGAATCTAAAAGGCGCTTGATAATCCGAACAATTTGTTGAACGAGTTCTTGCAGTTTTTCTCTATTGGCAAATTCTACATCTTCCTCACCAAAATCCAATTCTAGTTCTATCATGGAGGCAAAATGAATTAATTCGCTTCGGAGCTCCTTAATTTGATCCGAAAAACCTCCCCGCATTTGAGACAAAGCCAATTGGTGTGCTGATTCAGATTCGGCAGCAATTAAATCAGCCACAGCTTCAGCTTGAGACAAGTCCATTTGACCATTCAAAAAAGCACGCAATGTAAATTCCCCTTCTCTAGCCATTCTAGCACCTTTGCGAATAAACAGTTCAATCAGTTGTTGCTGAATATAACGAGAACCATGACAAGAAACCTCTATAACATCCTCCTTTGTGTAAGAATGTGGGTTTTTAAAAACAGAAACTAAAGCTTGATCAATGATTTTATTTTGTTCATCGCGAATATATCCCAAATGAATCGTGTGAGAATCAACTTGTTGTAAGTCTTTAGCTTGAAAGACTTCATTGGTAATTGAGATAGCTTGGTTGCCAGAAAGGCGGACAATTCCAATAGCGCCACTACCAGCAGGAGTAGCTAAGGCAACTATAGTGTCTTGGAGATCAATGAAGTTGTACAAAGTGAAGTGTATTATAAATAAAGAACAAGGTATCGATTTTTATAGCTATTGAATGGTCTTCTATACCTTGAATAAATGAAAAATAATTCAAGAACAAAGTTAAAACTAAAAACTTAAACTAGGAATGAATTGCTCTAAAAACAATGGAACGCCAATTTTGTACGAAGTACTATTCTTTCCATTCAATATAGGTAACCTTCAAGTTTTCAATACGAATTTGAACCCAAGCCTGTTTGTTCGAACCATCACTAGTCTGGTAAGCAACTTTTCTATAGACTGTTTCATTGTTTTGGTAGCCTAGGTTTTGGTATAAATTATCCCCTTGATGGTCATAATACTCGTCTTCAAAAGGACCCGAATTATTGGGTCTATCTACGCCGACCAATAAACCATTTTTTTTGTCCAGGAAATCATTGATTACAGCATGAATAAGTTTATTTTTTTGACCATTTCTATACAACGAAAAAGTCCCTAGTATAGCAATCAAGCCCAGTACAAAAAATCCTACTTCCATTCTTATTTAAATCGGTTTAATACTTTTTATAATTTTGTCTAGCACCTTATTATTTTTTTGTAAGGTTTGCTCATGTCCCATCCCCAAGACCAATAATACATTTTGTGGACTATCTATAATAAACACTCCCAATTGGACTGGACTACCATTAATGCTACCTTCTAATTCAGATACAACTCCCATCATCCCATTTAACTCTATAATTTCGGGTTCTGTCGTAATATTAGGCTGTGTCAATTGAGTCTGAATAATTGCTTCCAACTCAATTAGGGCTTCTTCTATTTGATCAGCTTCCATGATAGAAAACGTAATCGATAGAGAACCATCATCATTTTGCAATGTTGCTACTTTATCCTCCTCGTCTATTTGCCACTCACTGGGATACCAAAATTCGACTTGAGCAGCTTGATAAGTGTATAAATTGCGTTTGATTTGAGCCTGCAAACCAGTATTCATTAATATAAAACTAAACAAAAAGATACAAAAAAAAGTTTTCATTGGTATTTTTATGGTGGACTAAATTTTAAGATATTATCATAACAATGATTGAACGGAATGTATGAGAAGCGAACTATGCTGCTTTTTTTCTTCATCAAAAAAGCAAAACAGAGGTTACGCGTCTTTTGATGATAGGTTAGACAAAGGAAAAAAGGCTATAGCAAACCAATTGTTTTATTCTTAATAAGAATTACATTCGTGATAATCATTAATACATAGCCAATAACACAAATTTTATTCCTATCGTTTTAGTAAGTCGATATTTTATTGAAGGATGATTGTTTGTAGTAATTGCACTGTTAGCTATTGTCTTTAAGTATTCAACCTTATTGATCAATCAATAAGGTTGAATTTAGCCATAATGGGAAAGCAAGTGCTTGCCAGCTAGAATGAAATGGTGGAAAGTAATAAAAGAGCTATTGTTTTACAAAAGTAGATCCATTTTGAAACCATTGCCAAGCAGTAGACAGGATGTCGTCAACATTATATTTTGGCGTCCAGCCCAACAGTTTGTTTGCTTTTGAGTAGTCAGAATAGATGGCCGAAACGTCACCTGCTCTACGAGGACCAATTTTGTAATCTAATTTTTGCCCAGTCGCTTTGTCAAAGGCGGTAATTAATTCTAAGACAGAAATACCTTTCCCTATGCCTACATTAAAGGCTTCACAATTAGCATTATTTTTATTGTTAAGCAAATATTGTAAGGATTTTGTATGCGCATTACCAACATCCATAACATGGATATAGTCTCGGATGCAGCTACCATCTCTAGTGTCGTGATCATTGCCTGTAACCGTAAACTGATCTCTAGCTCCTGTTAATGCTTCCATCAAAATTGGAACAACATTGTAGGCTCCCGCTTGAGGAATTTCTCCCATCAAACCACTAGGATGGGCACCCGCAGGGTTGAAATAACGCAATAAGATGCTATTAATGTTAGGATTGGCAACAGAAAAATCTTCAATAATTCTCTCCGCCATTTGTTTGGTACTAGCATAAGGACTTTCTGCTCTTGACATAGGAGTGTCTTCCGTTACAGGTAGAACAGAGGTGTTGCCATAAATAGAACAAGAAGAAGAGAATATAAAGTTAGGAATCTGATACTGATGAATGCAAGTTAATACATTGAGCAAACTGTTTAGGTTGTTCTGATAGTATTTTAATGGTTCTTGAACCGATTCAGGCACACTTTTGTATGCTGCAAAATGTATGATGCCGACAATATCTTGATGTGATTCGAAGACCGTTTTAATGGCTTCTAAATTGCAAAGGTCAACAGCATAGTTAGGAATCGTTTTACCTGTAATTTGGGCAACAACATCCAAAATTTCAGGATTAGATCGGACATTGTTGTCGATAGAAATTACATCAAAACCATTTTCTACTAAATCAATAATGGTGTGACTACCAATATAACCACACCCACCAGTTACCAATATTTTAGACATTTCTAAAAGGTATCAATTTTCTTGTAAACAAAAAATTTAAGTAATTACTAAACAGGACACAGTGTATTCAATACATGCAAATACTATATAGTATTGCTAGTTCGTTGATTTTTACCAAAAAGATAAAAAAGTACATTCGTAAATTAAAACAAACTAAAGTAGGGAATGTGCTGCGAACCTGTAAGAACCTAAATTATATTTTAATAATGGATTACTTGTCGTGTTACTTACTTACTAATTTCTAGTGAAAAGTTACTAGGACATCCTTGCTGGGTTCTACAACTGCTCATACCTACTACCATGGCGATTGCTAATAAAACCACAACTATTTTCTTTGCAGCTAATTTCATACTTGAACTATTTTATTTATTGTGTTAATTGATTTGTCTGGGAATGGTTTTAACGAAGTGTTGGAGATGGGCTACCAATGAGGACAACCGCAACCAGCTTTACAGCCTGTCATTCCAACAACAAGCACCAAGGCAACAAATAGAACTAAAAGCTTTTTTGTATTTTTCATAGTCTTTACAATTTTATACACTTAGCTGCATGAAATAACATTTTGAACAACTAAGTTAAATTTTTTTTATTAAAAAGGCAGGTTTTGTGGTGTAGAATCCAAATGATTGCTGTAAAATTACACAGTTGTAATGATGAGTTAATCTAGTTATGATAAGTAGTTACTCTTTATTGCGAAGCTGTTGTGTCTTGTTATTTGTTATCAATGATTGTGTCTGCCCTAACAAGCACCTAATGCTAAATGTTCGTAATATTACCAACAAAAAGTATCCCACTTTGTCCTCTACACGAAGTGCTATTGAACTATTATTATAATTAAATCTTTTGGAAACATCTAAAAATATACTTGTTGCTGTTTTGAATTGGGGATTAGGACATGCCACTCGTTGCATTCCAATTATTGATGAATTAGAACAACAAGGCGCCAATGTTGTTTTAGCTTCTGATGGAGAAGCATTGATCCTTCTTCGTCAGCAATATCCCCATTTGAATACGATTGAATTACCTACTTACGGTATTCACTACAAGGGGAGCAATATGTTTTTAAACATCTTACCTCAGGTACCCAAAATTCTAAGAGCAATACGTTTAGAACGTAGAAAGTTGAATTCTATTATCAAGGAATATAAAATTACGACAATTATTTCTGATAATCGTTATGGAATGTATCATCATAAAATTCAGTCTATTTTTATAACACATCAACTTAATATTCAGGTTCCCAATCGATATATAGAAGCGTTTGTAGCAAAGTGCAATCATTTTTTTATTCAAAAATTTAATGCTTGTTGGGTGCCAGATTATGAATTAGAACCTAATATAGCAGGGGATTTAGCACACAAAACTAGTTTAAAAAATATCGCCTATTTGGGACCATTGTCTAGATTGTCTAAGATGTCAAAACGCCCTGCCCGTCAAGATGTAATTGTTGTTTTATCAGGTCCCGAGCCACAACGCACGTATTTGGAAGAGAAAGTTATAAAACAAGCCACTCAATTGCCATATCAGTTTTTGATTGTTGGAGGAAAACCCAAATCAGTAGAGGAAAAACAATTGGCTGTTAATATTCGATGGCAATCTTTTTTAGATTCGGATGCCTTACAAATTGCAATTGAAGAGAGTAGAATAGTTATTGCTCGTTCAGGTTATAGTACCATCATGGATCTATTGACCTTAGGTTGCTCAAAAGTTCTATTAATTCCAACACCAGGACAGACAGAGCAAGAATATTTGGCAAGAAGATTAGCCCAAAAAGGATTTTTTATAACTCAACAACAAGCCAATTTAGATTTGAAACAAAGCATTGATTCTTTGGCGAAAAAGGAATCTAAACCTTTTATCAAATATACACCAAAACAATTGGGAAATATAATTTCAAGCTATATAAAATAGAGCAATTTTAATATGTTTTTAGACTTGTGATAGAAACATTTTTTTATTGTAAAAAAAATATTAAAGCCTTGTGTTCAAGGGATTTCTACTCTATCTTGTGCCCGAAAAATAGAACAGATTCAACAAGGTAAATTTGTTTTGGCAAGAATGGTTGTTTTTTGGCAAGAACTACACTTCATCTGTTTGAACTTTCGCATAAATTTGCACCTCATTAATCAATTAATAGAGCTAACACGTTTGTCAATCAGACGTCTTTTAATTATTTTTTACAATCCCCCTTTGTATGAAAAAGTTATTTACACTTCTTTTTTGTTTGTACACCACCATTAATCTTTTTGCACAACCTGGACATGATTATTACTGGGTCGGAACTAGTTCCAATACAGTGCAAGGTAGTGGAGAATGGACCGATTTGAACTCATGGAGATTAGACAGTTTAACAGGAGCAATTCCATCGCAAGTCCCTATTTCTAATAATAGTGTGTATTTCATGGCAGATGCTTTTCCAACGACATTAACTGGATCAGATTCTGTTGTAATAACAGTAAGCAACAATGCCAACTGTGGTACATTTTATTGGGATACAAATATCCCAACATTGGCTAAGAAAATTGCCTTTCAGACCAATACCTTAGGAGTGACAGGTCCTTCAAGTATCAATCTAGACGTATATGGAATTTTTCAGTTGCCATCTACAGAGAAATTAGATTTTGATTTCAACGGTTCTTTGCGTTTTCGTTCTCATGATAAATTAGCAACAATCCAAACCAATGGGCACAAATTACTGGTAAAACAAGTGGTATTTGAAGGAAGTGATACCACAGAATTTCGATTGTTAAGTTTTTTGTACATAGATGATCCCAAAGAATACCACTACAGTCGACGATTAGATATAGACGGAGGGTTTTGCTACTTTTATAGGGGGTATTTAAATTTTAATGGACAAGATGCGATATTAGATCGCTTTGATGCTTATCGTACTAGTTTTTCAGCGCGACAATTGAATATAGCAGGTTCCCACATTCAACTAATTGGTCATGCAGATTATGTATGGATATGTAATTTTAATACAGCAGGAACCAATTATAGTTTCTTTGATGCAACAGGATCGCATATTTTGGTCAAAGACCCACAAGAATTAGCCTATGCACAACAACTTTGGTTGGGTGATGTGAATTATGATACCATAACAACAGATGTTCGTTACTATACTTATTTAAGACGTAGTAGTCCAACCATTCAGCATTTATTTTTGCATAATGACAATTATTTTTATGACAACTTAAATGCAACTATTGAAAATCTTTATCTATATGGTGGACATTTTTATCGTTTTAATCATCGCTCACCTAAAATTACAGTAGAAAACGTTTTTGTAGATTCAGATTGCGACGATTTTGCAGTGATAATGAGTTGGCAAGGCACACCTGGGAAAATTATCAAAAAAACACCAGGGACAACATTGGTATTGGATAAAGTAATCCTAAATGGAATAGAGGGAGATGTGAGTAATGGTCAAAGTTATGTTGCTAATAATAGTATTGATGGGGGAGGGAATACGAATTGGACAATTAATAGCCCCACGGCTAGAAGAATGCGTTTTCAATATAGCAATGCAACCGCCTCAACGCATTATTGGCACAACATTTTGAACTGGCAAGAGTGGAATGGGACAACTTGGGTTGCATCAGGATGTCTACCAACACCAGCCGATGATGTGTATTTTGATGGCGCTTCTTTCCCTGTATCAGGCAATCATAGGATGAGAATTGATTCGATGGCTTATTGCCACGATATGCGTTGGCTGTCAGGAATAGACCATCGAATTCAGATGTATCCGCAGTTATATACCAATCAAACGACACAAGCACTAAATATATTTGGAACGCTTGAGCTAGATGAAGATATGAGTGTGCGTTGTATTGGTCGTAATTTCAATTTGTGGGGGGCTGATCCAGATAGTATTATTACAAAAGGAGTCTATGTATACCCTACATTACAATTACAACCTTATGCCAATTATCATGTTGTAGATACCTTGGCAGCTCGATTGTTGCAAGGCTTGGTTAATTCTTACATCCATGCCGACAACATTACCATGAACTTAGGACAGTTGTACATTCATCAGCGTCAATTTGATAGTGTGGAATGTCATTTGACTTACCACCGTGCCTATCCTTTTAGAGATTATGGCGGTTACCAACATGGTGTTTCTTATACAGGGACAACTACCTTTCATTTTTGGGGAAATAACAATTATTCGAATTGTAGCAATGTAACCAATGGTGATGGAAGAATCTATCTATATGGATCTTCTTGTGGGAATTGTACTGGTGCACAACCAGCAGCACATTTTCCAAATACAGTTTTTCATAGCCAACTATATGGTTTGGCGCATCATATGACTGTTCATGGTGATTTGACGATGTTGGAGGATGGAAATTTCCACTATTGGAATAGTAATCCTACTTATTATACACAAATAAGAGTATTGGGAGATCAGCCCAATGGACCATACAATGGTGATATGAATTTAACGGCAGGCAAAGAATACGTCTTTGATTCATATCGTTCTAATTATTATGCTCCTACGCATGCAAATGCAGGTTTAAATTCTAAAATAGAGGTCTTGGGAACATTAAATGCAGTTGGTGATTGTAGAGAACCCATTACGATTCGAACATTTAATGGAAACCCAATGACATTGAGTGTGGGAAGTTCCAATGTAGAGTATGCTTTTATCCAAGGAATGGACAATTCGGGTAATCCTGTTATCAATGCAGTGAATTCTGTTGATGGAGGTGGAAATTCTGCGATCAATTTTACGACTTCTCCGACAGCTACAACGCTATATTGGAGGGCACATTATGGTGATCCTGCTAATTTTGAAGGAGATTGGAGTGATCCAGGGCATTGGACCAGTAATCCTGCTAGTTTGGTAGGGGATAGTGTTTGTATCCCTTCTAGTGCTGATACCGTTGTTTTTGATGCGTTATCATTTTCTGGAACAAGCAATAGTTGTTTTATAGAAGGAGCTGCATTTTGTAAAACCATTTGGGTTAAAGCCGATATTCGATTGGCGAGTCGTAGTTTTACCGCACCAACAGGCAATCTGTTTATCAATGAAAGTTTATTGATTGATCTACCAATGACGCAGTATGATTATACGGGCAAAATAACGTTTATTGGAAGTGGAGGTATTGTTAAAACAAGTAATACAATGTTGATTAATAGCTACCTTACGTTTAGAGGAACAAATGGTGTTTGGGATTTGGTAGATGATTTTACACTGCAGAATGTTCACCGAGCTTGGCATGGTATCTTAGAGTTAAAAGAAGGAACCTTGAGAACCAACAATCACACGCTTAATTTGTATAATGCATTTTACTCTTATGGACAATCAGAGCGAGAATTAGACTTGGGAACATCTACTGTAAATATGCACTGTTTGGGACGTAATCCTGATAATGGTTATACCAATGTTTGGTTTATTCCCAATGGTCACCGCAATATAGATGTGAAAGGAGCCAGTAGTACGATTAATTTTTATGATAATAATATAACCGCTTACAACTTGCGTATGTACATGGGATACGATTCTTTAACTTGGCGTACGGTAAGAAACAGTGGTAGCTACGATGCCAATAGAATTCAATATGGGGTAGTTAACTTTATGGGAGCTAATGAGATTTCTAATATTACAAGTTATGCGGATTATCAACACCTCAATTTTTTAGGGACTGTTTACTTGAGAGGAGATAATTTGATGGATAGCATCGAGTTTGCAGGAGGGCATTTTTATTATTTATATCAAAATACAGAGCAACACCTCAAAGCCCCTCATGGACGAATTATATCCAATGGTTCAGGAACTAATTTTGTTAATATAGAAACCTATCCAAGTAGCCGAAAATCTTATTTCCACAAGGAGTGGGGCGATCATTCATGCTTGGATTTTGTAAAAATAAAAGACAACGAAGCGACACGAGGAATCAACCCTAATACAGGTACGGCAGATAATGATCTGTTTTTCTATACAGGAACCAATAGTGACAATATCAATGGAACGGCTACAGGTATTTGGAACTTCTCGTTGTTATTTTCTACGCATACTGCACAAGCACCAATTGTAACGGTGTGTGATGGACAAGATAGTGTTGATATTACAGTTGCTATTACAGGAAATGATTTTTATGATATTCGTTACAATTGGTACGATAGCTTAGGCAATACAGGAGCCGATACCATTCAAGTAAACGATGATGACAATGACCCCAGCACACCTTATATCTTTAGCCTTCGTCGTCCTGTCGTTGCTTCTGGATTTTATGCCTTTGATATTGCGACTTATCGTTGTGACAACCGAACTGCTCCAGCGATAGATACAGCTTGGGTGTACAAAAATGTACCGAATACTTTAGTAGAGGTAGACCGAACTGCAAGTTGTTATCTAACCAATGCAGGAACATGGGTTGATTTTTACGATGATATTGATGCCAAACCAATTTTATCCATACAAGATTCTTTAAATGCTGGTGATGCAGACTCGTTACAAAATGTAGATGTATCTGTATTTTTTGAATCATCGGTACAGTACTATGCTGGTCGCCCTTATCTGCCTCGCCATTGGAAAATTACTCCTTCTAACAATGTGGGAGCTAAAGTACGCTTGTATTTTACTCAGGCAGAGTTGGATTCGTTGTATGTCAAAACGTTTCATGGAGTTAATGGGATGGCATTTGGTCCGAGCGATGCTTATTTGGAACTTTGGAAATTTGATGCAGTGCCACATATTAATGCGGCGATAGGATCTAGTGCACCAACTATTGTTCCACATACGGTTATTCCATTGACAGGAGCCAACCGAAAAGCATTGACTTCTACAGCAGCTGTTTTAGCAATAGAGTTTGAAGTAGCTTCTTTTTCTCATTTTATTTTAACTGTTCGAGAGCCTGTTTTATTACCCATAGATTTATTGAGCTTTGATGCCATTGCTAACGATCAAAAACAAGTCGATTTAACATGGGAAGTAGGAACAATTCAAGACTTAGATTATTTTGAGGTATTAAAAAGTACTGATGGTCAAGAGTTTGAATTTTTAGAAACAGTGTTGGCAAGCAATGCGTTGCATTATCAAACAACAGACAAAGCACCACAAGGAGGTTATAATTACTACAGGTTGCGTATTTATGAAACAGATGGAAGTTCTTACTTATCATCTATCCGAGTTGTTGACCTTCCTTCAACTCAAATTTTAGAGGTTTATCCGAATCCAATAAGAGAAGATAACTTAACCATTCGTTTGTCTTCAGAAACAAGTCAACCGTTAATGGTAGAGCTGATTAATCCTCTAGGACAAATTGTACAAACGAGCCTACAAACAGTAGATAAAGGACAGAATATCTTCACATTAAATACTCAACCATTAGAGCAAGGTATTTATATTCTTAGAATTCGTCAAGGGCAAGTTTTAGTTGGGCAACGAAAAATATCTAAATTAGAATAACATTTCTACCGAATAGTAAACCTTACACCAATTGTTCTTTGACGATTTTATTAGAATGCCAACAAAATTCTAAGAATTGTCAAAGAACAATTTTATCGAAGAGCACCCTAAATGGGGCTCTTTTTGTGTTTTAGAGATAAAGAGTAGTGCAAAAAGAAATATAGTTTACTTGTTATTTTTTTGAACGATTACTTATATTAGCTAACAACGTACTAAGGCGTTTCTAAGTGATAACTGACACACAATCTTATATTGTGCACTCAAACTATACATTGTCCTAAAACAAGAAATCAATGAAAGCATTACTGTTGTTATTATCTATACTGCCAGGATTATTAATTGTATTGTATATCTATTGGCGAGATAGACACGATAGAGAGCCGATTATATACCTAACAATTTGCTTTGTTTTTGGGATGTTTAGTACTTATCCTGCCATCAAGATGGAAGAGTTTGGTATGCGAGATTTAGGAATCTACAATGCTATCAACGATCCGTTTATGACCTTTACTTTTACGTTTGCAGTAGTAGCCTTTAGTGAGGAGTTTGTGAAGTATATTTTTTTGCGATATTATATTTTCCCAAAAAAAGAATTTGACGAACCCATGGATGGAATTGTCTATTCAGTGATGATTAGTATGGGATTTGCAACCCTTGAAAATATTCTCTACGTAGTTGTGCGAGCTGCGAATATAGAAGTTGCCTTTCAGATTGGTTTGTTGAGAATGATCACCGCCGTACCAGGACATGCTATTTTTGCGATACTAATGGGATATTTTGTTGGTTTGGCAAAATTCTCAGAAGAAAAAGGCAATTTGTATTTGGTAATTGGTTTGGTGAGTGCCATTTTGCTACATGGAACCTATGATTTTTTTATTTTTATGCAAATGAAAGAATTCCTAGTTTGGTTTACCTTAATCTTTGGAGTTTTATCTTCTTTAATTTTTCTTCGCAGACACTCTAATAATTCTCCTTATGCAACAGGGAATAGCACCGAAATTGATTTAGATGCTTTTGACAAAGAGGAAGATGGAGGCATTTGAGGAACGAAGAACAAAGGCTTTTTACATTTCTAGTTAATGAGGCATAGCATTTGCATGGATATATTGTATAGAAAAAAAATAGTACGCCTAATTTTTTTCTTATAGGCAGAAAATCAATATTTTATTAGATCCCAATCGGGAATCTAACTGCCCCCAAATATTATCATATCAATCAATAACAAAGAAGTAATATCCCCTTATATATGAATCGTAGAAATTTTCTTAAATTGTCTTCAACAGCCTTGAGTGCTGCTTTATTCTCTAATCCTTTAGACTTGTTAGGAATGCCAATGAATACCCCTAGTTTTACCAAAGCAGATTTTGGACCTGATTTTAAATGGGGAGTGGCAGCTTCTGCTTATCAAATAGAAGGCGCTTGGAACGAGGATGGGAAAGGTCCTTCTATTTGGGATACCTTTACACACAACAAACCCCATAAAATACGAAACAAACATAATTCGGATACTTCGTACAACTTTTATCATAATTATAAAGAAGATATTGCACTAATCAAAGCACTCAATTTTGATGTTTTTCGATTTTCATTTTCTTGGTCTCGAATATTTCCAGAAGGTATCGGACGTGTAAATCAAAAAGGAATCGACTTTTATCATCGAGTGATTGATCGTTGTTTAGAAAAAGGAATTGAGCCTTGGGCGTTGATGTATCATTTTGATCTGCCCCAAGCTTTAGAAGACAAAGGAGGTTGGGCAAATCGAGACATCATCAATTGGTTTGATGAATACGCTCAAAAAGTAACCACAGAATATGGGGATAAGGTAAAAACTTGGTTTGGACAGAATGAACCAATTGGCTTTACATTAGGAGGCTATTTGGCGATGTATCATGCCCCAGGTTATTTTGCCCCTCAAAAATTTTTGAAGGCTATTCATCATGCCTTGATGTGCCAAGCATCCTCTGGACGGATTATGCGAGAGAATGTAAAGGATGGTCAGGTTGGAGCAGCGCTTTCTTGTGCATATGTAAGCCCTAAAAACCAAAAAAAGAAACACGTAGAAGCGGCACATCGAATGGATATTCTCCTTAATAGATTGTGCATTGAACCTCATTTGGGGTTGGGTTACCCAACGGAACGCTTCCCGTTTTTAGATAAAATTCACCGTTATGTTCAAGAGGGCGATTTAGAAAAGTTGAAATTTGATTTTGACTTTATAGGCTTACAAAACTATACACAATTTGTTGCTAGGCATGCTTTGCTGCCTTGTGTTTGGGCCTTTGAGCAAAAGCCAGAAAATAGAGGGGTGCCACCAGAAATGATTACAGAAATGGGGTGGGAGGTTTGCCCAGAAGGTATTTACAAAATTATTAAGCAGTATGCTGCTTATGAAAATCTTCCTCCTATTATGATTACAGAAAATGGCTGTGCCATGCCCGATAAATTGGAAAATGGGCGGGTACACGATACACGTAGAATTGAGTTTTATAAGAGCTATCTAGAACAAGTGTTAAAGGCTAAAAATGAAGGGGTAGATATAAGAGGATATTTTGCGTGGACGATTATGGATAATTTTGAATGGGCAGAAGGTTTTGATCCTCGGTTTGGGTTGGTTCATGTCGATTGGGATACTCAAAAAAGAACGATAAAAGATTCTGGACTTTGGTTTCAGGAGTTTTTAAAAGATGAACTGTACGACTAGATGTTTGAGGAGGAACCTAAATTTTACATAGAGCAAAATTGGGGCGTGTTTTGGGGGCGTTTTATCAACAATGCGTTTCATAAGCATTATGCTATTCAATTGAGCTTTGCCGAAGAAATGCCAGTACAAGTGATGACAACAGATGGGCATAAGCATATTTATGATTGTACATTGGTCAAAAGTAACGTGACGCATCAGCTGGTTTGTAATGGGCGACATTTAATCCTTTTATTTAGTCCAATTACTTCTATGGGACAATTTCTTTCTCAATTGAGTGCTGATGACGTAATTTTATTAAAACACTCTATTGCAGAGGAAGTTCAATTACTTTTGTCCCAATTAGTTCGCCGTCAAATTGATTTTAAAAAATTTATAGAATTAATTAAGGTTCGTTTAGAGCAATTTAATGGTGCTTGTTTGACGCAACGACATTTAGTAGATGAGCGGATAGAGCGTGCTTTGTCGTATCTCGAAGCGAATAAGAATAGAGTCGTTCCTCTTGCCGAAATTGCCAAAGAAAACTTTTTGTCTCCGAGTAGGTTTCTACACCTGTTCAAAGATGTCTTGGGAATTACTTATCGTAGGGCGCAGCTATGGATTAAAATTTGCCATTCCTTCGCCTACCTTCAAAAACATAGTATTACAGATACTGCTTATCAATACGGCTTTGCGGATAGTGCCCATTATTCCAAAGTATTTAAACAAAACTTTGGCTTTTCGCCTAAGTTTATAAAAACTGCCCTTCGCGAAGAAATACCCAAATAGAGAATAGCCATTTTGTACATGTTTTCTCTTTTTATTCATCGGATATTTGTGTAAGAATTATAGTTTGATAACACAAGTTACACGATTGTCATAGTGATAATATCCCAACGAATTCTATTCTGTTGATATGGCGAATAAGTAGCAACAAATGAATAAAAAATGAAATACACAGTTGTACTGACACCTCAAATGCAAAATACGTTATTGCGCCCTACTCGTATTTTGGATTATAATCACCCATCTATACAAGCATTAATTGCTCAACAAAATTGGAATGCATTGGATACGATCAACAAAGTGAAGTCTATTTATAACTACGTGCGAGATGAAATTCTGTTTGGGTATAATACCAGTGACGATATTAAAGCCTCTGAAGTTCTGAAAGATGGCTATGGGCAATGCAATACCAAATCAAGCTTGCTAATGGCTTTGTTGAGAGGTGTTGGAGTGCCGAATCGAATTCATGGCTTTACAATTGATAAAGCTTTGCAAAAAGGAGCCGTTCAAGGCTTGTGGTATTGGTTAACCCCACAAAATATTCTGCATAGTTGGGTAGAAGTGTATATCGATGGAAGCTGGTATTTTTTGGAAGGCGTTATTTTGGATAAAACCTATTTAGGAGCTTTGCAAGAGCAAAATCGGGATTGTTCAACTACTTTTTGTGGTTATGGAGCTTATACAGATTCGTTTCAAAACCCTCCTATTGACTGGAATTTAAATCACACCTACATTCAGAAAAAAGGCATCAACCAAGATTTTGGTCGCTTTGATACACCCGATGCGTTTTATGCCAAGCACCAACAAAAACTAGGAAAATTGAAAGCATTTGTCTTTCAACACGTAGTTCGGCATACTATGAATAAAAATGTACAGAATATACGGAAAAGGAAAAAGTAGTTGTTTTTGGGGGAATTGAATTTATAGAGTAAGGAAGAATCAAGTTACTACATTTCCAAATCCATTTAGCTACGAAACCACCATCAAAGTAGAGAGTCTACGAATTAAGAGATGATGGCGAATTGTTGAATAACTTCTACAGGAAAAGTGATGGTTCGATAAATCTTTGTAAGCATTTTTTGCTCTAAGAGGATAAAAGAGTAAAAAAAGCACCCTAATGTTTTATAAAAAAGAAGCTGTCAGGATACGTTTCCTGGCAGCTTCTAATAGATTTATTTTTGCTTAGATATTAATTGGCTTTCTCCGATAAGAAGGTCAAACGAACCAAAGCAATTTCTTCCATTGAAATGTCATCCTCTTCCAGCTCTTTTAATGCTTCGTCAAGCGAATCAGAAGTGGCCGTTGACATGAAATAATCCATAATATCCTCAAAAATCTCTTCGTCGAGCATTTCTTCTGTATAATAGTTAATATCTAGTTTGGTTCCAGAATTAACAATCATATACATTTCATGCAATAAGTCTTCCATAGACAAGCCCAACGTCTCGGCAATGTCCTCAAAAGGAATTTTTTTATCAATACTTTGAATGATCGTGACTTTGTTTTTAGATTTTTTAGCAACGGACTTAATGACAAAATCAACAGGGCGTATAATATCGTTGTCATCTACATATTTCTGAATTGCTTTGATAAACTCACGACCGTATCGGCGAGCTTTTCCTTCACTTACACCAGAGATATTTTTCATTTCTTCAATAGAAAGAGGGTAACGTGTCGCCATTTCCTCGATAGAGGGCTCTTGAAAAACAACAAAAGGAGGTACATCTTTTTGTTGCGCTACTTTTTTGCGAACAGCCATCAAGATATTAAACAATGCTTTGTCCAAAACAGATGTATTGGCTTCAGCAGCAGCAGCTTCTTCTTCCTCTGCTTCTTTGATAAAATCATGATTCAACGCAATTTTGAAAGAGGTAGGTTGTTCTATAAACGTTCGACCAGCAGGAGTTAGTTTTATAATGCCATACGTTTCAATATCTTTGACAAGTAAGTTATTAAGCAATGCTTGTCTCAATATAGAGTTCCAATAATGCGCGTCTTTATCTTTTCCAGTACCAAAAAGAGATAATTTGTCGTATTTAAAATCTAAAATATTTTTGGTTTTATTAGCAACGATAAAATCAACAATCTCTTTGATATGGCAATTTTCTAAAAGTTGCTCTACTACTCTTAGGGCTAGTTGAACATCTTGTTTGGCTTCGATGGTTTCGCGAGGATACTTGCAATTATCACACATTTTTTCTTCACTACAACTACTATCGGTATATTCTTCCCCAAAGTAATGTAACAAGAATCGACGTCTGCAAGAAGACGTTTCGGAGTAGGCTATAATTTCAGATAGCAACTGACTACCCATTTCTCGTTCAGAAACAGGTTTGTCTCGCAAGAATTTTTCTAGTCGCAAAATATCTTTGTGCGAATAATAGGCAATGCATTTGCCTTCTAAACCATCTCGACCAGCACGACCTGTTTCTTGATAATAATTTTCAATACTTTTAGGAATGTCATAATGGACAACAAATCGAACATCAGGTTTGTCAATTCCCATTCCAAAAGCGATGGTAGCACAAATGACGTCAATTTTTTCCATCAAAAAAGCGTCTTGCGTATCACTTCTTACTTTGGCATCTAAACCAGCGTGATAAGGAGCAGCATTAATGTCATTGACATTAAGTAGTTGAGCAATTTCTTCTGTTGCCTTTCTACTTTGAACATAAATGATTCCCGATTTGCCATTCATACTTTTGACAAATTGAACAATATTTTTTAGAACATCTTCTTTTTTTGCTTTCGGGCGGACTTCGTAGTATAAATTGTCACGATTAAAAGAAGAGACAAATTCGTTGTGATTGCTCATTCTAAGGGTTTTGATAATATCCATGCGAACCTTAGGAGTAGCAGTAGCTGTTAGGGCAATAATAGGAATTTGTTTTTCCATGGTTTCAATCATCGAACGAATGCGACGATACTCAGGACGAAAATCATGTCCCCACTCTGAGATACAATGCGCCTCATCAATAGCGATAAATGAAATATTGGTATTGGCAAAGAAAGTTAAGTTTTCTTCCTTGGTTAATGTTTCAGGAGCAACATATAATAATTTGGTACGTCCTTCTGTAATATCTTTTTTGACCGCTTTGATTTGTGTGCGTGTCAAAGAAGAATTTAAAAAGTGTGCAATAGAATCTGAATCGGCAAAAGATCGGATAGAATCTACTTGATTTTTCATTAACGCAATCAATGGAGAGATAACAAGCGCTGTTCCCTCTACCATCAATGCTGGAAGTTGATAGCACAATGATTTTCCACCACCAGTAGGCATTATAACAAAGGTGTCGTGCCCACTCAAGATACTTTCTATAACTTCCTGTTGAGTGCCTTTAAATTTGCTAAAACCAAAGAATTTTTTCAGCGAATCGTGCAAGCTTATATTTTCTGTTTCCATACTCGAAAAGAGTTTCTTATTTGTTTTTCTCCATAAAGAGAAGGTAATCTATATCTTAAATATATAGAAAAAATGTTTGGCATGCTAGCGTGGGGAATTTTGCATTATTACATCTTTTAGCGCCCAAAACCGGGGTATTGAAAGTACAAAAAAATAACTAGCAATTCAAAATTAAATGTATAATTTTCAACTTAATAAAACTCAAAAAAATAGCTTCATAGACACACTCATAAACTGATTTAAGACCTTTAAGGAATAGGACAGGCTTCAAAGATACCAACAATTCTATGGAATAAGGACAGTTTCTAAACCAGGTAATAAAGGACTATCATAGTGTAGCCAAAGCATCACTACAGCTTTTTTTGAGTTCAAAAAATCACTGATTTGCTATCAAAAATTATTCCTAAGTGGATAAGTGTCTAATCTAAATAAATAATAAGTTATTGATGATTTAATTTTGCCCTCAATTTCTTTGAGTAATCGCGTTATATAGGCTATAATTAAGTTGTTCCAGTTGGATGTATAGTCACGTTATTTTTGTTTATACTATTCCTTTTTGGTACCACATGGGTTCCATTCCATTTTATGGCAAGGATTAACATCTCAAAAGTTAAAAAAAATAGTACCTAATAGATAAAAGCAGGGCAATACTCGGTATTCGACATATATTCAAAAATAAAAAGTATAAGCTTAAGTTGTTATTTTATACATAGCTTATAGTTTTATTATAATCATTTTATTATTTTTATAATGAAAATTAGCGTTCTTTAGACTTAAAGAGAGTGAGTTATGTCTTTTTTATAAGCCCTAGAATGGGTTGAAGGATACGAAACAATTAAAAAATAAGAAATATAATGATTATTAGATTTGTAAAAATGACTTTTCAAGAACAATATGTAGAAGGTTTTTTAAAAGCTGTTGACGAACGAAAAGAACGGATTCGAAATTTTGAAGGCTGTACCTATCTTCAAATTGTTCAAGATATTCACCAGCCCAATGTTATTTTTTCTCATAGTTATTGGGATAGTGAGGAAGATTTGAATAATTACCGACACTCTGATTTTTTTGGTGAAATATGGAAAGAAACAAAACCAAAATTTGCTGCAAAAGCAGAAGCTTGGAGCGTACAGAATGTTTACGAATTGCCTTAAAGTTTATGGCATTAGTTTGAACCTTATTTTATATGAAAATAGTACCACATTGGTTGTTCGTAAGATGTTTTTGAAATTATAGCTTTTTTAAGCTTTAATAACCAATGTAGTATAAGGTGCTTTTTTTGTGTTTTTACCAGCCAAGCTTTTTGCCAATTGAGCTTGTTGAGTAGCCCTGTCTAAGTCACACAAAAGCCAAAGGACAGGTCTACTTAGTAGTAATGTAGCTAAATATCACTTGAACAGAACAACTTTTTTTTTGTTTAACAGACATCAACCCTTTCTGTTGATTTGTTCTGAAAAAGCATTTTGGGAATGTTCCTTATTCTTATTAAAAGTAGCTCTTAAGCAACGACACTTATAGACCAACAAATTAACACAAATTAAAACTAAATGTTATGAAGCAAATTTTATTTACACTATTACTACTTTGTAGTTTTTGGAACTATGGAAGTGGACAGATTCAGTATACAGGGTGCACTGGGGCTTTAGCAGGTCCTTACCCTTTTACCTTAAATCAAACAGGAACGACTAATGATGGAGGAACAATAAGAAATACTTATAATAATCCATTTCCTAATTCTCTTTGCGGCATGTCTTGTGCCTACAGAGTAATTTGGAATGTGACACTTAATCAGTGGGAAATCAGATATGACAATGATGGTTCTGGCACTTTCCCAAATCTTTTATACTTCAATACGACAGCCTCTTTTCCTGATCCACCAGATTTAACCTTGGGGACTTGGGTTGATAATTTAGGTATATGTGGAGGTAATGGAAATACATCAATAACAACATTCTCAGGAAATGTTCAAAGCACAGTTTCTTCGGGGGCACCAGAAATAGATGTCTTAGGAAATGGTTTATCTATTGTAGATGGTGACGTGACACCTAGTGCTGGCGACGATACGGACTTTGGAAACGTTACTGTCGGAGGAAATACAGCGCGAACATTCACTATTTCAAACACAGGTGGTACTGCAGCCTTGGATGTAAGTAGTATTAATTTGAGCGGAGCAAATGCAGGCGATTTTGCAGTGAGCGGTATTACATTGCCAGCCAATATAGCTGCTGGAGCGACTACAACATTTACACTAACATTTACGCCTGGAGCAGCTGGCGTTCGGAATGCAACGGTAACGATTAATAACAATGATGCCGATGAAGGAACGTATGCATACGCTGTTCAAGGTACTGGCGTTGCAAACCCAGAGATAGATATATTAGGAAATGGTTTGTCTATTGTCAATGGAGATATTACACCTAGTGTTGGTGACGATACCGATTTTGGGAGCGTTAATGCTGGTGCAAATACAGTAAGAACATTTACCATTTCTAATGTAGCAGGAACAGGGGTATTGAATGTGTCTAGTATTGTGGTAAGTGGAGCGGATGCAGGGGACTTTGTAATTGGTGGAATTACATTGCCTGCTAGTGTGGCAGCAGGGGCTACAGCTACTTTTACAGCAACATTTACGCCATCAGCAGGTGGGGTGCGAAATGCAACAGTTACTGTCAATAATGATGATGCAGACGAAGGAACATATAGTTTTGCAATACGTGGAACGGGCATATTACCATCCGTTGCAATTACAGAATGGATCGCCGACCCTTTGGCCAATGATTTGACAGATGAGTGGGTAGAGCTGCATAACTTTGGAGCTACTCCAATTGATATTCAGAATTGGGAAATTGAAGATGAAGGCGTAGACGATGATGTTATTACAACGACTAGTTTTATTATTCCCGCAGGAGGTTATGTTATTCTAGCTAGAAATAAAGCAATTTTTGAAGCACAGTGGTTGAATGGTTGCCCTTCTGCGAATGTAATTGAGGTAGCCGGTTTGACTTTAGGAAATGGTGCGGATGAAATTATTATAAAAGACAATAACGATATTGTTATTTGGTCTGTTGCTTATCAAAATGATGATGTAACGGGAATTGCAGCACATTATACCGAAGCACCAACTTTTACGAATAGAATCTGGGGATCTGCTGCTAGTCCAGGAGTAGATCGAACAGGAAATGATCCTGCAACGGG
This sequence comes from Aureispira sp. CCB-E, assembly GCF_031326345.1. NCBI lineage: Bacteria > Pseudomonadati > Bacteroidota > Saprospiria > Saprospirales > Saprospiraceae > Aureispira > Aureispira sp. CCB-E. The sequence goes on from NZ_CP133671.1 coordinate 1,737,231, forward strand.
AACATTAGGCTATGAAAATAATAACGCAACAGCCGACCCCAACGTAATGACTTCGACAACAGGAGATATGGGAAGTCCTTTTAATGGTACGTATACACCACCTACAAAAGATCTTGTTCGTGGCGATGTACTAGATTTTGATGGTACCGATGATTTGGTGAGCGTTGCTGATAATGCTTCTCTGGACATAACAGGAGATGTTACGTTTGAAGCATGGGTATTGATAAAAGGAAATGCAGCTACTGGATTCCATACTATTTTGGATAAAACAGAAATAGCTGACAATGCCAACTACAGACCCTACATCAACAGTCCTGCTAACACAATGGGTTTTTATAATGGAACAACTGCCGTTAATGCTTCTGCGGCTATTACTGCCAATGAATGGACGCATGTTTGTTGGGCTTATGACAATGGAACAGGGTTAATGACTTTTTATATGAATGGTGCTTCTGTTTTTACAGCAGCCACTAGTATGGGGGCAACCAATGATGGAATTTTGAGAATAGGTACAGATATTTTAGGACGATTTAGCAATGTCTTATTGGATGAAGTTCGCATATGGAATACTACCCGTACGGCAACAGAAGTTCGTGAAAATATGCACCTAACTTTAGAAGATTGTCCAACGGGCTTGGTGGCTTATTATCAAATGAATGATGGAACAGGTTCAAGTGCTTTGACAGATCATTCTGGAAACTCTAATACTGGTACATTAACAAACATGGACCCTGCGACAGATTGGGTCAATTCAGGAGTTAATATAGGGAATGATGCAGGAAATGTTTCTAACAGTCAAACACTTGCTGTAGGAGCTGGTGTGAGTACGCAAAATTTTGCTACAGCTAATTTGAGCATTGATTTTACAGCACATTCTGTACCAGAGGATTTTACCGTAACTTACCACAGGTTTACCCCCAATGCAACAACAGGTATTGTGGGATCGAATATCATTCAAAACCCAATGTGGACGATAGATAAAGCAACAACTTTTTCTACTCAAACGATGGACTTAACATTTAATTTCCCTGTTGCAACAATTACAACCGTTGATATTTGTCAACTCAATCTTTATAATCGACCAACAGGGAGTGATGGGGCTTGGACATTGGTACGAAAAGCATCAACCGTTAGTGGAACATCAGTTACCTTTAGCGATATTAGTTTGACAGGACAGTTTATGGTTGTAGAGGACAACACAGCTATTCCTGCGGATATTGTTCGGGGCGATGTGCTAGATTTTGATGGAATTGATGATTATGTAGCTATTGGTAATTTAGGAAATGTTACAGATTGGACGATTGAAACGTGGTTCCGTCCAAATGGTCTAAATAATTATGAGAATATATTCCATACCGCTTTTCCTGGAGCAGGAACTTCAGATGATGGCGTAAGGTTAGAGCTTAGTAATAATTTTGCCAATGGATTGCTTTATGTTTCGGTTTCTGGTAATGGTACTTTTAATCCATATACGATTGTACCATTAGGCGGTAATTTACCTGATGAATGGCACCACATTGCTATTGTTGGAGATCAAACGAATGGTAGAGTTATTGTTTATCTAAATGGAATAGAGGTGGTCAATAGTGTCAATGCGAACTGGCCTGCGAGCTTCTCTAACATGGTATTGGGGAGAGGTTTTGACGCTAATAATTTGGACAGAGAATTTTCGGGGCAACTGGATGAAGTTCGTATCTGGACAACGACACGTAGTGCAAATGAAATCCGTGAAAATATGCATTTAACTTTGGATGCTTGTGCAAACGGTTTGTTGACTTATTATCAAATGAATGATGGAGTAGGCTCTGCTACCTTAGCCGATAAAACAGGGAATGGAAATACTGGGACATTAACGAATATGGATCCAGCTACAGATTGGGCAGCATCGGATGTCAATGTTGGAAACGATGCTTTGAGAAGTTCCAATAGCCAAACGATTAACGTTCCTTCGGGAGTAAGTACCCAGACTTTTGTAGCGGCTAATGCTACCATGAGATTCTTTCAGCATTCTGCAACAGAAGAGATCACTGTTACTTATCAAGCGTTTATCCCAAATAGTATTGTAGGGGTGAATGCCACTAATTTGATTCAAAATCCAATGTGGACGGTGAACCGATCGAATAATACTTCTAACTTGGTCGTAGATTATACGTTTAATTTTGCCCCAAATACATTTATTAGTTTGAATCCTGCAAAATATGGTTTGTATTATCGCCCTATGAATTCTGGTGGAGCATGGACTAAAATTGCAGTTGCAAATACTGTAACTAATAATTCGGTAACGTTTGGAAAAATAAGTTTAACAGGACAGTTTATGGTCGTACGGGAGTCCGAAATTCTAGTTTCAGATGTACGTGGTAATATGTACGAGTTTGATGGTACGAATTTTATAGATCACTCTGCTACGGCTACCAACTTGCCAACAGGAAATGCTCCTAGAACAATAGAGGCTTGGATTAAAACTACCCAGTTAGGTTTGGGGAATATTGTTAGTTGGGGAAGAAGAAGCAATAATCAAAGAAATAGTATGGCGGTTCGTGGTAATGTATTGGGCTTTGTAGGAGAACTTAATGATTACAATGGTACGACTGTTATTAATGATGGAGCATGGCATCATGTTGCCATTACTTATGATGGAACAACCATGCGTTTTTATGTAGATGGGGTCTTAGATTTGGCTGTACCAACAGCTACGAACTTAAATACAACCGATCAAAACCTTAGAATTGGAACAATTGCTTTGCCTTCTTCTGGTGAAAATTATCAAGGAAGTATCGACGAAGTACGTATATGGAATGTTGCTCGTACGCAAGAAGAACTTCGTGAAAATCGCCATTTAACCCTAAAAGGTAGTGAAATTGGATTAGTTTCTTATTATCAGTTTAACACAGATGACCCTATAGGAACAGCTGGTGGAGTAAAAGATGGTGTAGGAACAAATGATGGTACAACTGTAAATATGACAGGAGCCTCTTATGTTCCTTCAGAGGTAGCAGTAGCAGGAGGTGCATTTGATCGTATTCTTATTCCAGGACCAGGAGTGTACAATTTGCCGAATACTGATATTACCATACAGTTTGATGCCAATACACCTAATGGAGAGATTGTTGTTTCTCGATTAGAAACTGAAAAACCACATGGCTGGGAAACTATTGGAGGAGATGTCGATGATGAGTATTTTGTGGTGAATAACTATGGTTCTAATGCCTCTTTTGATCCTTTGATTGATTTAACATTTGGTCGAATGAGTTATATTTCTGCGGCTGATGCAGCAGAACCGCAAGGCAATTCACCTTTGCAATTGTTTAAACGTTCAGATAATGCTTTTGGAGCTACTTGGGGAGCTACTCTAGGTGGTGCCAATAATGCAACATCAGGAACGAATGCAAGTGTAAGGTATAATGCTACAAACAATGTCAACTCATTTTCACAACTCGTGATTGCCAATGTTGGTGGAACATCCGATCTACCCGTAGAATTGACAAAGTTTGAGGCAAAACGTCTGAATGCAGATAAGGTGGCATTAAATTGGGTCACAGAGACGGAGATTAATAATCAAGGGTTCTTTATCGAACGTATGTTAGAGACTGAAAGTGAATTCAAATCTGTAACATTTGTAGATGGAAAAGGGCAGACTACTTCTGTTACCAATTATCAGCTTTTGGATGAAAATAGTTTTACAGGGGTGTCTTATTACCGTTTGAGACAAGTAGACTTTGATGGAACAACGACCTACTCACAAATCAAAGCAGTTGAAGGGCGTTCTACTAGAGACGAATACATGGATGTGTCTATATATCCAAATCCTGTACAAAACGAACTACAAGTTCGATTTAATACTTTGCCTATCGGAGTAACATCCGCACAAATCACAATTACAGCAGCGAGTGGCAATGTATTACATAATTTTACAGCAGATATACAGTCGTATCAATTGCTAGAAATTAATGAAGTAGCACAGCTGCCAGCAGGTTTGTACTTACTTTCTATTGAATTTGATAATAAGGAACGTGTAGCTCAAAAGTTTATAAAAGAATAGTTGCATGGCGTAGCTTAGGTTAAGTGAATAAAATAGCAGTACTATCAATTAATTGGTGCTGCTATTTTTTTTAGCCCAAAGAAATGGATTTAGAGCAAAACTTTGGACTGCTTGCATTGTGAAAGCTATGTTTAGAATTAAATGTCAAGATACTTTAATATTGAGCTTCAAATTTTTATAGAAAGATTGAAAAAAAATGGTGAAATTTTAAACCTTTTTTGCTTTTTTAGGTTTATCTTAAATGCGAATAGATTGTAGTGTTTACCCCCAAAACTCTTTGTATTATTCTTCAAACCATAGGTAATGAAAGTAAAAGAATTGAGAGATATTTTATCTAAAATGCCCAAGGATAAATTATTGAATTTGTCTATTGAATTTTATAAACTGATACCTAAAGCACAAAAGGAAGTGATGGCTTTGGATGACTATATAGAGACATCGGGGCGTAAAAAAAACAAGAAACCTATTGTTTCCATCTCTCTCGCAGAATTAGAGCAGCAAATCAATCAATTTATCATTGATGTTCGAAACCAAGATTACCTATATCCCAATAAAACAATTGTTCGGAAAGAACGCTTAGCATGGCGGTCTAAAGTAAAGCGTTGGGGCAAAGCGTTGACAAAGAAAAATAGAACAGAGTTAAACTTTCCTAAACAAGCAGAGTTGTTGACCCAATTGTATCAAATTATTTGTGAATCTTGTGTTTACGAGTATTTTTCTGCTTACGATGCTTTTCAATCTATCGGAGTTAAACAAGTCGTTTTTTATAAGAATATTCTGAAATTACTGCAAAATATAGGAGACGACGAACAGATGCTTAACAAAGGTATTTCTCTAATCATCGAAAATCCCTTAAATACATACACGTTGTATTCTGATTTGATTATTCAGTTTGTTAAGAGCATCAAAACAGAACGGAACTATAAAAAAGCTCTCGAAGTGGCTACTCATTTATTACAAACAAATGGGTTTAATCGAAGTGATAGTCCAATTGAGCAAAAATGGACAGAAGAAGAAGAATACGAACAAGAACAGAGACACAACAACTTGGTAGAATTGATTTATCGTTTGCATGCCAATTTTTCTGATTATTCCAAAGCTATCCAGTTTTATAAAAAACATTATTATTGTCTCAACGATGAGATAAAACTATATGTTTTGGTACGTTTGTTATTTGAAAAGGGAAAGAAAAAATTGATCAAACAAGAAATTGAATTGGCGATCAAACAAGGCATTAAACCGCGTGAAAACCTGCTTAAATTACTGGCGATGATTAATGACGAAAATTTATTACCACAATATTTATAATCGACTATTAAGTTGTAGTAGCAGCGCAGCCAACTATTGAAGTTGTTGATTAGTAGTTTTTTTGTAAACGATAAAGTCTAACAAATGCCCCAATTAATTATACCTGGAGGATCTGGTTTTTTAGGTTTGGAATTAGCACGACATTTTGATGCTAAAGGTTGGGACGTGTGTGTGCTCTCTCGTCAAAAAAAAGCAGCTATAGGACGTATTCAATTTGAACAATGGGATGGAAAGACATTGGGAGATTGGACAAAGGTAATAGATGGAGCTGATGTCGTTGTAAATATGGCTGGTCGGACAGTTAATTGTCGTTACAATGCGCTTAACAGAAAACAGATTTTAGATTCTCGAATAAATTCTACAAGAATTTTAGGAGAAGCCATTGCACAAGCTCAAACAAAACCAAAAGTATGGATTAACTCTAGCTCTGCTACGATTTATGAAGATACGAGAGGGCAGGCACCTGCCAACGATGAGTACAATGGAACGATTGGAACCGATTTTTCTATGAATATCTGTAAGGCTTGGGAAAAAGAGTTTAGAGCAGCACCAGTTGATTCGGTGCGAAGAATTGCACTTCGAACAGCTATTGTTATAGGAAAAGAGCCAGGAGGAGCCATGGAATATTTAATAAATCTTTCCAAGTTCTGGTTAGGAGGAACCCAAGGAGGTGGCAATCAGTTTATTAGTTGGGTGCATCTATATGATTTTAGTCGTGTGGTAGAATTTTTAATTGAACAAGCGCATATTGATGGAGTGATTAATTGTGCTGCCCCAAATCCTGTAACAAACAAGTCCTTCATGAAAGAATTGCGTCAACAGCTGGGGCGTTCGTGGGGACTTCCTATCCCCAAAACGTTGTTGGAGATTGGCGCTGTATTTTTACAAACTCAAACGGAGTTGGTGCTTAAAAGTCGAAAAGTTGTCTCCAAACGTTTAGAAGAAGAAGGATTTCAATTTGAATATCCGACCATTCAAGCTGCATTTAAAGAAATTTGTTCTTAATTTTATTGATAAATATTAAAAGAGTCCAAAGGCGTATTAAAATAATTTTTATCAGATAAGTTTGACGTATCTACAGGCGTTGAGGCATTGAATGTTTCTTCCGCATCTTTATAAAGAAACCACTGCTTTTTTTCACGGTCATATTTGAAGGTAAGGTGTCTAGCCCAACGGTTTTGACTACCTCCATAATGCTGTATAGAGACATATTGTTCATGTGCTATTAAGGCACTAAAAGGATCTCCCATTTGCCCTCCACAGTCAACGCAATAGACAGCTTTGTCATTTCTTGCAATGAGATGGAAGGAACCCGTGGAGTCTGCTGCCAAAAGTAATAAAGGGCGCAATGTTGGTTTGTTGTTGGCATAGTCAGATGTTTCTTCTTCTTTGTTTTTTTTCAAAATAAGAACAGCATCCTCAAATCCATCCGCATTAAAGTCGGTTGTTGCTTGACTAAGGATACTATGATTATCCAAAACAAATGAATCAATAGTCAAAACGACAGGTGTTTTAGTTGCTGTTGGCAATGCTGTAGGAGGGGAAGATGTATTACTCTTGTTATTACAGGAAATAATTAAAATACAGAGTAAAAATAATAAAGGCATATTTGAAGTAATTAAAGATGAAGAAACGAAGTAGAGTTCCTAATTGACTAAGGAAAGAAGGAGTTTAGTGACTTGTTAGTTACTAACTAAAGCCCGCCTAATATCATTAAAGATTTAGGCAGGCTTTGAATTTTTTAAGAGAGCAATTTAAACGATTTGAGAAAAACGTTTGTAAGCATTGGCTAGTTTTATGTCGTATTTATTTTTGGCATAAGCAGGCCCATTGTAACCTTTAGCTAAAGCAGCCCAATTTTTAGACGGACCTTGAACGTGTCTAATTAAGTTGTTATCTTTCAAGAATCCCATTAAACCACCCAATTGATTAATACCAGGTTGGTACATTGCTTCTACAAATGACTCCACATTTGAGTAGCCAGCACTAGCATAATTAAAGCCCATGATTTGGAACTCTCCCCAAGAAGTAGATTTTAGAGCAGCCGTTTTATCAATTTTCTTAGCCAATTCTAGGCGGTCATATTCTCTCTCGTTCCATTTATAGTTTGTTTTTACCCATTTTGGATAAATGATATTCTCGTTGCCTTTTTGGAGAGCAGCAGGATTCTTGCCTGCTTTTTTTAGTTCTCGCCAAAAGATATGCCCTTCAAACAAAATCTTAGGACGTCCATCGGGCAAAAATCCATTCCCCCCAGATTCTACAGCCTGAATTGCTAAGATAACCGCTACCTCAATACCATATTTTTTAGCAACATCATAGATCCCTCCTCTGATACGACCGATGCCTAATAGTGTATTCCATGTTTTGCCATTGGCATCAATGCGGCCATCAGGTTTAGAGCTACCCACAAACTCCTTTTGGAATCGTTTGATAGCACTTACTAGAGGAATATCTACAGTGGTATCCTCTTTTAAGTTGTAATTAAATTTAATCAATAGTTTTCTGACAAGAAGAACATCTTCTGGAAGGTTTGTACCTTTGTGTCCAACAGATTTTTTTATTTTACTGGTAACACTTAATTCTTCTGGAAGTGGAGCATCACCTGTCGTAACAACCATTTTTTCATCATGAGGATTGTCATGAGGAGTTACTTTATTTAATTCTTTCCAAGTAAAACCATTAGGATCAACTCGACCATCAGGATTAGCGACACCTAGTTTAGCTTGAAAAGCTTCAATCGCTTCAATAGTTCCAGGACCAGCATCGCCATCAATATCGAGATGAGCTCCTTTTTCGTGCAATAATTGTTGTACTAATTTCACATCATTAACGTGGTTGTCTCCATTCTTTCCAACAGAGCCTGTTAATGACTTAGCAGAGCCAGAGGTTGTTTGGTCTGGTGGTACGGATTGAGCATTTAACTTTTTCCAAGTAAAACCATTGGGATCAATTCGACCATCAGGTTTTGGGAGACCAATACTTTGTTGAAATTCTTTGATGGCACGGATTGTTTTAAGACCACATTTACCATCTGGTGTTAACTTCAGTAACTGTTGAACGAGGATAACATCGTCCAGTTGATTGGTTCCTTTTTTACCAACTGAAGCTTTAATTTCGGTTGCTTTAGATGCTAGAGCTGTATTGGAATCAGTATCTGTTGTAGTTTCTTCAGAAGGGTTAGAAGTAATTCTCTTACTCAAGTTTTGCCAAGTAATTCCCTTGGGATCAATGCGACCATCTGTTTTTTTGAAACCTAAGCTACGTTGAAATTTTCGTATGGCTAAATTGGTTTTAGGTCCTGCATGTCCATCGGCTTTGATGCCTAATAGTTCTTGTACAAGTTTAACATCATTGTATTCGTTTTTGCCATTTTTACCTACCGAGTTATTAATTGTCTTTCGGGGAGGAGGGGGAGCTGCTTTTTCTAAAACAGGATTCGCTGCAATTAGCTTTTTGGCATAAGGATCATGTTTGGATGTGTCATGGGGGTTGTTGTGAATGGTTAAATACTTTGCAATATCTTTTTGCAATTGACCAAGTTCCTCAATGAAATTCATATTAATAATGGTTTTTATAGTGTGTGTAACAGTAAGTTGGACATAACGGGGATATGCATTGATAGAAAAAATCAAATCAAATTACAATTAATTTTTGAGATATACAAGCAAAAACAATAATGACTAATTAGAAAGAACAACACAATACAAAAAAAAGCCCCTTCAGCAGAGCTGAAAGGGCATATTTTAAATGAATTTCCGAAGAAATCAATTTTACATCATTCCTGGCATTCCACCTGGCATCCCACCTGGCATTCCAGCAGGAGCAGCATTTTCAGAAGGGATATCATTAACAACACACTCTGTCGTTAAAATCAAGCTAGCAATAGAACCTGCATTTTCGATCGCTACACGAGATACTTTAGTAGGATCAATAACACCAGCTTCTTTCAAGTCTTCAAATTTTTCTGTACGAGCATTGAAACCAAAAGAACCTTCTCCTTCACGAACTTTCATGACAACAACAGAACCTTCTAATCCTGCATTGTTAACGATTGTTCTTAGTGGTAATTCTAGAGACATACGTACAATGTTGATACCAGTATTTTCATCATCATTAGCACCACTAAAGCTTTCCAATGTTTTGATGGCACGAACCATCGCAACACCACCACCTGCAACAATACCTTCTTCAACAGCCGCACGAGTAGCATGTAATGCATCGTCTACACGGTCTTTCTTTTCTTTCATCTCTACTTCAGTAGAAGCACCAACATAAAGAACAGCAACACCACCTGACAATTTAGCCAAACGCTCTTGAAGCTTTTCTTTATCGTAATCAGAAGAAGTTGTTTTAATTTGGTTGGTAATCTCTGCAATGCGAGAATCTACTTTTTCTTTTGCACCAATACCATTTACAATAATCGTATTGTCTTTGTCGATTGTGACACGCTCACAGCTTCCTAAGTGCTCCAACTCGACAGCTTCTAAGCTATGTCCTGTTTCTTCTGCAATTAGAGTACCACCTGTTAGGATTGCAATATCTTGAAGCATTGCTTTGCGACGATCACCAAAACCAGGAGCTTTAACAGCAGCTACTTTTAAGCCCAAACGCAAACGGTTAACAACCAATGTGCTCAATGCTTGGCTATCTACATCTTCTGCGATAATCAACAATGGGCGACCTGCTTGATGTGCTTTTTCAAGAACAGGAACAATAGATTGAATGTTAGATATTTTTTTATCGTGAATCAAGATATATGGACTTTCAAATTCTACATCCATTGACTCAGGATTGGTAACAAAGTAAGGAGACAAATAGCCTCTATCGAATTGCATACCAATTACTTTTTCTACATAAGTTTCACGACCTTTTGCCTCTTCTACTGTGATAACACCGTTGATCGTTACAGCTTCCATTGCTTCTGCGATCAATGATCCAATTTCAGCATCACCATTAGCAGAAATAGTAGCTACTTGTTTGATTTTTTCAATATCACTACCAATAATCTCAGAACTTTCTTTTAAGTGCTCGATTACTTTATTGACAGCTTTGTCAATACCACGTTTCAAATCCATTGGGTTGGCACCCGCAGCAACACTTTTTAATCCAGCATTAACAATAGCTTGAGCCAAAACAGTAGCTGTAGTCGTACCGTCTCCTGCCAAATCAGCAGTTTTAGCAGCTACCTCTTTTACCATTTGAGCGCCCATGTTGGCAATAGGATCCTCCAATTCGATTTCTCTAGCAACAGAAACACCATCTTTAGTGATGTGTGGTGCGCCAAAGCTTTTTTGAAGAACAACGTTACGACCTTTAGGTCCCAAAGTTACTTTTACGGCATCTGCAAGAGCATTTACTCCTTCTTGTAATTTGTTGCGAGCGTCTGTGCTGAAGCTAATATTTTTAGCCATTTTTATATGAAGTTTTTTTATTTAAAGAATAATACTTCGTTGATAATTTTGAACTTAAATCAAAATTGTAAAATAAATATCAAATGGATTATCAGTTTTAAGTTTTGGGTGTTAATAATTTAGCTGATAAGCAATTTGATGACGTTATTACGAAGTAATGAAATAATTGAATGTTAAATTATAAAGTGATTCGAGAGGCATTAATCTAGAATCAAAAGGATGTCATCTTCTTTCATAATCAAGAAATCTTCTCCTTGGTGAGAAACCTCTTGACCTGCATATTTGCCATAAAGTACAACATCGTTTACCTTTACAGTCATTGCTCGGTCTTCTTTACCAGGTCCAACAGCTATCACAGTTCCACGTTGTGGCTTTTCTTTAGCAGTATCTGGTATAATGATACCACCTTTAGTTGTTTCTTCTGCTGCTGCAGGTTTTACCAAGACTCTATCATTAATTGGTCTCATAATAAATGTTTTGTTTTATTTAGATTAATAAGATTAAAAGTTATAGCACACTATAATCATGTCTTGTGCCAAGTCTATATTTGTGTCGTTCTGTCATATTTGTGCAGTTTGTTAGACTCGGCTTGTGTTATTTTGACAGGAGAGGCTTGGTTTTTGTCATCAGAATGGAACAAATTGTCATAAAAAGAGTATAAGAATATCTTATCCTATACTCTATAAACTGCTTTGAAAAGAGCAAAACTAGTTCATCATTCTCAATTATAATGAATTGGCTTCTATTCAAAAAAAGTACCTAGAGTATTGACCTAATTAAAAACTAAAAAAAATCATTTTGACTGACGAATTTAAACAAGAGAAAGCAAGCTTATTTGCATTAATTCAATCTGGAGATGAAAACAACGTAGATATTGCTATTCAAATTATGAAAGGCGATGTTGCTTTGCAGCGAGCTTTTGTTCAAGATGCTTATATGATTATAGAACAATCGTGGCATTTGAGAACAATCCAAGGCGTTCTGAGGGCTGCGGAAGATACTCCTGCGGCAAAAGCTACTTTAAAAAAACGCTATGCTTCTTTGCTGCATTTGGTAAGTACATTGACTCATAACAGCAACAAGTTGACAACGCTGGTTTCTGTGGTAGATGCTTTTCAGAGTTATTACTTATACAGACCTTCTGGTTGGCAACCAACCGCAAATGACAAGGAAATTATGGCAACACTTCCTGTTCAAACCTTAAATTTGCGAGATCGTTGCTTTAGTCGTTTACCTGACTGGATGGGTTATTTAACTCAATTAAAAACATTAATCCTCAGTAGAAATGTATTGAAGGTACTGCCCGATTCTATTTGTAATTTGACTCGTTTGGAGCATCTAGATTTACAAGAAAATGTTCTAGAAACATTACCTCAAAATATCGGGAACTTGACGGCTCTAAAAACACTAGAATTGCGGAAGAATAGTTTTCAGGTATTGCCCGATTCTATAGGGCAATTAATAGGCTTAGAGGAATTGAGTTTGGAGTACAATCAATTGACCGCTATCCCAGTTTCAATAGGTCAAATTCAGCGATTGGTAAAACTAGATATTTCGGATAATAATCTTACACATTTACCTGAAGAAATTGGTGCTTTTAGCAATTTGGTTGAATTGGATGCTAGGAATAATCAGTTGGAAAGTTTGCCTTCAAGTTTGCAACAGTTGACCAAACTCGAAATTTTGTGGTTGTCCAACAATCAACTGGCAGATTTGCCGAATTGGGTGAGTGCCTTTAAAAAATTGAGAAAATTGCATCTGTCCAACAATCAACTCAAGCATTTACCTTCGGTAATTACGGCTTTATCCAACCTAAAACGCTTGTATTTGCACAACAATCACCTTACCACATTACCCGATGATATTGGACAATTATCAAGTTTAAATTATATTGATTTAGATGAAAATAATATTCAGTTGTTGCCAGAATCGTTGGGGGACTTGATCGCTCTACGAGAAATACGCTTATTTAATAATCCGATTGAAAAATTACCTACTCGGTTGATCGAATTGCCAAACTTCAAAGAAATTGGACTAGGAGATACGCCTATTGGTCGCCAGTATGGAATTGAAGTTGTGCGTGGTCGAAAAGAAGTCGTAACCTTACTACGACAGGTTTCGGTTGTGTTCTAATAATAGAATAACTTTGTAGCAGCCCACCTAACTATTGAAGAATAGTTTACTCTCGATATGTTGATGGAATTCGTTCAAGAATTCCATCAGCATATGTATGATATAGATTCAACTCATCCAAATGCACATAACCAATATGGCAGCCACAAGTTGCATTGATACAAGATTTAGGAGTTAGGCAATCTCTTATTTCATGTGTATAAATATTTCCTAAGACAGTATCAATAAAATGGCAACTGCGAACATCTCCATTTCCATCTACTGTAAAAGAAGTGCACCCTGCTTGGCAAGATTTTCCTAAACTTTGGTGATGCATAGTATTGTAGCGAAACAGTGGGTCTGTTCTTTCGATTCTAAGAATATCTTCTTCTGTATAATAGTTAGGAATTCGTTTGTAGGCATTAGCCCAAACATAACGATTAGGGTTAATACTCGCTCTCAAGCGTTCCAAAATATCAATATCCTCTTTAAAAGCAACAAAACCAACACTATATTGAATGTTTAAAGCATCTAGTTGTTTGCATTTGTTAACAAATTTTTCTAGGCTAATTTGAGTTGGGTGGAAAGTCGTCCATAAGGCAAAAGAGTCTCTACGAACAGCATCCATCCAATTGGTCGTACAAGATAAATTGGTTTGAATACTTACTTTTTTTACGTGTGGCAAATGACTTAGTTCGGTCATTGCCTCTTGGTAATATTTTCGAATCAAACCTTCTCCCCAAGGAGTAAATAAGATGCTTATTTGTTCCGAACGCCCTTTGACCCACTGGACAAAATTTTGTAAACGTTGCGCATCATCTGCTAGTTCTGCTCTAGTGTTTTTAGTTTTTGCAAATGGGCAGTAGCTGCACCCATAGTTGCAGCTCGATAGGGGACCACGGTATAAAATCGACCAATGATTCATAATAATAATATTTAAGGCAAGAGTTTAGTAAGTAGTCTAATATATATTAAGTAATCGTTCAGAAAAAAATTCTATAAAAATAAGGCTATTTTTTTGCTATAACTTTTTATGCCCACTTACTTAGATAAAAAAGCAGCGTTCGTTTTAATTATATTTTGAACCGAATGTAGGGCTTTTGCTTAAGGTTAAGCCAATTCAAATCCTTGCATCATCGTACAAACTTGATCAGAATACAGCCAAGGACCAATGACATCAGAGAGTTCTAAGCCAGTTTGGTTGAGTTGCAGTTTATGGTTTTCTTTTGGAGCCAAATTAAGCGCATACAATTCCTGTAACTCTGGCAAATCATCCAAGGCATTGGTTCCAAAAAATTGATAGTATGCTGCAAAATCTAAGTGTTGCCCTTCTAAAATGGATTTGATTACATATCGTCGCTGTTGTTCTTCTAAAGAGAGACGAGTGCCATAAAGTACCTTTTGAAAATCTTCTGTTGTTTTTTCGTTGTAATTATGGATAATATTTTTGATCCCTTTTCGTCCAACAGCATATTCCGAGCTATAATGTAACTTTTTGGTGTAAGAACGGGCACCAACTCCCAAACCTACCATGCCATCTTCAGGACTATTGTAAGGAGGAGCGGGCATCGTAGGGGCTTTCGTATTTCTAAAAATACGCATGGTCACTTGTTCGTATCCTTTTGACAATAAAAAATCCCGACCAAAACGATACAAGTTTAAACGGTGATCGTTCCAAGCTTTTTCTTTGAGTCCTAAACCTGTCAGAGGGCGTACATATAAAGGGTATAAGAAAATTTCCTCAGGCTGAAAAGCAATGCTTTGTTCCAGAGAATATTGCCACGAAGAAAGTGTTTGTCCTGCCATCCCGTAAATTAAATCAATATTCATTTCAGGTATTCCCGAATCTTTGATGGTTTGTAGTGCTTGTTGTACTTCAGCCGTTTGTTGTGGGCGACCCAATGCTTTTGTTTCTTCTAGCAAAAAACTTTGAACACCAATACTAGCTCTAGTAGTCCCTTTTTCTTTTAATAAAGCTAATTTTTCGACACTGGCAGTTTTGGGAGACATTTCCACAGAACTAGGAATAGAAAGTAGATCTGCTCCCATGATGTCTTCAAGGATAAAAAACAAACGCTCTAAGTCTGTTGTACTCAAAAAGGTAGGTGTGCCCCCACCAATAGCCAATCGATTAAAATTGGCATCTCCCAAGGCTGCCTTTACTTCTGTAGCTTGGCGTTCTAAGCTTTGTATAAAAGGACTTTCGTGGGTCTCTTTGGGATTGGCAATAGTGAACAAGTTGCAAAAACCACAACGCATTTCACAAAATGGAACGTGCACATACAAAAAAAGTCGCTCTTTGTTTTCTTCACTCCAAACCTCCTTTAAAGAAAGTGGATTCTCAAAAGGTCTATAACTAGATTTGTGAGGGTAGGAATAAGCATAACCTTGAAAAAAATTATCATTTATGATAGATTGTAATTTTGCCATTGTGTGGTATGAATATATAGGTGATAATGTCTAATGAAGTATTATTTTTTTAACAAAACCTCTAAGTAAGGAACAGTCCAAACGTTAGAGTGCCCAATTCGATGCCCTATGTAGCCGTCTTCTCCATAAGTAGTGCCATGATCCGCAGAACAAATGACAAAACTTTGTTGGCGGCGTTTATGGAGTGCGTTCATTAATATTGGTAATTGGCTATCTACATATTCCAAAGCAGCCGCATGACTTTCAATGGTGTCTTGCAAGTTATCATCCAAATAAAAGCAATTGGGCTGATGAATGGCAGAAATATTAATAAATAAGAAAACAGGGCTAACCGTCTGATTAAGCAAGTCAGCTGCTTTTTCAAATTGAACTTGCGTAGAATCCTTGTTGGTTACTCCGAATGATTCTTCCCAATAGCTCTCTTCAAATAAGTCTGGAAAAACATTACTTAATGGAGTTTGTTTGTTGAAAAAGCCAACGCCACCTATGCAAATCGTCTTAAATCCTTTTTGTTGTAGTCCTTTAACAATATTAGGGGCATCAAAGGTGCAAGTCTCTGCAACAGCCGTTTCGCTACCTTCAAATCTTGTTGCAAAGAGACGAGGTTGCTTAGGAGTTTCAATAGGAGTTGGCAAAAAACCAGCAAAAAAGGCATGGTGAGCAGCATAAGTAAAACTTCCTGGCGTATGCCGTTGTTCCCAGCCTTTGGGAGAAAGCCACTTAGAAAAATTAGGCAATTTGCCTTGCACCCAAAGCGTTTGAGCAACATCATAGCGTAGAGTATCTAAAGTTATAAAAACGAGATCACTGTCGGTGATAATTTCGTTCATATTATGCAGCATGCAGGAAAAATTTTAAGATTAAACTTTGGAAATTTATGCCAATGCACATTACTTTACGAGTATTGTACAATTGATTGTTAGTGTACTGTTTTTTAGTAGTAACTAGCAGATAATTAATTGGGTTTACAGAGTATTAAACTCAAGAATATGCTCTATCGTTATATCTGGTTTTATCTTGTATATCCATTCTCTTTTGTGGCTGACCCAAGCCGTTTTGATGCCTACTTTTGCGGCACCCTTTATATCATTAATAGGATCATCACCTACATATAATAGATGTTGCGGTTCCAGTTTCCATTGTTCTAATATTAATTCAAATAACTGTGTATCTGGTTTAGATAAATGATATTGTTGAGCAATGTGAATGGTTTCTGTAGAAAAAATAGAATCTAATTGAGCATTGCGAATTTTTCGGCTTTGATTACTGATGGAGCCATTGGTTAAGATTCCGATTCTATACTGTTGTTTTAACTTGTATAGCAATTCTCTTAAAGCTGGAGTTATTGGTGGCACATAACTGCTGATATTAGCGTGTACATAGTTCCAAAAACTTGTTTCGTCCCAACCTTGAGGCTGGTAATAATGAATGAACCATTCGACGAATTCTTCTCGAGGTGTATATCCAGATTGATCGACATTTTCTATTTCAAAAGCTTCATTATTGAAATAGTAGTTGGGCATGTTTTCATCAAAAAACTGTTGCATACAAGCCAAAAAAGCAGCATTTCGATCAATTAAAGTATTGTCTAGGTCAAAGTATATTGTGCTTATCCCATCAAGCATACTCTTTTTCTTTTATATAGTTTATAGTACTTGTGTAGGTATCCATATTGTTGATCAATACATTGGGTAATAAATCTCCAAATGCATTGGCTTCTAAGATATAACTTTTTTTTAAGGTATTAGAAATCATGACATCCATTCCTGCATAAGTTGTGTTGGGTAAAGTAGCAACCGCTTTCTCTGCTAAATGGCTCATTTGTTGCCATTTATCGAAGCCAATAATGCGCTTGACTTCTTGAATGCTGCCTCTCTGATTGCCCAAATGTAAATTGGTCATAGGAGATTGACTTTGTCGCACTACTACTTGTTTGGTTTTCCCACCGATAACAACCATTCTTAAATCAAAGGTGCCTCCTTCTACAGATGCTTTGGGAATCCATTGTTCAACGAGTATCCCTTCTTTGGCTAAAGTATTGACCAAATAGGCAATTTCTTTAGAGTTGTTGTAGGTGCGAATTTTTAGTGAATTAAATAATTTGGCAGAAGTGGCATTTTGAACCAGCTCTACAGAAGTGATTGCTTGTACTTTACTTCCTTTAATTCTAAAGGCAATGACTCCTGATGCAGAAGAACCATGAATCGGTTTGATAAACACGCTTCTCCATTGTTGTTGTCGCATTTGAGTAAGCAAATCATCATAATTTTTAATATGGTATAAAGCTGGCGCAACAGTAATGTTATGTTCTACAAAATGTTGGTGACAACTTGTTTTATCAAACATCAGTTGAATGCCTTCAATGCTGTTAATTAATTGAACCGTAGGATATAGATCAATTTTTTGTTGCAATTGATTTAGAAAAGTGACAAAACCAAGATGGTGTTGTTTCAAAAACTGTATGCGTCCTTTTTCAAAAGGCAATTGATCAACAGATTCCAAATCAATAGAATCGGCATTTCTTAAATCAGGATGATGGGCACCTAGCTTTAAAAAAGCACAGTGAACCGCCCAATTTTCACCAGGGGATTCAATTCTCAAATAGTTGGTCTGAGCGAGTATAGGATGTAAATCTACCTTTTGTTGTAAAACATCTAAATAAGAGACAACAAAAGGGGCAGTAAAACCTTGGGATTTTACTGCCTCTAAGAAGTATTGACAACGTCTATTTTCAGGATTCCCGATTAGCGTAAATTGCATGTGTATAATGGATCCAATTACTCTGATACAGAAATATAGCGATCGTCCTCGTCTGCGTCAGGTTCCCTTTCTTTTAGGTCTACCTTAATTCCCAAATCTTCTAATTTTTCTGCCCATTCATCCGAAATAAAGTTGTGATGCAAATCTAGTTTTTTTAGGTTTTTGATAGCAGGATTATCCACCAATGCTTCTGCACCTCTATCATCAATTATTCCTCTAGAAAAATCCAATGTCTCAATACGATCTAAAATAGGATCTCCTTTCATGAGTTGAGCCAATTCGTTCGCAATTTCACTATTTCTAAGACCTAGATATTTTAGAGAAGGTAGGTGGTTGGTTTTGCCTTCAGCTCCTCGATAAGCAATTGCAACTTCTTCGGGAGTAGCATTGAAGCCATAATAATCAGAACCTAGCCATAATTCTAAATGTTCTAAAGCCGGCAAATTAGCTTTTGATAACTCAGCATAAACAGATTTGTCTAATCCCCCTGTTTGAATGACTAATTTCTTTAAGTTGGGATGATTGATGTCTCCAAAACTCAAGCCGTTGCCACCACGAACTTGATAAAACTCTAAGTTAGGTAAGGCAGCTAAAAGAGGGCCATGATTACAGTTTTCAATCCAAGAAACTTCATTTTCTTCATAGGTAATGTCTCCTGTAAAGATGCCTTTGATGTGCTGCAATTTATCTTTATTGTCAACCAATAATTGAAGAATAGATTTGGGAGAGTCATCGTGCTCAGGTCCCCAATATCCAATGACAAAGCTGTCTATTTCTCCCAGTTTAGGGTCATTCAAAAAAGCGGTTAGCATATTTTTGACCTCATCTTCTGGACCATCATATTCTGTACGAAAACGATACGCTAAATCTGGATTTTCGATACCTTTTTCTATATCAAAATCCACTACTTTTTTCTTGTTAAAGTAAAATGCATTTCTTGAAAATGTCATGATGTGTTTAATTAGGTGATGAATATATTTTTAGTATGCGTTTAATTTTTGTCAAATGTATCAAAAAAGTTATATTAAGTCAAGTCTTTTAACAAATTATTTACAAAATGAATTTAGCTGTATTCTTATTACTTATAATCGCCCACTTATTTTTAATTTTTTAGTAAAAAAATGTCTTTCATTTGTTTGATAATCATTGTTTTGTGATTAGTTGTGTTTTGGGTATACTGTTGATTATCAACAGTATTGTTAAAGCAGGTTAATAAAAAAATAAGACTTAGTATATTGATGTTCAGAGTGTCAATAGCTCAATGGAATAGGGAATAACTTAAAGAAAAATTAATCGATCAATAAGCTAAATAAAGTTAAAAAATCTCTTTGAATAATTGCTCGCAAATAAGACTAAGTTTTAGTTGTAAACTAAAAAAAAAGTACTTGCCACGAAAATCATATCTCAAAGGGGCATCTTTGTTTTTCAAAAACTAAAATAAACATTTAAATACTTGATTTTTGTAAGTTATAGTTTATATTTGAACAAACCATTTGGAGGTAAAAAACTATGGAAATACGAGAAATTCGACAACATCAATTGCAAAGCTATATAGATTCACCAGAATATAAAGCAGCAAAATATATTGCGATTAGCAAACACAGAGCGCTATCGCATATCCGAAATCCTCGTGTTAAGCCCAATGATTTGGTGTTGGTTTTGATTTATGAGAAAGGTGAAATGGTCGCTTACTTGGGCGTTTTTGCAGATGATTTGCATTTTTCTACAGGTATAGAACATGTAGGCTGGTTGAGTTGTATGTGGGTGAACCCAATCATGAGGGGAAAGGGCATTGCTAAAAAATTAATTCAAACTGTTTTTGAAGCTTGGGATTACAAGATATTGGTGACAGAGTTTACGCCAGCAGCACATGGGTTGTACAATCGAACAGAACAGTTCTTAGATTTGGCAAAGCCTCAAGGAGTACGGGGCTATCTTCGTCTAAATTTAGCCTACCTTCTTCCAAAAAAAGAGCACAAATGGAACAAATGGAAACCTTTTTTGAGTTGTATGGATGGTGTGTTTAATCTGTTTAATGCTTTGCGTTTAAAGTGGTATCAAAATACTACTTTAGCATCTCAAGGAATTTCGTTTGAATATCTATCAGAAATAGATGATGAAGCTTGGGCGTTTATTCAAAAAAATAAAGCCAATGAATTAATGAATCGAAGTCGAACCGATTTGACATGGTTGGTTAAGAACCCTTGGTTGTTATCGTCTAACTTAAAGGATCACAACGCCAAACGGTATCACTTTTCTGCGACAGATAGTTCCTTTGCATTTTTAAACATAAAGGTATATGATCGAGCTTTTAATATGCTTGGTTTTTTGATTGTAAGTATTCGGGGTGGAAATATGAAGATACCTTATGCTTACTTGCTAAATGGCGCAGAGGAACAAGTTTTAAGCGTTGTTTATGAGCACATGTTGGCAGCCAAGTTGGATATGTTAACCGTTTTTCATCCTGCTTTGGTTAAGGCGATTCAAGAAAAGCAATCTCCCTTTTTTAAGAAAAGAACTTTCAAACGACACTATATTATAGGCAAAGTTCTGGGAGAGCAATTGGCGGCAACTCCAGATTTTGTAATTCAAGATGGTGATGCGGATGCTGCTTTTACATAGAAGTTGCTGGTTCCTTATCGAGTAATGTTGTTTTTGCAATATTCTGAACGATTACTTAGCGACCGCTAACTCATGCAACAAACGATCATTATTAATTAATTTCTTTTTTTTGTGGCAAAACGATATAAATTAGAAAAAAGCGGTGTTTGGATTACTCTTTCGACAAAACCTTTTGCAGGAGGAGGAGAGGGGAATTTATACAATATAACAGCGCCCAAAGAATTCAGAAAGTACGTTGCCAAGCTGTACCATCTACACAAACTAACGTCCATACGAGAGGAAAAAATTAATTACTTAGCAACCTATCCCCCAATACAATCCAAAGAGAATGCAGGAGCGCACAATTCGGTTATTTGGGTTAAAGATGCTTTGTACGATAAAAAAAAGTTTGTAGGTTTTATAATGCCCTACACCGAGGGAGAAAAATTAGAAATACTTTGTACTCCTAAGATACCTCGAAAATTGCGGCAAGAGTGGAAGCGTTTTGACTTTAAACAATCGCCCAAAGCTTTGGAAATGCGCTTGAAATTATCCTTTAATATCTGTGCTGCTATTCATCAAGTGCATTCTATAGAACGCTATGTTTTGGTAGATATGAAACCTGATAACATCGTTATTCAAACGAATGGTTTGGTTTCTATTGTGGATACCGATTCGGTAGAGGTAGTAGAGTCAGGCAAAAGTCTGTTTGATGCTCCTGTCGCCACGCCAGAATATACACCCCCTGAGCATTATAAATTATTGGATTATGATGCCACAGAAAGAGAAGCATGGGATCGATTTGGGTTGGGAGTAATTTTATATAAATTGCTTTTTGGGATTCATCCTTTTGCAGCAAGTTCTGGCGCACCTTATGAGCAATTAACAACCTTGCACGACAAAATTAAGCATGGCTTATTTGTCCATCATCCTGCTAAAAAGTCTTCGTTTAAAATCATTCCACCTCCACATAAGGCTTTTTACAAATTAGATCAAAGCTTGCAAGACTTGTTTTTCCGTTGTTTTGTTGATGGGCATGAGAATCCAGAAATGCGTCCTAGTGCAGAGGAGTGGTGCGCTGCTATTTTGTTGTCTTTGGACGATGAAACGGCTTACAAGCGCTATGGGCATATTTTAGGAGGAGGTTTTTATGCTTCCAAACCAAGATTTCCTTTGCCTTCTTCGAGAATCGATGTGCCTGGATATGCAACACCAGCAGCGAAACTAGTGGAGTTGCATAAAAATAATAGATTGCCCAATCCTAAAGTGCGAACTCCTCAGCAACATGAATTGAAAGATTTTCAAGTGCAGAGCCTTAAAAAAGGAGAAAAGATAGCATTTATGATTGCGATTGTAATGATTTCAATTATTACAACTCCTTTTGGAGGGTTTCTATTTTGTCTTTATTTGTTGCATCGAACTAAGAAAAATTTCAAAACGGATGGTGCTTTTCGTCAGGCACAACGCATCAAGGAGAATTTAGCGCAAGTACAACGTAAATACTATCGACAAAACCTGCGATTGCGTCAAAGTCGGAAAAAATTTAAGAAAAGTGTGCGTTGGGTTATTCCTAAGATAGAGCGTTTGGTAGAAGAGGTCAAAACAAAAATAGAGGGTTTAAAAACTTATTTAAAAGAAAAAGATACCCAAGTAAAGGAATTAGAACAAAAAGCATTAGAGCAGTATCATTATTTAAATGAAAAATATGTCTCTAAAGCCAAAGAACATCGTGCCATTGCTCGAGTAGAAGATGGACATTATAATAATTTGGCTAAAATTAGAATCGCTATTCATAATGCGCACAAAAAGGCAGTCGATGAATTGGTGAAGGATCAACCTATTCAAGAGAATCATCCTTTTATGAAAGAAGGAAAAATAGCTGTGGATAATTTGGTAAAGGATAAGAAGTTGAAAATTAGTGATTTGATTGGCGCTAAATTAACGGCTTTGTACAATGAACAAGAGGCAAAAATAAAATTATTGTATCAAGACATTCGGGAAGATACTTTTATTGAAAATCATTGGTCTCGATTGTGGAAAGGCAAACGAAATGTTGCAGAAGGGGTTAAGGACGAATTGAAAGAAGAATTTGAAGAACTTAAGCTATCTTCTATTTTGCAAATTTATAACATCAATTCTAGGACAGGTGAAATAACACTCAAAAATGGTCAGAAATTTAATATTAAATATTTTAGAGATTCTAAATTGATTTTAAATAATTTGAAGCATTGGCATGATGAAACGAAGCATCAGTTGAGCATCTTAGACCAAGAAAAAGCGCTTTTGAAAAAAGAGTACCGACAAAAGGTAAAAGCTTTGGAAGAAAAAAAACGAATAGAGTTAAAAAACTTAGATCGTTTTAAACGGGGTGAGTTAGAAAAAGTGAAAATTGAAACTCAAAAGATCGTGTTGGGACAGCCCTTTGCCAATCTACAAGAGCAATATGAAACGGTTACTGAATATGTGACCGAATTGGAGACAGCTTATGAACAAGAAGAGGAAGAGGTGTTAAAAGATTATAAGGCTTTGTATGAGTCTATTATCAAAGATTGTGAATATAGAGCGGATAAAGTTACTAGAGATATAAAGGATTTGGAAGCTAAATTGCATACTTATAATAAGAAGAGCAAACACCCCAAAGTTCAAAAAGCTTATCGAGAACTAGAGCAGGATTTAAAAGAATTAAAACAAATAATCCCTGAATATAAGACCAAGGCATTTGAGATGAAGAAATATGAGCAGATCACGTTTAAAAATTACTTGCGCAAATTGCTTCGAGAGTAAAATCGCTATACTATATAATAGTAGTTAGCTATCTGTGGTGCTACTTCGTGGTAGCTCCCTACGGTCGTGAGCTCACATCGCTCGGTTCGCTGCTACTGCGTGGTTTGAAAGGGCTAATGTTATCAGTAACTGCCAGAATTACCTGTTTTGCGCTATATTGGCATTTTAGATAGACTGGCATAAAATTGACTGTTGTTAAACTACTATAAACAAAATGGAAACAATTACTGTTAACTTTGGCAAATGGCGTTCAGGTCTGGTAGTTTTTATTAACCTGTTTTATTTAATAATTATCAGTAGTTGGCCCTTTTGGTTGGATGCAAGCATCTTAATCATATCATTACCAATTGGAATTGTATTGTTAATCAATGCTCGAAGGGGATGGCAAGAACTAACGGGAAAAAGACCTGCTCTAATTATTGACAAAAGTGGAATCGTAGATAATATTCATTGGTATAGTCTAGGGCGTGTTACTTGGGATGAGATAGATTCTATTAAAACCAAACGGTTGTTGTTGGTGAAGACAATTGCTATCTTTTTAAAAAATCCTCATGCAGTTGTTCAAAAAGAAAAAAGATTGATAAAGAGAGCTTTTCAGCGCCTCAAAACAATACTACAAGGAACACCTATGGTACTTCAAACCAAAAACTTGGCAATCTCATACAATGAATTGGCTACCTTGTTGAGAGATATTGATTTTGACAAGCCTGATTTTATAGATATGTCCAAGCATTTGATTGATTAGAAGCATGAAAGTATTAAAAATTGCGTTTGATAAAAGAAGGCTGTGGAGCTTAGTTGGTGCATATTGCTTGAATCACCGATTGACAAAACTAGGGCATTTAGAGTTGGTAACTCTTTTGGAAAATTATCAAAATGAAAATGGTTTTTCTAATGATTTTTTAAGGCACTTGCTTGATGAAAATTGATGTAAAATACAAGCTTTAAAAATTAGGAAACCAAAATAAAACCGTATATATTAGAGCAGCCTTGTGCCTACTCTTATACAATTAATAAAACCAAAATAAAACGAACATGTTTAATAAAAGTGAATTTAGAAAGTATGCTGTTAAGCATATGGGAATGACGGGAATGCACGTAGATACATATGCTGAGAAAACAGCACAGCAAGCAATGAATATGGGAATGCCTAACATAACTGGTTTAACACCTTATATCATTGAAGAGCGTCAGTTGAATGTAGCCTCTATGGATGTATTTTCTCGCTTGATGATGGATAGAATTATTTTCTTGGGACAAGGAATTAATGATTACGTAGCTAATATTGTACAAGCTCAATTGTTGTTCTTAGAGTCTACAGATCCTAAGCGTGATATTCAAATTTTTGTTAATAGTCCTGGTGGTTCTGTTATTGCTGGTCAAGGTATTTATGATACAATGCAATACGTTACGCCTGATGTTGGAACTATTTGTACTGGTTTGGCTGCTTCTATGGGAGCGGTATTGCTTTGTGCAGGAGCAGAAGGAAAACGTAGCTGTTTGCCACATAGCCGCGTTATGATTCACCAGCCATTGGGTGGAATGCAAGGGCAAGTGACAGATATGGAAATCTCTTACAAGTTGATCAAAAAACTTCAAAAAGAGTTGTACGATATTTTGGCACATCACACTGGACAACCTTATGATAAAATTCAAGAAGATTGTGAGCGTGACAACTGGATGACTTCTGAAGAAGCAAAAGCCTATGGGCTAGTCGATGAGGTTTTGGCTCGCAAAAAATAAAACTTTGTTGCTCTCTTTTTTTTACATTTTTCATATAAAATGTAAAAAAAAGAACCAAAATAACTTAAGATGATCAGTATACGACCAAGTTGAATGGGTTTTGCTCGTTCAACTTGGTTCTTTTTTAGAATAAATGTATATTTGCAGCTCAATTGAAAATTAGAATGGATTAGACAGATTGTTAAAAAGGTGCAATTGTAAGTCCATCATTACAAGTAGAATAAAACCAATTAAGAATGACGAAGCCAGGAGCAAAATGTTCTTTTTGTCACAAGCCCAAAGACCAAGCACTAATTTTAATTTCGGGTGTAGATGCCTATATTTGTGAATCTTGTGTAGAACAAGCAAAGGCAATCATTGAGGATGAAATTATGCCGTTTGAACAAGATGGAGATTTGGCACAAGTGAATCCTATTGATGGCAAAGACATTACGATGCTGAAGCCAATGCAAATTAAAGAGCGTTTAGACGAGTATGTTATTGGTCAGGACGATAGCAAAAAGATTTTAGCTGTTGCTGTTTATAATCATTATAAACGAATTATGCAGCAAATAGAAGAAAAAGAAGAGGACGATGTAGAGATTGAAAAATCAAATGTAGTAATGGTTGGACGAACAGGAACGGGAAAGACGTTGTTGGCTCGCACCATAGCCCGTTTATTAAACGTTCCTTTTACGATTGTAGATGCTACTGTATTTACAGAGGCTGGTTACGTTGGTGAAGATGTAGAGAGTATGCTGACTCGCCTTTTGCAAGCTTGTGACTATGATGTTGCCGCAGCAGAACGAGGTATTGTGTATATTGACGAAATTGATAAAGTTGCTCGTAAAAATGACAATCCTTCGATTACCAGAGATGTTTCTGGAGAAGGAGTACAACAAGCTTTGCTTAAAATGTTGGAAGGAACCGATATTTTAGTACCGCCACAAGGGGGACGCAAACACCCCGAACAAAAATTAGTAAAAGTAAATACCAAAAATATTCTGTTTATTTGTGGAGGAGCTTTTGCTGGTATCGAAAAACAAATTGCAAAGCGTATTAACACGCAAGTAATTGGATTTAGAGGTAATGCAGAAGAGGAAGTCGATACAGAGAATCTATTGCAATATGTGTCTCATCAAGATTTGAAATCTTTTGGTTTGATCCCAGAATTGTTGGGTCGTATGCCTGTGTTGACACATTTAGATCCTTTGGATAAATCGGCATTGCGTCGAATTTTGACAGAACCTAAAAATGCGTTGATGAAGCAATATAAGCGACTGTTTGATATGGAAGGCATTGATTTGGTGTTCTCGGATGAAGCGTTGGACTTGATTGTCAACAAAACAGTAGAATATAGTTTAGGAGCAAGAGGGTTGCGTTCTATATGCGAGGCAATTATGACGGATGCAATGTTTGAAATGCCTTCTCAAGAAGGAGTGGAGACCTTTGAGATAACAGAGGATTATGCTGCGTCTAAATTAGGGAAAACCAAGTTATCTATCTTAGAACAGGCACTATAAGAATTGATTAAAGCAATCATTTTATAATAGACATCGTCAATGGACGATTTGTATGGCAATAGCTCACTAAAGTATTTAGTGGGCTATTGCTGTTTTACAATAGTTAGCAGCGTAGCTAACTCCTATGTTTTATAGACTAGCTAGAAAGTGGGATTTATTAGGAAATATAGTAGCATGAGACAGTAAATGTAATTTTTTAGACAAAATGTCATTATTTGTTTGTGCTTTTGTGACAAAATGTCTGTTGTTTTTGAGTGGCACACGACTTGAATAGTCTAAGGCGAAGGTTAATGTATCAATACTCATGAAAAATATTTTCGATCAACCTTCTCAAGATTTTTAATGTTAATAACATAGAGCCAACACATTAATAAAATACTTGAAGCAATAACTTTAAAATGAAAATTAGAAAACAATGAATCTAGAAAAATTCACTATAAAGTCTCAGGAAGCTATACAACGAGCACAACAACTTGCTACAGAGTATGAACATCAGGCAATTGAGCCTGCTCACTTGATGAAAGCAATCTTGGAGACTGACGAAAACGTTACGCCTTATGTTTTTAATAAATTAGGGAGTAATCTAAACTTAATTAAGCAAGCAATAGGAAGCGTTATACAATCGTATCCAAAAGTTAGTGGTGGGAACCAGTATTTATCTCGTGGGGCAAGTGAGGTGCTTCAAAAAGCGCATTCATTTCTCAAAGAATTTGGAGATGAATATGTCTCTATAGAGCATATTTTACTGAGTATTTTAAAAACTAAAGATCAAGTATCTCAATTGCTCAAAGATAATGGTGTCACCGAAAAAGGTATGATTGCTGCTATCAAAGATTTGAGAAAAGGAAGCAAGGTAACAACTTCTAGTGCTGAAAATAGTTATAATGCCTTGGGCAAATATGCGATTAATTTGAATGAACGAGCTCGGGGTGGCAAGCTAGATCCAGTCATTGGTCGAGATGAAGAAATTCGTAGAGTTTTGCATATTTTAGCTCGCCGAACCAAAAATAATCCCATTTTAGTTGGGGCACCTGGAGTTGGTAAGACGGCTATTATAGAAGGATTGGCGCATAGAATTGTAGAAGGTGATGTTCCTGAAGATTTGCGCAGCAAAGAAATATATGCACTGGATATGGGAGCTTTGATTGCTGGTGCGAAGTACCAGGGAGAGTTTGAAGAAAGGCTTAAAGCCGTTGTTAACGAGGTAATTAGTGCTGAAGGAGATATCTTTTTATTCATTGATGAAATTCACACACTAATTGGCGCTGGTAAAACTCAGGGGGCTATGGATGCCGCCAATATTTTGAAACCTGCATTGGCACGAGGGGAGTTGAGAGCTATCGGAGCAACTACTTTGGATGAATATCAAAAGTATTTTGAGAAAGATAAAGCACTAGAGCGTCGTTTCCAAATGGTGGTGGTGGATGAGCCTAGCGAGGAAAATGCTATATCAATTCTTCGTGGGTTGAAAGAGCGTTACGAAACGTACCACAAAATCAATATTACGGATGGGGCAATTGTATCGGCGGTTCAGTTATCTAACCGATATATTACCGATCGTCATTTGCCTGATAAGGCGATTGATTTGATTGATGAGGCGGCAGCAAGATTGCGTTTAGAAATGAACTCTATGCCAGAAGAATTGGATGAAGCCGAACGAAAAATTCGCCAATTGGAAATTGAACGAGAGGCGATGAAGAGAGAAAAAGATAAGGAAAAAGTCAAACTCATCAATGAGCAATTGGCAAACTTGGAAGATCAACGTAATCAAATAAAAGCGCAGTGGGAAGCTGAAAAAGAAGTGGTATTGGGTGTCCAAAAGTTGAAGGAGGAAATTGAGGAGCTCAAACTAGCTGGTAGTCGTGCAGAGCGAGAAAGTGATTATGGTAAGGCTGCGGAAATTCGATACGGGCGTATTCCTGAATTGGAACAACAATTGGGAGCTATGAATGAGCAAATGCAAAAAATGCAAGAAAAAGGCAATCTCCTTGTCAAGGAAGAAGTAGATGCAGAAGACATTGCTGCCATTGTAGCAAAATGGACAGGAATCCCTGTGACGAGAATGTTGCAAAGTGAAAAAGAGAAATTAATTCATTTGGAGAAAGAACTGCACCAACGTGTCGTTGGGCAAGATGAAGCGGTAGAGGCTGTGGCTTATGCTATTCGCAGAAGCCGCACAGGATTGTCTAATAAGAATCGCCCAATTGGTTCGTTTCTTTTCCTTGGTACAACAGGGGTCGGAAAAACGGAGTTGGCCAAAGCATTGGCAGAGTATCTATTTGATGATGAAAACCTAATGACGCGTATTGATATGAGTGAATATCAAGAAAGACACTCTGTTAGTCGTCTAGTTGGTGCGCCTCCAGGATATGTAGGTTATGATGAAGGGGGGCAATTGACAGAAGCCGTACGCCGCAAGCCTTATTCTGTTGTTTTGTTGGATGAAATTGAAAAAGCTCATCCCGACGTGTTTAACATCTTGTTGCAGGTGTTGGAAGATGGTCGATTGACAGATAATAAAGGACGGGTTGTCAATTTTAAAAATTCGATTATCATTATGACTTCCAACATTGGATCGGATATTATTCAAGAGAATTTTGAAAAAATGACGGAAGAGAATAAGGAGGAAAACATTGAAAAAACTCAAAATATGGTTTTTGAAGTGTTAAAGCAATCTGTTCGCCCAGAGTTTCTTAACCGAATTGATGAAGTGGTCATGTTCCGACCATTGTCTAGAAAAGATATTCTGACCATCACTAAATTACAATTGAATCATTTGCGAGAATTGATGGTAGAACAAGGAATTCAATTGGACTTTACAGAACATGTAATGGATTGGTTGGCAAAAGAAGGTTTCCATCCCGAATTTGGAGCTCGTCCTCTAAAAAGAGTCATTCAACGTAGGGTATTAAACAAGCTTTCTGATGCTCTTTTGTTAGGAGATATAACGCCCAATAGCAAAGCGATCTTAGATGTATTTGATGGTACGGTTGTTTTTCGTAAGCCTAAAGTTGAGGAAATAGAATACACTGTAGAGTAAAATAAAATTCTATTATAAATAAGAAGTGCGTTCAGTGTCTAAAAGGGACTGGAGGCACTTCTTGCTTGTAACCAATTCGCTTAAATGGGGTGTTTCAAGTGCAATAAGCTGAATAAGAAAGCCCCCCAACCTAAGTAGCAGCCCTGCACAATCCATACAGGATACTTATCTCCAAAAATAAGCATACTAACAACAACGGTTGTTGTAGCAAAGGCAGCATAAACTAGGAATTTTTTCTTGCCAGCTAAGGAGCTATACCAGTTGTATAAAATGGAGGCAACGATAAAAAATGGAACATTTTCAATGATTAAAGCCAAGGCATCGCTAACACTGTCTTTTTCCCAACCTAAATAAGCCATCAAAATAGGTCCCAAAACAATTCCAAAGCCACTTAATGCATAAACAGGAGGCAGTAAGATAAGTGCCAATTTAGATAATGGTTTGAAATTGAGTAAGCTAATCATAACACCTACAGCTGCATATGGAAACAAAACATCAAAATCATGTTTAATCTTGCCTTCGTAAATCAGGTAGCCAATTAATAAAGCGAGTGTGCCACAAACAAGACCAACAACAATAGCATTAACAATGCTATAATGTCGTGTAGGAGAAGTTTCTTTTGCCATGATTTTATAATTGTTTTTGATTATTTATTCCTCAACAACATCTCCAATTTCATTGTCTTCATGTTTAAATTCTTTGAGTTTTGGAAGCTCTTTGATGGACTTAAGACCAAAGTGCTGCATAAACTTTTCGCTGGTAGCATAGAGCAAGGGGCGCCCTACATCAGTAGAACGACCTGTTATGGTAATGAGTTCTTTTTCTAGCAATTTTCGGATAGCATAATCACAGTTTACACCTCTTATCTTTTCCATTTCTCCTCTAGTAATAGGCTGGCGATAAGCGATAACAGAAAGCGTTTCTAAGGCAGATTTACTCAACTTTTTGTTGCTTCTTTGTTGAATGAGTACGCTGAGAGTGTCGTTAAATGCTGGTTTGCTTAGAAATTGATATCCATTGGCAATTTCTATGATACTAAAAGAAAAATTGTTGGTCATGTATTTTTGCTGTAAAGCAGTAATTTTATTTTGCAAGACCGTTTTGTCTAGCTCTTCGTCCAAAACAGATTCCAAGCACTGTTTGATTTCTTTTAAGGACATAGGGCTATCGCTAGCAAAAATCAAGGCTTCTATATGCAATGTTATATTATCCAAAATAAGGTATACTTTTTTCTACTTTTTATTAAAACAATGGAACAAAGCCAAGCAAATAAATGTTAGTTGACTGTTCTATGAAGGCGAAATTAGCAGTTTTATTACCTATTAACAAGTTCACAACAATAAGTTTTTATAGTGGAATAAAAAAAGAGGTCTTATCCTATCTATTAATAATAAAAAAATTGTAAATTTCGGGAGTATGTATTTTG
The DNA here is from genome assembly GCF_031326345.1 of Aureispira sp. CCB-E. Lineage (NCBI taxonomy): Bacteria > Pseudomonadati > Bacteroidota > Saprospiria > Saprospirales > Saprospiraceae > Aureispira > Aureispira sp. CCB-E. The sequence continues at coordinate 1,768,390 of NZ_CP133671.1, forward strand.
AGACAACAAAAATTGGTTTGGACCTAATTAATCATCTAAATACATTTGTAGACTTTTATTGCAACACTTCTCAACAAAATTACTAGCCATTCATTTTGCGTGCGATAAGAAAACGTTAGCAGTTTTATAAAATAAATGGTGTCTCTAAAGTAGATAAAACTACTAGCGAAGTGTTGTCATTCAATAGTCCGATATTTAATTACTCCGTAAACAAATCAACGGAGTATTAATATTTATTATAATAAAATAAACAAAAATCCAATTAAAATTATGATGTTGAACTACTTTGAAAAAGTAAAAGGCTATCTGTTAGATTTGGGACACGAAATCGTAGATGAAAATGCTCAAGATGGCATGTTGGTGGTGACAGATGAAAGCAAAGGATTAATGAACACAATGTTAGATTGTGAGGGCGAAATTTTAGTAATTGAGCAACATATTATTAACCTAGATTCTAACCAAACAGAAGCTTACAAACGCTTACTTCAAATTAATAGAGAGGTTGTTCATGGAGCATTTGTGTTAAATGAAGATGCAACCAAACTTTTGTTTAGAGATACTTTGCAGTTGGCCAATTTAGACTCTAATGAGTTAGAAGGTTCTCTAAACGCGTTGACCATTGCATTGGTCGAAAATACAGACGAGCTTTTAGGGTGGGCTGCGCATGAGCCAGTAGCTTAATTGCTTTTTTATTTAGAACTCAATCATTCATTTGTAAACAAGTAAACTCTTAATATAAATTATGTGGGAATTTATCAAACGATTATTTAGAATAGGAAAAGCAGAAGCAAATTCTGCGGTAGATAAATTAGAACGTCCAATTACTATGACCAAACAAGGTATTCGTGATTTGAAAAAAGATTTGGACGAAAGCTTAAAAAGTTTGGCAGAAGTAAAGGCAACTGCTATCCGCTCTAAGCGAGAGGCAAATAACCACAAGGAAGCTGCTGAGGATTATAAGAAAAAAGCAAAAGCTTTGCTTCAAATGGCTTTAGATGGTCGAAAAGATGAAGCAGAAGCAAACCGCTTGGCAGCAGAGGCAATGGCTCGTAGAGAGGAATCTCTAAAATTGTATCAAGTGGCTAAAACCAATCAAGATAAATTTGAAGGTTTGGTAGCTAAAATGGAAAATAAAATCCGTATGCTGAAAGGTCAAGTTGCTAAGTGGGAAAATGAATTGAAAACATTGATTGCTCGTGATAAAGTGAGTAAAGCAACTGGTAAATTGAACAAACAATTGGCCAACATCGATTCTAGTGGAACATTATCAATGCTAGAAAAAATGAAAGAAAAAGTAGAGGAGCAAGAGGCTTTATCTGATGCTTATGGCGATATGGCTGCTGAAAGCAAAACAATCGATGAGGAAATTGATGCTGCTTTGGGAGATACATCTTACACTTCAAGTGCTGCATTGGACGATTTAAAACGTGAAATGGGGTTGTTGCCAGCAGAAGAAAAAATTGAAATTAAAGAAAAAGCAGAAGAAACGATTAAGATTGAAGTAGATAAACCAGATACTACAGATTCTGATACTCCAGCTTAATACGTTGAATGTATAGTGCGTTACTTTACGCTCAAAAAGGTTCTCAGCATTTTGTTGAGAACCTTTTTTTGTAGATAGGCAAGCTAAATGATGAATTGTGTGAGTTGCCTAATTTGTTTTTTAATGAATTGATTTTTAGTGTGGTAGGAAATGACATTAAAAAAATATGCCCTTGGTAGGGTAAATATGAAACTTCTGTAAATTTATAGGAGACCAACTCGGATTATTTTTTGTATTTCTTGGTGCGATAGCTTTTGGTCTTTTTGGTTCAACAAATCAAAAAATGAGAAAGCCTGTATTTATTCATAGAAGCAGTTGGAGATGTATCCGCCGCTTCTTGTTTTAAAACCAAGATTTATGAGATTATTTTTTTTTATATTATTTCTGATAGGAACAATAGATAGTAGTTCTGCTCAATTTAAAATCAAAGCAACAAAGTATATTAGTAGTCCTAGCGCTTCTGTTATTAGTGATGATGGAAAATACTTTTATCTTAGAAATGGGAAAGGCGTTGGAGTATATCGTATAAATCCTACCACCAAGTTGTTAGAAAATATTCAAGAGCTAAAAATATCGGGCAGCTCCAGTGAATTACTTTTGACGAAGGATAATCGGTTTGTTATCACAACCAATTTTTCAGATGGAGTATTATTAATATACAAACGAGATCCTTCCAATGGAAAATTATCATTACATAAAAAATATGAACAAACCATTGACGGAAAAGGATCTATCAACAAGCCGATGGATATTGCTTTGTCACCAAGTGGACGCTATTTATTTTTAGCGGGTAATAAAACCCTAATGACACTTCGTTTCCAAGATGGTACGGCAACTTATCTGAGGCAACATGATTCGAAAGGTAGTCCTCATGGGACAATCTATTTTAGTACAGATGGAGAGTATGCTTTTATCGCATATTATGGCGATAATAGTTACTTTGGTCGAACAATACTGAAATTCAATGACGAAACTGGAGAATTGTATGTTGTGGGAGACTTAAGAGAAGATTATCCTATTCCTGGTTCTTACTATTATTTTGGGAGAAAACAAAAACAATATACGGTGTCCGCAAATTTGGAATATATGAATTTTTCTCCTGATGGAAAAGATGTTTATATGGATGGCACGGAAAGTTATTCTAATGGCGGACGTGGTGCCATAATGCATTATAGATGGGTAAATGGAAAACTAGTTTTGCAAAATGCTTATTATGAGTTGGCTGTAAAATACCAATTGGAAAATATCAAAAATATTTGTTTGGATGGTAGTGGGGGATATCTATATGTATTAACAGGTGGAGATGACTCTGGTATTCATATTTTTAAGCGAGACGCTCATACAGGTGCACTAACTTTTATTCAAACATTTCATAAGAAAAATTATCCTCAAATTGCTACGCCTTATAGGGCTAGTTTTAGTGCCGATAACAAATATATTTATGTCTCTAATTATTTTGGAGGGAATGTCGTTGTATTAGAAAACTCCAATGCTAAGCCTAGTCCTCGTCAACAACAACAACTTAATGTAGATAATAAAGAGACTCCCCAACCAATTGTACAAGACATCCCTACGAATAATGTAAGTGATCATGATTGTCCTTATACAGCAATTACAGAAGTAGAGGTCAGCAGGATAGAAGAACGATTAAACGATTTGGAAACCGAGCAAGCTCGTTATGACTTTGCTATGAAAACAGTGCAAAATCGTTGCTTAAAAACAATGCAAGTGTTGAAACTGGCACGTGTGTTTGAAGTGGAGTATATTCGATTGGAATGGGTGAAGTTTGCTTATTATTATACCTCTGATATAGAGAATTTCTATTTGTTAGATACTTTATTTACCAACAAGAGGCTCAAGCAAGCATTTAAAGCATCTCTGGAAGGATAGAGCAAAATAAAAAACGATAATGAATCCACTTCATTATCGTTTTTTGAGTACGTATTAGTCAACCTAACATTAATCACCCAAAATTTCTTGGTCAATTAGAATAAGTTTAGAACCAGGGAGAATTTTATGCAAAGTGCCTAAGTTTTCGCTAGTATAAGAATGCACACGGATAAATCCATGACCGTACTCAGGTTTCTTTTGATAGGCAGAAAAACCTGTTTTGCAGTTTTTGAGCGAAACGTTGCTAATAATTGTTTTAGACAAATCTTTGGAGGCAATCCCTATCACAGCATCTTCTATGGTTGTATTGATAACTCGTGCTGTTCCTTGCTCTCCCATAGAAATTCCTTTATCTCCTGCCTTTTTAATGGTACAATCTCGAATGGTGACAATACTGGTAGAAAAATCAATGGCATCGTTTCCTGTATTATTAAAATGACAATGAGCAACCGTTCCTTGACAAAAATCAGCATCAAAACCATCTCCAAAAGTATTGCTAATCGTGTTATATTGAAAATCAAAGTCAGAGCGCACAATGTTTAAAATATCCTCGCAACTATTTTGAGTAAATGTAGTGTGATAAATATCGACATTAGACTCATAAAAATTAACTGCGCCAGGCAAGTTCCAGCCTTTGTAAGAGAATGCTCCTAATTTAGAGAATAGCGTATGGTTAACCTGAGATTGCCCACCTGCTTGTATGACAGAAAAAGCACGAGCAGATTTATCACTCGACTCAACCACAATAGGAGCCGACTCTGTTCCTAAGAACTGTACTGGGGAATAGGAGAGGATAAAAGCGCTATTGACAATATCAATCTTAATACCAGGCTTAAATGTGATGTTATGACCAGCAGGAATAACAATGGGCTCATCAATGACAACACTCTTGTTAAAGATGATGTGAGGTTGCCCTGGTGTATAAACATAGGCTGGATGATTTTCTCTCAAGGTACTTTTTAGTTCTTGTACTGGACTCAAGCCCTCAGGAATAGGCCAAGGATTGATGCTAACATAAAAGTCTTTATCAAGACCAAGCACTCGGTATACGAAAAATTTAGCATTGTCAGGAACCTTGATTCGAACGCTATAGTCTGGCAAATCTCTAAATCTAGTCGTATAAAGAATTTGAGCTGTATCCAAGTAATTAATAACACCTCCTGATTGACTCATAGTACCTACTATTTCAATAGGAATTTGATGGCGATTGCAGACAGCAATTAGCCCTGGAGCTACTGTTTTGCTTTGAAGAGAGGCGCTATTGGGGTATAAGGCGTTTAAAATATTGCTAGCTCGTTTATACATATAGTTAATAGAAAACGTATAATCTGGTTTCTCTTGTTGAACGACTTTTAAACGAGCATAAAGAGGCGTAGCAATAGATTTTGTGAATCCCTTTAAGTAAGTCTCTTCGGCAAATTTTTCTAAATATTGATGGTATTTTCTTAAAAAACCATTGTCTCTAAATAACTTGCGATGCAATTCTTTATTCCCTTTGATGGCAGATAAATCAATGCCCAAAAATGGCTTTTCTGGTGTGTGATCCAAGCCAATTTCTGTAAAGCCATCAAAGCCTACAGGCTCTAGTTTTCCTGTAACTGGATTGTAGTAATAACGTTGGTTGTGCCATGCAATACCATGATAGCCTGCCGTAATATCCATAATAGCATAATACTTGGCAAGTAAATCTATATCAAAAATTTCCTCTGCTGGCTTTAAACCATATTGATATTGGTAAAGTAATTTTTGTGCAATTTTGTATTGTTCTGCCAATACGGGCGTTTTGAACGTTTTTCCTTCTGAAAATGGTTTGATATCAGGGCTACCAACAACAAGTTCGCCATCCAAATCCGCATCTAAATTGAATTGTTGTAATTGAGCTTCCCAAAAACCACTTTCTACAAATCGAATAATGGGTCCTTCTTTTTTCTTCGAAAATTCAGGCAATTGTTTCAAAAAATGTTCTTCATAAACATACAACCCCAAATCTTTGTGATTGAGTTTCATGTTGACAAAGTCGTAACGAGTGGTTAAGATGTCCTCATATTTGAAAAACTCATGCAAAACCCATTCAAACAAATAGCCCCTTGTAGAAGGGTTTTGTAGAGAAAACGTTTTTAAGCGATTCCAAGATTTATCGGTTTGAGTGGACACCCGAAACGACCATTTGTCTCCCATTAGGTGATCTGTCCAATCCCCTTTTAAACGCATTTTGATGCTAATTTTTGCATCCTTTTGCTCTTTGGGAAAGATTGCTCCTTTTACCCAAGAATCATCAGAACTAATCAGCATACCCTGCTCTATGGCTTCATGGCGTTTTTGCTTTAGTTTGTTGTATTCTCCTTCTTTGACAAAAATATGGATATCGTCAGGCTGCCAACTTTTGACAATAGACGCTTCATAAGAACTGTTTTTAGAATACGAAAGGTTGTCAAAATAGACAGGATCTTCATTAAAGTTAAAACAGTAAATTTTGAGTGTGTTTTCTTGCAATGGTTCTGTAACATCCAAAAACACTTCTACTTGTTGCCATTGATCTGTAAATTCGAATTGCTCACTTTGAAGATAAACTGCCTTGCCGTCAAGACTGGTTAGTACTAATCGACCAGCTTGTTTAGAAGGAGAACGCATCCAGACTTTTACTGTAATTTCATCGCCAACATAGACATCATTCAGCTGGGTCGAAAAACCATATGTGATTTTGTTTTTACTCAATTCAATAGAATAACTGCCTTCGTATGCTTCTGCCTTAGTTTGTGCAGCCGCACCACCTACTTTGTACCCATCCAAAACAAAAAAATCTCCTTCCTTTTTTTCTGCATTTGCTAGAAGGGTTCCTTTGATTTCTTTTTTGTTAAATGCATTCCACGCATAAGGAGCAACCACTACTATTCCAAGTATCAATAAAACGACTATTGATAAAGAGACTAGTTTTCTGAGTAGAATGCTTTGTCTTTGCTGTCTTTTTTTAGCAGAATTTGTTTTTATAATCATAGCTATAGTGGTTAATAGTCCGCTAATTTTTTAGTTTTTTGCTAAAAAGTATCTTAGATTAAGTTGATAATTAGGTTTTAGTGTGTTTGTAGGCTGTAGTATTGATTATGAACTGCGAAGCACTCACAACGTAATCTAATACGATTTTTGACAGACTAGTACTGGTAATACAACTGTAATACGTTATCTTATTGTGTTAATAAAATACCATTGACGTACTTGCTATTTTTGGACAAGCGAAATGGCAAGAAACGTGTAATACGTCGTAAATCTTTTTCATCTTCTCGTTCGTACTTGAGTTCTACAATAACAACGTGATCTCTATGCAAGTACTGTTTAAAATTGGGAGAGTGTAGCAAAGAGTGGAATCGCAAATTAGAATCAATTGTAATCCTAAATTTACCATCATTGGTTCCCCAATACGAGCGTTCGTAAGAATTTAATAAAGTAGCTTGTAGTGCGAATTGTTGCGGAACCAAGTTGTTAACCTCTTTTTGCAATCCTTTGATACCAGATAATTCAAAAGGAGAAAGTGGAAAGGTAGTTTTACCTCCCAGCTCATTTTCCTTATATTTTATTTCTAGTTTAGGAGCAATGATGGTTCTAATATCATCTCCATACCAACGGGCACGGTATTTTTTGCGAACATTAATCCCCATTAAATTTTCATTTAGACAAACCATATTAGGAGTGTCAAAATAAATGTTGTTAACGGTTCTATTGGGATACAGTTTATAAAAAGAAGCGGGATGCGATTTTATAATCTGTCTAATGTGTGGCATGGATAAGTTTTCCACCCTATATTTTCGTTCAAAACGCATAACTGTATGAATTCGTAAGCCAACCTAAAATACTTTACAACACAGGTATGTTGATGTGTTTAGACAATTAAGTCTGGTTGATCAACAATAGAAACGGTTGTATTGGGTGTAGAAGTAATAATTTGTTCTTGCATAGCAGTAATAGACTCTAAGCTAGAAGCTTTACAAATAAATGTAATATCTACTCCAGTAGACATACGATCCATTCTTTTTAATTCTACATAATCCATTTTTTCTTTTAACACACTTACAAAAGCGTCAATATTGGTTGTTTCAGAGGCAATATTAACATACAGCATATTTTCTTTAGAGTATCGGCTGCGATCTTGAATTTTGTAATTAATAAATAATAAAACCAAAATGAATAAGACTGCAATACTAGCCAAAATAGGGTAGTTAGCTCCTGTTGCCAACCCAATACCAATCACTAGAAATAAATAAATTAACTCTTCTGGGTCTTTGATGGCAGCTCTAAAACGAACGATAGATAATGCTCCAACCAATCCCAGCGAAAGGGCAATAGATGTTTTGATAATTGTGATGATAAGTACAGTGGTCAATGCCAAAGGAATAAAGTTGGTAGCAAATTTTTTACGATTAGCCACAGCGTTACCAAATCGCATGTAAAATTGACCTAGTAATATACTTAAAATAGTTGCAACAATTAGGTTGAGCAAAAATGCATAAATGTTAATAGAATTGTTGAAGTTCTCTACAAGTTGTTCTATGTTCATGTTTGAATAACTGAGCTATTAGTTAAGTTAAATGGCAAAGGTTTTAAGCTCCATGGACCTATTTTTTAGGATTAAATAATAGTATGATTGGAGTTGTTTAAAAAACCGATAAGATTATAAAGGATAGTAATAAAATACTACAATTGATATTTTCACGGCAAATATACTCAAATTGTCCTAAGCTCAATAAGAAAACAGAAGTAATGTTAAGTTAAAGTAAACCAAGTGTACTATGAACTTAAATTTTGAATAATGTTAGGTTAGGTTTTGATGGATTTTTCATCTATTCTTGAAATTAGATGAACGATAACGTTAAGGTATAAACAAAAAAAAGCCATGTTCGTCTAAGATGATATAAACAAACATGGCTTTTTTAGAATAGTTGTAGTTTTATTGAAGACCCAATTCAGTTTTCATCAAGTCCAAGATATTTCTAGATTCATCAATGTACAAAAGAAATTGTCCCCCTGTATCTAAATCTATAATAGCGGTAAATTTGTGCTTTTCGGCTACTTTTTTTATACCAGCATTTACCTTTTCGAACACAGGCTTTAACAATTCTTGTCGTTTGCCATCAATCTCTTTGCGAGCCGTTGCATAGTAATTTTGGATTTTTGCTTCAAGATTTCTAATTTCTTCGACTCTGGTTTCTTGCAGAATTTGAGCCATCCCAGCTTTTTCCTTCTCAAATGCGGCAACTTTAGCTTTGAGTTCATTTTCTAAAGCAGTGCCGACACCTTGTTTTTCGGTACTCATCTTTTCGATTTCAGCTTGGATGGTCTTTGCTTCAGGAAAAAGAGAAACTAATTTAGAAGAACTAAAAAAGCCAATTTTTTCTTGTTGCGCGAAAGCAGATGAAGTGATTAAAAAACTAGAGATTAGGAATAAAAATAAATATTTCATTGTGTGAGGATTGATTTTTGGTAAAATGATGGCTATTAAAATTTCAAAGATAACAGAATTTTGCTTTAACAGACGAATAGTTTACGGTATCAATATAACTGAAAAGGTGTTTTAATCATAAAAATCATCAATAGGCATATTACCAATGATAATATCTCCGTACAAGGCTTGAACCTCCTTGGTATCAGTAGGCACTTTGGTTTTAGAAGAATTTTGAACAGCTCCCAGCTTACTAGATGTTTTAGGTGCCGTAGCTGCAACGTGCTTACGTGGATAAACAAACTGAACGTTGACTTGAATGGTTTGGTTGATAGCTTTTAACTGTTCTCCTTTTAAAATGACATTACCTTTTGATGTAAGGCTAGTTGGTATTTTTACGGTCACTTTAATGGTTTCCTTTAGTGCGTTACCGCCAATTGTGACCCCTTGTTTTAAGTTAGGAGCTTCAAGAACAAAGGTTCCCTCTTGTGATTTTGTAGTCAACTGATAGCGATTTACTTTTTGAAGCTGCTCTATAACGGTTTTGGGGTAATTGACACTAATTTCTACATCAACTACAATGTTTTTGGTTTTGCTTTGCTGAATAGAAAAGTTGCTATTTGGAATGTCAATTTGAATGGCATTTTTGTCTTTTACATTAAAAACCTGTTGTGCAAAACTGCTATTGGCAAACAATAGCACAGTCATTGCTAAAAATAATTGTTTCATTAAATGGAATGTTTTGATTTGATAATAGTTAGCTGCGCTGCTACTTCGTGGTCGTTGCAACTGAAAGTTATGAACAAACTACTAGTTGTGATAGATAAGTATGTTTTAAATGAATGCTAATTTATAAAGTACTAAGTCTACCAACGCCTATTTAGATGATTGGCTTAAGGTAGAAGTATACGCTTTCGTTGGTCAAAATTTGTGCCATGATATTTGAGTGAAATATGGTCGCATAAAAACTTATAGAGTATAAAAAGGAGGAAAAAGGGGCTTCCAAAACGGACTAAAATAGCTCAAAATAGCCTTAAACAGCCATTTGTCCGTTTTGAATGTAAAATTGTCCGTTTTGAATGTCTGAAGTACTGTTACTTTGTGAGTATGAAAATAATATCCGTTTTCGTCCCAAATATTTATTATTTCAAATAACACAAATTTACTCCAATGAAATATTTATTTACATTCCCCATTGTGTGTTTAAGCTTCTTGATAAGCACCCATTTAGTAGGGCAAACAATAGACGATTTAGCAGAAAAAAACTACAATCAACAAGCAACAGATTTATCCATTCTTCAGCAAGTCAATACGCATCAACCTAATCATGCAAGAACAGCACCTCCCGCCCCTGCTGCTACGGGGGATAATTTATGCGCCCCAGGAATGACGGCTACCTTGACAGCAACAGCATCTTCGGGCGGTACTCTTAATTGGTATAACGTTGCTTCTGGTGGCACCTCTATAGGAACAGGGGCAACATTTAATCCTGTGGTTACGTCAACTTCTAACTATTGGGTAGAAGAAGTTGTTGGAGGAGGGGCAGGAGGAAGCAATAACTTGGTTGCTCCTTACAACTCCAACAATGGGCAGCGAGGCTGTATGTTTGATTTGACAGCTGCCAATACGGTTACCATCAATAGCTTTGATGCTAATTTATATGCAGGAACGACCGCCAATTATGAAATATATTATAGAGCAGGCACACATGTAGGTTCCGAGAATAACGCAGGCGCTTGGACATTGCTTGGTGGAGCAACAGGAATTACATCTGCTGGAAATAATCTACCTACATCCTTGCCAATTCCTGTTGGGGTGACTATCCCCGCAGGGCAAACGTACTCTTTTTATATTACGAATGATTTTGGAGGAGGTACATCTTATACAGATGGGACTGCTGTGGGCAATTTTTTAGCATCAGATGCCAATTTGACAATTTATGAGGGTGTTGGCAAATCGTATCCTTTTGGATTAACATTTGCAGTTCGAAATTTTAATGGAACCATTCATTACTCAACAGGCGGAGGTTCTTGTTCTAGCCCTCGGACATTGGTTACTGCAAATGTGAAAGAGCCCACATACGCTCCAACAAATATGTTGACTAGTTCTAATGCGAGTTGTACTGTAACGGAGTCGGGCGTTGATTGGACCTATTATTACAATACAGCCAATCCCAATGATTTATTATTTGCGATTGCGCATGATCCTATGAATTTAGGGAATAATAATTTTACAGCACAAGCGCATATCCAAGTACGAAACAACTCGACAACCAATTGTTATACAAGAGAAAATATTCCTCAACAACTTGCTCGTTTTGTAATGGGGCGTTATTGGAATGTGGATGTGCTGTCTGGAAATATTGTGGATCCTGTTTGGGTTCGTTTTTATTACCAAGCAGCAGAGCGTACAGCTATGAATGCGGCGGCGGCAGCTTGGCAGGGAACCAATGGAGGTGTTCAAAGTCCAGTTTACTTCTTTAAAACCAATGGCGCACCATTTAGCATTGCTTCATCTTTGCATTCAGAAGGTGTATACAATAGTTTGGAATTGACGAATTTTGTAGATAATCAAGCTGCTAGTAATGGAACTAACTATGTTGAAATTCATGATATCAATAGTTTTTCGGGAGGTGGTTTAATTACAGGAGTAGTGCCAGTAGGAGGGACAACGACAGGAACAGCAATTCTATTGGATTTAAAATTATTGGATTTTTCGGCTAAACGAGTTGCGCAGAGTGTGGATTTAACTTGGCAGACCAAAGATGAATACAATATGAGTCATTTTGAGCTGCAACGTAGCCTTGATGGAGTTCATTTTGAAACAATTGCGCATACTTCTGCTCAAGCAAAAGGACAAGCCAATCATTATACATGGAAAGATGAAGTGCCTTATTTAGGACGAAATTACTATCGTCTAGGAATGGTTGAAATAGGAGGGGAGGTAAGATATTCGGACGTAAGAGTCGTATCCCTAGAGGATGTAACACCTTATACGATGCGTGTGGCACCGAACCCTTTTGGAGATGCCTTAAGAATAGAGGTATATACCAATTCGTCAGAAGTGACACCAACTTCTATTCTAGTTTACAACGCCCTAGGGCAACAGGTATATGCCGCTGAAAAAGTATTGCAAGGAGGGCAAGAACGCATTCATATTGCAACAGCAGACGATTGGCAAACTGGATGTTATACCGTAGTGTTGCGTAGCAATCAATTTACACAACAAAAACAGGTTATTAAACAGTAAATGCAGAAAGACAAAATGTTATATCATCAAGCATTATTATACAATATAGAAAGATAGAGATAGCTTTCGGGGGAAAGCTAGATTTGTTGCACACCACAGCTAAATTTTAGTTGTGGTTTTTTTTGAACGATTACTTAGAAACAGAAGAAGAAAGCTTACTTTTAAACATGCTCTTATATTATTCAGTTATGTATTGGTAAGTGGATAGCAAAAATCATAAGTAGCAGCCTCATATCGCAACTCAAATCTAAAACAACAACTCTATGTTCTTCTTTCGATTGATGATTGGATTTTTTTTAGCTATAAATTGTTCTTTTGCGCAAACTGTTGATGAAAATTTAGAAAAATATTGGCATTATCGAGCTCGCTTAATTGGTACAAACAATGAATGTGGTTTTTTGGACATTGGTTTAGGTCGAGGAATGAGCTTGGCAGCTTCTGAGCGGTTTCCTGATGCCGATTGTGCGACGAACCATCATCTCAAAAACAATGATTGCCACCTTTCAAAAGGATCAGGGCGAATGCATTGGGGAGATGCAAGTCTTTATCATGGACTTTATTTGGCAATATTGGCATTAGAATATAAGAACTTAGAAATTGCGAAACAAAATACAGATGCTGTGGCTCAGGAATTGTGGTATGCTTTAGAAGCTTTTGAACGACTGGACTCGATGGCAGAAGTAGTCCTAGGGTTGCCTGGTAAAAAAGATGGTTTTTTTGTGCGAGATGATATAGACGGTGATTTTTATTTTAAAAAAAATACAGCGACCAATAAGCGTTTTTCGAATGAAAATGAGAGCTACAATTGTATGTCTTCTGCGATTAGTTGCGGTCAGCCTTCGGCAGAATCGGGTTCTTTTATTAGTCAAGATCAAGTGATTGGACTATTTATTGGATTTTGTATGATCGATCAATTAATTCCCAATCAAAGATATCGGCATAATTTGCCAACTTTTGGCGAGAAAGTTCGTGTTAATGTTGATCGAATTGTTAGTTATATGATGAAAGACCGTTGGAAACTAAAAATGCCCGATGGTACCCCAATTCCTGATAAATGGGGAGGAAATGCAATTGGATTGAGCTTTCCAATTAGTACCATTGCCAATCAGTTGACCAAAGGAGAATATGAAAAAAATTACCACAAAAAAGGCGCTTTACTTTTAGGTAGACCCATTTATGATTTGTTACAACTTTCTTTGGCTTTTCAACATCCCACCAATGTCGTTTTAGCATTAGCAAGTATGAGCCTATTGCCCAAAAGAAGTTACAAAGCATTAGGACGAAAGAGTATCAAGCACGATGTTATTATTTACCCTTTAATTCGATCTGTCTTATTTGATCAAAAGTTATTCAAAAAAATAAAACGCAGCGATTTTGAGTTGATCTTAAACGCTGCGCCCTATGATGGTCCCTGTTTTGGTTTAGAAGATTGTACGGCACCTAATGGATGGAAGTCGTTTAACCGATGGATTCATCCACATTTTAAAAATGGAAATCCCTATGGTATTTATAGCGAACTGCCAGGGTTAGATTATATGTTGTTGTATAATTTGTATCATTATTATTATCACAAAGACTTGCCTAGTTATCAACAAAAACTACGCTAGTTCAATTGTAATTGGTTTAACCTTGTTGCTTGGCAGCGCGTTTAGCTTGTCTATTTGCCCTTTGTTCTTTATAATAACCTTTCTTAGGCTGTTTCCATTTGAAATTAAGTGTAATCGCAGGAATAACAGGAAATAGAGAAACTTGATAAGACTTTAATTCTACCTGTCCCGAAAGGGCATCTGTTTCGGGAGTGGTATAGGTGAAAAATACATTCTGACGATTGTAGACGTTGTAAACAGATAGTACCATATCGGCTTGAAACGGTTTTTGCTTTTTTGTTAATCGGAAAGATAAACTCAAATCCATTCGATGATAAGCTGGCAAACGAGCGGAGTTGCGTAATCCATATTCTAACGTTGGGGTAAAATTAACCATATACACAGACTTGATTGGAGTGTACGGAGCACCAGAGCCATAGACAAAAGTAGAACTAACTGTAAACCAGTCAAAAATATCATAACTTAAAACAACAGACAAATCATGGGTTCGATCAAAGCCTGCTAGAAATGTTTTGCCTCGGATATTATCAAAAGTGCGCTCAGAACGAGAAAGCGTATACGATATCCAACCTGTAAAACGCCCTTTTTGTTTGCGCAAAAACAACTCTAAACCATAAGCTCGACCACGCCCAGAGATAAACTGATCTTCTAGGTCTGTGTCTGGCGTAGGTGTATAATCTTCGGCATAATCCAGCTGATTGAATAAATCTTTATAAAAGACCTCAATAGAAGCCTCAAAAGTATTGTCTAAGAAGTTGTGGAAATATCCTAAGGCATATTGAAGCCCCCATTGAGGACGTACTTTTTCTGTACTAGGCACCCACAAATCAGTCGGCAGTGTACTTGTAGAATTGCTAACCAAATGGACATATTGCCGTCCCAATGTTACTCCTGCTTTAATGGATGAAAAAGGAGAAACTGTTGCTTTGCCACTAAATCTAGGTTCTACCCCAAAGTAGGTTTTGACGGGCTCTAACATGCCATACGTACGTGTAGTATCTACTTTGCCCGTATAAGGACCCACCTGTTGAAACATAGAAAAACGCATTCCTACATTAACACTAAAGATTTTACTAATTTTCCAATTGTCTGTAATATAAAGCCCTGCTTCATGCGAGCGTTTGCGGTCTGGATCAATGATAAAAGCTTCTTCCCCAGAAAAAGCCTCTGCTCTATTGGGAGTAAATGTATGATAGGTATAATCTACCCCAAATTTGATTTGATGGCGAGGATTGGGATAATAGTCAAAGCTAACTTTTCCTCCAAAATCTCTAATGCCAGAATTTAGCTTAAATGAGAATTGTTCTTGTCCTCCCGATACAGAAAAATCATAATCGTTGTAAACAAAAATAAAGTTCATAAAGAGTTTGTCATCAAAAATATGATTCCAACGTAGGGTTGCCGTGGCATTTCCATAAGGCATATCAAATACAAAACCTCGATCTGGATTTTTTAAATTTAGAACATCTCGTCCAAAATAACCACTTAAAAACAATCGATCTTTGTCGGTGATTTGGTACTTTGCTTTGATATTCAAATCATAAAAATAATAGTTGGTTCCCTCAAAAGCGGTTCCTTGAATAAAAGGTTGGGCAACATCAAAAGCATACGTGCGTCTACCTGAAACAATAAATGAGCCTTTTTTAGGAACAATAGGACCTTGAACGGTTAACCTTGAAGAAATAATTCCAATACCTCCTTCTATACCAAATTTATCATCATAACCATCTTTCATTTGGATGTCAAGAACAGAAGATAATCTTCCTCCATAGTTGGCAGGCATTCCTCCTTTGATAAGCGTTGCTTTTTTAATTGCATCTGAATTAAAAACAGAGAAAAAACCTAACAAATGCCCCGCATTGTAGACAACTGCTTCATCTAGCAAAACTAAGTTTTGGTCAATACCACCGCCACGAACAAAAAATCCTGCGGTTCCTTCTCCAGCAGATTGTACGCCAGGCAATAGTTGGATGGTTTTTAGCAAATCCACTTCTCCCATCAAAGCAGGAAGTTTTTTTATCTCGCTCATCTCCAATTCTACAGTTCCCATTTGAGTACTTTCCACATTGGTATTTCCACGTTCGTCTGTTACAACAATAACAGAATCAAAAACAGCACCACTAGATAGTTCAATATTGAACGTCGTATCTTGCGTTAGATTAATGGTTATTTTTTTATCCTCATAACCAATATAACTTGCTACGATAGTGTATTGACCCGGTTTGAGGGATAAAGAGTAAAAACCATAAACATTAGATGTAACACCGTCCAAGGTGTTGTTCTCGTCATAAATGTTGGCATAAATTAAATCTTCTCCACTTACAGCGTCCTTGATGTAGCCGCTCATAGTAACTCGTTTTTGGGCGAATAGAGATGTGCTCAATAATAGAAAGAAGCAGAAGAGTTTATAGTTAACTTGCATTGTTTGTTAAGGCTAATTTATCAATCAATACGACTATCTATCAGAATAGGATGCTTAGTCGTTCGGTGCTTTGTGGTGTCGTTTTTAAATTTACTACAATTAAAATGATTTTGCTAGAAAAGAGTTTAGTGAAAACCTTAGAATTATAAAAAATAGCTATTCCTTAACATTCCAACATGGTGTGCGTATTTTTAAGGCAAAAAAAATTAAAATCCCAAAAGAGAATAGGGCGTTTTTGCTAAATAGAAAAATATAAGGTAATTCTTGTTCCTGTAGATGGTTCTGGTCCTAGGTCATCTGTTTGTATCCGAATTTCTTTCTGCATGGTTTGATTCAAAAATTGAATTCTATGTTGAATAGCTTCTGTTGAAAAACCTGTATGAAGATGCAGTGTTTTTTCTTTCATTTCATTGGCTTTTTCTTGTCCAATTCCATTGTCCTCAATTACACAAACCAAAAAATCCCCCTCAATACGAAACTCAACCAAGAGCTTTTTTAACCCTTTTTTGTGAAACAATCCATGTTTGATGGCATTCTCGATATAAGGTTGAATAAACATGGCAGGTATTTGAATCTCTGTTTGTTGTTCAAGGGAGACGAGGCAATTAAAGGTGACATTTAATTGTTCGCCAAAACGTAATTTTTCAAGATCAAGATAAAGGCTTAAAATTTCCAATTCGTTGTTCAAAGAAATGAATTGTTCTTTGGAAGACAAGAGAATTTTTCGGATTAAGGCACTAAATTTTCCTATATAAATGGTTGAGTTTTTAATGTCTTTCATTAGCACCAAATCCTGAATGGAATTGAGTGCATTGAAGATAAAGTGAGGATTCATTTGTGCTTGAAGGGCTTTTAAACTAAGCAAGGCTACTTCATCTTGTTTTTGCCGTTCAAGTTGTTCATAAGCAACATTTAAAGCTATTTTTTGTTGCCTAATAATTCTAAGCCGAGATGAGATATAGAGCAATAATAGCAGGACTAGCAGCGTAAAGATAACCACTCCCATTAAGTTTCTTTTGCTCTGAATAGCCCTTTCGTTGGATAGTAATAATTCTTTTTGAGTTAATTCCTTTTCAAGTTTGTGCTGATTGGTTCTATATTTGGTTTCTAGAGAGGCAATCAAGGTAGCATTTTTACCTTTTCGGAGGCTATCTACCATGTTAAATTGGTTTTTTAATAGTTCCAATGCTCCTTTGTAGTCTTTTTTTAGTTCAAAAAAGTTTCTTTTAACTTGATAATAATTGATCAAAAGGGAGGGGTTCTTGAATTTAGGAGCAATGGCATCTAGTTCAGCAACAATTTTTTGCAGTTCAAGTACATTTTTCCTAGCAACATGTATTTTTCCTATAAGCGTAAGTGTTTGACTTAAAACCTTAATGTCTTTTACCTTCTTAGCTATTTCTAACGCTTTTTCATAAAACGGAATGGCTGTTAGAGTATCTTTTTTCTTGAGGTAGGCATTGGCAACGACACTATAAGAAAGAGACAAGCCGTGAAGATTGTTCACTTGTTTTTTAAACTCAATGGCTTTTAATCCATAATAAATCGTACTATCTATTTGCTTTTGTTTCAGAAAAAAAGTAGCTAAATTACTATAAACTAATCCAAAACAATAAGGTGTTCTAGAAGAGGGTAAGTCATCGCAAATACCCGCACATTTTTGATTGTACTGAATAGCTTTGGCGTACATTTTTTGACTATAAAAAAGACCGCTTAGACCAATGTAACAAGAAGCTACAATCTCTGTCAATTGGTTTTCTTTAGCAATTTTTAAAGCATTTAGATACTTTTGAGTGGCCTCAGATAGGTCGCCCTTCATTTGTAATAATGAGGCATGTTCGGTTAAAACACCTAAGTGTTTTTTTTTATCGGACACATGAGGCAAATAGCTATAAGCTTCTTCAATAACCGTAAGGGCTGAATCAATGGTATTGGTAGAGGTTAGGTAATAGCTGTAGTAGATACATAAACCTATTAAATGATGGTATTGTTTGTACTCTTTTGCCAGTCGAATACCTTCAAGAATATAGACAATACTCTTTTCTGCATCCTTTCGAATCGTCTTCGTACTTAATTCAAGTAAAATTTCCAATTTAAGTGTGTCATGAGGACTTGTTTCTAAAGCGATTTCGAGAGAATCTAGTATGGCAACTTGTGCTTTAGAAGTAGACGGTTGTATAAAGAAAAATAGGCAAAAAATATAGAATAAACGGACGTAATATTGTTTCATAAGGGGACTAAGTTAGGACATAGGAAAGGCATTAGAAAAGATTTAGATAAGAGATGTGTTCTTCAAAACTTTTCTTTTTTTCTCTAGCAACTTTCGCATTAATATTTTCGGATAACGTGAGTTGTCCCTCACCTTTGAAGTATTTTTTTATATGATTGATATTGACAATAGAGGAGCGATGAACTTTGTAGAATTGTAAATGGTTTTGTGTGAGTTTTTCAAAAAACTTAATGCTTTTGCTGATTAAAATTGGTTTAGAGTTGGTTTGCCATACTTTGGTGTAAGCGCCATCGGCTTCTATCAAGATAATTTTCTTTGTTTCAATAAAAATTAAGCCTTCAGCAACAGGCAAGGCAATATTGTGAATAATATTTTTTGTTAAATTAGATTTTAAAGCCTGAAGTCTTTCATACATAGTCGAAGTTTGAACTTTTTGTCTGAGTTTCTCAACGGCTATTTCTAATTTTTCTAATTCAATAGGCTTGAGTAAATAATCAATAGCAGAGAGCTCAAACGCTTGTATGGCGTATTCATTATGCGCTGTTGCAAAGATCAATTCAAAATTTACTTCTTTAAAAAAAGAAAGCAATTCTAGCCCTGAATATTGGGGCATTTCGATGTCACAAAAGACAACATGTGGCTCTAATTTGTTAATTTGCAAAACGGCATCGGGTACGTTAGAACATACTGCAACAATTTGCAAATCAGAGAAGAAGGTAGTAATTAAGTTTTTTAAAACACGCCGCCCTCTTTCTTCATCATCAATTATAATGACTTTCATAGGATGATTGGAATCGTAGAAAAATTTGAGATTTAATTGTTGCTGTAATATAGTATAAAACAATTTCTTTTAAAAAAATATAAATTTTAAAAGCACTTTTAGGTAGCCTAATGCTCTAAAAAAAAGTAAAAATTTACCATCCATCAACTGAAAACTAACGGTTGATTAATCGATTATAATATACTCGTTTTTACTTTTTGAGCATTACTTTGCTGGACGTAGTTGATACATAGAAAATTAAAAATTGGAATGTTAGAAAAATGATTTAGAACTTATTTTAAATCGTTAAGATTTGTATTTTGAGTTCTGTAATACTTGATGTTGTCATCAAAACCATTTTTGTAAAACGCTAAAACAAGCAATCATGAAAAAGTACTTGATCTTAATTCCTTTATTTTTATGTTTAGGAACAAATCTTTTTGCTCAATTTGATAATCAAACCTGTGAAGAACTACTAAAACCTTATGTTAAATCCAATAAAGATTTTGCAAAGATGAATATTGCGACTTTGGATTTCTCAAAACATCATCAAAAGTTTGATATCAATTGGTTACTAGATTTTAAATTTAACTTTATGGATAAGGTATTGGATGTAGAATACACAACAGATAAAGGGACATTCCATCTGTATATTCCATATATTGAAATTATAAAAATTAATACTAGTAAAACTTCATTGGATATTATTGTAAGAGATTAAAACCATTGAAGAGTTGTTGACTTACGCAATGAACTTAAAAGAATTAAAAGGCTGCTTATTAGAGCGGTCTTTTTTTTGAAATAAAGAATGAATTAAAAAAAACAAAGCATAAAATTGTAGAATCCACCTAGGCTTTGTAATTTCAGCCTGTAAAAATAATGTACCCACATAAAAGACAAAAAAAAGAACTACTTATAAAAACATAGATTATGGCAATGAGAAAAATTCGTATGCGCGAAGCCTTGAGAGAGGCAATGTCAGAAGAAATGCGTAGAGACGAGAACGTATTTTTGATGGGCGAAGAAGTAGCAGAGTATAATGGAGCATACAAAGTTAGTCAAGGCATGTTGGATGAGTTTGGTCCCAAACGCATTATCGATACGCCAATTGCAGAGTTAGGTTTTGCAGCAATTGGAGTAGGAGCAGCCATGGGAGGTGTCCGTCCAATTGTAGAATTTATGACTTGGAACTTTGCTGTGTTAGCATTTGATCAAATTGTCAACCACGCTGCGAAAATAAACTCTATGTCTGCGGGGCAATTTAAATGCCCAATCGTATTTAGAGGAGGAACAGGTTCGGCAGGACAATTGGCACAACAACATTCTCAAACATTTGAAAGTTGGATGGCTAACGTTCCTGGTCTAAAAGTTATCTCTATTTCTAACGCTTATGATGCAAAAGGCTTGTTGAAGTCGGCGATTAGAGATGAAGATCCTGTTTGTTTTATGGAGTCCGAACTGATGTATTCAGATATGGGAGAAGTTCCAGAAGAAGAGTATTTGATTCCTATTGGAAAAGCAAATGTTGTTCGTGAAGGAACGGATGTTACTATTACTTGTTTTAATAAATTAGTAAAAGTAGCCGTTGCTGCTGCCGAAGAATTAGAAAAAGAAGGTATTTCTGTAGAAATTATTGATTTGCGTACCATTCGCCCGTTAGATGAGGCGGCAATTATTCAGTCGGTCAAGAAAACAAATCGCTTGATTGCATTGGATGAATCATGGCCTTTTGCAGGGGTATCGTCAGAAATTGCTTATCGCACACAAAAGCATGCCTTTGACTATTTGGATGCTCCTGTTACGAGAATCAATAGTTTGGATGTGAGTATGTGTTATGCGCCAACTTTAGTAGATGCTTTCTTGCCTTCTGCTGAAAAGGTAATCAAAGCTGTAAAAGAAGTACTTTATCGTTAATAATAAACCCCTTTTTTAGAGGTTTTAGAGATATAGAAGCCATCTGCAAATTGTTTGTAGATGGCTTTTTTCTGGGCGATTATTTAATTGTGATTTCATACTTATTTACCCAAGCCCAGGACTTCGAATAACGCGTCGTTTTTTGATTCTTTTAAAGGTATAAGCGACATTTAAGCCTAATGTTATACTATTATAATAATTGTAATTAGTACTATTAGGATGGTTGTCTTGGCGGATTTTGATTAAATCATACACTCCATAAAGCCGTACAGCAAAACTAGGGGTGATTTGATAAGCGATGGCTGCTCTAGGACCTAGATGCAAAGTAGGTGTTTTAAAAAAAGGAATGTCTGAATGCACAAT
This sequence comes from Aureispira sp. CCB-E, assembly GCF_031326345.1. Classification (NCBI taxonomy): domain Bacteria; kingdom Pseudomonadati; phylum Bacteroidota; class Saprospiria; order Saprospirales; family Saprospiraceae; genus Aureispira; species Aureispira sp. CCB-E. The sequence continues at coordinate 1,789,799 of NZ_CP133671.1, forward strand.
AGTGATAAACTCTATTCCAACATCAAAAGAAAGCTTTGAACTGGCTTTGAAAGAGCATAGGACAGGGACAGTCACACAATGCATTGCTCTATAGTTATTGACAAAGTTGGAATCGGATTGATGATTTCCTAAAAAGAACCGAATGGCATAAAAACCTCCCCAACGAATGGCTATTTTGTCGCTAACATGTTTTTCTACAAATAACCCACCATTTATACCAGGATGTAAATTTCTGAGAAATAGTGTTTTTTGAGGACTCGGAATATTTCCTGCAAAGTTAAAACCTGCTTCTAGACCTATAGATGTCTGTGCTAGGCTCGAAAATGACAAACATAGACAAAGTAATAAAGCTAAAAAAGGTGTTTTAATATTTGTAGTGGACATCGTGATAAGGATAACTTGCTAATAAGAAAGTAAAAAAGCAACAACTATATAGTAGTGGTGCAACTAAGTACTAATATAACTTATTATTATAACTTAGAAAGAAGTTCATATGCTGCTTGGTATAAAAAATAAGTACGTGGGCAGAAAAACATATAGCTAAAAAATAGACTTATTTTAGTGCTAATTAAAGAGAAACAATGCAGCTTTACCTGTGGTGCTATTTCGTGGTTTATATGATTTTTTCTGAATGATTATTTATAACCTAAAAAGTATCATAAACTCCTCGCTCTACAGGTACTTCAAGGAAGCCTAAGGAACCAGGTTTTACACGAATAAAAAAGCTCCAAGTTTGTCGTTCGGGTTGCCAACTCAAACCCATTTGCCAACAGTGTAAATCTCTAGAAAATGTAAAGTCAGGGAATGTAATTCGTTCGTCTTTAAAACTATATCCAATGTTTCCGACTCGAATGCCCCAGCCTTTGGATAGGTTGATAAAACCAGAAAATGATAGTTGATGTGCTGTCACAACGGTACTATCCACCCCATCTATATATCTATTGTTAACAATCAAGTTGTAACCAATATTAATGTTTTTGATCAGTTCAAACTGTTTTTTGTCCTTGTCTTCTTTGACCCCTTTCTTTCTAAAGATGTCTCTCAAATCCTTAGAAGTAATACTTGTAGAAGCATTAAATGACATAGACGTAACTCGCACAAGTCGTTTGCTTAGTGTATACTCAAAGGTGTTGATTCTTGCATTATTTTCTGGATTGGCAGCATAAGGATCAAAAGTAGACGAAAAGCGAATATTAATTTTTTTGAACAAAGTAGTATTGACATTAAAATTAATAGGAGATAGGTGCAGTGAATCCGCTGCGATGTTATAATTACCACTAATGGTCGCCGTAGGAATGAGAACAATTTTCTTAAAAGGTTCTTTATTTAAAGAATCTTGCAGTGGTTTTTTGACTTTTGCCTCAAACCTTGTACCGATAGAATAGGTTAATAGAGCCGTACGCCCAGAGGGGGGGGCAAAAGCAAAGTAATTGTAGCGGCGCAACTGTTCTGGATAGCGAGTATCTGTTTGCACCGAATCGTAATAATAATCGTAGGCGTTCTCATAACTAGGTTCCCAGTTGAATCCTACGGTTGGAGAAATAACTGCTCGAAGACTTTTTAGTGCCCCCCAATTAAATTCACCAGTAGCATAAATTTGAGTATTTACATTTACCCCTGCACTAAATTTATGAGTGCTAAAAAAGCCATATTCTCTATAATTATCAACTGTTCCATAGGAAGTCGTATCGGTGGCATCACTAGGATTAACGACTGGGGTAGGGTCTAAAAATTGGCGGTTGCGATAAAAGAACCATCGTTGAGAATAATTGACATTGGGCTGAACGTTGATGACCTTAAATAGCTTGAATGAAAAATTGAGTCTAGGACTATGAGTAATGCTATAGTTCATATTCTCAATGGCTTCTTCTAGACCTCCAGGCTGAAAAAGAGCAGTGTCGGTCGTTGTAATGGTATTGCTACCATTCATATTATAACTAAATCCAATGCGCTCGTACCAACGTTGCTTTCCTGAAATATTTTTTCGTTTAAATGGAAAGATTTGATTCATATTGAATGTCAATTGCGGGAACGTAATTGTCATGGCATTGGTTTGGGTATTTTGACTGTGAGACAGCCTTGCCGATATCGAAAAAGGCGTACCTAGAAAACGTTTGGTATACGATATATTGGAGTTAAAGGTAGCTGCTAAGACATTGTCCGCATCGTTGAATGTATTTCTATTATAATCAGAAGTACCAAAATTGATTGTTCCTGTAAAATTTTGACTAGGATGAGCTTGTGGCGATTGAGTATGCGTCCAACTAACCTTGAATTCATTGGTTAAGTCATAACCAGGCGTTCCTTTGTCGTCAATTTGTAAGCGGGTATAACCTAGTTCCACCGTTCCCTGTCCCTTGTAACGAATGTTATAGTTCGATTTAATTCTAGTTCTTAAGGAACCTCTCATATAAAAATCTCCCGTTACCTTTAAATCCCAGTATTCGCTTAATCCCAAATAAAAACCAATTTCTCGAATCCCGGGTCCTAAGGTTGGTGAAAAATCTAAATCCATACTTAGAATAAGACCAGAGCGTTTGTTTTTGGTAATGGGGAAAAATCCAAATGGCAACAAAACAGGAGTGGGGGAGCCCATAATTTCTAAAAAAGAAGGTCCCACGACAATCAGTTTACCAGGGATAATTTTGGCTTTAGAAGCACGTATTCCAAAGTGAGGATGCTTGGCATCACAAGTTGTATACAAACAGCCTTGACTGTAGAGTATATTTTGCGAATTGTCCGTTGTACTATCGCCCCCTTTACTAATAAACTTGGTGGCATTAGAAACCAAATAACCATCTCCTTGTTGTGTAGAAGCATCGTATATTTTACCTTTTTTTGTCTTGAAGTTAAATTCAATTCTCCGAGCCGTAAATTGTTGCGTTTTATCATCAAAAAATGGGCATTGAATTTCATTTCCAGCACTATCCAAAAGACAGGTCGCTGTAGCGACATTGGTTAAAAAGTTAAACTCAATATAACCAGCTTTTAGGTTATACTGCTCATAAAACACCTCAGCATTATTATACATATAGACCTTGCGATCAACTAAGTCGTAAATCATGGAATCAGCAGATTCGTATTGAACTGGCAAATCCAATGAATCTTGAGAATATCGAATGACTTTTTCGTCTGCCCCAGAAGTAGTAGGGATGGTATCTAAACTATCTATAATACTTGAATCTGGAAGGATAACAGTCATAAAGTCTGTGCTATCAATAAAGGTAGAATCTAGTTGGTTTAAGGTATCTATGCCTTCGGTTGCTAACGTATCTAAATGGAAGGTATCAGTAGGCGTAAGAATTGGGTTAATAGAAGTATCAGGATCAACAAAAGGGATTGAATCGGTTGCAACAACAGGCGTCGTGGTTGATGCTGTATCAGCAGATGCCAACCGATCTTTTTTTGCAGCAACAAGCGTGTCGTTGGCAACTTGTGCTTGAAGCTTTTTAGCTTGTTTTTTTTGTAATCGTTGCGTTTTTCTAGCAGCCCTCGCTTGACGGGTATTATAGGGAAAACCACAACTTGAACAAAAAATTGAACAAATAGTAAGAAAGCAAAGAAGTTTGTAATATTTTTGTACTAATAATGCCACTTGTTGTTGAATTAAGAAGTTGAAGTCCCAGTATTATTTTGTCCATACCTATCAACTTCAGGAAAGAACAAAAGTACAATTATTCATTTTTATTCTAAAAGAATTAAGAGACATTATTAGGAATTAATTTGCAGGGTTAAAAAATAGGATTTGGGGAATTTATTTACAAGGAAAAAGCTTCACAGGGAGTACTATTTTTTTGTTTTAATAAATCTCAAAATCAGTATTTTTATTTCTCACAAAACCAATTTCTAACAATGTCTAAGGATTGAAAGATTGATTTTTTTCAAATCGAATTGCTAGACAATTGGTAAGAAAGATATTTTTATCAAAAAATTAGTTGTTTCGTTTTTTCTTTAACGCAATATTTGGCTGTTTTTAACGATCTTTAAGTGATTTAGCCCCAATTATTATTCGAAAATCACACGAGCCTAAAATTTGTCAACGAGTTTTAATTTTTAATCAAATCCCTTGGGGTATGTGATGTACTACAGGCTTCTTTGCTTGATGTGTTGCAACCTTGTAATCTGTAAGTATTGTGGAAAAATCAACAATTGTTGCTATTTTTTTATTTGTTTGTTTGCCCTTTTTCTCTGAAACTTCAACTTATCAATCAAGACCATCCAATAGTGTTTTTACGATAGTAATTGACCCTGGACATGGAGGGAAAGATAGTGGTGCTTTGGGAAGCGTGGTCAAAGAGAAAGATATTGCTTTGAAATTAGCCCTTCGATTGGGGCAATATGTACAGCAGTATATGCCTGGCGTACGGGTTTTGTATACCAGAACCACAGATAGTTTTATCCCGCTGCATCAACGCATTGCCATTGCTAATAATAATCATGCAGATTTGTTTTTTTCCATTCATTGTAATTCGATGCTGCATAGAACCAATACGGTTGCAGGAACGGAAACGTATGTGATGGGATTGCATCGAGTTGAAGAAAATTTGAATGTTGCTAAAAGAGAAAATAAAGCGGTTCTGTTAGAAAAAGACTATGCTCAAAACTATGGTGGCTATGATCCACATTCTTCTGAAGGTCATATTATGTTAAGTATGTATCAGAATGCTTACTTATCTCAAAGTTTGTTGTTAGCAGAAAAAGTAGAGCAACAATTTATACATACTGCTAAACGCAAAAGTAGAGGCGTAAAGCAAGCTGGTTTTTTGGTGCTTAGAGCAGCAACGATGCCTTCTGTTTTGGTCGAAACAGGATTTTTGTCAAATACTATAGAAGAAAGTTATCTCAATTCGGAAAAAGGACAAGTGTATACTGCTTCTGCAATGTATCGAGCTTTAAAAGAGTACAAATATGCCGTAGAACAGGCAACGAATTATAATTATCGAATGGTGAAAGGACGTTCAACGACTAAAACACAACCTACCTATTCAACAACAGCTTTGGCTAAGAAGCATTATTATCAAAAGACACCCGAAAAACACCAATTTGTTCGAAAGACAGTTGTTCCTGATTCTAAGCCGTTGGTTAATGAAGCTATATTTGATGCGCCTAGACAGTCATTCAATGAAGAGCCTCCTGTGAAGGAAATGCCTTCGATTACAGAAATGTATCCAACAAGTTTGCAACCAATCAAGCCCAGAAGTGTTTATAATACTAACAATAAAACTGTTTTTAGAGTCCAGTTAGCCGCAGTAGCACAAAAAACAAGCGTAAAAACGGGAACTTGGGCAGCCATCGAAGGAGTAGAGTGTGTGAAAGTAGGAAACTCTTATAAACTTTTGATTGGAACGTATATAGACTTGAATACTGCTGCACAACAACAAGAATATTGGCGTCAGAATGGATTTAAAGATGCCTTTATTGTAGCGTTTAGAAATGGTCAAAGAATTTCTATGGCAGAAGCTATTCAGTAATAATAATAGAGCCAATGTGATGCACTTTAATTGTACAACTATTCTCAAATGCTTCATTTATTCAAAAGAATTTATTTACTTTGGTATGTTGTAGCTGTGTTTAGAACTGACCTAAATATTCTTTGAGTAAAAAATCTAATTTGTAATTGTTGCTTGATGAATTGAAATGGTTGGTTTACTATTTGTGGTTTGGTGCAAAATTTGGTGACAGAACGAAAAACTAAGCCTATGATCTCATGGACTTAGCAAATGCCACACAGCTAAACTACTATCTAAAGATAGAAAAGTAAATTGTCGGAAATTTGCAGCAATAGTTTGAGGTTCATTTTAAGGAAAGGTAGTCGAATTTGACCGAATGTACAGTACTTGAATATCCAACAAGCAGATCGATGGATTTTATTTTTTAGATTTACTACTACTTCGTGGGGGTGTCGTATCATATTACTTCGTGATAGCTGCGTAGTTGATTATTAATACAATACGATTTTAAAGCAGACTATTGAATTTACTTAATACAAAAAAAAATCAACTTGGAAATATCTAAAGAAGCAAGGGTGGGGTTTATTGGTCTTGTTATTTTATTTACGACCTTATTTACCTTTAATTACCTGAATCGACAAAATGTATTCTCTAGAAACTTGATTCTTAAAGCTAAATTTAAGGATTTGGAGTTTTTAAAGATGGGAAACCCTGTTTATATAAAAGGGCGAGAATACGGAAGAGTCGTTGCTATATATAAGGTAGGAGACGTTTTGTGGGCGGACTTGGATATTGAACCTTCTGCCAAAATACCACAAGATGCAAGGGCTAATATTACCGAACTTTCTTTGTTGGGAGGTAGAATGGTAACCATTGACTATACTGGCGCTTGTGATGGTGACGATTGCTTGAAAAATGGTGATATTATAATTGGTGGTGTCAACAATATGAAAATGCAGGTGGCAGCAGTTGCAAAACCGATCTTAGAGTCGTTTGGTAAGGTAGCCGATACACTAATGGGACCAAATGGTATGGATAAGATGCTAACAAAAGCTTATAATTCAGTAGCTAGTTTGCGCAAAACTACCAATGGGCTCGAAGGTAAAATGAGAGGAATGAATAGAACATTACCAAGCACAATTAAGAGTTTTAAAGAACTCACGGCAGGTTTGTTAGAGGGAGAGGTGGATGCCACAGCGGTAACACCAACTCGTGAAATGGCAATGGCGTTAGACTCTTTGTTGGATAACTTATCTTCTTTGACGGAAGAAGATATTGAAGCTATGACAAAAATATTGTACACCTTAAAGGAACAAGCAGAAGCATTGCCTAAAAACATCCAAAAGGCAGAGGCTATTATAGCAAAAGCTGACGATACATTGGATAGCTTGAACTTAAAAATTGCTCCTTACAAAGAAGGTGCGTCGGGAATGGTACCTAAACTGTTGTATGATGCTGATTACAAAGATAGTTTAAACAATAGTGTAGAAAATGTTTCTCAGAAGCTTCGTGACATTCGAGAACAGCCACAAAATAATCTTTCATTAAGAAAGAAAAAAAAGAAGTAACTTATTGCATTAAAACATAAGGAATTATTATAAAATTAAAACATAAAGAACGTGCGTAACGAAGTTAAAATTGGTATTCTGGGCTTAGTGTCTATCGTCTTATTAATTTGGGGGTACAACTTTTTACAAGGAAAGAATATATTTTCATCAGATATCGTTGCGAATGCAGTGTTTACTTCTGTTGATGGTTTAAACATTGCCGCTCCTGTAACAATTAGTGGATATAAAGTTGGTGCAGTAACAAATATCAAACCTTCTCCAGATTACTCTCATGTAATTGTGGAAATGAATATTCAGGATGGTACCAAAATACCTAAAGATGCGAGAGCTGTCCTTGTACAACCTTCGTTGATGGGAGGCAAAGAAATTTCTTTGAAATTTGTAGGTGATTGTGGCAATGATTGTTTAGAGTCGGGAGGAACATTACAAGGAAATGTATCGGGTATGGTTGATGGTATTCTAGAGGTGGCGGATCCTTATTTAGGTAAAATTGATACCATACTAGGTGCTGTCGCTAAGTTGTCTATGGATGATAACAAGCAATTGAACGCTACCTTTAAAGAATTACAAGGGGTTATTACTAATGTAAAAGTATTGACGGATTTAGTGAATAATCTATTGGTTAGTTCATCTGTAAATATCTCTGTAGCCTTATCTAATCTAAAGAAAATTACAGGAAATATTAAGGATAGTAATGGAGAAATTACTAGTATGTTGCAAAATATTAATACCATTACAACACAGGTTAAAGATGCCGATTTAGAAAAAACAATTGCCTCTGCTAAAGAAGCATTGGACAATATTAATCAAGTAGTCAATGGGCTAGATGGTACTTTGAGCAAAGCCAATAACATGATTGATAATATTGGGAAAATTACAGATTTTGAAAATCAAAATGGTTTGGTCGCTGCGTTGTTCAATGACAAAAACTTTAAAGGAGATATTGACGAAGTAGTTGAAAATCTAAATTTATTGCTTCAAGATATCCGCTTGCATCCAGAACGTTATAAAACGGTTCTTAGTGGCAAGTACAAGCCATATAAACCCGTTGATCAAGATCCTAAATTGAAAGATGGTAAAGATCCTAAAGACCAATAATCGAACGGTTAAAAATAAATAATAGGAGAGGGCAAGTGGTTTCAACTACTTGTCCTCTTTTTGTGTGTATGGATGCTATCAATAGTTAGCTGCAATTTTACAGAATGCCGCTGCTTTTTTAGCGCAAAACAGCACTTGTTTTTTCCAATCCTTTAAAACTTTCATGATAATGCGTTGGTCGATTTTGTTCGGCTCGACTAGGTGCTCTTCTACTAGGAGCAATGCGAATTTCATGGCCGTTATAGACTTCATTGAGAATACGAATTTCATTTCTAAAGTCTTGATGCGCTGTTGATGCTTTTTCTAAGTCAATACAAATAGGAGCTTGATAAACTTGATAAACTTTATCTGCTGTTGCATCAATATTAGTGTTGGTTGCTTGTACGACTAAACCTAAATCCAATTCGATGCTTCCATCGTGTTGCAGTGCAATTTTGTCAACTTCCAAGATACAGTAACCATCATGATAGATTGAAATAGAATAATTTCCTGATCTTAATTGACCAAACCAATAATTTCCAACATGGTCAGTTTTTGTTTTACTATGATACTTATTATTTCTCTTTAAGACTATTTTTGCGTTATGTAGTGTTGATTTTGTAACTTGGCTGTAAATCTTTCCTGTGATAAAACCAGATTGAGCATAAGAACGCGGACTTAATACTAAGAAAGTATATGTTAAAATTATAAGCATCATAACCGAGAGTCGTTAAAGTGAAAAAGAGCTCTTAATAATACGATAGCAAGTAATTCAGTAGCAAAAAATCTTATAGAGTAGACTCTTGTTCTGAGTGATTGCCTAACTAAAAAATAGGTGTATTATTGTTTGAGTAGTTGGTACAAGGCGAACATAGTGGGTTTATGTAGTATAGTAAGTAACTAAGACCGTAAGTCAACGACACAACTAAGTGTTTATATAAATATATACGGATAAAAATAGATTATGTTTGGGAATCAATCTATGGAATTAGATCTTTTGTCGAAAGAATCAAAATGATATAAAGTGATCAGAATGATAGACTTATTAGTGAAACGGACATTGTCAAAAGAAAAAGAAGCAATTTTAGAAAATCGTTTTTTGAGCTTGTGTCAAGCATTGGGTGTTCCCTTTGTACAAGCCCAAGAGTATTATCAACAATTGTATGACTTGTACCATGAAGAGCATCGACATTATCATAATTTAGTTCATATTTCAAATTTCTTAAATTTATTGGATCAGTACAAAGCTCAAATAGAAGCGCCTTTATTATTTGAAGTGGCAATATGGTACCACGATGCTATTTATACTGTAAAAGCTAAGGATAATGAACGTCAATCTGCCAATTTGGCGCAAGAATTGTTTGAAATCTATTTGGATGTGCCTAGCCTAGAGTATGTTAAGGAACTTATTTTGAGTACAGAAGGACATTATCCTAGAATAGAAAAAATGGACACTTATTTTTTCTTAGATTTTGATCTCTCAATTTTGGCAGCAAGTACTTTAACTTATAAATTATACAGCGAAGCCATATGGCAAGAGTACAAAACGGCTTATGTTAAACTGTTGTACAAAATGGGCAGAAAAAAGGTTTTAAAGAACTTTTTAGCACGTGAGAAAATATACTTTTCGTCTGTTTTTTTTGAGAAATATGAAGAAACGGCACGAAAAAATTTAAAACTAGAACTGAACGGGAAATAATAATATTACGTTAATTGATGGATTGTTTTGTTTAAAATTGGAATATAAAATGTAACTTACAATATAATATTGCGTTAAGCACTATAAAGATAATCGCCCCCGTCTCTAGAATTTAATGTTTATTATGTATAGAATATCAAAGGTATCGCCTGAAATAATGCCTTGGGTAAGCTAAATAACCAATTCTTTGTAACAAAAGATTAGGGGAATTTTACCTGTATTCTGCTTACAATTGTTTATGCTTGTAAGTTATATGCATATGTAGACGATCACAAAAACGAATAAATCATGCAGTCATTATTAGTGTTAATGGGGAGGTTATCAAAATACACTTTATTAGGAAGTATTGTAGGTGTTTTGATGGTTTTATTAGCAAACTTGGTCGTACTTATAGCCGTAAATTCCAACGTTTATAACGATATTCAGAAAGTAGGGTATAGTGATGTTGCTTTAGTTTTGGGGACAAGCCGAAGTGTTAATGGTATTGTTGAAAACCCCTTTTTTACACATCGAATAAAAGCAGCAGCAGAATTATTTTTTGAAGGTAAGGTGAAACATATTTTAGTTAGTGGAGACAATAGTTCTATGAACTATAACGAACCTAGAGACATGCGCCATGCCTTGATAAAATTAGGAGTACCCGATTCCTGTATTACTATGGATTTTGCAGGATTAAGAACGCTAGATTCAGTCGTGCGTAGCCACAAAATCTTCCAACAAAAACGCATTACCATCGTTTCACAAGAGTTTCATAATTATAGAGCTTTGTTTATTGCCCAACACTATGGTATCGATGCCGTTGCTTACAATGCAGCCTACCCGAAAGAAGCTACTCTTAAAACCGTATGGAGAGAATATTTAGCTCGACCTAAAGCTTTATTAGACTTGTATTTATTAGATACACAACCTAAGTTTTTGGGGGATAAAATTACCATAAGAGTATAACAAGAGTCGCTTAGTCAATTTCATCGTATGATGCAATTAGAATCATACATAGTTCTTTCAATTTTTGAGTTTCAGTTGATGTTTAGCTAAAATAATTGTTAAAAAAGCGTAATTTCGTCGCGAATACGTATCTCCCAACACTTTTATTTTTCTAAAATCAAAATTTATGAATCGCCAACTAATTGTTGCAGGAAATTGGAAAATGAATAAAAATCTCATCGAAGCATTTTCGTTAGCTAGTGAGATTTTGGCGAAAGCCAAAAAAATGTCAAATAAGGTAGAAATAGTTCTAGCTCCTCCAGCACCCTACCTTCATACCATTAATAGTATGAGCAAAGATATTGCTCATGTCAATATTGCAGCACAAAATTGTCACTATGAACCGAAGGGAGCCTATACTGGCGAAATTTCAGCAGAAATGTTAGCTTCCATGAATCTGACCTATGTTATTTTAGGGCATTCTGAACGTAGAAAATTCTTTCAAGAAGATCATGAAGTTTTAGCTAAAAAAGTTGATGCTGCTATTAGAGCTGGAGTAAAGGTGATTTTCTGCTGTGGCGAGCCTTTAGAAGAAAGAGAAGCCAATCAACAAGAAAACTTTGTTTTGAAACAACTAAAAGAAAGTCTGTTTCACCTCTCACAAGATGCAATGAAACAAGTAGTAATTGCCTATGAGCCTATTTGGGCAATAGGGACAGGAAAAACAGCAAGCCCTGCCCAAGCACAAGAAATGCATCAATTCATTCGTCATCAAATTTCTGAACACTATACTGCCGAATTAGCCAACGCTTGTTCTATTCTTTATGGAGGGAGTTGCAAACCTTCTAATGCTGCTGAGTTATTCGCCCAAAAAGATGTTGATGGTGGTTTAGTAGGAGGGGCTTCCCTTCAATCAGAAGACTTTTTACAAATTATTCAAGCTAGAGCAAAACAGGCTTAAACAAGCTTATTCAAGCCTGTTTATTATTCTGATTTAGAGTAAGAAAGTGTTAAAATCTAGCTTTTTTTTCATTTTTTTTTGTTCAGGTAGATACAAATTAACGTTTTGTTACGTTCTATATAGAATTCTTATACAGTTTATTTACAACAAATTAATAAATCAAGCATTAGCCCCCTATAGGCCGAATAGTTTGATTCATTGAAAATCATTTTTATAAAATTAGCGATATACAAACAACACTACTCAAGATGAAAATCCTCCTTACACTTCTTGGACGAGTAAGTTTATTCAGCTTACTACTCTTAGGTACTTACACAACAGCTTTTGCTAGTCACAACTTAGGCTGTTCTATAACTTACACCTGTTTAGGTGGAAACCAGTACGAGTTTACAATGACTTGTTATGGTGATTGTGACCCCAACAGTATTAGTTTACCTACAAGCACTACATTGGAATTTTCGAACAATGGAACTTGCACAGGAACAGTCGCCGATTTAACGCTCGATACTGTTGCAGGTTTTGGGGGACGTCCTGTTGATGAATTATTATGTAGTCCTTCTTTATCTGTCTGTAATGGTGGGTCGCAGCAAGCCTCTCGAGAGTGGGTTTATAGAGGCGTCACAACGCTACCCGCAGGATGTATTTGGACAGCTAGTTATGGTACCTGTTGTCGATCAGCTGCCGTAACTAATTTGCAAAACGCAAGTAGTGCAGGAACCAATGTATTTACAACCATTAATACCAATGTAGTTCCATGTAATAATTCTGTGCAATTTTCAAACTTACCAATTCATTATGGTTGTGATAGTTCTTTGGTACAATATAATCACGGGGCTTTTGACCCAGATGGAGATACTTTAGTTTTTTCTCTAATTCATCCTCAGAACGATCCTCCTGCTAACATTCCATTTGTGGCAGGACTTTCTGCAACCAACCCTGTTCAATTGGTTCCTACAACAACTTTTCAGTTTGATTCTACAACAGGACAGATGACATTTTTGCCTGCGGACAACACAGGACAAGTTGCCATGATTGGGATTAAAATAGAAGAGATAAGAAATGGAGTTGTTATCGCAACAACAATACGTGAAGTGCAGATTGTAATTCAGACAAACTGTAATAACGACCCACCAGCCGTTGACTCTAATGGAGTACAAGGTTCTGCAATTACAATAAATGGAAGTAGTTTGGAGTTATGTAGAGGTAATTTTGCTTCTTTTGAGTTAGTCATTGAAGATCCTAATGGTGACTCTTTGACAGTTACTAGTAATATTATCAGTGCTATACCTGGTGCTGTAGTTAGTTATAACGTAGATAACAGTGTTATTGATTCAGTTATTTTGACCTTTACAGTTAACTCTATCAATTTAACACCTGGTACATATCCTTTCTCGATCAATATAAATGATAATGCTTGTCCCGTCCCCTCAATACAATTATTGAGTTATGCTTTGGTTATTTATGGAGCAAATTATACCAATAATATATACTGTAGGAACGATGTGGATCCTGTTCCTATCGTCATTGGAGACTCCGCAGGGGTCTTCCTGGGCTTACCCACCAACCCTGTGGGCTTGGTGATGGATTCTATTACAGGTATTATTGATTTAGATTCTTCGGCTGTAGGAACATACGATATTGTATATACACTGGACTCTGTTTCTATATGTCCATCTGACTCTATTCAGATTACGATTGTTGATGTACCAGATCCTACATTTAGTTATGCACAACCTCTTTGGTGCCGTCAAGGACCAGATCCAACACCAACCATTACAGGAACTCCAGGAGGAACATTTAGCTCAGATGCAAATGTAGCTATCAATTCAATTTCAGGAGTTATAGATATCTCGAATACTTCCGTAGGGTCACATATTATATATTATAATGTAGTAGGCGGGACTTGTTCTGCTCGAGATAGTTTTATTATAGATGTCATGGAGTTGAATAACTTTGAGACAACTGCAAGTCAATATTTTATGTGTCCAAATGAACTGGATACGATACAGTTAGGAGTAAATGTATCTTATAATGGTACGCCTCCGCCAGCACAGACATATTTGTGGTCGCCGAATGTTAATATTAATAATGTTAATATTCCGAACCCAGAAGTAATTTTGTTGACAGCACAAACGTACGTCTTAACTTATAATGATGGTTTGTGTCCTCAAGTGACAGATACAGTAGAAATTACGACTCCTTACCCTGCCGTAATTCAACCTACTTCTGATATTATTTTGTGTAATGGAAACGCAGCACAAATAGGCGCTGCTGTTGCTGCTGGACCTGGAGCTAATAATTTCCCATATACAGGACCAACAAGCATTCAACCAGAAGATACAACTCGATTTACATTGAACGTAACTGGAGTTGCTCCAGTAAATGTAAATGGAGCGTTATTAGCTTCTTTAAGTACTTGTTTTGGTTTGACAACCAACTCTGGAACAAATGTATTAGCACACATCCAAGCATATTTAATTGCGCCAAGTGGAGAAACAGTTCAATTAACCTTTAACAATGGTGGATTTAATACTGTATTCCCATCATCAACTTTCTCTATCGCAGCAGGAAATACACCAATTACAAGTTTACCTTTTGGACCACCAATTACACCTGGTGTAAGCTACTTCCCTCAAGCAGGGGCAACAGGTTTCAATCCTTTGTTAGGTGCAACGACAAATGGTAACTGGACCTTAATGGTTGTTCATCGTAACAATGGGTTGAGTGTTGGAACTCCTGCATTGACATTAACAGATTGGTGTTTAGATTTCCAAGACTTATCAGCAGCTACTTTTGAATGGTCGCCTAACAATGCAACAATTAGTTGTGTTGCTTGTGATAGCCCAACAGTAAGCCCATCTGTAAATACAACGTACAATGTGATTGCGACTAATTTATTTGGATGTAGAGATACTGCTTCTGTAAACGTAGTGATTGATACGGCTTTGCCATCTCCAATTACTAGTTGTGGAACAATTACTAATAATAGTGTAACGTTTAATTGGGTGCCTGTATTTGGTGCAGCAGGATATGTTGTTTCAATAGATGGCGTAGTACAACCAATCGTAGCTTCTAATGTCGATTCATTTGAAGTAACAGGCTTATCGTCGGGACAATGTGTTACAATGATTATTTACCCTCAATCTGGCAATACTTGTGCAGATGGAGCACCAGATACAATTACTTGTTGTGCGGCTAGTTGTGGTTCTATAGATCCTTTAACAATAGGAACAAGTGGTCCAACTACTTTCTGTGTAGGGCAATCTGTAACCTTAGATGCAGGGGCAGGTTTTGCCAATTATTCTTGGTCAACATCAGAAACAACACAAACAATAACTGTTTCGACTACTATGACAGTAGGCGTTACAACAACCGATAATAATGGATGTTTAGATACAGGTTCTGTGGTCATAACTGTAGTTCCTGGTCCAACACCAACAATAGTAGCTAGTGGCTCAACAACATTATGTGCAGGAGATTCTGTAACCTTAGATGCAGGAGCAGGTTTCTCTGTATATACATGGAGTCCTGGGGCTGCAGCAACACAAACAATCAATGTTAATGCTTCTGGAACTTATATTGTGACAGTAGAAGATAATGTTGGATGTATAGGAGTCGATAGTATGACCGTAACGGTAGGAACTCCTTTGACAGTTACTTTGGCAGGAACAGATTTATCTTGTAATGGAATAGCACCACCTGATGGACAAGCAACGGCAACACCTGTTGGTAGTTTTGGTGGTTATACTTATGTATGGTCTGATGGTCAAACAACTCCGACTGCGCTAGGTTTGCCTACAGGAAATCACTGCGTAACAGTGACAGATGTAAATGCTTGTACGGTAAGTTCTTGTGTTACAATTAGCGAACCTAGTTCTGTTAGTGTATCAACAACGCAAACTAATGTAACTTGTTTTAATGGTTCTGATGGACAAGCAACTGCCATAGGAAGTGGAGGAACAGGAACACATACTTATGTATGGTCTGACGGTCAGACAACAGCTACGGCTGTAGGTTTATCAGCAGGACCAATTTGTGTAACGGTAACCGATGCCAATGGATGTACAGTAGATACTTGTATTACAATCACGCAACCAGCAGTTACCGTAACATCAAATGCTGTTGTAACATCTAGTTTCCCTAACGGATCTCCGATTAGTTGTGGAGGAACTTGTGATGGTGAAGCAACGGCTTCTGGAAGTGGGGGAACACCATCTGTAAGTGGTTATACGTTTACTTGGAATACTGTACCTGCTCAAAATACAGCAATCGCAACAGGTCTTTGTGTTGGAGCTTATTCTGTAACCGTAACCGATAGCTTAGGATGTAGTTCTATTTCTAGTGTGACCCTAACAGAACCAGCTCCTGTAACCGTAACAATTAGTAATATCGTAGCCCCAACTTGTAACGGAGTCTCTGATGGTTCGGCTGAAGCGACAGGAACAGGAGGTGCTGGAGGTTATACATATTCTTGGAATACCGTACCTGCTCAAACAACTGCTATTGCAACAGGTTTAGCAGATGGTGTTTATACTGTAGTTGCTACCGATGCGAATGGTTGTACTGGAACAGAATCTGTTACAATAACAGAGCCGTCTGCAGTTACAGTGACTACTAGTATTTCTTCTAATTATAATGGTGCATCTATTAGTTGTAATGGAGCTTGTGATGGTGAATTAACTGCCGCTGCAACTGGAGGAACAGGAACGCATACTTATGTATGGTCTGATGGTCAGACAACTGCTGTTGCGACAGGTTTGTGTGTAGGTGTTTATACTGTAACAGCTACCGATGCGAATGGATGTACATCTAATTCTACAATTACGATAACAGAACCAACCGCTGTAACAGCTACCACTACAAGTACAGATGCGCTTTGTAATGGAGCTTCTGATGGAACAGCAACTGCTGTAGGTGCAGGAGGAACAGGAGCATACAGTTTTGTATGGTCAACAGCACCTCCACAAACGACTGCAACGGCAACAGGACTGAATGCAGCAACAGGTGTTTATACTGTAACGGTAAGTGATGCAAATGGTTGTACAGATGTAAGTAGTGTAACCATAAGCGAACCAAGTCAAGTAACAGCAACAATAAGCACAACAGCAGTAAGCTGTCATGGTGGTACGGATGGTACTGCAACTGCAACAGTGGGTGGAGGTACTCCAGGAGTACCTGCATATACCTACGATTGGGGGACAGGAGCAACAGCTTCTGCCACAAGCCCTGGTCAAGCCGCAGGCGTGCATACCGTAACCATATCCGATGCCAATGGATGTTCAATCACAGAGAGTTATACCATTACGGAACCTTCTGCCATCAGCTTTACCGTATCAAGTACATCGGCAAGCTGTAACGGAGCTTCTGACGGAAGTGCGACGATCAATGCTAGTGGTGGTGTCGGAGGCTTTAGCTACGCATGGAATAGCAGTGCACAAACGACAGCAACGGCAACAGGTTTACCAGCAGGGTTGCATTGTGTAACGGTTACCGATGGGAATGGTTGTACGGTTGATACTTGTATTCAGGTGAACGAACCAGCAGGCTTTAGTAATATCAATTTCTCTACCATCAACGTGAGTTGTTTTGGTGGCTCAAATGGACAAGCAACCATTAGTCTAACTGGTGGTGTCGGAGCATATACTTATAACTGGAGTAATGGAGATAATACCGCAACGGCAACAGGATTAGATGCCAATACACATAGTGTTACCGTAACCGATGCCAATGGATGTACCGTAACAGCAAACGTAATTATTACAGAGCCAACGGCTTTACAACTAGGATTTGATGTAGATTCGGTACAATGTAAAAACGGAAATGATGGTTCGGTAACAGCCTTAGTTACTGGCGGAACCTTCCCATATAGCTATCAATGGGATCCATCAACTGGAAGTGGTGGACAGGTAACTGCTACAGCAAGTAATCTAACAGTAGGAACTTATACAGTAACTGTAACTGACTTTAATGGTTGTACCATTTTAGGTAGTGCTACGGTCTTTGAACCATCAACGGTATTAACTGCCGCCATCATCAATCAACTAAATCCATCGTGTCATGGAAGTTGTGATGGTAGCATAGAAGTAGATGCACAAGGAGCAACACCAAATTACACCTATCAATGGAGCAACGGACAAAATACAAGCATCGCCACCAACGTTTGTGCTGGAGCACATACCGTAACGGTAACCGATGCCAATGGTTGTAGTGTGAGCACAGGTTCTGTCTTAACCGAACCAACAGCTATCACATTAAATCCACAAGTTCTAAGCAACTACAATGGTGCTGCCATTAGTTGTACCGGAGCTGCCGATGGATCGGTTGGTGTGGTTGTGGCTGGTGGCAGTGGTGGTTACAGCTATGTTTGGAGCCCACAAGGACAAAATACCGCCAACATCAATGGTTTAGTAGCGGGGACTTATTGTGTCACCGTCACCGATGTAGCCGGTTGTCAAATGGATACTTGCATTACCATTGCTGACCCAGTACAATTAGCAGCCACCTACACCGCTGTTGATGTCTTGTGTCATGGAGATGCCAACGGACAAATCTTAGTCAATGCCACTCCTGGAACAGGAACCTTAGGAGTGAATGGTTATGAATATAAAATTACAGGACCTGGTCAAACAGGCAATGTCTTTAGCAATATCAATACTTACAACAATTTAGGAGCAGGTTCTTACACCGTTTTTGTACGAGATGGAAACAACTGTGAGATTGCACTGCCCATCTCTATTGGAGAACCCGACTCTGTTTTAATTGATTCAGTTATCGTGACAGATGTTTCTTGTCACGGGACGGCAACAGGAAGTGCGACAGCTTATCCAAGTGGTGGTGTTGGCAACTATACCTATACTTGGTCAACGACTCCTGTTCAAACAACCGCTACAGCGACTGGTTTAGCAGCAGGCGTCTACTCCGTAACGGTAGCCGATGCCAATGGTTGTGATCGAGTGGAGGTGTTTAATGTCAACGAACCAACCGTTCTAACAGGAAGCATTAGTGCTGATCCTATCGACTGTTTTGGTGGCACCACCAGTGCTACAGCACAAGGTAGTGGCGGAACACCAATTGGCTTGACCGCTTATGTGTATCGTTGGTCGAATGGTAGCAGTGCCGCCACGACCATAGGATTAAGTGCAGGCGTACATTGTGTGACGATCACCGATGCCAATGCTTGTACGCATGTAGAATGTGTGACGATTACTCAACCCTCAACGGCAGTAAGTGCTAGTATTAGTGCCCAAACCGATGCTAGTTGTAATGGCACGGCAACAGGAACAGCCACGGCTCAAGGAACTGGAGGAACCAGTCCTTACACTTATCAATGGGATGCCGCAGCAGGCAACCAAACCACAGCAACAGCAACAGGTTTGAGTGCGGGCATTTACACAGTCGTGGTGAGCGATACGAACAACTGTACGGCACAAACAACCGTCACGATTAGTGAACCTTCGGTTGTTTTGGCAACCATCAGCAGTACAACTCCTGCCACTTGTAATGGACAAGGGACAGGAAGTGCGACAGCCACCGTTAGTGGTGGTGTTGGACCATACACCTATCAATGGGATGCTGCGGCAGGCAGTCAAACGACGGCAACAGCGAGTAATTTAGCTGGCGGTACTTATGTCGTTACGGTAAGCGATGCGAATGGCTGTACTGGAATGGCTACGGCAATAGTAACACAACCAACCGCTGTGCAAGCAACCATTATTAATACAACCGATGTTTCTTGTCATGGTGGTAATGATGGAACAGCCTCCTTGGCAGTACAAGGAGGAACACCAACGAGTGGGTACACCTTCCAATGGAGTGGTGCTCCTGGACAAAATAGCCCGAATGCCACAGGCTTATCGGCGGGTGTACAAACTGTCACGGTCAGTGATGCCAATGGTTGTTTTGATATTGATACCTTTACGATCAATGAGCCAAACGATGCTTTGAGTGGTTATATTACAGCTGCCAATGCGCTTTGTTTTGGTTCTTCTACTGGAGAATTGGGAGCGGTTATCACAGGCGGAACAAGACCTTATCAATATACATGGAATAGCACACCGGTTCAAACAACTGTTGTTGCCGATAGTTTACCCGCAGGCACCTACAACCTAAGCGTGACGGATGCCAATGGTTGTTCTTTAGAACTAACCAGTACGATTGGAGAACCCACAGAATTGACAGTTAGTGCCACCGTTCTACAACATGTTTCTTGTTTTGGAGGAAGTAATGGAGCTGTTGCCGTAAATGCTACCTCTGGTGGAGTTGGACCTTACACCTATGTTTGGACTGATCCAAGTGGACAAGTAGGATTAAATGCGTCGAATTTGAGTGCAGGAGCTATTTCGGTAATTGTTACAGATGCCAATGCTTGTACGGCAATGGCAACGGTAACCTTAACAGAAGGAACGCCCATCACGGTAACAGAAACAGTGAGCAACATCAGTTGCCATGGTTTGACCGATGGTTCCATCAACATTACTGGTTCGAACAAAGTATTGGTGAATTACAGCTGGTCAAATGGAATGGTGAGCAATCCTGTGACAGGCTTGGGTGCTGGTAATTATACAGTAACGGTAACGGATGCCGATGGTTGTCAAGAAACGTTTAACTACACGATAACAGAGCCTGCTCCAATTAGCTTGAGCATAGCTTCAACGAATAGCATCTTGTGTTATGGAGATGGCAATGCAGCTGCACAAGTGACAGCAACTGGCGGAACGAGTCCTTACAACTACAATTGGTCCAATGGTGCGACAACACGTACAGCGAGTAATTTGACACCAGGGACTTATGATGTAACAGTGACCGATAGTAGAGGTTGTTTTGAAACGATTACTATTTCAATTACGCAACCAGATGAATTGACCATCACAGGAAACACCTCAGGCACGTTGTGTGCAGGGGATCAAACAGGAACCTTGACCGCATTTGGATCAGGAGGAACGGTGACAGTTGGTTTGTTAGAATACAGTATTGATGGTAGTACGTGGCAAAATGGTAATATCTTCTCTGGCTTGGCGTCAGGAATTTATACCTTGTCGGTTCGAGATGAAAATGGCTGTGTTGCCGATACCATGTTGGTGGTAGAAGATGCAGATCCATTCTTTATCACAAGTATGACAGGCGATACAACCATCGAATACTTGGATAGCTTGACGATAGCAGCTAGTTTGAACGATACGGTTGGAGTGACTTACAGTTGGCAACAAATTTCTGGGGCAATGGGCTTGGTAACAGACAGCAGCTTTAGCTTTGGAATTAGACCACAGGATGCGGTACAATATCAATTTACAGCAACAAATAGCAATGGCTGTTCAGTGGATAGTATTGTCATGATAGAAGTAACCAAACTAAGAAGAGCGAATGCTCCAACAGGCTTTACGCCAAATGGAGATGGGGTGAATGATTACTTCTTTATTCAAGGTGGTTCAAAAGTTCAGACCGTAACGATCTTTAGAGTGTACGATAGATGGGGAACTTTGGTCTTTGAGGGCAACAATTCAGAGATTAATGTACCAGAGCAAGGATGGAATGGAATCTATCGTGGTCGTCCAGCTCCTTCTGGAACATATACTTGGTATGCTGATGTCTTGTTTAAAGATGGACATACAGAACAAGTGAAAGGGAATATTATTCTCTTGAGATAATAAAAATCAAATTGTAGGGACTTTATTTGTAAAGTCTCTACAATTTATTTTAAATAAATATTATACTTGTTGTAAGATTCCTCATAGATTTTTCGTTATTATTACAATGAGCCTCCAATGAAACTAGTTCTTAAAAGGTACTAGTTCAACATTAAAAAGAAACTATTAGTTAGAATATTATTAATCCGGTGATTATGAAATTATTTTTTAGACTCTCTCTTATTGCTATTATATTTAATAGTATTGCTTTATTACCGAGCGAAGAAGTATACGCACAGGGCGACCCAAGATACTCTCAATATTATCAAGCACCGCTTCGGTTAAACCCTGCTATGGCAGGAGTCTTTGAAGGACTTTGGCGTGTAGGAGCGAACTTTAGAACACAATGGGGATCTGTGATGGGGGGATCCAACGCTTATTATACTTATGCGGTAGGCGCTGAGTTAAAAACACCTGTATTTAGATCGGATTATATTGGTCTAAGCTTTTCTGCTTTGACAGATGTGGCAGGTGCAGGGCAGTACAATGTTACAGATATTAATTTAGGAATTACTTACATGAAAAAGTTGACAGGGGGAGGACGTTCTTACCGACCTAGTTTAACTTCATATTTAGTTGCAGGAGCACAAATCGGAATTGGGCAAAGAAGTGTAAAATGGTTGAACTTGACATATAGTACACAATATGTAGTTGATAATAATACGTACAATCAAGGTATTACAAGTGGAGAGAATACAGGTGGAATGCGTATGACTAAGATTTATCCAGATTTGAGTGCTGGTTTGTTGTGGTACGGAGTGATGGGAGATCGCAAGAGTGTTTATGCTGGATTGGGATTGTTTCATTTGAATCGCCCAGAAATCTCTTTGTTTAATCGCTCTAATGCTGGAGCTGATGTGGAGCGTCTATACATGCGTGTAACTGCACATGCAGGAGGTGAATTTTTGGTTGGAGGACGTGGGTCTGCCATTAGTTTATTACCTGGTTTTGTGGGAATGTTTCAAGGACCTTTTATGGAATTAAACATGGGAATTGGAATGAAATACCAAGCACCAAGATATGATGACTTCGCCTTTAAATTATCTGTATGGACTCGTTTAGCGAATAGATTAGAATCTGAAATTGATGCTGATGCGTTGGTTATTGCTGTGGGATTAGATTATCAAACATTCCAATTTGCAGTAAGTTACGATATCAATACATCTACTTTATCGAACGTTTCTGGGGGACAAGGGTCTTTAGAGTTTTCTATTATTTATACGCATGATGGTAAACGATCAAGAGGACAAGGTTGTCCAACGTTTAACTAAAAATGTTCGGCAGTTTGTGTTTTATCTTGATTAGAATAAAATAATTTCAGGATTATCCATAAAATCAGCACATTGAATGATGTTTTCAATGTGCTGATTTTGTTTTTGTTATGTTTTTTCGAAGGAGTTGTGCTGATTTTTTTTTGAAAAAAAATGTTTTTTTTAGCCTTAAAATTTGGTTTAAGAATATAATGTCGTATATTTGCTGCGCACTTAGCACAAACGGCGAGATAGCTCAGTTGGTTAGAGCGCAGCACTCATAATGCTGAGGTCGGGGGTTCGAGTCTCCCTCCCGCTACTGATTTAAGCACAAATAATTGTTATTCAATTGTTTGTGCTTTTTCTTTTTTTATACACTTCTAATCAATGATTGATGGATCTAAATTTAAAAGCTGCGTTGTACAAATCTTGTGTGTCTTTCTTGGAAAAACGATTGAATGTAATACAGCATAGATTAAATGAGTTGAATGATTCGTTGGAGGCAGAAACCAAGAGTAGTGTTGGAGATAAGTATGAGACAGGACGTGCTATGTTGCACTTGGAAAAAGATAAACAAATGAGGCAATTGGCTGTTTTGTTGGATTATAAAAAGCAGTTGCATCGTATTAATCCAGAAATTGAATGTGACTGTGTCGAGCAAGGTGCATTGGTTGAAACGAATCAAGGTGTTTTTTATCTTTCCATTAGTGCAGGAAAATTGACAGTTGAAGGAAATTCTTATTTTGCTATTACCTTGGCTTCCCCAATAGGACAGTTGTTGTTTCAGAAAAAGGTAGGTGAGGAGCTTGAATTTAGAGGTAGACGCTACTCTATAAAAAATATTATCTAGAGCTATCTTGATTTATAAAAAGAAGCTGTTGTGATTAAATTAGAGGTATAATTATGAAGCTACCTTGACTTATTTTCTTTTTTGTGAGAAGGAGGTTAGATAAATAGATCTAAAATTATCAAGATGCCAAATATAGCACTTGCAATACCATTGGTCGTAAAAAATGCTAAGTTGACCTTGCTCAAATCATTGGGTTTTACCAAAAAGTGTTGATAAATAAGTAAACTAATGAATACAACGGTTCCAATCCAAGAATAAAGCCCTACATCGCTTCTTAGTGTAGCCCAAATGACTAAGCCTGCTGAGATAATATGCAAAAGATTAGAAAGCATTAGAGCGCGTTCTTTGCCTAATGTGGCAGGAATAGAATTTAAGCCAAGTGATTTGTCAAAATCCTCATCTTGTAGGGCGTAAATAATATCAAACCCAGAGACCCAGAATAGCACTACAAATGAATAGATAATGGCTGTAATGCTATTGTTATCAAATACACCTGTTACAGCGATATAAGCGCCAATAGGAGCCAATGCTAAACCAATTCCTAAAACAAAATGACAAAGAGCTGTAAAACGCTTGGTATACGAATATCCTAAGACCACAGCCAGTGCTATTGGAGAAAGATAAAAGCAAAGTGGGTTGATTAAATAAGTGGTAAGAACAAATAAAATACAGTTAACAATAACGAAGTAAAGTGCATTTTCAGGAGAAATAGCACCTGCAGGAATTTCTCTTTGTGCTGTTCTTGGATTCTTTTCATCAATATCTCTATCGGCATATCGATTAAATGCCATGGCTGCACTTCTAGCAAAAACCATACAGAGCACTACCTTTAGAAACAACCACCAGTTGATAGCACTAGAAGTTGAGGTATTTGTAGTTGCTAAAAAAAAGCCAATACAGGCAAAAGGCATTGCAAAAATGGTATGGCTAAATTTGATAAGAGATAGATAGTTTTTCATAGAAAAGCTAAGCTTTTGAGCGCTATTATTTTGAACAATTCAGAACTTTCAATATTTTCTAAAAGTTAGTACAATGATACAAAAAAAACTCTATACAAAATAAAATCTGCATAGAGTTTTTGGTTAGACGCTTGGTCTACTTTTATTTTGAAGCATCTGCATCTTCTCCCTCTAACTTGATTACATCAGAAGTGATTGTTAAGATTGTATTAGCAGGAATTGTGTTTGCTGTAATCGTAACAGTTTTGCTTTGCTTTCCTTTTTTTCCTTTAGAGTCAAATTTTACCTTAATTTCGCCACTCTCGCCTGGAGCGATTGGCTCTCTTGGCCATTCAGGAACTGTACATCCACAACTACCTCTAGCGTTGGATATTGTCAACGGATTGTTACTTGTGTTTTCAAATTTAAATACATGCTCTACCTTTTCACCTTCTTCTAAAGTTCCAAAGTCAAACTCGTTTTCAGAAAAAACAAGATTAGCAGCTGTTGCTGGATCTACTTCTGGTTGCTGAGGTTGTGTATTGGTATTGGTAGGTTTTATTGCTGGCTGACTAGTAGGAGGAGTCGCTGTTGCTGTTGTATTCAAAGCTCTAGTTGCTGCTAGAGTACTAGCACTAGCACTACTAGAAAAGTATACGCTATACGTTAAAACTGAAAGCCAAAGGGCCATTACTGCCATGCCACCCAATATTAAGTTTTCCTTATTTTCCATTTTGTCTAAATTGGTTTTACTAAGAATAATTGTTTTTAGAATAAAAATTTGCTTTACAAAAATAATCTATTTTTCTTAACTATGAAAATAGTTGAAGCGAATCTTAACGCTTTTTAACGTGTTTGAAGGCTTAAATAAATGTAGTGTTCGGTTTTGGATGCTTTATAACTTCACGGTATTAGTGAGAAATTTGTTTGATTGGGCATACTAGAGGATGAGGCGTTCCAATTAAAGTAGATGGAGTTAAATGTATTTTGTTGATAATCAACAGGATATATTTTAAAGCATTTTTGTTTTTAAAATTTTGATTATCAGTGCTGTACGAATGGGGGGAATGTTTTTTTTTATGAAAAACTAAAAAATTAGCGGATGGTTATGTTTGTATAAGGTAAAGATTTTTACGACATTTACTTTTTGATAGAAAAGATGTATGGCAAGTAATAATTTTGCCTGTTATTATAGATAATTATTAAAAAATAAAAAACATACACATTATGGGGTTTCGCAAAGAAAAAGACTCTATTGGATATATTGATGTGCCAGCGGACAAATATTGGGCTGCTCAAACACAACGCTCTCTAGAAAATTTTAAAATTGGAGGACATTTGATGCCTAAGGAGGTTATTCAAGCGTTTGCTATTTTGAAAAAAGCAGCCGCGCAAACGAATACGGAACTAGGAGTTTTGGATGCGAACAAATCAAATCTTATTGGAAAAGTTTGTGATGAAATTTTAGCAGGAAAGCTAGATGATCAGTTTCCATTGGTTGTTTGGCAAACAGGTTCGGGAACACAATCCAATATGAATGTCAATGAGGTGGTTGCTAATAGAGCGCACGTTTTGAATGGTGGTAATTTGTTGGATGAGAAAAAAAGTATTCATCCTAATGATGATGTTAATAAGTCTCAATCTTCTAACGACACTTTTCCAACTGCTATGCACATTGCAGCGTACAAAAAAGTTGTTGAGGTGACGATTCCAGGTTTGGAAGCTTTAAGAGACACACTGGCAGATAAATCAGCAGCATATAAGGATGTTGTAAAGATTGGTCGAACACATTTTATGGATGCTACTCCTGTAACAGTAGGGCAGGAGCTGTCTGGTTTTGTTTCTCAATTGAATCATGCTATAAAAGCAATTAAGAATACATTAGAACATTTATCTGAGTTGGCATTGGGGGGAACAGCTGTAGGGACTGGATTAAATACACCCAAAGGTTATGCTTCCTTAGTAGCAGAAAAAATTGCCAACTTGGCAGGGTTACCGTTTGTAACTGCTGAAAATAAATTTGAGGCTCTTGCTGCTCATGATGCTATTGTTGAGGGACACGGAGCTTTAAAAACAGCTGCTGTTTCTTTGATGAAAATAGCCAACGATATTCGAATGTTGGCATCAGGTCCTCGTTGTGGCATTGGAGAATACATTATCCCTGCGAACGAACCAGGATCGTCGATTATGCCAGGGAAAGTTAACCCTACACAGGCAGAGGCAATGACGATGGCAATGGCACAAGTCATTGGAAATGATGTTGCGATTAATGTTGGTGGTATGACAGGTCAATTTCAGTTGAACGTTTTTAAACCTGTCATGATTTATAACTTTTTGATGTCAGCTCAATTGATTGGAGATGCTTGTGTTAGCTTCAATGAAAATTGTGCGGTAGGGTTGGAGCCTAACTATGAAGCTATTAAAGAGAACTTGAATAACTCTTTGATGTTGGTGACAGCTCTAAATACTAAAATTGGTTATGATAAGGCTTCTGAAATTGCTAAAAAAGCATATAAAGAAGGTACAACTTTGAAAGCAGCAGGTTTGAGTTTAGGCTATTTAACAGAAGAAGAGTTCGATCAGTGGGTTCGTCCTGAAGATATGATTGGAAGCTTGGATTAATAAAGTGTTTGCTTATTGTTCTGCCTCAACCAGAATAAGTAGAAGGACATAATGTTCAGTTTTAGTTTAGCTACTCTACATTTTGTCCTTCTATTTCTGGATGGTTTGTTTAGGGTATTAAGTTACCCTATTTGTTCTGACAAGTCCCATACGGTTAGTTCAAGCCAATCTTGAGGCCAAGATCTTAATTGTTGGTTGTTCGATTTAATACTATTTTGAACCAGTAATCGATACAAATCAGAAGAGCTCAAACCTCCCATGCCATCATTGTCTTGCAAGACATTTTTGAAAACGGTATTGTTGCAAACGTCTTGTCTTGTGCGGTTGATATTGGTCAAATGTTGAACCAGTATATCATTCAGTTTTTTAAAACTCATAACAATTCTGTTTTAAATAGGAACACGATTGATGTACTATAACTTGATGATCATTCATTTCACAGATAAATAATCGGGAATAAAGAGCAAGTTGGCAGTACGTTTTGTTACTTTAAAAAACGTCTAATATTAAAGGATGGTTTGTATGTATTCCTCTTATTGTTATGTTAAAAACATAAATTAAATATTTAAGGCAATTTCTACCATTTCACTCAAAGTTTCTTGCCGTTCTTGTGCTGTTGATTCGATTCCTGTGACCAACTCATCAGATATTGTTAAGATGGTCAAGGCTTGCACTCCAAATTTAGCTGCTAAGGTATAAATCGCAGCTGTTTCCATTTCTACACAAAGTACTCCATATTTAGCCCAATGTTGGTAGGATTCAAAATTATCATTATAGAATTCATCGGCAGAAAGAATATTCCCCGCTTTGACTTGAATTCCCCTTGCTTCAGCTGCACGGACAGCATTCATGAATAAGGTGAAATCTGCTGTAGGAGCGAAATCCATACCATTAAATCTTCTTCGGTTGATTCCAGAATCGGTAGAAGCAGACATGGCTAAAACAACATCTCTAACCTTTAAATCAGCTTGATAAGATCCTGCTGTTCCAATTCGGATGAGTTGCTTGGCACCATAGCCAGAAATTAATTCATTGACATAGATAGAGGTAGAGGGAATTCCCATTCCAGTACCTTGTACAGAGACTTTTTTGCCTTTGTAGGTTCCCGTATAACCGTTCATTCCTCTTACAGTGTTATAACAAAAGGGGTTTTCTAGAAAAGTTTCTGCAACCCATTTTGCTCGGAGTGGATCACCGGGGAGCAATACTTTTTCTGCAATTTGGCCTTCTTTGGCTCCAATATGTAGACTCATAAATTAGGTTTTAAAATAAATAAAAGGAAATAGTGCTTGAGTTGAAAGTAATAACCTATTAACGGTTTAATTCGAATTAACATCTTAAAAAATAACTAGGTTGCTTCTTCTTTTTACAAGGTTAGAAGCTAAAATTCAAGACAAGCTATCTAAGTTAATAAACTTTGTGAAGTATTTCGAACCAAAATGAAAAAGTCTGGGATATTACTTGGTGACTTCTTTTATTAATAGGAGACTGAATCTAAAAATGAATGTTTCTTGGTAGTAAAATTGTATAGACTTGTAAAGTATATCATTTATAGAAATGGTTGATACGTTCTACCAACAATAGTTTGAGTAAGTGCTAGTTGGTTGAAAGAATTTTATTTGGCTATCTGTCCTTTTAGGCATTGTTTGAATTGAAATAGTTAGGCTTTTTTGTGTCGTTTTTGTAATAGAAAAACAATACCTTGTAAGTTCAAATGAATCTTGCTTGTTGTGAAATAACATTTGGTATACCTCGCTGCTATAGAAATATTTTATTGTCAACTACTAATAACTAATTATGAAATGTTTAAACTTATGTCTAATGTTTTTAATGGCATTAGGAATTGTTAAGCTTGCAAATGGACAGTGCCAAGCAGGTGAGACTGAGATTTTATTTAACCTAGTGCCCGATAATTATGGTTCTGAAACTACATGGAATTTTACATCACCAGGTGGAGGAACGGTATATGCTTCAGGAGGTCCTTATACGAACAATAATACAACGCCTATTAATGCAAGTGTTTGTGTACCTACGGGAAGTCAAGTCGTTTTTACAATATCAGATAGTTACGGAGATGGCATTTGTTGTTCTAGTGGGAATGGTTCTTATACAGTTAGTATTAGTGGTGTGACAGTTGCTTCAGGAGGCTCTTTTTCTAATTCTGAAAGTATGACATTTTTTGCCCCTCTATTATCTTATGATATTATGATGGGAAAAGTACAGAGCCCATTTCCTGTCGTTGGAAGTGACGAAACAGTAGAAGTCAAAAGTTCTTTAACCAATATCAGCTCAACAGTTATTACAGAGCTAAGTATTAGCTATCAAGCAGGAACAGAGCCTGTTGTAACAGAGAACTTTACCTCTTTGAATGTATCACCATCTGAAAAGTACGACATTAAATTTGCTACATTGTGGTCTCCACAAAACACAGGACCTCAAGGGTTAAAAGTTTGGGTAAATAGTATTAATAATGGCAATGCTGATATGTATACATCCAATGATACTTCTAGCATACAATTGGATGTATATCAAGGAACCGTGATTCCCAATATCATGGATGATTTCCTAAATTCAGCGCCTGTTTTCTCAACGATTGCAACTAGCTCGAATCAAGTCAATAAACCAACAGATTTGGATTTTCATACAATTCTAAGTAGAAAAGAACTTTGGGTTTTGAATGAAAATACAGAGTCTACAGGAGGTTCTACAGTAACTATTTCTAATGCTGGGATGCCCAATCAATCTAGTCTTTGGTTGAGAGATGGCAATGCATGGCATTTTATGTCTTTACCAACAGGATTAGCTTTTGGAACAAACGGCAACTGGGGAACATCAGCAGGTGTCTATGATGCTAATCACGATGGTGGAGCACCTTTCACAGGACCGACGTTATGGTCTAGCGATATGTCTATTTATGCACAGAATGCAGGACCTGGCACGAATGGAAGTCATTTGGATATGTTGCACGAGACACCTTATGGAATGGGGATTGCACATCACAAAGACAATGCGTATTGGTTATTTGATGGCAATGCTAATAATATTGTATATTATGATTTTGTAGAAGATCACGGACCAGGACAACATTATCATGGTGATGGTATTATTCGACGCTATACTGAAGTTGTAGTTGCCAAGGATGGTGATGTTCCAAGTCACCTTATTTTAGATAAGTCTTCTGGTTGGTTGTATATTGTAGATGTAGGAAACGATAGAGTATTGCGAATGAATACCAATACAGGTAATGTTAAAAATCCATTAAATCCGACGCTTGAACAAGTTGCTGAATATTCCGAAATGGAAAATGTGGTTTCAGAAACAGTTATTGATACTGGGTTGACACGACCTTGTGGTATCGATTTGATAGGGAATCGTTTGATCGTAGGAGATTACACAACAGGAGATATTCGTTTTTATGACATTAGCGTTAATCCAGTTGCTTACTTAGGAAAAATTTCAACAGGGGCAGCAGGCTTGACAGGTTTAAAAATTGGTCCAGAAGGTAATATTTGGTTTACTAATCGTATCAATCATACGGTTCAGAAAGTAGTTCCATCTGTTACTACCAGTGTAGTAAAAGCTGCATCAGAAGAACAGTTGGCTGTTTATCCTAACCCTGCATCTACTTCTGTAAATGTACAAATTCCACCTACCGTAGGATCAGATGCCACCTTCATGGTGACGGATGCTTTGGGAAGAGTTGTTATGAGTAGTCAATTGAATAACAGAACTACGATGAGTTTTAATACTTCCAATTGGGCGAATGGATTGTATTTGATTACGGTTCAAAGTGCTAGTTACAAGGAAAGTAAAGTTCTTCAAATTCGTAAATAATCGTCGATATTTTCGATAAACAAAAAGCCATAAGCTCTTTTGGAGCTTATGGCTTTTATGTTTGTAATAGCAATTCGTCGTGCAAAAAAGTTTATGCTTTTTCTTGGTTAAGACCAGCGGCAGCTGCTTTAGGTTTTTGTGTAGTGCTAGATTTTTCAGTTGTACCTTGCAGGTAACGTTCTCTAGAAACAGCTTGGTATTTATCTGTGCTTCCAATCACTTCTTGTTTCTTTTCTTTGGATAGTCGCATGGTAAAAGGAGCATCGTTTCCTGTTGCTTTGCAAACTGCTGTAACGTAACTAATGTCATCTGACAAAGGAATTAGAAGGCTAATTTGTTCAAAAGGTTTTCTGCGATAATCCCCATTTAGACCACAGACTTCTACAATTTTGCCAGCATTGGCCCAAGCATCACAGTATTTGCTAGCGTCGGGGTAAAACTGAATTTCATCAATGCA
Source organism: Aureispira sp. CCB-E (assembly GCF_031326345.1). Lineage (NCBI taxonomy): Bacteria > Pseudomonadati > Bacteroidota > Saprospiria > Saprospirales > Saprospiraceae > Aureispira > Aureispira sp. CCB-E. The sequence continues at coordinate 1,821,112 of NZ_CP133671.1, forward strand.
AATAACATCATAATCTTGGATAAGGTCATGGACTTCTTCTAATTTGTGGCAGGAAGTTGCTTTGTAGCTAATTTGATCGTGTGTTACCAGCATTTCTTCAGAACCACTATAACGTTGATCTTTGGCGTATTTGATGAGTAAGCAGGCTTTGCCCCCAATTTGATAGCGTCTATATCGTGTTAACAAAATGGTGCTTTTGCCCGAAAACATAGGACCTAGAATTAAACTTAATTTACCAGACATAATAGAATAGTTGCAATCTTTACCAGATTTTTGATTTATAGAAAAGCTACCATAACAGGAATCTAAACAAATGCTCAAAAGTACGCTCATAAAAAACTATTTTAGAAAAGAGTAGCTTTTGTCTTTATACTTAATTTGTTGATTTAGTTTTTTCGTAGCATCTTTGTATTAAATTTCTTTGAACGTTGAGTAATTATCAAATATGAATAGAAAATAGCAACGTACTATTCATTGGTGTGATGTATACCAACGCAAAAACCACAAAATTTCATTTGATAACAACTTGATTATTGGTTGTTATTTGTAATCAGTACTTCGTGGATTTATGGAATTTTATATTAATAAAAAGGTAATTTGAAAAACTTGTTCAAATAATTGATTGTTGATAAAAAAAGCGCTTTTTTATAAATGGAATAGTGGTTGTTTAAATTTTATTCATGAATTGAATATTATATTGACTATCAGGTGGCAAAAATATTTAAACATATTATAAAAAAACTCTTTGATAGACTTCAATCTTAGGTAGGCAATTGTACTTGTTTTGGATAAAAAAAACAAGGATTTTACCAATTTTATTCAAATTAAGTGTAACTTTTATGTTTGATTCTACACGTCCCCATACTAGAAAAGAAGCATTGTTGTAATTGTAATATATAATGAAGATATACGTCAAATTTATCGTCCTGTTTTTTTTATTTTATACCCCTATTACGAATGCTCAGTTGCCTTCAACAGGAAAGAGCAAAGGAGCTTATAATGTATTTAGAAATGCTGAAAATAAGTTTTATAAAGGTAATTTAAAAGCAGGAGAAGCTACTTTTGAGCGGTCTGCTAAACGTTATGAAAATAGTGGTGAAGTAGACGGTTATATCGCTGCCAAAGCAATGGAAGCCATAGTGTTACTAAATAAAGACAAACCGAAAGAGGCGTTTCGAGCATTTAGAAGAGCAGAAGAACTTTATAATGAACAATCCAAACACAACGAAGCGACACGTGCTTATTTGAGATTGTGTTTGGGAAAATATCATCTGTATTACGACGAACAAAAAGAAGCCAATACATTTTTAAAAGAGGCAGAAATAGTTGCCAAAAAAAATCCAGATTATCTTTCTCCTATTTTTAATATTGAATTGCAACAAAGTTTAGGGGAACTTTATCTCAAACAAGGAAACAAACAAGGGGCTCTAACGGCGTATGAAGATTTGATTGATGCTTCCGAAAAATTAGAAGATACGAACCAAGATTTAACCAATCAATATAAAAAGAAGGCGGGGAGTTTATATGATAATGTTTTAAGCCCCCAAGATGCTGCTGCCAAATATAGAAAAATGCTGAATCAAGCAGATTCTAGTGAACGTGGAGAATTAGATTTTAAAACAGGGCGTTCTTATTATAAATATACTGAATACGAAACGGCTTATGAGCACTTAAAAAGTGCTTTGGAATATGATTTGTCGCCCAAAGAACGGGCAGAAACGAAAGCTATGTTAGCGACAATAGCCATGAGCATAAAGGATTATCAAGATGCCTTGGAACAAAATGGAGAAGCTTTGTCAATTCAATTGGAAATAGGAGGAGCTCCAAAAGATATTTATGATGGTCTTTTGCAACAGGGGAAAATCTGTCAAAAATTAGAAATTACAGGAAAGTCTTTGTATTGGTATAAAAAGACAGTCGAAAACATTTCGGATGATTGGACTTTGGAACAAGAATTAGAAAACTATGCATTGGAGGCAATTGAGCATTTGGGAAACAATGCATTGAGCGAAAACTTTAACATTGCTTTGCTGAATTATGAACGAGCAGAACGTTTAATCAATAAATTTTCGAGGAGTGAACAAGACGTTGCAAGGATAGAGATTTATATGGCCAAAGGGAATCTATATTTTTCTGCTCGCAATTATGACAAATCAGAAATTTTCTACAACAAGGCACTCGATTTGATGCAAAGTGTGTATCCCGAAAAACATGCTTTGGTTGCTGAAGCAACTCGATTTATTAGTGAAATTGCGATTCAAAATAAAGCTTATGGACGGGCTTTGTCTTTTATTAATCGTTCGATCAATGCTTCTACCGTAACAGGGGCTCGAATAATAAAAGGAGATGATTTGCCGAATCCTGCCGAGGGGCAATATCCGTATGAATTGCTGCACTCTACGATTACAAAAGCATCTGTATTGTATTTGTATTATAATGGCAATGGGACAGGAACAGAGCAAGAGTTGCAACGAGCATTAAATGTTTCGGATTTGGCAATGAGTATGTTGGTCAAACTTAGAGCAAGTTATCGAACAGAGGGCGCTAAATACGAACTGTCGGAATTGTCTCAGCTGATTAGCCACCAAGCGATTCAGACGGTAAGTGCATTGTATGGCAAAACAAAAAGCAAAGCTTATTTGCATCAATTGTTTGTTTATATCGAGACCTCTAAAAGTGCTTTATTGTTACAAGCTGTACAGCAATTAAGAGCACAGAAGGTTTCTAGGGTGCCTGATTGGGTGGTGGAAAAAGAGAATAAACTAAAAACAGATATTGCTTATTTGAGTGGAGAGATTTATTACGAGGCTAAGCAGGGAAGAAAAATGGATAAGGTGCGCTTAGAAAAATTAGAAGCAAATTTGGCGCAAGTAGAAGAAGAGTATCCTAAGTATTTGGATTATATTGAAAAAACCTATCCAGAATATTATAGCATGAAATACAAGCAACAGCCAATTAGTTGCGAGGCACTACAAGAACGGATGGGAAAGGATGATGTTCTTTTAAATTATGCTATTGTAGATTCTTTTATTCATGTTATTGTAGTGCATAAAGAGTTAATTGTTTACAAGTGTATGCGAACTCCCAAGCCACTAAAAAAATCTGTACAGCGGTATATTCGTTCTCTGAAAGGAGAGAAAATGGACGATTTCATTAAGTATAGTAATATCTTTTACGAGACGTTGATACAACCTATTGAAAAATATTTGGACAAAAAATTTATTGTTGTTATTCCTGATGCTGAATTGAATTATTTGCCTTTTGAATTGGTTCCAACTGCGAATCTTTCACAATCTTTTGGGGGAGGAGATAACAAGAATTATGATATATACAAAGAGGTACCTTATTTGATCCGAAAAGCATCTGTGACTTATAACTACTCCGCAACTTTGTATTTGGATGCCAAGGAACACGATTATTCGAACGTGCCTGAAGGCTTTTTGGGGTTTGCACCAGATTTTTCTAAAGTAGAATCTTTTACAGTCTCTAATCGAGAAAAACAAAGCAAATATGAAGATTTGTTGTTGACACCTTTGGAGAATGCTGCCATAGAGGTGAATACGATTGGAAAACTAACGCATGGTAAGGTTTACGATGCTTTTTCGGCAACGGAAGCTATCTTTAAAGCAGAGGGACAAAATTATGGGGTGCTGCATTTTGCTACTCATGGTATTTTGAATCATAAATATCCATTGTATTCTAGTTTGGTATTGTTGGGGGATGATGTAGAAGATGGTTTGTTGCATACTTATGAGTTGTATAATATGCAATTAAATGCAGAGTTGGTAGCATTAAGTGCTTGTAATACAGGAGTTGGTACGATACAAAAAGGAGAAGGAGCCATGTCTGTAGCAAGAGGATTTGCATATGCAGGGTGCCCTAATATTGCTATGACGCTGTGGCCTGTATCGGATCAAGCTACCCAGATTTTGATGGAGAATTTTTATAGAAATTTAATGAGGGGATTGCCTAAGGCTGAAGCATTGCAAAAAGCTAAGTTAAACTTTTTAGATGCAGGATCTGGACTAATTTGTGTTCCTTATTTTTGGAGCGGCTTAATTTTAGTCGGAACACCAGATCAATTGCATAGCTTGCAAACAATCTCTTCAGGGTGGGCTTGGACAACTTGGGCTATTGGAGGACTTGTATTATTAATATTAATAGTTGGAGTATCCTTCTTTAAGAACAAAAGAACAGACTAATGTACAGACTTATACGAATACATATCGTTTTTTTTGTAGGACTGATTGCTCAATGGTCAATAGCACAGAATGGTACTTCTACTGTTCCAACGGCTATTTATATTGGCAATGCTGCATTTGAAGCACCTGTGCATGGTGCCAAGGTGGCGTTGACACTTCAAGAAGATTTTGGCAATCAAAAACGACCTGTTAGTACATTTATAGGAGAATTTGTCTCGGACACAGCTGGAGTCATTACTGTTTCTTTGATACCTGATAAAAGCTATTTGATACAAACATCAAAAGATGGTTTTTATACCCAGTTATCAAAAGTTAAAACGGCAAACTTTTCTCGTACCCAGCAAAATAAAAAGGGCATCAGTCTACGTCCTAGAAATATTATCTCTATCAAAGGAAATATCGTGATGCCTAAGGGAAAAACGGGAACGGTTACTTTAAAAAATAAAATAACTAATTATACAAGAACAGAGGTATTGGATGCTACAGGTGATTATGATATCAAGGCAGTAAAAGGAAATGATTATGAATTGCACGTGGTCATAGAAGGTGTGATGGATACTCTAGTAAGTATCGAAAAGAAAGATCTTAGTGCAGGTTCTGGAAATATACCCTTTGTTTATAATTTTGTACCCAATGCGCCCAAACCTAATTATAGAGCTGGAGATGTTTTAGATTTAGAGGCGTATAATTTGAAATTTATAGATCGAACCGTTCGACTTTCAGGTGAAATATGGTTGGATACTTTAACTCGAATTCTTCGAGATAATCCTAATGTGAAAATAGAAATTCAGATTCATACAGATGCTCGAAAAAGTGATCGATTAAATTTAATTCTTAGTAAAAAACGAAAGGAAACAGTAGAGGCAGAGCTGATAGAGCGGGGGGTGTCTGCTAATCAGTATGTTTTTGAATTAAAAGGAGAAGATGAAATTTTAAATGATTGTGTTGATGGAGTTAATTGCTCTAGACGGGAACACGCTGTTAATAATCGGGTGAGCTTGTTGGTAAAAGAAGGGGCTTTTTTGTTTGAGAAGAGTGACTAAGAAAGGTCACATCTCGTTGATTATTTTCGTTTTAACAATAGTTTACTTTAATTAAATAATCGTTTAGAGAAAACTATAAGAACATCAATCAATAGTTTACATGAAATACCACAAAGTAGTCTGCTATTGATGCAAATATAAAATAATCTGCTCGAACGGCATGATGACAATATTGAAAAAATAGGAAGCATTTATTGTAGAACAAATAGCAAGGGAGTGCTAGTTGGTCATTGTGATGGATGAAATCATGCAACAACTGCAATTATTATAAAACTAACTATAACTATAAGAATAGGTATCTTTATTATGGAACTAGTAGCTTGCTAATATATTGATAAAATGATCTATTAAAATAATCTGAAATTACAAAAAAAAGAAGTTTGTAAGCTTGTAATGAGTTGATTATCTTTGAGGTACTGTGCACCGGTTTTTTATAAAAAAATCTAGAGAGGAAGGAAATAGACCATGCAATAAAAAAAGAGATAACTTAGCAGCTTATGCATTCAGCTTAATACAGGCAACGTAGCTCTAGTCCATTTAAAGATAAATACCACACACTCCAATATCCATAAAAGAGAATGATTTATGGATTGCTGTATCAATAGAACGCTACTTTTTTAATAAAAAAGTAACGACCTAATACGGTATGATATAAACGTATATATTCAAATAGCTATAGTATATGAAATTAAAAACTTTACAAATAATTTTCTTGTTTTTTGTTGCGTCCTATTATCTACCTTCGAATGTACAAGGTCAATCGGTCATTGGAGGAGAACTGTCGTACAGATATTTGACAATCAATACTTATGAAGTTACATTGGATGTTTATGCTGATTGTAAGCAATCTATCTTGAGTGGTGCCCAAGTCGTTTCTTGGCGAGATTTAAGTTGTGGTGTTAGCGCCAATTCATTTACGGTAAATTTGGCTTCAGGGTATCCTAAAGATGTTTCTCCAATTTGTTCAGATTCTGTTAATGCTTGTAATGGGGGGCAATTTATGGGGCGACATCACTATCGGTATACAGGAGTTCTATCATTGTCAGGAGGATGTAGCAATGTATTGATGTCTTGGGCATATCAGTTTAGACAGAATACAATTAATACGTTATCATCACCAAGCACTCAACCATTTTACGTAGAAGCAAGGTTTGATGGGAGTCTCACAACTCCTAACAGTGCTCCCCAATTTATATATGCTCCTCTATTTTTTAGCTGTAGAAATAAGCTAATCAATTATAGCTATAAAGCAATTGATCCAGATGGAGATTCCTTAGCGTATAGTTTGGTCAATTGTCGTCGGGCAGCATCTACAAATGTTAATTACGTAGCTCCTTACAATGGACTCAATCCTATTAATACGTCTGGACCATCTCTTACAATAGATAATAAAACAGGAGCCATTCAGTTTAATTCAGCATCTAATCAAGATGCGCCTATTTGTGTTTTGGTTCAAGAATATAGGAATGGGGTTTTAATTGGGGGGCGTGTTAGAGATGTTCAACTTAGAACCCGAGGCTGTTCACATGTATTGCCCACTTTGTCAGGAGTTAATAATACAACAAATTATCAAACTTCGGCAACTATTAATACGCCATTAAATTTCTTTGTAATTGGAAATGACTTAGGAAATCTCTCTCCGAATATTAATGTGACCATGCGTTATGATAATACGGTATCTGGTGCCACATTCTCAACGACTCCAGCAACAGCTTTTGGACCAGATGCTGTGCGAGGTGATTTTAACTGGACACCTGCTGTGGGAGATCAAGGAGTACATACATTCACAATTTATGTTGATGATAATAATTGTCCTAGAATAGGGACTCGAATTATGACTTACCGAGTTAATGTATTGCCCGCTCCGCCTAGTCCTGTTACAACTAGTCCAGATACAAGTATTTGTTTAGGAGACAGTGCTCGATTAAATGCATTGGGGGCAGGACCTAATCCAACGTATCAGTGGGTACCTAGCACAGGATTGTCCAATCCTAATATTCCTAATCCTAAGGCATCACCAACAAGTACAACGACATATACCGTAACAGCCAACTACTCAAATTCAACAAGTGCTAGTAGCCAAGTTGTTGTGACCGTCAATCCTAGACCTGTTGTCTCGATTAGTGGGCAAACCGATGCTACTTGTTCCAATACGAATGATGGAACAGCAACAGCAATTGCAACAGGAACAATTGGTCCTTATAGTTATCAATGGGATGCTGGAGCTGGTAATCAAACAACAAGCACTGCTGTTAGCTTGTCACCAGGAACTTATAAAGTGGTGGCACGAGATGCAAATACTTGTAAAGACAGTGTTTTTGTGAATATTGGGGCACCAAGCCCAATTCAAGCTTTTGTAGTTAACTCTACCAATATTCTTTGCCATGGCGATTCTACAGGAAGTATTACCGTAGGTGGCTCTGGAGGTGTACCAGGATACACTTACCTTTGGGATGCCGCAGCGGGAGGACAAACGACAGCGACTGCAATTAATTTGAAAGCAAATGTCAACTACTGCGTTACAGTAACCGATCAAAACGGTTGTTTTGATGTTACTTGTCACACATTGACAGAACCTACAACGCCAGTCTCTGTCAATGCGATTGTTTCATCGAATTATAATGGAGCTAATATTAGTTGTTTTGGTGCAGCTGATGGAGAGGCGAGTGCTTTATCAAGCGGCGGTGTTGGAGGCTACAGTATTTCATGGAACACAGGAGCAACAATACCTACTGTTATTGGAGGTGCTGGACGATATATTGTGACGGTAACAGATGCTAATTCTTGCTCAGCAGTTGATTCTGTAGACTTATTTAATCCACCTCCTTTGAATGTTAACATCACAAATATTGTACACGTAGTTTGTTTTGGCGATTCTACAGGAGAAGCTACAGGAGCAGGTAGTGGCGGTGTAGGTAATTATACTTATAATTGGAGCAATGGTCAAACGGGACCAACAGCAGTTGACTTACGAGCAACAAGTACACCTTATATTATTACGGTTATAGATGATAATGGTTGTACGACGAGTGATAATGTTTTTATAACACAGAATCCAGCAATAGCTGCGCCCGACATTCAAGCCGTAGATACGATGGTTTGTATTGGAGACACAATTCGTTTAACAACGAATACAGTTGGAGATATTCGATACCATTGGGCTGGTCCTAGTGGATTTAGATCTAATCTACAGTCACCAACTATTTTTGGTGCAACTTCTGTCCATGAAGGTGTTTATTTTTTAGAGGTAGAAGATACTATTACGGGGTGTTTTTCTGAAGATACTTCTTTGTATATAGAGGTCAATAGACCTCCCAATCCACCTTCTATTATCGGTGGGGGAGTTATTTGCGATGGCAGTACCATTCGTATAGAAGATCAAAATTTGGTGTCTAATACGGCATTGTTGTGGCAAGGACCTGTTGTAGATCAAACAGGAACATTTAATTTTGTAGATGTTAATCCTGGTGATGCCAATTATCAATCTGGAATATGGACATTAGAATACACCGATACGTTAACTGGTTGTACCGCAACTTCAAATCCCTTGTTTGTTAGCCTTGTGCCAACGCCTCCGAGACCTAACCCTGTGATAAATGGTCCTGTCTGTGTAGGCGGGAGCGTTAGTTTGTCGGTACCATTTGTACTAACAGCCAATGTAAACTGGTATGAAAATCCTAGTAGGGTTGGGGGACCAATTTATTTTGGTAATAATGTAACCATCCCAGGAATAACAAGTGACACAACATTTTATGTAGAATACAGCACTCCTAATTGTAGGTCTCAAATGGGGTTGGTAAATGTAGTGGTTAGTCCTAATCCCCCTAGACCAGATATATCTCCAGATATGACGATTTGCGAAGGCGACTTAATTTATTTGTACACAACCGTAAATGCAGATACATTTCGATGGAGCCACCCTAACCATACCTTGCCAAACCAACAAACCATTTCAATCACTCCTAGTGTCTTAGCTGACTCGGGGATTTATACCTTATCTATTGTTGATACGAATGGCTGTACTTCACCAGATACATCGGTTCATGTGACCATTAATGCCAATCCAATTGCCCCATTGGCAGAGACGAATAGCCCTATTTGCCGTGGAGAAGATTTAGAATTATATCATTCTGGTGGCTGTTCTCAAAGTGTTTGGTTGGCACCCAATGGAGCAGCCATTTCAACCTCTTTAGATACGCTAACGTTGTTGTCTACAGATCCAAATTATGGAGGCGGAAACTGGCGTTTTATATGCGAAGACATTCTAACAGGATGTGTTGATACGTCTAATTTCGTTAACGTTCAAATTGACCCTAGTCCACCTTTTGTTAATGGCTTTAATAATGGTCCTGTTTGTATGGGGGACGAAGTTCGCCTAGGGGTTCCTTTGGTGAATGGAGCAAATTATAATTGGTTTAGTGATTCATTATTAACGATACCAACAATTCCCGGTACGGGACCCAACCCAACGGTTCCTAATATTACCACAGATTCTATATTCTATGTAGAAGTGAGCATAGGAAATTGTTCTTCAATAGGGCGTACATTAGTTCGAGTACATCCTGTTTCTCCTAAGCCTGATGTTCCTGCGGATTTCGAAATATGCGAAGGAGATACATTATCAGTAACTACATCTACTGTTGCCAATCGTTATCAATGGATCTTGCCGTCAGGAGGGACTGTTAACAATAGAACAGTTAGAATTAATAATGCGACCCCTTCAAATGGAGGTACTTATACGCTATCAATTGTAGATACCAATAATTGTAATGTACCTGATACGACCGTGTATGTTACGGTAAATCCATTACCCAATCCCCCTTCTATTTCAAGCAATCCAATATGTGATGAAGATTCGTTAATATTAGTTGCTTCGGGTACTTGTGGTGCAATTGAATGGACTGGTCCTTCGGGGGTATCATTTATAGCGGGAGATACCCTTGTTGTTCTTCCTGGAACGCCTAATTATCAAGATGGAGGGAATTGGACAGCTTCTTGTATAGATACGGCAACAGGTTGTCAGTCTTTGTTGTCGAATCATATAGCACGTATTCGCCCAATCCCTTTAAAACCAGCTATAAATAATGATGGACCTGTATGTTTTGGCGAGTCGGTTGAATTGAGTACTCCAATAGTAGCTGGAGCCTCTTACAGATGGTATGATCAAGATTCTATTCTATTTATAGGACCAGGAAATATTATAGATATTCCAAATATTACGAGTGACACCATCTTCTTATTGTCTATAGAGTTAAATGGTTGTACCAATTCCGATACTACTCACGTGAGTATTTATACTCAACCTAATCCCCCAATTCTGCCCGATACAATAGAAGTTTGTGAATTTGATACCTTGGAATTGAGCACGCCAACGTTACAACCTGTTTATGAATGGACAGGTCCAAACGGATTCAATTCGACTCAACAAGAACCACTGATATATCCTGCTACATTAGCAGACAGTGGATATTATGTCTTAGTTGTAGAAGATGCCAATGGTTGTCCTTCTGAAGCAGATTCTATACAGGTAATTATTCATAGATTACCAGCTGCTCCGAATATTACAGCTCAAACTACTGCTATCTGTGATGGAGATACCCTATTTTTGGCATCCGATAGAATTTGTGACGAATTAATCTGGGAAGGTCCCTCAGGAGCTACTTTTGTTGGTGGCGATAGTATTTTTATAGATAGTTTTGATGTAAATTATCTGGATGGAGACTGGACCGTATTGTGTGTGGATACTGTTACAGGTTGCTCTCAAATATCCAATACGTTGACAACAACAATAAAACCTCTTCCAAGGCAACCTATTCTTGCTAATAATAGTCCTATTTGTGTAGGAGACACTGTCGATTTAAGTATGTCTTTGGTGGCAGGGGCTTTTTACCAATGGTTTGCTTTTGATAGCACTAGAATTGACACCGTGTCAAGCATCTCCATTGGCGGCTTAGAAAATGATACCATATTTTATGGTGTTATTGTAGTGAATGGTTGTAGTAATTTTGATACGACTCATGTAACTGTCCATTCAAGACCAGCGACCCCTAATGTATCTGTACAAGATACGGTTTGTTCCAATTCGTTTATTCAATTTGTTATCAACCCTCCGAACCCCGCAGGAACCATCTATGATGTAACGGGACCCAATGGCTATTCAAGTAGTGGCACAAGCACGACACCGTTCGTTTTTCCAATAGATACGAGTGCAACAGGAATTTACACCATCAGCGCCACCGATGGAAATGGATGCGAATCCTTGGATACTGCTATGTTTATTTTGGTTAATCCAACACCTAGCATCCCTACAATCACAGGAACAAGCCTTGTTTGTCAAGGAGATTCAATACGTTTAGAAGGTGGTAGTTGTGACAGCTTGGTATGGAGCAATTTATCGTTCTCTGTCGTCTTATCAACCGTCAATAATCCTTCATTGGTCATAGGACCAGGAATGCCAGGATACGACCCCTCTAATCATTGGCAAGTAAGGTGTTTTGATCGGTCGACGGGTTGTGAATCTAACTTTTCAAATCCGTTTAGAGTAGATGTTAATAATCCACCTTCAGGTGTTACTCCAACCAATGATGGTCCTATTTGCTTTAATGGTAACGCAACCTTATCGATTGCTCAACAAAGCAATCCTTCTACGTATATTTGGTCAACAGATTCTTTACTGACAGATACAGTAGGTACAGGAACGGTGATAGTGGTTGATAGTTTGACAAGCGATACCACTTTTTATGTGGAGGTAAAAGATGCGTTTGGATGTAGTACGATAGGTTCAACACAAGTATTGGTATACCCTGCCTTAGGAACTCCTGACATTGATGTATTAGATTCTGTAATCTGCGAAGGAGAGGATATTAACTTATCCGAGCTGAATTATTCTATTGGTCACGAATGGATGGGACCCAATGGTTTTGCTTCCACAAGTGCATCCCCTACACTTACAACCGCTACGCCTAGTCAAAGTGGGATTTATCGTGTATTTATAGTAGATGGGAATGGTTGTCCTTCACCTGTAGACTCCATTACAATTCTTGTACATGCCCTGCCAACAGCTCCTATCATTACAGGAGGGGGGAATGTTTGTGACGGAGATAGTATCTTGTTTAGCTCCAATACGACTTGTGATAGTACGGTGTGGGTGAGCGCATTAGATACCTTGTTAGGTAATGGGAATGTGCTGGGAATAAGTGATTTAGACGCAGGATATGGCAATGCTACTTGGCAATTATTTTGTTATGACACAATATCAGGATGTTTTGACTCTTCCAATGTATTAGGAGTCAACATAGTTCCAACACCATCTTTGCCGATTATTAACAACAACAATCCAGTTTGTTTTGGAGATAGTGCTATTTTAATCACCTCAACAGCATTTGGGGCTTCCAGTGTTTGGTATTCAGATTCTTTGTTAAACAATTCAATAAGAGTTGGAGACACACTAATGATTAATACCATCAGCAACGACTCTATTGTTTACCTTCGACAAGAAGCCAACGGGTGTTTTTCACCAGTTGCTATAGATACCATCATTGTGGCACCAGTGCCTTCAATTCCTAATATAGGAGCCGATCAAATTGTATGTCAAGGAGATTCGATTTACTTGACAACAACAACATTAGGAAGTACTTATTTTTGGACAGATTCTAGTGGTTTTACCTCCATTGAACAAAACCCAATTATCCCCAATGCAAGCTTGGTAAATTCAGGGACTTACCATTTGTTTTTAATAGATAGCAATGGCTGTGCTGCACCTAGGGTAAGCATGAAAGTAGATGTGAGCATACCACCTCCAACACCACTACTGTTCGGCAATGATACGACTTGTAATGGAGATACGTTGGTATTTGGAAGCAACAAACCTACGAATGTACGCATTGAATGGGTCACACCTAACAGTGATACCTTCCAAACAGATAGTTTGGTCATTATTACAAGCGATAGTATTTATTATCAATTTGGGCAATGGACCGTGATTTTTACAGATACCTTAACAGGATGCCAACGCAGCAAGGACACGATTTTTAGAATAGAAACAATACCTACCGCAGGAGCATTGTCAAATTCTGGTCCAGTCTGTATAGGGGACAGTGTTACGTTAAGTACTGCTTCAATAGCAGGAGCTACTAGCTATCTTTGGTTTAGGGGCGATACAACCATTGCCGATATAGGGCAAACGGTAGTGATACCTGATATTGTCAGTGATACTTTTTTTGCTTTAGTAGTTCAAACTGCTCTGGGATGTAATTATTTTATGGATACAAATATTGTTTTGGTACACCCGCCAAGTTCTGCGCCTCCTATAGATGTGGATACAACAAATTGTATTAATGATTTTATCCAATTTCAAACTAATCCAGCAACAAGTTATACTTGGACAGGACCAAATGGCGTGTTTTCTTTGCAACAAAACCCCAATATTGGTCCTGTGACTACTGCGGATGAGGGGCTATATACACTACAGGTAGTAGATGCTAATGGATGTTACTCTCCTGATACAAGTATTTTTGTGTATGTAAGCAATCCACCAGTAGCTCCAACGGCTAGTGCTCCGAGCCCAATATGTCAAGGAGATACTTTATTCTTAAACTCAACAGCAGGAAGTTGTGATTCAGCTTATTGGATTGGTCCTGGGAATCGTATTTTGCCTACAGCAAATGTTGTTATCTCATCAGATAGTAGTGCTTATGCAGCAGGAAATTGGCAAGTATTCTGTGTGGACACTTCTTCGGGATGTGAAATAGGGTCCAACATAGTTGCTGTTAGCATTCAAACCTTAGCTAGACCTAGTGCTATCAATAACGGTCCTGTTTGTTTGAATGATAGTGTGCGCTTGACAGCTAATTTTGTGTCAGGGGCAAGTTATCTATGGTTCTCCGATTCACTGAGAATGGATACAATTGGAAGGACACAAATTATTAGTGTAGATAGCATAACAACGGATAGTACCTTTTATGTAGTGTTGATTAATAGTAATGGTTGTGTTTCGCCTTTGGCTCAAACAACAGTTAATGTACATCCTTTGGCTCCTGCGCCAGGAATTGGATCAGATGTTCGAGTGTGTGAAGGAGAGGACATTCAGTTGACTGGACAATTTTCCTTGTTTGGGCATTCTTGGACAGGTCCCAATGGCTTTACATCGACACAGCAAAATCCAATTATATCCAATGCAACGTTATCAGATACAGGAACCTATACTTTTTCTATTGTTGGGTTTAATGGCTGTTTATCCGCAGATACGAGTTTGCATGTAATTGTAGATAGCTTACCTGATGAGCCAACGATAGGAGGTTTTGTGTATTTGTGTGCTAACGATACACTGTTCTTGAGTTCCGATAGCGTTACGACCCATTGCGATTCCGTAGAATGGATCGGACCCAATGGAGTCAACTATGCTGTATCTGGTCGAAATATCGCGATTCCTCCAGGCGACACGAATCATACAGGTGGTTTGTGGCGCATACGATGTATAGATACCTTGACAGGTTGTTTTAGCACCTCCAATTTTAGTTTGGTAATAATTGTTCCAAACCCAGATACACAAGCAACGGCAAGTGATGGACCTATTTGTGTTGGAGGAACTGTTAACCTAAGTACAGCTCCTATAGGAGCAACTACTAGTTATACTTGGTATGCAGATTCTACCTTAACGAATATAGCGGGCACAGGTACAAATCCTTCGGTATCTAATATTACTACCAATACGACATTTTATTTGGTAATAACCAATGGAGGTGGTTGTACATCCGACCCAATACCTACAGCAGTATCGACCTATCCATTAGCCAATGCCCCACTAATTGCTATAGATACTCAACATTGTGTAGGCGATTCAATTGTTTTCTCTACCCCAACAATAGCGGTCAATTATTTTTGGAGTGGTAGTAATGGCTTTGCTGATACTGTTCAAAATCCACTACTTACACCTAGTGCAACCGTATTAGATTCAGGTTTGTATAGCCTTTCAGTGATCGACTCAAATGGATGTATATCCAAGGATACCACGTTTAGAATTGTAATTAATAATGTTCCTTTGTCACCAACGATAGTCAGCAATAGCCCAATTTGTGATGGTGATACATTGGTCTTGAGTTCTAATGGTCTGTGTGGACAAGCTCAATGGATTGGTCCCTTAGGGAATAGCGCGGCTGTCTTGGGAACGCCAGGTGGCGGAAATAATTTATGGACGATAGGAACTACGACTACAATTCCACCGAATGATAACAGTTATGGCAATGCTACGTGGTATATGATCTGCATTGATACCATAACAGGTTGTCGTTCTACTTCTAATACCATAACCGTTGCGGTTGGTTCAGAGCCGAATATTACGAATATTTCTAATACAGGACCTATTTGTACAGGCGACACAGTAGCCTTATCAATAGCCGCAACAGTAACTTCAGGAACCCCCGTTATAACTTGGTATAGAGATCTTGCTTTGAATCAAGCGGAGGGTATTGGTGCCAATGTAACGGTTCCCAATGTTACAAACACGACAACTTTTTATGTCGAAGTATTGGATACCGCAACGGGCTGTACCGCACTAGATTCTACGGTTGTAACAGTTCACCCTGTCTCTTTAGCTCCGAATATGCCTGTGGATACGGCATTGTGTGAAGGAGATATATTAACCTTGTTTACAACGACATCAGCAAATAGTTATAGTTGGACGGGACCGAATGGATTTACTGCAAGTGTACAAAATCCTAATCCTTTTGCTGTAACAACCTTGGATTCAGGAACCTACTATTTGGTTGTTGTGGATAATAATAATTGCCCTTCTTTGCCAGGAAGTGTTGTGGTAGAGGTCAATCCCTTGCCGAATGCCCCAATTGCATCCAATAGTAGCCCTGGTTGTACAGGAGATTCTATCGTATTAATGGCTTCTACGATTACTGGAGCTACATACAATTGGTATAAATTGCCATTGGGTACCAGTATAGGGCAAGGGCAGAATTATACCTTAAATAACGTAACGCTAGCCGATACAGGAAGTTATTATGTTGTTGTGACTCTAAATGGTTGTACTGCACAATCGAACGCTACTACTGTAACGCTTTACAACAATAGCTCCGCAGTTGCTATAACGGGTGCTGATCAAAACTTGTGTGGCATAGATACAACGACGATAACAGCTACCATTCCTCCTGCCAACACAACTGGAGTCTGGACAACAAGCTCTGGAGCAACAATTGTAAATCCGACTGCTGCGACAACGTTTGTTGCTAACTTACCTATTGGCACGAATGTATTCTATTGGACATTGTCCAATGCAACATGTCCTAGTATTTCAACCGATTCTTTGATTGTTGTTGTTGCTCCTCAAAGTACGGATATTGCGAATGCAGGGGTAGATCAAAATTTATGTGGAATATCTACCACTACCTTGACGGGAAGTAATCCTACTTTGAGTAACGGTACTTGGACACAGTCGCCTGCACAAGCTGCTACGGGAGCAACTATTGGGAATATCAACGATCCATTAAGCCCTATTACAGGTTTGATTCCTGGAAATAGCTACACCTTTGTTTGGGAATTTGATAATGGTGCTTGTGGGATTCATTCGACAGATACCGTTGAAATTGATATAGCGGTGGCACCTAGTATTTCAGCTCAAGCAGGAGGAAATATTGTTACTTGTAGTCAAGATACATTACTCTTAAATGCGACTAGTCCATCCATAGGGACAGGGATTTGGACAACGAATACATCTGCTGTTATTATTACACCAAACCAACCGAATACTATTGTAACTAATTTACAACAAGATACGACCTTGTTTATTTGGACATTGTCCAATGGTGCTTGTGTCAACTATAGTGCAGATTCTATGTTAGTTATATTAGGAGGGGCGAGTCCAATTGCCAATGCAGATCATTTTAGTGTGGTACCAAGTAATTCTGCTATTGTGGTTAATGTTCGTACCAATGATGTTTTAACCAACAATTGGGACATTTATATCAACACACCAATGAACGAAGGGCAGATGGTGAACCTAAATAATGGCGAATTTGAATTAAATTTACAAGGAGTACTTAATAATCAGAGCTTTATTTACGAACTTTGCAATCCTGTTTGTCCTTCTAACTGTGATACAGCGTTGGTACTGTTGGATATTAGTCCCGTTTTGGACTGTGATATTCCTAATATTTTTACCCCGAACGAAGATGGGGTCAATGATTTATTTGAGGTGTCTTGCCTAGATAACGCACAAGTCGCAAAACTATTGGTCTTTAACCGTTGGGGAGATTTAGTTTATCAATCTGATCATTATCAAAATCAATGGAATGGAACTCATCAGGGAAGAGTCTTGCCTGACGGCACCTACTTTTATATTATAAAAATAGGTGATCAAGAACAAATACAGGGATCTGTAGAGTTACGACGGTAAGTTGGAGTAATGAAGTGAGAATTAAAAATTAGTGTGGTATTTGAATGAAGCGGACTAATGTTAAAACTAAAATGTAAGCAAAACGCATCAAAAATATGAGACGATATAGTTTCCTTTTTATAATAATTTGTGGGTGTTGGGCAACAGCTTGGGCGCAACAAGATGCACAGTATACCCAATTCATGTTTAACAAAATGTACTACAACCCTGCTTATGCAGGCAGTAAAAAAGTAGTTTGTTTATCTGCATTGTATAGAAAACAGTGGATTGGGATTGAACGAGCTCCCCAAACGGCTACCTTGAATGCACATGGAGCTGTATGGAAAAAGCGATTGGGTTTAGGTCTTTCTGTCACTTATGACCAAATTGGATTCACTGATAAAGTGGATATAGAGACGAATTATGCCTATATCATTCGATTTAAGAACGAAAACTTTTTAAGCTTAGGCTTGCGAGGCTCCATTTCATACATGCAAATTCGATGGGATGAAGCCGATCCTACGCAGTCTTTTGACAACTCTATTCCAGGAGGAATGACCAGTAAGGTTTTGCCCAATTTTGGAGCAGGAATTTATTATCAAGCCAAACATTGGTATGGAGGCTTGTCGGTACCGCATCTTTTTGAGAATAAGTTAGATTTTAGCACCAATACAACGGTTAATATTGAACCCAAACTTAAGCAACACTATTATTTAATGGGAGGATTATCTTTTGATATTGCCAAAAATGTACAAATACAACCCAATTTATTGTTTAAGTATGTGGTTAATGCGCCGTTGGATTTAGATATTAACTTAAGTTTTGTCTTTTTTCAAAAAGTTTTGGCAGGGGTAACGTACCGCTTGGGAGATTCGTTTGATATGATGCTTCAATGGAGAATTGCGCCATCGTTACAAATTGCATTTGCTTATGATATTACCGTTAGTCAACTGCAACAATACAATGCAGGAACCATAGAAGTAATGGTAGAGTATTGTTTTTTGAAGAAAACGGAAAAAGTAAATAATCCTCGATTTTTTTAACCATAATACGGTGTGACAAATTTTATTTTTGAATGAAAAATATAGTATACATAATTTTTATCCTATTCTTTACACCAACGCTTTGGGCACAAAAAAGTAGAGCAGAAAAACAATTTGAGTCCAAAGGCTACGGTGTGTATTTGGAAATGCAAAATAAGGAGGATATTGAAAAGCTAGATCGTCGAACATTGATTCGAATGGCCAAAAGTAGCCGAAAAATTGGCGATAGTCGTAGTGCAGAGAGATTGTACGGCATTTTGATAGAACAAGAAGATAATGAACCATTATTTCATCTATATTATGCACAAGCATTACAGACCAATGGGCGATATCTAGAAGCTAGAAATCATTTTAGGATTTGTGATGAGCAATTACAAGATAAAGCGAACGGTAAACCTTATGACCAACGTGCTAAAATGGGTTGGGAAGCTTGTAATCAAATTGCAGAATTGCGTTCTATTGGTCCTGTAGAACTCAAAAATGAAAAGGTGCTGAATTCTCCTAAATTAGAATTTAGCCCCATGTATTATAATGATGGAATTTTATTCGTTTCAACTCGTAACAAAACCGAACAGAGAGACCGTTGGTTGAACGATAATTACATGGATTTGTATTATGCCAAAAGAGCCGAAGATGGCTCGTTTGAAGAGCCTGAGTTATTTGCTGATGAATTAAATACGGAGTTGCACGAAGGTCCTAGTGTGTTTAGCAAGGATCAAAAAACAATTTATTTTACTCGAAATGATTTTTACAAAGGAAAACGAGGGAAAAGTAAGGATGGTACAACAAAACTAAACTTGTACATGGCTGACTTTGTCAGTGGAGAATGGACGAACGAACGAGAGTTTCCATTTAATAAGGCAGATGTAGATCAAGCACATCCAGCTTTGACCAAAGATGAAACGATTCTAGTTTTTGCAAGCAATGAGAAAGGCGGTTATGGAGGAATGGATCTTTGGGCATCTAGATTAAAGGCAGGGAAATGGCAGAAACCTGTTAACTTGGGATCTAGAATTAATACGCCTGGAGATGAAGTTTTCCCCTTCATTCACGAAGATGGAACGTTGTTTTTTGCTTCCAACGGTTGGTCTAGTTTGGGAGGGTTGGATATTTTTATGGCAACACAAGTTTATAACCACCCCGATTCTTTGTGGGAGTTTCCTTTCAATGTGGGCTCACCTATCAATTCACCTGGAGACGATTTTGGATTGATTATTAACCAAGATAAAACAGAGGGATATTATGCTTCTAGTCGAGATGGAGGTAGTGGAGAGGATGATTTGTATTACTTCAAAATAAAAGACGGTTTGGACGGAGTAGCGCCATTGCCAAGTATGAATATTGATGTTTGTATTTATGACGATGATTCTAGATTGCGTTTAGACAAAGCCAAAGTAAGTGTCAAACGAGACACAGAACGAGAAGAACCCGCTGTAGAAAGTATTACCAATGAATATGGATATACTACTTGTAAGTTAAGAGCAGGAGACCCTTATTTTATAGAAGTCATTCGCGAAGGTTATTTGACGGTTTCGGATTACTTTATTATGCCTAAAGATATAGATGGGTTAGATGAATATTGTATTGGTTTAACTAGAGACGGAACGATTGCCTTGGAAGAAGAGGTTGTTGTCAGTACATCAACTCGAAAAATGTACAATACAACAGACATTCCCCCTGTCAATTACATTTATGATCCCAATACACCACTGCCTCCTACGCACGTCAAAGGAAGAGTATTAAATGTGGAATACGATAAACCTCTACCTAAAACAAGTGTTATTTTATTAAACCGTTGTTCTGGTGAAGAATTGGTTATGGAAGTGGCAGACAATGGAGAATTTGGCTTCCCATTAGAATGTGGTTGTGAGTATGTCGTTAAATCTAAGAAAAATAAGTTTTTTGGCGATAATCAAGTAATCTCTTTGTTGACGGAAGATGATTGTAATAGAGGAATCGAACTAGAGATGGAAATGAAACCTAATTTTGATCGTTTAGGAGATCCCTTTTTGTTAACAAACAAAGAGGTGGAAAAATCTATCAAAGAGGGGGATGTTATTGAGCTAAAGAGCATTTTTTATGATTATGATAAATGGAATATCCGCCCAGATGCCGCCAGTGATTTAAAAGATTTGGTGGTTATTATGAATAAATATCCATCTATGGAAATAGAGCTATCTTCTCATACAGATACTAGAGGTTCTGATGCGTACAATCAAGTGTTGGCACAAAAAAGAGCAGAAAGCGCTAAGGATTATTTAGTTAAAAAAGGCATTGCAGCGAATAGGATAGAGGCAGTAGGCTACG
This sequence comes from Aureispira sp. CCB-E, assembly GCF_031326345.1. Lineage (NCBI taxonomy): Bacteria > Pseudomonadati > Bacteroidota > Saprospiria > Saprospirales > Saprospiraceae > Aureispira > Aureispira sp. CCB-E. The sequence continues at coordinate 1,842,086 of NZ_CP133671.1, forward strand.
GAGAGGAGCGCTTGAAGAATAAATGCACATTTTGCTCTGAATCTGATCATCAAGAAAATAGGAGAACAGAAGTCCTTATTACAAAGTTTGAAAAAGTTGAATAAAAATAATATATATCAATGCTCTAAAACCCGAAAGTCTGAAAATATTACAATGTGTAATTGTTCAGGTTTTCGGGTTTTTAAATATTAATTATAAATATTAATAGTTTGTTTGTTGTTTATGAATAAAAGATAAAAAAAAATATTTGTATTGATTTGATAGTGAAAGTTTAATTGCGATAATGCTTCGTTTTTTTGATGAACTATTGAAATATAAAAAACAATTATAGATAACATATAGGACTTACAGCACAGTATTTGGTTAAATATCCTTTTTTTATCCATTAATGTCTTATGTTCTATTGTTTAAATTAATAAATATATATAGCTTACGTCCCTTAATAAAAGCTTATTATAATGATAAAGAAGATACCATTAGTTTTAATAATTCCATTATATTTTTTATTTACTCCAATTTCTTTTGCTGTTTTTGGTGCTAGTTTAACCTATCGGTGTTTAGGAACCAACACGTACGAAGTGACCTTGACAGCGTATCGGGAATGCTCCAGTACTCCTTTGTCACTTTCTTCTCAAACTGTCAACTGGTCGGGTGTCTGTTCTCCAAGTTCAGGTAGCATCAACCTTGCATTTGTAAGCCGAGTAGATATTACTCCAAAGTGTACGTCAGGAAATACGTCTTGTAGTGGAGGGGGACCTTTTGGTGTGGAAGAATATGTTTACAAAGGAACATTTACATTGCCTGTGGGGTGTAATAATGCAACAGTATCTTGGCAGCATTGTTGTCGATCAGGAACCATTAGTTCTTTTAATTCGGCTCCAGGAGGATTGTATATTTATGCAGAAATTAATAATGCGGCAGGCTTATTAAATAATTCTCCAGAATTTTTGGCTATTCCTAAAACGATAGGCGAGCGAAACAATCCTTATATTTATAATAATGGCGTTTTAGAAACAGATGGTGATTCATTGGTATATTCTTTAGTGGATTGTATGGAAAGCCCAGGAGTGCCTGTGGATTATGATACAGGGGCAGGTTTTTCTGGAACGAACCCTATTGATGCCTCGCCAAGTATGACCCTAGACCCTGAAACAGGACAGATGGAGTTTGGAACTACCTCACCTCCCAATCAGCAAGTTGTTTTTTGTGTTTTGGTAGAAGAGTATCGAGGAGGTGTAAAAGTAGGATCGGTTGTTCGAGATGTTCAATACTTAGCGAAAGGAAACAGTTCTAATAATTCGCCAACTGTTTCAGGAATCAATGTAACAACTAGTTATAGAGCAACTGCTACTGTTGGAAATCCTTTGTCATTTGTTGTCGAAGGTACAGATTCAGATATAGGAGATACAGTGAAAATGAATTGGAATCGTGGGATTCCAGGCGCTAATTTTTCGGTAGCGACGAATGCTGTGCCTAGTCAAGTAGAAGGAAATTTTTCTTGGACTCCAAACTCTAGTGACGCAGGACGTAGTCATAAATTTACAGTAAAAATATTTGATAATAAATGCCCTTTGTATGCAACCAGTACTTATGTTTATGTGATTAATGTTCCTCCCTTGCCACCACCAGGGGGTGCTGTTGATGCAGGAAGAGATACTATTATTTGCAAAGGAGGGCAAGCCAATCTAAATGCAAGAACAACTTCTTCTGCGGTACAAAGTTTTAAGTGGGAACCAACAGCTGGCTTATCGAACCCCAATATTGCTAACCCTGTAGCAACAGTCAGTAATAGTACGCTTTATACAGTGACATTAACTTACTCGAATGGAGACCCGCCAACAACAGATGCTGTCCTCGTGACAGTAGAAGATCCCGTGGTCGATATTCTACCGAATAGAGGAAATGTATGTGGTGGTGGTTCTGTAAGTTTAATTGGAGGTGTGAATAGAGATGGATTGCTGTTTGCTTGGTCTGATTTAAATACAACAGCGACAGGGCATCCTGTTTTTACGAATGGCACTTCTGGAAGTGTTAATGGCTCCACATCCAGATTGGATTTTGGAATGTACACCTCCCCAGGGAATTATAAGTTTGCTTTAAAAACCCAGACTTCGAGTGGTTTTTGTATGGCAGAAGATACAATAGAGTTAAGGGTAATTCCTAATCCGCCTGCTGTTACTTGCCCTGAAATTTATGTTACTCCTTTAGCACCTAATTCTGGTAAAGGAACTAAATCAAATCCAACTAATTTAAATGAGGCTCTGCGACGTGCAGTTTGTGGTAACGTGGTTATCAAAATGGGAGAGGGAGTTTATACAATAAACCGAGCTTTAAATTTATATGATAATATTACTTTAGAAGGTGGCTTTTTGCCAACAATCAACTGGGTAAAAGCAAGTAACCAAGGGCGAACTGTCATTCATAGAACAGTAGCCAATCCTGATGGAAAACCGAACTTAAACCAGCGCTTAGTTGCCATTCAAGCTGTTGGTGTCAAAGGTTTTCGTTTGCAAGATTTAACCATTACTACCGATGATGCTCCTGCTGGATCGGGCATTTCGACTTATGGCTTGTATTTGAATGGTGCAGAAGATTACCATATTACTCGTGTTGAAATAGAAGCTGGAGATGCTGCTGATGGCACTGTAGGAATGAATGGTTGCGGTCGAATGGCTGGTCCTCTTGGATCAAGCAATTTAGATGGTCGAAATGGAGCAACTGGCGTTTCTGGAAGTTTATTAGGCGTATTTGTAGATGGAGGAAGTGGAGGAAACGGTGGGGGAAGTTTTGGGATTTGTGGTTTGCCACCCGAACCACCAAGAGGTCAGGGAGGAAGTACACTAAATTCTAATGGCGGAATGGGGGCTTCTAGTGTATACCCTAATATGCATGGCGGTGCTGGCGGTGGCGGTGGTGCTGGAGGTTTGCCAGTAGTTGGTGCTGCTGGTAGCGGTGGTACAGGTGGTGCTGGTGGCGGTCCAAGAGGAGGTGGACAAATTTCTTCGGGTGGTGCTTCTGGAAGTACACTTTTGCTTGGAACAGGAACTGGCGGGGGAAATGGTTTTCCTGGGAGTCCTGGAGCGAATGGAGAAAGAGGATCCGATGCAGCTTCAGGAAAACATATAGGAGGAGTCTACCAAATCCGAAAGGCGTCTAATGGTCAAAATGGTCAAGGAGGAGACGGCGGCGGCGGCGGCGGTGGCGGCGGTGGGCTACTTCCATCTGGAAATGGAAATGGTGGCGGTGGCGGCGGCGCTGGTGGCGCTGGTGGTGCTGGTGGTATTGGTGGTGGAAGTGGCGGTGCTTCATTTGGAATTTATATCACCAATAATGGTTCCAATGGTTTTATAGAGGATTGCTATATAGAAGCTGGTAGTGCAGGTGATGGTGCTATGGGGGGCAGTGGTGGTAATGGTGGCTTAGGTGGTCTTGGTGGTGCTGGTGGTGTGTCTAATTTGGCACAGTTGGGAAGAGGTGGAAATGGTGGCGCTGGCGGTACTGGCGGTCGTGGCGGTCGTGGTGGAGAAGGTGCTGACGGTATCGAAGTAAATATTTTTTGGGATGGAAAAGGAGTTGTACCAGCCGCACGTGATTCGGCATTTAATTTATCAGGGCAACCAACTATTGTTGTAGAAGATATTAATTGCAGTAACAAACAAGTACGATTTAGAAATACAACATTGCCATCAGGTACAGGAAATACAAATTGGAATTTTGATCTTGTTGCAGGAACGGCAATGCCGAATAATAGTAGTGATAATCCTGGAGTGACAACCTATTTAAATACAGGACGTTATACGGTTAGGAATGGAACGGGACCGAATGGGATTTACAGAGGCTTTCAAAACATCGCTTTCCCTGGTCCTGCACAACCAACTATTTCAACTACAGCAGTACCTTTAGGTGGAGCAGATACATTTCAAGTATGTATAGGAGATATGCCTATCTTTACGAGTTCTAATACTACGGATACTATTTATTGGAATTTTACAACAGCCATAAGCCCATCTAATCCAGGTAATATACCCACTGTGTCGGGTATACCATTTAATGTGGCAGGTTTTCATGTGATTGAATTGTATGTTCATTCAGCTTGTTGTGGACCATCTCCTAGGGATACCATTTGGTTGCATGTAGTACCTAATCCAAATGTATTGCCTTTGCCTAACGATACCATTTGTATAGGAGATACATCGGAGATTAAATTGTTGGGGTTAAATGGTTTAGATACAGTTGTTTGGAATCCATCTAGTGGTTTAACCCAAGTTACACCAGATTCTTTTATTGCAGTACCTACAACGACAACAACCTATCGAGCTACTATATCTAGACGACTAAGCAGTGGAGGACAAACGTATTATGCTTGTCCTGTAGATGTAATTACTGAAATTACGGTATCATCTCCTGTGACAGCGAGTATTGCTTCTAAAGTAGATGTAGCTTGTAAAGGCGAATTGACAGGAGAAGCAACGGCACGAGGCGTCGGTGGAGGTAGTACTAGTTATCTCTATCAATGGGATGCTGCTGCTGGAAACCAGACAACAGCCACAGCTACTGGACTGGCAGCAGGAACATATTGTGTTACTGTTACGGAGAGCATGTCAAATTGTTCCGATGTGGTTTGTGTTACCATTCAAGAACCTGCTTTGGTAACATTCATTAATACAATCTCATCAACAGACGTATCTTGTAATGGTGGTAATGATGGAAGTGCTTCTGCACTAGCACAGGGCGGAACTCCATATACTGTAGGTTCGCCGTATAACTATACTTGGTCAGATGGTCAGACAGGTCCAACAGCAACAGGATTGGCGGTCGGAAAGTATTATGTAACAGCAACGGACTCATTAGGATGTCAAGGGATAGATTCTATTATTGTTAATGAACCGGCTATAATAACGCTCACTACATTTACCGCTCCTATAAATTGCCATGGAGATACAACAGGTGTTATTTCGGTATCTCCTAGTGGTGGGGTAGGAGGCTACACTTATCAGTGGAATGCTGCGGCGAATAACCGAACTAGTGCAGTGGTTAATAATTTGAAAGCTAATATTACTTATTGTGTGACGGTCTCGGATGCTAATAGTTGTACAGCAACTATTTGTGAAACATTATCAGAACCACCAGAATTAGACGTAGATATCTTTATTTTAAATAATATTTCTTGCCATAATACAACAGATGGGAGCTTGTCTGCCTTTTCAACAGGGGGAACAGGGACAGGAACATATGCTTGGTCTACAGGACAAAATACGGCGACCATCAATAATCTTGGTGGAGGTATTTATACAGTAACAACAACAGATGGAAATGGTTGTACGGTAACTGATACAGAGACCTTGGTTGCTCCTTCACCAGTTACCGTTACTTCATCGATAGTTGGAATTACTTGTCATGGAGATTCGACCGGTGAGATTGCTTTGACTGTTAACGGGGGAACAGGTACTTATACGTATCTTTGGTCTACGGGAGCGACAACTAGTACCCTTACAAATTTAAGGGCAGGATCATATACGGCTAGTATTACAGATGGGAATGGTTGTATGACATCGACAAATATCTCATTGATAGATCCCGCTCCAATTCCTGCTCCAGATATTCGAGCATTGGATACGATTGTCTGTGAAGGGGAAGACATTCAACTCATATCTTTTACTTCTGCTAATCAGCACAATTGGACAGGACCTAATGGATGGACAGGACAAGGACAGTTCCAAATTATTCCAATTTCAGGAACGGTTCACGATGGCGTTTATTCTTTATACACTGAAAATAACAATGGTTGTGTATCTAGAGATACTTCTATTAGAATTTATGTCAACCCATCACCTACAGCACCTATTTTATTAGGAGGAGGAACGCTATGTTTTAACGATACAATAATTTTGGAAGCAAGTGGAGGAACTTGTGATAGCTTATATTTTAATGGACCAATTAGTACAATTGGAACAACAGATACGATTCTGTTGATTCCACCCTTTTTCCAAAATCATCAAACGGGCTTGTGGACTCTAAGTTGTGTTGATACACTAACGGGGTGTCGTTCTGAATCGGCTCCTATATTTATCAATATGCAACCTTCTCCACCGCAACCTATTGTTAGTAGCAATAGCCCTATTTGTGTTGGTGATTCTGCTGTTTTGATAGCGCCTAGCGTGATAGGAGCAATAAATGAATGGTTTGCAGATTCTAATCAAAATGTGAGTTTGGGTGTTTTTGATACCTTGCTGAGATATAATTTGTTTGCGACAGATACTGTATTTTTAGTTCAAACCGTCAATGGTTGTCCTTCTCCAATTAGTCGAGTAATCACAACTGTTAACCCAAAACCTAGTCTGCCGATTATTATAAGCAATAGTCCCGTATGTGAAGGAGATACCCTACAATTTAATACTCCTTCATCGGGAGCTAATTATGAATGGGCACACGAATTTAATGGCTTTAATTCCAACCAAAGAGATCCTTTTATTTATCCTGTTGGTGTATTGGATTCTGGTCGTTATGCATTGGTTATAACCAATAGTTTTGGATGTGTTTCAGATACTGCATTCGTACAAATTTCTGTCAATGAACTACCTATTGCACCTATTACCAATACCAATAGCCCTGTATGTGAAGGCGATAGTATCCTTTTGAGCGTTAGTTCCATTTGTGATACGATCTATTGGATCAGTCCTTTAGGCAATCAATACCGCACAACAAGTCCAATGTTAGGAATTGATACCAATAGTGTTGATTATGTTAATGGTCCATGGAATATAATTTGTGTCAATGCAGCAGGTTGTGCATCTGCTTCTACTATTGATACTGTAAGAATACGCCCCAAACCTATTTTCCCAACCATACAAGGAAGAGACTCTGTTTGTATAGGAGATAGTGTACGCTTGGGTGTTTTCCCTGTGTTTAATGCAAATTATACCTGGACAACAGCAGGGAATATAGTTGTTAGTAATAACAATCGAGCTACATTTTTGAATATAACAACTGATACAACATTCTACTTGACAATATCTGTCAATGGTTGTTCCGACAGAGATAGTGCTCGTATTGCTGTTTATCCTGCTCCTATGGCTCCAATACCACCAGATACAATTCGCATCTGTGAAGGCGACACATTACGAGCATCAACGATAACACCAGCATTGGGGTATCAATGGAGGAACCCTATAGGGAATACTAGCCATGCCGCTATGCCTATGAAAGCTTCTGCGACATTACAAGATAGTGGAACATACCGTTTAAGAATTATTGATTTGAACGGTTGCGTTACACCTGACACGACATTTGAAGTAATTGTCAATACTTTGCCCAATGTTCCTACTGTTGTAGATAATAATCCTTGTCATGGAGATAGTTTAATTCTTGTCGCAACAGGAAACGATGACTATACTTGGTTGAGTTCTAATGGAACGACTTATACTGGTGATACGGTAGTACTTTTGTTTGGTTCATTGGATTATACTGCTACTTGGGATGTTGTTGGGATCAATAATGCAACGGGGTGTGCCTCATTGCCAACTTATCATAGTCCTTCAGTGCGACCTACTCCAGCATCCCCAGTGGCATCGAATAGCGGTCCTGTTTGTGTAGGGGATTCTGTTAGACTATTGACACCAGTTGTTGCAGGCGCTAGTTACAATTGGATAGCCTTGCCAAGTTTGACACTTGTAGGGGGCGCAAATGAGATTGTGGTGCCTAATATTACCAGTAATCGTTCTTTTAGATTAGAAATTGAGGTAAATGGTTGTACGAGTGCCGATACAACACAAGTATTCGTACACCGTGCGTTGCCAGCACCTCAATTGCCTGATAGTATACTTGTGTGTGAAGGCGATACCTTGTTTTTAACAACTGCTACCATTGTGCCTGTAGGGGGGAGTTACGATTGGTCTGGACCGACAGGATTTACCTCCAATCAAAAAGATCCATTTATAACTCCTGCTCAATCTATTCATAATGGGGTTTACACTTTAGAATTGATAGATACTACAGGCTGCCCATCGGAAGATACTACTGTACGAGTAATTGTCGTCCCTCCACTAGCGGCAACTAGTATAACTAGTCCAAGTACGAATATTTGTAGAGGCGATTCATTGATTTTGATTGCGGCAACTACTTGTGATAGTATGGTTTGGGTAAATCCTTTGAATCAATTGGTTGAGGGAGGAGATACCTTGGTGCTGACAGATACTAGTGCTAATTATTTAGCAGGAGATTGGAATTTAATTTGTGTGGATACTGCAACAGGCTGTCAAAGTGTCTCGAATACAATTACCATAACTATTAGAACCGTTCCTAATCCACCCGTTATTACACAAAATGGTCCGTTGTGTGCAGGAGAGGATTTAAATCTAAGCATGGCATTGGTTAGTGGTGCCAATTATCAATGGTACGCGAAGAACCCAATATTATTAATTGCCAATACTTCTAGTATTACCCTTTCAGGGATTACTACAGATACGGTGTTTTATGGTGTTGTTGCTGTTAATGGTTGTTCTGCTTTAGATTCTGTTCAGGTGATCGTTAATGCGCTACCTGCTCCACCTAATGTTGATGCTGTATCAGATACGATTTGTGAGAATGATTCGTTGAGATTAGAAACTTCTACCAATGCAGTGGCGTATAATTGGACAGGTCCGAATGGTTTTAGCAGCATACAACGTAACCCAATTGTTGCCGTGACCTCATTGGATACAGGATTTTACAGTTTGACGATTACAGATACTTCAGGTTGCCAGTCTACAGATAGCATACGGATACATATCAATACTGTGCCAATCCAACCTACAATAACTACTGCAAATAACGTTTGTTTTGGAGATAGCATTCATTTGGAAGGAGGGGCTTGTCACTTGTCAACATGGTTCTCTCCAATAGGAACTACATTGGATGTGTTTGGAAGTTCAACTTTAATTATACCTGTTGACAGTGCAGAATATGTCTCTGGGGCATGGCGTGTAATTTGTACCGATACAATTACAGGATGTGTATCGGATACGTCATTGCCTGCTAATATTACGATTAATACTTTACCCGCTAGTTTATTACCGAGTAACAATGGTCCGATTTGTAGTAACAGCACGGCTACGTTGTCTGTTCCTCAACAAGGAGCCTTAACTTACGAATGGGCAGAGGATCGTTTATTGACAACAATTATCCAAACAGGACATGTCGCCAATACAGGACTGTTAACTTCAGATCGTACATTTTATGTTCGAGGAACAACTTTGGCTGGTTGTTCAACCATTGATTCTACAACAGTAATTGTAGTAGCTCCATTAACAACGCCTGATATCTTTGCTACTGATACCTTACTTTGTGAAGGAGATAGTATATTATTGGGAACCAATGCGAGCCCTTATACTTACTATTGGACAGGTCCGAATGGATTTGCTTCAAATAGGCAGTATCCTATTATTGCCACAGCGACTACAGCGGATAGTGGTTTATATACATTATTGGTAGAAGATAGCAATGGTTGTCTTTCCCCCGATACAAGTATTCATATTGCAGTTCATACAAACGCATATACGGGATTGACCTTGTTAAATCCGAATAGTATATGTACTGGAGATTCTGTTGTTATTGAAACAAGTGGAACTATCTGTGACAGTGCTTTGTGGGTTGGTCCAATAACAACACAAGGAGGGAGCTTGAACCAAACGATTGTTTACCCCAATGATAGTAACTATGTCAATGGGGCTTGGTATTTGATTTGTTACGATACCTTGACTGGATGTTCTGCGGTTTCTAATACAGTATTGGTGAATATTGATCCAATCCCTCCTAGACCTATTGCCATTAACAATGGTCCCGTATGTATGGGGGATACGGTTGAATTATCTGTAGTGGGATCTTCTGGAAATAGAACATTTTGGTATGCAGATTCTTTGTTGACCAATGTTATTGATAGTAGCCTTGTGATTACAGTAGGAGGTATTGTTAGCGATACAACCTTTTATGTACAGCAAGTAAGTACCAATGGTTGTTTGTCACCGGTCGCTAACACGACTGTGAATTTGCACCCTCGTATTACACCTATTGTGTATCAAGATACGGTAGAAGTTTGTGAAAGAGATTTGATACAATTGGGTGTTTTGACGAATGGCAGCAATTATAGTTGGGTAGGACCAGGAGGTTATACATCATCTCTACAAAACCCAACAATTAATAATGCAACGATGACTGATGCTGGAAATTATATAGTATCTATTGTTGATAATAATGGCTGTCTTTCTTTTGAGGATACCATTGTTGTTATTGTGAAGAGCAATCCAACGGTACCCGTTCTTAGTCATAATGGACCTGTTTGTGAGGGCAATGATTTGATCTTAAATGTATCCGCTGCTTGTGATATTTTTAGATGGACAGGACCTTCGGGGGCTCCATTCGATTCTACTGTTACTACCTTAGTAATCCCTTCTAATCATCCCGATTATAGAGATGGAAGCTGGGAGATGTTATGTATCGATACAATCACAGGTTGCCAATCTTTGTCTAATATTGTCAATGTAGATATTATAGAAAAGCCTTTGTCAGGAATTATTGCCAATTCGGGACCAGTGTGTATTGGTGATTCTGCAATTTTATCAACAACACCAATTACAGGGGTGACTTATGATTGGAAGCTGGCAAACAATACTTCGGTCGATACAGGGCAATCTATAAAGGTCTTAATAACCACGACAACGACTTTTTATTTGGAAGTAACCACCTTTAGCGGGTGTTCATTTATAATAGATTCTACTACTGTCAATGTTTTTGCACCAACCCCCAAGCCTTCTATTAGTAGTAATGCGCCTATTTGTGAAGGAGATACTTTGTTCTTGACTTCTTCTTCCTTAGCACCCAAGTATACTTGGACAGCTCCCAACGGTTTTGTTGACACTACTCAAAATACAATGGTTTTGGGAGTAAGCCTTGCGGATTCAGGTGTGTATACTTTATCGATTATAGATACCAATGGATGTGCTTCTTTAGATACAAGTCTGAATGTAATTGTTCACCGTACACCTAGTTCTCCCACGATTACAGGACTGCTAAGTATTTGTGAGGGAGATAGTTTATTATTAAGCGTATCTGGTGCTTGCGATTCAGTATATTGGATTAGTCCATTAGGAAATATTTTCTCTGGAAATAATTTGAGTATTGCAGCAGATAGTACGGGATACGAAGCAGGAACATGGCAAGCCTTCTGTTTGGATACGATAACAGGCTGTGAAGCTGCATCTGCACCAGTCAATATAACCATTCGTTCTAAATTTGCACCTGTTGTAACCAACAATGGTCCAGTTTGTATTGGAGAGGGAGCAATATTGAGTACCAACTTTATCGTAGGAACCTATACTTGGTGTAGAGATTCTCTGATGACAGACACCATTGTAGGTGCTAATGGTTTCGTAGTGTTTGTCAATAATTTGCAAGCTGATACGACATTCTATGTCGTCGTAACTCCGTCAGGAGGCTGTAGCTCAGTACCCACTCCAACAACTGTTTTAGTGCGTCCTGCGGGACCCGCCCCTATAGTTCCTAGTAATTTGAGTGTTTGTGAAGGAGAGGACATTATTTTGACTACTACCACTACTGCTTCAGCGTATCATTGGAGTGGTCCTAATGGCTTTGGATCTAGTCAAGCTAACCCTGTTATTTCGAATGCCGATACTTCAGATGCAGGAATTTATTACTTAACAGTAGACGATCTTAATGGCTGTACGACCGATAGTGCCCAAATAATAGTAACTGTTGATACCTTGCCAGCAGAACCCAATATCAAGCCTTTTGATGTTATCTGCCAAGGCGATACTTTATTCTTGGATGCTGATAGTACGAGCAATCATTGTGACTCAATGGTATGGGTAGGGCCTAATGGGCCTAACTTTGCAATCTCAGGCTCCAGTATCTTCATTTTACCTAATGATACCAATTATGTGGGGGGGGTATGGGTGTTAAGATGTATAGATACTACGACAGGATGTTTTAGTACTTCTAATGCTAGCTTGGTTATTATTTCACCTTTGCCAGATACACAAGCTACATTTAGTAATAGTCCTATTTGCATCGGAGGAGATGCTGTGCTCAGCACCAATGTTGTTAATGCATTTCACACCTACACTTGGTATTCGAGCTTGGCATTGGATACCGTAGCAGGAACGGGGCAAAATCCAACAATACCCAACATAACAACAGATTCTACATTTTATTTGGTGATAACGAATGGCGTTGGATGCCATTCCGCTCCAATAGCTACTCCCGTAACGATTCTACCGCCAAGTACAGCACCCGTTGTACCAGCTGACTTTGCAGTTTGTGAGGGGGAACCAATTGTTATGACAACAAGTAGCCTTGCTAATGCTTATTATTGGTCTGGACCCAATGGTTTTGTTGATAGTGTTCAGAATCCAATTGTTACTCCTTCCGCTACATTAAATGACACTGGGCGATACACCTTGATTGTAGTAGATAATAATGGTTGTTTGTCTAGAGACACTTCTGTTTATGTCAGCGTTAATGGAGTGGCGACGGCGCCTACGATTAGTTATAATGGTCCTATTTGCGAAGGAGATACCTTAGAGTTATTTTCTTCAGGGTTATGTGGTCAGTCTCAATGGATTGGACCCAATGGAAATAGTGCCACAACTTTGGGAAGTCCAGGCGGTAACAATGTACTTTGGACAATTGGTTCTAGTACAGCTATTCCTTATGGAAATGCCAACTATTTGGGGGGAGATTGGTATACAGTCTGTATCGATACTCTTACAGGGTGCCGAAGTATATCGGATACTATTACCATTGTTATAGAACCACAACCTCATATTGTTGCAGTTGTAAATAGTGGTTCTGTTTGTAGTAATGACAGTGTCAACCTTAGTGTTTCTGTTGTTGGTTCTACGGCAAGTACAATTACTTGGTACTCTAATTCTAATCTGTCAACTAGTAGTCAGATAGGAACAGGAACCTCTATCAATGCAGCCGTGGGAACAACGAATACAACATTTTACGTTCGTGCTATTTCAGGGAATGGTTGCGAAAGCATAGATTCTACAACCGTTATAGTATACCCAACACCTTTAGCTCCTAACTTAACGGATACACTTACTTTGTGTGAAGGGGAGTCGATTGTGTTAAATACTACCACAGCAGCTAGTGGGTACAATTGGTCGGGACCCAATGCTTATAGTAGCAGCTTGCAAACACCCGCAGCGATTGTTGCTAGCGCGAATACCGCAGGAACATATACATTGAGCATAAGTGATGCGAATGGGTGTGTATCGCCTATAAGTGCGATGGAAGTACTAGTTAATCCCATACCTTTAGCTCCAAGTGTGAGCAATACAGGACCTGTTTGTATGGGGGACTCGGTGACCTTGTCTACCAGTTCTACTGTTGCTTCTGCTAATTACGAATGGTTTCATGTAAATACAGGGAATAGTGTAGGATTTGGAACGCCACTTAGTTTGGGGAATATTAGTTATGCAGATACTGGGCGTTATTATGTGGTGATTACTACGAATGGATGTAGTGTTCGTTCTTTGGATAGCACAACTGTTGGTGTTTTTGGAAGTGGTATTGCTGCTGCTTTTGCAGGACTTGACCAAAATTTATGCGGTTTGGATAGTACAGTATTAAATGCTAATCCTGTTGCTTTGCCCAATGTAGGAGTGTGGACAAGCAATAGTGGTGCTACAATTGTTAATCCTAATGCTTCCAATACTACTTTGTTAAACATTCCTATAGGAACAAATACTTTTTATTGGACTGTGACAAGCAATAGTTGTAATGCATCGGTCGTAGATTCTGTTGTAATTACAGTTGTTCCTATTGGGGCAGATACGGCTTTTGCAGGACTTGACCAAAATTGGTGTAACATGACGACAACAGTATTAGCAGCCAACATGCCAAGCAGCAGTACAGGAACTTGGACACAAAGCAGTGCTCAAACTAGTATAGGGGTTGTTATAGATAACCCTACTAGCCCCAATACACAAGTAACGGGTTTGCAATCGGGGCAGTTGTATACCTTTGTTTGGTCATTAGATAACGGTGTTTGTGGAATTTATGATTCCGATACGATGCTTGTAACGATTGATGATATTCCTAGTGATAACGCTTTTGCAGGAGCAGATATAATAGCTTGTGGATTGGATACGGTTCCTTTGCAAGCGTTTAATTCTACTTTTGGAAATGGTTTGTGGAGCACGAATACTTCTGCCGTGATTTTAAATGATAGCGTTTCGACAACAGCAGTAACTAACCTTCAACAGGATACAACGGTGTTGGTATGGACACTATCAAGTGGAAATTGTGGTGTTTATTCTAGTGATACTGTTTTGGTCATTCAAGGAGGAATCGCTCCGATTGCCAATGCCGATAATTTTACGGCTACAGCAGGGAACACAACAACCATTAACGTACTACCGAATGATGTTTTGACAACGAATTGGGATATTTATATCAACACACCAACAACCAGTGGTCAGTTGCTTAATTTAAATAATGGATTGTTTGATTTGACTTTACAATTAGGAGATACTGCTAATCAATACTTTATTTATGAGTTGTGTAATCCTGATTGTCCCAATAGTTGTGACACAGGATGGGTTAATATTACTGTGTCAACAATAGGTGATTGTGAACCGCCCAATATTTTTACACCTAATGAAGATGGTACAAACGATGTGTTTGAAATTCCCTGTTTGAGTAATTTAACAGGCGCAAAATTATTGGTCTTTAATCGTTGGGGAGATCTAGTGTATGAAACAGATCAGTACAACAATCAATGGGATGGAACACATGAAGGCAAACCTTTGCCCGATGCTACTTATTTTTATATTCTTAAAATAGGAGACGAAGAACCATTACAAGGATCGGTTGAAATCCGAAGATAGAGACAGTATTAATCGCTTAATACTCTTGTGACAAAATCATAAATAGGTCGTAAGTATTTGAGATACTTGCGGCTTATTTTTTTGAAAAAACAGATAAGACCTTTTTATGAGAAGGTTTAGAAAATTAAAATTTTGATACATAAATAAGTGGGCAGAAAAAAAAGAACACTACAACAGTTCGTTAAGCAAGTAGCAGTACTAAAAATCGCTATTTTTATGGTACCGTATTTTCTGATTGTTTCCTTAATTTGTAACCAATGGATAAGAAAGACATTATTATTTAAAATTTGACCACTACTTCTTTAGACCTCGCTCTCTAAACAACCTCTAATATGATACGATTAATGGGAATAATAGGGGTGCTTTGTGTTATTGTTACAAGCACCTTTGCACAAGATAGTTTATTATTGAATGATAACTTTGATGATAACCGTTTGGAATGGTATGAAATAGATAATAATAATCTAAAGATAAAAATACAAGATGGTCATTATTATATTAAAAATAAAAATAATGTAAGCCAACGGCTGAATAGAGTTTTAGACAACCTAATGCCTAATCAAGAAGATTTTACCGTAAAAATTAAATTGCGTCAAATTGCAGGAAGCACAGGAATTGGATATGGTTTGGTGGTAGGATTGACAAAAGACAATCGAGATTTTAAGAAGTTGCTGATCAATGGAAGAGGGCAATTTAAGGTAGATAATTTTTATAACAATGCCAGCCATATTTTGGCGAATTATAAAGATGAAGAAGCTTTGAATAAAGTTTTTGAGTATAATGTCTTGGAGATAAAGAAAGATGCACAAATAATGACTTATGCGATCAACGGAAAGATTCTGGGAAAAAGTGTAGGCGGAAGTAATTATGGAAATCGTATAGCATTTTTTTTAGGAGGTAAAATGTCTGTAGAAATAGATTATATCACCGTGACCAAGCGACCTTCTGGAATTCAGGTGGTTGAAAATGCCAACAAAATTGGACAGCGAGTTCGATTAGGAGAGGAAATTAATTCTGATTATGCCGAACTAGCACCAATTTTGTCTGCGGACGGGAATACCATGTATGTATGTCGTAACGATCATCCTGAAAACATTGAAAAGGGCAATGATATTTGGGTTACTCAACGTATGGAAGGTGACCAATGGTCTCTACTAAAAAACATTGGAAAACCATTGAATAATGACGGGGCGAACTTTGTTGTTTCTGTTTCGCCAGATAACAATAGTTTGGTTGTTGCCAATAGGTATAATGAAGATGGCTCTCAAGGTGGAAACGGCTTATCAATAACACACAAAACGGCAGAAGGGTGGTCAATACCTCAAGCAGTAGAAATTAAGAATTATTACAATAAAAATCGTTATGTAGGGTATTTTTTGTGTACAGACAATAAGACACTTATTTTATCCGTGCAGCGAGACGATTCCGAAGGACAAAAAGATTTATATGTAAGTTTTTTGAGAGAGGATAATACATGGTCGGTGCCCTTGAATATGGGAAAATCGGTCAATACCTTTGCAAATGAAGCAAATCCTTTTGTGGCGGCGGACGGAAAGACAATGTATTTTGCCTCACAGGGACATTTAGGCTATGGAAGGCATGATATATTTGTAACCAAGCGTTTAGATGATACTTGGACAAATTGGAGTATACCTAAAAATTTGGGACCTCAAATAAATAGTTCTAAAGAAGATTTAAGTTTTTATTTAACGGCGAAGGGAGATCAGGCTTATATTAGTTCTGGAGGAGATATTTGGAGCATTGAAAACCCAGAAAAACCAGAGCCAATTGTTTTGATAAAGGGGAGGGTTTTTAATGCCAAAACCCAGCAACCAATGGCCGTGCCTATTCAATACCAAATTCTAAATGATTCTACGGCCAATTTAAAGGCTTCGAACTTAGGAGTAGCTAGCTCAGACCCCATGACAGGGAGGTATCAAATTGTCTTACCTGCGGGAAATCAATATAGTTATCAAGCAGAAAAAGAGGGGTTTTATCCCATTAGCAATTTTATTGATTTAGTAGATTTGGATAATTATAAAGAACAAACAGTTGATTTGTATTTAACTCCGATTGAAAAAGGACAAGAAATTCGTCTGAATAATATCTTTTTTGAGTTTAACAAAGCTGTCTTAAAGCCTTCCTCTTATTTAGAGTTAAACCGTTTGGCAAAAACTTTAAAAAGCATCCAAGGTGCTACGATTGAAATTGCAGGTCATACGGATGATAAGGGGAGTAGTGCCTATAATTTAGAACTTTCTCAGCAAAGAGCTGCTGCTGTTGTTGCTTATTTAATCGCCAAAGGAATAGAGCCTAAAAAGCTCAAAGCAGTTGGTTATGGAGAAGCAAGACCTTTGGTAAAAAACACTTCAGATAAAAATCGAGCAATCAATAGGCGAGTAGAATTTAAGCTACAATAAGTAGGTAATAAACTTGTTGATTCTTTCAATTCCAAAACTATAATAATGATTGGAACTCCATAGCCGCATTCTATTAATGCTTATTATAGAAGATAATTATATAGCAGAAAAGAAGTAAATATTTAACGTTTATTAGAATAAATTTGTTAATTTAGTTTCTAATGAACTGAATTAAAGCAAAATACAACTCTAAAGAACTAATCGATCAGAAGAGATGTAATTTTTTAACTGAAAACTATTTCTTTTTCTAGCTTGTCAATTTCCCCGCCTCATCTAATACAATTATCTTAAGACAGAATATAATCAATCATTATTTATTCTAATTTAATGGACAGTTAATATTATATACTATGTAAGAATTTTACTTGCCTCTCTGAAAAATAGTACAATAGAAGTGGTGTTGTGTCCAGTTCTAACAAATAACTTATTTTGTTTTTCTTAATAAAAAAATAGTTTTGTCCTATTTTATAATTAAGAATTACAAACTTAAGAAGTTTTATTTTTATGCATATTGTTTTGGTAATCAGAGCTTGGTGAAGTTTTGTTGTTCTTGCAGAACTTAAGGGGATCGCAATAGATATAGGCAATTGATATTGGGAAAGTAGAAGTTTCTTTTTATTCTGTAGCTTATGAAAAGTCAGAAAAGTAAAAATTGCTTAGCTTTGCACAATAATTTAATTGACAGGTTATTAAATCCCCCCAAGGATATGAAAAACAAACTGCATTTCGTCCCAAATTATGGGATGTTTCTGTGTTTACTATTTATCTTCTTTGCACAGTCCTCCAAAGCCCAATTAACCAATTTTCAACAGGTAACAACCAAATGTTATGGTGGGCCAACGATAAGTATGGGAAATACGACAGGAACTTTGGTTGGTAATGTAGGGTTTACGCCTTCTGACATACCTGTTGGGCACAAAATAGTCGATGTCTTGGTAGAAATTGTCTGGTCTAAAACAGATGATGGAAGTTGTACCTCAATAACAGGGATACCTGCCGATTTAAGTCATGTTGGATTTGTTATTCAAGCACCTTTTGGTCCGACAAGATACCTAGCGGCATCTGCTTTAACAGGTCCTTTTGCAGGAACTTCTTCTAGTTTTACAGGATTGTCAAATATTGTTCGTGACACCATTGTTTTTAGAGATATAGGCAATTCTTTATTGCCAGCATCTACACCAGTGCCAGGACGCGATACCGTTCGGCCCAATCAAGATCCACTGCGATTTTATTGTGGAGAAAATCCACATGGTTTGTGGAGTATTGGAGGAATTGATGATGCACCCACTTCAGGTCCTCAATTATGTATTCACTCCTATTGTATTACTCTTATCACTTGCGATGCGACACAATTAAAAGCTAGTTGCAAAACAAACCCTACTATTGGGATTGGCGCAACAGGGGTACATGCATTTCAATTTGTAGATTTAGATAGTATTAGCGATGTATCGTGCATGGTCAAAAATATTAGTTTTTCACCTGCTACTATTAATTGTTCGGATGTTGGAAGTTCGATCCCAGTAACCATGACAATTCGAGATCATTTAGATAGTGTAGAGTCATGTGTTAGTTTGGTTTCTGTGATAGACAACGAACCTCCAGTAATATCTCAGTGTTTTCCAAATGTCTTAGGGACATTGTACTTGGATGCTACTGGACGAGATACTTTTTGGGCAGATTCTATTATTGCAACCGATAATTGTGGTTCAATGATTAAGCAAGTACGACCATTATCAGGAGGTCCGTGGCGTCCATACCTTCCCATTAGTTGTGTGACTGGCTTTCAACAGTTTGCTGCTCAAGTAAGTGATCCAAGTGGTAATATAAGCAATTGTAATATTATTGTTAATGTCATTGATACCATCGCTCCAACTGCAGTTTGTGGTCAAGATACCGCCTATTTAACAAATAATCCAAATGGGGCTGTGACGGTGTCCGCTACAGATGTAGATGGAGGTAGTTTTGATGTTTGTCCTCCTGTTATCGGACGATGGATTGGCAATCAATTTGCCCCACCTCCCGTGTATACTTGTGCTGATTTAGGTATCGATACTGTTCGTTTAATTGTTGCTGATGCTTCTGGTAATTTAGATACTTGTCACAATGCTATTATTGTAGTTGTCGATACTGTTGCCCCTGTTGCAATCTGTAAAAATGATACAGTTTACCTAAATTCAAGTGGGGTAGGAACTGTTTTTGCTAGTGATATAGATAATAACTCGGCAGATAATTGCAGTATAGATAGCATTAATATCAATGGTCTTTCTAGTATCAATTTTGATTGTTCTCATTTAAATAGTATTCAACAGGCAACTTTACATGTTTTTGATGCTAATGGAAATCGAGATTCATGTATTGGTTGGATTACAGTTGTTGATACGTTTCCTCCTATTGCGAATTGTAAAAATGCGTCTATTTATTTGGATGGAACGGGCAATGCTATTATTCAGGCAGATAGTTTAAATAATGGTAGCACGGATTTGTGCACAGGGACCAACCTAACCTTTGAAATCGCAGGAAATCCAACAACAACGTTCAATTGTTCTAATATAACTAGTAATCCTAATGTAGTTGTTCTTACGGTTATTGATAGTTTTGGAAATAGCAGTACATGCAATGCTTCTGTTAGTGTGTGGGACACTATTCGACCTATAGCCTCCTGTACGAATACAAGTGCTTACCTTAATAATTCTGGAATTGCAACCGTATATGCTGCTGATTTGAGTGCAGGAAGTTGGGATAATTGCGGTGTAACCGACAGTTTTGTGAATGTATTAGGGAATGGCTTTACAACATTTAATTGTACGACTATTTTTACCCCACAATCTGCTACACTAATTGTTGAAGATGCACAGGGAAATACAGCTACTTGTATAGGAACAGTAGATGTTATTGATACGATCCGCCCAAGGGCATTGTGTGAGGCATCTATTGTAGCACAATTAGG
The DNA here is from genome assembly GCF_031326345.1 of Aureispira sp. CCB-E. NCBI lineage: Bacteria > Pseudomonadati > Bacteroidota > Saprospiria > Saprospirales > Saprospiraceae > Aureispira > Aureispira sp. CCB-E. The sequence continues at coordinate 1,862,341 of NZ_CP133671.1, forward strand.
ACCAACAGGAGTCGTGACTGTTTTGCCCACTGCTATTGATTCGAATAGTACGGATAACTGCGGATTGGTGGAATATTTGATTAATAATGCGAGTTCAGAAGTTTATACTTGTGCAGATTTAGGTACGCAAGTTGCTACGTTGACGGTTCGTGATTCTTCTGGAAATAGAGCTACTTGTACGTCAAATATTATGATACAAGATAATATTGCTCCAACGGTATCTTGTCAAACTAGGACATTTTATATCAATACTTCAGGGGTTGTTTCGATTACACCTGATAGTGTGTTGGTGTACCCAACAACAAGCGATAATTGTGGAATAGCAAGTGCTACTTTTTCTACGGGAAATAGCATTACTTATAATTGTGATAGTATTGGAAGTCGCTCGGTGCGTGTATTAGTAGTAGATAATTTTGGGAATACATCAAGTTGTGTCACAACAGTAACGATTGTAGATACAATTGCACCAACGGCAAGCTGTCGACCAGTTCCTTTTACCTTGCAATTGGATTCATTTGGTATTGGTTGTGTTACTCCTTTTGATATTGATAATGGAAGTGGCGATTTGTGCAATTTAGATACGATGTTGGTCAATGGAGTAGATTCTTTTTGCTTTAACTGTAATAATTTAGGAACCAATACCGTCACATTATCTGTTTTGGATAGTTCTGGAAATCAAAGCACCTGTACGGCCAGTGTATTAGTAACAGATGCCATTAATCCAACAGCTTTATGTCATGATACAACAATCTATTTGGGAGCAACAGGAGTTGTAACAGTATTCCCCGCAGATATAGATGCAGGAAGTAGCGATAATTGCTCCTTTACGAGTAAAATAAACAATCAGTCTTCTGTTAGCTTTAATTGTAACCAAGCTGGTGTCAACTCTGTTCAGCTGACAGTAACCGATAATGCAGGATTACCTGGCAATCAATCTCAATGTTCGGCTAATGTCACTATATTAGATACGATTGTCCCTGTTGCAGATTGTATTGCACCAGGAAGTCTCAATATTTACTTAGATGCCAGTTGTTTTGCCTCGATTCCTGCGGCTACGTTTAACAATGGAAGTACCGACAATTGTAATCTGACTAGTAGTGCTTATACGGTAAGTGGCTTACTAAATGCTACATTTAATGCGGCTAATTTGGGAACAACCCCAGTTACTTTAACCGTAACGGATCCTAGTGGGAATGCAACAACTTGTCATACAACAGTCAATGTAATTGATACCATTCGTCCGACAGTGACATGTGTTGTAGACACACTCCAATTAAATGTTTCTGGGACTGCAATGCTTACGCCCACAATGGTTCTAGGAACGTCTACAGACAATTGTAGTAATGGTTTAACCTATACCTTGAATGGAGGACAGTCGTCGTTAAATTTTGATTGCTCTGATGCAGGAGTCAATCCAGTAACTCTAACGGCAACAGATTCTAGTGGAAATAGCAACTTTTGTACAACTACTGTATTTGTCGAAGATAATATTGCTCCCAATGCAAGTTGCCGTCCCAATCGAACCTTGAATTTAAATTCGGGTGGAACTTTTGGAGTATTGACTCCAAGTATGATTAATTTAGGAAGTGCTGACAATTGTTCCATTACATCTTATGATCTGTCTAAAGATACGTTTTTCTGTAACGATATTTATACCAATCCTCATACTGTTACAATGGTAGTTACTGATGTGAATGGAAATACAGATTCTTGTACTTCTCAAATTACAGTTCAAGATAATACAAATCCTACTGCATCTTGTCAGACAGCTACCGTATATCTAGGAGCAGGAACAGTAACTGTAACTCCAACGACCGTTTTGGTGCCGCCAACGGGAGATAATTGTACGGCGTTGACCTCTACTTTTGCAGGTCAAGGAAATAATATTGTTTATACTTGTGATAGTATAGGAACACATATGGTGACTGTTGTTGTAACAGACATTTCTGGAAACACAGCAAGTTGTGTAACAACCATAACAGTATTAGATACTGTTCCTCCTGTTGCCAATTGTACAACGGTTCCTTATACGGTACAATTAGATACGTTTGGAAATGGTTTTGTTACTCCGCAGGATATTAATAATGGAAGTTATGATTTTTGTGGTATTGACACCATGTTAGTGAATGGTACAGATTCTTTCTTCTATTCGTGTGCAAATATCGGAAACACAGCTGTAACATTATCTGTTTTAGATGCTTCGGGTAATCAAGAAAATTGTGCTGCCAACATTATTGTAAACGATCCTGTTAATCCAACCGCTTTATGTCACGATACAACATTGTACTTAGGGAGTACAGGAATTACAGTTATAACACCAAATTTGATTGATGCTGGTAGTTATGATAATTGTTCCTTTACGTCAACTGTAAATGGCTTTTCTTCTGTAAACTTTAATTGTAATCAAGTTGGAACCAATACTGTGCAGTTGATTATTACGGACGTATCAGGAAATACGACACAGTGCGCTGCTAATGTAACCATATTGGATACGATACCTCCTACTGCTAATTGTATAGGAGCTGGAAACTTGACCGTTTATTTAGATAATACTTGTTTTGCTTCGATTCCAGCGAGTTCTATTAATAATGGAAGTACAGATAATTGTAGTGGATCTTTGACTTACAGTGTTGGAGGCTTGCCTAATGCAACATTCAATGCAACTAACTTAACCAACAATCCCAATCCTATTACGCTAGTTGTTCGAGATGCTACAGGAAATGTGTCTACTTGTACAACGACTATAATTGTGAGCGATACGATTAAACCAATTGTCTCTTGTCAACCTGATACAATACAACTAACAGGACCCAATGTAGTTGTAGGACCTTTAGCAATTAATGCGGGGTCATCAGACAATTGTAGCGTTCCTACTTTAACAATTAATGGGCAGCCCTCTCTAACACTTGATTGTACAAACTTGGGAGTAAATACGGTTACATTAATTGGTACAGATATTAGTGGTAATGTAGATTCTTGTTCTACGACAATCTATGTAGAGGATATAGCTGCACCAGCCGCCAACTGTAATTTAAATACAACAGTGTCAATCGACCCTAGCAATGGATTGGCAATATTGCAACCCTTAGATGTTGATAACGGTAGTGTTGACAATTGTACGATTGTTAGCTATCTTTTGTCAAGGGATACGTTTGATTGTAGTGATCTAGTTTCTAATCCACACGCCGTTCAACTTTATGTTGTTGATCAGAGCGGAAATGCAGACACTTGTACCACACAGGTTACGGTAAGAGACACCATTTCTCCTACAGCTATTTGTCAAAACGATACGGTATATTTTTCAGGAACGACAATTAATATTAATGCGACTAGTCTAGATGGAGGTAGTTTTGATAATTGTGCGTTACAGAGTTTTACTTTGAGTCAAGACACCTTTGATTGTCCAGATATAGGAGTCAACTCCATCACCTTGACTGTTATGGATAGTAGTGGCAACACATCTACCTGTATCGCAGAGGTTACAGTGTTAGACACTGCGGCTGTTGCTATGGCTGGTACAAACCAATTACTATGTTCCGTTGATTCTACAAGGTTAAATGCAGCAGCTCCTCCGAGCCCATTGGTGGGAACATGGACGACTAATTCGGGGGCAATTATCGATGATCCTAATGCCGCCAATACCTTATTGACTAGTATTCCTGTTGGTATCCACGTATTCTACTGGACATTGTCTAATGCTACTTGTGCGAATCTATCTATGGATTCTATTGTAATAGAAGTGATTCCAGCAAGTCCAGATATTGCCAATGCAGGTATTGATCAAAACTTGTGTCAAGATACAACAACCTCTTTAGAAGCAAGCCCTGTTAGTGTTAGTACGGGAATCTGGACTCAAAGCACAGCGCAAGCTAATGCAGGGGTAATTATAGGAGACCCTTCCGATTCTTTGGCTACAGTATCTGGTTTGGTTCCTGGCAATGCTTATATGTTTGTTTGGGAATTGGCAAATGGTTCTTGTGGTGTTTATGCTAGTGATACAGTGGTCATTAATATTGATGCTATACCAACGGATCAAGCCGATGCTGGACCAGATGTAACATGCAGTCCTGATACCATCAATCTGGCGGCGACTATTTCTACAATGGGAGTAGGACAGTGGTCAACTCCAACAACGGCAATCATAGACAATCCAAGTCTACCAACTACTGTGGTTAGTAATTTTGCACAAGATACGACTATGCTAATCTGGTCTTTGTCAAATGGGGTTTGCGTAGATTACTCTTCTGATACAATGTATGTTATTTTAGATGATGTTAACCCTATAGCTATCATAGATAGTTTTAATCTTGTACCAGATGGAACGATAGCTACAATTGATGTTATCCTAAATGATGCACTGCCACCCAATTGGGACATTTTTATCCAAACGCCAATGATTGATGGTCAAATGACGAACTTGAATAATGGACAGTTTGAAGTAGATATTAATCGTGCCGTACTGAACCAATATTTTATTTACGAAATTTGTAATTCAGATTGCCCTGTTGTCTGTGATACGGCATTGGTGACAGTAGCTATTCAACCTCCAGGGGATTGTTATACTCCAACAGCATTTACACCTAATAACGATGGACAAAATGATTTCTTTGTTATTCCTTGTTTGCAGAATACTACTGAAAAGGCAGCTTTGGTCGTCTTTAACCGTTGGGGGAACTTAGTCTTTGAAACAGACAATTACGTTAGCGATTGGGATGGGACACACCAAAATCAACCTTTGCCAGATGGTGTCTATTTTTATATCCTACATATAGAAGGCAAAACACCACAAAATGGATCTATAGAAATTAAACGATAAACAACGACGCTATGAAAAAGTATATATATTTATCTTTATGTGCCTGTTTGCTTTCTTTTAATAGCCAAGGTCAACAGGATATTCAGTACACTCAGTTTATGTTCAATAAATTGAGTTTTAATCCTGCCTATGCGGGGGCAAAGTCTTCTTTTTTGCTTTCTGCTATCTATCGCAAGCAATGGGTGGGTATTAATAGAGCACCACAAACCATTACCCTTAATGGACATGGTGCGGTTCTCAAAAAAAAATTAGGACTAGGCTTATCTCTTAGTTATGATGAAATTGGTTTCTCAAATCGCGTTAATATAGAGACTAGTTATGCTTATATTATTCGATTTAAGAATGAATCCTTTTTGAGTTTAGGCTTAAGAGGTTCTATGTATTATACTCAAATACGTTGGGACCAAGCTGATTTAATTGATAATTTTGATGCTGCAATTCCTCAATCTACCACAAGCAGAATTTTACCGAATTTTGGAGCAGGGGCATATTATCAAGCTAAAAACTGGTACTTAGGTCTTTCGGTGCCGCATATTTTTGTGAATGAAGGGGATTTTAATATTGTAGCATCTAATGGTGCTGTCGAACCAGAATTTACACAGCATTACTATATGATGGGAGGGTTTATTTTTGACCTATCTAAAAAGGTTCAAGTACAACAAAATCTTTTATTAAAATACGTCGTTAATGCACCATTAGCAATAGATATTAATCTAAGTTTTGTGTTTGTGCATCGAGTTTTGTTTGGTGTAACTTATCGAGTAGGGTCATCTATTAGCGCTATTGTACAAATACAAGTAGCACCTCAACTACGTATAGCGGCAGCGTACGATTACAGTACCAATGCACTGAGAGAATATAATTCTGGGTCTATTGAAATGATGATGAGTTATTGGTTTATCAAGCGCAAAAAAATAGGAGAGTTGTACAACGAACGTTTCTTTTAGACCAATAGTCAAAAGAAAAGGGCATGAAAATTCTCAAACAAGTTAACTTTATAGAATAGAAAAAGCCTGCTTAGTTCCTTTTGGTGGATAAAGCAGGCTTTTGTCATTAATAAATCTCAAAATATTGTTGCCGATTTTTATAGTTGTTTGATATAACAATTACTGACAACGGTTATCAGAACATACTAAGCAGGAAGTTGAACATTAGGAACTTCTCTAGAGTAGTTTAATAGATCATTAGGAGGCAGTTGTTCCACAATGTTGATTGCTTGATCATGGACTTTGATAGTAGGAATTGCTCCAAAGATCCAAAATAAATTGGTCAAATTGGGGAAGATGTTTTGTTTGATATTGATTTCAAAGCCATTATTATAGGTAGAACGATAGATGTAGTACATAAATTCTGGCAACATCTCTGCTTCGTTAAAAGCCTTAGCAACCTCGTCTTTTAGTTGGAAATTGATAAAATCTAAGTTGTGAAATAGACTCCCTTTGTTGGTTGAACTTAACTTCTTAACAATATCCGTGAACCAACCTTTAGGTTGACTATATTTAGAGGTTTGTACAAGGCGATAATGGCGGTTTAGATGAACTGAAAGCTCATCGCCATAACCACTGCTTTCTTTTGTCCAGAGTAGGGCATTTAATTCCGTAGTATTTTTAGTTGTCTTGGCAACTTGAATATATTTATTGATATCCATACAACCAGCAATAACTCCTCCGATTAGGTTGATGAATGTTTTACAGTCTTCTGGGCTTGCAAGTTTCAGGTTTAAAGTATAATTTTCGATGTCCAAGAATTTTTTGGAAGTAATTAAATTAACTTCCTTCTTGCTAGGCGAGGCAGCATACATATCAGCCAAAGTAGCTTCAGGATTATTCAGCCTAAGTCGTATTAGAGGTAAATAACGCCTTTCTGCAATTCGTTTATAGTGAACATTCCACTCCAATTCTTCTAACGCTTTGTTTATCTTTTGCTCATTTCTAGACTCTAGTTTTAGTAGAATTTTGACTAACTCTTCGTTATAAGCCGTATAATAAGGACCATGATTGAAATCAGAAATATCGGCTTCGATTTTAAAATGAACATTTTGATTTAACTCTAAAGATAGCGGAGAAGGAGAAATAGCTACTTGAGTGGTATTTTTGATAACAAAATTAGTTCGGTATATCAGGAGCCAAATCGCTTCCGTTAAATTAGGGGGAGTAGATTGGAAAACATCAATTTCAATAGAAGGAGCCCAACTATCCAGATCATCTTTGTGCTTTTTCTCAAATAGAAAGTAAATAAATTCTTTTAAAACCAAGGATTTGTTGGCTGTTTCAAAGTTGGTATGATCAAATCGCCACTGGTAACATCGTTTTGCCGCTCTTACCTTTTTGGCAATTTTAGCAAACCATCTACTATTAGAAGACAAATCAATAGGATCCTTTAAAGCATTTTTTAACATCTGAAATTGAGTTTCATAAAATTCCCACAATTGGTCGTAACTCGTAATGGATTTAGCTTTTGTTATATAAGCATCCATATCCAAACAACTCGCGACAATTCCACCCACCAAATCTACTACAGCTTTAGAGTTGCTTTCATCCAAGTATTCAAAATCATAGCAATTTCCTGAAGAGAGTACCTTTTTGACCAAATCTACCTCTTCATCACTAGGCGAAGCAGCATGAATGTCCGCTAGAGTAGCTTTAGGATTATTTAGTCGAGCTTGAATAAGCTTTAGGTAACGTTGTTCGGCTTGTTGTTTTAAAACAGGCTCATTTTCTAATACTTGAAGAGCGGCATTGATTTTTTGCTCATTGCGCGATTCTAAGTCGCTGAATAATTGTTTAATCATGTTAGGTGTTTTATTGTTAGTGGAGGTGGATGAATTATTATTACTATCATTAGGAACAACTATGTTGGGAATTTCTCTAGAGTAGTTTAATAAGTTGTTGGGAGGGATCTGTTTTTTTATGTCGATAGATTGATCGTGAATTTTAATAGTAGGTACGCTTCCGAAGACCCAAAATAAGTTGGTTAGATTAGGGAAAACATCTTGTCGAATGTTAATTTCAAAACCATTGTTATAGGTAGAACGATAGATATAATACATAAACGCTGGTAAGACAATAGAGTTGTTAAATGCTTCAGCAGCTTCTCTGTCCAATTCAAAATGTATAAAATCTAAGTTGTAAAATACATTATAGTTATTGGTCGATAAGAGTTTTTGGATGATTTGACCAAACCAACCTTTAGGGTTGAGGTCTTGTTGACGCAAAAGAGATAGTTGCAAGGTATTGCCATAGCCATCTTCATCTCGGCGCCATAATAAATTATTTAATTCTTCTTGGTTTTTGGTTGATTTAACCGCCTCTATGTAATTGTTGATATCAATAGAACCAGCAATAATCCCTCCAATCAAATCAACAAAAGCTTTACTTTCTTTAGCCGATAAATTTGTAAGGTTTAAAGTATATTTTTCAGGATTTAGATATTTTATCTTTTTTACGAGTCGAACTTCTTCTGGACTAGGGCTTGCTTCTAAAATATCGGCAAGTGTTGCATTGGGCTTATTGAGTCTCGCTTTTATGAGTGGCAAATATCGTTGCTCTGCAATTTTTTTAAAATCAATATTTTCTTCTAAGGCACGTAGTGCTTTCTCAACTTTTTCTGCTTTTCGAGACTCTAGTAACGTTAGAATTTTCTCAAGTTCAGATTTTGTGACTCTTGATAAAAAGAAATGGTCATTTTGAGAGAATGCCCAAGCTGATTCATTGCTAATTCTGAAAAGATCCCATTTTTTTCGACCTAGGCTTAGGGGATTGTCTGGTAACTCAATGGTACTATCCAGTAAATTAATATGGTATTTCAGTGGCAATATCCAAGCAACTTCTGTTAGGTTAATAGTAGTTGATTGAGCAATATCAATGTAAATCGTTTCATATCCTGCCAAAAAAGCATTAGAAGGGGTGTGAGGGTGCTTTTCTCGATACCCAAGGATGAAATACATAAACTCTTTTAAGACAAGAGATTGGTTGGCATAGACAAAAACAGTATGATTAAAATAAATGGTTTTAAAAGTTTTGGCAGAATAAATTTTCCTAGCAATTTTGGCAAACCACCGGCTGTTACTAGATAAATCAATTTGTTCTTTCAAAGGGGCTTTTAGCCCATAGTTATTATTGTCCAAAAAGGTTTTTAGATCCTTGTAATTGTCAATGTTTTTGGCTTGTGTAAGATGAGCTTCTATGTCCAAGCAACTTGCAATAACCCCTCCAACCAAATCAACAAAAGCTTTGCTTTCGGATTGCGAAAGATTATCTTCCATCAGCCCTTCAAAACTCAACGATTCGTCGGAAGATAGGCGTTCTCTGATTAAATCAACTTCCTCTTTGCTAGGCGAGGCAGCATAAATATCTGCTAAGGTAGCCTCAGGGGTATTCAATCGAGCTTGGATAAGTTTTAGGTAACGCTGTTCAGCCTGTTGTTTAAGGGCAGGCTCATTTTCTAGTTGTTGAAGTGCTGCCTTAATTTTTTTTTCGTTGCGTGATTCTAAATCACTAAATAGTTGTTTGATCATATTTGATTTGGTATGCTTTTGAAGACCAAACAAAACTATCTAGTATTATTATTAAAAGCAAATCAAAAAAATAGAGCTTTTAAGATGCTTACAGTTGTTGTTAGTTGGTTAATGTGTTGAATACTAGTTGGTTTTGTGCTTGTGTTTGTATATTTGTAAAAATAATTCAGATAAAATTTTCTAAGTAATAAAAAATAGTAGCAGCGCAGCTAACTATTGAAAAAAGAAAACCACCTCAAATATTGAAGCGGTTTTCAAATTCATTAAAACAAAGTACTTAAATTCTAAGCTTTGTGTACAAAACAAAAAAGTATATTAAATATAAAATTATACTATTCCAATTTACATTTATTTAACCAAGAGTTGGGTAGAGTTACTATTTTATACTTGATAAAAAAATTCTGTTCTATACGATAGCCTAAAGCTAAAAATTAAAAATCTTACTGTTTGATAATACGTTGGGTCCATTTTTCTTGATCTGTTTTTGCTGTCAAGAAGTAGACACCTGTAGGGAGTGATTCTATATTAATCGTCTGTATTTCGGAAGTAACTTGTTTGCTGTTGACGGTTTTTAGTACGCGTCCCATTGCATCAGTTAAAGTATATTGAACGTCGGTAGCAGTGGTAAGATTCATCTCTATCTGAATATTCTTTGTAGCAGGATTTGGAGTAACCATCAATGGAGAGTTATTCGCTTCTACTTGAGCAATGCTTGTTGTTGTTGAATCTGGTGCAAAGTGAATACCAATTGAAGGGACATTATCCAAGCCATATCCTAATCCATAAGAATTAGGGGTTTGCCCCACAGCAGTTTGTGTAACTCTAGATGTATTAATAAGAAGTGTATCAGGTATGCTCATAAGTCTGTTTAAAGCATAGTTTTGATATTCACCAGCTATAGATATACCATTGCTATAGTTGAATGAAGCACCTCCACCAGAAGCAGCAGTTTGCACAATCGATATGAAATACATTTGATCATCTTCTAAAGCACCCATCGGATTTCCTAAAGCATCAACAAAGTTGGTTGCTGTTGCAATGCCATAACTTTTGGGAGCCATAGACGTCAGATTAGTTAGCAAAACATATCCTTCAGCTACCAAAGTCAACTCATCGCTTCCAATATAGCCATTCGCAGGAGTAGCTCCTGAACCATCGTCTATGGTGTAAATATTCACAACCAGTGTTTGAGAATCAGGTCCACTGTAAGTAGGAATAAAGTAGCGGAAATCAATAGAATCTATTCTAATATTGTTGGTCTGCCCTTTTGGAAAATGGTATGCAGATCCCCACTCAAAGTGTGTATAATTGCCATTGCCAGGGAAATAACGTCTAGAATATGCTACACGATTATCGGATGTACTCAAACCTGCTTTAGATAAATAACTAGAAGTTTTACTAGTAATGTTGAATGAATGGTAAGCAGTATCGTTATCTGTAGTAGCATCTGAATGATCGTGAGTTACCCAGTATTTTACACGATATTCTCCAGCGCCATTATTAATAATAAAATCAAGATTTTTTAAATAGGCAATAAAAACCTTGCCATTGTACTGTCCCGCTTCTAAGGTGTCCACGTTGAGTGTATCACTATAAACATTGCTCACTAGGTTTCCTGTATTGCTTTCATAAAAATCAATTGAAACACGCATTTGTGCATTGTCTTGCGGATACAATGTTTTGCCACCAAAATTGATCAACTTAGCACCCCAGAACCACTCTTTTAAATCGGTAGGATCTATGTTTGATAAAGGAAAGTATTGGTTGCCACTTATTCTAACAATATCTCCTTTACCCAAAACATTGTTAACGTGTGATGATTTTCCAATTGCAATATCATAATCAGGAGCAATTTCAATGCTAATATCATCAATAGACGCAAAGAAATAGTATGTATCAAAGACAAATCGTATGCGGCATTCTGTTAAGTTGGTTACTCCTGCTGTTACGGTAGGCATAGGCACACTAACAAAACCAGCTACATCTTCTTCTTGCAAAATTCTATAATCAAAAGGCGTACTCCAAGTAGTACCATCGTCTGTTGACATAGAAACGCTCAATTCGTCGGTGTTTACTCCATTGGCAACATATTGAGAGAAAAACTTAACGACAAGAGCGGAGTCTGTATACCCAGTTAAGTCAATTCGAGGTGAAATTAATTCCCCTCTATGCTTTGCAGGAGAAGAACCCGCTCCTACGCTGATACTATCGTTATCCAAAAAGTCAGAATCAAAGATAGCAATTCCATTACTTAAAGATGGCGAAGGAAGTGGAGTTGGATTATAATAAGGGGGGCTAGAATATAGACCTTGAGAATGTCCTAAAGTACTTCTTGTCCAAAAAGCGTGGCTAGCACCTCCTGTTGTATTGCCCCAATTTTCATAAACAGTTAAAGCCGTCCAAGCATTGGGATCATAAGGTCCTATGGTGTCTTGAATAAATGAATTCTGAAATTCAGCTTCTGCAACACCTACAGAGGAGCCAACTCCCCAGATTTTTGTTTGAGCAAGGGCATCAGTGTTAAGAAATAAACTTAGTGCAAGCGCACTAGTGAATAATAGACTAGATTTAAACATATAGTTTTAGTTGTAATTAAGATAAATAATATTTGATAATTGTAAGGAGAGTAGATAAATAACTATATAGATGATATTAAGTAATCTAACGAGAAGCTAAAAAGCTTCTCGTAGAACTACTAAATTGCTAAATGAAAGGATAAACTAAATTTAACAGTAACTTTGTCTTTTTCTTTAATGCTAAAGAAAAGGGCAAAATTTTGATTGCTGCTGTTAAGGGGAAATGAAAAAATTAGTATCAAGCTAATGTATAGGAGACTTGATGTGTATTGACTAAGTCTTCTAAAACTCTTTTTAATAAAAACAAAGCTTCTTGATGCTTTTCATTTTGAATTAATATTCTAAACGGAGTAATCGCATTGTTATACAAATCTTTTAACAATTCGTTTTTGTTAGGGTGATGAGCAATAACCGAGGTCACAAAAGGCGATATAAAATAATACATTTCATAAAGCATTCCTCCATAGAGATAGTCTCTCATAGAAGTATCTCTAAATGCTCTAAATAAATTCAGTTCTTTTTCAATAGATAATGTTTCAACAGCTAAGGTAGCTATACATGGATCATCTGGAATGTTATCAGGATCTAGACCCCCATAATCCATATAAATATCAGGAATTGGTTGCCCTAATTGATCCAAAGGTTGAAGTACTGCAGGAATTGTCGTATCTTTAAGTCCTAAGTGGAATTGAATGGAATAAGTTTGAGGAATATTTAAGATATCCAACAACGAATTAATTCCAAAATAAATTCCTCTAGTAGCATCCTTATAGGTTGCACGAACCCCTTCGGCATAATACCCCACAAAGTTATGGACCATTTCAGCAACTTCTGTTATTGTAAACAAATCACCTTGGTGGTTGTAATAACCACTTTTTGATACCAACGGGCTCCAATTTTCAACATTGTCAGAAGGAGTAACGCAAGGTACTAGAAATAAGTGAATAGAATTAGGATTGAGTGAATCTCTCAAACCATACATAAAGCGTATTCCTGCGATTTTATCAGAAGATTGAAGCGTTTGATAAATTAAATCACAAGGAATAATGTAAATATCATTGTTGATACTTGGGAAATGGTTTTTAAAATTGCTAGTCAAAAATTGAAAGTATTCATTAGAAATAAATGAACCTACATTCTTTACATTCATCTTTTTGGTTTCTTGCATATTTTGGGATTTAAATTAGAATGACGCAAAGTTATGAGACTAGTTGAAGTAAGGCAAACCTAAAAAATGGTACTTTTAATATCCCCAACGTTACTTAAAATCATATAAGATTTTGATTAATAATTAAATAGAATGAATAGGATAAACACAGCCAAACTACATCGATTAATTAAAACACTAAAAAAAGAAGAGAAGCGATTTTTTAAACTATTTACTAAAAAACAAGACAGAAAAGGAGATGTTTTATATCTAAAAGTATTTGACTATTTAGATAAGTTGGAGGAGGTTGATCGAGACAAATTCAAGAAAAAGTTTAAGACAGTCAAGGGGTTGAGTGGGTTGCAAAATTACTTGTACAAATTAATCCTTAAAAGTTTGCGCAACCAGCCTACTTACCAAGATGTTGATGTTTTGCTGAGAGAGGGGCTCATGGATTTAGAGATACTTTACAAAAAGGAACTATTTATTGATAGCCAAGAAAAGTTAGAGCAATTGTTAGAGGTGGCGGTACAGCATGACAAAGTATTTTTTCTGCCCATGCTTCACGAATGGTGGTTTATCTTGCAGAATACTTATTTTCATTATCACGAAGTAGACAAATCTTTGTTGGAAAGTAGTATTGAGATGTATACTAATTCTATTCAAAATTTACAACAATATCATCTCTATAGAACTCAATTGGGGCGAATGATGTGGTTGGTAAAAGATCAAGATTCTAAGAATATTGTCGAAGATCTGAATCAAATCATCAAGTTCTTTCCAGAATATGATTCCAATGACAAACAGGGCAATATTGCCATTCGAATTCAAGAACTTCAGTTTCGAAGAGTCCATGCCGCTATTTTAATGGATAGTTCGAAGAGTTATTTTTATAAAAAAGAGTTGGTACAAATGCTGAAGGAATTACCCCCCAAATCCTTTGAAGTGTACGAAGAATATTATTACAAAGCCCTTGCTGCACAGATGGGGAGCGCTCCGAGCTTAAAAAATTTAGCAGAGACAATAGAAGAGATAGAAACTTTTACGGATGGCAAAACAAAGCACCTAGACAATCATTTATTGATACAAATATTAATTAATAAAATAGATTTGTATCTCTTAACAGGAGCCTTTCAAAAGTTTGAGCAATTCATCCAAGAGCGCAAAGATATTGTAGAGCTTATAGTTCATTCGGGTAGCCAGTATTATCGCGATTGTTGGTATTATAAATTGATGCTTTATTATTATGGAATAAAGGATTACGCCAATGCTTTGGATACGTTTGAAATGTTCTTGAGCGATAAGGATGTTAGCATGATGTTCAAGCGCCCTAGTTTGTATCTAAAAATGATTATTTATTATGAAGAAGAGGAGTACATTTTATTGGCTTCTTATCTTAAAAATTTCACTCGTTTTTTAAGAAAAAGAGAAGCATTGTTAGACCCCGAAAAGCAGTTGATCACTTTAATGGGAAAACTTATTAAGCTTCCTGATTCTGAGCACAAAGCTATTCTAATTCAAACCAGAAAAGAGATAGCCGATTATTTGACGACGATTGATGCTGCTCAAAAAGAATTTTTAATCTATTTCAATTACATCGGTTGGATGGATAGCCAAATTTTTAATGTTCCTTTTACAGATCTTTTCTTTATGCATTTGGGGGTAGTTAAAATTGATTCGATAGAAGAGAGACAAAACGCATTGTTTTTGGAAAAAGATAATCAAGAATAGAATGAACCGAGTAAATACAATCAAATTACACCGACTGATTAAGTCGTTAAAAAAAGAAGAAAAACGATTCTTTAAGCTTTTTACTAAAAAACAAAAACGAAAAGAAGAGGTTTTTTATCTAAAAATATTTGATTACCTAGATAAGTTAGAAGTAGTTGATCGAGAGAAGTTTAAAAAGAAATTTAAAGGAGTGAAAGGTCTAAGTGGGCTGCAAAATTATCTTTACAAACTGATTCTTAAAAGTTTAAGAAACCAACCTGCTTACCAAGATGTTGATGCTGTTTTGCGTGAAGGTTTAGCTGATTTGGCAATCCTTTTTCAAAAGGAATTGCTAGTAGAGGTAGAAGAAAAAAATCAAGAACTGCTAGAACTGGCCATATTGCATGATAAGGTCTTTTTTCTTCCAATATTCTACGATTGGTGGTTTGTTTTACACAACACTCGTTTTCGTTATGCCAATATAGAAGCATCTGATTTTGATGAAAATACACAGCGATACGAGGCAACAATCAAAGCTTTAAACGCTTTTTATTTCTATAGAACGCATACAGGAAAGTTAATGTATACCGTAGAGGGAAAAAATTCAAGACAGGCTTTTGATGCTGTTCTTGCCATAAAAGAGTCGTTGCCAGTGTATAGTCCTCAAGAAAATACCTATGGTATTACGACAAGAGCACAAGAGTTGCAATTGAGAAAAATGTTAGGAAATGTTTTAATGGATCCCAACGATTCTTATTGCTATTCTCATCAACTTTACGAAGAACTCAAACAACAGCCGCAAGAGGTTTTTGAACATTGCAAATTATACTATTATTCGTCCTTGATTAGTATGTTAAACTTTGCGCCCAGTATCGACCAAATGCACATAATTATAGAAGAAATAGAATCGACGGTCTTAAAGTATCCTAAGAATATTGAGAATAAAAATATCCATATGCATGTGCTTCTGGGTAAAATGGATATACATCTTTTATTGGGGGATTTTGAGCAATTTGACCAACTTCTCATCGATAATAAGGAAAAGGTAGCATTTATCAAAAACTACTCGCACAGTCATTATAGAAGTTTGTTTCATTACAAAAAAGCGTTGTACCATTATGCTAAAAAAGAGTACTATGAAACGCTAATTATTATTGATGATTTTTTGCTGAAAAAGGAGGTTAATAGTTTGATTAAAAACCCTAGTTTGTTACTCAAGATGATTATTTACTATGAAGAGGAGGAGTATGTCTTGCTCACATCATTGTTAAAAAATCTTCGACGATTGCTTAGAAAAAATGAATTGTTGCTGGAAACTGAAAAGGGATTAATTGACTTGTTGAATAACTTGATTAAATTACCCAAACAAGAGCACAAAGAAAAAATGATTGCTATTCGAAAGAAAATGGTGGAACAAATTTCCAACTCGCCCAATTACAAGGAGGAGTTTTTAACATTTTTTAATTATATAGGTTGGATTGATCACCAAATAGATGGTTCGCCTTTTAAGCAGTTGTTTTTTAGGCATACTGGAGTTATTGAGGTGGGGGAGGCGGAATAGTGAAAATAATCAAACAAGAATTGAAAAAAGAATAACAAAGAGCGGATGAAACATTTAATAGTTGTATTATTTTTTCTGATGAACTGTTCTATAAAGATTGTTTTTTGCCAAAGATCCGATAGGGATCCACTATTAAATTCTAAAACTAAAATCATGGAGGCAATAACTCTAGGAAATGATAGTCTCAAACTAGAGCTGCTTGAAGCGTTACTCAGTAAAAAAGGAGATAAACGTATTAATAACACATGGTTTGAATATACGAATGAAGCTACTCAACAGAATTTTAACGCTAAAAAATCAAAAACTATTCAAGAGGCTAATTTAGGAACTAATCAGTTTATTGCATTATATTTGATTAGTGCCATCTATTATGGGGATTTAGAATTTTGTGAACAAATTCAAATTCAGTACATGAACTCAACGAATGAAGTTTCTCAAACAACGAATTTGAAATATAAATTGTGTCGAACATTCAAAGGAGAATCGTTTGTAAGATATAGAGTTGTTGATAATAAAATAGTTACGAAGTTATATCTTATTTATAAAAGGTGGTACGAAGCTGCTAAAGCAAAGGGATTAAAGAATGTTCCTCCACCACTAAATGGCACTGTATTTAAGTGGGATGGGGAGCGATAGATGTTTATTGAAATGCTCAGGAATATGCTCTTTAAGAGACAAAAGATACGAATATCAAAAGGGCTAAGCCAAATCGACAGTGCTTCTTTAAGTGTATATTTCTGTAAACGGGCGTTGAAGTTCTCAATGATATTGGTGGTGTAAATCAACTTTCGAATTTTCTGGGATACCCCAAAAATGCTGTCAGATTTTCCCATTTTGTTTCCCAGGACTTTAACCACCATTGGGTATTTAGTATTCCAATCAGCCTTAAATTTTTCAAAGCCTTTTTGAGCCATCTCCTCATTACTTGCCTGATAAATCTCTTTTATGACTTTTACAACCACTTTTCTATCTTTATAAGAGACATCTCTCAGCGAATTTCTTATTTGATGAACTATACAAATCTGATGAATACTCTGAGGAAAAATTGCTTGTACAGCCTTATTTAAAACCTTGAGATTATCAGAACAGAGAAACAAGGTATCTTTTACTCCTCTAGACTGTAAATCATCCACTGCTCCATACTGATGCGCTTTCTTGCTCGACAATAGACAGACTAACTTAATCTCTTTTTTATAAAAACAGTATTTTTTATATTAAAAAGTATCTAATATGGTGCTTTGCTGGTATATTTTTTTATTTTTAATTGATATTGAAACTCAATAATTAAATTCTCCACATAAATACTCAAATAATATAGCTATGACAACCGAATTCAAAAAAGCTCTTAAAGAGCTTCAGTTAAACCTCAATCGCTGGATAGAAATAGCAGATGAAAATCAATTACAAAAGGATACGAATCTTATGTATAAGGAACTTTTAGCGATAATAGATACGACTCTAAAAGCACCAAATCAACCCTTCCAAGTTTTTATTAAAAACTACAATGGCAAAACTTACACCTTAGATATTTCTTCTGACAATTCTATTTCAGAAATCAAGTTAAAGATAGAGGATAAATTAGGTGTTCCAGCAAGTGAACAACGTTTAATTGTTGCTGGGAAACAACTAAATGATAATAAGTCTGCTGGTGATTATAGACTTAAAAAAGAATCTACTATTCACTTAACATTGAGTTTACAAGGTGGAGATCCTTTATATGTTTTGTGTACTACCTTATGTATCGCTATACCAACAATGCTTTGGTTAATAGTAAAATGTGGTTCAAGGCAAAAAGCAAAAGATTATTTGGAAGAAAACGCTTCTAATGATGAGGTAATCGACCAACTTAGAAATCAAAATCAAGGTGACCTTTCATCAGAAGATGAAACTGTTCCAGAAGAGGAAAAGCAAGAGAAAAGTAAAATAAAAATTGAGGATATAGGGAACCCTATGATGCTAGCGTATTCCCCAAAATATTTTAAATTTGAGAATAATACAGCTAAAGCAAAAGCTGAATCTATTCTCAATTTATTCAAGGAAGAAGGTCGAGAATTTGATTCTATAGAGCATATAATCGCCACTGTTATGGAACATCCTGACATTCAAGATGCTTTAGGGGTAGACAAAGAAATTAAAGCATTAAAACTAACTATTATAGAAGACTGTCATAAATATGGTTCTCAATATGATTCTTTAAATGAATATCATGTGAAAAATGGTACATGGGAACAAATTCCAAGTAGCAACCATAAAATAAGACCTGAAGGAGATTATCAATTAGTAGTTACAATTAATGGTTCAACCTACAAATACCATGTCCATAGTCCTACTCATCCCAATCGTGCCCCAATACCAGGAGAAGTAATGAATGTATATGGAGCATCTGGCACTCAAACATCAATGAATGTAATAAACGCCATTCTTAGACATCATCCTAGACCTGCTTGTTGGGATGAAGAAGTTATGATAACTCGGAAAAAAAATAATTAAAACTATTCCCTACTAGCTAAGATTGGATTTTTGAATGTGGCTTTGTTGAATTTCTTCAATGAACTTTTGAGCAGCTGCTTTACGTCCTTTTAAGGTGAATGATTTATTAATGTCACCATATTTTTTGATTCGTTTGCCCTTTTCATCTATGTAGTAAACAAACCATCGAACCGAGAGAGAATTTTTGCCTGTATATAACTTAGGCGTACTTTTTTTTATCATTGTTCTTTAACTTTTTTTGCGTCATAGCATGTAAGTAAAAAACAATGAGACTTCGGATAATTACATTGTGTATCATTTTAATATTTAACCCCTTAATTAGTAACTAATTAAGGGGTTTTCTGGAGCTGGAGAAACCCGAACCTTTATATTTGTTTACTACGATTTAGATTGGTAAGTTGCTGATTATTAACGTGTATATGTAAATATATAACTAAAATAGCACAAACAAAAGTTAAAATAAACTAATAAAACCGACCCCTTAAGCGACCCCTACTAAAAAATGTTGTACATTAGCCCTACATTAAACAAGTAATAAATGGGCAACGTACGTTTTAACCTCAAAGAGTTGGATGATTCCAACAAAGACACTTTAATACATCTTATCTTTAGATACAAAGGAAAGCGGTTTAAATATTCCACAGGGCAGAAGATTAAACCTAAGTTTTGGAATAGTACCAAGCAGCGAGCAAAAAGCACAAGGCAATATCCTCAGTCGTCAGAGTTGAATGCTTTATTGGATAAGTTAGAAAACATTACACTCACAACATACCGCCAATGTATCAATGATGGTATCTTACCCAATTCCGAAGATTTAAAGAGTGCTTTGGATGTAGCGACTTTTAGAGAAGTGTTAAAAGAAAAATCAAAATTGCCTACTTTCTTAGAGTTCTTTATTCATTTAATCGAGGAACGAGAAAAAAGCCCCAAGTACACTAAAGGTACTTTAAAAGTGTACCGCACTACCTACAATCATTTATTAGATTATCGACAGCGAAAATTTAAGAACTTAGATTTTGATACCATAGATTTAAACTTTTTTCAAACGTATACTACCTATCTTTTTAACGAAAAACAGTTTTCAACGAATTATGTTAATAAATTATTTACCACAATTAAGACCGTTTTAAATGAAGCAACGGAACGAGGTATCAATAAGAACATGGCGTATAAAAGTAAGAAGTTTAGAGTGCCAAAGGAAGAGGCTAAAAATATCTATCTTACGCTTGCCGAACTCAAAGAATTACATCAGTTAGACCTATCCAATAACAACCGATTAGAGCGAGTGAGAGACTTGTTTTTGGTGGGTTGTTTTACAGGATTACGATTTAGCGACTTTACCAACATACGCCCCGAACATATACAAGAAGTTGATGGTGTTAAGGTCATTGATATAGTGACTCAAAAAACACAACATCCAGTTACCATTCCAATACATCCCATAGTAGAAGCTATTTTTAAAAAATACGATGATGGCAAAGTAATTTTACCCCGTACTATATCCAATCAAAAGATGAATCAATACCTTAAAGAATTAGGAGCATTAGCAGAATTTAAGGAAGAGGTAATTGATTCTAAATCAATAGGAGGAAAGCGCATAGAAGAGAAGAAAGTAAAATACGAAATGATAAGCACACACACGGCAAGACGTTCC
The DNA here is from genome assembly GCF_031326345.1 of Aureispira sp. CCB-E. Taxonomy (NCBI): domain Bacteria; kingdom Pseudomonadati; phylum Bacteroidota; class Saprospiria; order Saprospirales; family Saprospiraceae; genus Aureispira; species Aureispira sp. CCB-E. Next base: position 1,882,811 of record NZ_CP133671.1, read on the forward strand.
TTTGCTACTAATGCTTATAAAAGTGGGATACCTTCTACTTCTATTATGAAAATAACAGGGCACACAACAGAAACTTCCTTTATGAAGTACATTAAAATCAACAATGAAGAGAACGCCGTCTTGATGGCTAAGAATCCTTTTTTTAACTAAACCTAAATTATTCCTATTATGAATTGGGGTTATTATTATCGTTTATTTGGAAATTTAAACGCCTTGTTCTATAAAACTGTAGAAACTTATGATGAAATCACGATTAAGTATATTAATTCGCCTAATGAGATACAATCAACAAAAAAACTCTTAGATAAGGCTAAAGGAGAATTTGAAGCCTTAAAACGATTGTATTCTATTGCTAAGGCAGAAAATCAAAATGCCTATTCTTTAATCAATTTAGAGTTAGATAGAATCCTTCCTATATTTCAGAATGATGAATTCTTTATGGTGGTAGATGCCACGGAGGGAGATAAAGAAGTGCAAACCTTATTGAAGTATGATTTAACGATTTTTAAAACCGATTTAAAGAATCAAGAAATTGATTTTACAGATGGTGGGGAAGTTGCATTTTATTATATTTATGCGTATACCCAATATTGGTTTTGGTTAAATCGTCAAAAGCCAGTTTATACCTATATAGGTTATAGGCGTTCTTTTGAAGGCGATGATGTCTTTGGAATGAAAGTAGAGGAACGCAATCAAGGAGAATTATTCATTGAAGTAATCTTGGAACAATATGCTAAACCGAATGAAGCTTTTCAAGAAGTAACTTTATTCTTAGATTCGTTGGAATCAGAAGCACATCGTAAAACCTTGCTTTATTATGTTCGAGATAAAGTTTATTCCTTGTATCAATTAGGAGAAATAAAAGAAGTAATAGATAGTAAGCATAAGAAGAGTTCTAAAGAAGCTTTACACACATTTTATACGGCTTTCATGGAATTGTTGAATAATGTGTATAATGTAAGTGAACGCCCAAGTATCGACGTAGCCAAAGAGGTAGAGCCACCACTAAGTAATAGTCCTACTTTGATTTGGAATGGTAATAAAAATACCTTGATAGATATATTTTATCAACTTAAAACGATGATCACTAAGAAGAGGGGGAATTATCTTCCTTTTTTGGATAATACGAACGAAGAAATTGCCGCTTTTTTGAAAGCTAACTTTGCAATATTCAAAAATACAACTACCAAAACAATAGAAACTACTTTGTCAAAAGAAGATTTGAGACCTAAGAAAAGTACAGGAAAAATAAGCCTTGTAGAAGGTTTTATGGATAAATAAGAGAATCTTAGTTCTTATTTACTACGTGGGAACCTACGCCGTATTTTTTGCTATCCTAAGATGCTGTAAAATTGTGTTGTAATCAATCATTAATAACAAAATACAACAACAATGGACGGTTCTTTAGTAGTCATTCCCTTAGAAGATTTAAAAGGCATCATAGCTCAAAGCGTGGCGCAAGAGTTTGAAAAATTACAAGCCCCAACAGCCGAACCCGAAAAAGACAAAAATGTCTTACTCACTCGTAAAGATACCGCCGAACTCTTAGGCGTATGTTTGGCAACCTTGGACAATTGGACAAGAGAAGGTAAATTGACAAAGTACCGCAACGGGAATGCCGTTCGATACAATAGGGAAGAGGTCTTGGCTTCGTTCTCTACCTTGCAAAAATACAGACGTTAAGCGGCGGTTGTGATAGATGTTGTAAATATGTATCCTTTGTTGAAGGAAGGAACTTTGCCCTATGAAGTGGCGAATAGTATTTTAGATACTTTTGAATGGCAAAATTTTGTATTTTTTCCTCATGGAGAATTTATATATAAGGCTAATAAAGCCAGTATGCATTCCAAAGGTTTGTCCAATATGGATATGATGTTTTCAACAGGTGAAACGGCTTATTTGAGAGTTTCAAATTCTTTGCACAAGATATACCACGACGGACGCAACGACAACGATTTTACTAAAAGTCAATTAAAAGATACGATTGTTAATTTAGGCTACTTGTTAGGCTTGGAAACAGAACGATTCAAACTAAAAGGATGGTTTGAGTTTAGTGTGAATATAGAAGTAGCCAACGCCCAACAACTGATCCAACAACTCATTCGATACAAGAATAGAGAAGTTGAACGAATGTTGCAGGGGGCTAAACTCTATGGTAAAAAGGCGTATTATCAAAAGTATAGAATCAAGGTATACAACCCCATTCAGAAAGCTATTTTAGAGGATGCTCAATTGTGTAAAGCTTTAGGGATGTATGACGAAAATAAGCTTATACGGGTTGAAATAGAAGCCAAAACAGAATACATCCGTAACAGTTGGAATATTCCTTTGTCTAACCTTCAAGACCTCTTAAATGATGATGTATTAACCTTATTAGGCAAACGAATCACTAAACTAAGCAAAGGGCTAATTTTTGATAATAGACCACCAAATTTAAGTTTTACAGAAACTAGAACATGGCAATATTACACCACAACACCATCTTATTTACAAGTGCAACACCGCAAGGAGAACAGTTCTACTTATTACGATAATAAAAAGAAATTCCAAGCACTCCAACAGCAAGGAATAAGTCTTGATTTGTCTCAAAAAATACAAGACAAATGGACGTTTTTACAAGAGAATTGAAAAAGAGTACTTTCGTACTTGTAATATAGGTGAAAAAACTACCGTGCTCACGGAATTAGTTCTAGTTAGTTGATGGTATAATCATAAAGAGTGTACAAACCTATAAAGGACAAAATGAGAATTAAAGCAGTATTTAAACATAATAAAACAAGTAGAAAAGCTCGTTTATACTTTTGATGCAAAAATAAGCCTTTGTAAGGAAGTAATGCAATCGGAATACCCAACAGAACAGCAAGGAAGGGAGTAACAACAACAGTATAAATAAAAGAATCTACAAATCGTCCTAGAATAGATTGATTACCATCTATCATACTCATTGGGTATAATACAGGAATGATAAGCATGGATATAAATACCCAAAATGTATAGGTTTTGTTTTTAGCTTTAACTTCTTCGTGAAAGTCAATGTTTAAAGATTGGTCATCTATTAAGTTGTTATTATCCATTTATTGTGATCTCTTTAAGTAACAGTGTATTTATATATCAGTGTTAAGCCAGTAAAAATAAATCCAATTGCCATAATGATATGAATAATCAATGGAGGTAATAAAGCCGCTCTTTTATATTTTTGAGTCCATTTTAAATTCTTATTTTGAAACCCTACATAAAAACTTAGAAAAAACTAAGACGAGTTCTTTGAAAATATGAGAGAAAAGACGAAAGGGATTTCCCTTTCAATAAAATAATGAACTAATTTTAAGCCCAATGTAAAAATTGAAAACTGTTGATTTTGTTTTTCTTGAACTTTCTTTTTTACTGGACTGTTTTGATGTAAAGCACCAAATCCCATAATAAAACAAAAAGCTAATGCACCAACAATCAACAGATTAAATATGTCATAAGCTTCCTTTAATCTTGTTTTATGCATATTAAATCCTCTTGATTTGAAATCTTTGAACATGGTTTCAATTGAAAAACGCAGTTCATATTGCCTTATAATTTCAAAGGGGTCATCTAGATTACTAATCAAAAATATTGGCTCATCATATTTAGGATCATGCCAATGCAGAAAATTTACATCTTGAATTTTCTCTTTAGAAAACTCAACAGATGGGATAAACAAAAATGTTTCTCCATCTGGTACTTTTGTAAATCGAGGTTTAAAACAGTCTCCTTGCTCATGTAAAATTGTATTCTTGGCTGTTCTTACAGCATATTTCCAGCCTAACTTTAGGCGACATAATTGCTGTATAGATGCTCCATCAAACTCTCCATCTCCTAATAAAGTCACTTTAGTTTGAGTAAAAAGAATCGGTTTTAAGATTTCGGCTGCTTGTTGAATAATGTCTAAATGCATTTGTTGGGGGAAATGTCCTTTACGCCCTTTTCTGATTACCCAACAAATAGGAATACTACGTTTTTTCCAAGCTAGACTGACAACAAGAGCGACATGTTTACTTCCCATTTGACTCCCATCTATTACTAAACTAATGTCTTGATTATTATTCTTTTTGGATAAAGCAAAACGTAAAAATGCAATTAGAAAGGGAAGATAATGTACCTTGTAATCTGTCCACTTATTTGACAGAAATCGTTTGGCATGAACAACTCGACTTGCGGCATCTATATCTTGAGGTAAACCACTACCTATATCTGGCAAATGGCTACTTTTTCGTTTAATCATTCCTGTCACTAAGCCACACAAAGTGTTCAAACGGCTTAGTGCATGCCCCGATGGCTCTTGCTGATATAGACTTTTTAAACTATCTTTGACTTGTGAAAAAATCGTTTTTTTTCATATTGACAGGTTTTGTTTGATATTCGCATTACAAATATGACCTGTCTTTTTCTTTTCTCTACCTAATTTTCAAAAAACTTCTTCTTTTCTTTTTATGTAGGGTTTCAAAATTCTTATAAGGAATAAAGGCAAGTACTAAGCCTAATAGAAGAAATATAAGAGGAAAACTGATAAAAATGGATGAGAGTCCAGTCCAAAAACGTTCTTTTGTGGGCATTGATGTTTCAACTGTAACTAAAGGAAATAAAATGGTATTAAGGATGGATAAAAAGATAAGCCACTTGGTATATTTTTTATTCTTTTGTTGTACTTCTTCATACAAATCAACGTCCAAAGATTGGTCGTCCATCAAGGTTTCTTCTGTCATGGTGTGTTATGGTTTTAGGGTGTTCTCACGGAATTTGTATATCTAATAGATGAATCTTATTTCTATTTAATTAAAGAGGTATCCATACAATAAGGCTAAACCAATAAATAGGAGTCCAATAGCCATGATAGTAGAACACGCTAACAAGGCGAATAAAGAGGCTCTTTTGTACTTTTGTTTCCAAGTTAAGCCTCTGTAAGGAATAAAGGCAAGCAATAAGCCTGACAAAAAGGACATCAAAGGCAATCCAATAATGCTCATATAGGCAGCAAGCCCGAAACGTTCTAATGTGCTTGGGAGTACTTCAAACAGACACAAAGTGTATAAAATTGTATTGAGGATAGCAAGGAATACCGCCCACTTAATATATTTCTTATTCTTTTGTTGTACTTCTTCGTATAAATCAACGTCCAAAGATTGGTCGTCCATCAAGGTTTCTTCTGTCATGGTATATTATGGTTTTATAACATATAGTTTACTTCTTACGAACTCGCAATTGCTTAATTTCCGAAACGGTCAAACCTGTAATTTCGGCAATCGTTTCCACGGGCGTATCTCTTCGTTTGAGTTCCTTTGCAATGTCAACAGCTTTGTTCTTTTCTGCAATCTTAGCCGCTTCCTCCTTTGCTCGCTCAATCAAGACATAAGGCGGTACATACTTGGTACTTTTCTCCAACTCTGCCAACAAACCAATATCCACAAAACTTAAATAACTCTTAGTAGAGATAATCAGATGGTCAACCACAGGCGTATCTACAATCAAGCCTACTTGAATTAAGCGGTCTGTTATGTCCTTATCTGCCTCTGAGGGTTTGAGTTCGCCGCTTGGGTGGTTGTGACACAAGACAATCTTAACGGCTCGTTTTTGCAATGCCAAAGAAAAGACTTCCATTGGCTCTACCAAGGCTTTGTTCACCGTTCCCAAGCTGATTAATTCTATAAACAAAATCCGTTGGTTACTCTCCAAACCAATCACCCAAAAATGTTCTCTATTTTGGTCAATCTTCTGTTCTCGCAACAACACCTTTTGCATGATACTGTAAATGTCATCTGAATTGAGAATTTTGATTTTTTCGGCTTCTGTTAATTGGATGTCCATTGGTTAAGAATTGCTAAGTTTTTGATGGGTTAAAACCCTCTATTTAAGTTCTAAAGATAAGCATAAGTGGCAAAAATGCTTCTTATAAGCGGCAAAAAAAAGAATAGAAGCTTTCTAAAATTGGATTTAAGCGACGTTTTTTATAAGTATTGAAACAAAAGGTATGCTTCTAAGTGCTTGTAAAATAGTTGTATAGCTCTTTTGTCTTGTTTTGTTGTCAATATAGATGTTCTTTATTTACTTTTTTGATGGAAGTATTTGCCTATACTGGTAGGTTATTTAATCTCCAAATATAAATTTATCCCTACGTTCTTTATCAGCTTTATCTAAGTATTCTTTAATTTTTTTCCTAAGGTATTGTTTAATTTCAAGCGTTTTATAACCTAAGTCTGCATTTTCAATAACGGATAATATTTTTTGCCAAAAACTTGCATGTATATCTCCAAAAAAAGTATTGCCAGAAGAAATTGTAGTGCTACTTTGCCAACGAATTTCTTTAAATAAACTTAAACTAGGGTAGGAGGAAACAAAGGTAATTAAAATTTTATCTACTAGTTGTTTGCGCTGATTTCTAGCAATATCTAGCATCAATGAAATTTTCTTTGTATTTGTTAAATCATTCGAAATATATTTTAAGATAAAAGCATCTGCTCTTTTTAAATATTTGAGATCTATGTTAACAAAAAAGTTGTTAAGGTTGGTTTTATTATACCATGTTGTTTTAGATATAATGAAATCAAAAACAGGTTCTAGTTGTTTTTCTATTGTACTTATTTCCCAAATACCACTTAATTTATGAGGAAAATTTAAATCTTCTTGATAGACAGTTTTAGTGAAATCCAATAAAAAGGAATTATCTTGTTTTATTATATTGATTAATCCCTCGCCACTTGATTCAAATGAATTCTGAAACCTAATTTGATTTAAATAAGCTTCTTTAATTGTAGATAGATTTTTACCTAAAGATGTATAATGTACTCTAAATATACTTGAAAGAAAAACGATCTTTATGTTTTCTACTTTTATTCTTTCATTGGTCAGAATTAAAATTTTTTCAAAAAGAGTAGGATAGTTTTTTTGCCAATTAACTAATTGACCAAAATAAAAATAGGTGTAATTAGGCAGATTTTTAACTGTTTCTAAGATATGATCAATATACGATTTTGATTGAAGAGAGCTAGGTATAGATTCATAAAAACGGAGCTCCCAGTAAGTCTTTTTCTCAAAGTTCGAGCTTTGAATTAAAGCCCATATTTTATTAATGTTTTCTTCTGTAGTCAAATGCTTTTTGAATGAGTTATTAGGTGTGAAAAAGGTGTTAGGTCTAGCTATTATTTCTTTAAAAAAATGACATCCAAAGTCAAAGTCTTTTTTTAAGTAAATGTCTATAACTAAGTACAGGACAAAAGTTTTAATTCCTGAAATAAAGTTAAAAAGTTAAGTAAACGTTCTTTGATATAATCTAAGCCAATTCTAAAAATACTAAAGAGTTTAGCTTTTCGAGTTTTTAGTTTTTTTATTGGAATTTTACCCCCTCTTTTGATTAACCATTCTCCTGTTTTATAAGACCAAACAAAGGCTATTGCAACAAGAAATAGTAGACTGGATAATCTAGATGGTGCTGTTACATGAGTATCCTCAAAATTAAATCCTCTTGTTTTACAAGCTGAGAAAAAAACTTCGATTCCCCAGCGTTCTTGATAAATTCTTTTACCTTTTGAAATAGGTTTGTTACTTATCAAAATAAGCCATTCAGATTTACCTAGTTTCTGACCTCCAATATAAAGTTGGTGCTTGAAAAGTATTCTTTGTTTTCTCAAAGCTTTAAAAGTTGATTGGCTAAAGTATTTGCCAACTTTTACTTCTTTTATTTGTCCAAACTTTCGCATCAAACTGTTACTTCGGATTCTAATAATAAAAATTAAAGGCAAAGATTTTAAATAGCTTATCCATTGATTACCAATAAACTCACGGTCTGCTAACAAATATTTGATTTGCCCTTTTTGCTTTATTGTTAAATGACTCATCAAGCTTTGCATTAAATCTATCCGTTCCTGTTGAGAAGAGTTACCTCTTTTGTCTAATAGAGTCCAAATAAGTGGTATTGCTGTTCCATTATAGCTAATACCTATTAGTAAAATATTGATGTTGATTTTCCCAAATTTCCAATTGGTTCTATCAATGCTCAGAGCTACCCACTGATTACTAAAAACAATGAGTTTCCAAACTAATTGAATATAGCACTTACGACAGAATTTGTATTCTTTCATGAAACGTTGAATCCTTTTGAAATTAGATTCTCGTTTTGCAAAAGGGTTCAATACCAGCGAAAGTTGAGCATAGCTAATGCTGCTCATTTTTATTATGGAAATAACCAGCTTACTCAACATGGTCAATCGCTGACTTTGACCAGCAAAATGATCAGATAATATATCTTTAAGAACTTTTTCTGTATCTTTCATTCGGAGTTATTGAAGTTTGTAAATAGTGATTTCGCAACTACTAATTTACTAATTTTTCAATTTCTCCATTTTTTGTCCTGTACTTAGTGTCTATAATATAATCTAAAGTTCTTGGAGGATAAAAATCGTCCTTTATTACTTTATATATATCGAGATACATTGTTAGGAAAGTTTGAATATCCTTTATTGATAACAATAATAGTTCTTTTTTGATTAATTGTTCCTTGAATCCTGGGTACGTTTCAAAATCAAACTGATTAGGGAACTTATAATTATCTAAACGAAAGTCATATCTTATAGTTAGGTATATTTGATAGGTTGGATTGGTAAAGGAGTTTGATAAGTTGGATAAATCTTTAGTAAAGTTGATCTCTTTCATAGAGTACTCACAAATGATTTGTTGGACTATTTTGCAATGAACAAATGATTTAGGAGATAAAATATTTAATGTGATTTTATAAAAAAAAGGAAAATCATGTTCTAATGTCTTAATGTGAAATTGAGATATGCTTTGAGAATATTGTTCTAATATTTCTAAGCATTTCTCAATGTTTTTGTCATTATGGATAGTCGTCCAAATTATAGTACGTGTATCATAGTACAATTGGTCTTTTGCTATTTTTTTGACAGGATAATCAAAAGGGTTTTTTCGTTCATAAGCAATATTAGTTTTGATTATAAATTGGCTAGCTAGTTTATAAAAGATATTACGGTGTAATGAAGATGGTTGTTTGATGTTTTTGTTAATAGATTGAAATAAAGCGTGTTGTCGGTAGAATAAGTTTTGCCTATCTATAAGATCTAAGTTAAGATTTGTATTTATTGACTCAACTATGGAATTTAAGGATATTGGATTAGTTTGAACGAAGTGCCAAGTCAGTTCGAGAGCGTCATTTAACTTTGATGGAATATTGTAAAAATTACTTAATAGGTTTATTAGAGATGTATTATTCTTTTCTGTTTTTGGAAAATTTATTGAATTAGTTTGAGTATATATATAATTTAATGTTAAGTCTTGGAGATATATCCAAAAGTGGTTGTGTTGTTAAATGTATGATGGAAGTTCATTGAAATAAAAGACAAAAATTTTAAACAAATGCCATTGATACTTAAGTTTCTTAGAAAACTTGGTAGTTCTTCGGTGAAATCGTGCAATTTTAGAGCGAATAAGAGTATTAATACCTTCAATATCTTTAGTAAAAGATTTACCAATAATATGTTGATAATAAGGTAAGACCTCTTTAAAACTCTTAAAAGCATCTGTACAGTAAAATTCAATTTCTATATCTAGACACTTTAATTGTGTCATTAAATATCGAAGTTGCTTTTTTGTACGTTTGCCCATTGTTACAGCTAATATTTCTTTGGTCTCAGGAGCGTAAACGTAGAAAATCCACACTTTTTTACCTTTCTGATTCACAAAGGAATATAACTCATCAATTTGCACTTTTTTATACTTCTTTTGTCTAGGAGTAATTTTAATTTTTTCTCCTTGCTCTAGTATAAATCGAAGAGTAGTTTTAGGACTAATTCCAAATATTTTGTAACAATCTCTAATACCACTACCATGTAATAAAGAACTTTGTAGCTGGGCTTTCATACTTGGATCTGCTCCTTGGTATAAATATTCAGCTTGAAATTGTTTGCCACAATTCTTACACAGAAAGTTTTGTCTTCCTGTGGTTTTTTTCCCGTTTTTAACGACCTTTGAATTGTGGCAATGAGGACATTTTATTTGTATAGATATTGAACACATCTTACAAATATAGTCTTCATTGTCTTTTTTTCTAACTTATCATACAATCTACATCACTACCCCAAAAGTTAGAGAGAAATGCAAAAGCTAAATTTTGATCTGTTTTTATAGTTTCCCAGAAACGTTCTAAATGAGTTGTAATGCATCGTGAGATAGTATCATAGCCATAAGTATTGTTTATTGCAGTGATTTTATTTTTAAACCGTCGTGTTGTACTTGTTTTAAAGTAATTAGTTAATAAAGTGTAGAAAGATAGATTAGTATCCTTGAAAAATGCTCGATATAACAAATAAAAGCCAATGTTTTGCTCTGAAATTTTTACAAAATTATATTGATTTTCAAGTATTTCTAAATTCGTTAAAATATTTGCAGAGGTTGTAAATTCTTCAATACTAATATTGTATTTCTCAAGAATAGGAAGTAATGTTTCTTTTTCATTAAGAGGAAGTCCATCAAAGAAAGATATTAGCCCTAAACATTTAATATTTATAGATTTTGAGAATTCTTTATTGTCATTCACAAAAGTTTGATAATAAAGATCAAAAAGTTGACCTATGTTAAACAGTGGGAGAATGTCTTTATCTTTTTTTACTAACAAGATTAACATGATAGCAAATCTTGGATTTCCTTTAGATATGTTAAGAATTTTATCACTGATGTTAGAGGTATTTATACTAAATGGAGGCTTAGATATAATGCTTTTTAATTGTTCTCTTTCTAAAGTGTTTTGGATTGGGATTGGAGTAATTTTTGTATAAGGTCTAAGTTTATCTACAAATTCCATTGAGTAGTCTCTAATGGTTAATATGATTTTTAAGTTATCAGCTGTTTTGTAAAAGCCTAAAATCTGTTTAAAATGCTCAATTCTATTTGCATCATCAATGAATAAAATATATTTACCATTGTTGTCAAAGTAATTTGATAAGTCTTTAAATAAACTAATATTCTTATCTAATAGACTGTAAATTTCATAATTAGGGTTTTGAGCTTGAAATTTTTTCAAGCCTTCTATTGCAATTCGTGTTTTTCCTATACCAGCCTTACCAGACAGAACAATAAAGTCCTCTTTTTTCAAGGTATCAATAAAATTATTAAGCTCATTTTCTCTAAATAGAAAAGGATTATCAAGAGGTGTTGCAATACTTTGACTACCATTATTGTAATATTGTACGAACTCATTAATAGAAACTAATTGACCTGTAGTTTCATCAATTTGAAATATGCGATCGTAAAGATTATATTCTTGTAGTAAATCAATGAGTCTTCCTCCAGAGAAAAGACGAATGAAATTGTCATCTTTGTTTTTTGCCTCACGCATTTTTTTTGCTTTCCAATTATTCCACCAACTTAATTCCTTTATAGTTAAGTCACGAGGTACACATAGGATCCAATTATTTAATGAATAATTGCTGTTTTGATAAGCTGTTTCATATGAGTCTCTGATTTGTTGTTTTTGAGATTTTCCTATTTCATCAAGAAAAAATTTACATTGAATAACAGTAATTGGCTCAATACCAATTTTTCCCCTCAAGACATCAATACCTCCATCACCTTGTTTTACAGCAACAGGTTCAATAAAATCATTAGGGTAGATTTTCCTAAAAAGAGAGGCGCAAACTTTCTCAAATTCAGCTCTTGCGCCTTCAATAGAACCACATTGAATTTTAAAATCTTGCCAATTTTTCATTTTTGTTTATAGAGGGTTAGTGTAAGAAAAGGACAACCAATTTAATAAAATTATATATATTATTGGATGTAATGCCTTGTTTTCTCTAGAGATTTAGGTTATTTGAATAGAAAAAAGCGTATCTTGTAAATAGATATTTGACTTGGATAGTAGAACTTATCCTTAGGAATTTAGGTTATCTGAACAATAAAATAAATACAATGGGAAGAGATAAAACAGGGGCTTGCGCTGTACATGGTTCCTTAAAAATTAAGCTATCCATATTAAAAGAGCGAGGCATTTTGAAAAAGGGTGCTGTGATGGGAGGAAGTTATAGTTGGACAAGTGGCGCAAGTATAAAAGTGATTGGCTATTGGAAGCAAGATAAAAAGTTTGTAGAACTACTCTATACACAAACTAGAGAAGGGAAGAAAAAGAGCTTCGAGTATAAAGTATCTATTGTAGGAGTCAAGAGCAATTTAGGGAAGGGCGAATTGTTGTACTTTGTTTGTCCTGTGAGTGGAAAGCGTTGTCGAACCTTGTTTCTTGCTTATGGTTCGGAAACATTCAAAGCAAGGTCAGCTTATCAAAATAGAATTTATTATAATAGTCAATGGCAATCAAAATATGATTATTGGTTGACTCGTTATTGGGATTATAAAGAGAAGGTAGAAGCGTTTAGGGAAAAACCTAAAAAAACGCATTATCAAGGAAAACCCACCCGAACAATGCAACGTTTGGAGGAAATGGAAAAACGCTTGGATTATTACCGAGAACGAAAAGAAGATATATTTTATAGGAGAAGTGCGAATTGGGGAACGTATTTATTTTGACACAAATCGACCCCTGAGACAACCCCTAAAAATAAAAACCTCTTATAATCTATTGATTAATAAGAAGTTTTGTCTTTAAGTTGTGGAGCTGGAGAGATTCGAACTCTCGTCCAGTCAAAGCATCCATAAGCTTTCTACATGTGTAGTTGTTAGTCGGATCTCAAGTAGCAATATGTCTAACAACATACGAGTCACTACTCCAGCCTCTTCTTGTTTCGCCAAGCATTACGGAGACACGCATACTAGGCTAGCCTAAAGGGTTGGTTGATGCGAGGCACGCTGTGTATTAGGCGTCAAGCGTGGGTCGCAATGGTTCCTATATCACTCCGTGATTAGGCAGCCATGGCATAGTTATTATTGCCATTTAAAGTTGTTTATGTGCTATATTTAACGAGATAATCACACCTGTCTCGACATGCTTACTTACAGAACATTCAATGCTGTCAATTCCAGTCAGCCCCGTTTTGTCGCAAATTAGAAATACTTGTTATTTCTTAGGTTGGAAGTGGAAGGGTATGAATTCCGCTTCACGGTTTGCAAAGTTATAACTAATTTTGAGGTCTAAAAGTTCCAAGGAAGATTATTTTTATAAAAAATTTGCAAACGTACACTTTTGAAAAAAACGAGAAAGTTGATTGAAAAGTCAGGAATAAAAAATAGGTTAGTGTATTTATTATAAAAAAGTGTTTTAGCGGACACAATAAATAGCACTAACCATGAAGATCAAAGATATAAAAAAAGCATTAGAAAATGCACAAGGAGGAGAGTTAAAAGGTAATGCATCAAGGAGATTAGCAACCCTTTCAATAATGATTTATAGCCTTTTAAAAACAAATCATAGTCGATTAACCAACCTCTCTAAGGTTGTTTGCCCCGATCTTGATTTCCAAAGTCGAGTAAAGAAATTTAAACGTTGGGTAAGTAATGAATATATAGATACTGAGCATTTTTTTTGCCATTTTTAGCTAAGATACTAGAGAATCTAGCTACTCGTAAACAAGCAGTATTTGCTATAGATGGAAGTCCTGTTGGAAATGGCTGTGTTTGCTTGATGATTAGTTTGGTTTGGCGTAAAAGAGCAATTCCCCTGTGTTGGTTAGTTCGTAGAGGCAAAAAAGGTCATTTCCCAGTTGAAATGCATCTTGAGTTATTAGAGAATTTTTCTAAACTACTACCTCAAACTTGTAAAGTGACACTTTTGGGAGATGGCGAGTTTTCAAAAATAGAATTATTAAACTTTTGTAAAACCCAAGGTTGGGATGTTGTTTGCCGTACTGCTAAAAATAGGTTAATTAGATTTAAGGGTAGAGATGAGAAAATAACACTAGGTGCTTATTTATATCCTAGTGAAGGAACACAGACAAATTGGATTCCGAATGTGCTTTATACCCATAAAAAGTATGGTCCTATTCACGTTTTTTGTCATCATGATCCTAAACATAAAGACCCTTGGTATTTAGTTTCGAATATAGATTATCCACCCGAAGTAATCCGTTTATACAAAAAACGATTCAGTATAGAAACCTTATTTGGAGACTTAAAATCTAGAGGTTTTAATATTCACAAAAGTAAATTAAGAGCACCAGATAGAGTATCTAGACTTTTAATAGCAGTTTGTTTAGCCTATTTATTCACTGTTTTAGCAGGTTTAAATTCAAAAAAAGTTGACCTTAAAACCTTAAAGAAAATATGTAGACAAGATCAACCTTCCCATTTTTCTATCTTTTGCATAGGCAAAATGTTGTGGGATGCCTATTTTGAATTTCACGATTTTTATTCCGATATTTTCAAAGAGCTTCTTCTCGATTTAAAAAGTGTACGTTTCTGAAATAAAAAAAAGTTCGTGTAGGGAAATTTATCGTCACAAATGGTCTATTCGACTTTCAGAATAGGTTTTTTAGGATAATTTTTTAATTGAAAAAGGTGAAAAAAAATATAAATTGCTGATAGATAATGTTTAGTAGTCTATTGGTGCGAAGGAAGATGTTTATTCTCAAAAGATTTTAAAAATTGCTGTTCATTTAAGGTGCTTTTAACTTCAAAATGGCTAAATTCCACCATCAAAAAAAAGTAAAACACGCAATTATGAAAATAGGAATTATTAGAGAAGGAAAAGTGCCACCAGATTCTAGAGTATTGTTCACACCCAAGCAGTGTGCCACTTTACAAGAGAAATACGATCTTCAGTTTGTTGTACAACCGTCACCAGGGCGCTGTTTGCCAGATGAAGCGTATGCATCAGAGGGAATTAAAGTGCAAGAGGATGTTTCCGATTGTGACGTATTGATGGGAATTAAAGAAGTTCCTAAAGAGCAGCTGATTCCTAACAAAAAATACTTTTTCTTTTCACACACAATCAAAGCACAACCATATAATCGTGCTTTACTACAAAAAATCTTAGAGGAGAACATCACTTTGTTTGATTATGAGGTGTTAACGAACGAGAAAAAACAACGAGTGATTGCTTTTGGGCGTTTTGCAGGAATTGTTGGCGCGCACAATGGTATGATGACTTATGGCAATCGTACAGGAGCATTTGAACTAAAACAAATGCACAAATACGACGATTATGCTGCTGCAATAGCTTATTACAAAACATTGTCCTTTCCTAAAATGAAAATTGTTGTGACAGGAACTGGACGTGTTGCCAATGGTGCGGCAGAAGTATTCGACCATATGGAGATAAGAAAGGTTAGCCCTCAAGATTTTTTAGAAAAGGAGTACGATGAAGCTGTTTATACACAGTTGGATTGTGAGCATTATGCAGCTCCTAAAGAAGATAAGCCCTTTGAATTGATGGATTTTTATCAAAATCCACAAAACTATAAATCAATCTTTGAGCCTTATACCAAAGTTGCTGATTTGATGGTCAATGGTATTTATTGGGCAAATGAGGCACCCGCTTTCTTTACTAAAGCTGCTATGAAGGAGGAAGATTTTAACATCAAGGTAATTGCCGATGTTACCTGTGATATTGCGCCAGTGGCTTCTATTCCATCTACTTTATTTGCTACAACAATTGCAAAGCCTGTATTTGGATATGATCCTGAATCGGAATCAGCTGTAGAGCCTTATCAAGCACATACGATTGATATGATGACAATTGACAATCTGCCTAATGAGTTGCCAAAAGATGCTTCAAAATCATTTGGAGAACAATTTACAGCGCATGTAATAGAGGAATTATTGGGACTCAAAAACACAGGAATGTTGGAACGAGCAATGATTGCTAAAGATGGACAACTTGGACCTCACTTTCAGTATTTAACAGATTATGTTCAAGGAGCATAATTATGTGTTGGAGAGGCTCAGTAGCCTGTGCCTACTATAAGGTAGGCGGGGAAAACAACCATGCGTTTCCCCGCCTATATTACTATTAAAATCTATTAATTATCATAGGTTGCCATTACACTTAATAACCACTTAACAGCTTCTTCTTCAGATGTAAATAATTGAATGGGATTGGTTTTTCTTTTGCCTTTAGAAACAAATCGTGTTCTTAAAGTGATGAAAAGGTTACCAATAATTTTAGAAGAAAAGGATTTTGTGATTAAGGCAGTGGTGACAAACTCTTGTTCAAAGTCATTGTAATATTTAATGATGTCTTTTTTCATGTACTTATCAGGCATCCATGCTATGACACATCTAGGATCATTACCAACTATTTCTTCCATCATCGCTACGTTTTCTTTCGCCCCTTCTAGGGTAAATTCTTCAAGGTCCTTTTTTGCTTTTATTTCGATGATATTATCAGGACGGATTTTGATTGTTAATTCTTTAGTTTGATACTCCATAGTATTTGGTCTATTATGGTTGTTTAGTCGAGATTGGTCTAAAAAGTTGTTTACAATAGCGTCTTTTTTACTAGTAGCCTGTTGCTTTTGATCTTTTTATTAAAAAAGAACATACAGCACTATTATCAAATAGGAATAGCCTATTTAAATAACTTCTAAATCCAGAGTTAAA
The DNA here is from genome assembly GCF_031326345.1 of Aureispira sp. CCB-E. Classification (NCBI taxonomy): domain Bacteria; kingdom Pseudomonadati; phylum Bacteroidota; class Saprospiria; order Saprospirales; family Saprospiraceae; genus Aureispira; species Aureispira sp. CCB-E. Next base: position 1,899,326 of record NZ_CP133671.1, read on the forward strand.
ACTAACTAGAAAGTTAATAAAAGAAAAAGAAAATCGTCATTTTATTTTTTTTAATATTAACTAAAAATAAAAGTAAAATACTTTAATAATCAAAAAGTTTAATTTGATTCTGCTAAAGCAATCATTAACGTTTCCAATTTCTTTTTCATCATGTATCCAGAACAAGAATAATTATTGACAATCATACTAAAAGCCAGCTTTTTTCCTCCTTTAGTGGTCACAAAACCTGTATAGCTTCGGATTCTGTTCATAGAACCACTTTTTGCTCGTACATTATTTTCAGCAGAAGAGTTGCGGCACATATTGCGTAGAGTTCCTGTTCTACCAGCAATAGCCATTTGGTTATAAAAATCTCCAAACGTTTTTTTGTCAATGTACATTTTACGCATAATTTCAGCAAATGTTTTGGGAGAAACACCATTTCTAGCAGACAGCCCACAGCCGTCTTTCATGAAAAAGCCAGACATATCCAATCCTCTGCTTCGCCAAAAGTCAGTGACTGCCGCAATCCCATTTTCTGTGCTACCAAGACCTTTAACTTTGGCTCCAATCGCTTTTAATAAAGCTTCACAATACATATTACGACTATCTTCATTTGTGTGTTTACAAATGGCAGTCATAGAAGGAGAGAAGTGCGTATGAATTTTTCTCCTAGCGTTTTTGTCTTTTAGTAAACGTTGTGTGGTTTCTTTTTTAGACACGGGGATTCCTTCAGTAATCAAAGCGTTGCGCAAGTCATGAGCACAGAGTAGGCTGGGGTCTGGAGTTGCGCCCTTGATATCAAACAAACCACTTCCTTTGGGAATTGTCCCTCGAAGGGTCACTTCTGTTCCATAAGGAGCAGCATAAACATACGCATTGTCCCCTGTTCGGCTTCCAGCACTAGTTACTCGGTTATCAAATTTAAGTTGAGGAATATTAGGAACAGTGTGATCAACTGTTGGGGTAGCTCCATAATCCCTTGCTTGTTTGAAGTGGATGTAGTACAAATTGTCGTGATAGTTCAAGCCAGATGTTCCTGCGCCATAATGGTTGCCAATATCACCCCATTGCCAAGTGGGAATCATTACTTGGTCGTCAAAAAAACTTCCATCACCAACAATAGCACCATTGATTTTTTGGATGCCTGCTTTTTTTATGACAGCAACAAATTCTGCCATTAATGCCTCTTTGGTAGGAACTTCTTCCATAATTGGAGATGCCAAAGAAGGATCGCCAGTACCTCTAATGTACAAATTGCCGTTGAGCGTTCCATTTGAGATAGACCCACTATATTCTAAGTAGGTTTTAAATTTATAATCGCTTCCTAAAATAGCCAAAGCAGAACCTGTAGTAATGACTTTCATAGAAGAAGCGGGAATTAATGCTCGATTAGGTGAACGCTGCGCATAGATTTGATTGGTATTGATATCTATGGCACAGAATCCAATAGAAGCATACTTTAACTCATTGTCATTTTCAAAGCTTTTTAGAGCGGCTTCTATTTTTGTTTGAGCATAAGAAGAAAGTGGAAAAGAAAGGAGAAAACTAATCAGTAAGGTTTTGTACATCTTGTGTTTGTTTTGATAATCTTTAATAGGTCGTTTGTTTTTTTTTAGCTTGATAAAATAGAAAAAGGAATTTTAATAATGAAAAAAAAAGAGTTGAATCTCTTGGTTGATTTAAAATGGGGGTGGGCTATTTTGTTGTAAAAATTTGTTTCTTTCTTCAAAATCTCTATATTCGTATTATGCAACGGACAAAACACATATTATTGGTATCAGAATTGACTTGTATTAGCAAGGACAAAAAGGCTATGGTATGTTGTAAAAAGGCGGATAAGAAGTATCCTCGACTTCGGTGCATTTTGACATAAACAAAGCTAACTTCTTATACAGTGAAAAGCGATTGGTCAAAATGAACCAATCGCTTTTTTTTATTTATAGGATATTATATTCTTATTAATTCTTTTGCATAATTTATAAAATTTTAAGCATCATGTTATTAAATGACGAGACACAACAGTTTGAAATCGGTGGCGTAAACGCATTGGAAATAGCAGCCTCTTATGGTACCCCTTTGTTTGTTTATGATTCTAATAAAATCATTAGCCAATACAAAAAAATGAAACAGGCTTTAGGTCAAGTAAAAAAGCTTAAAATTAATTATGCCTGCAAAGCTTTGACGAACTTAAGCGTTTTGAAGCTACTCAAAAACTTGGGGGCTGGTTTGGATGCTGTTTCTTATCAAGAGATTCGATTGGGCTTAGAAGCAGGTTTTGCGGCCAAAGATATTATCTATACGCCTAATTCTGTGTCTATAGAAGAATTGGAAGCGGCTATGAAACTAGGGGTTAAGGTAAATATTGATAATATTGAAACCTTGGAATACATGGGAGTTCATCATCCCAATCAGACGTTTTGTATTCGAATCAATCCACATATCATGGCTGGAGGAAATGCCAAAATTTCAGTCGGTCATATCGATTCTAAGTTTGGAATCTCTATTCATCAAATGCCTTTGGTAGAGCGTTTAGTAAAAACTTTGAACATCAAAGTAGAAGGTGTACACATGCATACGGGCTCAGATATATTGGATGTGGATGTCTTTTCTCATGCGGCAACGTTGTTGTTTAATGTTGCTCGAAAATTTGATGATTTAAAATACATTGACTTTGGTTCTGGATTTAAAGTGAAATACAAGTCTAATGACATCGAAACTGATATGGAACAGTTTGGAGAAATGATGTCAGAGCGGTTTAATGCTTTTTGCGAAGAAACGGGAAAAGATTTAACATTAGCATTTGAACCTGGTAAATTTCTAGTTAGTGAGGCAGGTTATTTCTTGGCTAGAACCAATGTCGTTAAGCAAACCACTTCAACTGTCTTTGCAGGCATTGATACAGGATTTAATCACATGATACGACCTATGTTTTATGGTGCGCACCATGAAATTATCAATGCATCGAATCCCAATGGGAAACCTAAAATATACACTGTAGTTGGTTATATTTGTGAAACGGATACTTTTGGTTGGAATCGAAAAATTAATGAAATTAAGGAAGGAGATGTTTTGTGTTTTAAGAATGCTGGGGCTTATTGTTTTTCTATGGCTTCTAATTATAATAGTCGGTACCGCCCAGCAGAAGTTTTAGTCCATAATGGACAGGCTCATTTAATTCGTCAACGAGAGACATTTGAAGATTTGTTGAGAAACCAAATAGTACCTGAATTGGATTTCAGTAGTGAAGAAGAACAGTTGTTAAATGCAGAGTAGAATGTTGCTTGCTTGAAGCGCAACGTTATTATAAAACATTAGCTTCCCCATCCATAGAGGAAGCTAGTGTTTGTTTATTATTCGCGAATGACCCTCACTTTGATTCTAATATCTTCCTTGGGACGAGCATAGGCATCCGTTTCTTTGTAGCAAATGCTATCAATGATATCCAATCGTTCGTAAACACGCCCAAAAACAGTGTACTCCATATCCAATTGGGGAGCACCGCCTAGTTTATAATATAACTTTCGTTGTTCTTCTGTATAAATAATATTATATTCTCGTTCATTCTTGTCTAATTGTCCAGGAGAAACAGAGCTACCGTGAACGATGTAAAATTGAGAGCCCGAAGATTGCTTATCTGGATTCATTTCATCAGGTTGACGAGCAGCAGCAAGAGCGCCCTTAATATGGTAGTAATGTTGTCCAATTTCCGCATCTTGTTTGTATTGGGGACCACCATTTCCTAACCGTTGTCCTTTTTTTGCCATTCTAGAATTTGGATCACCTCCCTGAGCCATGAAATTTTTGATCACTCGATGAAACATTAGGCTATCATAATAGTTTTGTTTGGCTAATTTGATAAAATTGGTACGATGGTTTTCAGCATCAAAAAACAATTCAATTTTCATAGTGCCAAACTTAGTTTCCATCTCAACTAAGGCAGAATAAGGATTCGGTTCTAATTTTATCGTATCAGGTTCTACAACTTGTAAGTTACCTGCCTTTCGAACGACTACTTGTCGACCATCTTTGGTGGTTGTTTTGTCACCCGTAGATGTGTTAGAAGAAGTTGTTGTTGTAGAAGTCACACAAGCAACCATTAATAAAAATAGAGAACCTATTGAAGCAAGAAAAATAAAATTGTTTTTAAGCACACTAAGATTTTTTATAATTAATACGGAATTGAATCAAGAATGTCATACAAAATGAAAGATAAATATTTTTTCTAATTGAGACAAAAAGCAGCAAAATAGCAAGCTATTTAGAGCATATTATGACGATAAGTAGAAAGAATAGATACTTTTATTGCGACATAAATTAATTCAATTCCGTATAAGTTAGGAGTTTTGTAGAAGTACAAATATACAGAATCCGCATTAATCTACGAATCGACATAATACTCCTTCTTAAAAGTTTACAAAAATCTTTCCTTTTTATTTTTTCTAAACGATTACTCGACGACACCACTATTCTTGAGTCATAGATTGATAGGCAAGCAAAATAGATTTTTAGAAAGGGCTACTCCATTCTGGTTTGTTAAAATAGCTACTGTCTGTCAGTGCGTGCAAAAAGGCAACAATATCAGCTTTGTCACTTGCTGTCAAGGTTTTTATAGTAGGAGCCGTTGTCAATTCAGATGCTAGATTAGGAGCGTAATGTCCGCCTGTAGCATAGTGATCAACAACCTCCTCTAAGGTTTGGAAACGCCCATCGTGCATATATGGAGCTGTTAGTGCAATATTTCGCAAGGAAACCTCTCTAAATTGACCATTTTCAGGTGCATTTCCTGTTGCTTCTCCATAGCCATTGTCTGCAAAGTCAAAAAGAGTTTGTGCTGAATCTAAACCATTGTTAGAAAATTCATTTCTAGCAAACAAAGCTTTGTTTCTAGAGAAACTATGACAATGGGCACATTCTGCGTCTTTAGAACTTGGTGCTCCAGCAGCATCACCAATAAATAAGGTCATGCCACGAAGTTCTTGGCTATTCAAATAAACAAAAGGAACCCAAACATCTTCATCATACCTAGAGTTGGCAGAATTGAGTGTTCGTTCAAATTGTGCAATGGCTTTGGCGACTAATTCTCTATTGATGCCATCATAACAATCAACACCAAAAGCTTCTCGGAACATTTTTGGGTAGGTGGGGTGCTTGCGCAAATCCGCCTCTACCTTTTCCCAAGTATTATCCATTTCTAAAGGATCTTCAACGGGACCTTTTAAAATTTGCTCTTCTAAGGTCGAGAAACGACCATCCCACATAAAGTTGTGTTTTCGCCCCTTTACCCAACTATATCCTATATTGATCAAAGACATAGAACTACGTCTTGCAATTCGGTTGTCAATACCTTTCGATTTTGCCAAACCATCCGTAAAAGCCTTGTTAATATCATGGCAAGAGCTACAGGAAATGGTAGAATCTCGAGACAAAATAGGATCATAAAATAGATGACGCCCTAACTCAATACCTTGTACAGTGATGGGATTATCATCAGGATGTTCCATTGGTGGAAAACCATTAGGAGACTCAACGGTATAACTAGTTGGATTGTAAGGAATACTGGTTAAATCACAAGGACTAAGAGGTCCAATATATTCGGTTTCTTTACAGGCAATAATACCAATTATTATAACCGTAAAAACAAAAATTGATTTATAATGCATTGTATCAGATAGTTTTATACGCTTTGGGGTTAAAGTACATTTTTAGTTGATTGGATAAAAAATTATTTTCCAATCAAGGATGTACTAAAATGGACTTAAGACTGAATTGTCATAGCAGCCGCTAAATTTTCGATTACTTTTTTAGCTAAATTATAATCAGCAGAACCTACCGCACCAGAATGCGTTTGTTTGTCAGTGACCATATCAATTTCTCTGCCTGTTTTAAAGAAAATATCCTTGGCATCAACATACACTGTAATTTCTGTTGTTTGATTGGCTTCGATGTCATAATTTTTAGCAAAAGAAAGTAGTTGATGCATGCCATTTACGCCAGAGTGGTATAAAAAACCAGAAGTCGTACCGTTGGACTGAGTAATATCACCTTCTAATTTACATAAGATATAACTATTCCAACTTGCCCAGTGATTGCCATTGAGACCAAGTGGAGAATCAGAATTATAGTCGCCAGGAGTTGTATTGTTGATAGCATCGGATAAACCAATACCTAAATCTAGAGCGGTATAACTTCCTACAGGAAGGTCGTTGATTGTAAAAGTAGTACCTTCTTCAGCAGCTTGTTGTGTAATACTATTAACCATAGAAATATAGCCAACATCGGCAAAATCTGTTTTAGTACCAGCATTAACTCCTTTGATATCCGAAATAAAAAAATCTAATTTTTTGAATAAAATATTGGTAGGGTTGCTTTGACCTGTTGCTGTTTGTTGAAATAAGATCAATGGATCAGCGCCATATCGAGCTTTGAATGTAATGGCTAAATTGCCAGTTATTTTGTCCTCTTTTTTGGGAGGTGTTTCGCAGGAGCTAGACCACATTGTGATGGATAGCAAAAGGAGGATAATCGTGCGCATAATTTTATTTTTAATTGTTAAAAGTTAATACTCCGTTGATTTTTTAGTTTCTCTATGAACCCGTAGGCTCAGGAAGTAAAAATATAAAAAAACACCTTGTATTAGTTTGATTATCAGATTTTAGTGTAAAATATTCGTAAAGGTGTATGTTGTTGATAATCAAAGTAATACAGTTTTTTAACGGAGTAATGAAAAGTGAGTTCTTGGATAAATTATCTAGTAGATCAAATGACCATATCTGTTTACAATGTACCTATGATAACAAACTTACAATTTTGCTTTTTAAAACACCAATCCTTTTCTAAAAAAGAGTGGTAGTATACAATTGATGACACTAGCTAGTAAAACGAGCAAAATTTGATAAATTTTTTAGCAGGATAGAATACGAGTAACATAATGACTACCAGTACCGCTAATCAAAGAACGAAAGTTATTAATAGTTAGGAGAAAGTCTATTCATTAAAACGAAATGAAAGTCATTTCTGTTGATTTGGGATAAAGGAAATTAGCGTTTTAATAGGCACAATTTTTATGCCTTGGTTTCAAAAAAAAATAGTTAAAACAGTTTATCTTTTGAATGTTACTAAATTTACTGTATTATGACACCTTGATATGCTATAATTAAGAGGTATCTATGTAAAGAAACATAATGGATGATCCATAGAATTGCTAGAAATTTTGATAAAAAAAGCAAAAGAAGTAGCGATGGGAACGCTGTCACGAGACCTTTTGACGAAGTTAATCGTAAAATTACTGCTTAAGTAATCAATATCAACAAAAAGTAATGAATACAAATCAAATTTATACCAACTGGCGAAAAGCAAAAGAAAAACAATCTAAAGAATTTGCAGTTTTGATTGATCCTGACAAATTGCGTTTAAAAGATATTGATAAAATTGTTGAATTGGCAGAACAAGCTGCTGTGGATAGTTTTTTTATAGGTGGTAGTTTGGTTGTAAATGATGCTTTGGATGATATTATTATGAATATCAAAAAAAATTGCAACATTCCTGTTGTTTTGTTTCCAGGGAGTTCTAGGCAATTGAGCTACAAAGCGGATGGTCTGTTATTCTTGTCGTTAATATCGGGTAGAAACCCAGAACTGTTAATTGGCAAACACGTAGAGACAGCTCCTTTTCTGAAAATAAGCCCAGTGGAAATTATTTCAACAGGTTATATCTTGGTAGATGGTGGGGTGCCTACTTCCGTTTCTTATATGTCCAATACTCAACCCATTCCAGCCAATAAAGATAGTATTGCTGTTTGTACGGCTATGGCAGGAGAGATGCTGGGGCTAAAATTGATTTATATGGATGCAGGGAGTGGTGCTCAAAACCCAATTAGCACTTCTATGATAGAGTCGGTTTCGATGGCAACAGAGATCCCCTTGATTATAGGAGGAGGAATTAAAACACCCGAAAAAGCAAGTGCGAATGTAAAGGCAGGGGCAGATATTATTGTGGTCGGAAATGCTATTGAGAAGGATCCGCAGTTGATTTTAGAGTTGGCTGCTGCGGTACACGAAGGCTAGGAGACCAATCCTCAATATGTCTCTTTTGTGAAGATAGATGAGTTATAGAGATAAAAGTAAAGCACATACTGTTTGAGTATGTGCTTTTATATCTTATCTATCAGGGCAAACAAAAGCTTACTTTTTCTTAGGCTTTAAAGCCTTTCTTAACTTCGCTGTGTTAACAGAATCAGAAAGAAGTTTACCTGCTTTGAATTTAACAGTAACTTTTTCATCAATCGGCACAGGTTTACCCGTACTAGGATTTACACCTGTTCTAGCTGCACGATAAGAAGTGCTCAATGTGCAGAAACCGACCAAAGTAACTTTGTCACCTTCTTTTAGTGCATCTTGAATTGAATCTAGAGTAGCATCTAATGCAGCAGCAGCATCTGCTTTTTTCAAGCCAGCTTTCTGTGCAATTTTGTCGATCAAATCTCCTTTGTTCATAATAGTAAATGATTTATAATTTGGATGACAAGCAAAAATTAGGATGTTTTTAATTAATGCTTAAAAATTAAGTACTTACAAATGTATACTCTTTTGCTGTATTTTACAATTTTTGTCTTAAAAAAACGCTATAAACGCTTTGTTTTCTGCTCTTTGAAAGACTCTTAATGTTTCAAAAATTAAAAAATACGCAAAAAAAAATCTTTAACAAAATATTTGCTAAAGACTTTTTAGTTGGCCCACTAGGGCTCGAACCTAGAATGACAGAATCAAAATCTGCTGTGTTACCATTACACCATGGGCCAAAAATGAATGTTTGTAGAACAAGACATTCTTATATAACGCTTTTAGGAAAGTTAGTTGGCCCACTAGGGCTCGAACCTAGAATGACAGAATCAAAATCTGCTGTGTTACCATTACACCATGGGCCATTACTTCCTTAAATGCGAATGCAAATATAATTGTTGTTTGCTGAACAAACAAACTTTTGAACAAAAAATTTTGCTTTTTTTTAGAAAAAAAATACGTGGCAAAACTTTTCTGTCTAAGAACGAATACTTTAGAGTGGTTCCTTATTCATAATAAATATCAAAGATTCTATTTTCGGATTCGTCAACAGATATTTTAATCCATAGAGCTGATTCAGGAAAATAGTTTTCTATGATGCTTGGCCACTCAATAAAACAATAACTATTATCATCTAAAAGTTCCATCAACCCAATAGAAAATGCTTCTTCTTCTGACTTTAGTCGATACAAATCGACATGATAAATGGTCGCTTGTGGAGCTTCATATTGATTGATGATCGAAAATGTAGGGCTAGAAGTTAAATCTTTGACACCCAAATTACGACAAAGTTGTTTGATAAATGTTGTTTTTCCAGCTCCTATTTGCCCTAAAAAGGCTACTTTTTTTCTAGTTTTTATAATAGGAGTCAATGCCTTTACAATAGCATCTAATTGGTCAATAGAATTGGCTACAAATTGCTGTCTCATTTCATTTTTTTTGACAAGAAAGATAAGAGCAGGTTAAAATTCATGTTTTTCAATTTGGATGCACATGAGTTGATTTTAGTGCCTAACAAAACAGTTGATAGGGGCAAAAAGCTTGAAGACAGAATTTAAACAGGCTCAAAGGCAAAGATAAAAAAAGGTAGCATTCTAAAAACAAGAATGCTACCTTCTGTGAGGTAAAAGTTGTATTTTCTTAGTTAAGGTACCAAAAGCAAACGATTACCTTTTAAAACGTATATTTTAGTAGTACTTGGACATCATTGTTGCGCAATTGATTGGGAACTTTCAATGCTTGATGACTCGCACCTGTCGCTTCAGAATGAACTGGTACGATCAATTCTCCATCATTTGTCAATGCATTGATATTGTATTGAGGATCGTTCCCTGCATCTATTGTTGCGCTAACTTCTTCATTATGCATGCTTGATGCTTTTTGAGTTAAGTTGATTAAGCCAAGGCTGTATTGTATGCCCATAGACCAGTGCTCATTAAAACAATATTCCATACCCAACAAAAGACTAAAGTCAAATTCACTAATTCCCATTTCTGCATTCGACAAATTGTTTAGGTCAGGATTACCTGTTTCAACATTCATCAGCCATGCTCCTTTGACACCTGCTTGTAGATTGTACTTAGGGTGTGGATGAAATTGATAAACCAAAGGTACTTCTAAAAGATCAATTCTTTGAATAGATGGTTCTGGTTTTGCGTAGGGCATATATGTTGTTGGATCGGTTACTTTTTTGCTAGAATTTTGAGTTAAATTCCCCATGCTTTTGTATTGAACACCTGTTTGTATTCCGTGGTGTTTGGCAATGCGATAAGAAGCGCTAACTCCAGCAAAAGGCATGACAGAAAAATCTTTTGTAGCACCATATAGTTTGGCACTAGCACCACCAAATACAGCTGCTTTTAAAGGCGATTTTTTAGTGTTTAATTCATCTCCAATACCAAAATTACCAATCGTATTTTGCTTTTCCATCATCTTACGCTTTTCTTGAAGGGCGCGTAATGGAGTGGTTGAATATTGGTAAATAACCTCTGTACGAGTTGTTTTTACTTTTCGTTTCTTATTTGTTGCTACTGTTGTTTGATTAGTCTCTAAAAGATCAGTTGCAAGAGGCGTTTCATTTTTCTTCTCTTGTTGTGAAGTTGTATTAGGAGTAGAAACATTGGCAACAGTTGGTGCTGTTGTCGTTTTTTTAGTACTTGTTGCAGGGCTTGTTGAAGCTACTACAGCCGATTTAACGACAACCTTTTTAGTTGGTTGATCAAGCGTTTTAGGTGCTTTTTCTTCGGCCACCTGAACTTGTTCGGATGTTGTTTTTTCAGTCGTATTTATACTTCTATTTACTGACGGATTAGCATTAGAAACATTTGGAGCAATTGCGACAAAGGATTCTTTGACATTCGTCTGTTCAGCGACAGGTGCACTTGAGTTGGTGATAGGAGCGGAAGTAGGGGTAAAATACATTCCTAATCCAATAACACCTGCTAGTGCAGCAGCAGTAACAAAAGGTACCGACCACCAATAACCTACTGCCCGTTTAGGAACTACAGGATGTTGGTCAAGTAGTGCCGACATATTTTCCCAGGCGTTGGGGGTTTGTGCAAACTCATGTTGTGTGAGTTTGTCACGTAGTAAGTTGTCATTTTTTTTGTAAAAATCGGTCATTTCATTCGGTCTTTCTTCTAGTTAGAATATTTTTTTTTATTCAAATTACCATCAATTAACAGCCTCTTACCAAAAGTTCTTCTTGGTCTTGTTGGCGAATCAAGCGTTGCAATTCTTTTCGAGCGTTTGCTAAATGCCATTTTGACGTCCCTACCGTTATATCTAGCATTTCAGCAACTTCTTTATGTTTGTAGCCATCAACAACATACAAACAAAAAACTGTTCGAGAAGCAGTGGGTAATTTTTGAATGAGTTTAAATAAATCTTCAGCGTGGAGGTTATTAATACTATCATTGAGAACAGGCGCATCACGCTCTACTTCAAAATTCATTACTTGACGGTACTTGGTGTGCCTGCGAACATGATCAATAGAACAGTTGAAGACAATTTTGGCAATCCAACCAGCCAAGTTGTTGTTGTCTTGGTATTTGTCTAAAGCAGTAAAAACCTTTAGAAATGCTGCATTTAGAATTTCAACGGCCTCTTCTTGCTGTTTGGTATACCTCATAGCTATACCGAGCATCTTACCAAAATATCTTTCATACAAGACTTTTTGGGCTAGACGCTCGCCTTTGCGGCAGCCAGCAACTAATTCTTTATCAGTATTTTTTGCAGAATATCTCATTCAACCAAGTTGTACATCGTCTAAATAGAAGCGCCAATTGTTTGAGCCTCTATAATCTAAAACTTAAAATGGCACTATTTCATTTAGATACTATTGTAAGTTTGTATTAATAATAACCTTTTTGCTATAAACTTATTCAATGCCACATTCCTTTTAGAAAAATAAGCCTATTTGCATTTGATGATTTAACGCTATAAAGCTTACTTTTGGTATGAATTGTGGTGATAAAAACTCAATTCTACCTAGAAAACGCAGTAAAAAATAAAAGCGTTGGTGATTTTTGTTTTTTTTGTTAAAAAAAAATAATTGACCAACCTTAAAGAATGCCTAAAACGTATTATGTAATGTGGCTCTTTTTTTTTGATCGTAACAAAAATAGTTTGTTAAAAGTTTTACTTTGTTGGTTAATAATGTGTTAGAACTTGGTGGGGAGGAGGAGGTTTTAAGAAGTTGACCAATTGTATGAACTTTTTATAGATTATTGAATTAATAAAAAAAGGACTTGAGTATTCTGTCATAACAATCCAAAATGGATATTATAGTATATCAAATGAATAAAGTTTTTTAGCAAGCTGTTGTTTGGGATTTGTCAGATTAGCCTAAAAAAGCAAACGATCGGTACCAATTTTCGATAATTTTTTTCATCATTTACTTATCACAATTAATAAAAATGCAATACAAATTATTCTTCCTATTGATTATCTTATTGGGTGCACAAATTTCTTTTGCACAAGTTGATACACTTCCTGATGATGAGGTAATTGATAATACAGTTATTATAAATGATAATGTAAAAGATAGAAAATACAAAGAACCTAAGAACAAGTTTAAGGTAGAGAACTTGTTTATTGGAATGACATTTAGTCTCTCCTTTGGTCAATACGTTTTTGTAGATGTCTCACCTTATGCAGGGTATCTTTTGGGAAAATATGTTGGTTTAGGAATAGGAGGAACATATATCTATAGTGCTTATTTTAATGGGGTGCAGTATATTGGCGACAATGTTTATGGAGGAAGGGTGTTTGCTAATATTCGTCCTTTTCCAGAAGTGAGAGGAGTGAAAGGCCTATATGCACATGTAGAAGGGGAGTATTTAAACCATACTCAATACAATGGGGGGCGATTAATTCGTGCTTTTGTGCCTGCCATTAATGTAGGATTGGGATACAATACATCTTTTGACAAAGGATTCTCATTTACCGCAGAACTTTTAGTCAATGCTCTTTGGTTTGGGCAGCGAAAAGCATTGCAACCAACGGTTTACAATTCTCCTTGGCAATATCGTTTGGGGCTGTATTATGCCTTTTAGAGAAAAGACTCAGATTTTAGACGAGACACTCTTAGGGCCTAAAATCTGAGTAATAATTCCTAAAGAATAGCTATTTTTGCTTTAATACTTTTTCAATGGCTTTAATTACTTTGGCATCGGTTACTTTTTCGTTAGGGGCGAATGATTTAATCACTTTCCCTTCTCTATCAACTAAGAATTTTTGAAAGTTCCATGTAACAGGCGCATCAAATTTGCCATTTTGTTCTTTGGAGGTCAAATACTGATATAATGGGTGTATATTTTTTCCTTTGACCGAAATCTTTGAGAACATTGGAAATGTCACATTAAATTTATTGGTACAAAACTGTTTTATTTGACTGTTTTTGCCAGGCTCTTGCCCCATAAAGTTATTGGCAGGAAACCCAAGAACGACGAGGTCTTGCTCTCTATATTTTTCATAAGTAGCTTGGAGTCCTTCGTATTGCGGTGTCAAACCACATTTGCTTGCTGTGTTGACAATGAGTAAGACTTTGCCTTTGTATTTAGATAACTCTACAGGCTGATCATCAATGTCATTCATCGTAAAGTCATGTACAGAAGTAGGGGTTGTTGTCCAACAAAATATACTTGTTAAGAGGCTAATTAATAAAAATTTCATGTTAATTTAGTTATGAATTAAGTGAAGTTTGAATGTCTAAAATAGATAGTAAGTTATCCCAGTAGCAATTATTATTGCAATAATAACGGTTATTCACATAAGTTTTATATCACAATAGTTAGCTGCACTGCTACTACGTGGTCGTTGAAAAACTTTATTAGTTTGATGATCAATGCGTTGCGAACTTATTGTATTTTGTGTTAAAATTTTGATAATCAACTGCGCAGCACTCACGAAGTACCACGCAGTAGCAGCGAAGCTAATCAACGAACTACGAATATCAATAATATGAAATAATTGTTGACAGAGTAAGTACAATCAATATTCCAAACCATAACTTTTAGAACCATAAAATGTTTAGACCAAGTTGAGATTTTTTTAATATCTTCTTTCTTTCAAAGTTATATCAAACTATGTTTTGTTAGAAAGGAGCCTATTCAATTAACTTTTCCAAATGTTGACCGATGTCTAACAAGCGTTGATCAGACCACTTTTTTGCATGAATTTGAATGCCAACAGGCAAGCCATTTTTCTTTTTTCCAATGGGGATAACTAAAATAGGATGCCCTGAATAAGCAGTTGTAAAGGTATAAGAAGCAATCGCCTTTGTGTACGGTACTTTTTGTCCATTGACAGAGAAGGGAATGCCAGCCCGTTGGTGTTGGTATGCTTCTATGGCACAAACAGGTGTAATCCATATATCATACTTTGTTAAAAAATTATGGTAAATGCTAGAAAAAGTGTCTTTTTGGTCCATGGCTTTGGCATACTCTAAGTTAGACAACTTCAAGCCTTGACGCATTCCTTTTGCCCAAAGGTGGTCTCGATATTTTAGCAGAATAAATAAATACATACATACACTCATAAAAGGAATTTGAGGGCTGTTCATACCCATTTCAAAACCAATAATTTTGCTACAGTTTAGGTAGGCTGATTGTTCATTATAAATAGGCTGATCGTAGTGGATGTGATGTTGGGTGTTTTGTAGCTGCTGTACAAATAGTCTAAAAATACTCAAATATTCCTCATCTATAGGTATGTCATTAATAGACTCTGAAATGGCAATATTTAATGTTTGCCCTTGCCAAGCACTTTGATGGAGATCTACTGGTGGAATGTCAGGCAAGGGATATTCTTTGTGATTGCTGAGTACTTGCATAAACAATTTTAAATCTTCTACTTGTCGCGCAAAAGGACCAGGGACAACAATATGTCTTCTACCTTGTGGTTTATTGGGGTTTTTAAGATGCCCTTTATTTGAGAGCAATCCCTCCGTTGGTCGCAATCCACAAATGCCGCAAAAATGAGCAGGAACACGAATAGAACCTCCCGCATCTGAGCCAATAGAGATAGGGCAAAAATGAGCAGCAACAGCCGCCGAAGAACCCCCAGAGCTTCCTCCTGCTACTCTAGTTAAATCATGAGGGTTATTGGTTGTTCCATTCCAAAAATTGGTGCTTTGCCAATCGATACAAAATAGAGGGACATTGGTCATTCCTAGAATAATAGCACCCGCATCTTTGATACGTTTTACTAACTCGGCATCTTCTGTGGCAACGTAGTTTCGTAATAAAGGGTCGCCATTACTTACCCGAAAACCTTTGGTTAGAAAGCTTTCTTTAATGGCAATTGGGATGCCAAAAAGCAACCCTTTGGCTGTGCCATTTTTGAGTTGTGCATCCTTTTTTTGTGCTTCTTTTAGGATACTTGCCCTACTTCGTAAGTGGCAAATGGCATTGATGTTTGGGTTGAGCTGCTCGATTTGATTCAAATAACACGTAACAACATCAAGAATAGAGACTTGTTGTTGTCTAATATTGAATGCAAGTTGTTGAGTCGACCAAGATAAAATTTCTTTGTTCATCTGAAAAGAATTAGTGGTTGTGAGGCAACCATTTGCAAAAGCATCTTTGTAGGAAGAGAAAGTTATGAGATTAAAAAACTTATTTACTTGCTATAATGGATGCGTTACTTAATTGTCTTTCAACAAAGAAACAAGATGTGTAAGAAAATCTATTTGACAAATGTCAAAAAAGGAAAGATGGTTTGTTGTTGCACGGCATAATATTATTTAGAAGCCCGTATTCTGCTGAGTGTTTCTTGCGTGACACCAATATAAGAAGCAATGTGCCCAAGGTTAACTCGTTGATCAAGACTAGGATTTTTTTGCATTAGATTATCGTAACGTTCTTTGGCATTATAGAACAATAAGTCCTCTATTCGTTCGGCAAGATCGATGTAAATATGTTCTAAAAACAATCGAATAAATTTTTCATATTGAGGGTTTAGAGCTAACAATTGATCAATAGCTTGGTGGGTCATAGAATAGATGACAGCTTCTTCTAAAATTTCAATATTATAACGGCTTTTTTTGCGTTGAATAAAGCTGTCTATAGCTGTAATTGCTTCGTTTTCGAGCGCAAAATGTGCTGTAATGTCTTTTCCATCTTTGTGGTAATAAGAACGAGCAATTCCTTTTTCGATAAAAAACAATTCATTACAAATAGTTCCTTCTTCATGTAGTAAGAAATGTTTTGGGAAGGACTTTATAGTAGTAATGCTCCTAAAATCGTTAATCAAGTGATTTAAAACAAACGGATCTATACTTTGAAATTGTTTTGGTATCATGGATGGAGTAGAAAATAATAAGAATAAGGAGTGTATAATTGACAAACACTGTCTATTAAAAGAACTTTGCAAATGCAAATATAATTGAATAGACAGTGCGTATCAATTTTTGAGAATAAGTATCGTTCAAAAAAAATAGCAAGTGCCACGCAGTAGCAGCGCAGCTAAAACAGCCTTATTTTTTCTGACCTCTTACTTAATAAATTTTATTCGCCTTTTACTTGCTTGCGAATAGCACGTTTGATGAGTTTATCATTGACTCGATCGGTTGGTTTGAACGATTTGATTACTTTACCATCTTTACCAATCAAGAATTTTTGAAAATTCCATTTAATAGGTGCATCTATACGACCATTTTCTTTCTTATTAGTTAAGTATTTATAAAGTGGGTGCATGTTCTTGCCTTTGACCGAAATTTTCGAAAACATCGGAAATGTTACCCCATATTTGCTTGTACAAAAACGATTGATTTCCTCGTTGCTGCCAGGTTCTTGATTCATAAAATTATTAGCAGGAAAACCTAAAACAACAAAGTCATCATCTTGGTATTCTTCATATAATGCTTGTAAGTCTTCATATTGGTAAGTGTTGCTGCATTTGGAGGCAACATTAACGATCAGTAGAACTTTACCTTTGTATCGGTCCATTGATACATTATTTCCAATAATATCCTTTACTTTGATATCATAAATGTCGTTTGGCTTCGGCGCACTACTACTAAATAATAAGCTAACGAATAAGGCTGCAAATAAAACTTTCATATTGTATTTTTTTTTGTAAAAAGTAGGACTGTTTTAAGGTTACTGTGCGGTAATAACCTTTCTTAATCAATAATTGTTCTCAATATTTCGAGATAAAATCGTATCAATCGAACTACGTTGCTACTATGTACTGCTTTATGAGAACTATATGGTTGATTGTCAATAGAATGATTCTATGTGTTAAAGTTTTTTAAATGTTGACAATCAGGATTTTATATAGATTTTTTTGTTTTGAAATAGCAACGCAAATAAATCCACGAAATATGATTCTTAAACTTAATGATTAAATTTTACTTTTATGACTCACCCTGTGCATTTTATGAAAAAAATTAGATTCCCTTGACATGTTTTCTAATAGCCTTTTTTATCAACTTGTCGTTTACACGTTCTGCTGGTCGAAAAGAACGGATTACTTTTCCATTACGACCTACTAAGAATTTTTGAAAATTCCAACGAACGGGATCTTGAGCACGTCCATTCTTCTTTTTGTTGGTCAAGTATTCATACAATGGATGCATTTCTTTTCCTTTGACCGAAATTTTAGAGAACATCGGAAAAGTAACTCCAAATTTGCTCGTACAAAAGCGGTTGATCTCTTCGTTAGTGCCTGGTTCTTGATTCATAAAATTGTTGGCAGGAAACCCCAAAACAACAAAGTCATCGTCTTGATATTCTTCGTACAGAGCTTGCAAATCTTTATATTGATTGGTAAAACCACATTTAGAAGCTACATTGACAATTAGTAGTACCTTGCCTTTGTACCTAGACATAGAAACTTCATTTCCAATAATATCGTGTACTTCAAAGTCATAGACGGATTCGGATTTAGGACTATTGCTCATTAATAAAATGCTTAGGGCTAGGGGAATCAGCATTAATAATTTCATAATTTTTGGATTTTAAATAGGAAAAATAAACACAATCGTTTGTTGAAACGATGTAGTAGCACTGGGAACTATCACGCAGTAGCAATGAACTGAGCTGTGTGAGTTTATGACCGCAGAGCGTAGCAAAGCGAATCAACAATCATACAATAAGCGTGCAACTAACTACTCTAGATTAAATATGTTTATTTGAATTTTTAATAATATTTTACTTTTTGAAGGTATACTTATTTGTTATTCAAAGTAAAGTGCTTCTATTTTTATAACTAAAAAAGCTCTAAATGGTTTATGAAAAAAAACATTTTTTTATGAAAAAATATTGCAATAATTACTGCCTATTTAGATGGTTTTTAATCGTCTAAATTTCAAATAACGACTTTTTAATTTAAACATCTATTTAAAATACTAGTACTTAAGTATCTATAGTTTATGAAAAAATAGCTACTTTGTAAGAGTGAGAATAACCTTGCTATATTTTATGCAACAGTTGATGAATTACTTAATAACACTAACTTTAATTGAGTATTGTTAATCGGGTAAGATTGATCGACTATTGCGGATAGATAAACTATGCCAATGAAAATTGTTTGCCCTACTTGTAGTACTATAAATGATACTACCAATGAAAATTGCACCTCGTGTACTAAAGAACTAACTTTAAATCTGACTAGCACATTCCAGTTAGAAAATGGTCTGACCTTATCAATTGTTGCTTTATTGGAGAAAGTACAACAACTTGAAAAACGTTTGGTATATGTTGAAGAAAACTATAGTGCAAGCGCTAAACAAGTTGCAGAAAAGAAAATATTAGATGAAAAGTCCAATAATATTTTTGAGGTTCCTAAAGTGTTACCGAATGATTTAGATGCTTTAAAAGGATTGCTAAAAGAAGTAGTTAGCGCCCAAAAAATTGCTCAGGAAAAATCGGATAGCGCACGTTTGGCAGATTTGAACTTTGTAGCAAAAAAGATCGAAAAACGAATACAACGTTTGGAGCAATCTCCAGAAAGCAATCTAGAACCTCAAACCAAAACAACCCCTATCGTAGAGCCTAAGCCTACTCAAATGCCTTTCTTACAGTCTTACCCCAACACAATAGATGGTGTGCAAAAGGCATTGAATCAAATAGCTATTCAGAAAGAACTAGCTAATCTCAATCGCGACTTAAAAAAACTGGAAGCTTTGCTGGCAGCCGAAAAAGATTTTGAGCAACGGCTTAAAAATTTACAGTTGCAAGAGACTTATGGCAGAAAAGAGCAGGAAGAAAAAAAGACTCCCCAAGTAGAGTCGCCAAGGGAAGAGGAGCTTGTTGTGAATAAAAACTTGATTTTTGAGGTCGAACAAGAGCTGGCCTCAATTTGGAGCGCTAAGCAGCGAGCACAAATTACCCAAGATAGCATCCGATTTAAGTATTTGGCTGAAAAAGAGGTGCACTTGAAGAAAGAATTAACCATGCTAAAACGGGGGATAATAACAGCTCGTTTGGATATTGAGACTGTTGAAGAAACAAAAGAAAAAGAAGTCGCAACCAGTAGTTTTTCTATTACCTCTACTGCTAAGACTGTTCAACAACAATCGCCTATTGCTGTGAAAACGGTTGCCCCAAAAAAGGAAGGTCCAACTGCTATGGAACAGTTCTTTGCGCCACTCATTAGTGGAATTGCATTCATTGAGGAAAAATACGACGAATACAAAACGGAAGGCAAACTTTCTCTGTTTTTTTTGACAGTGGCGGGAATTGTAACTTTATTGTTTGGTTTTGGCTTTTTGGCTCAATATTCTGCGGTGACTTATTTTGGGGATTATCTAACCCAAATTAAAGTTGGCTTTGGTTTAATTTGTTCTTGCGCGGCAATTGGGATTGGAGGGCGATTAATAAAGAAAGACAAAAAATTTGTAGAGTTTGGACAA
Organism: Aureispira sp. CCB-E; assembly: GCF_031326345.1. Classification (NCBI taxonomy): domain Bacteria; kingdom Pseudomonadati; phylum Bacteroidota; class Saprospiria; order Saprospirales; family Saprospiraceae; genus Aureispira; species Aureispira sp. CCB-E. The sequence goes on from NZ_CP133671.1 coordinate 1,919,225, forward strand.
GCCCTGATGGGGTTAGGTTTGTCTCTAAATTATTTATTTATCTACTTTCTATCAGCCGATCCTCCTTTAATTAGTTCAACCATTGGCTTTTTGCTCATCTTTTTAAACACATCCGTTTCTATCGTATTGTCGTTGCGATATGAATCCAAAATTATAGCCTTACTAGCCTTGTCAGGAGGAGCACTGGCACCAAGTTATTTACAATCAACAGGAGAAAATACACACATTTATTTTGCGTATTTGTGGTTGCTTTGTGCCGCTTCTGCCTATTCCGCCAAACGATTGGGATGGGAAACGCTTAATTTTATATCTTTTTTATTGGTAACCTTAATTTTAGGAAGCTCTACTTATTTTAATTATGCAGATGCCAAGGGCTTGTCAGATATCATGTACTTGTTGCTATTTCATGCTTTTGCATATATGTATGCCTATATTAGTTTGTTCGATGGCTTCGCCCCCAAAAAAGAACAAAGTGCTATTGATCTTATCATATTGATTGGAGCACAAGCAGCCATGATGATGAGTTTGTATTTTGTTTATGGACAGCAACAAGAAGCATATGCTACTTTAAGTATAGCTTATTTGCTCAATATGTTGCCATTTGTATTGATAACAGTTGTCTTTTATGAAAAATGGACCGAGCAACAAAAATCTATTCTAGTTGGTGTTTCCAGTGCTTTTGTAGCAGCTGCAATTCCTGCTTACTTTGGAGTGCAATACAGAGGTTTACTGTGGGCACTACAAGGGATTGTACTTCTGGGAGGAGGGTTGATACTTAAACTGACCAGTGTTCGCCGTTTGGCTTATTTTACCTTGTTAGGCGGTCTAGCGAATATGTTTTTCAACTTAGATTGGTATTCAATGCCGCAACGAGAAGTTGGAATATTATTTACATCAGGATACATCAACCTATGGAGTATTGGCATTGTCTTAATTGTTGTTTCTGTTTTGCTCAAAAAACAAGAAGCGGTACTAGAAAATGACGAACAAAAGGTACCCTTAGTACTCAATGAGGTTTTATCAGTGTGGGGGCTATTTGTATTTTATATTACAAGTTATTTTTACTTTGAAAACTATGCTTATAATCTAGCACTAATTCCAATGTTTGCATTGTTGATTTGGAATAATTATCGCAAACTCTACTTGGCAGAAGTGTTAGGAATATTGCAAGTCCTTGTATTAGCGTTTACTGCTTTACACTCTATGGATGCCGTAGGATCTCGTCATTTTTCAGATCAGCTTTTGTATGGTCAGTTGGCAATGGTAGAAATTCTATTTGTACTATGGTTTTTGCAATTATTTTATGAAAAAGTGCTTACAGAAGCTGCTACTTACAAACATGCCTTGGCAAAAAGAGCAAGAGAAGTTTTTTATTTAATCCTGCCGATTGCTTTAATAGATAGCATTCATCATGGATTGCCTAGCTATATTTTATATGGCTTTTGGGTAGCAACTGGGCTTGCTTTTGTATTGGCAGAATTTACAAAGAGCAAACTGGTTTTAGTAGAATTTTTGGGCTTGGTAGCCGTTTCCATGTTTTTATCCTTTGGGGCATTTGAAATTGGTCCTTTGTTGTTAGGAAATGTATTGTTATTAGGAATTGGGTTCTATAAAAAAGCATGGAAAGAAGCGGCTTTTGAAAAGCTAGATTATTTAGGGCTCTATTTAGTTTTGCCTTACTTTTTTGCTGTATCAACAGGATTGATTTACTATATAGCTTTTAATGATACTGGTGATGATGCTTTTTCAGCGATGCAATTGACGGCATTGGTTCTATTGACAATGGTGAATTTAGGGCACCAACTAGCACCAATTAAAAGAACGCTATCTGTTGCTTATCGATTGGCATGGGGCATTTCTTTTATAGCATCTATCGTATTGTTTTTATATACAAGTAATGGAGAAAGTTTTTCATCTAAATTTTTGATTGGGTTTGTATTATTAGGAGGTGTTTTAGCATGGTCACATAGAATGATTTACAAAGCAGAGATTCCTTACAATGGCGATCAGCAAAGTGCAGTTTGGAGAATGGAAGCCGTTGTGTTGCATTTGTTAAATGTACTTTCTTATACTACTTTTTTGTGTTTTATAACAGGAAACCCAGCAAGCCTTGCTTTAACAATCGTTTTATTTGTACACGGAATTGCTTTGGTGTTTAATGGTTTACAATCCAATTTTGCGCACCTAAATAAAGTTTATATTCCTTTGTTTGGAATTGCAATGCTGAAGCTGTTTTTTGTTGATATGAAAGACGCGGATACCATTATGAAGATTATTGTCTTTATCATTGTTGGAATAATTTGTTTATTAGCAGCTTATTTCTTAATTCAATACAACAATAAAAACAAACCTGTTGAAACAATAAATACAAAAAATTTTAAGAAAACAGAAGAGGATGATTCAACTGATACGGACAAAATCGGATAACCAAGATTTTATAGATTTGGTGTATTTATTGGATGAATATTTAGCCGAAAAAGATGGGAAGGAACATTCATTTTATGCACAGTTTAATACAATAGATGCACTACGACAAGTAGTCGTTGCTTATCTTGACAAAGAGCCGGTAGCTTGCGGTGCTTTGAAAGAGATTGATAAAGATCGAATGGAGATTAAACGAATGTTTACCAAAAAGGCACAGAGAGGAAAAGGAATTGCTAGCCAAGTGCTTGAAGAGTTGGAAAAATGGGCGCAAGAGCTCAATTACCCCACTTGTGTATTGGAAACAGGGAAACGACAACTAGAGGCGGTTCAGTTTTATTTAAAAAATGAATATCAAGTTACACCTAATTACGGGCAGTATATGGGGATAAAGAATAGTATTTGCTTTCAGAAAAATTTGACATCAAAGCCCTTTAATACCAATAGCTTTAGTGAAAAATAAGAGCGAGTGCGTACTAACCCGCTCTTTATCGTTTTTTACTCCAAAAAATGCTCCATCTCTTGTATGAGTTCTTGAGGCTTTTCTTCCTGCAAAAAATGACCACAGGCATAGGTTTTTACCGTTGCATTGGTGAGCGTTTTTTTCCAAATATCTAAATATTGAGTGCTAATGAACGCATCTTTTGTTCCCCAAAGCACTAAGAATGGTTTGTCTTTGATGCGGTCAATTTGTTGCCATTGAGCTTCATACCAATCCGAAGCTCCGACAAGAGAATAGCCAATTTTTAGCAAGCCCCAACGTTCAGCTTTATTGCGAAATAAATGCGTGTAATGTCGGTGTGTTGCTTTGGATAGTTTGGTTTTATCAAAAAAGGATTTTGGAATTAAAAACTTGGGCGAAAAATTGAGTCTCAAATACAAAAACTTTCCAAGCCTACTATGTAGTATTTTGTCTACTTTTTGAGCCGCTTCTTGATCTTTGGTTTTCCAAAACCAAGTATTCATCAAGACTATATTTTGAACATTTTCGGGGTGCTTTATTGCATAAGACAACCCAATTGGACCACCAAAATCATGCACTACCAACGTAATGTTTTTTAGTTTCAATTGCTGGATAAATTCAACTAAATTTTGCGCTAATTGAGGAGCACTGCCATCAATAGCTTCTGATTTTTCGGACAAGCCAAAGCCTAAATGATCGGGAACAATACAGCGATGTGTTTTAGAAAAATGTTGAATCATTTTGCGGTACAAAAAAGACCAAACGGGTGTACCATGTACCATCAAAAGAACGGGGCCTTGTCCTTCGTCAACATAGTGCATCGCTCGTCCATTAACAGTTAGGTAATGACTTTTAAAAGGATAGGCTTTAGAATCAAACCAGGTTTCTTTTTTTATTTGATTGGCAATAGACATAGTATTAGTTTTGATAGAAATTGACTAAGGCTGAGTGTGGTGAATGTGCGCCTTAGACTTATTCTAAATGAAATGAATTAATATTGATAATTCAAAGGTCGCTGATGTTGAAATGGTAATAATTGGTCTATACCAAGATTTATATGTTGTCTACTTTGTAGCAATAGCAAAATAAGGAGAAATACACTATATTTGTTTTATGATGAATGATATAGAATATGGTAATACGGAATGGAGTAATACTTGGTTAAAAGAACTATTAAAAGCGGTTGATACTAAGCTCTTACAGCAGGGAATAGCTTATGCCGAAAATGGAGGTCTACGCTCTTTAGATCTTAATTCCAAAGGGATTGTCGAGGCGACAGTAGAAGGTTTTGGGACCAAAAATTATGACCAACAAATTCAATTTATTTCATTCTCTTCTACTCAAAAAAAAGCTTGGTTGGATTATTTCGAGTCGAATATTCATGTCTTAACCTCCTTGCTAAATCAACAACTTCCAATAGAACTAATTGAGTTTGATGAAATGGCTCCAATTGCTTTTCTACCCAAGGACTTGAAAAAAGTAAATATGGCTTGTTCTTGTACTGCTGATAAAGTACCTTGTAAGCATTTGTTGGCGGTATTATGGGGATTAAAAGGAAGGATAGAGCAAAACCCTTTATTGCTGTTTGAATTACAAGGTCTAGATTTGACCCAAGCATTTCAAGAAAAAGGACTAAACCCTACCTTAATAGAGGATTGGACAAAGACTTGTAGCACAACAAACAAATCTAAAACAACAAATTTGGAAGTTGTAGAGTCTATTGATTTTTCTATCATTCAGCACCAATGGAAACAATACCTCCAATTATTGCCCACTCAAGTTTTATTTTATCAAGATGATTGGAAGAAAAAATTAAGTCATAGCACGAAAAAGGCATATCGTTCTTATAAAAAGAAACAATATCAAAAGGAGGACTTTGAGGGATGGCATCAAGAATTAAAGCAAACAAAAGACTTGGCATTAATTGTTGATGAAAATCATCAACTGATAAACTTATTTGCGATGCAAGACAAGGGGAATAAACCTTTGTTTGTGCAAGATAAGGCACTAGAGCAATGTATTGGGGTTTTAGAAACAGTAGCGTTGTCAGAATTGCCCTTGTATGCGGATACGTTTATTGCCTTGCATAGTGTGTATCGCTTTTGTTTAAAATTATTAAAAGAGCAAAATTTTATTCCTAGGCTTAGAGCTTGTGCATCAGGATGTTTTGTGCAATGGATTCCTGCTTATACGATTAATAAGCCTATTTATAATTTAGTACAACAGTTAGTACAGCTTTGCCCATCTGATTTGTTGTTGGTCGAAAAAGGCGAATTAAAAACATTAAAACCAACGAGTCAAATATTGAGTCTTTGCCACTTGTTTTTATCTCATTTTATCCAGACGGCTACAGAAGTGATTCCAGAATTTTCTTCTTTGGATAAAAAAATTGAGTATTGCTTTTTTAGTGGAATGCCCGTAGCTTTTCAAGCTGCCAATGAACAGAATATTCCTTCCAGTATCCAAAATTGGTTGCAGCCATTTTATTTAGGACAAGAACAGTATGCGCCTGTCTTGAAGGTATTTGAGCACCAAGAGGCAGAGGAACGGAGTTTTTATATTCAATTGCAAGTCGAAAATCGTGGTGATAAGACAGCTCCTGCATTCAATTTAGAGCATTTCTTAAAACACAAGAAGTTTAAGGAATATCATTTTGTGGTTTTGAAATCATTGCAACGCTTGGCGACATATTATCCTGATTTAGAACAGGTGTTATCACAACAAAAGACCCGTACCGATAGCTATACTACTGCTGAGTTTACAGGAATCTTTTTCGATGTTCTGCCGATTTTAAAAATGCTAAATATTGCCGTGATTTTACCCAAAGCATTGCAACAGTTGACACGTCCTAGATTGGGCATTCATATCGGAAAGCAAGGGGGGAAAAAAACAAAGGGGAAATCTTTTATGAATGTTAAAACATTGCTAGAAATAGAGTGGAAAGTTATCATAGGGGATGAAATGATGGATGCTTTGGAGTTTCTCAACAAAATGAAGGGAAAAGAGGGCTTGGTCAAACACAAAGAACAGTACATTCATTTAAACAAGGAGGAACTTCAAAAAATTTTAAAGCAACTAGAACTGCCTCCAGTTGCTACAGCCAATCAAATTGTACAAGCTGTTTTAAGCCAATCTATGCAAGAGTACCCTGTCAAGGTTAGTGATGAGGTGCGTGCTTTGTTTGAAGTGTTGCGAGATAATCCTATTATTGAACCTCCTAAAACCTTGCAAGCAACCTTACGCCCTTATCAGCAAGTTGGCTATTCGTGGATGTATAAAAATGCACAACTAAATTTAGGCTCTTTGATTGCCGATGATATGGGCTTGGGCAAGACGTTGCAAGTGATTACTTTGTTGTTAAAATTTAAAGAGGAAGGGTATTTGAATGAAAAGCAGGCATTGGTTATCGTTCCAACGTCCTTGTTGACCAATTGGATGAAGGAAATTCAAAAATTTGCGCCCTTGTTAAATGCAGTAACCTACCATGGCGCAAAACGAAGGCTGACTTTAGAGGCAGATGTTATTATTACAACTTATGGTGTCGCTCGAATAGATTTGTCCCTGTTCAATCAGTTGAATTTGTATTGTACAGTTATTGATGAAGCACAAAATATCAAGAATGTCAACACAGCACAAACGGAGGCGGTTAAATCGATTGAAGCAGATTTGAATATTGCCATGAGTGGAACTCCTGTAGAGAACCGCTTGTCAGAATATTGGTCGATTATGGATTTTGTAAATCCCAATTATTTAGGCTCTATTGCTGAATTTACAACTGCTTATAGTGATCCAATCGAAAAAGACAACGACCAAAACCGTTTGGATGCTTTTCGGAAAATAACAGCTCCATTTATTTTGCGTCGACTCAAATCTGATCAGTCTATTATTCAAGATTTGCCAGATAAAGTGGAACAAAATTATGAAGCAAAATTACAAGGGATCCAAGCGGAAATTTATCAAAAAATTGTTCAAGATACGTTACGAGATTTAGCTAAGTTTAAAGACGATAAAAAGAAGCGTCAAGGATTGATTTTAAAATTAATGGGGGGCTTAAAACAGGTGTGCAACCACCCCTATCAATATATGAATACAGGGGGGAGTGGTCCTGAACAGTCGGGCAAAGGGCAAGTTTTAATGGACTTGTTGTCTAGAATCCAATACCAACAAGAAAAGACACTTATTTTTACACAGTATCGGAAAATGGGGAACTTGATGTTGAAATGGATAAAAGAGCGTTTTGGGAAAGAGCCAATGTATTTGCATGGGGGATGTTCTCGGACACAGCGAGATCAAATGGTGGAGGCATTTCAACAGGACAAACAACAAACTATTTTTGTCTTGTCCTTGAAGGCGGCAGGGACAGGCTTAAATTTGACCGCTGCAAATCATGTAATTCATTACGATTTGTGGTGGAATCCTGCGGTAGAAGCACAAGCAACCGATCGAGCTTATCGCATTGGTCAGAAAAAAAATGTACAGGTATATCGTTTTATTACCAAAGGAACATTGGAAGAAAAAATTGATGCTATGATTCAGAGTAAAAAAGCATTGGCAGATCGTTCGGTTTATTTTGGGGAACAATGGTTGGGGGATTTGCCAGATGATGCGTTGGCTGAATTGGTGCAGTTGGATGGAGGATTAGAGCATCTTATATCTTAATCCGCCCCATCAATTTGCTAAAATTAGTGGGATGAATATTTAAATAAGATGCCAAGTATTTTTGTGGAATCATATTTAATAAATGTGGGCTGCGCTGCACAAAAACTCTAAAACGCTCTTCAATATCCAAGGCTAGTAATTCATAATGCCGTTCCATCAAACCGATCAAAAGCCCTTCTGTTCCTTTGCGGAAAAATGTCTCGATACCTCGGTGTTTTTCGACCAATTCTTGCACTTTGTAATGAGGAATACGAAGCAGCACACTATCCGTAATACATTCCAAGCTAACTTTGGCTGGTCGTTGGGCTAAAAATGAATCAACTACTCCAGAAAAGGAAGGCGCATAAGTAAAGGCGGTGGTGTGTGCTTTCCCATCTTTTAGAAAATAAGCGTGTTGCACTCCTTTTACCACAAAATAGACATAGCGTTCTATTCCTCCTGCTTGTGTAATAATTTCCTTGCGTTTAAAGTGTACTTCTTTCCAAGCCGTCAAAAAAGCCAGCTCTTCTTCCTTATTTAAGGGATGTATTTGATTCCAAAATTTTTTTAGGACATTGGTATAATTACCCATAGATAAAAAAACGTTTACTTTCGCAACTCAATAAATAGTTCAGAACCCAAACGAGGGCGGATAGAATTTGTACAAGGTTCCATTTGGATGGAGGAGAAGTAAGGTGTAAAATAAGTGAGGTACTCTGCTTTTGTTCCTCCAAAGGGTGGTCCTTCCAAATCCAATTCTTTACCAAAAAGTAGTCCAACTAGAATGCCACTATCCTTGAGCAAACTGGCTGCTTTTTTGGCATAATTAGAACGTAAGGAAGGATCAATAGCACAAAAAAACGTTTGTTCTATTATAACATCAAACGCACCTAATTCTAAATCAAAAAAATTGGCGCAAATCAATTGTTCTTTGGGAAAGTTTGGATGTTCTGCTGCAAAGGAATCGAGTGGAGCCTGTGCCCAGTCACATAAATATATATTTTTAAAACCTTGCTGAAACAAATAAGCTGCTTCGTGAGCATTGCCACACCCAGGAATCAACAGCTTGAGTTGCTTATGGTCTACGTTGTCAAAATATTCTTTAATCGGTGTGGTGATTTGACCAGCGTCCCAGCCTGTACGGTCTTCTTGGTAGCGATTTTGCCAATAGTCTTTACTAAGCATCGTATAATAATTTGGTAGTTAGTTAGGTTACTTCCTTTGTTACTTGCTGTATTACGTAAGCTCACACAGCTTGGTACACTGTGATTGTGTTGTATTTTATGGATGGTAATTAGTTGGAGATAGTTTTATCAAAAAAATGAATACCTAGTATTAAAATAAAAGAAATGTTGAATGTTCTGGCGAATATGAAAAAAAACGCTCAAAAAAAAGCATAACCAACAGAATGATTATGCTTTGCACTATAAAAAACGCTAATTCTTTATTTAGTTATTATAATGCTATTAACGTACAAAGGTTTATCTTTTTTGTCTTTTATTCGTCATAATTTTATTTTCTATCTTTTATCTTTTGAATGAATTGTTGAACAAGTTGCTTTAAAAAGGAACTTTAACGTTTTAATTTGCGTATATTGGATGAATTGCAAAGCATCAATAACAAATGTTGCGATCAATATTAGCAATAGTTAGCTGCGTTGCTACTATATTAGAATAACAACCATTAATTCAACCAACCTTAAAACAACAACCATGAAAAAGTTAATTCTTTTCTTTTGGGCAGCTCTATGCCTAAACACAGGTATTGCACAAACCAATGATACCACGACTTCGGATGAAGTAACAGAAGCAGAAATTTTAGCCTATCTTGAAATGATGGATAGCATTGCACAAACATTTACTTACCAATATGGTACAATTGCCTTATCTAAAAATGGAGTAGACTTAGCCGTCTTAAACGTACCTGATGGATACAAGTATTTGGATCCTGAGCAGACAGAATATGTTTTGACAGAATTGTGGGGGAACCCATCTACAGGAGAACCCAATATGGGAATGCTGTTTCCTGACTCAATGTCTCCCGTGAGTTTAAATTTGACTTACGGTGTTGAAATCGACTATTCGGACGAAGGGTATATTGAGGATTCTGAAGCCAAAAACTTAGATTATGACGATTTGTTGGTGGAAATGCAAAAAGATACAAGAATCGCAAGCCAAAGTCGCGTTAATCGTGGCTATGAAGCAATTGAGTTAGTTGGCTGGGCTGCTGAGCCATTTTATGATGCACAAAATAAAAAATTGCACTGGGCAAAAGAACTGAAATTTGGAAGGGAAGAAGGCGGTATCAACACGTTGAATTATAACATTCGAATTTTGGGTAGAGGTGGCTTTTTAAATTTAAATGTAATTGGTGATATGGATGTGTTGCCAATTGTTCAGAACGATGTAGATCAAATTTTAGCAAGTGTTAATTTTATAAAAGGACAAACTTATGCAGATTTTAATCCGAGCATAGATAAGGTGGCGGCTTATGGAGTAGGTGGTTTAATTGCTGGAAAAGTACTGGCAAAAGCTGGCTTCTTTGCATTGTTGGTTAAGTTTTGGAAATTTATTGCTTTGGGGATTGTCGGAATGTTTGTTGGTATTAAACGAATATTTTTTGGAGATAAAGCAGCCTAAATAAACTTATAAAAAATTAGATAGTAGTTTATAATAATTACTTAAAAATGGTTCTTCTTAATATCTTTGAGAAGAACCATTTTTTATAATTGCTTATTTATCAATCGTTGTATGCGCCAAGTTAGATTTTAAGGTGTTGGTACATCCTAGTTGACATCTATAAAGAATAGAAGGTAAGTAAGTAGGATTAGTTATATTAGATAATGAATAATCACATGAGAGTCTTATTTCTATACTTATTTTTTGGGAGCTTTTCAATTCAAGCACAACTTATTCAGGACGAATCTTATTTGGATGAAAGTTTCTGGATATTTAAAAACAAGTTAGAAGCTTCTATTTTGACCGAAGATAAAGAAGCTTTCAAAAAATGCTTAGCGGATAATATTATATTAGGGGATATGCTTGTGATAATGATGCCTCAAGTTGCTCCAAAGAAGAAGTAATGAAATCTTATTTCGAGAACGATGCCAATGCAGCTGAATCATGGAATGCACTGCGATGGATACTTCGGTTTGGTTTTAAACGAATGACCAAAAGCAGGCATATAGATAGCAGAATTATTAAAAATGGAATCCCAAGGTTTCAAGCACCCTCCTTTAAAACAAAGATTGATGAAGAAAACGAACTGATTGTTTTGGGAGAGCGAGTGAATATCCGAGAGGAACCTAGCCTTAATGCAAAGGTCATCCGTCAAGCTTCTTACGAGGTATTTGCTTGTGATTGTAATAGTAATACCCATAAAAAAACAACCTACCAAGAGGTTGATGGGATTGGATGGATGGAAATAAAACTTAAAAATGGCAAGGTTGGTTATATTGCCGCAAAATATGGTTCTAATATAGAGAGTCGAGAGTTGACAGTTGCAAAAATAAAAGGAGAATGGAAAATTATTTCCTTTTTTATGCCATTAGGTTGTTAATAGCCTTCTCGAACTGTATCTTTGCAGAAAGTAACTCAACAAAACAATAAGATGACTTTTAATGATTTAAATCTAAATACGCCACTTCGCAATGCATTGGAGGACCTAAAATTGGTAGAACCAACGCCTATTCAAGTGGAAGCTTTACCAGTTGTTATGTCTGGAAGGGATGTTGTTGGAATTGCCCAAACAGGAACAGGAAAAACATTTGCTTATTTATTGCCAATTCTTAGGCAGCTAAAATTTTCAAAGCAAAAACATCCAAGGGTATTGATTGTTGTGCCAACTAGAGAGTTGGTGGTGCAGGTAGTTGGTGAAATTGAAAAGTTAACCCAATACATGTCTGTGCGTACGAAAGGTGCCTATGGAGGAGTGAATATGAACACGCAGAAGGATGAATTGGCAACAGGAATGGATATTTTAGTGGCAACTCCTGGTCGTTTGGTCGATTTGGCGCTGAGTCGAGCCGTTAAACTTAAAACAATCAAACAATTGGTGATTGATGAGGTCGATGAGATGTTAAATTTGGGGTTTAGAAAGCAATTGAACGATATCTTGGATTTGTTGCCAGAGCGTCGTCAAAATATTTTGTTTTCAGCGACTTTGACTCAAGAGGTGGAGAAGTTGATTCAATCAGCTTTTGAAAATCCACAGAAGATCGAAATTGCGGCTTCGGGAACTTCGGCTGATGGTATTGTCCAAAAGATGTATTGGGTTCCGAATTTTAATACTAAAACGAACTTATTAAAGCATTTGTTGGCAACAGAAAAATCTTGGGTTAAGGTACTTCTTTTTGCCCCGACAAAGAAAGTAGCGGATGCTTTGTTTGATATCTTGGATGTTGATTTTCCAGAGCAAATAGGCGTCATTCATTCCAATAAGTCTCAAAATTACCGTCTTCGAACAGTAGAAAAATTTGATAATGGCACCCACCGAATTCTAATTGCAACTGATTTGATTGCTCGTGGACTCGATTTCCAAGAAATTAGTCATGTGATTAACTTTGACACACCAGACGAAGCCGAAAATTACATCCATCGAGTAGGACGGACAGCTAGAGGAAACGCAGAAGGAATGGCGATTACCTTTGTAAATAAAATTGAATTAACTCAAGAACCTGATTATTTAAAAGCGATTGAGAGTTTAATGGGACAAGAGATCGAATGCCTACCTTTTCCTGATGAGGTAGACGTTTCCGAAGAGTTGATCGATGACGAGATTTTGACCTATAAACAAAAAAATGCTGCTCCAGAAACAAATATCTTAGAGCAATCTCAAGGTGCTTTTCACGAGAAAAAACTTAAAAATACCAAAGTAAACCGTGCTCAAGAAAAACGCTTTGCACGAAAACAGGAAAAATACAATTCTAAGCGTAGAGGAGGCAAGAAGTAACAAACTTCGTGGATTTTTTAGTTATTTGTCAAAAACTAAAAAATCCACGAATCACTACAATTGGTAAATTACTTCAAATTCTTCACAAATAACCATCATATCCTCTTCTGGAATTTCTCCAAAAGAAGCTAAATCTTTGCTAAAGAAATCCCAGTGTGTTTTTTTCCAATAAGACAAGCTTTGATCGCCTTCTCCTTCTTTGACAGCATAGTCTTCGGTAATCTCATCAAAAGGGACAATATTGACCTCTGTTGTACGAATAATGCATTGCGCTTCTCCGTCCCAATTGGTAATAATAGCCAAATCCCCCTCTGATGGTACCGGCACTTGATAATGCAAGTAAGAAGCTAAAGCTCCAGAAGAAGCTGTTTTAAGACCCGCTTTAATCAACATAGCACAAGTATCTGCATGCTCTTTATTAATTCCTAAATAAAAAGAATCAGGCATAGTGGTGTGGCTGTGCTCTTCTATATTGTCGGCTACAAAAGAAAACCAAAGAGCGGGAACGGATTTGTGTATCTGATCTGTCATGTTAGTATCTAAATAAAATAGTTTTTGAACGCCTCATGGAGAGTCGCTCAAAAGAATAATGTTTAACAGTATTACTTACTTTGATTGTTAGTAAACTAGGTTTGTTATCAATTTATTTCATCGTACCATTCAAAATGGCTTTAGCAATATTTTTTACTTGAGCAGGAAAATCCTTGCTAATAATCCACTTTAGAGTTTGGGGATTTTTATAAGCTTCTTGCCCTTTGTTGGTTCCAAAGTTAAAAATAATAATGCCTTCGGAATTTCTACTAAAACGACCTGTAAAATCTACGTTTCTGTTATCTGAAATAAAATCGTGAATGGCTTGCATGTCATTTTTAATAGGCGCAGCAATAACATTATCATCATTATCTACATAATCGACACCTTCATAGCGTTGAATTTGTCCCCAAAAAACATCTGCTGTTGCTTTGGTATCTGCCATTGCATCGTGAGCATCTTCTAATTCTTTGCCACAATAAAACTTAAGAGCAGCTTTTAGCGTTCTTGGTTCCATTTTATAAAAAATCTGCATGGCGTCAATTAGACGGCGACCTTTCATAGAAAACTCCATTCCAACACGACCAAATTCTTCTATCAGCATTGGGATATCAAAACGTTTGGAATTGTATCCAGCCAAATCCGCATGTTCTAAGAATTCCATTAGTTCGACTGCATATTCTTTGAACGTAGGTTTGTTGCGAACCATATCAATCGTAATTCCATGCACTTTAAATGCGTCAGGTTTGATAGGATACTGAGGGTTCATTAAGATGTTTTTTTCAATTGGTGTGCCACCATCTTTGGGATACTTAATCATTGCAATTTGCATGATTCTGTCTCTCACTACATCTGCACCTGTAGCTTCTATATCGAAAAAGACTAAGTCTCTATCTAGATTAAAATTCATAATTAGTTTTATTTAAATTAGTAACCAACGGAGTATTATATAGTAAACAACATGAAGAGATACAACATACTTATATCCATTACCTGTTGAGCGGCTTGTTTATCTTATAAAATATCTCTAAGATTACTTTCTTCTTAAAAATAGTAGGGAAATTATCAACAAAGATAAAGTCAAGCCGCAAATGTACCATATTTTTCGATAAAATGGGCGACCTATATCCAATCTATTGGTGTTTCCAATCAAAATATACCCTGACCAAAAGTAAGGATGAGCACCAAAAGCAGACGCTTGTGTTAGATAAGTTTGCTTGGCATATTGCAATGCTTGATTTTTAGGCATGGTTTGCAAGTTTTGATAAAATTTTTGAATGACTTGGCTACTGGATTGATCGTTAATCTGCCAAAGCGTAGTTAAAATACTAGGCACCCCTGCATACATGAAATCCCTAGCCAAGCTCATAATGCCTTCTCCCTCTTGCCAATACCCAATAGCTGTTTGACAAGCTGATAAAACTACAAAATCTGCATGCAAGGGCAATTGCATGATTTCATGAGGATACAGTGCCATAGCGTTGCTATCCGCTGTTGTTGCTGCAAAAAACAATTTTGCTTGTTGCAACTCGTGGTTATCAGCATAAGCATGAGAGGCTAGATGTAAAACACCAAAACGATTGCTTTGTTTTTGAAAGTTTTTTTTAGAGGCATTTTGATGATAATAATAGGTGCCTAAGAATTGCTGTTCCAAAAATTCGACTTCTTGAACATTCGCTTTAAGGGAAGCCAATTTAAAATGACGGTTGTAACTTGGGGCGAAACCAAGCACTTGACAATTTTTCTGATTGGTATGTTTGTATTGTTGATAATAGTAAGAAGTAGCAGAGTAGGCGTAACTAATGATGTGTTGATGCAATGCATACTTTAATTGATGGTAACCATTGGCATTAGGAGAAAAGCGAGTCGTTAAGGTTTCAAAAGGAATATAATTTAATTGCCCATCGGGAATAATTAGCAACTCTTTGGTACAGAGGGGAGGAATTAGCGTTTGATAAAGCATAAAAGCTGCTTGATCAAATTGTTGGCAAGAATGAGCTAGTTTTAGTTTGCTTTCTTCTAGGGCAAGTAAATATTTAGAAAATTGATCAATGTCTTTTTTGAGATCTAGATCAACTTGCTGTAATTGAACTTGCCGTGATTGGATATTTAAAATATAAATGTAGTGTTCGCCGTAGAAATAATTGATCACGGTTTGATTGTCCGAAAGTTTTGCTTGTAGCAAACTTAATTGAATTGGGCGATGGTGTTGAAATTGCTGCTCTTGTTGATTACTGATCTGTTCATACGTTCTGTGCGCTTTAAATAATTGTTCTTGGAGTTGGATGGCTAATGATGTGTTTTGATCTTGTTCTGCCTTTTTCCATTTTTGCTCCAAAAGATGAATTTGTGCCAATGCCTGCTCTTGCTGTTGATAATTACTGTTGGTATGATTGTTTTGCCAGTAATTCTGCTTAATCTGTATGGATAATAAGACAGCTTTATTGTATTCCATCAATTCAAAAGCTTTGTTCAAATAAGCAGCATTTGGTTGCCGTTGGTACAACTGATAACAGAGCTCAATTCCCCTTTCGCAAACTTTTCTAAGTTGCTGAATTAGGTTTTGTTTATCAGTTAAGTAACGAACATTACTCTGAGTTAAAGCAATGATGTGCGGAATTTTGTCTAGGAGCAAAAAAGCATTTTGCTGCTCTTTGGGGGCTAAATCAAGACTAATATGCAATTGATTTTCAATGATGCCTAATAAAAGTAATCGATCCAAAGGGTGCTCTTTCAAGAGATTACATTGATAGGCTTTTTGGGTATAATAATTAGCCTTAACCAACATTTTTTGAGCTTGAAAAAGATAAGCCATGTCTAGGTACATTTTGGCTAAGTCAGGATGCTTGGTTCCAAAATGCTTTTCTTGTAATGTTGTAATTTTTTTTAGAATTCGTTCCGATTCTTGATAAGATTCTTGCTGACGATATAATTTAGCTAGTCGCCAAAGAGGCGCGATATTTTTAGGGTGTTCTGTCCCAAAGAGATGTTGGTAAATAGTAGCCGATTGATGCAAATGAGCAAACGCAGAATCCGTTTGTTCCAAACGCTGAAATGTTCCCCCAATATAGTTGTGAGATGAAGCGATAAGAGGGTGGAGTTTGGGATACGTTTTTTGTAAAATATGAAGGGTTTTATAATGATAACTTAATGCCTTTTGATAATTCCCTAATTGATAGTAACAGTTGCCAATATTGGTATATGTAGTATGCAAAGACAGGTGTTGCTGGGAATGCATTTTTTGTCGAAGAACGGCAATTTTTTGATAATAGGCTAATGACTCAAGAATGGCATGTTGTTGAAATTTTAAGGCAGCTAAATTATTATATATTCGAGCCAACAATTCTTTGTCAATTTTCGACTCAAATTGATGATAAAGTTGTTGGGTCA
This sequence comes from Aureispira sp. CCB-E, assembly GCF_031326345.1. NCBI lineage: Bacteria > Pseudomonadati > Bacteroidota > Saprospiria > Saprospirales > Saprospiraceae > Aureispira > Aureispira sp. CCB-E. The sequence goes on from NZ_CP133671.1 coordinate 1,935,618, forward strand.
ATAAAAATTTGTGTTGAGCTTCTTTGTATTGTCCTAGTTGAACATAAATACTGCCCAATAAAATGTGCAAATTAATCTCTGCATCAATTTGTCGCTTGGGTGCACTTTGATAAGCTTTAATGGTGTTAAGTGCAAGTGTTGTTGCCGCAACATAATCTTCTTGCAAATAGTAGGTTTGTGCCAAAAAGCGATAAATGCTAAGGCTTTCTGTATGGTTTTTACCAAATACCTTGAGGCAAATATCCAACGCCTTTTTTCCCCATATCAATGCCTTGGAATAGGCGGCTAGTGTTCTGTGCAAACTGGCAATATTAAAATATACTTCAGCTAGCTTTTTTTGATTCTGAGTTCTTCTCTGAATATTGGCTTCTTTTTGTGCGGCATCTAAAGCAGCAGTGTAATTGTGTTGTTTGGCTTGCAATCGTGTTAACTGTCGATAAATCTGTGCGGTGCTGTCAATGCTAATAGTGGGATTTTTTAAGTGTTGATACAAGTTAGATATAGCTTGGTTTTGCCCATAAGAGGAATTGGATGAAAATATCAAAATCAAGAGTAAGCACCCTCGCAGAAAGTGGCTTATTGGATAGGATAGGAGGTTCACAATATACTTTTAAAAAGTAATATTTACTTTAGTGAATAGGTTTGGTTAAAAGAGGGGCAATACTGTGTTGAGCAAGGAAAAAGAATTGAATTCAAAAAAAACATCAACTCTTCTCATCGTTAACCGAATAAGCAACAAGGATTTTATGTCAACAGAATCAGTATTTTTTGCACCGTACCCATTAAATATATATAACACTACAATTTAAATAAAAAATATTGGATCGAAATAAAATTTTATTGAGAACTGTTTTTTATAAAAGAGAAATTGACAAAAATCTTCTTCATTGTATGGGTAAACGATTATATTTGTAAGTAATTCTGTCTAAATGAGTGTGGTTGTAAATGTTTTGTATCTACAAATTAAACAACTAATAAAAATAAATTTGCCAATGTAGAAGGTGAGTTATTCAAAGGCAAAGTAGTATAGAACAAGAAGTAATTCTTTATACTTTTTTATTAATAAGTAAGTGGCAGAAAAAAATATAGCTAAAAATAGGCTTGTTTTTAGTGCTAATCGAAGGGGAACAGTGCAGCTTTAGCGGGCTAAAGCAAGATGTTTCGATGAAGAGTAGCGCAAAAAGAAAGTTGTTTTTTATATAGTTTTTTCTGAACGATTACTTAACTAGTTGTTGCTCATGAAACAGAATCAAACAATATTTTGAAAGCCTTATTGGAACAAACTTTCAAATGTATTTTTGAATTATCTATTAGTTGAGAGTTTATCTTTACAATAGTTTGTTGGAACCACACAGTCGCAATGAAGCTAACTAAAAGCAAAGCACTCATGAGGTAATCAACAAACTACAATCTTTAGATAAACTCGAATAAAATACTCTTTATAGCATGTCTAGAAAACAATTTAAGGTTGCAGGTAGTACGCATGAGAAAAAAATTACTAAAAAAGAGCGCCAACGCCTAGCCAAAGAACAACGTGCACAACTACCAAAAGAGGAAGTTGTTGTTACAGAAGAAGAAGAAGTGCAAATCAAGAACTTAGTACTTTACTCTGTCATTGGAATTGGTTTAGTTTTGGCTTTAATGTATTGGATTTTTATTTCTAATCAATAAAGAGAATAAAGTAACCTGTTTCATTTTTTAGCACAAGGTACACCTGACATTAAGGGTGTACCTTGTGCCTCTTTTACCACACTTTATACTATCAACGTGAGTCAACTTGTACAAATTAATAGTCAACGCGAATTCCAAGAGATTTACCATCGACATTTTAATGGTTTGGCCAACTATGCCTATTCGGTTCTAAAAGATAAGGATGCGGCCAAAGATGTGGTTCAAGATGTCTTCTTGGATCTTTGGAATAAACGAGAAACACTATCTATCAAAACTTCTTTGGAAGCTTATTTGATTCGGGCTGTCAAATTTAAATCGATTGATTTTATTCGCAAGGATAAAACCAAACAACAATATGTTGCTAATATGACACCTTCTGGAGTGCCACAGACCGAGTCAGATGATGGAGACGAGCGCAATGAGGATCGCAAAAAGCAGTTGTCATATGCTATTGCTCAACTGCCAGCCAAGTGTCGACAAGTTTTTTTATTGAGCCGAGTGAACGGTTATACCTACAAAGAAATTGCAGAAGAAATGGATATTTCTGCCAAAACAGTAGAAAACCAAATTTCTCGTGCCTTAAAACTGTTGCGTCAAAAGTTATCAGATCTAATGATTTTGATATTTTTTTTAAATTTCTTATAAATCTTTAGGGGGAATGTTTTTTAGAAACGACTCTTCATTGAAAGAAATATCTAAAAATGTAGTAATTGACAAATTCTATGATCTGTTAACCGTGAAAAAGAAGATTTCTACTAGAAATCTTAAAGACATATAAATCGAAAATTAAATGGAACATATTTACGCAATATTACCTAAATACTTCAACAAGCAATCTACGGCTGAAGAAAATGCGCTTGTAGAACGTTGGAGAAAAGAGCATCCAGCTGAATTTAAAGAACATAAAGCCATTTGGTCTTTAACAAAAAATGTAGAATATATTGAATTTGATTCTAAGGCATCTTGGAACGAATTACAGCCTTTGTTGAATGATTCGGCTTCCTCTACGGCAAAACCTGAAACCAAAGTGATCGGAATTGCTATGTGGAAAAAAATCGCAGTGGCAGCTGTATTTGTTCTTGTTTCTATTTTTGGAATCAATCAGTTTAACAATCGCCAGGCAGAAGAAACCGATTTGTTTGCCAATATTAATGCTGAGTTTGACAATGGTTTGAGGGGAGTGCAGTTAACGGCAGAAGCAAGTGTCGTAGAAACTACTCTTAAAAATGGGGATAAAATTTGGTTGAATAAAGGTGCAGTAGTGGAGGATATGGGCGAAAAAGATGGTCAATATGCTGTTAAAGTTCGCAAAGGAGAAGCTTTTTTTGATGTAGATTCTAAAGGAAACGAAGCCCCTTCTTTCTTTGTCCATACACATAGTGCCAAAGTTGCAGTGGTTGGAACACAATTTACAGTAACGAACAAAAAGAAAGAAACCATTATACGCGTTGTAGAAGGTGTTGTCGAAGTGATTGCTCCTGGAAGTAATATAGAAATTGAAGTGAATGCAGGCGAACAAGCGATTGTTTCTAGCAAAGGAAGTATTAAACGAATCAAGGAGTTTTCTCCAAATTTTTTAGCTTGGAAAACAGGTACATTTAAATTTGAAGCGACTTCTATACAGAAAATTGCATTGTTGTTGCAAACGTTTTATGATGTAGAAATTGAAGTGGCAGAGGGAACTGAAGGAACGCCATCTGGAGAATTTCCTGTGATGGATGTAAACGATTTATTGGAGTCCTTGACATTAGCATCTGGCTTAAAATTAGAAGTCATAGAACCCAATAAAAAATATAAAATTTCTAATCAATAATCTGCTTTATTGACGACAAGTTGTAAAGCATTGAACACAGCATCAAAATAAAAAGCACTTTCCAGATTATTTGGGAAAGTGCTTTTTTATTTTAAAAATTACTAAAGATTAGTTTAGCTTATCCAAGCTATCCAACAGCAATTGAATCTTCGCTTTACCATCTGCAAGTTTCTTGCGTTCTTTTTCAATAACTTGAGCAGGAGCTCCTTTGACAAAGCCTTCATTGCTTAATTTTTTCTCAATGCCTTTAACAAAACCTTGTTTTTGTTTGAGTTCTGCTTCTAGCTTTTTGCGTTCAGCTTCCACATCAATTTTTTGCTCAAACAAAAGGTAATATTGTTCGGTACCCGCAATAAAAGAGGCGCCTTCATGCTTGTCTTCATTCGTAAATTCAAAGCTTTTTAAGTAAGCGATTTTTTCAATCGTTTCTTTCATACCCGCTTCTTCCAAAAATTGGTGTGCTGTATCGCTATCTTTTACCAATAGCTCTAATAACTCTTTCTTAGCTAATTGACCTTTGTCACGAGCATTTCGAATAGAGCTTACTAAATCTTTTGTAATGCTCATTTTATATAGAAAATCAGCATCAAATTCGCCAGCCTTAGGCCAAGTACTTACCGTACAATCATCGCCTTCGGCACGATTATCACGTAAGTGTGCCCAAATTTCTTCCGTAACAAAAGGCATGAATGGATGCAACAACGTCATAATTTTTTCAAAGAAATCAATCGTTGTTTCAAGTGTCGCTTTATCAATTGGCTGTTGATAATCCGGTTTGATCATTTCTAAATACCAAGAGCAGAAATCTCCCCAAATAAAGTTATAAAGCGTTTTAACAGCTTCAGACAAACGCAAGCTTTCAAAACTCTTCTCCACACTTTCTAAGGTTCTATTGTATTCGTTTTCCAACCACTTGATGGCAAAAGCATTGATTTTAGCAATTTCATCGTTGGCAGGTTGGTCTACTACTTCCAATCCTTTCACCATTCGCAAGGCATTCCAGAGTTTATTGGAAAATTTACTACCTGTGCTACATAGTTCAGATTCGTTGTGAATAGATGTCTTAGTTTTATCTACAAATGGAGCATCAAAAATAACATCCCCTCCAGCAGCGGCAGCAGATAAAATACCATAGCGAACACCATCAGCACCATATTTTCTGATTAATTCCAAAGAATCAGGAGAGTTGCCCAATGATTTACTCATTTTGCGACCCAATTTATCACGTACCATTCCTGTAAAGTAAACGTGCTTAAATGGATGTACTCCTTTTTTTGCTGCCAATTCTTCACCCAATAACTCAGGTGACCATTCGTAGCCAGCCATAATCATACGAGCTACCCACAAATACATAATATCCCACCCTGTTACCAAAACATTGGTAGGGTAGTAGTATTGCAATTCTTTAGGATCTTCAAAGGCATCAAAAACAGATAAGGGCCATAGCCAAGAAGAAAACCACGTATCAACAACATCCTCTTCGCGTTCTAAATCCTCCAAAGTAAGATTTTGGTTACCTAAGCTCTCTTGAGCTTGTTTTAAAGCTTCTTCCGCTGTTTCTGCAACAAAGAACTGCTCTTTATCTTCTTTTAAATACCAAGCAGGAATTTGTTGCCCCCACCACAATTGGCGAGAAATACACCAATCTCTAACGTTTTCTGGTTTTAGCCAGTTGCGGTATGTATTGAGCATATGTTCTGGTAAAAAATCGACAGGACCATTTTCTACCGCATCCAATGCCGTAGCAGAGAGTCCCTCCATTTTTAAGAACCATTGCTTAGTTAACTTAGGCTCAACAACTGCATTGGTACGTTCTGATCGTCCAACACTATTCGAGTAATTTTCGGTTTTTACAAGGTATCCTTGAGCTTTTAAATCTTTCGCAATTTGTTTGCGGGCATCTTCTCGATCCATTCCTACATAAAAAGGACCTTTTAGGCGACCATTGTCATGCAACATATCAATCACTTCCAAATTATGACGTTGACCGATTTCGTAATCGTTCATGTCATGCGCTGGAGTTACTTTCAAAGCACCTGTTCCAAAATCCATTTTTACATATTTGTCAAAAATGATTGGAACAACACGATTGACCATAGGGATAATTACTTTTTTCCCTTTTAAATGTGTGTAACGCTCATCGTCAGGGTGGATAGCTACTGCAGCATCTGCCAAAATTGTTTCTGGACGAGTAGTTGCAATGGTGAGCCATTCATCATCTGTTCCTTCGACTTTGTAACGAACGTGATATAGTTTAGAATTCTCTTGACTATGAATAACTTCCTCGTTAGACAATACGGTTTGAGCGGAAGGGTCCCAGTTGGTCATTCTCAAACCACGATACAACAAGCCTTTTTTATATAAATCAACAAATGCTTTGATGACAGCATTGGATAGTTTTTGTTCCATGGTAAAACGTGTGCGCTCCCAGTCACAAGAAGCACCCAACATTTTGAGTTGTTCAAGGATAAGCCCACCGTATTTATCTTTCCATTCAAAGGCATATTTTAGAAATTCTTCTCTAGAAATATCACTTTTTTTAATGCCTTTTTCACGCAATAACTTAACTACCTTTGCCTCTGTAGCAATAGATGCATGGTCCGTTCCAGGAACCCAGCAAGCGTTTTTGCCTTCTAATCGAGCTTTGCGAATCAAGACGTCTTGGACGGTATTATTAAGCATATGTCCCATGTGCAAGACACCCGTTACATTAGGTGGAGGGATAACGATGGTATAAGGCTCTCGGTCATCTGGTGTAGATCGAAAATAGCCTTTGTCCATCCAATACTGATACCATTTCGACTCTACGTCTTTTGCGTTGTACTGCGTTGGCAAGGTCATGATTAAATTTTTTTATTAAAATTTTTATTAAATATCATTATTCTTTTATCAATTATACGATTGATGAAAACACAAATTTAATAAGTTTTTTACCTTTGTGAAAAATATTGTGCTTATTCTAGTTATAATACTCCGTTGCTTTTTTACGTTTTTCTATGAAAAACTAAAAAAGTATCTAATAGTAGTTCACTTTTCGAGAGCTTCATCGTTGATTATCAGTTTTTTAGATTCAAAATAGATGGAGTTGTATCCTTTTAGTAATCAAGTTGATACGATTTTTTAATGGAGTAATGCTAGTTAATTAGATACTAACATTTGATAGTGTACTAAAATCATAAAAAAAATAGATATAGAAATGAAGTTAAGTAATGTATTAATTGTATGTATTTTTATTGCAATGGGGCTAATGGCTTGTGAAACGCCAAAAGAACCTACAATCAAAGATGTTTTTCCGAAACAGTTGGATTTATTACAACATGGTATTCCAATCAAAATTCAGGCTCCTGAAGATGCTAAAGTAACCAACCGTTCTGATAATTTTATGCAGGATGTTGTTATTGAGGGAACCGATTACTATGTGCAGATATACAGTCAAGGGGCAAGTTCTCCTCAATGTACAGCTATGGCAACGGAGGCTTTGGATGACATAAAAAAAACAAACCCCACTTTTCAAAAGACTATTTTGGAAGAGGATTGTGGCTTTATATATGAAGTACAAATACCTGGAGATAGTACCAAGTGTTTTAACTTTAACTATTTTGCAGTGAAAGGAAACAAGTCGTTTAGTTTTAGTACTACAACTGGGCGACGTCAGCCTTTTAGCAAAGAAGAAGTAGAGCACATATACCAAGCTGTAAAAGAGCAAGAGTAGGCAAAAGAAGTGATTTTACATTCAATAGTTAGCTACGCTGCTACTAACATTAATAAGCCCCTAAAATAACTTGATTGTTTTAGGGGCTTATTGTTTGATAGAGCCTAGTGATCGCATGGCGGCTTTTTTATACAAAGAGACAAAATGTTTTTTTTATCCGAAAATAAAATTAGAACCCTTCTTTGTAGTTAGATATATATATGTATTGATGGTATTGTGTTGATTGTTAGTTTTTTATGACTTGGTTTTTGTCGTGAAAATCTTTAAATGGGGTAAAAAGTGTTTTTTAAGTGCCAAAGAAATGAAATATTTTTGTGGTAATCAAAAACTCTAAAATTATCAAATCCCTAAATGGATAAGCATTCATAAATTTAAAAGGTGTGCTTTTTCAATGTTTTTACCAACAATTATAAACTTAAAAATATTACTTATTATGAGATTAACCAATGCGTTATTGAGCCTATTCTTTTCATCTCTATTAATCTCTTGTGGAGGGGATACAGCCCCTAAAGATTTAGAATTGACCCAAGACGTTTCTCTTGAAAAATTTAATTTAACGGCTAAAATTCCTGGAGATTGGAAGTTAGAAGAAGATCTTAATTACGAAGATGAGTTTCGTGGTTACATTATCAAAGGGAAAAAAGATCGTATTCGCATCGAAAAGTCAGAAACAGATTGCTTTACAGAAACTTCTGTAGATGAATTTGCCGACTATATGAAAAAAGAAAATAGCAATATTGATTCTAAAAATATTCCAGCAGGAAAAGGAAGAACACCTGACAAATTAACGCCTGTAGAGACGTTGAAGTATCCTAATGGTGCTTATGGAGTTGTTTATAAAAATGAATTTACGACAGAAGTAGATGGGAAGAATAAATTTGTGGAAGAAAGTGGTGCTTATACGTTTAGCTTCAAAGGCAAAGATGGGGTTTGTTTTAAGATAGAGAACACACATTACAATGATGAAGGAGAAACTCTTCCGACAGATTTGAAGATTATAGCTGCTTTAAAATAGATGTATAAGCGATTGTATCTATGATAAAGCCACCCTTTTTAGTTTAAAATTAGCGTTTTGTAAAATGAGACTAAATTGTGCCTTTGGAGCACTTTTTAGTCTTTTTTATTGGAATAACAGATCATTTTGCCTTAGAAAGAACTAGCCGAGTTCGTCCACTAGTTCCATCCAACGCAACTCTTTTTCTTCCAAATTTTCGTTCAATTCATTCAGTTCTTTCGACAATTCAGTAATTTTTTCAGGAGTCAAATTAGTATCGTTAAATTGCGCTGTAATGTTCGCTTTTTGTTCTTCCAGTTTGCTTATTTGGCGCTCTAGGCGTTTGATTTCCTTACGTTCTTCTTGCGAAATTTTGCTAGCTGTTTTGACCGTAGGTTGTTCTGATGCCAGTTCTTTTTCTTCCGCTTTGGCTTCAATGGCTTCTTGTTTAGCTACTGCTCGATAAGCAGAATAATTACCAGGAAAATCACGAACCAAACCATCTCCTTCTAATACAAAGGTATGTTCAACAATTTTGTCCATAAAGTGACGATCATGCGATACAATTACAATACAACCAGGAAAGCTTTGTAAAAATTCTTCTAGTACTTGTAGCGTAATAATATCTAAATCATTGGTCGGCTCATCCAAAATCAAGAAGTTGGGATTTTGCATGATAATCGTTAACAAATAAAGCCGTCTGCGTTCACCACCACTTAATTTAGAGACATATGTTTGTTGTTTTTTAGAATCAAACAAAAAACGTTCACAAAGTTGCACCGCAGTCAACTTTTGCCCTTTGTGCATGGGAATGAATTCTGCAATATTGCGGATGACATCAATAACTCGATGATCTTCTTTTAAGTTCATCCCGCTTTGAGTGTAATAGCCAATAACAATCGTATCTCCAATGACAATTTTCCCAGCATCAACTTTTTCTTTGCCAACAATCATATTGAGCAAAGTTGTTTTTCCTGCACCGTTTTTACCCACAATGCCAACACGATCTCCTTTTTTGAACTTATAATCAAATCCTTTGAGAATGACGTGCTCTCCATAACTTTTATGGATGTTGTGGAGCTCTATGATTTTGCTACCCAGACGAGTCATTTTGATGTCCAAAATAACTTCTTCATTATCCAAAGAGCGTTTGGCTTTCTTTTCAACCTCAAAAAACTTATCAATTCTTGCCTTTGCCTTTGTGCCTCTAGCCTTAGGCTGACGGCGCATCCAGTCGAGCTCCTTTCTGTATAGGTTTTTTGCTTTTTCGGTAGTAGCCGCAAAATTACTTTCACGGTCTGCTTTTTTTTCTAGATAATAGGAATAGTCTCCCGTGTATTTGAAGATTTGTTGTTGATCTAATTCTAAAATTTGATTGCACACACTATCCAAAAAATACCGATCATGCGTCACCATAAATATAGTGTGTTTACCTTGTTTTAGATACTCTTCTAGCCATTCAATCATATCTAAATCCAAGTGGTTGGTCGGCTCATCTAAAATTAAGAACTCAGGAGCATCAATTAATACTTTTGCAAGAGCAACACGTTTTTTTTGTCCCCCAGAAAGCATTTTGATCTTACGATCCATGTAATCTACCTTTAGTTTGGATAGAATTTGCTTGATTTTAAACTCGTAATCCCAAGCTTGCATTCTATCCATAGCGGACATAGCTTCTTGCATTGCCTCAATATCGCTGGGATTCAGGAGGCTTTTTTCATAAGCAAGAATAGCTTTCATGATGGGGTTAGGAGAATTGTAAACAGCTTGAAAAACAGTTGCTTCTAAGTCTAGATTAGGATCTTGACTCAAATAGCCAATAGATATTTTATGATGCAGCCATACCTTTCCAGAGCTAGCTTCCTCTTTTTTCATAATAATATCCATCAAAGATGTTTTTCCTGTTCCGTTTTTGGCAATAAACGCCACTCGGTCACCTTGATTGATATAAAATGTAATATCCTCAAATAAAACTCGCTCTCCAAAAGATTTGGAAACTCCCTCTACGGTTAGGTAATTCATAATTATGTGTCTAATTGTTTGCGCTTCTCTGAGATAGAAATGGACAAACCATGATTGATAACGTGTTCTTAAAAGTAGTTGGCTAATACTTTATTTTGAACTTCAAGAAAACAAATATAAAACATATCTACCAATGCTTGTTTGTTTCTTCTCAAAAGTTTGGTTAAAGACTGAAATAATGGACTTTTGTGTAGCTTGGTAAATATTTCAATTTGAATAAAAAATAGTTAGCTGTACTGCTAACTAAAAGCAAAGCGCTCACGAAGCTAATCAACGAACTATTCAATAAAAGTACTACAATCTTTCAACAACTAATGAAAGATATGGAATTCATTAGTATTAGTATTGTAACTTTATTGGTGATTTGTAATCAAAAAAATAATTAATGCTATTTTTGTGCTGAAAGTATATGTTTTTTTAAGTTTTAGGAGTTGTTAATTAGGTGTTTATGTTGTTATTTTGTTTTTGGATATATTATTTTAGTCGAAAAAATGACTTTTATTGTATTCGTTAAATGTTAACTTTGTAATCGAATAATGAATGAAAATGCTTTGGAGGAGAGAAAATGATTGTTTATGCAATTATTTTTTAATCTTTCAAGCACAACTTTAAACAAAACGCAAAAAAAAGAACAATGAAATCAACAACCTTACTATTTAGCCTGTTTTTATGCTTAACCTTATTTGCTTGTGGTAGTTCTACAGATGGCGGAGATGCCAATACAACGACGACTCCTAAAGTAGAAGCATTGTCTTGTAGTGATTTAACCAGTCAATATGAAGAAAAAGAAGGCAAGGAAATTACTATTAAAGCCATTAGCTGGGGAACAAGCAATACGGCAACAGGGGATATATATCTAAATTTGGGAGATGAACCTTTGACTGGTATGAAACAGGCAAAAGTAGTCGCTGTTTTTCCTGCTGATAAAGAGGAAGAGGCTAAAAGTATAGCAAAAGATACCGAAGTAACCCTAACGGCAACTGTGGGAGAATCTAAATATGGAGCTATTTATTTAACAAACCCTATTGTAAAATAAGGTCTAAATGACTCCATTAGACAATCTACTGTTTTTAGTGGATGATTAATTCCCGCTATATGGGAAATAATTGATTAACAGAGTTTGAGTAGCCTTAACTTTTGTTGGGGCTACTTTTTTTTGAATAAAGATTTTTAGAAAAAAAATCTTGAATTTTAGGGGAATTGGTTCTATCAAACTACTAAAGGGTGTAGACGTTGTAGCGTTCTAATCATTTTTTAACGAAAATCCCGAAAGTAATGAGAAGTAGAAGCCAAGAGAAAGATGTGTTGGATATATTAGGGCTTTTGTAAAGCTCTAATGTGTCCGTAAAAAAAATATTTGTTTTTAGTTTAGATATTATTGCGAACGAAACGATACCCAAGGTCAACCCTGTGCCATTGGATAGTCAGATTGTTTGTGGTAATATCTTTTTTATATTTGGTTGATCAAATAGTTCGTTGAAATTTAGAAGTAGCACCGTCGGAAACTACTAGTTGATACTACTGTGTGTGTAATGGAGTAATGTTTTTTTTGATAACCGAACTAAATATCTTTAGTATCTGGATCAAACCAAGTGTGGTAGACACTCAAAACTCCGAAGTATAATAGAGAAGCAACGGACCCAACTCTTGCAATGATAAGTGCTGTTGGTAAATTGTAATTCCATTCTATCAAAACCAGCAATGCAAAATTGCTTATTAAGAATACAACTGTATTTAAAATATTGAGCTTCATGAATTTTTTGGTTCGACTAGGGTAGAGGTACTTTATTGGTACAAAGTGTAAGATAGCAAAGATCAGTACCATGATAAAATTACCAATAGGAGGAAGATTAGTTACATAATAAAGATAAAATGCTACTAAATTCCACAACACAGGAAACCCAACGAAATACATATCTCTAGAGACCATGCCCTCCTTGCCATAATAAAGAGAAGAAATAATTAGAATAATGGCAGCAGCCCAAATTCTCAAAGCATCGGGAATCATATAAACACCTCCTTCCTCTACTGGAACGCCTTTTTGGGTAGCTTCATAAATAATAAAGGCAGGGATGATGGCATAGGTGGCAAAATCAATTACATAGTCCATTGTCTTGCCCGATACATCAGGTAAAACTTCTGTTACTTTAAAAATTCTTGCGAAGGTACCGTCGACACCATCAATAATAACCGTTGCAAAAAGCATGGCAAAAGCCATAAAAAAGTCGCCATTTGCAACAGAGACAATGCCCCAAAAACCTGCAACGATTCCCGATGCAGTAAATGCGTGAACGCCCCAAGCGGCAGCTTTTTGCCCCCAAGTATAACCTGTTTGTTGTTCCATTGGTATTAATTGTTTTAGGCGAGTAAAATACAAATATTTGGCAAAATGCGAATTAGAAATCTAGAATTACATTTTTTTGTTACTTTTATAGAATTAGTTGATCGTTGCCTAAATATAAGACATCCTACATCAATACCAATTCATTGACAACCCAATGAATTAAAATTAAAAACCAATGAAAATTCCAGTTAAAGCGTTTGTTCCCACTTTAGTCATGACAGGTTTTATGTCACTTGTTGGGCTGTATATTTACTTTTTTACAGATAAAGAAGTTTTTTGGGGAGGATTTATTTCTATGCTTTTTTTTTATGGCTTAGTTTTTTTTATGGGAAGCTATATTGCTTCGCAAAAAGGAGACAATAGCAATGAGGAAGAAGTAATGTTGGCGGGGCGTTCGATTCCTTTGTGGATTGCCATTTTTACCATGAGTGCTACATGGGTAGGAGGAGGTTACATCAATGGAACAGCAGAGGCGACTTATGGGAGTGGTTTGGTTTGGGTACAAGCTCCTTGGGGGTATGCGTTAAGTTTGATTATTGGTGGACTGTTTTTTGCTAAAAAAATGCGTCGATATCAATTTAAGACAATGCTAGATCCTTTGGCGCAACGATTTGGCGAAAAAACGGCTGCATTTTTCTTTTTACCTGCTTTGAGTGGAGAAATTTTTTGGACAGCAGCCATTTTATCCGCTTTAGGCTCTACTTTTGGAGTTGTTTTGGGACTGGATCTTGAAAGTTCTATTATACTTTCTGCAATGATCGCCATTGCCTATACTGCTTTAGGAGGGCTTTGGGCGGTTGCGCTGACAGACGTAATTCAGATGGTTTTGTTGTTGCTTGGTTTGTTTATAACCATTCCTTACGCACTAGATTATGTAGGGGGATGGGACACAGCTTGGGCCGCTTATCAAGTTAAATTTGGGGCAGCTGCTTCTTTGCTGCCATCGCACGAGGCTTTGGGGGCATATTACTGGAATTGGTGGGATTATGCACTGTTGTTGATGTTTGGAGGAATACCTTGGCAAGTATATTTTCAAAGAGTATTGTCTGCAAAAGATGAGAATACAGCAAGAAGTTTGTCTGTTTTGGCTGGAGTCGTTTGCTTAATTGCTGCTATTCCGCCTATTATGATAGGTGTGGTAGGCAATGTTGCAGACTGGTCAAGCTTGGGAGGAGTACCCGAAGATAGCTTGCAAATTTTGCCTAGTGTGATGAAGGCCATGACCCCTTCTTTGGTGGCAACAATTGGATTAGGGGCTGTTGCGGCAGCGGTTATGTCTTCTGCCGATTCTTCTATTTTGTCTTCTTCTTCTATGGCAAGTTGGAACGTATATCGTCCCATTTTAAATCCAGAAGTAACTTCCGAAAAGTTAGCGAAAGTTATTCAGTCTTGTATTTGGATTGTTGGAATTGCAGCAACGCTGATAGCGTTAAGGGTCGAGAGTATTTATGATTTGTGGTATTTGTGTAGTGACTTTGTATACTGTTTGCTATTTCCTGCTTTGGTTTGTGCTTTGTTCGATCCAAAGGCAAATAAATACGGTGCTTTAGCGGGGCTAATTGTTGCTTCCATCTTGCGATTTGGAGGGGGAGATGAAACATTAGGTATTCCTACCTTTATACCTTATCCTATTACTGATGCTTCGGTAGAAATTGTGGATGGGATACGTACTTCTGTCTTATTTCCTTTTCGAACCTTGGCTATGTTATCGGGCTTGTTGAGTATCATCCTTGTTTCTAGATTAACACAAAAGCAAGCACCGCCGCAACCCTTAAAAATAGTAACTAGTCATGACAATGATTTTGATTTGAGCGAACATTTGTAATTTATAATTTGTTAGAACTAAATTCTGAACAATTACATCTCCTATTAAAGTTGGTCTTTATTAGTATAATACTCTGTTGCCTTTTTAGTTTTTATAAAACTCAAAGATACATGAAGTAAAAACATAAAAAATCAATAGAATAGTATTAATAGAGAATAATTGTTTGGTATGAATAATTATTATCCATAAATTAAACTTAAACCACAACTATGAGCGATTACAAAACGCTTGTTTTAGGCGCAACAACGAATCCTACCCGTTATGCTTATCTTGCAACACAACGACTGTTGGACAATAATATAGAGGTAATTCCTGTTGGAATTCGCAAAGGAGAAACTGCTGGGATACCTATTCAGAATGATCGACCAATCATAGAAGATGTACACACAATTACACTCTACTTAAATCCAACAGTACAAAAAGAATATTATGATTATATTCTACAACTAAAGCCTAAGCGAGTCATTTTTAATCCAGGAACAGAAAACACAGAATTGTACGGTCTTTTGAGACAAGAATTACCAGAAACTACAATAGAGGTAGCTTGCACTTTGGTTTTGCTTTCTATTGATAATTACAAAAGCTAAAAAATCGTAATTTATAGAAGTGATAAACTTATAGGTTGAATTAGAAAATTCATAAAAAAACACTATTTTTAAAACTTCATTGTCAGGAGATCAAAATGGATATTCTGCATTAAAAACCTATAGAAAAAATAATAAATATTATGGCAAAAATACTAATTATAGATGATGAACCAAGTATCCGAAGTGTCTTGAGAGATATTTTGGAAATGGAAAATTATGAAGTAGAAGAGGCGAAAGATGGTATTGATGCTTTGTCAAAGGTAAAGAAAACCAAGTTTGATGCAGCAATTTGTGATATCAAAATGCCAAAAATGGATGGGATGGAGTTATTGGAACGCATCAATATTCTAAGTCCTGACACGCCTGTTATTATGATTTCAGGACATGGCAATATAGAAACAGCTGTAGAGGCCGTTAAAAAAGGTGCCTTTGATTATATCTCGAAACCACCAGATTTAAATCGTTTATTGATTACCATTCGAAATGCGCTCGATAAATCATCGTTGGTGCAAGAAACGAAGGTCTTGAAGAAAAAAATTAAGAAAAGCGGAGGAGTACAAACGATTATTGGAGAGTCGGAAGGAATTGATAAAATTAAAGCAACTATAGATCGTGTAGCTCCTACCGATGCCCGTGTTTTGGTGACAGGACCCAACGGAACGGGGAAAGAACTGGTCGCTCGTTGGATTCATGAAAAAAGTGAGCGTGCCCAAAACCAAATTGTTGAGGTGAATTGTGCTGCTATTCCTGCTGAATTGATTGAAAGTGAGTTGTTTGGTCATGAAAAAGGCTCGTTTACTTCTGCTCATAAACAGCGTATAGGAAAGTTTGAGCAAGCGCACGGTGGAACGCTTTTTCTAGACGAAATTGGGGATATGAGTCTTTCTGCCCAAGCTAAGGTATTACGCGCCTTGCAAGAGGGAAGAATTACTCGTGTAGGTGGTGACAAGGACATAAAAGTAGATGTGCGAGTTATTGCTGCAACGAACAAAGATTTGCGCAAGGAAATTGAAGCCAAACGTTTTAGAGAAGATTTATACCATCGTTTGGCGGTGATTATTATTCAAGTTCCTTCTTTGAATGATAGAAAAGCTGACATCCCTTTGTTGGTGGATCATTTTATTGAGTCTGTTTGCAATGAGTATGGTCGCCCGAAAAAAGAAGTTGAAGCTGGCGCAATTCAATTGTTGCAAGAAGTAGATTGGACTGGAAATATTAGAGAATTAAGAAATGTAATTGAGCGTTTAATTATTCTTAGCGAACAAAAAATTACTCGTGCAGATGTTGAAAGTTTTGTGTTGCCGACAATGAAACGCCATGACCAGTTAAAGGCACTTTTTGACCGATTTGAAGATGAAGAAGCAGTACAAAAATTTGTTTCTGGAGAATACCAAAAGTATGCTAGTAATAAGGCAAAAGCTTAAAAGAAATATAAGGAAATAAAGCATTGAGCTATCTGTGGAAAACAGGTAGCTTTTTTATTTTGTTATTTTTTAAATATGTTAAGTTGTTGATAGTGTTTTGTTTGTGGGGTGTTTTGTTTTTGAGTATTCTTTGTTTTTTGTGTTTTTATAAACAATTTGTGACTCGAAATGTTACAATAGTATAAAATTCTTCGAAATAAAATACACACATTATAATCATGAAAAAATTACTTCAAGCAACCTTAATTATAACATCAATTATTGTTTTATGCTCGTTTACTACTCCAACAAAAATAGCCAATACAACTCCTGATAAGCATGTCTTTTTGCAAGAAGGAAGCAAAGCTCCTAATTTTGTGACCAAAGATGTTTTAGGAAATCAAATCAAATTGAACAAGGTTTTAAAAGATAAAAATGTTCTGATTACATTTTTGCGCCCAGCATGGTGTCCAATTTGCAATGCACGCACACATGAATTGATTAATTCTTATCAAGAAATGAAAGAAAAGGGAATCGAGGTTATTGCTATTTATCCTTCTTCTGAGGAAGAACTGCAAGGCTATGTAAAGGATATGAATATTCCATTTACAGTAATTGCGGACCCTGATGAGGAATTGTATAAATTGTATGGAGTAGAGCGCTCAGTGGCAAAATACAAGCGTACCTTGAAAGAAAAAAAGGCATTGGAAGCAATGAAGAAGGGACAGGATTTGTACAAAGAAAATGACAACAATTATGGAGGACTTAGAGAGGTTCAAGCTCCTATTATTCCTGCGGATTTTGTCATTAGCCAAGCTAAAGTAATTGAAACAGCACATTATGGCGATTTTATTGGCGACCATATTCCTGTCAACGATATTGAAGAAAACTTAACTTATGATTTTGATCTACTAGAAGATAACATTCGATTTTAATCACAATAAATTTAGTTTGTAAATGGTGCATGATTGAAAGGTCATGCACCATTTTTATTATAGGGATAATTGAAAATTATTTGAGGAAAGTTTATCTTAGATGACTTGAGTAGGTGATTTTTTTAAGGAAGAAGAAACGCTCATTTCCATGTTTATTGTTAAGAGAAATTATTAGCCTATGCTTGATTTTTTTTGAGAAATGGCTATAATTATTTTGAGAAACTTAGAATTTTGTACTTGCGATCATCAGGTGGAACATTTAGTTTAGAGCTTATTCAGTTAATAAGTCAACTACGCTATGAAAATGTATATACTCACACTTTGTTTTTTAAGTTATAGTACGATTTGGGCACAAGATCAATTGCCTTTTGCTTATTCTGATAACCAACAGAGCGAAGCAGTTTTAGAAGTGACCAAACCAATTCAAACTGTATGGAACAATCATACAAAAGTAGCCGCCTCACAAACAGCAATCATTGCTTATCCGAATCCAACCAAGCAAAAAGTGACCCTCTTTATTGAAAAAGAATTTTCTTCGATACATTTAAAAGTTATAGATGGAAAAGGAAAAACGATGTTGATAGATTTAGAGGTAGAAGGAAAGTATTATACCTTTGATTGGTTGAATTTAGCAGTCGGAACGTATTATTTTTTGATAACCATAGATGGTCAAACGGAAGTACTCTCTATGGAGAAAAATTAGGCTGTTCCATATTCTCATGGAAATAACCGAATACTCAAGATTAAGATAATGTATAACTTCCAAATAATCAGAGTGAAATCCAAATAATAAAGCAGCGTTAAGGCTGTTTTATTTATATGGTTTTTCGTGTAGTTTCGTCGCACACATTAACACCTATAGAACGAGACTATGCCTAATTTAATTTACCTACTACTGGTACTATTGGGAGCAAGCCCCATAGTAGCCAATCCCATTGTTATTACAGAAATCCATCACAGCCCCAACATATTGGGAGGAGAATTTTTAGAACTACACAATAAAAGTCAATCTGCTGTTACCCTTTCTAAGTGGAAATTCACAAAAGGAATTGAGTACACTTTTCCAGAAGGAACAATTTTAGAAGGTGGAGCTTATTTGGTAGTTGCTAAACGTGTGAAAGTAATGCTTGATGAATACGAATTGGGAGAGCGTCAGCAAGTTTTAGGCCCTTTTAAGGGACGTTTGAAAGGAGAGGGAGAGTGTCTTGTTTTGAAAAACCATTTGGGAGAGGAAGTAGATCGAGTTAATTATAAAGACAAAGCAACATGGCCGTATTGCAAGAAAAAAGTAGCTTGTTCATTACAATTAATAAACCCAGCATTTGATAATCGGATTGGTCAGTATTGGGAAGTAGCTACGCCTAGCCCTACACGGCCGAACACTCCTGTGTTTACTCCCCATTTGTTACCAATTATTAAGCATGTGGATCAGTATCCTCAAGTGCCAAAATCCAACGAAGCAGTAACAATTGTTGCCAATGTTAGGAATGCCAAAGAAGTACAATTGTGGTATCAAGTTGTTGCCCCTGGATCGTATATCGCATTGGAGGATTCTACGTATCAAACCAATTGGATGATGTTAACTATGTTAGATAATGGCAAGGAAGGGGATTGGGAAGCTAATGATCGAATCTATACCCTCAAAATGCCACCCAGTTTGCAACGACATCGCCATTTGATTCGGTATAAAATTATTGCAAAAGGAGATAGTATCAGTATTGCACCACGACAAAGCCACCCTCAACCTAATTTTGCCTATTTTGTCTATGATAAAGTACCTACTTTTTGTGGATATAGTTTTGACTCTTTAAGGACATTACCTGTTTGTCACTTGATTGCCAAGTCCAATGATGTTCAATATTTGATTTATGAACACGAAGCTCGAACTTATAAAGCAACAGGAACGGTTGTTTATAATGGAGTCGTCTATGATCATGTAGGGTATCGAAGTCGAGGTTATAACAATCGGCATAGTCGAAGAAAGCGGAATTTAAAGTTTAATTTCCATAATAATGCTAAAATAGAAGTTGTTAACAATCAAGGAAAAGCTTACGCTACTCGGCGGAATAAATTGGTATTGTCTGGTGGTTGGTTGTTGGATAATCCTAATACACATGGTTTGTCTGAATCGGTTTTGTATCGATTATTTCGTTTGCAAGGAACTAGTGCTAGCCATGCCGATTATTTGCACCTGAGAGTTGTGCAACATCAAGAAGAACAAGATAGTGTAGAAGGTGATTTTTGGGGATTGTATCTGATGTTAGAAAATTACGATGGTGATTTTTTAAAAACACATGACTTGCCCAACGCCAATATTTATTCTTATAAGCCCTTTAAGGTAAGACATAAGTCTAATCAGAAGATTGGATTGCAGCAAAAAAAATATGTGGATTGGGATAGCAGTTGTTATCAACAGCATTCGATAGAATGGTGGAAAGAAAACTTGGATTGGGAAAACTATTTGGGGTTTTTGATTGGAAATGAGCTTATTGCTAATAAAGAGTCTGGTTATCGGAAACAGCATTGGTGGACAGAATATCGACATCCAGAAAAAGGTTGGCAATTTTTTCCTTGGGACGTTGACAAAACATGGACTAGTTCTAGAATTAAGAGCACTATTTCTTCTGGAATTTTTAAGGCTGCATTTGAGCATCAAGCACTAGAAATTGCTTATGAAAATGAATTGCGTTCTGTCTTGGATTTGTTGTTTAATGAAGAACAAATGTTCCAACTAATTGATGAACAAGCGGCTTTTATTTATCAACCTAGTTTGAACTATTCGTTTGTTGATTTGGATAAGTTGCGATGGGGGCATGAATATGAAGGGAGCTTTGAGAACCAGATCGGTCAACTTAAGCGTTTTGTTCAGCGAAGACGTAAATTCATACTTCAAGAGATACTTCACGATAGTATTCCTGATACACCTACCATTACTTACCATGGTAGTTCACAATATGAGGTTGATGCCTTGAAATTTAAGATAGGGAACATTGATAGAGAAACAATACAAGCCGTAGAATGGCGTATTGCAGAAGTTAATAAGAAAGATCAAAAATTACATTCGGAAACAGATCCTAAAATCTATGAAATTGTGACTAAATGGGAGGGGAAGTATAGAACACCTTTTGAGACTTTACTTTCACTTCCATTGGGAGCAGTTCAGCCTAAGCATCGATATAGAATTCGAGTTCGGGTGCAAGATACAATAGGGTATTGTAGTCATTGGTCGGAGCCCATCGAATTTATACCTCAAAAAATGCCAGATAACTATGGAACAGCCTTAGTTATTAACGAATTATTGTGGCAATCTAAAGATGGTTTGGAGTTTATAGAAATTCATAATCCTAGTACAACAACAATTCATTTGGCTCAGTTTGAATTTAAGGCAGGTATTCATTTTAAATTTTCTGATACCGCCCTCATTAAGGGAGGAGAATATTGTGTGTTGACGAATAATTCAAAATTGTTTAAATCAGAGTACGGGTTTGAAGCCAATGGTAGTTATCAAGGGAAGCTGTCTAACAAAGGAGAGCGATTGATGTTGTACAATGCTTTTGGTGAATTGGTTGATAGTGTGCATTATGTGACGTATTGGAATGATAATACCCAAGAATGTACCTCTTTGGAACTGGTTTATACAACAGCAGACAATGCACTAGCAGCCAATTGGAATTGCTCTGTTAATGTTCAGGGAACACCAGGGCGAATTAATTCAGTTCTGAAAGAAACAAGCGATACGCTTCAGCGATTGTGGATAATGTTGAGTATTTTACTTTTGGGGGTAGGGGGATATAAGCTGAAAGGAAAAGTAATTCCTACGGTATAGTCGATAGAAAAATAAGGCACTACTTCTATTGGAGTGCCTTACTTAACGGATGTAGAATAACTAAACTAACAACAACCTCCTCCATCATAGAAGTAAGTAGATTCGGAAATGAAAATATCATCACGCTCCAAATCTAACAAGGCTTTAGCCGTTTTGTCACAAATAGCAATGGGTTGATTTTGTAATAAGGTATGCCCTTTTTGATCGTCAAAAAAGGCTTCGTTGCCGTAATAAATGGCGGTTTTCCCTGTAAATACACAAGGACCGTCAGCGGGCATAGGGTCTTTTATCGCACAAACCTCTACACTCTCGATGTAGATCAATTGATCTGTTGCATAGTGCTTGGGGTCTAAGATTCGATAGGGGCGCTTGGCGCGTATTTCGACGGTTCCAAATCCCACACTGGTAATCATATCAATATAAGATTGTAAAGGAATTGACCCACTTAGACACAGTGCACGTAGTCGATCATCGTGGCGTAATTCTTCTGGCATATGCTGCTCGCAGATTGGATCTGACATGACTAAACGTCCATGAGGCTTCAATGTACGATAGATTTCTTCTAAAGCCTTCTTAAGGTCATCTAGTTTGAAGATGTTGAACAGGCAATTTTGAGCAGCAACATCAATAGAAGCATCTTCTACGGGCAGATTTAGTGCATCTCCTTTTTTTAAATCAATGAATTCGGATTTGAACCACGGATTTAGCGTTTCAGCTTCTTTGAAGTTTTGACGGGAGGCTGTTAGCATTTCATCTACTACATCCACGCCAATAACACCAGAAGGTTGACGGTTAAAGTAGGCAAATTGGAGTAATTCCATCCCGCCACCAACACCAACATATAAAACTTTGGGATTATTAACCAAATCCCTTGGGTTGACGGTACTGCCACAACCATAGTTCATTTCCAACATAATTGAAGGAATTTCTAATCCAGGCAATTGCCAAATAGGTGTTGTCGTACAACAAAGCCCTACATCAGGTGTTTCTGCCGCCTGTTTATAGACATTTTTAGTAGTTTCTAAATAGTGTTTTTCCATAATTTGAAATTTATGAATCCTTGATAATAATTGAGAAAATAAAAATGCAGGGGACTTAGTTGTAATGTTGTAAAGCTAGTATAAAAAAACATGAGTCATCCCGAATTTTTCGGCGATGACTTTTTTTTTGGAAAAAAGATAGGAATCTACTAGATTTAATTACCACAAAAAATTAGAGATTCCTATGTATTATAATAAACTACAAGATACAGAAAATATCAATAAAGAGAATGGAGCAGGATGGACAATTTTACATCGCTCACATCAATACTTGTCTAAATTACTCTTAAAACTAGATGAAGATTTAGATAAACGTTTGGTGCGTACATTTTATAATGTATTTATAGCAGTTTTAATGTCAAGAAATCGTTCAGATGCCTTGCTATTGACCGAGTTAGGCGCCTTAGTTCTTGGTCCTAAAAAAGCTAAAGCAGGAGTAAAACGTGTGAGTAATTTATTTCGCAGTAAGAAATGGGATTACCAAATAATAGATCAACATTTAGAAGAAGAGTTTGTTGCTAGATTGGAAGATAAGCAAGAATTAGGAAAAAGTTGGTTGATGCTCTGGGATGATAGTGTACTAGAAAAGCCCGAAAGTTGGTTTAGTGAAGGGCTAAGCCCAGTACACAGTAAGAAGAGTCAACGGTTAACACGAATAAAACCAGGTTATTATGATAAGCATAAACGTATTTGTGTTCCTGGATTTGAGTGGTCGGGTGCAGTTTTAACCTCCTTGCATGCGAAGGAAGTTCCTCAAATATCTAAAATGCGTTGGTTTGCCACAAGAGGTAAACATAAAGAGGAAAGTTCGGAGATATTTTATCGGATGTTTAATGCTCTAAATAAACGTGTAGCATCTACACAAGCGGATGTGCTTCATGTCTTTGATAGAGGTTATGCCAATGGTGTTTTTGTAGAACGTATGCTCAACTTTAAAGCAAAGTTTCTAGTTCGTTGGAAAAAGCTTAATAATTTGATTGATGAAAATGGAGTGAAGAAAAATACCTATCGTCTTTCTCTGGGACAAAAAGCTAAGGATCATCGCCTAATATGGGATAATATTCGGAAAGAAACGAGAAGCGTCAAAATACTCTACCGAAAAGTAGCTCATCCATGGTTTCCCCAAACAGATTTATACCTCGTTATTGTTCGTGATAAACGCAAAGGCACTTCTCCTATGTACTTGCTAACCAATGAAGTAATTGACACTTGTGGCAAAGCATGGGAAATGTTCTATTCTTATATGAAACGATGGGATATTGAACAGGTTTTTAGATATGGAAAATCAGAGTTGGGTATGGAGTCTCCTAGGCTTTGGTTCTTTGAAAATCGTCTTAAAATGTTGATGTTAGTTACTTTGGTAATGGATTTTTTGTTTCGGATGTTGAGGAACTTTAGAGCAACTATGACTACTATCATTAATATTTGGTGTCCTAGAACAGGAAATCGGCACCGAAAGACTTCGATGCCGATTTACAGACTTAGAAAAGCCATCCATTTTATCTTAACATTTTTATTTTGTCAATGTGCTTTAGAAAATTCGGGATGACTCATGTTTTCAATACCTTATTAATGTTAATAGTTGGCTATTTTTTGCTAATCATGGTTGGATTAGTGAACAATTATTTTTTTTGAAGGATTACTTAAGTGCCTCAATTTCTGCTTTTAGTGCTTCAATTTGAGCTTGTTGTTCTTGAGTTGCTTTGATTAAAACAGGGATTAACTGTTGGTAAGTCATACCCATACGTTCCAATTCTATTCTTGTGTATTCTTCTGGTTTTGCTTCATCCAAAATTTTGTTGTCGTGCGTTTTGACTGCTTCAGGAACCAAAACCAATGCTTCTTGAGCAATCAACCCTAATTTTCTATCTCCAAAAGGATCTTGTTTTAATACATAAGAGACAGGACGCATTTTTAGTACTTCTTCTAAGCCATAGCTTAACTCTTTGATGTCTTCCTTTTCTCTTAAATCAGAAATATTAACAAAATTATCAGCATAAACATCGTCCCATCCACGTACAGTTGTAGAAAAACCTAAATCTCTATTGATGTGTGTAGTCGGAGAGAAGGCATTGTTAATAGTTGTTTCTGAGGAGTTATCCAACAAATACTCTACCGAACCTATCCCAATCGCGGTTCCTGTAGCACCAATACCACGATCAAAGTCAGCAACATAATCAACAGTTGTTCCACCTACTGTAGTTCCATTGCCATTATCAGAAAAAGTAGAAGCCGTACCAAATCGAACTAAGTTCTCATCAGCATCTAACCAAAACATATTTGTTCTTGTGTCGGACTCCATACGAACATCAGCGTTGTTATTGCCTTGCTCATTAAATACAGAAGTACCATTACCATGAATGCGGTGATTCATAGCATTGTTTTCGTAAACATCAATGATTCCATCATCAGCAGAGTCAAAAATACGAACAAGTATATCGCCACCGTTTACAGCGCCATCTCTTAGATAGATGTCATCAGAGTGGTATGAGTTGCCTAAAACATTAAATGTACCAGCAGAGGTTGCTGTTCCAACAGATACTCTGTTCATGCCTGCATCTACAAAGAACATGTTGGCATTGCCATCCGATTCTATACGGAAATTTCTATCTAGCCCTTGCTCATTGAAGATGAATTGGCTGTTAGCATCTAAATCTACAGAAGTTACCCCGTTTTCTCGAATGATAAAACGACCATCATTGCCATCGTCAATTAGTTGAGCAAGGATAGTACCTCCTGTATTTTCGTCTCGCCAGTAAACATCTCCACCGAATGCTGTGTTTCCATCATCAAAAGCAGAAAAGTGATTGATGCCATTGTCTTGAATGTGAAAATCTCCAGTATTGGATAAATTAAATACGAATTGACTATTAGGATTAGTAATGGTTGTGTTTTCAACTAATGTACCTCCCAAGCGAATTCGATCGGCACCAGCATTAACATAAAGACCGTTGTCAGCAGCAGCAGTTAGAGTAACTGTTCCTGTCGTTCCACCTCCAACAATCCCTGCACCAGCATTAACAGCAGTAATATCCCCATTAGCAGGAATAGCTTGAGTCGCCAAATCTCCATTGGCATTGGCAATAACCATGCGATTGCCTGTTCCTGCCAATGTTGAAACTCTGGTTACACCAACGACATGTAATTTTTGAGCAGGTGTGCCTGTTCCAATACCAACTCTATTAGTTCCTGCATCTGAGAAAAAGTTATTTGCATCTCCATCCGATTCAATTCTAAGGTTGCGGTCTAAGCCTTGTTCGTTGAAGATAAATTGGCTATTAGCATCTAAGTCTACTGATGTAGCTCCATTTTCTCGGATGATAAAACGACCATCGTTACCATCATCAAACAAGTTTGCTAATAGTGTACCACCAGTATTGCCATCTCTCCATTCAACGTCCCCACCAAATCTAGATGTGCCATTATCTAAGACTGTAAATTTGTTAACGCCATTGTCTTGAATATTAAAATCACCAGTATTGTTAAGGTTAAAATTCATAGCAAATGTGTTGGCAGAAACGGTTGTATTTTCGATAAGCGTACCTCCTAAGTGTATAAAGTTGCCTACATTTCGCAAACCATTTCGACCAGATTCATTTAAAGAGGCTAAATTAACGGTTCTCGTACCACCACCATCGGTAATGTTCAGATTGGTGCCAGAAAGCGAAGCACCGGTATTGTATTCGTTACCAACTACAAAGTCGGCATCGTTGACCAAAGAGGCTAAATTAACGGTTCTCGTACCACCGCCATCGGTAATGTTCAGATTGGTGCCAGAAAGCGAAGCACCAGTATTGTATTCGTTACCAACTACAAAGTCGGCATCGTTGACCAAAGAGGCTAAATTAACGGTTCTCGTACCACCACCATCGGTAATGTTCAGATTGGTGCCAGAAAGCGAAGCGCCAGTATTGTATTCGTTACCAATCACAAAGTCGGCATCGTTAACAAGAGCGGATAAATCAACTGACGTAGAAGCTCCATCTTCAATATTGATGGTTAAGTTGGTGCCTGTAAGAGTGGCACTTGTTAAGTTTTGGTTATCTGTTCCAGCGCTAGTTGATAATCGAGTCCATTGAGTACCTGCCCAATAATAAAACCCTTCTCCACCACCGCCAATTGTAGTTGCATTGGTATTCCATACTAAGAGACCTGTTGCTGGAGTAGTGACGGGGGCTGGTGAGTTGATATTGCCAATTGAAATTTGGGGGATTAATACGCCTCGGTTGGCGTCTGTAATGTGCAGTTTTGCACTTGTGTGTGGGGTGTTTGTTCCGATACCTACATTTTGGGCATTTAGACCTAGGCTTGCGCTAGCTACCAATGCAGGTATTGCAAGAAGCTTGTAAAAGTTGTTCATTTGGAGAGTGATTTAAAATATAATAATGGTTTATTTAATATTTAAGGGGAATGATTAAAAATTTAGTTTTACCGAGTAAATATAAAGAAAAAAAAATTAAAAACAAGCTATGTTTAAAAGAAATGAATTGGTTTCTTTTGTTAAGTGTTTGTAAATCAATTTATTGTTTGATTATTTGAGAGGGGGATATATTTTATGTTCGAAAAAGAAGTACATAAAATAAATAGCAATTCTTTTTTGATGAAGGAGGGAGAAAGTAGTTTTATGAATTTTGTTTTGAGATATGTTATTTTTTATTCAATTGTAGTTGAATGTTATAGTTTGTTTTTTTTGTTTATCTATTTACTTAAATTATAAATAGAAATATGTGTTCTTCTAGAGCTACTATCTAGGAGCCTTCTCAATAATTGTAGTTTAAGTAAACAACTTTGGAGTAGTGAAGTTGGGAGAGTTGGTTTATTGTTTATCGTACTTTTCTTCCTTTCCACTCGTATCGTTTGATAATATTTCCTAGTAAGCCGACTACTGAAATATACCACCAATGAAAAAACAAAGAGGGAATAAACGCTCGCATTAGTTTGGGTCGATCAAAGAAAGAAGTCATCATTCCTAGAAAAAAGAAGTCTGCAAAACCTTTGGCGATAAATTTGAAAACAAACCAAAACAGGAATAAATAATTGAAAGGAGTTAGCAAAAGATCAACAATCATACTAAGGCATAAAATCCAAACAATGGCAAGGATAACTATTGTCTGCCAATTGGTATACGCACCAGATTTGGAAGCCCAACGGATGCGTTGTTGAAGAAAGGTTTTGACAGTTGGTTTGGCATAGGTCAAGGTTTGTGCTTGCTTGTTTTTGAGATAAGCAATTTGATTCGGGTATTGTGCCGCAATTTTTTGCATCAATAGCATATCATCTCCTGAAGCTAGATGGTCAATTCCTTCAAATCCATTAACAGCATCAAAAGCAGTTCTTTCATAAGCCAAATTTGCACCATTGCATAAGTTCATAAATCGCCCTTTTATGCCTGCTCCCGAAACAGCCATCATTCCCATAAAATCTAATGTTTGAAATAACTCAAAGATTGAGTTTTCTCGATGAAAAGAAACAGGGGCAGCAATTAGCTTGGATGGATATTCTTGGTAATAACTAACGATATATTTGAGCCAGTCTGTACCCATGCTACAGTCTGCATCTGTAGTCACTATCAAGTCTCCTTTAGAATGCTGAATAGCGAATTGAATGGCTTGCTTTTTTCCTCTTTGGTTCGGTGGTAAGTTTAGTAGGTGGATATTTTTATGATGAAATGAATGGACAATATCAGCAGTTTGATCTTCGGAGTGGTCATTGACAATCCAAATATCTAATAATTCAGAAGGGTAGGACTGGGCTAAAATGGCTTCTAAGCATTGTTGAATATTATCCGCTTCGTTTCTTGCTGCAATAATAACACTAACAGTTGTTCGAAAGGAATAATTAGAGGGGATTTCCCACTCTTCTATCAAATTCCAATAAAATATGTATAATAAAATTATTACTAAGTAGCATAAAATGAGGAAGATGGATAAAGTGGAGTAGAATATAAGCATGGAAAGGAATGACAAATTTTTGGTAAAAAATTAGGTAAAAATTGACAAAAGTACTACTTTGAGAGAGCAGACAAGTAGCCTCTAAAAATAGGAATAAAATTTAATAGGATAAACATCCTATTGATTCCAAACAAAAAAAAAATTGAGTGACAAATTATAGTATTTAAAAGTATTTTTTGTAAAAAACTCAAAATAAAATTTAGGCTGTTTTTCTGATTTTAGTTAGCAAATTATTAGTAGTCAGTAGGTTGTGGTGGTGTGTTGCTAAAAGAACGCTCAAAATAAAATAGAGTATGAAGAGATTATTTATACTTACCATCTTATCTATTATATCTTTCTTGCCTACCACTCAAGCACAAGAAGACTCTTATGCGCAAGATGCTGTTCAACTGGCTGCTCGATTAGTAGCCAACCAATCTACAGGGGAAATATCTGAGCATTTAGTTTATTCTATTGAGGACGCTTTGGTTGCTATTGCGCAAAGTCCTTATGTTGCGGCAACCGCGGTTGCGCATCAATATCGTATTCACACGAGTCCAACAGCTAATGTTTCGAATATTCGAATTATTTTGGGCAGAGAAGCAGAATGGAGTGAAGCTATTTCTGAAAACCCTATTCAAAAAATCTTTCCTAACTATGAATTTTCACTAAGTGTGGTTGAAACTACGGATGCTTACGTGGTTTTAGACCTTTCTAGTGTGAGAGCAATTAATATGAAATTTATTGCTAGTCAAATTTCTTATTTGGATCATGTTTGGATGGTTGAACTCCCTAGTGCAGATTTGAATAAAGACGATATCCGACTAAAAGAAATAGAGGGTGGCTATGTGATTACTTACATTTATCACACGGGAAGTTGTGAGGGAGCTTGTGGCGATACGCATTATTGGGATTTTGAAGTCGAACACAATGGAACTGTGACTTTTTTAGGAGAACACGGAGCAGATTTGTCTATTAATTCTTTAGAAACAGAGGAAAACTTTTATTCATTACTAAAAGAATTAAGACCTTAGAAGGTTGCTTATTTAGGTGGTTCATCTTTGTGGCTGTTTTGTTGCAATTAAAATCACAAGCAAGCTCAGAAACGTTTTTATTTCAAACTCAAAAGAATGAATGGATATATCCACACTTAAATTACTTCAAGTTTTAACTCATTACGGATTACATTTTATAGCTCCTAGTATTCTTGCTTATATTTTTTTTAGAGACAAATGGCGAAAAGCATGGTTGTTAATGGCGTTGACAATTGTAGTTGATGCAGACCATTTGTTGGCTAATCCTATCTTTGATCCCAATCGATGTAGCATAGGTTTCCATCCCTTGCATACTTGGCCAGCGATGTTATTGTATTGTTTTCTGTGTTTTTTTCCAAAAACGAGAATAATAGGTTTGGGATTATTATTTCATATGTTGACCGATTATCAAGATTGTATGTGGAGTACTTATATTCAATCCTTGGATAGAACAATGCACTAATGAACGGTTGTTAATTAGGTAGTTAAGTTATAAAAAAGAAAAAAAACAGTTGTCTAACTTTTTAAAGTTTGGCAAGAATTGGCAATTTCTTGGCACAAATGAGCTGTCATCCTGATACAAAATTCTACATCTTTACCCTCGGAAATCAAAATGATTTCTAATAGTAAAAGGGGACCCAAAGGTCTAATTATTAGGATACACGAAGGGGGTTTGTGTATCCTATTTTTTTATTAAAAAAACTCCCTCTAAAAAATAGAGCGAGTTAGTATTTAGTATTATTGACTATCCTTTAAGAACGGCCAAAGGAGTTAATTGAACCATAATTTCAGCCAAATCTTTTTGATTCTCCATGACGATATCAATATCCTTATAAGCCCCCGTTGCCTCATCCAAATCCGAGGTATGTCGAATGGCATGAATGACGCCTTTTTGGTTTAATAATTCAATTTCATGTGCTAAATTTAGTTCACGTTGCGCCTGTTTTCTTCCTAGTTTTCGCCCTGCTCCATGCGAACAAGACATAAAAGATTCAGGGTTGCCAAGACCTTTGACAATATAAGAGCTGGTCCCTTGTGATCCTGGAATCATTCCTAATTCGTCTTTGAAGGCACGTGTAGCTCCTTTTCGATGAACCAAAACATTTTCTCCGTAATGCTTTTCCCAAGCAGCAAAGTTGTGTGATTTATTAATAATTTCATCACAATCAAATGTCCCTATAACTTCTGTAAGTGCTTCAACCATTCGTGTCATCATCAATTTTCGATTCGCCAAAGCATAAGCAATACAGTAATTCATTTCAGCAATATAATCCTTTGCTTCTTGTGTCTCAATAGGCAAAAATGCTAGCTCCATTTTTTTGGTGACCACAGAGTGGTAACGCTCATTCATTTGAATTGCTAAATTGTTGTAATGTTGTGCAACGGTATGCCCTAAAGCACGGCTACCAGAGTGGATCATTATCCAAATATAACCATCAGAACCTTGTTGGATTTCAATGAAATGATTGCCACCACCTAGTGTGCCAATTTGCTTAGTCCCTTTGGGGTATGCACGAGAGACAATTTGCAAATCTTCATATCCTTGTGGCATTAATGTTTCATCTTGAGGTTCAGCATGCCAGTTGAAACCTAGAGGAATCAATGTGCGGGCAATAGTTAATGTCTTTTTTAAGCTTTCTTTAGAAACGTGCGTTAAACTTGTACGCATGGCACACATTCCACAGCCAATATCAACCCCCACAGCATTAGGTATGACAACTCCTTTGGTTGCCAAAATAGAGCCGATAGGCATGCCATAACCTTGATGACTATCTGGCATAATAGGAATGTGTTTAAATGTGAATGGTAGGTTTGCCAAATTTTTAGCTTGTTCCAATGCGCCATCTTCTAAATCTGTCAACCATAATTTAATAGGCTTTTTCTCCGTTGAAATTACTTTTTTCATAAGTTTTGTATCGTTGTGCTGCTGATTTTATGAAACTAGTCAAAATATCAAACCAGCGGGTTATTTAATGATGATAGTACAAAACTAAAATAGTAGTGCGCAGCCTTGTTGCGTAGTTCTGGAAAAAGAATTTTTTAATAAAAAAAAGCAATCAATAACTAGATTGATTGCCATTCTAAAAACTATTAAACTTAGAAATAATGCGACTACTTAGAACTTACACCCTATTGTTGCTCCAAATAGTAATATATTAACATCATAATTATAGGTAGATTGAGTGCCATCGCTTGAATAGATTGAACCTGGAAACATATGTATGTATTGAATGTCAAGACCTATGGAAAAACGTTTTAGTCTGAATTTAACAGATGGATTTACAGAGAGACCAAACTGTACCAAAGCAGCCGAATTAGAATTAAGGTTATTGCCTAGGCGCTGGGCAAAACTAGTGGTTAGTCCTGCATTCAAGTTCAACTCAAGACCATTTTTTTCGGATAACTGTATAAAGTTAGTAGAACCAATGTTGAGTGGATTCATTTTATAAGTAATCGGGAAAAAAGAGCTTTGATTGTTTGTTCCAAAGGGAATAAGTGAACCTATTCTAGCCCAAATAATTTGAATGCCAGATTGGATTTTCTTATTATTTTTAAAATACCATTTATTGCCTAGTCTAAATGAGTTTTCAGTAACAATATCTGTAGAACTAACAATATAAGCATTGGGCTCTGGTAGATTGGTATGGTAATTATAAGCACTGATAGCTGCTCCAGCACTAATAATACCATCTACAAAGAAACCATTCCCAAAAACATTGCTTTTGGGCTCCAAAAATTGGTCAGATAGGCTAGAAGGATTAAAATCAGCAGAAAACATATCTTTGGGCGCATATTTCATGAATTCCAAAGAACTATTGGCTGATTGAGCGTAGATAAAATTGGAGATACTTAAATAAAAAAGTATGGAATAGATAGATTTCATAGCTAAAATGTAAGGAAAGAATGGATTGTTATAAATAAAAACAGGCAAAATGGATTACTACTAGTTCGCATTTTTGTTGAAAAATCTAATACAAGATATTTTTAATTTATTTACCTGTGTGGTGTTTCTATCTATTCAACCGCTTGGCAAAAGAACCTCCCTACCTTTTGATAAAAAAATGGTAATTAAAGTTATTATTTTAATCTGGTGCTCTACCAACTGAGCTACTCAATGAGAAAGGATTTGAACCTTTGACCTCCAGATCCGTGATTTTTAGAAGGAAATAACTTTTAGTCCATTATTTTTTGCACAACACCTTGGCTGTGTTTCTATAAAAAAATAAGCTTGTATTATAAGTAATCCAAAAAATTATATACTGTTCTACCAGTTGAACTACTTTGTTTGCCCGAAGGAAAACAAAGGGTGGACTCGAACCACCACCTGTAGCGTGGAAGGCAAAGGAGGAAATTTTCTCTAGTCCTACACACAAGCTATCTATTCTTAGTAACGTTCAAAAACTAAGCTTTCAAAAATCTTGCTGTAAATCGAAAGATTATTTTTATCGTTACTTAACACATTACTCTGTTGATTTTTTGCTTTTTCATAAAAAAATCAACAGAGTATTATTAACAAAAACGGCAAAGAAACACACTGTCAGTTTGGAAGTGGTAGAAGGAAGTGTGTTATAGTCCGTTATAATTTTTAAAAGAGGGAAGGGATGTTATTGTATAACCAAAACGAGTTAGGAGTCGAACCTAAAGAAGGAAATAACATCTAAGCCTCTTGTTAGTATAATAATTGTATTGGTGTAACTTTAGTTCCTACTGTGCTATTATTTTGAAGCACTAAGGATTTTTTTATTATTAGTGGAAACTAAAATAGCTATGTTGATTAAAAGTCAAGGTGTTAGAAGGAAGCTATTTTTAAGCCACTAGTTTAAATTGATTCTATCTCGTAGAAAATTGATAAACCTATTTGTTAGAAAAACAATTTCTATGTAGTAGAAGGAAGCTTTATCATATGCCATAGATAATGGTTGAGCATGGGCTTCCTAACCCAAACCTAGTTCGAGTTAGAAAGCGAGCTGCTCATGGGAGCAGTTTGACGAACCCAACCAAAGTAAAATAAATTACTTAAATCAATTCTGTTAAAATCTGTTCTACATCCGTTGCGTTATACGTACAGTCTTTTACACCAAACGTAATGCTAGCATTTTCCTTGTAGGTTGTCAATTGCGCATTTCGAGCAGCAGCATGTGCCTGTGCTAACGTGCCAATAACTGGTCGTGTTTTGGTAAAGTTTGCCAATTGTGCACATAAAAGAGCCACATCATTGACAGACCCTTCTACATTATTATGAAATTGAACGCTAGAAACATACAAATCTGTTGAAATGATTTCTTGAGCTGCAATATCGACCATTAAGGGTACGGCATATCCTCCGACACCATTCAAGTCAAATTTGTTGGCAACTGTTTTTATATCAAAAGTTTTTATATCAGAAGTTGCCTTGTCTCTCAACATCCAACCTGCGTGGCAATCCATATCTCGGAAGTGTTCTCCTGAATATTTGTGCACTTGAACCGCTAAGTAACGTACCTTCTTTTTTAATTTAGACATCGTAATGTCTATAAATTCTGCAGCCCCGTATGGTGCTGACTGAACATCACCAGAATGTACAATACCATTGCTAAAAAGTTGGGTATAAGACACATGCCCTAAATAGTTGAAGTATTCATCAAATTGGATACAAGACAAATCTAAATCGGTTCGCACGGCGGTTTGTTTCCAATAAATAAACAAGCGCAATACTTTAGAAAAATCTGTTTTAATACGACTTCCTTTACCAACGGTTAAGATGCCATCTGAACTTTTTCGTTGTTGCAACGGAATCGTATAATTCATTAATTCAGGATCAATCCAGACAGTTTCTTCGTTCCAAGGTTCTTTGTCAGTCAAGGCAGTTTTAATTGCTTTTTGAATGCAAAGCATAACTTTATCAATCTGAAGCTCCGAAAGGGCAGCAAAAGCATTGTTAGTTAGAACC
Organism: Aureispira sp. CCB-E; assembly: GCF_031326345.1. Lineage (NCBI taxonomy): Bacteria > Pseudomonadati > Bacteroidota > Saprospiria > Saprospirales > Saprospiraceae > Aureispira > Aureispira sp. CCB-E. The sequence continues at coordinate 1,969,684 of NZ_CP133671.1, forward strand.
TTCATCTTTCCTTTTTTGTTAACAACCGTGCGATAGGCAGCCTCATTAATTTCTGAAAAATAAGCTTGCATTACCAATAAATTTTTCAAAGCTACCTTGGCGATATTTTTTTCAAAAGAAGCCAAAATTTTATCCAACTCTTTAGGAAAACGTCGAAGTACCTCGTGCAATTTTCGGGCATAGACACCTGGTTTGTTTTCCAAATGTTTTAACAACGCATCTACTTCTGCCAAGGCTAATAATTGCTCTGTTCTAGAATGGTAGGTTTCAATTTTTCCATTGCGTAAAGCATCAAAGACCTCAGCCGTACGTGGGTATTGCTTGCTGTATTCAAAAGGGTGCAAATAGCGTCCAATTTCTAGCCAAAGTCCTTTGTATTTATTCAAGTCCTCTGCTAAGCCAGATGATTTTTCTAAAATAGCCAAAACAACTTTTCGAGCTTTTCTTGGTAATTTAGGAAACTTGATTTTTTGATTTAGACTAACATCAGAACCAGTAAGAGCTGCGAATAAACGCAAGACATCTGTTGCTGTTTTTGCCAATTGAGCGACCGCTTGGTAGTCCTCTTTTTTCCAAAAATATTGCATCAGCAAAGCTTTCGTTTCTTTAAAAACGATTAAATCACTATCTAAGTCATTGGCACCAAAAAAATCTAGCAATTCGTATAGATCCTCGTGCAAAGCTTCTTTGATCGAAGATTTAGAATAAACCAAACGAGCCAAGTAAGCCTTCAGTTCATCCGCCAAATCTTCATCGTGTACAATACGCAAATCAATCCATTCGACATGGGCATCACCATTCTTAGAAATATTTTCAGCAGCCGCTAAATCAAACAACTCTTTAGATTGCATTTGAGAGATAGGGTCTGCGCCAAACTCTTTGAGATTAAATAGCCATTTAGGTACTTTAATACCATTTTCTAATGCCACAGTATCGGGAAAGAGGTCAAGGATATTTCCAATATAGCCAATGATTCGTTTACTAAAATACACAGCATCGTTGGGAACTTGCTCTGGAAATTTTTTAAACAAAGGGACATACGTCACATCGCCACCTCGTTTTTTGGTCAAGGTGCTCATCAAATGTTTGTAATCCATTAAAAAAGTACTAGAAACTTCTTGTAGTATCTCTGGGTTGGTAATACGATAACCTAATTGAGCCAACTCTGCCAAAAAGGTAAGTTGATGCGCTTGGCTAAGACCATTTCCCTTTGCAATTCCTAAAATATTCAATCTATTTAATGCGATTGTTTTCATGGTAACTAGTGTTTAATGGTATTAAAATAGAGGCTGTGGAAGGAATCAAACCTTCTTATCTTGGGTTGCAACCAAGCACCTAAATCAGTCGGACACACAGCCGTTTTATAGTCAAATGTATGTTTATCGTAACATTACTCTATTGAAAAATCAACCAAGTATTATAGTAATGCTGCGATGTCTAAATACCCATAGTATCGAGCTTCTTCTCTAGCAGTTGCATAGTTATCTATGCAAGTTCTTAACGTTGTATTGGCTCCGTTTTTTAACAGTAATCGAACTGCTTGTATATCTTTTCTAGCTACTGCCATATGCAAGGGAGACCAACCATTAACAGCTAGTTGATGTTCTTTTGTTCCAATGTCAATAGGAGCGTTGTAGTCAATTAATAATTGCATGATAGTGTATTTGCTCGGCAAATATCTGTCGATGCAAGAATGTAAAACAGAGTACCCTTCTTCGTCTACAAAATTCAAATCAACTTCTTGAGAAAGCATCCAAACAACCGATTGGAAAGAACCACAATCAATAGCATTGGTAATCCATCTTCGACCAATCAATGCATCGCAACCATTTGGAAAGTCATGGATTTTTTTGGCTAACTTGATCCAATCAATTGTTGAACCTTGCCTCAATGCATGGATGACCAAATTATAAGATGTCAGGTTAGAAGCCATTGTTAGGTAATATTTTATTGTTGCACCCTGCTCCGTTTTGAGCAGGGGCGAATGATCTATCTAGTTCTATTTATTCTCTTAGTGTTTGTTGATAAAACAAAGATGAAATACTTGTGCGCAATCTTTTTGCGTAGTTAATAATTTTGTCTATTTTTATTTTTCATTACTCCGTTGAAAAATCGTATCAGTTTGATTATCAGTAAGATGTATTTCTATTGACTTTTGTAGTAAAAGGCTGATAATCAAACTGATACAAGATGCTTTTTTATGTTTTTTATAGAAAAACTAAAAAATCAACGGAGTATTAATTTTTAGTAGTAAAAAATATATTCTTTGTTTTTGTTGTAAATTATTGTTAGTTAGTGCTTTGTGTTTTTTTTGTTTTTTGTGTGGAGTATGTTTTTTTAGCACTATTTTATTAAAATATTCCCAATGCCAGTTAACAGAAATGCGCTTATTCGTTATAAAACAATTGATAAATGCCTCCAAAATCGCTATAGAAAGTGGACATTGGATGATTTGATAGAGGCTTGCTCGGATGCTTTGTACGAATACGAAGGAATTGACAAGGGGGTTAGTAAGAGAACTGTTCAAGGAGATATTCAAATAATGCGCAGCGACAAACTAGGGTATAATGCTCCTATTATTGTTGTTGATAAGCGTTATTACACCTATGAAGAACCCACTTATAGTATCACCAACATTCCGTTAACAGATCAAGATTTAAGTATGCTGACAGATGCCGTGGCATTTATGAAGCAATTCAAAGGGTTCTCTCATTTTAAAGAGTTGGATGGTATGGTTCAGAAGCTAGAAGACCACATCTATTCTCAAAAAACAGCGACCAAACCTGTTATTGATTTTGAAAAAAATGACAACCTAAAAGGTTTGGAGTATTTGGATACCTTGTATCAAGCTATTATCAAAAAACAAGTGCTCAAAATAACGTATCAATCGTTTAAAGCTAGAAAAGCAAATCGGTTTGAGTTCCATCCTTATTTGCTAAAAGAGTTTAGAAATCGTTGGTTTTTGATCGGTGTTAGAGAAGGAACAGTAGGGATTATGAATTTGGCTTTGGATAGAATAGAGGGGATTGAACCAAGTGAATTGTGGTTTAAGGAGGAAGAAGGGTTTGATGCAGAAATTTATTTTAAAAATGCAATTGGGGTTTCTGTTAGCCCGACGGCCAAAGTAGAGGAAGTGCTTTTGTATGTTAATTATCAGCATGCTCCTTATGTGTTGACAAAGCCCTTGCATCATTCTCAAGAATTGATAGAAAAAGACCACTATGGAATTACGATTGCATTGCAAGTGCAGCATAATTTTGAACTAGAAAAAGCTATTCTAGGTTTTGGAGAAGGTGTAAAAGTTTTAGCTCCCGAAAAGTTGCGACGAAAAATAAAAGAGCGCATCAATGCCAATATTGATCTGTATAATACAGAAATTACAGAGCGTGGTTTGCGAGCAGCAGGGCAAAAATTAAAACACAAAGGATACGCTGTTTTAAATCATTTGTATAGCCAACGAGAAATTAAGCAATTGGGGAGTTTACTGCATAAAAAAATAGGAGAAGATTTAAAAAATGGAAGCGGCGTTTTTCGGCAATTGCTTCTAGAGCACCCCACTTTAATTAAGGTGATTATGAATCGAAATCTAACTCGGTTAATCAAGCACATAGACCCCAATGCTTTCTTGGTAAAAGCCACTTTCTTTAGCAAAGCACCTAACCAATTACCGCATCAAGCGTGGCATCAAATGAACAATTTAAGTATTGATACTTTGTCAAAGTCCATTGATGTCTCAAAGACCATTTCTGATGATTGGGTTGGTCGTGTGTTTTGTGTGCGGATTCATTTGGATGATGTTAAGGAAGACAATGCACAACAACTGGTTTTGGCAGGTTCTCATAAGAAACGGTTCACAAAAGAAGAGATTGATTTGTTGAGCAACAACAGCAACCCTTATACCTTAGATTTGTATAGTGGAACAGCCTTGGTAACAAGTGCTTTGTTGTTGACGCGTTTTTCAATAGCTTCGGCTCCCAAACGACGTCGAGTCTTACATTTAGAATTTAGCTCAAAGCACTTGCCCAATGAGTTGCAATGGACGGAACAAATGAAGTTTTGATAGCCTTCTTTGTTAGCTTCTTTCTCTGCGAACTTTTATTGTTTTGTTTTGTCTACGCAATTCTGAAATTTGTGCTTGGATACGTTTTATTTGAACATCTAATTCTCGAATTTCTAATTTTGTAGCAATACGACCTCTTTCTTTTTGAGTTCGAAGAAGATTACTTCTTTGTATCTTTATAGCAGTCAATTCATTATTGAGTTCCAAATAACGATTTACTTTTTCCTCACTCAGATAAGGCACTTCAGCTTTTAAAGCTGCTTCAGACTTTTTTATAACGGTTTTTTTTGCCAATCTTTTTTTCTCAGTAAGCATATAGATAAGGAATATTATCAAAAATACTAAGAAACATCCCAAGGCAATCAACATACTAAATAAAGCAATAGCTTTTTCTATTCCTGTGAGCACTAAAGCTAGAATTAAAAAGAAAGTCAATGTACTAGAAGTAGCAATTAGATTAAACAATAAACCAACTTTAATCCAATCTCGATTGGGATTTTTTTTCGTTTTGTTTGGCTTTTTGAATCGTTTTTTGACTTGTTGCTTTTTTTTCTTTTTGGCTTTTCTTTTTTCGACAGGGGGAGCTGTTGTAGCGTTGTTTATTTCTACATACTCAACAGAAGCTAAAAGGGTAGGTTGAGCAGGTATTATGCTTGTATAGAATGATAGGGTGAAAATTAGAATTAAATATCTCATGTTGATGGATAAAAATTTTGTGGGAAATTGGTTCTTGTTTGCTATTTTATTTAAAATGTTTGCAAGTTCAAATATAAAAGTTCCTTATAAATGAAACAATGTAAAAAAAAAGATTTGTGATAAAAAAAGATACGTTAGTGAATCGTATTTCTTTTTTTGTTGTGTTTGTATGTGTTTGTAAAATAGCTGAATGTATTGTTTTTTGCCATTTGAACCATAAAAAAAGACTACCTAAAAAGGCAGCCTTTTAAAACAAAAGTATCTCATTAGTTCCTATTTTTGTTGGATGAATTCTACCTTTATGTTTAACTCCACTTCTTCTCCAACAGTCCAGCCACCATGCTCTGTTTTGGCATTCCAAGCAACTCCATATTGGATTCTATTAACGGTCGCTTTGGCAGAAAAACCAGCTCTTGTGTTGCCATAAGCATCTTTGATAACACCCCCATGTTTCACCTCAAAAGTAACGTCTTTGGTGACGCCACGCATGGTTAATTTTCCTTTTAGTTCATATTTCCCATTTCCTTTTTTCTTAAAAGAAGTACTTTCAAACGTTATTTTAGGATGCTTTTCAGCATAGAAAAAATCTTCTGCATTCAGATGTTGATCTCTTGATGTATTGCCTGTATTAATACTACTTACATCGGCTGAAAAACTAATTTGGGCATCAGAAAAATCTTCTTTAGAGCTTTTTAAGGTACCGTCAAATTTTGTGAATTCTCCATCTACTTCTGAAATAGTTAAATGACTAACGGAAAAACCTAATTTGGAATGGCTGGGATCGACTTTCCAAGTAGTTTGTGCTTGGATAGAAAAGCTTAGAACAAGGAAAAGAACTAGATTGATTGCATTTTTCATGATTGTTTATTTTACGTGTTTTTAATCTTTAGTAGCTCGTTGCTTTTTATTTTTTACAAAAAAATCCTAAAGCTTGTTGATGAGCTGTTGTATTTAATACCACAAAGAAACACGATCTCAAATTTCTATGCATTCACCTATGTTAACAAACGTAAATTTACTTAAAAATTCGCTCTAAAGGAATACCTACTTTTTTTAGTACCGATTGAAATGGCTGTCACTTTACCCACTCATTCACCCCAATAGCTAAGGCTTCTGTTATCGTTATGGTATTGTTTTCTTGCATTGCCTTCAATGCCCATGTGACCACTTCTACTTCAAGTTGGTATTCCATCGCAATTTGAAGTGCTTGTTGTACAGCAGCCATTTGTGTTTCCAAATTTTCTTCCATCATGGTCTATTCTTTTGATAAGTTTTTACGAATTCTACTCAAAGACTGTGGCTTAATTCCCAAATAAGAGGCAATATAATACTGAGGCACTTGTTGAATAAGGTTTGGGTGTGTTTGAATTAGTTTTAGATACCGTTCCTCGGCAGTATCTCTATTAATTTGCGCCACTCGTTGTAACAAATGAACATAAGCATTCTGTACCAATAAGCGAAAGAATCGTTCGATATGAGGGAATTGATTACAAGCTTTGTCGTGATTTTCTTTGCTGATTAACAATACATTTGTTTCAAATAACGCCTGAACAGTATGCAAAGCGCCTTGTTGAGAAAAAAAGCTATAAGGATCGGTTATCCAGTGTTCTTTTAAGGCAATTTGTAGGACGTGTTTTTCTCCTTTATCATCGATACTATAAGAATACAAACCACCAGAAAGCACAAAAGCTAAATACTTGGCAGTATCTCCTTCTTGAACAAAAAAATCATTCTTGGCTAAAGTTTTGGGTTGCAATAGCTGTTCAAATTGTTCTACTTCTTGTTGAGAAATAGCAACACTTCTTCTGATATTTTGATAAAGTAAATCAATCATGACAAAACGTCCTTAGATATTGTCTAGTAAAATAAGGTGCGAAAAGATCGATAAGATAACTTGTTTTTAGGATATTTTCAATTCCATCTTTTGATAAATTACTAATGGAGTACTTAGTTTTACTTTTATAGACAGTGCTTAGAAATTAACTTGAATAATGTCCAATAGTCTGACTAAAAAAGTATTACTTTTGCAAAAAAACATTGCACCTTGAAGACAAAAGTACTACTCATAACACCACCTTTTACACAGTTAAATACGCCCTATCCAGCAACGGCCTATTTAAAAGGATTCTTAAACACCCAAAACATTGTTTCCAATCAAGCCGATTTGGGAATAGAGACTATATTACAGCTATTTACGCCTCAAGGTCTAACCACAATTTTTGAAATTATAGAAGAAAACTTTGAGTGGGCAGATTTATCGGCCAATGGTCAACGTATTGTCCACTTACAAGAAAGTTATATAGAGACTATTGCCCCAACTGTTGCGTTTTTGCAACATCAAAACCCTACCTTAGCACATCATATTTGTAGCCGAACCTTCTTGCCAGAAGCCAGTCGCTTTCAAAGTTTAAATGACTTAGAATGGGCATTTGGAACAATGGGGATACAAGATAAAGCACGTCATTTTGCGACCTTATACTTAGAAGATATAGGAGATTTAATCAAAGAGTGCATTGATCCTTACTTTGGATTTAGCCGCTATGCAGAGCGTTTGGGACGAACGGCAACTCATTTTGACCCGTTGCACGAAGCACTGCAAGAGGAGAATAGCCTTATTTCAGATATTTTAATTCAATTGCTAGAGCATAAGATAGAAGATTACAACCCTTCTGTCGTTTGTTTGTCGGTACCTTTTCCTGGAAATCTCTTTGCAGCACTAAAATGTGGTCAGTATTTAAAAGCGAATCACCCTAATATTACCGTAGTTTTAGGAGGAGGATATGCCAACACCGAATTGCGTTCTTTGTCAGATGAGCGTTTGTTTGACTACTTGGATTATGTGTCTTTAGATGATGGAGAGGCTCCCTTGTTGTTTTTATTAGAACACTTGGATGGTCAGCGTCCTGCTAGTGAACTTAAACGTGTTTTTGCTAGGGTAGGAGGTGTTGTTTCTTATTATAATAATGCCATAGAGAAAGATGTTGCTCAGCGAGAAGTTGGCACTCCAGATTATAGTGACTTGCTGTTGGATGAGTATTTATCGGTTATAGAAATTGTCAATCCAATGCATCGTTTGTGGAGTGATGGTCGTTGGAATAAATTGACATTGGCTCATGGTTGTTATTGGGGGAAGTGCTCCTTTTGCGATATTTCTTTAGATTACATTCAACGTTACGAGCCTGTTAATGCGACTATCCTTTGTGATCGAATTGAAACTATTATAGAGCAAACAGGGCAAAATGGCTTTCATTTTGTAGACGAAGCGGCTCCTCCTGCCTTGATGCGAGACTTAGCTCTAGAAATTATTAGAAGAAAGTTGACGGTTGTTTGGTGGACGAATATTCGTTTTGAGAAGAGTTTTACCTACGATTTGTGCCAGTTGTTAAAAGCATCGGGATGTATTGCTGTATCAGGAGGGTTAGAAGTCGCCTCTGATCGCTTATTGGCATTGATGGAAAAAGGGGTAACAGTTGCACAAGTAGCTCGTGTTTGTGATGCTTTTACACAGGCAGGGATTATGGTACACGCTTACTTGATGTATGGATTTCCGACCCAAACAGAGCAAGAAACAATCGATGCTTTGGAAATGGTTCGCCAATTGTTTGAGCAAGGTGTGGTACAATCTGGTTTTTGGCACCGATTTGCAATGACCGCACATAGTCCAGTTGGATTGGTGCCCGATAAATATATGGTGACACGGATGGGACCAGATTTTGGAGGCTTTGCGGATAATGATTTGTATCACGAAGACTTGACAGGAGCAGAGCACGAATTGTTTTCGCAAGGATTAAAAACGGCTTTGTTTAATTATATGCACGGCAATGCCTTTGATGTTGATTTAGCTGATTGGTTTGATTTTGAAACTCCCGCTACAAGTATTGTGTCAGACTATATTTACAAGGCATTAGATCAACCCTTAAAAATGCCTCGTTCAAATGCTATGATATTTTGGTTAGGCGGGCGTCCTATTTTTTCCTTCTTTGAAGAGGAAACAGAAGACGGAGTGGAGGAACTGGCAGCATTGCATTTTCATAACAAACAGAACGATTGGGTGATGGAGCTATCCGTAGAAATGGCAGAGTGGTTGTCTGAAATGTTGGTAGCACTAGAAATCGATAACACGTCTACTTGGACATTTAAAGAGGTAAAAGAAAATTTTGAAGCAACAGGAATGGGAACAATGCAGGAGCTAATAAATTCAGATATTTGGGAGCAGTTGAGTTTAAACGGATTGTTAATTTGTTAGGTATATTATTAATAATACTCCGTTGATTTTTTTTGGCTTACAGTATGAGTGCTTCGCAGTTGATTATCAGACTTTTTTAGTATAAAGGTTGATAAGTTAGTTACTTCTAATTGGTAGCTATTTCTGAGCGATTACTTAGTTTTTGCCGAAAAAAAAGAATTAAAAAACATACACTTAAAAACAAAATTATGAAAATTCAAGATTTACAGCCCAAGGCACTTTGGAAAAATTTTGCAAACTTAAATGCGGTTCCTCGTCCTTCTAAAAAAGAGGAACGTGTCATTGCTTTTGCAAAAAAGTTTGGGGAAGATTTGGGATTACCAACGCATGTTGATGAAGTAGGGAATGTTATTATCAAGAAACCAGCTACGGAGGGAATGGAAAATCGAACGACTGTTGTCCTTCAAAGCCATTTAGATATGGTACATCAAAAAAATGCCGATACGGATTTTGATTTTGATAAAGAGGGAATTAAGATGTTGATAGATGGTGATTGGGTAAAAGCAGACGGAACAACATTAGGTGCTGATAATGGTATTGGTGTGGCTGCAATTATGGCTTTGCTAGAATCGACAGACATTGCACACCCACCACTAGAAGCATTGTTTACAATTGATGAAGAAACAGGGATGACAGGAGCAATGGGCTTAGTTGGAGGTTTGTTGGATGCTAAAATTATGTTGAATTTAGATACAGAAGACGACGATGAGTTGACAATTGGCTGTGCTGGTGGAGTGGATGTAACAGCTAAAGGGACATATGAAGTAGAAAAAACACCTGAAAATTATAAAGGCTATAAGCTAGCAATTAAGGGCTTGTCAGGAGGACATTCGGGGATGGATATACACAGAGGTTTAGGAAATGCGAACAAATTGATGAATCGTTTGTTGTATAATTTAAATAAGGTTGCGAACATAAGAATTGCTTCTATAGACGGAGGTAGTTTGCGCAATGCTATCCCTCGAGAATCTTTTGCTGCCATTGCTGTTGAAACTACTGATAGTCAGCATTTGTCTACTTTTGTAGAAAAATGGCAAGCAATTCTTGAAAATGAATATAAGGCAACAGATCCTGACCTAAAACTTATCTTAGAACCTTGTGATGTTCCTAGTGTTGTATGTTCTAAAACATTTCAGAAACAATTTTTAGCAGCCGTTTATGCCTGCCCTTGTGGAATTTATAGAATGAGTCCAGAAATTTCAGATCTAGTACAAACTTCTAATAATCTTGCTCGTGTATTGCTAAAAGACGGTGCGTATCAAGTACTTTGCTTGACGAGAGGTTCGGTAGATACGGAGAAACAAGACGAAGCAGATGCAATTGTGAACACGTTTGAATTGATTGGTGCAGTGGTAACATTAAGTGGAGCTTATCCAGGATGGGCACCCAATCCCAATGCAGATATTATCAAAATTATGAGCAATTTGTATCAAGAAATGTATCAAGAAACACCACATGTATACGCTTGTCATGCTGGTTTGGAATGTGGTATTTTGGGAACGAATTACCCTGATATGGAAATGATTTCATTTGGCCCTAATATTCGTGGGGCGCATTCTCCAGATGAAAAAGTACAAATTAGCTCTGTACAAAAGTTTTGGGATTATTTGTTGGCAACCTTAAAAAGAATACCTGAAGCCTCTTAAGAATTACTATTATTTGCTGCAATTTGGAAATAATTGTAATGGTTTATTTTTAAAAATTCAGATTGCAACTCAATAATAAAATTAATGCTACATTCTAATACAAATTTATTAATAAACTATTTAAAAACAGATGCACCTAACTATGCAATAGTATCTAGTTATGTATACACCATACGCAGATTAGGAACACAAGAAGATGTTTCCACTTTAATGGAATATTACCATCAAAACCCAACAACGAATCATGTGGGGTATATTCTAACCTTATTATATGATTTTGGGACATTGTCTGATGCAAAAGAACTGTGGAAACACTCCTTCAAAAATGGGGTGCTAAAATCAGGTCATCCAGAGGAAGTGTTACATATTTTAGGATACCTTGGCTTGGAAGAAAGTCGAGATGTTTTGCTTCGCTACGCTTTAAATTCAAATGACCATAGTTTGAACCAAAATGCGGTTCTCGGTCTTATTCATTTAGATTGTAGCAACCACCAAAGCGAGTTAAACAAAGAAATAGAAGGTTGTTATGGCAAAAGTCTTTTTTCTGAATTTTCTCCTTCGTTAGTTTGTAAGGTGAGCGACCAGTACGATATCTTATCTCATTTTTATAAACTGGGAAGTAGCATCGTTTCTACAGATTGTAATGGTGGTATTGTATTGGCTTTTTCTTTGTGTGGAGATACAGGAAAAGATTTCTTTTGGAGGGTGCTATGGGATGAAAACTGGGAATGCTTGGGAGGTGGAACAGGGACAGATTATTGGACGTATATTGCCATGCAAAATTTGGGGATTAGCTTCTTAGATTTGTATAATATTATTCGAGAAACGAAAACTAAAGGTGCTTTGGAATATCGTTTAAAAGTCTTCAAGAGTTTGATACGATATCGCATCATAGATGCCCCTCATCCAATACAGTTTATAAAAACGAGTCGAGTTTCTTTTTTAGACCTGTATAAGATTCTGTATGGCTGGGTTGATAAGTATATTTCTGATAATATTATGGATTTGGCGAGAAAAGTAAACTTAGACAGCGATTTTTATCAGCTAAAAATTTTGTTAGAATTTAAAGTACGAGAAGAGATGTTTTACTCTTAAAGATATGTTGGAAGGTACTGTTAGAAAAAAAGCATTGCTATAAAAAATGCAGAATGCTCTATCGTTTGGATAGAGCATTCTGTGTTTTAGGAAGTTAGTATGTCAAGCGTGCTTCTAATATTTTGGCTTGCTGAATCCAATCTTTGACTTGCGGTAAGGAAGGAACAGCTCGAGTTAATTTTTTTGTTTCGTTCGTCTTTTCTAAAGCCTCGCAAAGGTTTTCTGGACGGCGCATTTTTAGTTCTTTAACCGTATCAACACCTGTTACTTTTAGCAATTCAGCAAATTGTTTACCAACCCCATTGATACGGTATAAGTCCGCCATGCCAATCCAGTCTAAAATACGTTTTTTGTCAATGCCCGTGCTTTGTTCTAGGTCTTGTCTTCCAGAAGGAGTACTTCCTTTATCTAGCAATTCGTCAATTGTAGTAATGCCTACAGCATTTAGTTTTTCGGCATATTTAGGTCCGATGCCTTCGATGTCAATAATGTGTTTATTCATAGTTGCATTTTATTTTAATACTCCATTGCTTTTTTAGTATTTAGACTTAAGATAGAAAAAGGCATATCCTTTTGATAATTAAGTTGATATGGTTTTGCAGTGGAGTGGTGTTATTTCTTATTAGAGTTTTTATCTTTCTTAGCAAAAATTCCTCTTTGAAAAAAGCCTTTCTTGTCCTTTTCCGCTTTAGCATCCTCTGATAACGCTACCTTTTGGAACGTTACGGTTTGATCTAATTTGTGTTGAAAAGCATCAATATAAGCATTTTTAAAGGCATTTATAATGGTCAACCAAATATTTGCTTTGACATTACCTAAATTTCCTTTAATGGGAACACGAGTAGCAAATTGTTCCTTTTTTTGATTCTCAAAAATTTCTTTGGTTCCCTCAGAAAAGAACTCTTTGATCCACTGTCCAAAGTCTCGATTTTCTTCCTTCCAATCAAAAATTCGCAAATCTTCTAATAAGGGTTTGAAATAGCCTTCAAAATGACCATCTTTCATAGCCATCTCACTATATAGGCTAAGGACACCTTCCTCTACATTCATATCAGCATAGTGCTCAATGAGTGGGTTGAATTCGACAAGCTTAGCATGCTCAAATTTTAGGTTATAATCAAAATCAGGAATTTCTTTCAAAAACATAGTTTTGGCTGTTAATTCCAACTGACCACCATATCCTGGAGTATGGGCACTGGCATTGAGTGAAGTAGGCAAGGGAACAGAATAATCAGTTACATTTTGTATGTTCAGAATTTCTAGATTAATTTGATCTAAATTTAAGTCATTGGCTTTTTCCAACTCTGCAAAAAGATTGACCAGTTTTACCGTACCATTATCAATGGCAAATCGGTTAATTCGAATAGGGATTAAGTCGGTAACAATCTTAATCCAGTCTTGTTCTTTACCCGTTTGAGATTTATCTTCATCTTTGCTAAATGCAAAGTTTATCGTTGGGTCGGTTGCAACAATCTCTCCCACAATAGCACCTTTGAACAAGGCATTCCATTGTACCGACAAATCAATTGTTTTGACGTAAACAAAAGGCTCTTCTATCTCTGTTCCTATTTTGACAATATCCAAGTCGTCAATCATATAAGCACCTCGCCACAATGCCAAATCGACATCTTCGATGTGACCCCGATAATCTTTCATTTGATTGAGAACTCTATTGTTGAGGTACCATTTGATAACGTGTGGTAAGGCGATGCGAATGGCAATTAATACAAGGACAATTCCAATGACCCATTTGGCTACTCTCTTTCTTTTTGTATGTTTTTTTTCTGTGCTAGGCATGTTTTTTTATTTGAAATGTAATTTTCTAGTTTAGATAGGTTGCTCGAACGAAATAAAATAAATCTACAGAGTGGTGTGTTTTATAGGGAGAGTATAAACGTAGATTTGGGGATGAACGTCAGAACTTATTTCTATCACAGTACTTCGTAGGTTTTTGTGTTTTGCGAAATAAGATTAAAAATCCATGAAGCATTGTTAGGACTATCTACAACTAAAAAAATCTATAATTTGGGAAATAATTTTATAAACATACAACAACTAAAAGTAGCTTTTTGATGCGAAAAAGGACATTTTTTAGGAAAAAGCATTAAGGTAATCTATATTTTTAATTGAAAATATATGAGGTCTTTAGGTTTGAGCTGTGCTACTTTATCCAAATCTTCACTGCAAATAGTAGCGATGCGATAATAGCCACCAGTTGTTGGAGCGTCGTTCATTAATAGAATAGGTTGACCAGCACTAGAAACTTGAATAGTACCAGGGATAATTCCTGAAGAAATTAACTCTTTATCCATGTTACAATCAGGAAGTATGGTTTCCAAACGATACCCCATTCGATTGGAATGATTGGACACTCTATGTTGGAGGCTAAAAAATGCAGCAATGCTTGTTCTTGAAAAAGTCTCAAATTCAGGACCTCTCAAAACTCTAAGCGGCACTAAATTAGTATAGGAAGGTCGCTGTTCTTTAGTGATGTGTCGCTTAGAAATAAATGTTCTTGGCTGAATGGAAATAATCTGTTGAGCTTGAATGTTGCTTTGAGGGAGGAGCGGCGTTGTGCCTGATAGAATAGAACTACTACTCGATAGCCACTTGGCAACTTGCCAATCGCCACCAATTGCCAAATAAGCTCGACAACCTGTTTGTAACGCACCAAAAGATAGGATAGAAGATGGTTTTAGGTCGATGGTTTGATACATAGGAGCTTTTTTCTTATTGATAACAGGCGAAATATCAGCCCCCGTAATAGCAATTTGAGCCGCCCCTTTAAATTCTATAACGGGACCCAACATCGTTATCTCAAGGACAGGGGCAGTGGCTTTATTGCCAACTAACCAATTTGCTTTTCGGGCGGCAGCTTTATCCATTGCGCCTCCAACAGGGATACCCAAGTGTTGGTAGCCCCAACGTCCCGAATCCTGTATTGTGGTTTGCAAGCCTGCTTTGTGAAAAAGTATCTGTACGAGTGATGACATAAGGTATTGTTATGAGGTGTGGAATTGCCAACGTTGAGGATTGTTTTTAATGGCTTCAAATTCAGATTTGTCAATGGCTTTGAATTGAACTTGGTTGCCTACTTCAAATAAAAAAGGCTGTTCAAGTTGGATGTCAAAAACAGAAATGGGGGTTTGACCGATAATTTGCCAACCACCAGGAGAAGCAGAAGGATAAATACCTGTCTGATAACCAGCTAATCCTACAGCTCCTTTAGGAACTTTTAATCGAGGGTGTGATTTTCTGGGGCAAAAGAGTTGTTCTGGAACCCGTCCCAAATAGGCAAATCCAGGTAAAAAACCTAATAAATAAACTTGGTAGATTGTTTGAGTGTGCCATTGAATCAACGCTTTTTTAGAAAGTTGGGTTTGTTGCAAAACGAACTCCATGTCTAGTGCAAAAGGTGCTTCGTAGCAAACTGGAATGGATAAGGTAGAGGTGGGGTGATCAATAGAAGTACTTTCTTTAAAAAGGAAGTGGATAAGGTCGGTTAATTTTTTCTTAGGAATCAGTGTGGGAGCATAACAAACGGTTAGAGAATGATAGGCTGGTATACAACTTCTAATTCCAGTATGTTTTTGGCTTGTCAAGGCTTTGTGAAGTTGAGAGACTTGTTGGTGTATGGCAGGATCTATAATGGCCTCAAATTCTATTAAAATAGCTTGATCCCCATAATCTTTAATGGTCATCATAAAAAACTGTTTTTTAAAGCTTTTAGAATTTCTAAGGCAGCAGGATTGTCGCCATGAATGCAAACGCTCTGTACTTGAAGTGGGAGCAGCCCATCACTTGTCACAACGTTTCCTTGGGTGAGCATTTGTTGAACTTGACTCACGGCTTCTTGTGGGTGGGTAATAACAGCGCCACTGGCAGATCGAGGCATTAATTGCCCATTAGAACAATATCGCCGATCAGCAAAACCTTCTGCAATAAATGCAATTCCTCGCTCCGTTGCCCAATCTTTTAAGGGGCTATTGGCTAAGCCCATTAGTGCTAAGTTGGGATCTAATGCTTGAATTGCTTCTAGAACAGGAAGGGCTTCAGAGAGCTTATGTGCCATGGTGTTGTAAAGGGCTCCATGTGGTTTGACATAGCTTAGACGACCGCCAAGGCTTTCAACCATTCCTTTTAGTGCCGCAACTTGATACAAGATGCTTGCATAAAGTGATGCTTTAGACATTGCGATAGTACGCCTACCAAAGCCTACCAAATCAGGGTAGGAGGGATGAGCGCCTATACGTAATTTATAACGAATGGCAGCTTCAATAGTTTGTTGCAATGTCAACGGGTCACCACCGTGAAAACCACAAGCAATATTACAAGACGATAAATAGGGAAATAAAGCGTTATCTTGACCAATTTTGAAATGCCCATAACTTTCTCCCATATCGCAGTTGATGTCCATGTTTACTTGTTTTTTTGAAGAACTATTTGGCTTGTTAATTTTTATAATTGTGAATACTCAAAACCAAATTTTTGCAGCATAAATGCCTTTCATTCCTAGTAATAATGTTATGATAATAATAAGTCCTCCCATCCAATTATGTTTGGCAGAATTTACTTGCAAGCCCATAATTTTTACATCATTCATAATCCAAAGCAAAAACGTTGCAATAATTGGCAATAAAAGCCCATTAGCAATCTGTGCAAAAGTAATGACTTGGATGGGTTGGAAGCCCCAGCAAGAAAACAGGAGACCTGTTGTTAAGACAAGCATCCAAACAATTCTAAATTTAAAGCTTTGCAAATCTTTTTTCCAGCCTAGTATTTCGGATGTGGCAAAGGCAGCTGCCAAGGGGGCTGTAATTGCAGAGGACAAACCTGCGGTAAAGAATCCAAGAGTTAGAAACCATGTGGACCAATTGCCCAACAGAGGTGCCAAGCCACTAGCTAAATCATTGGTGTTTTGGATGTTCTTTCCTTGTGTAGTAGCCGCAGCAGTAGTTAAAATAGCCATTGTAATCAAACCGCCCAAAAGAATGGAAAAAAATAAATCCCAACGAGCATGGGGGAGTTGACTAGGATGGTTCCAACGTTCTTGAACAGATGCAGCGTGCAAGAATAAATTATAAGGAACGACTGTTGTACCAATCAATCCAACGACCATTAGCAAGCTGTTGTCAGGCAATTTAGGAAGGAACAAGCCACTAATGATGGCCATTAAATTAGGACGAACAGCAATAGCAGCAATTAAAAAAACAAGCCCCATCCAGCTAACCAATAAGATTAGAAAACGTTCAATAAGAACATATTTCCCTAGAAACAAAATGCCAAAGGTAAGCCCACCTATAACTAAAATCAAAGGGTTGAAAGGCAGCCCAACCGCAAAATGATCAATCCCTAAAACAGCTCCTGTTATATTGCCTGCTTCGTAGGCTGCATTACCGATCAAAATAGCACTAAGCACTAAAAAGATAGCAAAGTATCGAAGGATTGGATGTTGTATTTTGTGCCGAATCGCTTCTCCTAGCCCCATACCTCCGATGAGCCCTAGCCGTGCCGTCATTTCCTGCAAAATATAGGTGGCAATAATTGAAAATAGAATCGCCCAAAGCAAGGTATACCCATAACTGCTGCCTGCAATCGTTGCAGTTGTAACAGTTCCAGGTCCTATAAAAGCCGCAGCGACTAAGGCACCTGGTCCGATTTTTTTGAGTTTGGCTAACATACGATGATAATTATGGGGGAGTGTATTTTTACTTCGTGGATTTGGCTAAAAATTAGAAAAAACTAGCCTCTATTCTATCTTAAAGGCATCATTTCGTTCTAAACGGAGTGGATCACCCAATAAATCTTTTTGATGATCAAAGACAATTTGATTGCCATCTAATTGCCCTGTTCCTAATTCAGAAGTAAAGGTTTGGGTTGTTAAATCAACATCTAAAACAAGAGACGTAATCATTGCATTGTCTGTGGTTGTTGCATCTGCTGTAAAATCTGCTGGGGGAGGAAGCATGCCTTCAAATTCAAATAAAGTGGCTTCTAGACGATCTTGAACAAAAAGAAGTTTTACCAACCAAGCATTATCGTGCCCACTCTTAGTATACACACCTACATAGTCCTCTAAAGGAGAGTTGGTTTTAGTTGCTAAAGAATTTGTTTCTGTTGTATTGGGCGCTGCTGTTTTTGAAGTAGATGAATCTACTTCAAGGTTGTTGGCTGTATTTTTTTCTGATGTGGAAGCCGTTTCGTTGCTACAAGCTGCCAAGAGAAAGAAAAGAGATAGTATGGATAAAATATGTTTCATACAAGCTGAGTTATACCATGGTTTTATTGCAATAAGTTGCTTTTTCAAAATCACGAATGTTGATAGAAAGAATTGGAATAGTGGGAAATAAAGGCTTAAGAGCTAGAATAATTTGTTTAGAAAGATGCGCCTTTTGTTGCTTGTTTCGACCTTCCATGATATTTCCAAAGACATGGATGAAATCTTTTTGTTGATTGCCAACGGTGTAATATTGAAACGGATTGATTCTAACTTTAATATCTTCAGGGGCAAACAATCCTGTTGCATTGGCAGCCTCATAAACTATTTGCATAATTTTTTCAGGAGGCTGTTGTTGGATAATATTCGAAGAACAATCTAATACGAAATGCGGCATAAGTTAAATGTTGATTGTGAACGATTAAAGAATTACTAACTTACAAAATATGTGTAGAAAATCATCCTTCTGTTAAGACAATTTTTTCTTATCTATTTTTCCCAAGCTAGTAACAGGAATTTGTTCTAAAAATACAATTTCTTTGGGTGTTTGGGGACCAGAAATTTTTCCTTTTAACCAAATTCGAAGCTCTGAAGCACTTAATATACTTTTGGTTTGCAAGCTTACAAAGGCTTTTAACCGCTGTCCATACTCTGCATCAGGAATACCAATAACTGCAGCTTGCCAAACAGCAGGATGTTGTAGTAAAATATGTTCTAATTCGATAGGATAGACGTTTACTCCACCAGAAATGACCAAATCATCGACACGCCCACACAAGAAACAGTATCCAGAGGAATTGATATAAGCTAAATCGCCTGTTTCAATCCATTGAGTTGTTTTATTGGACATGGTCCAATTACTTTTGACACAAAGCATCCCAACGGTTCCAAAGGGTAGTTCTTGTTGCTTGTTATCTTGTATTTTAATGCTGACCCCTTTAATTTTTTTGCCAATGCTAGTTGGAAATTTTACCAAATCGTTACTAGTAGCCATTACACAAAATCCAGCCTCGGAAGTGCCATATAAATTAGCCAATTGATTAGGAACTAAGGAAGAGGCTTTTTGAACAAGTGTTGGATTCAAAACAGCTCCCCCCGATAAAATGACTTTGTTGTATTCAAATAAGTTGGGATCTTCTTGTAATAACCGCTGAAGGATGATAGGAACCAAAACAAGTACTTCTACTTGATGCATTCGCATTTTCTGCCCCGCTGAGATTGCTTTAAAATGTTGGCTCAATATAATTTTAACTCCTAAAATAATAGAAATTAATAATGCAGCAACCCCAAAGCCATGGTAAAGGGGTGTTAAGATATAAACAGAGCGATAGTTGCCCAAGTTAAGTTGATTGAGGAGTGCAAAAAAAGGATTTAAAAAATTAAAAACAGAGGGCTTTCTTACAGCAGTTTTGAAATTCCCCGTTGTGCCACCTGTTAAAATAATTAATTTTCCCGCACTGCTTTTTTTTAAGTGATAACGATTGGGGAATTCTTGTTTTGCCAATTGGCGAATGCTGTAACCTGTTGTAGAAGAATGAGTGGGAATACAAGTTGCTTTAAAATTGGATGTTAGAATCAGTTTTTCTCCATTACGATCATGAATGATGGCATCAAAAGCGTGTTTTTTTATCAAAAAATCAAATTGATCCGTATTCATAGCAACATTGAGTAAGTAAACATCTATTCCCAACATAGAAAGAGCAAAAAGGCTTTGCACAAAAGGAATGTGATTTTTGCAAAGCAAGGCAACTTTTTGACCAGCTAAAAATTGGTATTCTTTCTGTAATTGAGCGGCTAGTTGCTGGGTTTCTTGGTATAATGTTTTGTAGGAAATTTGTTCGGTTCCTTCGACAATCGCTATTCTATCAGGATAAGTACGGGCTGCAAATTCTAACAAAACCATCAAGTTTGTTTTTGAATGGAGGATAGAAGCGAACAACCGATAGAATCCTATTGGAGTAGTTAAGTTTGCTTGGTATAGCTTTTTAAATGTTTGGAACATCCTTAGCTGAAATTAAAATAAACCAATCTGAGAATTAGTATCAACAAGAATGATAAAGATAATAAAATTTGGCAATACACTCAGAATGAATCTTTTTTCAAAAAATAGGGAACACTCCATTCCCAAAGCCCTCTAAATAAAAAAGACCCTAGTCGAGCAAAAAAGCCCCACCAAGGCATCCAAGTTCGTTTATTTTGATACAAGTGCTTAACAATGATTAAAGCAACCTGTTGTGGAGACATAGCAGGAGCTTTTTGGTAGGCTTCTGTTGGCGCAATCATACGGGTTCTAACCAATGGCAAATAGAGACTACTAGAGGAAATGCCAGTAGCTTTTATTTCAAGAGCAACAGAACGAAACCATTGATCAAAAGCTGTTTTGGAGGCTTGGTAAGCCGCCCAATGTGGAGCAGGCAACAAAAGAACGTTGAGCGCCGAAACATTAATTATTTTCCCTTGCCGTTTTTGTAACAAAGGAAGTAAACCTAAGAGCAAACGAACAGGAGCAAAGTAGTTAATGCCCATCGTACGTTCAAAATCATGAAATCGTTCTAGAGATTGTCGAATTGGTCGTCGAATGGAGTGTCCTGCATTACTAATAATAAAATCCAAGCCATTGGGGAGTGTATGGATGGTTTCTATTAATCGCTCTACAGCTGCTGTCTGTGTTAAATCAGTAGGATAAATACTAATAGTAGCTTTGTGTTGACTCAAACTTTCTTTTAAAGCCATCAATTTAGAAGCTGTGCGGGCTACTAAAACAAGATGTACATCGTAGGTGGCTAAGAATTGAGTTGTTGCTTCCCCAATACCAAAACTAGCTCCAGTAATCAGTATGGTTCTGTGTTGAACAGCTTGCTTTAGCTTGGATCGATTTATCCAATTAGGGGGAAAGAGCAAGTATTCTAAGAAGTGATAAGACACAGGCATTTTATAAGTTTTCAGGAAGGTACTTGACCTCTAAATTCTTATAATCTCTAGAAAAATATTCTCTTAGGATAGCCGTGTAGTAATTGTATGGTTTATGTTGATAAAAGTTAGGTTCTGTTTTGTAATAATTGCCATCTTCAGCAGGTTTTAATTTTGCGAGTTGTTCTTCTGTCAAAGTATTGGAATCCAATTGTATTTTGGGATAGGGAAACTGCTGTAATTCTCTAATATTGCCTACTTGATAATAATTAATATCTCGGATATAGTCGGGCATGTCAACCGATCCATAAGAAGCAGAAACCATTTTCTCAATCAATCGGTTGGAAGAATTCACATAGTCTTTTAAGCTTTTTTCAAATTTTCTAATCACCATTTCCAAACCAATTTTTCGAATATCAAAAGACTCTTGACCAAAAATCCATGCTTTTAGGCGTTCTTTAGACAAGATTTTTCCTTGTTCTTGATAATGCATGGGCATAGATGGCACCAAGTCAGCAGGATTGATAATGGTGTAACTCATATTATTTTCGCAATAGCGAGCATAGTATTCTTCCGCAAAATTTTTATTACCACACATAGGGTTGGCAAAAGCATATGTTTTATAAACATTTTTAGAAGATAAGGTACCTTTGGGCAAATTTTCTAAGTAGGCGCGTGTCATATTGGCTAAGGCACCACCTTGACTGTGTCCTGTGATTAAGATGTCGTAAATGCCTTTTTGGTTGAGTTGACTAATTTGTTCCAAAATAGTTGGAGATAACAAAACGACTGCTAGGGCATATCCAGAATGTACGGCTGCACCTGTATCTTGGGCGAAGCAATAGGGGTGTTCTACTTTATCCAAGGTGATCACGCCTTTGGCTGGAATCATAGCAGAGTACATATTTTCTACCCAACTAACAATTTGATTGGTTGAGCCTCTAAAATTAATAACCCCAACGGTGCCCTTAGTATATACTTGGAATTTATTATCCATTCCAATTGTTGGAGAGGTGAATACTTTTTGATAATTTTTAGGTGTAATTTGGGCATCAGAACCATACAAATCTTGAAATGTGTAACTATTACACATGGCAATCAACGCTTTGACTTCATCGGGGTCAAAACCTTCACGTAGTTGGGCAAAAGAGGTACTACCAGCTAAAAGTAGTAGTCCAAAAAGTAAACATCTCATTATAGTGCATTTTGATAATGCTTGTCAATTCCTTGACAAGTCAGCGTCTTTGATTGGATAAATTATTATTTGATGTTTAGTAGTATCCTAAAATCTTGCCAAATTTAATAAAAAAATAGCGCAGTTGCCTATTGTGAAAAGCTTAAAAAGCTGATTTTGACGAAGTTTAAGGCTGATAGTAACTCAATTCACAATGGGATAACGCTGCTTCTTGCAATAAGGAAAGCAAGGAACCAACATCTTGGACAGAGAACCAAAGTTGCAAGCCATCTACTTGGGTATTGAAGAATAAATATTTCTGATTTTTAGGAATATTATGACGCCTATTTTCTTGATAACAATTGGTCAAACTACTTTTGAAAGATTCTAAACCTTTGCAATCAAGAACCATTACAATTGAGCTAAAATGTACTCTATAAACCGAACATTCGTTGCACCATAAGATGAATCCGTCTGAGTTTTGAGCTAAAGTGGTGTGTTGGCACATATTTTTGTTGTTTTTATTTAGATTAAATCTAAACAAATGTAGATTTTTTCTTTTAAAAAGAAAAATTATCCTGTTGAAATAGATGAATGAATCTATATAGTGGTACTATCTGCAGCAATTCTAACGATGTAAGAAAATATATTAAATAATAATAATATCAAATAGCTATTCTAATTGAGGTCGAATATTGACCTTTCTAGCGATTATTTGATAGATTAAGTTCATTGAAATAGTAGGAATAAAATCAAAGAGTACTCGAACTTTCTGCCTTAAATCACGCAATGTTTTTGCTTCTTTTAAGGCTTGTTCAAAACTTTCATCAACAGCCCTTGTAATCTGGTCAACAAAAAATGCTAATAGCATAATCAAAGCAAATACTGTTGATAAGTAGAATTTTCCATGACCATAATTATGTTCCAAATTGTAGTCTTGATTCTTCAAGGTGTTAAATGTCTCATTTTCAATTTTCCAACGTGCTCTTCCAGCTGTGGCAATAGATGAAACATTTGATTTAGTCAAAGTTAGGTTGGTAATCCACTTATTGGAATAAACCACTTTATCTTTTTCTAAATCATATTCTTCGTATTCTAAATAGTTTACGATAATATCTTGGTTTGCGCCATTTAGAATGAGGTTAGATGCCCACCTGTATCGACACAGAGTCTTTTCATTTTTCTGGTATTGACACTGATGCAAACTATCCTTTTTTCTAAGTTGCTTAACTTGTTCCAAAACATATCCTTCCTTGATTACTATGATGTAATCCATTTGGATATCTTGTGCTTGAAGTGCTTTAATAGTTGGACCATCAGCATATAAAGCATCTAAAAGAATTAAGATCTTTTCTTTTGGCAGTATGCTGCGTAAATGTGGAAATAATCGTTTACATGCCTTTCGTTCACAATCATTCTTTTTTGAACCATCCTGCCGCGTTATTGCTTCTCCAAAAACAGGAAAAACGGTCTTGAAATTAGGATGAACTACACTCGCTGCTAACAATTGGTGATGATGTTCTATTGTACCATTTTTTCTTTTCTTTGTTAAACATTGAGAACAACCAATCTTATTGGAAGAAAATGTACCTGTGGCATCAACACTTACTAGCAAATGTTGGTCTAAGTATCTTCTACTTTCGAGTATTTTGAGCCTTTCCAAATGTTCAAAGATTGTTTTAAAAGTAGGTTGAAAAACAGATGGTTGGACAGCATCTAAAATTTTTCGCATCCCATTATCTGTTGGAAGCTTACTAATTTTAAAGACTTGTTCTAAATTGTCCTTACGATGAATGGCATTATCTATAAAACTCAATAATGATGGATCTTTTAGACCAAACATAGCAAATGCTCCCATTAAACAATCATGTAGCAAATATTCTGTATGTCCTTTTCGATGGTCTGGAACTTGGTGAAACTCTTTGGATACTATTTCTACTAATTTGTCGTACATCGTTTACTTTTTAGTAAATGTACGTTCCTTTTTCAATGAACTTAAATCTTATTTTATCATATAATTCTGTTTATCGTTAGAATTGCTGTACTATCTGCAAACAATGATCTGCTAAATTGTATATGTTTAAAATTAATTTAAAAGCTAGGCTTGTTTTACTTATATATTTGATTTACATTCGCGGCAAGAAATCACCTCTCTTAAAAAAATAGATTGTTTGGGACAATTATTTTAAAGAGATTAAAACCATAATAAGTTGTTATAACTTCAACTTATAATAAACAAAACGCATAGATGATAATATACCCCGATTTTTTGAAGCAACGTGCTTTGAAATTTCCCATGAAAAACTTTTCAAACATACCCTCAATAATAGATATTATTAGGAATAAAGCCAGACCGCGCGTACGCATACGCAAGGCAGGATTATTTTTCGTATATTAAAAGCATGAACTATGATAACTTAAAAAAGAATCCGACAAATTTCTTGTCTCTAACGAGCCTAAAGGTAGAAGAGTTTGAAAAACTTCTATCCGTATTTTATGGTGTATGGGTTCGATATTTTCGATGGCATACATTGGAAGGTAAAAAACGTAAATTTCCAAATGCTAGACCAGAGCAAGACACCAAAACATTAGCTACTGTCGAAGACAAATTACTATTTGCATTGGTTTATTTAAAAAATTACCCTTTGCAGCAATTTCAAGCAGCCAATTTTGGGCTGTCCCAAGCAAAGGTTAGTATTTGGATGAAACTACTTCAACCATTGCTATTAGAAAGTCTCAAACAACTAGGAGTTGTGCCCCAACGAGAAGGGCATAAATTGGCACAATTACTAGAAGAATTTGGTGACGATTCTTATAACCAAGACGTAACAGAACGTAGTATACATCGAAACTCTGACCAAGATATTCAAGAAAGCCAATATAGTAACAAAAAAAAAGACATTCCATAAAGAACAACTTGATTGGTGCTAATAGCCAGCAAATTTTGTTCTTAAGCCAGACACGCGATGGAACTGTATTTAATAAGCGAATTGCTGATGAAGAAAACTGTACTTTTCCTGAAGGAATCTACCTTCGTCAAGATAAAGGTTTTCAAGGTTATGCTCCTCCAGGAGTCCACATACAACAACCAATTAAAAAGCCAAGAGGTAAACAATTAAGTGCTGTTGCAAAATGGTTTAATGCTTCTGTTGGGAGTATGAGAATTTCAATTGAGCATGCTATCTCAGGTATAAAACGTTGTCGGATTGTCAAGGAACGTTGTCGTCACTATGACTCTGAATTCAGAGATCAAGTTATGCTTATTTGTACAGCGCTTCACAACTTTAGGGTACAAAGCCCCTTTCGGAATTATAAGTCCTCGCATGTGTGGGCGCGAATAGTCAACTTTTCCTAATTAACTCTAATATTTTTGCACAATATTAACAAAGAGCAAGCATAAATTATATTCCCTTTTCAAACAAGGTAGATTTAGGTGAACGTTTATGAATCAATTTGTACCTTTCGTTAGCTGAAATGTATTTTTCGTTAGATATTTTGTTCCTTTCAAATCTTCTACTTGAGTAAAAAATATAATTACTATATCTTTGTGAGAGAAAACACAACATTTAAATCAGAACGAGTCTAATAACGCATGAACTTCCAATTAAAGATTTTTTACAGTTGTTTATATACCCTACTTACCATTACTAGTTATGGGCAAAGTCCAACCTTTGTATCTATAAACACAGTAGATACAGAGTGTGGTATGAGCACAGGATCTATTAGTTTGACACCTTTATTAACAGGTACTTATTCTTATTTGTGGGAAGATGGAAGTACAACGAGTACTCGAAATAACTTGCCACTAGGTAACTACAGTTGCACGGTTACAAAGGATGGAGCAACAGAAGTAATCACAGCAGCTATCTATAGACCTTGGGATATAGAACGTTTTGAAGTTGGAGATACGACTTTATCGATAGTAGGAAATAGTGTAACCGTAAATCCTAATATTCCTTATACAACAACTCAACTAGCCGATCAACGAACACATTGTTACGATAAGACGCCTATCGATATTGAAAACCAAACAGGAAGTATTTTTGCTAAATTTGCCAAGACACATCCTAATTTCCCCAATCAAATTGCGAATCCAGATCCAGCGGCACCGCCTGTTTTTTATATAGAGTTATATGAGTCAAAGGATTTATCTAATCATGTGAGGATTCCTTTGTTCTTTTTTGATGCTAATTTAAGGATATTAGCAGGAGGGAGAGTCCCCGCTAAAATATATGCAGATAAAGGGGTTAAAGATATAGAGGCAAGGACGTATACAGGACATGATTATACCGATGGGGATGAGTTTGAAGTACGTTTTTTAGGGGGGCACCAAATCGAGGTCTATTTAGAAGGAACTTTGATACGTTCTTTTACCTTACCTCGTAGATTAACAAATGAGTATGTGGCTACTGTAGGGTTTAATGATCGTATCAATTTAGATCGTCGTATAGCTTATGATTTAAAATCATCTTTTTGTTCTACCATGCCAGTTGTTAAGACAGTTATCAATCATAATAACAAATATGGGGCAACTGGGAATATAACTTTATTTCCCCTAGATTTGAGCTATGTAAATAATAGTTATACGTACCAATGGTCAACAGGAGCTACCTCTAATAGTATTAGCAATTTGTCAAAAGGAGATTATGTGGTGACAATAACCAATGGGAGTGGAGCAAGTAAAGTTGAAACGTATGAGATATTAGACAAGTTGACGTTAGAAAAAGTAGATCCAGTCAATTCTATATTAAAGATTGTTGATAATCATGTTACTTGCGATCCCACTTTGCCAATACAGTCGATGTTAGATTATAGGACACATACATATGATCCTACCGTGATCATTGATGCTGTTCAAGGAGGAGGTAGTGTAAAATTAAGAGTAGCTGCCGAACATCCTGCTTTTCCAAATCAGCATAGCAATACAGATAATTATAATGCAGGATTTGCGATAAGACTTCAAGCAGCAACAAATCCATTGCCAGCATCTAGCTTTTATCTAGACTATCCTTTTCAAGTAGTATTTGGTACTCAAGGAAAAGTTTTTACGGCTAATCGAGCCTTTGATTGGCAAGCCCACCATCGTCAATACATACCTGATTTACATTATCCCAAAGGAGGCTTTGACATAGAGTTGCGCTTTACAGGAAATAAGGTTGTTGAAATTTATATGAATGATATATGGGTGGCAACGAGAACCTTACAAGAACCAATTGATAAATATAATTTAATGATAGGGTTTTATGATGAAGCTAATTTTCAACGCCGTATAGCTTATAATATGAGGACTACTTTTGAGAGTGAAATCCCCATTACTTATGCCGAATTATCTCTAGAAAAAAATCAAGGTTATGTTAAACTAACAGATGATAATCTAAGGTTCCGATTTTTACAAGAGTATGCAGTAGAAACAGGAGAGACAATTAATTATAAAATTTATCCATGGAATAGACAAAATCCAGTAACAGGAAACTTTCAAGTTCAAGAAGGTTATAATAACATGGATTTAGATGTCTCTAGTTTGCCCTCAGAATCTTACTATACACTTGAGTTTGAATCTAATAAAAAAGAAACATATATATTGAAGTTTAAGACAAAATCCTAAAAGAATTTATTGGAAAATGAAACAAATACTACCTTTTGTGCTACTACTAGGTCTTTGTGCTTTGATTGGTGGGGCAGTGTATATCAATATACCTAAAACAGCTTTTGTAGATAGTCAACAACTATTTGATCATTTCCAAGGTCGTAAAGAGTTGGAAAGTAGATTGGAACAAGAGTCTAATCAAAAAAAGGCTGTAATAGATTCTTTAGGTTTGCAAATTCAAGCCTTGCAGGAACTTGCCAAAACAGATGAAAGTGTTTTGTTGCGTTTACAGCAAATGCTACAGCAGTATCAACAAATGAATCAAGAACATCAAGGCTTTTATCAATATAAAAGCCAAGAATATACGGAAGCAATTTGGAAACAAATATCTCAATACACAAGAGAATATGGAGAAGAGCATAGTTATGACTATGTTTTTGGAATAGCGGGTACAGGTTCCTTAATGTTTGGTAAACCTCAATATGATATTACAGAGGATGTTATTCAATTTATCAACTCAAAATATGCAGGTAATTAGAATAGTACTCTTGTTATTTATTGGAATGCAAGTTATTTCTTGTAGCAATAAGGAGTTACTACCATCAGAATATGTAACATGGGTAAACGATGAAGCAAATCATTTATTAAAGCGAAAAACTGTGCATCCATTGATTGTTGAAGTGTTGTACAAACCAATTCCATATATTATCGCCAATGAAAAAAGAACGAATGCAATATCTAAAGTTGCATACGAAACTCGAAAGAAAGAGTTAGAAGGAATGCAATACTTTACGTTAAAATTGAGTACTGTAGAAGGTGACATAACGAATTATGGGGTAACGAACAAAGCAGAGCAAGATGAACGATTTAATTATTTGTCTTTTGCAATGAAGAGGGACATAAAATTAATAGACGGAAAAGATACTTTACCCTGCCAATTATTTCATTTTGAGAGGGCGTATGATTTGGTTTCTTATCGGTCATTTGTTTTGGCATTTGAGCAGAGTAATCCAAACATAGAATGTGAAAAAACTATCATAATAGATTTACCTTACTTTAGAACAGGACCTATTAAAATAAACTATAAAAATTCTGATTTGGAGTCAATTCCAAGTTTAAAAATACAAGCCTAAATACTATGAGTCAATTAACCAACCCTAGAGGAAATATGCTACAACGATTAGCTTGGTTTTTTATTTTTTTAATTGTCAATCAAGTTGTTTTTCCTGCTACTGCATTAGCTTTAACTTCAGGACCTTCTCAACCAGAGGTGCAAACATTTCAACCAGTAGGCACGACAGATATGGTGAACCTTTTTTCTGGAGATTTTTCATACAACATACCTTTGTTTGAGGTGCCAGGTCCTGATGGAGGTTATCCTATCAATTTATTTTATAATTCTGTAACGGATGCCAATACAGAGGCTTCTTGGACAGGATTAGGTTGGAATATTAATATTGGTTCCTTGACAAGAAGTATGCGAGGATTACCAGATGATTTTGATGGAGAACAAGTAACAAGAAAGTTGGATATGCTCCAAAACGAGACTGTAGTAGCAGGTGTTACTGGTGGTTTGGAAATTGGTGGTTATGATAAATTCGGGAAAGCTGTTAAAGGATTAGGGCTGTCTTTGTCTTTAACAACAAATTATACTTATAACACTTATCGAGGTGCTGGATTTTCTATTGATCCAACCATTGGATTAAAAGGTTCTTTTGGGGGAAGTGGAGGAGGAAACTATAAACCTAACTTAAGTTTGGGGTTAAACTTATCGAGCACATCAATGGCTAGTTTAAATACTGGTTTTTCTATGAGTGTATCTGGAGAAAATGTGACGAATGGATTTAATTTTGGATTGAGTTTTAATGGGAGAGATGGTTTGTCGAGTTTATCTTTGGGATACACGTTCTCCAAAAATGATACTAAAAAAGGTAATCATGATAATGACGAAAAGACTGAAGATGAAGACGTATACAACCCTGCAGGAGGAGGAGCCAATGCCAGTTATACTTTTGCCAAAACATCCTATACACCAGAAGTGAAAATTCCATGGACAGGCTGGAATATAGCGGGTAGTTTTAGTTTTGCACCAGGAGCAACTATTGTTTATGGAACATTTGGTTTTAATGGTTCTTATTCTATCCAAAAAGTAAAAAATGCAGGACTACCATATACAAGTAAAGCTTATGGATATAATTATTTGCAAAATGCTTTGGATGATGGAAAGTCATTAATGGATTTTAATAGAGAAAAGGATGGAGCAGTACACCGTCATAATCGTTTCTTGGCAACACCTAGTTTGTCTTATGATATTTATAGTGTTGTTGGGCAAGGAATTGGAGGGATGTATCGTGCACACCGCTCAGATTATGGTTTTGCCTATGATCCTGAACTTTTTGCTTATACAGCAGGGGGGGCTATCGGGGGGCAGGTAGGTCCTCATTTAAAGGTAGGAATAGATGGAAGTACTAATTACTCGCATCAAAGAAATGATAGATGGCCTAAAAATGCTGGTTTTTTTGGTAATAAGGATGAAAATTATAGCTTCAAAACTTCAAAAAAAGGAGCTGATTTTGAAAATGTTTATTACAAAACAGCAGGCGAAATGGCAGCGGAACCCCTAGAAGCATATGATTATATGGGAGGAGATAAACCATTGCGTTTGAAGAAAAACGATGCTTTTCAGTATGATGGAACGAATGGAGGGGTATTAGAAGCCAAAGTAGTGGAGATAGATAGCAACACTAATAAATTGGTGCAAGATTATAAACCTGTTATAAAATTTGATGCTGATAAAAGTAATAGAAAGCATAAAAGAGCTAGGAATATAAGTGTTCAGAATATTTCTAATAACGATTTATTGGATGGTAATGGGAATGAAATACTTCCTGAATATGATATTAAGTATTATAATGGGGTAGGACTACCTTTTTTGAAGGCCAATGCTTATGCTGCTGCACCGACACGTGGTTTAGAGCGGGTTGCGAATGAGCAAAATGCTGGTTTTACAGCTTTGGGAGTGAATGGAGTACGCTGGGTCTATGGGTTACCCGTACAAAATCGTCTACAAAAAGAAGCTATTTTTAGTGTTGACCCAGAGTCCAATTGTACGAAGCGTGTATCGGTACCTTCTACCCTTGATGGTGAAATTGATTATGAGAGAATAGGAACCCACAAGTATATTGATGAAAAAACAATCCCTCAATATGCACATTCCTATATGTTGACATCTGTATTAGGAAGCGATTATGTAGATATTGATAATATTCCTGGACCTTCTGATGGTGATGTAGGGTATTGGATGAAAACAAATTATGTAAAGTTAGCGAATGATTATCAATGGCGAGCACCGTTTTGGGGGGCTAACTTTATGCAAGGTTTTGAAAATACTAAGGTAGACGACATGGGAACATTTATGTGGGGAACACGAGAGGTATATCTGCCTGCAACAATTGAAACTAAAACGCATATTGCATATTTTGAAATATCAGAGCGAAAAGATGCGAAAGGGGCAAGTGCGTATGTTCAAAACACAGGCGAAGGGTTAGGAACTAGTTCTTATAAATTAGATAAAATAAAATTATACTCTAAGAAAGAAATTGATGCAAAAGGTATTAGTAATGCTGTGCCTTTGAAAGTAGTGAATTTAAGTTATGATTATAGTTTGTGTAGAGGGGTAGAAAATAACGAAGAGAGAAATAGTACCGACGTGACAAAAGGAGGGAAGCTAACGTTGAAGAAAGTATGGTTTACGTATGAAAATAATACAAGAGGAGCACTTTCTCCTTATGCCTTTAAGTACGACAACATCAATCATAAATACGATGAAAATGCTATTGATAGATGGGGAGCATATAAAGCTTTACCAGATGGAGATAACTGTGCCAACCTACACAACCCTTATACGGAGCAATTTTCAGATGATCCCCAATTTAAAGAAAATTTAGATAGTTCAATTGCTGCTTGGCATTTGTCTCAAATTATTATGCCGTCTGGAGCTACTATGAATATAGAATTAGAGCGAGACGATTATGCTTACGTTCAAGATGTGGTGGCTACTCAAATGCAGCCTATTTTTGCTATAGGAGTTACTGATCAAAATGAACCCGATCAAGGTGGGTTTTTAAATAAAGATGCTAGCACTGGACAAGAGGAAAGGCGGGTCTACTTTAAACTGGAGCATCCACTTCTTCCAACTGAAACAGATCAACTAAAAAAATATATAGAGGATTTACCCTTGGTGAAACGTAGTGATCGGGGAGATATTCTGTATAAACAGGTTTATTTTAAAACCCGTTCAAATTTAAAAACAGCAAATGATGCAACCTATGAGTATGTAACAGGTTATGCTGAAATTGAAAAAGATGGGAATGGTAACGATATTATAGCTTTTGATAATAATAGTCCTTTGAATAGCGAAGGAAAACATACAGAGGCATATATTACTTTAATGACAAGTAGAAAGCAAGTAAAAGGAGAGCGTTATCACCCTATGTTGATGGCAAACTGGGACTTTTTGAAAAATAATCTTCCTGATAAAATGTTTGCCATTAATCAAGATCCAGATCCAGAAAATGCAATACCAACATTTGCAGGAATGGGAGCAGGTTTTGCAGCTATCTTTTTGGGGTATTACGGTAATGCAAAAGAAAAAGGATTTGGACAAATTATAGATGTTTCAAAATCATTTATCAAACTTAATACACCAGATAAGATAAAATATGGAGGTGGTTCTCGAGTCAAAAAGATTACGATGGATGATAAATGGACTCCAGAGGAAAATTTAACCAATACATTAGGAGTCGTTTATGATTATAGAATCAATGATGAAAATGGTGCAGTGTATAGTAGTGGTGTCATGGAAAACGAAACATCTATTGGGTATGATGCTTGCGCATTAAAATATGCAGATATTACGGAAGAAATTCAGGGGGGAATTGTAAAAGATATTCACGTTTATGAGTATCCTATGAATGAAGGAATGTATCCAGGGGGTGGTATTGGTTATAGTCAAGTAACCGTAAGAAGTTTAGCTTCTGACTATGCTTTGCAAGCATCTAAGGCTGATGATAGAGCTGCTTTTTTAGCAGATAATAAATTGCCTGATGGATTTGGCACATCAGGGCAAGTTGTACACCAATTCTATACGGCTAAAGATTTTCCTATCGTTACAGATAAGACAGATTTAGATGATAAAGAGACAGAGCCTTGGTTGTCTTTGTTGTCCAGCTTTTTGATGACATCCCGTCGAGATCGATATACAGGAACACAGGGGTATAGTATTGAGTTAAATAATATGCATGGTCAAGCGAAAGCTCAAATATCATATGCTCAAGATAATACAGGAAGAATTGTGGAAGACAAACCTTTAACAAAAATGTCTTATGAATACAAAACTAAAACTCGAACAGTCAAAGAAAGGGGGAAGTTTAAGACAATTAATGTATTGGATAACGTAGTAGATGTTTTAGTAGATGATAACCCCAATGATATAGATGCTAAAAATATAGATGCTGTTGTTCATCCTTATTTAATGGGAGTTGATTATGATTTTGTTATGGATGGACGCGAGTCCTCTACGCTCTCAACATCGGGAGGTGCAGCAGTTAATGTAGATGTAACTGGAGTTTATCCTCTACCGTTTCCTTGGCCTAAGTTTAGTTTAAACAGCAATGAAACACGTTTGGCTGCAACCAATAAGATTATTAATCGTAGAGGAATTTTAACAAAAACTCATGCTTTTGATGGTCAATCTCACATTGTAACTTCAAATAAGGTTTTTGATAAATATACTGGGCAACCCTTGTTGACCTATGTTAATAATCAGTTGGGAGGAGGTATCTATAATTATACAGTGCCTGCTTACTTAGCACATAGTCAGTTGGGAATGGCAGTAGCAAATGTCGGGATGAAGTTTTCTGGAGAATTACAATCCACAGGAACAACACAAGAATTTACCCTCAGTGCCCCCGATCCAGCTAATATTTCTGCTAGTTTGATTGCTGGAGATGAATATTTGATTTCTGATGATAATCAAACAATGATGAGTCGAGCAATTTATTTAGGTAATAATATTTTTAGTTTAGAAAATACTTATTTTACAATTACCCCTAATGTTGTTTATAATTTTCACAATGTTCGTTCTGGAAATAAGAACATGCTTTCAGCTAGTATTGCTCAATACACTACGGTTCATCATGCAGGGGATAATGACGATGCGAATCCTATGAACGCTAGAACAGTTAAGTATTGTTCTCCCGATTTTGTGGAAATAACAAAAGAATCAACTGAGATAACAAGTATATCAGATTTGGAATATAATGTTGCACTGTTGAATTTATTATTAACTCCTTCTATAAAACAACAATGGGTTAATCAACCCTCTTCTGATTCCTATAATAAAATATCCATTACGTCTTTATTAGGTTTTGATTGTAATAAATGTGTTTTTTGGAATCAAAATCTGGGTAATAATCAATCTGGAGCATCAGACTGTGGAATTAATGGGCACTTCCACTTTTTTGAAGGAGGGGCACAAAGTTTTTCATCTTATGAAGACATTGGTTCAGGCGTTATTGCGGCTGATTTATATGAAATTACAATTTTAAACCAAGATCCTAATGATGTCAATAGTTCGATAGTTCGATTTCATATGCTTAATTCAAGTAATGTATATTCTTATGTAGATAAGAGTTTTTATAACAACAGTACAGGTTCTGGTCGGAAAATTCTTTGTTTAGATTACAATCCTACTAATAAATTTAGAATAACAAAAGCAACCCACTCTGAAAGCGTTCAACACAAAACAATCAACCAAGTATTGTCTGCTTCTGCAAATGCTTACTCAGATGAATGGAATATAGAGCATTATAACCCTTGTTTAAATCAGGGAGGAGGTACGAACCCAGCAGAAAGCACAACTTATTCTAGTTGGCAAAACCCATACAAGAATGGGACAAAAGGTGTTTGGAGAGCCAAGAGTACTTATACATATGTAAAAGATCGTAATTTTGTAACATATAATCCGAATGGGAATAATTTACAAGATGTAGATATTCAGCAATCTGGTTTAGTAAATGATGTACCATTGTTTAATTGGGACAACCCTTTCTTTGAATATTGCAAACATAATTGGATAAGAACAGAAGATGTGACAAAATATAACTTGGCAGGAGCCGCTGTAGAAGCAAGAGATATTCTAGGGAATTATCAAGCAGAGGTGTATGGATATAATGATAATGTAGTGACAGCGAAAGGTGTAAATACTCAATATTATGAAATGGGTTACGAAGGCTTTGAAGAACCTAATAAAACAGGAACAATTCATGATTTAGCAGCAGCAGGACATTACAATAATGGTAATTTAGATTTCTTGCCATTTACAAATTGTAGCAACACAACAGTTAAGCGTCAAGAAAACTATCGTCTATGTTTTCCTACAAAAGTGTCAGCAAGTGGAAGCACTGCTTATATTTTGGTTCGGAAACCTTTTGACTTATTGAATAATAGTAACCTATCTGAAATTAGTTTAAGTTTAACTAGTGTTAAGACTGTTGGAGGAACGCCTATTAAAACTAAGTTAGAAATTCCAGCGACTACAGCAGTAGAAGGATATGCTGTAAACCTAAATGCAGGGGATCATTTTCAAATTCCAGGACTGGCACCTGCTTTAGATGAAACAACAAAAGATAAATTTACTATCTATGAAGTGACGATTCCGAGTAATCTACTAGCAACGATGGGAACAGATTGGTGGGCTGGCGATGCTACCTTAATATATGATCAAGATTTAGCGGCGTCTAATAGTGCTTTGCCATCGCTAGGAAAAGCACAAATCTCGAAAGAAAAAGCGCATACAGGTAAATATAGTTTACAGTTGGCAATGGGGGCTAATGAGGTACTCCAGTTTCCTCAAAATACATTGCACTTACAAACAGGCAAAGATTATATTTTTAGTGCATGGATTAATGTAAAAACGACTTTTGGTTCAAATTCTTTGATTAAGCATACTTATGATAATGGGGAATTAGAGATAAAAATGGGAGGTGTTTTGATGAAGCCTAAAGGTGCTATTATTGAAGGTTGGCAACGGGTAGAAGGAAAGTTCACGTATACAGGAAACAATCTTTTAACTTTTTTAGATACAAAGGCTCTTAGACTTATGTTTTTAGATGATGTCCGTATCTATCCAGCAAATGCCAATATGCAGTCTTATGTTTACGACCCTATTAACTATCGTCTGAAAGCAACTCTTGACAATAATAACTATGCTACTTATTATGTATATGATGAAGATGGTAGTTTGATTCTCCTGAAACGAGAAACAGAGAAAGGAGTAAAAACAATTCAAGAGTCTAGAAGCTACGTGAAACCAAATCAACAGTAACACTAAACTATGAAAGCAATATTAAAAATAGGGTTGTACTGGATTATTTTTATGAACTCAATGTACGCTCAGTCTTTTGAAAATGATATGCTTACAATGCAAAAGGCTTATGCTGATGTAAGCAATCTATATTTAGAAATGGAAAATACTATTTGGAAAGATGCTGTTATAGCAAAAGAACAAAAGGCTAAAATCTATAAGAAAGGAGCATTGTATTTATATGAAATAGAAGATGCAACGATGTTGATTAATAAAGAATATATTCTAATGATTGATCATTTAAGTAAAACCATAATTTACGATAAGTGGACGGAGGAACAAGCAAAAGCACTAATGCAGCAACACATTCCTACCTTAAGTGATATAGAGAAAAACTATCCTTCTATAATCTACAATGGAGAGCAAAACAATCATAGAAAATATACTTTAGAGAATAAAGAAGTTCAACTTAGTAAAGTTGAGATTTCTTTTGAGCTTAAAACAGGTTTTATGCGTAAAGTTCGGTACTACTATAATCCCAAATTTATCGATAAAGAAGTTTATACAGAGCTTAAAATGAATGTGATTGATACGAGCCCTTCTTTTGAAAGCAGTACTTTTTCTGAAAAAAGATTCGTTACTCAAAAAGACCATAAATTTAGAGGTACAGGAAAATACAGTAGCTATACTGTTCAAAGTGCGAAATAATAACAACCATGACATTTAATCTACACTTAGCCATGTAAGCGAGTGTTAATAAAATATATGAGACAAATGAAAACCTTATCAGTTCCCATTCACTATCTTTTACTGCTTTTTGCATTAAGCATGACGAATACCTCTTTTGCAAAAGACATTAATTATGTAAGCGTTGTACATAAAGTAGATCTTATTGCTAATAGTACAACTATTCGTGCTACTGACCCCAATTATGGTGATCCTGGGGAGGGAACAGATTATGTTCGTAACTATACTGCTGTAGCCGCTTTAATATATAATAGAAATCAAAAGACAGATATTGCCGGAAATGTATGGTCTTATGAGGTAGAATATGATTTGCTATATACAGATTATAGATTAGGACAATCAATCGTAAAATCAGGAACGCTATTTATTGAGCATAACAACACAGAGGGTATCTATGAAGCACTTGGTATTCACGAGGAAGTAGTAGGGGACTTACGTCTAAAAGTAAAAAATATTACTGCAACAGGAAATGTACCCAATGATATTCATTTAGAACTCCAATTGAATATTGAGCGATATGATTTCTTAGATGCGACGAACCCTATTACAAAAAATAAAATAGCATTAACTGCTGCAAGTAATGTAGTAGGAAATCAACTAGAAGTTGCTTGGGATGTTGTAGAGGGCGCAGAGTATTATGAGCTAGAATGGGTCTATTGGGATGCTGCGCATAACACTCAAAATGCTAATCTGAGTACAATGGACTTGGGAGAATTTTTTGAAAAAGCAGTTCGTATAGAAACTTCAGAAAACTACCATAAATTTGATTTGTTTTATCCCGAAGGAACAGTATATATAAGAGTTCGTCCTGTTGGTCGATATATTCGCAATATGAATGGCGATTATCAACATCTTAAATATGGGGCGTGGGTAACAGGAACAGATCCTGATGCCAATGCTTTTTCTGTTGTTTTAACGACAGGCTTTGAGGGAGAGCGAATTTGGCAAGTTCAGCGTTCTTTTGCAGAAGAAGCAAAAAGCAAGCAGGTAATTCAATATTTTGATGATGGAATGAGAGGACGGCAGACGCTAACGAATTTAAGCAGCGATGATTTAACAATTGTTGCAGAAAATGCTTACGATGTAGAAGGTCGTGCATCTATTTCTATTCTTCCAGTTCCTGTTAAGAGTTTGATAGGTAAAAATCCTTTACAGTTTGGAGCAAGTACTACTACTTTGGGAGAAGGTGGTTTGATTTCTACTGGTGCAATCGAATATAATTATAATGATTTTGATAAAATAAATCATGCCGATCCTTTGACAAAAGTAGATGCAAATGGAAAGGGACATGTTAGTAATGTTTATTACAGTTCAGCAAATCCTTTTTACAATCAAATCCATAGGAATTATATCCCCGATGCAGAGGGCTACCCTATAACTCAGGTGAAATTCTTAAACGATGCAACAGGGCGAATAGCTCGACAGTCTGGGGTAGGAGATTTTTACCAACTAGGTTCAGAGCATGAAACAAAATATTATTATAGTAACCCTACTCATGTAGAATTGAGACGTTTGTTTGGTAAGAATGTTGGAGATGAAATGCATTATCGCAAGAATTATGTAGTAGATGCTAATGGTCAAATTTCGGTTAGTTATATTGACCAAGCAGGTCAAACGATTGCTACTGCTTTGGCAGGAAAAAGCCCTGAAAATGTAAATGTGCTGAATAGTGAGGCTAGTGGAACAGCTACTATTACTTCAAATTTAATGGGCAAAAATGTAATAAATAATGCGGAAAATACTAGTATTTTATCACATTCTATTTTCTGTGATGAAGCTCCTAGAACCGATCAATTCACCTATACCCTAAGAGGAGGAAGTATGAATCTTGTTGATGGTACCAATTCCTTGTGTGTGGGATGTACTTATGAGGTTCAGATTTCATTAGTAGATGAATATGGAAATACTGTTCCTCTAGTTTTACCCTCACCTAGTGGTGGAAGTACCCCTATTTACAATGGTATAAACATAACGGCAGTTAATGGAGAAATTGTTATAGATTACAATAGTTTGTATGATAATACCTGTGGTCCTGTAAATTCTGTCGAAGTGAATTTTGAGGCGGTCTTTCAGTCTATAGGTTCTTACACACTACGAAAAATTTTAAAAGTTATAGAACCAAATCCTAATACCTTGGTGACGCAACTACAAAATAGTGGGGTGTTGGAGAATAAACAAAATTTTATAAATAACTATGTATTAACAAATTTAGACCCTAATGAATGTGAGCCTTGTAATAATGATATTAGATTAGAATTATGTGAAGAAATTGCTGCTGCCGAATATCCAGTAGAAGCAGCTGCTCCTTCAGGTTCTACAGCGCATCAAATCTATCTGGATAGAGTCCAATACTATATGTCAAATACTAGTACTTATCCTGATTGTGATGATTTGCGAGGCATTTTGGCATTAGAAATAGGTTTGGAAACAGAATGTGCTTCTAAGTTAGAACGTATGAAACAACAAATTGCCCCTGCTGGAGATCCTTCTATGGATTCGCATGGCTGTTTGTTTAACGATAGTCAATTTTGGAATAACGTATACAGTGTTAACCACCCAATTACCATTGATAGATATGATGTGAATGGTAATACTATAAGCCAAACATTCTCCAATTCAAATGATTTTACCAGCTTTATGCAAAATCAAGCTAATTGGCAAGATCATTTAGCAGAGTACGATCAAATATTAAAGCAACATCCTGAATATTGTGCTTATGAAACTTACTGTCTAAATGATATAATACTATCTAGTAGAAGGTTTGATTTTGAATTGGCTAAGATAAAAACATGGAATGATGCAGTAGATTTTGGTGCTGCTTTGCAGAGTCCTGTTTCATTGACCACACAAGATTATACCAAGATTGTTGATATGGACCCATTTTTTATGATTCATCCAACTTACAAGGCTGATATGAATTATAGATTAGCTAATTACTGTACGCAAGAATATACCAATAAACCGAGTACTACCAAACCTATCAATGTTAATGGTTGTGGTTGTGGAGATGTTATTTGTTATATTAACAATATAATGGGAGATCCTGCACAATATATCCCAGCTAATTATGCACATTTGAACCCTCCTTATAATCAAATGCTTAGCCCTGATATAACGCCGTTGTCAGATGAGGATAAGTGGTTGTTTTTTAGAGGAATTTATACCGCAGAAAAAAAGAAATTGCAACAACAGTATCTCGAAAGCATTATTAGTTGTAATGGCATTACCCCTTATAGTCCATCTTCTGGAGCGAACTCTTGTGAAACAATTATCAATGCAGATGATACACAAGATTTTATGAACGACAATGGAGGCGGAGACCCTTCTGATTTGAATGATGTTATTGCTGTAGCAAATACAATTGGTACCAATAACTGTACGGTGATTTGTGAAGGGAATGCAAAAAATTGGGTGGCACAACTATGCCCTGAATTGGAGGCTAATAATTCTATTGGGTATCTAAAATTAGTAAACGATTTTAAACAGTTTTGTGAAGGGCATTGTGGTGCTCTAGGTGATAATCCTGTAGGCTACCTTCTAGAGGAGTATTTTGATCCCAACTCTTCAAAGTATGCTTTAGACCCTAATTTGCCTACTTTTAATCAAGATTTGGCAAATGCACAAAGTCGCTTGACATCTTTTATGAATACGGGAAATCCTGCTTATTGTGGCTATGATTTGGTGAATAATCCTTTGCCTGATTCAAGGATTATTTTTAATCGGACGGATGTTTATGAGTGGAGAACAGATGTTTATGTGGGGGGGAGTAATAGTG
Source organism: Aureispira sp. CCB-E (assembly GCF_031326345.1). Lineage (NCBI taxonomy): Bacteria > Pseudomonadati > Bacteroidota > Saprospiria > Saprospirales > Saprospiraceae > Aureispira > Aureispira sp. CCB-E. The sequence continues at coordinate 2,010,202 of NZ_CP133671.1, forward strand.
AGAAATGTGATTATTTAAATTGCTTTTTTGATGAATTAAATAATAATTCTATTTTTCCTACAAAGTATACCAATTCAAATCTTGCCTGTCCTAATTATAACAGCCTTCATATTGTGCAAGGAGATATATATGAATATATATTTAATTGGAATTTAACGCCTGCATCATCTTCTAGTTATTGTGATTTTAAGAGGGTTCAATTGAGAAAAAGTGTCATTGATGGTAACATAATTCAGGTCTCTATGACTGCTGCTAATCAGGGGTTTGACTTTAAATTAGTTAATAGTCAAACAGGTCTTGACTTTAACCTGTTAGAAATTCAAGGTTTGACTAATTATGATTGTCTTACAAACACAGTAGATGTTACTGTACTAAGCCCATATACTGTTCCCAATTATGCTAACTACCATACAACTGACTGTGCTATAATTGCTTCCTTAGTAAATGGTTCTTCAGCAACATTACAGACATTTAAAGCTAATTTAGAAATACTACCTATTGATGTTCTAAGTCCTTGGGGAAATGAAGGTATATGGGTGCCAAAGAAAAAACAATTTACCATCAACCTAGATTCTGTAAAAGCACAATGTATAGAGCAGCAAATTGCCGAATTAATTCGAAATGCAGAAGATGCTTACGATGACTACATAGAAGATAAGTTAGAAGAATTGACAAGTGGAGCACCCTGTATGGCATTTACAGAGAGTATGAAAACCGAGTATACAACAACCGAGCATCATTATACCTTATATTATTATGATCAAGCAGGGAACTTAATTCAAACAATTCCGCCAGCTGCTGTGCAACCCTTGTTGAGTAGTAATTTTAATGCTACATCTGGAAAGTGGGATGGTACCGATCCAAGCCATGATTATGAAATGGCAACAACGTACCAATACAACACGTTAGGGCAGGTAACTAGACAGAAATCTCCAGATGGAGGAGTAACAGATTTTTGGTATGATTATGCACAACGATTGCGTTTTTCTAAAAATGCGAAACAGATGCAATTAGGTCAGTATGCTTACACCAAATTTGATGCACAAGGTAGAACAATAGAAGTTGGTCAACTAAACGGGCATGCAGGAATTTCTGATTGGGAACTAAATCGAACTACCTTTCCTGAAAGCACATTAAATTTGACAGAACGAATTATTACAGAGTATGAAGAAGCTAGCTTTAGTCCAATGGTACAAGAAAATTTGAGAGGTCGAGTAGCTAGAACTTATAATGACCATATTGCCACCTATTATGATTATGATGTACATGGAAACGTAAAAAAAATACAGCATCAAATTAGTGGATTTGGCGCCTCAGAAATAGAATACGACTACGATTTGATAACAGGAAATGTCAAAGAAGTGGCTTTTATGAAAGGAACTTCAGATCAGTTTTTTCACCGTTATGCTTATGATGCAGACAATCGTTTGACCCAAGCAATGACTAGTACCAATGGGTATAGTTGGGATACCGATGCACAATATTTTTATTATGCTCATGGTCCCTTAGCGAGAATCGAATTAGGAGAAGATAAAGTACAAGGATTGGATTACTTTTATAATTTACAAGGTTGGATAAAAGGAGTCAATAATACTACTAGAGAAAGTGATATGGGCTTAGATGGATATGTTCCTACGGGGCCTTTAAATGGGGGACAACCTATTATGAATGCTAATAAATGGTTCGGACAAGATGAAGTTGCGTATTATTTGGGCTATCATGCAGAAGATTACAAAAGCATTGGAACTAATACCAATCTAGGAGCATTTGCTCATAATACAACGACACCATTTAATAATGATATTAAGGGTTTAAGTGCTGTGGAAGGTTTGTATAATGGAAATATTGCTTACATGATTAGCTATATACCCAAGCTAAAAATAGAAAACCCTTTAACAACAAAGGCGACACAGGCAATGGTTTATCAATACGATGCTTTACATCGTATTACCCAGTCAGAATCTTATGGTTATGACGTGAATAATGGCTGGAGTAAAAATGGTTTGAATAATGCTTATCGAACCGCATATGCTTATGATGCGAATGGGAATATTCAAAGTTTAGATCGTTATACTTTAAACACTGCTACCTCTACTAGCGAACAAATAGATGCACTGACCTATCAGTATGGTAGTAATAACTTAAAAAACCGCTTGATGTCGATTGCCGATAGCAAAGGAGTAACAGCTGATATTAATGATGTAGGAGCTAGTGCTTATACTTATGATGCTATTGGTAATTTAATTACTGATGGAACCAATACGATAGAGTGGAATTTGCAGAATAAAGTTGCTTCTGTAAGTAATACTAATTTTGATATTTTTTATACTTATGATGTTAGTGGAAATCGTTTGTCAAAGGCATTACTATCCAAAACTTCAGGAGTACCTACGCAAGTAACTTTTTATGTTCGAGATGCAAGTGGAAACATTATGGGAACTTATCTAGTAGAAGTAGATGGAGGAAATTATAGTAAAAAACTGGAAGAAACACCTATTTATGGCTCAAGTCGTTTGGGAATTCATCAATATAATGTACCTTTAAGTTTGTTCACAATACCAACAGTTACAAATCCTGAGTTGATGTCTTCTAGTTTGGATATCAATATAAGTTCAGATAAAACAGGAAAATCAACTCGAGGAGAAAAGATCTTTGAAATTAGCAATCATTTGGGTAATGTATTGGCTACTGTTAGTGATCAGAAATTGGGATATTTAACAGCTTTAGGGCAAACCACAGCACAGGGATATGCAGCACAGGTAAAATCGGCACAGGATTACTACCCGTTTGGTTGGGAAATGCCGGGACGTAAGTTTAACTCTAATAACTATCGCTTTGGCTTTAATGGGAAAGAAAACGACCATCATTGGGGAGGGCAGTTGATCCAAGACTATGGCTTTAGATTGTATAATCCTGCTATTGGGAAATTTCTGAGTGTTGACCCATTGTTTAGTGGTTATCCTATGCTTACACCATATCAATTTGCTTCCAATAACCCTATTCCTAATAGTGATTTAGATGGTTTAGAAGCTAATAATGAAACGGTAAATACTAAATATGGTGAAATTAAATTCAATCTTCCCACTCAGTCTAGTACTGCTACTCCAGAAATAGTCATTTTGCCTGCTCCTATGACCTATAAAAGCCAAATTAAAGTAGATAATATACCAGATTCATATCTACATAAAATGGCTAGTGGAGAAAATGGACTTGATGAACAATTAATATATGGAGTAGTTAATGATGTTTATGTACTTTATCAAGTTTATAACCCTTTTATACCAGCCAATGAAGTTGTAGATTTAGAAGGAAGATATGCTCAAGATAAAGAATTGTCGTTGATAAGTGCTCTTCCAGGGGAGGGAGTACTTCTAAAATCAACAACAAAAACCGTAAGTAAAACAGCAGCAGTTGCTATTGATGAATCTGCTTGGGCTAGACGAGCTAAGTTTAGAAAAAGCACTACAGATGATGCAGTTAAAAGGGCTACAGATGCTTCAGGACAATTAAGATGTACTAAATGTAAAAAAGCATTAACAGGCAAAAAACAATCAAATGGAAAGAGAGATTTTCAATTGGGGCATACAGAAGGTAATGAATGGGCGAAACAGAAAGATGGTTATAGAGAAGCTGCTAAGAATGGTTATGCCACTCCACGTAGTGAAGTTATAGATAACTATCAAAAAAATGTAGAAGTGGAGTGTGTTAATTGCAATGCTTCTCATGGAGGCAAATATGGAAATACAAGAAAAGAACAAAAGAAAGGATAGAAATGGACTATATAATAAAGTTTTTAGAAAAAAAATCAGATTTGATATCTAGATTTGAGTTGAAGAATGGAGTTGAAGCTCATTTTTTGACCTTCTTAGATAGACCTTTTAAAGGTGCAAATTCGATAATAACGGATAAAACAGGAGGTGAAGAAAATGATTTTGAATTTATTATTTCTTTCTCATCTTATAATGAAGAGCTTGATTTTGAAATTAAATCTTTGTTAGCAACTTACTTAGATTTTCATTACTATAAGTCTGGTATTGTAGTGAGAGAAGGAGACTATTTTAAAATACCTAATTTTCAACTGATTGATGGTTTCGATTATATCGGATTTTATACCTTGCATCCAGCATATTTTCCTCAAAAAATATCAAGTAAATATTTATGGTTATTACCTATTTTTGAGTCAGAATATCAGTTTTTACTAAAATTTGGTTCTGATAAATTTCAAGATTTGATGGAAGAACAAGATATAGATTTGACAATGTTAGATAGAAAACCACTTGTATAATTTTTTAAGAAGAAAGAAATAAGGTGTTCCTCCGCAGAAGCCAACAGACTAGAACCACGCCAGTAGTTGAAAACTACCACTGTGCTAGTCGCTTCATTCTGTCATGCTTCTAGGTTTGGCATGTTTGTCGTCACGGCGGTTCTTCTGCTTATAGCCTCGGCGTAGCATCCTTTCAGGTTCACTCCACCATATAGCCACAGGCTATATGCCCTTCGGGTACGTTCGTTCATGTTATAAGCACTACACCGCCCTAGTATGTGTACCTTGTAGGAGCTGTCAGGCTGCGTATTTTTTTCAATTGAAAATAGAATATTGGTAAATACTTGCATAAGAAATCCCCTTCGGCCAAGAGCTGAAGGGGCATCTTTTCAAGTTCACTCCACCAAATAGCCACTGACTATTTGCCCCTTTGGGGTACGTTCGTTCATTATGTAGTGCTCTATTGCTGTGATCACAGCTTTCCTATAGCACACCTGTCACTCCGTCCACAAGTGGTTCTCTACACCAAACAGCCACAGGCTGTTTGCCCTAGACGGGTTCGTTTCGTTCATACTTACGGTACATACAGCCCTGTCGGGGCTTTCGTTCACGTTTTTTACTTACAGCCTTGTCGGCTGTAAACTTTAATTATTTGCCAGTCGCTGCTCTCGCTACGTGGCAGCCGCTGCGTCTGTCAAAAATTAAAGGGAATTTTAGTTGTTAAAATCTAAGTCATCATTAGGATTGAGTTGCCGTCTAACATGAAAAACTCTAAGAATCATCAATAAATATTCAGCTATAACGTGATAGATCACTCTATAATTTCCTGCATTGACGTGACGAATATTTTTATCATCTTTCAGCTCTGGAATTGGTCGACCTCTAAGAGGTTGAACTTTTAAACCTTCGACTTGTTGGAAGATTTGCCCCATTTGTTTACTGGAAGGGTATTGATTATAATATTCTTCAATTTCTTCTAAATCATTTAATGCTCTTGTAGAGTATTTAACCGTTACTTTAGCCATTTTTTGAATCGTTCTTTTACTTCTTCTTCAGAATGAAATTTACCTTCTTCAACTTCTTTCAAAGCATCTTTGATGCCTTGAATTTCTTCTTCTGTTGGAACCCAATTATCTTCTTGTTGTTGGGCTTGAAAAACAAGTTGTTCAATGGCTGTGATAATATTTTCATCACTCAAGTCGAATAAAGCTTGAGCAAGTGCGATTTTTCTAGCTTCTATTGAAATCATGTATTGTTAATTTAGGTGTAAGCAAATCTAGATTTAGCGTCTCGAATAAGTGCATTTAGTGTAAATAATATATGCTCTTTTTCTTTTTTAGGTAATTGTTGTAAACTTAAAACTTGCTCAACAATATCTTTATCAAGCTCTTGGTCAACTTTACCAACTAAATAATCTAAAGAAACTTCTAATACTTCTGACAGTTTAGCTGCTAACTCCATAGATGGTTTTGCTAAATCTCTTTCGTATCGACTAATGATATTAGTATGAACTCCAATTTTTTCTGCTAACTCAGCCTGAGAAAGTTGTTTTAACTTCCTCAAGGTAGCCAATCTATTTTTAAAATCACTCATAAGTGTTTATTTTTTGCTTTGAATGTGTCTTTTTTATAAAAATACTACTTTTTTAGTGTTAAAAAAAATATTAAAAATTGGCTTGTTAGATATTTTTAATTAGATTTACACACTAAAGTGTTAATTTAGTTAAATTTTATTTTTCAAAAGAAATTTTTTTAGACGTCTAAGGGAATTTGCAAACCCTATCAAAATGACAATAGACCAAATCAAGGAAGGCTTAAACATAAAAGATGTTTTAGCTCATTACGGAATAGTAATAAACAAGAATCAACACATCAATTGCCCGTTTCACGAAGATAAGACCCCAAGTATGAAAGTATATGCAGAAACGAACACGGTGTATTGCTTTAGTGGAAATTGCTCTACGCATGGCAGGAGTTTAGATGTAATTGAATTTGTAATAGAGAAAGAAAACTGCACCAAACACGAAGCTATTTTAAAATGTAAATCTATGTTGAATTATGAAGTTCCAGAACTAAAAACAAAGCCCAATGACATTTTAAAAGTTCTATGGGCTGAATTTGTGAGCAGTTATAAAAACTCAAAAGTCAAGGCTTATGCAGCGAAACGAGGTATTGAACGGGTAGAAATTGGTTACAACTCTGGGCGATGGCACAAAAAGAAGAGCGTGAGTGATCAGCAGATCAAAGCAGCTCAAGAAGTTTCTTATTTATTGCCAGCGATGCAAGGGAAAGGGCATCGAGTATGGGCGAAGGAATGTTTGATTTTTGCTTTGCGGAATGCTGCTAATGAAGTGGTTAGTTTTTATGGGCGTTCGGTGAATGGAGAGGGGCATTTTTATCTAAAAGATAGATCAGGTTTATATCCCTCTTATCTAAAGTTGGAGACTAAAAAAGTGATCTTAACGGAAAGTATTATAGATGCCGCAAGCTTGTTAAATATTGCTACCATCGTAGAGAATTACAGCGTTTTGGCATTGTATGGAACGAATGGATTAACGTCAGAACATCGAGCAGCCTTAGCGAACTTAAAAGATTTAGAAGAAATTGTTTTGCTATTGGATGGGGATGATGCAGGGAAAAAGGCAAGCGAAAAGCTAGGGGATTATTTAGCAAAAGAATATCCCAATACAGTTGTCAAAATCGTAGAATTACCCAACAATACAGATGTAAATGAGCTTTGGGTGAATCATTTAAGCGAAGCTTTGTTTTTAGACTTGTTGGAAGCATCTAAGGTTATTAAAAGTGTAGAAAAACCGAGTCTAGACTTAAAAATAGTAAACGCTAATTATTACACTTATGAAACAGAAAAGCTAAAAATAGAAGTGTTGGGTGGTATAAATATAGAGCAATTAGACAAGCTGACTTGCACCTTGAGATTGACCAGAAAACCCAAGCGCAACGCCTTGGATAAGTTGCGCCAAAGCTTGAATTTATACCACAGTGGACAGGTTCGAGGCTTAGTCAAACGAGTGCAAGAAGAGTTTGAATTACCACTGCAAGAGCTTCGCTTGTTGTTTGCGGATCTGATCGAAAATCTAGAATTGTATAGAAGTCGAGAGCAGGGAGTAGGAGAGGAGAACCAAGTTGAAGCAAGAGTCTTGAGTCCAGGGCGAAAAAAAATAGCCTTGGATTATGCAAAAGCTGAAAACTTGATGCAACATACGTGGGATGATTTAGGAAAGGTGGGGGTTGTTGGCGAGCGCATGAGTGCGATGATTATGTACTTGTGTTTTAGCTCTAGAAAGTTGTCAAAGCCTTTGCACATCATTAGTTTAGGCAGTAGTGGAAGTGGCAAAACGCATTTACAAGAAACGATTGCCGAGCTGATACCAGAACAGGAAATTATGAGCATTACCAGTTTATCAGATAATGCGATGTATTATTATCCAGATGGGGCATTAGAACATAGTTTGTTTTTGATCGAGGATATGGATGGCATGAGTGAAGAGGCTAATTATGCTTTGCGAGAGTTAAAAAGCAAAGGGGAGTTGAGCCGAGATATACCCGTGAAGGATTATAAAGGGAAGTTGACGACTCAAAAAGTATATGTAAAAGGACCGATATGTTTTGCAGGTTGTACAACAAGAGAAAAGATATACGAGGATAATGCAAACCGCTGCTTGCTCTTATATAGAAATGAATCGAAGGCGCACAAAGAGGCTGTGATGGCTGCGCAGCGTAAAGCCTCGGCAGGGAAAATAAATGAGTTGGAACAACAGAAAATCAAGAATTTATTTAAAGATGTGCAGATGTTGTTAAAACCTATAAAAGTGGTGAATCCTTATGCAGAACAGTTAATCTTGCCTGAGAAGGTGTTTAAACCTTTGAGAACGAATGCGCATTATCTGAAATTTATTGAAGTGATAACGTTCTATCATCAACACCAAAGAGTAATGAAAACGAGTCAATCAGGTACAAAATATATAGAAACGACGATAGAAGATATTGAGTGGGCGAACAAATTAATGAAAGATGTTTTGTTGTCCAAAAGTGATGAGTTGAGTTGGGGAGTACGGCAGTTTTTGGAGAAGCTTAAAAAGTGGATGCAAGCAAATAAATTAGAGAGTTTTACAGGCAAGGAAGTTCGCAAAAGTATTAGAATCGCTCCAAGTACGCTAACTAAATATCTGTATATCTTACGCCAATATGGTTTGGTAGAAATACTCGGAGGAAGTCGCCACAATGGTTTTAAATATCTGCTCAATGCATCTGATGATTATGATAAAATGCGTCAAGACTTATCTAAAGTATTAGACAAAGTTCTACAATCTATTAAAAATAAGGAAGTTAACTAACTATGTAGTAACTACAAACCTTTGGTGGCTAGTTAATCAACTGAAAGATAACTTGTTATCAATATTAACTATGTAACTAGGCAAAAGGGTGAGCGGGTATGAAAAAATTAATCTTAAAAACAGTCAGTTATCAAGCCTTAGAGCAAGCCTTTAAAAGTTGGTTGATCGCCTTGGGATATAGTGAAAGTACTTGTTACAATCTGCCAACTTTGGTTCGAGAATTTTTGCATTATCAAGAGCAGCAAAAGAAGGAGTTAAAAGACTGGCAACCGACGGATTTTAAAGCTTTTATGGAGCATTGTAAAAGAAGAACGAACGAACGTAGAGCAGGGGCATTGAGTAGCAATCATCTAAATAAAATCGCTCATGCTTTGGACTTGTTACAGCAGTATTTAAACAAGATTAATCAAGTTGATTTTTATTATAAAATAACTCGTCTGAAATCCGAAACGAAGGTTTTACAAATCTTTAGTAAGCAGCAAATTAAAGAACTTTATGAGGCTTGTGATGAAACCTTGATGGGGTATAGAAATCGAGTGCTGTTAGGGCTTTGTTATGGTTGTGGACTGCGAAGAAGTGAAGCGGTCAACTTAGAAATGAGTGATTTATGGTGGGATAAAAGCTTGCTGCAAGTGCGAAAAACTAAGACAAAGAAAAGCCGTTTAGTTCCGATGACCAAGCAGTTACAAGCAGATTTTTATTATTATCAACAACAGATTAGACCACTCTTGATTAAAGAGAAAGAGCCACCTTATTTTTTGTTGAGTAATCGAGGCAGAAAGCTAGGCAAACAAACGCTTTACAAGAGTTTTGTAAGCTTGTTAAAAACAATAGATTTACCTCAAACAGGTTTGCACACTTTGCGCCATAGTATAGCCTCTCATTTAGCAGCATCAGGAATGGCAAGCGAGCAGATTGCTCAATTTTTAGGGCATCAGACCCTAGACTCTACTCAAATCTATGTGCATTTAAAATCCTCCAATGATGAAGATAAAAACCTATCTACAAAGTTTGTATAAATCAAGCACAGCGACCTCTTATCATTTAGAATGGTTGGACTTTGAAAGCTTTGTAAATCAGTTGAATATTAGTATTAAATCTATTGATTACCAACTACTGTTGGATTATGTTCAAGCACTTCAAAAGAGAAACTTAAAGCCTGTAAGCATCAATAGAAAGCTGTTGATTATAGAGCAAGTGTTTAAGTATTTATTACCAAATCAAGCGAATCCAGTTAAAGGATTTAGAGTAAAGCGACAAGGTAGAAAACCGATCTTAGAACCTTTGGAAATAAGTGACTTAGAAGTTGTTTTAACTAACTTTAGCAAAGAAAGTATTTATCAAAAACGAAATCATTTAATCTTAGGCTTTATCCATTATCAAGCCTTGCGAGTTGGAGAGATTAAGGCTTTAGAACTAGAGCATCTAGACTTAGAGAAAGCCTTGATTAATGTTCCAAAAGTGGGTCGGAATAAAAGTAGAACCTTAGCCTTAACAGCTTTGCAAGTGGTTGGATTACAGGAATATTTAATAAGTATACGTCCGCAGCTATTGCAGTATTACACGAATCAGTTATTTGTTAGTGGCGGACAATCTAAACGGCTAAATAATAGCATTACAAAACTACAAAAAGGAATAAAAAAGCAGCTTCCCAAGCTTCAAAACTTGGAGCATTGGCGAACGAGTATTATTGTCCATTGGTTAGAAAGTAGTCCTTTATTAGAGGTTCAAGAACGCTTAGGACATTGCTATCCAAGTAGTACAGAGCGTTATAAAATCCATGCGATAAAGAGTTTACGAGATCAGTTAGAGGTTCATCATCCCTTACAATAAATAGATTTATTTTTTAATTGTTGTTGGTTGCGTGGCTGCAACAGAGGGAGAGCAGCGACCAATAAGAATTAAAACTTATAGCCGTCTAGGCTATAAAAAGAACGAGGACAAAATGCCTTTACGGCTGGCGTACCGTAAGCGTAAGGAGCGACTAGTGCTATGCAGTAAAGTAGTACCTTACTACGATGAATAGCCACATTTTTTATGCAAGCGTTAGCGCAGCTAGGCGGCTCCCCAAGCGGTACGCATACTAGGCTAGTGGAGTGCTTGTATTTTTCTTTTTTCAAATGAAAATATAAGGATGAGAACTAGCAGGACGAGGAATAGGTAAGCCCAGAGCTGTGACAGACAGAGCGACTAGCGAAGGATATTTTAAATACTGGCGCAGCTATGGACGGCAACTTCTGACGAGACCTACCACTTTCCCTTTTTAAACTTTAGCATTTATATAACTTTATTTTTCAATAGAAAATAAGTTCAGTTGCAAATAAAAGGCATATCTTAGAGTTGCATTAGTGTGAAAAAGTCGTGCTAAAAGTTGAAAATAGTTATACCCCTTTGGTTGGGATATGCCTGGGAGATCCTTTAACTCTGGAAATTATCGCCATGGATTTAATGGAAAGGAAAATGACCATCACTGGGGCGACCAGCTTATCCAAGATTATGGCTTTAGATTGTATAATCCTGCTATTGCTAAGTTCCTTAGCGTTGATCCATTAACAAGGATGTATCCAATGCTTACTCCTTATCAGTTTGCTTCTAATAGCTCAATTGCCAATATAGATTTAGATGGTCTGGAAGCTTCCTCTAGCATTAGACTTACAGCTTCAGATGGTTCGTTAATTACAATTCCTGCTGATTCAGATCCCATTATTATTACAGAAAAGACCAAAGATTTATATTTAAATTCTGGCAATTATACCACAGAAGAGTTTTATTCAAAATATCCCAAAAATACATTAGGGTCTTTTACTGTAGATGGACATGAATTTTATGCTTCTTATCATGGTGAAAATGGTGAGTTTACAGGTTATTATAGTCATACAGCTAATGAATACTATAATCAAAGTGACAAACCTATAAAATTAATTGAAACGCCATTCTTTAAAGGGTACACTCCTCTGCTTCATACCCCATCATCCGAAGGAATATTTGAAGACCCAACAAGTGGTGTTATGGCAGACGCAATGGTAGCTAAGGATTATGCTAGTATGGCATCAGGGACAGGCATTTTTCTTGCTGTAACTAAAAAAGGAGTACAATTATTAGGAAAAGGCTTGAAAGGTGTATTAAATGGGACAAAGAAACTGTTCCAAAGGTATAAAATAGATGGTATTAATCATACTGCGGATGGAATGCCTCGAGTCAAAGCAACAAAAGGAAATAAGAAGTATGATATAACAGAGGGAAGAGTGAAAGAATACGTGCCTGAACCTAGAGCACCTTCTGGATGGAGACAGGCATCTTTCAAAGGGAAAAATGCTGAAAAAGTACCTTTTGGTACAAGAAGAATAGGTGGTGCAGGAAAAGGAAAAAAACGAACGCCATCATTAAGAGAAAAAAGATTATTAAGAAAGGCTCACAAGAATTGTCCACAGTGTAAAAAATCATCGTAATTTTTATGAACAACTTGAATTTAGTTATAGAAGGTTATAGAAAATTTTTGAATGCTTCTTGGGAAGCTTTTGAAGAACAAACTTTAGCTTTTAGTCATGATACAGAAGAAGATCAGAATAATTGGTTACAGGCTAATTGGGAAATCTTAGTTGAATCTAATGTATGTGATTGGGATGAATACTTAGAAGAATACGGAAATGGAGCTGATTGTAATGTGAATAGTGATAGAGTGACAAAACCTAAGGCTAAGGCTACCCATAGTATAATATGCTCTTCAAAGGATAATAATTTAGTGACAGACTTTTTTACAAAAGAGAAAGTATTATTGGATGAAATGAGTTTTTCGAAATTTATCTCTGTAAAGAACAATAAGTATACAGATCAACCACCTTTTGATTGGGTTTTGCTAGAGAATGGAAATGAGTTTTCAATAATAGAGTTAAACAAGGTCGTATTTAAAAAAGTTATTAAAGTTAGTTAGAAGCAGTTAAAGGAATGGACTAAGGTATTCCACCTCAGAAGCCAACAGACTAGAACCACGCCAGTAGCAAAAGGCTACCACTGCGCTAGTCGCTATGTTCTGTCATGTTTCTAGTGTTTGCCATGTTCGGTTTCATGCAGCTTCTCATGCTTATATTGGTGTCAAGTATGCCACATACAAGCGTTACAGCTGCTTAGTTTGTGTACCGTTATGGGAGCTGTCAGGCATCAGATATTCTTTTCAATTGAAAATAAAACTATCGGTAAATACTTGCATAAAAAATCCCCTTCGACCAAGAGCTGAAGGGGATTTTTATGTAGTGCTCTATTGCTGTGATCACAGCTTTCCTATAGCACACCTGTCACTCCGTCCACAAGTGGTTCTCTACACCAAACAGCCACAGGCTGTTTGCCCTAGACGGGTTCGTTTCGTTCATACTTACGGTACATACAGCCCTGTCGGGGCTTTCGTTCACGTTTTTTACTTACAGCCTAGTCGGCTGTAAACTTTAATTATTTGCCAGTCGCTGCTCTCGCTACATGGCAGCCGCTGCGTCTGTCAAAAATTAAAGGGAATTTTAGTTGTTAAAATCTAAGTCATCATTAGGATTGAGTTGCCGTCTAACATGAAAAACTCTAAGAATCATCAATAAATATTCAGCTATAACGTGATAGATCACTCTATAATTTCCTGCATTGACGTGACGAATATTTTTATCATCTTTCAGCTCTGGAATTGGTCGACCTCTAAGAGGCTGAACTTTTAAGCCTTCGACTTGCTGGAAGATTTGCCCCATTTGCTTACTGGAAGGGTATTGATTATAATATTCTTCAATTTCTTCTAAATCATTTAATGCTCTTGTAGAGTATTTAACCGTTACTTTAGCCATTTTTTGAATCGTTCTTTTACTTCTTCTTCAGAATGAAATTTACCTTCTTCAACTTCTTTCAAAGCATCTTTGATGCCTTGAATTTCTTCTTCTGTTGGAACCCAATTATCTTCTTGTTGTTGGGCTTGAAAAACAAGTTGTTCAATGGCTGTGATAATATTTTCATCACTCAAGTCGAATAAAGCTTGAGCAAGTGCGATTTTTCTAGCTTCTATTGAAATCATGTATTGTTAATTTAGGTGTAAGCAAATCTAGATTTAGCGTCTCGAATAAGTGCATTTAGTGTAAATAATATATGCTCTTTTTCTTTTTTAGGTAATTGTTGTAAACTTAAAACTTGCTCAACAATATCTTTATCAAGCTCTTGGTCAACTTTACCAACTAAATAATCTAAAGAAACTTCTAATACTTCTGACAGTTTAGCTGCTAACTCCATAGATGGTTTTGCTAAATCTCTTTCGTATCGACTAATGATATTAGTATGAACTCCAATTTTTTCTGCTAACTCAGCCTGAGAAAGTTGTTTTAACTTCCTCAAGGTAGCCAATCTATTTTTAAAATCACTCATAAGTGTTTATTTTTTGCTTTGAATGTGTCTTTTTTATAAAAATACTACTTTTTTAGTGTTAAAAAAAATATTAAAAATTGGCTTGTTAGATATTTTTAATTAGATTTACACACTAAAGTGTTAATTTAGTTAAATTTTATTTTTCAAAAGAAATTTTTTTAGACGTCTAAGGGAATTTGCAAACCCTATCAAAATGACAATAGACCAAATCAAGGAAGGCTTAAACATAAAAGATGTTTTAGCTCATTACGGAATAGTAATAAACAAGAATCAACACATCAATTGCCCGTTTCACGAAGATAAGACCCCAAGTATGAAAGTATATGCAGAAACGAACACGGTGTATTGCTTTAGTGGAAATTGCTCTACGCATGGCAGGAGTTTAGATGTAATTGAATTTGTAATAGAGAAAGAAAACTGCACCAAACACGAAGCTATTTTAAAATGTAAATCTATGTTGAATTATGAAGTTCCAGAACTAAAAACAAAGCCCAATGACATTTTAAAAGTTCTATGGGCTGAATTTGTGAGCAGTTATAAAAACTCAAAAGTCAAGGCTTATGCAGCGAAACGAGGTATTGAACGGGTAGAAATTGGTTACAACTCTGGGCGATGGCACAAAAAGAAGAGCGTGAGTGATCAGCAGATCAAAGCAGCTCAAGAAGTTTCTTATTTATTGCCAGCGATGCAAGGGAAAGGGCATCGAGTATGGGCGAAGGAATGTTTGATTTTTGCTTTGCGGAATGCTGCTAATGAAGTGGTTAGTTTTTATGGGCGTTCGGTGAATGGAGAGGGGCATTTTTACCTAAAAGATAGATCAGGTTTATATCCCTCTTATCTAAAGTTGGAGACTAAAAAAGTGATCTTAACGGAAAGTATTATAGATGCCGCAAGCTTGTTAAATATTGCTACCATCGTAGAGAATTACAGCGTTTTGGCATTGTATGGAACGAATGGATTAACGTCCAATCATCGAGCAGCCTTAGCGAACTTAAAAGATTTAGAAGAAATTGTTTTGCTATTGGATGGGGATGATGCAGGGAAAAAGGCAAGCGAAAAGCTAGGGGATTATTTATCAAAAGAATATCCCAATACAGTTATCAAAATCGTAGAATTACCCAACAATACAGATGTAAATGAGCTTTGGGTGAATCATTTAAGCGAAGCCTTGTTTTTAGATTTATTGGAGCAATCGAGCGTTCTTAAATGTATCGAAAAGCCAAGTTTAGACTTGAAGATAATCAACTCAAATTATTACACTTATGAAACGGAAAAGCTAAAAATAGAAGTGTTGGGGGGTATAAATATAGAGCAATTAGACAAGCTGACTTGCACCTTGAGATTGACCAGAAAACCCAAGCGCAACGCCTTGGATAAGTTGCGCCAAAGCTTGAACTTATACCATAGTGGACAGGTTCGAGGTTTGGTCAAACGAGTGCAAGAAGAATTTGAATTACCCATGCAGGAGCTTCGCTTGTTGTTTGCAGATCTGATTGAAAATCTAGAATTGTATAGAAGTCGAGAGCAGGGAGCAGGAGAGGAGAACCAAGTTGAAGCAAGAGTCTTGAGTCCAGGGCGAAAAAAAATAGCCTTGGATTATGCAAAAGCTGAAAACTTGATGCAACATACGTGGGATGATTTAGGAAAGGTGGGGGTTGTTGGCGAGCGCATGAGTGCGATGATTATGTACTTGTGTTTTAGCTCTAGAAAGTTGTCAAAGCCTTTGCACATCATTAGTTTAGGTAGTAGTGGAAGTGGCAAAACGCATTTACAAGAAACGATTGCGGAGCTGATCCCAGAACAGGAAATTATGAGCATTACCAGTTTATCAGATAATGCGATGTATTATTATCCAGATGGGGCATTAGAACATAGTTTGTTTTTGATCGAGGATATGGATGGCATGAGTGAAGAGGCTAATTATGCTTTGCGAGAGTTAAAAAGCAAAGGGGAGTTGAGCCGAGATATACCCGTGAAAGATTATAAAGGGAAGTTGACGACTCAAAAAGTATATGTAAAAGGACCGATATGTTTTGCAGGTTGTCAGCAATTCTAACGATAAACAGAATTATATGATAAAATAAGATTTAAGTTCATTGAAAAAGGAACGTACATTTACTAAAAAGTAAACGATGTACGACAAATTAGTAGAAATAGTATCCAAAGAGTTTCACCAAGTTCCAGACCATCGAAAAGGACATACAGAATATTTGCTACATGATTGTTTAATGGGAGCATTTGCTATGTTTGGTCTAAAAGATCCATCATTATTGAGTTTTATAGATAATGCCATTCATCGTAAGGACAATTTAGAACAAGTCTTTAAAATTAGTAAGCTTCCAACAGATAATGGGATGCGAAAAATTTTAGATGCTGTCCAACCATCTGTTTTTCAACCTACTTTTAAAACAATCTTTGAACATTTGGAAAGGCTCAAAATACTCGAAAGTAGAAGATACTTAGACCAACATTTGCTAGTAAGTGTTGATGCCACAGGTACATTTTCTTCCAATAAGATTGGTTGTTCTCAATGTTTAACAAAGAAAAGAAAAAATGGTACAATAGAACATCATCACCAATTGTTAGCAGCGAGTGTAGTTCATCCTAATTTCAAGACCGTTTTTCCTGTTTTTGGAGAAGCAATAACGCGGCAGGATGGTTCAAAAAAGAATGATTGTGAACGAAAGGCATGTAAACGATTATTTCCACATTTACGCAGCATACTGCCAAAAGAAAAGATCTTAATTCTTTTAGATGCTTTATATGCTGATGGTCCAACTATTAAAGCACTTCAAGCACAAGATATCCAAATGGATTACATCATAGTAATCAAGGAAGGATATGTTTTGGAACAAGTTAAGCAACTTAGAAAAAAGGATAGTTTGCATCAGTGTCAATACCAGAAAAATGAAAAGACTCTGTGTCGATACAGGTGGGCATCTAACCTCATTCTAAATGGCGCAAACCAAGATATTATCGTAAACTATTTAGAATACGAAGAATATGATTTAGAAAAAGATAAAGTGGTTTATTCCAATAAGTGGATTACCAACCTAACTTTGACTAAATCAAATGTTTCATCTATTGCCACAGCTGGAAGAGCACGTTGGAAAATTGAAAATGAGACATTTAACACCTTGAAGAATCAAGACTACAATTTGGAACATAATTATGGTCATGGAAAATTCTACTTATCAACAGTATTTGCTTTGATTATGCTATTAGCATTTTTTGTTGACCAGATTACAAGGGCTGTTGATGAAAGTTTTGAACAAGCCTTAAAAGAAGCAAAAACATTGCGTGATTTAAGGCAGAAAGTTCGAGTACTCTTTGATTTTATTCCTACTATTTCAATGAACTTAATCTATCAAATAATCGCTAGAAAGGTCAATATTCGACCTCAATTAGAATAGCTATTTGATATTATTATTATTTAATATATTTTCTTACATCGTTAGAATTGCTGGCAGGTTGTACAACAAGAGAAAAGATATACGAGGATAATGCAAACCGCTGCTTGCTCTTATATAGAAATGAATCGAAGGCGCACAAAGAGGCTGTGATGGCTGCGCAGCGTAAAGCCTCGGCAGGGAAAATAAATGAGTTGGAACAACAGAAAATCAAGGATTTATTTAAAGATGTGCAGATGTTGTTAAAGCCTATAAAAGTGGTGAATCCTTATGCAGAACAGTTAATCTTGCCTGAGAAGGTCTTTAAGCCTTTGAGAACGAATGCGCATTATCTGAAATTTATTGAAGTGATAACGTTCTATCATCAACACCAAAGAGTAATGAAAACGAGTCAATCAGGTACAAAATATATAGAAACGACGATAGAAGATATTGAGTGGGCGAACAAATTAATGAAAGATGTTTTGTTGTCCAAAAGTGATGAGTTGAGTTGGGGAGTACGGCAGTTTTTGGAGAAGCTTAAAAAGTGGATGCAAGCAAATAAATTAGAGAGTTTTACAGGCAAGGAAGTTCGCAAAAGTATTAGAATCGCTCCAAGTACGCTAACTAAATATCTGTATATCTTACGCCAATATGGTTTGGTAGAAATACTCGGAGGAAGTCGCCACAATGGTTTTAAATATCTACTCAATGCGTCTGATGATTATGATAAAATGCGTCAAGACTTATCTAAAGTATTAGACAAAGTTCTACAATCTATTAAAAATAAGGAAGTTAACTAATTATGTAGTAACTACAAACCTTTGGTGGCTAGTTAATCAACTGAAAGATAACTTGTTATCAATATTAACTATGTAACTAGGCAAAAGGGTGAGCGGGTATGAAAAAATTAATCTTAAAAACAACAAGCTATCAAGCCTTAGAACAAGCTTTTAGAAGTTGGTTAATAGCCTTGGGATATAGTGAAAGTACTTGTTACAATCTGCCAACTTTGGTTCGAGAATTTTTGCATTATCAAGAGCAGCAAAAGAAGGAGTTAAAAGACTGGCAACCGACGGATTTTAAAGCTTTTATGGAGCATTGTAAAAGAAGAAAGAACGAACGTAGAGCAGGGGCATTGAGTAGCAATCATCTAAATAAAATCGCTCATGCTTTGGACTTGTTACAGCAGTATTTAAACAAGATTAATCAAGTTGATTTTTATTATAAAATAACTCGTCTGAAATCCGAAACGAAGGTTTTACAAATCTTTAGTAAGCAGCAAATTAAAGAACTTTATGAGGCTTGTGATGAAACCTTGATGGGGTATAGAAATCGAGTGCTGTTAGGGCTTTGTTATGGTTGTGGACTGCGAAGAAGTGAAGCGGTCAACTTAGAAATGAGTGATTTATGGTGGGATAAAAGCTTGCTGCAAGTGCGAAAAACTAAGACAAAGAAAAGCCGTTTAGTTCCGATGACCAAGCAGTTACAAGCAGATTTTTATTATTATCAACAACAGATTAGACCACTCTTGATTAAAGAGAAAGAGCCACCTTATTTTTTGTTGAGTAATCGAGGCAGAAAGCTAGGCAAACAAACGCTTTACAAGAGTTTTGTAAGCTTGTTAAAAACAATAGATTTACCTCCAACAGGTTTGCACACTTTGCGCCATAGTATAGCCTCTCATTTAGCAGCATCAGGAATGGCAAGCGAGCAGATTGCTCAATTTTTAGGGCATCAGACCCTAGACTCTACTCAAATCTATGTGCATTTAAAATCCTCCAATTATGAAGATAAAAACCTATCTACAAAGTTTGTATAAATCAAGCACAGCGACCTCTTATCATTTAGAATGGTTGGACTTTGAAAGCTTTGTAAATCAGTTGAATATTAGTATTAAATCTATTGATTACCAACTACTGTTGGATTATGTTCAAGCACTTCAAAAGAGAAACTTAAAGCCTGTAAGCATCAATAGAAAGCTGTTGATTATAGAGCAAGTGTTTAAGTATTTATTCTAAGTACAGGACAAAAAATGGAGAAATTGAAAAATTAGTAAATTAGTAGTTGCGAAATCACTATTTACAAACTTCAATAACTCCGAATGAAAGATACAGAAAAAGTTCTTAAAGATATATTATCTGATCATTTTGCTGGTCAAAGTCAGCGATTGACCATGTTGAGTAAGCTGGTTATTTCCATAATAAAAATGAGCAGCATTAGCTATGCTCAACTTTCGCTGGTATTGAACCCTTTTGCAAAACGAGAATCTAATTTCAAAAGGATTCAACGTTTCATGAAAGAATACAAATTCTGTCGTAAGTGCTATATTCAATTAGTTTGGAAACTCATTGTTTTTAGTAATCAGTGGGTAGCTCTGAGCATTGATAGAACCAATTGGAAATTTGGGAAAATCAACATCAATATTTTACTAATAGGTATTAGCTATAATGGAACAGCAATACCACTTATTTGGACTCTATTAGACAAAAGAGGTAACTCTTCTCAACAGGAACGGATAGATTTAATGCAAAGCTTGATGAGTCATTTAACAATAAAGCAAAAAGGGCAAATCAAATATTTGTTAGCAGACCGTGAGTTTATTGGTAATCAATGGATAAGCTATTTAAAATCTTTGCCTTTAATTTTTATTATTAGAATCCGAAGTAACAGTTTGATGCGAAAGTTTGGACAAATAAAAGAAGTAAAAGTTGGCAAATACTTTAGCCAATCAACTTTTAAAGCTTTGAGAAAACAAAGAATACTTTTCAAGCACCAACTTTATATTGGAGGTCAGAAACTAGGTAAATCTGAATGGCTTATTTTGATAAGTAACAAACCTATTTCAAAAGGTAAAAGAATTTATCAAGAACGCTGGGGAATCGAAGTTTTTTTCTCAGCTTGTAAAACAAGAGGATTTAATTTTGAGGATACTCATGTAACAGCACCATCTAGATTATCCAGTCTACTATTTCTTGTTGCAATAGCCTTTGTTTGGTCTTATAAAACAGGAGAATGGTTAATCAAAAGAGGGGGTAAAATTCCAATAAAAAAACTAAAAACTCGAAAAGCTAAACTCTTTAGTATTTTTAGAATTGGCTTAGATTATATCAAAGAACGTTTACTTAACTTTTTAACTTTATTTCAGGAATTAAAACTTTTGTCCTGTACTTAGGTATTTATTACCAAATCAAGCGAATCCAGTTAAAGGATTTAGAGTAAAGCGACAAGGTAGAAAACCGATCTTAGAACCTTTGGAAATAAGTGACTTAGAAGTTGTTTTAACTAACTTTAGCAAAGAAAGTATTTATCAAAAACGAAATCATTTAATCTTAGGCTTTATCCATTATCAAGCCTTGCGAGTTGGAGAGATTAAGGCTTTAGAACTAGAGCATCTAGACTTAGAGAAAGCCTTGATTAATGTTCCAAAAGTGGGTCGGAATAAAAGTAGAACCTTAGCCTTAACAGCTTTGCAAGTGGTTGGATTACAGGAATATTTAATAAGTACACGTCCGCAGCTATTGCAGTATTACACGAATCAGTTATTTGTTAGTGGCGGATAATCTAAACGGCTAAATAATAGCATTACAAAACTACAAAAAGGAATAAAAAAGCAGCTTCCCAAGCTTCAAAACTTGGAGCATTGGCGAACGAGTATTATTGTCCATTGGTTAGAAAGTAGTCCTTTATTAGAGGTTCAAGAACGCTTAGGACATTGCTATCCAAGTAGTACAGAGCGTTATAAAATCCATGCGGTAAAGAGTTTACGAGATCAGTTAGAGGTTCATCATCCCTTCAGCAATTCTAACGATGTAAGAAAATATATTAAATAATAATAATATCAAATAGCTATTCTAATTGAGGTCGAATATTGACCTTTCTAGCGATTATTTGATAGATTAAGTTCATTGAAATAGTAGGAATAAAATCAAAGAGTACTCGAACTTTCTGCCTTAAATCACGCAATGTTTTTGCTTCTTTTAAGGCTTGTTCAAAACTTTCATCAACAGCCCTTGTAATCTGGTCAACAAAAAATGCTAATAGCATAATCAAAGCAAATACTGTTGATAAGTAGAATTTTCCATGACCATAATTATGTTCCAAATTGTAGTCTTGATTCTTCAAGGTGTTAAATGTCTCATTTTCAATTTTCCAACGTGCTCTTCCAGCTGTGGCAATAGATGAAACATTTGATTTAGTCAAAGTTAGGTTGGTAATCCACTTATTGGAATAAACCACTTTATCTTTTTCTAAATCATATTCTTCGTATTCTAAATAGTTTACGATAATATCTTGGTTTGCGCCATTTAGAATGAGGTTAGATGCCCACCTGTATCGACACAGAGTCTTTTCATTTTTCTGGTATTGACACTGATGCAAACTATCCTTTTTTCTAAGTTGCTTAACTTGTTCCAAAACATATCCTTCCTTGATTACTATGATGTAATCCATTTGGATATCTTGTGCTTGAAGTGCTTTAATAGTTGGACCATCAGCATATAAAGCATCTAAAAGAATTAAGATCTTTTCTTTTGGCAGTATGCTGCGTAAATGTGGAAATAATCGTTTACATGCCTTTCGTTCACAATCATTCTTTTTTGAACCATCCTGCCGCGTTATTGCTTCTCCAAAAACAGGAAAAACGGTCTTGAAATTAGGATGAACTACACTCGCTGCTAACAATTGGTGATGATGTTCTATTGTACCATTTTTTCTTTTCTTTGTTAAACATTGAGAACAACCAATCTTATTGGAAGAAAATGTACCTGTGGCATCAACACTTACTAGCAAATGTTGGTCTAAGTATCTTCTACTTTCGAGTATTTTGAGCCTTTCCAAATGTTCAAAGATTGTTTTAAAAGTAGGTTGAAAAACAGATGGTTGGACAGCATCTAAAATTTTTCGCATCCCATTATCTGTTGGAAGCTTACTAATTTTAAAGACTTGTTCTAAATTGTCCTTACGATGAATGGCATTATCTATAAAACTCAATAATGATGGATCTTTTAGACCAAACATAGCAAATGCTCCCATTAAACAATCATGTAGCAAATATTCTGTATGTCCTTTTCGATGGTCTGGAACTTGGTGAAACTCTTTGGATACTATTTCTACTAATTTGTCGTACATCGTTTACTTTTTAGTAAATGTACGTTCCTTTTTCAATGAACTTAAATCTTATTTTATCATATAATTCTGTTTATCGTTAGAATTGCTGCTGTTGTTTAGGACAGTATTTTATAAAATCTTGTGATAAGGATAATCAAATGATAACTTTGATGGATTATAAAACAGCTGTTAGGATTGATGTTAAAAATCATTTAGCAAAGCCAGTATATACAAGTTGGCAGATGAATAAGAATGATAATTATATAAATTGCATAATTACCTGTTCATATGATAGTACTTTTGTTGAAAAAACTTCTGGGCGAATCGAGTTTATGAAGCGAAATGAAAATTTCAAATACAAACTATTAAAGTATTGTCCTAAAAGAAAATATTAGCAAGATATTCAAAAAAGTAGCGATCTAGTATTGTACTAGTAGAAAAAAGCTACTAGTGATTCCTTTGGTTACAGTACTAGGCTTTGTTATTCGGCGGTTTTTGCTTCATCGAAATAAGGATTAATTGACAAATACTGGTATAAAAACATGAGTCATCCCGAATTTATGAGATGACAAAAAAATAAAAACTCTTGCGTAAATTTGGGATTAACGACAATTCCAAAACGACAAGAGTTTTTTTATGTATAAAACATACTTACAAGATAAAATAGAAAAAGGAAAAATAAATGGTGCCGACAATTTTCTTTTGAAAAAAAGTTCTAAATACTTAGAAGGATTACTGATAAAACTAGATGAGCAAATAGATAGCCGTTTGGTTAGAACATTTTATAATCTATTCATTTCCATACTGATATTAAGAAATAAGAGTAGCGGTTTACTTTTAAGTGAGTTAGGCGGGTACATTTGTGGATTTCGGAAGGCACCAGCAGGGACAAAGCGAATAAGCAACTTGTTAAGGAGCAAAAAATGGGAACACAAGTTAATAAAAGACTATTTGTTTGAGAAGACAAAAGAGCGTATTGCCAGCTTGCAAAAAGAAGGAAAACGCCCTTTGTTGTTATGGGATGATTCTCGTTTAGAAAAGCCAGAAAGTTGGTGGAGTGAAGGATTGTGTAGTGTCTGGAGTAGTAAAGGCAAGCGATTAACAAAAATTAAACGCGGTTTTTACCGACCACCAAGTAGCAGAATATGTGTCCCTGGCTATAAGTGGACAGCTACGATGTTGTCTTGCCTAGGAGGAGTGCCAAGTGTTTGTCAAATGACTTGGTGGACAACAAGAGGCAAGCATAAAGAACTCGCTACTAATATCATTTTTCGTATGCTAAAACGATTAAAAAAGGAATTAAATACAGGAGTTCTACATGTTTTGGATAGAGGATATGCAAATATCTGGACAGTAGAGCATATGTTACATTTCCAACAAGATTTTCTGATCCGTTGGAAGAAAAATCATCTACTTATCGCTACGAAAAAAGGAAAGAAGAAAACACATTTATTAGCCCGTTCATTTAAAGGAAAAAAACCTAGATTAATTTATGACAAGGAACGAAAAGAGCAACGTTCTGCAACTATAGCATGGGGAGAAGTCTTTCATCCAGAGTTACCCGATATTCCCTTATATTTAGTTATTCTTAGAGACAAAAAAAGACAGACTCCTCCTATTTATTTTCTGACTTCTGTAATCATTACAAATGCCAGAACTGCTTGGGAAATGGCGAATAGCTATATGCATCGCTGGGAAATTGAGCAATCTTTTCGTTTCTGTAAAACAGAGTTAGCAATGGAATCTCCTAGATTGTGGTTTTGGGAAAACAAGCTTAAGTTATTAGCTATCGTTGCTTTGGTTTATGATTTTCTTTTAACTCTACTTCGAAATTGGAGAACTTGGGTCAACCTTTTCCTCCGAAACTGGGGACATCGAACAGGAAATCGGTATAGAAATACTTCCATACCGATTTACCGTCTTAGAGCTGCCATCTCCGTTTGTATTTTTTCTCTCTTTGCTCTATTACAAAATTCGGGATGACTCATGTTTTTATTGTACCAGTTAAATTTCTATAAACACTAATCAAAATGTCCATCTTGAATATCGACGGTCACACTAGTTTGGCTTTTTAGCGTTTTGAGTAAGCCCCTAGTTTTGGGGAGTTCATACTCAAAGAAATATTCCATGGTATATAACTTACCTTGGTAAAATGCATCCTCATTCGCATC
This sequence comes from Aureispira sp. CCB-E, assembly GCF_031326345.1. Lineage (NCBI taxonomy): Bacteria > Pseudomonadati > Bacteroidota > Saprospiria > Saprospirales > Saprospiraceae > Aureispira > Aureispira sp. CCB-E. The sequence continues at coordinate 2,034,877 of NZ_CP133671.1, forward strand.
AAGTTTTTGAGTAGCAACCAATCCTTGTTTGAGCCATTGCCAGCCAATGACAACAGTGCCAAAAGTTTCTAGGTAAAGCGTTGCATCGGAAAGAAAGGCTTCTAGTTGTCCCTGCATCCCAAGCATGCTCAAATTCATAGTTGTATCGACTAATTTCTCCAAAGTAGTTTTTAAGTCATTCGCATATTTTTGCAGGGATTCAACTGCAAACGCTTTTTCGATTGTGGTAGTCACTTCAGCGATTAGAAGTCGTAGGGTAGCACCCTGATCTTTGGCAATTTTTCGACCCAACAAATCCATGCCATGAATAGCCGTTGTTCCTTCGTGTATTGGATGAATTCTAGCCTCTCTATAAAAATGTTCTGGCAAAAAGTCCTCTGTAAAACCATAGCCCCCCAAACACTGAATTGCAGCACTTGTGCTCAAACAACCCATTTCAGAAGGATAGGATTTGGCGACAGGAGTTAACAAACCCAATAAGGCATCATACTTCTGTTGTTCTTCACCTTTTGTCACTCGAACCAAGTCAGCATACCGAGAACACTCCATTAATAAACTTAAACTACCTTCTACAACGGAACGTTGAAAGAGTAACATTCGTTTTACATCAGCATGCTCAATGATCAAAGATTGTTGAGTAGATTTGCTCCCAATCCGTCTTCCTTGACTGCGTTCACGACAATATTGGAGAGCCGCGTAGTATGCGGCTGAAGCAATTGATGCGGCATTAAAACCAACGGCAATTCGAGCTTCGTTCATCATTTGAAACATACAGAACAACCCCTTATTAGCCTCGCCAACCAAGTACCCTCTACAGTCGTCTTGTTCTCCTGTAATAATATGCGCAATAGGAGCACCTTTGTAACCCATTTTGTGAAAAATACCACCTGTTGTAACGTCATTAAATTCTAAATGACCATCGGCATCAGGACGCATTCTAGGAACAATAAATAAGGAAATACCTTTCGAACCCTTGGGGGCACCTTTGATTCTTGCTAGCATCAGGTGAACAATATTTTCTACTCCATCATGATCGCCACAGGAAATGAATATTTTTTGTCCTTTTATTTTGTAATACCCATGATCAGTAGGTTCAGCAGATGTTGTAATGTCTCCTAGGGAGCTTCCTGCTTCAGGTTCTGTCAGGGCCATCGTTCCCTGCCAAGTGCCGTTGTACATTTTTTCTAGGTAAGTGGCTTTTTGTATTGGTGTACCAAAGCTTCGGATAAGGTTCGCTGCCCCAGCAGACAAAAAAGGATAGACCGTCGCAGAGTAGTTGGCTGCTCCCATAATGAATAAAGTAGCATTAAAAATCATATAAGGCATCTGCTGACCGCCTTCTTCGTAGGATAGAGGAGAGTTGATCCAGCCACCACTTCCAAACGCCTGCATTAATTCTTTCATAGCAGGATGCACTTTGATGCGTCCATCCGTAAATTCAGGGGCGTTGCGATCCATTTCAGTTAAAATAGGGCGAAGTTTTTGGGTAGATAAATCTGTGCAAGCGTCCAAAACCATGGTGTAAGTCTCTATATTGTGATCTTTAAAAAAAGGATATTGAGATAGAGACTCAATTTGAAAAACATCGTTTAGAAGGAAATGTAGATTTTTTTTGCTGTAGAATTTCATAGAAGATTAATTGAGTGTTTTGTAGATTCGTGATGACTCAATATAATCATTTTTATGATTTATTACTCCACTTCTTGAAAGGTAATAATGTAGTGACAACCTTTTTTAGAGCTATCTTTTTGAATATCTCCAGAGAGCTGACGAACTAATTTTTGTACCAAATTCAGTCCAAGCGTGCTAATTTTAGCTAACGTTAAATCTTTGGGACAACCAACTCCATTGTCACCAATATATAAAATAAAGGAAGGTGTCTCCAATTCTTTTATACGAATGTATAACTTGCCATTTTCTCCTTTAGGGATACCATGGATCAACGCATTGGTAATAATTTCATTGCAGAGGAGCCCAAGAGGAATAGCAGTATCTAGACCCAAGTGAATGATTTCAGGAATTTCAATTTGAGCTACAATAGTTTGCTGTTCGTCTTTGATGGAGCCAATTAGAGAATAAGTTAGTTCTTCGAGGTATGCTTTCAACTGAATTTTAGAAAGGTTGTCGGATTGATAGAGCATTTCATGAACCATTGCCATTGTATTGATTCGATATTGGCTTTGTTTGAATAGATTCTGAATGCTATGATCACTATTTTGATTGGCTTGGAGATGCAAAAGGCTTGTAATAACTTGGAGGTTATTTTTTACTCGATGATGGATTTCTTTGAGTAGTACTTCTCGTTCTTTATTTTGAACTTCAATTTTTTTCAATTGATTGCTGAGTAAACTATTTTTTTTGTTTCGAATTCTTAGCATAGAGAGTCCCAAAATTAATAAAATTAGCAAACCAAGGATAGAACTAATCAGCACCATAAACTGAAACTGATTGTCACTCTCTTTGATTCGAGCACTTTTTTTTAAGTGTTCATTTTCCTTTTGAGTCAGCTCCATTTCGTACTTTATCTCCAAGTCGTGCAACTGTTCCTCTTGTCGTTGATTGTAGATGACGGCATTTAATTGTGCAATGGTATCTGACAATTCTAGTGCCCTCTTATAGTTTTTTTGATATTTGTAATATTCCAATAAAGCCGAATAATATAACAAGCGATATTGATCAATATCACAAGAATCGCTGATATAAAAAGATTTTTGTAGAGCTGCTTGCGCAAGATCAAGTTTACCTTGTTCCCAGTATATGGCAGCGATTCGGTTGTAACATAGAGGAAACTCGCAGATGTCTCCCGATAATTTATATTGCTTAATGGCTTCTTGGTAAGAATAAAGGGCTTGGGAATAGTTTTTTTCTTTGTAGTTACTATATCCTAAAATAAGATTGTTAACCGCATGACCATTTCCTCGGAGGCTTTTATTAGGACTAGTTTCGATGGATCGAAGTGCATACTCTTTTGCTTTGATATGATTGTGTAAGTTAAAATAGCACTCACTAACATTTCCATAAATCAAAGACTCAAAAATAGCTTTGTCCTTGATTGGTTCGAGGTATTCTTTAGATTCTAACAGTAGTCGAATCGCTTCCTTTGACTTTCCTGCCGATTTTCGGATGTCTGCTCGTAAAAAATAGCCATAAAAAATTTCGACAGGTTTTAGATCATCCTGCTTTAGATATTCTAGGACTAATATCTGTGCATCTTTGAATTGATGTTCGTAAGTCAGTTTCGTAATATCTTTCTTTAACTGCTCAATTCTTGGTGTAAGGGGGTGTGTAGATGCTTTGCATAAGCATCCAAGAACCAAAAAAAATACCAATAGAAATCTCTGTATAAACATCTCCAAAAATGAATGGTTATACTAATGTTATAAAACATCAGTTAATCGATTCTATTTGGTTTTTTAAAAGGGAGGGGGAGGTGAAAATTACCTTCAGTAAAGTAAGATAGGAATAATTAAATATAGTTAAAGTATTTTAGAATGTAAAGAAGGCTAAATGTTTTTTGTGTAAAAAAAGGGTAAAACAATTGTAATTTAAACTTTTTAATATTTAAGCTATTAGTAATGAAAAGTATAGCTTTGTTGTCAGTGAAGGTCTTTTTTGTAAAAATAGTTAAGGAAACTTTTTTTATCTTAAAAAGTGTATATTTAAAGATAGAAAATTAGTACAAAAGAAGATTGAGAGTAGGACAAATGACGGCTGTTTATATTGTTGAAGGATATGCGTCAATTTGTGGTAATTTCTATCGGTTGCTTACAATGAACACTTTACGTTAACACTAAATACAAAAATAGAATGGGATTTTTTGATAAGATGAAAAAAATGGTCGGAAAGACAGGGGTTGAGTTAGATTACCGATGGATTGAAAATCCATTTCCTTTTAATGACCCAATGATTAAAGCCACATTGAGAATCAAAGCTGACAGTGCAATTACGGTGGTAGGAGCTACGGGGACTTTTTATGCCAAGCGAGAAGACGATGATGGAATGGAAGAAGAGATTATTTTGGGAGAGGAGGAGTGTACAGATATTGCAAATGGAGATGATTACAATAAATTTCCAGAAAGCATAGAGTCTGGTGGAGTACGCACTTGTGCGTTTTTTGTCGATGACATGGATTTGGTAGAGTCTCTCAAAGAATGGGGAGTAGATAGCCCTGAAAGTGCGAAGATAAAAGGGGTGAGGTTCTTTTTTAAAGGAGAAGTGGATGTAAAAGAAACAGTTGGTTTATTTGATCCTACTTTAGAGCAAGAGATTACAGTTAAATAAGATGAATACTACAACAAACGATGCAAATTATAGATCTTTTAAGGTCGATAATTTGCATTTTAATATAGCTTCATTAGTCATTTAAGTAGAAGGGCAAAATTAGTAGTTTAAAAATACCCCAATTGATGATTAATTTATTTTGTTCTCACTTACTTTCGTTTAAAAGAAAACATGCAAGAAATATTAGATGAACTCCCTGTTGAGGAAAATGAGATTTCGATTAAACACAAACGCATCGTTATAGGAGGAATGCTTGTCCTTGGGGGATTTGGGGCACTCGCTACTGTATTGGCTATAGATGATATTGAAACAATTATAGGAACAGGACCTATTGGTTCTTTGATTGGTTTGGTAGTCTATATTGTGGCTCGTAAGTTGCATTTCCCAGAACAACAAAAGATAGGTTTGTCTGCTCCTATCTTTTCAGCAGTATGTTTTCTTATCATCTTTTGTTTGGATTGGTCTCCAGGAGAAGCTCAAACCCCTATTTCGATTTTAATAGCTCTGTATACGTTTATGCTAGGAGTTGCTATCTTAGTAGAGATCGTGAGAATTAGGAGGAGATTTGTTCGACATTAAGCGATTATCTCAATGTTTTCATATTAAAAAAAACATTTTATACTTAAAAAATAATCCGCTAAATACCTCGTGGCATAGCGGATTATTATACAAGCATTTTTTATTCGTCGTCATCTAAGGTAACATATTTCCAATCGATACCTTTTTCAATTTTGCGGAGTTGTTCTACGGTAATACCAAAGCTCTTAGCTAAGATTTTTTTCTTTGTTTTACCTTCTTTTAAGCGTCTTTTTAACAATCGAACACGATCAGGATTCATTTTGCAATGAGAAGGGCGTTTTCGATTTTCTGGTTTGTAAACACCGTTCTCGATTTGAAAATCCGTCATTTCTCGTTGTGTTAACCATTTCAAGTTTTCGTAATGATTGTTGAGATTATCACGGTCCAAGTGAACAACAAATTTAGCTTCTTCGCTTTTTCGCACACAAAATTCTTGAGCGACTAATTTGTGAATGTAAAAACCTTGCCTAAGATTATCTTGGAGTTTCATATTTACTTGGCGATAGCCTTGTATGGTAATTGACCCTTTCAGCAAGGTTTCTTTTTCTGTTAATTTATCAACGCTTTTGATGCGCCCATAATCAGAAAAATAGTAATCTTTTTGCTTTGTAGGAGCTTTGCATTGGATTTTAACCCAACGCTCGTTCCAAAAGCTTTTAACTTCTGTTCCCATTTAATATTAGTATGTTATCATAGCAAAGTCCTTTTGTGGTAGGGAATTAAATTGGATGTGTGTATAATTAAAAAAAGGACTCTAAATAGTATTTATCTATGTGCAATATACAAATACTATTGAAGTTTTACTATTTTTAAATAAGGTTTTAAAGCGATCTATATAAGTAGTTTTTTTTCTTATCTATTGCGACAAGCTGATTTATACCTGATAAAATGCCCTTAATTGGCTTTCCAAAAATAAGGTGTGAAGATGACTAGAATCGTAAATAATTCTAAGCGACCTAATAACATTAAGAACGTCAAAAAGCATTTTCCAGAAGCAGGAACCGCCGCAAAATTATCTACAGGGCTTAAATCAGCCAAAGCTGGTCCTACGTTTCCTAAGGATGTCGCTACCGAACTAATGGCAGACAACAAAGGACGGTCAAAATCATTCAAAATGATCACCATTACTAAGGAACCAAAGAAGAACAACATCAAGTAAAGCAATAAAAACACCAAGATATGTGTCATCACGGTAGAGGGGACAATTCGACCATCTATTTTGGTTCTAATAATGGCGTTAGGATGGAGTAAGCGTTTGAATTCTAAAAAAGAATTCTTAAAAAACACTAGGTGTCGAATTAGTTTTATTCCGCCACTAGTAGATCCTGCGCAAGCACCAACAAACAACAAAAAGAAAAACAATAAACTGAGTCCTGGTGTCCAAGAGGTATAATCTGCAGAGGCAAAACCTGTTGTTGTTATGATAGAAACAATTTGGAAAGTAGCATCTCGAAACGATTGCTCAAAGCTATAGTTGGTGGAGCAATAAATAGTAGACGTTACTCCAACAATAAGAATAGAAACTAAAATAATATAGGTCTTGAATTCATCGCTTCCCCAAACCTTTTTGAACTTTCCAACCAAGCCATAATACAGAACCGTATAATTGATTCCTGCGAGGAACATAAAAATTAGAATAGTATACTGTATGGCAGGACTCGTAAAGTGCGCTACGCTAGCATTTTTGGTAGAAAAACCTCCTGTTGCCATTGTTGTCAGCGCATGATTGATAGCATCAAAGAAGGTCATGCCCAAAGCCCATAAGATAAAAGTAAGTAGTGTTGTTAAGCCTGCGTAGATATACCACAGGCGTTTGGCAATTTCTTTGATCCGAGGGTGTATTTTTTCTAAGGAACTACCTGGGGCTTCTGCTACAAATAACTCGACGCCACCAATGCCTAATAGAGGAAAAATAGCGACCATCAAGACAATAATTCCCATACCGCCAATCCATTGGGTTAAACTCCGCCAAAATAGAATCCCATAAGGAACCGCTTCAATATCGTTCAGAACAGAGGCTCCCGTTGTGGTGAGCCCAGAAACACTCTCAAAAAAAGCATCGCTAAAGGTATTAAATACACCACTAAACAAGTAAGGGAACATACTGAATAAGGACATACAGAGCCATCCTATCACAACAATTAAATATCCTTCTCGTTTGCCAACATTTTCTTTTGTTTTGAATTTATACAACCAAGACAAACCGCCAACGACAATGGTCAGTCCTGCTGCACTCAATATGGCTAGAGCATCCCCACTAGCAAAATACCAAGAAAAGGGGAGCGCTGTTAGCATAAAACAGCCTAAGCTGATTAATAAAACACCAACTACATTTGAAATTGTACCGAAATCAATCATTACTTAAATAATTCTTCTACTTGATGAATAGCTTCTGGTTGTGCAAAAACAATTACTTTATCATTAATCTGAAACATAAAATCTCCGTCAGGAATATGACTTTCATTGCCTCGAACAACTCCTGCAATAATTGACTTTTGAGGCAGGTGCAAATCTTTGATAGGGTGTTTTAACAGTCGATTCTTTTTGTGCACCTCAAATTCTATAATTTCAGCATTAACACCATTCAAGCTGATGATTTCCTTGATTTTTCCTTTTCGTATGAATCGGAATATTTTGTTGGCAGCAATAAGTTTTTTATTAATAATGGTATCTACCCCAATGTTTTTGGAAATGTGAGTATAGTTCACATCTTCTACTAGAGCAATTGTTTTATAAATGCCTAATTCTTCTGCCATTAAGCTTGTAATAATATTTGTCTCTGAGTTTGGTGTCAAAGCAACAAAAGCATCCATTCTAGCAAGCCCTTCTTCTTTCAGAACGTCAATATTGCTAGCATCTGCATGAATAACCAAGGTGTGGTGCAATTTCTCTACAAAACGTTTTCCTATTTCTTTGTCAGGAACAATAACAGATACCTCATATTGATTTTCAAGCAATCGTGCGGTTTGCAAAGCCAAAGGGGTTCCTCCGATGATCATAACCCGTTTAATCGGTTTTAGTTGCTTACCAGCAAAATTAAGAGCTTTGTCTATATTTTTGTGTTCTGCCGCAATGTACAAATGATCTCCTTTTTCTAGAATCGTACTACCATGAGGAATAATAGTTTGGTAACCTCTTAAGATAGAAACCCCTCTAAAATTGAAATCAGAATTGGCTTGGTCTATTTCGTATATGGTCTTGTTAATCAATGGACAGGTATTGTCTAAGGTAAACCCAACAACAGAAATTTTACCATTCTCAAAGTCAAATACATCCGTACAAGAACCTTGATTTAGCAAGCGTTCAACCTCTTGAGCGGCGAGTAGTTGCGGAGAAATAAGCGAATCAATACCTAGAGATTGAAAGCTTTCCAATTGAGCAGCTTCAAAATATTCAGGATTATTGACACGAGCAATAGTTTTTTGCGCTCCTGCTTGTTTGGCCAAAATGGCCAATAATAAGTTGGTTGATTCAGAGGTAGTAACCGCAATAAAAAGATTGGCTGTGCTTGCTTGAGCTTCTTTTAAGACACTCGTAGAGGTAGCATCTCCTTTTAGGGTCATTACATCTAGGTGAGTAGCAGCATGTTCTAATACTCTACTGTTATAATCAATTAGAGTAATATCTTGGTTTTCTTTAGATAACAACTCCGCTAGGTGAAATCCAACTGCACCTGCACCTGCAATAATAATTTTCATATTTGATGATAAAAATTCAACAGTATTTGAATTCAAATACTTTGATCTTGTACAAAAACCTTTGACAAAAATCAAGGATTTAGGTACTTAAAAATATTTTAGAGCTACAAAAGTCGATAAAAAAATATGAAATACATATTCTATCCTATCGTTTTAGCAAAAAATAAAACAATTATATTGGATTATTGTTGAAATGAAAAAGTTTAAAGTGTTGATTAACAGTGTTAAGTGTTTTTATCTTTTTTATTAAATTCGTTGCTATTAAAGTGGAAAAAGAAGTAGAAAGTTTATTTTTTTGACTTTTTTATTTACCTTAATAAATAGTGATTGTCATTGATAACCTTAGAGTTATTTAAAGTAACATTTTTAACTTATTATCAACTCATTTCTGATAATCATTGACAGTGATCCCCAAACGCCAAACTCATGTCTGTGATTTTTAGATTCTTGCTGCTTGTTTTTACGATTATACGAAATAAAAATATTTGTATAATGTCCCTTGATCGTCTTAAAAAGCAAGAGAGTAAGGTTTTATAAGTTAGGATAAAAAGAAGTTCATAAACCCTCCAATTGAAACATCAAAAATAAAAGCCATACTATACTATTTAGACGTTATCAATTATGAAGAACACTAATAAAATCTTATTATTATTAATCCTTATACCCCTGTTTTTAGTAAGCTGTCAAGAGAATGATACCATTGATGCTTATTTTTATGAAGGGGTTAATTACAATAAGTTGAATGGTCTAAATGCCGAATCAACTTGGATGTACGATGTCAGAGACAATGAAGTGTATCCCATTGTAGAGTTAGGTGGAAAGTATTGGATGGGGGAAAATTTACGCTATGATATCGAATCGACTCAATTGAATCCCAACAACCCCAGTAAAGAATATGGGCGTTTGTATGATTGGAACACTGCAAAAACAGCTTGTCCCAAAGGATGGCATTTGTCTAGTGATTCTGACTGGAAAGCCTTGGAAGAGGCAATGGGAATGGATCCTTCTGATCTTTCTGTTTTAGGCGCAAGAACTTTGTTAAAATTATCGGGATTAAAATCTCAAACGGGCTGGAAAAATGGAGATAATGGGTCTAATACGGCCTCATTTTCTATCTTTCCTTCTGGTCGTTACGAATCCAATGCTTTTCAAAATTTAGGAGATCATGCGTTTTTCTGGACATCGACCCTAAATTCGACTACAGAAGCAATTAGTCGGTATCTTTTTCATCGTTCCGATCAAATTAATCGAGCACACATTAATAAAACCATTCACCAATCCTGTCGTTGTGTTTTAAATTAAGGTTTTGTATGGGGAATGAATGGCTAGAAGCACATGTTACAAGTTTTTTTGCAATGTATCAAATTCTTGTTTTGTCAAGTCGCGCCATAATCCAGGCTTTAAATTGCCCAAATGAATATTCATGATGCGAACTCGTTTTAGAGTAATAACCTTGTATCCTAAATATTCGCACATTCTCCTAATTTGACGATTTAAACCTTGCGTAAGCACAATAGAGAATGTTTTTTTTCCTTTTTTGGTAACCGTACATTTTTTCGTGGTGGTATTCAAAATAGGAATACCATTGCTCATTTTTTCTATAAAATCACTTGTAATCAAACGATTGGTGGTAACGATGTATTCTTTTTCATGGTTATTCTCTTCACGTAGAATTTTATTAACAATATCGCCATCATTTGTCAATAAAATTAAACCAGAAGAGGGTTTGTCTAAGCGCCCAATAGGGAAGATGCGGAGCGGATGGTTAACAAAATCAATGATATTATCTTTGTCCTTTAAATCAGTAGTACACGTAATGCCAGGCGGTTTATTCAACGCAATATAAACCAACTTGGGTTTGCTCTTTAGTGCTTTGTTGTCAATACTCACAGAGTCACCTTCGTATACTCGATTTCCTTTTTGGGCTACTTGACCATTTATTTTTACACGTCCTGCCTCAATCCATTTGTCGGCTTCACGTCGAGAGCAAATTCCCGTACTACTAATATATTTGTTTAAACTTATAGATTGATCAGACATTGTTATAAAGATTAAATCAGTTATTCTCGGTTTGTAAAAAAGTTTAATATGAGAGCTGAAAATGCTATTTTTTTGTTCTTTTCATTGATAAAAGAACCAAAATCTAGGGTTTATATTCCAATTTGCATGACATTTACTGACTAATTTTCTATTTTTTATAATGCCAGAGGTCCTTCGGATTGCTTCCCTTCGGTCGCAACTATAAAAAATCACGAAAACTTAGCCAGATGTCATAACAAATTTCCATAATACCCAACAAGTAAAGTAAATGTAAATCAATGATAGTTAACCTATTATCAGTTCTGTTGCAGAAAATATATTAAAAAATAAAGAAACCGAGAATTGTTGAGATTAAATAAAAGATAAGTAAGCGGTAAAGATACCAAAATTTGAATAAAATTATTGAGAACAACGACCAATGATTGGTAGGTAATGTAGTTCTAAAGTAATATCCGAGAGAGGAGTGGTGGTGGCTTTAAGAATAAAAAAGCCTATCAAGTGCTTGATAGGCTTTTTTGACAATTTTATGTTAGGCAGTAACAACCTAAGCTACTCGTACATTTACAGCATTAGGACCTTTGCGACCATCCTCGATATCATAGCTAACTTTGTCACCTTGTGCTATCTCGTCAATTAATCCATTTGCATGGACAAATACATCTCTACCTCCGTCGTCAGGAGTAATGAATCCATATCCTTTAGAATCATTGAAGAATTTTACTGTTCCGTTGTTCATTAGTAATAAAAATTTTAAATAAAAAGAGATTAGATTGGTTTAAAATTGTATTCTGATGCACTAACAATTAGTTTTCTACGCAAATGAGTAACATCGGTAATACAAGCCAACTATTGATGCGGATAGAATCCATTTTTAAAATGTTCCATTACAAATATAATAGTATATTCAGTAAAATATAATTTTGCTTAACTTTTTTACGCTTAGCTAAGGCAAAAGGGTACTGAGTATAAAATAATAAGGACAGTTTACACCAATAACAAACCGTAGTTTAACCTTTTTTTCTGCTAGGAGATGAACGATGTTTTTTGTAGTTATTTCTTTTTTTGTGTTTAAAGTTCTTATTAGATCCAGAACGTTTGTTTCGATTGGATCGAGCACCTTGAGGTTTGTGTGTTTTTTTAGGACTAGCATCCGTGACCACTTCTACATAAGGGTGCTCTTCAATAACGTTAATATCTTGCTTAATTAATTTTTCAATATCTCTTAAATACGTGCGTTCGTCCTTATCACAAAAAGAGAGCGCAATACCACTAGCACTAGCGCGCCCTGTCCGACCAATTCTATGCACATAAGTTTCCGACACATTAGGCAAATCGTAATTAATGACCAAAGACAACTCATCTACATCAATACCACGGGCAGCGATATCGGTTGCCACCAAAACATCGATTTTACCACTTTTGAACTCTTTGAGTGTTCGTTGTCTTGCCCCTTGCGACTTATTGCCGTGAATGGCTGCTGATTTAATATCCGATTTTTTGAGCCAGCGAACAATTTTGTCTGCTCCAAACTTAGTTCTAGAAAACACCAAAACCGATTGAGCGGGTTCTGATTGAAGTAGATGAAGTAGCAATTTTCGTTTGTCAGATTTACTAACAAAATAAACCGCCTGTTCTACTCGTTCTGCTGTGGCTTGCTCAGGTTTGATGGTAACACTGTCGTAATCTCCAAGTATTTTTTGAGAGAGATTGACAATGGCAGGAGGCATGGTTGCGGAGAAGAAAAGAGATTGACGTTTTTCAGGGATTTTGGCAATAATTTTTCGAATATCGTGTATAAACCCCATATCTAGCATATGATCTGCTTCATCAAGAACAAAATACTCAATGTGCTTTAGGCTAATAAACCCCTGTTGCATCAAATCCAAAAGACGTCCAGGTGTTGCGACTAAAACATCAACCCCTTTTTTTAAAGCCTGTGTTTGATTGCCTTGCTTTACACCACCAAAAATAACCGTATTCTTAATATGGGTGTAACGAGCATAAGCTGTAAAGTTCTCGCCAATTTGAATCGCCAATTCTCTGGTAGGAGTGACGATTAGTGCTTTTATTTTTCTAAATCCTTTTTTTCGAGGGGGATTTTGTTGATCAAGGTAGATGTTTTGCAAAACGGGAATTGAAAAAGCTGCTGTTTTTCCTGTCCCTGTTTGAGCACAGCCTAGCAAGTCCTTGCCTCGTAATAAAATAGGGATAGATTGAGCTTGAATTGGGGTTGGAGAAGTATAACCTTGGGCTTTTAGTGCTTTTAGTATGGGAGGAACTATTCTTAAATCTTCAAATGTCATTCGTTGTATAAAGTTAGTGTATAGGTTTTCATAAAATACGCAAAAATTACTTGGCAATTGGTCGCCTTTGACCTAAACACACTTTGTCAAATCTTAGTATAATGAACGTTGATTATCAGTAAACGTTCACTAAAAATCTTGTATAAAAAACAACGTCACTTAATCGTTGGTGTATCAGTGAGATTTAAGATTTAGTGGTTTTACGAAAAACCTAATAAAGCTACAAAGGTAGTGTAATTGTTGGTATAATTTGCTTTTTGTTGTAATTATCGTTCAATTAATCCTTTGTGTAGATGAATAGAGGTGTTTAAAAAATGATAATGCCTACTGTTATACTAGATATTTAAAGAGCGTTTTTGAGTAGGGCAAGCAACGTATTGAGAGGTGTTATCGTTTTGTTAATAGATCATTGTATATGTTCTATTTTTATAACAAAAAGAAACAAACGACCCACTGAGGAAAGTGTAATGCTTTCCGAGCAAGTTTCAGCAAACTATTTTTTTACGCACTAAAATAACTACCCTATGATTCATTCTTTGAAAAGATGTCTACTCCTGTGGACAAGCATTCTTCTATGCACTATATCAACTTCTTTAGAATTAAATGCGACACATATTAGAGGCTGGAATATAACGTACACTTGCCTAGGACCAAGTGTTGGAGGGATGCATTATGCAGTTAGCATATTGTAAACGTTCCTTCTACTCTTAGTCCCAATTTGTCTTCCACAGATGTGACTTGCAATGATAATGGACTGGTAAATGCTTCTTTTAATACAGGAAGTTATCATTTTGTGTGGTCCAATGGAATCGTAGATACCAATATTGGAAACAGTACTGCACATAATCTAAATATTGGAATCCATTGTGTAAGTATCACCGATTTGTCTACAGGATGTTTGGATACTTTTTGTGTACAAGTAAATCTTGATACGACAGCTCCTGGAGTCCAAACGAATACAACTTCTATTAGTTGTTTTGGAGCAGCTGATGGTTGTGTTACGATAGAAACAATCAATGGAACTGCTCCGTACACGTATGTATGGGATACCGTAATTCTTGGAAGCCAAGTAACAACTTCTACCAATTATACTGTCTGTAATTTGCCACCTAAATTATATACTGTCACCTCGACCGATGCCGCTGGATGCAATTCAGTAGCTAGTTTTGAGGTGGTAAGCCCAAGCCCTTTGGATATTGTAGTTAGAGATACCGTTCATCCTATATGTGGTAGTAATGGGCGAATTGAGGTAGAAGTGTTTGGAGGAACAGGAACACTAGATTATACTTGGTCTACGGGAGATAGTACCTTAGTACTAGAAAATCTAGCCGCTGGGCAATATTGTATGACAGCAACGGATGCTAATCATTGTTCAACCGTTCTTTGCTTAGATTTAATACAACAACAAACGTTAACAGCAACAGCAAATTTGCTTAGAGCTATAGACTGTTATGGTGATTCGGCTTGTATCGATGTGCAAGTTGTAGGCGGTTCGGGGAATTATACATATACAATTCATCAACCAAATCTATTGAGTCAGACAGATAGCGTATTCTGCTATTTACCAGCAGATACAACTCCTTACCAGATTACGATAATAGATAGTAATTACAATTGTATGGCGACCACAAGCATTTTAATAGCAGAATCAAGTCCTTTAGCCGCAACGCTTGTTAGTAGTAATGGGATTAATTGTCATGGTGATTCTACAGGAAGTATTACTGTGGCAGGAACTGGAGGAACAGTTGCAACAGATTATACTTATGATTGGAGTACAGGTGACAGTACGCCCGCAATCAGCAACTTACGAGCTAATGTGCCCTATTGTGTGACCGTGACCGATGATAATGGATGTTTTGCAACGGTTTGTCACAGCTTAACAGAACCTAATGCAGCCCTGTCTTTGACGATTATAGAGCAAAGTGGAATTAGTTGTCATGGTGGATCAGATGGGGTAGTGGAAGCAATTGCCTTGGGGGGTACAGGTGGTTTATCTTATATTTGGGATGCCAATGTGGGAAGTGCCACATCTAGTCTTGCGACAGGTTTGGGAGCTGGGACTTATTGTGTGACCGTAACGGATTCTTTAGGATGCATGCTTGACCGTTGTATTACAATCGGAGAGCCTAGTGCTTTAGTCGCAACGGTTGTTAGTAGTAGTGGAATTAATTGCCATGGCGATTCTACAGGAAGTATCACTGTGGCAGGAACTGGAGGAACAGTTGCAACAGATTATACTTATGATTGGAGTACAGGTGACAGCACACCCACAATCAGCAACTTACGAGCTAATGTGCCCTATTGTGTGACCGTGACCGATGATAATGGATGTTTTGCAACGGTTTGTCATAGCTTAACAGAACCTAATACAGCCCTGTCTTTGACGATAATAGAGCAAAGTGGAATTAGTTGTCATGGTGGATTAGATGGAGTAGTGGAAGCGAATGCTTTGGGAGGTACAGGTGGTTTATCTTATGTTTGGGATGCCAATGCAGGAGGAGGTATTTCTAATATTGTGACAGGCTTGGGAGCAGGGACTTATTGTGTGACCGTAACGGACTCTTTAGGATGTGTGCTTGATCGTTGTATTACAATTGGAGAACCTAGTCCATTGATACTAGTTGTTGATTCTGTCAATCATGTTAATTGTAATGGAGGATGCACTGGAGCCATAGGAGTTACAGGAGTAGGAGGTGTTGGTGGCTATGCTTACAGTTGGAGCACTGGGGATAGTGTTGCTACAATAATTAACTTATGTGCAGGAGGATATGTTGTTAGTATGACAGATTCCAATGGATGTGTAGTGTTAGACAGTGTACTGCTTACAGAACCACTGACTCCTTTGTCTGGTGGAATTGTAGATAATGGAGATGGAACTGCAACAGCATTTGCTATGGGAGGAACGGCAGGATATACCTATCAGTGGGGTACCTTGACAGGAAACCAAACGACAGCTACGGCAACGGGTTTAGTCCACAATGGGACGTATCACCTAACCATTACAGATGCAAATGGCTGTGCAGTAGGGGCGTCTATTACTGTTAATATTGTAGGACTAGAATCAATTAATAACCTAACCCACTTTGCTATTTTCCCAAATCCTAATGATGGACGTTTTAGGGTGGAAGTTGCTTTTTCTAAATCCCAAACGACTACTATACGTTTGACCAATGTATTGGGGCAAATAGTGAAAGAGCATACTTATTCTGCATCAAGTTTTGACTTGCTATTGGACTTGAGAGACCAAGCTAGTGGTGTATATTTATTGACACTTGAAGTCGACCAACAATATCAAAGTCAAAAAGTAATTATTGCAAAATAATGATCTTATAGATTACAAATATTGAACATTCTAAATATAAAAAAGCAAGTATGCTTCATTTGAGAAGTATACTTGCTTTTTGCAACTTACGTTTATATGCTCTTGCTTGGGTACTAAACAAAAACTGCTTGTAGAGCTCTACAAGCAGTTTTTCTATTCGTGCAGAAAAACAATCTTTACAAAGAATGGATTAAAGCATCGATATTGTTATCTTCTACTAATTTTTTAGTAAAGATTTTGTGTCCTTTAGGTGCAAAAAGGTGCAATTGTCCTTTCTTCACAGAAGCCATTGTACTTAATAACTTCCAACGCGTAACTAATTTCCTAGTATTATCACATTTTAAAGCTATTTCTGAATAATGAGTAGCATCATCAATGGTAAAAGACACATCTGGTTGTACTTGGTCTTTAGTTGATTGATTCGTGAAAATTTTAGGGTCATCATATCCTTCGGAAGTTGTTTGGATGGAGCTAATTTTTCTTTTCTCGACCCAAGTGATTACCTTGTCTATATACTTATCCTTACTCATATACTCTTTTGTTCTTTTATTGTTTAATGGTGTAAATTTAGCACTTTTTGTCTAAAATACGATGTCTAAGCCGTAATATTTGCACATTTTGTTTGTTTCTCGGTAATAATTGGATCATTTATGCTATTAAAATATAAATTGTAAGAGAATTATACTAGGCTGATAATCAATATGCTTTGATTTTGAGTTTTAAGTTGTAAGTGGTTGTTTATCATTATTTTATGATGAGATTATTTATTCTTGTATGGTAAAAATAAAAATAAGTAGAAAAGGAATTAACCCTTCTTCAAAATAAACATTTTCCTAAATTTGCTATTAATAACAAGATATACCATACTAAAAGGAAATAGATTTGAGCAATCATGAAACAAACAATTAAGAAATTTTAATTCCCAAAAGCATTTTATTTTAGTGCTTATATGTCTTATATTAGAGGGTGTCAACATAACTTATTTGTCACAAATAAGTTTTGAACATTTAAAATGACTTACCTGATTTTTATACAAATTTTACTCTTGTACATAACTATCTTCACCAATCGACTCCCAATCGAAGATAAATTCCCAACTTTATTAGATTTAGATCAAAATAACTAACAAACTCTTTTTTACAATGAAAAGAATCGTATTTTTTTTACTCTTTTTTTGCGAATTATCTTTGGGACAAACTGCAACTTCAGTTTTAGAAGATTTAACTCCGTCAGATGGAATCAACGCACCACTAAAGGTGGGAGATGTTATTCCTACGAATTTTCAAACAGCGCATCCTTATAATCCTAGTGGGGTAGCAGATGTTATTTACGAAAAAGAATTTTACAACAAGTATTCTTCGTACATAAAAATTTATTTCAAAAATTTTGATCTAGCACCAGGAGACTATGTAGAGATAACTGCCGTGAATACTGGCGAAACCATTATATACGCAGGACGAGGTAAAATCATTGATCAGAATATGACAATGATTAGTGATTTTTGGACGCAAGTATTGTTTGACGAACGAGTTGTTGTTCGGTTGCATTCAGAAACAGGGTCGAATCACTATGGTTTTGATATTACAGAGGTTGCTTATGGGTACCCACAAGCACAAATAGATGCTTTATTAGCTACGAAGTCTATTTGTGGAACAGATGATAAAGAGCCTGTTATTTGTTATAATGGTACTACAATGTATGATAAAGGTAGAGCTGTTTGTCGCTTATTAATTGGCGGTGGAGGTCTTTGTACAGGATGGTTACTGGGCTGTGATGGACATGTGATGACGAACGAACATTGTATCGGGACAGCTGCAGAGGCTGCTAATACAGATTTTATGTTCAATTATCAATATACTAATTGTAATGGTACTGGAAATTCAGTGTCTGATCTTGTGGCAACTTCTGCTACATTTATAAAGACAAGTGCCGCGTTGGATTATACTCTAGTCCAGTTACCTGTAAACCCAACTTCAACATATGGCTATCTAAGTTTAAGTTCAAGCCCTCCGGTAGTTGGCGATCGTATCTATATAGTCGGACATCCAGGAGGTAGAAGAAAAGAAATCACGGTAGTAACAGACCAAGGAGGTGATGCGAATGGGAATGCTATTATCAATCAGATTACAGCAACAGGTGCCCGTTATTTTGCTGATACAGAAGGAGGAAGTTCGGGGTCTCCAGTTTTGGATTTTAATTCTAATTTAGTAGTTGCAATTCACAACACAGGAGGTTGTACCAATGGTTCTAGTGGTAGAAGTGATCAATTGATTGCCGATATTGGGCTTGATATGCCCAACTGTGGAATTGATAGTTCGGGTGGGGCAATTCCAGTCCCTTGTGGCACAACGATCACGAGTTTTCCTTATACAGAGGGCTTTGAGAATACATTTGGTGCTTGGTCACAAGCAACAACGGATGATTTTGACTGGACAGTTTTGTCAGGAGCAACAGTTTCGACCAATACAGGACCTACGGCAGCCAATGAAGGTAGTTATTATGCCTATATGGAAGCTTCTGCGCCCAACAACCCTAGCAAAAACGCTTTGTTGTTAAGCCCTTGCTTTAACTTGATGGGAGTTACTTATCCGCAGGTAACCTTTGATTATCACATGTATGGAACAACAATGGGAACCTTATCTTTAGAAGTGAGCACCAACGGTTCTACATGGACTACTTTGTGGACAAGAACGGGTAACCAAGGAGCGAATTGGATTTCAGATACAGTTGATTTGAATGCCTATACGAATGAAACTTCTTTGAGAATTCGTTTTAATGGCACGACAGGAAGCGATTTTGAATCAGATATTGCTATTGATGCATTTGGTATTAGTTCAGGAACGCCTAATTGCACAATTATAAATACTTTTCCTTACAACGAAAGCTTTGAAAATACATTTGGAGATTGGGTTCAAAATACGGGAGATGATTTTGATTGGGCTACACTTTCTGGTGCAACACAATCTTCGAATACAGGACCAACAACAGCCAATGATGGTAACTACTATGCTTACATGGAGGCTTCGGCACCTAATAATCCTAATAAGAGAGCTATATTAGAGAGTCCTTGTTTCGATTTGACTAGTGTTTTATTTCCTGAATTGAAATTTATGTATCATATGTACGGAGCAGATATGGGGGAGTTGGAGCTAGAAATAAGTACTGGTGGAGGAACATGGGTAAGTGTTTGGTCAAAAGTAGGCGATCAAGGCGATGGTTGGCTGTCGGCAACAATTGATTTGTCTCCGTATACCAATGCAACGGATTTGAGAATACGATTTAATGGGGTGACTGGTAGTTCTTGGGGTTCAGATATTGCTATTGATGCTGTATCAATTGCAGATGTTGTTTATACTTGCCCAACAACAACCGCGATCTTTCCTTATAATGAAAGTTTTGAAAATACCCTAGGCGATTGGGTACAAGATAGTGATGATGATTTGGATTGGACTATATTCTCTGGAGCAACACCGTCAAACAATACAGGACCAACAGCAGCTAACGATGGAACATACTATATTTATGTAGAAGCTACTACTCCTAACTTTCCTTCCAAAACAGCGATTATAGAAACCCCTTGTTTTAATCTGACAACCATAACAGATCCTCAAATGACCTTTGATTATCATATGTATGGGGCAAATATGGGAAGGTTAGATGTTCAAGTAAAAACGGCTACTACGAACTGGAATACTTTGTTGACTAGAATTAATGATTATGGAGACAACTGGTTGAGCATTACTCTTAATCTTGCTGCTTATGCTAATGCGACCGACTTGAAGGTTCGTTTTAAAGCTTCTACTGGAAGTGGTTTTGCTTCTGATATTGCGATTGATGCTTTTTCAATTCGTTCTGCAACGGTAACGACCAATATATCAACAACCAACCCAAAAGATGCCTTTTTGAAAGTTGCACCGAATCCATTTAGAGATTATTTAGAAGTTGCTACGAATATGCAAGGTATTTCTGATTATATTATAACCAATGTTCAAGGTCAAAATATGCAGGTTGGTTCAATAGAGAATAAAATGATACCAGTTGGTAATCTGGCACCTGGTGTTTATTTTATCAGTTTCACGAATGGTCAAGAGCATATTACTAGAAAGATAGTAAAACATTAAATGAATCGTTAGCTGGACTGCTATTGCATGATATTTTGTGAGTGTTGTGCAATTAATGATCAATCTTTTAAGATTTTTAGTAATTAAACTATAAAAAAGGAAAACTCTTATTGACATTTAGTTGATAGGAGTTTTTTTTATCAATAGTTAGCTGTGCTGCTACTACATGGTCGTTGAAAAGCTTTATTAGTTTGATAATAATGCAAAAAAATAGGAACGTATTAAATGAAATATGATGACCTTAGGAGTAAAAGAGTGTAGGTTGTGACAAAGTTTTTAAAGAGATTGAGCTTAACATTTAGTCATCAATACTACAGTGTTTATTATTAGTTTAGGTAGTTAATCGTTCAAACAGAATTATGCAAATCACGTAGAGCAGTGTTGCTAATTAATATTCAAAATAAAAAAGTAGGCTACCCAAAGAGTAGCCTACCGTTGTGCGAATTAGATAGCATTTAGAATTTTAGTTGTTGCATTATAAAGCACCATAAAATGGAGTCCCTTCCTTATAATACGCCTTATGATCATCTAGCCCTTTTTGATGAATTTTTTAGTAACCATAGTTCCATCTTCTTTAACAGCATTGAAGTAGTAAATACCTGTTGCTAATTGATTTAGATTAACTTGGTTGTTGCCTTTTTCAAGATCTCCAGTCCACAAGGTCTTGCCAGTTGCATCCATAATGCGACCGATACAAGTTCCATCATGATTTAGGATGTCAATATTTAACACATTGTTTGCAGGATTTGGATATAAGTTCATTTCCATTGTTGCTGCTTCGTCAGCAATAGTAGTTTGGTTGGTTGTACGAGCATTGGTTCCCACACAAATTTGTTTTGTTTCGCTAGAGCCAAATGAACCACCATTAGCTAGTGTATTACCATTAGAAACAAGGCTATAAGAGCCGTTGCCATACGCACAGCAAATACCATCACCATAACTATCGTTGATTGTGAAATCATAACAACCGTCAGGCAAACAGAATGTTTCGCTAACATTAGGACTGTTATTGGTATATCCATTGCCACTATAAAGCTCTTGTCCAGCACTATTTTTTAGAGACCAAGATGTTTCAGAACCATATCTATCAAAGTTTAAGTTCAAGGTAACATCGGTGCAAGTTGGACCAGAAGGAGAGCCAACACAGATTTGTTGTGTCTCTGTAGAGGTAAATGAAGCACCGCTAGCCAAGTTGGTACCATCAGCAGCAACTAAATTGTAAGAGCCATTGCCATACGAACAGCAGATACCATCACCATAGCTGTCGTTGATTGTAAATTCATAACAACCATCGGGCAAGCAGAATGTTTCAGTTGTTGCATTATCTCCATTGGAGTATCCTCCGCCAGAGTAAACCGTTTGACCAGCACTATTTTTCAAAGTCCAAGTAGTTTCAGAAGCGTAGTTGTCAAAGTCCAAATTTAAGGTAACTTCGTTGTCGCTACAAGTAGAGCCTCCTCCACCGCCACCGCCACCAGAACCTGAGGTTCCTAGTTGATCGCGAGAAGTGTTTAAGCAAGCCCACATTCTAGCTTCTTGACCTGCTGAAAACATAAACATACAGTTGTCGTCTACATAATCCATGTAGTTCATAAACATATCTCTTTTGCCTCCACTACAAGAGTTCGTGTTAGAATTAGGACAGCCATAATTCGGGTTGCCTGCGATAGGAGTATCATCTACAAAGTCATCGGCGCTACAATTACCATCTCCCCAAATGTGACGTAGATTTAAATAATGACCAACTTCATGAGTTGTTGTACGACCTTTGTTGAAAGGTGCGGAAAGGTAGAAGCCACTGCCATAGTTAACACTACCAAAGTATTGTGGAGACATTACAACACCGTCTGTTGAAGATGAACCACCAGGAAATTGTGCATATCCTAAGATTCCTCCTCCGATGTTACAAACCCACATGTTTAAATGTGTGGTTGGTGTAACTGGAGCAACCCCTCCTCTTGATGGTTTCTTCATGTCGTCGTTGGTTCCCCAAGAACTCTTTGACGTTTGTGTTCGTGTTACTCCTGCTAATGTAAATTGAATGCCCGTGCTTCCTGCAGCTACAGAACTGAAATCAGAAGGAGGGTTGTAATCTGCATTAGTACCAGCATAATCAGCATTTAATTGGTCTAACTGAGATTGAATTTGGGCATCGCTGATATTTTCTTGACTGGTTCTATAAAGAACGTGAACATAAACTGGGATGCTACGGGTCTGATTACGAGCTTGACCATGTGTTTGAAGATAACGTTGGGTGGTATTTTCTAGGTCGTTCATGCGTCTTTGAAGAACAGGATCTTGTTGCATTTGTTCTTGTAGTTTGTCGTGCGCATAACAAGATCTTCCAGGTGTGTGATTATGGCTACTGTGTTGAGCATTAATTGGTCCGAATAATAACGAGCAGAGTCCGACAACTGCTCCTATTTTTTTTATTGTAAACATTTTTAGCGTGTGTTTTTTTTTAAGCGTGATTAAATCAATGCTCTGCAGAAGCACACACAATGTTAGGCAGAAAAAGTACTTCTCGCAAAATTTTATTTTAAAAAATAGTGTACTCAAAAAATGGATTTCTCAGCACTAAGCGAACACAGTTTTGTTATATTTTGTAAGCTTATACGTTGTTTTTGAGGAAATTAAATTCGGGTTTTAAAGTGAGTTTAAGGCGTTTTTTTATCAAAAAGGACTTTTTTTAGCTTTTTAGGAAAATATTATTTTATTCCCTATGTTTTTAAAAAAAAGTAGTCTAAAGGTTAAAAATAAAATAAAATGAGTGCTTTAAATTTAATTTTTGGTTAAAAAAAAGCTAAAAAATAGTTTGTTTAGACTGTACGTTTGTTATTTATTTGGTTGTTTTGTTGTTTTGCAAAATTATCACTTGTATCCATATTTTATTTTAATTGAAACCTGTTTTGCCATTAAGTATTTGGGTTTGTTTTTTTTAAAAAAACTCTACTAGATAGAACAATTAATGGGAGTCCTTTTCTAGTAGAGATTTATGTTTTGTCTGTATGCCATATCTCTACATTAGAGATTAAGAATATACAAACTCAATTAGTATTAAAAAAACTATTTTTTTAAGAGCTTCTCTTTATTGTATTTAGCTCTTATTTTTTTTCGTCTTTCTTTTTCCTTTGCCAAATCTTTGTAGCGATAATGACTGCGGTTTTTCCCTTTTAGACGAATTGTAGAATCAGATGCGGTGTCTTTAGGAACAATTGTACTATCTATCAATGGATGATCATTTTGTTCTTGTTCAGACGCAACATCATTAGAATTACTTGGTTGGTTATATGCCATGCAGGCAACTAACATACAAGTAGAAAATGAAGCAACGATGAATCGTTTACTCATAACGAAAATAAAAATTAATTAGATAATTGATTGATTAAAAACAGGTTAGTCAACTAATATGCCAAAGATTTCTACTTGATTATTTTAATATAACCTTAGTGTTTTGAAATAAATCTGTTAAAAATTGTTACTATATTCTATTTTATTTCGAGTAGATTTGGTGAAGAAACAGAATATATGGATTATTGTTTTTATAATAAGATATTGTTGTGCTTGGATGGTGAGTAACGTGTGGGTTTTGAAAAGATTTATACACTTTTAGGGAGATTAGTAATAGCTACATATGCCCCTTTCAAACCTTTGTATTTATCTAAAAATAAGCTTAAAACACTTTTTAAATATATTTATCTACATCGTTAGAAATGCTGCAATTTAATAAATAAACAGAGCTATGAAATGGAAAAAACGTCTCTTTGGGTATATCACATTGATGTTGATGCTAGGCGGAATTTGCTCGTTCAAAAAATTACCTAAGGACTATTGGTGGTTATTAGAAACAACAAGAGAAGAATCTGCTTATACAACAACAGGAGATTTTTATTGGAAAATTACCTTTTCGGATCAAGTAAAGCAGTGGGATGGCAAGAAAATAAGTTTAAAGGGTTACTTTTATACCTATAAGGATACCTCAATTACTTTATTAACAAAAAACAAGCAACCTTTTTATGGTTGTTCTGCAGATCCTAAAATAACAATGATAGAGCTAAATGATGCTCAAAAGTTGGTGTTTAAATTAGGAAAAAGATATAAGATAGAAGGCGTGTTAGAATTGAATCATGCCTTTCATGATTCCAACTCTTATACATTTCCTTATCGGTTGACGAATGTAAAAATCCTTTAGTTAGCGCAAACTTGCCATGCGTTTCCAAAGCAGATGTAAGGTGCTTAAACACAGTAGCGCAAAAAGCCCTAGTTGCCATGGCTGATTGAAACTAATAATGTGCAATTTCATGATAATGAGCAAGGATGCAAAGGTGATAATTAGTAAAACTAAAAATTCGTATAACTCTCCTGTCCATGGCAAACGGCGAATAGAAACTCGTTTCTTTTTAAGTATATAAATGCAAAGAACCATGATAATAACAGGCAGGTAGTAAATAAAGAAAGGAAGTTGCCAGAGAGCTTTGCGTTCAAAAAACATCGAGTATATCCATAAGGTAATAGATAGAACGCCTGGGATGCAAACCTCAAAAAGCAACATGGAGTATAGGTAAGAATATGGCTTTTCCAGACTTCGCCCACGGGAAATCGCTGTAATAATAATTGTTAAAATGGGCAATAAAATAAAGAATAGGAATAGAGCAGTTTTATCATTAGTAATATAGGTGAGTAAGTCTTCTATTGTCATCTTAAAAATCTTTGTGAATAAAGTTTAGTTTTCAAAAACTAAAACTGGCACTATTTTTTTATACTTTTGTACAACTAGTTTATCGTAGCAATCCAGTTAATCTTAAAAATACAAATAACCCTATATAAATAACAACTCCTTTATATGAAAATTTAGAAACGAGTCTTGTTTTGTAGGTTATAAGGATAAAATAATTAAAATGAAAAATATACTATTGTTATTGGTTGTTATCTTGACATACAGCGTACAAGTAGATGCACAACGCAAAAAAGAAGTGAATTATTGGGAGGAAATGATGGATGTAACACTTAAAAATAAATTTGATCCTGTTACAGAACAATTTACCAATACTCCCATGTTTGGTAAGAAAATTCTGAAATTAGATGGCAAGAAAATCTATTTAAAAGGATTTATTATTCCCGCAGATTTAACTAAGGGAAGAATGACCTTGTCGAAGTTTTCCTACAGTTCTTGTTACTTTTGTGGTGCAGCAGGTCCCGAATCTGTTATTGAGATTGTAGCCAAAAATCCAATTATTTATAGAATGGACAAACCGATTATATTGGAGGGGACATTACGTATTAATAGAAAAACAGATGATCAAGAATACGATCCTTTTCGTTTGCTGTACATTTTGGAGGATGCAACGTACTACTCAGAGGATGAAGGGTAACAAAAAATAAAAAAGTAAGTAGATATTTTATATTTATAGACTGTTTTCTTCTTTAAAATATAGACCTTTGTGTCAAATTAGCTTTCTAATTGAATTTAGAAAGCTTTTTTATTTTTATCATAAAAATTATCTCAAAAGAAGATGTTACGGAATATACTAATTGGATTGATGTGTTTCTTGTATTGGGGCAATCTCATAGCACAAACAGAACAGGAAGAACCAGCAGGGAATTTATCTACTCCTCAAGAGGTAGCACATCAGCACATTTATTATTTAAACGAAGAATTTTACGACCTAGATAAAGCTGCTGCTGCTTTGGTTGGAGATCCTAAAAAAGTAACCGATAAGATACGAGATTATGCAATTAAGTTGAAACAAATATTTGATGGCAAAGGGTTGATGGTTCGAGAAGATTTGATCCCTGACAACCCAGACTATATTGATTCTACTAGTGGAAATGCTGTCTATGTATTGTTTCCAGATGAACTACCTGAAATATACATCACAAGACCAATGGTTGGGAAAAATAAACGAGCCAAGCAATATGCAGATTATTGGCGTTATGACCCTGCTAGTATTAAGCTAATTCCAGAATTACATCGAGCAGTCTATCCTTTGGGAAGCCATTATTTATTAGAATTATTGCCACAAGGAGGCAGCAGCTTTTTGGGAATAAAAACATGGCAATACTTGGCAATACTAGTGTTGGGTTTAATTGCCGTCCTCTTAAATTTTGTAATTTGGCGTTTGTTAAATATTATTTTTAAAGTATTGGCAAATACCCAGTTGGGGAGAAATCATTTTGATTCTAATATTATTACCAAGATATCGCGTATTATTAGTTATTTGGTAGTTGCTTATGTCGTATTTATTTTCTTCCCTGTTTTGATGTTGCCTGTTTGGATTAGTTACTACTTCCTAGCCTTTCTCAGAGTATTTAATACAATATGTGCTGTGTTTGTTGTTTTGAATACAGTAGAATTAGCACGTTCTTATTTTGAAGCAATTGTATCCAAAACAGAAAGCACGTC
The DNA here is from genome assembly GCF_031326345.1 of Aureispira sp. CCB-E. NCBI lineage: Bacteria > Pseudomonadati > Bacteroidota > Saprospiria > Saprospirales > Saprospiraceae > Aureispira > Aureispira sp. CCB-E. The sequence continues at coordinate 2,061,624 of NZ_CP133671.1, forward strand.
TGACGACCAGCTTTTGCCCATCTTTATTCGCATTCTCAAAGTGGTTATTATTGTAATAGGAGCGATCTATGTTTTGGATGTATTTAGTGTTGACTTGACCGCTTTGATTGCAGGTTTGTCTATTGGTGGTTTGGCGATTGCCTTAGCTGCCCAAGATACCGTAAAGCATCTGATTGGTTCTGTGATGATTTATGCTGACCGACCATTTCAGTTGGGAGATTTTATTAGTAGTGGAGACATTATAGGAACCGTAGAAGATATTGGATTTCGTTCTACTAGAATTCGTACTCCTGATAGTTCTCTAATTTCTGTGCCTAATGGTTCGTTGGTAGATATGGTGGTCAACAATATGGGAAGTCTCAAATACCGACGGTTTAATACAACAATAGGCGTTGCTTATTATACGCCACCTGTTTTGATTGAGAAATTTATCGAAGGTTTACGAGCAATTAATGAAGCACATCCAAGAACTAAAAATGACACCTCTTTTATTCATCTAAACAACATGGGTGGGTCTTCTTTAGATATTTTGTTTGTCGTCTTTTTTGACACCACAGATTATGCCGACAACTTAAAGTTCAAAGAAGAAATCATTTTTAGCATTTTAAATCTAGCAGCAGCGATGAATGTTCATATTGCCTTTCCATCTACTTCGGTTTATATCGAAAGTATGCCAGAGAAAGAAGGGCAGATGCCAAGTTATGGAGCGGCTGAACTATCAGAGGCAGATCAACAAATGCAACAGTTTTTGAGTGATTTTAGGAAAAAATACCCCGATGCTGGCGCTTGATTTTTACTAATAGAAAATTCGAAATGAATTAAAAAAATATTTTTGACATACACTTATTCACCTGCATTACAACTCAATTTATTAATGAAACATTTCTATTTATTTTGCCTCGTGCTATTTTCAGTAGAGGTATTGGGGCAACAAACTATTATTGGGAAAGTTGTTGATGTTAATAATCAAGCAATTGATTATGTTAATGTTATCAATGTGCAAACAGCAATGCATGCCCATACAGACAATAAAGGGCAATTTGTATTAGAGGGCAATTCAGTTGGAGACACCCTCGAAATTTCGCATTTAGCTTATGATAATTTATTTGTCGTACTAACCGAACAATCTTTTTTAACCGAACAAACCTTTCAACTAAAAGGCAATAATTTTAGCATTAGTGAAGTGCTTGTGAAAAACGATATTCAAAGTTTGAATGTTATTACAGCAATTCGATTGGAAACAAACCCTGTTAATTCTTCGCAAGAGTTGCTGCGTCAAGTACCTGGACTGGTGATCGGGCAACACGCTGGGGGAGGAAAAGCAGAACAAATTTTCTTGCGTGGTTTTGATATTGACCATGGAACGGATATTCGTATTAGTGCAGACGGAATGCCTGTTAATATGGTTTCTCATGCACATGGACAAGGATATGCAGATTTGCATTTTATTATTCCAGAAACGGTCAAAAGTATTGATTTCGGAAAAGGACCCTATTACACACAACAAGGAAATTTTACAACAGCAGGTTATGTTGATTTTCAGACCAAAGAGACTTTGGAGTATAGCAGTGTTGGGGTAGAATATGGGAGTTTTAATACCATGCGAGTTAAGGGCTTGTTTAACTTGCTTAAAAAAGTGAAGCAGCACGATGCTTATATTGCTGCTAGCTATAATTTATCCGATGGCCCATTTGAGAGTAGTCAAAACTTTAATCGAATTAATTTATTTGGAAAGTATACTGGGCATTTGCCCAAAGGGGACAAGATATCGTTGCAAGCGGGTTATTTTTATAGCAAATGGGATGCTTCAGGACAAATTCCAGTACGAGCAGTAGAAGGTGGTTTGATCAGCCGATTTGGAGCTATTGACGATACTGAAGGTGGACAAACTAGCCGTGGAAATGTACAGTTTGAGCATACCAAATTATTAAGCAATCATTCCAGTATTCAGTCAAAGTTATACTATTCTAATTATAATTTTGAATTGTATTCTAACTTTACATTCTTTAACAACGATTCTATCAATGGCGATCAAATTAAGCAATACGAACAGCGCCATTTGTTTGGAGGGCAGACCGAATTAAATCATCTTTGGTCTTGGAATAAAGTAGAGTTACAGGTAAAAGGGGGATTAGGATTTCGTTATGATGATAGTAATGATAATGAATTATCTCATACTAAAAATCGTCAAGAGGTACTAGCGTATTTAAAATTGGGGAATATTGATGAAACCAATATTGGTGCTTGGGTTGATGGAAATTTAACCGTTGATAAATGGCGATTTAACTTGGGCGCAAGGGTAGATTATTTTAGGTTTAATTATGTAGATTTACTAGATAGCGTTTACCAATTACAAGCCGTTGACCAAGCTGTTGTTAGCCCTAAATTAAATATAATGTATAGTCCCAATACGAATTTACAACTATACTTAAAAACAGGGATTGGGTTTCACAGCAACGATACTAGGGTAGTTGTTGCCGCACAGACTGCCAAAACATTGCCTGCTGCCTATGGTGCAGATTTAGGTGTCTTGTGGAAACCTTTTTCTAGATTGGTACTTGATGCTGCCGTATGGATGCTTTTTTCAGAACAAGAAATGGTATATGTTGGAGACGAAGCTATTGTAGAACCTAGTGGTAGTAGTTTCAGAACAGGGGTAGACTTAGGGATACACTATCAAATTTGGGATTGGTTGTATTTAGATGCGAATGCTACCTATGCCTATGCTCGTAGCATTGATGAACCGGAAGGTAACAATTACATACCTTTAGCTCCTAATTGGACTTCTTCTGGTGGTGTAGCCATACAACATCCAATAGGTATAAATGCAGGCTTGCGTTATCGATATATTCACGACCGACCTGCCAATGAGGACAACAGCATTGTAGCAACAGGTTATGGAGTGTTTGATTTAAATGCAAGTTATCAGTGGCGAGCGTTTAAATTTGGTGTTGTGATTCAAAATTTATTTAATACGGAGTGGAACGAGACGCAGTTTGCAACAGAATCTAGATTAAAAGGAGAATTAAACAGTGTTGAGGAAATCCATTTTACGCCTGGGACACCTTTTGCAATTAGGGGGCAAATAGAATATAGGTTTTAAATCGTAGTAGTTCGCTGTACTTATGAACCGAAGTGAATGAAATAAATACCATAGAGTAGTAGTGCCGTTAACTAAAAGCAAAGTGCTCAACGAGATATTACTCTAATTAATAAAGTAACTTGCTCAATAGTTCGTTGAAAAACTTTATTAGTTTGATAATCAATAAATTATTATTTCAATACATTCTGTGGCAAAATTTTGATTATCAAACTAATATGAATGTGCTTTTTTATCTTTTTGGTAAAAAAGTAAAAAATCAACGAACTACTAAAGGTTATGCATGTAAAAAGTTATGGGAATAGTTACTATATCTTTTGGTTTTTAACAGTAGGGAATAGTTTACTCCTCTGTCCTTCTTTTCTTGATAAAAGAAGCAAAATCAAGACCCAACACTACGATTAGATGATTTTTGCTGCTTGTTTGCTGAACTAGCTTGCATGCTTCGCCAAGCTAGTTCGGACGCAAAGCTGCGCAGAAATCATTGTCTAATCTCCGTTAACGGTCATTTTTATTGCTCATACAAAATTTACTTAAATAACCTTTACTAGCTAATAGACTGACAATAAAAGAATCTTTAAAATATAGATAATATGGAACACGAATATCCAGGCGATGAAGTATTTGACCGAATAGAGGAACTTTGTGATAGAGGAGATGAGTATATGGAGCAAGAAAAATATCGTCCTGCATTAAAAAAGTTTTGGAAAGCATTTGATTTATTGCCAGAACCCAAAACGCAATATCCCTCAGGAACATTTTTATTGGTTTCTATTGGTGATATTAATTTTCAAGTAGGAAATTACAAAGGGGGAGTCGAGAATTTGAATAGAGCTAAAGCCTTCCCAGAGGGCGAAGGCAATCCGTTTTTGCATTTCCGCTTGGCTCAATGTTACTTAGAGGAAGGCAATGAAAAATTAGCAATGGAAGAGTTTGAAATTGCGTTTAAAGAAGAGGGAAGTGCCATTTTTGAAGATGAAAATCCAAAGTATTGGGACTTTTTTCAAACAAATCGCTCTTAGGGGATTTTATTGATTGCACGGCTATCTTTGTTTTGCCTTACTTTAAATCATGCAGTAGTCGCACAGCTAACTAAAAGCAAATCGCTCACGAAGTAAACTAACATGAATGTGCTTTTTTGCCTTACGGGAACCAATGGACTGGAATGAATAGTCGGTTCAAAAAAAATTACGATTGTACAAAAAAAGAACGCAGCCTTTCAATTAAGCTGCGTTTTTTTATTTAGAAGTTGTTTAACAACTTTTACTTAACAACACTAGTTGGAATGGTATTGTCTTTATATTCCAAATCGTACCCATATTCTTTAAACATAAAGCCCCACTCGTTTTGAATGCGTTTAACCATAACAGGATCAATAGGAATAAAACGATTTTTTTTGTATCCTTCTTTTGAGGCTAAGTACTCTTTGATAGTAGGAGCGACTTTTTCCCAGTCTCCTAAAGAAAGTGTTTCATAGATGTTTTTAAAGATGTCTATTTCATTTTCACTACCAATGTCCTCATAGGCAACCTCAATCAAAGAACCTTTAGGAACTAAATCCCTAGTTTCAAGATAGCCTTGGTTGATTAGACGGTAGTTTTCTAAAATCATATTATCTTCTTCTTCTTCGCTGATCTCTTGTAGGCGTTGATCTCTCAAGACAGCTCTATGCAAATGTTTGGTAGAAAGGTATACTCGGAATGGATTGCGATGAATGTAAACAAATTTTGCATTAGGAAACAATTCGAGCAACTGTTTAATACGAGCGGTATTATTAGGATTTTTTAATAATAAGCGCCCTTCTCCATTTAGTTTATAAATTAACTTCAGTATATACGAGTAGTCTTTTTTCCATCGAGCATATTCTTTATCAGAGATACCTTTGAACAAATTAAACTTATAAAAGTAAGAGCGATTCTTAGGGAAATAAAAACTATTAACCCCTGCTGTTGTACTAATATTACTCAATACTTGTTCCTCTTCTTGCGGTTTGCCCAGCGTCATTTCCATATTGTCCATGGGACGAGTACTAGGTACTAAGGGAGCTAATAGGCGATTGAACCACTGCATTTTGGACATACAAATGTTGAAGAAAAAACTCTGAAAGTTATTCAAATAAACAAATTGCTTATCTTGAGCCAAGGTGTAGTGAAGGTGTGTTGTACCACTACGCCAGTGCCCTAAAATAAAAACAGGAGCCGTTTTAGATAAATCAACATTTCGTAATTTGAATCTAAAAACCAATCGTTGTAACCACTGTAAAGGAGTGGATAAGATAGAAAAAAAGTAGATTCTAAATTTTAAGAAACGTCTACTTTTATCGGTTTTGTTCGCACTGAATAAACGCCATAAATTGCTAACTCTAGTAACATAGAGTTGACTACCTGGAATTTTATAATTTGCTTTAGGATTTTCCTTTATTTTTGCCATTTTTCTTTTTCTCACTGGACTATATAATTTTAACTGCAAAGATAGAAAGTACTCCAACAATATGAAACTAGACTACAAATATGATGTTTGCAAGGCTAAATTTTTCAATATTCTAGTACGTTTTGTGGGTATATCATCTTTTTTAACAACCAAATAATTCATTTTGTTGTGGAATTCGACTTGGGAGATTCGTAGTTATATAAACGAGAGTCTGGCAAAAAGAGTTACTATTGAACGGTTAAATAAGGTTTGACCTTTTGAAATGTTCCTTTACCATCATCAAATTCTGTCAAAATTTGGATTAAATCAACACTTTTCCAAGGTCCTTCTGTTTCTCGATAATGAATAATTGCTTTGGCGTGAAACCAACGAAGATAAGGATGTGCCTTTAGTTCGTCCAAGGTAGCAGTATTGATATTGATTTTTCGAACCTCAATGGGCGCACATTCGAGATAGGGCAACATTGATTGGAAGGTAGAATCTGGCAATTTATATAGCTCTCCGACTTGTTGGCTATTAAGGAAGCCTCCTAAGCTCTCTTTTAGCTTTAGAATACGTTTGGCATAAGAAGGACCAATTCCCCTAAATTGTTGAAAGTCTTCTAAACTAGCAGTATTAATATCAATTTTCTGATACGTTTTTGGGGAGTACGTCTTTGAAGAAGCATAGGTGGGTTGCTGGACAATTTTAATATGGGCTTTGAGATGTTGGTAAACACTATCAGGTAACGTATATATTTTCTTAAAATCTTCTATTTGTCTGAATCGCCCTCCTTTTTCTCGGTAGTTTAAGATACTTCGAATGGTGTTGCTCGCCAAGCCTAAAGCTTCGAAATGTTCGCCTGTGGCTGTATTGGGATCAAAATCAAATGCGGGGGGAAGTGGTTTGGAAATTGTTGATGCTGTAGCTGTTTTTTGCGTCAACACTTCTGCTCTGCTTTTTAGGTCTATAAATGGATACAATTGTTGATAATGTTCGGAGGACAAGGTGTATATTTTTTCTAAAGATTCTTTGTCTTTAAATTGACCACCTTTAGCTCTATATTTCAATATACTTGTGATTGTTTTAACAGGCAATCCCATGGCTTCCAAATCCATTGCATCTACTGTATTGGGATTAAATTTTTGAGGTTTTAGAGTAGTGACAGCTTCTTTTTCGCCTCTAATTGCCTTCATGTTCCAGTTTTGGGTCTTTTGGGTTGTAGAATGTTTAGCAATTGGTTTTTGCGAAATTCCTTCTTCAAATGCCTCGATGTCTGCTTTCCAGTCGGTAAAGTCTGTTAGAGGAGGGGTAACAAAAAAAGTATAGGTATAAGGCAAAAAAATTAACAAAAGTAGAATAACAAGTAAGGTAATTACACCATTGCGTTCGATTCGAGAATAATAAAAAAAGTCTTTGAGGTGGTTCATAATTTTATTAAAGTAATCAACAATGTATAAAATATACTGTTGAAGGAGTTGAAAGATTCTTATAGTGAAATTGCATTAATATAATTATTATCTGTTAATAATAATTATGTATGTTGTTGTTAAATAGAGGTTTGTTTAAATTGGTTGTTGGGGCTATTCTGTTGATTATCAATTTGGTATAATTTAAAAATAAACTATTAATAATTCAAAAATTAAGATAATAAGAATAATTGTATATGCCTTACCGTAGATTAGTTTTTAGAGGTTGTGATGGCAAGTTTTTGATAATCAAAAGTTTTAGAGAGAGGAATGACGTTTTTGTATGCAATTTTGCTGGTTGCTTTCTTTCGCTGTAAGAGACTAGCTTTTGTCAATTAGAAAATATAGGGAATTGTTATAAATCATTACTCCGTTGAAAAATCGTATTAGTTTGATTATCAGTAAGATGTGTTTTTTTTATTGACCTTTGCACTAAAAGGCTGGTAATCAAACTAATGCAAGATGCTTTTTTACGTTTTTACTTCGTGAGCCTGCGGGTTCGTAGAAAAACTAAAAAATCAACGGAGTACTAATAAATTAAAACGAATGTTTTTTAAGCGTGCCAATCGGATAGAAAACAGTTGTTGGTAAACCTAAAAAAGAATATATGCCAATATTTGATACTACTCATAATCTTCGCAAAACAGTTGAAGCAATGAATGCATTGATGGGGAAATCTTTTCCGTTTTTATATCGAATCAGACAAGGTGGTATTGGCTCTAAACGGATGATTATCGAGGCATCTAGCCCTGTGTTTTTACCTTATATTAATCCATCACATTATCTGACTTATAGCAATATAGAGATACGACCGAATGGTATTTTAGTACACATTCATAAGTCTTTGGATAATTTTGCTTGGGCTATCCTATTCAAAGATTTGCACTTGGTTTTTGTAGAGGATGATGTTCGGATTGAAGGAGAGGGAGAGTATATCTTATTTAGGACGGGGTATAAAATCAATAAAAACTTTTTTGATAAATTGGCTGTCTTAGCAGAACAGCAAAAGGATTTGTAAAGAAAATGAGATAGAACGGAACAAATAAGATATAGTAAGGTGTTGTAAGAGTATTGTATCAAATAATACTTCGTAGATTTTTTTTGAACACAAAAAAACGGAGTGTTAATTAAAATAGTAGTTCGTTGCTTTTTTACTTTTTTAGCTCGCTGCGCTCGTGAGATCGCAAGCTTAGTTACCAAAAAGATAAAAAAGCACATTTATACTAGCTTGATAATTAAAGTTTTAATACGAAACACAGCAAAGGTGTAACTTGCTGATTATCAACTGCGCAGCACTCACGAAGTAAATTAATAAAGTTTTTCAACGACCACGTAGTAGCAGCGCAGCTAACTATTGTTAAAACTCAATACCATGAAAATGAATAAAAAACGACGACAAAGCAACGTTCAAAAGTCTAAACGAAAGCAGTTGTTGGCAGTAGCTGTAGATTTGGAAAAAGCATTAGGAGCCGCAGAGAGAGAACGCTATCTAGAAGAAAATCCGCATGGATATAGCAAAATAAATCACATTCATAAAAGCAAAAAAGAATACACTCGAAAAAAGAAACATAAACATTGCTACGAATGAGTAGAATACTAAAAAGGGGATGATGCTAAACACCATCCCCTTTTTATATGTTTTATTGAATGATTAATCGACGAACAAAATGTGTATTTGCTGTCTCCACCAACACCTGATAAACTCCTGGTGATAAGTGCTCAATATTAAGATCATGTCTATTTTGATGCACTTGTTCTTCCATCAAAAGCCGCCCACACATATCAATAATTCTTAGTTGTAAGGGCTCTTTTATCAATGTGTTTACTTTAACACTGACTGTATTAGAGTGGTGAACAGGATTGGGGTAGACCAAGATATTGGCATCTAAATTACAATCAGTAAGTTTAGTTGTAACAATGGGAGAGTAACTAAAGCTCCCATCAAAATCTACTTGTCGAAGCCTAAAATAGTTCTGGACAAATATTTCCTTGAAAAGAAAATCATAATGTTGTGTTTCTGTACTGTTGCCTCTACTAGGAACTTGACCAATTTTAGTCCAGTTGATTCCATCCACACTGTGCTCTATTTGGAAATAGTTGTTGTTGAGTTCCATTGCAGTACTCCAACTCAACTGCGTCTGTTCGCAATCACTAAATGCTGTAAAAGATGAAAGTTCGATAGGGAACGTAATGTCTTCATCTAGAATAGTATACCTTGTAGAACGATTGGCTTGTGCATCACAGTTGGCATCACTAATGATTAATCCTCCTTGCGGATTAGCAAGTGTAAGAACGACATCTTCGTCTGGTTCATCTATAAAATCGTCGTTGACACTAAAATTGGGCGCAATACTTACCACCGAACTAGGAGAACCATCATAATTTCCTTCAGGAATGATAAAAGTAGTGGTATGGTTGAAGTCATTTGAAGAAGATGCAGAACCACCGGTTATATTCAAATCGACACCCAAACCACCAGATGGAACACGACCATTTACAATCAAATTAGGAATATTGCCACCGCTAGCTTCTGTGTCACTATAAGCATTTTTTTCAAATTCTACGACAGGAGCTAGTCCTGTAATTTCTACCAAATCTATAAAGTTGCCAACAGTTTGATTTCCTGAAGCCGTACTAATGGGCTGCAAGAGGATTCTAATTAGAGTGTTACCATGTGTATTGGTATAATTTCCAGAGTATTGGACCCAATTCGTATTTCCTGTTCCAAAACGAAGTATTTGGACTTCAGCGCCAGGAGGACCAATTAACAAACGAGCACTATCTAAGCCAGAACGACCTCGATGGTAAAATGACCATGTAAAAGATTCATTGTTGAACATACAAATTTCAACATACAAATCCGAAGGTTGTGTTGCATTTAATTCGATGTGTTGCTGACCACTAGCAGAGGTTACCCCATTAAAAGGACTTCTCCAAAATTCCATCAACCCAGAACTAGAAGTACTGCTCCAACCATCTACTAGGGAATGATGGTAGAATCTAAAGGAATTGGGGGGATTGGTGGGGGTTTCAAAATCAGAATTTAGAATAACACGAGCCTGGCTGAACATGGTTAGGGGCATGCAGCAGACTAATAACGAGACGATTAGAACTTTCATTACAAGTTGGGAATTTGATATAATAGTTTATTCAAATTTTCTCTAATTTTCTTGTGGGGTAGGGACGAAAGAAAATTAGATACAATTACAGTTAAAAAATAATATTCTTAAACCTATAGACAATGGAAACGCCAAATGGTTGCAAGGTTAGTATGTCTCCAATAAACTTTAACAATCTGTTTTTGGGGCAAATGAATAGGAGGAAAATAGTTTATTTTTGCTGTAATACTGCTAGGTACTAGGATTGAGAGAAAGTTTGATTTTTAATTTAGTAATCAATGTGTTATAAAAAAAATATGAAATTGGGAGCTTTTGTTAACACAATGACTATAAAAAATGAATCAATGAAAAATGCTAACATAGCTCTAGAACCCTATTGAATGATTAATCGACGGATAAAATGACTATTGGTAGTTTCAATAACAACTTGATAAACTCCCGAAGGCAAGTTTTGGGTACTGAGTAGATGGTGATGGGAGTCTACTTTTTCTTTAAATAATGTTCGCCCACAAACATCAATTACTTTTACTTGTAAAGGACTTATTGATGCCGTGTTGATGGCTAGATGTACCATATTTTGTTTTATAACAGGATTAGGATAAAGGGCTATATTGGTATTTAAGTTACAATTAGGAGCAGCTCTTGAAACAATGGGAGAATGGCTAAAACTTCCATCAAAATCAATTTGAGTAAGTCTATAGTAACTTTGACTAAATACTTGCGAATGCATATATTGATAATATTGAGTTTGGGTGCTATTCCCTTGACCAAGTATTTTGCCTATTGTTGCCCAGCTGCTTCCATCCAGACTATGTTCTATTTTAAAATAGTTATTGTTTAGTTCAGACGTAGTACTCCATTGTAATAGCGTTTGTTGGCAGTCGCTTGACGCTTCAAAAGAAGAAAGTTCTATTGGCAAGGTAGCATCATCATCAAGAATGGTATAAGTCGTTACGCGATTAATTTGCCCATTGCAGTTAGCATCGTTAATTAGCAAGTTCCCTTGTGGATTGGCAAGCGAAATTTCGATAGTTTCATCAGGTTCGTTTAGGTTATCATCACTGATACTCAAATTACTTTGAATACTAAGAGCTGTGTTGGATGTCCCATCGTAAATACCTTCGGGGATTATAAACCGTTGTGTATGATTATAATCCAAACCCAATTGTGCATTTCCTCCTGTTATCACCAAATCAATAGATAAGCCCCCAGATGGTATGGCACCATTGACCAGAAGTTTTGGGATATTGCCACCGCTATTTTCGGTATCGTTATATTGAATTTGCTCAAACTCTACTAGAGGAGCCAATCCCGTAACTTCTACTTTGTCAATAAAATTTCCTATTGTCAAGTTATTAGAAGCAGTATGAAGAGGTTGAAGCTTAAAACGAATGCTAGCGTTTCCATGTGTATTGGTATAACTACCTGCATATTGTATCCAGCTCGTATTGTTGGTTCCAAATCGGATGATTTCTACCTCGGCATTGGGCGGACCAATTAATAAACGGGCACTGTCTATTCCTGACCTTCCCCTATGATAAAAAGACCAGTTTAGGGATTCATTATCAAACATACAAACATCGAAATACAAATCTGCGGGCTCGGTTGCATTCATTTCGATGTGCTGTTGACCACTTGCAGCAGTAACCCCATTGTGAGCATTTCGCCAAAACTCTATTAAGTTAGAACTAGCGGTTGTGCTCCAACCATCTACCAATGAGTCCTGAAAAAGAAAGAAACTGTTGGCGGTACCAATGACAGGTGTTTCAAAATCCGAATTTAATAAAGAACGTGCTTGTCCGAATAGACTGTGGCTGAAAGCAACACACCATATTATTATTAGGGGAAATCTCATGGAACGTTAAAAATTATGGAGATTATATGAATTATTGATGAATATAGGTATGAACGATTAAGTAAAGGAAAAAGATGATATTGGCAGCTACAAATTTTATCCTCTAATTTGTTCCGTATGAAGTTCTTGCTTATTTTTTATTCCAAAGAATGAAGTTTGTGTCTAAAAAGTTGCTTTAATTATAGTTTTTTTTTGTTAATTATTTGAATAATAGTGTTTTATGTGTGTTTTTTTTGTTGTTTTAAAAATTAAATAAGCAAAGATTATATTTTAGATAATTCGTTTTTTTAAAGGATGAAAATTGAAATAATTCGTGTTCATTTGGAGCATAGTACACTATTTTTTTTGTAATATTGTGAATAGAGAAAAGTCGGGCGCAAACGGCATTATCAAAAGAATAAATCAAATAAGATGGACGAAAATAAAATGAATATAGAGGACTTACGAGAAGACTATAGTTTAGATGTTTTAGAAGAGTCAGATGTTTTTGAATCGCCAATTCGTCAATTTAAAAAATGGTTTAAAGAGGCACAGGATACGAAGACAGGAGAACCTAATATAATGACCTTAGCAACAGCAAACAAAGAAGGGGTTCCTTCTGCTCGTATTGTTTTATTGAAAGGAGTGAGCGAAGATGGCTTTTGTTTTTATACCAATTATGACAGCCACAAAGGACAAGAATTAAAAGAAAACCCCAATGTATCTTTGGTCTTTTTTTGGGAGGCATTGCAACGACAAGTTCGCATTCAAGGAATGGCTTACCAACTAACCGAAGAACAATCTACAAAATATTTTCAAAGTCGCCCCAAAGGAAGTCAAATCGGAGCTTGGGCATCGCCACAAAGCCAAGTCTTGGAGAATCGAGATATTTTGGAAAAAAATGTGGTTCAGTTATCAGAACAATACGCCAATACCGACAAGTTACCCAAACCGCCACATTGGGGAGGTTATATCGTAAAACCATATAAAGTAGAGTTTTGGCAGGGTAGAAGTAGCCGCTTGCACGATCGTTTATTATACACATTAACTGATTTAAATCCTGCAAAGTGGACCATAGAGCGTTTGGCTCCCTAACCCTATTGGTATGAAATTTAAAATTGATATGTTGATTGATTTTATTGTCCGTAGTTATAGTAAAAGAAATCTCTGGGTACTATTTATAGGAACTTGTTCTTGTGCTCTAACCTTGGCGGTTGCTGCTTTATTTGTTGGAGTTGGTCAAAAAATGGAGGAAGGGAATACAAGGATACAATTATTAGATGCCATGTTTAACTATACTCCACAAATGGCATACGCACAGATAGAAGCTTATGGAGTAAGCGGTCGAACTATTTGTGTCTTTAGTACTTTAATTTTAGATAGTTTATTCCCTTTATTGTATGGGGCGTTTATGAGTTTGATCTTGGTGTTTTTGTTTAGAGCAACCAAATATCGTATGCTGATTCTATTGCCATTGGTGGTTATTTTAGTTGATTATATAGAAAATACACACATTGCATTTTTATTGATTTCTTTCCCAAAACAATTGCCTATGGTTGTCTATTCTAGCAATATAGCCACATTGACGAAATGGGTTTTGATAGGATTGGTATTTATGTCGATAAGCTTTGGCTTTTTCTTACGCAACCGAAAAAATTTTTTGTTAGAAGTCGAGCGACGAAGAGCTGATTTTTATGAAAAAGATTAGGCGTTTTACGATTATTTAATAGCCTTCATAGAAGCGGGAACATAAATGGTATAAACAACGCTTTCGGCACATATTTCTCCTTTTACAACAATGACGTTTTTATCTTTTTTAGTTTCTAACAATAGTTCTCGTTTAGAAACATCTTTAGTTTGTACCAATTCATAGCGCCCATTGCCTATGACAAAATTTAGCAACGCATCATTGGGAACAGATAGCTTAATAGCTGTTTCAACCAAGATACGAGTCCCTTTGGTTTCTTTTAGTTCCACAGTGGCATCTTCGATATTAAGTCTAAGAACGTCTATATCACTTGCTATAATTGTTTGGTATGTCTTCTTACTTACTTGTGCAATGCATAGGTGGGTAAGAAAGAAACAAAGTAAACAGGTAAATAATAGTTTGCTACTAATATTTTCGGGTTGAATCATAATGTACTACGCATAGAATTAATACAGTGTCTTTAATAAAGAACTGTACAGGAGAATATAATTTCTATTTAGGGACTATATACAATAAAATAAGTGGGGTACACTAAAAGTCAAATGTTTACACAACCCTAATATACTATTTTGTTCTGACAAAACAAAAAAGACTACTCACCTAACGTAAGTAGGGTGGTTTAAATTGTAAATGTGGCTTTAATAAGTCTATTACCAATTGTTGATAGATAAGCGAGAGCTACTGGTTGATTTTTGTATAATGTGGTAGTGTTTATTTCTGAGCGCATAGGACTTAACGCTGCATTCACATCCTTTTATAATCTGCTATAAACGCTTGTCTTGTGATAACTGTTTGTATGGTTTGACTCTTTTGCTGTCATTTACTTCCATTAAGTAAACAAAAATATAAAATGGTGTACCATTTCACGGAGGGGGTATTTGCATATGAATATTAGTAGCAAGAACCTTTCCAAAAAAAAAGGTGGCAGCCGCTCTTACCTTGCGACTGCCATGCTCTAGGCAGGACTCGAACCTGCATTTATTTCTAATTTGTTCTTCAGACAAACGCCTTTACCAATTTGGCCACAAGAGCGAACCTAAAATTCTTAAGAATATTATTTTCCTTTATGAACAGAAACCCTTGCTCTGCCACTGAGCTACCGCTCCAATTGAGTAAAATTTTTTCAAAGCTGAATTGTATATTAAAAAACAATATACATATTCGTAATCGTGGAGCAGACAAGAATCGAACTTGTGCACTAGGCTTTGAGGAAATATAATTTTCTAAAGAAAGTTTTAAACTATAAAGCTGCAGAGCGAAAGACTAAAACTGACTCCCCGAATCATGGACAACATTTATTGGAGTCACATGAGTTCGATGGTAATAACAATTCATCTAATGCTAAGACTAGCTCTGTTATTGCTACGCCGCAAAGCAGCGGTCATTGCCTTGATTATAAAATATCTTTATGGATAAAATTAAATACTTTTTTAGCCAACTTAATATTTTTGACATCAACATTATTGGCTTTAGAACGAGCGACTTTAGTTGCTTCTAGAAGTTGATTCACACGTTGAACCATTTCATTTTTTTGCGCTAAAGGAATACGTCCAGAAGTATAAATGGTTTCGTATTTACCCACCTGAAAATCTAAATACAACAATTCTGTTTGTGCAGGGTGTTCCTTAGTCGCTTCGTATTTTACAATTACTTTAGGGCGTTTGACAGAACGAAATTTGACCTCTTCTTCTGTTTTATAAATACCCTGTTGTGTATCCAAATGCCATTTTTTAGTAGTTTCTAATACTGGAATTTGAGTATATAGGTCTTTTAGTTTATTCAAATGACTTTCTAGTGCTAACAATGAAGTTGCAGAGAAAGAACCAAATTTTGTATCTCCAACGATCAATTCAGCTTGAGCAACTCCAGAAGCATTGGTTTCTTCTTTAGATAGGTGGGCATCAATTCCTTTGGAGATAATTTCAATAGCCTCTTCTAAGCTGGTTTTAACCGTTGTGACAATTTCTTTGCGCTCGTCAGGAATTTGCTCAGAGTTTTCTTCCATTGGAATATAACGCTTGGTCATTCCATCAAAATGAGGTGCTTTTTTTTCAAATAGCTTTTTAGTCTCACCAATAGCTTGGTTGCCTTTGTTTTTGCGATCTTGTTCTAATGCTAGCAACTCATGTAGTTTGTTTGCCATGATATATAATTAATTTTAAGGGTTTTTTAGTGGTATCCTTACTCTATTGCTTTTTTTATTTTCATAAAAAACAATGAAGTAGTATTTATACGTTTATAATTTTTAGAATGCTTGTTGAAGCAGTTCGAGAAATTAAACTATGAAAAATGAAAAATAATTCATTCGGAGCCCAAAAAAATAAAAATAATTTTGTAGTCCAAAGAAGGAAAACCAGAAACAAATGCGTCGTATTTCGCTTTAGTTACAGTTTGGTGGACTTGTAATAAATTCGTTTGCTAGCTTGTTTGCTAGGCTTTTCAACCCATTGATAAAGAAGCCAAGCGGCTCCTACACTAACAGCATAACCCAAGAGAATAACGAGGATTTTTTGATAAGGAAGTCGATAGGTATGCGATAAAAAATTAACGAGTGCTTGTCCAATAATTAAATGAATCAAATAAATGGAGTAAGATATTTTTCCAAGCCAATTGCTATACTTTGGATTGTAGTTAGGAAAATAATGAACGATGATTAAAGTAAAGATAGCAACCACTAAATTAGGGATGCCCAATAAGTAGTAGGTGAGACCCAAGGAAAAGATAGAAATGGTGAAATATTCTTTTAATGAGATGATGCTATATTGCTTTAATACATACAGAATGCCAACTAAAAATAAGGGCAACCAACGGAATAAAAGTGCTTTCTCATGACTTATAAAGGAAACTCCAAAGATGAATACATACATTGCCCAGCGACGATACCACAAATGATCTTTTAAAAAAATCAATGCTACACTTAAAAAAAGGTAAAATTGAAATTCTACCGCCAACGACCAATAGATGGGATTGATCCATTCTTGCCCTTTTACAAATGGTATGAGATAACCCAAATGCAGTAGGAAATTGAAAAGAGAAAATTCAATAGTGCCATAGTGTCGATATGTTTGAAATAGTAGATACATCGTAGCTAATACTAATGATGCTAGATAAGGTGGCTCTAGTCGAACTAAACGCTTGGTTATGAAGTTAGTCCAATGCTTGAGTATATAATTGTTTTTGAGCATAGTCCAAGGCAAGACAATCCCTGAAATGACAAAGAACAAAGGGACACCATATTGACCATAATAAAAGAAGGTTCTTATCCATGTTTCTTCCACATAGTTTGCTGTACTCAAAACAAAATGATAAAAGCAAATAGCAGTAGCTGCAATTCCTCGTAGACTATTGATTACTGGCAAATATGTTGGCAAAGAACTAGACAAAAGAGTATCTATTTTTGGACTAAATGAGGCAATAAGTCTTCTTCATCTTCTTCTACAGATGAAGGAACCGTTTCTACTTTAGGGCGTTTGGAAACTAAAAAGACACCAATAAAAATTAGGAAACCTGCTAGAACCATCATCAAGGTAATTTCATCTTTTCCTGCGGCAACGGCTATGATGCTTGCCAACAAGGGTTGCAAGTAAATATAGGTACTAGATACCGATGCCTTGACAATAGATAGGGCAGAGCCATTTAGCAAATAAGCCAAATAGGTAACAAAGAATAATACAAAAGCAATGCTCCAAACAATAGAAGGTGGTAATGCAGGGTAATCAACGGCTAACATTTGATTCCATCCAAAGGGGATGACATAAATAGTTCCAAATAAAAAGACCCATTTTAAAGTTGTAATAGGGGAATATTTGGACATCAATGGCTTTACTAAAACCAGATAGACGGCGTAAAAAGCGGCGTTGATGGCAACAAAAATATTTCCTAGCATAGGGTTTGGAGCATCGGGAATGTCTGTTTTGTTACTTAGAATTAATAGCATAGCTCCAGACAAACCTAGAACGATTCCTCCGCCTTTCATACCAGTTAGTTTTTCTTTAAAAACAAGCATTGAGAGCAGCAAAACAAGGATGGGAGTGGTTAGCATAATTAAAGCTCCATTGATGGGGGTGGTGAGGTTAAGTCCATAAAAAAAAGATAGCTGATTTCCTGCAACACCACAAGCTCCACAAATTGCTAGCCTCCAAATATCTTTTCTATCAATTCGTTCTCGAATAAAAAAGAAATGTGTTAACCAAAACAAACTAGTGGCTGCTAAAACACGCATCATAATAAATCCAAATGGTTGTACATAAGGCGTTGATCCTGCCATTACTGGTTTAGCAATCGTAAAATTAGAGGCATAAATTAGGGCAACACAAAACATCGCAATGTGTGCTAAAATAAACTTCTTATTCATGCGAACAATACTAGTTGAAATAGTTATTAAAATATCTTTTTTTATTGGTTCGCCAACCTGTAGCGAGTAGTTGCAAGATTAGGCAAAATATTTAATTATCTGCCCTCTTTTTGTTAGAATTCTTTAGCAAAAAAAAGGGTTAAAGTTAGAAGCTCTAATAGATGGTTTTGTAGTTTTTTTCATTATAAGAACTTCATTACATGAAGGAACGAGCAATACCAATAAGAGATTCAGATAGAACGTGAGCCAATGCAATTAGGTTGCTCTTTAAGTGTCAATTTTTAAAATTTTACATATTTCAAGGCTTTGTGAGAAAATTGATGCAAAGGTGCTTTTTGGTTTTTACGATCGAAAAACAAAAAATCTACGAAGTGCTAATGTTTTTTATGTTATATATTTCTAATATGTCTGCTCTTTGTATTAATTTGAGATTAATAATAATTTTTAGCATTTTATAGCTGAGAAAAATCATCACTTTTATTAAACAGAATGAGCCACTCAATTGACATTACAATACTGAATTAAGCCCTGCGAGGTTTACAGTAGCAGCGCAGCTAATTATTGCAGTAGGAAAGCGTAACTAATACCTTTCGATGTAATTAGTGGGTTAAAACAAACAAAAACTATTATGAAAATTTATCTTTTGCTAATTGTAGCCGCTTGTATTTTGAGTGCTTGCGAAAAAGAGAACTTAGAAATCACACCAACAGATGAATTGGATGCCGTTGCACAAGTGCAAGTTAGCGATAATCAGGCAAGCTTTCGAAAGGGGGGGACACCTGTAACTTCAGGGACGACGTACACTTATGATATAAGTAATCTGACGACTTGTAATAATTTATATTTGCCAACGATGCCCAACGCTTCTAGCTGGACAGTAGGCAATCAAACTCAAGCAGGGTACATTGATTACGATTTGGAACAGGTATTTCATTGTGATCCTGTGTTTAGTGGTTGTACTTATCGACCTCCAGGACCTTTAGTAGAGCAAGAAATTGTTGTTTATGAATTATTGGACAATGGACACGAGGTTTTTGATCCTAATCTGGGATTTGTAACAGCGTACTATTTGGATAATTCTATTAGTCCAATAGAAGCCGATGCGCTAAAAGAACATTTTGCTTGTGAAATTTTGAGCACACAGCCTTCTCGTCCAAATCTTAGTGGTAAGATTGTTAACGTGGAGTTTGAAGGAGATGCCCTGTTGTGCACTTGCCCTAGTGGTCAAACACATTATTTGAGAGCTACAGTGACCTTCAATTTTTATTCGCAAGGAATAAACCAGCCTTTTTAGGACAACATTACTATAAAAATAAGAACATGAATTATTCTAAATTTTTAGAAACATAGGTTTTATTAGAAAGAATAGTGTTGGTGCAATAAAAACAGGACAAACTTTGAATAAAGGTTTGTCCTGTTATTGTTTTAGAACTTTCTATAAATAAAAGTTTCTAAGGAGTTGTTATTTTTTATAGCAAATTGTCAAATTCCCATATTTGTTGAGCTATAGAAAATTAGGAATGATTCATCATTATATCTTTACTTTTGAATATATCTTATAACAAAAATAATGTATTTCTTATCAGTATTGGTGTTGTTCGGAACATTTTTTTTTATGCCCCAAAAAAATCTTATACATTAGTTTTCAATGTTTAAGTAATAATTATTTGAAATGTTTTTAATGAGATATCTCAATCAAAACCAATAAATGATAATCGAAGGAATTGTAGAGGTTATTGTTTAAATAAATAGTTCGTTGATTAGAAGTACAGCTAACTATTGGTTTAGAGATAAAGATATATTTATGGTGGTTAGAATCTACAATAGGAGAGAATTCAAATAGGTCGTTTTTTCGTTTTGATCAAATAAATATTGTGTGTTCATTATCTTCAGAATATTTCAGATAATTTTTTTTATCAAAAAAATCAAATTTTATGTCTATTAATTTGTCATTTGGAGATATCCAAATTGCAGACAAGCATAGCTATGTCAGCCAGAAACTAACTACTTTTTTTAAAGAAGATGAAGTAAAAGAACTTACAGAACAAGTACTTGACTCTCATGGAAAGGGTGCTGTACCCTGTGCCAGTCAAGCACAAATTGACAGTTTGCAGCATTTAGAGAATGAAGAGGTTCGCATTAAGAAAGTTTGTTTTATTAAAAAAGTAGATGAACTTTTTTCTTTAGGTAAAGAAGAAAAAATTGTAGAAGATCGTATCAGTTTTTTAACAGATGATTATCTCAGTTATAAAAAAGGAACCGGTGTTTTAACCCGAAAAACCAATCAGGCTACTTTATATTATTTTGCCCCACTCATACAATTCAACGGTAATCAGTTAATAGATGTACCTAGTAAGAGTTTGCTAAAATTGGGAGAAGTTTCTGACGAGCCTAAAAAAACAACAGCATCAAGTTTATTAGTCCTTTTTGCAGAGGCATTAATAGGTGCAGCAGGCGAATCTATTGGAGGGGCAATAGGAACAGCAATTATTGAGACCATATTGGGAACTAGCCCAGGCATTGATTATGCACAACTGATTTCTGATATTAAAAAAATTATCAAAGAAGCGAATGAAGAACAAACCGTGCAAGAACAAGGCGGAAAAGTGCAATCGGTTAGTCAACGCATCAGAAATTATTATATTCCCAGAAAAGCATCAGCTAGCAAGGAAGAACTTTATGATATTTTAGAAAAATACTATGATGAGTTATCAGATGTTTCTAAAACCTTAGAACAAGAACTCTTTCAGAAAAAAGGGTTACCAATTTTTATACAGTGTGAGACCATCAAATTATGTGTATTACAGGAAATGGCTCTACAAGATCCTGATGCTAGCACTCCTTATGATTCATCTATATTGGAAACTATTAAATTATTATTGACTGGTAAGAATGATAATGGTTCAATTGCTTATATCAAAGAACGGCATCAAGCCATGCTTAAAGAGCGATTAGATCAAATAAGCGCAATTAGTAATGATTATCAAGATTGTAGACATGGTGCATGTACTCACTATTATGCTTTTGATGATTATTTTACGGAAATCCGCTACCATGATACAGCAAAGAGTTCGGCTAAAAAAGAAGAGATCATAGCGAATTTAGAAGCGCAACGCAAACAACTCGAGGCATCTTTGACAGAAGATATGAGTTGGATGACTAAAATTATTAATAATTGGGAAAAATTAGCTAAAAATCCGCTACCTACTTGTTAAACAACTTCATTATAACATACAGCGGAAAAAATTAAGAATACAAACATAAGTTATCCAAAATTTTTCGGGATGACTTATGTTTATTTTTTACAAGATGCCCGTGTTTATACATCAATCCACTCAAAGATTGGGCAACAATAGAAGCATCGCCATTATTTTGAACACTATCGGCATCTAGCCAAATGTATATTTGACAAGCAATTATATGTATTAATAAGTTGTATGTGTGTATTGTGAAAAAACAATATTAATACTTAGCAGCATTATGAGGCAAATAACATAGAAATAGATAAGTATTCAAACAAAACTTAACCATTCAAAGCATAGGCAGTTTCAACCATTTCTTTATAATGACCATTTTCTATTTGTAACAACTCTTGGTGTGATCCAATTTCTTTTACCTTTCCTTTTTCCAATACCATAATTTTATCGGCATGTTGAATGGTAGATAGGCGGTGCGCAATAATAATCGACGTACGTTTGGCGATTAATTTTTCGATAGCATATTGAATAATACTTTCTGTTTCAGGATCAATAGAGGAGGTTGCTTCGTCCAAAATCAAAATATCGGGATTAAAAACCAATGCTCGAACAAAAGAGATCAGTTGGCGTTGTCCCATCGAAAGCGTAGCCCCTCGTTCCATAACTTGATAGTCATAACCATTGGGCAGTTTTTCAATAAAAGGATGTGCCCCAATCATCTTAGCTGCCTCGACAACTTCTTCTCTAGTAATATGTGGTGCTTTTAATGTGATGTTATCTAGAACCGAACCTGAAAATAAAAACACATCTTGCAGAACAACAGCAATTCGCCCACGCAAACCAAACAGTTCATAATCTTTGATATTGAGCCCATCAATCGTAATTTCACCTTGATGGGTTTCGTAAAAACGATTCAATATATTAATAATAGTCGATTTCCCTGCCCCAGTACTGCCGACAATAGCCATGGTTTCTCCTGCTTTGATTTTAAAACTAACACCATTTAAAATCCACTCCTTAATTTCAGAAGCAGCCAAATCTTGTTGATAAGAAAAATGCACGTTATCAAAACAGACATCTCCTTTTAGATGTGTCGGAACAATACTTCCTGAATTTTCAATTACATTGGTATTGTCCAAAACTTTGAAAATTCGTTTGGCAACAATCAACCCCATTTGCAAGGTATTGAATTTATCAGCCAAAATTCGGATAGGACGAAATAGCATTCCAATATACAAAGGAAAGGCAACCAATACACCTAAGGTAACTTCGCCACCAATGACCCCTTTGGCACCATACCAAACCATCAATCCCAAAGACGTTGCAGACAAAATTTCTACAGTAGGGAAGAAGATCGCATAGTAAAAGATAGAATTGATATTGGCTTTTGCGTACTTTTTATTGATAACTTTGAAGTTTTCAAGCTCTTTCTCTTCAGCATTAAAAATTTGAACGATTCGCATTCCTGTAATGCGTTCTTGTAAGAACGCATTCATCATAGATACTTGTGTTCGAACTACTTCGTAGGCTTTTTTGACAGCCTCCTTAAACCAGTATGTTGCTAAAACAAGTAGTGGAATCGTGATCAAACAAACCAAGGTAACTTTCCAACTAGTCCAAAGCATAATACCTAAGACAAACAATAAGGTAAGAATATCAGCAATGATTGTAATAAACCCTTGTGAAAAAACGGTGTTAATTGTCTCTACATCGTTGATGGTTCTAGTTGTAGAAGTTCCGATTGGCGTTTTGTCAAAATAAGATAAACGCAAGCTATTGATGTGATCAAAAACTCGTGTTCTCAAATCTCTAATAACCGATTGTCCCAACCAACTAGTCGAGTATGAGAAGATATAATACAAAATTCCTTGAAGTACTAAAACTCCAAATAGCAAACTAATCATAAACAATAGCCCTTCGCCATTGCTATTAATAATACAATCATCTACCGTACGTTGTACCAAATAAGGGCGCAAAATAGAGATGGGAGCCAATATGATTGACAATGTTGCTGCGAGAAAAAATATCCCACGATAAGGCATTGCTAGCCCTATGATTCGTTTAGCAAGGGGCCAGTCGGCATATTTTTGATTTGGTTCGCTCAATTATTTACTATTTTTATACTTAAGTAAGAAGACAGAAAAAACGCTCTATTAGGCAGCCATTTTTTTCTAAACCATTACTCATAATTAAAGTAGATGCTGCTTGATCACTAATCTACAATTTCGATAACTTCTTCGTAAACACGTAAAGTTTTGAGAAGTTCAAAATCTGCCAAGTTTTTACATTTTACAATCAATCCTTTGAAATTAGGATTCTCATGTTGGTTGATAAAACTAGTGTGTAGAACCTCCAATATTTCCCATTTGCCAATCTCCATACCACTTTCTAGGGATACTTTAATAGACATTCCATCTTCTACTTTTCCCGATTTTAATTCTCCTAAAAGAACAATTTTTAGCTTCTCTTTAAAGCCATAAACCACTCGGATTTTGTAGGTATTTAGTGTTTTTTTATTCTTTTTAGCCATTTTTTAGATCGTTTTAGTTGGATTGCAAAAGTAAGGGAATCCTTTTAGAATAAGTTATGGCTTTGTTTATTTTTTATAATTTTTATCCATAAGCCCATAGGAAATAGATATGATTTAGAGTACAAAAATCAATAAACAACTATTTTTTCAATGCCAATGCCACCACTTGTAACGACTTGAAGACTATAGGTGCCAGCAGTTACCTTACTTAAAGGGATGTGGGGGGTATTACCTGATAGTATAATTTGACCATTTAGGTTGTACAGGTTCCAAAGCCTAATGTCACCATTATCACAGGTTAACAAAGCTGAATCTTTGGCTGGGTTGGGAGTAATTGTTATGTCAACCAGTTGAAAAGTTGGAGATACTACCGTATTTACTAAAGCTGGCAGAGGAGCAATGACTAAGAAACCAGATGAAAATCCACTTGCCTGAATGGATAAACTGTCTATTGACATTGACGCTTGAAAACCACCGACAGAAATTAATTGCCCACTAGGATGTATTGCTTGTGCTTTGATTAAATCAAAACCACTTCCTGTCCAAGAACTAGAAGACAAGGTTTGTCCCAAGGTATCCATCATAATTTGAAAGGTTTCACTCCCTTCAATTGCTAGATGCTGTTTTTGTTGCCAATGGAGCGAATCTAAGTAATGCCCGCAAAGTAGTACCTTGTCTTGATAAAGAGTAATGTCCTCCAAAAAACAATCTGAGTCGGTGTTGCTTTGTACAGCCCAATTGGGGCTGCCATCTGCGTTAAGTTGGACAACAAAAGCATCAAAATGCCTAAAAGCAGTCACCAGTCGAACCGATCCAATGTCCAAGACTCCCATAAAGCTTCCACCTAGATACAAATGTTGGTTAGCCCATTTGAGGCTTGTACAAGTATTGTTATAAGCCCCTCCATAATGTTGCTGCATTAACGTTGTTCCATTACTATCTAGCTGGACTAAAAATAAGTCATTGTAAATCCAATGCGCTCTAATGCTATCCGTAGAACAAGCAAAAAAACCTTTAAATTGACCCGCCCAATACAATTCGTTTCGAGGGCTTAGTGCCAAGGCGATACCACTACCTTCATCAGCAGTCTCAGGGGTTTTTGCCCAGAGAACATTCCCTGTTGGATCTAATTTGATGACAAAAGGAGTGTTTTTGGCATTTCCAACTAATAAGTGGGTACTATCGACCCAAAAACTATCCTGAAAAGCTCCTGTTACATAACTATTGTCTTGTACATCGCTAATAATATCTTCTGTTATGACTAAACTTTGTCCTTGAAGCGTTTTGACCCAATTCAATTGACCAGAAATTTGATGTTGGGTTATAAAGACAGCAGGACGATTGCTGTATATAAACGTATCTTGTCTACCTAAAAAAAGACTATCGCTGAAGGTGCCCGTACTAAAAATAGATCCTGTAGGGGAGCAGTCAATAGCTTTTAGGTGGTCATTGTTAGAGCTACCTAAAGCATATTCCCAAATTAACTGTCCTTGCAAGTCATATTGTTGTAAAAAAATATCACTGCCACCTCTACTCCAAGTGTTGTTTAAATCTTGTTGGAAGGTGCCACCAAGGATGACGTGATGATGATATGTGGCTACATCAATTACCTCATCACCCCCTGATCCTCCTATGGGAAAGGCAGCTTGGGCAAAGGTCTTGTAGTTGCCAAGTGTTAGCAGAATACAAAAAAATGTTATTTCCTTATTAAAAATCAATCTAAATAAAAGGTTTAAGGATGAGATAAAGAAGGTCTGCTTAAAAATTCGTATTTTTGTGAAAAATTAAAAAAGAAAAGAAGACCTCTTTCGTTTTTTTTAAAACAAAATTACAGAGTAAGTTGTTCTTTTTTCTTTTTAGTTCGCTACGCTTGTTTGCTTGTACTAAAAGCAAGCATGATATAGCAATTTATAAATGAAAGATATTCTAATTCAAAAATATAATCTGTACAAAAATCATGAAAAAAACGCATATTATAGGATTAATTGCAATCGCAATTGCAATCGCTTCATTAATTGCGATTGCAGGAGACGCAAGTACTTATACTGATTTTGCTACTGCACTAGAAAATCCGAATGCAGTACACCAGGTTGTTGGACATTTATCAATAGATAAAGAAGTTGTATACAACCCCGAAGCAGACGCTAATTCGTTTACTTTTTTTATGAAAGATGAGAAAGGTAAAGAAATGAAGGTACTTTGCCAAAAAGAAAAACCAGCAGAATTTGAACGCTCTGAACAAATTGTTCTAAAAGGACAGATGAAAGGCGATTTATTTGTCGCTCATGATATCTTGCTAAAGTGTCCGTCCAAGTATCAAGATGAAAAGCTCCAGAACGAAAATATTATCTACGGAGATGCTTAATTCAGTAGCGTCTTGTAGTCCTGTAATTGGGCGTTGTGCATAAGATGTCAATTACAGTCTAGCTGTGTTGGGGGAATTTTTTGACGGCCATTTTCGAAATAATGAAAGAGCAAATGGTTATAGTAGAATAGGGTAGCAATCAGTAAATTGCTACAAACAACAATATAATAAATAAACTAGAATGATAGAGTATATAGGGGAGCACCTCTGGGTAGGGCAATTAGGGCAGTTTTTGATTTTTTTGGCTTTTGCCACTGCTGTATTGGCTACAATTAGTTATGCTTTGGGAACCAATGAGCAAAATGAAAACCAGAAAAAGAGCTGGAAAACAATTGGTCGTGCAGCATTTATAACACATGGTATTTCTATTATTAGCGTGATTGTTCTCATCTTTTTTATGATGATTAACAAGTATTATGAATACGATTATGTGTGGAGTCATGTCTCCGATACATTGCCGTTTCGATATACGTTTGCTGCTTTTTGGGAAGGACAAGAAGGAAGTTTTTTGTTGTGGTTGTTTTGGCACTCTATATTGGGATTTGTATTAATAAAAACAGCCAAAGAATGGGAACAACCTGTTATGGCTGTCTTGTCGTTTGCACAAATTTTCTTTGTATTTTTTATTTTAGGACTCTATTTCTATGGCGGAGATCCAGAAAGTACAAGCTATGCGTTTTTGGGCAACTTATACGGTCGCAGCGGTTTTGTATGGCTTGTATTAACAACCCTATTTAGTGTTTTGATATTTAGAGGTCCCAAGCATTTGCAAGGTGTTTTTAAGATAGCAGCATTATTACCAACATTGGTTTTGTTGAGTTTAGTTTTAATGGGCTGTTATCATTTGGGCGAGATTCGTATAGGAGGAAGCCCATTTATGTTGTTGAGAGATGTTCATTTTGCTCCAATTTTTAATACAGCTAATTATCTAGAATCTATAGAAGGAACTGGTTTGAATCCATTGTTACAAAACTATTGGATGACCATACATCCGCCTACCTTGTTTTTGGGCTTTGCCACTACTATTGTGCCTTGTGCTTATGCAATTGCAGGCTTATGGAAAGGAGATCATAAAAGTTGGATGGCGCCCGCTTTGAAGTGGGCTTTGTTTAGTGGAGCGGTTTTAGGAACAGGAATTTTTATGGGAGGTGTTTGGGCGTACGAAGCGTTGAGTTTTGGCGGTTATTGGGCTTGGGATCCTGTAGAAAATGCCTCTTTGGTGCCTTGGATTACTTTAGTAGCAGGTATTCATACCACCTTAGTTGCTAGAGCAACAGGCTATTCGACAAAGAGCACATACTTTTTCTATCTAAGCACATTCTTTCTAATTGTTTATTCTACGTTCCTAACTCGTAGTGGAATTTTAGGCGAAACATCGGTTCATGCCTTTACCGAAATGGGCTTAGAGTGGCAAATGATTATTTTTATGGGGGCTCTGGCATTTTTTGGAACAGGATTTTATGCTTATCGTCGAAAAGAAATTCCTGCCCCTAAAAAGGAAGAAAGTGCTTATTCTCGTGAATTTTGGATGTTTGTTGGCGCTTTGGTCTTGCTATTTTCTTCGGGATTGATTACGGTAACAACGTCAATTCCTGTTATCAATGCTCTTGTTGTCATTGAACCTTTTGATACTCTAGTAGATTGGGGAGTAAGCTTGTTGAGTTCGGTGGAAGGTGTTGTTGTTTTAGATAGTTTTTATAACTTCTTTGTAACATTAGACGGTGGAAATATTGCTCCTCCAGAAGATGTGGTCGCGCATCATAATAATTTCCAATTGTGGATAGGAATATTGGTGGCATTACTTTCTGGTGTCGTTCAATTTTTGGCTTACCGAAAAGAAACGATGACAGGACAGTATGGAGAGCGATTTAGCTTATATATATTAGGTGCTACACTCGGTAGTATTGCGTTAACGGTTCCAATTATGTGGGCAAGTGGCATTGTAGCATGGCAATATTGGTTATTGGTTGGTTGTGGTATTTTTGCTGTGATAACCAACACTAGTTATTTGTTGGGGGTGTTGAAAGGCAACATGAAACTGGCGGGATCTGCTTTATCTCATGTAGGTTTTGGATTAATGTTAGTAGGAGTTGTCTTTTCAGGGGCTTTAAAACATGCACTTGCTGATCCTTTTGCTTCTCAAGAGCTGGACGGCTTGCTAGGGGATTTGAACAAACAAACGAATAAAAATATTTTGGTTCCTTATGGACAAACAGTGCAGTTGACCAATGGCTTTTCGGTTAGTTATACTAAAAATTGGACAGAAGGAAATGCGCAATATTTTGAACTCAATTTCTTGAAAAAGGATGTAGATGGAAATATTGTGGATAGGTTTATTACGACACCGAATGTCTTGCACGATACTTTGCCCAATCGAAGCTTGAAATTCCGAGCGGCTAATCCTAATACCAAACATTATATTCACCAAGATGTGTTTACATTAGCTGTACCACATTGGGCATTTGTAGATCCTGAAGCAGAGGCTAAAGCAGATACCACCTCTTGGCAACCTAAATATATTGCAGTGGGGGATACTTTTTATACCAACCGCTACTATGTTATCTACAGATCAAACGATACAGAAACATACGACCATCCAGATTATAAATACGAAGCAGGAGATATTCCTGTCACCGCTATTTTGGACATTCATGATATTAATACCAAAGAAGTCCATGAAGCAAGAGCGTTGTATTACATTCGTGGACGCCAGCAATTTAACTTGCCAACCAAACTAGATCGTTTAGGTTTAGAATTTAAATTGACCAATATATTGCCAGAAGAAGGCAAAGTATTGTTGCAAGTAAAAGATAAGACGCCAAAACGAGAATATGTTGTTGTGCAAGCCTTGATTTTCCCTGGCATACAGTTGGTATGGGTTGGTTGCATTATGATGATGTTTGGGCTATTGTTCAGTGGTTTGCAACGAATTAAGATGAAAGGAACCAAAAGACAAGCAAATGCTACAGATATAGAGCCTTTGGTAGAATTGAAGCAAGAGGCTTAGTTGATTTGTATGATTAGAAAAAATAGAATTGAATGAAAATAGGCTTAATGTCTGATACGCATAGTCACATTGACGAAGATGTATTTAAATTCTTCAAAGATTGTGACCAAATATGGCATGCAGGTGATATTGGAAATGTAGAAACTGCTGATCGTTTGGAAGCCTTCAAGCCTTTTAGAGCTGTTTATGGGAATATTGACGGGCATGAATTGAGGGCACGTTATCCTAAGGAATTGCATTTTGAGTGTGGAGGTATAACTGTTTGGATGACGCATATAGGTGGCTATCCCGGCAAATATCCCAAATATATTCATGGTCGTCTAAAATGGTATCGCCCTACACTGTTTATTTGTGGGCACTCTCATATTTTGAAAGTAATGCGTGATAAAGAATTGGGAACATTACACATGAACCCTGGTGCTTGTGGCGTTTATGGATTTCACCGAGTAAAAACATTATTGCGTTTTTCAATTATCAACCAACAAATCAAAAATCTAGAAGCCATAGAATTGGGTTTGCGTGGTGCCATTAAGTGATTTTTTTCATTTGTACATAGAAAAATAAGTAATAGGAGTTTTGAGAAAAAAAGTATTTTTCATAAACAAAAACTCCTCTTTCCTGTTGTTATAGATGAGCAGGCAATAGAATAATACCCAATTAACAATTAATATAAATTACTGTCGCCTGTCGTCAAATATTCTAAATTAGGTCTTTGCCACTTGGTGGTTATAGCTTAATAAGACCTTAACCTTTTGTAAATGAAGATGCAATCCACCTTTGAGGATTGTCAGAAATTTTAGCTAAAAATTTTTGGTGTATGTGGCTTTGTGCAAAGTGCAATACACAACAAAAGGGAAAAAAGAATAAATACATATTTAAAATCTAATCCTATTGCTTGGGTAGAGTGTGTAGGAATTTAATCGTAGTATTTGTTTTGTTAGACAAATGATTACAGTCAATCTGTATGTCTTTTTGTCTGGTATTAATAATTACATGTATTAATTGGTTTTAATTTTTTTTCACTTTTAAAACAAACGGAAACATGAATTTTAAGTATTTAATAGTCTTTTTGGCACTAGGGTTCGGTTTGACTTCTTGTGTAGGTAAGAAAAAATATACAAGCTTACAAACTACTTTAGAAGCTTCTAATAAAGATGTAGATCGCTTAACAAAAGAGTTGAGCAAAATGATGAGAAATCTGGATGAGTGTAAAGCAATGGCATCGGCAGATGCTCAGGAGTTAATGTTGCGCCAAGAACAAATTAAAGATTTGAGAAATCAAATTGCAGATTTGAAAAAACAAAGACAACAACAATATAGCACTGTTGGCGATTTGACTGTCTTGTCAAAGTCGGCTAATGAAAATATGAAAGAAACATTGCGCCAATTAGAAGAAAAAGATGAATACATCAAATATATACAAGCTGCTAGGACCAAAGCAGACTCTTTAAATTTAGCATTGGCTGTTAACTTGAAAAGTGTATTGAAAGATGGTATTGAAGATGAGGATATTGATGTTCAGGTTGACAAAACAGTTGTATTTGTCAATTTATCAGATAAAATGTTGTACAACTCAGGAAGTTATGAATTGACGGATAGAGCTTCAACGGTATTAGGAAAAATTGCTAAAATTGTTAAAGCAAAACCTAATTTTGAAGTAATGGTTGAAGGGTATACGGACAATGTGCCAATGAATGGAAAGTGTGTGACAGACAATTGGGATTTGAGTGTCAAACGTTCAACTTCTGTTGTTAGAGCGTTACAAGAAGAACATAATGTAGATCCCAATCGTTTGATTGCCGCAGGTAGAGGAGAGTACAATGCTTTAGTTTCGAACGATACATCAGAAGGTAGAGCAACCAACAGACGTACGAGAATTATAATTCTACCTAAGTTGGACCAATTTTATGAATTATTGAACCCAAAGGAAATGCCTAACTAATAAGTTTTTTTTAGCATGATTATTCCTTGTTAGAGGGTATATAGGCTTGATGAGAAGTCACGCCATAAAAAAGAGAAGGTTACTTGAAGTTTTGTAGAAACTTTGAGTGACCTTTTTTGTTGTAATAAGGGATTTAAAAACATTTTGCTGTTATAGAAAGATCGTTCTAAATTTAGCATTATCTGTAGAAATCTAACTACATTTGTTATATAGTAGGCTCAAAAGAGCATACCTAGAACCTTGATAGCTTTTTTGTTATATCATTACTTTGTGGAAACCACGTAGCACCTTGAATCAGTGTAGTAATACCATCAAGTATTGTGCACAGAGTACCTATTTTACTTATAAAATAGGTAAGACGATAAGTTTTATGACTTTGGAGTATTGTATGAACTTACTGCCTTTATCTGTGGTTTTAGTAGACAAAATGGCTGTTGAAATGTATTCATATTACCTTATTACTAAACAAATTTAGACATGAACATTAAGTATTTAGTTTTATTTTTAGCTATCGTTGTAGGATTGAGTTCCTGTGTAGGCAAGAAAAAATATACCAGCTTACAGAATACCTTGGAAGCATCTAATAAAGATGTGAATCGCTTGACAAAGGAAATGAGTAAGTTGATGAAAGATTTAGAATCTTGTAATGCAAAATTGACGGCTGCAAAAGTAGATGCCAAAGAGTTGAATTTGCGCCAAGAACAAATCGAAGATCTAAAAGGACAAATTGAGGATTTGAAGAAACAACGTGATCAGCAGTACAATACCGTTGGCGATTTGACTGTCTTGTCAAAGTCGGCTAACGAAAATATGAAAGAGACGTTGAGTCAATTGGAGAAAAAAGATAAGTACATCAAGTATGTACAAGCTGCTCGTACCAAGGCAGATTCTATGAATTTGGTATTGGCTGTTAATTTAAAAAGTGTTTTGAGAGAAGGGATTGAAGACCAAGATATTGAGGTTAAAGTTGACAAAACAGTAGTTTTTATTAATTTGTCAGATAAGATGTTATACAACTCAGGAAGTTACAAACTGACTCCCAAAGCATCGGAAGTATTGGGCAAAATTGCTAAAATAGTAGAGTCTAAACCTAACTTTGAGGTAATGGTAGAAGGATATACGGATAACGATCCTATTAGCAAGGAATGTATAGAAGATAATTGGGATTTGAGTGTTAAACGTTCTACTTCTGTAGTAAGAGAACTGCAAATGAAGTACAACATCAATCCTGATCGTTTGATTGCCGCAGGTAGAGGGGAGCACAATACTTTAGTTCCTAATGATAGTCCTGAAAACAAAGCAATCAACAGACGTACAAGAATTATAATTCTTCCTAAATTGGATCAATTTTATGATTTGTTGAGTCCGAGTAGTATGCCTAAATAAGATAATTTTTATATAAAAGGGTTGCTTGAGTCTTTGCGAATGATTCAAGCAACTTTTTTATTTAGGGAATAAATAAATTGGGCGGATAATGGTTTGTAAGTGACAATAGCAAGACTATGGAAGAGAGTATCTTAATTAAGTGATTATTGATGTAGTTTTGATTCGTAGCAGCGCAGTTAACTATTGTTTGATGTATCAAAAGGTTTAAATAATAAATGGTTTATGAAACTGAACAGGATGAATTGGGAGAGGTGCCCTCTTATTTGGATGATTATAGTGGGAACAGTAGCAACTGCTTGCTGTCAAAAAATAAAATGGAGTGCGAATTATGAAATGAGCTCTATTTTTAATAAAAATGAAATTATTCAGGTTACTAGAGATGGTTTTTATGTTCTAGAACAGTATAAGGATGCCAATTATTATTACCAAAGAAAAGTAAGTTTTTACGATTGGAATTTTAATAAAAAAGAAGGTGCTAATACCATTGATTTCTCTTATCATGGTACAAAAGGAAGCCCTCCGCAAGGAATTTCGATAAAAGAAAAACCATATGTCTGGGGTGTTGTGAATGATGAAAATAAGCCAATGAAGTATCTGTGGTTGAATGGTATTGATACAGGAACATTGGATTTAAACAAAGCCACGTATTTTATAGATTCAGTAGGTTACGAGGAACTGATCAATCCTAAAGAACCATTTCGTTCCTGTCGCTCATTGGATCAATCAAAAATTCTCTTTTATGGAGAACAACCACATAGGAAAAGAGCAACTGCAAATCTTGGAGCTTTGTTGGTAGACGTAGAAATGAAACAGGTGTGGAAGAAGGAAATATCTTTACCGCAAAAGGCGGGAATATTTACGACCGATGATGTTGTGGATGCTGTTGTAAGTGATGCAGGTGATGCTTATTTGTTGTGTAAATTATACAAAGGAAAAGACAAGAAGGAGGAAAAAAAGATTGGAACTCGATTTGTGTACAGTGTAGTATATATGGGCAAGCAAGGAAGTCCTAACGCGATAGATACGTTAAAGGTATTGTCCCCTAAAGATAGTGCTATTGTGGTATCGGCTAAATTATCTGTCGATCCATCTACAGGAAAAGTTATTTGTATAGGAACTTATAAATTGCCAAGAAAAAAAGCAGGTCTATTTAGTTTAAACTTAAATTCTAATTTCTCTGAACAGCCTGTTGTGATTGATTATCCTAGTGAAATTCTTGAAATGGAGGCAAAAATTCCTAGAAAAATAAAGAAGAGAAAGCATCTGAGCCTCAAAAACTATAAAATAAAGTCTGTCTTTGAACAAAGTAAAGCGGGGCGAATTCTGGTTGCAGAGCAACATTATGTAAATGCTTATTGGGACAAATCAGAGGGACGACAAGAATTGCATGAGCTTAATAATTTGTTGATAGCCAAAGTCATTGGTGATCAGGTAGAATGGGCGACAGTACTACCAAAACGCCAAAAAGCAGGTGGAGAAGGATATACCAATGTTCCAGAAAAACTATACTCATTTTATGCTTGTGAGCGGGGAGGGTACTTGCACTTGTTGTACAATGAGTTGAAAGAAAACTTGGATGTTATTGATGAATTTCAATTAAAAAAGGGGTATTATAACAAGCCTAAAAACTGCCATTTGGTACATTGTAAGATAAATTTGAAGACAGGAACATTGGAATCAAAAAAATCGATCTTGGGGCTAAAAGAGGATGGGATTGCCATTTATCCCAAGGCAACAAAGTTATTAGAAGATGGCAATTTATTATTATTAGGAGAAAAACCAGCATATAATTTGAAAGAACCTGCTTACATTCGATTTGGTCATTGGACTTGGGAGTAACGTTGGTAGAAAAAAACTGAATGCCCAATACTTGTTGAGCATTGGGCATTCAATTAGCAACTTGCGTTCATGGATTAAATACCTGTAAACAAGTTCTCTCTAAAAATTTTAACAGAGATTGCCAACAAAATAATTCCAAAAACTTTTCGCAGAATAGCCTCTCCACCTCGACCAATCTTTCGCTCAATCCAGTTAGAAAGTTTTAAGACAATAAATACTAAAATAAGGTTTAAAATAATTCCAACAAAGATATTAGAAGTATCATAAGCGGCTTTTAATGTCAAAATGGTGGTCATGGTACCAGCTCCCGCAATTAATGGAAAGGCAATAGGAACGACCGATGCAGAGCGTGCTAAAGTTTCGTCTTCTTTGAAAATAGAAATGCCGAGAACCATTTCTAAACCTAGTAAAAAGATGACAATTGCACCTGCTACAGCAAACGATTGAACATCTAAGTGGAATAAACCAAGAATAGATTCACCAAGAAATAAGAATAGAATCATCAAGATGCCTGCAACAATTGTTGCTTTTCCAGATTGAATATGCCCTCCAGCCTTTTTTTTAAGATCTATAATGATTGGAATAGAACCAAAAATATCAATCACTGAGAACAGAATTAAGGAAACAGATACAATTTGGTTTAAGCTGAAATCCATGCTTTTTTTTATTTTGTAAAATGGTTTAAAAAGTGTATTATTAACGAATAGTATAACGAAAAGATGATAGATCACCTTTAACATTAAGAATTAGTATTAAGTGCCTGATTTAAACAAATAATAATCTGTTGACAGCTAAATTTTGCGATGAACTACTTTAAAAGCTTCTTGATAGCTCGCTATTACTTTGCTTTTGTCTTGTTAGTACTAAAATTTATGGCAAGATTACTTACTATTTATTCTAGATATTCCTTCTAAATAACGCAATGTATAGAGTAGTCTGCTAATTATCTTATTCCTTGTTCTATTACAAAAAACATAAAAAACTCGTAAGGCATTAATGTTATCTCAATAGGAGCAAGGTCAATCTCTAATATGGTTTAACGTTAGTACTAAGCATATGGTTTTAGCGAACTATTACACATTGACTTTAATTACTAGCGTGTATAAACTTATATTACTGCGTTGAAACCACATAGTAGCAGCGAACCGAGCATAGCGAGCTCACGACAGTAAGGAGTAACAAACCCAGCTTGCGCTCTCATGAACGTAGCGAATAATAATCAACGAAGTTTAAACTTATAGTCAAAGTACAAAGGTATGTATTTATAAATCGATTGAAGAAGGTCTATAACCCTTTTTCTAAAAAGTTGTTTTAAAATGGGGATGGTATTGAAAATAATAGCCTGTTAATTGTTTATGGTATGACTTTACGATAGCCTGCTATGTTTATGAACAGTACCTTTGTGTTATTGGTTCAAGCTAATTTGGCAAGCGTATGAACAAAAAGATAAAAAGTAGCCCCCACTTTAATTCCATACTCTAAGGAATATATGGAAGCGTTGAATGGTATTGTGTAGCAGGAAAAAACTCAATCAATAGATGATAATTGGTAATAAGTAGCTCACTTTATTGTATGGTTTAATTTCGTGAATTACTTAACTATCTCGAATAGTGACTAAAATAAGATACTAGACAATTCTAAATAATTAAGAATGAAACTCCCTTTAAAAATTTTATGGGTCAAGGAAGCGGATTCTACTACAGCAAAGGGGATGGCATTGCTGGAAAGTGAATACAACGTAATCTCAACTTTCGCCAAGACAGTATCAACTTTTAAGGATGCTGTAGAGAATGAAAAGTTTGATGTTGTAATCGTTCAGTTACCATTGTCTGAGTGTTATGCGTCTGTTATTGGGGAGGTTTTAAAAAGGCAATTGACAGGGATACCTTGTCTTGTTGTTGGTGCAATTACAAAGCAAGCTAAATTGGAGTGGATAAAGGCAGGAGCCCGTGATTGCATCCTTGCGGATGAATTAGAATTATTGCCCATCTTAGTAGAACGGCAAATGATCCTAGCTGCTCAACACGCAGCCACTAAGCTAGAATTAGAGCGAAAAGAAATAGAATACGCTGCGTTGTTTTACAACAGCCCAGAAGCAATTTTAATTCACGATTTTAAAGCTATAAAGCAAGTCAATTCTGCTTTTTTATTTCAGTTAGGGTATTGGGATGAAGATGAGTTAATCGGAAAGGAACCTTTGGTAACATTAATTCATCCCAAAGATATTACGTTGTTAAATTTAACAGAAGGAGAGCGAACTTCTGAGTCGGTTGTCATTATTCCAGATATTCGAGTATTAAAAAAAGATGGAACCTACCTAAAATGTGATTTTAGGATTGTATCTATGTATTGGGAGGGAACTTGGTATTCTCAAATTATATTACAACAATTAGTTAATAAAAAAAGCATTCAAGCTTACTTGGCTGCTAAAGAACAAAGTGAAATGTTCTTGCGACATGCCGAACAGGTTCCAGGTGTGATTTATCAGTTTCAACTATTTCCAGATGGCACGTATTGTTTTCCTTTTGTGAGTAGTAGTGTGTACAAAACACATGGTATTACTGCTCAAGAATTGATGGAAGATGGAACGAAATATTTTGAACACATGCCCGAAGAAGACATTGAATTGTTTCGAGAAGAAGGGGTTCGGTCACGCGAAACGTTGAAAAATTGGAACTTAGATTATCGGTTGATTATACCAGGCAAAGGCGTGCGATGGATGCGAGGAACTTCTACCCCTGTTCAAATGCCAGATGGATCTACATTGTG
The DNA here is from genome assembly GCF_031326345.1 of Aureispira sp. CCB-E. Taxonomy (NCBI): domain Bacteria; kingdom Pseudomonadati; phylum Bacteroidota; class Saprospiria; order Saprospirales; family Saprospiraceae; genus Aureispira; species Aureispira sp. CCB-E. Next base: position 2,098,652 of record NZ_CP133671.1, read on the forward strand.
GTATGGTTATGTTGCTGATATTACAAAAGATAAAGTTGCTAGTGCTGCTTTAAAGGACAAGGAAGAACAGGTGCGTACCATCTTTAAATATGCACCCGATGCTATTGTTATTTTAAAAATAGATGGAACCATCGTAGAGTGGAATCCCAAAGCAGTTGATATCTTTGGATGGACAAAAGAAGAAGCCATAGGGCAATTGCTGTATAAATTGATTGGTCCAGAAAGGAATTATTCGAAATATAAGGCATTTGTGAATAGTTATAAAAGAAACGGCAGTGGAATTACTTTAAATCAAGCCTTGGAGGTTTGTGCTGTTCATAAAAATGGAAAAGAATTTTCTATTACAATGGCATTGTCGGAAATGACCTTAAAAGGGGCTCAATATTTTATTGGTTTTATTAGTGACATTACAAAACGCAAAAATGCTGCTGAAAGACTCAAAGAATCTTTACTAGAAAAAGAGGTGTTGCTAAAAGAAATTCACCATCGAGTCAAAAATAATATGCAAGTTATCACTAGCTTGTTGAGTTTGCAGTCAAGTTTTATCGAGAATGAAGCTGTCAAGGAGATTTTTAGGAACAGTCAATACCGAATTAATGCTATGGGAATGGTTCATGAAATGTTGTATCAATCCGATGATATTTCTAAGATTAATTATGGTTCTTATTTGAAACGATTGGTAGAAGGGTTAATTTTGGCAATGAAAGGAACTGAAAGCCCTATTGGACTCGAACTGGAAACACCTAATATTTCTTTAAATGTAGATACTGCGATTCCTTTAGGTTTGATAGTGAATGAATTAGTTACAAATGCTTTAAAATATGCTTTTCCAAACGAACAAAAAGGAAGTATTTGCGTAAAACTAAGCTGCTTAGAGTATCCAAATTTTAGATTAGAAATTGGTGATGATGGAATTGGTTGTTTTAGTAAAGATATTTTAGAAACAACAAAATCTTTAGGGCTTATGTTGGTAAGAAGATTAGCCATTCAGTTAAGAGGATCCATTCGACATTTAAAAACCGAAAAAGGAACGCATTACGAATTATTGTTTCAGGAAGTTTTTCAGGTTTAATGCTTTTCCTTTGCCCAACTAAGCCGTTATTACTCAAAAATAACCAGTTGTGATTCTTGAGCGCATGTTAAAAAATAAAATGGAGAAGAAGATTGGAAATGAGTTTAGTTATGGAACTCAATTAAACAAAGAAGATAAAATAGTCCAAGAGAAAGCTATTGACTTATATCGGACACATTTTGAGAAGGCACAACAATTAAAAAAGGAGTTTGCAGTTTTTTTGGATACCAACGTCTTGTTAGGTTATTATCAAATGCCTCTAGCTGCTCGAAAGGCATTGTACGCCTTTTTAGAAGACCATCAAGGACAAATTTACATCCCCAACCAAGTTGCGCGAGAACACAAAAAGCACCTCAAAAAAGTGCGTCAAAACTATAGTCGACAACTCTACTTAAATCAACCGAGCAAGCATCAACAAAAGGTTGAACAACAATTAAGAGATTATTTGGAGGAGAATGAAGATGTATTAGAAGCTTATCCTGAGTTTAAGAAGGATTTGGAGAGGGCTTATGCAAATAGTAGTAATATATTGAATCTACTGAACGTATTCTCCAAAGAACGTACGGCACGTTGCAAAAAACAATTACGTCGGTACGATTTAGAAAATTTGCTACCAAAATTCAACCATTTAGAGCCTCTACAAAAACAAGAGTTTAAGTTTCTGAAAGCTGAATTTGACGTTTTAAAGCAAGTAATTGATCAAGTTGATCAAAAGAATTTTGAGCACAAAGTGGATGCTTATTTATATCAAAATCCTAATAAAGTCTTTCCAGGAATAGGAGATCTTATTCAAAAACCTGAATCCCCTTATGGTGATTATTGTATTTATCATGAAATGCTAAAATGGACGGCAATCAACCAACCTCAATTGCCAATTATATTCTTGACCAATGATGTTACTAAACGAGATTGGGTAGACTGGGACAAGCGGGCTTACATTCATTACTTAGAGAACTTTTACCACAATACAGGCAATGTCTTCTACGTATTGCATGCCGAGGCTATTTTTTCTAGTGTATTAGAAATGCCATGCGAACATTTGGTTACACCCAACGAAATATGGGAGGATGTAGAGGCAGATGTGTTGGCAACCGACACCAACTGGCTAACAGTAACGCAATTGCAGGGATTATTGGAAGAGTTGTATCCTAATAGAAAAAAAGTAGATGAACCTTTAGCATTTTGGGAGACCTTGATAGAGGACTTGGCAGAGGAGTATAGTTTAGAAACTTATTGGGAATTAAAAATAGAGTTATTAGAACATTATCATCTATTGATTGATTTAGAGTTGTCTAGGTATCGGATTTATAACCAATTGGAAGCTTTGGAAATGACATTGGATTTGATTTATGAATAGTAGTAGTTTTTTGTAATTTTGACCACTTGAAGAAGTATTAGAAGTAGGTAGTTTTGTTAAGAATAGTTTGTTGAAAGGACACCATAGAAGCCGAGCTAACTACTAATAAATAGAAAATTAATAAATGAAAGTTTGTATTGCTGAAAAACCGAGTGTTGCTAGAGAGATCGCAGCTATTATAGGTGCTAAAGATAAAAAAGAGGGCTATTATGAAGGAAATGGATATGCAGTAACTTGGACCTTTGGGCATTTTTGTACGCTGTATGCGCCAGATGATTATGATGCTAAATGGAAACAGTGGAACTTGGAAAACCTTCCAATGTTGCCTGAACGATTTGAAACTCGATTAATGGACAATGGAGGGGTACAAAAGCAATTTAAGATTATCAAAGACTTATTTAAAAAAGCTTCTGTGGTAATTAATTGTGGTGATGCTGGACAAGAAGGGGAGTTGATTCAACGTTGGGTTATCAAAGAAGCCCAATACCAAGGCAAGGTGCTCCGTTTATGGATTTCTTCCTTAACCCCAGAGGCAATTAGAGATGGCTTTAAAGACCTAAAAGATGCATCCAATTATGATAATTTATATTATGCGGGCAGTTCACGTGCAATAGGAGATTGGCTGTTGGGTATGAATGCGACGCGTTTGTTTACACTGCGTTATGGTGGGTACAAACAAGTCTTGTCGATTGGACGAGTACAGACACCAACACTGGCTATGCTGGTTAAACGGCATTTAGAAATCCAAAATTTTAAGCCTGAGCCTTACTGGGAATTGCAAACGCTATATAGAGAAACAACATTTAGCTGTACAGAGGGAAAGTTCTTTAAAAAAGAAGATGGAGAAGCTTTGTTTAAAAAGGTGGAAGGGAAACCTTTTGAGGTCACCAAAGTGACCAAGAAAAATGGAAAAGAGTTACCCCCAAAACTGTTTGATTTAACCAGCTTACAGGTTTATTGTAATAATAAATTTGGATTTTCGGCTGACCATACACTCAAAATTGTACAAAAACTTTATGAACAGAAGTTGGTGACCTACCCAAGGGTTGATACAACTTTTCTGCCGAATGATGTTTATCCTAAAGTTGCAGGTATTTTGCAGAAGTTAAGTCATTATAACACTTATACTCAACCATTGCTAGGGAAAAAAATTCGTAAATCAAAAAAAGTGTTCAATGACAATAAAGTGACCGATCATCATGCTATTATTCCAACAGGTTATCAAAAAGGTTTGGGGCAGGGAGAACAGCAAGTTTATGATATTATTACTCGTCATTTTATTGCAGCATTCTACCCAGATTGTTTGGTAGCCAATACTACTGTTTTGGGAGAAGTAGAACAAGTGAAGTTTAAAGCTACTGGAAAAGAAATCTTAGAAGAAGGGTGGCGAGTTGTTTTAAAGGCTGTACGAAGTAAAAAGAAATCGGATGAGGATAAAACTTTGCCTACTTTTGTAAAAGGAGAGACAGGACCTCATGTGCCTTCTTTTGTTGAGAAGCAAACACAACCCCCTAAAATGTATACGGAAGCAAGCCTGTTGCGTGCGATGGAAACAGCAGGCAAGCAAGTGGACGATGATAAACTTCGAGAAGTACTAAAGGCAAATGGGATTGGTCGTCCTTCGACAAGGGCAGCAATTATAGAGACCTTATTCAAGCGAAAATACATTCAACGCAAAAAAAAATTGTTGGTTCCTACAGAAGTTGGATTGCAATTGATTGAAATTATCCAAAATGAATTGCTTAAATCAGCAGAATTGACAGGACAATGGGAAAAGCAATTGAAAGAAATTGAGGATGGTGAATATAATGCAGCGAAGTTTATTTATGACATGAAGCGTATGGTGCATCAATTGGTAGCCGAAGTGAAGGCTGCTCGCTACGTTCGTCGTTTATCGGCGCCTTCCAAAACTAGCAAAGTAAGCGTACCCAAGCCTACATCTACCACTAAAAAAGCTACTAAATCGGTAGGCATTTTAGAACAAACTTGTCCTAAATGCAAAAAGGGAACTTTGCTGAAAGGAAAAACGAGTTATGGTTGTAGTGACTGGAAAGCGGGTTGTACCTTTCGACTTCCTTTTGAGTTCTTAAAAAAGAAGTTATCAGAAAAACAACTGGTTCGCTTAGTTTCAAAAGGTTCAACTGTCAAATTGAAAGGTTTTAAGAAGGATACAGAGAAAGTTGATGGGGTGCTTGTTTTTGATGATAATTTCAATTTGAAGTTGGAAGCAGCTGTTCCAAAACCTAACAAAAATACTTCTCAATCTGATGCAATTCTATGTCCAAAGTGCGGAAAAGGAACGGTTTTAAAGGGACAAAAAGCTTATGGTTGTAGTGACTGGAAAGCTGGTTGTGACTTTCGTTTCGAGTTTGAGGAAATTCGAAAGCAGGCAGCAGGTAGGAAGATGACCAAGGAATTGGTGTTGGAAATATTAAAAGGGTAAACAATTACTTGAAAGGACAACTTAAAATAAGTTGCTTGTGCTGTATCAATTGTTTTATCAAAGTATTATTGCTGATTAAACTTTTTATAAAAAAAACATAAAAAATATTTTTTTAATAAGGCTTTGATAGTCAGTTGTTATGATGGTTTACTTGGAAAGGGGTATTAAAAAAAATTAAAAAAATATTGAAAAATAAGCTCAAAAGTTTGCAGAATTAAAAAAGTGCCGTATATTTGCAATCGCTTCTACGAAGGAGCACAACACCAAAAAGCCCTGATGGCGGAACTGGTAGACGCGCTGGATTCAAAATCCAGTTCCCGCAAGGGAGTGGGGGTTCGATTCCCCCTCGGGGCACTCAAGGTGCTTTACATTGCTACCAGAAAGTAGTAAAAAGTTAGGTTTCATCGCTGTTTGAACCGCTTTTTACTACTTTTTTACTTTTGGGGTATTTGCTTCTTCTACATTCTTCTACACGGCTTTTTGTTCTCCGTTTGTTCCCCGTTTAGATTGTTTTTTATGTAACTTTCTAAAAAAAGGGAAACTCATGATTCAATTTTCAGTAGTTTATAACTACAAAAACAAACTCCGTAAAAACGGAACAGGATTAATTCAAATTAGAGCCTACTCTAAAGGCAAATGCAAATATTTCTCAACAAATATTTACGTTACTCCCTTTCAGTGGAGCAAAAAATTAAACCAGGTAATTGACCACCCAAACACTTTTCAATACAATGCTGAAATAAGGCGCCAACTCAACGAACTAGAAGCTTACACGTACAAGTGGATCGAGAAGCATGGGAGCATGACTTTACAGCAAGTTGTCGATTTTTATCGTTACGAAGATGTTCAATCGTTCACAGCTTTTTGGAAGTACGAGTTGGAGCACGACACCAAATTGACCAAAGAAACCAAGAAAAAACACAAAACAGCACTCAACTACTGGACGCAATTTAGGGAAGATGTCAAGTTCTCAGAATTGAATTTTAATTTGATCCACGATTTTGACAGTTTTCTATTTGGCAAAAACTTGCACACCAATACTGTTTATACCCATCACAAACAAGTTCGGAAGTACATCAATTTAGCCATTAGTAAGGAACTAATGGATGTAAATAAGAATCCTTACATTCGATTTACTCCCAAAACAAAGCCGACAGAGCGTATTGTCTTGACTCAAGAAGAGGTAAAAAGGATTGAGGCGTTAACTTTTGAGGAAGAGAATCATTTCTTAAGAATGGTACGAGATATGTTTTTGTTCTCTTGTTATACTGGGCTTCGTTTCTCTGATACTAAAAATATTCGTTTTAAGAACATCGAAAAGGATAGGGAAGGCTACTCACTTAATATTATCTCCAAAAAGACGAATAAGCAGTTAATTTTGCCCCTGTATCGTCTATATGAGAAAAAGCCTGAGCAGCTGCTTCAGAGATATGAAGTAGATAAAGCTTCACCGAATGGTTTGGTCTTTTATGGCTACAGCAACCAGTACTTTAATCGGGCATTAAAGTCTTTGGCCAAGTTGGCTAATATTGATAAACCAATCACGAGCCATGTGGCTCGACATACTTTTGCCACGCATTTGGCTGCGCAAATCCCTATTCATGTTTTGAAGTCGATTTTGCAGCATTCTGAGATTGAAACAACCATGGTTTATTTGCATCTATCGAATAAAATTGTGAATGATGCTTTGGATAATGTTCGTTGGTAGAGTAGGAGGGGCAAACTGTAAATGATTTATGATAGAGTGAGCTTCTTTTTTGAAGTTTGCTCATTTTTTGTTTTGTAGAATGATTTTATGTATGTATTAGAGAGATTCTACCTGCTAAAAATGCTAATAAAATAATCTATTGGAATTTCTAGATTAGAATTTTTGTTAAAAAAATACAAAAATAAACTTATAAATTGATTTTATGCAAGTTATTCATATCTTCGCTATTATAGAAGAAAGCTTATTAGCTGTTCAATTTGAGTCAGAAAAGTCAGATGAATTTTCATTAATTTTTAATAAATGGAATGATGTAGAATATTTAGAAGAGTTCTTTGAAGAAAATAAAGCAGACTTGCAAAGTGGTTTTTGGGGAGATATTACGGTTGCTGAAGCGGTGTTTCAAACAATCGATGAGGCAGAAGAATTTGAACGTTTTATTAAAAAAATTGCAGAGGATGGAAAAGTAAATTCCGAAGTATCTTTGCAAGAAATTGTTTTTACTCCTTTGAGTAAAAATAATACGTCGATAGAGCATTTAGAAATGAAAGCTTATGGAGTGGATTATAAAAGTTGGTTAAGAATTTATGCCGTGGAAATAGCAAGTAATTTATATGTTGTGAGTGGTGGAGCAATTAAGTTGACTAAAATAATGAATGATCGAGAGCATCTTCAGAAAGAATTAAGAAAATTAAAATTAACAGTTGAATACTTGAAATCAATTGGTCTTTATGAAAAAGAAGATTATGGATTTATAGAAATAAGAACATATGAAAAATAAAGATAAAATTTTAGAAATACTTGGTAATAAAGTTTCGAAAGAAGAAAGTCAATGGCACAAAGAATCTGAGTTCAGAGCTTTGAATAAAAAATGGTTGAAACGCTCTCAGGCTGTGGCATTGAAGATTTTACAAACAATTAGAAAACAAGGTATCAGCCAAAAAGAACTGGCAAAAAGAATGGGAGTGAAACCTCAACAAGTGAATAACTGGGTCAAAGGAAAGAATAATTTTACTTTTGAAACAATTGCCAAGATTGAAACAGCTTTAGGTGTTGAGTTAATGAATATTCCTTTGGAGAGAAAAGAAAAAAAGGAAGTCTCTGCATTAGAAGTTGTAACGGCTATTTACGTAGTTCCTTCATCGCAGCCTACACCCGCAACACATATAAGTACTAGTTCTAAAAGTATGTCTATTGAAAGCTTAACAACTTGGTCTAATGATACTCAAAAATATGTAAATTAATGAAAGTTGAGACAATGAAATTTGGCTTGAGAAAAATTAATACCATAGAATTTGCAACTACGATTGAACCAACAGTTAGTGAGCATGAAAAAATGGAATTAAAAGCCAATATAATGTTAGGAATCAATGAAAATCTTAGGTTCATTATTACTTCTATTAAATTTCAATTTGAGATTGATAATTCGCCTTTTATTATTCTTAATATGAGTTGTGAATTCGAAATAGAGGAAGATGTTTGGAATCAATCTATAGACAAAGAGGGGAGTTCTATTTCTTTTCCAAGAAATTTTTTGCTTCACCTTGTTGCTACAACTGTAGGAACAGCAAGAGGAATTCTTTATACCAAAACAGAACATACGCCATTTAATAAATATTTATTACCAATGCTTAATATTAATGAACTGGTTAAAGAAGATCAAGTTTTTCAATTGAAAAACTAAAATGGGAACCCTATTCTAAAACAAAGAGCGACAAAAGGAAAAATTCTTTTTGTCGCTTTCTTACTTTGGTAGTACAGCAATTACGTATCGGGGAGATACTTCTGGAAGATCGAAGCAATAATCTTGAAGAGCTTCTTTTCTTCTTTAGAATTGGAGAGTTGTTGGCTTTGCTCTTTGAGCTTTTGGAGATCATTTTTCAGAGGGGAATCAGAATCAATTGTTCTAATAGGCATGGATTTTTAGATAGTTAAAAAAATAAGATTGCCTATATTCTACACTAAAATAATCGCTTAGGTTTCATATTTTTAATGTTAATATTGAATTTATTTTTTGGTTATTTATAATAATCAGATGGTCAAATTATTGTATTTAACCATTTTTTTAGTGCAATAAAAGTAATATTAATTTTTGCTGAAACGCTGCTATAGTCGGAGTTCTGTGACTTTTAGTTGTTGTGTTTTTTTAATTTAGCTTTTGTGTCGGCTAATTCTTGCTCCAGGTTCTTCACCTTTTCCTCAACGACCTCTAAGTATTTTTCCATGAGCTTTGCATTCTTTTCTCTTAGTTCTAGAGATTTTTCTAAAGATTCTACAGTATTTTTTAATAGTAATAAGTCCTGATTGGCTATAGCTGTTGAGTTTTCAGGGAATAACATTGGTTCTTGACCTGCTAACAACCAGTTTAGATTAATAGAAGGATATACTTCTACGAGGGGGGTTAATATTTTACCACTTGGTTGAGTATCCTTTGTTATGATAGAATGAAAGGCTTGAGCACTAACATTTACATCTTTTGCTAATTTAGTAGGATTTGTATTTAAAGCTTTTAATAATATTTTAAAGCGCTCTTTTACAGACATTTGAAGTCGTTGTGTGTATGGTTTATTAGAAATGCACAGTAAAATTAATTTAAATTATATCATAATTGTTTATGATATTTTTGCAATTAAATGAAATATATCGTAATATTGTTTTTGTAAGGATGTTTACAATAAGTAAGAAATATTAAAAATGTTCAAATAAATTATACTTTCACTGCACTCTTATGTAGATAAATGTAGATAAATGTAGACAAAAAACATAAAAACAGATTTAAAAATTAAAGTTCATACTAGGATGAATGGTTTTGGACGTACTCAAGGTAGTATTGTTTTTAATTTGTGGGGACATTTTAAATGCAACTGGAAGGTAACTTCTGGCGTCCAACTATTTTTATCTAGTGTATAAAAATCCCATTTATTAATTTGTAAAGTTTCGATACCATGTAAAGCATGGCATGGCGAAGCTTTGCCCAAAACCAAACAAATGCCAAGAAACACAGACAACGACACACAAAGATTTTACCAATACGTGTTGAATACCTTGTCAGCAGCTGATTTTAACACCTTACACGACCAACTCAGTTTGAGCAAACGCATGACAACAATTCGATTGCAAAAGCCAAATTTGATGGATAAAAATATGATTCAAAAACTAGCTAAAATACTGAATTATGATTTGGTAAAGCTAGTCCATGAATATGAGTTAGGATATGACATTCTAACTGTTCGAGAATATAATCAATTAGTCAACTAAACGGGAATATATGGAGGAACTAGAAGCCGAAAATAGAAGATTAAGAGCATTACTGGAGAAGTTCGTAGAAGCAAACAGAATTCTTCAGGAAACACACGTCACAACAAAGGAAGCAGCGACTTTTTTGGGCGTAGAACCTAGGACAATGCGGAAGTACAATGAAGATCAAAGAATCAATGGTCGAAAGTATCTGAAAGGAAACAAATTGTACTTCTTGGTAAAGGAATTAAGAGAATTCCAAAAAAATAACCTAGTACATTCAGCGTATGTTGGATAAAATAACTTGTAGGAGCTTGATCGCTCCTATGAGTTCAAGGAAGCAAGTATGACTTGCGAGTTACGGCGACTTATATGCCGATTGGGTGCGGCTCTGAGCGGCACCCTATTTTTAAACCATACATTATAACAAACACACAAATGGTTGGAGAACCCCAATTAACAAAATTTCATGAATGGTCAATGTATGATCTATTGGACAGAAATGCAACCTTAGAAAAAGCCTACGACTTGATGGAAATCTATCAACGAAAATGGCTGCGCACACACAAACGAGGTGGCATGGTAGCCAGTGTTCACGATGTTTTACAAGCCATTCTTTCTATTCTGCCTCGTACGATGGAGGACATGAAAAAAGAACAGCCCAATGTATTTGGATGGGCAGTATATAGCCAAGAGTTTTTCTGTTTTACGAACAACGAATACCTGGCTTCGATGGTCAATAAACAAGCGGCTCGACCGATTTTACAAATCAGTGGTCGCACGGTTCGAAATTGCATTAAAAAGCTCTTAGAAGCTCAAATTTTGACACAAAAGGTGAACTTTGTGCACACAGGAAAGAACTATCCAGAGCCGATGCATGAAGATCCTAACGGGCGAGGTTATTTCAAATTAGTTGTAAATAAAGACATCTTGGTTTGGGGCGAAACGATGGCAGAAGTGGCGGGAGAAGCGGCTCAATCGGACAGTCCTGGAACCCCGATAAATACTAATACTGTACCATCTTTTCCGCAGATGTATTCTATATTAGATAATAAGGATACATTAAAACAATATAAAACACCAGCTGCAATTGTGAATAAGGCTTCTGCTGTCGCAGAGCTGAATTCTTTGGCTAATGAGGGTACAGAGCAAGGAAGCAAATTGAACTTGCCTACTGTTTCAACTAATTTGCCTGTTAATTTTGCGCCAAAAGTATTTATTCCGACCAAAACCACGGATAAAGAAGAATTTTTTGCTCAACAACTGTTCGAACAAGCTCGAGTGGCACTTTGGGGCGGCAAAAACTTCAATGCGCTTCAACAAATACAAGCCATTGACTTTTTGAGATCCCACTTGAGACTAACTCGAGATTTTGTACAACACTTTAGAAAACAAAAGATTGAAGCCTTTAAAGATTCCGATTATTATCAAAAACAAGGCAAAAACCCCAAACGTCAATGGAAGATATTAAACGAGTGGTTTGTCTCCAAACTTCCCCCAACAGAGCTGTCAGCGGTTCGAATAGTGGCCGAAGCGATCCAGAAACAGCGAGAAAATGGGCTAAAGAGAGGCTATTTGAACAAGCTTTATGCCCCCCAGTTCTATTTTACTTCAGAGAATTGGACCAAAGCCTTGGATTATTCCAAAGACGATTTTATGAAGCTGTACACCCAATTTGGTGCTCAAAATAGAAGCTTATCTTATTATCAAATGGTGATGGAACACATTCACAAATCACATACCGCCACCTTACAGGCTCTAAAGGATGGAACAACGCCTCAATATGCAATGAATGTCACAGAAAAAGCCTGGAGAAAAATTAGAAGTCTAATTGCTCAAGCACCACCTGAAGTGAGCCAAGCTCAAAAAGACAAACTTATTCGAAAATTTAAAGACCGTTTACAACCAATTTTTTCCAATCAAATCTCTTAAGACATGCCAACAGTAAGCAACCAATTCAAACTAGGTCGAGATTCTTTGACCTACTTAGCGATTAAATACCCCCATCAAAAAGATGCTTTCAAACGCTATTCAATGGATCATAAAACACCGAACAACCCACAACGAGGGATTAGCCGTTTGGAGCGAGTATTTTTACAACAAAAGCCTTTTGAATGGGCGGTTTTGTATGATAATAAAACGGGCAAAATTTTGGCTTATTACCACCCAACAACAGGCACCGAACAACTCGATAAAACAAGGTATTACAAAGCCTTGGGGAGATCTTCTTTAAAACTATACTTGATTTATACGGCTGCTTATAGACGGCGAACAGGTCGTACCAAAGGCTTGAGTATCTCGATTGATTCAATAGAAGAAGTTGCTCAATATTGGAATCAAGACGTAGAGCGGATTATGGTCTACCAAAATGGACAACACACGCATAATTTTATCAAAGGACAATTTTTTAGAGTATGACCTATTATCAAGCCATTGAGCAGATCCAAGTACTTACGATTCCGATTCAATTGAGTTTAAAGGATTGGGTTTTCTTGGCAAAAATGCTGCTCCCCTTCTCTGCTCCAGAGCCTTTGGATGATTTTATACAAAAAGGTTGGAGAGCTGCCTTGATTCAGATTATTATCAAAATCAGCAAACGACAGGAGAAACACTGGCAAAACGAAGAACGAAAGTATACAATTTCACTCACACCTACTGAAAAGTATGCTTTGGAAGAGCTGCTTTACAACGACGACCCAAGTGATCTTTATTTAAGGACGATCTTCTACGAAATCAAAGTACAATTGGAACATTTTGACCACCATAAAAAAAGGATCCCTAGCGGCAACTAGGGACCCTCTTAGACAAATTCTTAAAAAAACAAATTTATGACATCTTTTGCAGAAAATCCACACAACAAGCAGCGTAAAGTTCAAAATTACGCCATTTTCAATTGGTCTTTAAACAAGACATTAGAACAGAAATTTGAACACAAAAACTTTGCCCATCGTTTTGCTTGGGCAAATCGAGCCTTTTTAGGCATGGGCATGATTGCACAGCTGGCAAGTTTAACGACAGCATTTACCATGCTTTCTTATCTATTTCTCAACATTCATTGGGTGATTCGAATCGCTTGCTCCATTGCTTTGGTGGTTATGATTGAGGTCATCAAACGAGAATCAACCGATGATGTGATGAAGGGCTTGTTTCAGTACAAAGAGGTAGAACGTTTTTCTGCTCTCTTGGCAATCGTAGCGGTTGGAGCAAGTATTTACATTTCGATAGAAGGCGCTAAAATTCTCCCTTCCCTACTGGTCGAAGAAGCGACTCCTCAAGCACCTGCTTTAAAATCTTCTGAAGGGATTATTTCTGACTATGATAATCGAATGGCAGCGCTCGAGATGCAACGGGATAATTTTCGGAATACTAGGTTGTACAAAGGGCGTTTGGCTCGAAAGGATTCTAAAGTGGTGCAAGAATACAATGAAAAGATTGAAGCGACTCAAGCACAAAAAGACGCTGCTCTAGCGGCTCTTTTACTCGAGAACCAAGTCATCGAACAAAAGGCATTGGAGGATTTTGAATCTAGGAAATCTACCATGACTTTGGAGCGAGAAAAATTGAGTACACAATTGGTTCGAGCAGCCATTGGTTTTGAGTTGTTGTTTCTACTTTCGATGGGCTTTTCTTGGTGGTATTATACCGAATGTGAGAAGGAGAAAAAGGAAGGGAATATTGCTCAAGTAGCAGCTGCTTATACTCCTTCTTCGGTTCAAGAGGAAGAAAAAATCCAAGTTCCAGAAGATGCTCATCAAGCTCCTAGCATCAATAAAATAGGCTTCATTAATTATGAAGAAGTGGAACAAAAACAACTTCAAGAAATAGAAAAAGTGAAGAAGGAATATACTCGTATTTGCCCTCAATGTGGTACGGGTTTTATTCACAAATCCCACAATCATACTTATTGTACTCGTAGCTGTATGCTTGAGGCTCGAGAACAACGAGCAGAATGAGAAGCCCTATTTTACGAAGAATTACTGCAGTAGTAAAACACCAAACTGCTGCAGTAAAATAAATGATATTATTTTATTCAAACACCGATAAACACTAGTGTACTGCAGCAGTAAAAAAAATACTGCTGCAGTAAAAAACTATCTTTTATGGTCAAACAAAACGATGTTTCTATACTGCAGCAGTTGCTTAAAAAACTGCAGCAGAAATTAGAAAAAGAACAGCAAAAATTAACTCAAATGAAAGGAAGTAAGAATCCTTTACAATTGCTTTGTCAAGAACAACAAATTTGCTTGTTAAAAACAAAAATTAAAAGTACTCAAACTTATTTGCAGCAGTTGAGCCTCAAAGCCTCCTCAGCAAAAATATAGAAAAAATCAACCTTTAAAATTTACGCCATTAGTTTCTAGTGGCGTTTTTTATTGCCTTGTTTTTTGCATTCAAAGTCCGTATTTTAGGGGCTTTCATTCTTTCATCAAATCTAAAAACACATGAAAAAACTAAAAAAAACCAGAGCTAAATTACACCCTGACGAGCAGATTGTTGGACGAGGGGTTCCCTTATCCATGCTCAACCAAAAGAAACTAAAACGATTAGGAAAACTTAAAAAAAGACGCTAAACCATGAAAATTGTAGATACCTTAAGTCCCGAGGGAGGCTCTAGAGCCGAACGATGGTGGGAAGATCAAGGTTTTGTAGAATTGTATCAATTCTTTCGAAAAGGAGCGATGGAAAAACGCTTTTATGACAAGCTCAAAGATGTTCGAACGGTGCACGAAGTCTTTCAATTGAGGGGCTATCAGTTTGGTAACTGGGTGACGCATGAAGACCGTTTTAATTATTTGGCTGCTCTAGGCATTTGTTTGTATGACTTAAATCGAGTGTTGCGATTCAAAGGAAACAACCTTGGTTTGGACAAAACTTTGGGCATTGCCTTTGGAGCTCGAGGGGTAAAGGGAGCTTTAGCCCATTATGAACCCTCTACCAATATTATCAATCTCACTCGTTACTACGAAGAGAACCGTTTTGATGAACCTACCGAGAAAAAAGTCCGCTTTGTCTTTTCGGGCGGTGTGGGATCCTTTGCACATGAGTATGGTCATTTCCTGGATTACTTTTTTGGTGCTCGAATAGAAAACCATCCCAAAATCTATGCGCTATCCGATGGTCGCTCGACAGATCCTAGACGCATCAATTACGATGCCTCTAAAATGCCCATGCGTTACTGGATGGAGGAGATTCTAGAAAAGGCGTATTGGGACAAGAGCAAAACAGCGGATTCTAGTTATGTGAGACGTATTCGAAAAGCAATTCCTAAACAATATCTAGATTACTTCTTGAGAAGAAATGAAATCTTTGCTCGGCTTTTTGAGCAGTATGTTGGTTACAAACTCCAAGAGATGAAGATTCAAAATATCTTTTTGACCAAAACGAAGTACCATGCTATCCAATATATGACACCTACTGAGTTAAAAACAGTGGTGCCTTTGTTTGATAAGTTGCTACTGCAGATGCGGAAACATTTTTAGAGGGCTTCCCATTTTAGGTTCTATTTTCAAAATAGAATAAATTATAATATAATTAAATATATAAAACCCTTATTATTAAATATTTTTATTTCTTGGCATTGCTTTGGCATTTATAGTAAGTGTATCAAAAGTGATCATAACTAACTACTAATAAATTTGGGTTTTAATTACTGCGTGAGTGCGCAAGCGCAGTTGGGGTGATTTAGGACTTGTACGAATGGGAACCTGCAAAGCTCATGGAGCGAAGCGGAATAATACGTACAAGTCCAATCTTTCACCACTAAACCTTCTAAAGATAAATTTGGGTTTTAATTGGGGTGATTTAAGGACTTGCATGAATGGGAATACATGCAAGTTCAATCTTCAACTACTAAACCTTCTATAAGATAAATTTGGGTTTTAATTGGGGTGATTTAAGGACTTGCATGAATGGGAATACATGCAAGTCCAATCTTCAACTACTAAACCTTCTAAAGATAAATTTGGGTTTTAATTGGGGTGATTTAGGACTTGTACGAATGGGAATACGTACAAGTCCAATCTTCAACTACTAAACCTTCTAAAGATAAATTTGGGTTTTAATTACTGCGTGAGTGTGCAAGCGCAGTTGGGGTGATTTAGACCTTACATGGATGGGAATACATGTAAGGTCTTTTCTTTTTTAATCCCCAAACAATAATATCAACCAACCTCCAAATATACGCCACAAAATTCCCCTGCCTGAGCAACAAAACTTTCCAATCCCAAGCACATACAATACTTTTACAGATATAAAATATTCTATTCTAAAAAAGTAACGTATGAAAAAACAACAACTGGGCAATGCCCAAACCGACCATCCACAACCGATTGACAAAACAATTGTGATAGGCTTAATTGAAGCACAAATCCAAAAACTAGAAGCCCACGAAATTCGCATTCTCAACAACGGCATTTTTGAAGACGATTGGCTGGAGACAGACGAAAACCAAGCGATGGCAGATAACTTTTCTTTAGCAGCACATGCCACCAATGCCACCCTCATTATGGAGTTAAAATCCTTGTGCAAAAAAATCCAACAACTGACTTAAAAAACGATTTTCAAACTAACGTAGAAACTGGATTAGAAACTGCTCAGAAACTGGCTAGAAATTAACAAAAACTGCGTCTACTGGCTCTACTAGCACAAAAACTGATTTTCAAACTGCCTAGAAATTAAGCAGAAATTAGCTAGAAACTGCTCAGAAATTAAACAGAAACTGCCATAGAAACTACTAAAAATTATTACAAAAATAACCTCAAAAAAAATGGAAAACAAGCAACCAAATACCACCTATGATTTGGAAGAGGAGCTGCGCCGACAGCTGCTCGAGCAAGAACAAGAAATGGCTTTAGAAATTAACGAAGAAAACGAGTTGGAAACCAATTCAGAAACAGAAGAAGAAATTACTCAAAAATCAACAAAAACCGCCTCTACTGACTCTACTGGCACAAAAACTGATTTTTCAGAAGTAGAAACTGCTGCAGAAACGGCAGAAAATAATTCTGATACCCTAGAGCAGCTCGAAGAAGGTTGGGAGGAAGAGCCTGTTATTGAAATTGAAGAGGATCCACTGGATGGATATGTTCAAGAACCACCCAAAACCAACCCTGTTGAAGAAATCAAAAAAGCAACAGGCTCGAGTAGCAAAAATCTCAAAAACTTGGCAGAGCTGGGAGAAATTGCCTTCACCTATATTGATCTTGCCAAAGCTCAATTGTGTAGCTCTATTAGTGGGCAGCATGTGGCAGAATATACGGCAGATGAAAAAGCTAAAAAAGTCTTAATTGCTGCCGTTCAAGAATACTTGAGCACTCAAGAAATTAAAGCCCCCACACCTTTGATGACGCTGCTCTTGGCTGTGGGTACTTGGGCAGCGGCTGGTTTTGGAGCTGCTTTTTGGCATCGTTATCAAATTCAACAAATGGAACCCAAAGCCGCACCTAACACAGAAGACCCTTTGGAAGAGGAGCAAGAGCAGGAACAGGGAGAGCCAAGCTCTGATTTTTCCCATTTAAAAGAATACCAGGATGGGCGCAAATTATTCAGCATTCACAAAACAACAGGGACCTACAAACACCTTCCCAACAATACTTATTGCGCCATTGATGTTGCCGATGAAGTTCCCAGTCCTGAAATTCAAGCCTTGATTGACCAAGGAAAAACGAATCCTGAAATTAGAGCAATTATTTACGATGAGTAAGCCTACAACCACGACAATAGACCAACACCATCCGTTCTTTTTAGCCTATTTTGGAAAACCCCATTCAGGAAAGACCTACGATCTACAGCAATTTGCATTGCGTTGCAATCGACCCACTATTTTTGTGTACAATTCAGGTTGGGACAAAGATTGGGTGGGTTATGAATTGATTGAATTGTGGTCGGATAAAAAAGAACAGGAACTTTATTTTTCTTACAAAGGCAAAGATTATGTCTTTGAAAAGCACTTTATGAAAAAGTTTCGAGGCAAAAAAGTCAAAGCCATGATGGCAGACGAAAAACTTACCGAGATGCTTTTGTACAAACGCCTTTCTCGCAAAGGTTACGAAGGGCTGTTTTTTATTATTGATGATGCCACCAATATTTTGACCTCTACCTTGACCCAAGCACAAAAAGCTTGTTTCTATCGAGCCAAACATGTGGGCATCTGGTTTGCCTTGGTTTTTCACGATCCAAACATGTTTCCCAATGGTGCTTGGGGAGCTTTAACCAAAGCCAAGTTTTTTAAAAACAATGTGGCACCACCGACTCAAAAGAGTAAAATCATTCCACACTTTAGAGAAATTATGAAAGCTTACAAAGTTCTTAAAGAGGCTCCAAAATACAGCTATTGCACCTTGATTATGGACACAGGCGATTTATCTTATACACCTTTTAAAAACAAAAAATAACGATGCTAAAAACCTTGCTTAAACTGAATCTGCCAACGCTGCAGAAAAACCTAGAAGCCATTGTTGAAGATTTGCTCACAGAAGTAGCGGATCAACACCAATGCAATCCCTTTGATTTGCAACTGATCTTAACCAAAGTCGAGCAGCAAGCACTTGGAAAAATCTATGATTCTGACAACAACTGCTTGCATCAATTAAATGCAGCTCAATTGTTAGAAGACTTATTTTATCTCCAGCTGGAGCAATTGCCTGCTGTTGTCCAAAAATTGGTTCAAAAACAGGTTGGCACCATCAATATCCAGGACTTTATTATCGAACAGCTCGAAACAATGAATCTTTTGATTCGATACAACGACGCTTGTCAATTGCAATTATTTAAAATTACCACGGCAGGCACCGATCCAATTGATCTAACGGCTTTTTTTGCTAACTTAGAGCTGTAGTTTTTTATTTTTATAATCGTCCTTTTTATCATTTTTAAACACACATACATTTTATGAATCGTCAGGGCAATAACTTGACCATTCATCCACCCATTTCCTCCAAGCTCCTAGGTCGCTATCGACACAAAAAAGGCATTTATGTCATTCGGTTAAAAGACCAGGTCATTTATATTGGCAACTCGGTTAATATCTACAAATCAGGCTTGCGCCTCTTTCAAAAAGGGGGCGTTTTACAAGCCATTCCAGTCCAAAAGGTCAGCTTTGAAATTCTATTGACCAGCATGCGCTTATCATCGGTAGAGATGGTGCTCAAACGGCATTTTCAACCCCAATACAACTACATTGGTAAATTGCCCAACCATCAATCTACTTACGAAAAAAAGCAGATCCAACGCATTCAAAACATTTATTTTAGTCAGAGCCGCTTTAGCGTTGAAGGAGCTCGACCATCTAATACTTAACCCCAAAACTAACGTTATCATGTCTTGCATTCCAATTATCAGCAATGGGCATGGTGGTTTGATTGGCAACGTCTACCAAACAAAGGGCAAACGCTCTCCTGTTTGGTCTGACGGTGCGGTTCTTTATGAAGGAGAATTTAATCGAGCCATCAAAAACCGTTTGTTAGAACTGCTCCATTTTAAAGGCATTCCTTATTATGATTTGGTGCCAGAGCAGCACGACATTCATCGGAGTGTTCGAGTTGCTCGAGCCAACCGTTTTCATGCCCAATACAAAAATACCTTTCTGCTCGACTTGCATTCCAATGCAGGAGGAGGCAAAGGATCGGAAGTTTTTATCTCCAGTGCTGCCAGTAGCTCCAGTTTGGCTTTAGCGCATTGGTCTCAAGCCTTGTTTGTCCAACATTTTCCAGAAAGTACGTTTCGAGGCATCAAACGCAGGAATTTTGATTTGGTGCATTTGACCAACATGCCCGCCATTCTCCTGGAACATTTTTTTATGGACAATGAGCAAGAATGCAGAACCTATTTAATGACAACCAAAGGACGAGATCGGATTGCCGCTTATACCTTGGCAATTATTGAAGCCTACCTTAAATACCATCCTTCATGAATGATAAGTTACAATTTACCTTGATTTTGGGACTCTTTGCTTATGTGATTTTCTTGCAGCAATGCAAGCAAGAATCTAGCTCGAGTAAGAAGCATGAATTTAGAGCTGATACAACGATTGTTCTAGATACGATTTTGCCAGCTCCTGTTATCGTGCAATTGCCTCGACAAGTAGTTCCTGAACCTAGAATTATTTATGTGGATAGTTTCCAAAATAGAATAAAATCAGAGTTTGTTGATACCGCTCAACACATGGCTACAAAGCTTTATCAAGACAGTTTAGAAGATGATAATTTGACGGTCTATTATGAATCGTTGGTGGATGGTCAGCTGTTGCAGAATCATTTAGATTATAAACTAAAAATACCAAAGCAGATCACTAAAACCATTCGTATCAATACCCCTGTTCCAATACCTAGCAATGGGCTGTTTTTGAATGCGGGGGTGGGTGGGAATGTCAATGCTTTTTCTAGTTTGACGGTTGGTTTGCAATTTGTCTCCCAAAAAGGTTGGGCGCTCGGTTATGATTATGATGTCTTGCAAAAGGTACATCAAGTTAGATTGGGGGTTCGTTTGCTGCCTTTTAAGAAACGAAAACAGTAAAAGCGTAATTTCAGGCGTATATTTTTTTCAGCCCTCTTTTTAATCCGTTTAACTGCCGTTTGTTCAAGGTTATTTTTAATCCAAAAAGCCGCTTTAAAGTTGCTAGAATTACGCCTCTTTCAACCTTGAATGCTTCGTTCATATTCGTTTTTTTAGCATTTTTTACCGCATCTTTGTCTTGTCAAAAAAGCAGCCTAATTACTTCCTAAAACCCTTGTTTTTATTATGCTCATCCCTGATGAATCCAAACACACCCTCATTATCAAACCCGATTACCTTGGCGTTGGTGTCATTGGATTGGTGGTTTTACTAATCCTAATCATCAATAAAAAACTCCTCTAAATGAAAGCGCTTCTTAAATCGGTTTTCACCAGTTTGTTAAGCCTGTTTAATGTCGGAATCTATTGCTCGGATGGCGTGGATAGTTTGTTGCAACAATTGCACTTTTTAGAACTCGAAAATCAAGCCAATGAAATCCTCCGATTGTATGCCTTGATGGAGTATCAAAACCAATTGATCCTTGCCTTAGATGCCTTTAGAACGGGTTTAATGTTCCTTTCCTTGCTCTTTCTTTTTATCCTCAATTTTGCCCTCTTCAAACGCTCTTATCTATGGGCAATTAAGAAAGTCCAAACTGCTTATTCTTTTATTACTACCAAACTCAAAACGAAACTTAGAAAATGGCGAATGTAAAACGTATTTATGCCCCTTTCACCAAAGATTTATGCATGGCGAGCCCTTGGGCTTATGTCGATGGTGAATTATCCTATCGTCCTCTACCTGCTGGGACTGTTGAGCAGGAATTAATCACCGATGTCCAAAAAGCAGGTGGTATTGTTGATGCCAACTATTCTATCTTGGTTCAAAAACAAGGCAGCGACGAACAAGGACAATTGGAATTGACCTTGCTTTTGTCCGATGAAAAAAAGGAAGATGGCAGCTATAAATTTCCAGAAAAAGCCATGGTGAAGATTGGTATTGATGGCGATAGCCCTGAAATTTTCCCTGGTGATCATGCTGACTTTTTGATCGGCTTGGAAATTGGTGGAACCTATGGTCCTGGTACCTTACAAACCATTGCCCAATTGGCTCGTCAAGGCAAACAATTGGTCATTAATGGCATGCACATTGATGCGGACAACGACAAACATTTTACCGCTAAAATGGTCGAGCGTCAATTTAAACACGATGGTTCTAGCATGGGCGACCGAAATATTTTGTATCCCAAATCGTTGGCTAGTGATGAACAAACCA
Organism: Aureispira sp. CCB-E; assembly: GCF_031326345.1. Classification (NCBI taxonomy): domain Bacteria; kingdom Pseudomonadati; phylum Bacteroidota; class Saprospiria; order Saprospirales; family Saprospiraceae; genus Aureispira; species Aureispira sp. CCB-E. The sequence continues at coordinate 2,120,232 of NZ_CP133671.1, forward strand.
CCATTCGAGTCCTCGCAGATATTGACGTCACCTTAGATGGCTTTGGCTATTTAGAAGTGCCTATTTATCGGGGCATTGGTGCCAACATCACCCTAGATACCACCTTCACCAAATAACACCAACCCTCCTTTAACCCTTAAAGCCAAGTTGCGGGAAGACCTCCCCCGTACTTTTTAGGATCTCCTCCTTGTTGCTCGACCCATCAAAAGGAATTGTCTTCCCTCATGCAACTTGGCTTGTTTTAATGCTTTTTCTATGGCAGGTTCTGTTTTTGAATCCATCTCCACAGGTGATATTGGCATCTTGGATGGTGGTTTAAATATTGGCACCCAAGGACTGTCCAACAAAGACCTCAAAGTCATTTTTGGCTCCTTGGCTCAAGCACAAACGGCTCAGGCTAGCCAACAACTGCAAGTTCAACAACGGCGGGATCAACTGCTCATCATTAGCGCCTCTGTTGTTGTTTTATTGCTGCTTCTACTCCTTCTTTTCTTTTACTCCAAACACCCTACATCATGAGTCTAGGTACCCTTTCTGAATCTCGTATGGCAACGGCTCCGATTGCAACGATTACCACCACTGCAATGCCTTCTGTTCCTGATCCCAAACCCACTAAAAACACTCCTCAGGTATTAGAAAATACGGTCAACCCAACCAACACCTCCAATACGACCAACTCCAACAATGAGAATTTGGTCAACCCATCCAATCCAACTCTTAGTACGACTACTACCACCACAGTACCAACAACAACGCCAACGCCAACAGCAACGCCCAACAAACCTTGTGGTTATTGCACGGCTAAAAGCATCACAGGGCTTGCGCTGCAAATCAGCATCGTTCTTTTTATGTTGGCACTTTCTTTTCACTTCGTTAAAAAAGTATAACCATGGCTTGTGAAGATCCTAATGCCCCCCTCTTTATGGCTTGCCATTTAGAAGGGGAAGGCACGGTGAGTGAAGACCGAAACAAAAATCAAAACAACAACAACGCTAACAGCGACTCCAACCAAGCGCCCAACAAAAAACCACAAAATGCCGCTGATATTATCAATGCCAGTGCCAATGGTTTGGACAGCATTACAGGCTTCTTAGGATCCTTGATGGGCAAACCCAGTCCTTCCACTCCAACCTACCTACCTGCTCCCGATCCTCCCCCAAAACCTTCGCCCTGGTTGATTGGAGGCGTCATCGGTGGAGTTGTCTTATTAATCGCCCTATTAATCTTTTTTAAGCATGGAAAATCCAACGAATAAAACCCCCTTATTGGTCATTGGTTTGCTGCTCATTCTAGCCCTTGGCGGTTGGGCGGTTTGGGCGGTACTCCGTCCTAAAAAAGAAGAAGAGCCCACTGTTACCACCAAAAAAGAAACCACTGCTTCAACGCCAGTAGTTACAGGACGCAACAATGTCTCCAGTCAAAACACAGGTTTGACCAAAGAACAGATTGCCTTTTTATTTGGTCATAACAATTCTAGTTTTAACAGTGGCAACACAGGCAATGAAAACCAACCCAAACAAAAAGAGCCGCTTTACATCAAAGGCACTCGAGCACAAGCTTTGATTACCGCCAAAGCAGAGCATTTACAATCCAAAGTAGCGGTGATGGACATCATTCGTGCTAAGTACGATATTGGCAGGGAGTTGATTAAATTCAACTCTGATACACAAAAAGCCATTGACCAGCTCTTTGATAAAGTATCTGGCGTGGATGTCCATTCGGATCCTGCTAAGCGTTATTTGACCTTCCCGATTTATGGCAAACACGAATCACAAGGACCTGCCCTAAGATCGGATTTACAAAAGCTCTTGGATAGGGGCTGGGAGGGCTTAAATCTCAGCAACAAACGAGATCCCACCATGCCTTGGTGGTTGCCCTCGGTACAATTGAATTTGCTGCTAGGAACAACCGTTTCAACCACCATTAGTGCCGATAATATTTGGTGGTATTGGGGACAACGCAGCGAGTTGGACTTTTTTAAAGATTTTAATGGGCATCAAGTGGATGATCGTTGGTTGGTCAAAGTGAACGACAACGGCAAAGCCGCTTATCCTGCAGGGAATCTCTATACTTTTGTGCAGCGCTGGGTGGAAGCCATTGATCAGCTCAACAAAGTAACCGAATGGGAAGCCATCCGAACCTTAACCGCTCCAACCTCCAAAGGGGGCGATGGGTGGCTGTTTACCTACCTAGATCCTGAGACAGGAACGGACTACAGCAAGAACTATGATCCGCAAGATAGTCGTACCAACGATGCCCTTGATCTTATTTTAACCTAATTCAAACTTCCCCTAAAAAGCCCATTGTTATGGAAAACAAACACCTATTTTTAGGCGCTGGGGTACTCCTGGCAATTGCTCTTGCTTATCTGATTGGTAAACGCCAAAAGAAAGCGGTGGAGCAACGAGAAATTGATGTGACAGTCAACCTCCAAGACGAGCATGGACAAACAGTGGTTTATGATCCGAATCCTTTACTCGTTCGACTCAACAAAGGGTTGATCACTCGATATTACTTTGATTTTTCAGAGCGCTGCAATCCCATCAAAGAGCTCTATGATTTGGATCCTGCTCGTTTTATGGCAACGGTCAAAGCCTACAAAGTCAAGTATGGCGTGGACATCACCATTCCTATGAAAGCTTGTCATGTGGATTGTAATCTAAAAACAGGCATCAACAGCTTGAGTTATTTTGACTTGATTTATCAACGCATCCAGCAATTGCAAGCCGTGACCAGCTAGTTAATCCTTTATTTTATCACCTTCTTTTTTTAATTGTCAATCATCATGTTATCAAAACCTTCGTATAAAATAGCGGGCATTTTCTTTGTTGTGGCTCTTTTGGGAGTGGGCACTTTTTTCTACCTCAAGAAAAAGAAAGCCGAAAAGCAAGCGGCTGAAAAAGCAGCTCCAAAGAAAACGACCAACAAAGATTTGACTAAAAATGCCCCAGCGCCTCAAACCACCAACGCTCAAGCCAAAAACTTGGAAGTAGCAGGAGGAGAAAACCAAGATCAACCCATTTAACATGAAAGAAAAACTGATCCAATATCAAAAGCCACTCCTTGCCGTTGGTTTGTTGGTACTCTTGCTTGTCTTGTATTTTTATCGACATCGCCTTTTTAAAGGAACCCTTTTAACAGGTTCCAAACCAACAGCTGTCTCTAATAATACAACTACCTCTAATCCTGAAAGCCTCCTTCTTAAAAAAGGCAGTCAAGGAGAGCAAGTGCGACAGTTGCAACAGCTCTTAAATCAAGAGCATCAAAAACACGCTCCAACCTTCATTCCTCTACTAGAAGAGGATGGCATCTTTGGAGATAGAACCGAGCAAATGCTCCTTCGATACACCCAACAAAAGAGCATTACTTTAGCTCAACTGCAGACCAGTCTTGCAGCCGCTTAAAACAATCTAAACCCATGTTTTTATTACTTCCTTTTTTATTAGGTGCTGGTAGTACAGGTTATTGGTGGTGGTCGAGTCAAGAGCAAAAAGAACCTTCTTTGACACAAGAACTCTTTGACCTACTCAAACCTATTTTGCTTGTGCTCCTTGTCCTTTTATTCTTTCGTTGGCTCTATGCCCAATCTACTCCAGCAACTCCAGCACCAAGCGCTTGAGTTGCTGTTGCTTTTTCAAAACCACTTCAAAAACCTCTTCCTATGGCTAGTTTCAACAGTTGGATGCTGCCCACCAAACGACGGTGGCGGCGTATTATTGCAGGTTATCAGGATCTGTACAACGACAAGGGCAATTGGTCTTCCAATCAAGTCGGGGTGGGGACCTTGATTGGTACCAATCGAAGTATTGCCGCTCCGACACTCATTGCCTGGCGTGGGCGCATGGTCTCTAAAGCAGAAATGGAGGCATTGTCTATTGGGGAAGCCATGCAGATTTACAAGGTTCAATATTGGGATAAGATCCAAGGCGACTTGATCCAGAGCCAAGCCCTTGCGGATATTTTAGCGGATATGAAAAGTTCGGCTGGAGGTAATGCCATCAAAGAAATGCAGCGCACCCTTAATGACTTGGGAGAGCGCCTTTTGTTGGATGGTGCTTTTGGGGTGGCTTCTGTTCAGGCGCTCAATCGGCAAATCTTACGAGTAGGGCAGGCTCGTATTTTTAATGCCTTTAGACAGCGAATGATTGGCTATTATCAACGTATTAATAGTCCTTATGAAAGGCAATTGATTGACTCCTTGAATCGGGATTATCCTGCTATGAAAACCGATTGGACTCGAGTGGCGGTGACGGTTGGAGTGGTTGCTGCAGCTGGTGCTTTAATTGTCTATGGTATTTATCAGTATCAACAAATTCAAACATGAAAAACAATTCTACTTTAAAATGGATGGGCGGTGCTATACTGCTCTTTTTACTCCTTCTCCTGGTTCTTAAGATTCGCTTAAAATTGGCTCAAGAGAAAGCCATCCAAGCTTGTGAAAATGCTTTTGGTTATATGGATGCAACCCAACAGGATTCTATTCGTAAGATTGTGGCGGCTTTCCATCGTTATGGCGATGGGGATAAAAATAAGCTGGCTTATATCTTGGCAACGGCTTGGCATGAAAGTCACTTTCGTCCCGTCCAAGAACGTCGTGCAGCTCCTAGCCAAACGGAGTTGTATAACCGTCAAAATCAATATTGGTCCTCGGGGTATTTTGGACGGGGTTTTGTTCAATTAACTTGGAAGGAGAATTATCAAAAGATGGCTCGTGTCTTTCGGGTGGATTTTGTCAACCAGCCTGATTTGGCATTGCAGCCGACTTATGCGGCTCGTATTTTGGTTTATGGCATGATGCAGGGTTCTTTTACGGGGCTTGCTTTGAAGGATTTTATTAATGCGAAACGCCAGGACTTTTATAAGGCTAGGCAGGTGGTCAATCGTTTGGATCGGGCTGGGAAGATTATGGACTATGCTAATGTTTTAGTTTAAATTCTAAATATAGCAACTTGGAATGATATATGTTATTTCTGACAAAAACTTTGAAGCTTTTAGTAGTGCTACATTAGGGAGAGAAGATCTAGTTGGATTTAAAATGCCTAATCATTCTAACGACCATTTATTTTTATTCGATTCTGAATTTGAAGGTTATGACTTTTTGGAAAAAGACTTCAATGCTCTTATTGGTAGAAAGTTTAAATTTTCTCATAGAATAGATCAGTTAAGAGAAGACTTGACTAAAAAATATGGCGAAAGTATCAATTATCAAGATAAAGCTATTTATGATGAGATTCTAGCATCTATTAAAGCTATTTATGATGAGTTACACTATATAGGGGACTTGCCAAGAGATTTAGAAGCATTTGTAGGTATAAAAGCACAACAATTTCATGCTGGTCGTTCCCATGTATTGATCGTTTATGAACATCAAGGTGGAAATGGGGCAAGTTTACAAATAGAAACAGCTGCTACTACTAATATATGGAACTATGGCCCTCATGATTGTTATACAATGGCTGCTTTGCCTGATTTAGGATTAGAAACCATGAGTGGTAGTACTTCTTGGAATGAGCAAATTTCATCTAGAAATTTTCAATACGTATCAGGTGCTGATGCCATGGGGATAGGTTACTACAAACATAGGTATTATCTTGCTACTGGATGTAATTATATAGTAGAAATAATATCTCCAAATAGCGGGTATCAAGCGCCAATTCTAATGGATTTTGATTTTAACTGGCCTGGGTTTTTAAATGGACTTTTTTGTGGTCCTATACAGGATAATATTTCTAGCATTAGTGTAAAAGCAATTTGGCAAGGATGCTATACAGATGATACACAATTTGATGATTTATTTTAATGAAAAATAAAACAATGAGATATATACTGGTAATACTATTTTTTGTTGCAAATTACTTTATAGCTAATAGTCAGCATCAAATTAGCCTACATGGAGGTTGGACGGCTTCTAAAATAGTAGAGTTTAGAAAAGCAGATATTCCAGTAGGGAGTTCTTATAATGATTTGCATGCTTTTCCAATGCATCATGGTATTTATGGTTCGATTGAGTATGAGTATATGCTTCATCCATTTAAATTGTCAGTAGGCTTATCTGCATCGGAATTTGGAACGAGTAGATATATTGCAGGTCCTTGGGCTACTTATTATATTAGTATTCCGATGATGTTAGGTTATCATTGGAAATTACCTAAAAACTTCAGTATAACCTTAGAAGGAGGTGCAGAAATAGGTATAGAGACTAGTTCTACTGTATTTAATTACAATAAAACACAATTGTTAGCATTAGGTACTGTTGGTGTAGAAGCTGCTTGGAAGCGATTAAAATTTGGATTAAAAGGACATTTTAGTATGAATCCATTTCGAGATTGGAATACAGCTTATTTGCATCATTCTGGCATGACCACTTATATCGGTTATACTTTATTTGATTCTGTGAAAAATAAGGAGAGGCGTGCCAAACGTTTAGCAAAAAAAGAATCTGAATTATCAAATGACTTATTGAATAGAGAATAAGAACTAAAATAATCCAATCGTAGCTTTGTGCTATTTCTTTTGCTCTAAAAAAAATTAAGCTCTTACTATAATCAAATAGTAGGAGCTTTTTGTTTTCATATTATCAAAATTTAATTTTTTTGGTTAATTTCGAAGCTTATTCATAGAATAATCACAAGAAAAAATTTAGATGTCAACAAACAAACTAACATTAGATACCCTAGAGTCTTGGTTGTGGGATTCTGCCAATATATTGAGAGGGAGCATTGATTCTTCCGATTTTAAAAACTACATCTTTGGATTGCTCTTTTTGAAGCGTTCTAACGATGTGTTTGAGGAAGAAGTGGCGCAGATTATGGAGCGAGAAGGAATTCCTAAAGAGGAAGCGGCTGAGGAAACCTATTTTACCCTACCTCCAGAAGCCTATTGGGAGGAGTTGAAGAAAGTAACCGAAAATATAGGGATTGCGCTAGACAAAGCCTTTGCTGCAATTGAGCAGGAGAATCCAGAATTGGAAGGGGTGATGACCGCCACCAAATTTGGAGACAAAGAAAAGCTATCGGATGATGTCTTACAACAATTGTTGCGGCATTTTAACCAGCACTCGCTCAAAAACGAGGACTTGGAATCGAGTGATTTGTTGGGCGATGCTTATGAGTATTTGATTAAGCAGTTTGCCGATGATGCAGGGAAGAAAGGAGGGGAGTTTTACACGCCTAGAGGCGTGGTGCAGACGATTGTGCGCTTGATTAAGCCCGAACCCAAACAAACCATTTACGATCCTACTTGTGGCTCTGGTGGGATGTTGATTGAGTCGGCAAAGTATATTGCAGAACAAAAAGGGGGGAAGATTGGCAAGAACATCAATGTTTCTTTGTACGGTCAGGAGAAAAACTTGGGGACTTGGGCAATTGGAAAGCTGAATATGATTCTGCACAATTTCCTAGATGCCGATTTGCGCAAAGGGGATACCTTGGTTGATCCCAAACACAAAAATGAGGCGGGGAATTTAATGCTTTTTGATCGAGTGGTGGCCAATCCTCCTTTCTCGATGGATCGTTGGTGGACAAAGGCAGAGACCAATCTGGAAGTGAAGTTGGATAAAAATGGCAAGGAAAAGAAAATTACGCCGAATTACAAAAAGGTCGTGGTGGATCCTTATGGACGGTTGCAATATGGCATCCCACCTCGTGGCTATGCCGACTTGGCTTTTTTGCAGCACATGATTGCGGTTTTGAAACAGGATGGAAAAGCGGGGGTGGTCTTGCCACACGGTACCTTGTTCCGTGGTGGGGCAGAAGGCAAAATTCGTCAAGCCTTGTTGGAAGCGGATTTGGTGGAAGGGATTGTGGGCTTGCCGAGCAAGTTGTTTTACAATACGGGCATTCCTGCGGCGATTTGGATTATTAATAAAAATAAAACGGCGGCTCAAAAGGGAAAAATCACCATGATTGATGCCAGCCAAGACTATAAGGAGGGCAAGAACCAAAATGAGTTGGAAGAAAGCCATATTGATGCCATTGTGGCGGCTTATGATGGGGGTATTGACGTGGATAAATATATGCGGGTGGTGGACTTGGAGGAGCTGCAAGAGAATGATTACAACTTAAATATCTCTCGCTATATTGATACTTCGGAGCCTGAGCCTTTGGTGGATTTGCAAGCGGTTCAAGCGGAGATTCAAGCTTTGGAGGAAAAGGAAGCGACGGTGGATGCCAAATTGTCGAACTTTTTAAAGGAATTGGGACTATGAGGGAAGGTTATAAAATGACGAAGTTGGGGGAGATTCCTTTGGATTGGAAACTAATTAAGATTAATGAAATAGTTGATGAAGTAACTGATTATGTTGCAGCAGGTAGTTTTGCTTCTCTTAAAGAAAATGTAAAAGTATCAGATATTAAGAATTTTGCTATTTATGTAAGATTAACTGATTTAAGAAAAGGTTTAGGGCATACTAGTCAAAAGTATGTTGATGAAAAAAGTTACAAGTTTTTATCTAAATCAAATTTATTTGGTCGTGAACTTTTGTTTGCGAATATAGGAGCAAATGTGGGAGAAGTTTGGTTGATGCCAGAAATTAAAGAAAAAGCAACAATAGCTCCTAATATGATTATTATTAGGGCAAATAATGAATCAATTATTCCGGAATATTTATTTGCATATTTAACCTCATTTATAGGTAAACGACAAATTAATAAAATAATTGCAGGAAGTGGTCATCCAAAAATAAATAAAACAGAACTTAGACAGTTAATAACTATTGTTCCCCCCCTCCAAGAACAAAAAAAGATAGCCGAAATCCTAAGCACGGTAGATGAAAAAATAGACCTCGTCCAAAGCAACATAGAAGCCACCCAAGCGCTCAAAAAGGGCTTGATGCAGCAATTGCTGACCAAGGGGATTGGACATACGGAATTTAAGGCGTCTAAGTTGGGGGAGATTCCTTTGGATTGGGAAGTGGTGAAAATAGGGGAGTTGAAACAGCAACAGGTTTTTTCTAAAATTCAAGATGGTAATCATGGTGAACTACATCCAACAGCATCAGATTTTGTAGAAGAGGGAATACCTTTTATAATGGCAAACTGTATTACTAAATTAAATCAATTGAAAATTGATTTAGCTAAGCGTATATCTATAGATCAATATAATTCTTTGCGGATAGGGTTTACAAAAACTAATGATGTGTTATTGACACATAAAGGAACAGTAGGTCTTACTGCTCTAATTAAGAAAGAGCATGGTAACCTAATGTTGACACCACAGGTAACTCTGTATAGAATTGGAGATGAATCTAGGATAATAAAAGACTATCTCTATTATTATTTTCAGTCTGAAATTTTTCAAAAAATAATTGATAAATATTCAAAACAAAGTACTCGTGCATATATAGGAATTATAGCTCAACAGAAGCTACCAATAATATTGCCTTCTAACATCCAAGAACAAAAAAAGATAGCCGAAATACTAAGCACGGTCGATGAAAAGCTAGACATTCTACAAGAAAAGAAAGCAGCCTATCAAGCGATGAAAAAAGGCTTGATGCAGCAATTGTTGACGGGGCAAGTGCGGGTGAAGGCATAGTGTCCATTATTATTACAATAAAATTATTACAATAAAAATAAGAAAACCATGCCTAGCCTAGAATACATCTACTCCGAGTTGCCAGCCATAGAACTGTTTCAAGCCTTAGGTTATCAATATTACAATGCCAGTAAAACAGACGAGCGCAAGAGCATCCACGAAGTGCTGTTAAAAGATCGTTTGGAGCAAGCCTTGAAGCGGTTGAATCCTTGGATGGATGCGAACAATTTAAACAAGGCGATGGAGCAGCTGACCAGTGTAAGCGGTGCTTCTTTGATGGAAATCAATCAAAAGATTTGGAAGTTGATACGAGGGGCTGAATATACGGTCAAGCAGGAAGTAGGGGGCGAAGAAGGTTTTCATGCCGTGCGTTATTTGGATTATACAACTGTAGAGCAAAATGATTTTTTGGTGGTCAACCAAATGAAGTACAAAGGGCGTTTGGATAATTCTATTCCCGATTTGGTGGTCTATGTCAATGGGCTGCCTTTGGTGGTAATAGAATGCAAGTCGCCTACGGCGGGCAATGCTTGGGATAGTGCGTATTCGGATTTGAATTATTATCAAAAAAATGTCGAAAAGCTCTTTTATTACAACCAGTTTTGTGTGGGTTTGTGGCAAGTGGGCGGACGGTATGGAGCGATTACGGCACCACCGCATTTTTACTCGGTGTATAAGCCCAGTCAAGACGACAATTGGTCGGCTGTTTTGGGAGCAAATCCCAGTCAGCAAGACATTTTGATTTATGCTTTGTTTCGCAAAGAGGTGTTGTTGGATTTGATTCGGCACTTTGTGTTGTTTGAGTTGGACGAAGGGACAACGATTAAAAAATTGCCCCGTTATCAGCAGTTGCGAGCCACAAACAAGACGATTGCCAAATTGCAGGCAGGAGAAGGGGGCGTGGTTTGGCATACGCAAGGAAGTGGAAAGTCGATTACGATGGCTTATGTGACTCGAAAGTTGCAAGCGCCAGAGTTTGGTTTTGACAATCCTACGGTTATTGTGATGACCGACCGCAAGGATTTGGACCAACAAATTACGACCACTTTTCAGAATGTTGGGTTTAAGAATGTGCATCAAGCTTCTTCGGTGACGCATTTGGACAAGCTTTTGCGCAATGATTATGGCGGGATTATTACCACCACCCTTCAAAAGTTTCAGGAAACAGAAAGCAAGCTAGAAGAGGAGTTCGAAAATGATCAGACAACAGAAGAAGAACGAGGCGATTTGTTGATTGAAAAAATCCTTAAAGAAGGTGTTTTAACTAAAATTACCAAAGAAAAACAAGGCAGGAAGTGGGTAGAAATTGAACGAGTAGAATTTGTGTTGGAAGAGTTGTCGGACAAAGAGAATTTATACATCTTGGTAGATGAAGCCCATCGAAGCCAATATGGTTTTTTGGCGGCGTTTATGCGAACGGTGTTGCCTAAGGCAAAGTTTGTAGCTTTCACAGGAACGCCCATTTCTAAAGAAGATAAATCGACTTTGGGCGAGTTTTATGGTGGGAACTATATTGATGTGTATACCATCAAAGAATCGGTGGAGGATGGGGCAACGGTGCCTTTGTTGTACGATGAGGGGATTGCCAAACTAGATGTAAAGAAAGAGGAATTGGACAAAGAGTTTGAAGAAAAATTTGGGGAAGAACCCATTGAGAAACGAGAAAAGTTAATTAAAGCAGCTTTAAAAAAATACCAACTTTCTTGGGGGCGAATAGAAGATATTTGTCATCATATTATTACGCATTATAACAGCAAAATTTATCCAGATGGACACAAGGCAATGATTGTGTGCAATGGTCGATTGGCAGCCTTGCGTTATCAAGAAATTTTATTGCGTTTAAAAGAAGAGGAATACCATGATTTTACTTCCAAAGTAATCATCAGTTTGGGAACGCCGAAAAGTGATCCAATTGCAAAAACGCATCTCGAACACTTGGAATGGAATAAAAAACACCCTGATCGTCCAAAACCTGTTTTGTTAATGCCTAGTGATGAAATGAAAGCAGCAACAGAAGCTTTTAAATTGCCTTTTGGAGATGAATCGGAGACGGAGAAATCAGGGCAAAAAAAGCACGACAATACGCATTTTTTAATTGTGTCGGATATGTTATTGACAGGTTACGATGCGCCGATTGCTTCTTGTCTGTATTTGGATAAGCCTTTGAAGGAACACAATTTGTTGCAAGCGATTGCAAGGGTGAACCGTTCTCGAAAGGGCAAGAATGCGGGCTATATTGTCGATTATAATGGAATTAGTGCTTATTTAATTCAGGCTTTGGAGATTTTCTCAGGAGATTTGAGACCAGATGATATTTTGAAGAACTTGAATGAGGAGTTGCCGAAGTTGGAAATGGAGCACACAAAATTGGTGCAGCTGTTTCGCCCTTTGAAAATAGATCGGCATTATGAGCGAGCTTTGTTTTTGGATGCTGCTTTGAAATTGATAGAGCCAATAGATCAACGAGATGAATTTAAGACCTTACTAAAGGCTTTTAATAAGGCGATTAATGTCATTTTGCCGAATCCGAAGGCTATGAAGTATCAAAATGACTTTAAGTTGTTTAACGAGTTGAAGCTGCGGGCTAGGAATGCGTACCCTGAAGATGAAGAGTTTAAAATAACAGCCTTGGATAATCAGATGTTGCAAGCGATGATTGACGAACATTTGAAATCTACAGGGGTAGAGAATTTGTTGTCAGAGCCTATTTCTATTATTGATAAGGATAAATTTAAGCAAGAAATTTTGAATGCTTCTCCAGCGACCAAAGAGCTGAAGATGAAGAACAACTTAAAACACGTGATTCGGGTGGGGTTGGATAAGAATCCTGCTTTTTTTAAGCCTTTGGCGCAACGCCTGGAAGATTTGTTGCAAGCACGAAAAGAAGATCGTTTGAGTCAACGAGAATTGTTGCTGGCGTTTACTACCTTGCAGGATGAAATTATTGAAGCGAATCAGGCGGATCGTGAAAAGGGGTTTGATACGCCAAGAAAACGAGCGGTTTTTAATACCATGAAAGTCTTTTTTGAGGATGGAGCAGCGGAGGCGACCTTGACGATTTTTGATTTGCTGAAAGGGGAGCTGGAGATTATTGGTTGGGAAACCAAAGGAAGGGTATTGAATGATATGGAAGCTAAGGTTCGACGGTTTTTAACAACAACAATGGAGCGTTCTAAAGCAAAGGAAGCGGCAAAGGATTTGGTCACACTTATCAAAAAGAATAAAGATGCCTAGTGTACAGTATGGAAGTCAGACGATTGAATATGCCATTCATGAAAAGGAGGGTTTGAAGGCGCATTATATTAGTGTCGAGAAAGGGAAGGGGGTTATCTTAAAGGGAGCGGCGGTTTCTGACCAAGAGGCGCAGCAGTTGATTTTGAAGAAGGCTCGTTGGATTTTGGATAAATTGGAATTGGTGCGTTCTGTGGAAACAAGTGCTTTGGTCACGGGATCTAGGATGCCTTATTTGGGCAAAAATTATTATGTTCAAATTAGTGAAGTTGCTGACTTAAAACGGGTAGAGGTGTTTTTTAATCACTCGAAGTTCAAGGTGCTTGTTCCCGCTCATTTTAAAAATAACCAGGAGAAAATAGAACTGGCTTTTGAGGATTTTTATCGTCAAAAGGCCATCGAAAAAATTACACCTCGTTTGAAGCGTTGGTCTAAGAACATTAACTTGCCTTACGAGGGGCTTCAATTTAGAAAGTTGGAAAAGCGTTGGGGGAGTTGTACGCCTTCAAATAAGATTGTGATTAATATTGATGCGGTTAAATTGCCGTTTTCTTTGATTGATTATTTGTTGGTGCATGAATTGGTGCATACGAAAATTAAGAACCACTCGAAGGCGTTTTGGGCGGAGCTGTCGAAGCACATGGATAATTGGAGGGCTTTGGATGCTCGGATGCAGGGGCTTTGTTTGTAATAAAAAAATAAAAACTAAATACGGCGGAACATTCGATTTGATTTCAGCGAAAGAATGCGTTGCTGCTAAAATGCTTAGCGTTTTCTTACGTTGTTTTTTACAAAATATCTCAACTGCTAAAATGTAGGATGTTTTGAAAGGAAATTTATTGTTGCCCTTGGGGTACTATATTTAAGCTTTTTTACTTAAATCTAACTGACACAGTTTTATGAATCGTAGCTTTTAGGGGCACAAAAGTTAGATTGAGTAAAAAAAATGCTATGAATAGTGATTTAGATACTTAATGGGATGAAATTTTAATACTAACTTGAAGTAAAGGACGCATACTGCTTCAAGGAGTATTTTATTCTAATAAATAATTAACTTATCGTGTGAAAATATTAATAATAGAGGATGAGCAGGAGTTGCTCAATAATATTAAAGAATCATTAGAAAAAGAAAACTTTCTTATAGAAACTGCTATGGAATACAATAAGGCAATAGAAAAAGCTTTAATTTATGATTACGATTGTATTCTTTTAGATGTTATGTTACCAAATGGTAGTGGTATAGATGTTTTGAAAGAGTTGAAAAAACATAATAAGACGGACAATGTGATTATTATTTCAGCTAAAGATTCATTGGAAGATAAATTACTTGGATTGGAACTCGGTGCTGATGATTACTTAACAAAGCCTTTTCATCTTGCAGAGCTAAATGCGAGGGTTAAAGCTGTTATACGCAGGAAAAACTTGAATGGTCGTAATGTTATAGAGTTTTTTAATGTGGTATTGGATGTTAATGAGCGGCTATTTAAAGTAAATAATGATATAATACACCTCAATAGAAAAGAATTTGATCTATTGTATTATTTTTTACTGAATAAAAATAGATTGATTACCAAATCAGCATTGGCCGAGTTTGTTTGGGGAGATCATTCAGATGATGCAGATAATTTTAATTTTGTTTATTATCAGATCAAAAATTTGAGGAAAAAATTAAACGAGTCGAAGGCGAAAATTGGGATTGAGGCAATATATGGAGTAGGTTATAAATTGGTAGAATTATGAAATTACTCAATCATTCTGTAAAATACCTTTCGGTCGCTTTATTTATACTTGTTACATTGTGGTCTATTGTTTTTTATTTTTCAATGCTAAATGAAATAAAAGATACAATTGATGAAGAGTTAGAAAATCAGAAACGATTGATTATTAAAAATGTTTTAAATGATCAAACGATTATAACCAAGGAAAATTTTGATGAAAATCTTTATACTCTTCAAGAAATAGAACGAGAAAGTGCCATCTTGGCTAGAGATACGTATACTGATCTTGAAATTTATATGCAGGATGCTGATGATGATAGTCCAGAATTGGAACCTGTACGAATGTTAACAACAGTGTTTAAGGCAAACGATACGTTTTATCAATTAAAAATTGCAAATCCTATTATAGAGCAAAATGACCTTGTTAAAGCTTTATTTTGGAATGTTGTATGGTTGTATCTTATTCTTATACTTAGTATAGTTTATATTAATAATTTTACGTTAAAAAAAATATGGCAACCTTTTTATCGCTTACTAGCGCAATTAAAATCATATAAAATTGACCAATTAACCCCCTTACTTTTAAAGGAAACAAAAATTAAAGAGTTTGATGACTTGCAACAAGCTGTAAGTGAGATGAACCAACACAGTCTAGAAACATATACACAGCAAAAGGAATTTATAGCAAACGCATCCCACGAATTACAGACTCCTCTTGCTATTGCAAGTAATAAGTTAGAGTTGTTGTTTGAAGATGACTCTTTATCGCAAAAACAAGCGCAAAAAATAGCTGAAACCTACCAAATTTTACAGCGTTTGGTCAAACTCAACAAATCATTATTACTATTGTCTAAAATTGAGAATAAGCAATTTTCTAAATTTGAGAAAATAAATTTCAATGCTATTGTCAAGCAAAGTGTCGGTGAATTAAGTGATTATGCTAGTTATAAAGGAATAGAAATTACGGTTTTTAATAAGGCTGAGTTGATTGAGAAAATGGATAACACACATGCCAATATACTTATATCTAATCTTGTGAAAAATGCTATATTTCATAATGTAGAAAATGGTACTATAGAAATTACAATAGAAAAAAAACTATTAAAAATTTGTAATACAGGAAAGGCGTTAGCGTTGGATGACAATCAGGTATTCAATCGTTTTTATAAAGGAGGAAGTTCTAATCGAAACACTGGTCTTGGTTTATCTATTGTTAAGGCAATCCTGACACTATATAACAGCCAAATTCACTACTATTTTAAAAATAATAGACATTGTTTTGAAATAATTTTCGTCTAACGGTCTAAATTCCCAACTCTTTCCAAAATCACCCCTTAGGTTTGTGTTATTATCTAATTAAAAAAGATTTTTAAGATGAAAAAGCATCAATTATTAATGGGGATTTTATTGGCTAGTACCACATTATTAGCCCAAGATATTTCTACAAACGAAGTACCATCAATAATAATAAACGAGTTTAACAGAAGTTTTCCAAAAGCAATAGATGTTGAATGGGAACTAAAAGGTGGGGTGTATAATGTAGATTTTGAACTAGAAAAAAAGAAAGATATTGAAGTTTGGTATTCGTCTAATGGTGAGCAAATTCGATTAGAAGAGGAAGTAACCATACAAGAATTGCCTGTCTCTATACTTAATACCCTTGAAAAAAACTATAGTCTATATAAAATTGATGATATAGAAAAAATAACCGAGAATAAAAAGATTTCCTATGAGATAGAAATTGAAAGAGGGAATTATGAGCAAGTATTGTTATTCAATAGTAAAGGGGAATTAAGTAAATAATAATCTCAAGAATAGGAGGAAAAATTGAACCAATTATTTCAGTCTGAGTAACTAACTTTTTAAGGGCTGCAAGTATTGGTTTTGGGAGATTGTTAGGAGTAAAAAGTTTCACTTGTTAATAGTCTCCTAATTCTTCTATTCTTAGTAACTCTTAGCCAATTGTTAGAGATTTAAATCATTTTATCAAGCTATCAATTATTGACCATTATTACATGAGAAGTGTATTGTTTTTAGCTGTTAGGGTGATATGATTGGTGGAATGTAATTGAAAATATGACTATATTAAGAAAAGTAAGAATGTTGTTTTTGTGTAGTGTGTTGTTCTTTTGGGGGAGCATTCAGAATATTAAGGCACAAGCTGTTAAAAGTGGGACAACATCTGATTTTGAAAGTTGGGTTTATGCTGAGGTACGATTAAAATTGTATGAAAGGTGGACTTTTGAGCTTATGGAGCAAGTTCGGCTAAATAAAAACTCGACACAAATAGATAAATATTTCACTAGATTGTCTGTGGGATATGAGCTATTGAAGTATATGGAGTTTAAAGTAGCTTTTCGTTTTTCAGAACAGAATAAAAGAGAAAGAGGATATAAGCCATATTATCGAACCAATGTAGATATTGCTTTTAAACATAAAGCTGAGCATTTTTCATTTAACTACCGTTTAAGGTATCAATTTAAAAATAGGCTAGGAGAAACTGATAAAAAAGAAGAAAATTCTCTAAAACATGGCTTGAGATTCAGAGCAAAAGCAAAATATAAGAGCCAAAAGATTCCTTTGGAACCTAGTTTTGCTGTAGAAATGTTTTATCAGTATGAAAAACGTAGCTTGTCTATGACATATAAGCTTCAGTTTACAGTAGCATTAGCCTATGATTTAAAAAAATATGGTAAAATTGAATTATTTCATCATTTAGAACAAAATTTGTTTTCATCTTCTCCCAAAACAGTAGGAATTATAGGTTTGGGGTATATATATACTATTTCTAAATTAAAAAAGTAGAATAATGAGCAGTCTTTTTCCTACTTTGTTCGCTCCAAAAAGAAAAAAGCTCTAACTATTTGAAAGATATGTAAGTTACAAAGGAAAGTTAATATTCCCCTCGGGGCACTCAAGGTGCTTTACATTGCTACCAGAAAGTAGTAAAAAGTTAGGTTTCATCGCTGTTTGAACCACTTTTTGCTACTTTTTTACTTTTGGGGTATTTGCTTCTTCTACATTCTTCTACACGGCTTTTTGTTCTCCGTTTGTTCCCCGTTTAGATTGTTTTTTATGTAACTTTCTAAAAAAAGGGAAACTCATGATTCAATTTTCAGTAGTTTATAACTACAAAAACAAACTCCGTAAAAACGGAACAGGATTAATTCAAATTAGAGCCTACTCTAAAGGCAAATGCAAATATTTCTCAACAAATATTTACGTTACTCCCTTTCAGTGGAGCAAAAAATTAAACCAGGTAATTTTGAAGTCAATTCTTCAACAGTTGGAAATCGAAACGGTGACGGTTTATTTGCATCTCTCGAATAAGATCATGAACAATACTTTGGATGATAATGTCTGTTGGTAGGCTAAGAATGGCAAACTGTAAATGATTTATGATGGAGTGAGCTTCCTTTTTTGAGGTTTGCTCATTTTTTGTTTTAAATGTGTATAATTGTATATGTATTGTTTATATAATGTAGTTAGCTTTCATTATGATTTTTTGTGTACTTTGATTGTTTTTGAAAACTAAATCATTATCAAGTGGTTTAATGTTATTGTTTAAGGATTTTTTGTGTACCTATTAGAGCTTTTCCATCCCATAATTGCACGAAATAAATCCCCTGAGAGAATGATTCAAAATCTAATAAAAAACTATCATTTATATTGTTATAAGAAGCTAATGTTTGACCTTGAGGATTAATGATTTTGATTAAAGAAGCTGTCGTTATATTATAATCAATTTTAATGTTGAGGTTTTTTTCTACAGGATTAGGATATACTTGTATTGAGTTTTGTGTTAATTGAGGAGAAAAGATAGCGGTTAATTGGCTAGGGCATAAGCTATCTACTTCTGTAGGATTTAGAACCCTATTATAAATCCGAATATCATCTATTTTTCCATCAGTTCCATAGGTATCACTCCCACAAGGCACACCTTGACTATTTAAAGAATGCCCAATTCCCATATGAGCATTATTCGTTGTTATGTAAGGTGTAAAGAGACCATTATTACTTATTTGAGAACTAAGTATTTGATTATCTAGGTAAAAGACTACTCTTTTTTGTCCAGAAGAAATAGTCCCATCATAGGTAGCAACAAGATGATGCCAAGCGGTATCTGTTACTAAGGTATCGGGTCGTTCGTATGTAGCAGCGACACTTGCCAAAACCCCAGAACTAGCGTCATAATAGTTAAAGCTTATAAGTCCAGAATTTTGTATACTAAAATCTAGTTGATGTTTATTTTCATTACACCAATTAGATCCTACCTTACTAATAAATGTCATTCCTTGATTTATAAAATCTTTTTTAAACCAAAGAGAGATACTAAACTGTTTATTATTTCCGACAATGACAGAATTAAAATTATCTCCTAGACCAATGAAAGAGTTTGTACTCCCATTTACAAAATGATAAGCACTATTAGGATTCCCCCAACGATCAGTTGTTAATGTAGCATTATTAACAGTTCCATTAATAGTACTTATTATATCATCCGCATTTCCATCAAATGGATAATGAGCGATTAAACCATTCGTGACTTGAGCTTGTGTATATTGGTATCCTAGAAACTGAAAAAGGATAAGGGTAGTATAGAATAATTGTTTCATAAAGTATTGTTTTAATTGTCCTAATATAACATATTAAATACTTCAGTGCAAGTCAAATTTATGAAGTGTAAACAAAATCTTTACAACCTCATAAACTAAAGCACTAAATAGGATTTCCATAAAACCCTTATTCTTAGGAGAAAAAAGAAAATAGAACAGTAAATTTAAAAACCTAATACTAAATTGGTTCTACAAATAAAATCCAAATAATTTATGAGAAAACCTAAGTCAAATGAAACCTAAAAAGTTTACTGCCATAATCATTTTATTACCTGTCATCGTTTTTATTGGTAGAATAGTCTATTTCGAAATATTGAAAAAGCAATTTATTTCAAATTTAGAGGCTGCTTTAAAAGAAAATCAAACTATAGTTATAAAAGAGCTAACGCCCTTTGAATGGGATGAATTGTATTGGGCTTACTCTGATAGTTATGGTTTTGCTGGTGCATCAATAGGAAATCTATGGTTTTTCTACAATAAAGATCAAAAAGTTGTTGAAATAAATTTAAGTTCTAGGTCTCCTAAAATTTGGTACAGTGAAATGTGTAATTGTCCACAACCTTTAAAATATAGTGAAATTTGTTACACTTCTTCTTCTGCTGTCTTTAAAATAGTAAGAAATAATAAAAATGGAAGTGTAAATCTTAAAAGTGCTCTGTGTAAAGATTGAAAGCTCTATTAAAGTTTAAATTTTTTTTTAACTAGAATCGCACTGGGATACTTTTTAAGAGAATTATATTTTCAAACTAGAAGAAGAAATAGAATTTATGTTTTTTGATGTGTAATATTATGGTTGGTTTAAGTTATCGTATTGTTAATCAGTTTGTTGTTGAGTGTTAGGAGGGGCGTGGTTGGTTGCTCTAATCGACTTGTATTTTAAATGGATATATGCAGTTGTATATTATGAATTTATAGGTTAAAAACTAATTTGAATTATGTATAATATATCTGTTTGCGTATATTAGGAATATTTTACTTGCTATTTGGTGAAAAACGAATGTAGAATAAGGGTAAATCTTTTTTATCGAAGCTACTAGATATGAAATGTTAGTTTAAGCAAGTTAGTTGGTGTAGAACCTCAAACTATTTGTTCTATTTTGCTCCTGTTCTTAGGGCTTAACTTTTGGCTGCAAACAATGAACACTAATTGATGGACTTATTTATTAACTTTTAATCTATTATCATGAAACTACTCATCTTACTAAGTGCAATATTATTATTGGAGTCTTTGAATGCACAAAAAAACTACGAAATTACCAACTTAAAAGCCGTCAATACGGAAAAAAACGAAAAAGCTCCTGCCTTTTATGATCAGGAAGGAAGAGCTTATCTGATTTTTGCATCAAATCAAAAAAGAAATATAGAGGATATTTATATCAGTAAATTAACAGTTAAAAACAAGGCTTTGAATCAATATTTATATTCTATACCTGAATCTTATGACAATGGATTAAAAAATAATTTGGGTAATAAACAGTTTTTTATTTCTAAAGAGTCAGATATGGCTATAGCAGCACGCCCGAGCAAAAATGGAGGGTCTATTATACTAAGAGCAAAAAGAGGTGAAAAAGGGTGGGAAGAGATGACTAGATTGCCATGGGTAATTATGTATGATAAAAATGCTCCTAAGAAAGATTATTATAATGTTGCTTACCCTAATTTGACATCAGATGGTTCTATGATGTTTTTTGCTTCTGATATGCCAGGAGGATTTGGTGGATGGGATTTATATGTTTCCTTTTTTGAGAAGGGTAGATGGTCGCCACCTGTTAACCTTGGACCAGATGTTAATTCAGAAGAAAATGAAATTTCACCATTTATAGCGGATGATAATATGCTCTATTTTTCTTCAGATAGAAAAACTGGTAAAGGGGGATATGATATTTACTTTTCTAAAGAGAAGAACGGTAAATGGGAAAATGTAATGGCTTTAGATGGGCTTAACACAGAAGCTAATGAAGAAGGATTTATAATAAGAGGAAAATATGGTTATTTAGCTTCTGATCGAAAAGAAGGCAAAGGTGGTTATGATATTTATGCTTGGCATTTAAAATAAATAGGAATGAAAGCTGTTTGCCTAAGTCCTGATTTTTATATGTTAGCATTTTTTCAAGATACAAAGCTTTAATCTAGGGATAGATTAGAGTTTTTTGGTTTAATTGAATAATGATTTTTAAGAAGGGATGAAGTCATTCCCAACGTCAATACAACTTCTTTTTTAGGTGTTGAATTTTAGTTAGAAATTCTAGACTGAATCAGCTCCAAATTATGTCGCTCAAAACTAGAAAACAATTCCTCGATATTTTCTAATGTTTGAGCATGATACCATTTTTGTTGATTGAAATAGGCTTGCAGTTCAGAGTCTTTGAAAGTATAGCCGTATTGTGCATAAATTTCCGCAGACATGAGCTGAAGTGTTTCTTTATCATAGTTATTAAACGCATAAGCTTCTAAGAATTGATTGGATAAGAAAGGGAAACGTCTTCCATTGGAAATTTTATGTGTTTTTATAGGCTGGAAATTCCAATTGTCATCCACAAAAAAATATCTAGAAATAGGATGCTGACAAGCTAACTCATTATTTATTTCCAAACATTGATCTACAGTGAGACTATCAATTTTGTCCATTCCGTAAACATGAAAAACATAATTGTCTAAGGGAGCTACCCAAATAGTTTGGTGTCTTAAAGTGGTTAGGTAACTTTCTTCTCCGACAATGATTTGATCAATTAGCTCTCCTGTTTCTGGGTGGAGTGTAAACAAGATATCATAATGTCCACCTCCACCAGAAGCATGTTTTTGACGAACTAAAAATAAATTGCTACAATTTCCATATTCACTGGACAAAAAGCCTGATTGATTACCTGTTTTAGGCAAAATAGGGTAAGTTGTAGTGCCTCCAAACTGTTGCCACTTTTTTCTAGTTCTTAGAGAGTCCAATAAGTTATTGGGTAAAGGTTTTAAGGTAAAATATTGGTTGATGTCTTGAAAAAATGTCAAGGACTCTACTTTTTTAGCCAGAGGATTTGTTTCTTGCGGTTGTGTACAGCTAGATAGAAGCAATAGGATTGAAAGACAGAAAAGTAGTTTCATTTATTTTTTGAGTTTTTCTAATTTAGCAGTTTTGGGTAATTTGATGGATTCTTTTTAAGAATTGCTAGCTATGTGGGGCGACATATTTTTTAGATGAATTTAGCGGTTAAGACGCCCATCTATATTCTAAAATCAATTTTTTAGTATTCTAATTAAAGTATTAAATGATCATAAAGTAAATCGTCATCATTATTTTTTGAAAGTCCCTTAAAATTGATATTATCAAAATTCAAGAAATGTCTACTAATACTGTTAATTAAGTCTATAGACTGAGATATGTCTTTATACAACTTAGAAATTAAGCTATTACTAACTAAAGGTGCTCTAAGTTTGACTTCAAAAAAATCAAGCTTTTCTAAGGCAATATACATTTTATTATCATAAAAACAGATTGTAAATGAGGAAGTCAATTCCTTATAAATCCGCTCTAATTCTTTGATAAAATTCATCCGAATAATTGTATATGCATCTTTTTCTACCTCACTATAAATAGTACACATCTTATTAAGAGATGCGTTCATCCTAGCAATTGGAATTTGTTTTAATTTAAAATGCTCATCATCTAAAAACTCTGACTTATTAGCGCCTAAAATTAAAATGTATGGGAAAGATATATTGGGAATTTCTAACACATAAAACAAACCATTAAATGGAGGTAAGTTTAATTTTCTATCTAGTGCCTCTGAACTTCGTAGTTTAGTAAATTTAAATTTTAGATTTGATTTAGTTAGCCCTTCAAAAGAGCCTATTGATTGAATCCAATGTCGATTTCTATATAACTTACTATACTTAAAGGTATTTTTATCAAAATATTTATCTGGAAAATAACTTAATTCAGGAAATAAAGTTGTTACAAACTTTACTAATATTAATTGATTAAAGTTCTTCTTATAGCTTTTCTTTTGGGGAGATAAAAGGAATGGTTCAATTAAAAAGAAAAGAATGAGCGATGATATCATTCCAATTAATGGTACAAAGCTTTTCTTCTCTTCTTCAAAAGGAAAAGTTCCTAATAAAATAGATATTGGAATTAAATATATTAGATAAGAAGTTGAATAAAGAATATTTCTATATCTTCGTGACTTTTCAAGTTTTATTAATTGAGGATAAAGTTTTTTTTTAAACTGATTTATATTCATTTCAGATAAAGTGTCAAATGATCAAACTAATACAATTTAACTTCGTTGCTACTGCGTGGTTTTAAGGAAATAATGTTAGTAAAGTTCATCTGCTAAAAAGCCAATTACATCCTTTTTCTTTATCAAGTTTACGAAGTCTTCCATATCTTCTAAATAGAGTGGGATTGTTAAAGGTCTCTTTAGTTCTCTAGCTTCTACAAAAACGTAAGGTATGCCTTCTACTGATTGACGATAAACTTTGGTGATTTCATTCCACTTTACAAAATGATAAAAACCAACCGCATCGTAACACTTTATACCATTATGAAATACTGTTATAGTAAAAAGCATTCTCATGAAGGCTAAAAGTAAGCATAGTATCAAGAAACATATCCACGGAAAAAATAAAACAAATAATAAATCGGGAAGATTAGAAAAACCATGTTTATAAGCACCAGCCATTCCCATCACAAACATAAATAGTCCTAAGGGGATAAAAAAAATAAACAAAGGACGGACAAAAATACTTATATCAGATCTAAATTTTCTTATGGGTTGATGCATCGTAATTCGTTTTAGAGAAAGTGTACTTTTTTAACAAAAAAAGATTAATTTAAATTCCAACTAAATACAAAATTGAGGTGCACCTCAGTATTATATTATATACACGAACTGCTAACCGCAATTAGAACATATGATGAATTTTAATTTTATAGCAAGTAACGATTTTGACCTAAATAATTTTAAGAATATAGAAAGCTTTGTTAGTTTTTATTCTGATTTTCAGACTATTATTTTGAATAATGAAAAAGAATTGTATTTGCTTTTAAAGCATATCGGAATAGAAAAACTAGACTCTTTTGAACTCAAAAGCGTTGAGTTTGAAAAGTATTGGAATTTATCAGAATTTCATTTGCCCGAATATAATCAAGAAGAATTTGAATCATTCTATAAAAAATGGATAGAAATTTCAGGTAGAGAAGATAATATGGATGAATTTGGAAATTTGATGTTTTTGCAAGGCATGAGTTCAAAATGGAATAAAATGACCTATAAATTAATCGTAAAGGAACAATGAAAAAGTTTGAAGATAAAGGAGAACTTTTAAGTCACTTCTATGACTATCGGATAGTTAGTTGCCTGAAATGTTCCAAACCTGTCGATTTTTTAGACTTAAAAATTGCTTGTATTCATTGTGGATTTAATAAAAAATTTAAACCAATGGACTCTTGGTATAGTCTTACGCCAATAACAGTAGAAATAGAAGATTTCCTAACAACACCTTGTTGTGGTCATACGTTTTGGGCTATGAACTTGGAGCATTTAGCCTTTGTTGAAAGATATGTTGAATCTGATCTAAGAGAACGAATGCCCAATATAAATAGGAGCTTAGCTAGTCGACTTCCACAATGGATAAAAAGTAAAAAGAATCGTAATGAAATTTTAAAAGGTATTTCAAGGTTGCGCTTAAAATTGGTAGAGAATAATTATAAATCAAAAAAGCATCTGACATTATAAGATAAATCATAGCTGCTGGGGCATACTTGTACTAACTGTTACTTATCCTTAGGTACACTTGAAAAATATTTTTATATAATGTCCTTAAAAAATAGAAACGCATACTTCAATTTTTAGCTACTAAAAATTACCAAAACAAACTTCGAAAAATGAGAGAGAATTGTGTCAAATTACATTAAAATATAGAAATCTAGAAACTTTTAATTGTCAGTGAGTTAAGTGGTGCGTTTTTTGTTTGTAGAAATAATAATTCGTATATTAGAATTGTATTTCATATAAATGAACTTATATAAAATTAACTCCTATGAAGTATCCAATGATTGTTTCTTGTCTTTTTTTGACTATGATGGTCTTTTCTGGATGTGACCCAGAACCTACTGACCCTTGTGAAAATGATACGCCCGATCATGACACAAAGCTTTCTGCAAAATACCTAAATACTTCATCTGCGGGACCAACACTGACAATTGATCCGACAGCTTCTTCTTCAAAAATAAATATTGCGAATGTTCCGACTATAGTTCCTTTAGGGAATGGACGAATTGATTTACTCTATTCTGGCGTTACATTTAAAGAAGGAAAGACAGTTTATGTTGTTGATAATGTGGTTAGTCAAAGAAAGGCAGATTGTTGGATCGTTGATGTTGAAAATGAAATGCGATTTTCTTTGTCTAAGAGCTTAGATATTGTACTAGTCTTGGATGTGAGTAGTTCGTTAGGGAATAATATTAGTGCCGTAAAATCGAATGCCAAAAAGATGGTTACAGACATACTGAATTCTAACCCAGATGCAAGAATTGCCATCGTGAAATTTTCAAGAGGAAGTGTGGTACAAGGTTTTACTTCTGTTGCTTCAACCTTGAATCAGTTCATTGATAATAACTCAATTTTTAATGACCCTTCCATTGGATCTTATCAATTAGAGGGTAGAAGTGAAACAGCACTTTATGAGTCAATCAATGATGCTATTGTATTGTTAAATAATTCGGGGGCAGATGGAACAGGAATCCTAACATTTACAGATGGAGTGAGCAATTTTCAGTTTGATCCGCAGTTTCAAGATGAGTTAGAGATTATTGATTCCTTAAATGCATCTGGAATTTCTCATTATACAATTGGTTTTGAGGGCAATCAAAATAGTGTAGATGAGTCGGTATTGGAACGACTTGCTGTTAATGGAAATTTTTCTTTCCCCAAAGACTTGACAGAATTAGAAGAAGTATTTACGAGGTTTTCTAATTCAGTTGCAGCGGTATATGATTTGTATTATAATACAAATGATGCCTTGTTAGAAAATCCTGTTGAATATAGGTTTTTATTTAATACAACTATAGTTAGCGAATAAGTGAACAAAGATAAAAAGAGACCATTCAAAAACAATGTCAATGATAAATTTTTGAATGGTCTCTAAAGTAATATAGATAATGATAAACTAGGAATTTTTTAAGGATTCGTAGACCACAAAGATGCTCCTTTAAGCATTGCTCGTCTAGGAAGTTGTAAGCTCGCAACAATTAATGCTGCAAAATCTTCTGGCTGCAACACTTTTTCTTCATTGCCATCTGTTATACCTAGATTTAGAGACATATCGGAAGCAATCGTACTTGGAGTTAAAGTGCAAACTCTAATGTTATTTTTACGCACCTCTTTCATTAGTGATTCAGACATTCCTATAACGGCAAATTTGGATGCAGAATATGCAGAGGTCGTTGCATTTCCATTTAGTCCAGCGGTTGAAGAAACATTGATAATATCGCCTTCATTTTGGTCAATTAAGTGGGGCAAGACTTCTTTGGTTACGTAGTACATCCCCATTAAATTCGTTTGTATAATTTGTGTCCACTCGCTGACCGCCATTTCATTTAATGAACCAAAAGCAGCTATTCCTGCATTATTAATTAGAATATCTATAGAACCAAGACTTTGGATTAAATGATCAATTCCTTTTTTGACAGCCTCATAATTTCCAACATCAAATACCGCATAGGTTGCATTGATGCCTAATTTTTTCAATTCTGCAACGGTTGCTTTTAGCTTTTCCTCATTTCTACCTGTGACAGCAACATCTACTCCTTCTTTGGCTAATGCCAATGCTGTTGCTTTTCCTAAACCTCTACTACCTCCTGTTATAATGGCTTTTTTCCCTGTTAATTTTTCCATTTTGATTGATTTTATTTTTAATAATGATGTGCTGTTTGGTGCAGCAAGTCCCTTTGAGTGCAAAGATATCATTCAGGAATTAGAACAGTGGCAAATCATCTAATAATTCAATGTAAAATTTTAGATCATGGAAAAATAGTATGTTCCCAACAACGTCATGGTTTGGGGACTTGGTATTAAATATTTTTAATCATAAGCTTATTTTATTGGCAGTCTATAGTATAGGACACCCAAAAAGTTTTTATTATATAAAATAAGCAAGTTACGCCATAAATAATTGTTATTGCTCCGATAAGGTTACATTCGCCCAATGCCATTAATACCAAGCAAAAGCTTTGTAAAATCCCTAGGAGGGCAAGGATGAGCATTTCACCAGATTGGAGTGTTATCGTTTGTGTAGACCATTCAAATTTAGTGGATTTTCTTCTCCACAATAGTTCGTTGAAAAACTTTATTAGTTTGATAATCAACAAGTTATATCTTTGTTGTGTTTTGTGTTAAAATTTTGATTATCAAACTAATATAAATGTGCTTTTTTATCTTTTTGGTAAAAAAGTAAAAAATCAACGAACTACTATCTCCAAAGAATAGTATATAAAAGAGGAGTGATGATCAATTGAATTCCTTCCCAAATGGCAAGAATCCCATATTGAGTATATAATGTGGCGAGTGCTATAAGGCTACCAATAAGTATAATATGTTCTGAAATTATTAAGTCTGTAGTTCTAGCTTTTTGTCCTGTTGATCTGGATATTCTATTTCCGTTATCATCGGAGAGGTTGTTGTTCATAGATAATTTATTTTTGATATTAAATGCTGTATTTTTTGTAGTATATTTAGAGATTATTGCCCCAATAACCGCAGGAATGCTTTGGACGTTAAATGCTTCACTCTACAGAGTACTAAAATAAATTTGTCATAACAATTTAATTTATCTTGATGATTTTGTCCCCTAAGTGTATGTAGTTTTGTTCATTTATAATACTTATTGGATGTAGGGTAAGCGTAATGTATTTTTTTCTTAAAAACAACATAATAAAATGGCTAATCAGCAGCAATTATTTGAATTATTAGAGTCAGAAGATGTTAATAACCTTAAAGAAGGATTAGAGTTACTAAAAAACGAACCTAAGTTATTGGAGGCAGCTCAAAAGCGTTATTTGCCGCTCATCCGTGCTCGTCTTAATGACGCCACGGCAAGTATCTGGGATTTAGAAAAAGCAGTATTATCTTCTCAAGAAGTAGATTTTATTATTAGCAAATTAGGCAACCAATTTTTTAGCTTAGAATCTTTGAATACTGAAGAAAGTGATTTACTTGTACAAGTGTTAGGAGCGGCGCTGGCATCTGTAACCGATATCAACGATATATTAGAAACGATGCATCAATGGACTGAAGATGGCTTCTATGAATCTTCTATGGAAACAATAGGGCTTTTAATGGATGAAATCTATACTGCGTTAGACGAAAGTTCTAAGCAAGGACCTTATAATGGTTGGTATAGACGTGTACTTCGAAAACTAATGGATGATCATTGTCTTGAAAGTATTCAGTTGAATCATACTGCATTATCTACATGGCGCCATGATACACCAATTGTTCGATATTTTATGCTTTCTCTGACTTATATGTCATTTCATGGTGGGGCAGGAGGCTTATCCCTCGATATAGCACAATCTGATACGCCTCAATTAACCCCTATTTTTTGGCTATTTTATTACCATACTAAAATTAGTTTAGTAGATAGCACTGTAGATATTCCATTATCACCACTATCTTTTAGCAGGTGTTTTGAAATACAGAACCAAGGAGATGCTGGGGCTTGGAGTACTATTGTAGAGAAATATAGTTCACCCGAGTTACTTAAGATAGAAGATTCTATTGGATATAAGCAAATAAAAACGCAATAAATGGCTGGTCTCTTGGAGAAGAGATTACTGAATTGACTGGCAATTTTATTGGAGAGAGGTAAGAATAAATAAGTAACAGGGAATTTAGGCGCAGCCTAAATTCCCTGTTAAAAATATTGTTCAATGTTGTATTGGGTATGATCACAAAGGGCAAAATACTTGTGTATTTTAGTTGAAAACTAAAATAGTAGAATTAATAAATGCGCTGTGTGTACCTTAGGAGATCTCTAAGATTCTACCGAAGAAGGTTTGTATTTTACATAAATATTGATCCATATAGCTCTAGCTAAACGAGCAATCAAAGGTACAAACAATACACCTCCTGCAATCGCCGCTGCAAAGCTTTGGTTAACTGTTAGGTTAAATACAAAAAGGCAAAGTACCATAGCTGTTAACATATAGCCAGAGCTTAAACCATAACCGATATACATTGCTCCCCAATAAAAGCCAGGTTCTTTTTGAAAATCTTGGTTGCATTTAGGACAGCTGTCATGCATATTATAAATTCCTTGCATAGATGCCAACGAACTTTTGTATAAGTCCCCTTCATGACAACTAGGGCATTTGAAATTGGTGATACTATATAATTTTGATCCTTTTTTAAACATAATTGATAATATGTTAGATATATTTTAAATAAATTATTTTTTAAGATTGAGGTGATGGACGGTAATTCGATTGCGACCCAAACTTACAAAACCCATTTGTTCCATCTTTTTTAATAATCTAGAAATTGCTTCTCTAGTAGTATTCAAATCGAGCGCAATTTGCTTGTGGGTAATCTGAAATTCTTTTTTTTGTGTTAATTCGATTTTTTTAGATAGATAATCCATCAAACGTTGATCCAATTGCCCGAATGCAATGGCATCAATAGTCGAAAGTAATTCTTTAAAACGAATATTATAAGAATACATAATAAAATTTTTCCATTCGATGTGTTCTCTAGACCATTCGTCAATGTATTTAATAGGGATTGCTAGAATTTCAGTATCTTCTTCTGCGACAGCTTTTATGTCGCTTTTTTTGTCCATCATACAGCAAGTAAAAGCAGTAGGACAAGTATTTCCATGTGCTAAATAATACAACAGAATGTCTCCTTCTTTCCCTTCTTGCGTAACCTTAATAATGCCATCTAAGACAATGGGAACAAGTCGGATATGTTGCCCATAATCTAAGATGACAGTACCAGGTTTGAGTTGCATGACTTGACCAACTTCCACAATTTTATCCAATAATTTTCGGTCTTGAATCATGGGAAGTTCCGCCCTTAGTCTATTTTGTAATATTTGTTGTTCCATAGTTAATGTGGCAGTTTAGAACGCAGCGCACCATAAGTCAAGGTACCCAAAATAGCACTGGCAATGACAACAATCATAATTGGAAAACCATGCCCCAAAAGTGTATACATGGGACCAGGACAAGCTCCAGTCATTGCCCAACCTAATCCAAAGATGATCCCTCCAAAAAGGTACCTAGGAATACTCATTTGTTTGGGAGAGAATTGAATGACCTCTCCTTTTATATCTTTTAATTGTTTGCGTTTTATAATAGCAACCTGTATAATTCCTAACACAACTGCTACACCAATAATTCCGTACATATGGATAGATTGGAATAAAAACATTTCTTGAATTCGAAACCAAGAGATTGCCTCCGATTTTGTCATAACAATACCAAAGAGTATTCCTGCCAAAATATATTTTAAACCTTTCATGGTTTTTAAAGTTTTAAGATTAAAGGAAGTAAGATATGTGTCATTAATAAACCTCCGATAAAAAATCCGATGACAGCAATTAAAGAAGGCACTTGTAAATTAGACAAACCACTAATGGCATGTCCAGAAGTACATCCTCCTGCGTATCGAGCGCCAAACCCAACAAAGAAACCACCTCCGACAAAAAGCAACAAGCCTTTGAGGGTTAGCAAGGTTTCGAAGTTGAACAAATCCAAGGGCAAATACCCAGTTCCCTCAGCTATTGTACTAGGGTAGTTGATACCCCATCCTTGCAAATGAGCAATAGTTGCTGAAGAAATCTGAACAGGCTCTGGGCTTGTTAGGTAATTAGATGCTATATAACCACCAATAACAGCTCCTAGGGCAAATAATAAGTTCCAACCTTGTTTTTTCCACTCAAAATCAAAAAAGCTAATTTTTTTGCCTGCACCACCCGCAGCACACATGGCACGCATCGTAGCCGACATACCAAAGCTTTTGCCCCAGAAAAGTAAAATAAACATGGTAAAGGCAATCATGAAACCACTAAATGCCCAATGCCAAGGTTGTTGTATTAATTCTAACATTTTTTAATGTAATGTGTTTTAAAAAAAACGGAGAGTATATTAAATAGTATCGTAGTCTACGACCGTTTTTGAACGTTTAAGTAGGCTACAATACTATTTAATGATAGTTTTAAGCATTCCAAGCCAAGATGCCACCTTCTAGGTTAACCAAACTTTGAAATCCTAGTTGATGCATCAATTGGCAAGCTTGCCCACTTCTTTGCCCACTTCTACAGTATACAAAGTAGTTTTTATCTTTGTCCAATGCACTAACTTGAGTTTGGAAGTCATCGGCAAAAAAATCAATAGCAACAGCCCCTTCAATTTTGCCTTGTGCGACCTCACCAGGAGTTCTTACATCAAGTAGTACCACATTATCATTTTCCGCCATTGCTTTTTTGAATGCTTCGGGATTCAAATCTTTATAATTCATTATTTTTATTGGTCTTATTAGTCGAATAATTTTTATTAATTTTGATAGATAACGCATCGTTTAAGATAGTGTCGTAGGGCAAACAAATTCAGTTTTAGGGATTTCTGTTGCTGCAATAGCTTTGAATCCTCCAGCAATTTCTACCAAGTTATGGAAGCCTCTTGCTTTTAAAATAGAGCTGGTAATCATAGAGCGGTACCCCCCTGCACAATGAATGTGATAAGTGGTGTCTCTATTTAGTTCGTCTATATTATCATTAATATAATCTAGAGGGAAATTGCTTGCTCCTACAATATGCTCTGACTTAAACTCATTAGGTTTTCTTACATCCAAAACATTCAATTCGTTATTGGCAAGCTCTTGTTCTAAATCTTGAGCCGAAATAGATGTGATTTGATCAATTTCTTTGCCTGCCTTTGTCCAAGCTTCGATACCACCTTCTAAGTAACCCAAGACATTGTCATAGCCTACACGAGCCAAACGAGTAACTACTTCTTTAGCTCTACCTTCGTCTGTTACCAAAACAATGGGCTGTTTTAAATCAATAATAAGAGCGCCAACCCAAGGAGCAAACCCGCCATCAATACCGATGTTGATAGAATTGGGGACAAAAGCATCTTTGAATGTTTGAGGAGCTCTAGTATCTAAAATCAACGCACCTGTTTCGTTGGCAATTCCTTCAAAATCATTTGGTGAAAGTGCAACTACTCCTCTTTCAAAAACAGTATCTATACTTTCATAGCCGTTTTTGTTGAGCAATGCATTTTTAGGAAAATATTGAGGTGCTTGGGTTAGTCCAGAAGTAACTTCTTCGATAAACTCATCCTTGCTCATATTAGCACGAAGCGCATAGTTCGTCGCTTTCTGATTGCCCAAGGTATCAAAGGTTTCTTTACTCATATTTTTGCCACAAGCAGAACCAGCACCATGGGCAGGATATACAATGACATCGTCAGGTAATGGCATTATTTTATGGCGCAAAGAATCAAAAAGATGCCCTGCCAAATCCTCTCTAGTCAAATGAGTTTTTACAGCCAAATCAGGTCGACCAACATCCCCAATAAATAGGGTGTCTCCAGAGAACAAAGCTGTTTCTTTTCCATTGGCATCTAGTAGCAGATAAGAAGTCGATTCCATGGTATGCCCAGGAGTATGGAGTACCTTAATGCCAATTTCTCCAACACGCAAAATTTCTTCATCTTGTGCAATGTAAGCCTCAAAAGCTGTTTCTGCATTTGGTCCATATACAATGGTGGCTCCTGTTTTTTGGGCTAAGTCTACATGTCCAGAAACAAAATCAGCATGAAAATGTGTTTCAAGAATGTATTTGATAGTTGCCCCATCTTTTTGGGCACGTTCTATGTAAGGTTTTGTTTCTCTCAATGGATCAATAATAACTGCTTCTCCTTGAGATTCTATGTAGTAAGCACCTTGTGCCAAACAACCCGTATATATTTGTTCTATTTTCATGTTATAATAGTTTTTAAATTGATATCAACAATTAGTATGAATAATATCTGATACAAAGATAAAGTTTAATCTGCAGACCAAATGTGACGCAAATCACATAAAGCAAAATTTTTATCATTTATTAGTGACAGTGGTCCACGTTGAAGTATTTTTATTGTTTTTTTATGAAATTTAATTTGTAGAGAAACTCTTAATAGCAGCATTAATGGTGGGGAAGGAGCTTTTAGAGTAATTGCAAGGCATATCTACCAAGGCAATAGAGACACCCTCTTGTTGATAAAGTTGTACAATACTTTCCAACGCCTTTTCACCAGTGCTGTCGATTTGGTGTATGTGTGTACCATCTAGGATGGCATAATCAATCGCTTGCGTATTTTTTACCGTTATTTTTTCTTGTAATATGGCTTCCATCTTTTCTTTGAAGTGATTGCTATTGGCAAAATAAAGTTGTTCTTCAAAGCGAATGATAAGCGCATTGTTGGGGATTTCTACAAGCGTATCATTAAGAACAATATTGGGATACAAAGTGTCGTATAAAATTCCAATAATGGAAAGCAACACCCCAACTAATATTCCCTTTTGTATGCCAATTATCAAAGTCGCTAAGAAGGTAGCTAATAAAATAAAGAAATCACGCTTGTGACCACCTTTCCAAAGTTGAACGGCATCTTCAACAGAAATGAGTTTAAAAACAGCGACCATGATGATAGATGCCAATACTGCTTTGGGAAGGTAATAAAACAAAGGTGTTAGAAACAGTAACGTTAGAATAACAAAGGTGGCACTAATGATAGCTGCTAGATTGGTTTTGGCACCAGCTTGGTCGTTAACGGCACTTCTAGAAAATCCTCCTGTACCTGGAAAACTCTGAAAGAAGGAACCAAATAGATTGGCCATTCCTAATGCTATTAATTCTTGATTCGGATCTATTTTATAATCGTTGTGGCGAGCTTGTATCGCTTTCGATACGGCAATCGCTTCCATAAATGCAACTAAGGCAAGTGTGATCGCACTAGGTAAGAGTTTTTGAATAACCTCTAGGTTGAACAGTTGATCAGGAAGTTGAGGACTCGGCAATCCTTGAGGAATGTCTTGAACAATAGCTACATTGTATTGGTTTAAACCCAATCCCCAAACACCGAGTATTCCTGCTACGACTATAATCAACGGGGCAGGGATTGTTGGCGTATATTTTTTCGCAAGAATGATAATAAGTATCCCTGATAAACCAATGACAAGGGTATAAGGATTGATTTGATCCACTTTTTGTATCGCGTCTAACAGAATAGTATGCAAAAATTGCCCCTGCTCTAAATCAACCCCTATCAGGTGCTTGAGTTGACTGATGCTAATAATAATGGCTGCCGCAGAGGTAAAACCACTAATGACAGGGTGGGATAAGAAATTAACCAAAACTCCTAGCCGTAAAAAGCCCATTAATAACTGAATAACGCCAACTATTAGAGCTAAAAGAATCGCCAAACTAATGTATTCACTACTTTCTGCTTGTGCAAATTGACTAACACTAACGGCAACTAGTAAGGAATCCATCGCTACAGGACCTACTCCCAATTGTCTTGAGGTGCCTAAAATAGCATAAACTAATTGCGGGATAATAGCAGCATACAAGCCATAAATAGGAGGTAACCCAGCCAGCATAGCATAAGCCATTCCTTGGGGAATGAGCATAATACCTACTGTGAGGCCTGCATTGATATCTCCTTTTAAATGTTTTTTTTGATAATTAGGTAGCCAATCTAGGATAGGGAGTTTTGATTTTATATTCATCTCTGATTTTTGTTTTTGTTGACACAAAGATAAATAAGTAAAAGGGCTTATTTGGTGATGTGGGTCACATAGTTTGAAAAAATGAACGATTGAAGTAGCTGTAATTAGTTTTTGGGAACAGTAAGTAATCATTCAAAAAAATAACAGGTAAAATAGCCTCCTTTGATTAGCGCAAAAAGAATCCCATTTTTTGTTATTATTTTTTCTGACCACTTACTTAGGTGGAATAAAAGAACCCCAATCATACTGTTTAGATACAATTGGGGGGCGTTTCTCTGTTGGCGAGAATAGAATGGTCTTATTCTACGGTTGTTTAGAAGGATAAGTGAACTTCTGCTCGTCGAGCCAATTCGTCTCTTGCCGAACTATCAAGTTCTCCTAATGGAGTAGATCGAACTCGTTCTCCTTGAATGCCAGACTGTTTTAGGAAATTGGCAACCTCTTGAGCTCTTTCAGCAGATAGCCGTTCATTTAGTTCCTTGCGACCTGTTTTGCTTGCAAAGCCTTTGACCCAAAACTGAACGGTTGGATATTTTTCTAAGTAATGCACCAAAGTAGTTAATGTTTCTTGGGCTTGTACCGTCAAGCTAGATTTACCCACATCAAAATAGATTTTAGTTACATAGGTTCCTTTCTTTTGTGCTAAAAAAACTTCTAATTCGCTAGCAACACTTTTTTTTTCAGATTCTACTTTTTGAATGGTACGTTGAAGGCTGTCGATTTTACGTTGTTGCTCAACACTTTTTTGAGTAGCAATAGCCAATTTTGCAACTAGAGAATTATTAAAATCCTGTTGTTGATTTAATTGTTTTGTTAAAGCAGCGTTATTGCCATTATCTATAAAAATAGAATCTCTTTGCACAATTTTAAGGGTATCTTTAGAGGCTGGTTGAGTTGCTTTTAAGCGTTCTATTTGTAATAATAAAGCTCTTTGATTAGCTTGCATGCGCATCAATTCTTCTTGTGCAGCGGGGCTATAATTGTTGTTAATGACAAGGGTATCTTTTGCCCCACTTTGGCGGTTCAAGGCACTGGTTAACCGTTCAAGTTCTTGGGCAGATAGGGTAGACGAGTTAGACGGATTAACAGCTCCTGTACGTCCATCCGTTTTTTTCAACTGTTCAATATTCAATTGGTTTTGGAGTTCTTGTATTTTTAGTTTGTACTCGTACTCTTGTTGTTGCAACTTCAAATCAGCCTCGTATTTTTGTTGTTGTAATTGTAATTCTTTTGGCGTTGTATCTAGGCTAGGACGATTTTTGAGCAACTCTAATTGATGGAGCAGTTTCAATTTTTCTAGCTCATTGATATGCTTTTGTTCCTCCAACTTTAGTTGGTATTGCAATTCTTGTTCTTTGCTGTTAGGAGCACTTTTTTTCCGTTCTTGCTCTAGTTCTTTTTGCAAGGCTAATTCTGCTAACTGTCGTTCATATTTTGCTTTTTGTAACAGCAATTCATATTGATACTTTTGCTCTTGTTGCTGTAATTCTAATGTTCGAATCGTTTCAGAATTATCCGAGCTAGGAGATAAAGGAGTGGCGGCAGGTAATTTTTTTATAGAGTCATTTATAATCGTATTGATGGTAGGCGTTGAGATACGATTTTGTGTCAAACTATCAGTAGAGATATAGGTAGAATCTGCTTGATAATTTGTAACAGGAGGAAGGACTATATTAGGAATAGAATCATTTAAAAGACTATCTACGTTACGCTGAGGGAGTCTAGTTTGCTCTATCGAGTCAAGCTCCAAACGAGTAGAATCTAGCGTGTAATTTTGGGGCACAACAGGAGGAGCAATAGAACGAATAGAATCATCTAATATCCGATTCACTGTTGGTTTAGATATTTCATCAGGACGGATAGGAGCTACGTTTGAAGATGGCAGATTGGTGTTTTCTTCAGAAGATAAAGACGTAGAATTGATGGTATCACTTGTGACCGTTTTGATGGTCGTGGTGGTAGTAATAATTTTCTGCACAATAGTATCGGCAGATTGACCTGTGCTAGAAGACCATTCTTTTGTGGTATTGCCAGTTGTATTAGAAACTGGAGGCATTGTTGTTAACAAACCCTCTGTATAGATAATAGCAGGACGAATTTTATAAGTTTTTTGACCAAAGCTATAATGTGCAGAAAGTCCTACAAAGCTATACCAATCATTCATCTCAGGAGAATTGCCTCTTCTAGAGCGATTAATGCCACTTGGGTTAGCAGCATAAGCTTGAAAATTATCATTATAAGTAGTTCTATAGTTCCCACTAACATCGTCCAAATAATCGCTTCCTGTATACCGAACCAAGGCTTCTAGGTGCAAGTGAAAACGCTTGGATAGACGGAATTTTATTCCCAACCCTAAGGCAACATTCCAAGTAATTGGACTATAAGCATTTTCTTCTGTATTCAAAGGACGCAAAGAGGTTTCGTATTGATAATCTTGTTCTATTATTTGGGCATTGGCGGCATTGATCCCATTTTGATCTTCGGTACGGATTGTATTGTCAGACCAATAGTAATAACGATTATTATTATTAGAAAGTAAATCGCCTTTTGTTTCAAAGTAAGTCATTCCACCACCCAACATGAAGTACGGTGCGATGATACTGTTACTATTAAAAACCAAATCGTTATCTAAATAAACGATTCCCAGTAGACTAGCATCAAACAAATCTGTCTGAACGTTTAAAGCACGAGTATAAGTACCACTATTTTCATAGGTTCGATCACTCGCTTTGAATTGGCTTTTCATACCCCACAAACGCAAGCCAAATGTTTTGGAAAGGTGGTACTCAACTGAAAGCCCATAAGATAGAAAATTGAAATCTTGTATGGGTTGCTTAAATTGATGGGGTAAATCCCAAACTTGGTGACTTAAATCACCATAGTAATTACTCAGACCAGCGTGCAAACCAATCTTGACAGCATAGCGGTGTTGCTGTGCAAAAGTAGGAATGGCTAAGAGTAAAAAAAGACAAGAATAGATAAATTTATTCATTGGTGGTGCGTTTAATGGCTCAAAAAATGTGGCTAAGATTGGTTAGATGATGCCTCTAAAAGAAAGAAATAATAGCGACAAGCAGCATGAATTACTTACTAAAGTCCAACCATAAATCAACTTGGGCACTTACACCAATAAAAGGACGTATGTAAACCCGTTTTTCTATACCAGAGAGCTGACCTGCGGTCGTTGCATCTTCCAAGAAAGTTGCTCCAGCATTAAAATGAATAAATCGAAATAATTTGTAGCTCAAACCAACATAAGTAGGGCGTTTGAAGATGGGGCCGCTGACGGTGGTGTTATTCGCTCCTTGAAAATCTAGTAAAAAGACACCAAATGTAATGGATAAATTATTTAAAACTTTGGACTGAGAAGAACGCTTGCTCAATGGAAATGCAAAACCAACAAAAGGAGATGCTCCAATAGCTAAGTTGTTGGTCGAGCCACTAAGATAAGCTCCGCCAAAGCCTGCCTGAATGGCAATGGTACGTTTACTTTTTTCTGTAGAATAATTATCAATATATTTGTTATCAATCATCTTAAACCACTCTAGATTCATATATTGCTTTAGTTCACTGCGAATCATGGTGCGCAATTCTGACAACAACTTTTCACGGTAAGCAACTTTAGCATCGTTTTTATCTTCTTCTTGAAAAAGAACTTTTCCTTTAGATAAACTAGCTGTAGAAATTTGTTTGAGTTTAAATTTGATTAGATCAGAGAATCCCTCAAAATCTGTATGGGTACGATTTCTAAACATAGAAAGCCCTTTGTGAACAATCTTGTTGAGACTTCTCATAATTTGTCGCTCATTTTGTTCCAAACTAAGCGTATTGCGATTGACAATAATCACTTGCTCTAAATAAGTAAACAAATAAGAGTTGAGGATATTTGTCAACGTATCTCGTTCCTCTTGATTGATAGCTGCATAGTACTTAATGTTAAAATCGTATTCAGAGCTACCTTTTAGTTTAAAGTTGATGGGCAATAAAAATATGTTTTTGGTATTGCCTTTGGATCGTTTCCATTGGTTGGAGTAAAGTGGGAGGCGATTTTTTTTGCCCTTGGGATCAAGAATATCCAATTCAACAATGCCAATTTCTGGCTTAACAACGCCTTGTAGCATAATATGGGCTTCGGCAGGAAGCGGTTGATTTTCGCCAAAGACTACTTTCTCGTAGTCAAAAGTAACGCCTTTGTATTGGGCAAAAATAAGGTTTGAAATGGATAGAAAGCATATGATTAGTGTAATTGTGTTCTTCATAATTGTTGGCTGTCAAATTTTAGTGAGTTGGTATAAGTCAGGTAGTATTGTATTGATATAATGTTTAATTTGTTTTTTTGTTATTGCTTTATAGCTGCTTTTTGATAGAAAAGTAACATGAATATTAAGGGTTATATGTCAATATAAACTCTTTAATAAAATAAAAGTTGCATTTAGAAACTAAAAATAACTAGATGACTATAACTTAATTAAATAGAGTGCTTTTTTTTCTAAAAGTCACATATTAGTAGTCATTTTTTGCTTTACTATCACAAAAATAAAAAAGTATCTATGTCTGAACTGTGTGATAAGTGTATAGTGTTTTGATTATTAGTCTTTTGTATCTTTTTGATTTGTAACGGCATATTATTGATAGCCAAATGGATACAATTTTATCGAAAAAAATAATCTTAGAACATTACTTGTCCAAGCATTCTCGCAATAAACAGTACTATTTTTTGAATGCTCCTCATGGTTAAAAAAAACATCCAGTAGTACACGACTTCTCATTGTTTGTTTGGATCGCTAATGAAACTAGAGCGTTTTTATAGGGACTTAAAAGTAAAAAGAGACAACAATAATCTTATTGGTTGCCTCTAGTAAATTATTTTATTTTTTGTATAAAATCTTATGAATCGCTTTTTTCTTTATCGTCGGCACTAGGGGCTTTCCAAGTACTGTAACCTATAGAAACACCATTGGCTTTATTTAAAGCTTGTTGATTTCTACGTTTGTCATAAACCATAGCAATTGTCATGATAACACTAGTTGCCATGATGATAAATAGTAAAATTCCTGCTTCAAAACTCTCGACTTCTACTTCTTTTGGAATGGCATAAAAGAGCAATACTGTAATCAATCCACGTGGGGCAACAAATAATTGCGGAATAATATCGCCTCCTATTGTAATGCGTAAGATAACGAATCGAATGGCGTAGATAGATGCCAAAATTAAAGCACTGATAATAGCAACGTCTACATTGAGCAAGGAATCTAAAGCAATGGTTAAACCAAAAATAACAAAAAAGAAGGTTCGAACGACAAAGGCGGTTTCTATGGTAATAACGTGCAAATCTTCGTAAATATGGTTGGCTTTTTCAATGTGCAACCATTTGCTTAATCGACCTCTAAAGAAGAGTTGCATATTGCCTATTAGTAAACCAAAAATGAGGATGATAATTAAAGAAGAAAGGTGCATTTTTTTGCCTAAAGCATAGAGCAATAATAGGACAGATATAAGTAGGAATAACTTGGCGTGGCTGCTGATTTTTTGAAAAATGAAAATTAGTAAATAACTAGCAAGAAAAGAAACAGCTACCGTCAGACCTACATTTCCCAAAAAACCAACAAACCCCGAACCATGCCCTTCGTGTTCTATTTGTCCAGCCAAAAAGTAGAACAACATGATTCCCATGATGTCAGAAAATGTACTTTCATAGATGTGGAATTCTTTCTTGTTCTCATTCAAAGAAGTTACACTAGGAATAATAATAGCACTGGATAAAATAGACAAAGGAGTGGCATATATCCAAGAGGCTTCTACAGACATCCCTTCAACATAACGTTCTAGTATCATGGCTGCAACCCATGTTGAGAGCAATAGTCCAACCAAAGCAACTCCAAAGGCTTTGAGAATTGGCCAAAGCTTTTCCCGTTTGAGTTCTAACTCTAGGGCAGCTTCTAACACAATCATGATGAGACCGACTATTCCAAGAATTTCTAAAATAGGAAAGAAATCAATCTCGTCTAAGTGCAAGGCATCCATTCCTAATTTCAGACCAATACCCAAAAAGATAAGCATAAGCACCGATGGGATATTGGTTTTTTTTGATAATTCTCCGAAGAAAAAAGAGAGAATAATAACCAAAGATGCTATGATGATAATATTATATGAATTAAAAATTTCCATTGTAGAAATAATATTAAATGTTGTTTAAAACTTAGATGTGCAACGAGGTATAATCGTTGTGATAATTAGTGTGAAAGTTGACAATCGTAGCCCCAATCTTTGATCAAATTGATCAATTCTTGTTGGTGGTTTCCTTTTCGAATCAATACTCGTATTTGAAAGTCTGTGTTGGTATTATTAGTGATCAAGGTAGGGCGATAATCGCTGTCTAGATATGGAACTCCCATTAGTTTATATAGCAGCATTTCAGCCGATAAGTTAGAAGTATCTTTATCATTCGCACTAATGTTTAAATCACAATATTCTTGCATGAGACTATCTGTTAGCAAACTAAAGCCATTTTCTTGTAGAATCATGTAGTTGATGTATTTCATGCCGTTGTTGGTAATGACATAAATCCCTAAGCGATTCATTTTATTGATAACGCCAGTATCTTCGCCGACAGTGATGCGCTTTCCTTGTTGAAATTCAGGATCAAAGCAAAGAAAACGTCCAATCATATAGTCTCTCATCAAAGGAAAGGTAATAGAAATAAGGAACAAAACAATCATTCCATGCCAAAGAGGATGAATGAGCATGAAGATGCTTACAGAAATAACAACAAAGATTAATTCGTACAGCAACAAGAAATAGCGAAGTCTACGAGATAGGCGTTCCTTAAATTTGACGGTAGCGGGTAGCTGTGGAATCTGATTTTTTAAAAATTGGAGAAATCCATAAAACAGCAGCAAAAAAACAACTGTTCCAAAGAAAAACATCCAAGTAAAATGAGGTTTTAACAAGTCTGACATGTTTATTTTAGCATTTGTTTTAAATCATTAACAATGGTTGTTTCAATTTCTATGAAACCATCTAATTGGCGTTTCAAAATACCGACATTGATTAAACGTCTAATCACAGTCGCATAACGTTTTTCAAAAGCACTAGCCCCAAGCAATTGGCGAATCAAATATTCGTTGGCTCGTTTGTGCAACAGGAGCAAATCCAATATTAAGGTAGAATCTTCGTTTAAGAAACTAGGCAAGCCTTTGTAAGTATCAGGACGATGTTGTACGGTATTTTCGTCAATGTAATACGTAGAATTTGCCCAATGCAATAATGCTTCCCCAACATTTCCTGCCGATGCTTTGTAGATTTTAAGCACCAATTTATTAAAAGCGGGAGGCGTTAAAATATCTCCTTTCGCATCAATCAGTTTTTTTTGTGTTGCGCCATGTCTGACCATAATAGCTTGTTGCATGGCTTCTTTAGAAAGATAATTCAAGTCGATTTCTGCTTGGAAAATACGTTTTGCATTGCTATAATTGGTAATTTGTTTTCTTGCTTGTGAATTGGTCGCTACGACAAAAAAGATGCGATTAGAATAAGCATCAATGCAATTCATCAAGTGATGAATATTTTGATAAAATGGAATTTTGTTTGACCACCAAACCTCAATATCATCAATCCAGAGCATGGTCTTTTTGTTGATGCTGTGCTTGCAAACAAAATCTAAGGCTTCTTTTAAATCATAGCTCGTTTGCATTTTTCGACCGTCAATTGTCAGCGTAGAGTTGGGAATGAGGCTATAGTAGTTTTGCATAAAGAATTTGCGAGCAACGATCTCACCAAAAACCGATTTGCCTGAAAAACGGTCTCCTGTCAACAAAACAGAGCCTCTGAATCCTTGTTTCCAATTGGTAACCAAGTCACCAAAACGTTTGATGTTTTCTTCTCGCCCCACAATAAATGATTCCCCAACATACCCTTTGGTCAAAAAGATGTTGGTATAATGTTTATTGTTAGGGTCTGCCATTCTGCTTTGGATACAAAGCGTTATTTTTTCGGAAACACTTAGCTGTTGCCCTTGATAAAATTTGTCTTTTAAGGCATTAAATTTATCTAAGATTGTTTTTAGCCAACGTTGGGCTTGCGCTAACCAACCACTTTCATTGTTCCAGATTTTTTGATTTAAGGTCGATTGCAAAGAAACCGACAAAAAATGCGATTGGGTATCAAACAAGTTTGATATTCTTAACTCTTCTTGTACTCGGTTATCGATCAGGTGAACCAAATTGGTAATATTATCCCCCAACATGACCAAGTCTTTTTGGAAAGTATGCAAAGGTTTGACCATATTAATATGATCCTTAAATAAATCCTCTGGGCGTTCTTTCTGAAGAATGTCCAATCGATTGGTCATGTTCAATAAAATCATTCTTAACCCTGTCGTTCCTTGTTCTGTAATTTCCCAAACTTCATAAAGTAGAGGGTAAATCTCGGATTCAAACCATTGCAAAATATTTTTATAAGGCAAAAAGACACGCCGCTCCAATATGCCGCCATGAATACGAACCACAGGAGAGAGTTTAATATCATAAGGCTTTAATAAACTCTCTAGTTGTTGTTTAAAAGCAGAAATGTAAACAACATTTTTCATCTTGTCCATGATTTCATGGATAGAAGTTAGTTTGTATAAGGGCTTGGTATCTACAGTAGTAATTAAGTTGATAACCGTATCAATCTTATTGTTATTGGTATCCAAG
Organism: Aureispira sp. CCB-E; assembly: GCF_031326345.1. Taxonomy (NCBI): domain Bacteria; kingdom Pseudomonadati; phylum Bacteroidota; class Saprospiria; order Saprospirales; family Saprospiraceae; genus Aureispira; species Aureispira sp. CCB-E. Next base: position 2,163,794 of record NZ_CP133671.1, read on the forward strand.
TCAGATAGACAGGTATCAATGGTGTCTTTAACAATTAATTCTGTGGCATACAATACCTCTTGAATCGTTTTTAGTTTTTGGTAATCATCATTCAATAGATTGGCTTGATCTACCAGTAAGATGATTTGAGCTTTGTATATTAACCAAGGATTTTCTTGATGTTGGAGCTGCTTGAGCGCTTTTTCTTTATCAGAATTAGTTAATACAATTTCTTTGATTGCTTGCAAGGCTTCTTTTGCCAAGACAAGTGTTTCTTCCCAAAGGGTTTTGATTTGATTTTTTTGCAGAATGCTATCTTTGTAAAAAATAGCTGCTTTCTGCTGCTCAAATAGGCTATCTCTAAGGAACAACAAGAACATTTTTGCTTGGTCTGCCCATACAAAAGTAACCGCATGACAAGAAGCTGCTACTTCGTTATCCAATTCGAGTTCTTTTTGGGAAAGGACGTTATAACAAATGTCTCCTTTTTCGACCATTTGACCTGCTATAACGGCAATGTTTCCTACTAGCCAGTCCAAACGATCTTCAAAAGAAGGCGTTTCGTTGATTAAGTATTCCCAATCTTCTATAATTTTGACAATACTATTTTTATCTATAGTGCTTGCTTCCATTCAGTTGGTATTTAACGATTGAAATTGTTTACTATTAACGTTTAAAGGTATTCAAATCATGCTATGAACAAGGCCAATTATAAATAATGTGAACTTATTGTTTTAGTGCTCCAAAAACAATTAATTATACTATTTGTATAAGTCTAATACATTAGAAAGTAGTGTTGTCTGTTGTTGGGTGAAATGAATGAATGCTTGCCCTATATAGTTTTAGTAAACGATTGAATGCATAAGCACAAAATTATCAATTTTTATGGAAAAGGAAATTTTATACTCATTCTTATTCTAAAGATAGATTTTCTTTTTTCAATCAATGTCTAATAATAATAATAATCTTTATATAATCACTAAATTGTAGAAAGATATAGTGTTTTTTGTGTTTTTAAGTGTTTGATTGTTAGTGTTGTATGTTTTTGATTGGAACTTCAAAGTTCTAATGATTAAATTTATATAAAGATGTTTTGGAGTTTGTTAGTTCCCTTCGTTATAGAAAATTAAACAATTAATTGATAGCAACCTCAAGTATTACTCATTACAACACAACTAAGGACTAATAATAGCAGTAATGTGGTATATGCCAATTGGAATTTCTGCATAGATAAACAAACTTAGATTCTAACTTGTTCATAAGCAAAAAAGAATTCATTATAGCTTCACGATGAAAAATAGATGCTTGAATAGATGTATTTAAACGTTTTGTTATACGTTTTAACACCCTGTCATTTTTTGAGTTCTTCTATGAATCCGAATCAAGTATAGCAAGTAACAACAGCTCACAAAGTAAAAACATAAGCTTAGTACGCTGTTATTATATGGCACTTCGTAAAATCGTTTTATGGAATGAATGGTATAGGCTTAACTATTTTTAGATGGTTTGGAATGAGTCATGGAATAAGCGATACCTACGATAAGTGCTAAGACTATAAAAGCCAATGAAAACCATTCGGGTAGGTGAATATAGTGTATGATAATCAGTTTTATACCAACAAAAAGTAAAATGGCAAAAACACTGTATTTGATGTAGTAAAACTGTTCTAGCATATTTACTAAGAAAAAATACATGGCTCTTAATCCCAGAATAGCAAAAATATTAGAACTAAAAACAATGAAAGGATCTGTTGTAATAGCCAAAATGGCGGGAATGCTATCTAAGGCAAATAATATATCTGTAATCTCAATAACAACCAAGGCACTAAATAGAGGAGTAGCTTTGCGAATACCATCTTCGATTAGCCAAAATTTTTCTCCATTATAAGAAGTTGTAAGCGGAACAAAGCGTTCTATAAACTTGATTTGACTGCTAGGGGCTGCTTCATTTTCATCTTCTTCTGTTAGCATCTTGAATGCTGTATAAATTAAAAATGCTCCAAAAACATAGGTCATCCAACTTATTTTGTTAATCAATAAGGTACCTGGAAAAATCAAGGCAGCCCTAAAGAACATAGCACCCATAATTCCCCAAAACAATACTCTATGTTGGTACTTGACAGGAATTTTTAAAGAAGAAAAAATAAATGCCATCACAAATAAATTATCAACACTAAGCGATAATTCAATCAAATAGCCTGTTAAGTATTTGAATGTAGCGTCTAAAGGGGTAAGGTGGCTAGGGTTATCCACTAGTTGATGGCTATAAGCCCAATACAATACTCCCGAAAAACTTAAAGCAAAAAGAACCCAATACAATGTTTCTAATGCAGTCTTTTTATTAGAAGGGTGGTCTTGCTTTTTGTTAAGTACTGCCAAATCTATATAAAGTAATAGAACTACTAGTATTAACAAGGCAATATATATCATAAGATGTATTTTTAAATATTAGTGGTTATAATTTGCAAAAAATAAGGAACACAAAGAATGTCGAAAAAGTTTATATCAGCTTAATAATTAGGTAATATATCTATTGTAATTTTATTAAACAATAAATAATTTCCCATTCTATCTCCAAATAAGCTAATGATGAAAACGCCAGTTATATTGATGCTTGTTTTGCTATTTACTGTTGCTTGCCAACAGGTAAAAACAAAATCTAACTCGTTGCTACAAAAAGAGGAACAGCATAAAATTTATCCTGTTCATTGTAGTATCAAAGAAAATCAACAAGAGAAGGTGGCAGATAAAGAAAAGAAGTATGTTCAAGAAAACCTAAAATTGGGTGCAACAAAAGATAAGGAAGGGGTGCTGGTGTTTTGGTCTATTAAAGAAAATACGCAAACAGAGGCTTTTGTAGTTGAGAAGTCGTACGATAAAATAAATTTTGTACCGATAGGGCGAATAGAGGACGCGCTACAAGGAGCTTCTAAACACTACAGTTATATTGACCATTTTCCAGCGAAGCAACGCATTTATTACCGTCTAAAGCAACTCTATAAGGATGGAACTTATTATAATAGTCCTCCAAAAGAAGTAGACATAGACAATAGTTCTGAAGGATGGTTGTTCGTTAAATCTATCTGCCAGTTTTCTAAATTGCGTGTAGAATTAGCCTTAGAAATGGCTCAATTTCCTGTAGAAATTGAGCTGTATAATGATTTAGGAGCAAAAATAAAATCTTATATAGAGCACCAATCGCATTCAGAGTTGATGCTGCCTTCTTTGTTGCAAGAAGGTGGAACCGTGAGAGTGATTACTGCTGATCGAAAAGTTGAGACACAACGATTTTAATATTTTACAAACTTTTGTACAAATTTGGAGGTGGGAGTTTCTAATTCTACAATATACATACCTCTAGCCCAATCTCCAACCTCAAATTCCCAATAACGAATGGTAGGAGCTTCTGTTTGAATAGTCCAAGAAGCAACTAGTTTTCCTGATGTATCATAAATTCGAACAGGGTAAGTACCTTGTTCTGTTAACGATGCTTTGAGATGGAGATAGCTAGAAGTAGGAGAGGGATAAACAACTAAAAGGTTGTTTTCTTGTGGTGTAGAAAAATAGTCTGCGAGCTCTTGCATTGCTCTACCCAAATTAAGGCGACCACCAGAAACAGAAGCTTCAAAGCTTAATTTTTTATCTACACTATTGATTAAAATAGATTTGACTAATAAAGCGGCTTGTTGAGGAGTGTTTTTTACCATGGCAGCCCAACGATCATTAGGATAACTATAGAGTAGTGCAATCGCGCCCGTTACGTGAGGAGCAGCACCAGAAGTGCCTCCAAAATCACCATAATAATCGTTCCATCGTGTACTTTTGCTAGCAGCAGGGGCAAACAAGTCGATGAATTGATGTCCATACCCAGCTACTTGTCGATCTTCTTTAGAGCTTTCGCTTACGCCGATTAAATACGCTGAGGTGCAAGAACAAGGCATATCACCATAACGATCAATATTGGTATCACTATTGGTAGTAGCGGCAACGCTCAAAATGCCCACACTACCAAGCGAGTCATACAGTGCGCACCAGATAGGATGGTTTTCAGCCCAAGCAAAATCAATTCCCCAAGAAGAATTGGTACTAACGACTAGTGCTCCTTTTTGACCATTAGATAGGTTGTAAGCTCGACGCATATCTAGGGCATAAGAGTAGCCCTCAATTATATTAGAGATTTTAGTAATTTCAGTTGCCGTATGAGCACTTAGTAGCATGAGCTTTATATCCCAGTTGATGCCACTTGTTCCGACACTATTATTGCCTTTTGCCCCAATGATACCCAAAACAGAAGTGCCATGGTTGCTGATGCTTCCGTAATCGTGGCGATCGGTGTTGTAGACCAATTGCCAACCTGTATAATCATCTATGAGACCATTGTTGTCATCATCAATCTGGTTGTTAGGAATTTCGGCATGATTGTGCCAAATATTGTCTTTCAAATCTTCGTGAGGGACAAAAAAAGAACCATCAATGACAGCGCAAACGATGGTATCTCCCAATGCCGTTTGTCCGCCTGTTGTGTATTGCCACGCTTGTTGAACTTGAATGGTGTCTAATGCCCATTGTGTATCGTATAGAATATCATTGGGAGTATTTCGCCAAGTAATAATTGCATCCTTTTGAACTGTTTGAACGCTAGGATGTAACTGTAATTTTTCCGACATGTTCAATGCGACAGGACTAGATAACAGGTGAATATTTAAAGAGGTAGATAAGCGTTTTTTATAAGTTAGAGTGGCTCCATAATCAGCTAATAGAGATTCCACATCTGAGTTAGGAGGTAGCATGACAATCAAATCCTCATACGAAGTAGAAGAAGATTGTGCAAATAGAAAAATGGGGAACGTACAAAGCAATAGTAAACGGATAATTTTATGCATAAGAGGAAGTGAAATTAAGAAACTAAGGGTACGTTTAAATAACTAACTTTATCCACAAAGTTAATGCCTTTTTCTGTATAATCCTTAGGATTCTTCCTTAGTAGGGACATTAAAGATAAAACCTACGCCAAAAACATTTTCAATACTTAACTCAGGATCATTTTTTAGATATTTTCTTATTTTGGTAATAAAAACATCCAAACTTCTCCCCAAGAAATAATCATTTTCTCCCCATAAAGCCATTAACATATCTTCCCTTTTTATCAAATTGTTTCGATGTTGATAGAGATATTTTAAAATAAGGGATTCTTTTTCGGTCATCCTTCGAGTGTTATCATTGATGGTCAAAGATTGATTGCGAGTATTAAATTGATAGTTACCAACATATAAAATCGGGGGTTGCGGCATAGAATTGGGAACAACTCTACGAATTAGGGCCTTGATTTTCCAAAGTAGCTCTTCTTCGTCAAAAGGTTTGGTAATATAGTCGTCAGCACCCAATGTATACCCTTTTAGTTTGTCAGCTTTTAAGGACTTGGCGCTAATGAATACAATAGGAATATTGGCGTTTTGTAACCTGATTTCTTGGGCAACAGAAAATCCATCGAGATATGGCATCATAATATCTAGTAAGCATATATCGTAACGTTGTTGTTGAAATGCCGTTAAAGCTTTGCGCCCATCTCTACAAAGCTTGACCTCAAAGCCTTCTTCTTCTAAGTAGTCCATTAAGAGGAGTCCCAAGTTGAGGTCATCTTCTACTAATAGTATTTTGTGCATGCTTGATTAGTTTACAATAACTGGTGATTGAAGTTGATTTACTTGTATTGGATGGAGTGGCAAGATGATACAAAAGACTGTTCCTTGTCCTTTTTGGCTTTTCAAGGTAATGCGTCCGTTGTGGCGTTTAACAATACTTTGTATGTATGTTAAGCCAAGTCCAAACCCCTTGACATTGTGTACGTTGCCTGTAGGAACCCTGAAGAACTTGTCAAAGACTTTTTTTTGATATTTGGGGTCAATTCCAATTCCTTTATCAGCAACTATAATAGATAGGTGTTGGGCAGTAGAAGTTGTTTGGATCGACAAATCTATTTTTTGAGCAGAATACTTAATAGCATTATCAATAAGGCTACAAAGCATATTGCTAAGGTGTATTTTATCCCCTAAAATAACCGCTTGTTTAGCTGTTAATTGTAGATTCAAATTTCCTTGTTTAGCTTCAACTTGCAGCTGTGCCGACTTGATAATTTGTTGGATAATCGAGTGCATGTCTAAGGTTGTTTTTTGCAACGGAATCTCTCCACGTTCTAAGGCACTCATTCCTAACATTTGCTCTACTTGGAGGGCTAGTTTTTGATTTTCTTCTGAAATAATTTCAGCATAATGCTGTATTTTTTCCTTTTTAGATAGCTTGCTGCTTTTTCCCAACATTTTACTGGCTAAAGCGATATTCGTAATCGGTGTTTTGAATTCATGGGTCATATTATTGAGAAAGTCTGTTGTATGCTCTGATATTCTTTTCTCTTTGAGAAGCGATAAGGTTGTGCGCCAAAATAATATCAATACAAGTAAAATTAGCAAGATAGAAGTAATGAACAAGGGACTCATTTCTGCCCAAATAAATTGTTTTTTATCCGCAAAAATGAGTTTTAACTCTAGTTGGTTTTTAGGGGTGAAGCCTTCTAAGTTTTTGTTATAAATGTAGTTCAGGTAGTCAGGAGCTTTGTTGGGCGGTTTGGAAATAACAAAGGAATAATCAATATTAAAATCATAAAATGCCATATAGTGCGCAAAAAGCGAGTCGATTACTTGGGACTCAACAACTCCTAATTGAGTGATTGTTCCAGTAGTATTTTCGGCGGCGGAAGCTTCAATTTTTTGACAGGTTTCTTGGTCATTGTACAATGCGGCAACCGTTTTTGCAAGAACAATATCAGCTTTTTCACTAAAAAGTTTTTCCTTGATAGTTGCCATTTGAAAAACCCAGTTGATTTGTATGATTAGAATGGTCAACAAGGCAAGGGAAGAAAAAGCAATAAAAGAGTAGGTTCGTTTCATAAATGGTTGTTTGTAGAATTTATGATAGAAAGAGTAGTAGCATAGCTAACTAAAAGCGCAGCGCTCACGAAGTAATCAACGACCACGAAGTAGCAGCGAACCGAGCTATGCGAGCTCACGACCGTAGGGAGTAACAAAGCTAACTACCAATAATACTAACAAAAAACTAAAAAATAATGAATGATATACTGGATAGAGTGTTGCATTAACAACTCAATAACAAGTCAATAACGGCTGACTAACAGCTCTTTTGTGGATTCAAAACTATCTTTGAAAGGTAAACGTTATGCATTATTAAAAAAAAATAAATCACATGAAACGATATTATTTTATAGGAGGCTTTATTTTTATGGCAACCATTAGTTTGGGACAAAATTTTAGCGATACCTTTTTTAGGACGGATTATTTAGAAAACTCAAAAAAGCAAACAAAGTTGTTAAGGGATAATTATCGTTGCCAAATATATCCCTTACATACTCCCGCACATCCAATGTCTAAAATGTTATTGAGTCAAGCTCAAACTATGCTTGATCTTATAAAAGAATACCCTAATTCTTGGATTACAGATTATGTTTCTACCGAAATTGAGGCGATTAACAAAGGAAAAAGACAGAAAACATATGGTGTAAATGCTCAACTGACAGACTCGCAAAGAAATCTATTAAAAATGGTCGATTTGAATACCTCCATATCGATTAAAGTCAAATACAAGCAAACCAATTCAGCTACTCAAAAAATTGAAGTCAAGACATTGAGTTTTTACATCGTCGTACAACCTGACGAAGAAGCGAACTATCCAGGAGGAGCAGTTGCCTTGCAAGAATATTTGATCGAAAATGTGTTGGATAACATTTCAGATACAGACTTAGTTCACTTAAAAGTAGGTAGGGTAGGGTTCACGGTCAACAACCACGGAAAGATAGAACTGGTACAGTTGAAAGAGAGCACTGGCAATTCAAAAGTTGATCAAATGTTATTAAACGTAATTAAGAATATGCCACAATGGCAAGCCGCTAGAAATGCAGCAGGACTTTGGGTTAATCAAGGCTTTGAATTGGTTTTAGGCAATACGGGATGTTAAGATACTACCTAATAATTGTCATTCTAAACCTTATAACCTGCTTTTGTTGCTTCATAAATACACTCTGCAATCGACTGGTTGGAAATTTTGCTATCAATCCAGCCAATAAATAAAATATAATCGGCCAATCGTCTTTTGCTTGTAATTGACAAAGCATCTAACTTTAGTTGCTGAAGAAGATCAACAATGTCACTTTCATTATGATTGGGTTGCTGTTGGATGACGATACACTTTTTGATTGCTTCTAAAAATAATTTTCCCAACTTAAAGTGGCTGTGTTTGCGTTGCAACAAGCGAAGGGCAGAACGCACCATGCTTTCTAGAAGCAACCAGTTGCCTAGTTCATAGTGAGGAATTAAACCCAACAAACGCGTTTCCATTTGCAGATCTTCTCGATAGTTGCCTAGATTTAGTTGCAAAATATCATTATAAGATTCTAAAGCAGAAGAAAAATCTTCTGTAATGAGTGCAGAACGCATTAAATTGTCATGGACATAAATGTCTAAATCTGGGGTTTTATACCCCTTTTTGCTTGTGGTATCGTATTGATCTTTGAGTTCTTGGCGGACATCTTTTAAATCTTGAAGATTGCCTCTTAGGCTATAGACCTTGCATTTGATAATATAAACTAGTAGCCGTTCTTTGGCAATAAATTCAGCATCAAAAGAATAAGAGTCTAAGACTTTGATTACTTTGAGCATATATTCATCAAATACATCGTTGTACTTAATCTTATTGGCACAAGAATCCAAAAGGTTGGTTAATGAAATGATGTATTGTTTGGGAATGGCATTGATAAAATGTGGATTTTCTTCAAATATTTTAACATCGGCACTACTTGCTTCAAATATTTTTTCACCATCAAATTCTAAGTACCCTTCCATACTTTTTTGTAAGAAGGAATAGCGTCTGGCTCTAAATGTCATTGGTCCATCAGCAGGCAATTCTATCTCTGAAGAGATTTCATGGTCAGGTCCTTTTTTGCGTAGGTGTAGTGTAAATTCAAGGCTTTTATTGAAGTAAACAGATTCGTTTTCAACACAAGCAATGTACTCTTTGTCTTTGGTCACTTCATTGTCTAAATAATTTTGAATTCCATTGACATGATGACTAATTCGAAGCACATTGCGTTTCCATTCGTTCAGTAATAGTAGCAGACTAAATTTCTCATGTTTCGTCGCAATTTTTTTTGCTTTTTTGATAATGCGACTACATTCTACATACAATTCTTTACTATACAACACACTGATATCGCTTAGATAATTGTATAAAATAATATCTATAGAGCTTTGTGAGTGGTAGTTACGGAGTGCCTTTTGAATTTGATTAAAAAGATATTTTTTGATCTCCGAAAAGTTGTTGATAAAGTCGTAGCCTTTAAATTGTTTGAGCAATGCTTGTTCATCGTACTCAACTTGTTCGTTAATGGCATCAAATAGTAAAATATATTTATTGGAGTCTTTTTTTTGTTGTAACAAGCCAAACCGTTTAAAGTAACGTTTTTCACTAGGTGTCATTTTTCGGATTAGCTTGAATAGTGCGTTTGATGGAGTCTTCATAATTCAGTATTAATTCAAAAAGCTGTCAAAAAATAGGACAACAACTTTTTAAATGTAGAATGAGTAACAGTGTATGATTCTTTTTGGGGGACGTATTTCAACGTTAGTATTATAACTTAATCTTATGGATTAGTAGCTTGTTGCTTTTTTACTTTTTAGTTTGCTATACTCGTAAACAACATTTTTGTATTACTAATACAAGCTTACTGAGCAAAAAGATAAAAAAGTACATTTATATTAGTTTGATAATCAGAAGTTTTTTGAAATTGAACGGGGTTTCAACTTGTTGATTATCAATTAAATATTTTTTTCAACAAACTATTGATTGATAAGATATGGGGCAAATTTTTGTTTTTTTTTAACAATTTACTAGAAAAAGACTAAAGAGTTGAAAAAAAGGCTATGTTTTATGCTTTTGTGGTCTAAAATTTTACTTTGCATTCAGGTATTGGTATTTATACAAGGAAAAAATTAGGAATTGTTTTAAAAATGATAGTAGTCGATTTTTTGTAGAACAATTATAAACGAACAACAAATAAAATGCTTTTCAAAGAGCATTGTTATTGTAAGAAGTCTGTCAAGAAATTTCTAATAAAGGTCATTAATCAATAGACAATTAGTATCTTTGAGCTAGTCATTGGATTCGAGCTAAAATAGGTTGTTTTAAACACAAACAACTTTAGAAGTGTTTATAATTTAAGAACACAAAAGAGCTGAACTAAAGGCTACTAATTCATTAAAAAGCAATATTTATGACACATTTTTTAACCGTTTTCGGTTTGGTATTCGGCATTTTTTTCGTCTCTTTCTTGCTTATTAACATTCGCCAAATTGTGGTCGGAAAAGATTTTAGAGGAACTTGTGCGCAAAATAATCCTTTGTTAAAAACAAAGATTGGAGAGTGTTCTGTTTGTGGCAAAAAAGGAGATGAGGTGTGTAAAAATCCAGAATTACCAGCAGCGTAAATAAAGAGCATATCAATTCGTTCGTTTTGAGTTGTTAAAAATGAACGAATTGATGTTTTTTATGGATTGTTTGGAGTTGATCTTACTTACAAAGGATAGGCAAATCCTTCTTTTATTTCCTCCATGACAAAAGAGCTCTGTATATTTGAAATGCCCTCTACTGTTGACAATTTTTCTACAACAAAACGTTGGTATTCGTTCATATCACTAACGACAACTTCCAACAAAAAGTCATAATTGCCAGATACGTGGTGGCAGCGTATAATTTCAGGCAATTTAGCTACCTCTTTTCTGAAATTTAAAATCAACTCCTTGGAGTGTTTGAATAGAGATATTTGGCAATGTGCCATAAGCGATTTCCCTATTTTAGTTCTATCCAAAATAGCTACATAAGCCTTAATAACCCCTTGTTGTTCCAATTTTTTTATCCTCTCAAAGGTTGGAGAAATCGTTAATTTGATTTGTCCTGCAATCTCTTTCGTATTTTGTTTGGCATTAGCCTGTAATAAGTTTAGTATCTTTTTGTCTGTAGCATCCATAGCGGCAGTATTTTTTTCGTTTTTGTCTTCATCGAAGAACAAGATTTAGAAAGCATTACTTTTTATTTGAAAATAATAGAATTTTTTTCTGAGAAAAAGATATTGTAAGAAAAAAAAGAAGATATGCCGTATTTTTACAGAAAATAAATATTGATTATTTCCAAAACTTTGATCTTGATTGGAGATAATTTTTAGAGAACGATTGCAAAAAATACAAACAAATGGATAACAACTTACGGACTTGTGATAAAGAGCGGTTAACTCAGTTAAAAACAGAAGTAAAAAAAGCGAGGGATTCCTTTTTGGGGTATCCAGTGTCCAAAGATTTTGATTATTCTGAGTTATATGATTTCTTAAAGTTTCCAATCAACAACTTAGGAGATCCATTCGAAAATAGCACTTACAAAGTTCAAACGCACGAAATGGAGCGAGAGATTGTTGCTTTTTTTGCGAAAGTATTTAGAGCCAATCCTAACGATTATTGGGGATATGTTACCAATGGTGGTTCGGAAAGCAATTTGTATGGACTCTATTTGGCTAGAGAAATGTATCCTAAGGCCATGGTTTACTATTCTGAATCTACTCATTATAGTGTTCGAAAGAACATACACTTGCTGAACATACCAAGTATTGTCATCCGCTCTAAAGAGAATGGTGAAATTGATTATGAAGATTTTGAGAATACAGTGCAATTCAATCGTCATAAACCTGCGATTGTTTTGACCACTTTTGGAACGACCATGAAAGAAGCCAAAGATGATGTTTCAAAAATAAAAGGGATTCTAAAAAAATTAGCCATTCAGAATCATTATATTCATTGCGATGCCGCTTTGTCGGGGGCTTATGGGCGGTTTGTGACACCGTATGTACCCTTTGATTTTGCAGATGGTGCGGATAGTATTTCGATTAGTGGACATAAGTTTATAGGCTCGCCAATGCCTTCAGGTGTGTTGATTACCAAGCGATCTTATCGAGACAAGATATCTAAAGGAATTTCTTATATAGGCTCTTTGGATACGACAATAACAGGATCTAGAAATGGACACAGTCCTTTGTTTTTGTGGTATGCAATAAAAAAACTAGGATTAGAAGGACTAAAGAGAAGGTATCTACATAGCTTAGAAGTGGCAGAATATTGCAAAGATAAATTAAATGAAATAGGAATAAAGGCTTGGACAAATCCAGGAGCAATTACAGTTGTTTTTTCTAAGACATCCGATCAAATTAAATCCAAATGGCAATTGGCAACAGAAGAAGCCGTCACACATATTATTTGTATGCCGAATGTAACAAAGGAGCAAATCGACTTATTTGTAGAGGACGTAGCGAATAGTGTAGAAGAGGAAAAGCAGGAAATGGAGTTTAGTTTTTAAGTTCGTATGGTTTCATTTATTACTATACAATAGAGGTAGGTTATACACTTAAAATCACAAGCTCGAAAATCAACAGCTTTGATTGTAACAACACTTCGTGAATTTTAAGTGTATAACTTTTTATGCAATTGTTGGAAAATGGTGTGTTAAGTACAAGCTTGCATTAAAATAGCACAGATAATAGCTCCATATGTACCCAATGCATAGCCCAAAACAGCCATTAATACCCCAACAGGTGCCAAAGCAGGACTAAAAGCGGAAGCGACAATAGGTGCAGAGGCGGCACCACCAATATTGGCTTGACTTCCTACTGCTACAAAGAAGAAAGGTGCTTTGATGAGTTTGGCGGTTATTAATAAAATAATCACATGTACTAACATCCAAGTGATACCAATCGCAAATAGCCCTATATTAGACCAGACTTCCCCTAAATTCATTTTCATTCCAATAGTTGCAACCAAAATGTAAATAAACACAGAGCCTATTCTAGAGGCTCCAACACCTTCTAATTTTCGTGCCTTGGTAAAAGAAAGAAGCAGACCTACAGTAGTCGAAATGACAATTAGCCAAAAGAAGCCTGATAGAAGTGAGTTTAATCGAAGTTGTTTTAATGTAGTACTATATTGTTCCATGAATGGGACAATAACATCGGCTCCCCAGTGTGCCAAACCAACACCACCAAAGGCAAGTCCGCCTAAGATAAAGTTAGAAGTGGTGGTAGGCATTTGCTCAACGCTTGCTCGATAGTCGCTAACGCTTTTTTTCAATTCTTCGATTGAAGAGGCATCGGCATTGAGTTTGGCGTCAATTTTTTCAGAAATATTAGCTCCATACAGCAAGAAACCCATCCAAATATTAGCTACCACAACATCAACGATGATCATTGTTGCAAACAAGTTATCACTCACTTCAAAGATTTCTTTCATTGCCGCCTGATTGGCTCCACCTCCAATCCAACTTCCTGCAACCGTAGACAGACCACGCCAGAGCTCGTCAGGGGTAACACTAACCAGATTGGGAAAAATATATGAAGTCACCAAAAGCGCAATCGGACCACCCAGTATAATTCCAACCGTAGCCGCAAAGAACATGATTAAAGCTTTGGGACCTAATTTTTTGATGCCCTTAAAATCAATGCTTAAGCAGAGTAGAATCAAACTGGCAGGTAATAGATAGCGGGAGGCAACAAAGTATAATTTTGATTTTTGAATAAAGGGCTTGTATTCATTGGATTCAATGCCTGCTTGCTCCAAAAATTCTTTAATGCCTTCAAAAGACAATGCTTGTAAATTAACTCCTGTCAAGTCAACACCTCGTTCATTCAAGAATGCCATCAAAGCATCTCCCTTAAAAAACTCTGGTGCAATAAGTCCCAAAGGATAATTAAGCAACGCAGGTAAAAAATAACAAAGTAATAAAGAAGGGACAATGGTATAGAATTTTTTCCAACCAGGGGCACTAGAACTGGCAGTGTGAAAAATACCAGCTAAAAGCAGCATTAGTAAGCCAAAAACAACAGCGTCGTTAGTGAAGAATGGTTCCATTGATATTATTTAATCAGTTTTTGAAAATAGTAGTTAGCAGCACAGCTAACTATTGAGAAAAGCTTTTTTAAGTCTTTAAAGGTTCTAAGATACATTTTATTCCGTAATCTTTTGGTACTTGTTCAGTAGTAAGCCCAAGAGAGACTTGGCAAGCTCTACCAAAAAGTAGACATTTCATCCTCTAAAATTTTAATATTCTGTATCTTGTTTTGTAAAAATTGAACATAGATTTTATTAATTTCTGTCGGCTTGTATATAAATGAACTACCTTGTAATTTCCCTTTTTTCAAAGTTGGTGACTTTGTAGGACGTAGCTACTAAAAATGGATGATTATGAAAATATTTTTTACCAGTTTTTTGGGGATGATAATAGCAACCATCAGCTTGGGGCAAGCTTGGGAAGTAACACCAATGGCAAATGCTCCCGAGCGAATAACCAATAATGCTGTTGCTGAAGGATTGGTAAACGGAGTGCCTTATATTTATACCTTTGGAGGATTGGATTCAACAAAGCTTTATTCTGGAATCCATTTGCGTTCGTATCGTTATAATACGAACACCAATGTGTGGGATACCATCGCAGTTTTACCTGATACGCTTGGCAAAATTGCAGCAGCTGCTAGCCGTGTAAAAGATAAAATATACATTATAGGTGGTTATCATGTTTATGCCAATGGGGGAGAAGCGTCGTCTAATAAAGTACATATATATGATATAAACAACAACGTTTATTTGGCAGATGGAGCTAATATCCCTGTTGCTATAGATGATCAAGTACAAGCGGTTTGGAGGGATAGTTTGATTTATGTGATAACGGGATGGAGCAATACAGGAAATGTATCTTCCGTGCAAATTTACAACCCTACAACAGACACTTGGCAAGCAGGAACGGGGGTAGGTAATAATAATATTTTTCGTTCTTTTGGTGCCTCGGGGGCAATTATAGGAGATACGATTTATTACTTTGGAGGAGCTTCTATGGCAGGAAATTTTAATATTCAAGCTTATTTTCGAAGGGGAATTATCAACCCAACCAACCCATCTCAAATCAGTTGGTCTAGCTTTAGTTGGATGGGAATGAATGGGTATCGAATGGCGGCAACAACAGCGTTGGGTAAGGTATTTTGGTTAGGAGGCTCTACTGTAACGTATAATTATGATGGAGTGGCTTATAATGGGTCTGGTGGTGTAGAACCTAATGGTAGGAGTCTCTATTATGATAAGTCAAATCATAGTTTTGATGTAGAGTATGGTTATAATTTGCCAATGGATTTAAGAGGCATAGGAAATGTAAGTGATACATTAAAATATTTGGTAGGAGGAATGAAAACAGGGCAGATGGTTACGAATGAGACGCTTCGTCTAAGATTAAATGCAGATTCTATCACAATACCTACTTCTGTTGTTTCAATTCCAAAAGAAAGAATTGAATTTAGTTTATCTCCTAATCCAGCTACCCAACGTATACGAATTCAAACGACAACGGAAACTCTCAATTTGAGGTATCAGCTAATGACAACTTCTGGTGTTTGCCTAAAAAAAGGAACAATTTCATCCATAGATGCTTGGATAGATGTTTCTGATTTAATTGGTGGAGTTTATTTTTTACAATTGTTGGGAGATGAAAAAATTGGAGGGCAATTCGTTTTGATTCAATAGACACAAACTAAAAAGATATGAAATTAGAAATTGGTTGTGGAAAAAAGCCACGAGCAGGATATTTGACTTGTGATATTCGCGATTTACCCAATGTAGATTATGTATGTTCGGCAGATCAATTGCCTTTTGAGAGCGGAACAGTAGATGAAGTTTATTCTAGGCACGTAGTAGAGCATTTTACGTTAAAAGAATTTTTGAAAGTATTAGCAGAATGGAATCGTGTTTTAAAGACAGGAGGAGTAGTGTATATTATTTGTCCCAATTTACTATGGCACCTTCAGCAAATCATATCGGGAAGCCATGCTTCTTTTTATAGCAAAACTTCTGGTAGTAATGATCGATTTTGGGGAATGGGTAGTTTATTTGGTTGGCAACAAGATGAATACGATGTGCACAAGTTTGGGTACTACTTTGAGTTAATGAAAGATATCTTAATCGATTTTGGCTTTGCACAGGTGGAAGACCTAACCAATACAGGAAGAGGATTAGAAAATGAACCTTGGCACTTGGAAATACAAGCAGTTAAGCAAAAAGCAAGTCCTCAATATGAAGAGAGTAGGTTTTTTAAACACTTTGATGTAACCCATTAGGATTTAAAATAAAGAAGCCATCTCCGTTTGAGATGGCTTTAAAAAACTATTAGAGTATATTATATTTAATCTTGATTAACCTAAGTAAGATCGTAGGTTATTCCTATTTGTTGACTTTCTTAATCTTCGAATTGCTCTTTCTTTAATTTGGCGAACACGCTCTCTGGTTAAATCACAAAGGTACCCAATTTCTTCTAGGGTCATTGGTTGTTGACCATTCAAGCCGTAGTACGCACAAATAACATCCACTTCTTTTTTAGACAAGGTAGCTAAGCCGTTTTTGACCTCTTCTTTTAGCGATTCGTTCATTAAGTCACCTTCAGGTTCTTCGCCAGAGCCATCGTATGCTAAGGTATCTAACATGGTCATCGCATCGCTTCCAGATTCGCTTGTCATAGGAGCATCTACAGACACATGTTTGCCACTAATACGTAAAATATTACGTACCTCCTTAGGAGATAAATCAACTAAGTCTGCTAACTCTTCAACGCTAGGTTCTCTTTCAAATTGTTGCATGAAAGAATGATATGCTTCATTGATGCGATTGTTGCTACCAATTTTGTTTAGAGGTAAGCGAACTAGTCGAGCCTGCTCTACAATAGCTTGTAGAATAGATTGACGAATCCACCAAACGGCATAAGAAATAAATTTAAATCCTTTGGTTTCGTCAAAGCGTTTTGCAGCTTTAATCAAACCAACATTTCCTTCATTAATCAAGTCGATTAATGGCAATCCTTGATTTTGGTATTGTTTGGCAACAGAAATAACAAAACGCAAATTAGCTCTTGTAATTTTGTGCAATGCCTCCTGATCACCTTGGCGAATTCTTTTTGCCAAGATAGCCTCTTCTTCAGAATCAATCAAGCTGATTTTACCAATCTCATTAAGATATTTGTCTAGAGATAAGCTATCTCTTTTAGTGATTTTTTGTGTGATTTTTAACTGTCTCATTTAGCTTTTTGTTTTGTGATGCTCCCTAAACTTTAAAACGAGATAAAACGAGAAAAAGTTTCATTTTTTTGCGCATAAATAAATATTTTAATAAGCAAAAAAATTAGACATTACAATGCCTATACAATTCACTCTATTAATGTGAAAAGTACAGAATTGTTACCCATTTTTTGTTTAAAAGAAAGAAATTAGTATATGAAACACTAACTAGATTAGTTGTGGGACGATTACTATTTATAGTAGCAAATTTCTTACCGTTTTTGCATATTTAACAACTTCTTTTTTAGAAAAATTATCGAGCCATGGAATACAGCCCAAACAAGGTATTTTGGTATAGTTTAAAATGTATTTTTTTGACGATTCAGTAATAGGGCCATTAAAAATGATTCCAGCAATTGGGATGTTTCTTTTTTGAAGCGCATCAATAGAACTAAGGGTATGATTAATAGAACCCAAGTAAAATTTTGCAACCAATACAACAGGCACATTAAATCGTTGGATAAGGTCAATAATTAAAAAATCATCATTCAAAGGAACAAATAAACCTCCAGCTCCTTCTATAATCAAGTTATGCTTTGTATCAGGGATTTTAATAGAATGAAAGTCAATTGTGAGCTGATCTACTTCAGCTGCATAATGTGGTGATGCAGGCGTATTTAAACGGTATGCTTCTTCAAAAAAATGACTCGTAGGATTACTTACCAGTTCTTGAACAGCATTGGTATCTGTAAAATCTAATCCTCCTGCTTGTACGGGCTTCCAGTAGTCTGCTTGTAACGCTTCAACTAAAACAGCAGAAACGATCGTTTTTCCAACATCTGTATCAATTCCTGTAACAAAATATTGCTTGCTTTGATTAGGTTTGATAGACGGTGTTTGCATATGTTTATTCAATTAAGGATAAAAAAAACAGTTAATACATGGTGAAGGTACTAACTGCTTTTTAAAATAAATTGTTGTTCGCAAAATCAAAATGTTAATTTTTTGAACTTAATATATAAACTGCTATAAATCATTTTCTTTGTTTACAAAGCTGTTTTTATTCCGATATTAACACTAAAAGAACTAATGTAATCTTTGTTTGCTCCAGAAGGTGTCACAGCATGTCGATAAGACGGAAGAATGTACAAACTAATTTTATCTCCTAATTGACGCTCCAAGCCCAAGCCACCTCCAACAGATAAAAAGGCATTTTGATTTATTAAACCACCTTCAAAGGCACCTCTATCAAAATTGTTAGAATTAAGATCTTCTTTTAAACTAATGCCATTAGCGTTTGAAGTTTGAGAACCTGTATAAGTTCTGCTACTAATAACATTCGCAACGATACCTGCTGTCGCATAGATTTTCCATTTTTCACTTTGGAAGAAAGTATACTGGACATCTACTGGAACTTCTAAAATAACTAGGTGACTTGTTTTGGACTGATCAATTTCATAAACACGACCATCAATAAGCTTGTTGTCGATTAATAATACTTCATTGACATCATACTTATTATAAGCAACCATAGCACCTGTTTTGAGAGCAAATTTACGAGAAAGTTCATTCGTAAATGTTAACCCAGCTCCATATCCAACACTCGTTCCACCCATGCTAGTGGCAAAATTAGAACCAATACGAGCAACAGCGCCGATATAGCTCTTACCTTTGAATGGCAACTCCAATTTTGCTTTCTTTAGTTCAAAAATAGGATCTGTTGTTTTGATACCACCCTTGACATCAAGGGTTGGAATTTGTAGGATAGAAAATCGACTACGATTAGTTTCTTTTTCTGTTTCATTTCTTTTAGTCGTATTTTCTATCCCTGTTAATTTATTAGTAACATCATGATTAGTTGTTGCATTTAGCGTATTAGCTGTACCATCTTCACCAGTAGAACCGTTGTTGTTGGTCTGATTCGGTACCTCGTTGCTGTTAGATGCTGTTGTCACAACTGAAGATGTTTGATTGTCATCAGTAACTACATTGGTTGCACGAGATAGATTGGATTCTTTTGTTTTTGTGGCAGCCAATGAAGGTGTATCAAAACTAGGATTGTTATTAGAACTATTATCACTAAAATTATCACTAGATGCTTTCCCCACCGTGGTAGTGGCAGACTCATGAAATGCCTGTGGGGCATTAATATCGTTAGATAGAGTTGATGCATCTTTTTCTGGCATTTGGAACGTACTATTTTGGTCTTTGTTAGTAGTAGCGTTATCCAAATCAGCAGAAGGAGTTAGTGTAGTTGTTTGATCATAGTTTTGGTTTGAATGAGTATGTGGTGTTTGGTTTGAATTTAAATTGAACAGGGTAAAGAGTAACAAGGCCATAACGCCAACTTCTGTACTTTTTAGCCACCAAATATGTGGCAGCAAATCTCGTTCTTTATCCAGCTGTTTCTCTAGCCTTATCCAATCGTTTTTGTCAAAAGGAACCTCGTAATCTTCTAATGCGTCCTTAGCAACTTGGTCTATAGATGACTCTGTACGCAGTTTGTTTTGTAGATCTGCCCAGTCCATTGGGTCAAACTCTACCTCGAAGTTCTCGAAGGCTTCCTGAGCAAGTTTGTCTATGTTATCAAAATCTTTATTTTTCATTCTATATCTTTGTTATTTGTAAAGTTCTGTTAGTAAAACTTTCAATTTTGCGCGAGCTTTTACCAAATTGGACCTTGAAGTACTTTCAGAAATTCCCAATTGATTCGCTACTTCACGGTGAGAATAACCCTCTATGGCATAAAGGTTAAACACAGCACGATAAGAAGGAGGCAATGTTTGAATAACGGAAAGAATTTCTTTAGCAGAGTATTTACTAATAGCATCTTCACCTGTTGCTGTTGTATTGGATGCGTATTCTATGTCTTCTGTTCTATGACGAATTGCTTTTCTATAAAAATCAATCGAGGTATTAATCATAATCCTTCGAATCCAACCTTCTAAGGATGTACCGATTTTGTAGCGTTGCAGATAACGAAAAACTTTAATAAAACCTTCGTTAAGAATGTCTTTAGCATCTTCGGAGTTATTAGAGTAGCGCAAACAAATTCCCATCATTTTTCCATAATGTTGTTCGTAAAGTTGTTTTTGCGCCCAACGTTCTTCTGCTAAACAACCTGCAATCAGTTTAGCTTCATTAGAGCTAGACTGAACGTCTTTTGCGGTATGTTCTGTCGTTGAAATATTCAAAGCAATTGCCATATTTGGATAATTTATTCTTAGGAGTTCAAATAATATTTTAGGTAGTGTAGAATGTTTAACGTATAGTACTATCTGTTTTAATTCAAAAAATATTTTTAAGTCTCCACATATAAATATAAGAATCTTTGTTTACAAAACGAACTTTGTGAATTGAATGCTGCTTCTCAAGAATATTTTTTTTCAAAAAAAATAAAAAGTCATTCTGTAAAATAATAACAGAATGACTCTCACGCTTTTTTTATTAAAAATAAAAATCTATCAACTGTTTATTCATTAGGTTTTTTATAAAACATGGGACCAGAATGTAGGAAGTTTTTGTGGTTGTCGTAACGTTTTAAAAGAGGCGCAAAGGCAACGAGTCGAATGCTGATGTTTTGAGTGTCTTCATTCCAAATCCAATCTTGAACAATGCGAATTGTATGCATGGTTTCAGGAGTAGGAGTATTGTTAATAACCGATACCTTTTCTTCAAATGTGACGGGATCAAAAGTAATTAGTGTATCGAGGCCACTATTGAGTTTTTTTATTTCTTGCGGGCTCATAGGAGTCATTTTTCCATAAGTATGATAAAGCTTAGATGTATTAGGTGTTTGAGTATAACGATATAGAATTTTGTTTAATATAGTTGCAAAACTATGATTCCCTTTTATGACCGTCACTTCATCGGTATCTATAGAGCGTGTTAATCGTTTTGCCCAATTGATTGTAGCGGCGTTTAAATCTAGTTGTTCTGCAATAGCCTGCACAGACATCCAAAATAGGGGAGTTGTACTAATCAGTTTGCCCTCTTTGTCGTAAGAACTCAAAATGGGAGCAATAGCAATTGGAGTGAGACCTAGTTCATTGGTTTTTTCGTTATAATGTAAAATTTGCTTTACTCTAAATAGTTGAATTTCATTAATGTTGATCTTATTAGCAATAATTTGCA
This sequence comes from Aureispira sp. CCB-E, assembly GCF_031326345.1. Taxonomy (NCBI): domain Bacteria; kingdom Pseudomonadati; phylum Bacteroidota; class Saprospiria; order Saprospirales; family Saprospiraceae; genus Aureispira; species Aureispira sp. CCB-E. Next base: position 2,185,090 of record NZ_CP133671.1, read on the forward strand.
TTGTTTTTGTTCCTTCGGGCTGAGATACAAAGGTGGTATCGTAGGTTGTTTCTTGGGTGATTTTGAGATAATCAGCATAACTCAAAGTAGTACTTAAAGAGGCATCTTTAAACAAAGAACTAGAATTCTTTGACATATTTAGTATTTTTCGAGCCAAGGTAAGGTCGTCTAAGTTGATGTGATCACTAGAGGCTTGCTGGATTTTTAATGTACTAAAGGTGCTTCTAGAAATGCCGTATTGTTTTTGCATCTTTTTTCTGCCTAAGGCAAAGTAATTGACGTTGGGCGTATAATCTGTGTATACCTCTGCTGCCCATGTGATATCTGAGTTGTCTAGTATATTATTGGTAGGGTGAAGTGCGGAAGATGGGAAGCAGTAAAAAGTGCTTAGTACTAGGGCAAAAGTAAATTTAAGATAGGTTTTCATAACAGCGAATAATTAAGTGTTTTAAAATGAATGATTATTATTAGTAGTAGTTAGCTGTATTGCTACTGTGCGGTGTTTAGTTCGTGGATAGTTTCTTAGTACTATCAGCGAAAGTCTACTTGGTTGTTACCAAGAGCAATAAAGAGCGTGCGTACTCATAACGCACCATTCAAATTTAGTTACACGAACGACTAAAAAAGGTCTCTTGTATTAAGACAAGAGACCTTACATAATAGACTACTTTTTGCTGTTGATTCTAGACGGTTACTGTTGCTAAAAAGTACTTATTCTTTTGTTTTTATATAATACATGGGAGCATGTTTAGTTTTGGCATCAGTTTGAGATGATATGGGGGCAAAACCAAGCGTACGAATTTGCATCTCCTGTGTTTGGGCATTCCAGTACCAATCTTGAATAAGTCGTACTTTTGTGGCGAAGTTTTTGGGAAGATTTCGATGAACAACATCAATACGCTCTTCAAAAGTATTTGGATCAAAAGTGACAACAGTATCCACAGCATCTCCAAAATTTTTGACAGCATCAGGAGAAAGCAGAGTTAGTTGTTTTTCTTTGGCGGCGTACATTTTAGTTGAAGAAGGTTGTGTTTTATAATGTGCGACCATCTTATCAAAAACATCAGCAATACTACCTGTTCCTTTAATGGTATTGATTGTTTCGGAAGGAACATCTTTTTTCAATCGTTTTGCCCAAGTAATCGTTGTTGTTTCCAAGTTTAATGCTTTAAAGGCTTCTTTTACAGGCATCCAAAATAAAACATCTTTGCGGACGTTTCTACGAAGAGAGCTTTTATTATAAATTGTTGCCACAGGAGCAATAGCGATAGGGGTAATTTGTAGCTGATTTTGGCTTTCGTTATACGTTAATAGTTGTTTTACTCGAAACGTTTGTACCTCTTGAGGACGCAACTCATTCGTGTCAATTTTGACCATTTCTACATATGTTTCGGGATCAAAGGCCAAAACAGTATCAACTACTTGATAAGCTGCTGCTTTTGAGTAGGCTTTAGGACTTAATTTTTGAGTTAAATTTGCATCAGCATATGCATTTAAATGCTTAGATGTAAGTTGCAGAAAATGATTTGAAAGTAAGTGGGAGGTAGGTTGTAGCCAGTCTTCAAGGGGAGAAGTTTGTATTTTTAGAATTTCAAAAACATTATACTCCGATGTTCCATAGAGTTCTTTGATTTGTGCGTCTACAGGTTCTTGAATAGTAATATTGGGCAAATAATCAACATAGACTTCTCCAGCCCAAGTAATGTCGGGATTGGCTAATAGTTTTTCTGTCGTTGTCTGAAAAGCAAATAATTGAGCAGAAGTGTAGAATGAGAGTAGTAATACGTTAAAAATAGAAAACAGATTCATGTGTTAGGTTTTATAAGTAGGTGTTCGGTGCTACTTAGCATGCAAGATTACGATTGAATTTTGTTGCTATTATGTGTTGAACAATTACTTAGAGTTAATAAAAAAAGTCTATTTTGAAAGTAAGATTCAAAATAGACTTTTTTAGAATTTATATCTATATTTTAGAAAAGGTTTCTTATCTAAAAGCAACTTTTGTTTTGGATGGATTTAAGATTTTGGCAGCTTTAGAACCGTATTTTTCACTACTAGCCAACTCTTCTAGTTGCGCTTTTGCTTCTGCCGTCTTTCCAATTCTTGCATAGGCTAAGGATAAATACCATTTGGAATCCTCTTGGATTTCAGGTTCTGCTAACTGTGCCAACTCCTCAAACATTTTAGCACTTTTTTCTGTTTCGTTTTGTCCTAAAAAAGACACAGCAAGGTAAAACTTGATTTGATTATAGTCGCTAGCATCTTGATTTTTTTCAAGATATTCTTCAAAAATAGGGATTGCTTTGTCGTATTCCTTATTGTTGTAATGCTCCATTCCTTCTCTAATCATACGCAAAGAAGCATGAGCTTCATCATCACCAGCACTACGAGTGGATAGCATTAAATCTAATTCTGCACTAATATTATCTTCATAAGCCATGAAGTTATCATCAAAAACTTGTTCCCCGTTGGATGGATTTATAAAACACAACCCAGCAATTAAAGCAAAAATTGCTCCTGCGGCTACCCAGCGAAAACGACCAAATTTGATCACTTTATTGCTTGTTTTGGTAATCTTTTTCATAGTAATAATATAATTTAAGTTTGAATTGTTGAGGGAAATATACTTCCTTAATGATAGTATTTGTAATTTTGTTACTTTTATTAGACAGGTTTTTTATAGATGAGGTTCAATAACAGCAAGTTCTGAAAATTTATAATAAATTTGTCCACAAAAAACGTGCAAAATATATTTTTATAGCGTGTTTTATTCAAAATAAATGCTTGGTCTATAAAAGTTTCATTTTAATTTAACATGGACTACAGAACCATTTGGTAGAGATACCCTAGGATGGATGGCATTCAGATAGCTAATGTAATGAAGACAAATCATTATTATAGGATAATAAAATAGTATATATGAGAATTATTGGTTATATAGACACAAAAGGTTACAAGACAACCGTATTTAAGAACAACGACCGATTTATCGTTAAATTCGAATCAGATTTATTTGAACAAACGTTTAAGTTTAGAGAATCTGAAAAAGTAGGTAGCTTTAACGACATCAAGAACTTGATTGATGCTGAGTTTCAGAAACAAGTGGAAGATAGGTTCAAAGAAATGTACGAGAGCAGTGGGCGTTTGTTAGATAAGTATTTAGACTGCCACGAAGACGAATGGGAAGAAATTATTTAAGAATATGGGGGGCGTAAGAGAAGCAGTGATTCGGTATAGAAAGTTTGAAAACTCGAAAAAAAAGTCGTAATTATGTGCCTAATTTAGACCGAAAAGATACAAAAGGCACTTAATAGTCAATCATGTATCTTGTCTAATGACAACACTAAAAAAGATCAAAACAATGCCACTTATTTTTGCCAAACCCAACAGCATAGCGGCTTTATGTATTGTTTGATCTGATTATAAATGAAAACCAACTGGATTTGAAAAAGACACCAACAGAAGAAAAAATTCTAATGTCTGCAAAAAAAGTATTCTACCAAAAAGGATTAAAAGGTGCTAGAATGCAAGAAATAGCAGATGATGCTGGCGTAAACAAGGCCATGCTGCATTACTACTTTAGGTCAAAAGAGAAACTTTTTGACAAGGTATTCGAACAGAGTGTAAAGTCCGTCACACCTATGTTGATGAATGTATTTTTGGAAAAATCGGAGCTAAACACCAAAATTGCACATTTAGTTGAAATGTTGATAGATTTCTTTTTGGAGGAACCGTATCTCTCAAACTTTATTGTGAATGAGTTAAGCCAAAATCCAGAAAAACTATTTATGAACGTATTGGATTATGAAGGAGGATTAATTGGAAAAATTATTCCTTTGATTAATGAGCAAATTCAAGCAGAGATTGAAAAAGGTACGGTCAAAACTGAGATTCGATCAGCAGAGTTAATTCTCAACATAATGTCTCTTTGTTTGTTGCCAATTATGTCTCAGACCGTTTTGCAAAAAACGTTAGGAATTGATGACGAACGTATGAGACGCTTTATGATTAAACGCAAACAAACAGTCACTCGATTTGTTTTGGATGCCATCAAACCTTAATAATAGAATAAGACAGGCTACTAAATAGGCTTTAGAAGTATTAAGACATTAAGAAGCCCTCTCATTTTTGATGAGAGGGCTTCTTGTATTTATCTATTATAATATTATAAAATATTATCTAGCAAAAGTACCTAAAACAACATAAGTTGTAGGATCAGCTGTATTAATCGCTTGAGTAGGATCATGCACAACAAAGAACCCATCGTAAGTAGTGGTTAAATCCTCAAAAGACTTCGTTGAGATTTGAGAACTTGTACCTGTTCCACCCGAGACCATGATTGGTGTTGCATATACGTTTCCATTGGGTGTTTCGAGATAAGGTGTATTGTTTGGAGTAGAAGAAGCCGTCGCCATGTCATGTGCATGTACCATATAGGTAGAGTCAAGTGCTCCTGTCAGTGTAACACTTACTTTAGTAGTGCCATCAGCCATTTCATCTAACTTTAATTCTGCTTTGATGGTGTTAGGATGCGATCCAGAGTAGGCATAAGCCGCAGCTGCCTGTCCTGTGTTAAAACTGTAGTTGTACGTTTTTGACTGCAACTCTGCTTCTTTTTCACAAGACATAAAGCCAATTACTAGGGCTAATAAAAATAACGATTTGATTACAAGGTTCTTGAAAATCATAGTTCAATGTATTTAGTTGGTTAAAAAATGTTTAGGAAATTAAATTTGATGTTCCTATCGACATTATCTGCAAGGCAATATAGCGAGTGGAGAAAATGTTTGTTGAGAACTGTTATAATTGAGGGTATGTTGTATTCGTTTGTTTAGGAATAGGTGAAGTGTAATTTTCGACTTCTTAAGTTATTGTTTTTGATATTTTTATAATAACGTATGTGAATGCAACAGGCTAAGAAGAAAAAGGTTTAGAGAAAAGCAAAAAAAAAACATTCTATGCATTTTTTGCATAGAATGTTTTTAGGAGATTATGAACAAAATAGGTTTATCTACCTAAATATGCTTTTAGTAATTTACTCTTAGAAGAAGACGTACGCAGTTTATTAATTGCTTTGTCTTTTATTTGACGAACACGCTCTCTTGTTAAGCCAAATTTTTCACCAATATCCTCTAACGACATTGGATGCTCAAAACCAATTCCAAAATAAAGCTTGATAACTTCTTTTTGACGATCTGTTAAAGAGCACAAAGAACGCTCAATTTCATTGCGCAAAGACTCTAAGTACTCTAGTTGAGAATCTGTTTTAGGAGTATTGGTATTTTCCAAAACATCCAACAAAGAATTATCCTCTCCTTCTACAAAAGGAGCATCCATTGAAACGTGGCGAGCAGCGACACCTAATGTTGTTTCTACTTCTGTTGATGGTATTTCTAATATATCAGCCAACTCATCTGAAGAAGGCTCACGTTCATATTCTTGTTCTAGTTTAGAAAAAGCTTTGTTGATTTTGTTCAAAGAACCTACCTTATTAAGTGGAAGACGAACAATTCTAGATTGCTCTGCTAAAGCTTGAAGAATAGATTGACGAATCCACCAAACAGCATAAGATATAAATTTGAAACCTCTAGTTTCATCAAAACGTTGTGCTGCTTTAATCAAACCCAAATTTCCCTCGTTAATCAAATCACTTAGTGACAACCCTTGGTTTTGGTATTGTTTCGCTACAGAAACGACAAAACGCAAGTTGGCTTTAGTTAGTTTTTCTAGTGCTATTTGATCGCCTTGTTTAATACGTTTGGCTAAATCTACTTCCTCTTCTGGTGTTAACAAGTCAACTTTTCCGATCTCCTGAAGGTATTTTTCTAAAGATTGACTTTCCCGATTGGTTATAGACTTAGTTATTTTTAATTGTCTCATACAGTTCTGTTCGTTTTTGGACTTTTTTTAATATTAAACAGCTATTAACAAACTGACCCACAAAAATACAAAGAATTATTGTACTTCAAAAGGCTTTGTTGCTTTTATTATTGTTTAATTCCTACAAATGCTAACGTTTAAAAAAGAACTATGTTCCATTTCTCTCAATTCTATAACATTACTTTAAATGAATTTTACAGATTTCTCTACATTTTTTTCTTTTTTTTTGTAAAATTGGTTTTTTTATTATTAATTGTGGGAAAGAGATAGGAGGTATTGACGCATCAAATCAAAACCAAATAATGCCAACATCTGCCTTCTTTGAATGTATTATTCTTTATTATAATGGTTGGAAAATTGCAATACTCAATACACAAATTTTCTTCTAGACTATTTTTGGCATACATTTTAATCTTTTAATCATTGTAAAAATCAGATGAACCAACGTAAATACTATTTTTATGGATAGAGTATCTTTCACTATGGAGTTCTTGTTTAGAGCCTCGCCAACTATTATATATAAATTTTTGACAACACCAGACTGTTTGATTCGCTGGTTTTGTGATGACTGCAATGTAGTTGATGGTCGTTTTACATTTGAGTGGGATGGAGAAGAAGAAGTGGCCGTTGTTTTAGAAGATATTGAAAACGAACAATTGAAACTAGAATGGGAAGAATTTGAAGGAGAAGAGGAATTTTTGGACTTTCAAATGAGTCGTTCAGAAGTAACTGGTGAAACTATTTTGGAGATTACAGCGTTTTGTGATTCAGATGAGGTGGAACAAGAAAAACAATTCTGGGCAACCCAAATGGAAGGTCTTAGACGTGCAACAGGGGGCTAGATGCTTGTTTAACTCACATTTGTATTAATTAGAATATTTTAAATCCCTCAAAAAAAACACGCTCGTATTATGTTTGGCTTTTTTAAGAATGAATTATTAGAGGTTATAGAATGGAAAGAAGATAGCAAGGATGTCCTTGTTTGGAAATTTCCAGATAAAGATGCTGCCATTAAATATGGTGCTCAACTAACTGTTCGAGAATCTCAAGCGGCAATCTTCCTCAACGAAGGACAAATTGCAGATGTGTATGGTCCAGGAAGGCACATTCTCAAAACAGAAAATATGCCAGTGCTTACCAAACTCAAGTCATGGAAGCATGGATTTAATTCTCCTTTCAAAGCTGATGTTTATTTCGTTAGCACTCGACAATTAACCAATTTTAAGTGGGGAACACCAAACCCTATTTTTGTAAAAGATCCAGAAGCTGGTCGTGTCGAAGTGCGCGCTTTTGGAACATATTTTATTCGTGTTGCTGATCCTAAAAAGTTTTATAGAGAATATGCAGGAACAAGCAGCATCTTGACAGTAGATGAACTCGAAGATGTCTTTCGTGGTCTAGTCGTACCTAAATTTGCAGAGGCATTGTCTGAAAGTGGCGCTACAGCGTTTGATATTTATTCTCAATATTCTGAATTAGGAGAAACCATTCGACCTCTTATTCAAGAAGATTTAAAGGATTTTGGACTAGAACTGACGAAGTTTCAAATTACCTCTGTTTCATTGCCTCCAGAAATTACCGAGCATATGAAGCAGCTTGCTAAAATGAACTTGACTAGCAACGACAATTTGAACAAAATGAAGGCATTCAATCAAATGGATGTTGACAAAATTGCAGCGGAGCGAGGGAATTATGAGAATATGAAGGGAACACAAAATGAGTTGTTGATGCAGCAAATGATGATGCAGCAAATGATGCAAAATATGCAGAATCAGAACAACCAAAATAATACTGCTAACAACAACAATAGTGGAAACGAGGAAAAAATGTCACGAGAAGAAATTATGAAAACATTAAAAGAGTTGGGAGAGCTGAAAGAAATGGGCATTTTGACAGATGATGAATTTAATGAAAAGAAAAAAGATTTATTGGCTAAATTATAAGCTTCTTTTCCTTTTTTTAGAATAGAAATGGCATGAATGCATGGAGCGTTTGTGCCATTTTTTTGTCTATTGGAAAACTAATAATTTTTGAAATGTAATTCAGAACTTTTAATTTTGCATTGAAAAATATACATATATGTATATTTTTGAGAGAGAAGTTACCCTTATCTATACTATAATAGTTAGCTGACTGCTACTAATAATATTAACAATAAAATATAATTGGAATAGGCGTATTGTTGTATGTCTATAATTAATAAAACTAAAGTTCATGAAAAACCTAATATTAGTAACCTTCTTCTTCTTCTTTGTTTCAAATACTATAATAGCCCAAAGCAAGATGCAACCTGCTATTATTATTGATAGTCTAGGAAATACGAAGGCAGGATTTATAAAGTATAGCTCTACAGCAAGTTTATGTCAGAAAATATTATTTAGCTCTACATTAAAAGCACCACCTCAAGTTTACAAACCCCATTCTATAAAAGCATTTGAGTTAACAGAATTAAATCGAAAATTTATACAAGCAATAGTTGCCAAAGATACAGTTAAAAATGATACGGTATTTTTAGAGAATATTATTCAGATAGAAGACAAGAAACTGTATTGTCATCAATCAAAATCAGGGGCAAAAAGATTTTTTTTAGAAACTCAAGTAATTGGTTTTAAAGAGCTCATTGAGAAAGTATCTACTGTTAAACTCAATGGTACTACCTATACAACAAAGAAAAAAGAATTCGTCGGGCTATTAAAATTAGCTTTTAAGGAATGTGATGCTATAGATGATGCCTATTTTAAGAATGTTTCTTTGAATATTGTGCCTTTAGCAAAAGTATTTGAACGATATAGTGAATGCATTTCAAAAGAAACAACTTATAAATCTGCATACAATTTAAAACCAGGAGATTTAAACCTTATTTTTGGTGTTGGTTTTAGTTATGCACTTACATCAAGTAACTTGCCTAAAAATTTGGGCTCACAAAATTATTTACAAGATCCTGAAGGGGTGTTAGGCATACCTATAAGTTTTGGACTAAATTATTATCCCCCTCGATTGAGAAATACTTTTTTTATGGGCTTTGGATGTTCTTATCAGCATAAAGGAGCAATAGCCAACCTCAATAATACAAAGTTTGATTTGCATTATCTTAATGTTTACATGAATTTTGGTTATCAATATCCGTTTGGAAAGGTTAAGCCTTTTATAGGTGCTGATTTTTCTTCGGGTTTTTTAATGAACCCTAATAGTGCATTTACAAGAACACATCCTTATAGTGGTGATCTTCAATATCTATTTTATAATTATGGTGATTATGATGGAGGAGGTACGGAATTTGGACTAGGAGCATTTTTGGGAGTTGATATTCCTATCTTTAAACATGGTTTAAGATTAGAGTTGAAGTATATTTATGGTCGATGGCCTTTCTTAAGTTCAGCTTATGGAACAAACTATATACAATTTCAAGTTCAATTCCGATTTAAGACTTAATAAAAATCGAGTACTTGAAGGCAAGTTGTTTAGATTAAAGGTTAGTAGCTCCTAATTCCCTCAAACCTTCCCTTCTGCCCAATCTTGCTCAAACTGATGCATTGCTTGTTCCAAATTGCCAACAGCACATTGATTGCCACAACCTTTGGAGCAACCACTAGCTTTGCTAGGTCTAAAAATGGAGACCAAATAAGCAATAGCAGCCAAAAAGACGATAAGAATAACCGTATGTTCTAAGTATTCCATTAGCTTAATAATTGATAGGTTAACAAGGCCCCAAAGTAAGCTAGAGCAGTCATGTAAGTTAGTTGAATTAAAGGCCATTTCCAGCTTCTAGTTTCTCTTTGTACAATAGCTAAAGTAGCCATGCATTGCATCGCAAAAAGGTAAAAAATCAAGAGAGAAAAACTAGTAGCAGATGAGAAAATAGGCGCTCCTGTTTCAGGATTTTGCTCATTGCGCAATTTATCTAATAAAGTGCCTTCTGAGCCATCTGTATCACCAACACTATAGATGGTTGCCATAGTCGAAACAAAGACTTCTCTAGCGGCAAAGGAGGTAATCAAAGCAATGCCTATTTTCCAATCGTAACCCAATGGACGAATAACAGGCTCTATGAAATGCCCAATATGACCTATATAGGAAGCTTCTAGTTGTTTAGAAGCAATTAAAGCAGCTTCGCTTTCTGCTATTTCGGGTTGTATTTGATAGAGTTCTATTGCTTCTTGTTCTGCTTGTTGCATGGCACTTGGAGGACCGTATGTAGCCAAAACCCATAGAATAATAGAGATGGCAATTATAATCTTACCAGCCTCAAAAACGAAATCACTGGTTTTTTGGTAAATAGTAATGCCAACACTTCTCCATTGTGGGAGCTTATAAGATGGCAATTCCATGATAAAAAAGTTATCGTCTTGAATGTCATTAGAAAGCAGTTTGTTAAAAATAGCAGCAGAAATGAGCGCAGCCAGAAAGCCTCCTAAATAGAGTCCCGCCAAAACGAGGGATTGCAGACCAAAAGGTCCGAAACCAGCTACAGGGGGAACAATGAGTGTGATGAATATAATATAGACTGGTAGACGAGCAGAGCAGCTCATTAGTGGCGTGACCATAATAGTCGTCAAACGTTCTTTCCAAGAAGTAATATTTCGAGTGGCCATAATTGCAGGAACAGCACAAGCAGCACCAGAAATCAACGGAACAATACTTTTTCCATTTAAGCCAAAACGACTCATTGTCTTGTCCGTCAAGAACATGACACGTGCCATATAACCCGTTTCATCCAAAATAGATATAATAGCAAAAAGAATGGCTATCTGCGGGATAAAAATAACAATACCACCGATGCCTGCAATAATACCATCTATTAGTAAATCAGTAATTAAACTTTCTGGTAACAAGCCAGCTAACCAGTCCGAAAAATCGGAAAAACTATTGTCAATCCAATCCATTGGAGGGGTTGCTAGATTGAAAATAGCTTGAAATATAAGTAGGAGAATGGTAAAGAAAATAACATAACCTCCAATGTTGTGAAGCAATATTTTATCTAGTCGCTCGGTTATAGTAACAACATTTTTAGATTCCGTAACAATGCCTTCTAAGCTATGATTTAATCGGTTTAGCCGTTCTTGAGAGTCTGTTGTTTGAAGTTGTAATAAGTCAATATTATAGTTATTAATAATATTACTTAGTAGCGTTTGTTGCTGAGAACTTAAAAAAGATAAATGCGCCTGTTGACTAAGCAATAGCTTGGCATGAAAAGGGTTTTGCAAAGGAATATTTGCATGAATCTCTTTTTCCCACGCTGTTGTTAACTCAGGAGAAGCTGCGGTATCAAAGGAAGGTGGATTCACTTTTTGAATGGCATCTTCCAATTCTTTCAACCCTTGTTGCAAACGAGCATTGATACAAACAAGGGGTAGCCCGATTGCTTTTTCTAGTTGTTGAACATCAATCTCAACGCCTCGATTGTTGGCTACATCTAACATGTTCAATACAACAACAATAGGAAAATTAAACGCCCTTATTTGGTCTAATAATAATAAGCTACGAGTTAAGTTACTAGCATCCAAGACCAATAAAATTAAATCTGGACGTTCTTTGTGATCAGGATTGAATAGCGGATCTAAAACGACTCGTTCGTCTGGTGATTTGGCAAACAAACTGTAGATCCCCGGAAGGTCAATCAAATCAACAGACTGACCATTGGAGAGCGTCCAAATACCTGTGTTTTTGTCGATCGTAACACCAGAGTAGTTTCCTACTTTTTGGTTCAAGCCCGTTAAAGCATTAAATAAGGAAGATTTGCCCGCATTGGGATTTCCTAATAAAGCGATATTTTTTATGTCAAGTGCTGGAGTAGTTGTTGTCATTATTGTTTGCGGATAATCAAATTTTTAGCCTCGTTTGAACGAATAGCTAGTAAATTACCAGATGCAGTTTTGATAGAAAGCGGTCCATTGAATGGTGTTTTACGATACAGTTCTATCGTTGTTCCCAACGGGCAGCCCATGTCTGTCATGACCAATTCTACTTGGGGGTTGTTAAAATCTTCGATAACGGCTTTTTCACCCACATTTAAGTCTGTTAATACCATAATGCATCAATTTTTTTGGTGGATAAAGGGATGGGGTAATGAATTTAACCACAAGGTTACGAAATTGTTTTTAAAATATTAAGTCTCTAATCAATTATATTTATTTAGATTAAGTATAGATAATTTTTTGACAAAATGCTTACAACGAACTTAAATATTGGTATTGATAAGATTAAATCTTACATTAGCAGTTTAACGGTAGAGAGAACAGCCTCTTATACTGTTAGAAGTAACGAGAAGGATATTAAAGAGAAATTATACAATCTGTCCAAAAAATAGTTTTACCCACCAATGCAAGAAAATAACAAATACCTGATTGTAATCGCTGGTCCTACGGCTAGTGGTAAAACCGCTTTGGCTATACAATTGGCTCAACAATTCGATGCTGAGATTTTATCTTGCGATTCTAGGCAATTTTTTAAAGAAACAACGATAGGGACTGCCAAGCCTGATGCTGAAGAGTTGGCAGCGGCAGTACATCATTTTATAGATTGCCTTTCTATAGAAGAAGCATACAATATTGGAGATTATGAACGGGATGTTCTTGCTTTTTTAGAAGATTATTACCAAAAAAAGAATATTGCCATCATGGTGGGGGGATCGGGAATGTACATACGAGCAGTTTGTGAAGGATTGGATACTTATCCAAAGGTAGATAAAAAAATTCGATTAGAACTCAATCAGCTGCTAGAAATAGAAGGGGTGGAGGCGTTGCAAGAGGAATTAAAAAAGGCAGATCCTGTTTATTATGCCAAAGTAGATGTGTCCAATCCTCATCGCTTGATTCGTGCCTTGGAAATTTGTAGAGGAACGGGGCAGCCATTTTCATCGTTTCAAGGCAAAAATAAGGTGGAACGTCCTTTTACAGTCATCAAATTGGGAATTCATTGGGAACGAGCAGTCCTATACGATCGCATCAACAGAAGGGTCGATTTAATGCTAGAGGCAGGGTTGTTAGAAGAGGCGAAAACATTATATCCTCAACGAGCACTTAATGCGTTGCAAACGGTTGGTTATCGAGAATTCTTTGATTATTTTGATGGCAAAACAACTTTAGAAGAAGCAATAGAGTTGGTGAAGCGCAATACACGACGGTATGCCAAACGCCAAATGACTTGGCTCCGAAAAGAAAAAGACTTGCACTGGATTGATGCTGAAACAGCAATTGATGAGGTGGTTGATTTTTTGAAGGATAAAATAAAGGAATAAAAGCATCGTTAGAAAAATGGTTTCTTTTTTATTGAGGTTTAAATTTTTAAGTACCGTTAAATCAATCCATTTTTTATAGAGCTGACTATTAGCCACCAATCTCATTAACTAGCAAAAGAACAACAGCTCTGCTAACTTTTTTGTATCTTGCATCCTACAAACAAGACACCCCAAGTTTGTGATTCTAAATCAATGATCAATGTTATCAAAAAAGCTTATATTAAATCTTGTTATTCTAGGATTCTGTTTAATAACTCACGTCACTTGGGGACAAGAACATCCGTTGTTAGAAAAGACGCTTACAATTGAAATAAAAAATAGAACAATTGCTGCGGCTTTAAATTTATTGGAAGAAAAAAATTCAGATATTCATTTTGTTTTTGACCCTTCCAAAATCTCCTTAGATAAGCGTGTTAATGTCTCTGCAAAAAACAAATCAACAAGCTGGATACTAAAGCAAGTATTGGCAGGAACGCCAATAGATTTTAAAGTAATTGGAACACAAGTCACGTTGTTTAATAATCCAGATAAGGTACAACCTCCTGTACCACAGTTTACTATTAGTGGATACCTTATTGACCATCAAACTAATGATCCATTAATTGGAGCTACTATATTTGAACCGATTACATCTAGAGGGACAACGACAAACATAGAAGGCTTTTATAGTTTAACCTTGCCCAAAGGAAAACATCAAATTGTTTGCTCTTATATCGGTTATGAGTCTATTACAACAATATTAGATTTGGTAAAGCATACAAAGCTCGATGTGAATCTGAATTCAGGACAAGAAATGGAGGAAATTGTTGTTGAATCGACAGAACATATGGAGTCTAGACATGAGTTAAATGTCATTAGTAGCAATACAATGGATATCAAGGTCGTCAAGGCATTGCCTAGTTTGTTAGGTGAGGCAGATGTCGTCAAGGCGATGCAGTTGCTACCCGGTGTACAATCAGGTAGTGAAGGAGCAAGTGGTTTGTTTGTAAGGGGAGGAGGTCCTGATCAAAATCTATTTTTGTTAGATGGTGTTCCTGTTTATAATGCCAATCATCTTTTTGGGTTTGTTTCTATCTTTGATAGCAAAATTATCAAAAAAGCAACCATTATCAAAGGTGGTTTCCCTGCTCGTTATGGAGGGCGTTTGTCTTCGGTACTAGATATTCACACTCGAACGGGGGATATGCAAAAATTTCATGGCGAACTTTCAATCGGGTTGCTTTCTGGAGGTTTTTCGATAGAAGGTCCCATTTGGAAAGGAAAAACGTCTTTTCTTGTGTCGGCAAGACGATCTTGGGTCGATATAATTGGGGTACCCATTCAAAGAGCTATTGTAGAAGGGAATAATGGGAATGGAAATGTTATTGATTATAGTTTTTACGATATTAATATCAAGCTTAAACATAAGTTCTCAGATAAAAACTACCTCATTTTAAATGGTTATTTCGGAGATGATATTTTTAACTACAATCAGACCAATCATCTCAATTTTGATTTAGGACCAGAAACATTAAGCAAATCAATTCGCAACGATGATTATTTGCAATGGGGAAATAAAATTGTTGCTTTGCATTGGCATACTGAATTGAGCCAAAAGTTATTTATGCGTACTTCGGCTACATATAGTAATTATTTCTACGAATCGAAGACAGAGAGCTATTCAGAGTTAAAAGATAGTCATGGCTTTATAATTCAGAAGGAAGAGTTTGAGTCAGAAGGACAAACTCCGATTCATGATATTGGAGGACATATGGCATTTGATTATATTCCGCACAATAAACATTACATTCGTTTTGGTTTAGGGTATACCTATCACTTATTTCGTCCCGAAATAAGTAAATCTACATTTAGTTTTGGAGGAAAGGAATCAGAAGTGGAGAGCTTTAATCATATCCATGAATTTACAGCCTATATCGAAGATGATATTCGAATTGGCAAGATTCTAAAAATTAACCCAGGGATACACTTAGCTGATTTTTATTTAAAAGGAAAAAATTATTTCTCTATTCAACCTCGTTTGTTGGTTAATTTATTGGTTGCCAAACGAACTTCTATCAAAGCATCTTATGCGAGAATGTCGCAGTTTGTCCATTTATTGACCAATCCAGGGATTGGCTTGCCAACCGATCTTTGGTTGCCAACAACTAGAAATATTCCACCAGAGCATTCGCATCAGTGGTCGTTAGGAATTACACAAGACTTGCCCTTGAATTTAGAATTTACAGTAGAAGGTTTTTACAAATTGATGGAAAATGTATTGGAATACAATCCTAGTACAAACTTTTTGCAAGATAGACGTTCTTGGGAATCTTTGGTAGAAATTGGACAAGGAGAAAGTTATGGCGCAGAGGTATTGTTTCAACGCCAAAAAGGAAAATTTACAGGATGGGTTAGCTATACCTTGTCTTGGTCTTGGCGAAAATTTGAACGACTGAACCGAGGTAAACCATTCCCATATCGTTATGACAGAAGGCATGATGTAAGTGTAGCATTGAATTATAAGTTTAATAAAAATTGGGATATTGGCTTAGTTTGGGTATATGGAACAGGGCATCCGGTTACGTTAGGTTTAGAGCGTTACACACCTATTCAAGCTCAAATAGGGCACTATAACAACAGCAATATCCCTATAGCAACAACAGGTTCTATTATTGCTGATATTACCAATGTTGTCAATCGAAATAATTTTAGAATGCCGCCTTATCATAGGATGGACTTAACTGTCAACTGGCACAAACAGCTCAAACATGGGGCACAAACTTTAAGCATAGGAGTGTACAATGTTTATAACCAACTGAACCCTTATATGGTTGTGCCGAAAGAGCAAGAAGACGGAACACTCAAATTATATCAAGTGAGTATTTTGCCAATCATGCCGTCAATTTCTTTTACAAGATCTTGGTAAACGGATTGTTTTAATAACCTTAGTGAACCGTTTTGAAGAGTAGAGTAGCTTCAAAATTACCAACACGCAACGCTTGGTTGCAATGGCGTTGGTGGTGAGCGATCATAAAAAGAAATATATCTCCAAGACGTAATTTTAATAATTTAAAGACCTCTATACGGACTTTTGCTTTGTTCAGGTTAATATGTCTAGCCGCTTCAATGAGTTGCAAGAATTCTTTTTGCCCTTGAATGAATCGCTGCACGACATCTGGGCGAACGGTACTCAAAGAAGGATTTAATGTTTTGACGGCTTGAGTGGGTTTGGTATTGTTAGGATGCACGGACTCAATAGATTTTTTGCCCAACCATGTTGAGTTAAATGTAGGAACTGCTCTCCATTGTTTTTTTTGGGCTTTTTCTATGGCTAATTGTGCCTCTTTATTATAATAATCCGAGTAATAATTGAGGTGTTCTAAACATTCAGCAATACTCCATTTTTGTGCATTGGGTTTGTAGTTTAAGACTTCTGAAGATAAGGGAGCAAAATGTTCTTCTGCTAATTTTAAAATAGCCCTACTAGTGGCTTCTACTTGTTGTAATAAATCACTCGATTTCATAGGTGTATTGTTATTATTAATGTCAATCGTTAGTTCGCTTAAAATCGTATTTGGTTATTTCATAAACGTAGCGAACTATTAACAATACAAAAGTCCACAAAAAAGAATTAAAAAATCTTGATTGAAATCAACGTTTCCAAACTTTCTTTTTAATTCTGCTAAATGTTTCGGGACTCATTTGTAAGTAGGAGGCAATGTAACGTTGCGGAACCAACTGAAAAAGGTGCGGACTGTGGTTCCATAAGCGTATAAATCTTTCTTGGGGATTGGAGTTGTTTAAGTAGACTTCTCGTTCAATTCTGCCCAAGAGTGCTTGCTCCGTCAACTTACGCCAAGCCCGTTCTAATCGAATATTTTGTTCAATAACCTGATAAAAATCCTCCCGAGCAATACCTATCAATCGACAGGGAGTAATGGCTTGAATATAATAATCGGTAGGTTGATTAGAAATAAAAGAAGCATAAGCACAAATAGCCGTATTGGGATAACCAAAACCAATGCAGGTTTCTTCTCCTTGGTTGAGAACACAGATTTTTAGTGTTCCTTCCAAAACCCAATAAAGGTGTTTTCCAATACTTCCTATATCCGAAAGATATTCTTTGCGTTGAAGGTGTTTTTCTTGATTCCAATGCTGCATTAGGCTAGCCCAGTCTTGATCATTGATTGGAATTTGTTGATGTAGAGTTTGGCGAAGTAATTCCATAATGGCAGATGTGTGTTGGTATCCTATCCTGCTAAATATGAATTTAGCAAAAGGCTGTTGGTAGGAAGGATAGCTATGGAATAGGTCTAAAAAAGAATTTGAGAATTAAAAAAGATTGGATAATTTCCTCTTTAATTCTCAAAATTAATAGAACATGTCTAGTAGTCAAAAATGTATCCGTAAAGCAGGAGACAACTAATTTTCAGGAGCGGTAACCTCTGTTTTTTCTCCAAAATACTGTACAAATTTTCTCATATCATTGGCCATCTCCTTGTTGTTGGTAGCACGAAAGTACGTATCTGCTAGCCCACGGAGGGTTTGGTACATGAATTTATTCATTTCTGTTATTTGTAACTCATTTGTCCAAAGATCAATTTTATACGTATCTCTATAGTCCTTATCAAACAAAGCCAATAGCATTGCTTTTGACTCCTTAAATTCTGGTGTATCAGGAGAATCTTGTGCCAACCATTCAATTTTTACAGGAACGTTTTGCTCATCCAAACCTATTCTACAAGTGATGTCACTTGTCTTAACCACTTTTTGGTTATTGTTTTCCATAATTAAGTATTAATTATAAGTAAGTCGGTACAGAGAATATAGACTGTATTTCTTAGTATTTAAGTATAAACGACTACTTACGGTTTTGTTTTTACATGATTAATCCAAAGATATTTTCTTAATAGTAGTTCGTTGATTTTTTACTTTTTTACCAAAAAGATAAAAAAGTACATTTATATTAGTTTGATAATCAAAATTTTAACACAAAACACAGCAAAGGTGTAACTTGTTGATTATCAAACTAATAAAGTTTTTCAACGAACTATTGTTCTTAAGTAAGTGGGCAGAAAAAAATATAGCTAAAAAATAGGTTGTTTTTTATATGTTTTTTCTGAACGATTACTTATCTAACTGCAAAGATAATAAAAGTTTGGCTTTCTAAGATTCGATCAAGACTTCCTTTTTGTCATAACGATATAATTGATATCGTTGAATGATCGAAATCAACTTATTGGCATAATTAGGATCTGTAGCATACCCTGCTTTTTGCAATCCATGCGCCCAAGCTTCAAAATCATAAATATCTAAGGCAAAAAGAGGCATGTAATGAGCTCGTTGAACCAAGAAGTTAGAATGACCAATATAGGACGCTTGAATATTTTTGTAACGTCTAAAACAAGACAGCATAGGATACATTCGTTGCTTTTTTTGATTCCATTCATAAGAATAAATACAATGGCGATCCGTACTATCCCATTTAGCCTCTGCTTTAATACCAAAGTGATTATTGGCTTGCATCGCTAATTCACTTGTGCCATATTTTGACTCTAGGATTGCTTGTCCTAGTGTAATGCTAGCAGGAATTTTGGCTCGTTGCATTTCTTGTACTGCCAAGGTGTAATTGAGCTCAATATATTGTAGGACAGTATCTATAGGCATGTCCTCTATGAGTTCTGCTACTGCCGCATCGACCGTAGGAACAGGTTGGTAAATGTACAAGGCAAAAATAAAGTAAAGTACTAAAGGAATTCCAATAACCTTCCACATGATTTATCTAAAGTATGTCCGCATCTGTAATTTTAAAGGTACAATTTTGGCTGTTTTCAGCACCTTTTTCAAAGTCCCAATCGGCT
Organism: Aureispira sp. CCB-E; assembly: GCF_031326345.1. Lineage (NCBI taxonomy): Bacteria > Pseudomonadati > Bacteroidota > Saprospiria > Saprospirales > Saprospiraceae > Aureispira > Aureispira sp. CCB-E. Next base: position 2,204,047 of record NZ_CP133671.1, read on the forward strand.
TCGTTCGTTAAATCTTTGTTCAATGTTCCACCTCCAACAATTTCTACGCGAATAGAGTCGTCGTAAACGCTACAACCTTGTCGTATATCAACATTACTATTTTCCTCTTTGTAAAAATGAATTTCCTTAAATTCTCCTGCTGCTACGGTTACAGTGTCTCCATAAGTCATAGGATTAAAAGGACCATAAAAATAGAAATGAATGGTTTTAGAACTGGTGTTATCGATATTTTTAGTAAATAAGGTATCGTTTCTATCGCAAGCCAATAAAGTTGCAAGAATTAAACTGAATGCTAGTATTTTTTTCATGTTGTGTTTATTAGTAGTTCGCTAGATTGTTACTGTGTGGTCGTTATTTTTTGTTAACTAAGTTGGCATTCTCAAGAGCTTACGTAGCGTAGGAAGTAACTCAACTAAGCGAGCTGAAAAAGTAAATCAAGGAATAAGAACAGGTTTATAGAATTAGTATTGATTGTATGAGTTAATACTCCGTTGATTTTTTAGTTTTTCTACGAACCCGCAGGCTCACGAAGTAAAAACGTAAAAAAGCATCTTGTATTAGTTTGATTACCAGTCTTTTAGTGTAAAGGTTGGTGAAAATGCATCTTTCTGATAATCAAACTAATACGATTTTTCAACGGAGTAATGATGAGTTGTCTACCACAAAAATACAAAATCCATTACACCTACTCAAAAATAAAGCAGGAGTAATGGATTTTATTGTTCTATTAAGACATTTTAATACATTAAGTAAGTGGACATAAAAAAATATTCAAAACCTTGGTATTAGAGTCGTTAGTAGACAATTATGGGGACATCATTTAGTCCTTGTCAAAAACATAGCTGTACTCACCAGGATATTTTTTGTAAAATCCGTCTAAGACAATTTCACCTTCCGCATCAACAATCGCATCTTTAAATTCTTCTAAGGAGCTGATTTTTTGATTGTTAACGGAAGTTATAATAAATTCTCGTTCCATATTGGTGCCTTCGATGATCCCATCTTTATCAATTTTGGTAATAATAACCCCTTCTGTATCTTTGAATTCATCGTCATCTAAGGTCTCGGCAGCAATTCCTAGATTTTCCAACAAGTTTTCTTTTGAATTTAGAAAACCACTTGTGCTTCTTTTCTCTCCAAGCGCAATGGTATTAGAGCCATTTTTTAAAATCACTTCAGTTGATTTTAATTTTCCTTCTCTCAAGAAAATAACAGCAATTTTTTCTCCTGGACGGAATAGCCCTACTTGTTCTTGCAATTCTGGCGAACTTTTGACATCAATACCATTGACTTTAACAATAATATCACCACGTTGCAAACCTGCTTCTTCGGCGGCACTTTCTTCACCAACTCCTTGGATATAAACACCATCCATAGATTCTAACTTGTTCTCATCTGCAATTTCGTCCGAAATATCTTTGATGGTCACTCCCAAAAAGCCACGTTGAACCTCACCAAACTCAATCAAATCTTGCATTACTTTTCTTACCAAGTTGGCTGGAACAGCAAAAGAATACCCCTCATAGCGTCCTGAACGGGTAATAATGGCCGTATTGATACCAATCAAATTACCATCCGTATCTACCAAAGCACCACCACTGTTACCCGGATTAACAACAGCATCGGTTTGAATAAACGATTCGATGTCATAAGCACCATCTAAAATATCAATATTTCTCCCTTTGGCAGAAACAATCCCAGCGGTAACTGTAGAAGTTAAATTAAAAGGATTACCAACTGCCAAAACCCATTCACCAACAGAAACATCATCCGAATTACCAAATTGCAACATCGGCAGTTTGACATCTTTTAGGTCTCGTTTTTTGATTTTGATGACAGCTAAATCAGTTGTTTTGTCCGTACCAATGATTTTAGCTTCGTAGGTTCTCTTATTATTTAAGGTAACGGTTACTTCCTTGGCACCACTAATAACATGATTGTTGGTAACAATATAGCCATCTTCAGAAACAATAACCCCAGAACCAGACGATTCTCCTCCAAACAAGCGGTCGTATCGATCGCCACTACTGCTATGAATATGGACTACCGTTGGGCGAACTAAGTCGGCAGCATCTTTAAAAGAACTGACATTGGTTATATCTGGATAGTAGTTGGGGTGATTTACTTGCTTGGCAAAAGAAGCTTCCTTGATGATTACATCCCGAACAGGGGTAACAGGTTCTTCAATATAATATTTGTAAATTCCTAATGTTAATCCAGAACTTAAAATAGAAATGGCTAAGACCATCAAAACATTCTTCATAAGTTTCATATTTTCTTTTAACAAGTACTATTTAGGTAGTTCATCTTCTCTTAAAGAAGAAAAACAGCGTTTCTTTATTTTTTGAATGATTACTTAACTGTTGGGAGATATTTTAAAAGGAGACCAAAAGATACTTAATTATTTTCTTTTTATAATAAACGCTATTAGCAAACAATTGATTAATTTTATGCTTCAATAATTGTACTAAGTATTGTTTGAACTTTAATTATACGTAGATAATAAATAATAGTTCGTTTAAAATTTTTGTTTTCTATGGAAAAAGGAAAAATTTCAACAAACGTTCTATAAAGTAAGAAATGCAACTTATGGAAAAGGAAGAAGATGAAAGACCATTTATTGAACTAAGCCGCAAAGAGCGCAGAGACAGGGCTAGAAAGATGATTTTCGGAGATTTTAAAGATGAATATCTTGGAAATATTTGGGGTTGGAAGTTCTCCACCTTCTCTTTTATTGGTTTGGCGTTGGTAGGAGCAGTTGCCTTTTATGGTATTTATACAGGCAAAATAGATCTTAACAAACTGGACAAAGAAGAACCTGCAAGTGTCCTCGAAAATCCGAATCCACATCTAAAAGAAGCTGCTGTTAAAGATACGTTAAAGTTGCAAAAATAGCTTATTTGTCTTGCTCTATCCATGCTTTTAAATCAAAATCAGTTGGGTGATACGTTATTCCTCGCAGTTCATAGCGATTGCCCATATCTAAGAGCAACTCTAGATAAATCTCTTGATTTTTTCTCTTTTCTTCATGATCTATTCGAACAATATTTTCTTTGGGAATAATATGAAACTCACGAGGATTGTTTTCAAAGTAATATTCTTTAGTGATAAGCGTGCCATAACGAGATTGACGAGGATTTTTTAGAGCGTCATTGATATATAAACCTATTTGAAAATACTGTCTAACTAAAAACAAGAAAGTAACAAGAAACAAGGCAATAATTGTGATTCCTGTAACAACTGGACCATCAATATGCCAATAATAAACAGCATCTGTATACCAAGCGTGATATGCCAAGTAGCAAAACAAAACGCCTATAAGAACAGATGCGCCTAAATAGAACTGCTGTTTTTTATACAAATAGGCATATTGGTATGGTATAAATGTTCCTTCTAAGGTAGTGGCTTGATTATTGTCAAAAGCACTAGAAAATGCGGAAGCTGCTAATTGTATTTCTTTTTCTGTTTTCATGATTTTGTAATAAATCAATAGTGTTTTTTACTATTACTCCGTTGAAACCACGCAGTAGCAGCGCAGCTAACTAAAAGCAAAGCGCTCACGCAGTAAATCGTATTATTTTATTAGTAGTTTGTTGAAACCACATACAAAGCTCAAGCAACGAGCAAGTAATTAGCAGCACTGCTAACCACTATATTAAAATGCTTACTTTGGGCAAAACAATAAGAACGTAAATTTAGTAAATAATCAATTTATATAGCTTATAATCTGCAAAAAATATGGAGTGGTTGCCACGGAAACAAATGTTTTTCGTATGATTTTTCTATTTATCTTCAAAATCACCTAAATTGTAGGATACCTGATTTTAACCGAACAAACAGAGTTGACGCTAATAGATATTCTTAGAACATCTTTGGTAATTTATTGACAACAATACAAGTGATTATACAATGAATCAATGGGGTTCTATAGGAACTATACTTTTATGCATAACACTGTTTGCTGCTTGTAGAGACACCACTACAGTACATACAGAAAGGACACCAAGAGCAGCTGAAACCTTGGTGACAAATGATTCTGTGCCACATCAAATTATGGTAGGTCCAGATACATTACATTATTCCATTCAGTTGGCTTACAAACTAGAAGAAAAAGCGAAAGATTATACCCAAAATGACATTACAAAAATAGTATTCACTTATCCACAGGTAGATTCTTTTTCGGCAACAGTAATTATGGATTCTGTGAATACCCTTGTACAAGATTTGTTGTTACAAGATATGATGGGAGAGGTGCGTTATGAAAACTTAGAAGAGCGAATGACGCAGTTTTTACAAGAATACAAAGAACACAAGCAAGAAATGATTGAATTTCAACTCCCATCTAGTAATTGGGTATTTGAAATGAAAATTGATGTGTTGCTCAATAGACCATCTTTAGTTTCTCTAAGAATAAATAAATTAGAATTTACAGGAGGAGCACATGCCAATTCATGGACGAACTATTTAACGGTAGATCTGACAACAGGCAAGGTAGTTGACCTAAAAGAATTGTTTATTGATGATTTTGAATCTCAATTGTTAACCATTTCAGAAGCTGCATTTAAGCGAACTGTTAATTTGGATGCAGATACCAATTTGGTGGAAACCCATTATGAGTTTAGTACAGGAGAATTTATGTTGCCACCTAACTTTTCGGTGGGAACAGATGGGCTACATTTTTATTATAATCCATACGATTTAGGACCTTTTGCCTTGGGGGCAATCTCTTTTGAAATTCCTTATCAAGAGATTTTATCAATTATAGATACAAGTATCTTGCCCTTAGAACCTATAGAAGGATAAAACCAAGAATACAAGAATAAGTATAGAAGTAGATTCAAATACTAGGGAGGGTGATAATCAATAGTATGAACCTACTTCACGCAAAGCAAGCAGTTGTGTACCTTGAAAAACTGCCGTATTGCTTATACTTATTTAACTAAAAACTTAGTTGAAGTGTGCAAAAAAAATAGATTAAATAGTATAGACGCTATTTCTATTCAAAAATGTAAGCTTCTTTTTTAGGAGTTGCTGCTGTTTCCTTGTCTACTGTTCCAACAATATTCAATCGAATGGTAGGGTTTTGAGAATCGTTACTTGTAATAGTGACGTATTTTGTAAAAGAACCCAAACGATTGGTATCATACTTAACCTTTATCTTAGCCTTTTCTCCTGGCAAAATAGGCTCTTTGGGCCATGTAGGGACCGTACATCCACAGCTTTTTTGAGCATTATGAATAATTAAAGGAGCTGTACCTGTATTGGTAAAAGAAAAGTATCGTTCGCCATTAGATCCTTGAGCAATCGTACCATAGTCAATTTTTTCGGTATCAAAACTGATTGTTTGAGCTGATAATTGAGTGCCTAAAACAAAAAAAAGCACTGCGCTAACTAATCTTTTCATAAGTAGAAGTATTATTTAAACTAATTCGATAGTTGTAAAACTAAAAATTTAGTTATAAAGGGTGAAAAAATATCCCATTCCAATAAGAAATGGGATGATTGATTATAATTGATTATTATCCTTGAGGTTGTTCTTTCAACGCAGGAGCAGGAGTATTTGCAGGAGCATCTACTGTTCCAAAAATTTTCAAACGAGTAGTTGTATTTGTTTGAGCATTGGTAGTCAAAGTAACATATTTAGTAAAAGCACCTGTACGTTTAGTATCATATTTTACTTTGATAAACTCACTTTCACCTGGCATGATTGGCTCTTTTGGATAAGAAGGAACGGTACATCCACAGCTTCCTTTTGCTGCCGAAATAACCAATGGGCCAGATCCTGTGTTGGTAAATTTGAAGTAACGATAACCAGTAGAAGCATTTTTAATGTTTCCATAGTTCCATTCTGTTGCAGTAGTACCTGGTTGATCCATTTGCGCACCTTCTTTTTCTGCTGCTGAAGAAGCTTTTGTACAGTCACCAGCTGCATAATTAGAGAATGTAATTTCTTGTGCAGAAGCAAAAGAAACGGCTACCAATAATACCGCAAATAGAGAGAATATCTTTTTCATTTTGATGTCAATTTTTATGTTGATAAGAATTTGGTGTAATAATGTTGTAATACGAAGATATAATTAAAGAATTAAAAATCCTAGTACTTTAATAGTATGTTAACTAATTTTTTAGTTAAAGAGTTCTACTAGGATTTTTATTTGTTTGATTACGAGGCTTAGTTAAACATGCTTTTTTCTTTGGCAGGAGTTGGAGCCGCTTCTGCTTCAACAGTACCTGTAATTTTTAGGCGAGTAGTTGTGTTAGAAGTTGCATTGGTAGTTAGGGTAACATATTTGGTAAATGCTCCCACACGTTTAGTATCGTATTTTACTTTGATATATCCCGCTTCACCTGGCATGATTGGCTCTTTGGGATAAGAAGGAACGGTACACCCACAGCTTCCTTTTGCTGCCGAAATAACTAAAGGAGCCGATCCTGTATTGGTAAACTTAAAGAAACGAACACCAGTCGATGCTTTTTCGATTTTTCCATAATTCCAATCTGTAGCTGTTCCTGTTTGTACTAATTTAGCTCCTTGTTGCTCATCAGCCGTTTTTAAGTCTTTTGCTTCTGCTTTTTCGCCTTGGTACAACTCAAGTTTGATGTCTTGAGCCATAGACGTAGATGCAAATAGTACTAGTATAGCGAATAGATTAATTAGCTTTCTCATGTCAAATAGTTTATTTTAATAGTTTATACTTATACGAGTGAAATGATATAAAATATTGATTTTAATTCAATTGTTTCATAGACACATACATCAAGTATCTATGTAAGATGATTATAAAGGTATAAAATTTTGAGTCAAATCCTAGCGAATTAGTAGTATTTTAACTAAAGTTTTAGTTTGACTCATGCTTCTACACTTCCTATATCCAACAGCTATGCCAAAAAAACTGCAATTGTTGATTTTTTTTGATTTATTTTTGGATTAGCTTCTATAGGTCCAACTTTTTGTTATATTTTTGCACCCATATTCGGAAATCAAAAACAAATGATTTTAGAATATTGTTGTGTACAAGGTATTTTTATGAATAACAAGTTGTATTTATAAGAAAGAACTGTTGAGATAAGTTATTGTAACCAAAACGAAAAAAAGCATGAGTCAAGCTAAAACAAAAAATACTTCTCCTAAGTATTCCAAAAAGTTTCAACAAGAAGCTTTAGAAGATTTCAGAACAGTATGTATTAGTCGCGAAGCAAGTTTGCTAGGACGCAAGGAAGTTTTGACAGGAAAGGCTAAGTTTGGCATATTTGGAGCAGGCAAAGAAGTTGCTCAAGTAGCAATGGCAAGGGTGTTTAAGAATGGTGATTTTCGTTCAGGATATTACAGAGGTCAGACATTTATGTTGGCTTCTGGTTTGGCAACAGTCGAAAATTTATATGCTCAGTTGTATGCACATGCAGATCCCAAACATGAGCCTTTTTCTGCTGGTCGCCAGATGAATTCTCACTTTGCAACGCCTTTAGTCGATGAACAAGGAGAGTGGCTGGATCATACTGCTACCAAAAATGTTAGTGCAGATATTTCTCCAACGGCAGGACAAATGGCGCGTGCCTTAGGTTTAGCATTAGCCTCCAAAAAATATAGAACTTCTCCTGATTTGTCAACAGGGACGAACTTTTCGAAAGAGGGAAATGAAGTTTCTTTTTGTTGTATTGGAGATGCAAGTACTTCGGAGGGCGTATTTTGGGAAACCTTAAATGCTGCGGGAGTGATGCAAGTACCTCTAGCCGTTTTTGTATGGGATGATGGATATGGTATTTCTGTTCCCAAAGAATATCAAACAACCAAAGGAAGTATCTCTGAAGCTTTAGCTGGTTTTCAACCTACTCAAGAAGGTGAAAAAGGGGTTGATATCTATACCACCAAAGGGTGGAACTATGCTGAAATGCGTACAGTTTTTGAAAAAGGAATCGACAAAACCAGAGAAAATCATATACCTTGTTTGTTTCATGTAGAAGAAGTCACACAACCACAAGGACATTCGACTTCTGGGTCTCATGAGCGTTACAAGGATGCTGAGCGTTTGAAATTCGAGAAAGAAAAAGATGGCATTGTTCAAATGAAGCAATGGTTGATTGATGAAGGAATTTCGACTCTTGAAGAGCTAGACGCTATCCAAAAAGAGGCTAAAAAAGAAGTTCGTGCTTCTATCAAAAAAGCTTGGAATGCGTTTAATGCGTCTATTCAATTTAATTTAAACAAAGCACAAGAGTTGTTAGGGCAACTTGTTAACGAAAGTGCACAAGCAGAAGCAATTGCTGCCATCAAAGAAAAATTAGCTAAAAGCTTGGACCCAACCCATAAGGATGTGGTTAAAGCTGTGCGTCAAGCACTGTATTTAGTTAAAAATGAACAAGGCGCTGCTGTTCAAGCATTGGGCAACTGGGCAAATGAATTGATTGCAGAGCATACAGATTCTTATACTTCTAATTTATACAGTGCTTCTAAGTATGCTGCTTTAAATATTCCTGAAGTACCCGCTCAATATAGCGATGATGCTCCTTTAAAAAATGGCTTTGAAATTCTAAATGCGTGTTTTGATTATCACTTGACCAATAACCCGAGCTTATTTGCTTTTGGTGAAGATGTTGGAAACATTGGAGATGTGAACCAAGGATTTGCTGGAATGCAGGCAAAACACGGCGAGGCACGTGTCTTTGATACGGGAATCCGAGAGTGGACAATTATGGGGCAAGCTATAGGAATGTCTATGCGTGGATTGAGACCAATTGCTGAAATTCAATATTTAGATTATCTAATCTATAGTTTATCGGCTCTGTCGGATGATTTGGCAACCGTACGCTATCGCTCTAATGCAATTCAAAAAGCACCTGCCATTATTCGAACTAGAGGGCATCGTTTGGAAGGAATTTGGCATTCTGGGTCACCAATTGGTTTGTTGTTGAATAGCTTGAAAGGGATTTGTCTTTTGGTGCCTAGAAATATGACACAGGCAGCTGGTTTTTATAATACCATGTTGCAATCAGATGATCCTGCTTTGATTATTGAGTGTTTGAATGGCTATCGTTTGAAAGAGCAATTGCCAGACAATGTACACGAATTTACAGTACCTGTGGGTGTTCCTGAAGTATTAAAAGCAGGAACAGATGTCACCTTGGTGACTTATGGCTCTTGTGTGCGTATTGCAGAGGCGGCTGTGAAGAAATTGGAAGCAGAGGGCATTTCGGTAGAGTTGATCGATGTACAGTCTCTAATGCCATTTGATGTCAACCACTTAATTGCAGATTCTCTTAAAAAGACCAACCGTTTGGTTTTGTTTGATGAAGATTTTGCAGGCGGAGCAACGGCTTATATGATGCACAAAATCTTGGTAGAACAAAAAGGATATTATGCCTTGGATTCTGAACCTGTTAATATCCATGCCGCTGATGTGCGTCCTCCTTATGGATCAGATGGAGATTACTTTACAAAACCTAGTGTGGAAGATGTATTTGAAAAAGTGTATGCGTTGATGCATGAAGCGCAGCCCGATCGTTTTCCTCCATTATACTTTATGTAAAAAAACTGAGTAAGTTATACGATAAATTTAAAGACTGATGCAACAAGTATCGGTCTTTTTCTGTTTAAATAAGATGGTTCTTTATAGCGTTTTACCCCAAAAACGGAGAAGGTTTGCCAACGAACCTATTGATTTCTTAACCTCTTAATATTTATTGTATACTATGGTACATAAATTTATTGCATATCGTTCTGTTGAGTCAGAAGTTATTACGGCTATTCGTAATAATAAACATGAAGTATATTACGCTACGGAGTTAGATGCAGATACTTCGGAAGAAAAACTTTGCCAAAAAGCAAACGGTGAAGGCTATATTTTTTTGACAGGAGATAAGGAATTTGCGCAAGATTTATATCAAAACCAACGGGTTCAATCTGGAATTATGTTAGTTGATGTTAAAGAAGATAATGTACACGCTAGAGCTAAAGTAGTCTTGGATGCGATAGCTAATCATGATGTACAACTGATTGGCAATTTTGCAACTGTAACAAAACAAAACGTACGCTTAAAAGCAATTCAACAAGCATAGCTTATCAATCACTCAAAGACCACGAAGGTAGCAACGTAGCGAACTATTACTAGCATTAAAACATAATAATTTCTAAAACAATGAAACCAATCTGCATTTTTTTACTATCTACTATTGCCTTATTTTTTTCTACGGCTTTTTCATGGTCTTACTTAGATAATACCCCCATCGTAGAAGTTGTGATTACCAATATCCGAAACAATAAAGGAAACTTGGTGTTGGGATTTTATAAAGATGGCAAGTCTTTTTCGAAGCGAACACCATTTATGAGTAAAGTGGTAGAAAAAACAACCATGAAAAACGGAATAGTCAAGTTTTCATTACCTTTACCTGCTGGAAAATATGGCATTGCTTTATTGGATGATGAAAATAAAAATGGTAAAGCGGATTATGGTTTTTTATTACCAATAGAAGGGTTTGGTTTCTCAGACTATTATCACAGTGGGGTGTTGGCTCCAACGTTTAACGATTTTGATTTTGAGGTGGGCAATACAGATAAATCCGTTACCGTGAAATTAAAATATATGTAAGTGTAAGTAGACAACTCCCATGATAGAACTTTATTTTAAAGATAATCAGGTTAAGAAGGTCCAGTCTGTAGATGAAATTACCTACCAATTAACAGATTTGTTCAACGTACGAATTATTGATTTTTCTCAAAATGAGTTAAATGCTTTGGCGCAAAAGTTTGGATTAAATCTAACGATATTCAATCAAAAAGAGGACATAGAAATCAGTTCGCACTTCTTAAATTTGTCCAACCAATTGGTATTTAATTTTTCAATCCCTAGCTATTCTTCCCAAGTGTTTTTTGAAGAAGAAGAAGTATTTATTATTATCAAAAGTAACGTTGTCTTTTATTTTTTGACCACAAAAATGGATCGAAATCTGACAAATTTGACAAAGTCTCGTTATGATTTTGATAGTATTAATTTTAATTCTCACTTGGAGCATTTCGTTTTTCAGATAGGTGTCATCTCTGATTACTATGCTGATTTAACAGAGCTAATTTCAAAAAGAATTAAGCAGCTTTTTTTAAAAACGTTAGAAGCCAAGCAATTTGTAGAGAATGATTTGGATTTGATTACAAGACTCAATTTTAACAATCTACTGGTAAAAGAATCGATTAATAACTTTCAGCGCATTTTAATACTATTAATTCGTAGTGGTGATCGAGAAAAAATCATTAATCAACGAATAGGAGTAGAACTAGATGATATTGCCGTTATAACAGAACATTTGCAATATAATTTTGAACGATTGGATGATCTGAAAGAAAATATTAATAGTAAGATTGATCTAGAGCAAAATAGAATTTTTAAGAGTCTGACCATTATAACGGTTTGTATTTCCTTGCCAACATTAATTGCAGCCATTTATGGGATGAATTTTCAACAAATGCCAGAATTACATTGGCAGTATGGTTACCCCTTGTCACTAGCATTAATGGGCAGCAGTTTCTTGGCAGCAATTGCCTTTTTTAAACTAAAAAAATGGCTATAACTAACTTCAATAGCTCGTTAAAACCACGAAGTAGCAGCGTAGCTAACTACTAAACTTGTAAGCATAATTAAATTAGAATGGGGAAAATTTATCACTTAGCAAAACTAATCATACTTGTAGTTGTTGTGCTAACGAACAGTAGTTTTCAAGCTAAAAATAGTACAATGAAAAATATAAAAATAACTTATTATTACGATGCCTTATGTGGTTGGTGTTTTGGTTTTAGCCCTGTTTTTAAGGAAATTCATAAAACCTACCATGCCAAAATAGATTTTGAGGTAATTAGTGGCGGATTGTTTTTGGGAGATAGAGTAGGACCTATTAATGAAGTTGCTCCTTATATAAAAGCGGGAGCGTACAAAACGGTAGAGTCTACAACAGGAGTAATCTTTGGAAAGGGCTTTGTTGAGCGTGGTTTGGAACAGGGAAATATGATTATGAATTCCTTGTATCCTGCAATGGCATTGTGTGTGGTGAAATCTGATTCCCCTCAACAGGTAATTCCTTTTGTGGGGCTATTGCATCAAGCTTTCTATGTGGATGGGAAAAACCCTGAAGATATCGAGATGTATGGAGACTATGCTGCTCGGTTGGGTATCAATAAAGCTGTGTTTAATGAGAAAATGCAACTAGAGGTTTTTCAAAAGCAAGCCTTAGAAGAGTTTAGCTTGTCAAGCCAACAGAATATTGGTGGATTTCCTGCGCTAGTATTGGAAGTAGGAGGCAAGAAAACAATATTGTCTAGTGGATATACTTCTTATGAAGTATTAGAGCGAAAAATAGAGGCAATTTTAATAGATTAATCCTAGGGAATAAACTGCTCAATACGGTTGTCAAAAAAGAAAAATTGGAGTCTATTGTTATGTCATAGGCTCCAATTTTTTAGTGTCATTAATTATCTTGTAGAATTAATTTCCCTGTGTATTGTTTTTGTTGTTGCGTATTCGTAAGTTGATAAAAATAGACGCCAGAAAGTAACGTTCCTTTGTGCAATAGATGTGTTGCTTTTTGGATAGGAGTAGAGCGGACAACTTTTCCTGTTACATCTAGCAACCGCAACGACCAATTGTCCATCGCATCAAAGTTTTTAATTTGGAGGGTCGCAGTTTCTGTCAATGGATTTGGAAAGATTTGAATGGTCTGTTCTTCATTCGCAATCGTAGGAATATTTAGAAACGTCGAGCAGTTAACAGGAATGCCCCATGTTTCATTGCCCTTTTTGTAATAAACAGGCATGTTTTTTCGAGCAGGACTATTCACAAAAGGACCGCCAATGCCCTCAATCCAAATTTGGGGCCAAACGTCAAAGTAGAATGTCCAGCAGTTATTGAACGTATCATAATAAAAATAATTGAAAGTAACTTTTTGTCTTCGGAGACTTGCAAAATTTCTGACAGAGGTCACACTAAAACCAGAAGAATCTGGTGCAAGCTCATGGGTAAGTTGCCCCAAATTATTCACATCAGTGGATACAATAACTCTTTGTACAACAGTATCTGTTAAAAATGTAGTATCCTGTTTTCCTTGCATTGCATCGTTGTCAATCCTTGCAATGCAATCTTCATACGTATAGGTAATGGTATCTTGATTGGTTGATACTGTTTTGCTAAGTACGGTACGAATAGTTTTGTGCTTACCAAAAATCCAAGGAGTTGCTTGAGGACGATACTCACCAGTAGTATGAATTTCGTCACCAACATTAAAATTAAAAAAGTCGATGTGGGTTGGGTTGTTAATACCAATATTAGGCTGGGCGCTACTCCCTACCAACTGGTAAGGAATGGTATCATTAGGGAAGGTATGGAAATCAAAAAATTGCACCCAACCATTTTGCTTAGAAAATTGCAAAACTTTAGTATTCATCGGATGAACGATAATATTGTTGGCTGCATCTTTTGCTTGCAAATGAATTGTTTTGATACTATCTAAATGGTTTAATATCGTGGCGGTATCAATACTAACTAAAGTCCCTTCTATATAGTCTCCATTTCCAAATTTATATATAGTCCAAGTATCGTTCAAAGGAGCTAAGCTTTTGATGACAATACTATCCAATTGCTTGTTAAAAAAAACATAATCCCCGTTATTAGAGGCAATTATTTGATGACCTACCCAAGATGAGTCGTTATGATCTGCAAGGCAGAGTGAGCTGGTAGGAGTTTCTTCTAATATTTTATGATTATAATAATATGTTTCTGCCCCTTGAGTGACCGAAGTGTCAATTCGTATAGAGCGAATTTCTTGATGATAATTGGGACTGCCTGTAGTGTGAGCATATAAAAAGTGCTGCTCGTTGGTCGGTAGAATGAGTTGGTAGTTTTGTGCGTAGGATATGGTTGCAAGGAGCACAAAACAGACCGATAGAAATTGTTTTTTCATTGTACTGTTTATTTAATTATTTAAGAATAAAAATCTTTCCAACTTTTGTAGATTGACGGTTGAATAAGCAGCAGGTTACCAAATGACAGTGTGCTGTGTACTGCTTTTAATCATAACAATATAGTAGATTAATAAATTAAATTAAAAGATTTAATAGGTTGGAAATTAATGTATAGTGGATGTAATGTGTAACTAAAATAGAGACATTAATTTAAAAAGCCAAGTATAGAAGTTAATACTCCGTTGATTTTTTAGTTTTCCTACGAACCCGTAGCGCTCACGAAGTAAACTAATACGATTTTTCAACGGAGTAATGAGAAGTAAGATTTATCTATGGATTTTAAGAGGTAATCGGTAGGCTATTTCCTCCTATTAATAAGCTAAAACTCTTTTGACAGAAAAAAGCAAGTATTTTGATAAGTAAAGGCAAATAAGTTGGTTGTAAATGAATTATATTTGAATCTATGGAAAAAACAATAATGAAAACAATCGAGTGCGAACAGATGCAAATTGCAGCATCAGTAGAAGCACTACTAGTAGAACCGCACACAATTTATTATCCTAGCAATGTCTTGATTTATTTGCAAGAAGGGCAAATGACCTTGGAACGGAATGAGGAAGTTTATATTATTGCCAAAGGCTCTTTTGCTTTAATTCGTAAGTATACTAATGGACAGTGTTTTAAGACTTGGGGCGAAGGGGAGTCCTGTGCTAGAATGATTGCTTTCGTTTTGCAAGATGAATTTCTACAAAAAGTCATACAAAACTTACCTGTTCAAAGCAATACTTTGGAACGTGTAGAGTGTGTTGTCCATTTGCCCTACAATACGTTGCTAAAAGGATTAATGGATTCAATATGGGCATATGTAGAAGGCAATTTGACATTAGATCGTCAAATGGTTGAGCTAAAAACAATGGAAGCGTTGATGGCTATTGCTCAATCACGCCCTGATTTGTTGACTGTTTTAAAAGAATACACAAGACCTGAACGAGCGGATTTAGAAAGTTTTATGCAGCACAATTTTATATACAACATACCACTCGAAAAACTTGCTAGAATGGCAGGGCGTAGTCTTTCTACGTTTAATAGAGAATTTAAGGCTATTTACCAACAATCTCCACACAAATGGATTAAGCAGCAACGTTTGGAAATGGCAAAGCGCTTGTTAATCCAAACCCAGAAGACTCCTTCAGATGTTTATTTGGAAGTGGGATTTGAAGATTTGGCACACTTTAGTCGTTCATTTAAGACGTATTTTGGAAAAAATCCTTCTGAGATAAAGAAAATGCTGTAAAGGTGCGTCGCAATGATTAGCCCAATAAGTTGGTAGATGCCTTGTCGGAGCATTATTGATAACTCCGTATATGTTTTGTTACAATAGCAAAAGCATATACGGAGTATTGTAAAAGGGGATGTTAGTGACGTTCAAAAAATACGTTTTCAAAAAGATTAGGCAAATTGAAAGATTATTTTTTATCGTTACTTAGCTCCATTTGCGAGCCGCCCACTTAGATTTTTGAGTGTTTTGTGTTGTTGTTGCCGTACTTTGTTGTTTATTAGAATTCATCAAGTACGCTGCTAATTTAGCTGCCAATTCTGCCTCTTTATCATCCTCTTGGACTAGTGCATTGGGATCAAAGTGTTTTTTGACAAAGTTAGTATCAAAATTACCAGAAACAAAAGCATCGTGTTGCAGTACATAGGTTCCAAATGGTAGTGTTGTTTCGCAGCCGTCAATATGATATTCTTCAATGGCGCGCAGCATTCTTTGGATAGCTTCTTGACGATCTTTGCCGTAGGTGATCAATTTGGAAATCATCGGGTCGTAATAAATAGGAATATCCATTCCTTCTTCAAAACCATCATCGACACGTACGCCTGTTCCTTTAGGAATTTTGTAAGTGCTTAATTTTCCAATACTTGGCAAGAAGTTATTAACAGGATCTTCTGCATAAACACGAAGTTCGAGGGCATGACCTTGTATACTCAAATCTTCTTGTTGAATACTTAGCTTTTCGCCTCTTGCAATCAAAATTTGCTGTTTAACTAAATCAACACCCGAGATTAATTCCGTTACAGGATGTTCTACTTGCAAACGTGTATTCATTTCTAAGAAGTAGAACGTCTTATTATTTTCTAATAAAAATTCTACAGTTCCAGCACCAACATAATCACATAATTGAGCTACTCGTACGGCACAAGCACCCATCGCATCTCTTAATTCGGGTGTTAAAACGATAGAAGGAGCTTCTTCTACAACTTTTTGATGACGGCGTTGAATGGAGCACTCTCGCTCAAACAAATGAATGACATTGCCATGTGTATCGGCCAATACTTGTATTTCGATATGTCGAGGAGAGGTCACGTATTTTTCAATAAAAACAGAACCATCGCCAAAAGCAGATTGCGCTTCAGAGATCGCACGTTCCATTTGCTCGTCTAGTTCTTCAACCTTTTCAACGACGCGCATTCCTTTTCCACCACCACCAGCAGAAGCTTTGATTAGAATAGGAAAGCCAATTTCTAGGGCAATTTTTTTTGCTAGTTCAGGATCTTCGATGGCTTCTTCTGTACCAGGAACCAATGGAATGTCATTTGCCTTCGCAGCTTCTTTCGCAGCTAATTTACTTCCCATCATCTCAATAGCATGAGGTTTGGGACCAATAAAAGTAATACCAGCATCTGTAACTTGTTTGGCAAAAGTAGCATTTTCGCTCAAAAAGCCATACCCTGGATGAATGCCTTCAACCCCTAGCTCTTTGGCAACAGCAATAATTTTTTCTCCCAATAAATAAGACTGGTTGGAGGCAGGAGGACCCAAACAAACGGCTTCATCAGCATAGCGAACATGGGGAGCATTTCTATCAGCTTCGGAATAAACAGCTACCGTTTTGATGCCCATTTCACGGCAAGTACGCATAACACGCATGGCAATTTCTCCTCTATTAGCAACCAGTATTTTTTTCATAGTCTTAATTATATATTTATGTTAGTGGAGGGATTTCTATCGTTTAAAATTAGCTTCAAAACAGAAGCTTTGCGAATTTACAAAAAAAATAGAAAAGGAAGTGTTTTTCTTGAAAAACAGGAATTACTTTTGTCTTGCTTGCAAGGTGTTTTTTCTATGGACTTATAAGGTGTTGACGCTTGTAAGTTAGAATGTTATGTTGTTTTAGATAGAACTGTGCAGATGTTTTTGTATTTTATCCAAATATTTTTGATTGAGAATTGTTGTATTAGTAGTATGATTGAATTATGATTAATGGCAGCTGCTTAATAAAATAACTATGAAAATTACCTCTTATCTAATTCTACTGGCAAGTTGTACACTATCGTGTACGAATGTGGATACTCCAACTACTATTACAAATTTAGCTAACCAACCAATCGACACTTCAACCAAAGAAGTATTGTTAGTAGATAGTTTGCATCGGATAAAGTTGACTTTTGTGGGAGATATCATGGGACACGACAACCAAATTCGTGCGGCAGTTGGCGAGCCTTCTAAGATGAAGAGTAGGGATATGAGTGATTTTGATTATGAAACTTGTTTTAGGTATGTTAAACCTATTTTTGAGGAAGCAGACTTGATGATTGGAAACTTGGAACTTACTTTGAGCAACAAAGGGCGTTATACGGGATATCCAATGTTTCGGTCGCCAGATATCTTAGCTGCGTACTTAAAAGATGCAGGTTTCGATTTGTTGACAACTTGTAACAATCATTCCAACGATGGATTTAAATACGGTTTAACACATACCATAGATGTTTTAGATTCTCTAGGAATCAAACATACAGGAACCTTCAAAAACCAAGCAGAGCGAGACTCTCTTTATCCTTTAATTGTAGAGAAAAAAGTGGATGGA
The DNA here is from genome assembly GCF_031326345.1 of Aureispira sp. CCB-E. Lineage (NCBI taxonomy): Bacteria > Pseudomonadati > Bacteroidota > Saprospiria > Saprospirales > Saprospiraceae > Aureispira > Aureispira sp. CCB-E. The sequence continues at coordinate 2,221,849 of NZ_CP133671.1, forward strand.
ACAACTTTTCGCTTGGCTTTTATTAATTATACTTATGCAACGAATGGGCTTAAAACCAAAGAGCCTTGTATTGTCAATATGATCGAGCAAAATCAAATTTATAAGGATATTGTACAAGCCAAAGCGGCAAAACCTGATATGATTATTGCCATTATGCATTGGGGAAAAGAATACAAATTAAACGAACATAGAAGTCAAGTTGAATATACGCAGTTTTTGTGGGAAAATGGGGTAGATGTTGTCATTGGGGCGCATCCTCATGTCATACAACCAATTAAGACAGATACTATTTGGCAAGAAGATTCTTCTACTTTTCGAGAAGTATTGGTCACCTACTCTTTAGGAAATTTTATCTCTAATCAATACCGAACAAATACGGATATTGGTCTTATCTTTGAATTAGAATTAGTAAAAAATAGCCAAACAAACCAAACTACAATTGGAGCGCATGATTATATTTTAGCTTGGCGCTATATACAAGGACGTTATAATATGGATTTAAGAGAAGGCTTTGACTGGACGTATGCAGTATTGCCTGTGACAGCATTTGAAGATAGTCCTCAAGTCTACTTTGATATAACAACAAGTCAAGTACAAGCGATGCGATCTGTAGCTAAGCGCATGCGTACCCACTTAGGCAAATGGCAGAGTAAAGAACGCAAGGTTGCTCTAAAAGATTTGGGCTCTATAAAGTCTTTGAAAAAAGTAGATGCAACGCCAAAAACAATTCAATAACATGAATCGAATACTGATATGGACAACAATCATTAGCATTACTATTTGTATTGCCATAAAGGAATATGTAGCTTATAAAAGTTTTGATATTGAAGCACATTTATTGGCTTATGGCAATGCTAAACATACGATTCATAAGAGGCGGCTAGATTTTGAAAAAGAATGGAAATCTCACCCACAACGTCTACCAACGCTTCAAAAAATGGCTAAAAACTATTTGTATACTACTTTAACAGATAGCGTTTTTTCTTATTGGTATGGTACAACTTGGGATTTTAACGGTACAACAGAGAAGCCCCGAAAAGGGAAAATTGCTTGCGGCTATTTTGTAACCACAACACTTGAGCATTGTGGTTTTACACTACCACGAGTAAAATTAGCTCAGCAAGCTGCTTCTATCATTATCAGAACCCTATGTCCGAAGAAAAGTATTCAAGCATTTAATCAATTAAACAAACTAAAGGCTTATTTGGATACACAACCTAGTGGTATTTATATCGTAGGATTAGACACACATGTTGGCTATTTGTGGAATACTAAAAACAACCTTTACTTTGTACATGCTAGTTATTCTGGTAATAAACAAGTCCGTAAAGAACTTTGGAATGAATCCATTGTGTTAGGAAAATCAAAGTTATTCGTTGTTGGAAACTTATTGGATAACATTGAATTGATGAACCATTGGATTAAAGGAACTCCTATTGCAATGAAAGAATAGATTAGAATAAGCATTTAAAAAAGAGAATGAATTATCGGAATAACGTTAAGTCGCCAGAATATCGAATAACGGCGCCATCAATAAACTCTACCTCAACCATATAAACATAAACTCCTGTTTGCAACTTTTGACCTCTAAAAGTGCCGTCCCATCCAAAGTTTTTCCAATGACTAGGGATATTTTCTTTGTTACAAACTAAATCCCCCCATCGATCAAAAATCAAATAACGTTTGATCATTGCCACATCATTGCCACTGTAAACATCATGGATGTCGTTCTGCCCATCATTATTAGGAGAAAATGCATTGGGGATAAATAAATCTCGATCTTTTTCAACAACCACTAAAAAAGAATCCCTAGCAATACATCCCGCTTGTGTTGTTACTAAAACGCTATAGTACTTACGATCATCGACTGGTTGTATGGTTGTTTTACGACAAGGAGGACAAGTTATGTCTCCTGTATTAACAGACCAATCATAGGTATAATAATCAAAAAAACTAAGTTTTGCTTCTACGTCTAAGGTGGCACCCAATTCAATGGTAGTATCTCGTCCAGCATCAACAACTAATAAGTCGGGTTCTTGGACAACAACAGGACTATATTCAGCTCTACAGCCAGCAGCATCTTGTAGGTATAATTTGTACGTAGTTCCAGCAGGAACCGCAAAGCTATCAACCGAACTAAAGTTGATGCCATCCATAGAATAGGTATATCCAGGACGACCGCCCTGTCCAATAATCCGAATACGTCCGTCAGAGTATCCAAAGCAACTAACATCTTGAACATCGTAGTTGACTCGAAGAATAGGAGGTTCCGTCAAACTAGTTTGGATGGTTTTAGTACAGCCATTAGCATCTGTTACAGTGAGTTGATAGTTGCCCGCTCTTAAATTGGTGGCAATAGAATCCGACTGGAAGGTTGACCATTGATACTGATAAGCATAGGTACCCCCTGATACAATAGGAATTAAAGCACCATTGGGATTTCCCGTACAACTAACTTCTACACTATCGAGTACAATTTGAAGTGAATCAGGTGCGGTTAGCGTAAAATTGACAGGTGCCCATGTCCTACAGCGATTGGCATCCCATACGGTATCTAAAGTATAGGTACCCTCAGGCAGGTTATTTAATTGTGCTCCTGTAGCATTATGATTCCAAATATAAGAATAAGGGGCTAAGCCGTTTTGTGCCACTACTTGGATACTACCATCAGCATAACCAAAGCAACTTGGATGAACAATCCCTGACGCAACAGGATCTAATTGTAAAACCAATTCTTGAACTTGATAACTAATTATGGTATCACAACCTTGATTATCTTGAAGTGTCAAGTTGTACGTTCCGTTTGATAGGTTATTATAAGATGTATTGGTGCTAAATCCTGTATTATCCCAATTATAAAGATAGGGAGCACCATTTGACCCATTGCTATTAAGTACTAAAATGGCACCATCTGTTCCTCCATCACAGGTAGGACGAACGATGCTATCTGTCAATTCCCAAGGCGGTGGTCCTCCAATGGTCAGTGTTTCTTCTGCTGTACAAATACCATTCGAAATACTAACCATATAGTTTCCAACTAACAAATTATTGATTGTATTTCCTGTATTACCAGTAGACCAACTGTAAGAATAAGGCGTTAGGTGGGTGGTAGTTGGAGTAATAGTTGCTACACCATCTGGATTATCTCGACACAAAACATCTGTAGTGGCGGTGGTATATTGTAAAGCATTGACTGTTTGGCAGCATGAATCGACATTTAACAAAACAACATGTGTCACTAGACAGCCCTCTGTCGTTTCTACAGATAAAACAGCCGATTTTTGACCTGGAGTATTATAGGTCACGTTATGAGGACCTTGTGTATTGGCAGTTGCAGGGCTTGCACCAGTTCCAAATGTCCAAGACCAATTGGCAATATTTCCAAAGGCAAAACTAGAATTATCTGTAAAGGTCCATGTTTCACTAGCACAATTTGTACTAGGAGCAGAGACATTAAAATCAGCAGTAGGTCCCTGAAAGGTTGCTGTTCCACCAAAATCCATTTGAAAACCATTGCCTGTGGAGGTGAAATTATTAATCAGTAAGGCATAACTCCTTCCTGCCACTAAATTGGCAGGAGATAGCCAATTGTCTTGTCCTTGCGAGCACCCAGGTTGTTCATTGGTATCGTTTGAGGTGGCTCTTAGCCCTGTAGGACCATGACAAGGGGTGGGGTAGTTGGCAACAGCCTCACCAGCAGCCATACAGCGAAGTACCGTTTTTCCTACACAGTTGTTAATTCCATTGGGCAGTTCGTAAAGAACAAAATCCAAATCATCAGAGGCATTATTAGGAGTCAACGTAAATGTCAGAGAGCCACTTTGGTCACAGGTCCACTTAAACCAAGTAGAATTGGATTCAGAATTTCCTCCTAAACCTCCCAGGCAACTATTGGATGCTTCATCAGGATCTAAGCCAGCTCCTACAACGCTTTGAACAACAAAGGAAGATTTATCACAAAGAACAGATGCAGAATTACAATCAGAGCCTGGTAGGGCAGGACCATTATAGTTTTGAGCACAAATCTGGAATGTTCCAGTACTACCCAAGTTTCCTTTTATACGCAAAAAGTAAGTTTGCCCAATGACCAATGCCCCCTTGTACAAGTCGACAATGTTATTTCCAGCAGAAGCATTTTGACATTGCAAGTGTGATAAGGTGCCACCACTACTCGTACAAGTGCCTGTATAAAGAGCAATTTGAGGACGCAATAGTGTGCCTCCTGGTGTTGGTGCTTGACTCCCGTTTACGGTAATATTGATATCAGTTCCTACCGCTACAAAACTAAACCAAACATCTCCATTATTATTACTAAAACACGGGGAAGTAGGAAAATTGGATGCTGTTGCTCCTACATTGGTGTAAGCGGCAACTGGAGAACACCAATTGCTACTAATAGGTAAAGGAGTCGCATTGTGACAATCGTCATTGCTAGGCTGGGCAAAAGATACGAGACAAAGACAACTGCAAAATAAAAGGAAGATTAAACGAAGAAACATACCGAATAAACTATTGATATTTGGAAAATTGGATTGATGTTTTGGATAAATGCACAAAATAAGTGCTAATACCAATGGAACGATTATAAAGCTCAAAAAGATTGCCACATTGCAATAATTTTATATTTACATATAAAACCGTTTTAATTTAGCCTTCCCCTACCTTTGTAAGTCATTAATTGACAAATAAAAACAACTTATAGTCTAAAAAACAATGGGTAGTAGATGATTTTTAGTTTTTAATGTGTTTTGTTTTGATAATTAAGTGGTTAGGGCTTGGCTTGTTAAATGAAAAAGAACACCACTTGATGTTTTTCTTTGAAAAACTAAAAAATTAGCAATTTACTATACCTTAAAACGATAATAAAACCTATTTTGGGGGAAATTTCTATCCAATGAAAGCAAATAAGAAAGGCAAAGAGCTGAAACATGATTTTTCTTAAATAAGTGGAACCTGAAAAATAAGGGAGATAACTTTTCTCAACGATTACTTAAAATATAGGAATTATAACCAACTTAATTAATAGTTCTTTTACCTTTAAACCTTTAATACAGAGTGAAAAGAATGGGTTTGTTCAAACTATTTAGCCTGTTTTTTACAACTTTTCTAATAAACAATAACCCACGGTGTCGTTTAATGCTAAGTCATATAAGTTTTACGCAGTATAGGGTGTAAAGCATTGTAAATGATAAAGTAGCCAACACAGTGGACTATTATAAATAAAATAACCATTAAAGATTAAAATTAGAAACAATATGGCAAATCGAATGTCTGCTATTGAAGCAAAGTATGAAGCGCAAAAAATAGCATTTGCACCTATCTTTTTTCACGCAACAGTATGTCTTAAGGAACTAAATATTTTAGACGTTATAGCTAAAGCTAGAGTAGGACTTACTTTAGAAGAAATTGCAGAACAAACAGGATTGTCACATTATGGCGTAAAAGTTCTTTTAGAGGCTGGTTTGTGCATTAATATTGTTGAGCAAGACGAGGAAAAAAAATACAGATTGACAACTGTTGGACGCTTTATCCGTTCGGATCGAATGACAGAGGTTAATATGAATTTTGCTAAAGATGTTTGTTATGCAGGTTTGGAGCATTTAAAAGAGTCTATTGTAGAAGGAAAACCTGCTGGTCTAAAAGTCTTTGGTGATTGGCCAACAGTATACGAAGGTTTGTCTCAATTGCCAGATCAAGTCAAAAAATCTTGGTTTGAGTTTGATCATTTTTATTCTGATGATGCTTTTCCTTATGCTTTAGACCTTGTATTTAAAGAGCCTGTGCACAATTTATTTGATATTGGAGGCAATACAGGAAAATGGGCAAGAGCTTGTTGCGAATACAACGATCAAGTCAACATAAAAATGTTAGACTTACCTGGACAGCTAAATGTAGCGAAGGAAACAAATGCCAAAGAGCCTTATTCGGATCGAATCAGCTATTTTGAAATCAATCTATTAGATGAAGAACAAGCGATTCCAAAAGGTGCAGATACGGTATGGATGAGTCAGTTTTTAGATTGTTTTAGTTCGGATGAAATTTTATCTATTTTAAAACGAGTACATGATGCTGTAGACGAAAATGCTTTTGTTTACATTTTAGAGCCATTTTGGAATAACCAACGATTCCCTGCAAGTGAATTCTGTTTGGTAGGAACATCTCTTTACTTTACTTGTATTGCTAATGGAAATAGCAAAATGTATCATTCAGAAGAGATGAAAAAAATGTCTGTAGATACAGGATTTGAAGTAGTGGATACATTTGAACTCATAGGAGATTCTTATCATACTTTGTTAAAACTTAAGAAAAGAAGTTAAGTAACTTGAGGGAAGGTTAAGAGTTATTTTCTATGGGCAATATAGAGCAAAGAAAATAATTCTTAATTTTTTAATTAAAATCTTATATTTGTCGAAAATTTAGTGCATACGGAGGACTAATTCTTAAAAGTACTAAATTTTATAATAAACAATCCTTTTTACTAACCAGTGATAGCCATAAGGCTATGCTATATAGAACACAAGGTTTATGAATTTTGAATTAACCGAAGAGCATTTAGCAGTAAAAGAGGCTGCTCGTGATTTTGCACAACAAGAACTATTACCTGGCGTTATTGAGCGCGATTCTAAAATGATTCACGCTACTGAGCAACTCAAAAAAATGGGGGAACTTGGCTTTTTGGGGATGATGGTTGACCCTAAGTATGGGGGAGGAGGAATGGATGCACTTTCTTATGTGTTGGCTATGGAAGAAATTTCTAAAGTAGATAACTCCTGTTCTGTTTGTATGTCTGTTAACAACTCATTGGTTTGTTGGGGATTAGAGGAGTATGGAACGGAAGAACAAAAACAAAAGTATTTGACAAAATTAGCCACTGGTGAATGGATTGGTGCTTTTTGTTTATCTGAACCAGAAGCGGGCTCTGATGCTACCTCTCAACGTACAACAGCGATTGATATGGGCGACCATTATGTTTTGAATGGTACCAAAAATTGGATTACAAATGGAGGAACATCTAGAGTACACTTAGTAATTGCACAAACGGATGTAGAGAAAGGACACAGAGGAATTAATGCTTTTATTGTTGAAACAGATTGGGATGGTGTTGTAATTGGAGCTAAAGAAGATAAGCTAGGAATCCGTTCTTCAGATACGCACACTATCATGTACAATGATGTTAAAGTTCCTAAAGAAAATCGTATTGGAGCAGATGGCTTTGGATTTAAATTTGCTATGAAAACGCTTTCTGGTGGTCGTATAGGGATTGCTGCACAAGCGTTAGGAATTGCAGGAGGTGCTTATGAATTAGCTTCTGCTTATGCCAAAGAGCGCAGTGCTTTTGGAAAGCCAATTATTAAGCATCAAGGTGTTAGCTTTAAGTTGGCTACTATGGCAACTGAAATAGAAGCTGCTAAAATGTTGGTATATCGTGCTGCTTGGTTAAAAGACCAACACATGGAATATGATTTAGCAGGTTCTCAAGCTAAACTATATGCTTCTGAAGTAGCTATGCGCACAACAGTTGAGGCTGTACAGGTGCATGGAGGATATGGTTTTGTAAAAGAATATCACGTAGAGCGTTTGATGCGTGATGCGAAAATTACACAAATCTATGAAGGCACTTCGGAAGTTCAACGCATCGTTATTGGGCGATTCAACGAAAAAGGACAGTTATATGTGCCTGTTGTAAATTTGCATAAAGTTGAGTAGTTTGATAGAGTAATTTATTAACTTAGAATAAATCATAAAATGTTATGCTCATAGAGTGTAGCATTTTTTTTTGTCCAATTGAAAATGGATTTATGGTATTTAACAAAATCAAAATATAGAGATTAAAGAACTAAGTAATAGTGATCTTATGAGCGTAGCGAACGATCAGGTAATAGAATTGTAGGAGTCAACGAATTGTTATTATTGATCACTATGAGATAAAAAAAGCCACTAGAGATTTTATTTTCTAGTGGCTAATTTTTTATAATAATATTAATGATTATTACCTGAGAAGGGTAATATTCCCTTTCACTTGTTCTGTATGTCCATCTTTAAACAAGACATCAGCATACCAAGTATATGTTCCAGAAGGAGCTGGACGACCACGATAGATTCCATTCCATCCTTGTTCTGGTACATTAATCTCCGAGTTGTTGCCCTCAAAGACCAAAGTTCCCCATCTATCGTACACTCTAAAGATCGTTACGGTCTGAACTTTTGAACCACCTTGAATAAAGAAGTAATCATTCACCCCATCTCCATTTGGCGTAAAGCCTGTTGGAGCATTCGCTCTTCTTAATTTGGTTACTTCTATCATGACAATACTATCCACTGAACAGCCATTGCTATTTGTTGCTGTAAATTGATATTGTACCGCATCCTGTGGTCTAATTCCAAAGCTAAAGCTGCTGTCTGTTACCAAGCCCATTGCTCCAGAAATTTGTTGCCAACTGTAAGTCACTCCTACCGTATCGTTCAAACTAGCTGCTATCGTCAAGCTATCCAAGTATTCGATGGTTGTATCGCCTGTCATACTTGTGATAAAGAATGGATCTGCATCTTCTACCACCAACATGGTATCCGCAACACAGCCATTTTCATCTCGAACCGACAAGGTATAAATTCCTGACGCCAAGCCAGAGAAGATATTACCATTTTGCCACGTACTGCCATCAATACTGTATTCTAACAAACCAACTGTCACTGTTCCTCCTGATCCAAATGCGGTCAAGGTTCCTGTTTGATCCCCTGCACACAATGTGCCTGTCGTATTGCCTGTAATAGTCAATTCTTCTGGCTCTACGATGGAGATGCTTGTTGTTTCAAAACAACCTCTACTATCGGTCACTGTTACATCATAAGTCCCTGGTGTCAAATTACTCGCTGTACGTGTTGTCGCACCATTGGACCAATTGTAGTTGTAAGGACTCGTTCCGCCAGTTGCTGTCACTTGTGCAGCTGCATTGCCATCTCCATAACACAAGATGCTATTCGTTGAAGCTATGCTCAAGCTAATTGGAGCAGGCTCTGTTATCGTGTAGTTAAACGTTTCTTGACAACCATCGGCATCCGTTACCGTTACTGTATAATTACCAGCACCCAAGCCTGTCACAGGATTGCTCACCATTCCATTTGACCAGCTGTAATTCACCAATACTTTGTTCGAACCAGTAATGTTGATGGAACCATCGGTCAAACCATGGCAACTGATGTTGCTCACTGTTTCTGTTACCGTGATGGGCGTTCCTTCTGTTAAGGTTACCGTTGCCATTGCCGTACAAGCATTGGCATCTGTAACAATTACCGAAATAGCTCCTGCACTCAAATTCGACGCATTTAATCCTACTTGTCCACTTGGATCAGTCCAAACATAGGTGTAAGGTCCAACTCCACCAGAGGTAGCATTCACGGCAACAGCTCCATTACTTCCTCCAAAACAAGAAACATGTTGTAGAACGGTGGCACTAACTGTCAATTCTGTGGGTTCTCCAATTGTACTGGTTAGTTCTAAAGAACAACCATTGGCATCCGTCACGCTTAGGTTGTAGGTGCCTGCGGGTAAACTATCGGCAACAACAGTTGTTTGAACCGGTGTGCTATTCCATGCGTATTGATAAGGTCTTGTTCCTCCTGTGATAACCGCTCCCAATTCTCCAGTAGAAGAACCGAAACAAAGCGCATTGGCAGCTGTAATATAACCACTCAAAGCATCGTTTGGCTCATTGATGGTAAAGGTATCAATATCAAAACAACCATTGGCATCACTGACCGTAACAGTTTGTACACCCGCCGATAAGCCTGTGGCATTCGGGCTATTTTGTCCAGGAGCACCACTCCATTGGAAGGTGTACCCACTCGTTGGTGTTCCTCCTTGTACTGCCAAGGAGGCTGTTCCATCATTACCACCATGACAAGAAACATCGGTTGTATTAATAATGGTTGCTTGCACAGCGGTTGGTTGTGTTACTATTGCCGTAGCCATTCCAGTACAGCCATTCGCATCGCTTACCGTAACGACATAAGTACCGCCAGCTAAATTACTCGCTGTTGCCGTCGTTTGACTGCCTGCCGCAGCATCCCATTGATAGGTGTATGGTCCAACACCACCACTAACGGTGGCTGTCGCACTTCCTGTCCCTTGTCCATTACAAGTGGCAGGAGTTGTACTGCTGATGGTTGCCAAAACAACCGAAGGTTCACTAATCGTGACGGTTGTTTGTGCCGTACAGTTGTTCGTATCGCTCACCACGACTGTGTAAATGCCCGCACTCAAACCTGTTGCTGTTGCTGTGGTTTGGTTGCCTGCTGCGGCATCCCATTGATAAGTGTAAGGACTGGTTCCTCCAGTTCCTTGAGCCGTGGCTGTTCCTGTTGCCGTGCCATTACAACTAGCATCGGTTTGGGCACTAATACTAGCACTTACTGCCGTTGAGGGTTGAGTAATCGTCACACATTCTACATGCGTACAAGCATTGGCATCGGTGATCGTCACACAATGTACGCCTGCACTTAATCCTATGGTCGTGGCGGCACTGCTACCATTCGACCAACGATACACATAAGCGGTCAAGCCAATTGGTGTTCCGCCACTACCTTGTGCTGTAGCACTGGTGGTGCCACCAAAACAGTCGATAGGATCAGCACTAATGCTTCCTGTTAGAACGGTTGGTTCGTTGACATTAAACACCTCCACTCGATCACAACCATTGGCATCGGCTACCGTTACGGAGTAGACGCCTGCTGCTAAACCAGTCGCTGTAGCGGTTGTTTGAACAGGAGTCGTTGACCAAGTATAGGTATAGTTGCCAACACCACCACTTGGATAAGCTGTCGCACTTCCTGTTGCCGTCCCGTGACAAGAAACATCTGTCACGATAACTGAATCAATTAAAACAGAGTCGGGTTCTCCAATAGAGATGGGCAGTGCAATCTCACAGTTGTTTCCATCTCGTACAAAAACGGTGTAAGAACCTGCTCCTAAATTGTTGTAAGTATTGATATTGCTAAAGACATTGCCTGTTTGACCAGGTCCTGTAATTTTATATTCATAACCATTCACTCCTAAGGTTCCTGTTCCAGGAGTGGCATTGACTAAGATTTGTCCGTTGGCATCTCCATGACACAAGACATCAACAGCGGTGTAGGTGGCTGCTAATTGTACTGGGTCAGCAATGGTAATGCAAGTATCCATTTGACAACCGGCTACATCGGTGACGGTGACACAATAAGTCCCCGCTACTAAACCATTGATGTTGGCGGTATTTTGTCCTTGTGGGCTCCAAACATAGCTGTAACCACCACTGCCACCAGCCACAACCACACCAACCGATCCATCGGCAGCTCCGGTACAACTAATGGCAGCACCATTGTAGTTGCTTAGAACTTGTGGATTTAATGTGATAGCTGTTGGTTCGGTTAAGACAGAACCTGTGCTCACACTACAACCATTGGCATCGGTTACCGTTACGGTATGTGCTCCAGCACAAACGTTGGTGGCGATGCTTGTATTTTGTCCGTTGCTCCATTGATAGGTGTAATTTGGTGTTGCTCCTTGTGCATCTACTTCTATGCTACCATCACAACTTCCATGACACGATGGATTTAGTTGATTGATGATGGCGGCAGTTAATACCGTTGATGGTTCAAAGACCGTAGCACTACCTAAAATGGTACAACCATTAAAGTCAGTTACAGTTACTGTATAAGTTCCTACTGTTAGATTACTTGCTGTAGCAGTTACCTGTCCACCACTTCCAGTTGATGGATCCCATTGATAGCTATATGGGAAGGTTCCGCCAGTAACTAAGGCTGTTACCGAACCATCATTTCCGTTTTTACATTGTACCGAATCTACATCAAATCCTAGTTGTAAAGCCGTTGGCTCTGTAATAATTACGTTTGCTGTTACGGTACATCCATTGGCATCGGTTACGGTAACACTATGTGTATTGGCATCTAATCCTGTTGCCGTTGCGGTATTATCTCCATTACTCCAGTTATAAGTATATGCTCCGACACCACCAGTTAGACTAATGGTTGCTTGTCCATTTGAGCCACCAAAACAACTCACGTTGATGGTAGAGAAATTGATATTACTAAAGCCTGCTGGTTCGTTCACCTGAATACAAGTATCAACCGTACAACCATTCCCATCGGTAACCGTTACACAATGCAACCCTGCTGGTAAACCTGTTGCCGTTGCTGTCGTTTGTGCACTGCTATTCCATGCGTAGCTAAAGCCTCCGACACCACCACTAGCATTGATCGTCGCACTTCCGTCAGAAGCTCCGTTACAGCTTGCCGATGTACTTGATACGGTAAAGCTGATGGCAGAAGGTTCTGTAATGGTATAACTTTCTGTGATTGAACATCCATTGGCATCGGATATGGTTACGGTATGCACGCCTGCGGCTTGACCAGAGCTTGTGGCAGAAGCTGTTGCTCCTGTCCCCCAATCGTAGGTATATGCAGGTACTCCTGGAGTACCTCCACCCACTGTTGCAGTTGCAGTACCATCCGTACCACCATGACAGCTTACTGCTGTTGTGCTTATTGTTGCTGTTACTTGACTTGGTTCGCTTATGGTAGTACTGGCACTATCAAAACAACCATTCGCATCAATTACTGTAACTTGATAACTTCCTATTGGTAGGTTAGTAATAGGATTAACAGTTTGTGTATTACTCCAAGTATAAGTATATCCACCGCCACCACCAGTAACGTTTGCTGTTGCAGTTCCTGTACTAGTTCCAAAACACAATACTGGGGTATTAGAGATAGTCACGGAAGGATGTTGATTAACAATCACATTAGTAGATGCTGTATCACTACAACCCAAAGCCGTTGTTACTGTAACTATATATTGACCACTGTTTGCTGCAACAGCATTCAATAAGGTTGGATTTTGTTGAGCACTAGTAAATGCATTTGGACCAGACCAATTATAGGCAACTCCTCCATTACTAGTTAGATTAATCGTATCATTTTCACAGATAGGAGTATTGTTATTAATCGTAATGGTAGGTTTAGGATTTACCGTTACGACAACAGAGTCTACCATATTACAAATTGGCACAAATTCTATGTCATCCAGACCGAAATCATTTCCACCATTACCAATATTTTGATTAACAATACAAATTGTAGCAGTGGTGTTCGTGCCAGAATTCCAAGTAGCAAAGAATTGATTCCATTGACAAGTTGTAGAACTTGCACTAAATGGATTTCCTACATTGACACCATTGATAGAAAACTGTAGACTAGCAGGGTTTGTTGCTTCAACCGAAGTAACCCACGTACTAAATTGATAGTCGGTGTTAGGGGTTACATTGACTGTTTGACACCAGACACTTTGATTGGCAACAGTAGAACCATTTACAATCATAAAGTTACCTGAGGAAGAAGTATGATCTGTACAAGATGAAAAATTGTTATGTGTATTACTTGAGTTGGTATTAATTGCATATGTTCCTGCATTGGATAATTGTCCAAATGGACCTCCTGTTCCTACTGTATAGGCACTAGAAAACCCAACGTCTCCATCTTCAAAATCACCATTATAAATAATGTTAACACCAGATAAAATATCAGCAGTAACATAATAAGTAGTAGTTGTTGTTGGGAATGCTAGTGGATTTTGCGCATTAGCATTATTTAGACTACCCGCAGGTGTCCATGTATAACCATCAGCCAAGGTCGCCGTTAATTGTGTTGTATCGCCTTCACAAATTGTCGTATCGCCACCTGCACTAAAGGTTTGAGTTGTTTGTAGAATAACAGTACAAGCAGTATCTGTACAACCATTGGCATCCGTTACAGTTACGCAGTAAGTACCTGGTAATAGTCCTGTTGCAAAGGCTGTTGTTTGGTTACCTGTATTCGCATCCCACAGGAAGTTGTAGCCAGGTGTTCCTCCTGAACCAAAGGCACGAGCAATTCCATCACTACTTCCATTACAACTAACAGGTGTTCCTGTTGTCGTAGCAACTACTGGAGTAGGTTCATTGATAACGATGCTATCAATAGCAACACAATTGTTATTATCCGTTACTGTAACAATATAAGTACCTGCCACTAAATTACTAATCGTTGCAGTATTGGCTCCTGTACTCCAGTTATAACTATAAGGAGTAAAGCCACCAGAAGGAGCTACTGTTGCTGTTCCATCACCAGGAACAGTGCCGTTACAAGATAAGTCTGTTTTTGTAATTGGTGTTAATAGTGGTGCACCAACATTTACAATAATAGAATCGAAGCCTATACATCCTTGTGCATCGGTAACAGTAACAACATGAACCGCACTTGTTGTTGCTGGAATAACTTGTGTATTCCCAGATGGACTCCATGCGTAATTGGCAAAGCTTCCCGCATCTAAGAATACGGTATCGCCTGCACACAATGTAGTCGAACCACTTGGCACGATAGTCGGAGTTGGACCAGGAGTAACGGTAATTTGTACAGAGCCAGTATCCAAACAACCCAATGCATCAGTAGTTGTAACACTAACTAATTGTGTGGTTGTAACGGTAACTGTTTGATTGGTGTCGTTCACAGCTGTAGACCATTGATAAGAGCTATAACCAGCTCCTGCATCTAATGTTACAGATTGCCCAAAACAGAATGTCGTTGGACCGCTGGTACCTATTGTAATTGGATCAATGCTTGTACATCCAACGGCACAGCATGTCAGCGAATCAGGGTCACCATCTTGACAAGATGTACCTGATAAAGCGAAAACTGTAATTTGTGCACATTGACTAGGCGTTAAGCCTGTAACTTGGAAAGAATCTACGGTTGCTCCCACAATATTAGGAGTATTACCATTTACAGAAACGCTATAACCGGCTGCACCAGGAATAAGTGCCCAGTTAAAAGTAACAGTAGTTGATGTAATATTTCCACAAGTTAAAATTGGGGCAGGTAGTGCAGAATCAATTGTGATGTTAACAATACCTGTATCTCTACAGCCAAATGCATTTTGTGCAATGGCCATATAAGCAGTATCAACCGTTGGATTTACAAAAGGACTATCACAAGCCACACAACTAATATTATAATTAGGACTCCAAGAGAAAGTCGCTTGCGATAAATCTTGGAAAGTAAGGCACCAATCTGTTAAAGTTCCATTAGTTGTTCCTAAACCTGAATTGTTGTGTACAATTCTTAGTGTCCATGTACCATTTGTGGTGGCACCAATCAAGGTATTAAAACCCGATGCTCCTGCTTGTGGATAGTATGAACCCGCAGGAATTCCTCCAAAGAAAGGTATGGATGTAATTGCTGCATTTCCAGCCGCAGAAGAGAAGGTTGAAGAAGGAAAGGCTGTGTTCAGTCCTCCATTTCGATTACTTAATGTAACAACTTCTCCACTAGGAGCAATTAAATCAATTGTAAGATGCCCTATGGCATTCATATTAATACCCAATTGAGTACTTAACGAAGCTATAAGTGCTGAGTTGATAACGCTAGGTGCAACTCCAGAAACATTTAGGGTAACTAAAGTTGTATTCTCTGTAACAATAGTAGTTGATGCAGGGATACAGAAATTTTGATTTCCAGAACTTGCTGCTACGCTTGCCCCTAGTTGTATTGTTGCACCATTACAAATCGTAGCATCTGGACTAACTGTAATATTAGCTGGATAAGGGGAAGAAATAGAGACAGTATCTGTTTGTACAGCACAAACACCATCATCGTAACTAACAACAAAAGTATCTGGTTCTATTAGAAATGCAAGAGGATTTTGAATGTTAGGATTGTTTAAATTGCTTGTTGGTGTCCAAGAATAGGTTGGACTACTGGGGGCAGTACCACCATAAACAACATTTAAGTTAAGTTGGACAGTGTCCAATTCATTGTCACAAATAAAATACTCACTTGCAGTTGCTTCGAAGGTAGTAATCCCTATAATTGACAAATTAAATGTATCTCTAGCATCACACTGACCTCCTGGACTAGATAATTCGTAGAAGATATTATGGTTGCCAACTGGTGTATTAGCCAAGTCTATTTCCCCTGTTTGTGTATTGACAAAAACGACTCCTGTATTGGAAGAAAAGGTTCCGCCAGGGGTGCCAGTAATGACTCCTGTTGGATTGCTTGGTCCCTGTTGGCAATAAACAGTATTGGGATAGGTAAACTCTGCATTAGGAATACCGATGACAATAATCGTTACGGTATCAACTGTGACACAACCACCGTAACTAAAATCAACCTCTAAAACAATTGAATCGTAGGCAACTCCAGCGGGGAGGGGAGGAGCTGAAATACTGGGTTGTGCCAAGGTGTCATCAGAAATAGTGGCAGGAATACCTCCTATCTGCGTCCACTTATATTGAGAGAAACCAACATAAGTGACAGGGAAGGTATCTATGGGGATTTTTATACTATCCCCCGAGCATATGGTCGTATCCCGCAAGTCAATTCCCGGAACAATGACTTCTATGGTTACAATTTCTTGACAGGTATTGGTTGGCGTTGTTGATTGGACCGCTATGTCAAATTGTTGTGTTCCAATATGAGAACGATCTGGAGTGAAAACGGCTCCTATACTTATCGTATCGTGGTTTAGCCCTGATGCGGTAAACAAAGAGGCACCAGGGAAGACACTATTGATGGTTGTAAAAGGTTGATATATTCGAAGGGTATCCGTGGGATTGCCCGAAACACCTATTTGTATCCCAAGTTGATCGTTGGGGCAAACAACGTACTGCCCATAAACAACACTTGTATCGGTTAAAAATCCATTGTTAATAGGATAATTAAGTGTATCTATATTGTAACCTAAATTACAGGGACAGCCAATACTACCTGTACCTGCATTGGAGGTACTAAAAATATTCGTTGGCTGATTAGAAAAGTTGGTAATCATCAAAATGTAGACCGAGCCTGCTACAGCATTAGATACTTGTACAAATTCGGTAGCTACAGCAGAATAACTACAGGTATCAACGACATTTCCATTGGCAATTGTACCATGTCCTAAATTGCCACAAAAGCTTTGAGCGGTTGCAGCATCGGGATAAGGTCCCCAAAGAATATAATCAATATCTACACCAGCAGTGTTTTGTAGAGTAATGTCAATTGTTCCTGATTGAGAAACGGTTAAGGTAAAAAAGGTTGGATTGGGTTGGGTGACTAAGCAACCGTAATTGTTGCCTGTTGGAGCTGTAGGACCATTAACGGTAGCAGCGTATTGGTTAACACTATCACAAAATGGAGTTGCATTATAGCAAGAATCACTTTGTGCAACTATGTTTGAACTTCCTAATAGTAGGACAAACAGCAGGAAGAGTTGATATATCTGTTTCATATTTTTTATTATAATGGTAGATAGTTGAATCAAAATTTTTTAATGATAATAATGAGAACTATCTATAGGAGGATTTTAATTGAGCCAATTCTTTTTCTAGAATTTGGATTCTATCTTTTGTATTTTTTAAAGCTGTTTGGTACTTCTGAAGCATACTAGGATCTACATTCGTAGAAGCTTTAGCATCTTTAATCGCTTGCTCCAAATGAGGAAGTTGATTTTTTAACTTATCAATTTCATGGGCATGATTGATCTTAGGAGAGGAGGTGGTCGTGTTGACTTGTTTCATTGGACAAGATGAACAGGCTTTTTTATCAGCAGTTTGCTGTTTGGCTAATTCGTCTAAGTCCACTTTGACAAAACCTAATTCTTGCATACGTTTTTCTGTATCAGAATTTTGTCCAAAAATTAGGGAGGGACTTATAATAAAGCAAATAAGTAGGAGGATGTATTGCATGATTATTTTTTTATAGAATTAAATGTGACTTAATTTTTAATTAAACGTGAAGTTAATAATAGTTGATATACGAATGATTAATAAAAAAAAAATAAAATTAGAAAAAGAAGGTTTCTAGTTGACCCCAAAACTGGGTAATTGGTATTAAAAAAACCTTGTTATATTGCTTTTTTGTTAAGCATAGGTGATTTCCTTAAAAGAGAATCTCTTTTTAAGAAACGTTAGGTTTAAATACTATGCTGCCTGATGTTGCCACTATATTTAGAAGCTTTCTAAAAAAAGACTTAAATAATATAGCGTTGTTGGAAACATTAATTTATGCTGCTGTTGTTTGGTATCAAAAGCACATACTAATCGGTGACGTATTCTTTAAAAAAAACGCTTCTTAACTCAACATAATAAGTAGAAGGCTGTTGTTTTGATATTATGAAAGTTGATTACAAAAATGAAGAACTATGAAACAACAATATATCATCGTTGGGGGGAGTCGGGGGATTGGCAAAGCAACTGCTGAACTTTTAATCAAAGAAGGACATCACGTCCATATTATTGCTAGAAATATGCCAGAGTTAGAAGGAGACTTTGATTTTTATTCTTGTGATGTTCTAAATGATGTGTTGCCTTCCATTTCAGCGAAAATAAATGGTCTTGTATATTGCCCAGGCAGCATTAATTTAAAACCATTTAAAAGCTTAAAGGAAAAAGACTTTCAGGCAGATTTTGAAATTAATGTCTTGGGGGCTGTAAAAGTCTTGCAAGCTTATGCTAAAGGGTTGCAGGCATCTAGTGAAGGATCTGTCGTGCTTTATAGTACAGTTGCCGTTCAAACGGGAATGGCGTTTCATGCATCTGTGAGTATTGCAAAAGGGGCGATAGAAGGACTTGTTCGTTCTTTGGCAGCGGAGTGGTCACCCAATATTCGGGTAAATGGTATAGCGCCCTCCATTACAGAAACAGATTTAGCTGCTCGATTATTGCGTAACGATAAACAAGTCGCTGCAGCAGAGGAGCGACACCCTTTGGCAAGAATTGGTCAACCATTGGATGCTGCTCAATTAACCGTATTTTTATTGCAAAATACATCTTCATGGATGACAGGGCAAATAATTGCTTTGGATGGAGGAATGTCAGCCATTCGAAAATTATAAAATAGAAAAAGGATATGATTAACAGGGTAATTCAACGAGAAGAATTGCTAGAAATGGAGCATTTGTTTCGAATCAATTTAGTTAATAGTATAACAGGATACAAGTCGGCTAGCTTGATAGGAACGATAGATAAAACAGAGCAAACACCTAATTTAGCTATTTTTAGTTCTGTAACACATTTTGGCTCTGAGCCACCTTTGATTGGATTTGTATTACGCCCAACTACTGTTTTTCGGGGTACTTATGAGAATATAAAATCAACAGGTTTTTATACGATTAACCATGTTAACACATCTATTATAAAAGCGGCACATCATACCTCTGCAAAATATCCAGCAGAAGTTTCCGAGTTTGACAAAACAAACTTAACTCCAACTTTTAAAAATGACTTTTGTGCTCCTTATGTGAAAGAGGCACAAATAAAAATAGGGATGGAATTTAAGCAAGAGATTCCAATAACATTAAATGGAACCATTTTGATTTTAGGTCAAATCCAAGAAATGATCGTACCCAAAATTTGTTTGCAAGAAGATGGTTTTGTCGATTTGAATGTAGCGGAAACGGTTGCAATAAGTGGATTGGATGCGTATCATTTTCCTAAGCAATTGGCTCGTTTTGAGTATGCTCGTCCAAATCAACGTGTTCGAGAAATAAAGGATAGAAAATTATAGACCGTAAATGCCAAGTGGAGCGTTATGTACGTTAAGTCATCAAACAGATAGTGTTTAAAAAACTCTATGATGCTTGATGACTTAATTGCTTGACAGTGTTGTTATTGTTTACTTGGCATACACAGCGGTATCAATTACTTCTTGATAGTATTCTTCATAGATAGGAAGGATATTGTGAATATCAAATGTTTTAGCCTGTTCTAAAGCATTATTTCTAAACGCTTGATGTATTTCATCTGTACTAAAGATTTTGAGTGCATTGGCAGCCATATCTTTTACATCCCCGATATTGCTTAAATAGCCCGTTTTGCCATGTATATTAACCTCTGCTAAGCCTCCAGCATTAGAAGAAATGACAGGAACTTCACAAGCCATTGCTTCTAGAGCAGATAGACCAAAACTCTCACTACTAGAGGGCATTAGGAACAAATCAGAAATAGCTAAGAGTTCTTCAATGGCATCTTGTTTGCCAAGAAAACGAATGTCGTCACAAAGATTTAATTCTCGGCAAAGCTGTTCTAAGTTTTGGCGTTCGGGACCATCTCCAATTAACAAAAGTTTGGAATCTATTTTTTTGCGAATAATGTCAAAGATACGAATGGCATCGTCTACACGCTTGACTTTTCTGAAATTTGAAATATGTGTGATAATTTTTTCCCCATTGGGGGCGATTGCCTTTTTGAAGTGATCTTTGTCTGTTTTTTTGAAACGGTTAAAATCAATAAAATTGGGAATAACTTTAATTTCTTTGGCAACATCAAAGAAGTTGAGTGTATCTTGTTTTAAGCTTTCAGAAACAGCTGTCAGCCCATCGGACTTATTCATTGCAAAAGTAACTGTTGGCGCATAGGCTGGGTCTTTTCCGACTAAGGTAATATCTGTTCCATGTAATGTGGTTACAACAGGTATATAAATTCCTTCGTTTAGGAGAATTTTTTTTGCCATATAAGCAACCGAAGCATGAGGAATAGCATAATGAACATGCAAAATATCTAGCTTGTCGTATTTGACAACATCCACTAATTTGCTAGCTAACGCTGTTTCATAAGGAGGGTAATCAAATAAAGGGTAATTGGCAAAGCGAACTTCTTTGTAAAAAATATTTTCGTGAAAGGCATCTAATCGAGCAGGTTGTCGATAGCTGATAAAATGCACTTTATGTCCTCTAGAAGCCAAGCCTTTTCCTAGTTCAGTTGCTACCACTCCCGACCCTCCATAAGTAGGGTAGCACACAATTCCAATTTTCATCTTATGCTATTTTATATTTAGTAGTTGGTTGATGGTCATGAGATCGCAAGCTTAGTTAACAAAAAATAGATGTATTTCTATTGCTGTGATAATTAATAGTGTATTGTGAGATTTGAATTTATTGATTATCAAACGAATAAGATTTAGCTATACTGCTGCTACATGGTTTCAACGAACTGTTGTTATATAATTACTTTGTGGGGCACTTAAATTTATGCATTTTATTGCCTGAGATCGTTTTTTGGTTTTACGATATATTAAAAAAAACGTTTAGTTGACGATTGTATCCTATTATTTTTAAGAGCAAAAATACCGTATAGATAACAGGTGTCAACAGGTGCAATTATCCCATGAAGTAATATTATAATTAAATTAATTTACTTACTACTGCCACAACCTCAAAGAAAAGATTTTTTGTGAAGAATCTTTTTAAAAAGAAGTGATTTTTAAATGATGTAACACAAAAATGACCAAGCTTAATTTTTTTATTAAAAGCTTAACTCAGCACTGAATCTTCTCAATCCACTTAAGTTTTAATAAAAAAATTAGAACAGCTTACTGCTCATTACTTCCATTCGTAGTCATTCTTAGCGTATTAGTACATTTATTAGAGTGATTCGAACGAGTGTTTTATCAGCTAATATTATAATTCTTATAAATTTCAATAGTTCGTTGAAACCACATAGTAGCAGCGCAGCTAACTATTAATAAATGATTACATAAGAACAAAGAAAGGTTCAAAATAGTTGTCCCTATTGGAACATTCAGTCAAAATCTTGTGTTCAAAAGATAAAATGTTTAGCTTTGCTTAAAATGTAAAATAAGTATCCTTTGTTTTTGAATGAAAAATATAAATTATTATGAATAAAATAAACGACCAAGAATTGCTCAATTTTATAACCAATGCTTTACACGAAGATATTCAAGATGGTGATCATACTTCTTTGGCTTGTGTACCCAAAGGGGCGATTGGAAAAGCAAAATTATTGGTTAAAGATGAAGGAATCTTGGCAGGTGTAGCCTTGGCCAAAAAAATTTTTCAGCATGTTGATCCCGATTTTGAGATAGAGATATTTATTGAAGATGGAACGCCTGTCAAATATGGCGACATTGCTTTTGAGGTACGAGGAAAAAGTCAAGCAATTTTAAAAACAGAACGTTTGGTTTTGAATGCTATGCAGCGAATGAGCGGTATTGCGACAATGTCTCGACAGTTTGTAGATGCTGTAGATGGCTTGAATGTTCAAATTTTGGATACACGCAAGACGACTCCTCTGTTGCGTTTCTTAGAGAAATGGGCTGTTCGAATTGGTGGCGCAACCAATTATAGAACTGGTTTGTACGATCGAATTATGATTAAGGATAATCACATTGATTTTTGTGGCACCATTACAAAAGCGGTCAATCAAACACAAGCGTATTTAAAAGAACAGCATTTGGATTTGGAAATTACTTTGGAAGTGCGAGATATGCAAGAATTGCAGGAAGCTCTAGAAGTAGGGCAAATTAATCGAATTATGTTAGATAATTTTGATACAGATACGATGCGCAAAGCAGTGGCTTTGATTGATGGGCGATTTGAAGTAGAAGCTTCAGGCGGCATTACTTTAGAAACTGTCCGTGCATATGCAGAAACAGGAGTGGATTTTATTTCTGTTGGCGCCTTGACACATTCTTTTAGAAGCATGGATTTGAGTCTTAAGAAAAAATAAATCATGGATACAGCATTATTATTCAAGCTTTTTAACACAGCAGTATTGCTCCCTTGGGCTTTATTGCTGTGTTTCCCAAAATGGAAGGGAACTCAAAAAATGATTGACTGGCACTTGCCAATTGTTCTCTTAGGTTTTGCTTATTTAATACTTTTATTGATGACCTTGTGCTCGCCTTCTAGTGGAAGTCCAGTAGATTTTATGTCTTTGGCTGGAATTAAAGCAGCTTTTGCAAGAGATGAAGTTATGCTGATTGGGTGGATTCACTACCTTGCATTTGATTTATTTGTAGGTATGTGGGAGGTAGTTGATGCTCAAAAGAGAGGAATAACACATTTTCTATTGATTCCTTGCCTTATTGGTACCTTTTTGTACGGACCAGTAGGTTTTGTTTTGTATTGGGTGCTCCGCCAGTGGTATCATTCTAAGGCAAAGAAAGAAATAGGATAGTGTTGGTTATGTTATGTTCTGATTAGGTCAAGACGGATATACCAGTGATAAGCATCATCGAAAGGACTTGTACCCAAAATCTAGGGCTTTGATAAACGCTTACACCTTGTTCCGAGATGTCCTTACCGATGTGCATTAAAACAACCGCAAAGAATAAACTCAAAATTAGCATAAGACTCTGTTTTGAAGGTGAAAAAATAAATTTTTGTAAAAAGATATAGTGTATCTTGTTTTTTTTGGAGAAACAAGACACTACATTGATCTCTATATAATATTAACTCAAAAAAAGTACCAAAAGTTTTCTTTGGCTTTGATTTTTTAGGGTAATTTTTTTACAAAAAAAGTACCCTTTTAAAGAAGTTACTGAAACGTATTTTTAGAGAGTGTATTGGTGGTAGAATAGGGGATGTAATAAAAATAAAAAGGCCAAGTTGCCGAAGCAACTTGACCAGAAAACTAAACCCTAAAACCCATGAACTACAAATATAAATATTTTTTTCAGAAAGTCAAAGAAATGAGCTATTTTTTTTAGGAAATGAATTTTAAGGAGCTCCAAAGCTTCTTCTTATCTTGTTGGTAGAAGGAATTATTTTTTGTAAAGATAGGGGCTATTAATAGTAACAACATTATTATTAAGGAAGCGACTTAGGGATAGATATTGAGTGCATGTTATTTCTAGGAAAATGATTTTGGGGTTAATATTTTATTTGTAAATATTATAATAAAATCAGTGTGCTTTGTTGTCAATAGTTTTATGATTTTTTATTGCTAATAATATTGTACCTTTGTAATCGTTTTGATATTGTAATTAGAACCTAATTTAGTATCGTTTTTTTGATATTTAAAAAATGAAAATGTATTGATTATGAGTGAAATGGTTTGATAATTGCAACTAGCTCAATAGTTATTCAAATTACTAAAATTGGCACTGCCCAATACCCCGCAAGAAATACCAAACACGAAATAAAACAGTTCCATGAATACTGGAAAAAAAAGCACTTTAATAGTTGCTATTATGATGATAATAGCTACCCAATTGATACAAGCCCAAACCGAACAAGAGTTTTACACTTCAGCCACTACAAAATATGAGTTGGGGCAATTTGAAGCAGCAATAGAGGATTATACCAAAGCGATTGAACTAAAAAAGAGTTATACCTACGCTTTTTATGGTCGGGGGCTGACTTATATGAGTTTGGGCAAGTATGCAGAGGCACTAGCTGATTTTGAGAAAGTCGCAGCGTTAAACCCTAGGTTTATCAATGTTTATTATAGCAAAGGTCGGAGCCGATTAAGTCTAGGCGACTACAAAGGAGCGATTGAGGATTTTAAAAATGCTATTATGAGCAATGAGATGAATTCATATGCTTATGTTGGAATCGGAAATAGTTTGGCTGCCTTGGGCAAATATGAAGCAGCTTTGAAAGAGTTAGACAAAGCGATAGAAATTTATGAAGGAGATGCACATGCTTTTGTGGTGAGAGGATTGGTTTATGATGCCATGGAAGAGTATGAAAAAGCTTTGTTGGATTACAACAAGGCTATTGAGATGAATCCGAAGGATGCCCGTGCTTTTGCTCAACGAGCTGTTACTAAAGTAAAAATGAAACGCCAACAAGAAGCAACTTTTGATTTTAATAAGGCTATTGCTTTGAATCCTGAATATGCTCCCATTTATATCAATCGAGCGACTTCAAAAAAGTGGCTGAGAAATTACAAAGGAGCTATTCAAGATTATACCAAAGCGATTGAACTAGAACCAAATAATGCTATTGTTTATAATGAAAGGGGGATTGTAAAAGCAGAAATGGGGGATTATACGCATGCCATTGAAGATTATAACAAAGCAATAGAACTAAATTCTACGTTTAAGGAAGCGTACATTAATCGAGCTTGGGGCTATTATCAATCAAAAAATTACGAACAGGCGATTGCTGATTATACAGAGGT
Organism: Aureispira sp. CCB-E; assembly: GCF_031326345.1. NCBI lineage: Bacteria > Pseudomonadati > Bacteroidota > Saprospiria > Saprospirales > Saprospiraceae > Aureispira > Aureispira sp. CCB-E. The sequence goes on from NZ_CP133671.1 coordinate 2,246,784, forward strand.
TATTAAATTGGATCGAGAAAATATTACCGCTTATTTTCATAGAGGAGAGGCGCAGTTAGAAGGAGAAAATTACGAATTGGCTATCAGGGACATGTCTAAAGTAATCGCTTTCGATCCGATGCATTCAGAGGCTTATTGTAGTAGAGGTATGGCAAATTTTAAAAATGGATTGTCTCAAAAATCTATTGAGGATTATGACAAAGCGATAGAATTGAACCCTCAATTTACCACAGCTATTCGTGCTCGTGCTGCCGCAAAGTTTGATTTATATGATTTTAAAGGAGCTATTCAAGATTATAATCGTTTAATCAAACAAGAACCAGGAGATGCGGTTGCTTATTTTGATCGAGGGGTTGCCAAACTAAAAGCAGGCAATACGAAGGCTGCTTGTAGTGATTTTTCTAAATCTAGAGATATGGGGCATGAACCAGCACAGCAGGCTTTGAGTGAATTTTGTGGGGAATAATTTAAGCAGATCAATAGGGTAATTAGCAGTTAACCCAAAGTTAAAATATGATGATGAAAATTATCAACTATACCAAGAACGACTAGGATAAATCAAGTTCATCCAAAACTGTTTTTGCTTTTTCAAAACCATATTGATAGGCTTTTTTGAAATCTTTTGTAGCTTTTTTTTGATCTTGAAGCTGCAATTGAACAATGCCTCTATGATAATACGCAATGCCATTTTTAGGTTGACAACGAATAGCTTTTGAAAAATCGTTAAGTGCTTTCTTATACGATTTTATGCTTAAGTAAAGTAAGCCTCTATCGTTAAAGATATTGGCATCATTTCTATTGTATTGGATTGCTTTTTTGTAGTCTAACAAGGCTCCATCAAAATCCTTTAAAGCAAACTTTGATAATGCTCGATGCCGATAAGCATTGACATATTTGGGGCTTATTTTGAGGGCAATATCAAATTCTGAAATAGCAGCTTGATGCTGCTGTTGGAGGGCTTTTTGAATGCCAATATTAAAACGAGCAACAACGTGTTTGGGGTCTATCTCAATTGCTTTGAGGTAGTCTTCCAAGGCGTTTTGTGCTTGTCCTAAAGCCATTTTGGCGATGCCTCGATTGCTATACGCATCAGCATAATGTTTCTTTTGTTGAATCGCTTTATCATAGTCCTCTATTGCTGCTTGGTAATGCCCTAATGCTGCTCGACAAACGCCACAATTGTTGTAAGCAGCAGCAGGGTTAGGATAGTTTTTAATAGCTTTTTCATAATAATGAATTGCCTTTGCATGATTGTTTTTTTGTGCTTGGGCATAACCTTTATGAAAAGGAGTAGTGGTAAAACTACCTATAAAAGCAAGCAGTATTTTTTTGACCATATTTAACAGGGAACTTCTGAACGATGAATAAAAAGTAATTGAAAAACGTAAGGGGCAATTTGTTAGTTCTTGATTCTAGTTGGTAGTACGTTTCTCAGTCAATTGAAAGGTTTAATTTTCTTTTTTCATAATATAGTATATCAATGTACTGGTCTTATCCAAGATTTTATGAGTCTCAATTAAAGTATACCCTTGTTTAGCCATGAAGTTCAAGGCATCGACAACAGAAGCAAAAATAATTTCATGACCATTTTTGTCTTTTATCGTATTTCGAAGGCTAGGATCGGCCAGGCGGTTGTTGAAACGAGGAGCATTGTATCGTGTTCCAAAGTCTATATAAATATCACTTTCGTCTTGATTGGAAACCATCCGAATATATTCAGATTCTATCTTAGTAAAATCTTTTCCATTTAAGGTTTGGGCAAAAAGTGGACTTGTTAGCGTGAAAAATAAGAGGTGTAGTAAAAATACTTTCATGTTTTTATATTTTAGATTTATTAATACGCGTGTTTATAAGCAAGGGTTTAGAAAAACCATAGAAGTCATGTAGTAATAGGGTAGCTAAATCTTTCTGCTTTTTAGCTGTATTTTTTGAGGAAGATTACTTAGATGCTTATATCAAATAAAAAATTGGCAATCAATTCTTTTATAAGAAAAACTAGAATTGTAGTATTAATGTACAAAAAAACTTACAACCTATTCTATTTTTTAAGAATGTTGTGTTAAATAGGAGCTACTAACCATTTTTTTCGTTGTTGTTGTTCTAAAATAGGATGAGTAACATTTTGAATAGAGGTCTGAATGGAGTCTAAAATTCTCTTTTTTACAAAATGTTGGTGGACAACAAGGCTAATTTCGCGGGCAGGTTGAGGAGCTGAAATTGGATGTAAATACTCAAGGTCTTCTTCTGGTAAATCTAAAGTTGCCAAATAAGGAAGTAAGGTAATTGCTTGGTTTTTTCGTACAAATTTCATCAACGTATCAATTGTTCCTGATTTGTACTCTAAGTTCCAATTATCGTCGCGTTGAGTATGAAGGTTACAAATCGTTTCTACTTGTGTACGAAGACAGTGCCCTTCGTTGAGTAACCAGAGGCGGTTGCAATCAATTTCACTTACTTTGATATTCTTTTTGGAGGAGCGTCTAGTTTTGTCAAATAACAAAAAGGGCTCATTGTATAATGGCTTTTCAATTAGCGTATCGTGTTTTAGGGGAGTTGATAAAATGCCAATATCAAGGTTTCTGCTCTCTAAACCTTTGATAATATGATCGGTTGTCATTTCGCTAATGACAAATTTTATGTTAGGGTGTTGCTGTACAAAATTATTTAAGAATAGCGGCAACAAGTAAGGCGCCACTGTTGGAATAACTCCAATGTTTAGTTGCCCACTAGATTCTCCTTTCAAATCTCCAACAACCTCATCCAATATATCCAATTCTTTGTGAATGATTTTTAGTTGTTTTAAAATCGCTGCTCCTTCTTTGGTTGTTGTAATGGGCTTGGTTTTTCGGTCAAACAATTGCAAGCCCAATTCACTCTCTAGCTTTGAAACCATTGTACTCAGTGTAGATTGTGTGATAAAACATTTTTCAGCTGCCTTACCAAAACTTTGAACTTCCGCTACAGCAATAGCATACTTTATTTGTTGAATATTCATTGATGCTGTCAATATAAAGGTTGAAAATATCGTTTTTATCAATCAAATATAAGCCATATCTTGCAGATGTTAATCATTATAGTGTTAAAAATAGTTCTTTATCAAGCAATTTTTAGCCGTATCTACAGTTGATAGATACTTAGATTTAAATATTAAAATCAAAAAACATGGCACATCAAAAAAACAAAATATCTAAAGAGCGTGTTAGGGAATGGAGTAATTATAGTTACAACAATAGGGATGAGTCTGTATGGCAGGACTTTTTGTTTCTGCAAATTTTCTTAAAAAAACTTAGATTTTAAGCACATTACTAATTAAGCTTTCGATCTTACGAAGTAACTTAATATCTTGTTAAGAGAACTAAATAATAAAGAAGAGTTAAAATAAAATTAATATCTATAGTATCAATATAGCGATTGAAAATATCGTTTTCATCAATCAATAATAAAATGTATATTGGCGATCTCATAACTTCAATAGAGTATCATAACATATAGAATTGATCATAAGAACATTAAAACTATTAAAATTATTATGGACAACAAGAGTAACAGTTTTGACATTAACGAATCGGCTAAATGCCCATTCTCAGGAGGAACTATAAAAAAGACTGCGGGTAACGGGACTAGAAACCGTGACTGGTGGCCTAATCAATTAAAATTGAATATTCTGCGTCAAAATTCCAGTCTTTCTAACCCTATGGATGAAGGGTTTGACTATATAGAGGAATTTAACAAGTTAGATTATAAGGCATTGAAACAAGATCTTTATGATTTGATGACAGACTCTCAAGACTGGTGGCCAGCGGATTATGGACATTATGGACCATTTTTTATCAGAATGGCATGGCATAGTGCTGGTACGTATCGTATTGGCGATGGTCGTGGTGGTTCTGGAGCGGGAATGCAACGTTTTGCACCTTTAAATAGTTGGCCAGACAATGGTAACTTGGATAAAGCTCGTTTGCTACTTTGGCCTATCAAGCAAAAATATGGCAAGAAAATTTCTTGGGCAGATTTGATGATTTTGGCAGGAAACTGTGCTTTAGAATCAATGGGTTTCAAGACATTTGGTTTTGCTGGAGGACGTGAAGATGTTTGGGAACCAGAAGAGGATGTATATTGGGGTTCTGAGACAGAATGGATGGGATATGAAGAGCGTTATTCAGAAAATAATAAACTAGAAAACCCATTAGGCGCAGCGCATATGGGATTGATTTATGTGAATCCCGAGGGACCTAAAGGTCAACCAGACCCAGTAGGTTCTGCACATGATATTAGAGAGACATTTGGTCGTATGGCTATGAATGACGAAGAAACAGTAGCATTGGTTGCTGGAGGTCATACATTCGGAAAAGCGCATGGTGCTGCCAACCCAGATGAGTACGTAGGCGCAGAACCTGCTGGTGCAGGAATCGCAGAGCAGGGAATGGGATGGAAAAATTCATTTGGAACAGGAGTGTTGAATGATGCAATTACAAGTGGTTTAGAAGGAGCTTGGACGCCGAACCCAATAAAATGGGATCATGACTACTTTGATGTTTTGTTGAACTACGATTGGGAATTGACAAAAAGTCCTGCAGGTGCTTATCAATGGACTCCAACTGCTGCATCAAATGCTAAAATGGCGCCAACTGCAGGGGATGCTTCTAAAAAGCAAGCACTAATGATGAGTACTGCTGATATTGCTTTGAAAACAGATCCAGAATATCTAAAAATATCAAAACGTTTCCACGAAAATCCAGCTGAATTTGAGGATGCTTTCGCTCGTGCTTGGTTTAAGTTGACACATCGTGATATGGGACCAGCTTCGTTGTATGTTGGACCAGAAGTACCTTCGGAGGTTATGATTTGGCAAGATCCTATTCCAGCAGTAAATCATGAATTAATCAATGATGCGGATATTGCTGCTTTAAAAGAGAAATTGGCTAACACTGATTTAACCGTTTCTCAATTGGTTGCTACAGCTTGGGCTTCTGCGGCGACTTTCCGTGGTTCTGACAAACGTGGAGGAGCCAATGGTGGTCGTCTTCGTCTGGCTCCACAAAAAGATTGGGAAGTTAATAACCCAACTCAATTGGCTAACGTGCTAGAAACATTGGAAGGAATTCAAAAAGATTTTAACGATGCTCAATCTGGTGACAAGGTGGTGTCTATGGCTGATTTGATCGTCTTAGGTGGTTGCGTGGGAATAGAAAAAGCCGCTAAAGCTGCTGGTCAGGATATTTCTGTACCATTTACACCAGGGCGTGCTGATGCTTCTTTAGAGCAAACAGATGTGGAGTCTTTCCAAGCGTTAAAACCTGCTGCTGATGGTTTCCGCAATTACTTCAAGCCTACACACAAAGCTTCTGCTGAGGAAATGTTGATTGATCGTGCTCAATTAATGACCTTAACAGCTCCTGAAATGACTGTATTGTTGGGTGGTCTTCGCTCGATTAATATCAACTATGATGGTTCTAATCATGGCGTATTTACAGACAAACCAGGAACATTATCCAATGATTTCTTTGTAAACTTGTTAGACCTAAGTACTACATGGAAAGCAATGAATGAGGCGGACGAAGTGTTTGAAGGTCGTGATCGTAAAACAGGTGCTGTAAAATGGGTTGGTACTCGTGTTGATCTTATCTTTGGTTCGAATTCAGAATTGCGTGCATTGGCTGAAGTTTATGCTTGCGCTGATTCAAAAGAGCAGTTTTTGAATGACTTCGTAGCTGCTTGGGATAAAGTAATGAATTTAGATCGTTTTGACTTGGCTTAATCGCGAATGGGTTAGAATGACCATATGATAATAATTTTTTAGGCAGTCTGGCAACAGGCTGCCTTTTTTGTTTAGGGGCTATTTATAAATTTGCTTTTTCTCCAAATTAGCAGAAAGCACTTTGTTGAATGACCAATATTATTGTGGGCAATTAGTATGGGAGGATGGCTCTACAGGAGGAGCAGTAGGTTATCACAAAATTTTATCGACAGGAAGTATTGATCCTGCTGTTTTTGACCCCAATCCAAGTACAAATAGTACTGATAATACGGTACAATATGATTGTAAGGAAGTATGGGATTGTTGGAAAACTTGTGTTACCTCCATTTCTAGTATTTTATCGCTCAATCATCAAACAATCGATCCATTCCAAGCAATAGAAGGCAATGACCCAAATGGAGGAGGAACAATGGAAGATGACTTTGAAACGAATATACCTTGGTTATTGTCGCTATTTTTAGGAGATGACCCATTTGGAGGTTTTCAAAATGATCCTAATATTACAGATATTACAGCTAGTGATCAGACTTTTGATAATATCCCTGCTTTATTTTTGGAGTGCACAGGATATAGAATTGCTCGAATAATTGATCCCAGAATTGTATACGATGGCAATTCGATTACGTTTGGGTATGTAACAACAGACCATCATGAGGATTATGAGCAATACATCAATGGAACAGCGCCTGCTGGAAGTCCTATTAGTCCTCATTTAAATGGTTCGACTTACCCTACGATAAATTACAATACGTTAGATATGCCTATGTATGGCTCTTATTTAAATACTGTACCTAGTTCCATTAACCAAACTAAAACACACAGCAGTGCAACTAGAACAAGTGAGATAGAAGAATACTTTTTATCTAGAAATTCAGATCCTTTAGACGAAAAAGAGTTTCCATTAACGTATAATCCAGTATTTGCATTTAAGTATTATGAATATTATAAAATGCCTGTGGGATATCAATCGTCAACTCAACTAGCATTCAGTAATTATAATACAACTAACGGAACCAATTTAACAATTGGCAGTGGGACGTTTAGCGTGCCTACTCATTATATAAGCGTAGAACGTGAATTAAGTTATCCATATAATGGTGTTCAAGCTTCTAATCCGCCATTTTGCGACGAACCAAGAGTATTGTCTAGTTCAGGACATGATCAATGGCCTTGTGGAGAACGTCATGAGTTTATGAAGCGGATTATTAGTAGTAAAGAACTAACAATTGACCCTAATAATTTTGACAATCCTAACGATTTATTTGATGGTAGTTCCCCAATTGTTTTAGCTAGTCCCTCTGCTTGTTCAATCGCAGTGCAGCCTTATTACACAGATGGATCATTAACAACTCCTACACCTCAAGATAATCCACTTGCTAGGAGTTGCCAAAATGCTTGTGAATCAAGACGAGTAGAATTTAAGGAAGCTATTATCAAAGCGCTGGAAACTCGTTGTTATACAATAGGAGGATGTTCTGATTGTCCTGGTCATATTTCTGCAAAAGATGTAGATAAACTAGTAGCTAATTTGGTCTTTGCTTGCCAAGAACAATGTTCCGTCCATACGGATATTACCAATCCACCTCCTTGTCAATTGACAAATGGTACCGTTATTCAAGCTTGTGATATTATTTATGGAACTCCTTGTCAAAAGTATTTAATAGAACAGGTAAAAAGCTGGCGACCTGTAGTTGATTTTCCTTCTTTATGTAATCCTAGCGATCCTTATCCAACAGGGCACTTGGAACAGGCCTATAATGCTGCTGATGAAGAGGATTGTGACAACTCAGGAGATTTTAGCCAACAAGGTGGAACTACACCAGCTTCAAAAGTTAAAGTTATACAACAAGCACCCTAATTATCCATAAACAAACCATTAAACCAAGAAGCTATTCGTTATGAATTGTCTATATAAAATATTACCTGTGCTTTTTATAGGGCTATTGTTATTTTGTCCTTTATTGCTAACTGCACAAGCACCAACATATAATTTGAGTTGGTACAAAACATCTTGTAATACATCGGTAGGAACTCCTACAGAGGTTAGAATTGATATTACTCCCTTTTCAGTAGGAACAAGCTACACCTGTGAGTTATATGCTAACCCCAATCCTCTAGGAGGTCAGAGTAGCAACCCTGCTTTAGGGGCAATATTAGAAACGTATAATACGGCAACAAATGATGCGACAATTGATGCTTATTTTACAACTACTGCTTATCGTAACAGTTATTATATTAAGGTTTACCCAAGTACGAATCCTAGCTTATCTACTGTACAATATATAGATGTGCAAAGATTAGCTCCTTCAAGAGGATCTTATGTTGCTAATGTCTATTATAATGTGACAACAACACCGCAGTTTTGTAGCCCGTCAGCAGCTAATATGGATATCACTTTATCAACTAGTGGTACTACCGTAGGGCATTCTTTTTTGTGGTCATCACCTACTGGGGCTGTAATTAATAGCCCTAATAGTCAAAATCCAACTGTTCCGATTTATATAAGTGGCAATTCTGGCCCAAAACATCAGTACCAAGTACAAATAATGGATGTTGCAGGTTGTGCTAAAATAATAAACAACATTGAATATACTCCCATCCAACCAAATAGTAATTGGAGTGTTAATGTAAAACCTTTTGGATTTTATGGTCAGGAATGTGCAGATATAGGGGCTGACATACCAGCTCTTTGGGGGAATTCTTCCTATGCATATCATTGGTATAATAATGATGGAAGTTTAAGGGAAGTGACAGTATGGTCTAAAATTGAATATTTAGAACCTGGCAATAATTTTCATGTAGAAATAAAAACAGGTAGTGGATGTTTAATTCAAACGTTGTATTTTCAGACGCCTGAGGCAATTAGTTGTTCTGTAGGGGCTATTACTGGAGACCCTTGTGTAGGAGGAAGTGCTTCGAATATAGTAATTGATGCATTGTTTGGTACAGCACCTTATACTTATGAAGTAACGGGAGTAAGCCCCAATACTTGTCATACAATTATTAGCAATGCAAGTTCTTCTATAACAATTGGTTCAATGATTTGTGATGGTACAATTACACCAGAAGTTCCAGTGGGGGCATATGAAGTTAAAATAACAGACAGCTTAGGCTGTGAATTTACCAAAATGATACAAGTAGGACAAAACATTAATGACCTAGAACTTGAAATTACTACAGTTGATGAAGTGTGCGATGGAAATGATGGTAGTTTTAGAATAGAGCCTAATGGCTTAATAGGGAATTTAGCCTTTAATATCATCAGTTCTCCTCCTTCCAATAGCAATCCAGTGATTCAACTTAATAATAATATTTATGAAGTGAGTGGTCTTACAGCTGGATCCTATGTCGTGGAAATATCTTTGGATGGAGGAATTGGTAATAATTATTGCACTAGAACAGAGGTAATAACGATCAATAATAAGGGAATCGCTCTAGTTGGAACACAAGTAAGCTCTGCGCAAGGTAGTGCAAATCTGGGGACAATTATGGTAAATGTTTCGGGAGCACCTTTAGGTGACATAGAGTTTCAGTGGAGTTCGCAGACCACCAACAATCCATATGGCTCAACAAGCTTTGGTGGCTTAGGTTCTGATGGATTTAATGAATTATCCGAATTAGGTGCTGATACATACACGGTAACAATTACCTATGAAAATTGTACTCTTGTAGAAACATTTGTTGTTCCTTATTGTGCTTTAGTGGCTACTGGGTTTTCCTCACCTGATCGTTGTCAATTAAGTGTAGGACAGGTAGGAGTTAGTGTTAAGAGTAATGGTACGCATATGGCACATTTAGCAAGTTATCAATGGGAACAAATTCTACCAAGCCAACGCCCTGTAGGAATAACAGATTCGGTGGTGAATAATGTACAAGCAGGTACTTATAGTGTAACTATAACGTATGGAGGTTGTAGCGTCGTGGAACAAGTTATTGTAGGGACTGGTGCTATCCCTATGACTCCAAATGAGAAAGATGCCTATTGTGGAGGGAATAACGGGGAAGCTGATTTTTCTTTACATCAATTAGCTTGGAGATTAAGTTCATCTAGTATTGTATGGACTGATGCTAATCATCAACCAATGCCTTCCGGTGTCGTAGTTACTAATAACGATCTTAATACAGGAGTAGATTTACAAACCACAGCAAAGAATTTACCTGTAGGTAGTTATCTTATACATATTGAGGTAACCAGTTTGGTAGGAAGGACTTGTTCTTATATTGTAAAAGTTAACATAAAAGCTAATAGTACGCCTCCTAGTTATACTATCACAACAAGTCCTGCTATATGCGGCTCAAATGGTATTGTATCTGTACAAGGTGCATCGTATCCTATAGGTTCATCCTCATCTATTCCTACTTATACTTGGATGCCATTAGCTCCTTTACCTTCAGGGCTGTATGTTGGAGAAACAGTTAGCCCTCTTCCCGAAGGGGCATATCAACTTGATGCGACTTATGGTTACTATTCTGCTTGTAATCATAGGGAAACGGTTACCTTGCCTAGTATAAACCCTACGCTTGTGGTAGAGCATGTTCAGAATGAAGGCTGCGGTGGAACAGGAGAATTTAGAGTAAGGACTAATTTAGAAGCAACGCATCATACTTATAGCTATGTTGTAACAGATGTTAATACAAATTTAGTAGTAGCACAAAGTAGTAATGGTCTATTTTCTAATATGCTACCTGGGGAGTACACTGTAACCTTAAATACCAACAATGCTAATTGTCCTAACACTTCTGTATCTATCACAATAGAACGCAGTGAATTGGTTGTTTTAAATCAACAAAATGCAACTTGTGGAACAGGAGGGAAACTAGAAGTAGATTTGCAAGATGAAAATGGGCAGACATTGGCGGCAAATAACAGTGATTTTGTTTGGTCAAATGGTGTTCAGAATAGGATTAATAATAACTTAACTCAAGGAACCTATACCGTTACAGCAACTCAAAGTAATGGTTTGCCTTGTGTAGCAACCTTTTTAGTTGTAAATACTCCTTTGACAATCACTAGCGAGGCAATAACACATGCTTGTACAGGTGTTAACGGGAGTATTACCTTAACTACAAATGATATAGGTACAGTAAATTATACGTGGTCAAACGGTTCTAGTGGAAATAGTATTAGTGGGCTAAGTCCTGGAGAATACGAAGTAACCATAACGGGAACCAATAATAATGATGGTACCTGTGTCTTATATAAGTCTTACACAATTTATAGTGGCTTTGATTTGACTACAAATGCAGAAGATGTTTTATGTAATGGAGATAATAATGGTAAGGTTCAGGCATTCGTATCTAATACTAATGCACCAATTATAAGCTATGTTTGGTCTAATAATGTATATAGTCCTAGTCAGAATAATGTATCGGGAGGGACTTATATAGTTACAGTTACAGATGCCAATAGCTGTACAAGTACATCAAGTGCAACAGTGAATGAACCAAATGTCCTAACTATAAATAGTTTTCAACCTTATAGTGGAACAGACCCACAAATAGCTTGTGGAGGAGAAGTTCAAGTTAGTGGAGGAACAGGACCTTATGTGGTTGGATGGCAATTATTGCAAGTAGAGCAACAAGATGATGGTGCTGGAAACTTGGTAGATGTTGTGATTGGTAGTATTGAAGTTGCCCATACACAAGTAGCACAAGCTGGGGTAAACTATACTGAAAATAAGTTGGCTCCAGGGATTTATTCTATTGTTGTAACAGATAAGAATAATTGTCAAGTGACTAGCAGTAGCACAATTGAAATCACTCCACAAAGCACAACACTACCTACTATGTATTTTAGATGGGAAAAACAAGGTAGTAACGGAGTAAATATCATTACTGACAATACACCAGATGAAACTGAAATAAAAGCAAAGGTTATTGCAGATAATATGGAAACGCAAATCAAAGCTGCTGTAGATCAGTTTTCGGATGCGCTAAATGAGAATAGGTGTGATAAAGTAGATGACATTGCAGATAAAACACAATTAAGTTATGATTTAAAATATCATCATTATACTTTATATTACTATAATCGCAGAGGAGAGCTAACAAGGACTGTACCACCAGCAGGAGTAGATTTTCTAACAGGAACAGAGATAACTGAGCATAAAGAATATAGAAATAATCAAACTCAAACAGTACCAAGTAAAGCCCTTCCTAATCATACTTTGGTTACAACTTACGCTTATGATGCAGCAGGAAGAAGTATAGAATCGACCTCACCTGATGCAGGTCTTGTAAAACAAGCTTTTCGTTCAGACGGTTTGGTTCGTTTTTCTCAAGATGCTCGTCAAGAAGCATTTGTCCCAGAGCGAATGACGTATATTAAATACGATCGTTTAAATAGAGTTATTGAACAAGGAGAAATGGAAGTGCCCAATGGTTCTTATGCAGCTTACATTACAGGACAAGGACAAACAGATAGGAATACCCTTGATTTTCCTCAAGATATTCCAACCATTAATAAAACAGAATGGGTTAAAACACATTATAGTGACAAACATATTTTAGCCACTTCTCCAAATATTGTATATGCCACTTATCATGGTATAGGAGTACAAGAGCAGCGTTACTTAAGAAATAGGGTAAGTTACACAGAAGCTTGGAATGGTGGTAGTAATGAGGATGCTATTACAACCACAACATATAGCTATGATCCACATGGTAATGTCGAATGGATTAGAACCTATATTCCTGGTTTAGGAGATAACTATATTCGCATGGAATACGATCTAATTTCTAGAAATGTCAATAAAGTTTGTTATAATGAACTAGCAATTGATCGTTTTTATCATCGTTATGAATATGATGAACAAAACCGTATTATCAATGTAGAAACCTCTAAAGATGATATTGTATGGGATAGTGATGCCAGATATGCTTATTATGAACATGGTTCACTAAAACGTAAAGAAATTGGAGATGATAAAATTCAAGGAATTGATTACACTTATACCATACATGGCTGGTTGAAAGCTATCAATCATCCTTATTTGGACAAGTATGAAAATGGAAATACTAATACTACTAAAAATCAGCTAAATGACCCTGGTCAAGACGGCTATTCTAGTAGCATCAATAATGACGTACAAAAAGATGTATGGGGTTTTTCTTTAGGATATTATCAAGGAGATTATACTCGTCAAAGTAACAATGGCGCTGGCGGTTACAATAGTATCAACGAAGCAATTAGCTATAACAGCCAAGAGCTATATAATGGTAACATCACTTATTGGTCAAATGGAACAACAGAGAGTAGCTCAATTCTTAATGATCAAGAAAAGCTCACACAACGTAGCTTTAGTTACGATAATTTAAATAGAATATTGGGTAGTGAACTAAGTATTGTTAATCTCGGTAATACACCAACATTTGGTATTGCTAATAACCAATTTAAAACGGCTTACACTTATGATGCCAATGGTAATATAGAAACCCTGAAACGATATGATGGAACAAATGGAGGGCAATTAATAGATGATATTAGCTATCAATACAATTTGAATGGAGCAGGGCAATTAGAAAATAACCAACTTACTGCGATACAAGATGCTGTTGGAAGTACTGCAAACTTAGGCGATATCGATGATCAAACTTATATCTATGATGCTAGAGGTTCAATTATTCAAATTGTAGAACCCAATAATTCTAATAATAGAACTACAGATATTACGTGGCTCAATACAGGTAAAGTAAAAACTGTTTCTATAAAAGAGCAAATAGGGGGGACAATGACTGAAATAAGTCATTTAGAGTATTTATATGATGCCACAGGAAATAGAGTGGCTAAAATATGGAAAGAAGTTATTGATAATCCTACTACATGGAAAAATACTTATTATGTTTGTGATGCGAGTGGTAATAAAATGAGTATTTATAATCGAGGATACGAATTTACAGCAAGCAGTAGATTAAATCCTTATAGAACATTTTATAGCATACAAGAGCAACTTTTATACGGTTCTGATCGTATAGGTAGTATAAATAACAATACAAGATTGTTTACTAATAATTATACAGATTTATCAACAGCTGAATCTTATGCAGGATGGGATGTGAATACGAAGCTTAGTACTACAAATTCAACATTTGATTTTGGAGAACGTGCCTTAGGTATAAAAGCGTACGATCTCACAGACCACCTTGGTAATGTAACCGTCCAACTCTCGGATAAAAAAGCGGGTACAATCGCCTCTAACGATATCAAAGCTAATGTGCTGAGTTATCAGCAATATTATCCGTTTGGGTGGAATATGCCTGGGCGTAATAAGAATCTTGATAAGAGTCGATTCGCATTTAACGGAATGGAAAGGAACAGTGAAATTGATGGTGGTAATTATGACTTTGGTGCTAGGTTTTATGGGGCTAGAGTAGGGAGGTGGTTTAGTGTTGATCCTCTATTAGATAAATATCCCAACCTTTCTCCATATAACTTTGCTGGTAATATGCCCATAGACGCTATAGATCCTGATGGTAAAAAAATAAAAATTGTGGGTGGCGCAAAATACAGAAGATGGGTTATGTCCACTATTAGAGATTTAGCAAAAAATTCTAGAACAGGGCGAAGATTATTAAGAAAAGTAATAAATAGTAAAGACGTTATCATTATACATCAAAATGCCGATCAAGATATTGGTTTACGCTATAAAGTTAATGCAGAAGCAGATGGTAGTAAAATAGCTAGATTAACATTTAATACTGACGCTGGGGAAGAGTTAGATGCATCTAATGGAAGAGGTGACAAGCCACTAAAAGGTCGACCTTCAATAACATTGGGGCATGAGTTGCAACATTTTGTTGACTATATAGATGGTCAAAAAGATAAAAAAGGTCATTTTATTAATCCTTCTGATCCTGTAATAGAAATTGATTACGGGGATGATTATGGAATCGAAAAAGCAACTAATTCTATTGATGCAGATGAATTATCAGCTGTAGATACTGAAAATAAAATTCGTGCAGAAATGGGGTATGAATTACGTACACATTATGGAGGAGCAAATGTTTTTAATAAAGAGGTTTCATCAAAAGAGCAAACTTTTAAAGACGATGGTGTTGTTGTTAAAGGAAAAGGACTAATAGATAAGCAAAAACCAACAGATTATTCAGAATATGCAAGAAACAATAAGACTCTAAAACATGATAAAACTTATCCATCAAGGTCTGAATTAAATGCATATTTTCAGCATAATTACAAAAAAACAACTAGTGCAACAATTGAACGAGGTGGTTTTGGAGGTGATGTAAAGAGTGAGGGAGAAGGAAAAGGAACTACAACTCTTGAAGGATATAACAAATAATTTAACATGTTTAAAGTTCAAATAATTTACATTGTTTTAATATGTCTAGCTATTTTAGGATGTAATGGAATTGACAATTTCAAAGAAACAATAGATGTAGAAGATTGGCATCTAGAAACCAAATCATTTTTAGAAAAAAATTGTGCCTGTGATTTAAAAATAAAAGCACTTTTTATAGATAAAGTAATTGAATTAGGTATAAGAGATTCATTGATGAAAAATGTCTTAGTAAGACAAATGTTAATGGAAGACAATCAAATTCATATTTTGGAAAAGTCTAATATAGGTAGAAATTTATACACAGGATATTTTTGGTCGAAAAAAAATAATTTGCATTATATGCATTTTAGTTTGGACTCTTTAAAATTAAAAATTACAAGTAGAGATGAAAATCCTAATGAGCTATTCTCATTGTCAAAAGGGTGTACTATTAATGAAAATGCTTGTGATTTTTTTCAAGCAGCAACAATCTATTCAAAAGTTAAATTAATAGATAACACTAGTATTCTATATGATATTAGAAAAATATCTCAACAAGGATGGAAACCTTAGAAACAAGGTATTCCACCGAGAGAGTAGCGATCTAGTATTGCGCCATTCCCAAGTACTTGGGAACAGTCATTAGTCATTTCTTCTGTCACAGTACTAGGCTTACATATTCGGTGTCATGGCGGTTCTCATGCTTATAGCCTCAGCACAGCCTATGTTACAAGCACTACACCGCCCTAGAGTGTGTACCTTGTAGGAGCTGTCAGGCTGCGTATTTTAGGCTTTATCCTTTGTGCTACTAGCACAAGCCCACGCAGTTCCCTACGGTCATTCAATTGAAATAAGAAAAGTGGTAAATACTTGCATAAAAAAAGCCTCTTGGAGCTGTTCCAAGGGGCTTTTTTATGTAGCTATCTATCGCAGTTTTACTGCTTTCCTAGTTAGCACCGTGCCACTCCCTACACTTACGGTACATGCAGCCTGTGAGGCTTTCGTTCACGTTTTTTTATTACAGCCTTGTCGGCTGTAAACTTTAATTATTTGCCAGTCGCTGCTTTCGCTCTGTGGCAGCCGCTGCGTCTGTCAAAAATTAAAGGGAAATTAACTGTATGCTTGTTTGGCATGAGCATCTCTAATTGACATATCTAAGAAATAGAAAATCTTTTCTTGAATGTCTTTAGGTAATCTTTGGATTGCTGCTAGCCTGTCTAAGTTTTTAGGCTCTATTTCTTCATCAACGACCCCTAATAAATAATCAATAGATACGTTTAATGCTTCTGCCAATTTTATAATAGTCTCTAAGGCAGGTAAGGCGACATCACGTTCATAACGACCAATTGCAGGTCCTTTAGTACCTAACATTTTAGCCAACTTCTCTTGAGAAATACCTCTACTCTTTCTTAGTTCTAAAAGACGTTTTCCGAAACTCATGTGTTTTAATTATTACTATAAAAATCAAGGGTAGTGATGTAGATTGTATGATAAGTTAGAAAAAAAGACAATGAAGACTATATTTGTAAGATGTGTTCAATATCTATACAAATAAAATGTCCTCATTGCCACAATTCAAAGGTCGTTAAAAACGGGAAAAAAACCACAGGAAGACAAAACTTTCTGTGTAAGAATTGTGGCAAACAATTTCAAGCTGAATATTTATACCAAGGAGCAGATCCAAGTATGAAAGCCCAGCTACAAAGTTCTTTATTACATGGTAGTGGTATTAGAGATTGTTACAAAATATTTGGAATTAGTCCTAAAACTACTCTTCGATTTATACTAGAGCAAGGAGAAAAAATTAAAATTACTCCTAGACAAAAGAAGTATAAAAAAGTGCAAATTGATGAGTTATATTCCTTTGTGAATCAGAAAGGTAAAAAAGTGTGGGTTTTCTACGTTTACGCTCCTGAGACCAAAGAAATATTAGCTGTAACAATGGGCAAACGTACAAAAAAGCAACTTCGATATTTAATGACACAATTAAAGTGTCTAGATATAGAAATTGAATTTTACTGTACAGATGCTTTTAAGAGTTTTAAAGAGGTCTTACCTTATTATCAACATATTATTGGTAAATCTTTTACTAAAGATATTGAAGGTATTAATACTCTTATTCGCTCTAAAATTGCACGATTTCACCGAAGAACTACCAAGTTTTCTAAGAAACTTAAGTATCAATGGCATTTGTTTAAAATTTTTGTCTTTTATTTCAATGAACTTCCATCATACATTTAACAACACAACCGTTAATCTTAAAAAGAGAGAAGTATATGATAAATCTCAAAAGGAAGAATAATAGTATTTCAATATTGCTTATTCTTTTTATTTTTTCAAGTTGTAGTATTAATAAGATTAACAATAAATTAAATCTTGGGGTAATGACTATTGGGAACTCATGTGACCAACGTGAAATGAAAGTTCATTCAGAATATTTTGTGTCACTTATTGATTCTTGTAATTATTACTTCAAGATAGATCAAGAAAGCATTAAGTATTTAGGAAGTGAGAATGACTATATTCAATTGAGTTTAAATAAAGAGGTGGTAAAAAATGGAGATTTATTACCCAAAAATAAGAGAATTAATATTAAATTTCCTAATAGAATATTTGCTAGTTCAGAGATTTATATTTTTGATCTGATAAAATCTGTGAAAAAGAAAATTAATTTTCTTTGCTATTTGAAAGTAGTCAATTTTGATGAATTGGCAAAATCTAAAGATAATACCAGTATATTGTCAATTCCAGCCAACAAAAGACAAAATGGATTAATTTACTTTCCTATAGGAGGAACAACTGTAATTCTTGAAATATATGGTAAGAATAATAAAGAATTATTAGATAGAAAAGATTTTTTTTCAGAACGTCCTATTTTGAATATAAGAAATTATGAGAAGGGAGATTATGAAGTAAAGGTGAATCTTAGAGGAGAGAATTATTTTTATAGTTTATCAATAGAATAGTATAAGAAGCAAGGTATTCCACCGAGAGAGTAGCGATCTAGTATTGCGCCAGTAGCTGAAAAAGCTACCAGTCACTAGTCGTTTCTTCTGTCACAGTACTAGGCTTTACTATTCGGTGTTATGGCGGATTCTAGTCCTTATAGCCTTGTTAATCATTACATTACAAGCAATGCGCCGCCCTAGTGTGTCCTCCTGTCGGTTCTCTACACCAAACAGCCACAGTCTGTTTGCCCTTTGGGTGCGTTTCGTTCATCATGTAGGAGCTGTCAGGCTGCGTATTTTTTGTTTTTAATTGAATCCGAAGGCTCAGCGAAGCTAAAAAAATAGGTTTTAGAGGAGTACGATCTTACAGACCACTTGGGGAATGTGACGACGCAAGTGGGTGATAGAAAGTCGGGTACAATCGCCTCCAACAACATCAAAGCTGATGTGCTGAGTTATCAGCAGTATTATCCCTTTGGTTGGAATATGCCTGGGCGCTCACTTAATGCGGATAAGGCTAGATTTACTTACAATGGAATGGAAGAAGAGCCTGAAATTTCTAGTGGTCATCAAACTACTTTTTATCGTGAATTAGATACTCGTCTAGGGCGTTGGTGGTCTATTGATCCTATCTTCAAAGCTAATTGGTCTACATATAATTCAATGTCTAATAATCCTACATTAAGAATAGATCCTGACGGAGATACAGATTTTTATGATTATTATGGTAAATATATAGGAAGAGATGGTAATGATAATGGTATGTCGAGAATAGCCTTATCTACAGAAAGTGCTGAAGATATAAGACAAAAGTTAAAAGCTCAGACGCCAAATGCTCCAGTAATTATAAAAACATCTGAATATAGAGACTTAGCAATCGTTCCAACTGTACAAGAAATGGAAGTAATGTCTAATATGATTAAAAATACAGAGAAAAAATTTGTTGAGAATGGTATGATTGCTGTAATAAATAAAGAAGGGAATAGAATAGCTCCAATAGAAAAAGAAGGAAAGGTTAATGAGATTAATATGGGAGAAGCTACAGAAGGAATATCTAAGAGAGGGGAAGGAATTCTTTATGAAGTCCATAGTCATACTTTTAATGTAGAAGTTAAAGAAGGAAATGTTTATATAGGAGGATCGGCTAAATCTTCTCCCTTAGACATAGCTCGTGTTAAAGCATTTAATAAATTAGGTCTAAATAACCCATTTGCAGTTATCGGTTACTCTACGCCTAAATCAATAGATGCTCTTCAAGAGTCAATTGGAGGAACTGATGCTTTAAATAAAGCAAAAAAAATGCTGGAACACCAGTTCAGATACCTAAAGGAGCATGGGGAAGTCGAATTGAATTTTACGATGGGAAAGGTGATGTTGGAGGATATACTTTTCCTCAATTTCAAAGAGCTGTAAAAAAAGTGCATAAACATCAAGCAAAACAAGCAAAACAAGCAAAGAAAAAATGATGAAATTTGGATTAGTATGTATATTAATGATTCATGCTTTATTAATATATGCTCAAGAAATAGAGTATGATTTATCTGATTTTTGTGAAAATAGTATAAAAAATACTGAGATTTATTATTGTATAAATAATGAATCGAAAGACCTAAGAATTATATTTACAGGCAAGTCTTGTCTTGAAGTAATTTCTATTGAAAATGAAGATTTTATTAAGCTTTTGAAGAGGAGAAAAGTGGCTAATATTATTACTTATCACAGTAATAATATATCAAATGATGAAATCCAAATAGAGTTTATTTTGTCTCAAGTCACAAAAAAAAGCTATAAAGAAAGATTTTTTATAAAAAATCATTCTTGGAGCCGTATTTATGTAAATGCCGAAAATAAATGGAAGAAAGGACAAGGTATTCCACCGAGAGAGTAGCGAACTAGTACAGCGCCAGTAGTTGGAAAGCTACCAATCACTAGTCGTTCATTCTGTCACAGTACTAGGCTTTACTATTCGGTGTTTTTTGCTATACCTTTGATACATTGTATCAAGCCTACGCAGGGTTCTCGTGCTTATAGCCTCGGCGGGGCGCTCGCTTAATGCTGATAAGGCAAGATTTGATTTTAATGATAAAGAAATAGATGAAGGATGGTGGGGGAGGAATACGGAGGCTTATAAGTATCGTTTTCATGACCCTCGATTGGGAAGGTTTTTATCTGTAGATCCATTAATGAATAAATATCCTTGGAATTCTTCTTATGCTTTTTCTGAAAATGTTGTTATTGATGCTGTAGAATTAGAAGGATTAGAAAAAGTAAATGTAAAAGATATTGGAATAAACCCTGAATCAGTAAAAAATGAAGATGGCACTTATACTTTTTCCCTAGGTTATCAAAAATTTAAAAATGTGAAGATGATTACAAGGGGAGGTAAAGATTATTTTGATTTAACAGGGAAACTTTCGGGTAATACATTGTATTATAATCAAGAAAAACAATTTTGGACTTGTGAAGGAACCCCTAAAGAAAAAGTGAGTATTGAAAATGATATATTTGATCCTCCTTATGATAAAAATTGGGACTGTGAGAGAGTAAATTGTGCAGGGTTAGTTTTTAGAGAAAATAGATTTATAGGGTCTATAGATGAGGTTAAAACTAAATTAGGACAAGAAGCTGTTCCGATTACATCTAGCACAGTTTTAAAAGAGGGAGATATTATTATTACCTTGCAAGAATTTACATATACTCCAGGAGTTATGATAGATGGTAGTTTTGTTCCTTTAGCTCCAGAACAAGGACCAGATTTTCATATTGTTTCTGCGCCATTAGGACCTCAAGGACAAGACCTACCCAATGTAATAACTACAAATGGTAAACGACCAATATATGAAGGATTGTGGTTGAAAAATGCTTTAGTCAAAGATGGTGATCAGTATACAAATAATGATCGTTATGATACCCCTGCGTTTCATGAAGGAAGACCGGTTATTGTTAATTTTAAAATAAAAGAAACAAAGTATAAAAAGAAATAATATGAAATTATATGTTTGGATTATTCTAATAATAATAACAGTGCAGTGTAATAATGCTATCTTGCACCCAAGAAAAGTATGGAAATCGGAATGTAATGAAGATTATACTATAGTGCATAGTACAGTTAATAGCAAGAATATTATACACTTCTATGGGCAAAAGGAGTTTAATAATGAAGTACTATATTATAAATCAATAGGTAAAAATGTTAGTGTGGATGAATCTAATTTGTCATTTAAACTTGATTCATTTCTGTTTAGCAAGGAAAGCTTGAAAAATAATCCAGAAGGAACTACTTTTTTTAAAAATGAATATAGAATTCAACTGCCATCGTCATTAGATTGTAAGATTGATTTAGAGGGAAATTATCTTACAGCAAAAATTTTTATGTTCCTATCTTATTCATCATTTGATACATGTCATTTTATTTTATTGGAAGAACAAGGTATTCCACCTCAGAAGCCAACAGACTAGTATCACGCCAGTAGCTAAAGGCTATCACTGCGCTAGTCGCTGTGTTCTGTCATGCTTCTAGGTTTGGCATGTTCGGTTTCATGGCGGTTCCCGTCCTTATAGCCTCGGCGTAGCATCCTTGTCAGGTTCACTCCACCATATAGCCACTGGCTATATGCCCTTCGGGTACGTTCGTTCATGTTACAAGCACTACACCGCCCTAGTGTGTGTAATCAACAGCTGAATTTTATGCAGGCTAGGATGTGAATACGAAGCTTAGTACTACAAATTCAACATTTGATTTTGGAGAACGTGCCTTAGGTATAAAAGCGTACGAACTTACAGACCACTTGGGGAATGTGACGACGCAAGTGGGTGATAGAAAGTCGGGTACAATCGCCTCCAACAACATCAAAGCTGATGTGCTGAGTTATCAGCAGTATTATCCCTTTGGTTGGAATATGCCTGGGCGCTCGCTCAATGCTGGTAGGGCGAGATTTGATTTTAATGGTAAAGAAACTGATGAAGAATGGGAAAAGGTAGTTTTTGAATTTAGAACTTATGATTCTAGGAAAAATAGATTTCTTTCTATTGATCCAATGACATCAAGTACACCTTGGGAATCTCCTTATGTTTTTGCTGCTAATTCTCCTATTGCGAATATAGATTATTTAGGACTATCTGCGGAAAGTGCGAATGATTCAGATCCTCCAAAAGATGCAAAAGTAATAAAAAGACCAACTGGAACAGCAGAAACAGGACCATTTAGGTATACTGTTGTTGGAAGTGATGTGGAAGCAAGTAGAGAAAGGGGAGGAGCGCAAACATTAACTGTTAATGGAACAACTTATAATGCTACTTTTACGAATGATTCTGATAATGGGACAACATTTGCGGGTTACTTTGATAGTGAAGGAAATCAATATCAAGAAGAGACATTGTTGTTTGAGAATAGAATGAATGATAATTTCAAAAATAAGCTTCTACGGGTAAGCTATGGTTTGGGACATGATCCTAATAAGTTAGTAGCTGTCATGAGGTATGAAAATGGATCAAATTTTCCAGATGCTAGCCAATGGGATTTAGGATCGGGGAATACAGCTGTTGGTTTGATTTAGTTTACACAAGTGGCTGTAGATGAAATAAATATAAAGAATCAAACTAGTTGTACTCTAACAGCTATATCTCAAATGACAGAACTGGAACAATTAGATGTTGTTAGGCAATATTACAATATGTATAGTCATAAAAATTTTAGTACTTTAAGTGACTATGCATTAGCTACATTTGCACCTGCTTATATGGGAAGTTCTTCTAATACTGGACTTTATACAAAAGCTAAAAGTGGTAAGAAATATACAGCTAATTCTAGTTTAGATACTGATAATAATGGTGTTATTACTGCTGGTGAAGTAGGAGCAAAATATAAAAAATATTATAAAAAAGCATATCAAAGATAATGATGATTAGGTTAATAATAATGATGATTGTATTTTTATATTTACCAGGTCCTTCAGAGGCATATACAATCAAAAACTCTTTTGGAAATAGTTTTACGATAAGAGATAGTACAATTTTACTGGAAAATGAATCATTTAAATTTGTATTTAATACAGATACAGAAGAAACATGGTTATATTATACAAATTGTAAAGAGAGATATTCTTTTGGACGAATTGTTGGGCGTTTTGGTATGGAACCAGAAATAAAAATAGATAGACTTGATTCCCATAATATGGGAATATTTTTGATAGTC
The DNA here is from genome assembly GCF_031326345.1 of Aureispira sp. CCB-E. NCBI lineage: Bacteria > Pseudomonadati > Bacteroidota > Saprospiria > Saprospirales > Saprospiraceae > Aureispira > Aureispira sp. CCB-E. The sequence continues at coordinate 2,269,962 of NZ_CP133671.1, forward strand.
CATTTTTATGATATGGGAATAGCTGTCGATGCAATAATATGTTATTCATTTAATACGAAATCATGTATTCTAACAAATATTGGTTCTTTTCCAGAAGTAGGGATTTATAAACTAGACTCAAATAAATTAACAGAAGCGTTGTCTTATGATTATCAAATAATTGAAGGGAAGATTATTTTAGAGGAAATATATAAAGAGGATACTAAATCAAGTATAAAGGAATTAATCATTAGGAGAAGAGAGTTAAAGTGTGATTTATCCATACGACCATAAAATAGGGCAAAGGTATTCCACCAAGAGAGTAGCGATCTAGTATTGCGCCAGTAGTTTAAAAAGCTACCAATCACTAGCCGTTTCTTCTGTCACAGTCCTAGGCTTTACTATTCGGTGTCATGGCGGGTTCTCATGCTTATAGCCTCGGCGTAGCATCCTTGTCAGGTTCACTCCACCATATAGCCACTGGCTATATGCCCTTCGGGGACGTTCGTTCATGTTACAAGCACTACACCGCTCTAGTGTGTGTAATCAACAGCTGAATCTTATGCAGGATGGGATGTGAATACGAAGCTTAGTACTACAAATTCAACATTTGATTTTGGAAAACGTGCCTTAGGTATAAAAGCGTACGATCTAGTAGACCATTTGGGGAATGTGGCGACGCAAGTGAGTGATAGAAAAGCGGGGACGTTGGCTACTAATGATATACAAACTAATGTGCTCAGTTATCAGCAGTATTATCCATTTGGATGGAACCAACCTGGGCGCTCGCTCAATGCTGATAGAAGTCGATTTACGTTTAATGGAAAAGAGTTTGACCCAGAATGGAATATTCAAGATTATGGGTTTAGACTCTATGATAACCGTTTAGGTAAATTTCTTTCCTTCGATCCTCTTTCAGATAAATACCCAGATTTAACACCATATCAATTTGCTAGTAATACACCGATTCAGTCTATTGACTTAGATGGTTTAGAACGATTTGATGTACAGTTTAACAGAGAAGATGGAGATGCTCATTTGTCATTGGTGGATGCTACAGGACCATTACGTTTCTTTATTCATGGTAATGGGTTATATATATCTGAAGATTCTAAACGAGGAATAGCTTTAAGAAAGGCATGGAATACCTTGTCAGATATACATGGAATAACTACAGCTAGAATTAATGGTTATGACATAATTGCCCAAAGTGTTCCTTCTAATACGGTAGCTAGAGATCCTCGGTCAATTTTCTATCCTTCCGATCCCAAAGTAAGAGATAATGTATTAAAACCTGTAGGAACACCCAATGGAGAATTTGGAGAAGGAATAATAGGACTAAAGATTAAAAGTATACCAGATGGATCTATGTTCAAACAATTGGATCCATTAAATCCTGATGAATTAGAAATAGAAGAACCAGAACCAGATTTATATATTATAGAAATAACTAGAGAACAATATATAGATGAAAACTTTACAATGGTTTTAACGCCTAAAGTTTTACATGGGCCAACCCCCGCAGATAAGAGAAATTATAAGAAATCTATTAAAACTGCTAAAAACATGGCAAAAACTCCCAATCGGGTTATCAAAATAAATGGGACGCCAAAACAGCAAAAACAGTTTAGAAAAGACTTGATAAAAGCAGGCGTTGATCCTAAAAAAATTCGAAATGATTTACCTAGCAATAAAACAAATTCTTCTTTTGGTATACAAGTAGGTGAAGTAAAAACAAGAATTATAGAGACAACTAGAAAATTGAATAAATGAGAGTAATAATAGCTTATATTTTTATATTTGGTCTTGTAAACTTCCTATATGGTCAAAGTACACAAGAGAAAGTGAACGAGGTAAGTAGAATATTGCCAGATTCTACGATAATCAAGTTTGAATTTTATTATATGGAGGATTCCTTATATAAGATATACATATACGAAAGTGATGTTCTAAAATCAGTAGGGTTTACGAAAGATAAAGATAAAATAGAGAACATTCATTATGTAGGCTTTTTTCAAAGTTTCCATAAAAATGGAAAAGTTCGTTTGGAAGGAGAATATAATTATAGTCATCTTCATGAAGGAGAGTGGAAAGAATATTATGAATCTGGTCAATTACTTTCCATCAAAGTTTGTAAGAATGGTTTATTGAGTGGTAAATATATTTGTTATTATGAATCAGGAGGACTAAAAGAGAAAGGGGAATTTGGCACAAAAGAATATAGGATAGACAATAAACTTCATATTATGGATTCTAAAATAGGTTTTTGGACTGCGTATCATCCAAATGGTACAAAGGAGTGTGAAGGCAATTACTGGTTTGGAGCTATTATAGAATTCACGAATGATGAATACAAAGAACAAGAACAGAAATATGGTGTCACTTTTTATCCTCAATATAGACAAGATATGAGGCATGGATATTGGAGCTATTGGAATGATAAAGGTTTATTGGAAAAAAAAGAAGAGTACTACAAAGGTATTTTAATTCAGGAATTGAAAATAGAAGAACAAGGTATTCCACCAAGAGAGTAGCGATCTAGTACTGCGCCAGTAGCAAAAGGCTACTGTTCTCTAGTCGTTCACTCTGTAACAGTAAAACCATATAGTGAGAATAAAAATACAGTATCATCTTTAGCTAAAAAGAGTGGTGTTAGTAATAAAAGTTTTCAAGCACTAAACAGGAAAAATCTTACCAAAAAGGGAGATTTAATTATTGGTAAAAAAGTAAAAATACTTAAAAAGTAGATTATGCTTCAAGTAAGAAATATTTTATCTCTATTCATTATTATATTTGGAAATTTCAGTTCTATTTCTCAGATAAATGCCTCTTTAGAAAATTCCTTTTCAAAAAAAGGAGATTTTAGTATAAATTCAATAGGTATAAATAAAGATAATATATTAATTGCAAGCTTTTGCAATAAAAAAAAATCATTATATATTTTTTACGAAAATGGCAAGTTGAAAAATAATATATACTTAGGGTATAGTAATATTGATGAAATTGAATTTGTTCCAAAAACAAATCAAGTAATTCTTTTACAAGATGCAAAAAATAGAATAACAATAGTTGATTATGAAGACAGCAATTCTAACGATGTAAGAAAATATATTAAATAATAATAATATCAAATGGCTATTCTAATTGGGGTCGAATATTGACCTGTCTAGCAATTATTTGATAGATTAAGTTCATTGAAATAGTAGGAATAAAATCAAAGAGTACTCGAACTTTCTGCCTTAAATCACGCAATGTTTTTGCTTCTTTTAAGGCTTGTTCAAAACTTTCATCAACAGCCCTTGTAATCTGGTCAACAAAAAATGCTAATAGCATAATCAAAGCAAATACTGTTGACAAGTAGAATTTTCCATGACCATAATTATGTTCCAAATTGTAGTCTTGATTCTTCAAGGTGTTAAATGTCTCATTTTCAATTTTCCAACGTGCTCTTCCAGCTGTGGCAATAGATGAAACATTTGATTTAGTCAAAGTTAGGTTGGTAATCCACTTATTGGAATAAACCACTTTATCTTTTTCTAAATCATATTCTTCGTATTCTAAATAGTTTACGATAATATCTTGGTTTGCGCCATTTAGAATGAGGTTAGATGCCCACCTGTATCGACACAGAGTCTTTTCATTTTTCTGGTATTGACACTGATGCAAACTATCCTTTTTTCTAAGTTGCTTAACTTGTTCCAAAACATATCCTTCCTTGATTACTATGATGTAATCCATTTGGATATCTTGTGCTTGAAGTGCTTTAATAGTTGGACCATCAGCATATAAAGCATCTAAAAGAATTAAGATCTTTTCTTTTGGCAGTATGCTGCGTAAATGTGGAAATAATCGTTTACATGCCTTTCGTTCACAATCATTCTTTTTTGAACCATCCTGCCGCGTTATTGCTTCTCCAAAAACAGGAAAAACGGTCTTGAAATTAGGATGAACTACACTCGCTGCTAACAATTGGTGATGATGTTCTATTGTACCATTTTTTCTTTTCTTTGTTAAACATTGAGAACAACCAATCTTATTGGAAGAAAATGTACCTGTGGCATCAACACTTACTAGCAAATGTTGGTCTAAGTATCTTCTACTTTCGAGTATTTTGAGCCTTTCCAAATGTTCAAAGATTGTTTTAAAAGTAGGCTGAAAAACAGATGGTTGGACAGCATCTAAAATTTTTCGCATCCCATTATCTGTTGGAAGCTTACTAATTTTAAAGACTTGTTCTAAATTGTCCTTACGATGAATGGCATTATCTATAAAACTCAATAATGATGGATCTTTTAGACCAAACATAGCAAATGCTCCCATTAAACAATCATGTAGCAAATATTCTGTATGCCCTTTTCGATGGTCTGGAACTTGGTGAAACTCTTTGGATACTATTTCTACTAATTTGTCGTACATCGTTTACTTTTTAGTAAATGTACGTTCCTTTTTCAATGAACTTAAATCTTATTTTATCATATAATTCTGTTTATCGTTAGAATTGCTGTTATGAAGATGAATCTATTCAATTAAAAAATATACTAATTAGAGATCAATGGTATTCAATATATTCTGCTGGTTATCAGGATCTATATGAGGCAGACATGTATTATTTATTACCAAAATATATCAATAAGCATCAACTTGATATTCAAAGTTCAATATTAAGCGCTCAAAGTGATTGTTTGATTAATGCAAAAGATTTGAAAGATTCTATATACTGTGAAAGAGGGAATGATTTATATAAACTTAATTTTTGGGAAAACCAAGATGATTTTTATTTTTCTTCATTTCATGTTTTGTATAAAAAAGATAATACTTATACACCAGAGCGAGGAGGAATAGATACTTTATGGTATATTGGAAATGATTTTTTCCCTGATTCAAAAGTTATTTACTTTGAACCTGATAAAGGTGATTTATTATACACTAAATATCAAGGATATAATCATGTATTATCATACAGGAATATAATTCAGAATAAGAAAGAGGATTTAAACTATTTAGAAAAAAATAATGAAAGAAAGATTGGAGGGAATTATTATTATAGATATATTTTAAATGAAAATATTCTTTGCCTTGCCTTTGTGAGGAAAGGAGAACTTTTCTTTAAAAAAATAAAGATAAAATTTGATTAGGAGCAAGGTATTCAACTTAAAAAGTAACGTTCTAGTACTACGCTAGTAGCTTGGAATAGCTAGCAGTCATTAGTCATACCTTCTATCGTAGTACTTGACATACACGACTTCATAATGGTTCATCTGCTTACCCCCTTCAGTTGTAATCGCTGCGTTCTTGTGTTCAGGGTATTTGAATAAAAATGTATACTCTTGCATAACTACATAACCTAAAGACCTCCGTTTGGACGCAAAAGAGGCTGGGGGGAAATCCTTTTCCAAGAACCTCTTTCTTGTTGATATTAGCTATTTATAAATTTGCTTTTTCTCCAAATTACCAGAAAGCACTTTTAAGCAATCTGCACACAAACAATCTTGATAATTAACTTGCAATCTAGCAATTAGTTCTGGTGTTAATGAAACATTTGAGCAATGGCAGTTTTTAATATCTGTAGCATTGCACACAAATTTATTTTGGCACTTGGCGCAAGTTTTTTCCATGGTGTAGAATATTTAAGAGGAAACCTAACCATCCATAAAATCAATAGTCTGCTAAGAACCTTGAAATTAATTGAGGCTAGCAGACTATCGACTTTGGAATAATTACAGGGTGTTTAATCCTATTGAGTAATAATTTTAGTAGTAGGCAATGCTTTTTTTAGCGGTACCAAAACTTGTTGATCAAATTCGGCATTGGTAAGAACAATTTTTTTTGCGCGTATCATAGGAATTTCGTTAGGAAAATTAACCAATTTAGAAGCAGTTAAATTTAACTCTTCTAATTGCAAGGGCGCAATATTGACCAATGTGGTTCCTATATCCAAAGTTGGAATTTTAGCCAAAGAAAGTATCTCTAATTGTGTCAAGTTTTTGATAGCGTCAGGAATATACTGAACAGCAGTTCCATTTAAACTAAGTGTTTTTAGCTGGGAAATATCTTTGATAGACTCTGGTAAAACGTCTAAACTATCATTATTTTCTAAATATAGATGCTCTAAGTTTTTTAGTGCCGACAGATCTTCGGGAAGATTTTTTAATGCCGTTTGGTTTAGCTTGAGTGTTTTTAGCGCAGGCAATTTTGCAAGGGTTGCCCAAAACTCATTTTGATACAATTGCTGCATACCTGATAAATCCAAAAACTCTACCTTTGTTAGAGTGGAGAGGTTCGTTGTTTTTACGTCTTCAATATTGGCACTTAAATCTAGGTAGCGCAAGGTTCTTAAATTACCAACATTAAAACCTAGTTTTGTCAACTCACTTCCACCAACATCGAGCACTTCTAAATATTTTAATTTGCGCAAATTTTCAGGAAGGCTAGCCAATGGATTATTGTGTACTTCTAGAACCTGCAATTCCGCAATTGCATTGATCCCGCTAGGCAGTGCTGTCAACTGGTTGTTATTCATCTTCCAAACTTGCAGCCCTTCTAATAATGAAAAGGCTTCGGAGACCTTGGTAATCGCATTGTTTTCTGCATTTAGCGTTTTCATACGAATGAGTTGAGTCATTCGGTCAGGTAGTTCTGTGATTTTGTTATTGGAGACATTCAACGTAGAGATGTAACGACAATCCATGACTTCTTTGGGAATTTCAGTCAATTCATTATTAGAAATATCAATACTACGAAGGGTCTTGATTAGAGCAATATTTTCAAAAGATTCTCTAAATTCTAACGAAGGATTTTGGGATAGACCGATGTATTGAAGTGCTAGCATTTTGGAAATATTCTTGGGGAGATGGACCAATGTGTTGTTCCCCAATTCCAAGTATTTAAGAGCTTTGAGTGATTTGATATTATTAGGCAAACTAGATATATCATTATTTTTTAATTCTAATTTTGCAAGTTTAGGGTTTTTGATAAACAATCCAAAAGCTGTGTTAATACTATTAGACTTAATGGCATTGTTGAGATAGACCTCTTCAATAGACTTTAAATCTTTGAATGTTTTAGGCAAAGATTCTAATGGATTATTATCCAAAACAAGCACTTTTAGTTTTTTTAAAGAGCCCAATTCATCAGGCAAACTCTCTAATTGATTGTTAGCTAGATTTAACTTTTCAATATTAATACATTGAGTGAGTTGAGGGGGTAATTCCGTTAATTTCTGATTGCTAAGATCAAGATGAATGACATTCTCAAATTCTAGGGTACCACTCGTATCAGAGATAAAGGTATAGATTGTATCTTTTTGAGCATGAGACACAATACTGGTGAGTAGTAGTCCAATAAATGTAAATAGTCGCATTTAATAATTGATTTTTGTGTTAAAATTAATGGTTTTAATGTAAGTTGGAAGACAAAGTTAATGAATAACCGACAGGGTACCTTTTGTTTGTGGATTTTCCTTCAAAAAGTCTCAGTTTAACTTTTATTCCAGGTTTACAATTTAGTTTTTGGGGAGCAAACAACGACAATTGTAAACAATGCTACTTGGGGCTTGTAAATCAAAAAACTAACCAAATTTAGTAATTAGAGAAAGGAGTCTGAAAAATTGATAAGTAAAAGACATCTTTTAAAGTCCTAGTTGTTAAGTTACATTATTTTTGACAGACTCTTTTTAGTGAAATTTAATGATTTTACAATTTGATGTTAGTTGTTTGTGCCGAATTATAACAGTAACACAAATAAAGACCTAAAGAAGTTCACCCAAAAGCCTTTAAGCAAATTGAATATTTACTTTATAAGAAATGGGGATAGAACTTCCTACAAAATTATTTTATCAAATTCATAACAAGACTTAACGTTCTTTTTTGACAATAGCATTTTAAAAGTTCTTTGAATAAGCTATCTTTGGGAGAAGAACATAGAAAATAACCAATATTAAAAGAAAAGCGCAAAAAGTAACGCAGCAATAAGGGGATTTTAGGAGTAAATCATTTTCAATATAACAATAGTGGCAACAAAAATATTAACAATAGAAACTGCAACTCGAAGTTGTTCTGTTTGTTTGACAAAAGACGGACAGCCATGGATTGTTCGAGAGACGAATAGTCAAGCTGGACATGCAGAAAAGTTGACTTTATTTATAGAAGAAGTTATGCAAACGGCAAATGTAACATTGAAAGATTTGGATGCAATTGCTGTGAGTCAAGGTCCTGGTTCTTATACTGGGTTGAGAATTGGAATTTCTACTGCCAAAGGTTTATGTTATGCTTTAGATAAGCCGATGCTTGCTATTGATACTTTACAAGCGTTGGCTTTTGGTGCCATTCAGCAATATAATAATCCCAAAGCAGCTTATGTGGCTTTGATGGATGCTCGAAGAATGGATGCTTATGTTGGCGTGTATGATGTGAATTGCAAGTGTATAAAAACGCCTTATTTTGCTACTTTAGAACCCAATAGTTTTGATGAATTATTAGAACACTCAGAGATAGACGAAGTTGTTTTGGTAGGGGATGCAGTGGCAAAATATCAAGAAAACTGTCAAACCAATCCTTTGAAAATTAGCACCGTTCAATTGCCTTCTTCCAAATATCTAGCGCAGTTGGCTTATGAGGCTTACCAACAACAAAAAACAGTAGACGTTGCTTATTTCGAGCCATTCTACCTCAAAAAACCGAATATTACCAAACCAAAGCCCAAGTTTTAATCTTGAAAATATTAGATCGATACATACTAAAACGATACTTGGGAAGCTTTTTCTTTATTGTATTACTTTCCTCCATGCTTTCTGTAGTGGTTGATGCTGCAGAAAAAATCAATGATTTTTTAGAAGAAGGTGGTCCTACTTTTTATCAAGTTGTTTTTGAATATTATTTGAATTTTATTCCATTCTTAAACAGTTTGATTTTTCCTTTGTACAACCTTATCGCTGTTGTTTTTTTTACGTCTCGATTAGCAGCTAACTCAGAGTTTATTGCCATGGTAGGCAATGGCGTAAACCACTATCGCTTGTTGGTTCCTTATCTAATGGGGGCCTCTATTATTGCAGGTTTGCATTATTATGGAAATCATAATCTAATTCCACGATCTAATACGACCCGAACAGCTTTTGAGAATACATATATCTACAAGCATAATTATGTTGGTAATACGGGCAATTTTCATGCTGCCGCAAGCCCTTATGAAGAGTTTTATTTGCAAGGATTTAATCGATATGATAGCACTGGAAGCCAATTTGCATGGATCAAGCACGATAGCTCTCGATTGCGTCGAACATCTGTTTTGACAGCGACTAAAATTCGTTTGTTAAAAGCCCCTAACCGTTGGCGCTTATCTGGAATACGAAAACGAGAAAAAGTGTCAGCTTATAGAGACAATGTGGTTAAATTGCCTCCCCAAGAGTTTATGGATACGACGATTGGTTTTTATATCACAGATTTAATCAAACGAGATAATCATAAAGATAATATGACAACCAATGAATTGATAGAGTATATCAACAAACAGAAAGCAAAGGGGGTTGGGGGGACACTAGTTTTTGAGGTAGAACGTTATCGAAGAAGTGCCGATCCTTTTTCTATTTTTATTTTAACATTAATTGGTTTTTCGATTGCCTCACGAAAAATGCGTGGGGGGATGGCTTGGCATTTGGTAATTGGATTTGGGCTATCAGCAATTTATATCTTTATGACAAAATTCTCAACAACTTTCTCTATCAATGGAGGATTGTCTCCTTTATTGGGAGTTTGGGTGCCCAATATTTTCTTTTTGGGAGTAGCTTTTTGGATGTTGTTCCGTGCTCAGAAGTAAATGAGGATAGTTTGGGATTGCAGTTTGGACCGTCTAAGCTGCTATTTTTTTATGTATTTTGTTAATGCAACACTGTTGCATTAGTGTTTTTTTTCTTATCTTTAACAAAAGAGCTGTGTAGGAGTGTAATGAGCTACTATACAACATCAATTGAAATACAATTTATTATAAAAAGATGCGTACTATGAATCAGCAAATTTATGACGTTATAATAATAGGTGGAAGCTATGCAGGATTGGCAGCTGCAATGGCTTTGGGGCGTTCTTTGAGAAAGGTATTGGTGATAGATGCAGGCAAACCCTGTAATCGGCAGACTCCACATTCTCATAATTTTATTACTCAAGACGGGAAAGCACCTTTGGAAATTTTAAAGGAAGCAAGAGTTCAGGTAGAACAGTATAAGACAGTCCATTTTCATGCTGGGCTTGCTATTAACAGCCAAAAGACAACAACAGGTTTTGAAGTTGGTACAGAAAAAGGAGTTGTTTTTAAAGCTAAGAAATTAATTTTGGCAACAGGAATAAAGGACATATTACCTGATATCAACGGATTTAAAGCGTGTTGGGGGATTTCTGTATTGCACTGTCCTTATTGTCATGGTTACGAAGTCCGCCACCGACCAACGGGAATTATTGCCAATGGTGCAGCGGCTATGCATTATGCTCAATTGATTTCCAATTGGACAAATGATTTGACGCTCTTTACCAACGGTGCTTCTTTGTTAACAGAAGAAGAGACTAAGAAATTGGGAGCACATAATATTACAATAGTAGAAACAGCGATTAAAACATTGCACCACGAAAAGGGGCAAATACAGTCTATTGAGTTAGAAAATGGTCGTTTGTTGCCTTTAGAAGCAGCATATGCTATGGTCAACTTTGTTCAAACTTCAAATTTAGTGGAGCAATTAGGATGTAAGTTGACAGAAGGGGGGCTTATAGAGGTGGACGAATCGCAAGAAACGACGGTTAAAGATGTTTTTGCTTGTGGTGATAATTCTTCAAAACGGGCACTTGCCTTTGCCGTTGCTAGTGGAACCTTGGCTGGCGTAATGGTTAATTTTCAATTAATTGAAGCTGCTTTTTGATAAAATAGTTTAAGGAGTAGTTTATTAGAAGATTGTCTAGATGTTATTTTTTGATAAAAAAAATGGTTTTTAAACAAGTGTACAGGCTTTTTTTATTAAATATAGTTTAAAGAATATCAATGAAATACTAAAAAGTTGGTCAATAACAAATAAAAGTTGTACTTTTGCAGCGCTTTTAAGCAGCTAAAGAAAACAGCTGTATTTTTAATTAGAATAATGAATATAAAAAATGGCCAATCAACCATTGCGTAATATCGCTATCATAGCGCACGTAGACCATGGAAAAACTACTTTGGTAGACAAAATTTTGCACCAATGTCAATTATTTAGAGAAAATGAAGAGGCTGGTGAATTAATTTTGGATAACAATGACCAAGAACGTGAGCGAGGTATCACGATTTTAGCCAAAAATGTATCGGTACAATATAAAGGTACTAAAATCAATATCATTGATACACCGGGTCACGCCGATTTTGGTGGTGAAGTAGAACGTGTATTAAACATGGCAGATGGTGTGTTATTGTTGGTTGATGCTTTTGAAGGAGCAATGCCTCAAACACGTTATGTACTATCCAAAGCTTTGGCATTGGGAAAAACAGTAATCGTTGTTGTTAACAAAGTTGATAAAGACAATTGCCGTCCTGATGAAGTGCAAGAGGAAGTATTTGAGTTGATGTTTAACTTGGACGCAACAGAGGAACAGCTAGAGTTTAAAACGGTATATGGTTCAGCAAAAATGGGCTGGATGGGACCGGATTGGAAAAACCCTACGGATGATGTTACGCACTTGTTGGATGTTGTATTGGAAGAAGTTCCTGCTCCTGAAGTGGTAGAGGGAACGGTTCAATTGCAAATTACGAACATTGACTACTCTAAATATATTGGACGTATGGCAATGGGACGTATTACTCGTGGACACCTAAAGGTGAATCAGCCTATTTCTTTGGTTCGCAGAGATGGTTCTATTGACAAGACACGTGTTAAGACATTGTATGTTTTTGATGGATTGGGCAAAAAGGAAACCAACCAGGTTGAATGTGGTGATTTGTGTACTGTAGCTGGAATGGATCAATTTGACATTGGAGATACCATTGCAGATGCTGAAAACCCAGAAGGCTTAGAGCCAATGTCTATTGACGAGCCAACTATGAGTATGTTGTTTACAATCAACGATTCTCCATTCTTTGGAAAAGAAGGTAAATATGTTACTTCTCGTCATATTAGAGAGCGTTTGTTCAAAGAAACGGAGAAGAATTTGGCTTTGAAAATTGAAGAAACAGAATCTCCAGATGCTTATATGGTTTATGGACGTGGTGTGATGCACTTGTCTGTATTGATAGAAACTATGCGTCGTGAAGGGTACGAACTACAAGTTGGTAAGCCGCGTGTTATTATCAAAGAAATAGATGGTAAAAAACACGAACCTGTAGAGTTGCTATCTATTGATGTGCCTGAGACTTATTCTGGAAAAGTAATTGAATTGGTTTCTCAACGAAAAGGAGACATGACAATTATGGAACCTAAAGGTGATTTGATGCACTTGGAATTTAACATTCCTTCTCGTGGTATCATTGGTTTGAGAACGAATATTTTGAATGGAACAGCAGGTGAAGCTGTTATGACACACCGTTTCTTGCAGTATGAGCCTTGGAAAGGTGAGATTGAGGGGCGTAGCAAGGGGGCATTTATTGCCATGGAAAATGGTACGTCTATCCCTTATTCTATGGATAAATTGCAAGATCGTGGTAAATTCTTTATTCCTACAGGAGTAGATATTTATGAAGGTCAAGTGATTGGCGAGCATAGCCGTGATAATGATTTGGTTATCAATGTTACCAAAACTAAGAAATTGACCAATATGCGTTCTTCTGGAGCAGACGATAAAGTAAAATTACCACCTCCAGTAGTTTTCTCTTTGGAGCAAGCAATGGAATACATCGGTGAAGATGAGTATGTAGAGGTAACTCCGTTGAATATTCGTATGCGTAAAATTCTTTTGAAAGAACACGATCGCAAGCGTAGTGCTAAAAAAGATTAGTCTAAGTAATTTTAGATCAAATAATAACTGCAAAGTCACTTCTAATGCTTAGAAGTGGCTTTTTTTGATAAAAAAGGAAAATAAAAGCAGTATATATTTTAATATCCAAAATTTAATTCTATTTTTGCACCCGCTTAGGTTTTATCCATTAAAAGGTTGTGACAGTTTTTGAGCATAACTTTTGGAAGAATTTAAGTTTTATTAATTGTAAACCATACATATAAATTATTAAATCGTAATGAGACAATACGAAACAACGTTCATCATCAATCCCGCACTGTCAGGTGATGAAATCAAGCAGACAGCTCAAATGTATGTCGACTTCCTAAAAGGGGAAGGTGCAGAGATTATACATCTTGAAGAAATGGGTGTTCTACAATTAGCTTATCCTATCAAAAAACGTTCTTCTGGAGCTTATTTTTGGTTAGAGTATAAAGCACCAAATGGAGCTATTATCGACAAAATGGAATTGGCTTTCCGTCGTGATGACAATGTATTACGTTATTTGACTATCAAAGTAGACAAGCATAGAGCACAGTACAATGTGGACAAACGTGCTGGTAAGTTTGAGAAAACAAATGAAGGTGTTGAAGCAGCTGAATCTGCTGATACTAAAGCGTCTGTAGATGCTTAATCTTGTCTTTTAAGACTGAGATGATGCAAATGCAAAGTCATTTAAAAATTATTAAAAAATAGTTCTCCAAATCTGATTTGGAAATCATAAAAGCTATAAATTATGGCAACTAGAGAAGATATCAAGTTTTTGAGCAATCCTAAGATCGGTCAAAAACGTAAAAAATACTGTCGTTTCCGTCGTTACGGAATTAAGTCAATCGATTATAGAGATGTTGACTTTTTGATGAACTTTATCAATGAGCAAGGAAAAATTCTTCCTCGTCGTATCACTGGTAACTCATTGAAATACCAAAGAAAAGTGGCTACTGCTGTTAAACGTGCTCGTCACTTAAGTTTACTACCTTATGTAGTAGATAACTTGAAATAAATAACAGCTTAAACGCTAGTTTATTCTTTTTTGAATCTTGATAATCTGACTATAAATCATGGAAATTATATTATTAAAAGATGTAGAGCACATCGGTTTGGCCAAAGCATTGGTTACTGTAAAAGCTGGTTATGCTCGCAATTATTTGATCCCTCAAGGATTGGCAATCGTTGCTAACAAAGCAAACAAAAATAGCTTGAAACAAGAGATTCTTCAACAAGAAGAAAGAGCTCAAAAAATCTTGGACGAGGCTAAAGAATTGGCTACTACATTGGCTAGCCAAACGCTTAAAATTGCTGCCAAAGCAGGTACAAGCGGCAAAATCTTTGGTTCTGTTTCTAACGTTCAGTTGGTGAATGCTCTTAAAGATACATTTGGAGTTGAAATCGACAAGAAAAAAATCAAGCTTCCTGAAGAAGTTAAGATGCTAGGAACTTACACGGCTGTAGTAGCACTTCACAAAGAAGTATCTGCTTCTGTTAAGTTTGAGGTATACGACGATAAAGATGAAGTAGCTTAGTAGTTGCTGAGTTCAGTCATTAAAAATTATACAATCCTACTCATATTTTTGAGTAGGATTTTTTTGTTAGAAATTGTTTTGATATTTCTTTAACAATTTGATGAATAAGAAAAATTCACGCTCTACGTTAAAGTGTTAAGTGATAGGGCTTATTGAAAACGGAACACCTCTTGATCCTTTGATCGTTATTGTTGTCCTAAAATTGTAGCCAGAACAAAAAATCAATAAAAATAACAACTTTCACTATGCTGACTTGTTTTTATTGTCATGCAATTGATATTTAGGAAGGCTTTATATAAGTAATTTAAAGAATAGTTTTTTTTGACAATTTTTTGTACAATTGCTTCTTCAATACTTGATCTTGATAGGATGGTATGACAATATCAGATCTTTGGATAGGCGCTTCGATACTAAGCCAGTAGAACGTTCTCCAACTTCATGATATATTATTATATTTGCCTAGCTTGGTAATTATATTTTAGACTATTAATCAGTAGTTTTTTAACACAATACTAGCTACGCTGCTATAAACAATAACCTTAACAAGCTACGCTGTTAAAACTATATGAAGAACACCAAACGGAGTCATTGGAGCGTATGTAGGTAACTAAGAAGAGGGGAACGAAGCACAGTAGGTAGGCAAAAAATTATCAACTAAAAAATCAGCTTACTTTTGTGTGGATACAAAATAAAAAAGTGTAGGTTTAGTAAGCAAACAATTATATTGAGTTGTGCTGTGTCAAGATCTAATTTTGTCGACTATTAGAAGTTACATACTCCATTTAATCTAAGAAACAAATAAATCCATTGGAATGAGTATTAAAAAATCTTTTATTGCCCTTATTTTTTTGAGTATAAGTAATCTGCTTATTGCTCAAGAATCCGCTATTTATAGAGATTATCAGGAAACTTATAAACGTGGGATGCACTTTTATAACCAACGTCTCTATGGACAAGCTTTGGAAGAATTTGATAAAGTTGTTCAAGCAGAACAGCTCTTTCAAGACACGGATGTACCAATGTATATCCTTCAGTCAGAATTGCATTCAGGTTTGTCTGCTTTGTATCTTGGTCAACCTGATGCAGAGAAACGCTTGTTGTATTTTATGGAAAAAAATGAGCCTAGTGCTGTAGCGACTAGAGCACGTTTGGCTTTGGGGAATTATTATTATGATCAAAGAGATTATAATATGGCTATTAAATACCTAAGTGAGGTTTCTTCACTCGAATTGACCAATGAAGAAATCATTGAAAAAAAATTCAAATTAGGGTATGCTTATTTTGTAAAGAAAAAATTTGATAAGGCAAATGCTTTGTTTACACAAATCAAAGAAGCAAAGACACAATATTATTATCCTTCTAATTATTATTACGGTATCACTGAATTCTTTGACAAGGATTATGATAAAGCTTTGGAAGCGTTTAATCGAGCCAACCAATCGAGCCGTTATGAGAATATTGTTCCTTCTTATATCATTCAAATATATTTTGCCAAAAAGGAGTATAAAGAAGTTATCAAGTTTGGAAAGCCTTTGGTCAATAAAAAAGAGCTTCGGGAACGGGAACAAGTTGCTCAATTGGTTGGTCAATCGTATTTTGAACTTGGGCAGTATCGAAAAGCTTTGCCTCTATTGGAGCAATACGTAGAAAAAACACCTAAAGTAACTAAGGAAGCCTTGTATCAATTGGGATATACGCAATACAAAACAGGAAAGTATAAGGAGGCGATTAAGAACTTTGAACAGTTGAACAGCGAAAAAAATCCTTTGGGACAAAATGCGTTGTACAATATGGCAGATTGCTTATTAAAAACCAATGATAAATCTGCTGCTCGCCAAGCATTTCAAAAAGCTAGTAAGATGAACTTTAATCCTGCTTTGCAGGAAGATGCTTTGATTAATTATGCCAAACTATCGTATGAACTAGGATTCGATAGTGAAGCTATATCTGCATTGCAAGACATTCCTATTGCGTCGGATTATGGCAATGAAGCACAAAACTTAATGGCAGAAGTGTTTTTGAATACTAGAGATTATGACAAAGCTCTAGAGACGTTGCGCAAAATGGACAAAAACAAGAAAACGGCCAAAATCAAAGAAACACATCAGAAAGTGGCTTACTTTCGAGGAGTACAGTTGTACAATGATGGAAAGTATAATCAAGCTATCAAATTGTTTGATGAATCCTTGGCTCAAGGAATCAATATGGAAACTAAGGCACTGGCTTATTTTTGGAAAGCAGAAGCGTTTTTCAAACAGGAAAAATTTGATGCTAGTATTGATGAGTATGGTAAGTTTTTGTTGATAGAAAAAACCTTAAAACGGTTGCCCGATAATTCATCTTTAGGAGTTGCTTATTATGGAATGGGCTATGCTTATATCAAGAAAGATGATTATGCCAATGCTTCTAAGTATTTTAATAATTCGGTGAATGTGATCGAGAAAAAGTTAAGAAGTTATAATGATAAGTATGTCACTAACTTTGTTTATCCAGACGCCTTATTGCGTGCTGGTGATTGTTTGTTGTACTTGAGAAACTATTCAGGAGCTCAAGGGCATTACAATACCATCATCCGAAACAATTACCCCAATAAAGATTATGCAATGTATCAGTTAAGTTTGATTCATAATCTAGAAAACAATACGACTAGCCAGTTGGCTTTGTTGGATAAAATTATCCGTGATTACCCTAGCTCTCGTTATGCAGATGATGCTTACTATGACAAAGGGAATACCTTATTTAATATGAACCGCAAGGATTTGGCAATTGCAGCTTACGAGCAGTTGTTGCAAGATTATCCTAATAGTGATATGAAAAACAAAGCTCTGTTAAAACTAGGTTTAATTGCTTATTCTGTAGGACGAAATGAAGAGGCTTTGAATTATTACAAAGGAGTCTTTAGAACAGATCCGCAAAGTGAGGAAGCTAAGGATGCCTTGGCGGCGATCAAAGAAATTTATATAGAGGATGGCAATCCAGATGGGTACTTTAATTTTGTGAATACGGTTCAAGGGTACAATGTAGGAGAGTTTGAGCGAGATTCTTTAATGTTTATTGCGGCACAAATTAAATTTAACAATGCGGATTGGGAAGGAGCTGTAGCTAGTTACACTAGTTATTTAGATCGCTTTCCAAATGGATTGAATAGTATCCAAGCACATTTTAATAGGGGAGAAGCTTTATTTGATTTGAAACGCTACAACGAAGCGATTCAAGATTATGCTTATATTTCGGATCAAGGAAGCTCAATTTTTGCAGAAACTGCCAACCATCGAGCAGCAAATATTGCTTATTACAGCACACAAAATTTCCGTGAAGCTCAGAAATACTATGGGCGTTTGGAACAAACAGCAACAACAGAAGAATTGCTTTTCGAGGCACAACAGTTTGGGATGCGTAGTGCTTTTTATGCTTCAGATTTTCAAAATTTGCCTTTGATTGCAGAGCGTTTAATAAAGAATTCTCGTGCGACGACACAAGATCATGCCGAAGCGTATTACTTTATTGGAAAGGCGTATCTTGCACAGAAGGATTACGATCAAGCACTGGCGGCTTTTAGCAAGAATATACAATTGTCAGGAGACGATGTGCACTCGGCAGAAGCGCGTTACTGGAGAGCTTATATTACCTACAAAAAACGCGATTTGGATAAAGCAATGGATTTATGTTTTAAAAATAATAAAGAGATACCAGGACATCCTTATTGGTTGGTTAAGAGCTTTATTCTTTTGGCAGATATTTATGCAGAACAAGACAACCTATTTCAAGCAAAGGCAACCTTGCAATCTATCGTTGATAACTACGATGGCGATCAAGAATTGTTGAATGAAGCAAAACGTAAGTTGCAACGTGTAATTGATGCTGAGAAAAGTAAGAGCAAAATCAAACCATCTAATTTGAATGGTGATTTGGAAATGCTTGAGGAAAATTAAATTGAAATTGATAACCATCAAGTTTCTTTTTCTCGTTTGCTTGTGAAGTTGTTTTTGGAAAATGCGCAGCATATGCCCAAACAGCTTTATAGATAAAAATAAAAGTCTAATCTTTTGAGCTTTAAAATTAGAATAATGAATAATATAAATAGAGTAATTTTATGGTGCTTATTGTTGGCATTTTGTCAAATCGGGACAGCACAGATTATAGATGACACTCAGACAGAATTTCTGAAACCATTTCGTGCAAAATTGGCAAAAAGCAAAAAGTTTGAGGCAGCTCCTTTATTGCCCAAACTGGATACTAATGCCAATAAAAAATTGAATTATGTTGTCCCGACACATTTGTCAACATTAGCTTATCCTGCGCCTGTCATTCGCCCTTTGGCAATGCCTAAAGCTAAGGATGCACCAGTGTATAGTTTTTATGCAAAAGCTGGATTTGGTTATCCTTTGTCTCCTTTGGTAGAATTATCTTATTATAATAAAGATATCAACAACTTGAAGTTTGGCTTGAATGCTCGACACCATTCTGTTATTCAAGGATATTTGCCCAATCAAAGTTTTACTAAGACGCATTTTGATGCGAATGCGACCTATTTTACTCAAAAAAATCTAGCTGTTGGAGCTCGTTTTGAGTTTAATTTTAACACCAATCGCTTTTATGGATTTACAGATTCAATAGAGACAATTACGATTAGTGAGGATAGTATGCGTCAGCGTTTTGTAGATGTAAAAGGAAATATTAATTTATTTAATAGCACAATTAATAAGGCAAATTTCAATTATCGTGGAGATATTGATTTTTATAGCTATAGCGATGCTTTTGGTTCTAGCGAGTTTAGTTTGACTCCTAATATAATGATAGAGAAGTGGTTTGGAAAAAGTAAGAATAGGCATCCTTTGCGTTTGAATGTCGGTCTCAATTATTTGTCCTTTGATGATGTTCCTATTACAATTGACAGCACAACAACAACAGCCACAAAAAGTATTTTCTTATTTTATTTTCATCCAACCTTTACCGTTAATGCTGGAGACTTCAAAGCTCGTTTAGGGGTGAATTTAGGTGTTAATGAAGGTAATTTCTTTATTCATCCAGATGTTGAATTGTCTTATTCTATTGCAGGAGGTGCTTTTATTCCTTACGCAGGCGCAGTCGGACAAGTACGCCAAAACAGCTTCCGTTCTTTGACTTACTACAATCGATTTTTGGTTTCCAATCCAGAATTGCATCACACCAATTATTTGGAATTGTTTGGTGGTTTAAAAGGTTCTATCAAAAAGATAGGTTACGATGTTAAAGCAGGTTATGCGATTACTCAAAACTTGCCTTATTTCTTGAACGATACTTCTGATAGCTTGGCTCAGTTTTCTAGATTCCGACCAGTATACGATACCACAGGAATCGTCTTTGTGAGAGGAACACTGGATTTCAGACTATTAAAAGATTTGGTTGTTGGAGGAACAATAGGTTATAATATTTATAATACAAAAAATTACGAAAAAGCATTTCATTTGCCTACATTCGAGAGTAATTTCTTTATTACTTATAATATGTATTTTAATGGAAAAAAATCAAAGCCGAAAAAGGGTGGACGTAGAGATAGTAACTACTTGTCACTCAAAGCGGAGTTGTTTGTAAATGCAGGAGTACCTTATTTGGATGAGACCAATACTGTAAAAGTACTACAAGGCTTGTACGATTTTAGTTTTAACATTCGTTATCAAGTTTCTCCTAATTTTGCGCTTTTTGCAGATTTAAATAATATTATACACAATCAAAATCAACGCTGGTACTTGTATCGACAATTAGGATTTAACGGTATGGTTGGCTTAGAACTGAAGTTCTAATTAAAAAGCAAAACGCCCTCTACTAAAAATACAAACGCATGTAAGTCCTAAGATTTGCATGCGTTTTTTTCGGAATACCGCCTATTAACAATAGTTAGCAGCGT
Organism: Aureispira sp. CCB-E; assembly: GCF_031326345.1. NCBI lineage: Bacteria > Pseudomonadati > Bacteroidota > Saprospiria > Saprospirales > Saprospiraceae > Aureispira > Aureispira sp. CCB-E. The sequence continues at coordinate 2,290,286 of NZ_CP133671.1, forward strand.
AGCTAACTACTATATTAATAGATTATCACACAAGGAATAAAATAATGAAGCAAACCATTTATTTCCTGACTTTCTTTTTTTTAATAATGCACACCGCATTGGAGAGCACAGCACAAGAATGGAAAAAAACAGAATTCAGCAAGGGAGATACTTTAGTGCATATAGAGCTTTATGTAGACGAAAAAGGAAAACCTATCGCTGATTCTTTAGGAACCCATAAAATCGTTTCGGAGTATAAGAATTATTATTTGTTAAAATCAGAGCGATTTGGTTTAGATGGTGCCCGAACGGAAGATCATCGAGGAGTCCACCAGCAGGTTATTTTTTTGAAAAAGTTTTTCAAGTTTTATGATAAAGAAGGCAATCCATTGCAATGGGTAAAAGAACCTTATGCTTATGAGCAAAGCAATGCGACTTATTGTATTTTTAAATACAATAAACACAGCGATTTATTGGAAGTCTGTTTTTATAAAGATGATGTGCTAGAAAAAGGAACGGCAGGGGTATATGTTCGGAAGCGAACGGATGCGGTAGAATCCTACAAAGGCATGATTCATAAATACCAATACAAATATTCTCGCAATCGCAATACAATTAGAGAATATACCTACAACATACGAGGCGACTTTGTTGAGATGAGGATTCTAAAACGAAAACGAACTAAGAAAAAAGGGTAATCAACGACCACGAAGTAGCAGCATAGCTAACTACTAGTAGTTAATAAGATGGTATAAAATATTGGGGATTGATGTTACTTTATTTGTCCGTTTTAGAGGAAAAACGTCCGTTTTGGATGTTTTTAAGAAAGAAGCATTCACAAAATATCCTCAATGTCCGTTTTTGAACCAAATCTGTCCGTTTTATATACAAAAAATAAGAGTTATTTGGATCAATAGTTAGCTGCGCTGCTAACTACTATTGGATAATAATATATTTTTTATCACACGAATAAATAACTCAAATGAAAAACCTACCGATTTTTACCGTTAGAAATCCAGAACTTTCCCGTTGGCAATCTTTTGTAGAGAAAGCCCTAAAAGAGAAGCACCCTAATTTATCTCTGGGTGAGATTCGAAATTTACCAGAGTTGCAAGGTTGTTGGTTGCATGTAAAACAAGCTATGGAAGGGAGCACCCCAAAAGCTATTGATGGAAATTTTGATACCAATAACATCGAACATCATGCTTATGCTTCGGCTTTCTTTTTTAACGCTGCCAAGGAAGCTAGTAAAGCTAAAAACACCACTAATCTTAGTACAAGTATAGATACTTGGTCTTATAGTACGGCTGAATGGTGGCAGTGGTTGGGGCAGTCGATTTACTCAGGCTATTTGTCTTGGGATTATCTAACAGGCAACTGGATGTATCGAGATTACGAAAAAGAAGGAAATGGAAATATTAATTATAGTGTGATTGACTGGAAGTTGCCATCTGACTCCAAAGTTGCATTGATTGGAGATTGGGGAACTGGTAATACCGATGCGCATGAATTTTTAAGAGCACTACTTGCCAAGGAAGAAATAGACTGTATCATTCACTTAGGAGATATTTACTATACAGGAACAGAGGATGAATGCACCAATTATTTTTTAAATGTTATTCGTCAAGAAATTGGGAGCCAAGTGCCTGTCTTTACGATTCCTGGCAATCACGAGTATTATTCTTTTGGGCATGGATTCTATGGTCTTATTGATACCATTAACAATGGGATTCCCATTAGTAATACTAGACAAGCAGCGAGTTATTTTTGTTTGAGAACAGATAATGACGAGTATCAATTTCTGGGATTGGATACAGGATATAATGATCACAGCGCTTGGGATACTAATTTTACACCACCAGCACCAGCACTCAAAAGTAGCAACGATTATAAATGGGCAATCGATAAAATCAAAAACTTTCGAGGTAAGACGATTTTATTGTCCCATCATCAGCTATTTTCGCGTACTGGAGATATGAATTCGGATCAATATGGCGATAGTTATGCGAATCCACACTTATACAAGCATTTTTCCCCTTTCTTTCACAATAAAATTGCCACTTGGTTTTGGGGGCATGAGCATAGTTTTGCTTTGTTTAAAAATGGCGCTTTTGGGTTGAACCAAGGCCGCTTAGTTGGGAGCAGTTCCTATGAAGAAGCGACTACGGACAATCCTTATGCTAACAATTATCCAATGGTTCCTTATAGCGATGCCAATACATTTTTAGCAACAAATCCTGCTTATAATAATGACCATGATGCTAATTATTATTACCCACACGTAGGAGCAATTATTACAATGAGAACCAATAACAACCCTAAGGTAGACTATTATCGTTATCCTTCTTGGGAAAATGGTCATGCGCCTAGCAATCCTCAACTCACCTTAATTACTTCTGAAATTATTCAAAACCCTACCAAAAGCCCTACTGGAGGATGGAGTGGCAATCATCAAATAAAATCAAGCAATGCTCAGTCAAATAAGGCACCTGCTTTGGCTACCATAGGAGAGGACTTATATATGGTGTATAAGAATACCAACGACCATAAAAACTTATGGTGGGATCAACCTTCCTACGATACTTTATCGGGGAAGATAATAAGCAATCCCTCTATCTTACCAGTGGATATTTCAACAACAGGAAGCGATAAGACTCCAACCACAGACAAACATCCAGCAATGGTTTATTTTGAAGGACAGTTGCATCTTGTATACAAAGACAGTGACAATAGTAATTTGAAATGGTGTGTCTACAATCCTGATACTCAACAATGGACAAAAAATGGAAATCCTAATAGCAATATGGTCTCTAATAATGGTCCTTCTTTGGCGGTCTTTAATGGGGTGTTGTATTGTTTCTTTTTGAGTACTAGTGACGATGCTACTATTAAATATGCAACATGTAATGGTAGTTCATGGACGTATGAAGGAAGTTTTAAAAAGAATGGTACTGCTGTGGTTTCTCACCATACGGTTTGTCCTGCTGTTGTGGGCAATGCAAGTAATTTGTTTTTAGTGTACGCCCCAAGTAGTTCTTCGTATAATTTAGCCGTGGTTAGAATGGACACCTCAGGAACTGTTTATGATGTGGGCAATGTAACCAATAACAATACCTTAAATGACTTTGTTCCACAGACGAGCACGAGCATTTCAGTTTGTGGCGACGACAAATTCTTGCGACTGCTGTATCGAGCACACGACAATGACCATAAAATTAGTTGGGCTACCTTGGACTTAGGCTATTATGATGATTATGATCAATTTATAGCTTATGATTTGAATACCCAAACACCTACTTGGTCAGGAGGACTGCCTATTGTTTGTCTTAACAATGGAGATATTCCTCAAACATCGGATTTTCCTGGTTATTGCATGAATGATAACTATTCATTTATGGCTTACCCTGGCAATAGTAGTGATCAACTTTGGTCTGCCATTCAAAAAAATTGGTAAGGGACTTCGGATTGGTTATAGAATGTTATCTCTAATTTAGAGCAAGGTCTGTCTACGGTAGTAGATGGACTTTTTATATTTTTTTTGTAAAAAAAATGATAATTACCCAACCTTTTACCCCATTATTCCCATCTTATAAGATAGACGTTTCCCAATTTGCACGTTATAAGATTAAATAACTGTTAGTAATGATCAATAGTTAGCTTCGCTGCTACTAAATGATAACGCAAATAGAATATTAAACTTTTATAAACTACGTCTAAATCGCTTTATCCTTTGCATATACCAAGTAAAAGGATATTTTTGCAAAAAACAAACAACTATATGATTAAGTTTTATCAAGTTTTGGGATTGATGATAGCCCTCTTTTTGGGAGGCTGTATTGAAGATAATAATCCCTCACGTCCTGCTTATGTTTATATTGAAGATATTTTCTTTGAAGCAGACACATCCTTAGGACAAGGTTCTTCGTCTTCTAATATTACGGATGTTTGGGTTAGTGTTGATGGGCAATTATTAGGAACCAACAACTTGCCTGCCTTATTTCCTGTTATTTTGGATGATAATTTTCAGGTAAATAGTGTTCGAATTTCTGCGGGAATTAAAGACAATGGTATTACAAATACGAGAGCGATATATCCTTTTTATGATCCTAATGTAACAACGGTTGATTTAGAATCAGGAAAGATTGATACCTTCCGCCCAACTTTGTATTATCCTTCTAATGCAAATGTTATTATTGTTGAGGACTTTGAAGATCCTAATCAACCTATTTTTACAGATGATTTGGATGGAAACCCCAATACAGAAATGATTACTCAGATGGATGAAGTATTTGAAGGAAATTATTCTGGAGCACTTGTGCTGGATAGTGCCAACTTGGACTGTACGGTAGCTACATCTACGCATTATTATAACCTAAATAACATTTCTGCAACGGCTGTTTATTTAGAAATGAACTTTAAAACCAACACCCCATTTCAAGTAGGATTGGTAGCTCATTATGGTTCTAATGACACAGAAGTATTGTACAAAGGTGGAGTGAATGCAACAACTACTTGGAAGAAAATTTATTTTAACTTGACAGAAGAAGCCTATGGTGCTAATGCGGCAGAATATTCTGTTATTGTTAGAGCCTTGAAAACAGCGGATATCGATCAGCCCCAAATTTATGTGGACAACATAAAATTGTTACACTTCTAGTTGGTTGACATTTGTATGGTCTATTTTACGACCAATTTTAAGGTTTTACCCAAAAGCTGAAATAAAAAAGGTGCCCAGTCATAGCAATGACTTACAAGCACCTTTTACGCTGTATTTAGTCGATAAAAACTTTTAATCTATTTACTATAAGTTGCGAATCTTGATTGTAGAGCAGCTTCTGATTGGAACCCAACAAGTTTTTCTTTCACTACCTTGTTTTGAATAAAGAACAAGGCAGGAATACTGCGTACATTTAATTTGCTCGCTAAAGCATTGTGTTGATCGATATTGACCTTTGCAACTTCTATTTTGCCATCGTATTGATTGGCTAGTTTTTCAACTGTTGGTAATAATGCTTGACAAGGGCCACACCAATCGGCATAGAAGTCCAGTAAAACAGGTTTGTCTTGTTCCATCAAGCGGTTAAAATCTTGAACACTTTTTATTTCTTTCATGATAATATGATTTTTGTTTTGAACAGGTCGTTTATGAATGGGGATAACTGTTTATACAACAAAGATAAGGGAGTAACGATGGACTTTGTTAGGCTATTTTTCCCCACTACTTGGCTAAAAGTCCTTTTCTTGTTAAATCAAGCACTGACAAGTCTCCAATCAATGAATTAATTCCTTAAGCTTTAACAGAATCTAATTCTGGAGCTAGAGGGAAATCAATTGCAAAATCGGCTAAGTTGTGAATGTAATTACTAATGGTTTTGTCGCCAATAACAATAACGGTATCAATCAAATTAGCCTCTGTATAGCCTGCTTCAAAGAATGCTTTTTTTGCGTTTTCATCTGCTTTGCCTCTATTGACTACGGTAGATTTTGCAAACTTTACCAAAGCATCTAATTTGGCATCAAAACTGGCACTCCCGCCACGAATTTCTATGATTTGAGCTTCAGAGAATCCATGCATTTTGCCTAAAACGGTATGAGCAGACTGGCAATAACGACAGCCATTCACTTGGCTAACAACCAAATTGATAATTTCCCTTTCTTTTGCTTTTAAAGTAGATTTTCGATTTTGTAAAGCTAAGTAATCAGGAAGTGCGGTTTCGCTCTTAGCATAATAAGCATACAAGTTAGGAACGAAACCCAAACTTTTTTGTAGTTGATCAAAAATTGCTTGATTGTTAGCAGATACATCTTCTCTTGTTGGAACTGTGAAGTTTGACATTGTCTTTAAATTTTTTTATGAGATAGAAAGTAGCAAGAAAACTACTGCTTTCCGTTAATTAATTTGATAAGACAAAGATGAGGGAAAAGAAGATGGGATAGTTAGGCTAGTTTTCCTTAGAATTTATCAATTTATCCCTAATGTTGTTTTTATTAATAAAAGCCATGCATCACAATAGTTAGTTGCATGCGATTTTGTGATTGTTGAGAAGAGATTATAGACAATTTAAGATGCTTTTAAGCGAGCTACTGCTTTCTAAAAATTAAAGACTAGGTTTGTTTTCACTAAGGTGCATTTCTCTAAATTCGGAAGGAGAGGAGCCTTCATTCTTCTTGAAAAACCTGCTAAAGGATTGAATATCGTTAAACCCAATCTGGTAACCAATTTCAGAAATAGGCTCATTGGTGTAACTAAGCAATCGTCTAGCTTCTAGCATACGGCGGTTTTTGATTAATTCTAGTGGCGTTCGATGGCTTATTTTTTTGAATAAGTTAGCCAGTGTTTTGGGCGATTTGTTTAGTAATTTAGCATATTCACTAACAGTATGTTTTTCTCTAAAATGCTGCTCAACCAAGAAATTAAACGCTCGTACAACGGTATCGTTGTTGTGTTCGAGTTGGTCAAAATTTTCTTGTGACTTGTAAACTCTAGTGCAAAGAATTAAAATTCTTTTGAGCATCATCTGCAACATTTCTAATTGCAAATTGTCTCTAGATTCCATTTCTATACACAACATCTTCCAAGCAGTCTCTAATATATCAGCATCTTTATTGGTTAAATTAATAATGGGCAAATTTGAAGAGCCAAAGTAAAGAATTCCCTTACAACCAACTTCGCTATCGTGATTGCTAATGCAATAGAAAGGACGATTGAACCGCAAGAGTTGCAAGCCTTGAATTTGCACAGGCTTGATATTATGAAATTCAGTAGTACAAATAATTTGATTTTTGTTGAATGTATACTGAACGGCATCAATAACTAAAACATTGTTATCAGTATTAAACCATAAAAGGGAAAGCCGTTCGTTGCCTACTTCTTTTAAAAGATAGCAATTTTCTTTTGAAATAGTTACGACTTCAAAATATTCATTGGTACTGCCTATATACTTCATTGCTGATGGTGTTGCTGTCAATTTTTGAAAAACATTGGATGAAAACTGATTAGAGAAAGTAAATTATTAATATTAGATGAATTTTAATTGTTTTTTCTGTAAAAGGAAGGTAAATTTCTAATCATTGGGTTCGATTTATAAAGAAACAAATTTTTAATAGAAAAGAATTTCAGTTTGTTGCAAGCGTCTAGGAATTGTGTAGAATAATACGCTATATTTGAAGAGAGAGGACTTAGAGACTCATTGTTTCGAAAATCGCAATTAATTTTATTACCTTTGTCACGAAAAAAACTATCTGCACAACTTAATTTGGGAATGAAATCTTGGCGACTCCCGCAAGGGGTTTTATTTTATGCTTTTTGTGATTACCTAACTGCCGCATTATCGTGGTTTGTTTTTGTAATCTTTAGAAGAATCATCATAGAAGGTCGACCATTTTCGATCTCGATTTTTCAAGATGATAACTTCTTGTATAGTATGTTGGTTGTGCCAGGGATTTGGTTGATGGTATACATTATTTTTGATAGTTATAGAAATGTATACCGCATGTCTAGATTAACCGAATTTGCAAGAACAATTTTTGCCAGTTTAGCGGGCGGCTTGCTTTTGTTTTTTACCATACTTTTGGATGATTTGGTAAATTATTTAGGAGGATACCATGCATATTATCTTGCTTTTGGTGGTTTGTTGACCATTCACTTCTCTTTGACGGTATTTTCAAGAATGCTTTTGCTAAGTATTGCCAACCAACGCATTCGATCAGGAAAGGTGGCTTTTAATACAATCATAGTAGGACGGCATCCCAAAATAGAGGGCATCTACTCCGAAATTATCAATCGAGAACACCGATTAGGCTACGACATTATTGGTTATGTCTTAACAAAGAAGAAAAAAAATTTATTGCATCCTCTAGCCGAAAAACTACCTGAATTAGGAAATGTAGATAACTTAAATGAACTGGTTTTAAAACATCAAGTAGAAGAGGTGATTTTGGCATTGGAAAAATCAGAACATACCAAGCTCAAAAAAATTATAGGAATTTTGGATCGGCATAGTCATACTGTGCTGGTACGAGCGATACCGCAAATGCGTGAAGTTCTACTTGGTAAAGTAAATATGCCGAATGTACGAGGGGTGGGGCTACTAGAAATCAAAACCCACTTTATTCCTCTTTGGTTGCGTGTTGTCAAACGGTCAATGGATGTAATTGCATCGTTCTTGGTCTTATTGCTTTGTAGCCCTTTGTATCTTTTTGTCGCCATTCGGGTACGGTTGTCTTCCGAAGGACCTATTTTTTACAAACAGGAACGCATCGGACGATATGGAAAACCATTTATGATTTACAAATTTCGTTCTATGTATTTGGATGCGGAAAAGGGAGGTCCTCAACTATCTTCAGATACAGACGATCGTTGTACACCTTGGGGACGTGTCATGCGCAAATACCGTTTGGATGAAATTCCTCAATTTTGGAATGTGCTCAAAGGAGATATGTCCTTGGTTGGGCCTCGTCCAGAACGGCAATTTTTTATTGATCAAATCGCTCAAAAAGATCCTAGAGTACACAAACTACACAAAGTACGCCCTGGTATTACCTCTTGGGGACAAGTGCAATATGGCTATGCTTCTAATGTAGAAGAAATGATTGAACGCCTAAAATTAGATTTAATATACATAGAAAACTTAACGCTAAGTTTGGATATTAAGATTATGATCCATACCGTTTTAGTTATCCTAAAGGGAAGCGGGAAGTAAAGACTAAAAGATAGACCAAAGTAAGTCTTAAAAAAATAGCCATAAGCATAAAAATTATTAATCTCTAGTGTATATTTGTTGGCTAATTAATTCCTTGGAACTAATTGAGTAATTTTCATAAATTAAATTATTAAATTAAGCTCTTATAAAAGTATGAGTAATGCACTAGGACGACATATTTTAGTCGAATTTTTTGGTTGTTCTTCAACTATTTTGAACGACGTTATTATAATAGAAAAAGCAATGGTAGATGCGGCTAAAGCTGCTGAAGCGACCGTGATTAACTCTACCTTTCATCATTTTTCACCTTATGGTGTTTCTGGTGTTGTTGTTATCCAGGAAAGCCATTTAGCCATTCATGCTTGGCCAGAATATCAGTACGCAGCCGTAGACATTTTTACTTGTGGGGAAGAAGTTGACCCTTGGATTGCCTATGATTTTCTAAAAAAAGCTTTTGAAGCCGATCATGGTTCTTCTATGGAGCTTAATCGAGGGCAAAAGCAACTGTTGAAGCGTATCAATGTTGATTATTTGAGCAAAGATAGAGAGTTAGCAGAAGAGGAATTAAATCCTTTGTTTAAGAGGGATGTATGGTTTACCGATAAGGATGAGAATATAGCCCTTTCTTTACGTCATACTGGAAATTTGTTGTACAACGAAGTTTCTCCTTACCAACGTGTTCGTGTTTTGGAAAGTTATGCTTATGGCAAGACGCTATTGATTGATGATATGGTGATGGCGACAGAGAAAGATGAATTTGTTTATCACGAAATGATTGCGCATGTTCCTGCCTTTATTCACGGCAATCCTAAGAGGGTATTGGTTATAGGTGGCGGAGATGGAGGAACTGTTAGAGAGTTGTTTAAGCATGAGAGTGTAGAGGAAATTGTCATGGTTGAAATTGATGAGAAGGTGGTAGAAGCTTCTAAGTTGCATTTGCCTCAGTTGTCTTGTGAATTTGACAACCCTAAGTTAGATTTGCGTATTCAAGATGGTATCCAATATTTGAAAGAATGCGATGAAGCTCGTTTTGATTTAATTGTAATTGATGGTAGTGACCCAGAGGGGCCGGCAGAAGGGTTGTTTAGCCCTGCATTCTACAAAGATGTTTATCGTGCCTTGAAACCAGAAGGTGTTTTAAATTTACAAAGTGAAGGTCCTTTGTTTAATACCGAAGCTTTCTTGGATTTGAATCAGTGTATTGGAGACATTTTTGGAAGAAGCTCTATGGCTTGTTATCTAGCGTATATTTCTACTTATCCGACAGGTATGTGGAGTTTTACCGTAGCACAAAAAGGAAAAGAGTTGGAGTACACCAACTTCAATTTGGCTGATGCAGCTATTTTCTCAGAGCAGCAAAAATTACAATATTATACACCAGAAATACATTATGCTGCTTTTGCTTTGCCTCCATTTGTTCGCACTATGATTGAGGAGCGTAACGCTATTAAGGCTTAAAGTAATAATTTGTACAATTAATACATTTATCGTTATAAACGATAAAAATAAAGGCGAATTGCAATCTGCAATTCGCCTTCTTTATAAAGTACTTATTTATTTATTTCTTGCCTTTTTTCTTTTGGCGTTCCATTTCTTTTTGTTGTTCTGCTAACAACTCCTGATACTTCGCCATGAAGCCTTTTTTGCCACCAGGTTGTTCTTTATAGTTGCGTTTTTTCTCTAGCAACTCTTCTCTAAGCTTATCTTTATTAATCAAAACATTTTTGGTAATAAAGGTTTGTGCAATGTTTAATAAGTTACTGAATAACATATAAGCGGTCAAACCTGCTGCCCAGCTATTCAATGCAAAGAAGAATAAAACAGGGAAGGCAAATTGCATGTATTTCATCATTTTCATATTCGCACCGCCACCTGCTGCTGCGGACATATCCATTTGTTTGCTATTGTACCACAAAAATGCAAACATAGAAAGCATCCACAATAAGGTAAATAAACTAACATGATCGCCATAAATGTCATATATAAATGGAATGTATCCAAAATCCAGAATAGAGTCGTAACTAACCAAATCATCTGCCCATAAGAAACTTTCTTGACGGAAAGAAATAGAAGAAGGGAAGAAACGATACAAAGCAATCCAAATAGGCATGGTCAATAACATTGGCAAACAACCACCTAGAGGATTTAAGCCATATTCTTGGTACATTTTCATTTGAGCCGCTTGCATTCCTGCTGGGTCATCTTTGTACTTAGCGCGCATGGCTTCCATTTCAGGTTTCATAACCCCCATTTTAACCCCATTTAAAATCATCTTATATTGTAGAGGGAACAATGCTAGACGAATTAAAAGTGTTAACAATAGAATAATAATGCCATAATTGGAAATGAACAAGGCAAAGAAATTGAATAATGGGCGAATAACAGAGCGGCTAATAAAGCCAAAAATACTCCATCCAAAAGGTATGATTCGCTCAAATTCATTGCCCATCGTCACCAACTCATTGTAATCGTTAGGACCAATATAAAATTGCATGTCATAAGCCGCAGATTTTTGATCTCTAGTAGCAATCTCAATTTTTGAATCTAAGATTTTAAGAAATTCTTCTTTATCGTCTACTACATAAGCACCCACATTGGCAGATTTGAAGGTTGTTCCTTCTTGTGCAAACAAACTAGCATTAAAGAACTGTTGAGATTGAGAAACCCATTGTACAGGAGCATCTAATTGCTCTTCGTTGGTAGTTCTACAGTCGCAATAATCAAAGCCATCTTCTTTATTTTTGTAATAAACTGTTGTCATGGTCTTTTCGTAATGCGGATTTTTTTCAATCTTACGAACATAAGTGTACCAATCTAACACAATATTTTTATTACGAGGCATTGAGGTATTGATGCCTTCCAAGTTTAATTGATAATCCAACACATAATTATCATTAATGGTATATTTTTGCTCAATGTATTGGCTCTTGTCGTCGGCATAGGCGCGCATTTTCAGTGTATTGCCTTCCAAAATAGGCTCAAAATACAAGTCTCCTGTCGAAATATCTCCTTTAGATGCGCCAGTTAAAGGAATGTAGTAAGAAAATCTATTGTTGGGGTTGTCCATCAAGACAAGAGGCTCCTTGTCGTAAGGATCTTCGGTAGTGTGGTCGTACTGCAAAAAGCCTTTTACCTCCACTTTGGCAATAGAACCACCTTTGGTATTAAAAGTGATTTTTAACTTTTCGTTTTCCAAGGTAGCTTGTTCTTCAGAACCGATTGCTGCTGAGGTGAAAATACCATATTGGTTACCGAGCAAATCTTTTTGTAATTGTTGCTGCACACTATCTTTTTGTTCATCTGTTAGTGTGGTGTCTTTTTGAATTTGTTGAACTTTTAGCTCTGCTTGTTGCTGTTCAGCCTTTGTTAAACTGTCTAAGTATTCTTGTTGGCGAATCGCTTCTGCTTGCTCTTGTTGCTGCTGTTCGATTTCTTCTTTGGTAGGACCTGTTAAGATACTGTATGTTAACCATAAGAGTACCAATAACATAATACCTGTAAACGTAGAATTGTTTGATTTCATTTTAAGTAATGCGTTCTAACCGTTTATTTTATTATAAAATATCATCTTTCATTTGAGAGTGCAAAGATAAGTAAAAAACAAAGTTATTCAAACGATTGTAAGAATTGTACTTTCCCTATCAACCTTTTATTCGTAGGCATAGTTCCACTTTAATTTTTTCCTAGTCGATAATAATCTTACCTTTGTCTGAATTAGTGGGCGTTGTGTGTATTAAATTTAGGGGTATAATAAAATATGGTCCACTTATCCATCATTCATTTTTTATATACAATCAATGAAGAAACCTAAACTATACGAACGTACTAGATGGCGATTTGCCTTAATCATTATAGCTTTAATAGTGGTCGCCACTTCTATTTTGTATACCAATACGGTTGTGTATCAACTGAAATTGGATGAAGAAAAGCGTGTGAAATTGTGGTTTGATGCTCAAAAGGCTATGTTTAATGCAACACCTGAAGAAGTTGAGTTTTGTAACTTTGAGTTATATTTTAGCATTATGGAAAGGAATTCTGATATTCCGATTATTCTGACCGATGAGCATTACAGAATTATGGATGTGATGAATTATGAGGACAAAGATGCAATAAAAGATACGGCTTATTTTAATAAGGAGATTGCTTACTTAAAAAAGCATCAAAAACCTTTGGTTATAGAAGATGACGTGATCAAAAACTATTTGTTTTATAGGCAATCTACTTTAATTACCAGTCTAGAATGGTTTCCTTATTTTCAATTTGCTTTGTTGGGAGTGTTGTTAATGCTTTCTTATTTTACCTTTAGTTTCAATCGACAAGCCGAACAAGAGCGGGTATGGGTTGGTATGGCAAAAGAGACCGCTCATCAATTGGGAACGCCTCTAACTTCTTTAATGGGGTGGATTCAGAATATTAATATGATGTATCCAGATGATGAAGACCTATTGATGATCGCTGAAGAAATGAATACAGATGTCGAGTTGTTAAAACTGGTTGCTGATCGTTTTTCCAAGATTGGTGCCGTCCCTAAGCTAGAACCTATCAATGTTTATGATAATTTGAACAAACATCTTCAATATGTCCAGCAGCGAGCTTCTAGAAAAATCACCTTTGATTTTCCTGATCCGACCAAGCACGCCGCTTTAATGGTTAATATTAATCCTTTGCTATTTGATTGGGTGGTAGAAAACTTATTAAAAAATGCCTTAGATGCTTTGGAAGGCAAAGGTCAAATAGAAGCAAGGGTAATTGATGGCGAATATTTTGTACACATTGATATTTCAGATACAGGAAAAGGAATTCCCAAACGCAGCTTTAAATCAGTTTTTCAGCCAGGCTATTCTACCAAAAAGCGAGGCTGGGGCTTAGGGTTGTCTTTATGCAAAAGAATTGTTGAGAAATACCATAATGGTAAAATTTTTGTGCTGAAATCTACCGAAGGAAAAGGAACGACTTTTCGAATTCAATTACCTCAAATAAAATAGCCTTTATTACAAAAAAAAATCTTAATAAAATCTGTACAAAAAACTCAAATAACAAAAAAAAATAGTGTCCTTTAGTAGTTTGTTGAAACCACGCAGTAGCAGCGCAGCTAATATGAATGTACTTTTTTATCTTTTGAGTAAAAAGTAAACAACTAAGCGATAGCGATCTCCTAAAATAATCAACAATCAATGTCATAACAATGTAGTTAACTACAATTAATAAATTAGATCAAATGTTCATGGTGTGAAAACTGTGGTTGTTACAGCACTAGATTACTTACTATTTTAATGAGTATGGCTCTTTGTTCATCATTCCCCCAATTAAATATTCAATAACACTTTGCAGAAATTGAGTAATCAAACGTTATTAAAACTATTATGCTGAAATTTTTTACGTTCTTTTTTACACTTTTTGTTCTACAAACATCTCTTAAAGCCCAATATACAGATACCATTCGTGTGATTGATGAAGATGGATTTCCTGTTATTAATGCCTCTGTTTTTATTGTTGATAAGATTGATAATGTCTATGAAATTGACTCTGCAAGCCAACAATTAACAGACATTGATGGGAAGGCAATTTTTAGAGATATAGGGTATGATAATCGTGTTCATATTGCCAGCATACAACATCGAGAAACTACTTTGAGTATTCACGATATTCGTGCAAATAATTTGGAGGTTGTTCTTGAATCAGGGTATCTGACTATGATTCAGGTAATCGGGAAAGGGACAACGAATGAGAAAATTCCGCTTTCTGAAATTCCGAATAAAGTGACTGTAATTGACCGTAAAGATATAGAATTGTACAATCCGCAAACTTCTGCCGACGCTCTAGCGCAAAGTGGGGATGTATTTGTACAAAAAAGCCAAATGGGAGGAGGAAGCCCAATTATTAGAGGCTTTGAAGCAAACAAAGTTTTATTGGTAATTGATGGGGTGAGAATGAATAATGCTATTTATAGAAGTGGTCACTTGCAAAATGCAATTACAATAGATAATGCAGCAATTGAGCGAGTAGAAGTGCATCATGGTCCTGGCTCTGTGATGTATGGAAGTGATGCCTTGGGTGGGGTAATGCATTTTTATACCAAAACGCCCCGTTTGCGTTCTAAGGATTTAAAGCCAATGGATGCCAATGTGTATACTCGTTTTTCCACAGCTAATTATGAAGCAACGGTACACGCCGATGTAAATGTGGGCAGCGAAAAAATAGCTTCTTATACTAGTGTGACGTATTCTGCTTTCCAAGATTTACGAGCAGGACGTTTGAAGAGTAGCCCTAATATGACACTGAACTGGAACCGCTATTTTTATGCAACTAGAAACGACAGTGCAGATATTGTGGAAGTCAATGAGAATCCTAATGTACAGGTTGGAACTCGCTATTCGCAATTAGACGCTATTCAAAAAATTCGTTTTAAACCCAAGCAAGGACTAGAGTTTTTGTTCAATTTGCAGTATTCTACCAGTAGTAATATTCCTCGTTATGACCAATTGACAGAAGGAGATGTGACAATTGCCAATGGTCAAATTACAGAACAAACATTTAAATATTCAGAATGGTTTTATGGTCCTCAACAGCGTTTGTTTGGAGCATTAACAGCCAAGATTGACAACGACAATATTGCTTTGTTTAGCCAAGCGAATATTACAGCAGCGTACCAGAAAATTGACGAAGATAGAATCACTAGAAAATTTGATGATCCATTGAGAAGGATACAACAAGAGGATGTTCATGTTTTGACGTTAAATGCAGATTTTATCAAAAAAATTGGCAAAAAAAATAAGCCCAAATCTAAACTATTGTATGGTGTAGAAGCAACGCATAATATTGTTCAGTCTAGAATTAAAACACAAAATATTTTGACGGGAGAATTGTCTAATAGAGGTATAGGAACTCGTTATCCAGATGGAGGAAGTTTTATGACAACAGCAGGGCTTTATGCAAGTTATAAGTTAAAACTAGGAGAAAAAGCCAATGTTATAGGAGGGGTAAGGTATGTGTTTTCTTATACTTCGGCTAATTTTTTAGATACCGTTTTGTATAGTTTGCCTTATAGCACCATTGTTGCTTCGAACCATGCCGTGACAGGGAGTTTGGCTTTGGCTTGGGATATGGGAAAGCAATTTCAGTTTAATACTGCATTTTCTTCCTCTTTTAGAACTCCTAATATTGATGATAATGGAAAAATTCGAGCGAAAGGAGATAATATAACCATTCCTAATCCATCCATAAAACCAGAGCAAGCACTGAACTTTGAGGCAACACTTGGCAAGCAGTTTAAACAGAAAGCTTGGTTAGGGGCAACGTTTTTTTATACGCATATTTTTGATGCTATTTTGCAAGAACCTTATAGTTTGAATGGTGTAGATTCTATGTATTATGATGGCTCTTTTAGAAGTATTTATTCTAATATTAATGCAGGGCAAGCAACCATATGGGGACTTAGTGCTAATTTGAAAGTAGAGTTTACGGAGAATATTTTTATGAAAATGGGCGTAAATTATACAGAAGGAAGAGAATTAGAAACGGGGATAGAGCCTCAACCTTTAGCACATATACCACCTTTGTATGGGCAATTTGAGTTGGGCTACAAGCGCAAAATATTCCAGACGCGTTTCAACATTCGATTTAATGGAGCTAAGGAACTAAAAGATTATTCTAATGATAGTTCTGAAAACTTGGATAAAGCATTGCCAGAAGGAACACCTGCTTGGTTTACCGTAAATATTTATGCAAGTTTCCGTTTGCACAAATTCTTCTCGATCAATTTGGGGCTAGAAAATTTGTTAGACTGGCATTATCGTCCTTATGGTTCTGGTGTTTCTGCGCCTGGTATGAATGTTATTGTAACTTTAAGAGGGCATTTTTAGAAATTATATCGCTTCGTGTTTTCTGTGCTAAGTTTGTGCTTTCACGATCCGCAGAAATCACCAATGATCTATTGGTTGTTAACTGAGCAGCACTCACAAAGTAATTATCTTATGTTAAACATACTTGGATGGATAAGCTTTGAGTAGGGCTATAAATGAAAACATTGTAAAATACATGCCACTAATGCCGTAACCTAGTAGGTAGGTGTCAACACCATAATAAGCATCGTCTGTACAATTGGATAGATTGCAGTCTGCATCAGGGAGACATTGTATTTTCAGAGTAGCATAGGCCAATAAAAATAAACCAAGACTCAAAGCAAAGCCTATTTTTGAGAAAAGTCTAACAGATGGCAGTTGGTAAACCGTGTAATTGGTATCGACCAAAGTACTGTCTAACAATTTATCATTGGACGTTGTTTTTTGAATACTAGAAAGCTCAGAAAACTTAAATAAAAATAAGGTGCAAAACAATAAGAAGAAGATTGAGAAGCCCAAACTGATGACGATATAAGCGTCGTGATTTAAAATAGAATAACTGCATTCACACCCCCAATTATAACAGTCTTGATAGCTTAAACACCATGTTGTGGCAAATAGTATGATGACTGCTCCCAAACCTAAAAAAGATAAAGCTTTCATAGCCTTTAGTTTACATATTTTATAGAGAATTTTGTATCAATAGTTTGTTGAAACTAGATCGTAGCAGCATCGTTAATTACTACTTATAACTTAGTATCAATACACTTTTATCAAAATAGAACAAAAACGGGATGTTGCAAAAAATACTTTTAATACTTTTTTCTGCTTTAGCTTTGACAGGGGTGGGGCAGGTAGCAAAAGCACTTCCAAATGGCCATGCGCACAATGATTATGAAAAAAAATGGCCTGCTTTTAAAACGGCACTGTCAAAAGGGTTTGTAAGTTTAGAAATAGATGTATTCCCTTATAAAAATCAACTAAAAGTAGCACACATAGATTTTTTCTTAAATGTAGCTCCTGAATTAGAAGCATTGTATTTTAAGCCATTGGAGGAGTGGTTGTCAAAAAAAGGAAAATTGTTTGAGGATAGTACACAACGGTTAATATTTATGATTGATATAAAACGATCATCTTCCAAAAGTTATGCCTTATTAAGAACATTATGTATGCGATACAAACATTTGATAACCCATTACTATCCCGACAAAGATTCTGTTTCCTATGGAGTTTTAGACATATTATTGTCAGGAAATAAACCCTATGAGCAGGTCTTAAGGGACTCGGTACGATATATGTTGATTGATGGAGGGTTAGAGGATATTAACGATTCTATCCGAACGGCAGCCATTGCCCCTCGTGTCAGTGGGCGTTATGCCAGTGTGTTTTCTTGGCGAGGAAAAGGGGAGATGCCCCACAAAGAATTGACGCGTTTGCGAAAGATTGTAGCAACAGCACATGCCGATAATCGAAAAGTTCGTTTTTGGGGAATGCCCAATAAGCCTGTTGTCTGGAAACTATTATTGGATGAAGGGGTAGATTGGATGAATGTAGATGCTTTGGAAGCTTATCGTTTGTTTTATCAAGAGTATCAACAAAAAGAATAATTTAATCCTCATCTCTAGAGAATACTTTTCTTTGGTCTTTTTTGTTTTTTTACCAATTTATAACACGTTTTGAAAAAAAAAAAGAAACATTATGAGGATGAACTGGTTATAATCTTTAATTTTGAGCGTACAAAAATAATTACAACTAAGTGTTTACTTGCAAAAAAAAGCACTTTACTATTCAACAAAACAAAGTCAAATATGAACTTGAAAAAATTAGCACTGTTTGTTACCCTGTTTATTCCATTTTTAATGAATGCCCAATCCCCCAGCACTTCTTCTAATGATGGTTTTAAATGTGGTATCAGCGAACAATCAGCCGCTTTGATCAAGCAGCGTTTAATGGCCAACCGTCAGTTGTTTACTAGACAAGAGGTCGAAGATTTAGTTACTAAACGCACAACGACTTATATTCCAGTAACCATACATAATGTAGCGGGGAATTCAAGTGGTCTGGGTAAAACTAGTGAGCAAACTATTTTAGCTTTTTTATGTGGTTTGAATGCCATCTATGCAAGCCAAAATGTCCAATTTTTTATGCATGGACCTATTCGCAATAGAATAAGTAATAATATTTATAACAATGCAGGAACCTCTACTTCTCGTTTTCAAATGTTGAGTTATAGAGTTCCGAATACCTTAAACTTAATTATAGGTGCGTCTATCAATAATCCTAGAGCAAGTTGGTATGATACACAAGGTGATTTTGTCTTTTTGTTACAACAAATGTTGACTAGTGCTGCCAAAACAGAGGCGCATGAAATTGGACATTTCTTTACTTTACCACACACTTTCTATGGTTGGGAAAATAGTACGGTTACAAGTATATATCCTTCTGGAACACTACCATCTTGTACTGTTAATCCAAGTGGTTTTTATTCTTTTGCTCCTGAACGTGTAGCTCGTACAGGACCAAGAGCCAATTGTCAAACGGCAGGAGATGGCTTTTGTGATACGCCAGCAGATTATTTTTCAGATCGGTTAAATTGCCCTTTCCCAGCATTCAATGATTGTGATACAGTTCCATTGAATCCAGATGAAAGCAATATTATGTCTTATGCTTATGATGCTTGTGTGAATACTTTTTCAGCAGAACAAGAAGCTGCTATTGCAATGGATATAGCTGCTCGTACATGGGTAACAAATACGCCACCAACAACTACCGATGTAACGACATCGACAACTCCTGTGTCTCCTTTGGATGGAGCGCAATTAGGGGATATCAATGACCCAACAGTATTGTTAGAATGGAATCCTGTGCCAGGAGCAACAATGTATTATGTAGAAGTATATGGAACACAATTTCCTGGTCTTTGGTTGCCTAATACAAATGATCCTATATACAAAGGGATTGTTAATTCTGCCACACCACAGTTGAATTTGCCAACAACTAATTTGACAGCAGGAAGTCGTTATGCTTGGCGTGTAAAAGGGTTTAATTCTCTTTCTACTTGTGGACCTATGTCTGCATATGCTGACTTTGAAGCAACAACAGGAGTAACCACCTCTATCAAGGATTTGCCAATTGGGAAGCAAATGTCATTTACAGTTAACTCCAATCCAATTACAACTTCGTCTATTGCTTTGTCAATTTATTCAGCGGAAGATGTTGTTGGGTCTATCAAAATCTATAGCGTCGATGGTAGAGAAGCCTTGACTTGGAACAAACAAGATATTAGCAAAGGTTCTAGCATTATTCAATTGCCTGCTGATGGTTTGGAAAATGGACTATATGTTGCTGTTTTAATTACTGAAAGAGGACAATTGCAACAAAAAATTATCATACAACGATAATTAATAGTCAATTATTTTGATAAAAAGAGGAAAGATTTCAAGAGAGGTCTTTCCTTTTTTCGTTAGAAAAACTTACTTTTAAGTAATAACCACTACTTCACTTCACAATTATTCATACCAATTCACTTATTTTAAAGAAGGACAAATTTCTTCCGCACTCAAATACTAGGAAGGATAATAACTCCATGTCTTGTATTTCATTACTCCGTTGAAAAATCGTATTAGTTTGATTATCAATGAGATATACTTTTATCAGTCTTTGCGCTAAAAGACTGATAATCAAACTAATGCAAGATGCTTTTTTACGTTTTTCGTAGGAAAACTAAAAAATCAACGGAGTATTAGTATTTATTAATCTAATACAATTTAGTCGCGCTGTTACGGCGTGGTTTAAGCGAATTAATGTAAATAATAACAGTATGAAAAAAACAATCTCACTTTGGATGCTTACTTTATTAAGTATAGTATCTCTACAAGCGCAACAGTTTAATTGTGGAGTAGATGCAGCAGCAGCAGCAATTATTAAGCAACGTATGTTAGCCAATCGCCAGTTGTTTACCAAGCAGCAAATAAATAGCTTGATGACTTCAAGAGCCATCACATATATTCCTATAACAATTCATAATGTACGGAATACTAGTGGGGAAGGAGCCATTTCGGAAGATCGTATACTAGGCTTTTTATGTGGTTTAAATGCCATTTATGCGGATCAAGACATACAGTTTTTTATTCATGGTCAGATTAATAATTTGACCAATGACTTTATTGATGCCAATTCCAATACCTTTCAAGCAAAGCTAGCGATGTTCCAAAATAAGGTAGCGAATACCTTGAATATTTATATTGGACGGTCTACCTTTTATCCAGCAACAGGATATACGAGTTATTATGAACCCAATTATGATTATGTCTTTTTGCAAGAGCCAATGGTATCTTCTGCGGCGAAAACAGAAGCACACGAAATAGGGCATTTCTTTACTTTACCACATACTTTTAACGGTTGGGAAGGAACTGATGCAGAGATAGATTATAATGGTGTTAATGCACCAACTCATGTGCCATTGACAGGAGCATTGGTAGAAAAGGTAGCTAGAGGAGCTGGAGGAAATTGCGCAACAGCAGCCGATGGTTTTTGTGATACAGAAGCCGATTACCACTCTACGGCACTCATTCAAAGTTGCAATTTTACCCCTTCAACATTAGACCCTACAGGAGTTACCTTAAATCCAGACGAAAGTAATTATATGTCTTATTATAATGATAATTGTCAAAATAACTTTTCTATAGAGCAGAAAGGGGCGATTGCCATGTCTGTAGCTAATAGAACATGGGTAACCAATACGCCTCCTAATACAACTACTGTAACAGGAGTACCGACACTTGTATCCCCAGCTAATAATACTCCCGCTTCTATTGCGAACTCAACGGTTCGCTTGGATTGGGATAATGTTACGGGGGCAACTTGGTACTATTTGGAAGTATATGGCACGCAGTTTCCTGGAATTTGGCTTCCGAATACCAACGATGTTAAATTTAAAGGAATTATTACAACAGGGAATAGCCATTATGACTTATCAACAACAGGCTTGACAGTAGGAGAGCGGTACGCTTGGCGCGTGAAAGCAATTAACCAATATTCAACTTGTGCTGGTTTTGCAAGTTATAATAAATTTGAAGCAACTGCCGCTACAAGTATCAAAGATTTGTCAATAGAGAAACAGATGACGCTAAAAGTAAGCAATAATCCAATTACATCGAACGACGTAGCTTTATCTATTTATACCGCAGAGGAAGTTGTTGGGTCTATCCAAATCTATGGAATGGATGGAAGAGTTATGGTTACTTTAGCTAAAGAAACAATTGCTAAAGGGGATAATTTGGTTCAGATCCCTGCTGCTAATTTAACGAATGGAATGTATTTAGTAGTTGTGGCAACAGACAGAGGTTTTTTGCAACAGAAATTTGTCATACAACGATAATAAATACATAAATGCGTTATTGTTGAGTAACGACTAGTATTGAACAGGAATTTTGCTGCTAATAAGCAAGATTCCTATTTTTATTCGAAGAAAAGGACCTTGCTTTGGTTTTTGTTATCAAGGACTAGTTTGGCAACCTTCTATTTTAACATGACTTTGTTATTAACAATAGTTAGCTGCGCTGCTACTACGTGGTCGTTGAAAAACTTTATTAGTTTACTTCGTGAGTGCTGCGCAGTTGATAATCAGCAAGTTGTATTTTTATTGCGTTTTGTGTTAAAATTTTGATTATCAGTAAGATGTGCTTTTGTTAACTTTTGTGTTAAAAGACGGATAATCAAGCTAATCCAAGATGCTTTTTTACGTTTTTACTTCGTGAGCCTACGGGTTCGTAGGAAAACTAAAAAATCAACGGAGTATTAATATTAAATAGCACCTTTTTTTTTACTGGGGAACAACTTTGTGTGGATTCGTGTTACTATTGTATAATCGGTTACTTATATTATTACTTTAATTGGACAGAAAGCCCCAACAAAAATAGCCTAAATATATGTTTGGAAGAGTTAAGAAATGGTTTGGAATAGAGGGAACAAAGATAAGACTGCATGTATTACCTTCTTATCCTAGAAATGTTAAAACAATTAACGGAGAAATAGAAATTTACTCCAAGCGTCCCGAAAGAGTTTTGGCAATTAAACTAAAGTTTATAGAAGTTTATACTCGAGGAAGAGGAGAAGACAAACGTATAGATGAATTCTTACTGGGGACTTGGGAGTATAACAAACCAATAGAGGTCAGCGATGGCAACCCACATATGTTGTTCTTTAAATTGGAATTTGACCCTGTAGAATCAGCGATGGATAAGCGGGCAGGCAAAGGACCTTTGTTGAGAGGAGTCGTTAATATGATGAAATCTATGAAGGGCGTTCAATCTGACTACAGAATTGAAGCAGAGGCAATTGTTGAAGACAATACTTGGAACCCTTTGGCTAAGGCAAGAATTTTATTTGATTAGTTTAAGAATAAAAAAATGTATTTCAGAATACTACAAAAAAAAACCTTTTGATGTGTAAATCATCAAAAGGTTTTTTACATTTGCGGCATCTTTTAGAGATGTAGGTTTTTCATTTTATGTATCTGAAAATTAAAAGGGAATCGAGTGTAAATCTTGAACTGTCCCGCAACTGTAAATAGCATTTTGTTTTTGTAAAAAAAAAATCCACTGTTCAATTTAGAATGGGAAGGAATATAAAAACGCTATAAGTCAGGAGACCTGCCTATATCCTTTTGGTTAATGCTTTCGTGGATTGAAGCAACCAGTCTAGGAGCCTTTTTAGCCTTCCTATATTGGGCTAGTTCTACTTGGACTAGCTTCTATTCTGTTAGCATAGTAAAATTTTTTTTCATTTAAATTTTAAAGCTATGCAAGCCTTAGTAAAATTTACACTTTTAACCTTCCTATTGGTCGGAACAATGGGCAATCTTTTTGCTCAAAATGAATCTATTATTGTTGTCAATGGTGGTATTTATGGCGTAACAAATGCCAATACAACGATTGAAGCTCTAAATTCTGGAGTAGCTACCAATATGGGAACCATTGGAACCTCTTCTATTCAAGATGTGCTCGTTGATAGCCAATATGTATATGTAGCAGCGCAAGATAGTATTGTGAAGTACAATTGGATGACAAAAAACAGAGTTGCTGCCAACGCTTTTGGTGGAGAGAGTACCTTAAGTTTGGCACTTCACAACAACCATTTGTTAGTAGGAAACTGGTATGGACCTTGGGGGGCTACTGGACCTTACAATCGTCATTTTTTGATTTATGATGCGAATGATTTATCGTTGATTGATAGTATCCCACAAGTAACAAAACCAGCAGATGATTTTGTGGTGATTGGAGATTACGCTTATATCGCTCAAAACAACGATAAAACAGTTGGTTTTGGAGACACATTAGGATATTTGGCTGTAGTAGATTTGACGACAATGACTTTGGTTCGCAACGATACATTATCAACTACAGGAGAAGAAATAGGTCGATTGGTGGTAGAAGGTGATATGATTTATGCGATCAATGGCGCAAGCAACACGATTTCTAGTTACAACACAGTGACTTTAGCAAAATCAACACAACCAGCTGCTAATGGATTGGATTTGAAACCAGCTGCATATGGACCAACAGCATTCACAAAAGGTGCTGGTGTTTGGTATTTTCCTTATGATAGTGGAATTGGTAGCTATGATTTGGCTAATAATGCTGTTATAGCTGCGAACATGGTTAACATTGCAGGAAGTTTTGCTTTTGTGTTGGATACATTCAACAATACCTTCTGTGTGAGTCATATCAATTATTCTGATCAGCTTCAAAACAAAGGAAGAATTTATGATATGAATGGAGATAGTGTGGGAATGTTCCAAGTAGAATATTCTCCTGAAGCATTGGCGATTGTTTCTGATATTTTGGTGAGTTCTACTCTCCAAGTAGCTAAATCGAACGAATTGATGTATTCTATAAGTCCTAATCCTGCCACAACTACTTTGGCTGTAAATTTTGAAAAAGCAGAAGCTGTAACCTTAGTTGTTTTGAACCAAGTTGGACAAAATGTATTAACAAAACAATCAACAGATACTGCTGTTGTATTGGATGTTGCAGAATTAACTGCTGGCGTTTATTTCTTGGCTGTTGTTAGTGAAGATGGCATTATGAGAACTCAACGTTTTGTAAAGCAATAAATTATTGGGAGTAGTGTTTCTAGTAAATTATTCATGAAATGAATATGTGATTTTATGACCATGAATTACTTCGAACAATCTGCTTATAAAAAAGTCTGTATATCCTCGGATGTATGGGCTTTTTTCTTTTTAAAGAGGGTATTTATATCTGATAAACAGGGAAAAATGTTCTTGCAGATACGATCTGATTTTTGGATTTTAGAGTTGCTACAAGATTATGGCATATAGCATTTTTTATAATTCTAAATACATCAAAAAATGAAACAAATTGTACTTTTTCTATTTTTTATTGCGATGAATCTTCATATGCAAGCACAAGACACAACAAGGGTCTTATTTATTGGAAATAGCATTACCTATTTTAATAATATGCCACAAACCTTTGAAGCTATTGCAAATTCTCATGGCGATACAACTGCCGTTACGGTGTATGCACCAGGAGGGACAGGGTTTGTTAACCATGTTTCGAATCCCAATGTATTCGCACAGTTTAGACAGGGAAATTGGGATTATGTTGTCTTGCAACCCGGTTCTAATGAATCACCAGGTTATTCCTATCCAATCAGCGAAACATTGAGTAGAGGTCGAATATTACAAGATTCTATTTACAAATACAATCCATGTGCAAAGGTTTTATTTTATGAAATATCTTATGGCGTATGGGGCAATTCTGCAAGTAATTTAGCTACCTATAACAATACCATGACCGCAATTCGAAACAATTTAACTTATTTGTCTGATTCTACAGAGACATTTTTTGCACCTGTAGGAGAAGCATTTAGAACCGCATGGAATCAAGACCAGAATAGCCTGTTGTGGGGAAGTTACGGAGATATACATCCTAATGCAAAAGGTTCTTATATTGCTGCTTGTGTTTTTTATGCGACTATTTTTCAAAAACCATCTAGAGGGTCTACAGTTGTAACTTCGTTGTCTGCTGCGGATGCAGATTTTTATCAAGAGTTGGCAGATACAACGGTTTTGAATTATTTATCAAATTGGAGAATCAATACCTTTGCTCCAACAATCGATTTTAATTACACCACTAATGGAAATACCATCAGTTTTACCAATCTTTCTACAAATATAGATAGTTCCTTTTGGGATTTTGGAGATGGGACGACATCAACGGTTTTCGATCCGATGGTGACGTATGGAGGAACAGGAAATTATAATGTGACGTTGACTACGTACAAAAATGGCTGCGCAAAATCAATGGAACAAACAGTTGCGATTGGAGTACTTGGAGTGGAAAATGTAAAAACGTGGTCGGGAAGTTTCATATATCCCAATCCAACTAAAGATTATTTAAATATAGAACTAGAGCAAGACCATTCTAAGTATCATTTTGAGGTTTATAATCATTTGGGAGAATTGATTGTCAAGACCAATAAACGGTCTATTCAAATAGCACATTTGCCCAATGGAATTTACTATATAAATGTTGTAAATACGGAAACATTAGAGAGTCAAATACACAAATGGAAAAAGTATTCGTAACTTTGTTTTTGATAAGTAGGAGAGCAGAAAAATATAGCTAAAAAAATAGACTTACTATATGGCTACATCAGAGTATCAAGGACAAAAGTATTTAAAGAAGCAACAAAAGCTTGTACAAGATGTGTTGACAGTCGAAGAAGCGTTGCAAATTACTATTAACAATTTTCCATTTACAGTAACCATGCGAACGCCAGGCAACGATCGAGCATTGGTTCGCGGCTTATTGTTTTCTGAAGATATTTACAGAGGAGACAATGCCGCTTTAACCATCGACTATCGACAGAAAAATGCGATTACCAGAATTGCCAATGTGAGCCTAGATAAATCGCTTTTGGGAGCAGGAATAAAAAGCACTAGAAATTTACTATCTGTTTCTTCTTGCGGTATTTGTGGACGACAAGACTTGGATGAGCAATCTACATTTAAAGATTGCCTGACCAAAAAAGTAACCATAGATATAGAGAAGTTGTACCAATCTTTTGAGTTGATGCGTACTCAGCAAGATAATTTCTTGCGCTCTGGTGGATCACATGCCGCAGCAGCTTTTTCTAAGAACGGAGAAATGCTAAGTTTAATGGAAGATATTGGGAGACATAATGCAGTAGACAAAGTAATTGGAGATTTGATTTGGAAGGAAGCATTAGGAAAAGCTAGTTACTTGTTGGTGAGTGGTAGAATTTCTTATGAAATTGTTTCCAAAGCTTTTTGTGCCCAGATTCCTATTTTAGCTGCTGTTTCTGCACCATCTTCGCTGGCCGTAGAATATGCCAAACAATTTGGACTGACCTTATTGGGCTTTTGTCGAGAAGAACGTGCTACTTGTTATGCAAATGATTGGAGATTAGCCATTAAGGGATAAAAAAAGCCAATTTGAAAATAATCCTATTTTCAAATTGGCTTAAAAAAACTAAGTAAGTGGGCATAAAAAATTATAGGTAAAAAATAAGGTTGTTTAGCTGCGCTGCTACTTCGTGGTTTATAGAATTTTTTCTGAACGATTACTTATGAAGTGGTTTTATTGTTTTATCGCTTTTTTTAACGTTCTAAAACCTTCTTTTTCATTTTTCAGTTCAATGTAATAAATACCTGAAGCAAACTCATTCAAAGGAATTTCAATGGTATTATGACCTTGCAAAACTTGATGAGTACCCATGTTGATTAACGTACGTCCCAGCACATCTGTAATTTTTAACTCAACATTGTTAGGCTGCTGTGCGTGGAAACGAAGTAAGGTATTTCCTTTTGTTGGATTGGGTTGTAGATGGATGTCATTGACAAATTTTCCACTCATTTGCACATGGCTGATATCACAAATAAATTCAGGGCTATAAGAAATATCTACCTGTTTCAGCCTATAATAATAATCAAGCCCATTGGCGACATGAACATCTTTGTAGGAATAATGTTGAGAAACATTTGTCGTACCAGCACCATCGACCCAAGCAATTTCTTCAAACAAGATCCCATCAGTACTTCGTTCAATAGAGAAACCAAGGTTGTCCTCTTCTCCTAAAGTAGTCCATTGTAGTTGGATGGCATTTTCCTGCTGCATGGCTGTGAAATTTTCACATTTAACAGGCAGTAGAATACAACCAATTCGAATGTTGCGTTGTGTGGCACAAATACCATCATCAGCAGTACAGGTATAAGTCGTTGTTAAAAGTGGAGACGCCGAAGTATTGGCAGAGTTGGTCGAACTAAGCCCAGAGCTAGGAGACCAAGCATAGGTATAGTTAGAAACAAAACTACCTGGTATAGGACAAAAAGTAATTCCTTCATTTGTTGCCGTCCAAGCTGATGAATTTCTTCCCGCTACCGTAACGGCATTATTACCACCTGCATCTTCTATACCCATGGTATGTCCTCCAGAACCATCTGGTTGTGTTGTTGTGTGGATTTCAATACAACCTGTTGCTTCTATTAAGTGCACTTGAGTAGTGATATTATTACCAGAAGGATAATGATCTACATTAAAAAACTCCATCACTAAGGTGCGATTTGGAGCAACCCCTACTGTCTGATAACGAATAACATTGGCTGTTGGTTGTCCGCCATTACCTGGATCTAAATCATCCCAAGAAAAGGCAATTAAATTGTTTGGAGCAGTGGTAGAAGGGAGAGTTTGACCAGTACAACATCCATTGGGAGAGCCAGCCGTAAACGTCATAAAGCCATTGGAGCTAATATAAAAGTCGGTATAGTTGATACCCCAAAAATTAAAAGAAAACCCAATCGGAAGAGCACCACTTAGCGCATCATCGCCTAGAGATACTGTTGTACCGCCTGGGATAGCAATGGGAGCAAAAGCTGTCGTACCTGTATTGTACCCTGCTGCAACGGGAATAGGAACATCGCCATTTAAAGCAGCGACTAAGTTAACAGGAGCATCTCCTGCACAATATTGTAATTGGCTGGTATCTGGCGTAAAAGCCAAATTCATAGCATGGTCGGTTACCGTTAGAGAATTGGTGGCTGTACATCCTAAGGGATCTGTGTAAGTAACTGAAAAAGTAGCAGGAGTTGTTGGTATGGTTGCGATAGGATTAGCTATATTCGGATCGGATAGGTTTGCTGCGGGACTCCAAGAATAAGTGCCACTGCCAGCTAAGGCTTGTAATTGTTTGGTTGTTTCATTTGGGCATTTAACAGTGTCTTGAGCAGGAAAACTAACTCCTACAGGCTTAATAATAAAGCCCAAGGTTTGTTGACCAGCTACAGGACAAGCTCCATCATTAAAATTAATCGTAAAGGTTTGGTTGGCAATAGTATTAACAAACCAACTAACATTGATTGTAGCAGGGTTGCCATTAACAACAGTAACAATGGCTCCTGTTAGATTAGCAGCGATGTTATTGGCAATTGTAACAACATCTGTTGCGTCAGGGTCTGGGCAACTAATATCAAATGATAGTGTGTTGCCGACACAAGTTTCAAAAGCGCTATTGTTAAGAGCACCTCCACTAATATTACTAACAGGATCAGGAACAGGGGTATTGTTGGTACAAGAAATAACCACAATTTCCATATCTCTCATAGTTGTACCAATTAAAACACCATTTCTATATTCTTCAACCAAAATAGCAACAACGCCAATTTGTGTTGCGTCGGGCGTAAAATTCATTTGCCCTGTTGCGGGATCGAAACCATACGTTCCTGTGGTAGAAAGTGGTTGAGTTGCACTAAATCCAGCATTGTGGGTGATGTCTAAAGTGGCACTTTCTTTAGGATTAATTAATGAAAATACCAATGAGTCGCCATCGGGGTCTATCGTACCGTGATTGTAGCCAAAAGGTTGATTGGCACAAATATAGGGGATAGGGGGCGTTGAGAAAGTTGGAGAATTATTACAAGGTGCTGCTACATTATTAATTAACGTTTCGACATAAATAGAACCTGTACTAGAGTTGGTAATAGCACTATTACGACAACAATCGGAGAAAGACGCAATCCAATCGGTACAAGGTCCTGATAAAGTGACAGAAGCAGTATAGGTATAGACTTCAACTCCTTGTAAAGTTCCGCCATTACAAGTACTATTAGGAAGTTGTGCAGGACAAAGAGGAGAAGCTTCTGCAACGGATTGTTGAGTCATTGAGACAGATTGGCTAGTGCCACAACCAGAGGCAGAATTTAAATTGAGCGTTACTGTAGTTGGAGCGGCAATTCCAGCACAGTCTCGATAAAATGCTAATGTGAAAGTATAGTTATTGCCCCCTGTGCAGACATAGGACAAATCGGCTCCCATATTATGAGAGGCATAACTAGGTGATGCTAGGGAATAGCAAAGCAGGACAAAAGCAATCCTTAATAGGTTGCTGGTGTAAAATTGGTTCATTTAAAAGAAGTTTAATTGAAAAAAATGATTGCAATTATTATGTGTGTGTAAATTAATTGGCAACTCAATTTTTTAATTAAGTACTCCTATCCTTACCGATGTAAGTTTAAAATTTAGGGCAGTTTACTACAATGAATCAATATGGGGTATTAAGTCATGGAAAAACTATCAATTGCTCAGAAAGGGGGGGATAGGGGATTTCAAAGCAATTACTACATCAATGTATTATTACAATAGAGGATACAAGGGATATTAATTAAAAAGGTTATTTTGTTTTGTGATATAAAATTTTAAATAAGTGTCATAAATTTAAAAGGATATTTTATTAAAACAAATTAATGGGGTATTTTATTTTGTATGGAAGTGTATTTATATACAAATTGTCTGTAAAGTTACCTTTTGATGACGTAATTATTGCTTAATGAGCAGGTTATCAAGTAGATTGGTTGCTTTGTAGAAAGGTAAGTAATAGTAACAAAACGTGTAAAAAATATAAGCTATTGAAGAGGTAAAGAATAAGCCGTATATCTTCTATTATGATATACGGCTTACGTTTTGAAAAAATGTACTTCAACGGTAATAGAAACCTTTAAAAGGATGTGGCGTCACAATAGTCTTTAAACATCTGCTTTGATAATTTCTACTTCTATAAATTTAGAGGCAGGAGTGTTGCTTTTTTTTGCAACATTATCAATGTGTACCAAGGCATTAGTTTCTGGAAAATACGTGCCAATGCATCCTTGTGCAATATCATATCCTACCACTTTAAAGTTATTGGCAGCCCTTTGTTCTCCTTTAAAATAGCTTCTAAAGTGAATAATGTCTTTATCTTTTAAACCAAGATTTTGCATATCTTTTTTGTTCATCAATGCAATGCGGCGTTCATTGAGAATACCACGATAACGATCATCTAAACCATAAATAGTGGTATTGTATTGATCGTGTGTGCGAATTGTCATCATAATAAAACGCCCTTCGGACACTTTTCGTTTGGGGATAGGATTGATGGTTAATTGTGCTTTTTGAGAAGTAGTGTTAAAGGTACGGTTGCGAGCACAATTCGGAAGGTAAAAACCAGCAGGTTTTCGAACTCGTTCGTTATAATTATCAAAACCAGCGACAACAGCCTCTATATGGTTTCGAATAACATCATAATTATCAACCATGGCAGTCCAATTGATAGAGGTGTCTTTTCCAAAAGTTGCTTCAGCGATTCCTTGGACGATAGCAGGCTCACTTTTTAAATGCTTAGAAGCGGGCTCAAAATTACCTTCACTAAGATGTACTACTCCCATAGAATTTTCGACCGTAACAAATTGTCGACCAGAAGATT
This sequence comes from Aureispira sp. CCB-E, assembly GCF_031326345.1. NCBI lineage: Bacteria > Pseudomonadati > Bacteroidota > Saprospiria > Saprospirales > Saprospiraceae > Aureispira > Aureispira sp. CCB-E. The sequence continues at coordinate 2,321,592 of NZ_CP133671.1, forward strand.
GGAAGTCTTTTTCAGCTCTAGAAAGGCAAGGCAATATAAGTGCTTCTTTTCCTGTCACTAAGTGCGAACGATTGAGTTTAGTTGATATTTGAACGGTTAGAGCACAGTTTTGAACCGCTTCTCCTGTTAGTTGACTATCAGGCGTCGCAGAAATAAAGTTGCCTCCCATAGCTACAAAAACTTTAACCAACCCTTTTTTCATCGCATGGATACTATGAACGACATCATAACCGTGCGGACGAGGGGCTCTGATGTTAAATTCTTGGTCTAGATTTGCCAAAAAAGTTTCGGGTGGAGCCTCCCATATACCAACAGTTCGATCGCCCTGTACATTGCTATGACCACGAACGGGGCAAGTGCCAGCCCCTTCTTTGCCAATAGCGCCTTTAAGTAGTAAAATATTGACGATTTCACGAATGTTTTGCACGCCATTTTCATGTTGCGTAATGCCCATTGCCCAACAGATAATGATTTTTTTATTGTCGATGAGCAATTGTGCAAAAGCACGAATTTCTGCTTCTGATACACCACTTTCTTCCACTGCTTCTTGAAAATCACTTTGCTCTAAATCGGCAATTAAAGCCTCATAACCTTCACAATGTTCTTGAATAAAAGGAAGGTCAAAGACAGTACCAGGTTGCTTTTTTTCTGCTTCAAGCATGAGTATCATAACTGCTTTGAGTAGAGCTACATCTCCATTGATGCGAACTTGGAGGTATTGATCTGTAATTTTGGTTCCTCCTTTGACAACTTCTACAGGGCTTTGAGGATTAACAAAGCGTTCTAAACCTGCTTCAGGAATCGGATTGATACTAACTACTTTGCCACCATTTTTTTTGCAATGGCTTAGTGCTGTTAACATACGAGGATGATTGGTTCCTGGATTTTGTCCCATGACGACAATTACCTCCGCTTGGTGCAAATCTTCAAGTGTTACCGACCCCTTGCCAATTCCCAGAGTTTCGCCAAGCCCTTTGCCACTCGATTCATGACACATATTAGAACAATCAGGAAGATTATTAGTGCCTAACTGGCGAGCCAATAGTTGATACATAAAGGCAGCTTCATTGCTGGTGCGCCCCGAAGTATAAAAAACAGCTTCATTGGGATCATTAAGTTGTGTTAAATGTTTGGCAATTAACTTGAACGCATCTTCCCAAGAAATAGGTTGGTAGTTAGAACTATTGGCAGGCAAATACATAGGTTCTGTAATTCGTCCCGATTTGCCAATTTTGTAATCAGACCATTGGCTCATTGTTTCAACGCTATATTGAGCAAAGAAATCAGGCGTAACTTTTCGAGTCGTAGACTCTTCTGCTAATGCTTTGACACCATTTTCGCAGTATTCGCCCAATGAAGAACGCTTGCCATCAGGGTCAGGCCATGCACATCCAGGGCAATCAAAGCCTCCTTTTTGATTCATTTTGTTCAAGCGTTTGATCCCTTCCCAAACACCCATTTCTTTGTTTAGGTGTTGTAAAGAAGCCACCAGGGCAGGAATTCCTGCTGCTTTTCGCTTGCGTTCAGTGAGTTTTAAATTTTCAAAATTTTCGGGGGGCACGATTTGAACATTTCTTTTCATAGTGGAGGTATATCTAAGTAATAATTTGGCGTCTCAATAACTATTGTTTCGTAGAGTATGTTGAGTAGGATCATAGTCTTTGCTTTTTTACTTTAAAAAGTAAACAACTAAGCGATAGCGATCTCACGAAGTACCACGCAGTAGCAGCGAAGCTAATCTACGAACTAACTACTAAACTTATTGTACATGAAAAAAATATTGGGTGGCTGTTTTAGCAGTCATTTTAGCTTAAACGAAACAGTTATAATTGGATACAAGCCTTTCCAAAGATTTTTATTCGATGTTAGTTGATAATCTCATTCAAGGTACTAAATTCTACTAGAATTAACAAAAAACCACTTAGTCTTTAAATTGTAGTAAAACAAGTTTATATTGTATAAAACTTATCTACTTTACTTTGCGGGGGAGTTGTATTAATTTGATTATTAATAGAATGTGATTTTATTGGTCAATTCTCCAAAAAACTACTCAAAATGGAAGAAACAAAATTCCTTACGGATATTGAAATTGCACAGAACAACGAAATGAGTCACATCAAACAGGTGGCAGAGAAATTGAACATTCAAGAGGATGATTTAGAATATTATGGAAAATATAAGGCAAAGCTTCCTTTGTCTCTAATTGATGATGCTAAAGTTGCCAATGGCAATTTAATTTTGGTAACAGCTATGACGCCAACTCCTGCGGGAGAAGGAAAAACCACGACATCCATTGGTTTGACAGAGGGGCTAAATAAGATAGGGAAGACGACGACAGTTGTTTTGAGAGAACCTTCTTTAGGACCTGTTTTTGGAATTAAAGGTGGTGCTGCTGGTGGTGGTTATGCACAGGTGGTGCCCATGGAAGATATTAACCTACATTTTACAGGTGACTTTGCTGCTGTAGAAAAAGCAAATAATTTGTTATCTGCATTGATTGATAATAATATTCAGAGCAAGACTAGAAATTTGGGCATTGATCCTAGAACAATCGTTTGGAAACGAGTCATGGATATGAATGATCGAGCTTTGCGCCAAATTACAATAGGGCTAGGAGGCACTGGAAATGGTATCCCTAGAGAAGATGGTTTTAATATAACGCCTGCTTCAGAGGTCATGGCCATTCTTTGTATGGCAAGAGATATGGAAGATTTGAAAGAAAAACTAGGTAATATTTTTATAGGTTTTACTTTTGATAAAAAACCTGTTTATGCTAGAGATTTGAAAGCACAAGATGCTATGGCTATTTTGTTAAAAGATGCTATCAAACCAAATTTGGTGCAAACACTAGAGGAAAATCCCGCTATTATTCACGGAGGACCATTTGCCAACATTGCACAAGGAACCAATACTATTATTGCCACAAAAATGGGACTATCTTTATCGGATTATGTAGTAACAGAGGCAGGATTTGGAGCAGATTTAGGAGCTGAAAAATTCTTAAATATCAAGTGCGTTGCGGGTGGATTAAAACCGAAGGCAGTTGTTTTGGTAGCAACAATTCGTGCGTTGAGACACCACGGGGGGGCATCAAAAGAGGAGTACAATACGGCAAGTGTAGAACGGGTAGGAAAAGGATTTGAAAACCTTGAGAAACATATTGAAAATTGTCAAAAATTTGGATTGAATCCTGTCGTTGCTATTAATGCATTTCCTAGTGATACCGATGCTGAAATAGAATTAATTCAAGCTGAATGTAAAAAATTAGGCGTGCAAGCGATTGTTGCGAACGGTTGGGCTGATGGTGGTGATGGAATGACTAATTTGGCTCAAGCAGTTGTAGATGAGGTAGAATCAAATCGCAATAACTTTAGTGCTTTGTATGATTGGAATTTGCCTGTTAAAGAAAAAATTGAGACCATTGCTAAGGAAATTTATGGGGCAGATGGTGTTACTTATTCTAAGAAAGCAGAATTGGATTTGAGAAGAATTGCTCGGCTTGGTTTAGAGCAGTTGCCTGTGTGTATGGCAAAAACGCAGAAGTCTTTTTCTGATAACGATAAATTACTGGGATGTCCAACTAATTTTACAGTAGAGGTTCGAGAGTTTGAATATGCCGTAGGAGCAGGATTTATTATTCCTATTTTAGGAAAAATGATGCGGATGCCTGGTTTGCCTGCGGTGCCATCTTCGGAAGGAATGACGATTGATAATAATGGTAAAATCTCAGGATTATCATAATAAATGAATTTTAAGCACTCATGCAATACGACGTAGTTAGCTGCGCTGCTACTGCATGGTTTCAACGGAGTAATGATTCGTTGAGTAGGCGTTTTCTTTTGAAGTAAATTTTGTGGATAGAGAAAATCATAAGAACAATTTTTTGAAAATCACGTTTTACTGCCAATGGTGTAAGACGTGATTTTTTATCTAAAAGGGCAAGCAATTATAAGATAATAAAAAACAAATTGTTTGATTTTTTAGGGATAAACTAATACCTTTGTAGGTGCCTATGGGCAAAAAATACCCCAAGCAAAAGGGACATGATTGGTTTAAAGTAGGCTACTCTGAGAAAAATAAATAATATGATGAAAATAGCTTCGTTTTTTGCAGGTGCAGGAGGCTTAGATTTAGGATTTGAAAAAGCTGGATTTGAGGTTGTTTGGGCAAATGAATACGATAAAGATATTTGGGAAACTTATGAGAAAAATCATCTAAACACCACCTTAGATCGAAGAAGTATTACAAAAGTAGAAGCTAATGAAGTGCCCGACTGTGATGGTATTATTGGGGGACCTCCTTGCCAAAGTTGGAGCGAGGCAGGGGCTTTGAGAGGTATTGATGACAAAAGAGGACAGTTGTTTTTTGATTTTATTAGAATCTTAGAAGCAAAGCAACCTAAGTTCTTTTTGGCTGAAAATGTAAGTGGTATGTTATTGCCTAGACATAGTCAAGCTTTGGAGAATATAAAAAAGATGTTTAAAGGAGCTGGTTATGAATTGTCTTTTAAATTGCTAAATGCCTCCAATTACAATGTTCCACAAGATAGAAAACGAGTTTTTTTTATCGGAATAAGAAACGATTTGAAGTTTGAATTTAAGTTTCCTGAAATCACTTTCCCAAAAATCAATCTTAGAGAGGCAATTGGTGACTTACAACATACTGTTATGCCTGCTTTAGAAGGAAATAAAACCAATGGAGAACGTTGCAAAGTCCCTAACCACGAGTATATGATAGGTGGCTTTTCATCCATGTTTATGTCTAGAAATCGGGTTAGAACGTGGGAAGAACAGTCTTTTACCATTCAAGCAGGGGGACGGCATGCCCCAATTCATCCGCAAGCACCTAAAATGCAATTGGTAGAACAAAACAAGCGCATCTTTGTTCCTGGAAAAGAAGAGCTGTATAGACGATTGAGTATTCGAGAATGTGCAAGAATTCAAACATTTCCAGATGATTTTATTTTTCATTATACCAAAGTAGCAGCAGGTTATAAAATGATAGGAAATGCAGTGCCTGTTAATTTAGCTAAGTTCTTAGCACAAAGTATCAAGCAGCAATTAGAAGAAAATGCCCTTCACAAAATTTCATTAAGTCAGTAACAAATTGTTCCTTAGAGTACGATTTGTAGTCCAGCAATTTCTTAATTACAACCAAATATGACCAATATCCTAGAGGCAATTAGTAATATAGTCGCATACCAAAAATTTGAACTTAAAACTACATACGGTGGCAAAAATAGGATGAATAATATAGGGGAGGCTTTAGAACAATATATTAAAGATGCTTTTGCCAATACTTTGAGCGAAGCATCTGAACTAAAGAAAATGGAAGTTTTTAACCAGAAATTTTCTTGGCTGGGCAATCAAAATCATCCACCAGATATTATGATAAAAGGTGGAGATGCTATTGAGGTGAAAAAAATACAGAGTGCCAATAGCTCTTTGGCATTAAATAGCTCCTATCCCAAAGCGAATATCCATGCTTCTAGTCCTATGATTACCAATGATTGTAGAAATTGCGAAGTGTGGACAGAAAAAGATCTTATTTATTGTATTGGTCATGTTACTAAGGAGCGTTTGCAATCTATTTGGATGGTATATGGGCATTTGTATGCTGCACAACATGCTACTTATCAAAGGATAAAAGAAACCATATCAACTGGTATTAAAACAATTCCCAACGTAGAGTTTTCTGAAACCAAAGAGTTGGGAAGGGTTAACCGTGTGGATCCTCTTGGAATTACAAATTTGAGAATTAGAGGGATGTGGCAAATAGAGAACCCTCGAAAAGTGTACCATTATCTACATCAAAAAACAACAGCAGCTTTTGAGTTGGTTGCAATTGTTCCTTTAGAAAAATATCAATCGTTTGAAAAGGAAAGCAGAACAAGGATAGAACAATTAGAGTCTTCTGTATTTAGCATAACAGCGGCAAACGTTAAAGACCCTAATAATCCTGCCAAATTGATTCCTTGTCAATTAATCAAATTTATATTACCTCAGTAGAGGAATTATTTTACTGCCCTTCACAATATTTATCGTATTGTCTGAGTGCTAAGGGATGTCCTAAGTTGGCTGCTTTTTTTATATCCGCACAAGCTTTATCGTGCAGCAAGACTTGAAGGTAGATTAGTCCTCGATAGTAATATGGAGTGGCAAATTTAGGATTAAACTCTATGGCTTTGGTATAATCTTCAATAGCACCTTTTAAATCATTTTCTTGCTGTTTTAGAAAAGCTAATTTGACATAAATATCTGCATTCCCACCATCCATAACCAATGTAGATTGAAAATCTTTTTTGGCTTCTTCGTATTGACCAAGTTGAAAGTAGGCTAAACCACGGTGATAAATATATTTTGACTTTTGTGGGTTTAGCTGAATTGCTTTGGTGTAATCAGGAATAGCGGATTCGTATTGTTTGACTTTTACCTTTGAAACAGCCCTATAAAAGTGTAAAATAGGAGCTAATTGAGGAAACTCATTAATTTTAAGTGCTTCGTCCAATATCTCAATACTTTTTTGGTAACGCCCTCCGTCAAAATGGACGATTGCTTCTTTCATAAGCGTTTCGGCATTTTCCTCTGGTTCTGGGGGAGGAAGCTGTGCAAAGTATTTCGCATTATTACCCTGATTGGCACTACTATCTATCGTAGATGTAGAGGTGCTGTCTTGGGCAAACAAAATACTATTACCAATTAGTAATAAGAAAAGTCCTATTGACTTTAATGGTCTCATACTGTATAAGTTTTGATGCTAAAATAAGAGCAAAGATAATGTTGAAATATTGAATAGAATAATTTTTAATGTCCAATTCTCAAATTCAACCTTTTGAGTGGTTTTATACAAAAGCTATACCGTCTCTGTATGAAAGTATTTTTAGAGACCGTTTCAGAAGTATTTTTTTCTTGAAAATATCGTCTCAAAAGCATAAAATAGATGCACAAATTTGGATAAGAAATTTTATATTTGTAATCTGTTTTAAGAAAATTGTAACACTTTCACTTTCTAAGTATTCTATCAGTACTTGGCAACCGCAAACAATAAGTATGAATTGTTTGTATACTCGCAAGGGTACCTAATTAAAAATGAATAAAGCCTGCCCCTAAATAGGCTTAGTATACTTATAAATTGGTGTGCAAAATGGGGTATTATATAGGGAAGCCAAGTAAAATATTCGTTGAAACCATGTCGTAGCATCGTTGGTAAATCCTCATGAAAGGAAGTTCATGAAATCAATGCCACGCAGTAGCAGCACAGCTAATTACTAATGCAATGCTTAGTGGAATATTAGTATCAAATATATGACTATAAACTGTCGAGGAACACTATTAGATTTGTCTACTCCAATTGTAATGGGGATATTGAATATAACGCCTGATTCGTTTTTTGAGGGAAGCCGAATGAAAACAGAGCACGAAGTTCGGGGACAAGTTGAACAAATGCTAGAAGAAGGAGCTCGTATTATAGATATTGGAGGTGTATCTTCAAGACCTGGGGCTGATTTTGTACCTGTCAAGGAGGAACTAAATCGTGTTATTCCAATTATTGACTTATTAGTGAAGCATTATCCAGAAGCATTGCTATCAATTGATACGTATAGGGCAGAGGTAGCTAAAGAATCTATTCAGTCAGGGATACATCTTATTAATGATATTTCTGCATCTAGTATAGATGATGCGTTGTTGGATGTCGTCGCAAAAAATGAAGTTCCTTATGTATTGATGCACATGCAAGGAACACCTGAAACGATGCAACAAAAACCTCATTATAAATCGGTCGTAGTCGATGTCTTGGATTTTTTGATTGAGAAAATAGCTTTGTTAAAAAAGAAAGGAATTGAAGATATTATTATTGACCCAGGATTTGGATTTGGAAAAACGATTGCTCATAATTATCAATTGCTTAATCACTTAGCTGTCTACAAAACATTGCAAATGCCAATTCTTGCAGGTATATCACGCAAATCTATGATATGGAAGGTATTGGGCAATACGCCTGAAAAAGCATTAAATGGAACAACAGCTTTACATGTAATTGCGTTACAAAATGGGGCAAGCATTTTGCGTGTTCATGATGTTAAACCAGCGATGGAAGCGATTCAATTGATGGAAATATTGGATAAGCATCAATAGCTATTTTAAACGAAAATAAACAGAAGACTATTATTACTTGACAAAGTAACTAGGATATAGAATAAATAAATATGGAAAATAAAAACAGTGGTAAGCGTGTATTGGGGATTCAATTGCCTACAGATCCTCGATGGGTAGATATGGCAGAAATGAGTCTTCAAGATATCTTAACCGATCATGCTTATTGTGAACAGAAGGCAACAACGAGTTGTATTAGTTTGATTCAACGTTATTCAGACAAAGAATTATTAGTTGAAAAAGTAACTCCTGTTGTGTCGGAGGAGTGGAGTCATTTTAGATTGGTGCTCAAAGAGCTAGAAAAGAGAGGGTTGAAGCTAGGGCGCCAAAGGAAAGATGAGTATGTCAATGGGCTGTTAAAATTTGTCCGAAAAGGAGTAACGCCTGATGAGCTGTTCTTAGATAGAATTTTGGTCTGTGCTATGATTGAGGCTCGGAGTTGTGAACGTTTTCGTTTGCTTTCTTTGAATATTAAAGAAGAAGCTTTGCGCAATTTTTACCATAAATTTATGGTATCTGAGGCAGGACATTACCGAATGTTTTTGGATTTAGCAGAGCATTATTTAGGCAAAGAACTGACACAAGAACGTTGGAAAGCTTGTTTGGAGTTTGAAGCCGATTTGGTCAAAGGATTAAAACCTAGAGCTGATAGAATGCATTGAATTATAAATAGTTAAGTTTTTTTTGCAACTATTTTATAAACTTATTGTCATTAGTATGAGCCACTAATATTTGTCATAGAGTCCCCCAGTTAATTGTTTTGAGTTTTTATGGTTGTAAGAGCTTGATTTAGAGTTTCTAAATGGGGTTCGTGCAATAAAGAGTTTACGAATTCAAAAATAATTTTACCATGCTCTTTCTTTAGTTGTCAATTTTCGTTACCGCAAAAAATCAAATTATGAAACAATTTTTTAACCTATTTATTTTCGTTCTTTTAGGAAATGTTGCTTTGGGGCAATGTAGCAACATATTTTCTAAAAATATTAAGCATGGAAATATGCATAGCTTAATGACGAATTCCCAAATTTTAGTTGCTCGAATAGATTTTGACTACAGTATAAAGTTTGAAAATTCTGAAGAGGGAATTACGGCTATTATTACCACAACAGGGCACAATTCAACTTTAATCAAGCCGTTGGAAAAAGACGATAAACTCATGTTTATTTCTTCTACGGGTGCCAAACGCCCCTACAATTTTATTTATGATAGTGAAAAAACAACTATCAGAAATAGAGCTGCTTATGTAAATACACTACAGTTGGATTTAAAAGCATTGGAGTGGATTGCAGAAAATACCATTTCGCAAATACGCTTGGTGAATATGGTAGAAATGAAAATGTATCCTTATTCTTTGGATGCTGCTCGACAAGCACAGCTTCAACAAGCTGCAATGTGTTTTTTGAAGGAATTGGATCCTTCTAAGGTCAAGGATAAAGAGGTGACTGCAAGTATGGGAGAGCTTGCTAACAGCAACAAATCGACTGCGAATAAGTCTGCTGCTGCTGCAATTGCTAGAACTTCTGGCTCTCCATGCGATCAATTGACAGATGAAGAGGAAAAGGAATTGAAAAGAGAACTGGCTTTGCGCAAAGATGCTTTGAGAAATGAAATTGCTGAAATTAAGGCTCAAAACGATAAAATCAAAGCTCGTTTGGCTAAGGATATCGCACTTTCAAAAGAAAATGCTGCCAAAACACAATCAGAGATTGCGCAGCAAGTATTGGATGCAAGAAAAAAGGCAAATATTGAAATTGAGAAGGCAAGAGAAGAAGTGGCAGAAGCAATTGCCGAAGCTCAAAAAACAGCTAAAACAATTGTTGAAAAAGCTCAATTAGAAGCATTACAAACCAAAGAAAAATCCAACCAAAAAATTCAAGAAATACAGGCTGAAGAAGCTGCCAAAGTTGCGGATGCTCGAAAAGTTGCTGCGGAACGAATCGCTGAAGCCAATCAACAATATAAAACAGCTAAAGAACAGTATACGGTAGAAATTCAAACTATTAAAGAAACGGTTGAAGATGAATTAAAGGAAATTCAACAAGAGGTAGCGCAAAAGATTGCTGATGCCAAAAAACGAGCTGAAGAAGAAAGAAACTTGACAGCAAAGGATGTTTCTAATGCAAAACAATCTGCTGCTGCTGAAATTCAAGCCGTGCGTGAAAAAGTGGCGGTTGATATTGGTGATGCTAAAAAGAAGGCGGCTGAAGAAAAACAAAAAGTGCAATTGGATCTTGCTGAGTCAAAAAGAAAAGCTTCAGAGGAGGTTGCTAAAATAAAAGAAAAAGCGGCTGCTTCGATTGCCGAAACGTTGGATAAAGCAGCAGAAGAGCGCGAAAAAATTGCCAAACAGATTGAAACCGAACGTGGCTTGGCAGCAGAGGAAATTGCTAGAATCAAGGCTAGTGTTATTGATGCGAAGAAGAATGCTGCTAATGAAAATACCAAAACAGCAGAAGAAATTGCTGCTGCTAAAGAAAAAGCAGCTGCTGAAATTGCTAAAACAAAAGAACTGACTTCAGAAGCTGTGATTAAGTCACGTGAAGAAGCGGAGGCTAAGAAAAAGGAAATTGCTAGTGAGGTGATTGTTGCTAAGGAAAAGGCAGCGGAAGAAATTGCTAAAATTGCAGCGGAAGTCAAAAAGAAAATTGAGGCTGCCAAAGAAAATGAAGCAAAAATCAAGGAAGAGTCTGCTCTTCAGGTTGCAGAAGCAAAAACTAAGGCTGCTGCTGAAATTCAAAAAGCTCAAGACGAGGCTATTTCTAGAATTGAATCGGCCAACTTAGAGGCAAAAGATGCTAAAATTAAGTATGTAGAGGATGTCAAAACTTCTCAAGAGGTAGCTGCTAAACGCATGCAGGAAATCAAAGAAGAAACTACTAGACAAATTCAGGCAGCCAAAGAAAATGCAGCTAAACTTAAAACAGCTACTATTGAAGATATTGCAGAGGCAAAGGCAAAAGCGGCAGAGGAAATGCTAGCAACGCAAGAAGCTACGTTGAATAGAATTGCTGCATTAAAGGAGCAAGAGGCCAATACGAAGCAGGAAACTATAGAATCCATTGCTAAAATGCAACAAGAGGCAGCTGAAGAACGTGCTAAAATAAAAGAAAATTTAGCTAATGGAGTTGCTTCTGATAAAGAAAGAGCAGCTCTTGAACGCCAAAAAGCAGTCAATGAAATTGCTGCGTCTAGGGAAAAAGCAGCTAGAGAGATTGCTAAGGCAAAATCAGATGCTGCTTCAACAATTGAGGATATTAGAGCCAATACAGTAGCAGCTGAAAAAGAAGAAACGTTGCGTTTGTTAAAAACGAGAGAAGAAGTAGCAGAGCAAATTGCGTTGACTAAAGAAAAAGGTGCTATGGAAGTGGCAGAGGCAAAAGCAGCTGCAGAAGATAAAAAAATTAGCATTAAAAAAGAATTGGATGAGACAGTTGCCAAAGCTCAAAAGGATATGGCTGAGGCGAAAGAAAATGCGGCTAATGAAATTGCTGCAACCAAAGAAAAAGCAGCTTCTGAAATTGCTGATGCTAAAGCAAAGGCAACCGCAGAAATTCAGCGCATTCAAAAAGAAAATATGGATGCTAAAGCAAAATTAGATGCTAACTTAAAAGCAGCACAAGAAGAAAATGCCACTGCTATTGCTACTGCCAAAGAAAAGGCAGCGGCAGAGATTGCTAAAACAAATGAAAAAGCAGCAGAAGAAATTGCTAAAAGTAAAGCTAAAGTAAAAGAAGAACAAGATAAAGCAACTGCTGCTGTAGCTGCTGCTAAAGAAAAGTCAACCGCAGAAATTGCTACTCTTGATGCTGCAATCAAAGCAAAACAAGAGGAAATTGATGCTCAGGAGAAGAAACTTAAAATTTTGACAGAACGGGTTGCCGAAATGCGCAAAGAGGTTAAAGAAGGTGGAAAAAGTAACTAGAAATTCTTGATGAAAAATATTTAGAAGGCTATTTGGCAGCATTGCTAAGTAGCCTTTTTTGTTGGGAAATAGTTTGATGTGGTCGATACCGCATTTTATAATCTAAAGCTGGGCAGATGAATGTACTAGTTTTTATTTCAAGAGACATTATTAGAGGAAATAAGTTCTAAAATAAAATTATATGTAAAATATTTATTGAGAAAGAAAGCCCTAATTAAGGTAACAAGGTATTTAAAAAGGACATTTATTTATGTACGAACATTTCTTTAGATAAACAATATAATTCCCCCCTGAATTATATTTGAAATTAAATAGCAACACCACAATGACAAAGATGAAGTCCCTAATTACCCTATCCCTATCTTTTATTTTTTTTATTACCCCATTTTTTGTTTCTGCTCAAAGTTTTGATTGGCAAGGTCGCTGGGAGGCTATCGTTAGTAGAAAAACGTTCTGTAACATTCATATCGTAACAGACCTAATCGATGGTCAAAGCAAGCCAACGGCTATTTTAGAAGGTTTAATTAATGAAAAACCTTTTCGAATTACCTGCGATATCAAGGAAATCCCTCAGCGAAATTCTATTGTGCTGCACAAAGCTGCTGATGTGGAAGGTCATTCAGAATACAAAACAACAGAGCCTTTGCTTATCTTGGCCTTAAATAAGGTGGGTAATCAGTATATAGTGAATCCTGTTTGGGTGCAACTAGACCTTACAAAAGGTTATGCCAATAAAAGCTGTGTGGTACGAAAGGTCTCGAATCCTCGTTATAGAGGAACCTACACACTTAGCGAAGAAGGAGTTAAAACCGCACTAACAATTAGTAAAGTTAAAAGAGATGGTTTTCAGGCGACTGTAGAAACTTCTGAAAATGGTATTACTTGCGATTGTCGGTTTCAAGCAAAACACTTGGCAGTTTGTTACCCCAATGATGAAAGAGGGGTTTTTTACTTAGATTTTAATGAATATGGAGTTAAGATGGTTCAGAATTATGATCATAATATCTATAGCAGCGAATCTGTAAAAGGAAATGGTCCTCTTGTGCTTAATACAACCCTAACGAAATAGATGTATATAGGGTATATATACGATCACCTTTGAAAAAATACAGGCAACCCTCAACATAATAGCACGTAGCTAAATGCCTGTATTTTATACAGCTCTTCGTCTTGAAAATATATCTTATTCTACTGATATATTGTTAATAACAATTCTATTCGCTCCTCGATCTATACGAATATTTACTATAGGTAAGAGCTCAAAAACAATTCTATTTTCTCACGTAATTCCTGATGTCTATTAAACAAAGCGTATTAATAGACTAATTGTTATGTCCTAATTGGAGCTTCCTTTTGATAAGTAATAAACTTACCCACAATTACAATAAATAACCCACCTCTTAAAATGATGAACTAGAAGAAAGGGATTGTCTTATAATGTCTTATCACATGATTTTTTGCCTGTTGCTCTCGTGCTAAAAGTATTATTTTTCATGCAAAGTATATAAAAAGTAAACAGTATGAAAAATAATATTTCTTTATAAGTAAAATATGCTTGTTTGTAATTAGTTTATTTTGAGTTGTTTATAGTTTTGTTTTCTGCGAAGAGATAAGTGGAAATATGATTTGGCAAAAATGAGTCATAGGATGGCTAGAATTTTCTATTCTATTAAGGACAAAAAATAGATCTTTGCTTTATAACAATTGAAATCGTTTTACTCCTACTAATTTAAAACAAAAAATAGACGAGTAATTAGTATTGAGTTTTGAATAAAAAAGGTGCTTTGCTTAGTCCCTGAGGAACACCTTAAAATATAAAAGTGTAGTGTAAATTTAGTTTTGTGATAAATGCCAACGTGTGTGAGTTGGCATTTTTTTTTGCAACCATTTGTAGTTTTGTATAGCAACAAAAATGATTATTGGCTGTTTTATTTTGATAAATAGTTGTATATTTTGCCACACTACTAAATTATTATGACAAAAGACGATTACAAAAAAATAGCGCCTAATTTTCCTACTCAACCAGGAGTATATCGTTTTATAGACAAAGACGATGTAATTCTTTATATAGGAAAAGCGAAGCACCTAAAAAAGAGAGTTTCTTCTTATTTTGGGAATCGAAAAGACATGCGTAATAAGACGCGGATTATGGTGCGAAAGTCGGTTAGAATAGAATATACAATTGTAGATACAGAACAAGATGCTTTGTTATTGGAGGCTACATTGATTCAAAAGCACCAACCACGATTTAACGTGATGCTAAAATCTGGAAAGCCTTATCCTTATATTTGCATCAAAAAAGAGCGTTTCCCAAGAGTCTTTATTACTCGACAAGTTTACAAGGATGGTTCTAAATACTTTGGTCCTTATGTCTCTAAGCGTAGAATGTACGCTATTTTAGAGTTAATTAAAAATTTGTTTCAATTACGTACTTGTAGTCTAAATTTGTCCGAAAAAAATATCTTAGAAGGAAAGTTCAAGCCTTGTTTGGAATACCATATCAAGAATTGTTTGGCGCCATGTGTAGGTTTTGAAACAGAGGAGGAGTACAACGAAAAAGTAGACCAAGTTGCTAATATTCTGAAAGGGCATTTTGCATCAGTTAAACGATATTTAAAAGATGAGATGCAGAAGCATGCTGAAAAATTACAGTTTGAGCGTGCTCAAGAGATAAAAGTACAATATGATGCGCTAGAAAATTATCAAGGCAAATCGACGGTTGTTAATCCTAGTATCAGGGATGTTGATGTATTTAGTTTGGAGCAGGATGATGAAATAGCTTACTTCAATTATTTAAAAGTAGTTGATGGAGCTATTATTAATACCTTTACCATGGAGTTGGACAAAAACTTAGATGATGACCAAGAGGATCTATTAGTTTTTGCGATACAGACGTTGAGGGAAAAATATCAGAGTATTGCTCCCGAAGTGATTGTGCCGATTGACATTCCGTCTGTTTGGGAGGGAACAACGATTACCATTCCTAAGATAGGAGATAAGAAAAAACTGCTAGAATTATCGGAGAAAAACTTAGCTTATTATGTTTTGCAAAAGCGTAAGCAAGCTGCCTCTAGAGCCAACAAACAATCAACTGCTGAAAAAGTGATGGAGATTATGAAAAAAGACCTTCAAATGTCTGTCCTTCCATTACACATTGAATGTTTTGATAATTCGAATCTACAAGGAACCAATCCCGTTGCGGCTATGGTCTGTTTTCGACATGGAAAACCTTCTAAGCGAGATTACAGGCATTATCATATTAAGACAGTCGAAGGTCCCGATGATTTTGCTTCTATGGAAGAAATTGTATATCGACGATACAAGCGTCTTTTGGAGAGCAATAAAACATTGCCCCAATTGATTATTATAGATGGAGGGAAGGGGCAATTGAGTGCTGCTGTCAAGAGTTTGAAGGCGTTGAGTATTTATAAGCGTGTTACAATTATAGGAATTGCCAAACGGTTAGAAGAAATTTATTTTCCAGAGGACAGCGTACCCTTGTTATTGAGTAAAAAATCACCTACACTTAAAGTTATTCAACAAGCTCGAAATGAAGCGCATCGCTTTGCTATAGAATTTCACCGGTTGATACGCTCCAAGAAATATGTTTCTACGCAACTAACAGAAATCCCAGGTATTGGGAAAAAAACAGCCGAAAAATTACTACAGGAATTTGCTTCCGTTGAAAAAATAAAAACGGCTGAACAAGAAGCGCTAGAAGCTTCTGTTGGTAAAGCAGCGACCAAGAAAATTTTTGCTCATTATGGTTTAACTTATAAAGAGACCGAAAAAAAGAAAGACAAACAAGAGAAGAAAAAAAATAAATAGGTATTAGACATTATCACGAATTAATTTGTACGGCTAAAAAATAGCATTTTCCAATTTCTCATAAAACCAATTCGTGATAATGTCTATTGTAAAAGCTATTTTTGCTATTAGAACTTATCTAACAGCAAAAAATAGGCTGTTTGTCTAAGAATAAGACTTAAGTTTGCCAGAGCCTGTAATACTTTGTTGAATAGAGGGGGCACCTTTATAGTACAAACTACCACTTCCAGATAAATGTACTTCGATTTTTTTTGTGGCATTAACTTTAGCACTTCCAGAACCCGTAATTTGTGTGCTGTTCGTGTTTGTTTTTAATTGAGAGAGTTGGCATTTGCCAGATCCTGTTAGATAAATATTAGAATGTGCAGCACTACCGATGACTTTGATGTCTCCACTACCTACAATTCTTGCTTCCAAATCATTTTTGATATAGACTTCTTGAGACGTTTTAATATCTCCAGAGCCACTGATTTGTAATTTTAAGTTCTCAAGGTTCGAAAAACTAGAAATGGTTAAATCTCCAGAGCCAACTACTTCTCCAAACTTTAGTTGCGGAATGATAATTTTTGCTTTAAGGTTTAACTTAGGGTAATTACCTTTTTTCATTCCTAAAAATAGAACTCCTTTTTTGACGGTAACCTCTAGATTTTTAAAGAACTCTTCAGAACCAGTTATGGTCACCTTTTGTTGTTGACCATATTCAACAGAAACATCAAAAGAGCTTTTTAAAGAGATGCCATGGAAGGAGGCTAAATCGAAGTCTTTACTTATTTGAGGCCCCAACTCTTCATTAGAAGTATTGCCATTGCTCGTAAAGAATGATAATAAACAAATAGAAAACATAAAGAATCCCTTTTTCATAATAATTGGAAATTTAAAAACTCTATTTTAAAGTCTAACAGTCTTTTTGTCTTGATTGTTGTTAGACAGCTACTTAACTATTATAAACAGTTTCAAGTTTTAGTTGAGAATGATGATTTAAAGTAGAAAAATCGAGTTCTAAATGGTTAATATAATAATTGGATAAATGATTTAAAAGTTTTTGCTTAGTTGCAGTATTAGAAAGTTGGCGAATGTGAGGAACAAACATTTCTAATATACAAAATTGTAATAAATTACTTTGACGATCTAAGTAGGGGAGTCCTGCTTCTAGTTTTCCAAAAAAGGATGCAGTATTCTTGTTCTACTCAATGTTGTAAAGTTTGTTTGTAGTCTAATAAGGGGCAATTAGACCAATTATTTCGTTGCCAAAGAGGAAGAAAACACTAAGATGATAACTTTTATGTTTAGGTGTTCAAATCTCAATAAACGTAATGAAACGTCAGATGTTGCATAACTAACAAAGTCAATCTTTCCTTTAGGTAATATATCTGGAGAAATACTTTCTAATAAACCTTTATTTAGGTGTTCGATGAGCAACTATTTCGATCTCTAGGATATAGAATTAAAGCAATTTCCTTTAGTTTGCCCCTTGTCCAATTATGTTTGAATATAGAATTAATTGAATAAGTTAACTGGTGAATGTACTTTTGCAGGTTTTCTCAAAAAATAAGCAAAAGTGCAACATAAAAGCCCTGAAAATTGTATATTATATCAAGTTGGATAAGTATATCAACCTATATAAAAGAGTTTTTCATGAGCCAATATAATGGTTATTTTCTTACTACCAACGAATTGAGAGCAAGTGCAATACTTATAGCAGTAAGTATTGTTACTTGCTTTTTTTATTTGTTTTCTGAAAACCAAGAGTTGTTTTTGGCGCCCTAAAGCTCCAATTGATACAGTTAGTCACGGAATTTAATAATTATAATTAAACAAGAATTAATAGAAGGAGAAGGATGTTATAAGGCATAAAAAAAGATACCTAACATCCCTGAGATGAATTATCGGTATCTCTATATTTTTTGAGTTTTGTGGTGTATTAACAAGAAAGCTAATAAATAATTTTTGTACTATTTTTATCATTCGTCAACTTATTGACTGCATCACATTCACAAAGTATGATTGTAGCTAATAAGTTAGGTTATTATGTTATTATACTTAATGTTAATTTTTAGAAAAGGTTACACTATTGATGAGAGCAATTTTTGATAGGTAACCCTTTCTTCTAATAAATATAGAAGATCTTTTAGAATAGAACAACAACAAAAAAATACATTTATCAGATAAAAAGCATAGTTTTGATGTTTTTAAAGTGTTGTTTTGTAGGGTTTTAAGTATTTATTTTCTCAAAAAAAAGAGACCTATTAATTATTGGCTAATAATTAAACCATCTTTGAGACGAATGGTGCGTTTGGTTTTTGCTGCAATATCTTCTTCATGGGTAACCAATAGTAAAGTTTTACCTTCATCATTGAAGGTTTTGAATAAATCCATGACGTCATAAGAGGTTGTTGTATCTAAGGCTCCTGTTGGTTCATCGGCTAAAATAATTTTGGGTTTAGAAATCAAAGCTCGCGCGATAGCAACACGTTGTTTTTGTCCTCCAGACATTTCATTAGGATGATGGTCTGCCCATTCTTTTAAACCAACTTTATCTAAAAATTCAATAGCTTTTTTATGGCGTTCTTTTCGAGGAACTTTTTGATAGTAAAGCGGCAAGGCAACGTTTTCGGCAGCTGTCTTAAACGGCAATAAATTAAATGATTGAAAGACAAAACCAATAAGTTGGTTTCTATACAAAGCTGCCTGTTTTTGAGAAAGATTTTTTATTAAAATACCATCTAAATGGTATTCTCCAATTGTATAATCATCTAAAATACCCATTATGTTTAACAACGTAGATTTGCCAGAACCCGAAGACCCCATGATAGAGACAAATTCACCTTGATCAATAAATAAATCAATTCCTTTGAGAACCTCAATAGAGTTTTGACCAATGGTATACGATTTACGGATATTTTTTAATGAAAGCATTCGATAAGATTACAGATAAAACTACTTCGTTTGTTTTAATAATAAAAAAGATCTTTTGGTTTGATTATTAGAGTTTTGTGTAATAAGGCTTGCCGCTCTATTGATAATCCAACAAATAGAATTATTTAACGAAGTAATGGAAATAAATGAGATAGTTTGAATTTGTTGCAGCAATTTCAATACCAATTTGAAGGACAAATATACTATACGAAATTTAGAATTCGCAATTCAAAGAATAGAATAAATTGTGAAACTTATTTTAAAATATGCTTAAGCGTACGATTCGACTTTCAAGAAATATTTGGAGTGTTTTTATTTCGTTGTTTAATTTGTGCTGAATAGATTGTGTATTAGCTTTATTTCCAGTCGATTATTTGACCTCTATTTTTTGATAACATATGGGTTGGAATGGTTGCAATAATTTGTTGTTCCAAAAGTTCTAAGAGCTTTATCTTAGCATAATTACGAATGTAAACCAAGCTAACTTCTCTAAGAGGAACAGGGGCTTGAAGCGATCGTACATTTTGACCACTGTTAAGAGTGGCGAGTTCAGGTAAAAGTGTAAAGCCGCCTTCTTTATCAACCAAGCGTTGCAGAGCTTCTAAAGAACCACCTTCGTACTGAAAAGGTAAGTTGTTATTAAAACCTCCTTGTTGTTGCAACGCACACAAATTGACAACTTGATTCCTAAAACAATGCCCTTGGCTGAGCATCCACATATTTCCTTTGTTTAATAGGCTAGGAGCGATGCGTCCATTTTTAGAAAAATGATGTTCTGGATGAACATACAACTGAATTTCTTCATAAAATAGTGGTCGTTCTTTGATCGCATCTTCTTTGAGTGGCGTAATCATTAGACCAACATCCAATAAATCATTTTGCAAGTCTTCTATAATCTGTTTACTTGTTCGTTCTTTTATTAATAAGTTGATCTTGGGATATTTTCTAGTAAAATTTCCAACAAAAAAGGGGAGTAAATAAGGAGCAATCGTAGGCAATACACCAATACGTAATTGTCCCGAAATGTCATTTTGAAAATCAGCAATAATTTGCTCTAGTCGCTGATGTTCTCTTAGTACAACTCGTGCTTGTTGAATAATTTTTTCTCCAATATCGGTAGGAAGGATGGGTTGTTTACTACGGTCAAATATTAAGACCCCCAATAATTCTTCAGCCTTTTTTATTTGGGCACTTAAGGTAGGTTGTGTAACGAAACATTTTTTCGCAGCAAGCCCAAAGTGGCGCTCTCGGTCAACCGCAACAATATATTCTAGCTGTGTTATCGTAGGCATTGTATCGTTCTTATTTGCACTTGTTTAAATTAATATAAGTAAGTGGACAGAAAAAAGTATAGTTAAAAATGTAATTGTTTTTAGTGCTGTTCAAAGAAAAAAATTGAAGTTTTAGCGGGCTAAAACGAGATTTTTTGATGAAGAACAGTGCAAAAAGAATTCTATTTTGCCTATAAATTTTTATGAACGATTACTTAGTTTCAATAGTTTGTTAGTCATTTTATGAACACTTATTTTTTGTATTGCTCTAAAGGTGTATTGGAAATCCAAAAAGTTATCAATCAATCAGATTTAGTACACTTGCAATAGATGAAATTGCCCAAAGAATATCTTTAAAGCATGATAAGTGCCATCGACGGATAGTGAGCAAACTATTATTGTTTCACAGTCTTTAGATTTTCAAAAATCGCTGTTTCTAAACAAAAAATTTTAAGTAAAGAAGAACAAATAAGATATCGAAAATGACAGTAAAATTTTTGAATTCCTTTTGGACTAAAGTCATGAAGTTAATCAACGAACAATAGCGACGCCCCTCCCCAAAAACTAGGCTAAGCAAGGAAAAAAAACAATTTGGCAAATTTTCTAAACAACTGTTAATATCATTTTAACCGTAGATCTAATTTCCTGTTCAATGATTATGGAAATAAATTGAAAAAAAGTACAAAAAGATGAGAATGAGGACCTATACTAGGTTCAAATAATCTTATTTTTTCAAAATGGTAAAGAAGGGATAGTAAGTGCTGAGAGGGAAAAAACAAAAAACCATTAAGAAATCATTTGTTTCTTAATGGTTTAAACTATCATTACTGCGTTGAAATCACGAAGTACCAGTGAACCGAGCTATGCGAGCTCACGACCGTAGGGAGTAACAAAGCTAACTAAAAGCACAGCGCTCACGAAGTACCACGTAGTAGCAGCGAAGCTAATCAACGGAGTATTAAACTATAAAATAACTGCTTAAAAAAGCAAGGGTTATTCTGCTATTTTGGCAATTTGCTCTTCTAACTCTTCTTCATCGCCAGGCTTGTATCCTGTGTGCATGTATACAATATGTCCATTTTCGTCCAATAATAACGTATAAGGACAAGAATTGAATCCTAGAGCTTGATAAGCGCTGTTATCAGGATTACAAAGAATATCATATTCCCAACCTTTAGTATCTACAACACCTTTTACTTTAGGCTTAGTACGTGAGTTGTCCATACTTACAGCAATAAATTCAATATCATAATCATCTTTCCAAGCTTCCAAATAGTCATTATTAATATTATCTAATTCTTCTTTACAAGGCTTGCACCATGTAGCCCAGAAATTAACGACTGTAATCTTTCCTTTTTTAGCAACATAATCTTTTAATTTAACTTTCTGACCACTCATAGTTTCCATCGTTAAAGATGCAGGCAAACTTTTTTGAGCAAAGGTAGAAGTTGAAGCAACTAATAACAATAGTAAGCTAGCTAGTAAGAATTTTGAAAATTTCATAATTTAAGATATTGTTTGTAGTAAGAGTATTTATGAATTAATAACAGTAGCTCTTAATTCAATTGCTGTGCCAAGTTAAGAAATAAAATTAAATTCTTTGTTCTTTAGTTATTGAAGAATGAAAATATCTTCATATTTTGAATTGCACAAGTTTTATTTTTAAGTATGTAATTTTTAGAAAAGCTTGATTCCTTATGCCTATTTTTGCAAAAGAGATAAGAAAATCACTTACCTTGTATCTCGCTAGATGGAAATCTATCATCCATATTATCTTTTTAAATTTTGGACTAAAAAAAATACCATGTTGTCTACATAACATATCGAGAAGCCAAGAACCACTCCACAATAATCCATCAAAAAAATATCAGATGCTTCGTTGTGTTTATCAAAATTGTCATTAGTACAATTAAAGGACTACTAAGTTTTGAGAAATAGTTTTAAAATCCAATTGACAAAGAAATAATGGATTTTGTAAAATGAAAAATAACCTAATAACAACCAATATTAACCGTATTATCCTTTACCAAACTAATCTCTTGGTGCCAACACTGGTATCTGAAGAGGTATAGTACCAAAATGCAAAAATTTCAAATTATGAGGCTTAGAATGATTCAAATGGGGCTATTAATGCTTTGTTTTTTTATAAACAAGGTCAATGCTCAAAATGATGGTAATCAAAATAAATTTGGAACACTAACAGGTGATTTTGAAACTCAGAACAGTTTTTTTATAAGAGATTCTATTATTGGTGCAGCCAATACACCACAATATGATCGACAAAAATTCGGAACCAATAACTGGCTTACATTAAATTATAATGTTATGGGATTTGATATTGGAATTCGATTTGATGCTTACTATAATTCTAACCTAATCGATCCACTGGATTCGTATTCTGCGTTGGGTTTGGGGCGTTGGCATATTCGAAAAGAAATCTTTGGTTTGGACATTACAGCAGGGTATTTTTATGACCAAATTGGTAATGGAACCATCTTTAGAGCTTACAACGAGCGTTATTTGCCGATTGACAACGCTTTGGTAGGTGCCCGTTTGATCTATAAAATTAATGATAATTGGCAAGCCAAGGCATTTGTTGGGCAGCAAAAGAAAGTAGAAAAACAACTCAACTTATTTGAGAATTATCAACCTATTATAGCTGGAGCTGCTATAGATGGCTATATTCCAATCGGAAAAGAAGATAACCAAGTGATTTTAACACCTGGGGCAGGCGCAGTTCGTCGTACATTGGACGATGCTAGCATGAATCAAATTGCAACAGATATTAGCTCGTATGCATCAGAGGATGTTTTTGTACCTAAGTATACGACATATGCTTTTTCAGTGTACAATAATTTAACTTGGAAAGGTTTTAATTGGTACATAGAAGGAGCTTACAAAACAGCAGAGGCCGTAAATGCATTGAACCCCAAGGGGATTTTAGAAAATAAGGATGGTACTAATATTTTTACTACCTTATCTTACTCCATGAAAGGATTCTCTATTTTAGGGCAATACAAACGTACGGATCATTTTATTTTCCGTACTTCGCCGCTACAAACTTTGAACCGTGGTTTAATTGCTTTCTTGCCTCCAATGGCTCGCCAAAATACTTACCGCCTTTCTTCTCGTTACAATGCTGCGACACAAGATGTGGGAGAACAAGCAGGGCAATTGGATGTTACTGTTGTTCCAATTCCTAAGAAATTGACCTTGAATCTAAATTTATCCAACATATATACTTTGGAACCGATTGAGGGCAAAACGGGAGATGAAGCTTACTTGTTGTATCGTGAGGTGAACTTAAATGGTTTGATTAAGCTAAATAAGAAAATGAAACTAATTGCTGGCTTCCAGTTTCAACAGTATAATCAAGAGCGTTACGAACAAAAGCCAGGTGTCCCAATTGTTACTACTTATGTACCTTATGCAGAATTTAGAATGCGCATGAAAAAACGTAAATCTTTGCGTGTGGAATTGTCTTATATGCATACAGAAGAAGATTATGGTTCTTGGGCGTTCGCTTTGTTTGAATTTAATGTAAAAGATTTCTCATTTTGGGCATCTGCTATGATTAACACGGTACCGAAGAAATATGATAATATAGAAGTGTTTTATGAATTTGGAGCTAACTATACACACAAGAGCAACAAATTTGAGTTAGGCTACAAGCGCCAAGTAGAGGGGATTGTTTGTACAGGAGGTGTTTGCCGTTATCAACCTGCATTTAATGGTGTTCAACTTAATGTAGTATCTTCTTTCTAAAAGTAGTTCAACATTGATGCTTTTTATTTATAAACGCTTATTTATAGCGCATTAAAACTCAAAAATAGTAATGGAAGGGGTGAGTAGGTTAATCTAATCTATTCACTCTTTTTATTTAGACCAAGACAACAAGAATAAAAGAAAGCAAACAGTACTTTTATGTCAAATTTAATTATATTTAAAGTCCTCATTGTATAGTAATACTCAATAATATATTAAGTAGCCTCTATTTTACATAGGTTGTATTATTAATTGAAATCACATTAAAACTATTTTAAAATGAGAACGGCTTTACTTTTACTTATCGTATCACTTTTTGCATTTCACTCTTCGGCACAAACAGCCGTGCAATATCATGGAGCATTGTCTGTTGTTGGATCTCAAATTGTCAATCAGCATGGTCAAGCGGTTAGCTTTGCAGGAGCAAGTCTATTTTGGAGCAATAATAATTGGGGGGGAGAGGCATTTTATAATGCTTCAACAGTTAATTGGCTAAAGGATGATTGGAATATTGAAATTGTCCGAGCGGCAATGGGAGTAGAGGATAGTGGAGGTTATATTAGCGATTCTACTAGTAACAAAGCAAAGGTAAAAACGGTTGTGAATGCAGCTATTAATGAAGGGGTGTATGTAATCATTGATTGGCATTCACATCATGCTGAAAATTATCAAACAGAGGCAATTGAATTTTTTGAAGAAATGGCAACTTTGTATGGGCAATATGATAACGTTATTTATGAAATTTATAACGAACCACTACAAGTATCTTGGGATAATGTAATCAAACCTTACGCAAATGCAGTCATTGCAGCAATAAGAGCAATTGATAGTACAAATTTAATTATTGTAGGAACACCTACTTGGTCGCAAGATGTAGACGTGGCGGCTATGAATCCCATAACTGGTTATGCAAACATCGCTTACACCTTACACTTTTATGCTGCGACACACGGACAATGGCTTCGAAATAAGGCAACAGCAGCATTGAATAATGGGATTGCTTTGATGGTAACAGAGTGGGGGACAGTTAGTGCCAATGGCAATGGAGCCGTAGATTCGGTCTCAACTGCAGATTGGATGAATTTTCTTTGTAACAATCATTTGAGTCATTGTAACTGGGCTGTGAATGACAAGGTAGAGGGGGCTTCTGCTTTGGTTAATGGAGCTAGTACATTAGGGAATTGGTCATCAAATGACTTAACCCCTTCGGGAACTTTGGTCAGAAAAATTGTTCAAGATTGGAATTTGAATTGCAACGATACAGTCATGCTTTCAACTTCTCCAATACCATCAACTGCTTCTGTACTATCGGTAGAACCTTTTCCTAACCCAGTTCGGGCGTCTAATTTGATGGAGTTGCGAATAAACAATTCAATGCCTCAAAGTATAGAAGTTCAATGGTGCACTAGTTGGGGAGCAATTCTCTCCAAGGAAGTACGACAGGTTTCTGAAGGAATTTCTAATCTGAAAATACATACTCCAACAGTTGCTGCAGGTATCTATTTTTTGATTATAGCAACAAAAGAGGGGAGGTCTGTCCAAAAAATATCTGTCCAATAACGAATAATCGCTAATACTTCGATTATAAAAATATAAAAAGCTTTTTTAGAATAGCAGTATCGTTAGCTACAATTCTAAAAGAGCTTTTCTTTTTGGGTAGATAGTTCTATTTGTTGTAACTTAGGTTTTATGTTGTGTCGCTAACCAAGCCATAAGCCCAACACCAACTTCCAAAGAACGTTCATCAATATCAAAATTGGGTGTGTGCAAGCCTGTACCATTAGGATTCTGAACACCTAAGCGATAAAAACAGGCTGGAATTTGCTGCGAGTAAAACGCAAAATCTTCACCTCCCATTCTTGCGGGCAAGTCAATGACATTCTCAGCACCTAAATAAGCCTCCATTTGCTGACGAGTGAGCTGCGTTAAGTGTTCATTGTTTTTTAGGAAAGGGTAACCTTTTAAGATTTCAAAATTACAAGTTCCCCCCATACTTTCACAAATCAATTGAGCAGACTTTCTCAATCGCTCATGAGCTGCCGCTCTCCAAGTTTCATCAAACGTTCGTAAGGTGCCTAAAATCTTTACTTCGTCAGGAATAATGTTGGTAGCACCACCTTCAGAGAAAATTTTGCCAAAAGTCAATACTGTAGGCATTAATGGGTCTGCATTTCGACTGACGAGTTGTTGTAGTTGGACAATTAATTGAGCTGCCATTAGAATGGTATCCACACATTGATGCGGTCGAGCTCCATGCCCGCCTTTGCCTCTGATAGTAACGTGGATTTCGTCGGCAGAAGCCATAAACAAACCTGCTTTGACCCCAATCTTTCCAACCTCTAAAAGTGGTTCTACGTGTTGTCCTAAGATAGCAGTAGGAGAAGGATTGTGCAGGACTCCTTCTTTAATCAAAACAGAAGCTCCTCCAGGTAATTGTTCCTCACCAGGTTGAAAAATTAGTTTGATGGTGCCTTCCCATTCTTCTTTTAGTTCTTGCAAAATCTGAGCAGCTCCCAACAAACAGGTTGTATGAACATCATGCCCACAGGCATGCATGATGCCATCGTGCTGAGATTTGTAATTAACAGCATTTATTTCTTGAATCGGAAGGGCATCCATGTCGGCTCTTAACGCAAGTGTTTTGGAACTTGGGTTTTTGCCTTTGATGATACCAATGACCCCTGTTGTTGCCATAATTTGAGTTTCAATTCCCCAAGCTTCTAATTTTTCTTTTACAAATTGACAAGTTTGGTATTCTTTGAACGACAATTCTGGATATTGGTGCAGGTGTCTACGGATAGAAATGTGTTGGTTTAAATATTTTTTTGCGAGTTGTTGAACTTTTTTTTTGAGCATCTGGTTATTACTATTGCTTGCTAATTAAAGGACTATGAAAAAATAGAATTACAAGGATAAATCTTTTTGAAGAAAAAGTGATTTTTTTTTCTTGAAAATTTTTGAATTCTAAATATTCGAACTATATTTGCATCGCACTTGGAGGGATGGGTGAGTGGCTGAAACCACCAGTTTGCTAAACTGACGTACTCTTAACGGGGTACCGCGGGTTCGAATCCCGCTCTCTCCGCCACTTTTGAACTGCTTTTTAGTTCAAAAAACTAAATTGATTATCGGGGTTTGGCGCAGTCCGGTTAGCGCACCTGCTTTGGGAGCAGGGGGCCGCAGGTTCGAATCCTGCAACCCCGACTTTATGCGTAGATTCTTAGGTCAAGAATTTACGCATTTTTTTTCAACAATTTAGTTTTATATACTGTTTGTCTTTTTTATTAATAAAGATAAAACATAATAATATCGGGGTTTGGCGCAGTCCGGTTAGCGCACCTGCTTTGGGAGCAGGGGGCCGCAGGTTCGAATCCTGCAACCCCGACCACTATCAATACTTGGCGTAAAATGTTATTAATCAACGTTTTACGCCTTTTTGTTTTGAGTGATTTGAGGTATGCAACTACCTCCTATGCACTTCAAAATTTAGCAAAAAAATTAGGAGACTTGGCAAGAGGTTTTTCGAGTAGAAAATGAATAAAAATATTCTTAAAAAAATCTTTTATCAGAAAAAGTCAAAAAGTGAGCGGACAGCTGCCCATTTTATTATAAAACTTTGATTTTCGTAATTATTACAAAGGATACTTCTTTGTAAATGAAAAGTGTCTAGCCCGTACAACTGTCCACAAAAGGCTCGAAAATGCCATTTAGAGGATATTTCTTGTCAGGGTTCAGGATAAATTATGAAAATCCTCAAAACCTAATTTATATGCGTTTATTAGAAGCATTAGAACTAGCCTTTGGAATTAAGGCACAAGAGTGTAGTCGTGAAACAATGTTGGACTACAGAAGTTACATTAATAATTTCAAATTTTATTGGGTGCTTTATGGCGATATCTACTTCCGCTTGGAAGATTTCAAAAAGAGACAAGCACTCCATTATCTAGATTTTCTATTACTAGAAAAAAAACATGAAGCCATCACTCAAAACAATAATTTGCGAGGGATGAAGGTTATTTTTAATGTCCTGACCGAACGAGAGTATATTTCTGACAATCCTTTTGTTGGAATTAAACTTCTCTCATAAAACCTTATATTTTATGAAAATGCATATGGAAAGCCAATAATTCTATCAGAAAAAGGAGGAAACATCAAACTTGAGAAAATAGAAGATTTTAATGAAGTTTTCATACAGGATTTAATCTTTCAAAATCCTGATTGTCTACCTATTAGAGATATTGACGAGTCTTATAATCCTGTAATCCCAATATGTATTGAGTTAAATACACCTGTAGGTCCTCTTGATATCCTGATGATAACACCTAATGGAGAGATTGCTATTGTTGAAACAAAATTATGGCGAAATTCAGAAGCTAGGAGAGCCGTCATTGCTCAAATATTAGATTATGCAAAAGAGTTAGCCAATTGGACTTATGATGATTTACAGAGAGAAATTAATCGAAAGCTCAAGAAAAAAGGAAATACTCTTTATAAAATGGCGAAGGAGATCCATCCAGATTTAATTCCCAATGAATCTGATTTTGTTGATTCAGTTAGCCGTAATTTATCAAGAGGGAAATTTCTTTTGTTGATTGCTGGAGATGGAATTCGAGAAGGAGCTTATAGTATTGCTGAATTCTTGACAAATGCAGGACACTTAAATTTTTCCTTTGCTATGGTTGAGTTAAATATTTTTAGTGCAGGAGAAATAGGAAAACTTGTTTTACCCAAAACGATTGTAAAGACAGTAGAGATACAGAAATTAACAGTAGAGATACCTGATGGATTAGTTATTTCAAACGTCAATGTTGAAGATCTTAGTAATAGTTCCAATGACAAACAACTCTCCCCTGAGAAAAGTAAAGAAAGGCAGTTCTATCCAAACTTCTGGACTGAATTGAGTCGGGAATTAACATTTGATGATCCTGGTCAACCTCTTCCCAATCCAGCCCAAGCCCAAAATTTATTTCTATATCCTGGAAAAACTAAGAAAGCTTGGATTAGTGCTTACTTTATGAAAAGTAAAAAAAGAGTAGGGGTTTATTTTAGGACAGCTAGTGACAATGAAGGTAGAGAAATATTTAATTTTTTAGATGATTACAAAGATGAGATTAAAGAGGAATTGGGAGATGATATTATCTGGACTTGGGACGAATCTAATGATGTTGGTATAAGATTTTATTGTGAAGACGTTCTTGCTAAAAAAAATAGATATGATATAAAAGAGTTCTTCAAAGAACAACTGAATCAATTTGTTAATGTGTTTCGTCCTAGGTTGAAGAAGTTTGAATCTGATAAATAGTTATATTTCTCTCATCTTAGCATAATTCTCTTTATCTATTAGTAGCTAGGACCAATGTTTTGAAGAATTATAGTGAGTAGTTTTTGAAGAATCTAAGAGGTTAGACATAAGATACTTTATTAATATTTGAATAGGATTTCTTATTTGAATTTTATGATATCAGCATAAATTATTATATTTTTCATATCATAGTAGTAGTTAGCTACGCTGCTACTTCGTGGTCGTTGATTAGTTCGCTACGCTCATGAGGTCGCAAGCTTAGTTACCTCTGGTGCTACTTCGTAGTAGTTCGCTACGCTCATGACCTTTGGCTTTTGTGCTACTAGCACAAGCCCACTCGGCAAGCTTAGTTACCAAAAAGATAAAAAAGCACATTTATATTAGTTTACTTCGTGAGCGCTGCGCTTTTAGTTAGCTACGCTGCTACTACGTGGTATTGCATGAGTGCTTCGCAGTTGATAATTAAGATTTTAACACAAAATGCAATGAAATTACAATTTGTTGATTATTAACTTAATAAAGTTTACTTCGTGAGCATTGCTAACTATTGATCATAGGATTACCCAACTTTATAGAAACACGATGAGACCTTCTAAAAAAACTCTTGAAAAGCACAATGCTTTTTACAAACCTGATAGTGATTATGCCTCTTTTGCTCGGTTATTACAATGCAAATGGAGAGAAAAACAAAACTATCCTATCCAAGAAGGTAAGTTAGGTAACTTCCTGCCTATTGATTTTGCCAAATCCCAAAAAGTTAATTTTCTAACAGATAGAATCAAGGCTTTAGCTCAATATGAAGTCTATAACATCTGTGCTCAAGGAGGTCTGATTGGAGAACCTCGTCTCTGGAATAATCTACTTTCCTCTCAGCCCCTATGCTTTAATCTATTTGGTGAACTGCATTTTGATTTAGAATTAGCAAGCAAATTCTTTCGAGAGTTTTTTCCTGAACGAATAAAAGAAGTAACTGCTGTTAAGTTTGAATATTCTCCAGGAAGAGGAGCTGCCAAATACACAGGAGATTATAGTGCCTTTGATGCTTTTATTGAGTATTTGAATTTGAAAGGTGAAAAATCTTTTATTGGTATAGAAGTCAAATATGCAGAAGACTTAAAGGATGATAAGAAAAAGGCTGCTGCTACTTATGAGAAACATAAAGATAGATACACAGAATTATCCTTAAATAGCGAATTATTTCCCAAGGACTCGATAAAAAAACTTCAAGAATTACCTCTCCAACAAGTATGGAGAGATCACCTTTTATCAATTGCTACCCAAGCTGACTACGAAGATGGTTTCTTCATTTATTTATTCCCGTCCCAAAATCAAGAATGTCAAGATGCTGTAGATAATTATGTATCTTGTCTGATTTCAGAGGATAAAAATCGTACTGGTTTTTATCCCTGTCATTTGGAATCTTTTATTAAAGTGTTGAGAAAATTGGTCAAGAAACAATGGACTCGAGAACTAACTGAAAGATATCTAGGATAATAGAGTTACAAGAATGTGTTTTTATGTAATTCGAATAATACGTCTATAAAGCTATAAAACGGAATTTAATAATGGAAAATATCTATGTTCCAGGAGTAAGAATAACTGTAAGAGAAGAGGATTTTATTATAAATAATGTCAAGAATAATCTTGATGATACTTTTGTGCTTGAGGTAGAAGGTCTTAGCGAACTCGTAAAGGGCAAGAAGTTTATCTTTGATACCAATATTGATAAAGATATTCGAGTAATAAATCCAATCAATACCAAATTTATTGGTGATGAAGATGATGGTTATCGG
This sequence comes from Aureispira sp. CCB-E, assembly GCF_031326345.1. Taxonomy (NCBI): domain Bacteria; kingdom Pseudomonadati; phylum Bacteroidota; class Saprospiria; order Saprospirales; family Saprospiraceae; genus Aureispira; species Aureispira sp. CCB-E. The sequence goes on from NZ_CP133671.1 coordinate 2,352,542, forward strand.
AAAACAAAGCTTTTCCTTGAGACTCAACTAAGGAATAGCACTGGATATAGTAAAAAGATTACGATTGCTCATAAAGCAGCATTTGATACAGCCCAATACCAATTTGAGCCAACTATCAAAGCGTTTCAGCTACCTAGACCAAGGATGCTAATTGCAGATGCAGTAGGCTTGGGTAAAACTGTGGAGGTTGGAATTTTTCTTGCTGAGATGATAAAAAGAGGAAAAGGAAAAAGAATTATGGTTCTTGCCTTGAAGTCTATCCTGGGACAATTTCAACAAGAGATTTGGAATAGGTTTTCTATTCCCTTAGTAAGATTAGATTCTCATGGTATTGCAAAAATCAAAACAGAGCTACCTGCTAATAAGAATCCATTTGAATATTATGATAAAACAATTATTTCTATTGATACTCTAAAGAATAATGCAAAATTCAGGCATTATATTGAAAAATCGAGATGGGATATAATTGTAATCGATGAATGTCATACCGTAGCTAATTCTACTAGTCAAAGAGGTGATTTAGCCCAATTTTTAGCAACTCGCTGCGAATCTTTAGTATTGACTTCAGCTACTCCTCACAATGGTAAGAAAGAGACTTTTGCCAATCTCATTAAGATGATTGAACCCATTGCGGTTGCTCAGGATGGAGAATATAGCAAGGAGGATGTATTCCCATATTATGTTCGTAGATTCAAGCAACATATAATGGATACTAAGATACGAGCTAACTTTCAGGAAAGATCTATTGTGCCTCTTCACGCAAATCTCAATGCAGATGAGGAAGAATTCTTGGAAATATTACAAAAAATTAAGTTTACGGCTCTTTCTGAAGAAACTAATGAACCTCGAAGTACAGACCTGTTTGGTAAGAAATTAGCGAAAAAGAAAAAACGAGATTTACTCTTTGCTATTAGTTTATTTAAATCTTATATGTCTTCTCCTTTGGCTGCACTCAAAAGTATAGAACGAAGAATACAGAAGATTGAAAAGCTGGAAGAACTCTCTGATAGTGTTGAAAGTAATAAGAAATTTCTGGAGCGACTTAAAGATATCTTAAACAAGATTCTTGATCAAAAAACAGATTCTAAGTACAATGCCTTCAAAAAACAACTTAAAGAGCTGAGGTGGTCTGGCAAGAAGAAGGATGATAGATTAGTTGTCTTTACTGAAAGAATTGAGACCATTCGCTACTTGAAGGAGAGCTTACAAAGAGACTTTAATGTTGCTGCTGAGGTGATTACTGAATTTCATGGAGGATTAAGTGATATAGATCAACAGCTTTTGATAGAAGATTTTGGAAAGGAAGATTCAAAAATAAGATTGTTTATTACTTCGGATGCTGGTTCTCAGGGAGTAAATCTACACTACTTCTGTAATCATATGTTTAACTATGATATTCCTTGGTCTTTAATCACCTTGGAACAGAGAAATGGTCGTATTGATCGTTATGGTCAAGAAAAAACACCTTATATCTTTTACCTTATTGCCGTATCTGATACAGAGGGTCTAAAAACAGATCTACACATTATTGAAAACCTTACTAAGAAAGAAGATGAAGTGTATAAATCATTGGGGGATGTAGGCTCTGTAATGCAACTCTATGATGCCAAAAAAGAAAATGAGAAAGTAGAAGAGGCTATTATAAAAAAAGACGAAAATTTCTTAGAAGAAGAATTTAGTTTTGATGCTATGTTTGGCGAAGAAACAGATGTAACAGAAAGTATCATTCCTGAAAATGAAAATCCTATTCAAGAAGAATTCTCTTTGTATAAAAATGATTCCGCCTATTATCATGATTTGGTAGAACAGCTGAAAACAGATGATTTGATTAAGGATAATGATGCTGTTTTTGAAGATGAGTTTTATCTGGAAGTCAAAAATAACAAAGAGCTGAAAAGAGTACTATTTGATTTACCTAAAGAGGCACGACCTGCTCTTAATGACATTTACAGATTGACATTAAGTAAATTGACTGTTCAAGAAGCTATAAAAGATGCTCGTAAACAAAAAGGAGAATGGGCTAAGTTCCAAATGCTGTATGATTTGCACCCTATTGCAAAGTATTATATGACTAAACTGGAAGCGAGTATTGATAAGTCAGTAGCTCTTGCTGCAAAGTTAAGTTTTCTCCCAACAAATACAGCTTGGTTTGTTATTCATGGACAAGTAGCGAATGATATAGGTCAATCTCTTATCTCTGAATTTTTTGTTTTACCAATAAAATTTAGTGGAGAGTTGTTTGAGAAACCGATTACTCTTACCTCATTTATCAAAGATTACTATACAGAAAAAACATGGATAACAAATGTTGTTGAGAAAGATGTATTGAAACATCTAGAGTCCTTACTTCCTGATGTTGTAGAAGCTGCCAATGAATGGTATATGAAGCAAAAACAGCAGCTGAAAGAAATTGAAATGGAAAACAATCTTAAAAGTTATAAAGATAAACTCAAAGAATGGACCGATGATTCTATTAACCAGCTAATTTTAGATTTTGGAGATAAATCTATGAGTGGATTTATGAGACAAAAGATGGAGGATAAAAAACAGTATATCGATTTAATCACAAAGACATCTAGCCAATACTTCAAAGATTTAACCTCCCTGAACAAAGATGCCTACTTACGAGTATTAGCAGTTTTTTATAATGACAATGAATAACCCTTAGTACCCTAAAAATGATGATTCTTAATAAATATCAGCTCCATAGTCAAATTCAGAATAGAGGTTACTCTGCAACTGCAATTGTAATTGATGAAGTAGAAGAGCTCTATTTTGCAAAATGGATTAAAGGGATTCCTAAAGATTCCCCCAGAAGTAAAGTGTTGTCAAGAAAATTGAGAACTCTCAAGAAAGCAAGTCATTCATCAACACCTAAAATCATAGAATATGGTTGGGATCTTAATGAAGGAGCCTATTGTATTATTTTTGAATACATTGAAGCTATTACATTAGAAGATAAATTATTTCATCTATCTCCAACTTATTTTCTTAAAGGATTAATACAGCTACTCGACTGTTTAAAAGAATTTAATCAAAAACATCGAATTTCTCATGGTGATATTACTCCTGCAAATATTCTAGTGGATGAAGATTTAAATTTTTACTTAATAGATTTTGGTTTATCAGATATATCTGCAACCCTTAGCCAAGAAGCAAGCCTTGAAATATTTGCAAGAGAATTTGCAGCACCAGAAAAATTAGATAGATCATTAAAAGCTTCTGGGTTCCCGTTTCAATCAGATGTGTTTTCTCTGGGAAGAGTTATAGAATGGTATTTCTCTGAAAAAGAATTGGATCAGTTTCAGAGCATCAATGATTTAGTTGATGCTACCTGCAAGAAGGTTCCTTCAGAACGATTAAAATTCAATATGATTTTGGATTTAATCCAAAAGATTGTTACTGAAACTTCATTTGATAATAAGAATATTATTCTTGTAGAGAAAGCTACGGATGATATAATCAGAGAATTAAATAGCAAGACATTTAGACCTTTATTTGATGTGAGTCCAAGCGATAAGGGAAATATTTTAATTCACATAATCACAGAATCTTTTTGCATAAGATGTTTATGGATATTGGATGAATTGTATTTGACTGTTTTAAATACTGCTCTCAAGGAAGAAGATGAAGAGAATTATATACGATCTAAAAAGAGAGCAACCTACTTGATGATTCCTGTTGATTTTGTTAAATACAATAGTCAGTATAGTTATAATAAGTTTAATCTTACACTTCTTCTCAAGAAAATTCGGCTTCAAAAACAGTATGAAGGAAGTTATAGTAAGGGGAAGAGAGAAATCTATAAAGAGTTGAAGTTTTTCAAAGATCTAATAGAAAAAGAGCTTGAGGTAATAGAAAAAAATGCTTTGAAACTTAAATATTCAAAATTTGATAAAAAAGGGAACCAAATATGGTTTACAATCGATATTGATGATAAGTATAGTCCTATTGGCTTTATATTTAATCATATTCGAAATTCTTTACCCCCAAATGAAGATGAATTTGAATATATAGTTAGTGCTACAGCAGATAAAAAACAAATGAAGAATCCATTGAGATTCTCAGGTATAGCATATGATTTTGATATAAAAAAACGAATCATCAAATTTAAAGATTGCGAACACTTAGATTTTGATAAAATCCCTGCTAGAGGTTATATTTTTGAGAATACTGCAAAGCAAGAACAAGAGAAGAAAAGACAAAAAGAGGCTATAAGAAAGGTTGAATACGATGAGGTGGAAAATAGAGATTTAATTTATTATTTGTTTAACCCTAATGATATCGATGTGGAACCTGTCCGAGATTATGAGCTAGAACATATCTATCAGACAGATGATAAGGGGAAGTCTTTTGAGTATAGCCCGAATCAAACAATGGCAATCCTAAATGCATTACACTTAGATCCTCTATCTATAATTCAAGGACCTCCAGGGACAGGGAAAACAACTGTTATCACAGAAATTGTTTTTCAAATTTTGCATAATAATCCCGATGCGAAAATATTAATCACCTCTCAAACCAATGATGCGGTTGATAATGTATTAGATAATCTCTTGGAAAAAGACATTCCTATTCTTCGACTTAGTGGTTTTCGTAAACCTAAACAAAGTTTGAGAAAACATACTCTTGAACGTAAAATTGAAGGTTGGAAACAGGAGGTAAGAAAGAAGGCTCAAGCAAAATGGAAACCTATCAAAGAGGCTTTTGAGAAGGAAGTAGAAAAAGATAATATTATTCTGAGTAGAATACTAGAAATAATTTCCTCTAACAAAAAATGGAATGAAAAAAAACAGCAAATTGATAACCTCATTGCTAAATTCAATTTCAATGATTTAGAAGATGCTTTAGTTTCAGAGACTGTATTCATGGAAGCTCTTTCTAAAATGTCCAAAGCTGACTTTAAAGGCTTTTTTGAAAAACAAAAACTGCATAATGATTGGTTAGCTACAATTAGCTCCTTAGATGAGAATAGTAAGTTAAATCAAAAATTGATTGATACCATTCGAGTGATTGGAGCGACTACTAACCACATTGCCTCTAAAAAATATCAAAAATATAACTTTGAATTTGACTATGTCATCATGGATGAGAGTGGCAAAGCAACCACAGCAGAATCATTAATACCATTAGTAATGGCAAATAAGGCTGTGTTAGTTGGGGATCATCGTCAATTAAGACCAATGCTAACTGCAAATAGAGAAGTAGAAAAATGGTTGAGGTCTAAGCACAATGAAGAATTTGATAGTTTTGATGATTATTTTAACCGTCCAAGCCTCTTCGAGCAAATCATTACACAAATAGATTCTGATTACAAGAGCCAATTAGAGGTCTGTAGAAGATGTTCTGAAGACCAAGTGAAATTAATTTCACAAAGTTTCTATGAACCCTATAGTGACGAGCCTATTCAGTATGTTGCTCGACATGAATCAAAAGAGCATAATCTTGATTTAAAGGTGGATAGCTCAATTATTTTTCTTGATATTGGAAATTCTATTAAGAGTCAAAAAGATGGAAGTGGTTCCTCATATAATCAAGAAAGTGCTAATCTCATTCCTCAACTAATTAAAAAACTAGATCAGCAAGAACAAGTCAAAGGGTATTCTATTGGTGTAATAACGGGTTATACTGCACAAATGAAGAAAATTAGGAAAGCTATTCAATCTGAAATTCAGCCAAATAAATTGAAGCATATTAAACTTTACGAACAGGTTGTTTCTTCAGTAGTAGATAGATTCCAAGGCTTAGAAAAGGATATAATTATCTTTGATTTGGTAAGAAGCCGAGAAAATACCCTAGGTTTTTTAGCTAATGCAAATCGTGTAAATGTGGCTCTGTCGAGACAAAAGAGATTGATTATTATTATTGGTAATTATGATTGGATAGTGCAAGCCAAAGCTCCTAATGATAATGAGGATATCCCTGCTCTTCAACGATATCTAAGAGCTATAAATAGAAAATGGATTGTAAAAAGCATTGAACAAATATTCTAATGGATATAAAAGAAATACATAAGAAACTGGAGAAACAATGCCCTCCTGGTTATAAGGTGAACGAAATTATTTTGTTTGCTTATCCTTATCGTCGTGTCATTGTTCCTGCTACAGTTAATAAAACCCCAGAAAAATCAATCCAACAAGTCTATTCAGTTCTTATTAGAGCGATTAAAATGGGATATGATACAGATGAGGAGTTAAGAGGTTTTCTTGGCTTGAATGAAGATGACTTTATTATACAGGAATTGTACTTCTTACGTGAAAGAGGTTATATCGATTTGATATCTGGGCAATGGCTAGTTACAGAAGAAGGTAACAAGTTTATTGAAGACAATAGTATTCTTAAGGTTCTTCAGGAAGAAGACTTTGAGTTTTTGATTGATGCTGTAATGGATAAGGCACTTGCAAAAGACTTCAATGTTTATTCAGATAAAAGAAATGAGAATAAAATTAATGAAGAAATAGATTATCCAATTAAAGATGAATTACTACTTCATAATAAGCATGAAGAGTTAGCAGATATATACAAATATCAACATAAGGGGAAAGCCTATCTAGTTGATTACAATCAGAAAAGTATCAAATTTGATCAAAAGATGTATCATGATTATTATTTGATAGAATATATCCCTACCAAAGAAAAGGAAGGTGATTTTGAGCCTCGAATTGAAGTAAGAAATGCTGATAAGCATTATACCATCAATAAACGTTTAACTTCAGTTCTTGGGCAGCGTTATCCAGGAATTCTATATGATCTTAGTAGCTCTGAGAGAGTTAGTATTGCTAATTTAAGAGAGAAAGAAGATTATCAACTGGTTAGTGAATTCGTTAATACTTCAAAGTCTGAATCTACTGTTTCAGATACTAGAACATTATCAATTTGGGAAACTCAAGCCCAATTTGAAGAAGCATTAAGAACAGTCAAAAAGAAAATTTTAATTGAAAGCCCCTGGATTAAACGAGCCACTTTAAAGTACATCCATCTTTTCAAAAATGCATTAGAGAGAGGAGCTGAAATCATTATTCTCTATGGAATAGAAGGAAATGATGAGCATCATCGCAAAGCAGAAAAAGAAGTTGAGAACCTTGATAGAAATAATAGTAACTTTCATCTAGTCCATCTCCCAACTCATTTTGAAGAGCAAGGAAACTACAATATGACTGGAACCCATCGAAAATTGATTATTAAAGACAATGATTACTATATCCAAGGAAGCTTTAATTTCCTTTCCTTCAATAAAGAAGAGGGGCAAAAAGTAGCGAACGAGGAAAGCATCATGATTTCGAAGAATGTAGCGAAGAAGTGGGATGACGTATTTCGAGGTTATGATATAGACCAACAGATTATTGGCAGATTTAACAAAGCAAACAAGACGCATAAAAAATAATAGAAATGATAAATTTCATTCAAAATATAGGAGACTACTTTTCATCCAATTACTTTGATGAGGACTTTTACAAGAAGGTAAAAGAGAAGTCAGGGCATGCTGATAACGATGTGAAGGTATTTCAGAAGAGGATATCTAGTTTGAAGGAAAAATACTTCCGATTCAAGCAGACTTATCTGGATGACAGGATGAGAACCAAGGATAAAATTACAGAAACGCATCAGTTTCATACGGAAGTGCTGAAAGCCTTAGGTTATCCTGGGGGTAAACCAGAGTATAAGCAGCTATTCCCATTGGATGAAAAGAATGTTATTCCTGTACGTCATACCCTATATCGTGGGGAGCAGCCTCATTTGATGATTATGGAAATGCAGGCTCTAATTAGCGATGGTGGTCGAGAGCCTGATGGATTGTTTGATCAACGATATCATCAGGAGAAGGACGAGTCAGCTTTTATGCCACAGGCTCAGGAGTATGATTGTTCAGATTGGTCCAATGTCTTTGAAGTGAAGGAGGATGAAACGATTTCTCCTATGATTATCAATAAGGCGATATCTCAATTATTCTTGATTGCACAGCATAGAAGACCACAGTATATTCTACTATGTGCAGGGAATCAATACTTCTTACTGGAGCAAGAGAAGTGGTTTAAGGGAGCTTATTTGCAGTTTGATATTGAGGCTTTGTTTGATGAAGTAACAGGAACGAAGAAAAAGGATTATTATTCCCTCTTTTATTTCTTATTGGCGAAGAACCATCTTGCTCCTCAATCAGAGATTGTTTTGATGGAGCAATTGGATGAAGATTCTCATAAGTCTGCTTTTGAAGTAACCAAAGACTTGAAAGAAGGGGTTATTCATGCGGTAGAGTCACTGGCGAATGAGGCGGTTTATTATTTGCAAAACAATAATCCTGATGATATTTCAAATCTTGATGCACAAGACTTGAAGAATGATTGTTTGACGATGGTGTATCGATTGCTGTTTCTATTCTATGCAGAATCTAGGAATGATTTGGATATTCTACCTGTTAATGATGAAGCCTATCAGCATGGATATTCTTTGGAGATGTTGAGAGATTTGGAGCAGGTGCCTTTGAATACCGATAGTAGTCAGAATGGATTTTTCTTTCATGAGTCTTTGAGTCGATTGTTTTATCTGTTGAATCATGGTTGTCGTGAGGAAGAGCAGTTGAACAAGAGCTTTCGAGTACGTCAGTTGGATTCACCACTCTTTGATGATGCAAAGCTGCATATCCTACCTCATGTCAAAATACGAAATGTTATCTGGCAGGATGTGATTTGCCAATTATCGCTTTCCAAAAAACAGAAGCGTAAAGCTAGGGGAAGAATATCTTATGCCAATCTAGGTATCAACCAATTGGGCTCGGTTTATGAGAGCTTATTGGCTTTTCGAGGTTTTTTTGCTGAGACGGATTATATTGAAGTGCATCGAAAGTTGAAGAAAAAGGAAACGTCTGAGCAGGTTGCTCGAAAAGATGGTTCCTACTTGGTTCCAAGACATCGCATGGATGATTTTGATATTGCTGAAGTCTATCATGATAGAGAGGATAAAATCAAGATTATCCCTAAAGGAACCTTTATCTATCGCTTGAGTGGTCGTGATCGTAAGAAGTCGGCTTCTTTTTATACACCAGAGGTATTGACAGAATGTACGGTAAAATATACCTTAAAGCCTATTTTGGAGCGAGTCACTAATGGCGAGATGAAAGCCTTAGACTTGCTTGACCTCAAAATTCTGGAACCTGCTATGGGAGCAGCTGCTTTCCACAATGAGGTGATTAACCAATTGGCAGAAGCCTATCTGAGTTTTCGACAAGATGAACTAGGTAGAAAGGCAGCTCCAGATAAATACCAGGAAGAACTTCAAAAAATTAAAGCCTACATTGCTCTCAATAATGTCTATGGAGTGGATTTAAATCCAACGGCTGTGGAGTTGGGGAAATTATCGCTTTGGTTGAACGTGATACACAAAGATATGCAAACGCCTTTTTTTGGCTATCGTCTTGGTGTGGGGAATGCGGTTGTTGGAGCATGGCTCAAGGTCTATCCTCAAAAAGCTTTTGTAGCAGAGTATACCTCCCAACGTGCTAAAAAGATGAAAAAGAAAGAATGGTGGGATACAGCTCCAATTCATCTGAAGTATGAAGAAGGCAAACTCAAACGCAAAAAGAGCGATATCTATCATTTCTTATTGCCTGATAAAAATATGGTGCCTTCTGCCAAAATAAAATTGCTAAAAGAAGCTTATCCTAATGAAGCCAAGCGGGTAATTGAATGGCGTAAAGATTTCATTCAGCCTTTGTCTATGGGGGAAGTAGAAAACTTGAAGCTTATCTCTATTGCTATTGATAAGCTTTTGGAAGAGCATTATGAGTTCCAACAACGCATCAATATCCAAACTCAAATCAAGACGGATTTCTTTGGAGCACATGAGAAGGGCGAACAGGTCAAGCTCAAAGCCAAGAGCTATGATGAAAAAGAAAAAATGGCTGCCATGCGTAGCCAAACCAATGCGCCCTATTACAAGCTCAAGCTGATAATGGACTATTGGTGTAGCCTCTGGTTTTGGGATGTACGAGATGCTTTTCAGTTGCCTTCTCGCCAAGAATGGTATCAGGATATCGTGAATATTCTCAATATTGACTTGCAAAAACTGGCTGAAGAAACAGTATCTGAGGACCCTGTCTTTAAAACAGCTGGGCAGCAGGGAAATCTATTTGGTGGAGCACAACAACTCACTCTCAAAAGCTACAAAAAGGAAAAGACTTCGGTACAGAAAAAAATAGCAGAAGTACTCAAAGAGCAAAAAACTTCGCTTTTCAAAAATGACCGTTCAAAGTTGGTGATGGATTATGCGAATAAGTATAGCTTTTTTCATTACCAATTAGAGTTTATTGAAGTTTACAAAGAGAGAAAAGGATTTGATGTCGTGGTAGGTAATCCTCCATGGGTTAATATAGAAATGGATGAAGCTGGTATAATATCAGAAGAACATCCTGAAATCGCAATAAGAAAGATGTCAGCCCCACAGGTTAAAAAAATGGCGATGAAAATTCTTTCTTCAAATAAAGAGTTAAATAGTATCTATAAAAATGAAGCTACATGGGCAGATTCAACTAAAGATTTTTTGGGAGGGTATCAAAATTACCCACTATTAAAAGGTCAGAGGAATAATTTGTACAAGTGCATTCTTACAAATACATTTCAATTAACTTCCCAAAATGGATTTATTGGTTTAGTCCATCCTGAAGGTATATATGATGACCCGAAAGGACAACCATTGAGAAAAGATGTTTACAGAAGATTGAAATATCATTTTCAGTTTTGGAATGCTTTAAAACTTTTTGTAGAAATAAAAGATAGTAAGTTCTACTCTATTAATGTTTACTCAGGTCTAAAGTCTGAAATTCAGTTTGTCTCTATGAGTAATATTTTTTCTACATCAACAGTTTATGGTTCTTTTATTGACCAGGATAATAATAAAGGATGTGGAGGAATAAAAAAAAGAAACAAAGAAGGGGAATTTATTTGGAACACATCTCCCCATAGAGATCGACTAGTTTATTATACAAAAGAGGAACTATCGTTAATCGCAAAAACTTTTGAAAATTCTAATGATTGGGAAACTACAAAACTTGTTTCACTTCACTCTAGAGGTTTATTACATATTATTAGGAAACTTGGAGAGAAAAAAAGTAGAACTTTAAGCCAAGACTTTTTTACGACAGATGGGCTTAATGAGGTAAATGCACAAAAAGAGAATATTTTATTAAGGAAGACTAGTTATCCAACTAATAAAGCAATTGTTTTTAATGGGGCCCAAGTATTTTTGAGTACTTCATTTTATAAAAATCCTAAGCAAGAATGTAAACTTAATTCTGATTACGATATAATCAATTTAACTGAAATAGAAGAGCGTTTCATTCCTAGAACCAATTTTTTACCATTAGATACAGATCGTTTTAATGATAAAATTGAAGGATTAAACAATTTGTATTGGATTAAATCTACTAGAATTGGTTTTAGGAAAATGCTTGATAATACATCCTTAAGGACTCTTCATCCTGTGCTAATTCCACCTGATGCGTCTCATACAAATGGAATAATCAGTATTCAATTCAAAAATGATTATGATTTACTAAAAACATTATCTCTATGTTCTTCAATAATATTAGATTTTTATATAAAGAGTTTAGGTAAAAATAATTTATATGATGAAACTATTCAAAATTTATTTTTAGAAGTAAATAACTCTAAATGTCTGGATCAGCTTTTTGTTAGAGCGTTAATGTTGAATTGTTTAAGTAACCAATATTCAGTTTTTTGGAACAAGAACTGGCAAGAATCCTTCAAGCAAAGCAACTGGAGCAAAGAAGACTCACGCCTAAAATCCTTCCACACCCTCACCGAAAACTGGCAATGGGAAACCCCACTCCGCAACTGGTACGAGCGTCGTTGGGCATTGGTAGAGATTGATGTGATTGTAGCGATGGCTTTAGGTCTTACGCTAGATGAGTTGATTTTGATCTACAATGTACAGTTTCCTGTCTTACAACAAAACGAAGATGATACGTGGTACGATACCAAGGGGAATATTGTCTTTACTTGTTCCAAGGGGCTTACTGGTGTTGGGCTGGATCGTCCTGTGTGGAATACTATCAAGGAGATGACCGCTGGAGAGACTTATGTGCATACGATAGAGAAGAGTGAGTTGTATTATGGCAAGCAGGTGACTTATTATGCTCCTTTTGATAAGTGTGATCGTGTGGCCGATTATAAGGTGGCTTGGGGGCATTTTGAGGAGGTGTTTAAATAAACAAAATATATCAAGAAATATGAAGAAGAAAATATCATGCACAACAGAGTCCTTTTTGAATAATGCAGAGTATAGAAGTTTTTTACTAGGCCTTTTCGAGCAATATGAGGACAAATTTCTACTGGCTAATAAAGTTCAAATTGAGATGAAACGTCAGCAATCATTAGGGATAGACCAGGCAAAGCAAAATAAGATTGATGTTAGTGATGATGGCAAGGCAATTTCAATTACATATTATGCGAATGTTTTTTGGAAGGAAGATAAAACATTAACGAAAGAGCCATCTCCTCAAGATGTTAGCTCAGGAGTATCACATCTTTTGGATAAAGCTGTCAAACTAGATAATGATAAATACAAAGAACTAAATCCTTAATAGTATCTATGGCTATAATGACCGATGAAATAAAAACATTTCAAGATGAGGTATTAGATCTTATTCAAGAAAATCGAGATACCTACAAGGTGGCTCCTCATAGAGTTCTGAGCGATTATCGTACTGAAAAAGGTACAACTGAAGCCTATAATAATCGCCAAATATTAGAGTTGCTACAAAACTCTGATGATGCTAAATCTAGTATTGTTCAAATAAGGATAAATACTGAGAGTCGTATTCTTACTATTGCAAATAATGGAGAACCATTTAATATTGGAGGTATACGATCATTGATGGTAGCTCGCCAAAGTCCCAAAGACAAAAAGGAATTTATTGGGAATAAAGGTCTTGGATTTAGATCTATATTAAATTGGGTAGATAAAGTTGTTGTAAAGACAAAAGCCATTGATTTAATTTTCTCTCCAGAAATAGCAAAAAGAGAATACGATAAAATATTCAAAGAATCTGAAAAATTCAGGAATGCTGTATCTGAGGCAAAAAATCTGAAAGGAGAGATTCCTTTTGCAGTTCTTGCAATACCTGATTTTCAAGACCCTTCTAATACTGATTCTTGGGAGACAGTATTTGAATTGTCTTATAAAAAAGAAGTTGAGGATAGTATCCTTAAGCAATTAGATGATATAAAAGGTGAAGTATTATTGTTTCTCCGACATCTCAAGAGGATTGAAGTAATAAGGGATGGAAATCCTCCTCAATCTTTTGAAAAGGAAGATCGGTTGGATGAGGTATTTATTAATAATGATACCCAATGGTCTATATTTACTTCTGAGCAAGAATTTTTTGGAGAGAATAAGAAGTTTAACTTTAAAATTGCTTGGCAAAAAGAATTGGAAAATAGCGAGAATTACTTTTATACATATTTACCTATGAAAGTGAAGACTCATTTGCCAAGTATAATTCATGCAACTTTCGATTTAGACCCTGCTAGAAACCAACTGAATGATTCAGATGGGAATATTTATATTTTAGAGGTGATTGCTGATGCTTTAGGGGATTTAGCGAACACAAAGATAAAATCAAAAGATCAAAGTAATTGGAATTCATTTTGTTTTTTAACATCTGAGGGTACAAGCGATAATGAATTACTTAAACCATTTTACCTTAAAATAAAGGACTATAGAGACAAGTTGCCAATTTATCCTTGTGTCGATGGAAGTTATAATGAAAAGGGAAATGTTTATTATTATGGTGGAGCATTTTCAGAATGGGTTGAAAAAAACAATTTTGGAATCTATTTTCCAAGTCTCCTACGCTCACCTTTCGATAAAATTACCAAAGATTTTAATCATTATCAGTTCAAAAAATATACTCCAAAGGAATTTCAAAATATAGTAAAGTCAATTTCCCCTTTGATTTCATCTATTGGAGAGAGGGTTTCTTTAATACGGATATTACTGACTCCTGAGTTTCGATCATTTCATGAGAGTGTGCTGCATTTACCCTTATTACTTGATACAAATGACAATATTGTTAGTGAGGAAAGACAGGTGTTTATTCTTAGTAAGAAAGATGTAGAGCAGTATTATATTCCTTCTTTTGTAAAATTATCTTTTATATCTCAAAAACTATATAGATCCATACTTAATGAGCTAGCAGATAAAATTGAAATTCACCGTAAGAATGAAAAAGAAAGTGATTCAAGACCTCTGAAAAGAGTTGTAGATACGATTTTGAATATTGGCTCAAATGATATTAATGATGTAATCAAAACAATTATTTCAGAGACTAATCAGGAATTAAAGACTGTCGCTTCTATGCAACAGAAAGCTATTGCTATAACTGATTTAATGAAATCGCTTTATTCTATCTTCAAGAAAAATCCCACAAGAACAACTGTATTAAGTCAAAAAATACCCGTCATTAATAAAGAAAAAGAGATTAAATTTTGCGATGAACTTTATCTTGGCAATACCTATCCTTCAGGTAAATTAACGGAACTCATATTTGACAATGTTTATGAAGATAGTGACTATGTTGCTGATACTGATTTTTGGGAGTTAGGAGAAGCTAGTTTAGAGGAAAAAGAATTATTCTTTTTGTGGATTGGAGTTAATAAACATATTAAGATAGTAGTAGATGAAACTGAAAAAACTAGAGATGGAGGATACAAAAATTATCTATTTAGTAAAATAACCAAGCCTGATAAAATCAGTTATATTTATTTTAAAGGGTTAAGACTTAGTAGACCTGATGTAATAAGAAAATTATCAGCTGAAAAACTAGTTTTACTTGTTTATAAAGAACCTCTCTTATTTCAACGCTTAGAATACTCTAATGCTGATGAATTGTCATACAAATATGGTAATGCATATCCAAAACCATTCGTAGAAAAACCATCCTACCTAGAATATCAATTAGTCTCAAACTCAAATCTAAATAATTATGTGCTAGAAGAGGGAGGTGTTGGCTTTGACTTTAAGAGTTTTAATTTCAAACACCCTATACTGTCTAATTTCATATTAGATGAGGGGAAACTCAGGTTTATTCTTAAAAAATTAGGTGCTCTTGAAACTATGGATGAGTTAAGTCCTCAACAATATTATAGCTTATTTGAAAAACATGAGGAGAGGTATAAAGATGGATTAGGTACTCAAGCTTTTTACAGGAAATTTCTTAGTTATTGTGCAAAAAATAAGGATACCTTACTAAAAAATTATAAGCATGATTTTAATGGAATGAAGCTTTTTGCTAGAAAAGGAGGTCGTAGAGATGGTAAATTAGAGCTTAAGGATGTCTCAGAGATATATTACTTTGATAATAACCTTTTACCCCAAAATATTTTAGATAATTATTGGATATTAAATCTTCCCAAAAGAGCTGGAGAGCAAAATGTTAAAGACTTTTTTGGAGTTAATTTAATTCAAAAGTTATTAGATGAAGTAGAATTAGTTAAAGTCTCAGAACAGTCTTGGAGTCAAAGGTTCAACCTAGAGATGGAAGAATTAAAGGCTTTGTTCTTATGTTATAGATTGTGGTCGTTAAAAACAAAGGAGGCTACCTTAAAGGTTAGGGAAGCTATTAACTTAATCAAGTCTCTTGAATTTAGATTAGTTTCAGAATGTATATATAGGTTTGCCAAAGATGAAGTTTATTCTTTGGAAGATAATTCTTTTATCAAAATAGGTAACACCTATTATGTGAAGAATCGTAATGCAATTGAGCTTTCTGACCTTAAAAAAGATAGAGAATTTTGTGATGCAATTGCGGAAATAATCTGTATAAACTTTAAGGTAAAGGAGAATAAGAATGATTTTCGGTCAGTTTTTAAAGACTCAATAGAGGACTCTATGCATCTTATTCATATGGACGAGTTATTGGGCTATTTTAAATCGGCGAGGGAGTTTTTAGGAGTGTCAAGAGCTGAGTTAAGTTTTTGGGAGAGGTTATATAAATTTCAAGGGCAAAAGTTTCCTGAGAATATTCAGAATGATGCTGGACTTAAATTGTGCATTGAAGAAGACTTGAAATATGAGTTACCTTCTTGGTATTCTAATGTAGATTTTAATGATTTTAATAGAGGAAGTGGAGTTGACTTGTTAAAGGATATTACATCAAAATATGGGATTCGTGCAGATACGTTACTCGATAATGTATCCACAGGACTTGTCTCATATCATAAGAATAGGTTTGAATTAAGTCTTGTTATCTACAGATCTAAATTTGAAAGACTCATTTGGAAAAAAAATTCGGTAGAACTTGAGAATCAACAGTTATTTTTAGCGAAACAGATTGGATATCAGGATATTGGAGAATCTATCGAACTAAACCAATTTATTGAAGATAATATATTTGAATTGAATATTAACTACGCAGGTGAACTGGTTAAAATCGTTAAGAGTTTATTTAAAATTGATTTAGATGAAGAACAAGAATTAGACGAGGTTACAATCAAATATAGTGATTTGTTAGGAGAGCATAATTTACAAGAAGCTGATATAGAAAATTTAAATATTCGTAGTTTATTGTATTTTGAAGGAAATGAGGATATTATTAAGGAACATTTAAAGCTGATATGTGAGAAAGATATTACTAGTGTAATAGACGATAACCAGACTATTGAAGTAGCTGAAATTAATTACAGTAAGTCAAAAAAAGTTATTTCAAAGACAAAAAAGAATGGTAAGGGAAATGGGAATGCTGCTTGGATGCATAGTAGTAAGAATGATAAGAGAAAAAAGAAAGCTGGAGTGAAAGCAGAGGAATTAGTTTATAATTCCTTAGAAGCAAATGATGATGTCGAATTCGTAGAATGGAGATCTAGTTATTCAAAAAAGGTATCTTTAAAATCAGATTCTCTTCATTGTGATATTATTTATAAACTAAAGAATGAAGCCAATCTCAAGTATTTAGAAGTGAAATCGTTTAATGGTGTCAGTTTCCATTTATCAAGATCAGAGATGGAGGAAGGACGAAAAAGAGGAGAGCACTATGAAATAGCACTTGTCTCTAATGGCGAGATACATATCCTAAAGGAGCTATTCAAAAAAGGTGTTGATTTTGAGAATAATGATTTTTTTAAAGCGACACCATCAGATTACATTATTACATTAGAAATAGAAACTGAATAGCTATGCTTAGCCTTAACCAAGCCATAGAAATAAAGGAGTCCATATTAGCCTATCTTAAGGCTACCTTCACTTTCCAGGATAAGAAAGTACATAAGGCCTTTTATGACTTTATCAATCATCCACAAGAAGGATTATTTAAAGGACCCTACTTGTCTTTGAAACTCCCTTTTGTCAAAGCAAGTGAAGAAGCTCAGGAGCAAATTCCTTTGGACATTAAACCAGAATGGAAGGCATATGATCATCAATTGAAGGCTTGGGAGCGATTGAGCACAAAAGATAGAATCCCTAAACCTACTATTATTACTACAGGTACAGGTTCTGGGAAAACAGAGTCCTTTATGTATCCCATCTTAGATTATTGCTTTAATAATCAGCATCGATCGGGGATTAAGGTGATTATCATGTATCCTATGAATGCTTTGGCAACAGACCAGGCTAAGCGTTTGGCAAAGATGATTTATGAGCATGATAATGGTTTGTTACGAGGTAAGATAACCGCAGGTTTATTCATTGGAGAAGGTCAGGACCCTACGACTTATCCAAAGACTATGGGACTCGACCATATCATAGAAAATAAGGAGGCGATATTGGCCTCCCCTCCAGATATTTTATTGACCAACTTTAAGATGCTGGATTATGGTCTAATGAAGAGTCGTTATCATGATTTGTGGCAAGGGAATTTTAGGGATAATAAGCTGTTGCGTTTTTTGGTTTTGGATGAGTTACATACTTATGATGGAGCACAGGGAACAGATGTTGCCAATCTTATACGAAGGTTGAAGATGAAGTTGGATATGCCTGAAGAGTATCTGATTCCTGTTGGTACTTCCGCTACGATTGGTAGTGCAGAAGATTCTGCCAGTTTATTGGCGGATTATGCCAGCAAGGTGTTTGGCGAAAATGTTACGGAAGAAGCGATTATTACAGAGAATAGAGTTAGTACCGAAGAATTCTTTGGTGTTAATGAAGGTGAACGGTTTATTCCTAGAGCCAAGATGTTTGGGAAGATAAAACCAATAACTGGAGAAGGTTATGACGTGTATTTTAAGAGACAATGTTCAATCTGGCAAGTAAGTCAATCTAGCTTAGCAGAAGATCTTTCTGGGTTTCAAATTACCAGAGATTTAGTTCATGTAATGAACGAGGGTATTGCCTACCGAACGGTAGCTGAAGTAGCAAGAGCTCTTGCTAAGCAAAACAAAGACTTTAAAGACAATGTACCTCAATGGGATCCTACATTGAAAATAAATCCACAAGAGGCTTTAGTCCAATCTTTATTTACACTAATCACAGAAGCAAAGCTGGTAGATAAGAATGGACGTGAAAGTCCTTTCTTGTTTTCACAGGTTCAGTTATGGGTTAGAGAATTGAGTGGTGTTCTGAGGATGATGACAAAAGATCCAAGATTTTCCTGGAAAGATTCTATTCAGGAGGGGGATGCTATCAAAGCCTTACCTCCATGGTTTTGTCGAGAGTGTGGAGCTTCTGGCTGGTTAGCCTATAAGAATGATAGAGTTGCCAAATTTAGTGCGGATGTGAACGCTATTTATAATGGATTTTTTACAAATAGCAAGAATGTCTATTTTATGAATCTTACAGATTGGTATTCTGTAGAGGATATTTCCAACTCTGGATATCAACCAACGGATGCTTATCAGCGATATATTTCAGGAGAGAGCTTGAAGATATTCAACAAGGATAAAGATGATGATGGATTGCTTGATGTAACCTACTTCAGAAAAGAGAGTAGGAATAATGCAAGGTATGTTGATCATGTTTGCCCTGAGTGTAACACCAAGAATAATGTGGCTATTATTGGTACCAAAATCGCCACCCTAAGTTCTATTGGTGTAAGTCAAAGTTTGTCTTCTGATTTAGATAGTCAAAAAACACAGGAGCGTAAGATTTTAGCTTTTACCAACTCTGTTCAGGATGCTGCTCATCAAGCCTCCTTCATTGAAGCAAGAAATTATAGATTTAGCTTCCGTTCTTCCTTACAGAAGGTGATTAATGTTCTTGATAAGGATGTTCGTCTTTCTGACTTAGTAGATAAATTTATCCAATATTGGAAACAATATGCTGATGATACAGGTGAAGGAAACTTGGCAGCATATTATTATCGTTTTTATCCAACCGACTATTTGGGCAAATCAACTCCAGAGGATTATAAGAATGGCGATAAGTTTGAAAAGCATTTTCAGGATGCATTCGATATACGCATGTGTTGGGAGGCTTATGCTGAATTTGGGTTTAATGCTGTAATTGGACGAACCCTAGAAAAGACAGGTTCTTCAGGTGTATATTTTGAACATGAGGCTTTGCTGTCTGTTTGGGATAAAATGAAAGTATGGATTGATAAAAATACTACACATCATAATGCTATCCAGCAAGATGATTTCTTAAAGTTTTTGAATCTTTTATTACATAGAATCAGAACCAAAGGAGGAATTAGCCATCCATATTTAGAAAAGTTTAGAAATGGGAATCTAAAACTTTGGGACCTAAACTGGATGAAAGATTCCAGGCATTTTCTGAATAAACGATTTGGTCAGAGAACTAGGCTACCAAAGTTAATTACCTATCAACAAGAGAACAGAGGGCTTTTAGATAGCTCTTTCACGAAGCATAATAACTGGTTTCATGGATATTATATCAAAGCATTTCCACTAGCGTCTCCACATACAGATTTTATAAATGACTTCTACGAGCAATTATTTACTATTTTAAATGATCTTGAAGTTCTTGATAAAGAAGAAGCAAAAGGGATTGTCAATTTTGCGTTGAATCCTCAAAAGATTTTTGTCAACTCAAAAGTAAGTCATGTTGAATGCTCTAAATGTGAGCATTCGATTAACTCAGCTGATTCAATAGATTATTTAGTTGGAGGCAAGTGTTTGATGTTTAGGTGTTCTGGTACTTATGAAGTTGCTTCGGAGGATAAGACTAAAGAGTTAAATTATTATCAGTTGGTTTATAATAGAAATAAATCGCCAAGGATTTATTCTGCCGAACATACTGGTCTGTTAAATAGGGAGGATAGAGAATTATTAGAGGAGGATTTTAAATACAGAACGAAGTTTAATTCTAAGAATGCTATTGTCTCAACTAGTACTCTTGAAATGGGGATTGATATTGGTAGTTTGAATACAGCGTTTAATAATTCAGTCCCTCCTTTGTCATCGAACTTCTTACAGCGAATAGGTCGTGCTGGTCGTTCGAGTGGATCTGCATTAATTGTGAACTTTGCTCAAAATAAAGCACACGATCAATATTATTATCGGGAGCCGATGGAGATGATGGATGGTTCTGTTAATACTCCTGGATGTTATCTACAAGCGAAAGAGATTCTTCATCGTCATTTCTTTGCTTTTTGTATAGACAGTTGGACTTCTCAAAATCACAAGACGAATACAATTCCTGTAAACGTCAAGTTTATAAAGATAGAAACAACGGACGTACAAGGCTCGGAATTTTTTATGAGTCGATTACTGAATTTTATTAAGGCAAATGAAGATGCTTTATTAGAGAAGTTTAGGCATCATTATATCATGACTGTTGAAGATTCAGTTTTTGAACAGCTGAAGTATTCTTTTGCTAGTGAGCAGTTTTACTATTTCCATAAAAATATATTCCAACGTTTGAAGGAAGAAATCTTATCCCTCAAGCAAAAAGTGGTTGATGCAAAGAAATATATCAAAGAGCAAGGATGGGGAAAAGAGGATGAAGAAAGAAAAGAATTAGAGAGAGAGACAAGGAACTTAAATGGGATTATCCATAGCCTAAAGAATAGAAGTACTTTAGAGTATTTAACTAATATTGGGGTGTTGCCTAACTATGCTTTCCCTGAGACAGGAGTAACCTTGATGGGAAGAGTCAATGGGAATCAGGCAGAAGCAAGTAGCCATCCGCCGAAGCAGTTGGAGCTTGAGTTTGTACGTGCTTCAAGCGTTGCCATAAGAGAACTGGCTCCAGATAATTATTTTTACGCTCAGGGATTCAAACTCAAAGTAACGGGAGTAAACACATTTGATTGGTCAGATAAGAAGCATTCTCATAAGAAACGCTTTTGCTCCAATTGTGATCACCTAGAGATAGAAAAAGGGCAAAAAGGAAATTGTCCTAAGTGTGGTAGTGAAACATGGGCAGCCTCTTCAAATGTTCATACTTTTGCTCGATTGTTGACCGTTAAATCTTTTAATAATCAATCAGATGCTGCATTGGGAGATAATAAGGATGAGCGTGAGAATCTTTATTATAATGTATCTCGTCACTTTAACTTTAGTAATTCAAGTTCTTCAGGAGCTTGGGCTATCCAAGATATTCCATTTGGTATTGAGTTCGTCAAGAATGTTACGATAACAGATAATAATACAGGACGAACAGATGCAGGAAGTGGTAAAAAAGTGAAGATTAATCAAGAAGAAGTATCTGGTCAAGGTTTTGTTACATGCAAGCATTGTGGGAAATCATCTTCAAACCTTAATCAGAAGGATTACAAGTTGCATTATGGATACTGCAAACATAAAGATGCTAAGTATCAAAAGAAATCAGATGAGGTATATGAAGAGGTTTATTTCTTTAGAGAATTTCAATCAGAGGTATTAAAAATATTGTTGCCTGTACAGGATTTTAATAGTTACTCAGAAATTAAGATGTTTGCTGCGGGAATAAAACTAGGTATTCAAACATATTTCAATGGTAATCCTCAGCACATTGCGATGTCGGATTATAGAGAGTTTAATCATCGAACACTCAAGTTTGACCGATATTTAATTCTGTTTGATACCATTCCTGGAGGAACAGGATATTTAGAAAAACTATTTGACCATCAAGAGTTCAACAAGCTTCTTCAAGGAGCTTTGGGTAAAATAAAGGAATGTAGCTGTCGATTCTTGAATAAGGATGGTTGTTATCATTGTATTTATACGTATGCAAATCAATACGACCAAAAGGAACTGAGTAGATCTCAAGCTGAAGAACGATTTGAAAAAGTTTTGGATAAATGTGAAGGCTGGGAGTATTATCCTAATGGTTTAAGTTTGCTGACTAACTCTGGTAAGATTGAAGAATCAGAATTGGAAAATCGTTTTTATAGAAGTTTGAAAAGTTTTGCGGATAAGAATGATTCCTGGACGTTTGGTGTAGATAAAAGTTATGGTTCAGATAGCTACACTTTAGTTTATAAGAAAGATAATATGGAAAACTTTAGTTACCATATTCAGCCTCAATATCAATTAGGTCAAAGACAAGGTATTCCAATATCAACAAGGGCTGATTTTTTGATAAAATGTACATCTGCTAAGGTAAATGGAGAATATATAGATGATATTAATTCTATCCCAAGGATAGCAATATATCTAGATGGTTATCAATACCATGCTTCTGAAGAGAATAATAATTTTGAGCAAGACTTTCAGAAGAGAATGGGAATCATTACTTCTCCTGAGTATAAAACCTGGACTTTAACTTGGAATGATGTAGAGCAATTTGACGAGTATTTCTTAGAGGAAGAAAATCAACAAAATAGAGATGATTGCTTGGATAATAAACTTAAGAAATGTAGCTCTATTCAGAATAAGATATTACAAGCTACTAAACGAGTATTGAAGGTAGAATATTCTGAAGCACAGAATAATATGGAGCGATTATTAAAAGTATTAGAATATCCGATACGAGATGAAACATTTAATAAATCCTTAATTACCTACTTATCTTTTTTCCAGGATAAATTATTTGATCCATCTTTTTCTAAAGATGATATTTCAAAAGTTTTTGAGGAAGGTCTTATTGATAATTATTGTGCAAGGGCAAAGACATTAGATTGTTTTGTACCTTTTGCTGGAGTTGCCCCTAATACATTATTTAATCTTAAGGTTTTAGTAAATGTTCAAAGCAATGAGGTAGTCTCCAATCTAGATTTTTTAGAAACTTCTCAAATCGATAAGGAAGAGTGGGGCATGTTTTGGTCATTATTTAATCTTATCCAATTCTTTGATTTTTACTCTAAGAGCGAGAGTCATTTGGATAATGATGGAGAAGAGGAAATTTATTCTTTAGAAGATTTCTGTGGTGAATTTGATGATGTTTACAGACCTTTACTAGAGGCGATTTATAACAAATACGGAGTAGACTCAGAGGAAGATGAAATCTTGTATTATTCCTTGCTTGATGAGAAAGGAGAAACTAAAGCAGAAGCTGAGTTAATCATTCCTCAAGCAAAAATAGCATTCAACCCTTTTTCAGAAGAGGATGCTAAAAAACTAAGAGGAGAAGGTTTTACAATTAAAGACATTGACGACATAAACAATATAACACTATGAAACTGCTGTTCTATTCAAAATTCTTTGACTCATTGATAAAATTGCCGAAAGGAGTACAAAGAGACGTAATTAAATTTCAGAAAAAGTTTCGTGAGAACTCTAAATCTTTGGGCATTCATCTTGAACCAATAAGTATATTTAAGGATAGCTCTTTACGTTCAGCAAGAATTGACAAAATTTATCGTGCAATTATCAAAGCTCCAAAATCAGGAGATACCTATTATTTGCTTTGGGTGGACCATCATGATAAAGCATATGATTGGGCAAAAAACAAGATTTTTCAGTGGAATGAGAACACAGAGTCTATGCAAGTGTTTATTTCTCCTGATGAAGAGAAAATTCTTCCAAAAGTTGAGGCTACAGAATCGAAAGAGAAAGGGCTTTATCGTGAATTAGAAGATAAAGATTTGATTCGTATAGGTGTGCCAGAAATTCTATTGCCTTCTGTTAGAAAAATTATGACATTAGATGATTTAGAACAGATTGAGAATTATATCCCAGAAGATGTTTTTGAGAATCTCTTTTATCTTGCTGATGGAGCTAAAATTGATAGCTTGATATCAGAAATTGAAGAAGGGAAGTCTAATTCTGAATCAGAAGATGATCAGTTGAAATCTATCAACAATCAGAGAAACTTTATTGAGTTGACTGACGATACCTTATTTAATGAAATCCTATCTGGAACTTTAGATAAATGGAAGTATTACCTTCATCCTTCACAGAGAAAACTTGTATCAAGAGATTTTTCAGGGACAGTTAAAGTGACAGGAGGAGCAGGAACAGGAAAGACTGTTGTTGCTATACATAGACTAAAGTATTTAGCTTCTAAAATGAATTTTGGGAAGAAAATTCTTTTTACAACTTACACCAAGGCTTTGGCAACTAATTTGACTGATTTAGTTAAAGGTTTTGGGATTGATACAAAGGATATTGTTATTACGAATATTGATGCTCTAGTGCTCCAATTAGCAAAAGAGTATAAAGTTTTTGAAGAAGAAATTAAAGTCTTTGAGTACAGTAAAATTATTTCTGCCGAAGAGGTATGGGATAAAATACTTGAATCAGAACTGGTTGCTTATGACAAGGAGTTCCTGATGAAGGAATATCGGGATATTATCATCTATCATAATGTCGTAAGTGAAAAAGATTATTTGAGAACCTCACGAGTTGGAAGAGGTAAGCCTTTGTCTAGAAGGCAGAGAAAGGAAACTTGGGTGTTGTTTGAGAAGTATCGCAGCTTAAATGCTAAATCAAACTATTTGCATAAAGAGGAAGTAATGAATCGAGTAAGCGATTACTTCAATGAAAAAGAGATTAGACCATTCGCTTATTGTTTGGTTGATGAGCTTCAGGATTTTTCTAATGTAGAGCTGAGACTTATTCGATCTTTGGTTGAGGAGAAAAGCAATGATTTATTTTTTGTTGGAGATCCTCTTCAGAAGATTTATGATAAGCGAATTAATTTCTCAAAGGTTGGGATAAATGTAAGAGGTAAGAGAAGTAGACGTTTGAGAATCAATTATAGAACTACTGAAGAAATTAAGAAGTTGGCTGTTTCAATCATCAAAGATTGTCACTATGATAATTTTGATGGAGAGGAGGAAGAAAAAGCTGGTTATGTGTCTTTGTTTCATGGGAAAAAACCCATGTATACTATATTTAAATCCAAAAATTTAGAAATAGATCATGTACTAAATGTGATCAATCAAATACTTGAAATAGAAGTTGAAGATTCTGAAGGGCAAAAAAGATACAAATATAAACCATCTGATATTGCTGTTTCAGCAAGAACTAAATCAGGAATTAAAGATTTTATCAATGCTTTCCATCAAAACGCTATACCCTATGCAGTTTGGGAGAAAGGTCAACGCAAGGGGGATGAAGATGGAGTTAATGTTATGACCTTCCATAATATCAAAGGTTTTGAGTTCAAACATGTTTTTTTAGTTGATGTCAATAACCGTTCTTGCCCTAAACGTCCATTTGATTTCGATTTATATACTCCACAGGAACAAGAATCGTATTTGAGGAATGAAAAGTCTACTTTGTATGTTGCTGTTTCGCGTGCTGTTGAACATGTTGAGATTACTGGGATAGGTACAAAGTCTGAGATTGTGAATGTGTAATGGATGTTATTTTCTACCTGTGCACATAGAGTGTACAGGTTAGTTTTTACTTTGTAGTATAAATTTTTAGAATATATACATACATATATATATATATATATATTAGAATAGTTAGATATTTTTTATAAATTAGGGGATGTAATAAAGTCCTCAAACACAATAGAAGAATACCCATGGATGTGATACATCAAAACCCTTTTCGAATCTGTGGCATTTATTCAAATGCTGGTGAAAGGGAAATAAGGAGAGTGCAATCAAGATTAAATGCCTACCTTAATATAGGTAGGACTGTGGCACTTGATATCGATTTTTCATTATTGAAAACAATTGATAGGACTCCTGAAATTGTAGAACAGGCTTCTTCCAAAATAGAACAAAATAAAGATCGAGTCAACCATTCTTACTTCTGGTTTTTAAAACACTCAAGTTTTGATGAGACCTCTTTAAAGTACTTGTCAAGTGGTGATACAGAAAAAGCAATTCAAATTTGGACTAAAGTCACTCATAACAAAAACATCACATCTAAGAATTTTTCTTCTTTCTCAAACTTAGGAACTATTAAATTACTTAGTAATTCTAATCTAGAAGTAGAAGAAGGACTTAGGTTGAAAATGACTCTTTTAGAATCTCAATATTTAAAAGATTATCTTCATGAGATTGCTGATGAGACTTTTAAAGTTGATAAGGATTTAGAAATTGAAAGATTTTTAAATGGAATTTTACCAGATCTTGAAGCCAGGTTTAAAAAGGAAAAAATTATATCCATTTTTGGAAATGCTCCAAATTCTCCAACACATCAATTCTTATTAAAGAAATTTAGTTCGGATTATATTCACTCTATTGAAAGTCAAATTGCCAGAACGAAAGAAGAACGAAAAGCGAAGTCTCCAGGGCATTTGTATAACCTTGGGTTTAATTTACTAAATGAAACTCAAGCTGACATTAATAGTTTGAAGAAAGTCTTAGGGATAAGAGACTTGAACTACAAAGTTCAAGCTGATAGTTTAGCAGTGGAGATAATGCAATGTGGTATTGATTATTTTATTGCATTTCGTAAGAATTCAGACCCTAGTGAAAAAGCTCTAAAACTTCTAACATATAGTTATGATTTAGCTATTAGTCCTATGATAAAGGATAGAGCCTCTGAAAATATTGAAGGTATTAAAGAATGGGCGAAAACAGCTAAAATTCAATCTGAGTTAAATTTTATTTATGCGCAAGTGGAAAAATTTGAGGCAACTAAGAATCAATCTTCTTTGTTTGGCTCTGTTTCAGTTGAAAGTATAAAAAGGTTGCTTGTTGATTGTACACCTCAAATTCAGAATATTAAAACTAAAATGACCAAATGGAATGAGGAGTATCAAAATATAAGTAACTTCTTTGTTCAGTTTATACAAAGAGAATTAGTTAGTGTAATTAATGATGCTGTTCAAAGCCATAGTTCTCTTTCTTCTCTCCAATCAAAAGTTGAAATAGCATGGGAAATCACTTGTATGCTTGACCATTTTGATATGTATAATGACATGAGAAGAACTTTTAATGAAAATAAAACAGCTCTAAAATCAATTGCTCGACAAATTGATGTTTCAACCTTAACACCAGAAGAGAAAGAGCGAGAAAGGAAAAAAAGAGAAATTAAAACAGTAGAGGACGAAATAAAAAAAGTCAAAAAGCTAAGAAAGATTTTGAATGAGAAAATAATAAAAGTTGAACATACAAAAGCTGAATTGCTATTTAGGCAAGAGGATTTTAGAAAGGCTGAAGAGAGAATGAAAGAAATAAAAAAATGGCATTTTCTAAGATTGGCAAGTGATAGAGAGCGTCAAATTAATACTCAACAAGAGAGGATAGACAATATTTTATCTGATTGTAATGAAAAGAAAAGGCAAAAAATCAAAGCCCTAAAGAAGGGGTTAAAGATATATAATGAACAGCTTGAAAATTACGAAAATAAGTTAAGGTATATTAAATACGGCTAATAAGAATTGATGAACCTATAATTATGAATATAATACATACAAACCCATACAGGATAGCTGGTATTTTTGCAAACGCTAAACAAAGAGAAATCCAGAGAAACAAAGCAAAAATTAAAGCATACGCTAAGGTTGGAAGAGCAATAGAATTTGATATAGATTATTCTATTCTTGATAGTATTAATCGTTCCGAAGACTCTATTAATTCGGCTTTTTCAAGTATTGAGCAGAGCAGAGATAAGGTTAATAATGCTTTGTTTTGGTTTGTAAATGTGACCCCTATTGATGAGACTGCTTTTAAGTACCTAGCAGAAGGGAATAAAGGTAAAGCTGTCGAAATTTGGACAAAAATAACAGATGGTAAATCAATAAGTGCCAAAAATTATTCTGCATTTAATAACCTAGGAACGATAAGGCTATTGAGTAATTCGGCAAGTGATGTTAAAAGAGGTATTGCTGCAAAAATAAACTTTATTGAATCACAACATTTTAATGACTTTGTTAAAGTTGTTGCCGATGAAACATTTTCAATAGATAATAGTAGTCATGTCAGATTTCTTGTTGATGAAATATTAAAGGAGTTGGAGACAGATCATTCGACTAGTGAGTTACTTTCTTTGTTTAGTAGTTGTGGAAAAGAAACTCGGAATTATTTGTCTAAGAAATTTACTGATGGCCCAATTCATTCTATTGAGTCTTCAATAGAAGCTACAAAGAATAGCAGAAAACAACATCCTAAGAGTGCGAACCAAAGTGGATTGTCATTATATAATGATACCAAAGACGATTTAACCTCACTAAAATCTTTGCTGGGAGGTAATGGCCTGAAGTACAAGATGATTGCAGACAATCTTGCTAAAGAGATTCTCCAATGCGGAATTGATTATTTTCAAGTATGGAAAGAATCTACAGATCCGAGTAAACAGGCAATTGCTTTGTTAACTTATGCTAAGAATATAGCGGTGAGTGCCCAAGTGATAGATAGAGCCAAGGATAATATTGAAGGAATTAAAGAATGGGCTGAAACTGCAAAAATAGAAAGCGAATTAATTTTTATTACAAATCAACTTGAACGATTTCAAAATAAAAGTGTCTCTGTTAATGCAGCTAAGTGTTTAGTTGAAGATTGTAAGCCTAAACTACAAGTAATTAAAAAAGTACTAGGCGTTCAAGATACTTTTTATTTAAATATAAGTGGTGCTGTAGCATCAAATGCCCAAGCAATGTTAATTGAGACTGTAAATATTGCTCAACATAACCTAGAGGTTCAGTATGAGAAGGCAGCAGGATTAGTTATGCTAATGATGGTAGTAGAAGATGCATTACCTGTATCTAAAAAGATTGGCACTTTAGATATGCCTAGTGAAATAAAAGCAAGATATACAAGAAACCATAATGATCTTCGACAACTCAATAATGAATTCCAACGGTTTAGAGGTAGTAATTCTGGAAGTGGATCTAGTGGAGGGGGATGTTATATCGCAACCATGGCATATGGAGATTATGATCATCCTCAGGTACTTAAGTTAAGAGAATTCCGAGACACAATACTACAAAAGTCTATCATGGGAAGAGCTTTTATAAAGTTTTACTATAGATTTTCTCCATCTTTAGTTGAAATGCTAAAGAATAGTAAAAGAACTAATAAATTTATAAGAACCCTATTGGATAAGTTTATCCAGCTAATATCAAGAAAATGAAAATAAAATTACTAATTGTATTCTTAATGTGTTTTGTGAGTGGGTATGCTCAACAAAGTGATTCTATACGAATAAATGAACTTCAAAAGAAAGTAGAGAATCAAGAAAAGTATATTTCTTCACTTTTATCGAAACTTAATGCTCAAAAATCTAAAATTGTAAATCTAGATGAATTGGTAGCAAAAAAGTCTGAAGAACAGGATTCAGCTTTATACTCCTTTAGAAAAAGAGTCACCCTTAATGAAGAGAACATTAAAACTATTTCTGAGGAGCTAAGAATTAAGTTAAAAGAATCTACTAATCAAACTAATGCAAAATTATCTGAACTAAACTCTAGTTTCAGTCAGAATCAGATGCTTTCAGCTGTAGGGTTGTTAATAGTTTTGTTAGTTGCTATTGGTGTTTTTCTATTTCTCGGAAAGAGAATTAAATCTAATAAAGATAAAGTTGAAAATGCAAGTGAATTATTAGGAGGGGTAGAGTCAAAAATTACCGAAGCTAGAACTAATTTGGATGAGATGTCCAATCAGCTTGAATTAACCAAGAACCAATTAGAAGAGGAAAGAGTAAAGCTAGATGATAAATTGATTAATGTACTCAATAATCAGCTAGAATTGCTAAAGGGAGAAAAGGAGACTAAACAATCTTCAGTCGAAGAGGTAGATCATTCTTTAGCATTGAAAGTAGCTGATGAAATAGTGAAAATTCAAAAAAATATTCTCCGAATGGATAAAGGCACAAAAGGACTTAAACAGTTGAACAAATCTGTTGAACGGATTAGAGATAATTTTGAAGCGAATGGATATGAATTAATCGATATGTTAGGTAAAGAGTATCATGAAGGGATGAAAGCAAGTGTGAATTTTATTGAGGATGATGAGCAAGAAGAAGGAAAACGTATAATTACAAGAATCATAAAACCTCAAGTAAATTATAAAGGGAAGATGATTCAGACTGCACAAATCGAAGTTACAGAATCTTAAAAAATAAAAAATGGCTAGAACAAAAATTGATTATGGAATTGATTTAGGAACTACAAATTCCGCAATTTCTAGAATGGAAAAGGGCGAACCTGTTATAAAGAAAACGGACACTCTTAAGGACACTATGCCTTCATGTGTTTATATAAACAAAAAAAAGGCAATTCAAGTTGGTGATTCAGCTTATAATGCTCTGAAAAGAGAAAAGTTGAAATTGATGAAAACTTCGGGTAAAGCTGAAACTAATGCATTTATCGAGTTCAAGAGGACAATGGGAACTGAAAAAAAATATAAGAGCTCTCATTTAGATAAAGAATTATTATCAGAAGAGTTATCTGCTGAAGTTCTTAAAACTTTGAAGTCTTTTATTGGAGATGAGAATTTTCATTCGGCAGTAATTACTGTACCTGCTGCATTTAAAATTAATCAAATAGATGCAACAAGAAAAGCTGCAAAGCTAGCAGGTTTTAAGCAAATACAAGTACTACAAGAACCAGTTGCAGCATCAATGGCTTATGGATTAAATAGTGAGCAGAAAGATGGTTATTGGTTAGTATTTGATTTTGGTGGAGGTACATTTGACTCAGCACTTTTGAAAGTAGAAGATGGCATTATGAAGGTTATTGATACTGAAGGTGACAACTATTTGGGAGGGAAAGATTTAGATTATGCTGTTGTAGATAAAATTATCATTCCTTATATAGAAGAAAACTTTAGTATAAGTTCAATTAAGAATGATAATAATGAATTTCAGGCACTAAGAGATGCTATGAAATTTTATGGAGAAGAAGCAAAGATTAAACTATCTTTTAATGAAACGTATAATATTTTATCTGATTTAGGGGATATCCCAGGAGAAGACGATGATGGAGAAGAGTTTGAACTAGATATTACAGTTAATCAAGATGATATTAAAAATGCTCTTGCTCCTGTCTTTCAGAAAGCTATTGATATATGCCTTGAATTACTAAAGCGGAATAATCTTCAAGGAAGTTCTTTAGATACTTTGTTGTTGGTTGGAGGACCAACCCATTCTCCTATTCTACGAAAAATGTTAGAAGAACAAATATGTAAGCCTAATGCAAGTGTCGACCCTATGACTGTAGTAGCAAAAGGGGCTGCTTTATATGCTTCTACGATAAGTGTTTCAGATGAAATAATAGAAGAAACAATGGATAAAACTAAGGTTCAGCTAGGAATTGATAATGATACAAGTTCCGTTGAATCTGAGCTTTTTGTACCTGTTAAAATGCTAAAAGATAAAATGGAAGGCACAATTCCAGATAGTGTTTTTGTTGAGTTTGTTACTAGTGATGGAAGTTGGTCAAGTGGCAAGGTAGAAGTCAATGAAATAGGTGATATAATAGAAGTTCAATTACAAGAAGGGAAAATGAATGTGTTTAATGTCATTACCTATGATAGTAATGGAGATAAGCTAGAGTGTGAGCCTACTAGTTTTAATGTAATACAGGGTTCTGTAGTTGGAGATGCAACTTTGCCCTATAATATTGGTATTGAGGTGGTTGATAGGGATTCAGGTAAGAATGTTTTTAAAACGATTAAAGGTTTAGAAAAAACTAAGACACTACCTGCAACAGGAGTAAGCAATGGGTTGAAAACTCTAACACAAATCAGACCAGGGTTGAAAGATGATTTTATTGAAATTTCAATATTTCAAGGAGAGAATGATGCTGAGGGGACTCCTGCAATTTTAAATCATCATGTGAACACTATTTACATAACAGGAGAGGATTTTCCATCATTATTACCTGTAAATAGTGAAGTTGATATTACCCTTAAAATAGATGTTTCTCAGAAAATTACAGGAAAAGCATATTTCCCATATCTAGATTTTACTTATGATTTTGAATGTGAGACAAAGGTTGATGATATTGAAACCGACTGGTTGTCTAGACAACTTGATAATGCCCATAGAAATATAGAAGAGCTAAAGCAAAAAGATGTAAGTCCTGAAATTCTAGAGAAAGCTCAGAAAGATATTTCTAAAATAGAAGAAGAGTTCAATAAAAATAAAGAGGATACTGATACAAAACAAAAAACCTTATCAAACCTACGAAAAACATTAAAGGTAGTTGAAGATGTATCTGGATCGGTGGAATGGCCAGAGCTAGAAAAGAAGTTGAAAGATGCATTTTATGAGCTAGAAGAGATAAATCAAAAGAGAGGAAATGACCAAACTTTACAAGTAGTAGAGAAGTTAAGGAGTGATGTTAATCAAGCAATACAAACTCAGGATAAGAAAAATACACCTCAATTAATTGAAGTTATTAGGCAATTCACATTTGAATTAGAAAGGTTGGAGCATTTAATTGGATTTATTTTATATGTGAAGGAAGAGTTTAATTCTATAGCTTGGCGAGATCGTCATGCTGCAACACGATTAATAAATGAAGGGCTTAAAAAAGCTTCAGAGACTCCTAGTGTTGCTGATTTGCAACCTATAGTTAATGATCTTTATGTTAATGCTCAGTTTGATAAGAAAGGGAATGACACTGGAGGAAATGGTGGACCTCCTAAAAATGTTTTACAAGGTTAAATACGTTTCCTGATATTTTGAAAGTAGACTATGGAATATATTTAGGACATAACTCAGCCTCTATCGCTAGAATGGAGGCAGGGAGTCCTATTGTTTTAAAGAGTGATACTTTAAAGGATTCTATTCCTATGTGTGTGTATTTCAATAAAAAAGGAGGTGTACAAGTGGGGGATTCTGCTTATAATGCTCTAAAGATGGAGCAAGTTAGGTCAATTAAAACTTCCAGTGGTTCTAGAAATAATGCTTTTGTTGAATTTACTCGAACATTAGGAACAGATAAGAAGTATTATAGCTCTCATGCTGACAAAGAATTTAGATCTGAAGAGTTATTAGCAGAGGTTATTAAGAAATTATGTTCTTTTGATTCTTCTATGAAGATTAATGCTGCTTTTTTAACTATACCTGCTGCATTTAAAATTAATCAAATTGCTGCTGTAAAAAGAGCTGGGCGATTAGCAGGGCTTAAACAAGTAGAGATTATTCAAGAACCTGTTGCTGCTGCAATTACATATGGGCTTAACTCGAAAAGTAAAAATGGATTCTGGTTAGTATTTGATTTTGGAGGAGGGACTTTTGATTCAGCTTTACTAAAAGTTGAGGATGGGATCCAAAAAGTAGTTGATTCTGAAGGAGATAATCATTTAGGTGGGAAAAATTTAGATTTTGCAATAGTAGATAATCTTATTATTCCTCATATTGAAGATAATTATTCTATAGAATATATATTAGGTGATTCTTCAAAGAGAGTGGAATATAGAAACTCGCTAAAGTTCTTTGCTGAAGAAATTAAAAACAATCTTTCATTTAATAAGGAATATAGTATATATGTCGATCCTGGAGATTGTGGAGAAGATGATGATGGAGCAGAAATTGAAATTGATTTAGTTGTTTCTCAAGATCAACTAGAAAAAGTTTTAAGACCTATTTTTCAAAAAGCTATCAATTGTAGTTTGGAATTACTTGAAAGGAATAATCTTAAAGGATTTGCACTTGATACATTGGTGTTAGTTGGAGAAGAGACTTATTCTCCTATCTTAAGAAAGATGTTAAGAGAACAAATTTGTGAACCAGATTCAAGTATTGATCCTACAACAGCTATTGCAAAGGGAGCAGCATTGTATGCTTCTACAATTGATTTAAATCAAGAAATAGTCGAAAGAAGCAAAATGGATTCAAAAATTCAGTTAGAAGTTAGTTGTGAATCAACATCTGTAGAAACTGAAGAGTTTGTGACTATAAAAATTTTAGAAGATGAAACTCAAGTTGTAATCCCTGAAATAATCTATGCTGAAATTATAAGGGGAGATAATGCTTGGACAAGTGGAAAAATAGAGATTAATACAATTGGAGAGGTGTTAGAAGTTCAACTGAAAGAGGAGGATACAAATATCTTTGGTATTACACTTTTTGATGATAAAGGCAATCTCTTAGATTGTGAGCCAAGTAGTTTTACAATAATACAAGGTATTAGAGTAACAGATTCCATGAATACGTTACCATATAATATTGGAATTGAAATTAAAGATAAAAATTTTGGGAAAGATATATTTTCTACAATACGAGGTCTAGAAAAAAACAAGTCATTGCCTGTTTTGGGAGTGTTAAGTGGATTAAAAACTCAATATCCGATACGACCAGGTGTAGAATCTGATATTTTTAAAATTGGCTTGTATCAAGGAGAACATGATGCAGATGGAGCTAGGGCTATTTTAAGTCATTATACATGTAGCGTTAGAATTACAGGAAAAGATATACCAACTCTCTTGCCAAAAGGAAGTGAAGTGGATTTGACAATTTCAATTAATAGTTCTCAAGAAATGGTTGTACAGGTTTATTTCCCTTATTTGAATTATTCAACTGAGGCTGAGGTGTCCTTGATGACAAATCAAAAATTAGAAACAAGTTGGTTAGCTAATGAGATTAAAAAAGCAAAATTAGAACTTAGTTATTTGAAAAAATATCATTCTGACTCAAAATTATCTGAATTAGAATTAGAACTGTTTGATATTGAGGATAAGTTCAATAAAAACTTGAACGATGTTGATAATAAGCAAGAAGTTTTGAGGTTACTAAGAAAAGTAATTAAAGAAATAGATAATCATTTTAATAGTAGTGATAAAAATATATTGACATCAATAGAAATGGTGGAAGACTTATTATTCCAATTGGCAGAGGACGGATATCTGAGCAGTTCTGAGTTTCAAAAATATTTTGAGCAAATATACGAGATGAAATCAAAAGAGAATATTAGCATAGACACACTTTTATCTATACATGATACTTTAAAGCAGTATGAACAAAAAAAATAAAGGCATATTACCCAAGGGATATATTCTCAACTCAAAGTATACAATTAACTTCTTTCTTAAGAAAGGGGATTACGCAGAGAGTTATAGAGTCAAAGATGATGCAGATAAAATGAAGTTTCTAAAGCTTATTGCTTTTGCTAATCTTCATCGTACGCAGTATAATTCAGATGGAAACATTTTGGAAATAGAAATTGCCAAAAATATTAATCATTCAAGTTTAATTAAGTATTGTGAAGATGGAGAAATAGCCTATGAAGGGCAAAAGTATGCCTATTTAGTTTTAGATTTTATTAGTGGTGAGACTGTAGCAGATAAGATGAGTAGAGAGGAAACTTTAAATCAATATGAAGCTAAGGATATTATTATTGATGTTTTGGAAGGGTTAGATTACTTACATACTCAAAATACTCCAATCATTCATAATGAAATTACGAACTTGAATGTGATGATGGATTTATCTCAAAACATTCCAAAAGCGAAAGTTATAGATTTTGGTTATGCAAGGTTTTTAAGTCAATCAACTAAGGATTTTTATACTGAGGGGTTAAATCCTTTTTACATGTCTCCAGAGTCCTTCAATAATGTATTTTCTGTTCGTAGTGATATATTTTCAGTTGGGGCTCTTTACTATCACATGTTGGTTGGTCTTCCTCCTTGGTTTGTTGAGATGTCAAATTATAAGTCTGACAAAGAAAAATTAGCCGAACTAATTGATGTTGAACGAAAGAAAAAACTTAGAATATCTGACCCTGACATTAAAGTTGATGAATACACGTTTAAAGTTATTCAAAAGGCTTTAGCTCCAAAAGCAGAGAATAGATTTAAGTCTGCAAAAGAGTTTCTCCAAGCTCTAAATGGAGAGTATGATTTTGAAAGTACACCAATAGCTACTCAGAAAAAAGAAAAAATAGCTGTTAAAAAGGAAGTTCAAGCGGGGAAAGGATTTTCTGCAATTGCAGGGATGCAAGAGCTTAAAGATATGATAACATTGGATATCATAGATGCCTTGAATGATCGAGAACGATATGAAGAATATGGATTGACTATACCAAATGGTATGTTACTGTATGGACCACCTGGATGTGGTAAAACTTTCTTTGCTGAAAAAATGGCAGAAGAAATAGGATTTAACTTTTTTCAAATTAAACCTTCAGATATTCAAAGCAAATGGGTAAATGCTAGTCAAGAGAACATAAAGCAACTATTTGATGAGGCTAGAGAGAATGCCCCTAGCATCATCTTTATTGATGAATTAGATGCTTTAGTTCCTAATAGAGATGATTCAGGAGTCCATCATATGAATTCATCAGTAGTCAATGAATTTTTAGCTCAAATGAATAATTGTGGAGAAGATGGTTTGTTTGTTGTTGGGGCCACCAATCGACCTAATTCTATTGATCCTGCAATTTTAAGAGCAGGACGCTTAGATAAGGTTATTTATTTGCCTCCTCCCGATTTAGAGGCAAGAAGACTTATGTTTAAGTTACACTTAGAGAAGCGACCAATTGAAGTAGGGTTTGATTATTTGGCATTAGCAAATGCTACTGAAAACTTTGTATCAAGTGATATTAAGTTTTTGTGTGATGAGGGAGCAAGAACAGCTCTTAAACGAAAATCAAGAATTTCTAAGGAGATTATGTTGAATGTTATTAGAAAAAATAAGCCATCCATTTCGCTTTCAGAATTGAAGAATTATGAAGTGATGAAGGAAAGATGGAAAGTTAAGAAATAAAAAACTATAATTATGGAAAAGCTATCATTTGAAAATTTACTACTAAAAACAGCATTTTGCTGTATGGCTTGTGATGGAGATATAGATCAAAAAGAAGTAGAATATATTAAAGCATTGTCTAATGGGACAAAGGTGTTTGGAGAAGGGAATGTTACAGAAAGAATGAATTCCTTGAGAGAGGAGATTAATAATGATGGTCATCAATTCCTTAGAAGCTTTTTTATAGAGTTAAATGGAGCATCTTTGTCAGAAGAGGAAGAAATGAAAGTTGTTGAAGTTGCAATTGATACGATTAAGGCTGATAATGAAATTGAGTATAGTGAAGTTAAGTTCTTTAAAATTATTCGTTCAAAACTCAATATTTCTAATGATAAGATTTTAGCAGATCATCCTGACTTTGAAGAATATCTTGAGCAAGATATCATTAGTACTTCATATTTGTTGAAGCTGCAAGATAGTTATTTTAATTCTCAAGCTTTGCCTAAGTTCGAGCCTATTCAGGCTATTGATGAAAAAACATTAAAAGATCTTGAAAACAATAAAGGCGAATAGATTTCTATAATCTCCTATCCCCTTTCAATATTTATCTATGGAGAAACCAATTAAGATTTTCTTGGCTTGTATTCTTTTTGTTTGTTTATTAAAAATGCCTTATGGTTTTTATCAATTAGTTCGAGTTGCTGCATTAATAGGGGTTGCTATTCTAGCTTATATTGAGAGTCAAGCAGGAAAGATGGAAATGGTGAGATTGTATTTAGGGTTAGCTTTACTTTTTCAACCCCTTCTATAAAATTGCTTTAGGGAGAGAGAGTTATGGAATATAGTTGATGTTATGGTTGGGATAGGATTACTTGTGACCCTTGTTATTGATAATAATAAAACATCTAATAGTTAGTCTAGGTTAGAAATAATTTATACCTTAAATCATAGAAAGAACGAGTTTACTGAATCATTGAATATGTCTTTTAAAAAATACTTTAATTTTGCTAATTTAAGATTAGCATGGGAAAGGATGCTAAGATGGACTGATCCAACCGTCAAAGATTATTGGGGAATAAAAGTATTTGAGTCTAATTTGGATCAAAAGCTTAATCAATTATCTCAAAAATTGATTAATGGTGAATATGCACCTATTCGACCTCAAAAGTTCTATGTACCTAAGCCTTCAGGCACACAAAGAACAAAAACAAAACTGATGGTCCAGGATGCTCTCGTTTACCAAGCAATAGTCAATATTATTGCTTATGAGTCCTACGAAAAATTATCTGAATATGACTATTGTGTATTTGGTAATGTATTAAATGAAGAAGTAGAGGAGGGAGTAGAACTACTTAGCAGTGTCGATTCAGAAAAAACTCCAACTTTTTTCTTTTTTAAATCTTATCCAAATCTTTATAATGATTTTGCAACTTTTGTGAATACCATAATTGTTGAGGATGAAATCAGGTTTAAGCTAGAGACAGATATAACAGGTTTTTTTGATACCATTCCTCACTTTAGATTATTGTCAAAGTTAAGCGATGAATATTCTGTTGAGGATGAAATTCTTGAGTTGTTGTCCGATTGTCTAGATTGTTGGTCAGGAACCAGAGAGCAAGAAACATTTGATATAGGAATCCCCCAAGGTCCTGATCCTTCATTCTTCCTTGCAAATATTATTCTTCATGATTTAGATGTCCTCATGGAAGAAAAAGGTGTAGATGGTTATTGTAGATATATGGATGACATTAGAATCTATGATAATGATACTAATAATCTCTTTTCTGCAATGATAGAAATAGATAAGTATCTTAAAGGTTATGCATTATCTCTCAACTCAAGTAAAACTCAAATAAAAGAAATCTTAGATAAAGACTCTGATGATTCAATTATAGATTTTCATGTTGATTATGAGAGTGCAGATATGGAAGTGTCAAAAATCTTAGATAAGCTTTATAAAGAGCATGGTCTTGAGGATAAGTTTAGTCACCAAGCAAAACGAACTACAAAAAATAAGAAAATCACTTATGAAGAAGTTAGTGGGAAAGAGAATATTATAAAGTTTTGGAAAGAGGAGTTAAGCTTTGTTGAAAATAGATTTCCAATTTTTATAGATAATAACTCTCAAGGGCAGCTAGAACTGATTGCAACTAAGTCAAATGTGGAAAGAAAATTCCTCGATCTTGCTTTTAAGTATAGAATAGCTTTGCAAAATTTGAAGTCTCTAATAAATGTGGAAGAAACAGAATCTAATGGAGAGACTCCTAGTTTAATGTCATTGGTAAAGATTGAGGATATTGAGTCTTATGAGAATACTTTAAAATACTGGCTGTTTCTCCTTAACCAATATCCATGGAGAGCTTATCATTATTGTATGGTTTTAAATGAGTTCCCTACTGATGAAAACTTAAAAAAAGGATTATTTAAATTGATTGAAACATTTCAGTTCTATGAATGGACTGTACATCATTTGTTTCTAACACTATCAATATCTCAAAAATTTGAAGAGACTGAATTAGATGCCTTAATCGATAGTATTTCAAGGTATACAGATTATGGGAAAGTTGGTCTATACAAGCTCTTAATATATCACTGTGAGACTGAACTGCTTAATAGTAAGTTATACTCCTTATTACAAAAAGAGCCTAACAAATATTTAAAAAAGGAACTTATCGACTTTTTTATAGAAAAAAGGTCAGGAAATTTTGATTCAAATGACTTGTTTAAATCCTTTGGTCTATGAGTTTTAAAGATAAGAAAGATAAAAAATTTCTCTCAAGCTCTGATTTAGGAGTTAGCGAAGAGGAGTTAAATGAGTTGTTGAGACGCATAAATGCTCTTAAAAAAATAAAGGATTGTCTCGAGTATTTATATGAGGACATAATTCAAGTTCAAGCTCTGGGTTTTTCATTTAAATGTTCTTTATCAACTAGCGAGTATATACATGCAAACAATTATGCATGCAGTTGTTTGAACCTGGGATTGAGTTGTAGAAATGTTCTTGATAATGATGCAAAAGATTGGATTTCAAATGCAATAATCTGTTTTGATACTTTAATAGTTCACTATATCTCTAGTGTTCGAAAGGAAGTTATTTATAGTCAAACAGGAAAACTAAAGGAGAGAGATAGTTACTTCCACCTAGAAAGTAAAGGAGGGAATTTAGCTACGATTGGAAGTTGTTTTAATGCTGTTTATCAGTTTAGGTCTCAATTGGCACATCCTAGATATAAAAACAATACGAATGGTTTTAGGACTATAATTCCAACTTCTAATAAAGTGAAGAAGCAAGCATTGCAAGGCTCGATTCAGCTTTTAAAAAGGGGATTGAAGTTGTTATTAAATGAATACAAGAGTTCTTACCCAAACTGTTAAACTTTTACTTTGATGATGAAAGATAAGTTGAATTCGCCTTTTGCTGTTATCTCAAAAATTGAATCTGTAAATACTAGCTTTAAGGTCTTGTATGATAAACAAATAAGGCACTATAAGCTAAGAGAACATACCTACCTCGTCCTAAGCGAGTTCTTTAAATATTTTAATGCCTTTCCTTTACCTCTAGAAGAAAAAAAAGGGAGAGCTTGGTTTAAGTATTTATTGGCATTACATGATATCGGAAAAGCTATTTCTAGTGGAGGTGATATTATTGAAGATAAGTATATATATACGAAAGAATTAGTTAATCAGATTGCATCAAGTTTAAATATCGAAAATGAGCTAGAATTAATATTAGCTTTATTAGAGTTTGACTCCTTAGGAGAATATTTTAGAGGAAAGGCAAATCTAAATTCTACAGTAAGAACTATTGAACAACAATCATCGAAGGCTAAGGTTAATTTAGAAGATTATTTTCGACTAAAGTTTATTTATTACCAATGTGACCTAGCTTCTTATACAGAAGACGCTGGGGGAATAAAGTTTCTAGAGTATCTTTTTGAATACGATGGAGGCAATAAAAAGATTAACTCAAATGAGCAAAGAATTGGCTTTTCAAAGAAGTATGAAAAATCGTTGGGGCAACTTGAGAGAAAGCTTGGGTTACAATAGCTCAAACATTTTACTATCTAGCGAAATCTTAATACCATAGTGATTTGGGAAGAATTTCATTGCTACTTTTAGCTGTTTCTCATTTTGGAAAATGATCTCTTCTACATAAAACATCTCAATGATGTCTTTAATTAGTACTTCTGAGCATCTAAGCCGTTTTATTTCTGCACTATTTACCCAAGTATCTTTTTGGATCCATTTCCACTTTAATTTATTAAACTGTTCTATTGATTGATATATCTTTGTTTTCTTACAAGCTGCGTTCCCATCTGAAAAATAGGCATGCTCTTCAATTAATATATTAGGATTTATTTTTAAGAAGATTAATTGATGCCATCGTTTGTCTTCTTGAAGAGTTTTGAGCATAGGATTTTTGGGGTTGATATACAAAGGAACACAATCATGGATATTTAAATCAATTGCATCATAATGCTTGTCTCTCATTGAGTTTACTTCGCTATTGGAGATATCTTCCCTGAGATATCCTTTATTGTGAGCAGTTTTATGAGATAATAGGCCAAATCGAAGAATTTTAGATAAGTTCAGAATACTTGTCATATGGAATAATCCATCAAAGG
Source organism: Aureispira sp. CCB-E (assembly GCF_031326345.1). Lineage (NCBI taxonomy): Bacteria > Pseudomonadati > Bacteroidota > Saprospiria > Saprospirales > Saprospiraceae > Aureispira > Aureispira sp. CCB-E. The sequence continues at coordinate 2,394,030 of NZ_CP133671.1, forward strand.
GGAGCCTTAATAGATGTTCTTGGGGCAGCTTTGCTCTCTTTGAAATAATATACCTTTCACCACTTGATTTGACGAAATGATTGATTTCTTTATTCAATTTAAGAAGGTGGTTTGTGTATTTCTCTAAGCGTTCGTTTTGTTCGGGCATTTTAGGGATATACGCATAACTAATATATCTGTGAATATCAGAATATAAGAACTTGTAAAACCTTAAAATTTTGTATAGCTTATTATCATATAAATCATCGACTTTTTTGATAGTATCATTTGAAAATTTAAGAGTCAGATGGAGCATTGTATTTGATGTGTCTTTAGGTATTCGACCTAGAAGGGGGAAGGCAACTGTTGATTTATATACTCTCTTTATGGCAAAATTTATATGCTTGCTAGGAAGTTCTTCTTTGAATATTTTGGTGTAAAGTTTATTCATAGAATCTTCAATTGTATCTCTTTCCTGTAAGTTTATATACAAAAGAAATTTTCTTACACCAACGAGTTTGTTTTTAAGAAAATTACAAATTCTCAAGTAATAGTTGTCGTTATATATGTCTAAATAAGAATCCATCAATTTATTCAAAGTATTCAATGATTAAGGATCTATGAGGAAGTTCAATTGCAAACCTTTCAACTTCACCAAAAAAATCTAAATCTATATGGAATAGGTAATCAGGATCATACCCCTTATAGGTGTATTTTTCGTTTTTACAGCTCAATTTATAAGCTTTTTTTGCAGAAAGATTAGGTTCTATACTAACTATTGCTTCTTCTCTATTACTGCCAATGAAGTTTATGATTACAATTCGTTCTACATCCATCCTTTCATCAGCGATTAATTTTCCGAATTCAAATCTTTTATGTTCTGTCGCATAAAATTTATGAGAGATTGTATAAACATCATCTATTTTCTCACCATGTTTCTCATAAAAGTATATTCTTAAAAAATCCCACATTCCTTCGAATTCAAGATTTAAGTGAAGCCCCATTAACAGTCTTTCTGCTGTTTTTTTATCAAAATCTTTAGGGAAAAGTTGTGTTGCAGCAGCAAAAAATAAGGCGGTATCCTCTTTTTCTTTGTGATAAAAAGGGTTTTCTTTTTTTTGCTTTAATAGATATAGACATGTATTATTCATCACTTCTGTTTGTATGTGTGATGGATTGAGTTTGGAAAGTCTTTGTGATAATTTTGATGCAGACTCACTTAATATTCTTGCAGCAGTATTGATATCCATGAATTAATTTATATATTATCTATCAAATTGATTCTATAGAAATAACCGAAATCTAGTGGTTTAAATAAGAAACGTTTAGAATCAAATCTTCAATTAAATATATTAAAATAATAGTAAAGTGGAGAAGAGTAATGACCAAAAATTGAAAGAACTTAGTGAAAGAGAAGCTTTTTTTAAGAGTGAACGAAACTTTGCTGGATTGATAGATGTTTGCAACGAATATCTTGAGTTGGTCGATTGTGCTTATACAAGGGAACGATGTATCCCCTTAAAAGCTTATTGCCATGCAAGATTAGGAGAAGATAAAGTTGCTCAAGAGACTTTTGAAGGATATGGTTTTTTAGCGATGTTGATAGGTCAGGAAGTAATTTATCAATCTATAGCCATAGTTAATTTATTTATCCAGAAAGATCCTATTGAGTTCGATAAGTTTCATTTTAATACCTTATTAAGTTGGCTACGTCATGCGGAGACTTCAAAATTGGTGCAGGGAATAGTATTTGATTATGAAGATTTTTTAGGTGAGGTAGAACTTGCAAATGAATCAGGGGTAAAGGTCAGAAATAAGGAGTATACGGAAGAACTTTTAGAGATTGTTTTTGTTGGGATGTTAAGGTTCTCGGACCAAAATGTATATTATAACAGAGCAGAAAATAAGGTATTTATGCATGTCGAGGGGTATTTCTCTGATATGCATGTTCAAAACCATAAAGCTGAAAATGAAAAACTAGCTAAAAGAATTGTTCATACCGATGCTCCTGATATTGTAGATGAAAATATTCATTTTTTATTACCAAGGTTAAGATTAATAGATTATTGTACTGCTATATTAAAACAAGCTTCTGTTTTAGAACCAATTTTAGAGAGAGCTAATAGTAAGATTTATAATGGATTGAAATATCATTATGAAGATTTAGAGATAAGCGATATCTCTATGACTGACCATAATATTCCAGAGTATTATAAAGTAATGTTTAATTCTTTAGAGGAGGTTGGTTTAAAAGAAAGTGAATTAACAGAAATATTGACTGATGCTCAAAATGATATTGCTAGAAATTGGTTAGAAGAGATCAATAGCGATAAAGATTTTTAAGTTATTATTTCTCTGTAAAGACTACCCTCAGGACAAGACGTACTCCCAAAATCAGGATGACCATAAACTTGAAGAGGTTGGGTAAGCATCTTACGAAGATGATTTCTATATCTGAACCATCTCCACTATTATTGCCACTACTAAAGCTATTGTCATTATTTCCAAATAGGAATTGAATCTGCTCTGCGGTTAGTCCAGGGTTTTGCCCTGATACATCGTTTCGACCTGTTAATGTGTTAATGGAGTATCTCCTGTTGTATTAGTATTCTTAATACCTTTCTAGATTGGCTTTTAAGCGATCTATTATTTTATTCTTAATCATTTGGGGACCAAGAATTTTTATTTTTTCTCCAAAAGATAGTAATAGACGCTCAAGTTCGTAATTAGGAAAAACTTTAATGGAAATCACAATGTTTTTATTATCTAAAATTTCCTTCTTTTTCTGAGTTGGGTGAATGGGCTTAGTCAGAATGTATGGTGCAAGATCACTTGAGACTTCGAAAATGATTTCTTCTTGATTTTCGTATGGCTTTTTAGTTACTCCAATTATATCATAAAAATAATCATCTTCCCAGTTGAATTCAAAGAGATCATATTTCTCATCAAGCTCTTTGATGGCAACTATTCTATCTAATGCCAAATTCCATGTGTAGATTTCTTTTTCTTGGTGTTTCCCAAATGTAAACCACCTGTTATTATATTGTTTTAAGATGTAAGGGTGAAAGATTAAGTCATAGGACACCTGGCTTTTAAAGTCTTTATAATTGACTTTCAATACCCTTTCGTTCACAATAGCATTAAAGATAGGTTCAATGAATTGAATCCCTGTATAATCAATGTTGGATTCAAAAATTATTATTTGTTTCTCATTGTTAGAAAGGCTTAGTCGATCATTCAGTAGCGGTATTATTTCGTTAATCCATTCAAATTGAGGAAGCCCACTAAACCTAGAAAGAACTAATAAGGCTGATTTGATACTTTCAGATTCTTGCAAGCTTAATGGACTATTTCTTATTGAATCACTCTTATCAGCATAGCGATAGTATTTCTTTTTTCCATCTTGATGCCTCACAAGATCTATCCCAAAACTTTCTTCGCTTTCCATAAATCTAATGTCCTTATAGAGTTGGGTTTTTCCTATACTACTATCAACCCCGTTAATTTCATATAACGCTTTATTTATTTCTTCTATTAAGTCTTGCCAGTAAAATTTCCTACCAAAATTACTGAAACATTTATCTAATACTTGATATCTGAGATAGGCGTTTTTATTGATAGGCATATTGACTGAAGTTGTTTTATGAGATAAAAGAGTGTGGAAATTAATAAAATATTTCCTGTACACAAAGAGTGCACAAGAGAAAAATACTTTTGTATTATACTCAAAAATATAGACTCATGGCAGCAGATTTTTCAAAGACTCTAGGATTTACACCAAATACTAATCAAGAGAATGCTCTTAATAGAATTGTAAGTTTTATTAATTCAGAGAATGATGTGTTTATTCTAAAAGGATCTGCTGGTACAGGCAAAACTTCAATAGTAAAGGCTATAACATCCTACTTAACAGAGAAAGATATTAACTTTCAAATTGGAGCTCCAACAGGAAGGGCTGCTATGATTATAGGTGAAAAGACCCAGCAAGTCTCAAAAACCTTACATAGCCAAATCTATATTCCAGAGAAAGTAGAGAATGGAGGCGTACGATTTGATAGAAAGGAGAATAAGGAAAAAGATTTGACAATTTTCTTGGTTGATGAGGCCTCTATGGTTAGTGATCAAATAAGCAAGAGTAATAACTTTTTTGTTACTAAGCCCTTACTGGAAGAATACATTGATTTTGTAAAGCAGGGGAACCCATCTAATAAAATTATTTTTATTGGAGATAGGTATCAATTACCTCCAGTAAAACAAGATTTCTCCCCCGCACTAAAAGCAAAATATTTATACGATAAGTATAGCCTTAGTTGTGTGGAATATGAATTGACTAAGGTTATGCGTCAAGGAGCAGGATCAAGTATTCTCAAAACTGCAACCTCGTTACGTGATTTGATGAGCAAAGGAATAATGAGAGGAAATGTATCTATTCAGCGAGAGAAGTATCCATCCAAGGCTTTGAAAAAATATCTTTCAGTCTTTGACAATAATAGTATTGATAAGGTAATTGCTATTTGCTCGTCAAATAAAGATGTAGACTACTGGAATCGTTGGATTAGAAGAGAGCTTGGAATTGCAGATAGAAAATTGTCTGTGGGGGATTTTGTTGCGACCCAAACAAGTTGGCTCAATAAAGAAGGACAGTTTGTTTGTAAAGGGGAATATGGTAGAATCCTTAATGTAGATCCTTCTAGTGAAAAATATGCACTTTTGGATTTTGTAAATGCAGATATTGAATTCATTGGGTCTAGTGGTTCTCGTAAAATAGTATCTACTAAAATTCTTTTAGATTCGCTTGACACTAAATATGGTATCCTTGAAGAGCAGCAGGAGAAATATCTATATGCTGAAGCAATGAAGCATAATGCTGATTTTAGAACATCTCAGAATCCATCTGATGATAAATATATCGGAGCTCTACGTCTAAAACATGCTTATGCTACTACTTGTCATAAAGCTCAAGGTGGTGAATGGGAAAATGTACTGATTCATCCCTGGAGGCTAGAAAGTAATTTGCAGTGGGCTTATACCGCAATAACAAGGGCTAAGGAAAATGTATATTCCTATTGTGCATAATTAAACCAAAAACCCCAATTCTTTATAGGATTAAAAAGAAAGAATATATAGCAAAAAGTATTTTTTTTGTTAAAAATCAGTGGTTTATGGCTAGGTTTATTCTAAAGGGAGAGCTGAAATATCTTTAGAAAAGATTAAGACAAATTTTCATGTAAAGCAATATTTTCTATAAATTCGTTACTGCGTGGTACTTCGTGAGATCGCTAGCACACCTCTAACTATTGTTATTTCTAACCTCCAAATTACTCCAATGATAACCTCTCTGTTTCGCTTTATTGTTCGAATCGCCATTCGCATTTTTTTTCGAAAAATAACGGTTACCAATTTAGACGTTCTACCTAAAGAAGGTCCCCTGATTGTTGCAGCTAATCATCCCAGTACTTTTATGGATGCTTCTGTTATCGGCAGTTTTCTGTATCAAAAACCTCGATTTTTAGTCAAAGCTTCTTTGTTTAATACAACTTTTAACAAATGGCTGCTGACGAGTATGCGAGCGATACCCGTACAGCGTGCACAAGATAGCTTAGATGGTCAAGTGGATACCAGCTTTTTATTTTCCAAATGTTTTGAACGGTTGGCAGCAGGGGATACCATTCTAATTTTTCCAGAAGGAGTGAGCAAACATGGGCGACAATTGCACAAAATAAAAACGGGTGCTGCGAGAATTGCTTTGGGCGCAGAAGCAGCAAAGGAGTTTAACTTAGGCGTAAAAATAGTAACCATTGGACTCAACTATTCTAATCCACGGCTTTTTCGGAGCGATTTGTATTTGACCATCAAGGAGCCTATTGATGTGCGTGCTTGGAAAGAACTTTATAACAAAGATGAACGAGATGCTGTTGCTGCTTTAACTCAAAAAATTAAAAATCAATTGCACGAACAGATTATTACAACGCAAGATGCAGAGGAAGATAATTTGCTAGAACAGATTGAAGATGTCTACAAAGGGCGATTGTTAGAAAAGTTTGGTTGGGATAAGAAAAATGCTGAAGCTAATTTTCAAGCAACCAAAGGAATGGAGGAAGCACTACGTTATTTCAAAGAAACAGATGCCAATCGTGTTGCCCAATTAAAAAATAAACTAGAAAGCTATTTTCACAATCTAAATCAGTTGTGTTTAAATGATGATTTATTTGAGCATAGTCATGAGCGGCGATCTTTTTTAGTTGCAGGTTTAAAGCATAGTATGTATCTAATATTGGGATTTCCAGTTTGGTTATATGGACTCATCAACAACTATTTACCCTATACCTTGCCCTCTAGGTGTGCCTATCTAATAACCAAAGATGAAGAATACATTGCGCCCATTATGATGTTTATAGGGATTCTTACATTTCCTCTTTTTTATACCCTACAAGTTTGGGGGATACAAAAATATATGGGCATAGAATGGCTTACTTTTGTATACGCTTTGTCGTTGCCTTTGACGGGCTTTTTTACTTTGGCGTATTGGCAAGATGTACAAAATACTAACGATCAATGGACGTTATTTTCAAAGTTCTACAACAAAAGTGATTTGGTCTCAGAGCTCATCCAGCAACGTAGTGATATTGTACAAGTCTTGGATCAAGCAAAGCAGGAATATTTGTTGATTTTGGGAATGGAGGAGGATGCGTGAGATAGGGTTCTTCAATGGCTTTAGCAGTGAAACAAACGAAGTTCATGAAATAAATAGTACAGAATAGCTTCTTGCATAATTTAAAAAATAATTAGAACGCTTGTTGCAGAGATGTTGTACGAGTGTGAAATTTTGTTTATTTCTTATTATGAAAAAATGAAAACACCACAAGAAATACAAGGATTTGAATCTCAAATTGATGCTGTTATTTTGCAGAGAGGAAGGAATTATTATGAGAATGGAAATATAATAGAAGTAACAGAATTAACGACAGACACCTTTGAGGCCGTTGTTGCAGGTTCTTATAATTATAAAGTAACCGTTGAATTGGTTGGAGACGAAATTATAGATTATACTTGTGATTGTCCTTATGATATGGGACCAATTTGCAAGCATATTGTAGCGACGTTGTCTTATCTGAAGGAAATGAAAGGACTGGAGGTAATCGAGGAGGAGATAGAGAAGCCAAGCCCCGAAATTTCAAAAGAGAAACCTAAAAAGCCCAAAAAAAAGAGAAAGACCGCCCAAGAAAAAATAGAGCATTTATTGAAAGAAGTGTCTGAGGATGATTTAAAGGCATTTGTCTTAAAACGAGCACTGGAGGACAGCCATTTTAGGCGTTTGTTAGAGCTGTCTTTTGTTCTCCAAAAGGATCAATTGTCTGCGTCTTTTTATAAAAAGCAAATCAGGGTAATTTTAACCGCCGCCAAAGATAGAGCAGGCTTTATTGATTGGAGAGCGGTTAGAAGTGTTCATAAGCCAATTGTGCAAATTTTGAACAAAGGACATGAGCAACTGGAACAACAGCATTTTTACAATGCTTTTTTGATAGGAAAAGCTGTTTTGGAAGAGATGATAGCGGCATTGAATTTTGCGGATGATAGCGATGGAGGTATTGGAAATCTTGTTTATATGGCATCCGATCTTTTGAGGGAGCTTAGCAAAGTAAGATTGCCCCAAAAAACACGGAAGGCATTTTTTGATTATAGCTTGAAAGCGTTTGATAAGGAAAAATTCTGGGGATGGGACTGGCATTGGGATGTGTTAGAGTTTGCTGCTGAATTATTTGAAAGTGCAAAAGAGGCAGAGCAATTGATGTTGGTCATTGATAAAAAGAATTATAAAGATTATCATTTGGAGATGATTCAAAAAATCAAATATGAGTTAATTGAAAAAATAGAGGGCGTTGAACAAGCCAATGCTTACTTGGAACAACATATACAAAATTCTAGATTAAGAACAATAGCTTTGGAAAAGGCTTTTGGGCAAGAAGATTATCAACGGGTGATTGAGTTGGCAAAAAATGGCATTGAGCAAGACGAACGTAGTAAACCAGGCTTAGCAAACGGATGGAGAAAATGGCTTTTGAAGACAGCGCAAGCTCAAGAGGATAGGGAGGCAATCATAACCTATGCTCGATATTTCTTCTTAGATCGTGCTAGCTCTCAAGAGGAATCTTATCAATTATTAAAACAAACCATTCCTGTGGATGATTGGTTGGTTTTTGTAGAGAATTTAATTGCCGATGTAATGGCTTTGCGCAGTTGGTATAAAAGAGAATGCTTGGAATATATCTATATAGAAGAAAAACGCTGGGCAAGTTTGTTAGAACTATTAAAAACGGAGCGTAGCTTTGATTTATTAAAGCGGTATGAGCCTTACTTGAAAAAGGCATATAGCGAGGATTTAGTAGCTTTATACGAACAAGAAATTGTGGATTATTCCCAATGTAATGTAGGGCGAGGAAGTTATCAGATTATTTGTCAAAATATTCGTAGAATTCAAAAATTAGGAGCGGCAGCTAAGGCGGCGGAACTGATTGATTATTTGCGCATGACTTATCCCCAACGCCCTGCTTTGTTGGATGAATTGAATAAGCTACCTAATTAAGTCGAAAAGATTTGTAGCAACGAAAAAACTCGCTCTCAAATTGAGGCGAGTTTCTATTTTTAAAAAAAAGATTACTTTTTCTTAGCTTTCTTTTTTTTCTTATTTTTTCCTTTTTTAGTGCTTTTCTTTTTAGCGTTCACTTTAGCCGATTTTTGAGCTAATTTTTTCTTCGCTTTTTTCTTTTTGTCCTTCTTTTTAGCGGCTTGCTTTTTGCTAATTTTCTTGCTTCCTTTTTTTAACTCTTTCTTCTTTTCTTTCTTTTTAGCATCACTTTTTGCAGTGCCTTTTTTATCTGTTTTTGCCATAATATAAGCTTAAATTTTTGAGTAAATATGAGATTATTAGATAACCATTGAATATCTTCAATTGAGATAGTAAAAAATTTACAATTGGTTAATGTTAGATGCGAATATATTGTTTTATTGTAAACTAAATGTAAATTTAATGTTAAGTAATTGATAAATGATTAAAAAGTAATCCATAATTGGAATTATTTAGAACGCATAATCCTAGGGAGAATGATGAAGGTGCGTGCATTTTGTTTTGAAATGAGCAGCTGTTGTATATACGATGTTTAGTGTGTTTGTTGTGTGAGAACTATTTTCTTTATTCATTTTTTGTTTGCAAATGAAGTTTTTTTTTATTAATTTGGGACATTATTTTTATTTATAAAAAATAAATTGAAAAGAGAATGAATCCTATCTTGACCGAACTCTTGGAAGAGAGTAAGAAGTACATTGTTTTGTACGAAAAGCAAAATAATGATGAAAATTTAGCTGCTCAAATTACGCCTGCTCAGAAAGCGTATTATAAGAATATTAAGGTTTTAATTCCACAGCTTGAAGCACTAGAGAAAGAGAAAGCTCCGTATTCAGGAGCGGTAGAATTTAACGAGATGTACAATAAGTATTTTGCTTATTTGGATAAATTTACAAGCGTACAACAATCCAATGTTTCGGCTGTATTGCAAAGTAAACGCTTGCTAGATCGATTGCAAAAATTATACGGTATGATTTCGTCTGAAACGATTGAACGCCAAGTTCAGGTTTTAGGACAAAGAAAAAAATCGATGGATAAATGGTCGAATAAATTATCAGAGCAATTGCAGAGTGAGGAAATGAAAGTTAGTTTGGAAAAGCGCTTTGAAGAATTATTGCAAATTGCAAATGAGGCTATTGGCAAACAAGGAAAAGATACCATCTCTCTTAATCTCTAAACCTTAAATTATCATGACAAAAAAAGAATTTCAAGAAATGGTGGCAATTAATGCTGCTTTAGGGAATAAATATGATGCTGTTTTAGCAAAGTTAAGAACAACATTAGACTTTGAAGTAGCGGCTACGGATGCCCTATCTATGGAAGAGGACTTTCCAGATAAAGAAAGCTTAGCTGAGTATATACAAAAAAATATAATAGATCCAGTGCCTAAGATATTCTTAAGTGCTCCTGAAATTGATGAGAGAGAATTGGATATATCTGTAATTTTGAAGTATTGGGAAGATGAAGCGAATAGTCCTCGTTATCAAAAAAAGATAAAAGTCGGTATTCGATATCCAAAAAGAAGAGTACTTCTTATTGAAACACCTTCTAGAGGTTTTCTGTTGTATCTCATCGCTATTTTTACAAAGATAAAGGGACCAATAACTTTTTCAGAGGTATGCCAAAAGGTAAAATCTGCTGCTAAAAGTTTTGACGAAACAATTGTTGATTATGTTACTGCTATTCGAGCAGAGAGAAAGAAATGGAGAAAGTATTATAGAAAAGTAGATTCTTTTTTAACGCCTAGATACGTAGAGATTTATAATAGCATAAAAGATGTATACTTAAATGATTATATCTTAACTAAAAATGATTTTGAAGAAGGGATAGAGAAATGGAAAGCAGCGATACAGGCAGAGATGAAAAGCATTAAGGCTTTTGATACAAAAGATTCTAATCCTGGTTTAGAAGGGGTGCCAATTGAGAAAGTTCAGTTTGAAAAATGGCTAAACAAGAGCTTTGATGATTTAGGGAGTGAATATCCTGTTTATGCTGAATTAAAGGCTAACTTATTCACTTTCTTTAAAGGATTCAAAGGACCTCTTGTACTGGGAGCTTTTGCTAAGTATATAGAAAAAGAAGGGGGGAAAATTGAAGTTCCTAAATACGATTTTGATACCTATAAAAGTATTAAGGATGACTCTGCAATCTATGACGAATTGAGTAAAATATCTTTGAAAAGGGATGTGTTATTAAAATCTTTGGATAAAACGAATCCTATTTACTATAACCAAGATCCTGTTTTGAGTAAGAGTTTTGAAGATTTTAAGGCTTCTATAGAGGAAGCTATTAAGGAATGGAAGAACAATATTGCTGAGAAAATATATGCTATTAAAGTAGTTGGTTTGCCTGAGATTAATAATATAAAACAAGATGTGAAACAGGGGTGTATTGGCTATTCAAAAGATATCTGTGATCAGCTTATAGCCTTAATTGACAAAGGATTTTCGGATGCAGCAATTTATAACTCTAGCAAGTTATTGAGAAATGTTAAAGATATTTTATCAAGCCAAAAAATTGTACCCAAAGATACAACTGTTTTGGCACAAGAATGGTGGAAAAAGTCAGAGGCTACGCTAAATGCAAATTCTAATTTGGTTCAAAAAGATTTATTACCTCATCCTATTACAATTGTTAATGCCTTTGATAGAAACATACTTCAAGGTGTTAGCCCTCAGGAATTTGATCGCTCTATGAGGAGATGGAGAGATGATATACGGGGAGCGATTAGTTTAATCGCTATTGACTTTCCAGAAGGCTCAACAGTAGTTGGAAAAGATTTGTTAGAGCATTTAAGTTCTTATTTTGAAAACCCTATTTTGAAACGTTTGTGGACGCAAATGAAAACTCTTTTGCCCAAAGGAGGCGAAACAGTTAAAATTGAGGGTTTGCAAGAAAAATGGCTAGCGGCTATTGCTGATGATAATTGGGACAATACTGTTTTAGCAGCAAAGGCGGATCAAAATGATGGGATTGGACTCTTGTTTTTAGATTTTTATGAGCATTATGCAGACAAAAATAAAATTCAAGTTTTCTGTGACTCGGCTTATAGTTTATTGCCAAGTAAAGAAGAAATTGGATTGGCAATCAAGAATGCAATTAAAAAGAAAGCAGTAGTGCCTGGCCCTAGAAAAATAAATCCTATTAAGCAATTAGGGGAGCAGGTATCTATTTTAGATTTAAAAGACCAATATTTTGCTTTGAGAAATAATGTGTTAGATGGCTATCGAAATATTGTTAACCAAACAAGTAATTGGCTGACTAGCGTTGAAAATGTTTCTTTGGCTTATGTAAAAGCACATAAAGTATACGACCAATCGGTTACAAGCTGTAAGAAGTCGGCTCAAACACAAGCAGAACATGCCAATATGATTCTAGGAACTGTATTTGTTGGTGTAGGTGTTGTCGCAGGTGCTTTTGTTGCACCACTAGTAGCTACAGCAGGTGTAGTCTCTGTATTTGGAGCCTCAATGGCAGCTGGTCCTGTCGCTGGGTTTGCTGGAGGAACAATTGGAAAAGCAATTGGTTCTAATTTTATGGCAAGTGCTAAAAAATTAACAGATAACTCACAAACAGAGTTTGAATTTTATTTAGAACTCAAGCAAAGTTTCCCTAAAGATATAGCAAAGCTGAAAAATGAAATAGAGAAAATAATTACAGGTATTGACGACAAAATCCAGTATTTGGCAGAAAACGGTCCTTCTGGAACAAAGGATTTAAGGAATCCTAGCTTTAATATAGAACAAGAAAAGAAACGTTTAAAAGAGGGAACCTCTGCCGTTAATAGTTTTATAAAAGAACTGAATACGGCCATTAATGTTATTCAAAGTCAGGCAATAAAATTGACACCTAAAGTGGAGGCAATTGATGTCTTTGAACGGAATCTATATCGAATATTTATCAAAAATAACTTTGACATTAATAGCTATGGTGGTATTAGAACCAAAGATTGGGACGTTATCTGTGGTGCAACGTTTTTTAGATCTAGGTTGATAGGGTTTAATTTATTGACTGAAGATGATTTTATTGATGAAATATTCACTAATAGTGATGGTGAAAGTGATATGAAAAAACTCTTTCAATTTGCCAATTCAAAAGCAGAAGCTTATTTACAGTAACTAAATTCAGAAATAGTCTTGAGAATATCTCAAGACTATTTCTCAAATAGAGCATCATGAAATATACATTCGTTTTTTGTTTATTGATAAGTTTGGTCGCTTGTAATATTCCTATAATTTCTACTTACGAAGGCGGAGCGGTAGGCGAATTCAAATTATCAGAAAAAGACAAAGAGGATTTGAAGCATCATCGGACAATAAGTTTAAGAATTAAAGGGCAAGCAGAAGAATTGGAATTATTAAAACAGTTGTCCTCTAAAAAAATTAGCAGTTTGTCCTTAAGTTATTCGGAGTCGTTTAGCTTGGATACATCTGCCTTAGAATACCTTAATTTTACAACACCAGTAGCTGTTTATTGGGGAACTGGGATATATGGAAAAACAGATTCCATATTTGATAAGGCTTTGATGAAACGCATTAGTCCCCATGATTTATCGGTGCATTATAATTTTGAAAGCAGGCATTTAACAGATTTACTGATTCAAATGTTGCCTTCGTATAAAAAATTGACGGCTTTGTGGTTGAGTAATTTTAACTCCTTCGCCTTTCCTGAGACACATCCTCAGCAAGGAGTATTGGAGGCGGTACTAGATGCTTTGTTGGTGGAGAAAAAGCTAAAAAGCTGGCGCTTGGGAATAGAAGGGCTGGATTCGATTCCATATAGAATCGGAGCACTGAAGCAATTAGAATTGTTGGATCTTTCTCATGGCGCTTTTGAAAGCTTACCCAGTAGTTTGGGACAATTGACAAAATTGACAAGTTTGATTATTCAGAGAAACAGCAATTTAACACAACTACCTGAAAGCATTGGAAACCTAAGAAAACTAGATCAATTATACCTTAGTGAAAATCAATTAAAAAACCTACCATCGAGTATAGGGAAACTAAAAAAGTTGCACACATTGTATTTATATAACAATCAATTAGAAGAAATTGGAGCTTTTATTGGTGAGCTAACAAAATTAGAAGATTTGAGGCTAAGTCATAACCAATTGAAAACACTACCAGAAGAAATTAAAAATTTGAAAAACTTGATTGAATTACACTTGTCGGACAACCCCATCTCTAAAGCAGAACAGGAACGAATAAAGAGCTTGTTGCCAAATACTACGATTTATTTTTAAAGGAAGTTTGAAACTTTTTTGTATAAAGTTTCGTGTAATATGACTTTATTTAGTAGTTTTCTCAAGATAGCATTGAATTGAAGATTGTAAGGACTAAACACAAATAATGTCAGAAGAACACAAAAAACAGCTGGAGCAACAGCTTTGGAATATTGCCAATACCCTAAGAGGGAAAATGAATGCGGATGAATTTAGAGACTATATTTTAGGCTTTATTTTTTACAAATACCTATCTGAAAAAATGCACTTGTACGCCAATCGCTTGTTGGCAGGGGAGGACATCGAAGAATATACACAGATAGACGAAGCTTCCGCAGAAGGAGAAGAATATTTGACAGCGATTAGAACAGAAGCGGTGGAAACCTTGGGTTTTTTCTTAAAACCTAGCGAATTGTTTCATCAAGTGGCACTACGTGGCGCTGCTCAAGCAGAAGATGAAAATGCCGAAGCTCAAAGCAATTTTATTTTGCAAGATTTGACCGATATTTTGAAGAGTATCGAACAGAGTACGATGGGCGCAGGGAGCGAGGACGATTTTGAGCAATTGTTTGAAGATTTGGATTTGACCTCGACTAAATTAGGGCGCACGGAAAAGGACAAAAATACCTTGGTGGCAAAAGTCTTGGCGCATTTGGATAAAATTGATTTTAAGTTAGAAGATACCGAAGCCGATGTGTTGGGCGATGCCTACGAATATTTGATTGGGCAGTTTGCGAGTGGAGCAGGGAAGAAGGCAGGGGAATTTTATACGCCACAACAGGTGTCTATGGTCTTGGCTAAGATTGTGACCACCAACAAAACAAAATTGAAATCGGTTTACGATCCCACTTGTGGCTCTGGGTCTTTGTTGTTGCGAGTTGCCAAAGAAGTACAACAAGTTTCTACCTTTTATGGGCAAGAAATGAACCGTACGACCTACAATTTGGCTCGTATGAATATGATCATGCACGATGTTCATTATAGTAAGTTTGACATCAAGCAAGAAGATACCCTAGAGAAACCACAACACCCGAACTTAAAAGCGGAAGCCATTGTGGCGAATCCTCCTTTTTCTGCCAAGTGGTCGGCAAATCCTTTGCACAACAACGACGACCGTTTTTCTGCTTATGGCAAATTAGCCCCTAAATCCAAGGCAGATTTTGCCTTTGTGCAACACATGATTCATCATTTGGATGAAGCTGGCACAATGGCGATTGTTTTGCCACACGGGGTTTTGTTCCGTGGTGCAGCGGAGGGCTTGATTCGTCAACATTTGATTGAAACTTGCAATTACTTGGATGCGGTGATTGGCTTGCCTGCCAATATCTTTTATGGAACTAATATTCCAACTTGTATTTTGGTTCTGAAGAAAAAACGAAAAGATATAGATAATATTCTATTTATAGATGCTAGTCAAGGATATGAAAAAGGAACTAATCAATATATTTTGAGACCAGAAGATATTAGTAAAATTATAGACACTTATAGAAATCGCAAAATAGAAGATAAGTATAGTTATGTAGCTCCTATAACTGAAATTATAGAGAATGATTATAACCTTAATATTCCTAGATATGTAGATACATTTGAAGAAGAAGAAATTATAGATCTAAGAAGTGTTTCAAAAAAGATAAAAACTCTTAATAAAGATATTGCCAATTCAGATAAAATCATTGCTGCTTTTTGTAAAGAATTAAATCTTGATACCCCATTTTAATATAGAACCAATGAATATTGTTGAGCAAAAAATAAAAAAAACTAAATTTCCAATATTACGATTTTTAGATTTTACTGATAGTTGGATATCTATTTCAGTAGAAGAAATTGTTAATAGAGTCTCTAAACCTGTAGATGTAAAAGAAACAACTCTTTATCAATAAATTGGAATTCGATCACATGGGAAGGGTATTTTTTATAAAGAACCTGTCACAGGAAAAATATTAGGGAATAAAAGAGTCTTTTGGGTTCAGCCTGATATGTTTATTGTCAATATTGTATTTGCTTGGGAACATGCAGTTGCAAGAACAACAGAAAAGGAATTAGGGATGATTGCTTCTCATCGTTTCCCAATGTATAAGCCAATAAAAGATAAAGTTAATCTAGATTTTCTTATGTATTTTTTCCTAAGAAAGAAAGGTAAACATCTATTAGGGTTAGCATCTCCTGGAGGAGCAGGTAGAAATAAGACATTAGGTCAACAAGCATTTGCTAAGTTGAAGGTAAATATTCCCACCCTCCCAGAACAACAAAAAATAGCCAACTTCCTATCTTCGGTAGACAAAAAAATCGAACAGCTCCGCCAAAAAGTAAGCCTCTTGGAGGACTACAAAAAAGGGGTAATGCAGCAGATTTTTAGTCAGAAAATTCGCTTTAAGGATGATAATGGGGAGGCGTTTGCGGATTGGGAGGTTAAGAGGTTTGGAGAAATATTTTCTTTTATTCGCACAAATTCATTTTCTCGTAATCTTTTAAACTATGATTCTGGTGAGGTCAAGAATATTCATTATGGAGATATACATACTAAATTTAAAGGCTTACTAGATTTATCAAAAGAGAAAGTTCCATATCTAAATCAAGAAGTAGATATTTCTAAAGTTGCGGAAGAGGATTATTGTCAAGAAGGGGATTTAGTTATTGCTGATGCATCTGAAGATTATGCAGATATAGGAAAGTCAATAGAGGTTGTAAATTTAAATAATGAAAGGTTAGTTGCTGGTTTACATACATATATAGCTCGTTCAAATACAAAAATGGCATTAGGTTTTAAGTCTTATCTGATGCAATGCTGGGATATTAGACATAAAGTTATGGTAATAGCCACAGGTGTTTCTGTCTTAGGTATATCTAAAACAAATTTATCAAAGATAACGATAGAGTTTCCTTGTGTAAAAGAACAACAAAAAATAGCCAATTTCCTAAGCAGCATAGACGATAAAATACAACAAAGCCAACAACAATTAGAGAAAACCAAACAATTCAAAAAAGGCTTGTTACAGCAATTATTTGTATAATAAAACGCCCTAAGACATGGCACATCAACCCGAACAAATCTTAGAAGACAATCTCGTTGCCCAATTGAATGGGATAGGCTATGAAATTGCCCCCATTCGCAACGAAGCCGATTTATTGAGCAATTTAAAAAAGCAATTAGAACGCTTCAATAAAGTTCAATTGTCTGAAACAGAGTTTAAGCGAGTCTTGAACCATCTAAACAAAGGCAATACCTTTAAACGAGCAAAGATTTTAAGGGATCGAGTGACCATTGATCGAGACAATGGCGAAAAGTTGTATTTGGGTTTTATAGATGCTTATGATTGGAGCAAAAATGGGTTTCAAGTCACCCAGCAAGTAAGCATAGAAGGGAAATATAAAAACCGCTATGATGTAACTTTGTTGGTGAATGGCTTGCCTTTGGTACAAATAGAATTGAAGCGTAGAGGCTTAGAAATGAAGGAAGCCTTTAATCAAATCAATCGTTATCAACGCCATTCTTATGGTGCTTCTGAGGGCTTGTTTTTGTACGTGCAGATTTTTGTTATTAGCAATGGAATCAATACAAAATACCTCGCGAACAATAAAAGACAGAGCTTTAAGCAGACCTTTTATTGGACGGATACGAATAATAAAAGAATCCATCGTTTGGAAGATTTTGCAGCTGCTTTTTTGAAGCCAGCGCATTTGTCGAAGATGCTCACCCAATACATTGTCTTAAATGAAGGGCTTAAGATATTGATGGTTTTACGACCCTATCAATATTATGCGACAGAGGCAATTCTAAAGCAAGTCAAAGAGACGAATAAAAACGGCTATATTTGGCATACCACAGGATCGGGCAAGACCTTGACTTCTTTTAAAGCCAGTCAGATTTTGACCGCTTTGCCACAGGTGCACAAAGTTGTCTTTGTCGTGGATCGGAAGGATTTGGATTATCAAACGATGAAAGAGTTCAACTCGTTTTCAAAAGGAAGTGTGGATGGTACGGACAACACCAAAAAACTAGTCGAGCAATTGACCGACGATACAAAGTTGATCGTTACCACCATACAAAAACTAAACAATACGATTGAAAAAAAGCGGTATTTGAGCCAAATGGAAAGGCTGCAAGATAAGCGCATGATTTTTATTTTTGATGAATGTCATCGCAGCCAATTTGGGCAAACGCATTTAAGAATAAAAAGCTTTTTTAAAAACAGCCAATTGTTTGGTTTTACAGGAACGCCTATTTTTGCTAAGAATGCCATTAAGAACGAATTGGGCAAGCGCACGACCTCAGAGCTTTTTGAGGAGTGTTTGCATAAATATGTGATTACAGATGCTATAAAAGATGAGAATGTTTTAAAATTCAGCATTGAGTATGTTGGCAAATATCGAGAGAAGGAAGGCTCTAAAAATGAAATAGATATAGAGGTAGAGGAAATTGATACGAAAGAACTCCTGGACTCGCCTCAGCGTTTGGAAAAGATTGTGGATTATATTATTGCCAATCACGACCGAAAAACACATAAAAGACAATTTACAGCCATGTTTTGTGTTGCTAGTATTGATACTTTAATTCAATATTATGACTTGTTTAAGGCAAAAAAAGAAGCAGGTAAACATGATTTGACAATAGCAACTATTTTTAGTTATGGAGCGAATGAAAAAGATGGAGATGCCGATGGATTTTATACGTATGGTGAAGTTGCAGAAGAAAAAAATGCTTACAAAACGGCACATAGTAGGGAAAAACTTGATGCGTTTATCGTAGATTATAATCAAGAATTTGGAACGCCTTATAGTACAAAAGATAGTAAGCTTTTTTATAATTATTACAAAGACATTTCCTTACGAGTTAAGAATAAAGAAATAGACCTTTTATTGGTGGTCAATATGTTTTTAACAGGTTTTGACAGTCCAAGGCTGAATACCTTGTTTGTTGATAAGAATTTAAAATATCACGGCTTAATACAGGCATATTCTCGCACAAATAGAATTGTAGGAGATAAGAAGTCACAGGGTAATATTGTTGTTTTTAGGAATCTCAAGAAAGCAACGGATGACGCAATTGCCTTATTTTCGGATAAGAATGCAAAAGATATTATTATCATGCAGCCTTACGAGAACTATGTGGAGAAATTCAACGCTGCTCTGGAGCATCTCAAGGATATTGTCCCAACCATTGATTCTGTTCACGACTTGCCCAGTGAGGACGAAGAATTGGAATTTGTGAAAGCTTTTCGGGAGTTGATGCGTGTCAAAAATACGATGAGCACGTTGGCAGATTTTAGTTTTGAGGACTTGGATATGACAGAGCAGGAGTTTGAAGATTATAAAACGCAATATTTAGATATTTATCAAAAGTCCAAACGACAAAAGGAAAAGGTGTCTATTTTGGATGATGTTGATTTTGAATTGGAGCTGATCCATCGAGATGAGGTTAATGTGGCGTATATTCTTCGTTTATTGGCAGAGTTGAGCAGAAGCCGAGAGAAGGACAAGAAGAAGAAACAACAGGCTATTATGGACTTGTTGACGGGAGAAATTCAGCTTCGTAGCAAAAAGGAATTGATTGAAAAATTTATCTTGAAGAATTTGCCCAATATTAGTGATACGAACGATATACCAACAGCTTTTGAGGAGTTTTGGGATATAGAGCGCCGCCAAGCCTTTGCCGAGTTATGCGAAACGGAACACCTCCATCCTAATAAATTACAAGCTCTGATTGATAATTATTTGTTTACACATCGTGTTCCTTTGGTGGATGCGGTGGTAAAAACAATGGAGGTGCGCCCTAAATTGCTGCAGAGGCGAACAGTTGGAGAGCGTGTTTTGGAGCGTGTTTTGGAGTTTGTGGAGCGGTTTTTTCGTGGGATTTAGAAATTGCCATTCACTGTGTCCGAATTCTTTTATCTAAATAAAAAAAATCTAAGCACCTGATAGTTAGGTGTTTAGATTTTTGTTTTGTGGAGAGTATCGGAACCCCTAGAAATATTAAAGACTGTAAGTTGTTGAAAAATAGTGCATTATGCGCTTCCTGTGCGCTTCTCTATATACTCCCTTTTTATATAATATAGGGGGGTATAAGGGTTTTCTGTGTTTAAGGGTTTAAGTCATTGAAAAATAGTTCTTTGTGGTTTTAATTTTCTTGAAAATTTGCTGTGATTATTTTTTGAAAAAATCTTAAAAGGTTGATTTTTAGGGATTTAGTTTTTTGTTGATTGCATTAAACCTTCTTTTGAGCAATTCAATTGAATTACTTTGATACTGCCACGGTTGATGGTCTTATTTGTTTTTGAGCAAATGTATAATTTCGTCTTTAGAGCGAATAATTTCATCCTTAGAGCGAATAACTTCGTCTTTGGCTGCTATCTGCTTATCCTTCTCTTTTAGTTGCTGTATGAGGCTTTCTACGCTTTTAACATTATGATAAGTATTATCTTTGTTAGATTTTATATTAATTTTCTCGTTTTTGTTATCATCGCCGATTTGTAAAAATCCAACATCCCCCGATATATTTTTAGTGTCTGTAATGGGCGGATTTATAAACATTTCACCTACTCCAAGTAATAGCCAGTTTATATTGATATTCAATTTTTCGGCTAGAGGAACTAGTACTTTTGAACTTGGTTGATTTGTTCCTCCTGTTATTTTGGTTATTGTATTTCTTGATACATTTAGTTCCCTAGCTAGAGTAGTTTCTGTTTTTTTTAAAAAAAATAACATATACTTAAATCTTTCATTCATAAGGTTTTATATCTGTCTGCTTGTAATAAAAGTATCCTATAGGGTATTTTTGTTATCACAAAAGTTTGCAAATGAGTATTTTTATGCTTAGATTTGGGTTGTCGAATATTAAAATTCATTACTCAAAAATAAAAATTAGAGATAAAGATATAAAAAAGCTGTGTATTACTATCTATTGGGGAATAGAAGTTTGTACGGTTTAGGCGACTTGATGGAAAGTAGAATATTTGGGGAAATGTTCAGAAGGGTTCGATCCCCTTCCGCCTAGCAAATCAATTTATTTACAAATGTTGCGTAAGACTGCCATAAAAGGCGGTTAGGCGTAGCCATGCCTAAAAAGATGTGTATGTCATTGAAAGACTTTTTTAAAGCGGTTAAAAATGGATTTTACAAAGGTGCTGTTCAAAAAGCTAGAGCAGCGATTGAGAAAAAAGGAGCAGGAAACAAAACGGATTTAGTCTGTTTTGTGGGAAATCCTCCCAATGTTTCTTTTATACAGATTGACAAAAAATAATATAATTAAAAACTATTATAAAGATGCCAAACAAACACAAGCAAACATTTCGCCAATTTTGCGAAAAAGGACTAAGTACAGAACAATTTAACAGTTTATACGAATTGCCAAACTGGACAAAGTATAGCATTACGTTAGCATTGAACAGACCGCAAATAATGCCTTTTGAGTTGTTGCTCGACATAGCAAAAGAAATTCATGCCGCCCCCCTTGATTTAGCAATTAACTACGAATGCAGCATCGACCGAATGACTGCTAGACAGTACTTTAGTTTATTGGATTAGATACCACTTCCTCATCATAAAAAATACACAAAAACATGAAAGTAACCTTATTAAATGGTTTGTATAAAATACAGAAAGGACATTTTGAATTAGAAGATATTTTTAAAGAAATACAAAAGGGTGTATATGGTCAACCCGTGTTTGATTGTCGAACGGCTTTGAGTTTAAGAGGAAAGAAGGCATACACGAATGAAAAACTAAACTTGCCTTGTTTTACTCCTTCTGGACGATTTGGTCAAGCGTGGACAACGGATAAAAAGACCAAAGAAAAGCGCCCTATACCGCCAACCAAAAGGCATCTAATAGAATACAATGGAATTGTTGTTTTAGATTACGATGATTTAGAAATATTTACCTTACTAGCGTTGATCGACAAGGTGAAAAACTGCAAATTTACGTTTGCTTGTTTTTACTCCCCTTCGGGAAATGGTTATAAGGTTTTGGTAAGGACAACAAATAAAGACCCACAACAGCACGCCAACGCTTTTAAAGCTGTTAGATCGTATTTCTTTGAATTGACAGGAGTAGAAGATGACAAGTCAAGCTCTAACTTTAATAGGTTGTGTTTTGTCTCTGTTGATAGTACCTTGTTATTTAATGAAGATAGTACACTTTTTGAGTTTCAACCGACATTATTTGAAAAGCCTAAAAAAGAAGCTCCAACGCCTTCTATTCCTGTTAATAATGTAGATTATGATTGCATAACAAAAGCGATTAATAAGATAGAAAAAAATGGCTTTTCTTTTGTGAATGGTCAAAGGCATGAGTATAGAAAACAATTTGCTATAGAGTGTGTCAAATATGGAGTGACAAAAGAAGAATGTCTGTATTTTGTAGAGAATAACTTGGTAACGGTTGACACGAATTTAAAACAGGCTGAAAGTGTTGTACATTGGGCGTTTGAGAATATAAAGGAGGTCGGTATTTATGCGACATGGGCAGAGGATAATGGCAAAACAGAAGCTATAAAACCTAAAGATAAAAAGGAGGATTATGTCCCCGAATTATACCAAGCAAGCAAAGCCGAGGAATTTAAAATATCTATTCCCGAATTGAGCGCAGACGAAATACTAGAACTTGATAGCAAAATACAAGATTCTATTGCTTATCAAAGAATAGTAGAACAAACGCTCGATAAGTTTTTTGATTTCAGAATCAATATATTAAAGAAACGAGAAGAGTATCGTTTAAAGGAGTGGAAAGAGTTTAAAGAAATGGATAAACTAGAATATAATTCTATTTCTAGGGCTTTAAAATTGCATGGTGTCAAGTGTACTCCTGCTGTATTGGAAAGCGTTATTTTAAGCCATTTTTCAAAGCAAGTACACCCTTTGAAAGAAAAGTTTGAAGGTTGGGGCAACCACTTAGGAGAAGATAAGACAGATTACATTGCACAAGTAGCTAAGTTGGTGAAAACAGATGCGCCCAAAGATTTATTTTTGAATGTGTTTAAAAAATGGATAGTTGCTTCTGTTGCCAATGTATTTGTTGAAGGACATTGCACCAATCATCATTGTATTATTTTATGTGGTGATCAAGGCACCAATAAAACTACTTTTTTTACCTCTCTGTTTAGTCCCGAGTATGTTTTTACAGGGCATATTGATCTAAAAAATAAAGATAGTATGATCCTGCTAACAGATACTTTTTTAGTGGTGTTAGATGAACAATTTAGTGTCTTGAATAAAGAGGCAGAATGGGAAGCCCTAAAAAGTGCGGTTACAATGCCTAGAATTAAGGCACGTTGGCATTATGCCAAGTCCTCGAAATTAGCTCCTAGAATAGCGAATTTTTGCGGTACAGCGAACCGAATAGAGATACTACAAGACGACACAGGAAATAGGCGTTTTGTTCCTTTTCAATTGACCGAGCCAATAAATATAAATGAGCTTAAAAAGATAGACATTCGTAAGATGTGGGCGCAAGCTTATAAGCTGTTTAAGGAGAATTGGTTCTACCTCCCTACCGTTAAAGAAAAAAATCAAATAGACAAGTATCAGCAAGGGTTTAAGAAGTTGGCAAACGAACACTATTTAATTATGGATATGTTCGAGCCATACACAAAGAAAGATAGCGATTTAGAGTTATTGTCCAGTACTGAAATTTGGAAGCAGCTAGAGAAAGATTATAACCTTAGTAAAGATGTTACGGTTTCAAAAATTGGGCGTGCAATGCACTTTTTAGGCTTTCAGCAAAAGACCGTAACAAGAGAAAGCGACAAGAGGCGTGCTCGTTATTGGCAGCTTAAAAGACGATAAGAAAGAAGACTTAAAACAACTTAAACATAGTATTATGATTGATAATAAAAGAGCAGTAGCTCTTCTAATAAAAGGACATGAAAAAAGAAGATATTTTAATTCATTTGGTAAGAAAAATAGATTGTGTACTGCTTGGAGTTTAGCAGGTGCAAAGCTCTTTTTGTCAAAAGAGAGAAAAGAATATCAAGCTGTTGTAAAAAAGTTAGATGCAAAGAATGTAAAATATAAAGTTGTTGAAATTTCAACAATTAATGATACAGATTCTTCTACAGATGATCTCCTATTTATAAGACGAATTAAATAGGGGCTGTATAGCAGCAACTATACCTCCCCCGACAACTTTTAAAACGATAAAAATATGACAACTTTTTCAAAAAATCCACATTCAGAGAAGAGAAAGAAACTAAATGTTCAAATCTTCAATTTCAGATTAGACAAAACCTTAGAGGAAAAATTTAAGCACAAACGATTCTCCGAGCGTTTCGCAATGGCAAATGCGGCATTTATAGGCATGAGTATCATTGCTCAATTTGCCAGCCTTACCACAGCATTTACGATGCTATCTTATTTATTTGTTGGTATCAATTTAATTGCTCGTGTTGCTTGTGCCGCTGCCTTGGTATTGATGATAGAAGCCATCAAACGAGAATCAACCAACGATGTAATGAAAGGCGCATTCCAGTACAAAGAAATAGAAAAATTTCCTGCCCTACTCGCTGTGATCACAGTATGTGCGAGTATTTACATTTCAGTTGAAGGTGCAAAAATTTTGCCTTCCTTTTTTATTGCGGATGCTGTAGAAACTAGCGCCATTTTAAAAAGTTCGGATGCTATTAATTCAGATTTTGCAGCACGGATCGCTGACAAGGAAGCCGAGCGCAACCAGTACCGAAAAAATAGACTTTGGCAAGGTCGTCTATCCAGTAAAGATTCCAAAGTAATCAAAGAATACAATGAGGATATTAAAGCTCTGCAAGGGCAAAAAGATGAAGCGTTAAGGGCATTAAATGAAGCCAACCAAAGGACAAAAGCAGCGGTTAGTGCCACTTATCAAACAGAAGTTGAACGGGTAACAAAAGAACGTCAAGAACTAGGCAAACAATTGGTCATTACTGCCGTAACTTTTGAAGTTCTCTTTTTACTCTCCCTGTGTTTTTCGTGGTGGTACCATACCGAATGCCGCAAGGAAAAAGAAAAAGGAGGAACTACAGAAGTTTCAACGCAATCAGTTGAAAAAGAGCAAAAAGGAACTACAGAAGTTCACAGGGGTACTACAGAAGTACACCCCGAAACTACAGAAGTTACAGGCAGTCCAAGACAGCAAAAGAAGCCTAGTTTTATTGACTATGAGGAAGTGAACGAAACTACAGAAGTTACAGAGAAAACTATTGAAGTAGAGAAGGTAAAAAAGGAGTTTACAAGGATTTGTCCTGCTTGTGCAACGCCTTTTGTTCATAATTCAGCGAATCATAAATATTGTTCTAGGTCGTGTATGGTAAAAGCACGTAAGAAGCGATTGAAAGAAGATAAGTAATCCACCGCACAAGCCACTTTAATTGGTGGCTTGTATTTCAAAAACAGAAAACATGAACTTAATATATAAAGAGAAATTTAATAAAAAAGACAACCATTTTGTATTAAAAATTTGGGCTTCAATACTAGCAATGAATAATCATTCATTTTGTAGTTTATACAATCAATATTACAATGGATATAGACTAAAAACAGGGGTAGAGTGGGGCGATTATAATAAAAGTGTCAAACCGAAAATACACACGATAAGAGCAGATAAAAAAGATCGTTGGAAGGTTGGAACTAAGATTCATTTTGTTATCAATCCTTACGACACCAAACGCTTTCAATTTGCACCTATTCTAAAAGTTACAGCAATTCAAACCATACAAATCAGAAATATTTTTAATGATGCCAACGGTGTATCAATAGATGGGCGAGAGTTAAGCAAAGAAGAAATTCAAGAATTGGCATTTAATGATGGTTTCGACACGGTTAAGGATTTTTGGGACTATTTTAAATGGAAAGATTTTGAAGGAAAAATAATTCATTGGACACAGGGTTCTAATTATTAATATCTCTACTATGAAACAAAAGCACTCCAAAAAACGGGGTGCTTTTTTTGTTTTAGGAGGAAAAGTGTCGAATTACGCCACAAAATGAAGGGGGGAGGTCTACGAAACCTTTTTTTTATTATAGGTGTGACATAGTTTTGTAGACATACATTATTAACCTACTAAACTTTAAAATCAATGCATCACTTTTTAAAATTTCTTAAAATCGTTGTTGGACTGCCTTTTTTTGCCGTGGTGGGCTTGTTGGGCTTTTTAGTCTTCCTTTTTATGAATCTGTTTTTTGCCGATAAAAACAAAGTTCAAAAAGCAGATATAAAAGAAGACTTAAACAGAAGAAAAGGACTTTATAAGTATAGACAAGAACACAAAGTCTCTGTTGATGGGAAATTTTTCACAGTAGAAGAGATTGAAAAAAACGCACCTCCTTCTTTAGCTTGGGACGACTTAGAGCCAAGTTGTAGCCCTCCAACAGATCAGAAGCAGCGCTGCAAAGAAAAAGCGATCACCAAACGCAGAAAGCGCAAAAAATTGGCAAAAAAGAGCCGCCAACAAAACCGCAAATAATTATTAAAAACTAATCTAATAACCTATTAAAATTATTTATCGTGAGCAACCAAAATTTAAAACTAAGCAAAGGTTCAAAAATTGCCATTTTAGGCAAGAATTACAAAGTTACTAGGACTACAACTCTAAATGTGAGTAAGTGCCGAGAAACGCTCCAAGAGGGCGTTGTGCAAGGCAATCACCAAAGCGATCCACAGCCCGACCGTACCAAGCGGATTGCTTGTGCGAAAATTGAAGCAAAAATAAAAGCACTGGAAGAGGAGGAGTACAACGCTTTATTTGACATTGAAGAGGATGATCCCTTGTTTTTGTCGGATCGTTCAGAAGGCTTTGAAAAAGTAACGATTTCTGAACAGTTGGGAAGGATACAAGCGATTAATTATTTAAAAGAAATTCTAAAAGAATTACAAACGATTTAAAAGAAAAATAAAAGCCATTTTCAAAGAGTTTTCAAAATAGTTTCAAAAGCTTTTCAAAAGAAAATAAAAACGTTTTCAAAAACAAATAAATGCGTTTAAACGCTAAAAAAGCACTTTTCAAGGTTTTTTCAATTTTTCTTCAAAAGAGTTTTCAAAACGTTTTCAAAAGGATTTTCAAAAATTAAAAAACAACCTAAAATACATGAGCGAAAAAGAGGACGACAATCTAGAAAAAGAACCACTACAGGAGGAAATAGGCGATTTTATCGAGGAAGAAAAAACTGACTTTGATAATTTTATGGATGGTTTAGAGGAGGAGTACTCCGAAGAGGAAGAAACCGACTTTGACCAATTGATGAACGATTGGGAAGACGAGGACGAGGAAGGGGCAGAGGACTTGGATTTGGACGATATAGAAGAACAGGAGGGCGACCCGTTGGCAGATTACCAAGGCGAGCCAAACAGCGACGAGGAAGCACCGCCACCTACTGAAAAAATAGAGCAAGTAAAAGAACGCATTAGCAGCGAAAAGAACCGTAAGAATTTAGAACGCTTGGGCGCAAAGTTTTTAGATAAAGCGGATTTATTCAAAGCGAATCTTTGCAGCAAAATAAGCGGCGAGCATTTTGGCGAGTATGTGGCAGACGAGGAAATGAAAGATATTCTAATCGAATGTATCAAAGAATATTTAGCCACAAAAGAAGTGACCGAGCTGTCGCCATTTGGAGCCTTAATGGCAGCTTTGGCAATGTGGACGTTGCCACCTTTGGGAGTTGCGCTCTTAGATAGATTCCAGTTGCAAAAAGAGGAGAAAAAGAAAAAGACTTCAAAAAACTTCAACCAACCCAACACAGAGACCGACACCATCACAGAAACGGAAGACGAGGAAGCAGGAGAGGCGCAAAGCGATTACACGCATTTAAAGGAGTATCAAGAGCAGCGCAAAGTATTTGAGACCAATGCGGCAGGAAAATACAACCGAACCCCCAAAGGCACTTATTTAAAGGTTGATTTGGCAGACGAACTACCAAGCCCCGAAGTGCAGGAGCTAATCGACCAAGGGAAAAAGGATAGAGAAATAAGAAAAATATTAGGCTATGGATAACAAACCGTTTTTCCTTGCCTATTTCGGACGACAGCACAGCGGCAAAACCTACGATCTACAAAAGTTCGTTGCCAATTGTAACCGACAAACTATTTTTGTGTACAACTCTGGACGAGATGAAGATTGGCAAGGCTATGAAGAAATAGAACTTTGGAGCGATAAAAAAGAAGAAGTTTTATATTTCACGTACAAGGGCAAAGATTATGAATTTGCCACGCATTATATGAAAAAGTTTAGAGGCAAGAAGGTAAAAGCAATGGAAGCGGACGAGGTACTGACAGAAACCCTTTTGTACAAACAGTTAAAAATGAAAGGTCGTTATAGTGGTTTGTTCTTCATCATTGACGATGCGACTAATATTTTGACCTCACGATTGACCAAAGCACAAAAGGCTTGTTTCTATCGAGCGAAACACATCAACGTTTGGATATGCTTGATTTTTCACGATCCGAATATGTTTCCCAATGGAGCTTGGAATGCCTTAACAATGGCTAAATTTTTCAAAAATAATGTTGCACCACCGAAACAAAAAAGTGATAAAATACCGCACTTTCTACAATTACAACAAGCTTATTATAAGCTCAAAAAAGCACCTGATTATAGCTATTGTACTTTAGTAATGAATACAGGGAAATTGACCTATACACCTTACAAGAAACCAAGAAAGAAAACCAATTCAAAAACTACTAAAAAAACAACTTAAACCATGTCCATTTTTGATAAATTAGACCCAAAAGCACAATTTAAGAAACTATTTTTTAAGCGATTGCCACAGATTAGAGAAGACCTAAGCATGATGCTAGATTCTTTGTTCTTAGAAACGGCAGACAAACACCAATGTAATCCTTTTGAAACGTCTTTAGTCTTGCTAAGAATGCAAAATCATGCAGTTGGCAAATTCTTTGACCACCACAAAAAAGAGGTTGGAGCGTTTGATGCAGGCGCCTTGATTCAAGAATTGTTTAAAAAGCAATTGGAGACCATGCCCGAAATTGTAAAAGGCTATGTATTGGATGAATTAGGGACAGAAGATACAACAAAAATGATCTTGAAAGCTTTGAAAAATAGACGCCTACTAATTCACTATGGAGAAGGCGACGAATTTGTATTTGTTGAAGTCACCAAAAAGGGCAATAAAGTGATTGATTTAGACGAATTTTTTAATACATTTGAATTTTAACCATTAATCTATAAATTATGAGCGTCAAAGGACAAACTTTGACCGTTCAAACTCCCATTCCTCAAAAGCATTTAAGCAGATTCCGCAACAAAACAGGCATTTACCTCATACGCCGAAACGAAACCGTTCTTTTTGTCGGATCATCTAAAAACATTTATAAGGCAGTGATGCGCCACTTTCAAAAAGGTGGTGCATTGAGCGAATTAAACCGAAATAAACTCACTTTTGAAATAATAGAAAGCAATCTATTATTTCGGAATATAGAAACGGTCTTAAAACGCTATTATCTGCCAAAATTCAACAAAAGAATTAAGCCCAAGGGGAAACCTTCTCGATACGAAAGAAGTCACTACAAACGTATTTTAGAAGCCTATCTAAATCAAACAAGATTTGAAGTTCAAGCCGAACACAAAACAGACTTAAACAACTCTTAAACACCATGAACAGACTAATTCCAGTCCTAGGAAATGGACACGGCGGCATGATTGGCGGCGTGTACCAAACCAAGGGCAAACGCTACACTTTTAAGGATGGTACCACCATCTACGAGGGGGAATACAACCGAGCGATTAAAGCTCGTGTGATCGAGCAGCTGACCGCAAAGGGCATTCCTTTTTATGACTTGGTACCTGAACAGCAAGATATTAGAATGGGTACCCGAATTTCAAGGGCAGATTACTTATACAAAAAGAACCAAAAGAGGACTTTTTTAATTGATCTACATTCTAATGCAGGCGGTGGTCATGGTTGCGAGACTTGGATCGCTAGACAATCCAGTTCTAAAACGAAAGCCTTAGCAAGATGGACAGAAGCTTTATTTAAAAAGCATTTTCCCGAAAGCAAATTTCGAGGGATTAAGCGCAAGAATTGGGATATACTCGCCAAGACAGATAACCCTGCTATTATCTTGGAGCTGTTCTTTATGGACAATTACGAGGAATGCAAAAAGTATCTGCTATCAAGCGAAGGAAGAGACAGAGCTGCCGCCTATGTGGTGGATATTATCGAAAACTTTATTAAATACCATTCTTAACCATGACGAGTCAAAACAAAAATAGATTGTTGTATATTTTGCTTATTGCAAACCTTGCGCTTAGTACTTTTTATTTGCTCTCGGATATAATAAACGTTCGTTTTTCAACAGAACCAACAGCACCGCCTCAAGAAAGAATTATATCTATCGACACGACAGCACCACCGCCTATTATTATACAGATGCCAAGGCAGCCCACCCCAAAGCCTATTATTGTTTATGTAGACAGCACAGGACGCAGCGTTCCAACCGCTAAAATTGACACTTCTAAGCATGAAAAGGCGAACTTATACAGGGATAGTATAGAGGACGAGAATTTGACGCTTTATTATGAATCGACGGTCAAAGGATCGCTTTTGAATAATGCCTTGGATTATAAGTTAAAAATACCCAAATTGATTACTAAGAAAATAGAGGTTTTAAAGCCTGTTCCAACGCCCGTTAATACCTTGATGCTAACGGGTGGTGTTGGGGGCAATGTGAACCAATTTTCAAGCGTTCGGCTTGGTTTGCAGTTTGTAAGTGCGAAGGGTTGGGCGGTTGGTTATGATTATGATGTTTTACAAAATGTGCATTCTGTAAATGTTGGGGTTCGGTTATTTGGATTTGGAGCTAAAGGGAAATGATTTTAGTTTCATATTTTGCTATTTAACGATTAGTGTATAGAACATAGCATATTTAGAAATACTAATTTTCGGATTAATATAGAGCCGAATTTTTATGTTTTGTTTTTAATTTTTCTTTTCTAAATTAAGTTTGTTGGTTTTTGTAAATATACACTGACCTATCAGTTTAGTATTTATTAGCTATGTTTTATACACCGTGTTGTCCAGTCTTGCTTTATTCTCGTTTATTTTTTTCTTTCAATAATTCTAGAATTGGAGCGTTTTCTATATTATGTGGAATAATTGGGTCGTCATCTTCTGTTATAACAATTCTTTCTGGTTCATCAATTCCAATTTCCCAAGCATTAATAAATTTCAATTTAGTTTTAAGTATTCCTAATTCAGGGAATGGTTTTATGTTAAAATCTTTATCAATATGTGCAGGAATTAATAGGTATTTATTAAGATGGTTGTAACCGTTAATAAGATTATCTAAATTGTTACTGTTAGTAGGTTCCATTCTATGAAATCGAGATGATAAAGAAACAAAACTACCATCTTTGATTTCATTTTTTTTTATATTCTTACTCACTAAAACTTTATACCAATATGGTTTATCTTTTCTAATACCTTTAATTATTGATATAGAAATAATTTCCTCTTTATCAATTTTCCCATATTCTTTTATCCAATTTTTAAATATTTTTTTTCCTGCCTCTTCATCTTCAAAAGTCAGCATAATTCCAAATGGGTTTGGTTGTGGCAATGCCACAACCAAACCAAAAGCTTTCCATTTAGCTTTGTCCCATAGATAAGTGTCAATTATTGTTTCTGCTCTCATGTTTTTATGAGTTGCAGAATTAAAATCTGGTTTTCCTTTATCTGTAACATCCTTTTTCAAATCAGATATGGATATTTCGATAGGGTTTGAAGTTCTTTGTAAAGGAAAGTTTTTATTGTTTTCTTTTATCCAGTTTTTAAGAAAGAATTTAGGTTCTGAAGTTAAAATGTTTATCAAGAATTTTTCATGCTCAATTATTAAAGCTAATCTTTCATGAACTTCGTCATTTTTGTACAAGTTTTCAAAAAAAGCTTTATAATCTTTGAACAAATAGTTTCTCCCAATAATTAGAGATATCAATTCGTTCATTAATTTAGATATATCTTCTGGTTTACAGATATAATCTTGTTTAATAAATAAATCAAACAAGTTTTTACTCTCATGTCTTATCTCGAAGAACTTATTTAATTTATCATATTTAATATTTAGTATGATTTTTTCAGATAATGGAAATGCGTCCTCAAAAGCGGTTGCTAAAAATGATTCCAAATAAGCAAAAATGGTTTCTCCTAAAATTAAAAGATGTATGTCATCTTTTGAATTGATAATAAATTTTATTCCTAGGATTCTAGTATAAGAGGTTATCTCATTTTTATTTAAAAAATTAGATTCAAAAGCCATTTGATTTACAAATGGTTGGTTTGCTAATTTATTATAGAACTCTTTGAAGTTTTCTTTTGTATATGAAGGACTTTTAGTTTCATTAACCTCTATTGAATCTTCATGTCCTAATAAATATAAAACGGAATCAGCGCTTAGCCAAAGTCCATTTTTTGCCAAAATATCTGATAAATCCGATAATTCTTTGAAATTTTCAAAACTAGTATTTAATAATCTTGTAGAAAGACAACCATCTATGAGGTTTTCAATAGGCATCTCGTCATTTTCTGAATTTAATTCTGATTCGAAATAATATTTTATGACATTAAATAATTCATACCAAGTTAGTAATATAGGGATACGTCCGAGTATAACCTCATTCTTTAAAATTTGTTCAATACTTTTATAGAGTCTTAGATTAATTATACCTGTAGTAAAGAATTCGTTTATGTAAAGGTTAATAGCAGAAATTATACAATTGTTAGCAGCCCAATACAAGCCTAGATTCGAATATGCTTCGCTTAATAGCATTAAGCAAAAATAAAATTCGTTTTGTGTTTCTTCTTTCGCTAGTTTTCTTACTGCTTTTCCAAAGAAGATTAAACTTTCTTTATTTAAATTGTTCTTTAATTTAGTACTTCCTCTGTTCAAATAAATTTTACCAGAAGATAATTCTGAAACTCTGGTAGATTCCAATTCTGCAATTACAAGAATCAAATCATCATAGTCTTCATTGTCAGGAAGAATTTTATCATAAACATTAATAAGCTCTTTTAGTTGCTCAAAAGGTATATCTAAATGTTTTTCACTTAATCTAAAGTATTCTTTAAGTTTTATTAACTCATCAGAAACTGAAACTCCATTTTCTATTTTTCGTCTCAACTGGAAAAATGATAGATGAAATTTAGCAAGGAGAGAAGTAGATATTTTTTCTTTGTTATTAGCACACTTAGTAATGAATGTTAAAAAATCGTTCTCTTCTTTTTCGATGTCAATAACAAGTATATCTCTTACATATTCAATACGCGATATAGTTTTAAGAATATTTGAAAGATTCAAATAAAACTCTATGTTGTTTAAATTTGGGTGATTTTGAACTAATTCTTTTACAATTAAAAATTCTTCATAAAAGGATTTATAGTCGTCGTACCAATTGATTAATGTCCAAGCAAGTTGATAATGAATTCTTATTTTTTGCTGTACATTACTTAATTTATTTACGAATCTCTTCGCTCTTTCAAATTTACCTATGACTTCTGTCTTTGGCAATTCTAGCATTCTAGATAAAATGGCACTTTCTAAACAATCCTCTACTAATTGAAAGTCAACTTCGAAAGTTCTATCTGAGCTATTTATTGTTTTTTCAATTTTAGATAATTTCTCTGTCCTCTTTAGATCGTTTGCTCCTAATTTTTTTTCTTCTCGATGTAAAGACGATAGGTTTAAACTGTCGATTACTTCATTTAAAAGATGATTACTATAAACTTTTTCAATTATCCATTCAGCATCAAGAATGATTAGTTCAATTCCGTGTATTTCATTAATCAGGTCTTGAGTTTCTTTTTTATCCTTGCTCCTAATTTTTTGATTTGAAAAAAAATATGTTTTTGTGTAACCTCTTTTTGTTTCAACAATTTTTTTTACATCTGATTTAACTTTTGGTTTCCAATCTTTTTTAGCACTTATAGCAAATGCCCAATTCTCATTTTTGTTCCATTTGTTTTCACTGATAAACCATCTATCAGAAATATAGTTAGAAACGGGATATGTTTCTGAATCTGTTTTTCCATCTCCTCCGCCTGTTGGACCGA
Organism: Aureispira sp. CCB-E; assembly: GCF_031326345.1. Classification (NCBI taxonomy): domain Bacteria; kingdom Pseudomonadati; phylum Bacteroidota; class Saprospiria; order Saprospirales; family Saprospiraceae; genus Aureispira; species Aureispira sp. CCB-E. The sequence continues at coordinate 2,427,877 of NZ_CP133671.1, forward strand.
CTTGTGGTATTAAATTCGGAGTGATTAATTTTTCAGCTAATCTGCGACAAAGGTTTTCAAAACTATCATGTTTTTGGTTCGTAGAAATTTGACTTATTTCGAAAGCCAATTGTTCTTTAGTTAATAGAACTTTGGATTCTATTTTGGAATCTGAAAAAAATTCAGGTCTTATATTTCTATAAAATTGAGAAGGAGTTGGGAATTTTTCTTTTTCGTTCATATTTTACACGGCGAGTGAGTTGCACGCCGCACAACTCGTTTGTATATACAATATTAATAATACCTAAATATATATAATTCTCAACAAAACTCCCCCAAACACCCGTAATTAAAAAAACTCCCCCTTTGCAACCCCCTCAAAACAAACATATACGCCACTATTGGAGTGGCAGTACCAAGGCGGCGTAATTGCCCGAAATACGCCACAAAACGCCCTAAAATAGGCATAAAAACTCGCTTTTGTGGTGTTTTTTGCCTCATCTTTGTAACAACATAAAAAGTTTTGATTAAAAAAAATTAACAACCAAAAATAAACCCTAAAAACCCTCTACGATGAAAAACTAAACCCTATTTTTTATGCTAATTCCAAACGAAATTGTGTTTGAGATCAAACTAGATTATTTATCCATTGCTTTGGTCGGCGTAACCGTCCTTTTGTTGATGGTAATAAAGAAAAAATTCCTATAGAATGAAAGCATTACAAAAGCCCTTCAATTGGCTACTCACCTTTTTTAACGTTGGTGTTTACAACCTTAGCGACCAAATCGACAGCCTAGTACAAGACCTCTTGTTAAATGGCTTGAAAAATCAAGCGGAGGCAATTATCACGCTTTCTCAGAGCATCGCCCACCAACAAGGCATTATCATCCTATTAGATACCTTTAAATGCCTATTCATGCTAATTTCTTTGGTGTTTTTCTTTGTGACCAACCAAGCAATTATTAAACAGTCTTTTCAATGGTTTCAAAGCAAGTTGAAGCAATTGTACTCTTTTTTAAAACAACAATTAAAAACTAAATCTTAATGATGAAGAAAACCGAAGTAATCCGAATTTACACCCCGATCACGGCTGAGTTATGTGTGGCCACTCCAAACGCCATGATTAACGGCAAAAAGTCGTATATACCCATGCCTGCGGATGCTCCATTGGAATGGGAATTAATCAGCGAAGTAGAGGCAGAAGGAGGCATTGTTGATGCCAATTATTCTTTAATTTCTAGCCAAAAAGGACACAGCGAAGAGGGGCAAATTGAGCTAACGGTATTGATGCCGAATGTGGCAGAAAACCCAGCCAAAACAGACCTTTTGTTGGGAGTAAATGCTGATAGCTTGCCTATTTTTGGAGTAGACACCACACCCCACAACAAACTAGAAGTTAGTGGCACGTTTGGAGCCGACACCTTGAACATTATTGCCGATTTGGCAAAACGTGGCACCGCTCTGCGTATCAATGGGATTCACGTAGATGCAGACGACGACAAGCATTTTACAGGTCGAGTGGTTGAGCGTCAATTTGCACACGATGGAACAAGTACTGGAGACAATAACCATGTTTATCCAAAGTCAGATTCTAAAGACCAACAAACAACCATTAGAACCCTAACAGGCGTCAATGCCTATTTAGATGGTTTTTCCTTCTTAAAAATGCCTATTTACAAAGGTGTTGCGGTTAATATGACCATTGAGACGACTTACATTAAATAAGCCCCAAAACTAAACCCTAATTATAACTAAAGCCAATTGCCAAAGTGTTGGTGATTGGCTTTTTTTAATCCATAAAATACAAAACCCAATTCTATGGCATTAGCACAAACGGGCGTTGTTGGCGATATACAAACAGGCGACATAGGGATCGACCTATTAAGCGGCGGGATCGGCAACCACGGACTAAGCGGCAAAGATTTGGCAAATATATTTGGAGCGCAAGCTCAAGCCGAAGTCATCCAAGACGCTAGAGATCGAGCAGAACGCAAACAACGGACTAAAATTTTTATTATTAGTAGTTCAGTAGTTGCAGCGATCGTCCTAATCATACTCCTCTATTCTTTTACCTCAAAAACCAAATAACTCATGAGTTTAGGCACTTTATCAGAAAAAAGAAATACGGCGACTATCAGCACAACAGCCACCACGACAAGCAGCCCTCCCAAGGCAGAGAAACCTGCCTTAAAGCTTGTAGAAGAAACGCCCAAGCCCAAAGAACCCACTTTAGTGGCAAATCCTACCCCAACACCAACAGCCCCACCAACAACGCCTCCAATACAAGATAAAAAATGTGTGTATTGTGGGCTTGAAAAAGGGATAAGCCTAGCCTTTAAAGGAAGTGTTGTTTTGGTCTTGTTGGCACTTTGTTTTAACCTTATCAAAACCGCTAAATAATGAGTACAGGACTAAATAAAATCAAATTTGAATTTGATAAACCCGACTTTCAAGGGCAGTTTGGCGGCAAAACAGGCACCTTGAGTGAAAAGCGAACAGAAGCCGCTCAAAGCACCAAAGGAAACGACACGGCAGAGATCATTGAAGCAAGTGCAGGCGGTTTGGATAGCATCACCAATTTTGTGTCCTTGTTTACAGGAAAAACGCCAACGACCGAAACGAACTACACGCCACCACCACCACCCGAAAAAAAAGTGAATCCTTATGTTTGGATCGGTGGAGGTGTAGCGGTGGTTTTATTCATCATCCTTTTAATCTCTTCAAAAAATGGACAAAGCCAATAACCTAAAATTACCCTTGTTGATCCTTGCCATTGTCTTGATTTTAGGTGGTGGTGGTTTTGCTATTTGGATGGTGACCAAAAAAGAAGAAGACAAGGTACCCGAGCAGCGAAAAGGAGGAGCCGCTCCTCCCGTGCAAGGTCGAACGGATGCCACGAGTTTGTATACAGAAGCAGAGCTGCAACACAGTGGATTAGTCAACAAGGACAGCCCCGACAAGACGCCCGAATATTCAGCGGTATTGATGACCTCACCCGATGGTTTGCGCTTGATACGGGATCGAATGGAAAAGATACAATTGAATAAAAAAGACGCTGATTTTGTCCGAGCCAAGCATAAGGTGGGACGAACTTTAGTAGGGAACAGGGCATTTAGTACGGCCGCCAATAAAGCGATTGATAAAATGTTTGGTTTGGTGGATGGTGCCACAGGTGGTCAATACTTGACTTATCCCGTTTACGGAAAGTTTGAACCCGATGCCGCCCCCCTAAGAGCAGATATTGAAAACTTTTTATCCAAAGATGGTCAAGGCTACAACTTAACAAGTGTAAGGCATGGCGGGAATGCGTGGTGGTTTGGTTCGGTGGGATTAAATCTAATGTATGGAAACAAAAGTTCTCACCTGCACAGCGCCGACCAAATATGGTGGTACAAAGCCGATCGAGCGGGCTTAGACTTCTTTAAGTTGGTGAATGGTCATAATGTGGATGATCGTCGGATGGTAGACGAGAAGCGTAATGGAAAAGGTGTTTTTGCCGCTTGGGGAATGTACAATTTAGTGAAAGAGTGGAAAGCGCAAATGGACTTTTTCGACAAAGTGACCCGACTGGAAGCAATAGCAGCCCTAGAACGAGAGGGATTAATAAGACGCCTTTAAACCTTTAAAAACAGATGAAAAAAGCAGATAAACAAAAGATGCTGTATGGTGTTGGTGCGTTGGTCTTGGTGCTAATGGTGGTCTTTGTTCTTGGAAAGTTGCAAGGTAGAACAGAGAAGGAACAACGAGAAATAGACGTACAAGTGGACATCAAGGACGAGAACGGGCAAACCGTGACTTATGATCCCAATCCACTTCTAGAACGGTTGCACAAAGGTTTAACCACCCGTTATTATTTTGATTTTTCAGAGCGTTGTGATCCCATCAAAGAATTGTACTCTTTGGATTCTGTTCGATTTATGGCAGCCGTAAGAGCTTATAAAGTCAAATACGGCATAGACATTCAAGTTCACATGAAAGCCTGTAATGTGGATTGTAACGTAAATACAGGACTACAAGCATTGAGTTATTTTGATTTGATCTATCAGCGTATTAACAACCTAAAAGACATCATAAAATAATGAAAAATATATCTATCATACTAGTTGTAATCCTTCTTTTTGGGGTGGGCGGAGCGGTTGCTTTTGTCGTGCTGAAAAAGAAGAAAGACAAGGAAAAAACAATCCCCTCAGCGTTGAGCGATTCCGTTGAAAGTCCTATCCTTGAAAACAAAGCGATCGGAGCAACAACCAATAACAAACCTGTTACAAAGACTCCAGTAACCAATCCAACAACAACAACCAACGAAGCGGTGCAAATGGATATTGTTATTTCGGATATAGACACAAATAACAGGCGTTTTGAGTACGATATGCACTATCAAGGCGTTCGTTACAAAGGCATTTTTGAAGATGGTGTCACCGCACCAATGATCCAAGTTAAAAAAGGCTTTGGTTCTTTTATGATTCAACAATTGAAGCGAACCAAAGCAACAAGCCCAAAAACAAAAGGCGATAAAATGGGCAGCTCACTTGCTGTGAAAAACGACCTTGTTAGTTTATCTATTTTAGACCTAAAAGGACAGACGTTAAAAGCGGTCAATGTGAACCTAGCAACAGGCGAACAAAAGAGCCTAAATAATAGCCCCAATCCTAAAAATTTATATCAAACCTTTACAACCTAACAAATCATGTTCAAAAAACACAAATTCAAATTTTTAGCCCTGCTTCTTATCTTGGTCGTCGGTGGTGGTGTGGCGTACTATTTCAAGAAAAAAGAAGTAGATAAAAAAGCGGCAAAAATGGACGCTAAACAAACCCAAGAGCAAGCGCCAAAAGAACCGCTTGCGGTTGATCCTGTTTCTGATAAACCAATCAAAAAACCAACTACAAGCGAAAAAGCAACCACAAAGGAATTGGTGGTCTCGAAAGGAGACAAGCAGCTCCTTGCTAAACCTAAATAAAGACCATGAAAAAGACCCTAAAAAAGAACCAACAAGCCCTAATTGGGGGGCTTGTTGTCATTGCCTTGATCGTTGTTTATGTTAAAAGAGATGTTCTAAAAACTTTCTTCAGTAAGTCGAAGAAATTGCCGTCTACTCCTGCTGCAACAACTGCCAGCACCAACTCCTCAACACTTTCAGAAAATGATATTGTCTTAAAGAAAGGAAGTAGTGGCACACAGGTAAGAAAATTGCAGCAACTTTTGAACGACAAGCACCGCCAAAACAAACCGACTTTTACGCCATTGTTGGTCGAAGATGGGAAGTTTGGAGCACTAACTGAAACGATGCTAAAAAAATACACCGGCAAAACAAGCATTACCCTTAATCAACTCCTTAAAGCCCTTTCCTAATGCCTTTTTTTATACCCTTAATCATAGGAGCAAGTACAACAGGCTTTTTGTGGTATAATTCAGCGAAAGAGGACAAAAAGGAACCCACCTTTAACGAAGAATTATTAAAATTGGCATACCCTGTTTTATTGCTATTGATGGTTCTTTTATTCTTTCGTTGGCTGTATCACAAAGGTACTCCTTAAAAAACTAAAACCATGAAAAAAACAGATAGTGCCATGCTAGGCGGTGCGATTGTCACCCTATTAATTTTTACCTATGGACTAAAGACCCAAAGAGGGTGGAAATATTGGGTGTTCTCCATGTTGTTTATTCCTTATGCAGGCGGTGCCATTGGCTATGCACTAGGACAGGAGGAAACGACCACAGCAACCAAAGAGCGAAACCCACTAGAAATGATCTAAGCCATGAGCAGTCCTTTAAAACTAGTCCACAAAAACAAAAAAGTCCTATTTTGGGGGCTGTTGTTGGTCGTGGTTTTGGTCGTAACCGCTGCCACTCGAAAAGTGCGCATTATAGACAAAAGCCGTCAATTAATGCGCTCGAGTAGTAAACAATACCGAACAAGATCGCTCGATAGCATCAACCAAATATTTGTCCATCATTCGGCAAGCATTGGACAAACCGCCGAAGATTATGCCCGTTATCATGTACAGTCGAGAGGATGGCCGGGGATTGGTTATCATTTTGTGATCGAGGTCAACGGCGATATTATACAAGGCAATCCCTTAACCAATGTTTCTTACAATGTAGCAGGACACAACACTCGAGGGATTGGTATTTGTTTGAGTGGAGATTTTACTAGACAAGAACCCAGTGCCGCACAGCTTAAAAGTTTGGGGCGTCTGATCGCTCATCTCCGCAGACAATTACCACAATCTTTGGCGGTCAATGGTCACAAAGAGTTCGGGCAAACGTCTTGCCCTGGCCATCATTTAGAAAAGCATTTATACAAATTTCAATAAACCCAATCCTATGAGAATTGAAACCACAGGCGATTTTTTAGCCATTAAAGACAATCAATTAGAAGTAAAACATTTGATCCCTAAGAAGGGAATTTTTGTACACCAACATCCTATTGATAATGATTTTATTTTGTTGTCGGATCGCTCGAAAAAGAGTATTAAAGATGCCATTCGAGTGCGAGTATCACAATTAGACAAAGTAGGCAATTATTTGGTTTACAATGCTAGTCGGGGAATCGCTTTGATTTACCTTTCTATTTTATTAGACCCAACCAAAAGCATTTTAAACAGCCCTAATAAGGTCGATGGTCATTGGTTAATGAATGCCAATTCTGATGAGTTTCCGTTGGCTTATGGTGATATTTCCAACCAACCAACACACATTTTTAATTCTTATGATGCAAGTGGAGCGGTGTTATTATTGGAAGATGCCCCCGATGATAGCTTTTCATTTCGCATTACCAACGGCAGTTTGTGGCACGCATGGCTAAAAAATGTTGATGATGAAAATATTTTTGTCTACAAAGGGAGAACCGATACCCAACAACAAATTTCAGTAGGTAGAACGGTGCAGGTAGATTACGACATCAACACCAATTTATACACCATTACTGATCTTTAAAACAGGTCTCAAAGCGGTTAACTCTAAAGAAAGATAGAATAAGGCTTTTAAACTACGTTTAAAGGGTGTTTTTACGCCTTTTAGGCGTCTTGTTTAAGTTTTTTTGAAGTCTTTTGTTATTATTTTGTTGTCGCTGTGATCGCAACGAGTATCACAGTTTGAAAAGCTATTAAAAAACGTCTTGAATAGTACGTATTTTGGGTAACTTTTTTCTATTAATTGCAAAAGTAGATTTTAAAAACCTAGTATTTATCGTGGTTGTGGCGTTTCGTTTTTTCTTGGTAAATTGGAGCTGTTGTTCTTTCTTGAAACGAACGTAAAAAGCCCTTGACAATTATTGTTTGTCAAGGGCTTTTTTGTGTTTCAATCCTACTTTTATTGGATACTGGTTTAGTGTTAATAAATGCGATGAGTGTATACGGTTTGAAATTTGTTTCAATCCTACTTTTATTGGATACTGGTTTAGTGTATAGGTTACTTAACTGCTCAATGTTATGTATCAGAGTTTCAATCCTACTTTTATTGGATACTGGTTTAGTGTTAAACCTGGTGACCGTGTCAAGTTGCCCTATGTGTAGTTTCAATCCTACTTTTATTGGATACTGGTTTAGTGTAATAATTATTAGATTTGAGTTTCAGGGCAGTCTATGTTTCAATCCTACTTTTATTGGATACTGGTTTAGTGTACATTTTTGATTCAATCCAAACGGGTGATATTAATGTGTTTCAATCCTACTTTTATTGGATACTGGTTTAGTGTAGATATGCACGGCGTTTCACTTGGTAATATTACCGTGTTTCAATCCTACTTTTATTGGATACTGGTTTAGTGTGAGTTGAGACAACAGCAAGTCTATTCACACTTGCAAAGTTTCAATCCTACTTTTATTGGATACTGGTTTAGTGTGAGTTGAGACAACAGCAAGTCTATTCACACTTGCAAAGTTTCAATCCTACTTTTATTGGATACTGGTTTAGTGTGGTAAAAGGCGCTAAAGAGGCAGCAGAACAAATACAGTTTCAATCCTACTTTTATTGGATACTGGTTTAGTGTTTAAGGCGTTTACACGGAATCCTACCACTTGCGCAGGTTTCAATCCTACTTTTATTGGATACTGGTTTAGTGTATGACACCATGGCAATTAAAGTATCCTCCATGAATGGTTTCAATCCTACTTTTATTGGATACTGGTTTAGTGTTATCATACTAGATTATCCGAAGAAGATAATAATGATTGTTTCAATCCTACTTTTATTGGATACTGGTTTAGTGTATGACATTGGAAGAAGCAAACAGCTTCACCAAACTTTCGTTTCAATCCTACTTTTATTGGATACTGGTTTAGTGTAGACTCTTTGAGCAGGTCAGTTTGAACATCTTTCAGTTTCAATCCTACTTTTATTGGATACTGGTTTAGTGTCAGAAGAAATCAACAAAATGTCTTTTGAGGATTTCGTTTCAATCCTACTTTTATTGGATACTGGTTTAGTGTTGGAACTAGTTCTATTTCTAAGGCATGTGAGGAACGGTTTCAATCCTACTTTTATTGGATACTGGTTTAGTGTGAAAAAGAATACAAGAACACGAGGCAGAAAAGGAAGTTTCAATCCTACTTTTATTGGATACTGGTTTAGTGTAAGCCGTGAACCAAATCAACCCATCTATTGCCAAAGAGTTTCAATCCTACTTTTATTGGATACTGGTTTAGTGTGCCCTTTGGAAGAGGAGTACAAAGCTGCTCAAAAGTTTCAATCCTACTTTTATTGGATACTGGTTTAGTGTCTGCTGAATACAAAGAGAAACGACTATCAAACATCATGGTTTCAATCCTACTTTTATTGGATACTGGTTTAGTGTGAAGATAAAACCAAATCAAGGTTTAAAATCAAAAAGTTTCAATCCTACTTTTATTGGATACTGGTTTAGTGTATTGCCCTAATTTATTTTGCACAGAGGCTTTCCAAGGTTTCAATCCTACTTTTATTGGATACTGGTTTAGTGTAGTATACCTAACAAGTTAAGATATGATATTTAAAAGTTTCAATCCTACTTTTATTGGATACTGGTTTAGTGTAAATTGCTAAGGCTCTTCATCCTTACGATGAGAGTATGTTTCAATCCTACTTTTATTGGATACTGGTTTAGTGTATAAAGAACCATCATTTCTATGCAGACCCAAATTACAGTTTCAATCCTACTTTTATTGGATACTGGTTTAGTGTGTGTATAATGATTCAAGCAGAAAGCGGCTTATTAGGGTTTCAATCCTACTTTTATTGGATACTGGTTTAGTGTGAGATTTTCACGCCTTTAGAAAGGAGAAATTGCACGAGTTTCAATCCTACTTTTATTGGATACTAGTTTATATGTCAAATAACTATTGTTGTTGTAGAAACGAATATAAATAAAAAAAATTAATTGCCCTACAATAAGACAATTAATTTTAAAATAGAGTATTTTTGAAAATATTGCTTTTCAACTTTAAAGGTCTAAGACTAGATGTTGTATGGTATGAATACAGGATGTTATACTATTGGCATGCTCTACACTGTATTGCGATTCGGTTGCATCTCGAAGCATTAAACTTTGCGCTTCTATTAAGAATGTTAAATAGTCAAGTTTTCGTTCTTTTATATCTTCTAAAAGACCTCGAATATTATCTATGGATTCTAATACTGGACTGGGGCAGTTGCGACCATTGGCGCAGTTGCTGTTGTGTTCTTTCATTTTTTTAGCCGTTGATTTTTAAAGAAAAAAAGGTTACCCCTACAACGGCTAAATTGTCCTCTATGTAGCGAACTACGAGAGAGGTAAGGAGTAACCTATATCTTATATTTTACCAAACTTGATTTTGAGAGAAATAATTCCCTACATATTAGAGTAACAATTAGCCGTTGTTAAACCCAAAGCTAGTTTTTTTTAATGGTAAAAACAAATTTGGATGTTAGAAATAATAAAAATAGCCTTATCGAAAAAATCGGTAAGGCTATTTTATATCAATCCTACTTTTAGTGGATACTAGTTTAGTATTCTTTAAGCAGTATGGTAGTATAGGACTGCTTAGTAAAAAAAATGTATTTTATAATCCCTGATAATGCGACAAAATATATCACATATCAGGCTGTTTTATTTTAAAGGCTTTAAAACCCCTTTTTTTGTAAGAAATCAAGCATTTTTTGGTATATATTCCAATTTACATCCCGCCCACAGTAGACAGCGTAAAAATTATTTACCCCTGTAGGAAATGGATTTTCCACCCTGCATTTTTGTATGTCCACAGCATCTATCTTATGGTGGTTCAAATATGCTTTTGTTTTTTCCATTGCTATTTCCTTGAGCATTTTCTGTATCTCTAACATGATTCTATTTTTAATATTATTTGAGTTTCAATCCTACTTTTAGTGGATACTAGTTTATATGCCAAGTAACTATTGTTGTTGTAGAAACGAATGTAAATAAAAAAAATTAATTGCCCTACAATAAGACAATTAATTTAAAAATAGAGTGTTTTAATTTTTTTGAAGTAACTAAGGTATTTAGAAAATCTTACTCTTTAACTCTCTTATTCGATCATTCTTAACCCCAAAGCTCTCTAAATATCGTTGTGTCGTCTCCAAAGACGAATGCCTAAAATGTTTCATCAAAGCCGCAGCATTGACCCCTTCCTCGATCATATCACGGGCGGCGGTATCTTTCCAACTATAAAAGGATTTATTTTCTATATCCGTCAAAAGATTGTATGTCGCCAATTGTTTTAATACGATTCTATGTTTGTTGCAAATGGTATTCACACCACATCGAGCAGGAGCAGGCAGTAAGTCTTTGCCAAAAACAAAATACTCTAAAGGGTATTTAGTGATTCTTATTTCTTTCAAAAACTCAATCAAATGATTAGGCATTGTAATACGAGCGAGGTTCTTGTTTTTGGTGCTTTCTCCGCTTAGGGTAATCATACCCGTTTTGACGTCTATATCTTCGATTTTAAGCCGTCTTAATTCAGCAGGGCGCAAAGCACAATAATAACAAAGCGAAATAGCCAATAAAAGCCCGTTATCTTTGTCTTTTAGAAAATTGCAAATAATACCCGTTTCAGCAGAACTAAAAACCCGTCTTTTCTTTTGGGGAACTTTTAGCCTTTTGATGCCTACAAATGGATTGTTGTTGATATACCCACGATCTACTAAAACATAAAAAAGAGACTTCATGTTAATTAGGTAATTGTTTCGAGTAATGGGGGCAACCTTCTTTTTTAGCAAGACATAGTCTAAATATTGCAAGGCATCCAATTTGGTAAAATCTTCTAAATGGCTGTCTATATTCCCCAATTCTTCCCAGTATTTTGTAAAGCGCTCTAATAAGCTACTGTAGTCTAAGATTGTTTTTTTTCTTGCTTCATGTTTTTTTAGCTCTAAAGCTATCTTTAATCCTTCAATTAATTTCATATTAATATTTGATTTGGTTTTGTTGTGTCACAAAATGTATTTAAAAATCACGCTTGGGAATGTGTAAATACTATTCTAAAGGGGAAGGTTCGACACAGTTTGCACAGGCGTCACACTTTTATTTTGTTAGAACTGTGCTTTGTAGAGTGTTGGTTATTAGTTTTTTATGCGAAAAAATCACAGAAGTACACTTTTTATGTTTCTTTTCTTGTAAAGTTTTAAAAAAATAAAAATGAAATTTTTTGTTTGTCACTTTTTAGGCTGTTTTTGAAATTGTAATTCTAAATAAAATCAATGTTTGGAATTGAATCCAAAATTTTATTAGAGTTATGAGAGGTATATAAATAGCAAAAGGCGTAAATAATTGTTTTTCAATTACTTACGCCTTTAAAAATATAGGTGGAGAGTATCGGACTATAATTTTTAGAACCTTATTAGTTGGTATATAGGTAGATACATATATTTTTAGACAGCCTTTGTCTGTTCTAGCTTTTGTAAGAGATTTTTGTTGTGAAAATGAACGATTTGTAACAAAATATCATTGTATATCCAAGAAGATAAAAAATATATTCTATCACTGTATAATTAAACGTTATTAACAGATGATTTATTTAGTTCACTTTTATAAAGGCTCACTGTATTAACACCAAATACAGTGAAAAATGAGAGTAAATAAACATCGTAGTGGACTACGAAAAACTTTTGGCTTAATTGAGGATTATGGATTGATTGACTTCCCAAAGAAAATTTCAGGAACAAAAATTTCAAGAGCGCTTTATGGCAATCGCTTGGGATGCTCCTGGTGCTTTCCTCATGGATGGGAAGTTGTAAATTCAAAAAAAAGCAAATACCAGCGTAATTGGAAAAGCTTTAGAAAAACTCAATGGAAGTAAAAGTAGAACATGAGTCATCCCGAATTTTTCGGCGATGACTTTTTTTTTGGAAAAAAGATAGGAATCTACTAGATTTAATTACCACAAAAAATTAGAGATTCCTATGTATTATAATAAACTACAAGATACAGAAAATATCAATAAAGAGAATGGAGCAGGATGGACAATTTTACATCGCTCACATCAATACTTGTCTAAATTACTCTTAAAACTAGATGAAGATTTAGATAAACGTTTGGTGCGTACATTTTATAATGTATTTATAGCAGTTTTAATGTCAAGAAATCGTTCAGATGCCTTGCTATTGACCGAGTTAGGCGCCTTAGTTCTTGGTCCTAAAAAAGCTAAAGCAGGAGTAAAACGTGTGAGTAATTTATTTCGCAGTAAGAAATGGGATTACCAAATAATAGATCAACATTTAGAAGAAGAGTTTGTTGCTAGATTGGAAGATAAGCAAGAATTAGGAAAAAGTTGGTTGATGCTCTGGGATGATAGTGTACTAGAAAAGCCCGAAAGTTGGTTTAGTGAAGGGCTAAGCCCAGTACACAGTAAGAAGAGTCAACGGTTAACACGAATAAAACCAGGTTATTATGATAAGCATAAACGTATTTGTGTTCCTGGATTTGAGTGGTCGGGTGCAGTTTTAACCTCCTTGCATGCGAAGGAAGTTCCTCAAATATCTAAAATGCGTTGGTTTGCCACAAGAGGTAAACATAAAGAGGAAAGTTCGGAGATATTTTATCGGATGTTTAATGCTCTAAATAAACGTGTAGCATCTACACAAGCGGATGTGCTTCATGTCTTTGATAGAGGTTATGCCAATGGTGTTTTTGTAGAACGTATGCTCAACTTTAAAGCAAAGTTTCTAGTTCGTTGGAAAAAGCTTAATAATTTGATTGATGAAAATGGAGTGAAGAAAAATACCTATCGTCTTTCTCTGGGACAAAAAGCTAAGGATCATCGCCTAATATGGGATAATATTCGGAAAGAAACGAGAAGCGTCAAAATACTCTACCGAAAAGTAGCTCATCCATGGTTTCCCCAAACAGATTTATACCTCGTTATTGTTCGTGATAAACGCAAAGGCACTTCTCCTATGTACTTGCTAACCAATGAAGTAATTGACACTTGTGGCAAAGCATGGGAAATGTTCTATTCTTATATGAAACGATGGGATATTGAACAGGTTTTTAGATATGGAAAATCAGAGTTGGGTATGGAGTCTCCTAGGCTTTGGTTCTTTGAAAATCGTCTTAAAATGTTGATGTTAGTTACTTTGGTAATGGATTTTTTGTTTCGGATGTTGAGGAACTTTAGAGCAACTATGACTACTATCATTAATATTTGGTGTCCTAGAACAGGAAATCGGCACCGAAAGACTTCGATGCCGATTTACAGACTTAGAAAAGCCATCCATTTTATCTTAACATTTTTATTTTGTCAATGTGCTTTAGAAAATTCGGGATGACTCATGTTTTTTTTTTTAATACAAAATCAAGATCTTTATAACGAATGGATAATAGGAACAATAAAGTTAGACTTGTGAAGTATGATTATTTAGAAAAAATGAAGGCTAAAGAAAGACTTTCAGATAATGAAATAAAGAAACTAATTAGATACGCTATTTATGAGACAGATTTAAGCTCTAATGGCGACTTCTTAAAGCCTTGCCTTGTTCAAATAGGGGTAAAAGATGTTAGTGCAAAAATTTATGAATACTATAAAAACGGAACGATTAGAGAAAAAATAGGAGCTTTGAAATTGTGGTATTGGGTGAGAGAAGATGTAGATTATTTTTGTACAAAAAGGAAGAAATTAATAAAGAATAAACACGCTATAAAAAATAATAAAACCGAATATGTTAATCGGTTAGAACTTTTAAAATCTGATTTTAAAAAGTGTAATGATGTGCTTTTGAAATTCTTTTTTCAATGGGCAATTTTTACAGAAAGGGATTCTAGTCTATTTGAAGGCTTGCCTGAAACCGTTCCAGAGTTAAAAGGCTATTTAATAGAAAAGAAGGCAATGGATAGTTTGAGGATTCTCAATATAATGTTTCCTAATTTAGCGGCAGAATTCTAACTTCTATTAAGGTAGAAGAAAAGTTAATTCTGCTAGATAAAATAAGATTGTTAATCCAAGTCACAAATAAGGAAAAAACAAACAAAAAAATAAGAGAGCCTCTTCAAAAAAAACTTTCTCCAAAAATACCGTTTTATTTTTCCAACTTCCAACAAGCATAAAATTAATAGAGCGTGTATTTAGTGTAAGTTATTGATAATTAATAAGTAATAATAAAATAATAACTAAAAAAAGTACTAAAAAGCTGTTGGAGCCTGTTGGAAAAAGGTATTTTTTGTTGGAAAAATCAGAACGCATAAAAAAAGTGTTGGATTTCCTTTTTCCTACAGATTGTAGGAAAAAGTCCTACTTTTCCAACAAAAAGCCGATTTATCCAACACTTTGTAAGGGTGTTGGAGAGTTATTTTGTTGATTATTAGTTGTTTATGTGTTTGTTGGAATTTTGACCCCAAAAAAACATATAAGAGGGAGAAAGAAAGAAAAAATATACAAAATAGCTGTTTTGGAAAAAGTCACTAAATTCTTTCCTTTTACTCTTTTTGCTCTCTTAAAATCAACAATTGTATAAGCTTGTCTTTTTCTAGCAAGGCTTGATCTTTACAAATAATAATTTGTCGAAGTTGAGCCAGCTCTTGCTGCAACATTGTAATGATTTGTTTTGAATCTTGTTCTCTGGTTGGTACTTGTTCGATATTGTTAGAGTCGGATAATTCGGAATGATTGATAAGAGTATTATCATCTCCAATAACGATATTCATATTTAGAGTCAGGGTTAAAATAATGATATTATATTTTTCAGGTTGTGCTTTCATGTATCTAAAAAAACACGAATATTTTTTTGTTTAGTTCCCCGAAAAATAAAGATATATTTCCTTTATATATTACTTGCCCTGTAACAATGAAATAATCATTTCCTTGTCTTTTATTTGATTCTCCAAAGTGGCTATATTGCCCTCTAGTACTGACTTAGACTCTTCTAAGATTAATTTAGACTCTCGTAATAATTGGTTGGCGGTTTGTTCTATTTGGATC
Source organism: Aureispira sp. CCB-E (assembly GCF_031326345.1). Classification (NCBI taxonomy): domain Bacteria; kingdom Pseudomonadati; phylum Bacteroidota; class Saprospiria; order Saprospirales; family Saprospiraceae; genus Aureispira; species Aureispira sp. CCB-E. Next base: position 2,443,245 of record NZ_CP133671.1, read on the forward strand.
TCTTTTTTCAAAGATTTGATTTCTATTTTTAGATTTTTTATTTCTGCTTTTAGCTCCTTGAGCTTTGAGTCATTCTCACTTTGAATAACTGTATTGTCTCCAGTATTGGTATTGTTACTGTTGGTTAATTTGCTGTTGTGGATAATAGTATTATTACTGTTAGTTGCTTTTTTAAATGCCTCTATGTCTCTAAACATTTCCCCTTCTCCGACTAGTAGCCAATATATATTAACCTCTGGATAGTTTTCTATAAGTGGAATTATAATTTTAGAACTAGGAAGACTATTGCCCTGCAGTATTTTATTTATAGATGTAGAAGAGACTTTTAATTTTTTTGAAAATTGAGCACCATTCGTATTTAGGGCAAAGAATAGTTCTTTAAATCTTTGATGTATAGACATTTACTGTGCTTTTTTGCTTTATGGTGTTATTTTGTTATAGTGAAAACTGCAAAAATAATCGGTAAAAAAGTGTATTTTTTATCCTAAAAAGTTGCAAATCGGTAAAAAAGTTTATATAATTGTAATGTTAACAATAACTACTTAGTGGAATGAGCCAATTATTGTTAACAGAAAAAGTTCTAAATATTTAGCCATACAAGGTACTAACTTTTTGTATTAGGCTAAAATATCTTAATGTCTTTATTTATTGTGAAGTGATTCTGTGGGAAGAATTACAAACGGATGAACGGCTGCCAGGCTGTAGCTACTATACTTTATCAAGGGGTTGATATAGTAGTATAAGGTTCGAGTCCTTACGTTCAGCAAAAATTCCATAATTATTTAATTATAAGTATTCAACAAGCTACTTTGTTTTGATAAGTGGCTTGGCGAAGCTTTGTCTAAAACCAAACAAATATAACTATGAAAAAAGGATCGCTAACACCACAGCAACTTTTTTGCCAGCTCTTAGATCAATTGGCAGTAAACGAATACCGAGAGCTGCACAAAAAAATAGGAATCACAAAAAAAATGCTAACACATATGCGCAATGCGCCACATAGTGCTACTTATGAAATGACGTTGAAGTTTGCCAAAGCCTTAAATGTTGATCCCGTAGAATTAATTGATCTGTATGATTTTGGCGCTTCAAGAATAACCGTAGAAGAGTATAAAGGATTAAAATAAAAAAAGCTCCTAAGCGGCAACTTAGGAGCTAAAAATTAGCTGTCTATGTAGACAGAAAAAACAGACTTCAAAATTATGAAAAAATTTGCAAAAAATCCATATTCCCTCGCTCGTAAGGGAATAAGTTCTTTGATTGCCTCCGAAAGTATGGAGGCAACCTTAGCTAAAAAGTTTCAACACACCACCTTTTCCAAACGTTTTTGGATGGTCAATTTGTCTTTGATGTTCCTAGCTTTTGCCGTGCAAATGGCTAGTTTAATTACAGCAGGTTTTATGTTGTATCATTACTTTGGCAATGTTCCGATGCTGTTAAGGATCCCTTTGTTACTGGTTGTTATTTTAGTGATAGAAGTTATTAAGCGGATTGCATTGGATGATGTGTTTAAATCTGCTTTTCAATACCGAGAATTTGAACCGTTTTCTTTTGTTGTTTCAATGGTATTTGTGGGTATTAGTATCGGTATCTCTTATGGAGGGGCTTCTTTTGTTGCGGCTCTGATGGTGAACCAACCTAAAGCTATTGAACCAAGTTTAAAAAGTGCGGCTCCCATCCAAAACAATTATCAAGCGCAAATTGCAGCCATTGTACAAGAACGGGACACGATTCGAGCTACTCGTTTGTACCGTGGCAAGCTAAGAAGTGAAGACCAACGAGCGATTAATAAGCACAACGAAACGATTAAAAGTTTGCAAACAGAGCAGCGGCAAGAGCTGCAGTCGTTGGCACAAGAAAATGATTCGTTGGCAGTCGCTGCAGCTGCAGCAACAGCGGTGTTAATTGCGCAAGCAACTAAGGAATGCCAGGCGTTGGAACAACAGTTAGAATATGCGGTGCTTATCTTTGAATTGTTGCTGTTATTGTGCTTGTCGTTTAGTTGGTGGTATTATGATAATTGTCGAAAAGAGCGCCTTGGAATGGCAGAAAATGCCGACATAGAAACGGCAGAAGAGGAGGAAGGTACTCCTTCTAGCACGCCAGCCGTTACTACAGCCGTTACGTCCATTACTCCAGCAGCGACAGGAGGAGAAGCGGCTCCCATCTTGAGCCAAAAAAAGATTGGATTTATTGATTATGAGCAGACCGAAACGGCAGAAGAAAACGACAGCCATACGATAGCAAAGGAATTAGAATATACTCGTAAATGTCCTGTTTGTGAAACGGGTTTTATTCATAATTCATGGAATCACACCTACTGTACAGAAGCCTGTAAAATCAAAGCTTGGGAAAAGCGGACGAACAGAAAATATACAGGGCCTACGACTAAAAAAGCATAACTAACCCCCTATAAAAACACATTATGTATATTACGAATTTAGAACAATTGAAATCAAAATTTGAGATAGAAACAGTAGTTGCTGATTTAACGGATTGGAATGAGGGAATGAAGCCTTCTATGTGCTGCCCATTTCATAAAGAAAAAACGCCTTCTTTTTCTATCTCAAAATCAAAAAATATAGCCACTTGTTTTGGGAGCTGTGGCAAGACGTACACCCCAATTAGTTTTGTAATGGAATACAAACAATTGGACTTTGTGGCAGCGGTAGAATATGCTGCAAAATTGCATCGGGTAGCGGTGGAGTATGCGGAGCAATTGAGCGAAGAGCAGCTGGAGGAGCTGAAAGCTCGACAAATCAAAAAAGAGCAATATTTGCTTTATAATCGTTTGGTTGCCGAGGCTTATTTTAAGCATCATCATGGAGAAGAGGAGCTGGTTGAAGAAATCTATTTTGGAGAAAGGAGTTTAAAAGGGGCAACGGTTCAAGCTTTTGGCATTTGTCAAAGTTCGGTGAATTGGCATTTTACCGAGGATTTGAAATTAGACAATACAACCTTGAAAGAATTGGGCATTATCAAGAAAGGAAAAAAGGGCTTTTTTGATGTGTTTAGAAATCGTATTTTATTTCCTATTCATAACCCTAGTAGGGCAGTGGTTGGTTTTGCAGGTCGAGCGATAGAAGAGGAGCAAAAACCTAAATACTTGAACAGCTGTGAAACGGATCTATACCAAAAGGAGCAGCTCTTGTATGGCTTGAGTCAGCAACTCCAAGAAATCAAAGCATCCAAAGTAGTTTATTTGGTAGAGGGGTATTGGGATGTTTTGAGTTTGTACGATGCGAAGTTCTTTGGAGTGGTAGCCGCTGGAGGAACATCGTTGAGTGTTGCACAAGCAAAATTGATCAATCGTTATGCGGAGCGTGTTGTTTTGTTGTATGATGGCGATGAGGCAGGAATAGAAGCAGCTGTTCGGAATATGCCCAAATTAATAGAGTTAGGACTTCATGTTGATATTATTCCTTTGCCCGAAAATCAAGATCCAGATAGTTTTATAAGAGAGATAGGAGGCGAAGCCTTTGCTATTTTTTGTAAAGAGAACAAAACAGATGCGATTAATTGGTATTTGGAGCATGAGCTGCAGCACTCAGAAAGAGATAATTTTGCGACTCAACGCATTAGTGAATTGGCGATTAACTTAATTGCAAAAATCAAAAATGAGTTAGCGCAAGATTGTTACATTCGAGATGTGTCTAAGCTGTTAGATATAAAACAAAGTGTGTTATCCGTGCAGCTCAAGGATAAAATGGGCGAATTGAATTTTAATGCAGAACAACAAAGTCTAACAGCAGCCCAGCGCAAAAGCTTGTTTAAATATGGCATGTATGAGGATGAAAATCAATATTGGTGCAGTACTGGAAAAGGTGCTTATGATTGTGTGTCTAATTTTGTAATCAAACCTTTGTTTCATCTCAAGTCAAAAGAAAATCCAAAGCGCTTGTTTGAGCTGTTGAATAAATACAATCAAAAAGTTGTCTTAGATGTTGAAACGGTTGTTTTGGTTGGTTTGGATAAATTTAGAGTAGCAGTTGAAGCAGAAGGGAACTATTTTTTTACGGGTAATATAGCGCAATACAATCGCATCAAAGCCAAGATTTATGATGAAATGAAAACCTGTTATGAAGTTGATGTGTTGGGCTATCACAAGGACGGTTTTTATACTTTTGGAAATGGCATTTATACCATAGAAAAAGGGTTTGTTCCTGTGAATAAATACGGGATTTTGTCTTATAAAGACAAGCGTTATTTTTTGCCTGCTTTTAGCGATATTTACAAGGATTCGGATATGTCCTTTAAAGATGAAAAAAACTTTGCTTATCAGGACTCAAAAATTACCTTCAAACAATGGTCTACTTTGTTTTGTAAGGTGCATGGGAGCAAAGGACAAATAGCCATCTGTTTTTATATTGCGGCTCTGTTTAGAGATGTGATCCATGAGTATGTCAATTTTCCTCTACTCAATTTGTTTGGTCAACCAGGAACAGGAAAATCATTTATGGGAAAGAACCTTTCGTATATGTTTGGAATTGCTAAGGATGGTTTTAACCTCAATAGTGGTACGTTGGTTGGGTTTTATAATCGCTTGGTTTTGGCTCGGAATGCCCTGGTATTTTGTGAGGAGTATTTTAATTCGATAGACTTTAGATTTATCCAGGGTTTGAAATCTATTTACGATGGGATTGGACGAGAAAAAGGACAAAAGACAGGAACAAAAAGTTTGGTCAGTGAGATTTATTCCGCTTGTGTATTTGTAGGGCAGGAGCTGCCAACGTTTGACAATGCTTTGTTTACTCGTGTAATTAATTTGGCATTTTCACAAACAGAATACAGCCAAGAAGAAACGAATGCTGCAGAAGAATTAAAAGCCATGCGCAAGAATGGGGAATTAATCAACATCACGGCAAAATTAAGCGCTTTTAGACCATATATCCAAGCCCATTATGAGGAGCAATACAACCGTACTTTTTCAGCCATTAAAAAGGCAGTCGCTCAAAAAGGAGTACACACTCGATTAGTTGAAAATAACGCTGCTATTTTAACGGTTTTTGATTTGCTGAAGGAAAAAGTTACTTTTCCTTTTAGTGCAGATGAAGTGTATCAAAATTGTATTGATAATATCTTGCACCAAAACGACCAAATCCACAGCGAAACAGAAACGGCCATGTTTTGGGATTTAATCGAGTACCTGGTAAGTACTGGACTCTTGGAAGAGGGCGTGGATTATAAGATTGAGGAAAAATCGGGCTGGAAAAATGTTTCTTATGATAAGCCCAAATATATCTTGTATCTATCGTTTGCCAAAGCATTTCCTTTGTATCGTGAATATCACAAGCGCCAATTGGGCAAAGATGGTTTAACAAAATCTTCTTTATCACATTATCTCAAGACACACCCAGGCTTTATTGATTATTTGAAAAGTACGAGAATGGGCAGAAAAAATACCTCTGCTTTTGTCTTTGACTATGATGGATTAGGTATCAATATCAAAGAAGAACCTAAAGTATCATACGATTATACCGCTGAAAATGAGATTTGGGAGGAAATGGAGGAACACAGGCAAGAGCAGCTTAAAAAACAAATGGAAGCTCAAAAAAAATAGCCTTTTAAGGCGATTTAAAAACAATCTTCTGAATTACGCCATTGAATAAGAGCTATAAAGAAGGGAAATTTTTATAAGTCAAAATCATATAATACATTTGAATAGGAATGGATGACGAACGGTCATCAAACAGGACACAAAGAGACCCCTACACCCCGCCACACTTAGCTAAATCCCTAAATAGCGTCTTTGTGTTCCTGTTTTTTTTCTCTTCCTCCCAAAACTTCACCAATAAAGGATACAACATCCTTTTGACTCCATTATATAAATAAAAGATTAGTCTAGCGAACAATACCCTATCACAAATAGCTTGTGATAGGGCTAAACATCGCATATAGAGCCAAATAATTAATTGATCATATTCTAAATAAACGATGGTTATGAGTGTATCAAAATACATAATACTCCAAAGAGGTAATAAAATAACTTACCAAGAAAAGACGCTTAAAATAGTTGATCCTGTAAGCGTCAAAGTAAGGGAGGTAAAAAGCACTAAAGTAGTAGGAATAAAAGGACAAGCAGCGACTCAAGCTCAACCGATAGACAAACTTGCTGTCTTAGCGATTATTCATAAAGAAATAGAAGTCTTGATGGATGTTGAAAAGGAATTGAACAGCAAGGGAATGACAGAAGATGAATTGTTATTTGGAGAAATAATAGGGAATGGTTCTAGTGTCCTTAATTCTGAAATAAGAAGCTTAAAAGCAATTCTTTCTAAAATAGAAAAACTCTAAAAATAAAGGGCTGAAAAAAACGAAAATAAAAAGGAAAATAAAAACGAAATAAAAGCCTAAAAAAAACGAAAAAAAAACGCTGTAAAAACGAAATAAATGCGTTTAAAGCCTAAAAAAGGCAGAAATGTCTCTTTTTAGAATTTTAGAAAAAAACGTTTTCAAAAACGAAAAAAAAAGCCTTAAAAAATGTAAAATAATTTTTTTAAAAAATAATATTATAATCTATGAATCGTCAGCACACAAATATCAACCCCTTGACTGTTCATGCCCCTATTGTTGCCTCCAAATTAGGCAGATACCGAGCGGTAAAAGGCGTTTTTATTCTTCGTAAAAATGATAGGGTAATTTATATAGGAAACTCCAAAAATATCTATAAGGCTGTGATTCGGCTGTTTCAGAAAAAGGGAGTTTTGTACCATATAGATAGACGTACGGTTAATTTTGAGATTGTTATTCCATCTTTTAGAGTCCAAACAACCGAAATCATTTTAAAGCGTCTATTTAAGCCTAAATATAATATTCGACCTCTACCCAAAGAGAAACAAACAACGGCTCAAAAAAGGCAATCTAAACGACTTTTAGAAAGTTACCTAGAGCAAACTCGGTTTGAGGTTGAGGTTCATAAAGAAGGAGAACATCAAAGCGATAATTAAGACTTTATCAAGTTGAATTGATGTTGATTGAAAGCTATCTCATTTTGAGGTGGCTTTTTTTTATGCAAAGTTTCAAACTTTTTTTTAAAAGTTATTAAATTTTTAATGGAATAACATTTTTTGTATCTATTTTACTGTTTTCGGTTGTTTTATTAGCTCGTTAGAAGGCTAAAAAGCAAAAGTATAATTTGATAAATTCCTATAAAACACCCAATAATGGATGGTAAATCTTTGAATATAGCAGAAGATAAAATACAACAGCTCAAACAACTCTTTCCTGAAGTATTCGCAGAAGATAAGATTGATTTTGATAAACTCAAATTGATTTTAGGTGAAGAGACACTTGCCAAAGAGGAACGCTACGAATTGAATTGGGCAGGTAAATACGATTCTTTTAAAGAGATTCAGAAGCAAACAACGGCTACCCTTATTCCTGATCCTGAAAATAGTATTGATTTTGATACCTCTGAAAACATCTTCATAGAAGGGGAAAACTTGGAAGCTTTGCGTGTCCTACAAAAAAGCTATTACGGTAAAATCAAGATGATTTATATTGACCCTCCGTATAATACGGGCAACGATAGTTTTGTCTATCCTGATGACTATACCGAACGTAGAAGCGAATACGAAGAACGTACAGGTATCAAAGATGAGGACGGCTTCTTGAATAAACAGGATTTATGGAAAAAGAACACGAAAGAGAATGGTCAGTTTCATTCGGTTTGGTTGTCTATGATGTACCCTCGCTTGTTTTTGGCTCGTAATCTGATGCGTGAGGATGGGGTTATTTTTGTGTCTATTGATGATAATGAGGTTGATAATTTAAAATTATTAATGGACATGGTATTTGGTGAAGAGAATTTTATCGCAACTCTTGCAGTTCAACTTAATCCAAGAGGTAGAAACTTAGATAAATTTATTGCTAAGACCCACGAATCAGTAATCATTTTTGCAAAGAACATGATGGAAGAAACAACCATGTATGGACTTAAAAAAGAAGGGAAAATGGTTAGTGAGTATAATAAAAATGATGGCAAGAGAGGTGCTTACCGCTTGATAGGTTTAAGAAATCGAAATCAAGCATTTAACCCTACCACACGTCCAAAACTTTTTTACCCATTATATGTAAGAACATCCGATGGTGCTGTTTCGCTTGAAAGAAATAGCGAATTTACAGAAGAAGTTTTACCCAAAACAGCAGAGGGAGTCGAAACATGTTGGACTTGGGGAATGAATAAAGTTAAACAAGAAAATCATTTATTAGTTGCTGAAATCTCAGCAGAAAGATGGAGAATATTCAGAAAAGATTATTTGTATGATGAAAATGGTAATTCAGCAAAAACATTACCTAAATCGGTTTGGGTAGATAAGGAAATTAATAACGACTATGGAAAAAAATCTGTAAAAAATCTTTTAGGTAGTAATATTATGGATTTTCCAAAATCATCTTTCCTTATCGGAAAAATGATAAAAGCATCTACTTCATCTCAAGATATTATATTAGATTTTTTTGCAGGAAGTGGTACAACAGCTCACTCAGTCTTAAACCTCAATCAAGAAGACAACGGCAATCGCAAATTCATCTGCGTACAAATGCCTGAACCCACCCCAAAAAACAGCGAAGCAAAAAAAGCAGGTTACGACACCATTAGCCAAATATCCCAAGCAAGAATCAAAAAAGTAATAGAGCAAATCAAAGCCGAACAAGAAGGTAAACTAGACTTTGACAAAGACCATCCACAAGATTTAGGTTTTAAGTCTTTTAAACTTGCGCCCTCTAATTTTAAGACTTGGAGAAGTGATGCAGAAGGCGAAGCCTTAGCAGAACAACTAGCCCTATTCCAAAGCCCTTACAAAGAAGGAACAGAGCAAGAGAATATGTTGTATGAGTTGTTGCTCAAAGCAGGTTTCCCCTTAACTGTTCCCATTCAAAAAGAAAATGTAGAAGGTATTGCTTTGTATATCGTGGATGGGGGCAAAATGCTCTTATCTTTAGAAGCTATTAACGAAAAAGTATTAGATTATGTCTTGGAAGTGAAGCCTCAACGCTTTGTTACCTTGGACAAGTTGTTTGGTAAGGATGACCAGTTGTTAACGAATACTCGTTTGCAATTGCAGGAGATGGGGGTTGATTTTCAGGTAATTTAATTATTGTGTTATGAATGATTTAGAAGGCTATTATGAAGAACCTATTATGGAAGAAGAAGAAACTTCTATCTCTCGTGTAGAAAAGGAGATTGATTATAAAAACTTTCTCATTGAACTTGCTTACCATGAAGCAAGTCATTTTGTTTTTGATCAGTTAATCTTAAAAATGAATCTAGGATTTACTCCTGTTTGTTCAATGTTTGTTCATGCTGATAAGGAAAATAAAATACTAGAAGGTAAAGTATCCTTATTGGAAAGAACTAATAATAAAAGTCCTTATGCTTTTTATAAACAAAATCCTATGCGATTGTATGCTTTTTTACTAGTAACATTAGCAGGTTATACTTCAAGGCTAGTATTTATTGATAATGATCCTTTTTTTATTAGTAAGACTGATTTAAAAAACTACACAGATGGTAAATTGTTTTACTATTCCTTAGACATTTTACCAAGAGATGTTGATGATGTAAGAAAAACACAAGATTATATTCGAGAGTTTTTAAAAATACAGAGAAATCAGCAAAAAGAAATGATAACTAGTTTAGTAGCTGATATTGAGTTGTTAATGGAAAAACCTGCTATGAATTTAGCAATTAGATATGTTAAGAACATATTAATCGAAAATAATGGAACTGAAATAATTGGTCAAGAACTAGAATCTGTAAGATGGAAAACGGATATACTACTAAGTAAAATTTCTTTAGAAGATACAATTTCAAAATACCTATGAAGCTAAAATTTAGCAGCACACAAGCATATCAATTAGAAGCGATACAATCTATCGTTAATTTATTTGAAGGTCAGCCTTTAAATAAGGGCGATTTTGAAGTATCTTTTGCCGTTGAAGGTAGAAGTCTAGCCTTGACCAATAAAGGCGTAGGAAACAAGCTGGTATTGTCTCCTGAACAGTTACAAAAAAACTTAGAGAAGGTACAAGAAGAAAACTTTGGTGCAAAGGTGGACGACTTCTTGCAACCTTTAGTTTTTAACGATAAAGACAACCAAGAAACTAGTCTTACTATTCCCAATTTCACTGTAGAAATGGAAACGGGAACGGGTAAAACATACACCTATCTAAGAACCATTTACGAATTGAACAAAGTCTATGGATTTAAGAAATTTGTGATCGTTGTTCCTAGTGTAGCCATACGAGAAGGTACGCTCAAGAATTTAGAAATTACGCACGAACATTTTCAAGGGATTTATAACAATCCTCCTATTAATTATACGGTTTATGATAGTAAGAAATTAGCCGCCTTACGAAGTTTTGCAACTGCTAACAGTATTCAAGTTTTAGTAATTAATATTGATAGTTTTGCCAAAGATGACAACATTATCAATCAAGTACGAGAAACAGGCGTTAAACCCATAGAATACATACAATCTACACAGCCTTTTGTTATTGTGGATGAACCGCAAAACATGGAAACAGACATTCGTAAGCGAGCGATTGCAAAATTGAATCCTTTGTGTATTTTACGTTATTCTGCTACACACAGAAATTTGTACAATCTAGTGTACAAATTAGACCCTGTACAAGCTTATGATTTGGGCTTGGTTAAACAAATAGAAGTAGATGGCATTAGTACAGGAGAAAACCATAGTGCGACTTATATTGAGTTTGAAAAAATCATTAAAAGTAAGAGTAAGGTAAAAGCTCAACTCAAAATTTATGTTAATGACAAAAACGGGGTTAAAGCTAAATCTATAAAGTGTCCTGTTGGAGCAGACCTTTATAAATTGTCAAAAGAAAGGGATATATACAAGGATGGTTTTATTATTAATAGTATCAATGCAGAATGGGGCGAAATTGAATTTTCTAATGGACTTTTATTAACTACTGGACATACTCAAGGCGGTTTGACAGATGAAGTAATGAAATTCCAAATAGAGCGTACCATTCAAAAGCATTTTGAAAAAGAACGTCGTTATAAATCTATGGGCATAAAGGTTCTTTCTTTGTTCTTTATAGATAAGGTTGCTAATTATAGAACCTATGCAGCAGATGGCAGCCCTATCAAAGGAAAGTTTGCGTTGTGGTTTGAAGAGTTGTTTGCTGAATATATGGCAAAACCAAGCTATAAAGACCTTTATAAATTTGATGTATCAGAAGTTCACAATGGTTATTTTTCCCAAGATAAGAAAGGAAAAATAAAAGATACTAAAGGCAATACAAAGGCAGATAACAGTACCTACAATCTAATTATGAAAGATAAAGAGCGTTTGTTAGATCAAGGTGAACCTCTACGTTTTATCTTTTCTCATTCTGCTTTACGTGAAGGTTGGGATAACCCTAATGTTTTTCAAATTTGTACGCTCAATGAGAGTAAATCCGATTTAAAGAAACGCCAGGAAATAGGACGAGGTTTGCGCTTGCCCGTAAATTCAGAAGGGGAGCGAATTTTTGAAAAGCGAATTAATGTCTTGACCGTTATAGCAAATGAAACGTACGCTGATTTTTCAGCACAACTTCAAAAAGAAATTCAAGAAGAAACGAGTGTTGATTTTTCAGGACGTATCAAAAACTCAAGGGCAAAAGCACAAATAAAATTGAGTAAGGAATTGACCCCTCAAAACTGCCCTGAATTTTTTGAATTGTGGGATAAAATAAAACATCGTACTCGTTATAGGGTAGAATATAAGACAGAAGATCTTATTCAAGCAGCTGTTGAGGCAATTAAAGGAATGCCGCCAACTAATAAGCCTTTATTAACTGCAGAAACTTATCAAGTAAAATATTCTGATACAGGTATTGAGGGAACTAAAACAGACCGAAAGAGTAAAAAAACGGATAATATTAAATATTTAATTCCTGATATTTACGGTTATATTCAAAGTAAGATAGATTTAACAAGAAGTACTATTTATGAAATTTTGATTCAATCAGAACGACATACAGAGTTAGAAATTAACCCTCAGTTATTTCTTGATAATGCAATTACTTGTATTAGAGGAGCATTAAATCAATTGATGATTGATGGTATTAAGTATCATAATATTGATGGTAGTTATTATGAAATGCAGCTTTTTGAAAATGAAGAAATAGAAACGTATCTAAGTAATTTATTAGAGGTGAGGAATACGGATAAAACGTTGTATAACTATGTTCCTATTGATAGTAGTGTAGAAGAAGAATTTGCTAAAAATTGTGATGTAGACGATAATGTTAAGTTTTATTTTAAATTACCCAGAGGTTTTAAAATCCCAACGCCTATTGGGAATTACAACCCTGATTGGGCGGTTATTTTTGATAATGATAGACGTATTTATTTTGTTGCAGAAACGAAATCTAGTACAGATCCTACGAAACGTAGAGTTGCAGAAAATTTAAAAATCGCTTGTGGTGAAAAACATTTTGCTTTGTTTGAAAAAGATGATGTAAAATATAGGGTTGTAGACAGCATAGAAGGACTACTTAAATAAAAAAAGCTCCAAAGGAAATTAATCTTTTGGAGCTTTTTTAATTCTAAATGCCAGGAAAATTAGCCCTCAGATCCCCCAAATCAGAAACACCCAATTGCCTCAAATACTCGTCCACTTGATCAAGCGAATTATGGCGCAATTGAATCTGCAGTTGCTTGATGTGGATACCAGCTTTAACAGCAGCCACAGCTCCCGTATGCTTCCAGCTGTACACCTTGTAGCGCTTCGTATCAAAATTTAACTCTTTGAGTAGTTTTCGGTGGCGATCTCCCATCGTATTTTCTCCCATTGGTTTCATATACTTGTGCCCTTTGAATACATATTCATTCGGATTACGCCCCATAATGCGCTTTTCAACGGTAGGAAAGAAGGCATCAGGAATCGTGATATACTGGAGCTTTTTATTTTTAGCAATATCAGGATGCACAATAATTTTTTGTTCCTCTAGCATAATGTCCCCAACCTTGAGCTGGCGCAGCTCTGAGCGAGGTCGAAGGAAACAGTAATAGACACACTGTACAAAAAACTATAATTCAGGATCTTTGTTTTTCATTGCTTTTGATAAGTAATATAAAACCTAATAATCGCTAAATCAACCGAATCCTCGTTATGCATTCTTTTTATATTTTACCATGAAACTAATAATCGGTTATCATAGTATTATGTATTGTAATTCATTTTATTTTTATAAAAAAAGAAGCATGAAAAAGAAAAAAATCGTAGTACTGGCTTCTATGATGTTTCTTGCTACAGTTACTTTTGCTCAAAAAGAACAGAAAGAACAGAAAGAACAAAAGGAACAAAAGGAACAGAAAGAAATGACAGTAAAAGAGTGTGTTGACAAAGGAATGAAAGATAGATCATTAGGAGAAAAAGTGGTTGACTATTTATTCGAAGGCTCTAGAAGAAATAGAGAAGCAACAATAAGAAGAGGATGCCAATTAGACAAACTAAAAAAATGAATCGTAACCTTTTAGTTTGTCATAAAACAAGAAAAAGCATCCCGTACTGTACAGAAAATAAAAAGCTCCAAAGGAAATCAACCCTTTGGAGCTTTTTGCATTCTAAATACCAGGAAAATTAGCCCTCAAATCCCCCAAATCAGAAACGCCCAGCTGTCTCAAATACTCATCCACTTGATCCAAGGAATGATGGCGCAATTGAATTTGTAATTGTTTCACATGCACACCAGCTTTAACCGCCATTACAGCGCCCGTGTGCTTCCAACTATACACCTTGTAGCGCTTCGTATCAAAATTTAACTCTTTGAGTAGTTTTCGGTGGCGATCTCCCATCGTATTTTCTCCCATTGGTTTCATATACTTATGCCCTTTGAATACATATTCGTTTGGATTACGCCCCATAATGCGCTTTTCAACGGTAGGAAAAAAAGCATCAGGAATCGTGATGTACTGGAGCTTTTTATTTTTAGCAATATCAGGATGCACAATAATTTTTTGTTCCTCCAACATAATGTCACCTACCTTGAGTTGTCGCAGTTCCGAGCGAGGTCTAAGGAAACAGTAATAAACAAACTGTACAAAAAACCATAGTTCGGGATCCTTATGTTTCATTGCTTTTGATAAGTAATCAATTTGGCTCTTGGTAAAATAAGTAGCAGGAACCGATTGCCTTTTTCGGCTCTTAATGTCCTGAATCAATTCTTCCTCATCAATCCATTGTAATGCATTTCTGACATTCTGCAAATAATCATTAAAGGTAGAAGGATTAATATGCTTATCGGTTAGCTCTTGGAAAAAGTCGTTGATACTTTTTCTTGTCCAGGGTTTTCCCTGCATCCATTCTAGGAAAATAAAGATTTTAGATTTTTTGCAATGGTAGGTCTTTTTTCTCCAGGTCGGCTTCCTGTTTTCTAAAGCTTGTACAATGATTGCTTTGATTTTTTGATACTGGAGGTTTTTGTATTGTTGAGTAATCTCAAAAATAATCTCGTCAGCGGCTTTGTAGCGTTGTTTTGTAGTCGGTAAGTGGTTTAATCCTTTGTAGATGCGGATTCGTTTGCCTTTTTCATTGTAATAATAAATGAACCATTGTTTGGTTAAGTCTCCAGCGTAATCGTGAAGTTTAGGCAGAATTTTTTTTGCTGTTATCATATTGAATTTTTTTCAAAATTCTCATACAACAGATAGAATAAAAGATTATTTGTCTAAAATAAAAACTAAAAACCTGATTGTCAGGCTTTTAGTTGATTGGGTGGAGAGTATCGGAATCGAACCGACGACCTTTTGACTGCCAGTCAAACGCTCTAGCCAACTGAGCTAACCCCCCTTGTTGGGCACGAATATAGAATATAAAAATAAAATTTACCAAATAATTGGTATAAAATCTACTCTAATAATTGAATTTTGGGCTAAAAAGTTCAGCAGATAGAATTTTTTAGAAAAAAAATGTATTTCTAAGACTTCCTATAGTATCTTTGTGCTGCTTAAAAACAAAAGAAAATGAAAACAAGAAGTCATAAAGAAGATAAGGTAAATGTTATTACTTTGGGATGTTCCAAAAATATGGTGGATTCTGAGGTTATGATGAGTCAATTGCAAGCCAATGAATTTGAGGTAGTGCATGATAGCAACGATGCGGATGCGAATATTGTTATTGTGAATACTTGCGGATTTATTGATTTGGCTAAAGAAGAATCTGTCAATACCATCCTTCAATATGCGGATGTGCGTGCGCGAGGCGAGATTGATAAGTTGTATGTGACAGGCTGTTTATCTCAACGTTATAAAGATAATTTGGAAGAAGAAATTCCAGAGGTAGATGCTTATTTTGGAACCTTAGAATTACCTGCTTTATTAGAAAAATTAGAAGCAGATTATAAGCACGATTTAGTAGGAGAACGCCTATTAATGACACCCCCGCATTATGCCTATTTAAAAATATCCGAAGGGTGCAATCGTACTTGTTCCTTTTGTGCTATTCCTTTGATGAGAGGAAAGCATATTTCTAAATCTATCGAAGACTTGGTGACAGAAGCCAAGAACTTAGCAAAACAAGGCGTCAAAGAGTTGATGTTAATCGCACAAGAATTGACTTATTATGGGTTGGATATTTATAAAGAACGAAAACTTGCGGATTTATTGCGTGCTTTGAATGATGTAGAAGGCATTGAATGGATTCGGTTGCACTATGCTTATCCTAGTAAATTCCCATTAGATGTTTTTGATGCCATCAAGGAGTTGCCAAAGGTGTGTAATTATATAGATATGCCTTTGCAACACGCTAATAATGCCGTATTAAAACGGATGCGTCGTCAAATAACGAAAGAAGAGACCATGAAGCTTATTGAAGAAGCCCGCAAACGTGTGCCAGGCATTGCTTTTAGAACGACACTTTTGGTAGGTTATCCAGGAGAGACGGAGGAAGAATTTGAAGATATGGTAGATTTTGTACGAGAGATGAAATTTGAACGAGTTGGCGTATTTCAATATTCTCATGAAGAAAATACATTGGCGTATGATGTAGAGGATGATATACCAGCAGAGGTCAAAGCTGCTCGTGCTTCTAAAATTATGGAAGTACAAGCAGATATTTCTTGGGAGAATAATTTGGCAAAGATTGGAAAAACTTTCAACGTTTTGTTTGATCGAGTAGAGGGAGAGTTTTTTGTTGGTCGTACAGAATATGACTCTCCAGAAGTAGACAATGAGGTACTGGTTAAAACTGAAGGAAACTATGTTCGTATTGGGGATTTTGCAACGATTGAAATCATTGATGCAACCGAATATGATTTGTATGGAAAAGTAGTCAAGGCTTAAAAATTAGACAAAGTTGCTACTAAAGGAATTGTTTTAATTTTTTTATTTCTTGAAAATGAATCGTTTAAAATTGATTCTGAAAATCAAGTTTCAAAAACAAAGCAATATATTAGTGCAATAGCTACAATTTTGTAATTTTGTTACGGAATTTCTTAACACACATAAAAGACACCAAAATATGGGATGGTATAAACGTGATAAAGATAGTATAACGACTTCCACTTCTCAAAAGAAGGAAACTCCCGATGGGATTTGGCACCAATGTAATGCCTGTAAGACCACTTCAACCGTTAAGGATTTAGTAGAGAACTTGTACGTATGCCCATCTTGTAATCAGCATGAGCGTATCGGTTCTCAAGAATATTTTGAGATTATTTTTGATAAGAGCAAATATACAGAAATGTACAGCGACATTATCGCGTATGATTTCTTAGAGTTTACAGATTTAAAACCTTATCAAGAGCGCTTAGATTCTGCTCGCAAGAAAACGGACTTAGATTCTGCAATGCGTGTGGCAAAAGGAAAGGTTCAAAAAATGGACTTGGTCATAGCAGCAATGGACTTTGGTTTTATTGGAGGTTCGATGGGGTCTGTAATGGGGGAAAAAGTATCTAAAGCAATAGATTACTGTATCGAACACAAAACACCATTTATGATCATTTCTAAATCTGGTGGTGCTCGTATGATGGAATCTGCTTTTTCTTTGATGCAGATGGCTAAAATTTCGGCTAAGTTGACGCAACTAGCAGAAGCACAAGTGCCTTATTTATCTTTCTTGACGGATCCGACAACAGGAGGAGTTTCTGCCTCTTTTGCTATGTTGGGCGATTTTAACTTCTCGGAGCCTGGTGCTTTGATTGCCTTTGCAGGACCTCGTATTGTTAAAGAAACATTGAAGTTAAAAGAATTACCAAAAGGATTTCAGCGTGCTGAGTTCTTGATGGAAAGAGGATTCTTAGATTTTATTGTTGAACGAAAAAATTTAAAAGATAAAATAGAGGATATCTTGTATATTCTAAAAAAATAATCAACCTATTATAAGTAGTACTTCTATTCGGATAATAGATTTGCTACCCCATAATTTGATATAAAAATGCCTGCTAATTTTTAGCAGGCATTTTTAGTTTACTCTAACATACGTTTTAAGGCTAATAAAACATCGTATGGTCCTTCTACAATAGTGGAATTAACCAACCAGTCGGGAACAGAACCACCTAAGTCAGCAACAGATTGTTGAACTACTTTAATAATGCCGTTGCCTTGATCTATAAATAACCAATAGCCTTTGGAACGAGGGACGCGTACAATACCATCTTTTTTAGGGAT
This sequence comes from Aureispira sp. CCB-E, assembly GCF_031326345.1. Lineage (NCBI taxonomy): Bacteria > Pseudomonadati > Bacteroidota > Saprospiria > Saprospirales > Saprospiraceae > Aureispira > Aureispira sp. CCB-E. The sequence continues at coordinate 2,460,868 of NZ_CP133671.1, forward strand.
ATAATCAGGCAATGATTTCATGGTTACTTTTACCTGATTGCCCGTTTTGGTAAAAACAGAATGTGTGATATTATCTCGATCTGCAACGGGCCAAGGAGCATTACCCAAGTTATAGGTAATAATGTCTGTTTTTGAATTTTCCTTTAGGTTGGATACTTCTATACTTCTTGCCATAAACGCCTTTCGTTGTACGGGGTCTCTATAGGCTTCTACCGCTTTTTCTAAGGTTGTCTTAATGTAAACGGTTGCTCGGTATTCTTTAATGCTCCAACCATCAATAAAACGAGTTTCTATTTTAACGCCATTTTTTTCTTTGGCAACTTTCCAAGTACTTTGAGCATGAGATATTTGAAAGCTAAAAGAAAGCCCTAATGTTAGTAGTAGAGCACAGAAGGAGTGATGAAGTGTCTGCATTTGATGATAGTTTTTTGTTTGTTGTTTTTGGGTTCAACAAACGATGTTTTTTGAGATTGTTACGATATGAATTGACGACAATAGATGCACTTTTATGTAGTCGTCACTTCAAACCTTATAATATAAGCTAAATTGATCAATAATGCAATTACAAAAGTTAATTAAACGTTTGATAAGACTCTATATTAGTATTTTTTGATATTTAAATTCTTGATTATTAGTTGTTAAAACAATGTGTTTTTATGAAAAACAAAAAAAGTGCCGCCTTTAAACTTGGGCAACACTTTTTTAATAAGCGGTCAAAATAAACCGTGTAATAAACTATTCTAGTTTTATTGGCTATCAACGTAAAATAAAAATAGCGGACTATTGGATGTTTTTTAACAATGAAAGCGAATAAAAATAATTCTTTTGAGACAGAAAACTACTGGTCAATTATTGTAGCATCGCATCTAATATTTGATGGTTAAAATGTTCTGTCGATTGTACAAAAGCGAACTTAGCTCCTAATTTCTTTTTTGTTAACTCTGCTGTATAGGCTAAGTCTAGGACTTCACATCCTACTTGTTGGGCTCTTTCTAATGATTGAAATAAAATTTGTTTGTAGGTATTATGAGTTTTGACATAATTGTAATCTAATCCTACTAGCATAGCATTGTAGGTACTTCCATTGATTTCGCTAAATAAAATTCCAACCAAAACAGGTGATGTTGCGCCTTCTACAAATTCTGGTTTTAGGTAGAGTTGAATAACATCGTAGTTGTTATTGGCGCACATAGCTTTAAAATAATGCTTGGGTAACTTGAATACATTCAGTTCTAAAGCTTTCTCAAATACAGCCGAATAAAGTTGATAACAAGCATCTATTTCTGATTCCGATTGAGGCTTATTGGTACGCACTATAAATCTATCTTCAAACTGCAAGATTTCTTTTCGGACATTATAGCGATACTTTTGACCTAGTTGAGTCAAATAAGTTGCTCGATCATTCCAAGCTAAAGACTCTACAATACAATTGTCTAGGAGGTTGTAGTTGATTAATCCCAATTCTAAAAATACTTGTTCTAGTTCTTTGTCTTCGTACCCTACAAAGTCTCGCAACATCAACTTAGTAGCGCCTACTTGTTCCATGGTCTCTTGCATTGCTTTTACCAATAAAGCTAGAGCTTCCTTCCAGTTATTGTGTTCTCGATTAATATAAACATGCTCTCCTTTTGTAATCATAGAACCTGTCATGACATTTTTAGAGCTAAGGACATAAGGATCTTCTTGGCGCATCAACTCAACTTTGGCAGAAACAGAAGCAGGAGAAAACATATCATCTTTGACTAGGGCAGTGGTAAAGAATGTTTTTAAAACAATAGTACCTTGTGAGTCTTTGATGGTTACATACTGGAATTTCCAGTTATTTTCAGGTGCTGAATTGCCTTGAAAACATTGTTCTACCAGTTTTAAATTATCATAGTTTAAATTGCCATTATTGATAAATAGTTGATCCCATTCTTTTTTATGAACCTTATTGATGGAATCTTTTATTTCAATTTGTAAACTAGTCCTGCTTTCTTTTTCAGAATCTTGGGAACCGTTAATACTGATATTAAAGCTTGGGATGTCAAATACTTTGCTAACATAGGCACAACTACTACCTGCATCTATTAGTGCATGCAGATAATTTACTTGCAATGCTTCCAACATATTATTGATGTCTTGCTTGCTTAAATTATTATTAATCATAAAACGGACGCCACTTTTTTTCATTGGTACTGCTGGAAAAGCTGCAGAATTTAAGTAAAAACCATCGTCTTTCATTTTGCTGACAATATCATAGGTAATAGCGGGTAAGCCAGCGGGAATAAAAAACAGAGGGCTATCTGTTTGCATGAATTGAGGTAAGGATAACTCATTAAGTCGAGTATTGGTATAATCAATTAATTCTCTTAATTCTGCCTGCCGTTCTTCTAAGGCTTGGGACATATGGAATTTGATCGAAGCACATGCGGCTCCCAACATTGGAGGTTGTATGGGACCGCAAAAAATATAGGTAGAGCCGCAGTTACGAACCTTCTCTTCCATTTCCGCATTGGGAAACACCATACATCCACCTGCTGCACCAAATGATTTGTTGAGAGATACCGCTAAAACCATTTTATTATGATGCTTCATATGGCTGCGGACAACGCCCACACCATTCTTGCCCGTCCAGCTCATTCCGTGGGCATCATCAATATACAAGTGAAACTTTTTGTATTGATCCATCAAGGCTTCCAAGGCTTGAAAAGGAGCAAAGTCTCCATACATTGAGTAGACCCCATCTGCGAAATACCATATTTTGTCGTGCTTGTTATTTAAGTGCTGAATCTTTTTTTCTAAAGATTCCATGCAGTTGTGGCGAATAATGTAAACGGGAACTTTTCGAGCTTTAAGTAGTTGTGTTGCCATTTGAATGCTCGAATGGACTTGCAAGTCTAAGATGATGGCATCGTTGTCACCAACAATAACAGGTAAAGTAGCTAGGTGTCCTAGAGTAGTGCTAGCTGTAACAATAGTTGGTTTTTCAAAAATAGTATTTAAAGAATGTTCTAACTCATGATATAATCCTAAAGAAAGATAAGTTCTGGAGGAAGAGAATTGAGTGCCATATTTGGTGACGGCATCAATAACGCCTTCTTTGAGCATGGGGTGAGTTTCTAAACCCAGATAGCTGCAAGAACCAAAATTGACTAAGGAATTGCCATTAATAGTGACTACTTGACCATCTAAATTTTCATCTTCTGTATGATGATGTATTAAGCCTCTGTTACTTCCATCTTTTACAATTTGATTTAATATATCTACTGCGCTTGCCATGATTTTGTGTTGTATTTAGATTTTTACATTAAAATATTGAAGCTTCCTACATCAACAAGTCGGCAAACGAACTTCTTCCCCCTAAAAGAAAATTAAAAAAGTAAATTATCGAACGGCTACACGTGCAATCATTTTGTAGTATAACCAAGGTATAAAACGCTTGATATAGACCATGATAACTTCTTTTTTGCCGATGTAAACTTTCTTCTTTTTTTTCACTATTGCTTGCAACATCTTTTGGGCAAAGACATCCACCTGCATGCCGTTACTTTGTCGATTATCCATGCTACCTTGAGCTTGACCATCTCCAACAAAAGCATTGATAGAGACATTGGTTTTGATAAAGCCAGGGCTGATTAAGGTTACATCTATGGAATTGTTTACCAGTTCGGCTCTTAAAGAATCAAAAAAACCGTGCAAGGCGTGTTTGGTGGCAGCATAAGCGGAACGGTAGGGGGTTCCAAAAACTCCAGTAAGACTAGTGACCGTTACAAAATGCCCTTTTTGTCGTTTTAAGAAATGGGGTAGGAGGGCTTTGGTTAAGGCAATGGTGCCAAGGTAATTAATGTCCATCAAGCGTTTGTCTACTTCAAAAATAGTATCTTGAGCTAGCGAACGCTGAGAAATTCCTCCATTATTGATTAAGATGTCAATGGGACCTCTCTCTTGGATTACTTTCTGTACGATACTAGGAATTTTGTCATGCTGTTCTAAGTCTAAGGTTTGTACATATACCTCTTGGCAAGTTTTTTGGCAAGTTTGTTGAACCTGCTTTAATACAGCTGTTTTTCTACTGGACAAAATTAGAACAGCACCTTGTTTTGCCAAGGCATAAGCCAATGCTTCTCCAATGCCAGAAGAAGCTCCCGTGATCCAAATTACTTTGTTTTTAAATGTCATAATGGTGATTTGTTGTATAAAAAAATGACTTGGCTAAGTACTCAAAAGATAATAAAAAACCACAAATTAGTACTTGAAAATAAGCTGAAAACCAGCTTGGGTACTAATTTGTGGTTCGATTTAGGATACTTCTCTTTAGCTTTGTGGTAAATAAAACTCTACGAAGCTATATGCTTGAAGTCTTAGCCTAAGTGTGTTGAGTCGTTTTGCTAATTTTTGTCCAAAGCAATCACAACAACGGCAACGTCTTGTTTGGCTGTAGCACTTTGTTTAAAAGCAATTAATTTGCCCGATTTATTGGTGTAATTTAAATTCTGAAATGCCCGATTACCAACAGCAGCCATTACATTATCATAAAAATTATTGTTGCCTGCTTGGTCGATTCTTTGTTGAATTTGGTCAGGATTTAATTCATTTTTAGAATAGACAATTGCCATAAAGTCACGAGTACCCTCATCGTCTGCAAAAAACTTCCCATTTCGAGGGAAAAGGCGTGTCCCTACAATTCCCATATACGAAGAATATTGGTCGGAAGGAGGAAAGATTTTTAAGGCTTTGCCTTGACGATTGCCACTGTCCGCTTCCTTGCTAAAAACGTAGGTGAAACATTCTAAGGAGTTGGTGATTTCAATTTTTAGCTCTGTACCAATTTTGATAGGACTTGTTGTTTCAAAGAGATTATCTCGAACATTTTTTAAATCAAGAGTAGTGCCTCTAGCAACATCATACAAGCCGCATTCAATGGCAAAGTCTGTGGAAGAGGAAGTTGTTGCTTTTTGGTGAGGAAACACCCCATAAGCTTCTCTACAGAAGATTTTAAAATCATCATAATCTACAAAAACAAAACCTCTATCGCCCCATTCTGTTCCCCAACTATTCTGAATTTCAAATTGTTTTTTGTTGTCATCATAACCAATTAGACACATAGCATGTCCTCCCAAATTGTTGACATTACGTTTTTCGGAGGCTCTAGGTTTCCATACTTTCTTGCCCATCATATCTTGAAAAGAATAGGGAACTTTAGCAGCAATAATTACAGGGGCTCCTTGTGCAATATTTTGTTTGACAGCTTCTAAGTCAACATCGTAGTTGCGCCCTGTTTTAGTCAAACGATTGTATCCTCGAATTCTATGTTGCAGAGCTTCTTGCAATTGTGCTTGTGAGGGCTGTTGGCTACAACTATTTTCATTATAAGGAAATTTAGAAAACTCCAACAAACCTTTTTGTTTCATATGTTCCAAGGCTTCACCAGTATAGGCGCCTTGACAGCCTCTAATGCCAATTTGGTTGTACAAAAAAGAGGGGCTATAAGCAATGGTATTGGGATTGGCACCCGTACTTGCTGCTTCTAAGATCGTTCTAGCAGCATAGGCACTAGCCCAACCCACACAAGAACCTTGGCTCCCTTGATTGAGTGGTCTAGGAGCATATTCTCGCAAGGAGACTTTGGCAGGGAGACTATATTTGCTAGAAGAAGAAGAAAGTGCTGCAAAAACTTTTGATTCGTCGTATTTCTCTTGACTAATTTCACAACCCATTCTGTAAATATCTTGCGAGTTGTTATCATTGGTAGGTGTAGAAATGCCAGGACCCATTATAAAAAAGGCAATGGCACCAATGATAATAATAGGAACTGCAAATTTAGGATATCGAAAAGCAAACATAATAATAGCCATGATAATTGCACTATTATTTCGGCCGCCACCTCCACCGCCTCGGTTACTGTTATTACCTCCATTATTGTCGTTGTCGGGTCTAAAACGTATTGCCATTTTGTATAGAATTGTAGTAATTAAAAGATGGTTTGAGTATAGTATTGATACTGTGTGGTTCTTGTGAACATTACTCCGTTGCTTTTTTACGTTTTTACTTCGTGAGCCTGCGGGTTCGTAGAAAAACTAAAAAAGCAACGGAGTATTATGTGAAGTAATGTCGTATTTAAGATACAAAATAAACTAAGAATTTATGTAACTGGGACTAAAAAAGGAGTTGGGTGTCTAAAACGAGAAAGGGAATGATTTTAAACCCCAAATTTGTGACGCACCTCTTGAGGTAAATCTTCTAAGTAGTCCACATCACTTAATAAGGGCAACTCTACGAAACTATAGTTTAAGGTATTAAAATCGTTTATGGTTGCTTGATACAAGCCTTCTGTACTCCATGCCTTGTTTTGAAAAATAGCAGGTTCTAAACGGCGCATACCCAATAAGTAATATCCTCCATCTTTGGCAGGACCAATAACAAAATCGTGGTTTAAAAGTGCTTCAAAGGCTTGATTGATAATCTCTGTTGTCAATTCGTAGCAATCGCTACCAATAATAAGCACACGTTCGTAATTATCCGCAAAGGCAACTTCAAATCCTGCTTGCATCTTTTTTCCTAAATCTCCTTTTTCTTGAAGCGTTTTGGAAAATTGCTTATCAGAGAAAGCATCATCAGACGCGATGTGGTTAGAATAAAAGACACGTTTATCTCCATTTGCCGCAGCCGTTAAATGAGCGGTATGTTGCAATAAAAATTGATAAATTTCTAATGCTTTTTTATCGCCAACCGATGCTGCTAAGCGCGTTTTTGCAGTACCTAAAATAGGATTTTTAGCAAAAATCATTAACAAACCTTTTTTATTCATGTATATGATGTTTAGTAGTTCGTTGCTTTTTTATCTTTTTGGTAAAAAAGCACATTTATATTAGTTTACTTCGTGAGCGCTGTGCTTTTAGTTAGCTGCGCTGCTACTGCGTGGTTTCAACGAACTATTGTGATGTTTAAACTTATACGATTTAGAACGTGGGGGCTTTGCTTTTAGCTAACGACACTGTTACTACGTAGTTTACACAAAGTATGGGGAGCGTTTTACACTATAATAACTTTTGTACAATAGTCAATTGTTTTAATAAACTATTGTCATCTCCGACTGTATCCATTTGCCCCAAGAAGGAGCATATCCATGAATGCTATCTATCAATTGATTATTAGTATTAACAACAGGATGTCCTTGGTTGACCCATTCAAAAATTCCCCCATACAGATTGTATACATTAGTAAACCCCATTTCTAACAATTGTTCACCAATACGCTCACTACGATACCCGACAGAACAATATACCAAAATTGCTTGATTTTTGGATAAGGTGTCAATAACTTGTTTGTTCATAGTAGGGTAGCCGACCCAAATAGCATTGGGCAAACTGCTGATTGCAAACTCTTCGGCAGCGCGGGTATCTAAAACAACATAGGAACTGAGTTGCGCTGTTTGATTGGGATAAACAAAAGGAACCGTTTTGCTGTACAATGCTTCTAGCATCTGATTGTAATTGGATGCTGTTAAAACGCGAATCCATTTTATCCCGAAAAAAGCAATGAGGCCAATAGTAAGGAGTATTCCTGTTAGAAGAACATATTTCATTGATACATTTTATTTTTGATGGCAAAATGTAGGGTAAAAGAATAGACATGATCACGAATAGAGTTGTATCGTCGAGAAGGCAAGATTTTTTTGAAGGACAAGAAAAAACGCCAATTCATATAATTAACTCCAAATTTTTCGAATAATTCCGAGCCAAGCACTAATTTGGTAAACAAACCAAGCTAAAAAACAGCCTAAAAAACTACCTGTTATGACATCCAAAGGATAGTGCACCCCAACGTAGACTTGACCATAAGCTACTAATGCAGCCCAAAGAAACAAAGCTATAAAATAGCTCTTTTTCCATGTCATTCTAAAAATTAAAAAAAGTTGCATCGTCACTGCAAAATGATTGGTGGCATGCGAAGAAGTAAAACTAAACCCACTCCCACAAGCAACTAATGTTCGAACATCAGAGAGCTGAGTATTATTACAAGGGCGCACTCGTTCTACTGCTTTTTTGATCCATTCGCTGCTAATATGATCGGCTAAGGCAATGGTGAGCCCGAGGACGATTAAGACCCAAATTGTCTTCCAACCTCTGTCTTTACCAATGACCAAGAGTAATAGAATATAAAGTGGAATCCATGTCGTCTTGGTACGCCAATAAACAAGTACAGTATCTAAGCACGCATTGTACCATTGTGTATTAATCAGAAGAAAGAGTTTTTCATCCCATTGTAATAATAATTCTAGCATGACTTTACAACCAAAATTAAACGTTCTGAATGGACAGGATCATAACTAGACAAATCGAAGCCCCCAAAGGTTGCTACTAATTCCAATCCTACTTGCTCAAAAAGGCGTTTAAAGTCCTCCAGGGTAAAGGCACGGACTTTTTCTTGGAAGTAGAACTTCTCGCCATTGTCTTCGAAGCGAATGTCTTTTAATATGTATCCATTTTCTACGCTTCTATTAATTTTAAATGTAATGCCAGAAAGCGTTTTTTCCTCTGTTAGAACAAGTTGCTGAATGACTTTATGCGCATTAAAAAAGTCAATAACAAGTCTACCATTTGGGACTTTTAGCCCCTTTTTCATCTCTTGTAGTGTTTGAAGGTGTTCCTCTTCTGTAGGAAAATACCCAAAACTTGTAAAAAGATTAAAAATATAATCAAAGGGACCAACAGTCAGTGGCATCCGCATATCATGCGTTGCAAAATGCAAGTGTTTGTGTTCAAATTGTTGAGCATGCTCAATACTTTCTGGGGATAAATCAACCCCAACCACATCAAATCCTTTGTCTGCTAAATAGATTGAATGCCGACCTTTACCACAAGCTAAATCCAGTATTTTTGCTTGTTGAGGAACGGCTAGATGTTGAACCAAATTATCCATGAAAAATTGAGCTTCCTTATCGTCACGATGTTGATATAATAAGTGATAATAACTGGAATCAAACCAAGTTGCAAACCAAGTACTCATAATGATTGTTTTGTATTAAAATTATAGAAGTTCGCTAATTTAGTGGGCGTGCTAGCAAGCCTTTTGTAGACAACTAGCCTTGGTTGATATAACCCAAGTCTTCTAATGTTTCAAAAATGTCGTCCAAATCATCAAACGATTTTACACCTACTTTTTCTTCTTCCCCTCCTTGCAAACTAATGCCATGTGGTTTGATGGTTTCTAAGTATTCTTGCATTTGAGCAGGAGGACAAACCAGACTAACTAGTATAGCATATTCCATGCATAACTCTTGCAAGGTTGCCAAGGCAATTCGATTGGCTTTTAGATCAGTCCAACTGATGCCATTTTTTTCTAAATCTAAGTAAAAATAATCAACGTGTTGAGCAGCAGTATCACATTGTTCTGCAAAGGTGTTCATATTCTTTAAATCGTCCAAAACCCACTCTTTTATCACCGTTACATCACGAAGGTTTTTGGCAATCGTATAATCTGTGTACATGCTTAGTTGCACAGCATCCAATTGTAGTAATTCAACAGAGGCGAGTATGTCTGTCAATTTTTGATCCAAGCCAAATTCGCCGACTATTTTGGGACCAACCAACCAATCTTTAATTTCTTTAACATCTTGAGGGCGGGTATAGTTTGCATTTCCCATTTCTAGGGAAAAGCCAAGCCACTCGACATTCCACGCTGCAAAATAACGTGCGTCTGTAAGATTATTGATGCTAGTCGCTTTTATTTTCATATTAATTTTCTTTCTTTAGAAATTTTGAAGATGATATATAATAGATAGTATTGAAGCTCTGTTGGCGTCAATAACAATGCATAGAGTTGCTCCTCAAAAAGAAGCAAAAAAACAAGGTGATAAACGATCAAAATGGTGTTTATTGACGTTCAAAGGTAACAAATAATATTGAGCTAGAGCAAAAAAATAGGTACTTGGACAAAAGAAACTATACCATAAAATGATTCCAGTTTTATTTATAATCAAGGTAAAAAAATGAAAACAGGTCTTTGGAGGCGAGGAACTTTGACGATACCATTTATAGTAACCAACTACGGGGTGATTTGTTGTAAAATGAGCTTGTTAAGTAAGCAAAAATAAAAAAGTAGGAATGTTAATAGAAAATTTTTAAGCGAGCCTTTGATCCGTTTTGCTTGTTTTCGTTTTGATAATGCTGTTATCAAACTGTGAGCTCCTTCGCAACTAACAAAATGGTTTGTAAACATGACAGCAATTTACTTTGCAGAGGACTTAACCATTTTTGCGCCATTTTAACAGCATTTGTTCCAACATTTTTACATCAATTGGCTTAGCCAAAAAGTCATCCATACCAGCAGCTTCACAGAGTCGTTTGTCTTCTAACATGGCATTAGCCGTCATCGCAATTATCGTTGGTTGATAGGCCAGCTCTTTTCTGATAATTTGAGTAGCTTCTAGACCATCTAAAACAGGCATTTGAATATCCATCAAAACTAAATTATAAGCATGTTTTTTTAGAATTTCAATGGCTTCTTGTCCATTGGTAGCGGTATCGGGTTGATAGCCCATTTTTTGCAAAATACGAACGGCCAAGAGCCTATTAATTTTGTCATCTTCTACCAACAAGATGTCCAAGGCTGTTTTTTTTGCAATTTGATTATCAATAGTAGTAGGTTGTGTAAATGTGCTTAACCTAGATTGCTTTTGAAGGACATCAAGTTGAATTGAAAAGTAAAAAATAGAACCTTTCTTTTCAATACTTTTTACCCAAATATTTCCCCCCATTAACTCTACAAAATGTTTTGAAATAGCCAAGCCTAACCCCGTTCCGCTTTGTAGTCTTGTTCTAGAGTCATCTACTTGTGTGAAGGCTTCAAATAGATTGTCCAAACTTTCTTTTGGGATGCCAATACCTGTATCTTGTACACTAAATTCTAAGATTACTTTTTGGTCAATTTTATTAATCCTTTGTACGCTAATATGGATGGTTCCTTTTTCTGTAAATTTAGTAGCATTGCCAATTAAGTTAACCAATACTTGTTGGATTTTACCTCCATCTCCTGAAAGGATATTGGGAATATTTTTTTCGATGTAATAGGTGAGTTTGAGTCCTTTCTCCATTACTTTTGGAGTCGTAATATTAATGGCATCTTCAATACATTCCGTCAAAGAAAAAGGCTCGATTCTAAGCTCGGTTTTTCCAGCTTCCGCTTTGGAGTAATCTAAGATTTCATTAATAATTTTTAGCAATCTCTTGCTGCTAACTTTGATCGTTTGAACATATTCTTTTTGTTCGGAATTGGGTTCTGAGGCTTCTAACAAAGAAGCCATTCCCATAACACCATTCAATGGTGTTCTAATTTCATGACTAATGTTGGCTAAAAATCGAGATCGAGCATTGTTTGCTGCAATCAACCGATTTTGTTTTTCGATAGCGTTTCTAGATTCCTTATTGTATTCTATTTTTACTAGGATTAGTGCTAATGCTGTAATAGCAAAACAGATTAATAAGTTACAGGTAGATGCCCAAAAAACGCCTACATCAGACAAGTTAGATTGAATATAGTGTGGGTAATTATACTCTACATACAATAGAAAAAACACATCTAGAAGCAGGAGTAATATATATCGCGTATAATATTTTTCGGGGCTTGTAATGGCATAAAAACTAATTAGCAATAGAAAAAAATAGCCTGTACCTCCTTGCAGTCCATTGGTAAAACACCAGTTTAAGGACAAAGCAATTAAGGCATAAAACCTAAAAATAGTTTCTATAGATGCTTTTATTTTGTAACCGTTAGGAGATGCTAACAGTAAGCTGGAAAAGACAATAGAACTAATTAGAGAATTAATAAAAGCATTGGAACTGGTAGATAATAAGTAGCCATACAAGACTGAACAATAGAAAGAAATGAAGGTGACGGCTAACAAAGCCTGCTTTAAAAACTGTTCGTTTAAAGATAAGTTACTATTATAAAATGAGAGATACTTTTTCATTTTGATGGACTAATCTTTATCATTAGACATTATTGTCAGTATACTAGACGTATTACTTTTTAGCAAATGATTGAATAAGTAGCGGACTACCATCTTCATTATTCCGTTGAAACCACACAGTAGCAGTGCAGCAAATCAATGGAGTGTTAAATCTTCAAAGATAACTAAAAATATGACATTAAAAGCTGTTCCTCATCGAAATGTTTTACTATCAATCTATTAAGTGCTTTGGTTGATGCCAAATTTTTCGTCTATGATACGTATAAAAGATTGAGCATGGAAGCTTAATGTATCTAACATTTGTATAACTTCTTGGCGGCGCATATCATCCAAATAGTAGGTGGTACTTAGAATCAACCATCGATTTGAAATACTAAAAGACTCTGTAATTAATTGATGATTGGATTCTAAAATAAATTGCTGTAAGGCAGTTGTTTGTTTAAAGTCTTGAGGGATTTGCAAAATGGGAGACATCATCGAAATAGTTGCCACTTTGTCCTCTAAATGGGTGGTTGACTCTTGAGCTACAATAATAATTTGAGCTGTTCCTCGATGTAATTTCCATAAATTGGGATTGCTATCTTGTTGACAAATTTCTGGTTTAATTCCTAAACTTAAAATAGCGTCATTAACAAGTTGTCTATGTGATTCTAGAATTGGCATTTTTTATGTTGCATTTGTGATGTTTCAACGAACTACTAATGTTTTGTAATTGGGGGTAATTGAGCTCAAGAAGCTGGTAATTCTCTGGCAATCTGAGTGAGCACAACTGCCAGAGAATATTATAAGCATAAAAATCTATTAATGCCCGATAAGCGTCAAGAATTCTTGTTCTGTTAATATTGTAATACCCAACTGTTGAGCTTTGGTCAACTTTGAACCTGCTTTTTCTCCGACCACCAAGTAACTTAATTTAGAACTAACACTGCCAACAGCTTTCCCGCCAGCATTAGCTACCAACTCTTTGGCTTCATCGCGTTTAATTTGAGTTAATGTTCCTGTGAAAACAACCGTTTTTCCTGCCAAAGGAGCATCAGAAGCGACCTCTTTTTTCTGTTCAGATTCCAAGCGATATACGTTAACACCAAGTGCTTCAAATTCGTTTAGAAGCTCAATGGTTTCTGGCAAACTAAACACATCCAACACCTGTTGTGCGACGATAGGACCAATGTCTCGCAATTCGCAAAGTTGTTCCAAAGACCAATTGGCTAAATCTTGAATCTTTTCTACCTCTGCAATTAATATTTTAGAGTTGGTTCTACCAATATGGCGAATTCCCAAGGCGTAAAGCAAGCGGTGTGCAGGATTATTTTTAGTTTTTTCTATAGCGATTTGCAACTTCTCTGCCGATCGTTCTCCAAAGCCTTCGAAAAAGGCAATTCTTTTATAATCTAAACGATAAATATCAGCTAAAGAGTGCAGCATCCCTTCTTTGTAAAAACGCTCAATATAAGCTTCTCCAAAACCGTCAATATTCATTGCGTTTTTGGAGACAAAATGAATCATACGACCTACAATTTGTGCTTCACAACTAGGGTTGACACAGCGCCATACCGCTTCCCCTTCTGGACGCTCCAAGACAGAACTACAAACGGGACAATTGGTAGGGTAGACAACTGGTTTTTCGGAACCATCTCTAAGGTCGGCTAATGTTTTGACAATGTAAGGAATAACATCGCCCGCTCGTTCAACAAGAACCGTATCGCCAATTCGAATGTCTTTTTCTTTGATAAAATCAGCATTGTGCAACGATACATTCGAAATTTTAGCACCAGCTAAGTCAACGGTTTCTAAGCGAGCAACAGGGGTAACGGCTCCAGTTCGACCTACTTGGTAATCAATGTCCAGTAGCTTTGTTGTTGCTTGTTTTGCTTTAAATTTAAAAGCAATAGCCCAACGAGGATGGTGGCTAGTATAACCGCATAATTCTTGCAAATCTAGGCGATTGACCTTGACAACCATTCCATCAATCTCAAAAGGATATGCTTCTCTATTTATTTGCCATTGTTCACAATACGCATTTACCGCTTCAATATCTTGGCAAACCGCACGTTCTACATTTATTTTAGGTACTTTAAAACCTAAATTAGACAAGATTTCGATTTGCTGATTGTGATCTTCAAATTGATTCAAAACGTCATCTCCGTCTATGTTTGTCGCAAATCCCATTTGATAAATAAAAGCATCCAAAGCTCTTTCATTAACCTGTTTGGGATCTTTTAAGCGTAAGCCACCTGTTGCTGCATTTCTAGGATTGGCAAAAAGTTGTTTACCTTCTTTGAAACGATTTTCATTTACTTGTTCAAATAAATCTTTGCGAATGAGTACTTCGCCTCGAAGTTCTACTTTTTGAATGCCATATTTTGAAAAATTTGCTTTTAGAGGAATGGTTCGAATAGCCTTGGCATTTGGCGTAATGTCATCTCCTTGGGCACCATTACCACGAGTAGCAGCGCGAACCAAGTGGTCATTTTCGTAAACCAAAACAATGGTTCCTCCATCAAACTTTGGTTCTACACAATACTCAATTCCAGTAGTTGGTACATCTGCACCAATCATCTTTTTGATGCGTTCGTCAAAGTTATTTAAGTCCTCGGCATTGTATGAATTTTCAAGTGATAGCATAGGAGTTAGGTGCTGAACCGTTTCAAAGTGCTCTGTCAAATCGTTGGAGACACGTTGTGTAGGGGAATCTGTGCGCAATAAATTGGGAAATAAGTCCTCTAAAGCTTCTAATTTCTTAAAAAGGCTATCGTATTCAAAATCACTCAATATGGGTTGGTCTAAAACATAGTAACGCCATTCGTGATAATTGATAACTTCACAAAGTTCATTAATTTGTTGAGCAGCATTCATCTCTGCTGAAGCAACAGGATTAGCTAGTAATTTTTTGGAGCGTTCATACAACGCTTTGTGTTCTGAATCAGAGTACATTATCTTTATGTTATAAATATAGTAGTTCGTTGATTAACTTCTTGCTCTAGTCATGTTCTTTTGCTTTTGTGCTATTAGTACAAGCCTATTAGCAAGCTTAATTATTACTTAATTTTAAGCAACTTCATAAAATGTAATAAGAAAAAACAAGTCATTGATTATTAAATTAATAAAAAAAATCAGCGAACTATTGAAATAGTCAATAGTATGTCAACTTATTGTGTTGTATGACAATAAGCGACTGTAAACAATCATTATGCGATTAGCCAAAGTTTATCTGTCTCGTTTTGTTGGAGGTTTTTAGGAGCCAAAACCAATAGGAGAGGTTTATTTATATTCAAACACACCTGCTAGTTTCTCAGGGCACTTTTTGACCACTTCTTTTTGAAATTCAAGTAGCAAAGCTTTTTTTGTTGCCTTGTTATAACGTTTTCCATATTGGCGGAAATCTTCGGCAAAGCAACCTACCAAATCACTACGATAACCAAAACCATCCTTGCTATACGCATAAAAGTCACTGCCATCAACGGCAGCACAGTTACAAAAATCGTCTGCAAATTCATCCATACCTTTGTTGGCAAAGCTATAATAAAGAACAACAACAAGAATCAACAAGACTACTATTGATGAAAAACCTAAAATAGGCGTTTTATTCTTTTCAACAAAAAGAATCAATTTATCCTTGTTAGACAGCGTGTTAGTTGCATTCTGTTCTACTTTCGTATTGGAGGAATCGTTGGAATTGCTTTTATTGGTAGACATAGTATTCAATCAATTTTGAAAGTTGGGTATATTCTAAACCCCATTATACCACTATTTTTACTTTTTTAGTAAAGAAAAAAAAGAAAGGGATGAAGTATTAAACTCCTAAATATAGGGTAAAGATTTTCTAGTAAATAAGAATGTAGAGTCTTTTTTTTATTTTTGCAATATAAGCATTTGTTAATTTAAAAATTCAGTTTCAAAAATCTTTTTTCTTTTAAAAAAAGCGGGCTTTATTGGATTTTTAAAAACTGCTGTGTAGAGTAGAAAATGCTTCAATCAAAAACAAGAGACCACCAATTTATACTATATGCGAACGCACTATTTTATTCTTATTTTATCTGTTTTTATGTCATTGGTATCAGGGATACTCTTGATGAGTTTTCAGCTTCCATCAGACAAAAATACTTTAGAGAAACGTATAGAGTCGCTCAAAAGGGGAGAGAATTTAGATAGTTTGATTTATTATCAAAATTTATTGATAGACGTTTTAGAAAAAGAAAATGATATCGCTGCTTTAGAGTTGGCAGGACAAAAATTCCTCGAATTGGTTTTAAATGCAACTACATTATCTGCGGATCAAAAATGGACTTATTTAAACCAAATCCAAACCTCAAAAGCATGGACATATGCTTACAAAACACAGTGGTATTTAGAAAGCTTTATGACGGTAGACAAGTCCATCGATTCTGCTTATTATTATTTGAATTTGTTGGAAAACGTGCCCCAAAATAAAGATGCGTTAATTTATGCTTACAAGATATGGGCAAAGGATGCAACGACTTATCCAAAGGATTTGAGAGCTGCAACAGATTATCTGAAAAAAGCAGCGCAATTGATAGAAAATCAAGCTGATTCAGCCCAGTTGTATGATGCTAAAATAGTTGTAGGCATGGCTACAGGCGATTTTGAAAATGCTTTGTTAGCAGCTAAAAAAATGTTGGAGGAGACTTTGCAGCAATCACCAATAGATTCTGTGCAAACAGCTTTTATTTATAAGCAATTGGGCGATATTTATTATCAGCAAGCGAATTATAATCGAGCGAAAGATTATTATGTAGAAGCCATTAACTTTATGGCAGAGCGTTCTATTTATCAAAGAGAGCAGGCTAAGCTATGGTTTCAGTTAGCTAGTTGTTATTTCAACTTAAAAAATCGACCTCTTGAAACGGTACTTTATCTAAGAAAAGTTTTCTCACTAGTACAATTGGGAAGCACAAAAGGAGCAATAGAGTCAAGTGATATCTACCTTGATGCTTGTAATATGATGGCCTTGGAATTTTTGGAAGAAAAACAATTGGATAGCGCTCAAGTTTACCTTGAAAAAATGGAAGAGGTAAAAACAGATTACAAGAAGTGGGAAAAATGGTCTACTAAAGGAAAGGTCCACTTAGCAAAAAAGAGTTATAACGAAGCTGAATCAGCATTTCAACGTGCTGTAGGTGGGGGCAAGGGGTTTCAAGCCCAAAGCCCTGAAACAGCTACTCGTTGGTTGAATTTGGGAGATTGTTATCAAATTCAAAAAAAATACGATCAAGCCCAAAGGTCGTATATGAATGCCTTGTGGGCACTAAGTAATGAAGGAAAAAAGAAAGGTTTTCCAGCAATTAATAGTCTTTTTTCAAAAGAGCAGGCTATACAAATCTTGACTCAAAAAATCAATGTAATGTTGGTATTGTACGAACGGTCAAAATATAGTGTTTCTTTAGTAGAAATATATGATCATGCTCAATACACTTTAGAAGTATTTAGAATCTTGAAAGCAGAAAGGAACTTGCCGTTGAGTTTTTCTGATCGGACGGTAGTTGTTTATGAACAGTTTATTGAAGTTTGTGAGTTATTACATAAAAGAAAACAAGAGCAAGTATATGTAAAAGAAGCTTTTCAGTTGGCAGAAGAATGTAAAGCTGTGCTGCTACAAATGATGATGAATGAGCCTGATGCGGGACAATTTGGTAATGTCCCTGCTACAGTCCTTCAGAAAGTATCTACATTGCAACAGCGGATGTTATGGTACCAAAAACGTTATTGGGAGGCACAAGTTTTCCAAGAAAAAGCTACGGTATTGGATTGGTATCAGCAGCAAATGGCAGCGCTGCAAGTTAGTTTGACACTCATAAAACAAAATCTTCAAGAAAATCATACTAAATACTACCAGTTCAAATACAACACGCAGATAGCAAGATTGGATAGTGTGCAACAGGCTTTGAATGATTCAACAACGTTGGTGCAATATTTAGAAGGTAAGGAGGCAATTTATCAATTTATTATCCAAAAAGACACGCTAGCCATTCGTAGAATTTTTTGGAGAACGTACAAGCCTACCATTCTGAAATATTACAAACATTTTACGCATAGTAAATTGAAACAACACGTACAGTCGGGAGGATACAAGGATTTTTGCATGACGGCATATGAGTTGTATTATAAATTGATGCACCACGAATTATTGAATAAAAGTAAACGTGTGGTTATTATTCCCGATGGCTTGCTAAGTTATATTCCTTTTGAAACGCTCTTAACAGATATCCCTGTAGAAAAGGTTCATGAGGTTAATTTTCCCTCTTTGGCTTATTTGTTAAAACAAAAACAAATTGCTTATAACTATTCGAGTACGCTATGGTTAAACGAAGGAAGTAGAGTTAGAGAACCAATTAACAACGAAATATTAGGAATCGGTGCGACTTATGCAAACGAAGAACTAATGCCTATTAGAGCTCAAAAATTACAGCGTTTAAGAGCTTCATTGAAGGTTCGAGAAGGTGTGGAAGCTGAAATAGATTCTTTATCTGAAAAATATGCTGGAGATTTTTATCTTAATCGTTACGCAACCGAATATTATTTTAAAGAATATGCTAGTAGTTACGGCATCTTACATTTGGGACTTTATGGTATGATTGACCCTGATTTTCCAGAATACTCTAGCTTAATTTTTTCAGAAGACGGGCACGAAGAAGAGGACAACCAATTAACAACAAACGAAATTAAGCAACTCAATTTAAATGCCTCGATGGTGGTATTGAGTAACTGCCAAACAGGTTATGGACCTTACCAAAGAGGAGAAGGGATTGTGAGCTTGGGGCGGAGTTTTATCTATGCAGGAAGCCCTTCTGTCGTTTTGTCTTTGTGGGAACAAAGTGATCTTTATGGTCCTATTATTATGGATTATTTTTATGAAAACCTAAAACAAAAGATTGATAAAGATGTTGCTTTGCGTCGTGCTAAGTTAAAGTATTTAAAAAACGCAAAAGGACTAGAGGCACACCCTGCATATTGGGCTGGTTATATTGTAATTGGCAACTATCAAGCTATCGAAGTTAGCGAGCCAGTAACTTATATTTGGTGGTTTGTCATTCCAATTGCTTTTCTTGGTTTTTTGGGATGGTGGAGCTTGCAAGCGTTAAGGCAAAGACGTTAGTGGTGAGAAGGGGCAAAGAAGCCCATTTTCCAAGGCTTGTATTTAGCAGGAACAATCTTAAAGTGTTGGACTTCTTTTTGTTCTGCTCTTAAAAAGATTAATCCAACAAAAAAAAGATCAATACTTAAGGTGACACTAGGGTGTGCTTTGATCGTTTCCCAAGCCAGTTGCATTTCTTCTGACCAATAGATGTCGTCCAAGACAAAAACCGTATCTTGATGGCTGTATTTTAGGCAAGTCTCAAAATAGGATAGGGTAGGTTTCATTTGATGGTTGCCATCTATAAAAACATAATCCAAGCGCTGCATTTTTTCTAAAGCCTGTGGTAAGGTATGGTTAAAGTCACCAACAAGCTGTTGGATTTGAGTGGCTTTCAGTTTCTTGAAATTAGATGCAGCTACTTGAGCGATATTGGGGCAGCCTTCCAAGGTATAAAAAGGTGCTTTTCGTAGAGGGATGTATTGATACAAGCTGCTAATGCCTAAAGAAGTGCCTAATTCTAGTCGATTTTTAGGTTGCAAATAATGTACAAGGCGGAAGAGAAATTCGCATTGCCATTGGGGAGAAACGGCACTTTTTACAATGCTAGCGATACTTCTAGATGCTGTATTGTTTACCCGAGAACCAGCGCCTAAATCCGTGACGTTTAAGGTCGTTGTGTTTCTTTCTGAAATGATTCTAAGACGTTCTAATGCACTAAAGTCATAATACCTTCGGTTGTCTTCAATGACTTCTTCAATCAACGAAAATACAAAAGGTGAATGAATCGTATATTTTGTTTGTGCTTGCCAATAGAATTTGAGAAAACGTTGCCCGATACTCACTGTTAGAGGATTGTAGATAGCTAATGTAAATAGAGGATTTAAAAACGAACATTCTAATAGATTTTTAACGAACTATTGACGTGTTAGTTTTCAAATCCTCTCATAGTAGTATGATTGTAATTGCTTAAAATGTAAAGTCAGCTCTTAGACTAAAGTTTCTAGGTGCTTCTACTTTTCCTGGTTGGATAGCGTACTCATTGTTCAGCACGTTATTCATCAAGAAAGAAACCTTGACAAACTTTGCAATTTGATAAGCTAACCTTGCATTTAAAACAAAAGAACCATTGTTGTGTTTTTGTCTAAAGTAGTATATTTTGGTAAGTGGATCTAATGATGGGGAAGTGCCTCCGATTAAAAATTTGTCAATCGCTTCCATAAAAGAAAGGTATTGGACTGTTACTCCTGCTGAAATTCCTTTGTAAGTGACTTGCCCATCAAACTTTATAGTATGTCTATTTCTATATTTTAAAATATTTTCTTCAGATGTTGAGAATTCCTTAATATCTGCTTGAACAATACTATCTTGGAAGTTTTTATACTGAGGATTTAAAAAGGTGTATCCCGCTAGTAAGGCTACTTTGAAGTCACCTAAATTACCTTGACCTGTTACACTAACATCAATTCCTGTGA
The DNA here is from genome assembly GCF_031326345.1 of Aureispira sp. CCB-E. Lineage (NCBI taxonomy): Bacteria > Pseudomonadati > Bacteroidota > Saprospiria > Saprospirales > Saprospiraceae > Aureispira > Aureispira sp. CCB-E. The sequence continues at coordinate 2,481,389 of NZ_CP133671.1, forward strand.
TACGAGTATTGCCAATGTTTTGAACTTGAAAAGCAATAGGAGCATTAAAATACTGTGAGTTGATTTCACGAGAAGCTTGAAATTCCATCATGTTTTCATATTCCGACCAGAAACCTGCAATATCCAAAAATCCTTGCCATTTGCCAATCTTAAATCCTTGTTTGACACCAATTTCTGCACTCCAACCAGTTTCTGAGACCAATCCTGGGTTGGGAGCAACAGTAATACCTCCAGCGGTTGTAGAAATGAATTTTTCCAATACAGTAGGGAAACGATAACCTTGTCCCCAAGAAGCACGGAAGAAGGTGGCTTCTCCTAATTGATAACTAGCTCCAAAACGGAACACAGGTCTATGTTCTATCGTATCACGCAAAGCAATATGTCTATCTCCGTTACGAAGGGGAGTTCCTCTTAAGGTTAATGTATAATGGATAGAGTCAGGATAAGCTGTTGTGTTTATCTCGTAACGGGCACCAAATGAAAGGTTTAGGCGTTTGAAAAACTTTTTATCTAATTGTAGATAAGCAGCAAAATTATTGTGTGTATAACTTTCATTTCCATAAACTTCAGCAGTTGACATCACTGAACTTGCTACAACACCAGCGGCCAATTCGAGACCATCCAATGCTTCAAACTTTCTTTGGAATTGATATTCTCCATATAGTGTATTAGAATTGTTGCTTTGCTTGCCTTCGTTGTTATTATCAATATAAAAATAACGGAACTGAAAACGATGGCGATTGCTAAGCTTATCGTAATAAGTAACCGCAGGGTCAATCGTCATTCTAAAGTTTTGTCCGCGGGGAGCAGGATCAAAATCTGTTTCGTAAAGACCTAGATTAGGTTTTGCACGGTTGTGAAATAAGAACACACTTTGACTTCCCATGTTGATATTTGTATTCAGCGTGAAAATTAAATTCTCAGAATGGCGATATCTAGTATTTAGTGTGATTCTTGCACGGTTATTATAACCTGGCATAGAATCAATTGTATTGGCATCTACTTGTTGATATGAACGCATATAATGTTGGTTATAAGCTAGATTAGAACCTAATACGATATCAAATTTTCCAATTTTCCTACGATGTGCGAATTGCAAGCCTGTCTCAAAAGGCATATTTTTAGCCGTCCACCACTTGTTAGCAGGATCGGCAGGATCGCCATAAACAGTTCCAAAAATACTTACTTTAGTCAATGGTTTGTTCAAAGGATAAGCTGTGCGAATATTGATAACACCATTCATAGCAGAAGAGCCGTAGAGTGCAGATGCCGCTCCTTTTAGTACTTCCATCTGAGCAATGTTTTCAGTTGGCAAATCTCCCCAGTTAGGAAGCCCTGCATCTGCTTGCATGACGGGCAAGTCGTCCATTAATATAAGAACACGACTTCCAGTACCTTGTGCAAAACCTGAACCGCCACGAATGGTTACCTGATCTCCCATTGTATTGACCCCAGGAACCTTGTCTAATACCTGATTAACGGCATTGGCATTGGTGTTTTCAATTAGGTCAGGTGAAACCACACTTAATGAGACCGTTACTTCACCTAGCGATTTAGCAAATTTACTAGTCGTTACAGTAGCTGTTTCTAGCATAGTCGCTTCTTCGCCAAGATAAATGTTCATGACAACCGTTTTGCCAGCTTCAATAGTTACCATTTGGCTTTTGGTTGCATAGCCCAAATAGCTAAATTGTATGGTATGTTCTCCCTCTGGGAGTTCTAAAGTGTACTTTCCATCAATATAATCACTTGTTCCCGCAAATGTCCCTGCACGGACATTAACACCCAGTAGCGATTCTTGAGTTAGCGAATCGGCTACAATTCCTGTAATAGTACCCGTATTTTGAGCGAAAATAGAAGAAGTGAAAATGGTTGTAAATAGAAGAAAAATAGTACAAGTAAAACTTTTCATAGCTTTTACTTTTGTGTTATTACTTTATATGGAAAATCTAACCTCTACAGAGGAAGGTATAAAGTTTACTGTTATAAAATTCTTTGAAAGTAGGCTATAATTTATTGGGGTAACCTTCTTTTTTAGCGGGGTAAAGGTACATATTTCTTTTTAAGAAAAAGTTTTTAATCTCCTTTTTTTAGATGCTATGACCATTCTATTTAAGTGTATTTGATTGGTTTTTAATTGGTTGTTGTTGGCTTGTTGACTTTGTTAAAATTATTGTGCCGAGGTGAAAAAAGTCTCCAAAATGCTAAATTTGACAATACAGTCTAAAAATCGTAAATTTACTATGCTATAAAACATTTGGGAGATTTTTTTGTTGATACCTTTACGGTATACCTCGTCTATCCCAAAATGATAAAATACTTGCTTATGAATAAATACATATACATATTAATATTGGTAATGGGTGTGGCTTCATGTTGGGGGCAATCCAAAAGGTCGTCCAAGTTTTCTGAAGAAGAACTTCCTGTTCATAACGAGTTATTTGTAGGAGGAGGAATTAATACAAGAGGCTTTCAAGTTAATGTAGCCTATAGTTTAATTCAAAGTCCATTTAGAACCTTGTCTTTTTTTGTGGATTTTGGGGAAATAAAACACACCAAAGAACGTCGTCAAACGTATGATGGGTTATCAATCGTAGGAGGTGCGCCCAAGGCATTTATTTACGGCAAAAAAAATAACTTGTTTTTCTCAAGAGTAGGTTATGGTGAAAAATATTATTTGTCTGCTAGAAATAGAAGGCTTGTCTCTCTTGGTTTTACTTACTCGGGAGGATTTTCATTAGGAATGGTTCGACCTTATTATTTAGATTTAATTTACAGAGATAATGGAGGTCGTCCAAACATAGTTCCTGAAAAGTATAGTGAAGCGAACTTGCTCAAGTTTTTAAACCCTCAAGAAGTAGATGGTCCTTCGGGAGCAGCTTACGGGTGGGATGAATTAGACTTAGTGCCAGGTTTTTTTGTTAAGGCTGGCTTGTTGATCGACTGGGGAGCATTTGACAATGTGTTAAAAGATATTGAAATTGGAATTGCTGCTGATTTTTATTTTGAAGAAATTCCTATTATGATTTTTGAAAAAAATACTCCAGTATTCGTAAATTTGTATATCAATATACATTTAGGACATCGTTGGTAAGCAATATGCAAATAAAATCGTTTTCCAATAGATTCATAATGAACTTAATGAAAAGAATAGTTTGATTTTGACAAACTATTGTAACCAAACAATACTTCGTAAGACAATTCTATTAATTTGATCATTAACAAGGTAACGTTTAGATATTCAAAATATTAAAACACAGATAATCAAATTGAGACAGAGATGCTTTTGGGGTTTGCGATAGCAAAACAAAAAATCTACGAAGTACTAACCAAACATAAATTATGTTAATAGAGCTTCCAATCGTACAGCCTAAAGCTGAACGTAAGAAAAAACCAGATTGGTTAAGAGTAAAATTGCCAATGGGTGAGAACTACAAGCGAGTTCGAAAATTAGTAGACGAATACAAGCTACACACCATTTGTCAAAGTGGTCATTGTCCTAATATGGGAGAATGTTGGGGAGAAGGAACGGCTACGTTTATGATTCTAGGAAATGTATGTACCCGCTCTTGTTCTTTTTGTGCAGTAGCTACTGGGCGTCCGCCAGAATTGGATACTGACGAACCGCAACGTGTGGCAGAAGCCATACAATTAATGGGAGTTAAACACGCTGTAATTACTTCTGTGAATAGAGATGAGCTCAAAGATAAAGGAGCACAAATATGGTTTGATACCGTTCGATTGGTCAAAGAGTATTCGCCTACTACTACCATCGAAACATTGATTCCTGATGTGCGTGGAAAATGGGATGCTTTGGAATTGATGATTAGTGCTGGACAAGAAGTCGTATCACACAATATGGAAACGGTCGAAAGCCTTTATAGAAAAGTGCGTCCTCAAGCAAAGTATCAACGTAGTTTAGAACAAATTAAACGAACTAAAGAATACGGCAAACGAACCAAATCGGGGGTTATGGTAGGATTGGGTGAAACCAAAGAAGAAATGATGAAAATCATGGATGATTTAGTAGCCCATGGTTGCGATGTGCTTACAATAGGACAATATTTGCAGCCAACCAAACGTCATATTGATATTGCAGATTATGTTCATCCTGATTTGTTTGCAGAGTACAAAGAAATTGGTCTATCCAAAGGCTTTGATTATGTAGAGTCAGGACCTATGGTTCGTTCTTCTTATCATGCAGAACGCCATATTTAAACAGACCAATCCATAAAGAGTAACAGGGCAATTTGAAAGTTCAAATTGCCCTGTTTTTATAAATAATCTATAGATTAGCTCAGTATTTTGATAATATCTTCAATACTCAACGCTTGTTGTTCTCCAGTTTGCATATTTTTGAAACCTAGTTGTCCGCTTTCCATTTCTTTATCGCCAATGATAATAACATAAGGAACCTTTACTTTATCAGCATATTTCATCAACTTTTGAAACTTCCAAGCTTTAGGATAAATGGTTGAAGAAATACCAGCGGCACGAACTTTTTGAAGTGCTTTAAAACCATACTTCAAGGCATCCTTGTCCATTGCTAAAAATAATACTTTGCTAGTATTGAATTCAACAGTGTCAAATAAATTCAATTCCTCCATGACATCATAAATTCTAGCTGCTCCAAATGAAACACCGACACCCGACATATCTTTTAGTCCAAAGATACCTGTTAAGTCTGCATAGCGACCACCGCCACCGATGCTTCCCATTTTGATATTCTTCTGGCTTTCAATAGATGTATCTACCTCCACTTCATAAATACAGCCCGTATAATAGCTTAATCCACGAGCTAGAGCAAAGTCAACCTTCAGTTGGTTGCTAAAGTTATAACCTTCCAAAAATTCTAAAACAGTTTCCAATTCTTCAATACCTTTTAACCCTATTTCGATCCCTTCAAACAAAGTTTTTAGGGTAGCTATATTAGGCGCATTGATAACTTGCTTTACCTTTTCAAAACCTGCTTGATCGATTCCCATGCGACTCAATTCTTGCTCGACACCATCCCAACCTATTTTATCTAATTTATCAATAGCTACGGTAATCTTTGCAAACAGTTCAGGATAGCCTGCATATTGAGCCAAGCCATCTAAGATTTTTCGATTGTTCAAACGAATAACAACACCTAAGTTTAGTTGGGCAAATGCTTCATCGTAAATCTGACACAATTCTGCTTCGTACAACAAAGAATCCGAACCAATAACATCAACATCACATTGATAAAATTCTCTGTAGCGTCCTTTTTGAGGTTTGTCTGCTCGCCAAACGGGTTGAATTTGATAACGTTTGAAAGGAAAAGAAATGTTATTCTGATTTAAAACAACATACCGTGCAAATGGAACGGTTAAATCATAGCGCAAAGCTCTTTGAGAGATAGAAGCAGTTAACCCTTTTGAATCTTTATTGGCTAATGCGTCCGTATCTGCCTTTGCCAAATAATCGCCATTATTTAAAATCTTAAACAAAAGCTGATCGCCCTCGTCCCCGTATTTCCCTGTTAAGGTACTCAACTCTTCCATAGCGGGAGTTTCCAGAGGGTTGAAGCCATATTTTGTAAAAACTTTTCTCAATGTTGAAAAAATGTAATTTCTCTTATTGACTACCTCAGAAGAAAAGTCCCTAGTCCCACGTACTAACTTTGGTTTCATGGTATATTATTATTTATAGTATGATTCTGTTTATAAATGAATGGTGTTTGATTCAAAACATTTTGAATTATTATACTATAATATATAGTGTAATAAAAAAGACTTGAAGAAACACAACATAAAAACTGCTTTTAAAGGCTCCAAAAGTACACTACATAAAACTATATCCAAAATAACTAAGATAGAAAAATCAAAAACTTTATTTTCTCAATAGTAAATCTTACTTTTGCATGGATATTAATCTTCTTAAAAATAATCAGACAATTGTGAAAACCTTGGAGCAAGATTCAGAAATTTTAGGAGCACTAGAAGTAGCAATCAAAAAAGACAAAGAATGGTTCCTCCAAACCATTAAAACAATTCAAGATGAAAATGTTTCCAATTACCCGATCTTGGTAGCCTTTCCTTCTTTTACAACTGTAAATATTGGTCTTCCTATTGTGGAAGGAGAGAAGTTGTCATTTAATGCAACCACCTTAGAAGAGTTGGCAATGAAAAAAGTTGTTTCTTTAGAGAAGATTGATGAGTTTAGAAAATTATACAAAGAGAAAAAAAATAGCTTTTGTATTTTTCTATTAGAGAAGCCTGCTCCTCAATTTATTTTTATTCCCGTATAAGTTTTTATTTAAACCAATATAAATACTATCTTAACAGTTGGTATTAAAGGAATGTTAAGATTTCAATTCTAAAAAGAGGAAAACTTTGAGCAACAAAAAAATATCCAACAAAGTCTCAGGAGTCCCTTTTTATTAGTAAAAGTAAAAAAAAAGCAAGTTTCTAGAATCCTTAAGGCAACAAATCATTTTTGGAGTGCGTTATCTTTATATTTGGATTCTATTATGTCCAGTAGTTAAACTTTTGTAAAAACTATCTATACATCATTGGGAGAAAACTCGTACTTTATCCGAATGATTCACAGAGTAGAAAAGTAAATATGTTAAAAATTTTATACTTACACGCAAAACAGTCATACCCTATGTTACGTTGTAAACAATTACTTGTCCCGTTGCTTAACGTCTTTCTGATGTTAGGCATTTTCTTGTTAGGGACACAAGAAGCAAATGCTACCCACGCAAAAGGGGTAGATGTTTCCTATGTTTGTCTGGGTCCTACGGCTAGTGGGATGCAATATGCACTGACATTAAACATCTACCGGGATTGTAATGGTATCGGTTTGCCTAATAATCAGACCATAAGTTATACTGGTACTTCCATTAGTACGGGAAACCCGTGTACAGGATCGGTGAGCTCCTCTCGTCAGAGTATAGAGGATATTACCCCAAACTGTAGCACGCAACAATCTTCTTGTGGTGGTGGTAATGGATCCTTTGGTGTAGAAAAACACACCTATACGGCAACCATTACAATACCTTTTGATTGTTCTAATATCGTATTTTCATGGCGACTGTGTTGTCGAAACAATTCCATTACTACTTTGGTAGGTAGCCCAGCAATGTATGCTGAGACACGGAATATTTTTAACAATGCGGCAACGTGTAATAACTCGCCTATTTTCTTAAATCCTCCAGCGGCTTATACTTGTATTGGACAACAAGTATTTTATAACCACGGAGCAATTGATTACGATGGCGATTCATTAAACTACTCTTTAGTGCCTTGTTTGGAAAATGCAAATGACCCAGTTCCATATCAACCTGGTTTTTCTGGAACGGCTCCTTTTGGTCCTTCTGACCCAGTTACGATTGATGCACAGACAGGAGCGATTGCTTTTACACCAACGTCTTTACACGTAGGTGTTTTGTGCGTTTTGGTTGAAGAGTATCGAAATGGTATCTTGATTGGATCGACAATGCGAGACATTCAATTTGAAGTATTGAACTGTAATAATGCCAATCCAATCTTATCAGGAGTGAATAACTCTGGTCAAGGAAGTGTTAACTTTACTACGTCAACTTGTTTTGGTTCTCAATTGTGCTTTGATATTGTCGGGTCAGATCCTCCAAATCCAGGAGATGTTTTATCTATGTCTTATGACCAATCAATACCTAATAGTACGTTTACTGTTTCTGGTCCAGGAGTTCCTTCTGGAAATCAGATTACAGGTACATTCTGTTGGACGCCAACAGTATTTGATATCGGGACACATACATTTACAGTAACCATACAAGATGATGCTTGTCCTTTGGTCGGCTCCAACACATTTACATATACGATAAATGTAATCTCAAATCCTAACGACCCTGTAGATGCTGGTCCAGATGCAAGCATTTGTTTGGGCGATTGTACACCTTTATCGGCTACGACAACTTCTCCTAATGGAGTTAGCTACTCTTGGTCACCTACAATAGGATTATCCGACCCTAATATTCCAAATCCTGTAGCTTGTCCTCCATCTACAACAACGTACTCTGTTGTTTTAACATATAATGATGGTTGTACATCAACAGATCAAGTAACGGTTACGGTAGAGGATGATCCGCCATTGGCTGTAGCACCTAACAATATCAATGCTTGTGGAGGTGCTCCTTTAGTATTGACAGCAACAACGGATGCTCCCTCTATGAACTTTACGTTTACAGAGTTGCCACCTTTAGGAACGGCAACAGTACCCAATACGGTAACTGGTCCAACAGCGACGGCACCAGTTACAATACCCAATGCACCTGGTACATATCAATGGAATGTTGAGGTAGCTAATCCTTTTACAGGATGTAGCTCTTCTGAGATTATTACCATAACAGTTGGGGATTCTGTAGCGGAGCCAGCTTGTCGAAATATTTATGTTTCTACATCTGGTAGCTCATCTGCGTCTGGTTCTCAATTTGATCCAGTAAATATTCAAGAAGCTTTGAGACGTGCCGCTTGTAATAATTCTGTTATCAAACTAGCAACAGGTACCTATAATATAGATACTGCTTTAAATATAACTAGTAACCTAACAGTTGAAGGTGGTTTTATTGAAAATCAAGCTTGGTTGAAAACGTCAGAAGTTGGAGCGACGACTATTAATAGAACAAGGAACAATGCTGGAGGTGTTCTAAATGCAGATCGACATCTAACAGCTGTAGAAGTCTTTGGCTCTAGTTACTTCCGCTTACAAGATTTAACAATTACAACAGATGATGCTGTTGTTCCAGGAACCTCTACCTATGGTATCTTTATGAACAATGCATCTAATTATAATATTACACGTGTTAATATAGAACCAGGAAATGCGACCAATGGTACGAATGGAACAACAGGTTGTTCTGGAACCGATGGCCAACCTGGTACGAATGGACAAGATGGTCTACCCAATGGTCAAAGTGATAATATCCAAGGAGGAAATGGTGGTTTTGGAGGAAATAGTTGTGGATCGTTTGCCGTGATCTTTGGTGGTGGCGGTGGTCGTAATGCCGATCTTGGAAATGGACTTGGTGTTGGAGCAGATGGAGCAAGTGCTTCTGCTGGTGTTGTCGATGGTGGCGCCGGTGGTGGTGGTGGACGAGGTGGTAATGCCGATGATGGTGCTGCTGGTGGTTCATCTGGACGTGGAGGAACTCCATTAAGCCCACCTGCTGGTTGTTCTGCAACAGGATCTGGTCTAGGTTCTGCTGCTTCTGGAGGACTAGGAGGAGGTAGAAATACCTTAGGAGATGGTCTCGCCTTTAATAATGGTACACCGAATGTTGGTCAACCTGGTACTCCTGGTATTGCTGGAGTTGTGGGTTGTGCTGGTGCAGATGGTGCTCCTGGTTTGCAAGTTGCTTGTCGTTATACTGTAGGTGCTCAAGGTGCTACTGGTATGTCTGGATCTGGTGGATCTGGCGGTGGCGGCGGCGGCGGCGGTGGCGGCCAAGGTGGTCCTTGTGGATGTGTGAATGGTACTGGTGCCGCTGGTGGCGGTGGCGGTGGCGGTGGCGCCGGAGGTCTAGGCGGAACTGGTGGTTTCGGTGGTGGTGGCTCTTTTGGAGTCTATATGTGTTCAAATGGAGCTAATGGATTTATAGAGCATTGTCATATTTCTGCAGGTAATCCTGGTGCTGGTGGTATCGGAGGTGCTGGTGGTGTCGGAGGAAACGGTGGTGCTGGTGGAAATGGAGGAAATGGAACTGCAGCAGAAGTTCAGAATGGTGGTGCTGGTGGCGCTGGTGGTGCCGGTGGTTCTGGTGGTGTTGGTGGAAATGGTCAACCTGGTATTGCTGTTAACATCTTTTGGGATGGTGGCGGAACCGTTCCAGTAGCACAAGATTCAACTTATGAATTATACAACCAACAAATCATTTATGTAGAAAATACAAACTGTACCAATGCAGAGGTTATGTTTTGGGATTCTTCGAGAGTTGCTTCTCATCCAAATACAACTGCATTGCCTCAAATTATTCCTGTTGGTTTGCCAAATACAACGGTAACAAACTGGACATTTGATGCTGTTGGTTCAAATACTGTTCCTCCAACAGGAACATTCAATGCAGATACAACACGATATAATAATGTAGGTCGTTATAGCATTATTCACAATACTTGTGTCGGTTGTCCTGCTTCAGGTGGTGCTGCTGGAAACGCCCTAGAAGAATATCGAGGTTTCCACAATATTGCCTTTGACAAAGCTTTCAAACCAAACATTATCACTAGTGCCAATGTTATAGGTGTTGATACCTTCCAATTATGTGTGGGAGATTTTGCGACTTTTGGAAGCTCAGTTTTTGGAGATACAACCAGATGGGAATTTAATGGAGCAATTCCAAATCCTGGAAATGTTCAAAATATACCTAGTACACAATTTAATGTATCTGGATTCTTTATGATTGAGTTATTCCTAATTACAGATTGTTGTGGGGATACACCGACAGATACAGCTTATTTATATGTAGACCCAGTACCAAATGTAACTGGCAATGGAAATCAAACAGTTTGTTTGGGAGATTCTGCATTATTAACAATAGGAGGTCTATCAGCAACGGATACTGTAATATGGTCTCCAACATCTAATCTTGCATTTATATCAGAGGACAGTGTACTTGTTAGCCCAACAGCTACAACAACGTATACGGCATCTGTTTATTCTTTGGTTACAACTGGTGGACAAACAAGGTTGTCTTGTCCTGTATCATTGAGTTATACAGTTAATGTTAACCCATTACCAGACCCTGCAATGTCTTCTACAGATGTTGTTTGTAACAACGATGGTACTGCAACTGCAACACCTGCAGCAGGTACCTATGACTTTGTTTGGTCAAATGGATTGACAGAAAATGGTGTTGCTACAAGTACAATTGTAAATCTAGCAGCAGGCACTTATTGTGTTACTGTAACAAATACTGTAACTGGTTGTGTAGATACAGGTTGTGTGTTCGTAGCACCAGCAGTGGCTGTTCCAGGAGTATTTGCAACAAATATTACCCCTGTTACTTGTGCTGGCGCCAATGATGGTACTGTAACTATTGGAACATTAAATGGTACCGCTCCTTATACTTATGTATGGGATACAATAGTTCCAGGTATCGTTAGTCCAACATCAAGCAACTATACAGTGACTGGATTGCCGCCAAGAGATTATACTGTTACTGCAACAGATAACAATGGCTGTCAATCTCAAATAACGTTTAATATACCTACACCAGATCCTTTGACGATTGCGATCATTGATACGACACATCCTGTTTGTCAAAATGATACAGGAAGAATTGAGATAGAAGGTCAAGGTGGTACTGGATTAATTACTTACATCTGGTCTAATGGAACAACAACATCAACAGGGATTCTGTCAGGAATTGATACAGGGTTTTATTGTGTAACTGTTGTTGATGATAATAACTGTACAAATACTCTTTGTATCAACTTAGATGCACAACAAGTTTTAACAACAGCAATTGATATTGCTTCTCCAATTCTTTGTAACGGAGGAACAGCTTGTATAGGTGTGAATGCTACAGGAGGATCAGGTTCATATACGTATAGCTGGTCTGGAGGCGGTATTACACCGTTCACTACAGGATCAGATACAGCATGTAATTTCCCTGCGGATGCAGGTGCTTATACTGTTTTAGTTACAGATAATACTTTCGGTTGTACTACAACTGCTGATATATTTGTAACGGAACCACCATTACTAACTTCTACCATTTCTTCGCAAAGTAATGTAAGTTGTAATGGCGACTCAACAGGTATTGCTACTGTAAGTGGTACAGGAGGAACAACTCCTTATACTTTCTTATGGGATGCTAATGCCAATAACCAAACTACTGCAGCAGCAACTAACCTACCTGCTGGAACTTATTGTGTAACAATTACAGATTCTTTAGGTTGTACCGCAGTTTCTTGTGCTACGATTACACAACCAGCAACAGGAGTAGATGTAAATGCTTCTGTTACAACTCCAATTTCATGTTTTGGAGGAGCAAATGGAGAAGCAACAGCAGTAGGTGCTAATGGCACACCTGGGACTACAGGATATACTTATACTTGGTCAAATGGTCAAACGGGAGCTGTGTTAATAGGTGGATCTGTTGCAGGCAGCCCTTATACTGTTGTGGTGAGAGATTCTCTAGGTTGTGAGGATAGCACCACAATAAGCTTTACACAGCCATCTGCCGTAACAGCAAGTATAGCAAGTACAATTAGTGTTACTTGTTTTGGAGATTCAACTGGACAAGCTACAGCAGCAGGTACAGGAGGAACAGGACCTTATACGTTCCAATGGGGATTAAATACAGGTAACCAAACAGGACCAACCGCAACTGGTTTGAGTACTATTGGAGGTCCATACTGTGTTATTGTGACAGATGCGAATGGTTGTACAGATTCAATTTGTGTAACAATTCCTCAACCAGGAAGTGCATTGACTTCAAGTGCAGGTGTTATTGATAACGCTAATTGTGCGGGCGCTTCTGATGGAATTGCTTTTGCAACAGGAGCAGGTGGAACAGGAGCTATCTCTTATATTTGGGATGGTGGTACTGCTACGGGAGCAACAACAGATACAATTACAGGATTGGCAGCAGGTGTTTATTGTGTAACCGTAAGCGATGCCAATAACTGTGAAAATACACATTGTGTAACTATTACAGAACCAAGTGCAGTAACAGCAACAATTTCTGGTTTTACAGATGCTTTATGTTTTGGCGATTCAACTGGAACGGCAACAGTGGTTGGTTCTGGTGGTAATGCAGGGACAGCATATACTTATCTTTGGTCAACAACTCCTGCACAAACAACGGCAACAGCAACTAATTTAGCTGCAGGAACTTATACCGTGACTGTTTCAGATGATAGTTTATGTGTTGGTACGGCTTCGGTAACAATATCTCAACCAAGTCAAGTAAATGTTATTGCTTCAGTAATTAGCAACTTTAATGGTTCTCAAGTAAGCTGTCCAACTGCTAGTGATGGTAGTGTTACAGCTAATGCTTCAGGTGGAACTGGAGGATATACCTTTGGTTGGAGTCCTGCAGGAGCTGGTCAAACATTAAATGGTGTTGATACAGGAATGTACATTGTAACGGCAACCGATGCCAATGGTTGTACTGCATTAGATACAACGAATGTTGTTCCGCCAGCGCCAGTAGTTGTTACAATTACTTCTACAACAAATGTAAATTGTTTTGGTACTGCAACAGGTAGTGCTACAGCGAATGGAACAGGTGGTTCTGGAGGTCCTTATACTTATGTTTGGACGGATGGTTCTACAGGTGCAACAAATTCAAATCTATCTGCAGGTGTACACTGTGTTACAGTAGAAGATGTGAATAATTGTCCAGTAGTAACTTGTGTAACAATTACACAACCTTCTGCTGCTGTCTCTGGAGCGATCACAATTGATACAACTATTAGTTGTAATAATGGAAGTGATGGCGATATTCATGTAGTAGCAACAGGTGGTACGCCATTTACAGTAAATCAACCGAACGGAACAGGTTATACTTATGTTTGGACAAATGGTTCTACTGATACTTCAGCTATGAACTTAGCTGTTGGCCAACACTGTGTTACGATTACAGATTCATTAGGTTGTTCTTTTGTAAGTTGTGTAACATTAACAGAGCCAACAGCCGTAACAGCAACAATCAGTGCAACACAAGATATTGATTGTACAGGTGACTCAACAGGAACCGCAACAGTTGTAGGTTCTGGTGGAACTCCTAATGTTCCAGCACCAGCCTATACTTTTGAATGGTCTGATGGTCAAGTAACTCAAACAGCAACAGGCTTAGCAGCAAATACGTCTTATTCTGTGACGGTATCTGATGCGAATGGTTGTCCAGCAGTAACTAATATAACTTTAAGTCAACCTGCTAATGCAGTAGATGTAGGAACAGCTGTTATCTCTGACTACAATGGTCAAGATATTAGTTGTGTTGGTGCATCTGATGGATCTGCAGTAGCCACAGGTTCTGGCGGAAGTGGATCATATACTTTTGATTGGGGATTGACAACTAACGACACCTTATCTAATGTAGGAGCAGGAACATATATGGTTACAATCACCGATTCACTAGGTTGTACAGATACGGCTTCTGTTACTTTAGCTAATCCTCCTGCGCTTACAGCAACAATTACTGCTCAAAGTGATGTGTTGTGTAAAGGAGATTCTACAGGTAGTGCAACCGTAACTGCTGGTGGTGGAACAGGAGTATATAGCTACTTATGGTCTGATGGACGTACTGGAGCAACGAACAACAATTTGCCAAATGGTACGCATACTGTTACTGTAACAGATGCTAATAATTGTACGGTTTCTACTTCAGTAACAATCAATGAACCTGCTTTAGCTTTAACATTTGCTACGATTGTAATTGATTCTACCGTGAGTTGTAATGGAGGAAGTGATGGAGGAATCACAGCATTTGGAGCAGGTGGAACAGGAGCCTACAGCTTTGCTTGGGATAATGGAGCATCAACAGCTTCTATCACAGGTATTGATGAAGGAACATACTGTGTGACCGTAACGGATGCGAATGGTTGTACAGCAGATACCTGTGTAATAATGACGGAACCAACACCAGTAGTAGCGACAATAAGTGGCTCTACGAATGTATCTTGTTTTGGAGACTCAACAGGAACAGCAACGGTAACAGGTTCAGGTGGAACAGAATTGGGTGCTTATGACTTCTTGTGGTCTGATGGTCAAACAACAGCAACGGCAACAGGTTTAGCAGCCAACACACTATATCAAGTAACCGTTACAGACGATAATGGCTGTACAGGAGTTACTAATATAACACTAACTCAACCATTAAGTGCTGTCAATGTAGGAGCAAGTATTATCTCTGACTACAATGGTCAAGATGTAAGTTGTGCTGGTGCAACGGATGGTGCAGCTGCAGCGGTAGGAGCAGGTGGAACAGGAGCTTACATGTTTGATTGGGGATCAACAACAAATGATACCTTATCTAATATTGGAGCAGGAACTTATACTGTGACAATCACGGATGCGAATGGTTGTACAGATACAGCTTCTGTTACTTTAGCTAATCCTCCTGTACTTACAGCAACAATTACTGCTCAAAGTAATGTATTGTGTTTTGGAGATTCTACAGGTAGTGCAACTGTAACTGCTGGTGGTGGAACAGGAGCATATAGCTATTTATGGTCTGATGGACGTACTGGGGCAACGAACAACAATTTGCCAAATGGTACGCATACAGTTACTGTAACAGATGCTAATAGTTGTACAGCAACAGCATCTGTAACAATCAATCAACCAGCTGCTGCTTTAACATTTGCTTCTGTTGTAATTGATTCTACCGTGAGTTGTAATGGAGGAAGTGATGGAGGAATCACAGCATTTGGAGCAGGTGGAACAGGAGCCTACAGCTTTGCTTGGGATAACGGAGCATCAACAGCTTCTATCACAGGTATTGATGAAGGAACATACTGTGTGACTGTAACGGATGCGAATGGTTGTACAGCAGATACCTGTGTAATAATGACGGAACCAACACCAGTAGTAGCGACAATAAGTGGCTCTACGAATGTATCTTGTTTTGGAGACTCAACAGGAACAGCAACGGTAACAGGTTCTGGTGGAACAGAATTGGGTGCTTATGACTTCTTGTGGTCTGATGGTCAAACAACAGCAACGGCAACAGGTTTAGCAGCCAATACACTATATCAAGTAACCGTTACAGACGATAATGGCTGTACAGGAGTTACTAGTATTCTATTAACTCAACCAACAGCAACATTAACGGCAGGAGCAACTGTTAACACTAATTATAATGGACAAGATGTAAGTTGTAATGGTGCAACAGATGGTGAAATTAGTGTTGTAGGTTCTGGCGGTACTCCATTTACAGGATCAAATCCTTATACATATAATTGGAATACGACAGCTACTAATGATACATTAACTGTAGGAGCAGGTACTTATACTGTAACTGTAACAGATTCATTAGGCTGTACAGCAGTAGCAACAGTAACTGTTAACGAGCCAGCCTTATTGACGGCAGCAATAGCAAATGGTCAAACTAATGTAGCATGTTTTGGAGACTCAACAGGTCAGGCTACTGTAAATGCTAATGGAGGTACAGTAGTTGGAAACTACAGTTTTGTATGGGACAATGGTGTTACTACTGCATTAAATGGAAATTTACCTGCAGGAGTTCAGTGTGTAACAGTAACCGATGCAAACGGATGTTTGGCAACAACTTGTGCTACAATTACACAACCATCTAGCGCAATATTAGTAGCCAATGCTACCGTTAATTCAAATGTATCTTGTAATGGTGGTAATGATGGCGAGGCAACTGTAACGGCATCAGGAGGAACACCAGGTGTAGCAGGATATAACTTTAACTGGGCTGGTTTAGCTCAAACAACAGGAAATATTACAGGTTTATCAGCAGGAACTTATTGTGTGACAATCACAGATTCTTTGGGTTGTGCTATCGATACTTGTATAACTATAACTCAACCAACTCCAGTAACAGCAACAATTACTAATATTAATAATGTAAGCTGTTTTGGTGATTCAACAGGATCAGCAACTGTAACTGGTGGAGGTGGAACAGTATTAGGGGCTTATACTTTCTTATGGGATGCAAATGCTGGAAATCAAACAACAGCAACGGCAACAGGTTTAGCTGCTAATACTTCGTACTGTGTAACTGTAACAGATGATAACGGTTGTACAGCGACAACTTGTGTAACATTAACACAACCCAATCTTTTAACAGTAAGCGGTTCAGAAGTTACTCCAGTAGCTTGTGCTGGTGAGAGCAATGGTTCTATACAAGCAACAGCAACAGGAGGATCTGGTACACTTAACTACACTTGGGGAGCGAATACAGGCGGTGCAACAACCGATACTGTAACAGGTTTATCAGCAGGTGTATACTGTGTAACTGTAACTGATTCTTTGGGTTGTACAGCAACAACTTGTGTAACATTGACAGAACCTTCTGCAATAACTGTGACGGCAACAGCTGTTGTAGACGTAGTTTGTAGAGGAGATTCTACAGGAGAAATTACTGTAGCAGCAACAGGTGGAGCTGGCGGATATACTTTCTTGTGGGATGCTGCTGCTGGTAACAGAACAACAACTACTGTAGCAGGCTTAGGAGCGGGAACATATTGTGTTATCGTAACCGATGCTAGTGGATGTAGAGATTCACTTTGTGTAACATTAAGTCAACCTGCAACAGCAGTAGATGTAACAGCGAACGTAATTTCAAATTATAATGGTTCACAAATAGAATGCTTTGGTGATTCTTCAGGAGTAGCAGTGGCTATGGCAACAGGTGGTACGGCAGCTGTAGATTATCAATATGCATGGACAATTACTTCTCAAACAAGTGATACAGCAGTAGGATTGCCAGATGGTACATTCTGTGTAACTGTAACCGATGACTTTGGTTGTACAGATACTGCTTGTGTAACAATCGCAGAGCCTACACCAGTTGTAGCAACAATAACTGCAACAACAAATGTAGCTTGTTTAGGAGAATGTACAGGTACTGCAACCGTAGCTGGTTCAGGAGGAACAGGAAGTGCTTATACTTACTTGTGGGATGCTAATGCAGGAAATCAAACGACTGCAACAGCTACAAACTTATGTACAGGTTTATATGGAGTAACTATTTCTGATGTGAATGGATGTGTAGGAGTTGCTACAGTATCTATTTCTGAACCTAATACAGCGGTTCAAGCAACGGCGATTGTTAGTTCAAACTATAATGGTCAGGACGTAAGTTGTAATAATGCCTTTGATGGAGAAGCAACTGCGTCAGCAGTAGGAGGAACTCCTGGTTCTGGCTATACTTTCCAATGGAATGGTGCTGCTTCAGGTCAAACGACGGCAGTTGCAACAGGTTTAGGGGCTAATATTTTATACTGTGTAACTGTAACAGATGCTAATGGATGTATTGATTCTGCTTGTGTCACATTAACAGAGCCAACAGCGATTATACCAACTGTAGATACGACTATTAATGTAGCATGTTTTGGTGATTCTACTGGTGCTGCAACTGTTTCAGCAACAGGTGGTGTTGCTCCTTACTCTTACTTATGGGATGCCGCTGCTGGCAATCAAACAACAGCAACAGCTGTAGGTTTGGCTGCAAATTCTTATACGGTAACCGTAACAGATGCCAATGGATGTCAAGGTGCTGCTGTTGTAGTAGTGGGACAACCTTCTGGTCCAATAGATGTAGATGCAGTTATTACTTCTAGTTATGGAGGTGGAACACCTCTACAATGTTTTGGTGATTCTTCTGGTTCTGCTTTAGCAACTATTTCAGGAGGAACAGCACCATATACCCAAATCTGGGGTCATGGTCCAACAACATTAGCTGTAAATAACTTATCTGACGGAACTTACTGTATCACAGTAACTGATTCTCTAGGATGTATGGATACAGCCTGCGTAACGTTATCACAACCTACTCAAGTAACCGTTAGCTTAGTATCTACTACTGATGCTTCTTGTAATGGTGGATGCGATGGTACTGCTACAGTAGTAGCATCAGGAGGAATTCCTGGATATACTTATCAATGGGATGCCGCTGCTGGAAGTCAAACAACAGCAACTGCAACAGGTTTATGTATTGGTGTTTACGAAGTTAGCGCAACAGATGCTAATGGATGTATTGCTACATTTAATGTAACTATTTCTGAACCTGCAACTTCAGTTGTAGCTAGTGCAATTGTAACATCTAACTACAACGGTGCTCAAGTATCTTGTGTTGGATCTAGCGATGGACAAGCTACTGCAACTGCTTCAGGAGGAACAACTGCTGTTGCTGGCGTTTATACTTATGTATGGACAAACGGTACTATTAATAGTACATTAGATAGTGTACCTGCTGGCGTTTACTGTGTAACTGTTTCTGATGATAATGGTTGTAGTGATATTGCTTGTGTGACAATTACAAATCCAAGTCAAGTTACCGCCACAATTACAACTACAAATGATGTAGCTTGTTTAGGTGATAGTACAGGAAGTGCAACTGTAACGGCAACAGGTGGTACAGGAGGCTATACTTATTTGTGGGAAGCTGCCGCTGGAAGTCAAACAACAGCAACAGCTACAAATTTGGCTGCTGGATCTTATATTGTAACAGTGACAGATGCTAATGGATGTACTTCTCAAGCAATTGCAATCATTAATCAACCATCCGCTACATTAGTGGCTGGGGCAACAATAACAAATAACGTAGCGTGCTTTGGAGATTCTTCTGGAGCTGCTCAATTGAACATAATTGGTGGTACAGCACCTTACAGCATCGCATGGAATCATGGCCCAACGACTGCAACTATAACAGGTTTACCAGATGGTACATACTGTGCAATCGTAACCGATTCTTTAGGATGTATGGATACTGCTTGTGTCACTTTACTAGAACCTACACCAGTAACGGCTAGTGTAACAACAACACCTGCTGATTGTAGAGGTGCCGCAACAGGAACAGCTACTGTAACAGCTAATGGAGGTACTCCTGGTACAAATGGATACACTTATTTGTGGGATGCGAATGCAGGCAACCAAACAACAGCAACAGCTACTGGTTTATCTGCGGCATTAAGTCCTTATACTGTAACGGTAACAGATGGTAATGGATGTACAACAACTGCTTCAGCAATTGTTACAGAACCAGCGACCTCAGTTAATACTGCTTTGGTTGTACTATCTAACTACAATGGTGCTCAAGTAAGCTGTAACGGTTCTTCTGATGCCATTGTTGGTGTAACTTTATCAGGTGGAACGACTCCTTACACTTACTTGTGGTCAAATGGAAGTACTAATGATACGTTGACAGGAGTAGGAGCAGGACAACATTGTGTAACGGTAACGGATGCCAATGGATGTTCAGATATCGCTTGTATCACAGTAACAGAGCCTTCTGTAATTACGGCAACGATTTCTGCTACCAATAATGTAGCTTGTTTTGGTGAATGTACAGGAACAGCTACTGTGAGTGGAGCAGGAGGAACTGAAAATGGTACTTACAATGTATTGTGGGATGCAAATGCAGGAAACCAAACAACTGCAACTGCAATTAACTTGTGTGCAGGTTCTTACAATGTAACTATAACAGATGATAATGGATGTACAGCAGTAACAACTGTAATTATTACAGAGCCATCAAATGGATTGGCTGCAACAATTACTGCAACGTCTAATTATAACGGTCAACAAATATCTTGTGCAGGTGCATCAGATGGTGAGTTGACAGCAACAGCAACAGGAGGAAGCGGAGCAGGTACTTATTCTTTTGCTTGGGTTTCTAATCCTTCTGTTACAAATGTAGCAACAGGCTTGTCTGCTGCTGGTAACCCTCATTGTGTAATTGTAACAGATGCTAATGGATGTGTTGATACAGCATGTTTCAACTTAGTTGATCCAACTCCATTAACAGCATCTAGTACACAAACGAATGTAAGTTGTAACGGTGGTTCTAATGGTACTGCAACTGTAGTTCCAACAGGCGGTACTGGTACCTATACTTATACATGGGATGCCAATGCTGCTAATCAAACAACTGCAACTGCAACAGGCTTAGCAGCAGGTCCTTACTGTGTAACGGTAACGGATGCTAATGGTTGTCAAGTAACAACTTGTGTCAACATTACAGAGCCTACTTTATTAACAACAACAGCAACAATTGCTTCTAACTACAATGGTCAAAATGTAAGCTGTAATGGTGCTAATGATGGGATTGTATTTGCAACACCATCAGGAGGAACAATGCCTTATACTTATGCTTGGTCTACATTAGGAGCAGGAACTGGTGATACTATCACAAATGCTAGTGCTGGACAAGTAATTGTTATTGTAACGGATTCTTTAGGTTGTACGGCAACAGATACAGTCGTATTAACAGAACCAACTCCAGTTACAGCATCAATTACAGCATCTACCAATGCAACATGTAATGGTCAATGCGATGGTTCTGCAACCGTTTCGGGAGCAGGTGGAACAGTAACAACTGGATATACCTTCTTGTGGAGCGCGACTGCAGGTAGTCAAACAACAGCAACAGCGACGAACTTGTGTGCTGGAACTCATACAGTAACGGTTACCGATAATAATGGATGTACGAATGTAACCTCTGTTACTATCACAGAGCCTTTATTGGGAGTTTCTGCTACTGCAACTGTAACATCTAACTTTAATGGTCAAGATGTAAGTTGTAACGGTGCTTGTGATGGAACTGCAACAGCAACAGGAGCAGGTGGAACAGTAACAACTGGATACACGTACTTGTGGGATGCAAATGCAGGCAACCAAACAACAGATACAGCATTCAACTTATGTGCTGGTACTTATACTGTAACGATTAGTGATAACGGTGGATGTTCTAACACAGCTACAGTGACAATCACAGAACCTTCTACAGTCGTAGCAACTATCTCTTCTACAGTAAGTGTAAGTTGCGGTGGTGGTTCTGATGGACAAGCTACAGTAACTGGTAGTGGAGGAACTACTTCTATCGCTGGATATACGTACTTGTGGGATGCAAATGCAGGCAACCAAACAACAGCGACAGCTACGAACTTGCCTGGTGGTGTTCCAATTAGTGTTACTGTAACAGATAACAATGGCTGTACTGGTGTGACTACTGTGACAATTGCTCAACCAGCAAATGTATTATTAGTAAACCCAGTTGTTACATCGAATTACAATGGTCAAGATATTTCTTGTAATGCAGCGTGTGATGGAGCAGCACAAGTTCAAGTAACTGGAGGTATCCCAGGATACAACATTACTTGGTCTACAGGTGCAACAGTAGATTCTATTGCAAACTTATGTGCAGGAACTTATGCTGTAACAGTGACAGATAACGGTGGATGTACCGTTGTAGATTCTGTAGTAGTGACAGATCCTGCTGTATTGACAGCTGGAATTGTTACTCAAAACAATGTTTCTTGTACTGGTGGTGCAGATGCTTGTGTTGAGGTTGGAGCATTAGGAGGAACACCTGGATATACTTACGCTATCCAACCTGGTGTCACTCAAGCAAACAACGGATTGTTCTGTAACTTACCTGTGGGTACTTATACTGTAACAGTTACTGACTTGAACTTCTGTGCAACTACTGTTGGCGTAACAATTACAGAGCCAGCGACATTACCAACAACAACAGTTAGTGTAACATCAAATTACAATGGACAAGATGTAAGTTGCTTTGGAGCTTGTGATGGTATTTTGACGGCAACACCTAGTGGAGGAACAGCGCCTTACACGTACAGTTGGTCAGGAACAACACAAACAACACAGACTGTAACAGGAATGTGTGCAGGTACTTACTCTGTATTGATTACAGATTCATTAGGATGTACAGCATCTGCTGTAGTAACGATCAACAACCCTGCTCAATTGACAGCATCGTTGACAAATACTGTAGATGCATTATGCTTTGGAGATTCTACAGGTTCAGCAACCTTTACAGTAACAGGAGGAACAGCTCCTTATACTTATAGTGCAGGAGGAAACTCTGTGACGACTGTAAATACATCAGCAACAGTTAATAATTTGGTAGCAGGACCTTATACTGCATCTATCACAGATGCTAATGGATGTACGGTTCCAGTTTCCTTTATTATTTCTTCTCCACCACAATTGATTGCAACAGCAACCGTAACTTCTTCTTACCAAAATGGATCGGTAATTAGTTGTGCAGGTGCTTGTGATGGAGCGGCTACTGCTGTAGGTGTAGGTGGTAACCCAGGAAGCACTTACAACTTCTTATGGAGTTCAAGTGCAGGCGGTCAAACAACCTTTACAGCAACTGGTTTGTGTGCAGGAACACATACTGTAAGCATCACTGATCAAAATGGATGTGTGGCTGTAGATACAGTAGTTCTTGTAGAACCACAACCATTGACAGCAACAAGCACGCAAGTAAATGTGAACTGTTTTGGAGATTCTACAGGATCTATCCAAATGACAGCAAACGGAGGTACGCCAGTATATACTTATACATTAGGTGCAGAAACGAACTTTACAGGTCTATTTACAGACTTGACAGCGGGAACATACTGCATCACAGTTAGAGATACGAATGGTTGTAGTATCATAGAATGTGTTACTATAACTCAAAATACACAGCTGCAAACAGTAACCTTAGTTACTTCAAACTACAATGGTGCACACACAAGCTGCTTTAGCAGTGCAGATGGTGCGGCTAGAGTAAATGTAACAGGAGGTCAAGCAGCTTACAGTTACCAGTGGTCAACAACACCAGTTCAAACAACACAAGTAGCAACTGGCTTGATGGGAGGTACTTACTATGTTACCGTAACCGATACTTTAGGTTGTGTTGCGATAGATAGTGTTGTGGTAACCCCAGCAGATAGCTTGATTCTAAATGTTGTCGATACAGTACATGTTGCTTGTTTCGGTCAACCTACAGGATCATTTACAGTAGCTGCTAGCGGAGGAGTTGGACCATACTTGTACTCATTTGATGGAGGGGCTACCTTTACCAATACAGTACAATACACGAATTTGCCAGCGAATATGATTGGAGCTGGATACTGTGTGATCGTTAGAGATGCGAATGGATGTGAAACAACAACTTGTATCCGTATCAATGAGCCTACTCAATTGCAAGGCTTGGCAGATAGCTTGATTATGGTAAGTTGCTTTGGTGGAGCAGACGGAATTATTGCTGTAACAGGAGTGGGCGGAACAGCACCATACTTATACAGCTTTAATGGTGGTTCTTTCGATACGACTAGAATCTTTACAGGATTAGCGGCACAAAACTACACCATCGATATTCAAGATGCTAATGGATGTATCTTCTCGATGACCAACCAAATTATCACACAACCAGCAGAGTTGATCTTAACCGTAGATACACTACGTAATCCAACTTGTACGGGACAATGTGATGGTGTGATTGAGTTGAGTGCAGTAGATGGCACTCCTGGATACGAGTTCTCTATTGATGGTGTCAACTATCAATTGTCAGGTATTTTCTCTGGCTTGTGTGCGGGAGGTTATACGGTATACGTAAGAGATGCTCAAGGATGTATTACTAGTCGAACAGTAATTTTAGTACAACCTACACCAGTAGTTGCCAATGCAGCTGTCACTTCATTCTACCCAGCAGGATCAAACATTCAATTTAATGTTTCTTGCTTTGGTGAGTGTGATGGTTCTGCAGTAGCAACACCAACTGGAGGTACACCAAGTACAGCAGGTACTTATACTTACCAGTGGTCTTTAGGTGGTGCAACAACAGATACAATTACAGGTCTGTGTGCTAATACAGTATACACAGTAACTGTAACCGATATTAATGGATGTACAGCAGTTGATTCTGTTGTTTTGACAGAGCCAACAGAATTGGCAGGAGTATTTACTCAAGTAACACCTGAAACTTGTGCAGGTAATGACGATGGAGTTATCGTTGTAACAGCAACTTCAGGAACAGGCGCAGGATCATATACTTATGATATCGGTGCAGGACCAGTAACCAATGGTGTCTTCACCAATCTTGCAGGTTCTTTGACAGGTACTTCTTACTCTGTGACAATTACAGATGCAAATGGATGTACAGCAGTTCTAGACACATTAATCTATGAGCCAGCATCCGTTACTATTTTGCCAACAAGTGGTGTAACTAGCGACTACAATGGATTTGATATCTCTTGCTTTGGTGCAGCAGATGGAGAGTTAACAGTAGTTCACACAGGAGGAACAACTCCAATTAGCTACTTGTGGGATGTTAATACAGGTGCTCAAACAACAGCAACTGCAACAGGATTGAGAGCTGGAACTTATTGTGTGACAGTAACAGATGCCAATGGCTGTGCCGTTGATACTTGCTTGACATTGACACAACCAACACCATTAACAATGACTGCAACAACTGATTCTGCAGGATGTACTGGTGCTAATGGAGGTAGCGTTTCTGCTATTCCTTCTGGAGGAACGGGAGCATATACTTATGCAATAGATAGCACAGGATCTGGAATTCCTAGCGTGTTTGGAACAGACAGTACATGGTCTAACTTGACAGCTGGTACTTATACAATTTACGTACAAGATACCAACGGTTGTGGACCAGTTCAACAAACAGTAACTGTTGGTCAAGGTGCGCCAATCGTACCAAATGTAAATGTACTAACACCATATAATGGGCAACAAATCAGTTGTAATGGTGCTACTGATGCAACGGCAACTGTCACGGCTACTGGTGGTACTGTTGGAGGTATCTTCTTTACTTATCAATGGGATGCTGCAGCAGGTAACCAAACAACTAGTACGGTTACAGGATTAGGAGCAGGTACTTACTTTGTAACGATTACAGATACAGTTTCTAACTGTACTGAAGTTGTCTCAGTAGTAATAACAGAGCCAACAGCTGTAACGCTAGCAACAGATACCGTAATTAATGTTGGATGTAATGGAACAGCAACGGGTGCTGTTCAAGTAACAGCAACAGGAGGAACTCCTGGTTACACATACAGTACAAGCTTTGTGGCAGCAGGAACGAATACAACAGGTATCTTTACGAACTTGCCTGCTGGAACGTATGATGTTTATGCAATCGATCAAAATGGATGTGGGGATACACTATCTGTAACTATTATAGATGCAAACCCAATTACAATTGACTTAGATTCTGTTAACATTTCTTGTTCTGACTTAGTTGATGGACAGGTTGTAGCAACAGTAACAGGTGGAACACCATTTACAACAGGATTTGGATACACCGTATCTTGGACTGGTCCTTCTGGATCAATTACCGCAGTAGATACTTTATTCAATGTACCTGCAGGAACATACACTATGACAGTCTTGGATGCGGCAGGATGTACGCAAACCGCTAGTACTACAGTATTGGCACCAGCGCCAATTGTGGTAACGGCAACAAGCGTAACGCCAGCAACATGTGGAGATTCTACAGGAGTAATTACATTGACAGCTACTGGAGGTCCTTCTGTACTGGACGGTGTATTGGGAGCATACGAGTTCTCTTTAGACGGAGGTACTACTTTCACTAGAGGAACGAACCCAATTACTTTCAGTAACTTGGCAAGTGGTAGTTACCAAATTGTTGTAAGAGACACTAATAATACAGCTTGTATTGATGTAGAAACAGTTGATTTGGGTAGCAATAGCGATATCTCTGGATTCACTACAACTACCAATGAAACTTGTGACGGCTATGCAGATGGTACTGCAACAGCATTTGCTACAAGTTCAGCAGGAGGATTTACTTACCAATGGTATTCTAGTAATGTACCTGGAATCATCTTTAACACAAACCAAACAGCTACAAACTTAGCAGGTAACGTGTCAGATGTAGACGGAGACGGAATCTTAGATACTTTGTTCACTTACTATGTAATTGTAACCGATGCTAGTCCTTGTGTGGATACATTCCCTGCATACATCATTGGACCTGATTCATTGACAGTGAATGCTAGCTTAGTACAAGATGTAAGCTGCTTTGGTGGCAATGATGGAGCGGCAACGGCAACAGTTGTGGGTAGAGATACTAGTGTAGTAACCTTCTTATGGAATAATGGTGCTACAACAAACTTTGCTAATGATTTGAGCACAATGGGCTTAGATTCTATGCCATACATTGTAACTATTACAGATACTGCAGGATGTATGAGTTCAGATACCGTATTTGTATCTCAACCATCACAACCAGTAACGGGAGCTTATTCAGGTAGTACAGTAACTTGTGCAGATAGTAGCAATGGAGTAATAACAATTGATTCAGTTGTTGGTGGAACAGCACCATATTTGTACTCTTTTGCAGCAATTGGACCTTATGGTTCTGATGCAATCTTATCACAAGGTTTACCAGCAGGTATGTACACCGTTTATACACAGGATGCCAATGGATGTATTGATTCTACGGAGAATATTATTATCCGTGATACAATAGACTATATTGTAACTGCGTTTATGGATCAAACCATCAACATGGGAGAAACTGTAACGCTTTATGGAACAGTTAACAATTCAGGAATTGATAGTTCATTAGTAACATGGTCTCAATTAGATCCGAATACAGGAATTATGAGTATTGTCTCTACAGGAGCTAGCTCTCTTGAAGGATTTACTCCTGATACCTTCTTTACAGATATGCAATTTGTTTTATCATTGAATAATGGATGTGGAGACAGCTCAATTGTAACCATTGAAGTGAATCAACAACAAACAGTATTCGTTCCAAATGCCTTCTCACCAAACGGTGACGGTACAAACGATATCTTTACGGTGTATGGTTCAAGCGATGTGAAGAGAGTTAAATCATTCATGGTATTTGATAGATGGGGTGAATTAGTTCATATCGGAGAGGACTTCGCACCAAATAGTATTGATCCTAACCACGGATGGGATGGTACATTTAGAGGAAAAGCAATGAATCCAGCAGTATTTGTTTACTTTGCTGAGGTTGAGCTAACCAACGGTGAGACAGTAATCCGTAAAGGTGACGTAACTTTGATCAAATAATAATAAATAGGAGCTGCCGAAGTTTTGGCGGCTCCTTATTCTATTAAAAAATCAAGTTTATATAAAGTAAGGCTCAGTCTTGAATTGAGCAGTAAGTAAATCAAAATAAATTGCAGGTTGATACCAAACCTGCCTTCCCAAAAGGAGAAGAATCAAAATCTAAAGATTATGAAATTAGGGAAATTTTTTACATTTATTATTATAGCACTTGTTGCTAATCTTAACTCTGCGCAAGCGCAAGACATCCACTTCTCACAGTTTTACGTGTCAAACCTGACCTTAAATCCTGCTACGACAGGGGTGATGAGTTGCCAAATGCGTGTGTCTGCTATTTATAGAAATCAGTGGGCAAGTGTGATGGGTGACAATGCTTTTAATACTTTTGGTCTTGGGGTGGAAGGAAAATTTGAAGCAGGAAACAAAGATTTTGTAGGGGCTGGATTGTCCGTATGGGTCGATAGAGCGGGGGCATCTGCATTTACTGCGGTACAGGCTAGCTTATCTGGTTCTTATTTGAAAAAGATTGGCGGAAGACGTTCAAATGAGCACTTCTTAGTAGCTGGAGGTCAAGTAGGCTTTGTACAACGCAGTATTCGTATTGATCAATTGCGTTGGGGAACTAATTGGGATGGAACTAGTTTTAATGGTTCTTTGCCAGACAATGAGAGTATTTTTAATAGTACTTTAGCTGTGGCAGATGTCAGTGCAGGTCTTTTATGGTTTAGTGCTTTAGATAAAGATAATAAGAGCAATGTTTATGCAGGAATTGGATTCCAACATTTGACAAAAGCAAATTTGTCATTTATGAATCCAGGTTCAGAACCTCTTTTCACAAGATTCACTATTCATGGTGGGGCAGAAGCTCGTATTGCTCGCCGTTTGGCAATTGTACCTAACTTTGCTGTAATGGTTCAAGGTCCTTCTACACAAATGAATATTGGTACAGGAGTGAAATTTGATTTCAGTAAAAAATCGCAATCTAGCCAAGCATTTACAATAGGGGCATATGTTCGTGGTGCCAATCAAGCACAGGTAAACACAGATCAAGGAACTTTTGGTGTAGATGCGATTGTTGCTTTGTTGCGTTTGCGTTTTGGAGGCTCTCATATTGGGTTGAGTTATGATATTAATGTATCTAAATTGGCAGCTGCAACAAATGGAAATGGTGCATTTGAATTTTCTTATGTTTACACACTTTGTAATAGCAGAGGTCGTCGTTTGGGATGTCCTACTTTCTAATAGTTGAAATATAAATCTTAAGTAATCGTTCAAAAAAAATAATCCCATTTTTTGTTCTTATTTTTTCTGACCACTTACTTATTACAAAAAAGAACGCCTTTCGAATTTTCGAAAGGCGTTCTTTTTTGTAGGGACATCGCATAGGAATTGCCTCAGTACTTCGTGTATTTTTTGTGAAAAACTATATTGCCTAAGACAAAATAAAAAATAGAATAAGTAGAAGATTAATAGGCAGTAAAAGCTTCGTCCAGAACGGAAAAGCTTTGGTAGGAATTGTTTGCATAAAGCGATCTATTTTTAAGGTTAACTGTTGGGTTAGTTCTTTGGGAGTAGTGGTGTTTTTCATCCAATTCGTATCAAGGAACAAAACCCAATCTTTGATAGGAGTAAGCTTCAGAAAAAAGGCAACAATTTTAGCTAGAGGAGTTGGTAACGTGTGTATTTGGGCATTGAGCCAATAAAAAGCCTTGTCTTCGATGCAATCACTTTCTTTGGCGGCTTGTTTTAAATTACCTGCAATTTCGTATTGAAGCTGCTTTTTTTTCTCCCATACTAATTCTGTTAATAATTCAGCAAGTGAGGGAATCCATTTTTTTAGCAATTTATTATACAGCCAACTATAGGTTCTCGATACACTATATTGTATAGCAATTATCATATAAGAAAAAACGGAAAATAAGACGATTATTACAGTAGTATTAGCAATTTGAGTATTGCTCCATTCTTCTTGTTTTGCCAGCCAAGTCAGCATCAGCAAACAATTTAAAATACTTCCAGCAACTAAGATTATTATGAAAGTAATAAACGTATATAAAATGAGATAGGAGGCTTGGGGGACAGAATCGGAATCGTGCATATATGTTAGTTTAATATTAGTTCACTTCGTGAGTGCTTTGCTTTTAATTAACTTTATTGCTCCTGACGGTCGTGAGCTTGCGCAGCTAAGTACTATTATTAATAAATATTAAGGATTGACGCATCGTTCTTGTATCCAGTCAATTAAGGCAGCATAACGCTTATCTAAACGCATTAGGTGCTCGTTTCCAATTAAAATTAAATGCCTGCGGGCTCTTGTGAGGGCAACATTTAGCTTTCGATCTACAACCTCGTCATCAGATAAGGAGATGACGCTTTCTAGTTGGTAGGCATCATTGAGACAAAGTGAGATGATAATAATTTCTCGAGCACCGCCTTGATAACGTTCGACCGTATCAATGGTACAATTTTCATAATCTTGCCCATATTGAGTTAAAACACTTCTTATCTGGGCAATTTGCGCTCTAAAAGGTGTAATGACTCCAACATCTTCAGGCTTGAGTGTTTGATTATTGGCTTTGTAAATAGCATTAAAACTGTTAATAATCTTGCCAACCATTTGGGCTTCATCCAAATTCGTTTTAGGGTTTCTAAAGCGGTTAATGGTGCTGTTAAAAAATAACATTCTGTTGCGAGTTAAGAGTTGTTCTAGTTCGCTTGAATTAGGGGGCAACTGATAGTTTAAGGTCTCCTTTTGCCAAACACTAATAGGAAGTTCTTCAGGTAGTAATTTAAGTTCATTATTATAAAAATATTTGCTTGGAAAACGGCAAATATCCTCGTGCATACGTCCTTGGTGGTGCAGTTGATCAAATGCCCAAGTCCACTTATTTTTTTCAGCTTGATTATACAATCTTTCAAATAATGAGTTGCGCCTATTGTATAGACCAATTTCGTTCAAAGCTTTATTGTCTACTGCCGAACGCGTTTTTTCTTGCAAGACAACCGCAGGCAATTGCTTGTGATCACCAATTAGCACAAAACGTTTGAAATAGGGAAGCATACCAATCAACATTGGTTCTAGAATTTGAGAGGCCTCATCAATAATTGCAGTATCAAATTGCTTTAACTGTAGCAAGCTTGCTTTGCTTGCAATAGAGGCTACGGTAGAGACAAAAATTCGATGAGAAACAATTTTTTGCACTAAATCTTTTCGTTTACTAATATCTTTCGTTTGCTCTGAAAATAATCGACCATGAAAATGTGGATGTGTCGAGTATTTGGAGCCAATACGGAGGTAGTCCTCCTCTGCAAAGTCATGAATAGCCTCACAAATTTCATCAACAGCTCGATTGGTATACGCTAATAATAGAATTTGTTCTTGGGTATTTGTCAATAAATAACGCACCATTTCCGCCAGCATAAACTTCGTTTTCCCTGTGCCAGGAGGTCCAACTAGCAAAAAATAATCTTTGGCTGCAATGGCTTTGTGTAAAACCTTTCTTTGCTCTACACTCAACTGTGGGTTGCCGAGCCGCAATGGCTTGACAGCTACTTCTTGAGGTGGTGTAAGGGTTAATAGCAAATTTCTATTATAAGACTTCGTTTTTAGAAAACTGTACAAAGCACGGTATTGAACTTTGAAACTGCTGTCCATCATATCATGCTCGATATGCCAAAACAAATCTTCCTCAAACAAACTGTGGTTAAATTGACGATAACGCAACTGAACACAGACCGTATCTTCGTCGATATGGGTGATAGACCCTTTAAAAATTTGATCGTTGAGAACATTGTGCCCCGCTTGACGATATGGATAAAATACAATAATATCTCCTTGTCTAAAATTGGCGAGCGGGTTGGTTTGCTTGGTGCGTTGAAAATGAATGAGCGGTTGTTCGTCACCAGATTTATCTTCTTGAATTTTGAGAAATCCTAGCACTTCAAATGCCTCATTTTTTTCTTCTAAATCACTCAACCATAAAGCTGCTAAACCATTGCGGTTTTCTTTGCCTGCTTCTCCTGTTTTTGCCAATTGGTGCTCTCTTGCTGTAAAGCTGATAAAATGTAAAAAGTACAATCGTTCAAGGGGAGAGGCGGTATGAATTGTTTGAGCAAAATTTTGCAAGTCTCTTGCTACAAATCCTTTGGCTCTAGGCAAACGCTCTGGTGCCAACTGGTCTAAGATGGTGAACACATCTTCCAAGTCTTCTAAATCTAAATCGGCTAATTTTTTTTCAATTGAAATAATATCATTTCTAACTTTTATAGCTTCGTATTGTTGTGATTTGAATGGTGGTGCAGGCTTTAGGTGATCGTGGTCTATACCTGAGTATAAAATATAGGTAGGAGAGTTGAGCTTTTTGCCAAAAGTAGAGCGAACGAGCAAATCATATAAATTAGTTTGAGTATAGTGATTGTGGCTTAGTCCCAAGTGATTAGGGGCAAAGGGTTTCCCACTTTTTAACTCTATAATCGCTGTTTTATCAGATTTAGGGGTAGAATCTTTGTACCAAACATCCAAACGACCTTGGATGCCATATTTTTCAGAATAAAAAGAAGGCTCTAAATAACAGTCTTCAGGAGTAATGTTATTTTCTTTTAATTTAACCTTTATCGTAGTTTTTAGATTGGTAAAATGTTTTTGACTCTTTCTATAAATTTGCAAAATTTCAGCATCTGTAAACGTGGCAAATGCTAATGGATTGAGCGCAAAAGCTTTTGGAAAAGTATCTGTAAAGGTAGCATTCGGATCTGTCATTAACTCATCCAAAAAGAAGTTGGCAACATTTCCTAACATCAACGGGATGGAGTAGGAAAACGGGAGAAATTTTTTGAGTAAATACAAATCGGCTGCGGCTCCAAAGTTCTGAAAGCACTCTGATATACTACTGACATCCACCATATAATCTGGCTCGATGACAAAAGCATGCGGAATATAAATGCCTTTTGAATTAATAACAACATCAATTAAATTCAATGTAACATGGTTGTGAAAGTTTTGTTGAATGCTATGAATAGTAGAATTAAAATTCTCATTATGTCCCGTTACATTATATTGTACATGGATGGTCGTATCAGGTTGGGCAAAAGGCTTGCATATCAGCCATTCTTGTTTGCGGTCGGCATCAACCACCATGACTCGACATTCATCCAATCGCTCTACTTGCTCAATAGGATTGTTGTGTTCGGTTCGATCTTCAAAATCATCAACGAGTGCTTTTAGTGTTGGAGTGGCAGACGTTTGGCAAAATGCGGCAATAGCATAAGTAGCCGTTTTTAAACTTGTTAAATAATCGTTTTCTGCAAAGTTAGCTTTGTTGGCCAGAACTGCTTTCTTTTTTTTTCGAACTTGATGAATACGCCATTGTAAGGCATTGCTAATTTGATGCTCATGAGAGGCAAAGGCAATGCGAGATAACATGGTTGTGAAAGGAATATTTTTACTTCTCGTGATGTCCACAAAGAAGGAAGTTAATAAACGATCTAATGCGGCAATTTTATCATTATAAGAAGTATTTAGTGCATGTATTTTTTCAAATTCTCTAAAAAGTAAGTTAGCTAACTGTGGATTTTTCATCAGTAAGTTGGTTGGTCAAGCAAGTAAGTGAATGTCTTGAATAAAGAATAAGCAAATGGTCAAAAAAATATATCCTAAAAATAGTTCTTTTTTAGGGGACACGTTTGAACAATTACTTAATAGCATAGATCAGACACTTTTGCAAAAATAAGGGATTAAAACAAAGAAATGTAGTTCTAGCATAGGAGTTTTATTTCTTTTTTGGAGCAGAGATATTTTAGTGCAGTACCCTATCATCTAAAATTTATGGAGTGCGTTTTGTAGATCAATAGTTCGTTGAAACCACGCAGTAGCAGCGAAGCTAAACTTTATTAGTTTGATAATTAATAAGTTGCATCTTCGTTGTGTTTTGTATTAAAACTTTGATTATCAAGCTAATATAAATGTGCTTTTTTATCTTTTTGGTAAAAAAGTAAAAAAGCAACGAACTACTAGTAGATAGTAAACATTGTTATTTCAAGAATAAAAGGTTATTTTTCATTGTAAGAGGAAGTGGAATAAAAATTGAGGCTATTAAGAATTTCTAACCAACTAGTTAACCCTCTTTATATCAAGGTGTTTGCTATCTAAAATTATAATGTATAATGCGAATTGTATACTTCATATTCTTTCTTTTGAATAGCTTTTTGTTGATGGCTCAATCTTCGACACCAATTCTTGTTAGTTACGAACTAGTAACAACTTACACAAAGGAGGCTTTGCAGCAAAAATGGAAAGAACAAGGAGTGCCACAAGCAGTTGCCCCTGTTCGCTATAGCATAGATGTTTATGAAATTATCTATAGAACAAAGTGGCATGATGGCAGTACCATCCAAGCTTCTGGTTTGTATTTTGTGCCAATAGATACTACAAAAGAGGAGCGTATGCCTATGGTTTGTTATCATCATGGTACGCAAATTAAAAGAGACCGAAAGGTGCGATTGGGAGGGGAACAAGCTATCTGTGTTGGATTTGCAGCGGATGGCTATTTAGTTGCTCGTCCTGACTACATCGGTTTAGGTAAAGGAGAGAAGAAGCACTTATACCATCATGTGCCAACCCAAAGCGGTGCTTCTATGGATTTGCTTCGAGCAATAAAAGAGCTAAATCCTAGAATTGGTGTTGTGCAAAATGATTTATTGTTTGCAACAGGATATTCTCAAGGAGGCCATGCTACCATGGGATTTCATAAAACGGTGCAAGAAGCTTATAGCGATGAGTTTAAAATTACAGCTTCAGCTCCTATGTCGGGGGCATATGACTTGGCTGGTGTACAAGAAGAAACTATGTTCAAAGAGTATTCACATCCTGGTTATCTGCCTTATTTGTTCTTTTCCTTTCAGGAAGTGTATGGTTTTTATGAGAATATTTCGGAAATTTTTAAAGCGCCATATGATACAATTTTACCGCCTTTATACAAGGGAAAACATTCCATGGGATATATTAATCGATTGATTCCTAGTGTCCCTAAGGATGTAATTCGCCCTGAAGTTGTAGAGCAATATTTAGCAAACGATGATTTCCCATTTAAAAAAGCATTAAGAGAAAATAGCGTACACGACTGGAAACCAGAACAGCCTGTATTACTTTGTTACTGCCAAGCAGATGAACAGGTAAGTTATAAAAATTCTTTGGTGGCTTATGAACAAATGAAGGCTAATGGTAGTGAATTGGTGCGTATCAAGCATGTTAACAAGCATCTTGGGCACAACGATTGTGCTATGTTTGCGGTCATGCATACCAAAATGTTTTTTGATAGTTTCCGAAAGGGAAGCAAAAAGGGAAATGCGGGACCTTTGACAAAACGTTTTTTAATTGGAATAGGAAAGTCTAGCGTTGCTAAAAAAGCCAAAAAACGTCGTAGATTAAGAGCAAAAGCTTTGGCTACTCAAGAGTGAGTTGGATAATAGAAGGGAGCATTAACAACAATGAATACTCAAAGAACGGAAATTATCAAGTGATGAAACTAGTGCTTAGAATATCTTTATTTTGTTTAATAATTGTAGGGATTCTTGTTTCTCTTTTTGGACGTAGTTACTTTTATAAACACCCGTCAGTAGATGAAATTGTCAAAGAATTAAATCAAAATAAGGGAACTTCTGAGTGTGCTCAAGGCTTTGATACACTTGCTTATTTAAGAAAACTAAATTTGAGGGAGGAGGTTAATGAACTAGAAAATACTGTGGGTGAAAAACTAGATACATTCATTTTGCAAAATATGGCATTTGCTTGTTTTTGTCCCAGTTGGTTGAAAGTCAATAGTCTCAAGGGGGGCAATTATTATAAATATGGTTATTATTTGAAACCTGCTAGTGAAAATTTAACATTGCCCGATTGTTTTAGGGCAGGAACTATTATTACTTTTGTTGGTAAAGTATCTCATAGAGAATCAGTTGATGAATATGAACAGGGAAATGAACTAACGTATTATTATTATAAGATTCACCGCCCATACTTTATTTGGGGAGAGCGATGCTTTGATGAGTATGTTGTGAATGCATTTGATGAAATAGATAGTATTTATTTGCCTAGGCAAATAGTGGTTGAGTAAATAACAACAAAATACAAGTATATAGAAATAATCTGGTACAAGGTATTTATATCTACCAACTGAAAGGAGATCGTAACTTAATCTGTACGGGAAAACTGATTGTGAAATAAGGGATAAACCATAATTTTGTATCGGGAACATAGGTCACCTATGTTCCCGATTATCAGTTTTATATCAAAAAACACCTACTTGTCAAACAAAAACTCTGTGCTAGATCCATTCGATTTTAATAACATACAATGAGCATGAGGCGATTGAGCACCTGTGCCGCCTAGTTTTGCGATTGGTTGCCCCGCAGATACATAATCATTTCTTTGTACCAATGGTTGCGACTGAATGTGACCATACATAAATCTCACATAAGAACTACCGTAGTCTTGTCGAACAATAATTTGATAAGCCGTTCCATAGCTTGTAGAATAAGTGCTAATGTTTTCTACTCTTCCATCGACAGGCGATTGTAGTATTCTTCCATTATCAGCAGAAGTACCACCATGAAGCCAATTCCAATTCCAATCTTGACTATAATAATGATTTCCTGTATGTGCATAACAACCATGCCCACAATCCATCGTCCATAGTTTTTGATCACTCCAAGAAGACCCATCTTCTTCGCCAAATGGCCATAGAAGGTGACTAATTCCATTGGTATTAATTCTTACTTTTGTATTATCCACATAAGAACTCCATCCAAATAAATCTTGATTGTTATTACTGACATATCGCCAGTACCAATGCCCTGCTAATGGTAACGAGCTATACCAGTACCACATATTGCCATTACTATGTCTGATCATAGTTGCATAGTAAGTTTGGTGATTAGGACCATAAAGACGAACTTTAGGGGGCGAAGATAAACTACCATTGTCTGTAATAATCCAAACATATCTAAATCCAGGGTCTTTGACAATTTTGTCATTAAAAGGACCTCGATATGGAGTGAGAGAACTTCTTGATGTGTGCCGTGACATAGAGTCAATGATATTGTTGACGGTTCGATCTAATTGACTACTTTTTAAGTGTAGAATCTCCTGATTAACTGGGCTCTTTTGCAAGGACTCTTTTTCACAAGAAAGAACACAAAGAATAATAGATAAACTGAATGCTAAAATTGCTAACTTTTTCATAGTATTGTATTTAAGTGTATAATAATGTCAACTCAAACATATACTATTAAAGTTTATGAATAAAGCAAAACTCATCGAGTGAGGATGAAACGCATTGAAAATTTTGATATTTTATTCAGTGATGTTTTGTGTGCGTTTTTAGAGTCAAAATCTAGACTTTTTTTTCTCTAAATGAGTTTCTAGTTTTTTAGAAATAGTTGGAATATATCTTTTGTTAAACAACTTCTTAAGAATAACTTTTTCTTCTAGGAAGTAAAGTTGAATATCTTGATAGGTTTTGCCTTCTTTTTTTATGCTCGTATTTAACTCGAATTTGTCGAATTGCTGTATATTAAGACAAAAACCATCAGCTATTTTGACAATACCACTTCCTTCAACTTTCGCCATAAAATCATCTATTTTTCGCATACCATAAGTCGATGTATATGTTTTGTTGACGGTATGAGCTGTTAGCTTACCTCTAGCCGATTCTACCATCAAAATATCAGCAACATGAACAGTTTCTACCTGTATTTCTCCATCTACTTGTTTGCTAAATTCTATATCATCATGCACGGTTTGTATGTTTCTTCTATTGACTCGATGCAATTCTTGTTGATGAAGTTTCAGCAGAATTGCGTTCACAAGAGCTTCTCGTGTGATGGGTTTGGAAAGAAGGCTGTTCAATCCTAAATCAGGTATGAATTGCTTGCCATAAGCAGTTGTGTATATGACAGGAATCGTATCGTCTAATTCATGTATTTTTTTTACCAATTCAAGCCCACCAGTTGTATAATTAGAATAGGATGGGGGCAAGGTAGAACTATCAGATAGGTTGATGTCTACTAAAATCAAACTTGCTTTAAGAATGGTTGTTATATTACTAATAGCATCTTCGTAAGACAAGTATTTTTTGCAATAGAAGCTGTTCAGTCTCTTATCAAAAGAGATAATATTTTCCCTATTCTTCGCTTGAATTAGATCATCTTCTATAATTACAATTAGTCTTTGTTCCATAAAATAGAGTTATTAGGTAGTGTAAGAATGTATTGTGTTCCTATATGATGACTATTAAGTTGTATGTCTCCATTTAATTTAAGATTTACGATTTCTTTGACCAAAGAAGTACCAAGAGATTTATTAGATTGTTCTATTGCCATGCCTTTTCCATTATCTTCAATAATAATCGTTGTTTGTGTTTGTTTTTGATTAAAATGGACATTGATACATGGATTTAGAGTCTGTTCAAAAGCATATTTTAGAGAATTGCTAATGAGTTCCATAAAGATGTATGCCAAGTAACTTATAGACTGGCTAGAATAGAAAACATCAGGTGCATTTTTAATATGAATATCTACGGTTTTAGCGCCTAATTTTTTGTAGGCAGATTCTAATTGCGAGAAAAAATATTTCGCATTAATTCTGGAATCTGCATTTTGGTTTTCTAATAACGTATATAGTTCTGCCAATGCTTGTATATAGGAACTGATTCTGAACAAAACCAAGTGAGGTGAAGTATCATTTTCTTGTTCTAGCAATAATTCTTCTGTATCAACAATCCCCTGTAGTATACTTAAATTATTTTTTACCCTATGTTTAAGTTCTATTCTTAAAAAACGTTCTTCTTCTTCTCGTTGAGATAACTCGATGTTGAGTTGTTTGATTTGGTTGTTTTGTTTTTTGAATAAATAACTAACCAGTAAAACGATAGCCATCACAAATGAGAGAACTACTATAAATAATTGTTTTTGAGCATTGGCATTGGTCAATACTTTTTCATTCATTTTAGCTATTTCGAGTTCTCGCTCTTTCAGCTTTTCTCTAAACAGGCTTAATCCTTTGATTTGCTCTACTAAAAATGTATCGTTAGATTCTTTATATTTTTCATGCCACTTTAAGGCTTTTTCATAATCTTTCTCATCTTTGTACAATTGATAAAGGTTATAGTAGGGCTCTTTTAGATCAAGCTTTAAACCTAATTCTTTTAGAATAGAAATGCCTTCTAAAAAATTACCCTTAGATAGTTGGTTACTCCCTTCTTTTTTATAACAATCTGCCAAATTAAGTTTTGTTAAGGCAAAACTCTCTCGATCTCCAACTTTTTCACTAATTGCTAGGGATTGCTCGAATAGCTTTATAGCTGCGGTACAATTATTTTCTACACGTTTAATTCTTCCAATATTATTATAGATGTACCCCTTTTGCTGGATTAAATGATTTTTGTCAGCAAAATCTAGCGCTTTTTTGAAAAAAAACATTGCGCTATCGAGCTGGTTTTGTTTTTCATAACAAGCACCAATACCTACTATTGGAATACAGCAGCGACTTTCTTGCATATCTAGATTACCACATAAGTTATACGATTTTCGATAATAATTCATTGAAGAATCTAGACTTTCCATTTTAAAGTAGGTTTGCCCAATGTTGTTATTGGCAGAAATCTTGTTTTCTGCTTTTTTTATAAATGCTTTTTGTTGAAAAAAATGATCAATAGCTTTTTTATAATCTCCTTCCAGACGATAAACAAGACCTATGTTTCCCAAGCAAGAACTAATTGCTGTACTGTCATTTAATTGTTTGGCCAAAAGGAGAGCGTGATTGCTAAAGACAATGACACTATCAAAATTACTGGTCATTCCATTCAAAACAGCTAATTGTAGTAGTACTTCCATTTCACGCTCTAGATTACCTGTTTCTTGAGTTAATTTTAAGTTCTCTAGAGCATAAAATTTTGCTTTATTAGGATTACGTCGCCCTAAATGATGCACAACAGTTATCCCCCAAATTATTTTGGTAGAATCTGTCTTACTATGTTCGTAGATACGAATAAGACTATCCATTGTTATGGTCGATTCTGATTGTCCTTTGCTATGATTATTGATAGCAATAAAGCAAAAAAAGAGGAAGATACTTCTTAACATTTTTGATGATTTATATAATTGAGCAAGAAAAAAATCTTTTGAATGATCAAGCCTTATCTTAGGTTCTTATAGTATGTAGTTATCTGTTAATGTTTCGTAGGTACTTTGTTATAATATTGTTTTAGTAGAGAAAACTTAGTGTAATTGAGCCTTTATACTGTTAAATACGAAAAAAAAATGTATATGTGAAGCTTGTGTGTAACAAAAAAATAAACAAATGGCTAATAAAGAGATAGATATGCTTTAAGATAGTTTTCTTTATGGACTTCAATAGTGTTGATATTAAGAGAAATAAAAGTAGTAAAACCAAAGTAGTTCGCTAGAAAACATTAACTTTGCGGGATAAATAATCCTTAAACAAAAAACCACATGATCCGATTCTTTTTGCTTTTGTTATGCTTTGCAAGCTATTATAACACTTACAGCCAAATCCCAGGATATCAAGGAAAGCGCTTTTTTGTAGAAGTAGGCACTTCTTTTTGGTTTAATTCGTTTAATCCTAGAGCCAATAACGTAGGACCCAATGCCTTTCCAAGTGACGATACAAGGCAGTTTACCTTACAAGAGCATTATTTTTTGAAACCAAGTTACGTTCTATCTCGAAAAATTCTATTTTCGTTAGAATACGAATACTCTAAAACGGGGCTACACATTAGAAACAATCCAGAAGTTTATGATTATAATAAAGACGTAGGAGCAATTACCCCCAGTCGGTTGATTTATGGTTTAATGGATCAGCACAGTTTATTTTATCATTTGTATGCCCATAAAATCAATTTTTCGTTTAGTCATTATTTTAAACCGAATGCCAATTTAGCACCATTGGGTTGGTATGCCGAATGGGGAGTAGATGCTGTCTTTGCACAAGGAGTCTTATTAGATCAGAAAGTTACTTATGGTCATGATGCCAATTTTAATGGAAATAAACCCTCTAAAGAATATACCAATCCGACTGGAATTAATGCTGAGCAGGTAGCTTTCTTATTGGGAGTGCACGGAGGAATAGGTTATCGAACTATTATAGCGAATCGAATTGTTTTTAGTGGCGCGTTGAGAATGACATTATTTCCTCAAATGTGGTCGATAGATACCGTTCAAATCAATTCAGCAGAAAGGGAGCAACGGTATGCCGATCGAAATAACATCAACTATAGACGCCGAGTTTATCAGCGGGTACAAGCACATTATTATCTAAATGTAGTGATTGGAATTGGAGTACTGCTCTTTTAAACCTAAAACATATGAAAAAGCAATTCATTTTATTAGTTGTAATGGCATTGTTGTTACACAATTGTCAAAAGTACGAAGCACAATATGGAATAGAAACCGCAGAAGAAACGGTTTTAGGAGGAAATACGTACGAAATTGCCTACTGCACAGAAGAGGGCGTATTTCTGTTGACAGGAAATATGAAGCGTGCTAAGAAAGTAGTTTCTTTTGCCAATAAATTATATCCTGAAGCCAAGCATGTTGCCTTGAGTATTCAAAAAGATAGAGTCGCTTATATTGACCCTGATACTCGAACTCCTGTTATTGTTGATACGATGGGAAATGTATTAGAGGAGTTGACACAGTATACCAATACAAATGATTTAGGTTGGCATAATGGAGATAGAACGCTGTACATTCTCGCTAACAATCAAGTTCATTTTTATGGAGAGGCACTTAGTTTGCCGAATGCATTATTTGTACAGCCTCCATCAAGCTATGATTATGAAGTGACGAGTTTAGATATTAATGATGATTTGGATGTTGCTTATGGAGCTATTTATTACAAAGCTTCGGGAAGCTATAGAAATTGGTATTATAGTTATCATTACAATTACAAAGCACCTAACAAAACAGATGAGTCGCATGTAAATTCGTATGGTTCTTATCATTTCTTTCAAAACGTAGGAGCAGATACCAAGCGATTTTATCATACCATCCGCTTTTCTGAGCCCGAATATAGTTATACCAATAGAGATGCAGTCGTAATAGTTTATGGTCTCCGAACCCAATCAGAAGAGAGGTTTGATAGAGATTATATCCTTAGAAAAAATAATTTCGAATTAAGTGTAAGAGCAGAAGGCTCATTGTTTAAAAAGCCTTTTCAAAATTATTCGAATAACTTTATAGCAACTATTTGGAGCATAGATCTTGACTACGATGAACCTATGTATGTAGATTGGGCAATTGGATTTTAGAAAATATATAGAGCACATTCTTCCATAAATGCTTTCATTTTACTGGACCGTGTTCTTAGCCCCTGTATTCAAAGTTTTGCATAAATACCTTGTCATTACTTAACTTAAGAATTAGTTGCTGCTTTGATTTTGGATTGTTTAGAACTTGCATAATGCGTTCCACTTGCCCTTCAGGAATAGCAAATTCAACATTAAAATTTTTGATGTGGGAGGGTTGGACAATTTCACTAGAGTGGTGTGGTGCATAACTCCCTTTGGTTCCCCAAATTTTAACGGCAGGGCATTCACAATCTTTGTGTTGAGATAAGGCAATTATAATGCTATAATCTACGATAGCAATTGGTCGTTTTCCTGCATTTTCTACGGTAAATTTGATGGTGATAATATTTTCAATAGGTAAAATAGATAGTTTGAACACATCTGTAAAAACCCTATAGTCTGGTTCAATGTTTTTTCTATCGTAATACATCAAATCAACATCGTACTTAGTGGCAGAGAAAGTTCCTGTATTCTTGCGAACAAAAACCTTTTGATGGTATTCTTTTTTGACCTTATTGTTTTTGGTAAATGTTTGATAGTTACGAATAAAAAAAGGCTTTTCCCAAGCAGGAGGAATGTGCAGCACACTCAAAGGGTGTCCATCAATCATAATATCATAACTATTCAGTTCAAATAAATGGCTGATGCGTTTGATAATAATTTTATTGAGTTCATTGGTATCTTTTAAACCACAATCCTCAAACTTTACCTCCTTGAATAATTTGCGTCGATCGTCAAAGCCAATGACGATAAAGCCATCTAAACCATAGGTGTTCGCCATGGCAGAAGTATCTTTAAGAAACTCATTGATGCCTTTGAGGCTAGTGAGGTCATACCACTCGTATTTAAAATCAAATTTGAGGCTTTCTTTATCTAGGTTGAGAAGGGCGTGTTCTAAATGCTCGTGCACAATGGAATGAATCCGATCAATGTCCAACATAATCGTATTTGGGATATTTATGGTTAGAAAAGCAGGCAATTTGAAGATACTGTATAGGTTTCAAATTGCCAAACGATATTATTCTTCAACAGGAATTTTGATCTGATAAGTCTTTTTATACTTGTTGGTTAAAGATGTGTTGCGCAACCATGGATTGTATATTTTAAGCATCCTGTAAGTTGTTTTATGCTCTTTGGCAAATTCTGCAAAACTAGCGACACTACCTTTGACGGTTACGGTTTTGAATTTAGGCATAGGAGGGTATAAGTCCTTAGGTTCCAAATGAAAACCATATTTAGTTGGATGTTGCATAATCTCTTTAATGGCCATGATTCTCAGCACATATCTTGATGTTTCAGAGTTTAAATGGAGGTCAAAATAAGCAGAACCTCCTTGTTCTCGTATGCGCTTTCTCAAACCACCTTTTCCCATGTTGTAAGAAGCAGCGGCAAGCGTCCAACTTCCAAAGTCATTGTACGCCTCTTTTAAGTATTTACAAGCGGCAACAGTTGCTTTTTCTAGGTGGTAACGCTCATCAACCTCGCTATTCACTTCTAAACCTCTTTCTTTGGCACTGCCTGACATAAACTGCCAGAATCCTCTAGCACCAGCAGGTGAAACGGCATTAGAAAGTGCTGATTCGGCTACTGCCAAATATTTCACATCATCAGGAATTCCATTGGCTTTTAGAATCGGCTCTATAATAGGGAAGTAACGATTGGCTTTTTTGAAGAATAAAAAAGTAGCAGAGTGGCGAAAACAGTTAGAAATTAACTCACGATCAAAACGTTCTTTGGCATCAAAATTATCCATTGGTAGATCTTCTCCAGCAAAATCAACCGATGTTGGCATTTCAGGAGCGTGTACTTCCTGTGCTGGATGATTAGGTTTGGGGGCTGCTTCAGTCGTTGTTGTGGTAGAACCATTGTTAGGGATGGTCATAGAACCATTTCCAGAACTATCAGGTTTTGTATAAGACGTTAACATTATAATTGTAATAACCGTAGCGGCTCCAAGCCCATAAAAAATCAAGTTCTTTAGTTGTTGCATATTTGTTTCTAATTAATAGCTAAGAATTAACGCTAGATGGACTTGCTCTTGTAAGTCTATCTAAGGTCCTTTATAATCGTCTTATCTGGTCTTGTCTTATTGTATATAGAAATTGTTCATGCTGCTACTTGTGATCATTAAAATGATGGAGAGTAGCAGCACAGCCAACTGTTTGTTTTTATAGTCTACTTCTTTTTGTATAGAGGAACCATAGAACAAGGCTCTCCATACATGATTTTTTTAGCAACAGGAGTTAACAATCTTGCTAACTCAGTATAGGCTGAAATCGGTACGGGTTTTTCGCTACAGCCCTTTATGACAATTCGTTGATCTTGATACGCTTCTAAATCAAGAGTTGCAAGGGTTTTGTTGTAATGAGCAACTACAAAATCGGCTTCGTTGCCATGAACAATTGCTTTGGCATAAGGAGCCGCATGAACCGTTGCCAATTGGTAAGCCCAAATAGGTACAATAGCATCGG
Organism: Aureispira sp. CCB-E; assembly: GCF_031326345.1. NCBI lineage: Bacteria > Pseudomonadati > Bacteroidota > Saprospiria > Saprospirales > Saprospiraceae > Aureispira > Aureispira sp. CCB-E. The sequence continues at coordinate 2,525,742 of NZ_CP133671.1, forward strand.
TAGAACAATAAATAGCTAAGTTTTTGCCCGTATATTGTGCCCAATCATGCTCTGCGACTACTGCTCTAAAGTCTTTTTCACGAAGAATAAGACCTTTGAATAAATAGTCCTTAATATCAAAAACAAGAATTTCTTCTTGAGGGTAGTAATTTTCTAAGTTAATAGTAATGATACCACTTTTGGCGACTCTATTAACCAATGGTTTATCTTTCATTGAACGATTTTTATAATTTTTTGAGTTTGATTTTGACAAGGCAATGCATTTAAAATAAGATAAATATGTTTTGCCCAATCTGAATATTTATAGTGTTAATAAATAGGTTACTAATACTATAATACCAATCAATCGAATAAGTGTTGCGTATTTTGGATTTTTTAAGAAAAAGCTAACAATAAAAGGAATTGCTGCTTCTGCAAAGATAATAATATCATGCAATAATTCCATCCATTTGGGATAAGCTAGAAGTTCCATAAGGTGAACAAACAACAGAATAAACGAAATTGCCAAGGCAATACCAAATAGTGCTTTGCCCTCAGTACTAGAGGGTTCACTTTGCTCCAATTGAATTTTTAGTCGTTCAATAGTAGCGTCATAATCTTTGGGTAGTTCTTTGGACGTTCCTTTAAAGTAGGGTAGTTCTCGATGGGCGTCTTTTACGATTTCATTGGGGGTGTGTTGTTCTTCTGGATTATTTTCCATAGCGTTATTGTGGCTCATTTTAGTCGTTCGTTAGTAATTCGATTAATTTTGTATTGTTAACGGATTATTAGATACCAAGCTATTTTGTCAAGTTGCAAAAATGTTGAATGGTTCAACATTAATTTCTTAGTTAGAATAACCCGTTATCATACTATATATATGAACGTTTAAAATTGCTATAATATACATTAATAGTCTGTTGGGAAAATGTATGAAGAGGATAGTATTTTTGTGTTTTGAAAATTTCTAAACTATTAAGGATATAATATGTGCAAAACATTGAGCCAAATATTGGAGTGAGATTGTTTATAAAAATAAGAGTATATTTTTCCAAATTCAAATTATAGCTCTAAAAAAGTAAAGAATAATACATTCGTATTCCTAAATAACTAACATCTTGTTTATCATATATAAAACGAAACGACCTTTTATGTTCCTATAAGTTCGTAGGAATAATACTATATAACAAGCAAATTTTTTTTATCTTTATGAATTGGCAAAAGTAGAAGTTTAACAGGATGACTACTTTAAATGCTATTGTAAACCAAAATAGGATAGGGTGGATACCTCTCAAAACATAAATTTAAAGACAAGAGAAGAAATTCTAGAGACTAAGTTAACTTTGCAACAGTTACAATTTAATCGTGTGCTTGAAATTACACAAGCGATTAATAATAATATTGCGATTGCAGACTTGTTTAACCTATACAAAGGGTTGTTAACTTGGGAGATGGGCATAAAAAAGTTTGCTCTGTATACTAGAAATAAGGATGCATGGGTTTGTGCTACATCGGCAGGAATAGAAGAAAAATGTTTGAAAGAAAATATTGAAGCTTATTTGCCTCATTATCAACGTCGACAATCTGTTGATGAACCTAGTCATCCTTTGCTACAACATTTTTCGGTGGTGGTACCTGTTTACCACAAAGAGTATGCAATTGCCTACACATTCTTGGGATCAGATACCTTAGATGATTTAGATTCTCAAGGATATGATCCTATTTCCTTAATTTCAGCAATCACCAATGTCATTGCCGTAGCAATCGAAAATAAGCGTTTGTTTAAGCGTCAACTCGATCAAGAGCGTTTGAAGCGTGAGATGGAATTGGCGGTGCAGGTTCAAAATATGCTTATTCCAAGCGAGCTACCGAATAACGATCAATACGAGTTTGCAGGAATTTACCAGCCGCATGAAGGAGTAGGTGGAGATTATTATGATTTCTTTGAAGTAGGAAGTGGTGAAGTTGCTTTTTGTATCGCTGATATTTCGGGCAAAGGAATTGCTGCTGCTTTATTGATGTCTAATTTTCAAGCAAACTTGCAGACTTTAGTGCACCGAAAATATTTGAGTGTCAAGAAGTTTACCAATCGCTTGAACTCTTTAGTATTACGAACAACGCAAGGGGATAAGTTTATTACCTTTTTTATTGCTAGATACCATGTTCGTAAGAAACGCCTTCGTTACTTGTGTGCAGGGCATAATCCTCCGTTCATGTATACGCAAGGCAAAATCCAACGACTAGATAAAGGTTGTACTATTTTAGGAGCATTCCCTAAAATTCCAGTGATTGAATTTGGAGAAATCTTCTTAGAAGACGATGCTTTGTTCTTGTTATATACAGATGGATTGACCGATTTGCAGAATGAAAATGATGATTATTTTGATGATGATCATGTTGAACAATTCATTCAAAAAAACAGCGATTTGCCTGTAAAAGCTTTTAATGAGAAACTAATGGAAGAAGTCAATACATTTAAGGGAAAAAGAAGTTTTCCAGATGATATTTCTGTTCTTACAGGTCGTTTGTTTGTCAACTCAAGTAAGAATACCGAAGCGTAATTTTGTCCTTTTTTACTAAGGTTTTGTTAACAAAAATCGTCATTTTGGCTATTTGAAATGCTGCTATATAGACGTTTTGGCAGTTTTTTGAACATGGTGCATCCTTTGATTGTTATATAGGTGTAGATAGAATTTTATTTATAGATGTTATTTTTAAAATTCTAATTGTTGACCAATTTAACCTATTATGACAGCGATATTCTTAATTTTTTTCAGTGTTCTTTTTTATCAATTATTGATTAAACTAGCGTTTAATCCAACAACAATTCCTCATACGAATAGTAATTATAGCCGAGTACAGCAAGATGAAAATTTTATGCGCATGTGGCGTAATTTGCAACAATTTCAAGAAGAACGGAAAGAAAGAAAAGAGAAAACTAAGACAAAACAAGCCCAGAAAGAATCAGGTTCTAATAGACGTCCTGAAGGATTTCAAGGAGGAGAGTATATTGATTACGAGGAAATTTAAACTCCTAGTCTAGACAAAAAGAAAGCAACTTCTATATCGAATACAATAAAAGAATAGAGTAGCCTTATTAGATGAATGTATCTGATAAGGCTATTTTTATTTTTTCTGCAAAAAAACCATTAAGTCTTTCCCCGAAAGAGCAGGAATTTCTTCCATGGGTAAATGTCCAACACCTTCGTAAATGACTAACTCGGGGTTAGGGAGCATTTTTTCAAATAGATAGGCATGTGCGGCACTAATCCAAGCGTCTTCTCTTCCCCACATAACCAAAGTAGGATGTTCAATTTGCTTCAAGAAATCGGTATTGTCTTGAAAAGGGGCATTGACCAAATCAATAAACGCTTGACTATTTCCTTCTCTAGTAAATAAATCAAAATAACGATCTACCAATTTGGTATTTACTTTAGAAATATCATAATAGACTTGTTTGACAAATTGCTCTAAAATAGATTTTCGAACAATAAATTTTAAAACGCGTCCAGCCAGTGGCGATTGAGCTAGCTTGAAGGGCAAAGGCATGGTCTCTCTATCTACAAAGCCAGCAGCATCTATCAAAATAAGCTTGTGAATTCGTTGAGGATAACGGTATGCAAATTCCCAAGCCAACCAGCCTCCAAGGGAACTTCCGCCTAAATGTGCTTTTTTTAGCCCTAGGATATTAAAAAATCGCTTGAGTACGCGAATATGATTTCCTATGGTATAGTCACCCGTACTATTAGGACCTGTTAGACCAAAACCCATCAAATCTAAAGAAATGACTCGATAACGTTTTTGTAGAATCTTGGACCAATCATTAAATGTATGTAGGGACGAAAAGGCACCATGCAATAATACGATAGGAGTTCCTTTTCCCTCGTCTCTGTAGTGCACTAGCATATCGTCAATGACAAGAAATCGAGATTGATCGGTTGTGTATTTGTGAATTAATTCTTGAAATGTCGCCACAGTAATTCGCTTTGTAAAATAGTAATTGATTGTACTTCATTTAAACCAATAAACCTTACATTTGTTTTTGTAATACTTCGTGGCTTTTTACAAAAAAACTAAAAAAGTATTTTTGGATTAGTTTAACTACGCTACTACAGCGTGGTTTTTACGAAGTAATATTCATTAGTCAATGAAGGAGAAGTGTCACATGATACGACATATTTCTTATTTAGACAATATTGTTTTGATAAATTAGGCGCACTATTCATTAAGTTAGTCAACGAATTAAGCATCGTATTCGATTATTTATTTTATAGACTCTGTTCCATGAGATTGTTTTGTTAGCTATATAATCAGGCTGATGCAATTTTATCCTGAAACAATGTAAGATCAATAGTTTGTTGAAATTACGCAGTAGCAGCGAACCGAGCTATGCGAGCTCACGACCGCAGGGAGTGACAAAGCTAACTAAAAGCGCAGCGCTCACGAAGTAATTAACGACCACGAAGTAGCAGCACAGCTAACTACTATGAGATGCAACAAATCTTAAAATAATTGCCTGCCATAGTTTTGTGAATGGAAGGGCTTATTATAAAATAAAATCTATAGTTCTTGAAGGATGGTGTGAAACTCATTATTGCTTTTAATTCAAGAACTCAAATTATTAAAAATAGAATGAAGGATACATTAAAAATTGTTTCTTATAATTTAAATGGCATTCGTGCCGCTATCAAAAAAGATTGGATCAATTGGGTTGGAGAAAATGATTTTGACATTATTGGAATACAAGAGACCAAAGCACAAGAAAATCAAGTAGACTTAGAGGAGTTAAAGGCACTGGGATTTGAACATTTATACTGGCACTCTGCTGAAAAAAAGGGATATAGTGGGGTAACTATTTTTTCTAAAATAAAGCCAGACTACGTTGAAATAGGAATGGGTGTAGAGCGATTTGATAAAGAGGGGAGAGTGATTCGAGCAGATTTTGGGGATTGGACTTTACTAAACTGTTATTTTCCCTCAGGTACTTCTGGTGATATCCGCCAAGATGTGAAATATGATTTTTTAGATACGTTTTATGATTGGGCTCAAACGTTAAAAAAAGAACGCCCCAATTTAATTATCCAAGGCGATTACAATATTGCACATACCGAAATGGATATTCATAATCCTAAAAGCAATAAAAAAACCTCTGGCTTTTTGCCAGAAGAACGTGCTTGGATGGATAAGTGGTTTTCGGAAGGTGGTTTTGTGGATGCCTTTAGAAAGCAACATGCCGATTTAGAAAAATATAGCTGGTGGAGTTATCGGGCTGGTGCTAGAGGCAAAAACAAAGGTTGGCGCATCGACTATCAAGCTGTTGCAAATAGCATGGAGGATCGAATTGTCGCAACAGATTTGCTAAATGATGCCGTTCACTCAGATCACTGCCCTTGTTTACTAGAAATAAAAATATAAAATACATTATTCCGTTTTAAAAAAAAACATCTTGTATTAGTATATATATATATTAACTTTTTATTCATAAATTAGCCTTATTAAATAATAATCCATTGACTGGTTAGAGTAATTGTTTGATTTTTAATAAGTTATTAATGGAGGGTTGCCAGAGTTTTATTAAGAATTAGAGCAACTCATAATAAGAAACAATTAGAATATGAAAAGTTTAGTTGGGTGTTTTACGGTTTTAGTAATTTTGTTAGGCGCTACGGCTTGTCAAACCACACAAGGATTACAAAAAAAGCTTCCCGATGCTTTGGTATACCAAAAAGCAATAGAAGATGCTATGTACGCTACAGAAGAGAAAGTTTATGACAAATTGGTCGTTATAGACAAGCAGAACAAAGATTTGGTTTGGAAAGAAATTAATGGTGAGGACTATTTGTTAGTCGTAACGTGGAAGCAAAATATTTCTTATTACGAAAAATACTTAGACTCTAGTTTTTATAACACAGGAAACTATCCCATTTGGATTACAACAGCTCCCGAATTGCTGAACAGAATGAAAAAAGACCCAACAACTGATGTTAATCGCCGATTAGTTCAGTTGTTGGGTTTGCCGCCGAATGCTACCTATTCTTATTTTGTCGAATTTTGGGTAAAACCTGAAGATTTATTTCGTCCTTGTCCAGATCCAGAAATTACAGACTCAAAATGCTCTGTTTGTTTTCCTTCAAAAATAGATGAAAAACACATAACGTGGATTAACCAAAGCAGAATTGACCGTTATTACCCTTGTGATTTATACGATCAATACCCTTGGTCACAATTAGGGTATACGTATGACTGGAACCCTAAGAATACTCAACATATAGGACTTAGTGAGTTTGTTATTGGGAAGAATAAAAAAATCGTTGTGCATAAGATTTATACAACGGAAGAATATCTTAAACAGTAGAAAAGGGATATTATTTATTCTTTTACATAGGTTTCGGCTACCTGCGTAGGCTTTCTATTTTCATCAATCGCAACAAACGTAAACATTCCCGTAATTGCTTTCATCCGACTTTCTTTGTACATTTCTTCTAAGTAAATCTCAACTTGGACTTTGATGCTTGTATTACCAACGTATACGACTTTGGCAACTAACTCTATCAAGGTGCCAGCAGGAATAGCATGTTTGAAATGAATTTGGTCTGAAGTTACCGTAACCATTCGTTTGCGGGCAAATCTTGTGGCACAAATAAAGGCTACCTCATCCATCATTTGCAAAGCTGTTCCACCAAATAAAGTGTTGTAGTGATTGGTCGTATTAGGCAATACTGCCTTGAATATTCTAGTAATAGAATTCTCAATTTTATCTTTTACTGTCATGTGATTGTCTGTTTTTGCCATTTATAATATAATTGGAGAAACTGCGTGTATTAGATTAGGGGAAGACTTTTGCAAAGCTAGTCTTTTTTGTGAAAGAACCCTATTTTTGAAAATTAACTTTGATAACCTTCTATCGATCTAATTCCATTATTCAACAGAAATAGAAACCAAACCAAAAGCTTAAGATGTTGGAACTGAATAAAATTCACCATATTGCAATTATTAGTAGTAATTATAAACGATCAAAATTTTTTTATACAAAATTACTAGGATTAACCATCAAAAATGAAGTCTATCGGGCAGATCGAGACTCTTACAAATTAGATTTGGAACTGAATGGCGAATATATTATTGAATTATTTTCTTTTCCAAAACCGCCCGCACGTTTGTCAAGACCAGAAGCAACTGGATTAAGGCATTTAGCTTTTGAAGTAAAGGATGTGGCGCAAGCCGTTCAGCAATTAGAGGATAATAATATAGAAGTGGAACCCATTCGAATAGACCCTTATACACACAAAAAGTTTGCTTTTTTTACAGACCCAGATGGCTTGCCTATTGAGATTTATGAAGAATAATTGTACCCGTTCTAGCTCTACTGACAGATAGTTGTCAGTGGTCGAGTTTATATTTGTATCGTAAGTTATTATAGTATGCTACTTCGTGGTCGTTGTTTACTTCAGGAGCGAAGCTAACTATTGATTAGTAAAACTAAATTTTAAATGCACTATAGGGGATGATAAGAGAGTTAGATCAGTTTTATGCTAAAAAAGAAGAACCCAATAAAAGTTGCTTGTTGGCTTTAAGAACCATTATTTTGGAACAAGATGAGGCTGTTTCTGAAACAAGAAAGTATGGGATGCCTTGTTTTTGTTATCAAGGGAAAATGTTTTGCTACTTATGGGTAGACAAGAAGACCACAGAACCTTATTTGTTGATGGTAGAAGGAGATAAATTAGAGCACCCTGAGTTGGAACAGGGGAGTCGTAAGCGAATGAAAATTCTGAGGGTTAATCCAACAAGAGATTTAGAGATCGAACGAATCCAAGTCATTTTGCAAGATGCCCTAGATTTGTATCGAAAGGGAATTGTTAAAATTTAATAACAGGTAATTTGAAAAAAAAATCGGAGTATCCTTTACACGACTACATGACAAAATAGACTTATATATTGCACCTATCAAACTTAATACAGAACTATGAAACCGACCGTTGCTGCTGTTATAAAGGAATTAAGAGCGTTAGCTAATCCAGAAAAAGTTGATTTTAAACAAAAAAAGTTTGGTGTAATTGCTCAGAATGCTTTGGGCATTTATCAAAAAGATTTGAAAGAATTAGCAAAGGAAATAGGCAAAAATAGCACGTTGGCAAAAGCACTTTTCGAGACCAATATTTACGAAGCAAGATTGCTGTGTAGTAAATTGTTCAACCCAAAAGATTTGACAGAAGATTTGATGGAAAAATGGGTGGTGACGTTTGAGAATTGGGAAATTTGTGACTCTTTTAGCATGGGAGTTTTTGCTCGAAGTCCTTTGGCAATTCCCAAGGCAATCGAGTGGAGTACTCGAACAGAAGAGTTTGAAAAGCGAGCTAGTTTTGCCACGATAGCAGGCTACTGTATGGCAGATAAAAAAGCAGCGAACAGTACTTTTGAACAATTTTTTCCTTTGCTTTATCAAGCTGCAGACGATCAACGTATTTATGTGAAAAAAGCGGTTAATTGGGCTCTAAGAAGTATTGGAAAACGCAATGTGGACTTGAATAAGCGGGCAATAGAAGAAGCTCAAAAAATAAAGCAATTAGAATTTAAATCAGCTCAATGGATTGCTAAAGATGCTTTAAAAGAATTGGAAAAAGAAACGGTTAATATCTTAGATTATCCTAGATCAATTTATAGACCCAAGAAATAAATTGAACGTTGTACACGTATTATTTGCTATAAGGCAGCACAGTCTCTATTAAGGTGTTGATAATTATTTTTTTTGAAACAGGCAGCGCATTGCCCATCAAGGAATAGCCCTCTACATAAGGCATTAATAAGCTAACAATTACCGCTGGTTGGGTACTATAAGGAGCTAGTTGTTGGCATAGCCAATCGTTGTATTGTTGATAATAGGAACGAACCAGTTCTGCTATACTTGGCATTTTAGTTGCCAGTGCCCAAATTTCTCGAAACATAGCACAGCGAGGGCTTGAATTGCCATCTATCAGTGATTCTTCTAATATGATTTCTAATAAATTAGAGAAGGTAATATTATCAGGAAGTATCGCCAAATTTTCTGTTACGACCGCTTCATTTTGACGAAAATAATCTTCAATCGTTGCCTCTAACAAGGCATCTTTGTCCTTGTAGTAATATTGCAAGTTACTTAGCCTTATGTCGGATAGTTTGGCAACTTTCCGCATCGTTAAGCCACCAGCTCCTTCTGTGCAAAGAATTTGAATGGTAGTTTGTATAATTTTAGATGTCTTTTCTGTTCGCTTGCTCATTTCTTTCAATTATGGAAATCATTATGCCAAGTAGTCTGCTAAAAATCGTATTAGGAGGCGGTTGATTTTTAAATGACAGATGCTAAGGTACAAAGTATTTTTGATTAGTTGTTGGTCGTCTTGAACACTTTTGAGAGGTATTATTAGACAAAAGTAAGTATAAATTTGCAAAAGTTGGTCGAATGACCTATGTTTGTAAAAGTTGGTCATTTGACCAATTTTATTTTTGTTCTAATATTTACCAAAGTTTGTCTAGTTAATTAGGCTACTAGATAGGCGATTAACAATAAAAACAATGAATGTATTAATTATTAATGGGCACCCAAAAGAGAAAAGTTATAATGATGCGCTTGCCCATGCGTACGAACAAGGTGCCTTGAGTTCCAATGCAGCTGTAGAAGTCCTGACACTTCGAGATTTGAAATTTAATTTAAGTCTAGAAAATGCTTATGAGAAAGAAATGGATTTGGAGGACGATTTAAAAATGGCGATAGAAAAAATAAAATGGTGTCATCATATGGTTTGGGTGCATCCGTTATGGTGGGCAGGTTATCCAGCTCTTATGAAAGGATTTATAGATCGAGCATTTTTGCCTGGAGTAACTTACAAATACGAAGGTAAATCCATTTTTCCTACCCCCTTGCTTAAAGGAAAAACAGCTCGAATTATTTGTACTGCCGATTCACCAAGTTGGTACAATACTTTGTTATTGGGAGCGCCGGCAACCAAGCAGCTCAAGAAGAATACATTAGAGTTTTGCGGCGTAAAACCTGTTCGTACGAATTTTATTGGACCAATTCGAAACTCTACAGTAGAATTTAGAGAAAAGTGGTTGCAAAAAATTACCAATTTAGGAGCGCATTTGAGTTAATAAAATGTACAAGTAGTCAATTGGCAAATGTTTTTACTTATCTTAAAGCAAGAACCATACTTGAGATGAATGACAAGGCAACAAGCAAGTGCATTGCAAATAAACAACAGAAAAGGTTTTAAGGATAGGAGAGGAATATTGATATTTGTATTGTAAAGATGCCACGCCTTTTGAAAGAATAGTTGGTAGCGGTTCTTGTGGTATAGATAAATAAGTAATCGTTCATAAAAATTTATAGGCAAAATAGAATTCTTTTTGCACTGTTCTTCATCAAAAAATCTCGTTTTAGCCCGCTAAAACTTCAATTCTTTTCTTTGAACAGCACTAAAAACAATTACATTTTTAACTATACTTTTTTCTGTCCACTTACTTACATTGAAAAATTAAACGATATAGACAATGAAACAGTACATTGCAAATGTTGCTTTAGTTGTAAAAGATTACGACGAAGCCATTGACTTTTATACAAAAAAACTGAATTTTAAATTACTGGAAGACACCCAATTGTCAGAGACTAAGCGTTGGGTTGTTGTTGCTCCTCCTGGAGCTAAAGAGTGTTGCCTTTTATTGGCAAAAGCAGCAAAAGCAGAACAAGTAGCTGCTATCGGAAATCAAACTGGTGGTCGAGTTGGCTTCTTTTTGTTTACAGATGATTTTTGGAGGGATTACAAAGAAATGCAGGCGAAGGGAATTCATTTTGTACGAGAAGCGGTAGAAGAACCACATGGATGGGTGGCGGTGTTCGAAGATTTGTATGGCAATTTGTGGGATTTTATACAGCCTAGTCCTCAAAATAAAACTCGTTTGGTTTAACCCAGCTCATAAATAAGGACTTGTATAGGAACACCCCAACGATACAGTAGTATGAAGTTAATTGTTAGTTACCTATTGAAAAAATAGTATTCTGTCTTTTATCTGGTACGAACGGCATGATTCTAGTTCTAATTTAGAATAGAATGGATTAAACCCGTATTGAGATGGAAAAGGAAAATAAAACTATCATAAATAGTCACAGCTCCATACTTAGAAAGGTATTAGCAGTTACTATCCCTATATCATTTTTTGGAGTTTCTTTATGGCTAATTGCATGGATTGCTGATGGGCTAATGCTGCGAAATGCCAAAGAAACTCCTAAAAGCAAACGAGCGGTATTGGCAATACGAGATAGCGTACCCTCTTACGAGCAATTTGGGACAGAAATTTTTACAGAGCCTTACTTAAATGCGTATTACGACGAATCGTATTATTTTACTCAAAAAGGACGTTATGACCAAAAAGAATTGATTCTAGAAAGCCTAGAACGATTGACAAAGGATTATGAGTGTGTGGATATTTTTATTCTAGCGCATACCAATCCTTATCTATATTGGTTCGAAACTTTGCCTAAAAAATTGCGTAAAAAAATACGATTGGTTTATAATACTGGTTGTAAAAATGCCAATCAAGGAAAACGATGGCTAAAATTAGGTGCTCAAGCTTATATTGGTCATAAAGGCAAAACTAGTCTGTCGCCTTTCTTCTATGTTTACTTCTTGAGGCGTTGGGTCAGTGGTTATCGCCTAGACAGAGCTGTAAAGGAATCGAACAAAATAGCTAGGGACGAAATTAACTTGTTTAAGGATAAATTGCCTGATCCTGGTGAAATGGACTATACCGTACAAACTCATGCCCACCTTTTTGGTGTGCCCACCTTGCAAATTGATGAATTATGAGGCATAAGGCACTGCTGCATAAAATTTTGAGAAAAACGCCTTGGGCGTTGCTGTCCTTGCTCATTCAGCTATTCGTTGTATGGGCAGCTTACTATTTGTATATCAATGATTATGGTTATGCTAGTGGTCGTTCTTTTAGTTACTTTTTATCTTTTAGTTATTTTGTGTTAGGAGTTGCAGGAATATTAGGACTTTGTTGCAGTTTGATTGGAATGAGTTATTCCATATTAACAGAACCTTGGTACAAAGTTTTGTTTAAACTACTATTTTATGTGCCTTCTTTATTTTTATCTGTAGTGTGGTGTTATCTATGGTTGGTTTTACTAGCTTGGATATAGGGATATAATTTAGTTTTGTAGGATGATTCTTATATAGAGCAAAAAAGGAGTGATCGTTCGGCACTAAAATACACGAACTACCACACCTTTTTTATCGCTTCATTAGCTGTTAGTTGGATACACCAGACAAATGTTCTTCAAATACAAAATCAAATTTCAAATCAGGATTATGTACTAAGCTACTCTTAAACAAATCAACCTCATTTTGATTGAATCGAATGTCAAGCTTTCCTTCTGTATTGGTATAACAAAGTAGTTTAAGCAAGAAATTTCCTTTAACCACAACATCTTTTTCTTTTACCTTATGGCTATTAGATGAGGATTGAGTGCTTTTTTTAGCAGTTATTTTCTCTTCGTATTCATTAATTACTTTTTCGTAATTTTCTTGTGCTTTTTCAAGGTCTTTATCTTCTACTTTTAGCGCTATAGTAGTTTCGCCAGAAGAAGAACTGCTGCCTTTTCCAACGCCACCATTGCCAACAATGACACCCTTTGCATCAACTTCTAATTTAAGTGCTAACATAACCTTTGTTTTTACTTCATTGGTTAATGCGGTGCTGAATTCGACAGACCTTGAGTCAATTTCAGAGAGAACCAGTTTCCAACCTTTGTGTAACTGAACAAGTAGCTCTTTAAGTTCAGTTTTGGTGGTTGTAATAGTTTTTGGAGAAGCATCCTTCTTTTTGAACATGTCGTAAAGTTGCAAAATTTTGTTATTGACTGTCAGCAAAGTGTTGATGCGTCCAATAGGCAAAATTTTAATGATCTTACGCAAATAGTTCATTTTTTTAGGAATCGGTAGAATGTTGAGAATATTCTTGATTTTATCAATCTTACGCAAGACCTTTACCCATCTAGGCTCTTCGGTGCCCTTGGTTGGCGTTTCAACAGAAGTTACTACTTCTTTTTGTTTAATATCTAAGGTGGTATCGTGCAATACCGTAATTTCACGAATAAAGTTTTGAGTAACAGTTAGTGCATTAGAGTATTCTGTCGAAAATTTATGTTGAAAATCAGCTTTGGTACTACCATCCAATTTGGCTTTTACACTGGCTCCCAATCCAAAATTAAGTCCCCATTTGCTTTGCTTGGTTTTGCTACTACGTTTATCTTTTACATCATTATAACTTTTGTGCATAAATTCCTGCATAATCTTAAACGATTCTTTGCGTTCCTCTTCCCATTCTTCTGTTTCGGTAGTGCTAAAAACGTGTGTAGCACTTTTAGATTTTTCACTGGTCAAGTCCAACTCATCCATAGCAAGCGCAAAGTCAGATTCTATCGAAAAGAAGCCTTCTTTCTTATTGTATTGCGTAGTATTTTTGATGATAATATCATCAATGAACGACTCTCTTAGAATTTTGTCGGTATTGTCATTAATCAAATACCAATGCCCTTCCTTGTCTTTTTGAAAATTGAATTTATATTTCAAGTTGGCAACCGTCTTAATACCATGTAGCGTACGAGTAACAGCAAGCTTAAAGTAGCGCTCTGTTTGATCATAAACAATATCATTAAAGAGAATTTTCCAATCGGTATCTACCTTTTTAATTACCTCTTCAATATGTTGTAAATGATCTTGATATTTGCCAATAATCTCTTTGCTTTTTGTAATCTTATCTTTGGAATTTTTGAATGCCAACTGGCGATTTTCGGAAATTTTCTTTTTCTCTTCAACTAGAGCTTGATAAGAAGTATTAAAACTATAAATCACGCCGTCCAATAGGCTATATTGAGGTTCTAACTCTTTAAGAGTCTCCATTTTTTGTCGAGAATGCTGCATATTAGCAAGACTATTCAACAACTGCCCAAAGATTTTTTCAGATTTTTCGAAGGCTTGTTTTGTTTCCGTAATCAGTTGTTTATGCTCTTTGATAGCCTCTACAAAAGCACTGCGATTGGATTTTTTGTAGCAAACCTCACGAACCATCTTGAATACCTTTTCTTGAGGATAATCGGTAATTTTTCCACCACCTAAGTTTTTAATAACTAATTTCTTAACTTCCTCGATGTTTAAATTTATAATTGGTAACATGATCAAATGTTATTTTGTAGCGTTTAGTGTTTCGTAAATGGCTTTTAGACGTTTTAAATCGGCTTGAAATTGATTGTGATTGTTGTTGAACTCACCCTCAATGGCTAGTTTAGTTTTTTCAATCCCTTGATCTTTCAACTCGGATTTCAGCTCCTTTTTTAAATCTTTGTCTTCTTCTTTATCTAAATCCAGATTGTTGAGATAATCTCTAATCTCTTGAATATCTTTATTAAATTTAGCAGCTAGCTTTTTGACCTGTTCTGCTGCTTTGTCAATGGTGTAGTCGACTCCTTGTGCTAGTTTTCTATCAACATCCTTTTCAATGTCTTTAAGAATAGAGCGTACTTTTTTAGGTCGAATTGTGTTTGCCTTTAGTTTTGCTACCAGTTCTTTTAGTTCTGTTGCAATACTTTGCGCATTAGCTTTTAGAGTATTTTGAAGGTTTTCTAAAGCAATTTTTTCTGTTTGTAAAGCCTCCTTCTCAATAGTGTTGTCATAGTCGTTGGTCTCAGAGGTGTAGTCGTTAACTTCGTCTAACTGAATGTCCTCATCGCTAGTTGTATTGGTATCTTCCGAATTTTCAGATTTGGGATCTACATTTCCAGTAGCATCCACAAAACGCAACTGAAGTTTAGCCAAAGGAACAACCTCTTTAAAGCTTTTTCGAATTTTTTTGAATTGTTTTTTTGTTTTTCCTTTTTCACAATAAATAAACAGCTCGATATGATTTCCATTTTCAGCTGGAGCGGCATAACATAATCCACTAACAGATTGTTTGCTTTGATCTGCAACGGATTTTTTAACATATGACCTCCAACCAGTTAAACGACCAAAGACCATTAAGCAATAGGTTTTGTCTGGACTATCATTGTATTGAGCATTCAGGTCAAAATAAAAGGAAACAGCATTCTCAAAGTTATTGGCAACTTTTGATAATTTTTTAACCTGTTTTAAAAAATTACCCTTAAAAAAACTAAAGGAGCGTTCTTCTTGAGGCGATTTAAAAATTGGTTTCATAAGATAGGTTTGATTAAATTTTAATAAAACAAGCTGCAATATGGAGGAAAGACCTATTGATGCCCTATGCCTATATTACAAGCTTATTTAGCTCACTGAATAAAAGACAATATCCTTTAAACAGTGTTGTTTATAAGTTAACTGGATATGTGCAGTTGATGTTAATATCTCAACTACATAATCTATTTCTAGTATCAAAGAGCAAATATAAATGAATTAATCATTTAAGTCAAATAGAAAAAACAAATTAGTGATAATCCTAGCCCCTCAAATTTTACTAAAAAAAGAATTGCAAGCCAATATAATTAAATGTTTTTCTATGCTATTGTATTGATAAACAGAGCTAGATCTGTTTTTAGAGAATGATTTTTTTGTGATAAAAAAGATAGGTGCAAATAGCTTGAAATTAGGAAGAAAAAATAACCTTTTAACATTTTTTGAAAGACAAGGAGAGGTGTATTGGTCCAATGACGAGATTATAGACCATAGAAAGCAAGACTGTAAAAAACTTATTTTACTGCTTTTTAGCAGCCAAGTGTTCCAACAACCATTTGATGGCAGCCTCTTTGTCTCTGAATACTTTTGATGGTTCTGGCGTTTCATTTCGCAATGTTAAGACTCGGCTTCTCATTGTTAATAGTAAATTACCAATGATTTGAGAGGAAAAAGAATGGGTTAACATGGCAACAGCAACAACTTCTACATCTCGATTGGAGGCATATCCTTTTATGATACTTTTTTTTACATAAAAAGAAGGCATATGCATGAGCGCAGCTTTGGGGGCATTGGTAGAATGATGGACTTCATTAGTTGCAGCGATGACTTCGGGAACGCCTTCTAAGCTTAATTCTGTAATATCGTCATTGACTTTTGTTTCAACAATATTATCAGGACGAAGTGTAACGGTGATTTCTTTTGTTTTGCGTTGCATTTTTTTCTATTTTTCTCTGCCCACTTACTTATTTTTTCAATTGACCACTATTTTTAATAGAACTGATAATATCATGGTACTGGTGCAGCATTTCGGGAGAAGTTTCAGCTTCTTTGTAAGTGATTGAAATTAAAACCAGTACATTTTTTTTTCGATTGAGCCAGAATTCCCAAAGAAACTCACCTTCTTTAGAAGTTTCTTTGCAGGTTTGTTTCCAGACATTTTCCCTAATCTTAACAGGTTCACTAGTTGGTTCGTAGCGTTCAGTAAACATATTTAGTGTACTGACCATAATTTCATCTGTGACACCTTGTGCAAAGTAATAACTAGCTACAGTCATTGCGGAGCTGTTGTCGCCAGGGTTGATATTTAAGATATTCTTTTCGTAGGTCTGTTGAAGGGTTTCTGGGTATTCCAAAGAATAAAAACCATTGGCACTTTTAAACTCCTTTTTGACAACTTCGGATGCACAACTACTTATAAAAAAACAAAAAATAAAAAGGAATTTAAAATATTGGAACATAATAAAATATTAAAAATGGTATCTAAAAAATAAGTATGTCATTGTAGCATTTTGTAGCTGTTTGATTTTTTGTCCAAACAACTACAAAATAATGTTATTCAAAACGTTTGCTTAATTCTACCAAATCCATAGAAATAAACGTTTTATGTCCATTGGGACCAACATAAGGAACTTGACAGGCAAATAACTCATTAATTAATTGTTGCATTTCAACAGGCTCTAATGGTTTACCTGCTTTGATAGAAGCTTGATAGGCGAGAGAACGTGCAATATTATCATAAAGATCAATTTTTAGATCAATATTTTGCTTGAACTGTTCAATCAATTTGGTAATAATGGTTTGTTCATTTTGTTGGCTTAGCTCACTAGGCAAGCCGTGAACAATAAAGCTATTGGTACCAAACTCTTTAATATCTAAGCCCAACTCATTTAATTGTGGCAGCAAATCTTTAAGCAAGGTAGCATCAGATACCGAAAGCTCTACAGTTTGCGGAAATAGAAGTTTTTGAGTGGTAGCTCGTTTGTTTTCAAATTGATATAAATAGCGTTCGTACATGATGCGCTGATGTGCTGTATGTTGGTCTATCAGCAAGAAACCAGACTTAATAGGACTGACAATATAGCGATTGTGCAATTGATATAAATGCTTGGTTGTGGCACTATCTACTGCTTGTTTAGTAGGGGGAGGTGTCGCAGAGGCTTTGCTAGAGAAAGTCATTTCTTGCGAGTTATCGTTGTCCTCGTGTCGTTCCTCGTCCCCAATAGCAGAAGAAAAGAGTGTTTGTTCCTCTTGTTCTAATTTTTGTCCTTGTTCCAGGGCCTCATTCTCGATATTTTCATACAGTTTCTCCCAATTTTGCAAATTGGAGAGTTCTGTTTCTGATTTTTGACGCTTGTGTTGCGTTGAAAAAGGCTGTTTGGAGGCACTCATTTTAGAACTAAATGTTTGTCCTTCTTGTGCCTCTTTTTTCGAAAAATTAAGATTTAATGCTGTTAGATCTAGGTTAGCATCGTCTAAGTGCTGCGAAATACCACTTTCTACTTCAAAGTCAAGGGTTGGAGTAATGCTGTTTTGAGCCAAGGCATGGCGAGCGGTAACTCTCAAATAATTGTAAACCAAACGTTCGTCTTCAAACTTGATTTCTTGTTTGGTAGGATGAACATTAACATCAATTTTCGCAGGGTCAATTTCAAAAAAAACGACATACAAAGGATAGACTTTTTCAGGCAACAAATCCTCGTAAGCACTTAAAATAGCATGATTTAGATAACCACTTTTGATGTATCGATTATTGACAAAGAAAAACTGGTCCCCTCTAGTTTTTTTAGCCGCATCGGGTTTCCCAATATAGCCTTTGATTTTGATAATATCGGTATCTTCTTGGATTGGAATTAAGTTCTTATTGACCTTGTTGCCCAAAATACCGACAATACGTTGTCGCAAATTGGAAATAGGAAGGTGGTATAACTTAGCAGAGTTATGATGCAAAGAAAAGAAAATATCAGGATGAGCTAAGGCCACGTGCTGAAACTCATCGATAATATGTCGCATCTCAACCGTATCAGACTTTAAAAAGTTACGACGAGCAGGGACGTTAAAAAACAAATTTTTAACAGAAATAGACGTACCCGCTGCTGTTTGACAAGGCTCTTGAGTAACAATTCGAGAGCCTGCAATTTTAATTTGTATGCCTAACTCTTCTTGTTGTTGTTTGGTACGCATCTCGACTTGTGCTACCGCCGCAATCGAAGCCATTGCTTCGCCTCGGAAACCTTTAGTTCGGATAGAGAACAAATCTTCTGTTTGGCGTATTTTGGAAGTCGCATGACGTTCAAAACACATACGGGCATCCGTTTCAGACATTCCAATTCCATCGTCAACAACTTGAATAAGCGTTTTACCCGCATTTTTGATGATCAGACGGATGTTTTTAGCGCCTGCATCAATCGAGTTTTCTAGCAATTCTTTGACAACAGATGCAGGGCGTTGAACAACCTCTCCTGCTGCAATCTGATTAGCAATGTGGTCAGGTAATAATTGTATTAAATCTGCCATGTATTGTTTAATGTGGTTAATTATACTCTTCTAAAAGTTCGTATTCTTGGCTTTCTAAAGGAAACCATTGTTTCATTAGCTTAGGCAATAAACTATCTAATATAAAATAGCTAGCAACAGACAAAGCAATGATAATCAGCAAAAGTCTAAAAGAGGAAGAACTAGTGAAGCCTTTTCTTTTGTGTTTGCTGTCTGAATATTTATAATTTCCAAACTCTTGGCGAATGCGCATTTTTGTCAAATCGCCATCTGCATTTTGGTTTTGTCTACTTTTTATACGACGTTCTAAAGCTTCTTTGTCAGCGTCATAAAAACGAGGCTTATAGCCAAATTCTCTGGGTTTAAATTTTGTAGTACTATTAAATAACTTTAACATAAGGTCATTTTTTGAACAAAATAATACAATCAAGCATCTAAAACATAGGATTCATACGATGCATTGCAAATAGCAAAATGATAATTATAAAAAACATCATCGCAATTAAAACATAAGCAATCCCTTGTTCTCCACGTCGATTGACAGCTTGTTTTTGAGCAACGGAAGTAGAAGCTGTTGATGTTGCAATAGGTTTACGGGGAGATTTTGTTTTTGTTTTTTTCTTTTGGGGCTTTTTTTCTATTGTGTGTTTGTCTTTTTGTTGTTTCGTTGTCTCCAAAAGCCCATCTTGACGTTGTTTGACGGCAGCTTTTTGAGGTGAATAATCTAAATTTTTGAGGGCTAGGTTTTTGGTACTTGTCTTGTTAGAATGGCTATTACTAGCTTTGAGTGTTAATGTTAATCGTTCTTGCGTAACATCTATTTCAGAGAGTCGAATGGTTTGAGTACCATTCGAAGCAACCTGCCCAATTAAATTAATTTCAACCAACTCGGCATTTAAAACTTCCCAAGAAATGGTTAACAAGTCGTTTTTTCGGACCGATTTTTTGGAAGCAAAAAAAGAAGCAATGACAGGGGCAGGTCCCGCTAATATTTCATTGACTTCTGCATCCAATTCTTTGCTCAAAGCTTTGTCATACCTAAATCGTTTGTGATCATCACTCAATACTTCATAGGCTTCTTTAATTTTGCCATAATGCATGACAAAAAAGGGATCGTTACCGTTTTCTTTAGGATGAAATTTGAGCGATAGTTTTTGATAAGCTCGTTGAATTTCGGATAGGGTAGCGTTTTTGGAGATGCCTAATATGTAATAATAGTCTTTCACAGAACAAATATACATTTTTTTAAGGGAAGAAGGAAGGGGTTTTTTAAGTAAAACTACTAAGTACAGGACAAAAGTTTTAATTCCTGAAATAAAGTTAAAAAGTTAAGTAAACGTTCTTTGATATAATCTAAGCCAAATCTAAAAATACTAAAGAGTTTAGCTTTTCGAGTTTTTAGTTTTTTTATTGGAATTTTACCCCCTCTTTTGATTAACCATTCTCCTGTTTTATAAGACCAAACAAAGGCTATTGCAACAAGAAATAGTAGACTGGATAATCTAGATGGTGCTGTTACATGAGTATCCTCAAAATTAAATCCTCTTGTTTTACAAGCTGAGAAAAAAACTTCGATTCCCCAGCGTTCTTGATAAATTCTTTTACCTTTTGAAATAGGTTTGTTACTTATCAAAATAAGCCATTCAGATTTACCTAGTTTCTGACCTCCAATATAAAGTTGGTGCTTGAAAAGTATTCTTTGTTTTCTCAAAGCTTTAAAAGTTGATTGGCTAAAGTATTTGCCAACTTTTACTTCTTTTATTTGTCCAAACTTTCGCATCAAACTGTTACTTCGGATTCTAATAATAAAAATTAAAGGCAAAGATTTTAAATAGCTTATCCATTGATTACCAATAAACTCACGGTCTGCTAACAAATATTTGATTTGCCCTTTTTGCTTTATTGTTAAATGACTCATCAAGCTTTGCATTAAATCTATCCGTTCCTGTTGAGAAGAGTTACCTCTTTTGTCTAATAGAGTCCAAATAAGTGGTATTGCTGTTCCATTATAGCTAATACCTATTAGTAAAATATTGATGTTGATTTTCCCAAATTTCCAATTGGTTCTATCAATGCTCAGAGCTACCCACTGATTACTAAAAACAATGAGTTTCCAAACTAATTGAATATAGCACTTACGACAGAATTTGTATTCTTTCATGAAACGTTGAATCCTTTTGAAATTAGATTCTCGTTTTGCAAAAGGGTTCAATACCAGCGAAAGTTGAGCATAGCTAATGCTGCTCATTTTTATTATGGAAATAACCAGCTTACTCAACATGGTCAATCGCTGACTTTGACCAGCAAAATGATCAGATAATATATCTTTAAGAACTTTTTCTGTATCTTTCATTCGGAGTTATTGAAGTTTGTAAATAGTGATTTCGCAACTACTAATTTACTAATTTTTCAATTTCTCCATTTTTTGTCCTGTACTTAGGTAAAACTACTCAAAAGAAAAATTTAATCTAGGCTTAATTCGTTGTCGGTTGTTCTGGCGGGATACCACAAGGCAAGGCAATGCTAGCCAATCGACCAATGAATGCCAAATCATCCCTTAGTTGTTTTCTTCTAAGCTCTTCGGCATAAAAAGCAGCTTGATATTCTAAGTCTACACGAATCTTGTTAAACTTCGTATGGTTTGATTCCATTTTTTGTAACGTTTGGTTCAAGGTTTGTGCCGTTATCGGTTGAGGATTTAGGCGTACTCGAATGGTGGGGGTGACTTTAAAATTAGTTTGGTCGTAAAAAGCCTCTTTTCCCTGATAGGCAACAACGACAGCCTGTGCGGTTTGCATTTTTTTATAGAGCAGAAAAGGGTCACCACGATAGCCCTCTTTAAATAATTCTTTATCAGTACTTTTGAAGGCAAAAATACTACTGATATTGGGATCGACACTATAAACGTGTACTCGATCGTATTGTTTGCCATTGGTAACACGAATTTCTAAATCAAACTTATCCAAAGGCTTTAGAGTTTCGGCTACAGTGATCCAACCCATTTTATCTAGCTTGAAACCAAATTTATTCAAACGGTAAGTTGCTCGTTTTTGTAAAACTTTTTGATAGTCTGTTCGTATTTTTTTTGCAGCCTTAGCTTTCTTTTCAAGCTCTTTATCCAATGCTTTTTTGAGTTCAACTAATTGTGTTCTTGTTTTTTTGAGCTGTTGGCTATAATAATTACCTAAATTCTTAACAGAAGGAGGCAAGTCTTTTATATTGCCCAAGTTTTCTCTAGCAAAGGCTTTGAATTGCATCCGATAATCAGAATTGCTGCCTAGTAATTGAGCAACTTTTTCGTCACAACGTGCCATATCCCAATCTAGGTGGTTGATATAAATATCCAAGGCAGCTTGTTCTCTAGCCAAATGGAGGTAGTGCAGGCGTTGTTCAAAAGCTTTGGTGGCAATTAAGGTATTAGCAAACTGTCTTTTTTTGATCACTTTGATGGCACTAGGGTCTATACCTGTGCAGCTTGTGGTGGAATCTATACCATGGTCAGCATGACTGCCTTCATCTTGAAAAAAATTAAAACTTGTGTTGGGCAAGGCTGGTTTTTTCTGTGAATTTCTATCATGAGGATACATGGCACCAAAACTATAATACAAGCTATCTAAAAGTGCTGTAGTCGCTACTTTATAATTTCGAAAAGGCAAATGTTTTTGTGCGGTATTGGCAAAGTTTGGGGGTAAAAAATCAAGTTCTTCCAGATCAACAGGAATTAAATATTGTTTGGGTGGGGTAGGCTTTAGCCATTGCATTTCTCCTTGAGGATTGCGAATTCCTTCAAAAATAAGCGGGTTTTTTAGTTCTGTTTGTCGATTAGTTGCGATATAAACGGGATTACTTTGATTAAATGCGAGTTGTTCACCATCGGCAGTAGCATTGATAAAAAGTGTTGCCCCATTTTTTAAGACAGCATCTTTGTACTGACCACTAATGTTTGACTGAATTTGCTCTTCTAAATTAGCAATATCTGTTACCTCTATGGTAATTTCTTTTTCTACGATACGTCCATTTTTGTCTCGAAATGCTCCCTTGGGAATAGACAAGATGGTGCCGTTGGTAGTTTCTACAACATGATCCTCCAAGCCACTTAGCTTAAAAAATTCACTTTTTTTGAATGTTTCTATAAAAGGGTCGCCAGGGTGGTATTTTATTTTTTCTGTGAAGGCATTTATATCAATGGCAACCTTAGAATCGGTATTGGAGTCATCAGAGTTACAAGCTATAAATGCAATCGTCAGTAGACAGAATATTAAATATGGTTTCATGAGTATGGATTTTATTATGATTAAGATGAGTGTCGTTCTCTAAAATGTTACTAATAAAGATGTATTTATGATCGTTTTTGGTGCTTTGGGGAATAAAAACTACATCATTTGCAGTTGCACCAACCGTTGATAAATGCCTTTGGCTGCCAACAATTCCTGATGAGTGCCCTGTTCAACAATTTTTCCTTCTTGCAACACTACAATTTTGTCTACATGTTGGATGGTCGAAAGGCGATGTGCAATGACAATCGAAGTTCGATTTTGCATCACTCGAAGCAATGCTTCTTGAACCAATCGTTCGGAAGCAGAATCTAGGGCAGATGTTGCTTCGTCTAAAATGAGGATTGGTGGATTTCTGAGAATGGCCCTTGCAATCGTAATGCGCTGTCGTTGTCCTCCACTTAGTTTATTGCCTCGATCTCCAATAGAGGTTTGATACCCTTGTTCCATTTGAACAATAAATTCGTGGGCATTGGCAATTTTGGCAGCCGCTTCAACTTCTTCTTTTCGAACATTTTCTAAGCCAAATACAATATTATTATAAATGGTATCATTAAAAAGAATTGCTTCTTGAGAAACCATACTCATCAATCCTCGAAGCGCTTTGAGTTGGTAGTTTTTGATATTAATACCATCCAACAAAATTTCACCTTCTGTTAAATCATAAAAACGAGGAATTAAGTCAATTAAGGTTGATTTTCCAGCGCCAGAAGCTCCAACTAAGGCAATCGAGCTGCCTTTGGGAATAGTTAAGTTAATATCGTGTAGGATTGTTCGCTCTTGGTTGTACTGAAAATGGACATTTTTAAAGCTGATTTCTTTGGAGAAATTTTGTATGTTTTGAGCATTGGGCAAATCATCAATACCAATAGGCGCGTTCAAAATGTCGTTGATACGCTCAATTGCTGCGCTTCCTTTTTGAATGGCATAATAGGCACTAGAAAATGATTTTGCAGGATCAATAATATTGTAAAACATACTAATGAACACCACAAATGTAGAGGCTTCAAAGGTACCTTGAAAAACTAGAGAACCGCCAAACATTAAAAGTACGACAACAACCGAAACGCCTAAAAATTCAGTTAGGGGAGAGGATAAATCTTTGCGGCGCATAATGCGTACCATCGTTTGTTCATAATGATGATTTTCTGTTTCAAAGTTATTTTCTTGATACCTTTCTGCGTTAAAAGCGCGCACAATTCTAAGTCCTCCTAGTGCCTCGTCCAAAATAGAAAGTAAACGACCTTGAGATTCTTGGGCAGCAGTAGATTTTCGTTTTAATGTCCGAGCAATCCCTCCTATAATCAAACCCACAAATAAGATTAAAATAAATGAAAATCCAGTTAATAAGGGGCTAATATAAAGCATGACAAGCAAAGAGCCTATAATCATGATGGGAGAACGAACAACTGTTTCTACAGATTGCAAGACAGACCATTGAATTTCCTGCACATCAATGGTTATCCTTGACATTAAGTCCCCTTTGCGTTCTTCTGAAAAATAGGAAAGTGGCAAGTACAAGAGTTTTTCAAAAACCGCTTTTCGAATTCTTTTTTCAATGCCATATCGAACCGGTGTCATGACGTACAGTGCCAAGTATCGAAATAAATTTTTGAACAAAAAAGTACCCACTACAATAGCAGAAACTAAAATCAATCCCGCTTCTTTGCCGTTTTCAATGATGTACTGATTCAAACTAGTATTAAAATACTGTTTCCAGCCAGCAATAAAACCTTGTTCCGTTACAGCACTATGTGTTATGGCTTCTGTTGCAAATAAAATGTCTAAAAATGGCTTTAGAACCAAAAAAGAAGCAATGGTAAATAAGGCGGCAAGAATATTAAAGAGCACATTTAGAGCCGCATAAGATTTATAAAATTGTAGATAGTGTAATGTCTTGAGAAAATGCTGCATTCATTTTGGTTTATTAGAAAAGTAATACGCTATAATTTGTGGTGCTATTCTATCGAAATAGAATATTTGAGAATGTACTAAGCCAAAGAACGTTATTTTTTGGTTGGTTAGAGAGAATACGGTCTGGATTTTTTGATTCGGTACTTATTTCGGTACTTTTTTGAAAGCCCAATCAACTTAGTGGATTTGTTGTTCATTACTCCGTTGAAAAATCGTATTAGTTTGATTATCAGTAAGATGTACTTTTGCTAACCTTTGCACTAAAAGACTGATAATCAAACTAATGCAAGATGCTTTTTTACGTTTTTCGTAGGAAAACTAAAAAATCAACGGAGTATTAGTTGTTGTAAGATGAGGAATTAATTGATTTGATTTTAATATTTTAGTTATCAGTGTTTTATGTGTTGGTCTTGTTCTCTTTAAATGATTATAAGTATACTGTTCAAAAAAAATAAAAAAAAAGTAGACGAAAAAGCAACTTTATGAAAACAATTATCGTTTATGGGCATATTCTGATCGTGTTCAGTGTAATTTTATTAAATTAATTTAATTATCCTATGCGTTGAGTTTTATGTAAAAGTTGTTGGTAATTCATTAATAAAAATAACTTTTAGAAACAGTTCTCCCCTCAACGCTTTTATCCTTTTTCTTTTTAATTTTAAACTTAAAATCTAAGTACTATGAAATACTTGGTAATGGTCGCTGCTACGCTTATGTTAAGTGTAGGGCAAGGGAATGGACAGATGGCTACTTCTATTGATGTGGTAGATGTTCCTAAAAAAGTGCTGGCTACTTTTAACAAAAATGGCAAGGTTGAGCAAGTCGATTGGACATTGGAAAAAGAGCAATATATTGCCAGTTTCTACGATGAAACGAAATTGGTTTTTCTGCAACTTTATTATAATGAAGAAGGCAAATGGTTGAAAACTCAAAAAGAGTTGGAAGAAGATAAGTTGCCAACGCCTATTGCGACTAGTTTGAGCGAAATTTATGGAGAAAATTATGCCATTCTGTTGATTACAGAAGCTTCATATCCAGACAAAGTAGAGTATCAAGTTGAGATTGAGTATTCAGAAGAAATGCTACAATTGTTGTTTGATAAGAATGGCAAATTGCTATCAAAAGTAGCGCTTGAAGAAGAAATTGAAATATTTGAAGATGAGGATTGATGTTATTACTGCTATGTAAATATTAGAACAATATAGAGTAACTGATCGTGTAATGAACTTATTTCGGAATAAAGCAATTTTGTTTTATTCCGATTTTTTATTTTTTTTAATCCGAATTTTAGAATGAAATACTATCCAATTTGCACCTTTAAAGAATTTTATGTAGATGTCTCAGTAGCAAAGAGGGAGCTAACGGAATGGTGGAACTGGAAATTATGGAATCCTTTGTGCCTTGTTGAGACCAACCCTAAAGATGATTCGTTGAAACTTCGGTTTAGTACAGAATTATTCAAAGATATACGTACTGTATGGACCTTGTCTATAAACAGTCTGTCAGAAGATGTTGTTATAACAAGTAGACCTTTAGGGAATGGAGATTTAAATTTGACGTGGAACATAACAATTAAAGGAAAAAATAAGGAACAATTATTAATTAGTACTATTTTGCTAGAGGGTAATTTAGCAGGGCTTTACTACGAGCGTTATGCCGTTTGTTGGACGAAGCTGTTAAAAAATATGAATCGCGATTTTATTCATTATTTGAATCGAAAATATTTAAGCACAACCTTTATGGTAGAGAATGGATGTACGGAGTATTATCCTATTGTGTGAGATTAATATTTCATAGAATTTAATGCTTAAGGTGGTTGTCGATGAACTATATTCCTACTGCGTAGTATTGATTTTGTACATTTTGTTTCATGAGCGTTACGCCATTGATTATTTGAATCTTCTGGAAGGAAATTCGCCAAGTATTAATAACAAAAGCTAGATGAAAAAAACATTTATACAAGCCTTAGCCATTGTAACGATTATGATTTTTAAGCGTTACAAAATCCATCTGTTAAACAACAATCAGATAGAATGGGTAAAAGAAATAGATGTTGCTTTTGTGGATGTTTTGTTAAATTATGTTTATTTTCTTTTGATACTTAGTTTTGCCAAAGGAGCTATTTTCTTTTGGTATCGAAAAAGCAAGAAAATCCCTCAAGAAAGATCTGACAATATCATTTTGGGGGTGAACAATATTCATGCTTTGGTTGTCGGAGTGGTAACTGTCCTAACAGGGCTTGCCTTGATGGGAATTGATGTGAAAGCTTTTTTTGCTTCGTTGAGTATCATAGCAGCCGCTATTGCTATTATTTCGAAGGACTATATTTCCAATGTCATAGGAGGAATGCTGATTGCCTTTTCGAATGATGTGAATCTTGGAGATTATATCAAGGTAGGGGGCAACAAAGGGAAGGTAATAGATATGTCGATTACCATGTTTAGTTTGTTGACGGACGATGATGATGTGGTTATTATTCCGAATAATATGGTATATGCTTTGGATGTTATTAATTATACCAAAAGAGCTATAAAAAAGACCAGTATAGAGTTTGAAATAAGTTTAGACGCAATTGCTACAGTGAGTCAGTTAGAAGCAGATTTAATTGCTACTTTAAACGAATTTGACCCTATTATTCAAAGTGATTCTTACAACCTAAAAGCAGTGGGAATTAAAAAAGACTATGTAGAATTTAAGTTTCAATATATTTTAGATATACCCGACCGAGAGAAAGAAAAAGATATTCGAAAGAAAGTAATTCGGAGAGTAGTACAAATTATCAAAAAAGTTGATTCTTCTCTGTAAAGAGACATTGACAGACATATATATTTAGCGAACACACAATTCCATTTTTGGAAAAAAAACAATCATGAACAGAAAAATCCAAGTTATTCAACCAGGCACTTTTGAAGGAGAAAATCATTGGTATCCAAAGGCTTTAAATGCGACCATTCATCCAATGGTTAGCTTTTTTTTGAACCTAGATACTAAGCGAATTATCAATCGTTATTGCCATTTGCATCCCAAAGTGAATCGAGAAAAGCTATCAGAAATTTTAACATACAAATGCAAGCATTTTTTGTGGTGTGGGGCAGATTTAATTAATGCTACTTCTGCGAATGGTTTTAAAAGAATGGTTGTGATTGAAAATAATTCAAGTCCATCAGGGCAAAAATCAATGCCATTGTTGGATGATAACAAGGAAGATGGTTCGTACCGTTTGTTGGTAGAGCGAACATTTAAGCCTTATATTAGAAATAAAAAAGGGAAAGCAAAGGTAGAGGGGAAACTAGCTGTCCTATATGATAAAAACTTCATGGAGGTATCTGGTTATGGACATGTTATCTCTGATGTAATGGGAGAAGAGTGCTTTTTGGTACCTTACTTCTATGGAGAAGACAACAAGCATATAAAAGTAGAGGATGATCAAATGCATTTTCAAACAGAAGATGGTACTTGGCATCCATTAAGAGCTGTTTTTCGCTATGTAACTCAACGTCCTTGGACGAGGTTTCCGTTACATTCTAAAACTAAGATTTTAAATCCAATTGCTGCTTGTTTGGCGGGAGGTCGTAACAAAATGGTTGCTGCCAAAGCTTATGATTTGTACAATGCACAATTAGAGCCTTATGGTTTGCAAATTAATATTCCAGAAACAATATGGGATGTGAACAAAGCTGAAATTCCATTATGGGTAACCAAAATGGGAGGGCATGCGGTTATTAAAATTCCTTATAGCAACGCTGGGCAAGGTGTCTTCACGATTACGAGTGAAGAGGAGTTGGATGCTTTTATGGAAATGGAGTTTGATTATGAACGTTTTATTGTTCAAAGTCTAATAGGGAATTATAATTGGAGTTCGACAGGTAATAAAGGAAAGTTTTATCATGTAGGGACAATTCCCAATCAAAAAGGCGAAACTTTTGTCACGGATATTCGAATGATGGCAAGCAGTACTGTAGATGGTATTCGCCCTTTGTGTGTTTACTCTCGAAGAGCAGCAAAACCGTTGGTAGATCACCTCAAAGAAGGTGCTGAATCTTGGGATATGCTAGGTACCAATTTATCTGTAAAAGAAGGAACTAATGTTTGGTCAAGTGATACCAATCGCTTGATGTTAATGGATCGTCGAGACTTTAATAAATTAGGAATAGGTTTAGATGATTTGATAGAATGTTATATTCAGACGGTACTATCTATGGTGGCTATTGATAAAATGTGTATTAAGCTATATAATAGCAAAGGTAAATTTAGAATGCGTTTGTTCAAATCTTTAAATGACGATGCCACTTTGTTGAATGAAATATTAGAAGGAAATGAAAAAGTATAATTTTTTGGTGTTAACAGAACATACAAAGCACAGCGATCAAAATTCTTTGTATGCATTGGTAGCTGAACTTGCTAGACATGAACAATCAGGGCAAGTATATGTTGCCAGTCGAGGCAATGCTAAAAATAAGTGTTTTTTTGAAGACAGAACATCGTCTGAAGTAGAAGCTACTCTGGCGACTTCTTCTTTTGCTTTTCAAAGCGATGGAGCTCAGTTCTTAGAAGACACTACGACAATAGACATTCAATCGGTCGATGTTGTTTTTATGCGCTTGCCAAGACCTGCTACGGATGAGTTTTTGGAGCATTTGGTAAGCATAGCACCAAAGCAAGTATTTGTCAATAACCCCAAAGGTATTGTCAAAACAAGTACCAAGGAGTTTTTATTGAACTTCCCATCGGTATGCCCGCCAATGAAGTTTTGCCGATCTGTCATAGATGTGCTCAACTTTGCTTCCAAATATCCTATTGTGCTGAAGCCATTGCGAGAATATGGAGGAAAAGGGGTGGTAAAAGTGCAAGACCATTATGTTTTTGCAGGAGATGGTCGTCCTCAACCTATCAAAGAGTATTTGATGGAAATCAAACAAGAATTGGAAACCAATGGATATTTGGCAATGAAATTCTTGAAGAATGTATCGGAAGGTGACAAGCGCATTTTGGTTGTAAATGGTGAGATTCTAGCGAGTTCTTTGCGCTTGCCTGCACCAGATTCTTGGTTGTGTAATGTTGCACAGGGAGGAACTTCGGTGCCTTCTACTGTTAGCCCAGAAGAAGTGGAAATTATTGAACAGATAACTCCTACGCTATTAAAAGAGGGAATTGTAATGTTTGGTGCAGATACCTTGGTGGGAGATGATGGAAAACGGATCTTGTCGGAAGTAAATACGTTGAGTATAGGCGGTTTCCCACAAGCAGCAGAGCAAACAGGGACTCCTGTCGTTAAAAAGGCAATTAATAATATAATAGCTTATGTCAATAGTCAACAACCTAGGGCTTAAGTTCGTTGCAAACACGCAGTAGCAGCGCAGCTAACTAAAAGCAAAGTGCTCATGAAGTAATCTACAGCGTATTAATTTTACTAAATTAAGAATTTATAGTTAATGGAAGAACCTAAGGTAATTCAGCAATTTAATTTGTCTGATACCCCCCCTAAATCTATTCGACACTATTGGGTCGATTTAATTACGGATGGCATGAACAATCCTATGCGTGTGCCGATTATGGTAGCAAGAGGTAGTCAAGATTTTCCGATCTTAGGACTCACAGCAGCCGTTCATGGCAATGAATTGAATGGCATTCCTGTGATTCAGCGTTTGTTTTCAGAAATAGAGGTAGAGGATTTAAAAGGAACAATAGTGGGAGTTCCTGTTGTTAATATTCCTTCATTTGTACGCAAAAAAAGGCGTTTTAATGATGGAGTCGATCTCAATCATATTATGCCAGGCAAAGCAGATGGAAACGTGAGTCAAGTATATGCTTACCGTTTCTTTCATAAGCTAGTCAAGCATTTCGATTATTTGTTGGATTTGCACACTGCTAGTTTAGGGCGAATCAACTCTTACTATGTTAGAGCAGATATGAAACATCCTGTTACTAGAAAATTAGCGATGCTTCAAGGAGCGCAGTTGATTGTGCATAATCCTCCTTCAGATGGTACATTGAGAGGGGCAGCAGATGAAATTGATATTCCTGCTATTACACTGGAAGTGGGGAATCCCAATACGTTTCAACGTAAGATGATTAAGTCTGGAATTATTGGAGTACACAATGTGTTGTCTTATTTAGAAATGACAGACGACGAAGCAATAATGCCTGAAATTCCAACTGTAGTATGTCAGCGATCTTATTGGATTTATACTGATATAGGGGGCTTGCTGCAAGTGCATGTAGATTTGATGGAAAGAGTAGAGGAGGGAACATTGATTGCTTCGATGCGAGATGTGTTTGGCAATTTGGTAAAAGAGTATTTTGCGCCAGAAGATGGTGTTGTAATCGGAAAAAGTGTTAGTCCTGTGAATCAAACTGGAGGACGTATTTTACACTTGGGCATCGTTAGGAAAAATACATAATCTCAAAAAGAAACAAATAACCCAGTTAAGTGTATCAATAAACTTAACTGGGTTGATAAATTTTATACCTGTATTCTAAAAAAAAGTTTTGATTGCTGAATTAAAATGACGAATTTCGCTCTGCCAAATTCAAATGTTTGAATAGGGTGGAAAAATGGATTATTGGATATAGCTATTCTTGCCTTAAGCAAGAAAAGAATGCTCTAAATAGATAAATGAAGAACACGTATACAGACTTAATAGAACAAAGCTATTATTTTCCTCAAGAGGGCTTTGATTTGAACAATGAATATTTGACTTTTCATGGGGTGTCTCTCAAATATTTGATTGAAAAATACGGCACACCCTTTAAATTTATATACCTGCCCAAAATCGGGGACCAGATAAAAAAAGCTCGAAATCTATTTAAACGAGCCATTAAAAAGAACAAATACCAAGGGAATTACCACTTTTGTTACTGTACTAAGTGTAATCACTTTTATCACGTTGTTAGTGAGGCTTTAAAGCATAAGGTCAATTTGGAAACTTCTTCTTCTTTTGATATTGATTTAATTCTGAAATTATACAAAGAGAAAAAACTCAACAAAAAGTGCATCATTCTTCACAATGGTTATAAAACAGATGAATATCTACGAAAAATCCTAGAGCTAAATGAAATGGGATTCGAAAACTCTGTTATCATTTTGGATAGTACCGATGAGCTGACACGAATCGAAGCGATTAGTAAGGAGAATACCAAAAAAATTAAGATTGGCGTTCGAATGGCAATCAATGAGGAAGCTCAATCGGCTTATTATACGTCTCGATTAGGTATTCCACAAAAAGAGATGTTGGACTTTTTTCACAATCGAATCAAAGATAATGACAAATTTGAGTTAAAAATGTTGCACTTTTTTGTCGATTCGGGAATCAAAGATACTTTGTATTATTGGGGAGAATTTCAACGTGCCTTGAGTCTGTACATTGAGATGAAAAAAGATGCGCCCAAATTGTCTTCTTTTAATTTAGGTGGTGGCTTCCCAATTCGAAATCACTTAGGGTTTGAGTATGATTACGAATATATGATCAATGAAATAGTGAGCAATATCAAAGAAGCTTGCGCCCAAGAAGGGATAGAAGAACCTAATATTTTTACAGAGTTTGGAAAGTATACGGTAGGAGAGTCAGGAGCGATTATTTTTGAGGTTTTAGAACAAAAACAGCAGAACGATACAGAAGCTTGGTATATTATTAATAATAGCTTGATGAATACGATTCCTGATGCTTGGTCTATTCACGAAAAATTTATTCTGCTGCCAATCAACAAATGGTCAAACAACTATCAGCGAGTCAATATAGGAGGTATTAGTTGCGATCACTCAGATTACTACAATTCCGAAGATTTTAATCAAGAAATCCTTTTGCCCAAATATCCCAAAGATGATAGGGAGCCATTGTATTTAGGCTTTTTTCATACGGGAGCTTATCAAGATGCGATTAGTGGATACGGAGGCATCAAACATTGCTTAATTCCTTCGCCCAAACAAGTAATTATTGATCGGGATGAGAAAGGAAACTTCATAGATTATGTTTATCGAGAGGAGCAATCTGTTCAAGAAATGTTTAAGATTTTGGGCTATTGAGTGTAGCACAAGACTAGTGTTAATTGAGATTCGTATGGCTTATTCTGTCGTGTTTGGTAATGGTAAAATTTACTAGAATAAGTTAATTGTTTAATGCATTGGTAGTGAGAAATATAGTTAAAATAAAACAGTTTATGAAATATTTAATTTGTTAAGAATAGAAGATTTTTTTCATAAAATCACCCAATTGGCTTGGAAGTGTAAAATATTTTATATCTTGAGCCTATCATGGGTTTTAGGGTTTAGTTTTCTGGTCAAGTTGCTCCTGCAACTTGGCCTTTTTTTTTTAATTTAAATAAAAAGGAGACCAGTGAAAATACTACTAACAAAAATAGGGATTTATTGGCTATTGTTACTGGGCTTAGTCCCGATTGTAACAGCCCAAGAAAAAGCCACACCTCCTAAAATCCCTTATGCACCTTATGGAGGCGTATTTACCCCCAAAGGAACCTTGCGAGTACTGCTAGTTTTTGTTACTTATAAAGATAATAATACCGCAAATCCTGCCTTTGAAAATCAAAAAAATCCACTACCTCGTTGGAATTATAGCGAAAATAATAAACTACCCGATTTTGTTAATCCGAAAACAGGAGCTTGCCCCAATTACATTTTTAATTCTGCTTCCGATTTTGAACAAGAAATGGATTTGGTGGCAAATAATTTTTCAAAGGAATTTGCCTTAATGTCTAATGGAAAATTCAAAATGATAGGGGAGGTATTTACAAATGCAGAAGGAAAACCCACAGTGGTAGAAATTGATCCAGCTGGAGGTTATTCGTGGACGCACCTTAATGGACGTGCTGTAGAGGC
Source organism: Aureispira sp. CCB-E (assembly GCF_031326345.1). NCBI lineage: Bacteria > Pseudomonadati > Bacteroidota > Saprospiria > Saprospirales > Saprospiraceae > Aureispira > Aureispira sp. CCB-E. Next base: position 2,559,461 of record NZ_CP133671.1, read on the forward strand.
AATGCAAAAGATAAATCCTAAAATGGATTATTCCCGTTTTGATCAGCGTAGAAACTTGCCTAATTTTAAATTTGATAATTCGGATACCACACAATATAAACCAGATAAAATTATAGATTTTGTCGTATTTGTTCATCGCTACAATAAAGGTTGGAATCAAGAACCCAAGCCAGGAATGCGAGGATGGGTTGGTTCAGGAGGTGGTTTTGCATCTACAGGTGTCTTGCCCCAAAATACAGTGAATGGCTATCGGATAGCAGAAGGATTCACGATGACGTATAATTCTGGAGTTTTTATACACGAAGTTGCTCATGTTTTGTTTAATGCACCTCATATAATGGGAGTTAATAATGTTGTTGGGAATTATTTTTATCTGCTGAGTGCTGGTTGGGGGGTTATGGCGCCGAATAGTATCTTTTCTGGGTTTAATGCTTGGGAACGTTGGTATGTTGGATTTATTGATTTGGTAGCAGACATACAGAAGACAAAAGATGTGGAAGAACAGCCTATTTTTGTCTTGAGAGATTTTTTTACAACAGGTGATGCTATGCGAATCAAAATACCTTTTTCGGGTGGGCAATATCTTTGGCTAGAGAACCATGCTAAGTTGCACGAATTGGATGAACATCCATGGAGTGGCAAAGTATTGGGCAAAGGCGACACGGTTGCTCGTTCTGCAGCAGGAATTTATGCTTATGTAGAAGGGATTGAAAGCAGCCGAAATACGATCTTTTCGGCTTTGTCGGATCGAGCCAATGGAATTAAAGTACTGCATGCTGGAGGAAATTACGACTACTACATGTACGAAGATATACCAGACCAAAGAAATAATTGGGGAAATGTGATGAAAAGCTTTCGGAGATTGGAAGAAAATCCTATATCTGGAACAAACAATTTGTATCGTTATCCTTATGATAACAACAAAGATGGCGTTATTAAGATTGATCCCAATTACAACTCTAGTAAAACAGAATGGTATGCCCCTATTTTTAGAGAGGAAATTAGTCCTGACTCTTTTGTTAATTTGTATGGTTGTTTTGGAGTGTACGATGCCAAGAAGTCGGAAGGTTATATAGGTCCTGTTGCCTTTAAAGATGGGGACTATCTGGATTTGAATTCTAATCCAATGCCTTTGAATTATCCTCGTTATGACCTTAAAAAGAACAAATTAGCCCCTTACATTTTGAATGGTTTAGCGTTAAAGTTTTCTGCAATAGAAAATAGTTCTGATATGCAGGTAGAGGTACGATTTGAAGAAGTTAAGTTATGCCAGAATAAGCGTTGGACTGGAAATATAGAATTGCCTGATATAACCAAAGATGAACGCCCAGACTTGGAACTCGCCAATTGTGTGCAGTTGGTGTTGAATAAAAGTGGTACTGTCAACACACATGTTCAAACAACAGCAGGTGACTTTATTCATCCGACGGTTTTTACAGTAAAAAAAGGAGCCACATTGTATTTGAATAAACGCTCAAAACTAATTCTCGAAGATGCAACTACGTTGATTGTAGAGGAGGGAGGAAAGGTCGTTTTAGGTCAGCAGGCTCAAATTGTAGTTAAACCAAATGCAAAACTAATTATAGATGAGGATATGCTTCAAATGGGGAAGCATGCAAAAGTCATTAGACAAGGGCAAAAATAGGTTTTCGAGCCTTTGTTTAGATTTATTCTAAATAGAGATAGGTGTTAACAAAACGCTAAAATAGATACAGGAAAACGAAACGAAATTTTATATTTGCAGCACGTCTGATATCTATTGTCAGAATTTAATCATTTATTTACATTATATTAATTTATATACAAGCTATATGACACTCTCAACAGGTCTTATCTTTGGTATAATTTTCATTTTGATGTTTATTGTTGTAATGGCAACAGTATCAGAAGGTTTGGTGAAAATCGCAGCAAAACATCACGGTGAAAATCCAGAGAACTACGGCGTCTTACCAAATGACTTGCCAAGTATGCTTAAACGAGGTGAAGGTTCCCCTGATTATGTTTCTCACAACGATCATTTTATTGATTTAAAAAAGGGTTTTGATATTAACCTTTTAGGAGAAGCATCATTGGAGCATGGAATTGAATCCGTACACTCCTCAACTTATGCGCTAAAACCAAAGGATTTTATGGGCATGATGCCAATTCCTAAAGTGGTTGTAGAAGAAGGAGGCGCTCTAAAAGCTGGAGACGTTCTTTTTTATGATAAAAAACGCCCAGAAATTAAATATGCAGCACCTGTTAGTGGAGAAATGCTAAAAATCCAAAGAGGAGAAAAGCGTTCGATTAATGAGGTGGTTATTTTGGCAGATAAAGAGATTGAATACCGTTCGTACAATCTTCCAGATTTGAATACTGTAAGCCGTGAAGAATTAGTGGCTTTCTTGTTAGATTCTGGAGCTTGGCCTTTTATTCGTCAGCGTCCATTTGATATTGTGGCAGAGCACGAAAAAACGCCTAAGTCTATCTTTGTAACAACATTTGACACGGCACCATTGGCACCAAGTTTCAACCTAACTGTTCAAGGGAAAGAAGCTGACTTCCAAAAAGGTTTGGATGTATTGGCAAAATTGACAGATGGAGCTTTGCACTTAGGATTGGACGGTAGAGGAAACCAAAACCCTTCAAAAGCATTTACTGATGCTACGGGTGTTGAAAAACACTGGTTCAATGGTCCTCACCCAGCAGGAAATGTAGGGGTACACATTCATCACATCGATCCACTAAATACAGGTGAAACAGTGTGGCACTTGGACGTACATGGAGTATTAGTGATTGGTACTTTATTTAATAAAGGTATTTTTGATACAGAACGTGTCATTGCGTTGACAGGATATGAAATGCCAAATCCTCGTTATATCAGAGCACACCAAGGACTTTGTATTGAAAAATTAGTTGCAGAGGTTAAATTTGAAGAACAAATAGCAACAACAGATAAAGAAGGAAAACCAGTAAGTGGAACTAGAAAAGCAGTTCGTTTAATTTCTGGAGATCCATTGACTGGAAAAGAAATTACTCCAAATGGTTATTTGGGCTTCTTTGACGACCAAATAATGACCATTGAAGAGGGAGATTACTACGAATTATTTGGTTGGTTGTTGCCAAGAACAGGACACCCAACACAGAATCGTACTTTCCCAGGTGCTTTTGTACCTAGCTCTGTCTACAAAGCGGATACTCAACAAAATGGAGAGCACAGAGCATTTGTGGTTTCTGGAGAATACGAAAGTGTTTTGCCAATGGATATCTACCTACAATATTTGCTAAGAGCTGTTCAAGCCAATGACTTTGAAAGAATGGAAGGTTTGGGAATCTTAGAATTGGGTGAAGAAGATGTGGCTTTGTGTGAGTATGTATGTACTTCTAAGCATCCTGTTCAAAAAACACTTCGTCAAGGATTGGATATGTTAAGAGAGCAGGGATAGTTACTTGCTGCTGAGATAAAAATAAAATTAATAATAGAAACGAATACTAATAATAAAGTAACCTTATGGGACTTTTTGATGTAGAATTTTGGAAAAAGATAGAGCCTAGCAAAGATAAAAAATTTGCTCACGGTCTTTACGACGGTGTATTTACGCTCTTTTTTAAGCCGAATGAGGTAAACCACACTGGTACTCATATTAAGGGTCCAATGGACCTGAAACGTTTGATGATACATGTTGTAATTGCATTACAAGCTTGTTATCTAATCGGGTCATACAATATTGGCCACCAACATTTTTTAGCACTAGGCGAACACACAGGTGTTTTGGATGCAGTCCATCTAAAATTAGTCATTGGTTTGATGTCTATTTTGCCTTTGTTTATTGTATCTAACTTAGTAGGTTTGGCTATTGAGTTTTACTTTGCGTCACAAAAAGGGCATCCGATAGAGGAGGGGTATTTGGTAACAGGTGCCTTGATTCCTTTGATTATGCCACCAGATGTTCCGTTGTGGATGTTGACACTGTCTATTATTTTTGCTGTATTGTTGGCAAAAGAGGCTTTTGGAGGAACAGGAATGAACGTGGTTAATATAGCCTTGATGGCACGTGCCTTTATTTTCTTTGCTTATCCTACTGAAATTTCTGGAGATGCTCCATGGGTATCTGCAATTGATTTTAATAATGGAGTAACAGACTATAGCTTCTTGCATACTATGTTTAATGGTTTGTTTGAGAGTTTGGGATGGAGTACTTTTATTAATGGACAACCTTTGTTAGAGTCTTTTACTGGTGCAACACCATTGGTATTGGCTAGAACAGGTGGATGGGAAGCCGTTACAGAAGTGTATTCTTCTACAGCAATGTTTGTTGGAGGAATTCCTGGTTGTGTTGGTGAAACTTCAAAATTAGCCATTATTCTAGGTATTGCTATCTTGTTGGTAACTCGTGTTGCTAGTTGGAGAATTATGTTCTCAATGGCATTGGGAGTTGCTGTAACAGGTATGTTGTTTAATGTATGGGGCTTCAATGCTTATATGGATGTACCTTGGTATAACCACTTCTTGATGGGAGGTTTGATGTTTGCTTTGGCATTTATGGCAACCGATCCTGTTACTGCTTGTGGAACCAATACAGGAAAATGGATTTACGGATTCTTGATTGGTTTCTTCGGAATGGTTATTCGTGTGATGAATCCTGCTTACGCAGAAGGATGGATGTTGGCAATCTTGTTGATGAACGTATTTGCGCCAACAATTGATTTCTATGTAGTAGATGCAAATATTAATAGACGTTTAAAAAGAGCTAAAGCTGAATAAAAATGGGAGAGAAAAAAGAAATGAATGTTTACGCGTATGTATTTATGATTACATCCGTAACCGCTTTAATCTTATCGCTTTTGTATACTAGTCTCAATCCAATTTTTGAAGCTAATAAAGCGGAAGCTAAAAAAGTAGCTATTTTGAGTTGTTTACCCGACTCTATGGATTTAGACAAACCAGAAGTTGTACAGGATGCTTACGGAAAAGTAAAAATGTATGCTGTAACAGAAAGTGGTAAAGTTTATACCAACGATGATTTAGAAAAAATCAATGACTTGGCTACCAATGGAGCCAAAAAATACGGTGCATTAGCAGAGCTAGACTTGGCTAATGAGGAAAAAAGAAAGGAAGAAAACCGTTTGTATCCAGTCTATGAGTACGATGGTGCAGAAGGAAAAACTTACGTTGTTGCCATTCGTGGAAATGGTCTTTGGGACAAAATCTGGGGATACATTGCCCTTAAATCTGATTTGAATACAATTGCTGGTGTTTACTTTGACCACAAAAATGAAACACCTGGTTTGGGTGCCGAAATTAAGGATAGCGATAAGTTCAAGGCTCAATTTATTGGGAAGAAAGTTTTTGAAGGAGAGAATGTAGCGTTGACGGTACTAAAGCGTCCTAAAAAAGGAGAGCATTATGTAACAGGTATTTCTGGTGCCACAATTACTAGTGATGGGGTTACTGAAATGTTCCGAAAAGGAATGAGTAAGTACGAAACGCACTTTGAGCAGTTGAAAAATAAAAAATAAATTGCGATTCGCAATCGAATAAAAAAAATTATAAACTATAAATAATTATAGCGCAATGGCTGATACTATAGTTGATTCAAAAAAACAAGGAGGATTACTTGGAAAGCAAGAAATGAAGCTTCTTAAAGATCCATTACACAGTAATAATCCAATTACCATCCAAGTTTTGGGAATTTGTTCTGCTTTGGCTGTAACAGGTTCTGTTTACAAATCTTTGGTTATGGCAGTAGCACTAATTTTTGTATGTGCTGCTTCTAGTTTAATTATTTCTTTGTTGAGAAATTCTATTCCTAGTTCTATTCGTATGATTGTACAATTACTTGTTATTGCAGGTTTGGTACAAATTGTAGAAATTGTATTAGGAGCATTTGCTTATACTGCGTACGTAGAACTTTCTGTATTTATTGGTCTTATTATCACCAACTGTATTGTAATGGGGCGTTTGGAAGCCTTTGCTATGGGAAACAACCCTTGGCAATCATTCTTAGATGGTGTTGGTAATGGACTAGGCTATGGTTGGATTTTGGTAGCTATGGCAGTAGTACGTGAGTTGTTTGGTAAAGGTACATTCATGGGATGGGAAATTCTATCACCAGATTGGTACGTTGCCAATAACTTGATGGTTTTACCTGCTTCTTCTTTATTTGTAATTGGTGTCTTTATCTGGATACAACGTGCATTAGATCCTGAATTAGTAGATAAATCTTAATTCATACCAATCAACTTAACATCTTGTAAAAATAATATTACTATAAATCTAACGATAAAATGGGCGAGACATTAAATATATTTATCAAAGCGGCCTTTATTGATAACATGATTTTGGCATATTTCTTAGGAATGTGTTCTTATCTGGCAGTATCCAAAACAGTTAAAACAGCTGTAGGTCTAGGATTAGCAGTTATCTTTGTATTGGGAATTACAATGCCTATCAACTGGGCAATCAATACCTATCTTTTGTCTGATGGTGCAATCATTGAAGGAATCAACCTGACTTTTTTGCGCTTAATTTTGTTTATTGCTGTAATTGCGTCTATGGTGCAATTGGTAGAGATGATCATTGAGAAGGTCTCTCCTGCATTATATAACTCACTAGGAATTTTCCTTCCTCTGATTACTGTAAACTGTGCCATTCTTGGAGGTTCTCTGTTTATGGTATCTAGAGAGTATGGATTTGCTGAATCAGTTTCTTTTGGTTTAGGATCTGGATTTGGTTGGTTCTTGGCGATTGTTGCAATTGCCTCTATTCGTGAAAAATTGCGTACTGCTGATGTTCCTCCTGCATTGAGAGGACTGGGTATTGCATTTATCATTACAGGACTAATGGGAATTGCCTTTATGAGCTTGGCTGGATTAAACCCTGGCGATTTTAATTAATTATGACTTCTTCTTTATAGAGAAGACTTAAGAGCTGATTAGTAAAAAAAATCATACTTATGTTATTAATATCTAATATTTACTTAATACCAATATCAATAGTTGTATTCTCTGTATTGATTTTGGTTCTATCATCAGGATTGTTAGCCGCAAGAAAACGACTGTTGCCACAAGGTGATGTAACGTTGTCCATCAATGGAGATAAAGAAATTGAGGTTAAGCCTGGTGCTACTTTGTTGGGCGCATTGTCAACAGATAATATCTTCTTGCCATCTGCTTGTGGTGGTGGTGGAACTTGTGCCATGTGTAAATGTCAAGTAATCTCTGGTGGTGGAGAGCCTTTAGCAACAGAAATGAATCACTTGACACGTAAAGAAGCTGCTGAACATTGGCGTTTGGCTTGTCAGGTAAAAGTTCGTTCTGACATGGAGGTGGAAGTTCCTGCCGAAATCTTTGGTATCAAAAAATGGGAATGTGAAGTTATTTCAAACTACAACGTGGCTACATTTATCAAAGAATTCGTCGTAAGAGTTCCTGAGCCAGTATCTTTTGAAGCTGGGGGATACATCCAAATTGATGTACCAGCAATTACTGTAGATTATAAGGATATGAACATTGATTCGCATCCAAGAATGGGGAAAGCCAAAGATGAGTTTGAAGCAGAATGGAATGCTTTGGATATGCGTCAATTTACAATGGTTAATGAGGAGCCTATCTTCCGTGCTTACTCAATGGCCAACCACCCTAAAGAGGCAGAAGAGCAACAAATTATTATGTTGAACATTCGTGTAGCACCACCACCACCAATTTTCCATGTGGTAGATGGTAAGCGTCAATTCAAAGAATACATGGATGTAAATCCTGGAATTTGTTCTTCTTATGTATTTGGTTGCAAACCTGGAGATAAAGTTACTATTTCTGGTCCTTATGGTGAATTCCATATCAAGCCAACCAAAAAAGAAATGGTTTATATTGGAGGTGGTGCAGGTATGGCTCCATTGCGTTCGCACTTATTCCACCTATTCCATACCTTAAAAACAAGAGATCGTAAAGTTTGTTATTGGTATGGAGGCCGTGCTCCTCGTGAGTTGTTCTACATTGATGACTTTAGACAAATTGAAGCAGAATTCGATAACTTCTCTTTCTTCATTACTATTGATAGAGACCCACAAGATCCTAACTGGGTAGAGAAAAAAGATATCCATGATGAAAATGGAAACTGTTTCTTTGGTTTTGTAATGCCTGAGTTGAAGAGACATTATTTAGATCAACACCCTGAGCCAGAAGAAATCGAATACTACTTCTGTGGTCCTCCAATGATGGCTCAATCTATCTTTACAGCCCTAGACCAATTGGGCGTTCCTAAAGAAAACATTGCATTTGATGACTTTGGTGAGTAATCCTTGCTAGAATTATCATAGTTCAAATATAGGCACCTTTCACATCTTGTGGAAGGTGCTTTTTATTTTTTAGATATTAGAATTGGGAGAAGTAATAAAACTGATTTTATAGGTTTAATGTATTGTTTTTGTGTAGTACAATGTTTTGGCTACCAATTTTTTATACTTATTGAAAAAGATTGAATTGCTGAAAAAGACATTATTTTTGACTTTTATGATAGTGGTAGAGGTTTTACTTTTGTTGGTTTATAGAGTATTGGTAGCATACTAGGTTAGTTTGTGCTCTATTAATAATTTGATAAACAACCTATTGATTACAATTTATAAGGTGTATTAACAACAAGATAATAAATTCAAAATACCACAAATGAACTCAAAGATTTACTTTATATGTTTAATTTTATTATTCAGCTTAATAAAGGATGGGACGGCTCAAAAAACAATAGAGGAGTCTCCAATAATGTTAAAAAATTACCCAGATAAAATTGATTTTATTTCTAATCAAGGACAATGGGAGGAAGCTATTCTTTATCAAGCAGAGATTGCTAAAACACAAGTTCGATTTTTAAAGGATAAAATCAGCTTTGGGGCATTAACAGAGTGCAATATCCCTGAGCGGTCTAACTTAGATAGCATTGAAAAAGCGAGTAAAACAAAAGAGGAGGCTTTATTAAAAATAAAAGAAGTAGAAGAAGCTTATGCTCAAGAAAAAGGTAGTATTAAAGGCTTTGTTTGGAATATGCATTTTGACGGTGCTAATAGTAAGAGTCAAATATTGGGAAAAGAGGAAAAAGAAGCTCAATACAATTATTATTTAGGGAGTTTAAAAGCAGAACGCATTGGTGCAATGGGGGAAGTTTGGTATAAAGATATTTATCCAAATACAGATGTACGCTTTTATAGTGCAAGGGAAGGACTAGAGTATGATATTATTTTGTACCCCAAAGCTAAATCAGAAAATGTTAGAATAGAACTAGAAGGAATCGAAAAAATTCGTTTGGATGAAGAAGGAAATCTAGTCTATAATACTCCTTGGGGGGAAATGGTGAAGAAGGCGCCTTACGCTTATCAAATGATTGAGGGGCAAGAAGTAGCTATAAGTACAAAATATCGATTGGATGGCAACTATATTGGGTTTGAAATACTAGAAGATTATAATCAAAACAAACCATTAATTATAGATCCCCTAATTTTAAAGTGGAGCACGTATTTGGGAGGCGCAGGAAATGATAATTTGCGTTCATCAGGAGTGCATAATGAGGAACTATATCTTCATGGAACAACGCTTTCTATAGCTTACCCAACTACAGCAGGGAGTTTTCAACAAATTTATGGAGGTGGCTCAACAGATGTTTTCTTTTCTAAGTTAGACAAGGATGGTAATTTGTTGGTATCTACTTTTATTGGTGGAAATGATGAAGATTATACAGGTTGGAGTATGTTTCAAAATGGAACGTGGTACGTAGAAGGTTCCGTTAAATCGACGGATTTTCCAGTTACGGCAGGTGCTTATCAAACTACTTATGGAGGAGGAAGTAGCGATGCTTTTTTCCTAGAAGTAAACTCAAATTTGCAATTAGAATATTCTACTTATTTAGGAGGTGGAAACTATGATGGACTTGCTCAAGGTATTTATCACACAGGAAATAATATGCTTTATGTAGAAGGTAGCACAGGTGATAACACAACTTTTCCTTCCACCAAGAATGCTTTAAATAATCTATCTGGAAGTAGCAACTTTATCCTTGCCTACAATACGGCAGGTCATCAAGTAGAAGAAGTGGCAATGGTTTCTCCAGAATTTAATATAGATGATTTAGTATTTGATGGTACAAACGTTTTTGCATTAGGAAGAATTGATGCTAGTGCTGTTGGTTATACGACACAAGGAGCTTTCCAAAGAACTTATGGTGGAGGTTCACAAGACGTTTATATACTAAAATTGGACAATGTGCTAGATCCAATATTTGCAACTTATATAGGAGGAAGTGGATATGAGGAGATAAAGTCTTTTGAAATTAAAAACAATAGTTTATACCTTTTGGGAGTGTCAACTTCTAATGATTTCCCAACAACGGCAGGAGTATTTCAAACTACTTATGGTGGTGGTTATAGAGATTTATTTGCTGTTAAAATGGATTTATTAGGAAATGTACTTTATAGTACCTACATAGGAGGAGGAGATGTAGAAGACCTTAGTGTTTTTGTAGGTTATAGGGGAATAGTCGAAGGCGATGATTTTTATGTATTGGGACGGACTGAATCTGCAGACTTTCCTACAACAGCAGGAGCTTTTCAACCTAATTATAGAGCGAGCGAGGATAATTTTATCGTAAAACTCAATTCAAGTGGACAAGCGGATTGGGCAACTTATTTTGCTGGATATGGAATAGATGGGTTATTAGATTATACCATTTTAAACAATGAACTAGTTATTTTAGGCTACAGTACTTCATTTACTTTTCCAACAACAGCAGGGGCATATCAAACAAGTCGAGGTGGTTCTTTCGATTGGACTTTCTCTAGATTAAATTTGTCAACAGGCTATCCTAACTACAGTACTTATATTGGAGGAAGCCGCAGTGAGTTTAGTGGAGATGATCACTTGTATATAGATGGAACAGATATTTATATTGTAGGAGAGACCAGATCTAGTGACTTCCCTGTTACACCAGGAGCTGCTCAATCGAATAGTGGGGGGCGAGATGATTGGGCAATTGTAAAAATTAATCAAAACAATACTTTTGAGTATGCAACCTATTTAGGAGGAAATGCCTCAGATGTATTGGGTGATAACGTGAGATTGGAAAATGGCAAAATACACTTGTTGGGAGGAACCAATTTTTTTAGCACGCTTAGTTCTTTTAATACTTATCCGACTACGGTTACTGCTTTTCAAAATACTCATAGGCAAACGACAGAAGGTGATTTTTATTACTCTCAACTAGATGCTTCTACAGGAACCTTGTTGTACAGTACATTGATAGGAGGAAGTGGTGACGACTCTTATTTAGATGGGCTTGAAATGGTTGTTTCTGGAGAAGATATTTATATAGTCGGAGGAACCAAATCGGTAGATTTTCCTGTCACGCAAGGTGCCATACAGACAACTTACGGAGGAGGTAAAGATATTTTTGCTTTAAAATTATCTCCTTGTGTAGACAGTATCCAGCCAGACACCATATTGCCATTATCACAGACTGTATGTCGAGAAGCGACCGTAGAGCCTTTGATTGGAGGTAATACAATGGCTGCGTTCCCAACTGTATTAAGAAATAATGTTCTTGATAATCATACTCCAGGTTCTCCATCCTTTCCATATCAATGGCAAGATAGTATAGCAGGAGGAAATTGGACGATTATTACAGGAGCTACAGGCAAAGATTATTTGCCACCAGAGTTGACAATAACTACTTATTATAGAAGAGTTGTGTTGAATACCTGTGGGGATGTTATAGGTTATTCTAATGAATCTGTTATCAATGTAACGAGTGATCAAGCTCCTGTCGTAGATGGGGGGGATAATTTATTGGTGTGCACAGGTGGAAGTATCCAAATAGGTGCTCCAACAACAGGAGGAACTCCAGGGTACACATATGCATGGACTCCAACACTTGGGCTAGATGATCCGACTATTGAACAACCAACCGCTACCGTTACAAGTTCTACGGTATATACGGTACAAGTAACGGATGCCAATGGTTGCATACACAAAGATCAAGCCCTTGTAAATGTAATGACGGCTTCTGCTGGACCAGATGTATTTGCTTGTCAAGGATCGGGGGTCAGAATCGGAAGTCCTGCGCCAGCAGGAGCAACAACACTGACTTATGCATGGTCTCCCACAACAGGTTTGAGCGATCCTTCTATTGCGCAACCAATAGCCAACCCCGTCAGCACAACAACATATACCGTAACAGTTACAGGACCGAATGGCTGTCCTTTGGTCGATGACGTTGAGGTAACTCCAGTAAGCTTGCCTACGGCAGGAAGCAATGAAACGACTTGTTTGGGAACAAGTGTCACCTTAGGGCAACCAAGCTTGGCAGGGTATAGTTATGAATGGACGCCAAATTTGTACCTGAGCAACTCTTCTATCGCACAACCCACTTTTACAGCAACGAGTATTCCCAATCCAAACCCATTAACTTATAGTTTAACAGCGATTCACGATGCTTCGGGTTGTGTAGCGACATCATCTATAGAAGTGACGGCAAGTGGTGCCAATGCTGGCATTGATGGTTGTGGACCTAGAACAATCGGCACGCCAGACGAGTCGGGAGGAACGGCTACTTATTCATGGTCTGTGGTCTCAGGAGATGCAGCAAGTTTGACAACGCCTACTGTTCCAGAGCCTATTGTTAACCCTACGGTTAATACTATTTATGAACTGAGTGTTGCTCGAAATGGAATAGTTTGTACGGATCAAGTATTGGTAACAGCCAATTGTGGTTGTCCTGCCTTTAGTTTAACAGCAGATTCAGATGTAAATTGTGCCATTGGAGATTCGTTGGCAAATACTACTTTGAGTGCTACTTTTACAGACACTACCAATTATTTATTTAGTTGGTCGCCTGCTACAGATTTAAGTAGCACAAATATGCCAAACACTTCCATTGTAGGTACTTTTACTAATAATCGTACTTATACTTTGACAATTACTAATAAATTAGATCCAGCTATAACTTGCTCTCAAAGCATCCAAGTTTTTGGAAGTAATACCAGCTTACCAGAAGTACAAATAAACGATACGATAGCTTGTATAGGCGTTGGTGTGCAGATTGGGACGAGTCCTGTTGCAGGACGTTCGTATCAATGGTTTCCTTCTACCGACCTAAATGACCCTAGTATTGCCGACCCTATCGCAACATTAGACCATTCAAGATTATATGTTCTAGAAGTTACAGATAATGCCACAGGTTGTTCGGGACGAGATACGATGATTGTCGTTGTGCGTGCTGTTGGCGCAAATGCAGGAGAAGATGCAGAGTTTTGTGATGGAGCAGTTATAACATTGGGAACATCGGCACTACCGAACCGAACCTATGCTTGGGAACCAGCCAACGCATTGGGAGCCCCTAATGAGGCGCAACCTACAGATACTATCTTTATTACCACAGATTATTACCTTACAGTAACAGATACCCTAAGTGGTTGTATAGAACGTGATACTATTACCTTTACAGAGAGAACGGCACCTGTTGCTGATGCAGGAGTTGATTCCGTAAGTATTTGTCGAGGAGGAGGAGTAAGAATTGGAACGCCAGCTGTTGCAGGTGTGACATACACGTGGCTGCCAACAACAGGTTTAAGTAATCCTAATATTGCCCAACCAATTGCTAGCCCAACCAATACAACAACTTACCAATTAATTGCAAGCATAGAAGGCATTGGTTGTTATTCTGTTGATGAAATAAAAGTCAAAATATCCTCTAATAATGCACCACCAATTGGCGCAGGAAATGACCAAAATATTTGTTTGGGAGGTTCGGCAACACTAGGTATTGTAGGTAGCCCTAACTTGGTTTATGCTTGGTCACCAGCTACAGGACTAAATGATTCTACTTTAGCTCAGCCAACAGCAACGCCAACTGATACAACGGTTTATAGCTTGATGGTTACAGATACCATAACAGGATGTACCAATGAGGACGATGTAGTTTTGTTTGTAGGAGACTTGCCAACAGTAGATGCAGGGAGTAACAAAACGATTTGTGCTAATTCTTCGTTTGCAGGAATAGGACCATATTCATCGAAGCCTGGGTATACTTATAGCTGGAGCCCAACGACTGGATTGGATGACCCGAATACCAATAGGGCTTATATAGAAGGATTGAGTCCTAATAGTAATATATTGTATACCTTACTAGTGACAGACGCTGCGGGGTGTATGGGAAGTGATACTGTTCGAGTGATTGTACGGTCTAATCCTATTGCAGACGCAGGACCAGATGTTACGGCTTGCTCTTCGGCTCAAATTGGGACAGCAGCTATTAGTGGCTATTCATACAGTTGGATCCCTTCTACCGGCCTAAGTTCTAGTTCTGTTGCACAGCCAACGGCTACCATTCAATCAGAAATGACGTATATAGTAAGAGTTTATGACTCTAATTTTTGTTCTGTAGACGATACTGTTGTTGTAAGACCAACTACTGTCGCTAATGCTGGAAACGATGTCGTAATTTGCAATGGAGAACGTTCATTAATTGGTACTCCTGCCGAAACAGGAACAACTTACACATGGTATCCAAGCGCAGGGTTAGACAACCCCAATATTGCACAGCCAATGGCTAGCCCTACAACAACGACAACATATGTTGTTATGGCTTCTAATAATGGCTGTGTAAAAATGGATACAATGGAAGTAACAGTATTAAACCCAACGATTGATTTAGGAGGTGATCTATTGGTTTGTAATGGGAGTTGTGCTACAATAGGTATTCCTGCCAAAGCAAACAAATCCTATCAATGGTCGCCTAACACAGGAGTAAGTTTGCCCAATAATGCAACAACCAATGTTTGCCCAACAGCAACAACAACATATACTTTGGTTGAAACAGATCTTATATTGGGATGTGTCGCTACAGATGATATTATTGTAGAGGTAGGAACAGCTATCCCACCAGTTGCGAATGCAGGAAGAGACACAAGCATTTGTCCAGGGAATGCTACTTCTATTGGAAGTGTTGCCATGCCGAATTATACGTATACTTGGTCGCCTGTTGCGGGATTAGACAATCCTTATATTGCACGCCCAATCGCAACACCGAGTGGTACTACTACTTATGTGGTAACGGTAGTTGATAATGCAACAGGTTGCTCAGATACCGACACCATTCGAGTAGAAATAGGAACGACTCCTACTGTACCAACATGGAACGATATAACGATTTGTTCTGGAAGTTCTTCCTTGATAGGAACTGCTATGAGTGATAATAATATTAGATATAATTGGAGTCCGACAAGTGGTTTGAGTAATCCAGCTATTTCTAATCCCATAGCTTCTCCAAATGCTACAACAACATATCAGTTGACGGTTACTGATACACTTTCTGGCTGTACCAATTCGACAAGTTTAGTGGTTAATGTTGTTAATGGCACACCAGTTATTGCAGATGCAGGTACCGACATCAACGCTTGTGTTGGAGATGTGGTTACATTAGGTTCGACTAATACAACTAGTGGCGCAACGTATACTTGGTCACCAAGTACACTTTTATCTTCTGGAAGTGTGGCACAACCGAATAAAACGATTCCTAACTACTGGACATCTGGAATCTATCGCTTGACAGTAACTTTAGGAGGTTGTACTTCTATAGATGAAGTGGTTGTGAATGCCAAACCAGAAGTTATTATAGAGGCAGGAGATGACAAAGTTATTTGTAATACAGCAACGGTACTAGAGGCTGAGCCAACTTCTGTAACGAATCAGTGGTCTGTTGTTTCAGGACCGAATACACCTATCTTTGGAGATATTAATAACGCTGCTTCGACATTGAGTGGTTTGATTCCTGGGGTATATGTTTTAAGATGGAATGTTTCTGGAAGTAATATTTGCAATGCGGGATATGACCAAGTGCAAATTACAGTAGGTGCTGTTCCTCAGTTGAATATTACCAATCCTGCAACTGCTTGTCCAACGGTAGATATTACAGCACCATTGGTGACTTCAGGGAGCACATTGCATGGTGCTACACTTTCTTATTGGACAGATTCAGTAGCAACTATTCCTGTCAACAATCCTACTGATGTCGGTTTTAGTGGTACTTATTTTATTCAAGCACGTACTAATTTAGGTTGTAAGGCAGTTGAAGCGGTTCAGGTAGATATTGATTGTAGTAATATTTTCTTGCCAATTGAATTATTAGAATTTACGGCTCAATTACAAAATAAAAATACAGCTTTATTAAATTGGAAGGCGATTGAAGAACTTGGAGTGGTAGGGTTTGAAATTGAGCAAGCTATGCCTTCGTCAGGAACACCTACGTTTGAAAAAATTGCTTGGGTTGAAAGTCAAGCTATGAAAAACACCTTGCAGCATTATTATTATGAGGTACCTAACTTAACAGAAGGAACGCATTACTTTAGATTAAAACAATTGGAGGCAAATGGCTTGTATTCTTATTCGGAAATAAGGGCTCTAACAGTGGACAAAAGTACAGCAACGATTGTGATGTATCCTAATCCAGCCAAAGATCAGGTGATAATTGAATTGTCTGAAATGCCTAAGGGAAAAGTTCATATTCAAGTCATGAATGCATTAGGACAGATGCTTTGGGAACAATATCATGAGCCAACTCAGTTCTTGAATTTGAACCTTACGGATCTAGTGCCTGCCAGTTATATGGTCAAAGTACAATTTGAAAATGAAGTAAAGGTGTTTAAATTGATTAAAGAATAATATGCTGTGTTGTTTATTAGCAATTCTCGGTTTGTAAAATAAATTTCATATGTTATTTTTTGTAAATCGAGAATCGCTGATTAAATCCTAAACAGATATGAAAAATTACTTATGTAATCTTTGATTTATCTTGCTCATTTTATTGATATGTAGTATACTAGTGGTACTTCTTCTACAAGTTTTATTGTCATGGAAGTTAAAACTTCTTCCAAAGATGCTTCTTTAGTTGGAAAAACTGGAATAATGAAAGTAGAAGAATTAGAAGACAAAGGAGATGGAAAGGAAACAGTAGATTTGCCACTAGTAAAAACTAAAGTGCCCACAGAAGCTGATATATCTTTGTACAAGGATAAAGGTAAAGCTACAGAGGATAAAAAACTAAGTGCTACCACAAGGATGAAGGTGCTCAAAGAAGAAGGGGGAATGGCAGAGATAGAAATTGTAGATGGAGCTGATATTACTAAAACAGGATGGGTGGAAAAATCAAAAATAAAAGATGAATAATTTAATTTATATATTGCTGTTTTCTTTTTGTAGTTGCCAAGCGCATCCTACACCCTTAAAAAATAATAACTCAAATACAGTCATGACAGATTCCCAAAGTGATACCATTATTAAAAAATTGGTAGAAGATCAATATGGTGAATTTTTTAATTATGCAATCCAAGAACAAATTATTAGTGCTGTTTGGGCAGAAGCAGGTGGTGCGGCTCCTCTAAAGGCTATTGTAATAGATGAAACAGCACCCACCAAAGCACGTTTGTTGGCTTGTGAGGTTTTAATGAAAAACGAGTTTACTTTCTTGAGGGATGAAGATGTTAAAATTGATCAAATAGCTACTATCTATACCAATGCCTTAGAAAATAATACCACAGGAATGGCCAATTCTTGGGGCTTTCTTTATGAGCACAATGATGAAGGACCAATTGGAATTATGTTAGTAATGCTTGGTGAGAAAGCAATTCCAGAACTGGTCAAATTATTAGATAATGAAACCATCCATTTGTACCAAGGTAGCAAAGAAGCTATGGTAGGAAATGCCTATCAATTTAGGGTAAAGGATTTTGCGGCGTATTATATTTGTAGAATTAAGAATATAGAGGCTGTTTACCACGAAACACAGGCAGCTCGGGATGTGGAAATTGAGGAATTAAAGGCGTTATTAAAAGAAGATAAGTAATCAATCGTTCAAAAAATAAAGAACTTTCTAGGAAAGCCTCTAAAGCTTTCCTAGAATTAAAATCTACTCATGTATAGCTACCAAAATATCAACCTCTGCATTGGCTCGATCCATAGATTTTGGTCCATGAATTTCAAAATCTGCTGTAAATTTACGATCTAAGTCGGTATTCCAAATCTCTAACCATGTCTGATAAATAATGTTATCGTCCAAATTTCCTTTGGATGTAAATTTAGCCATTTTACCACCTTCAAATGCTTGCCCAATCATTCCTTCAGGAATTTCGCCCAAGGTGCTTACTTTGCAGCCCAAAATAGTGTCATAGGGTTGTGTATGGTCTCCTTCATAATTTGTATAAATAGAATAAACCTCTAATCCTGTTCTATTGGGAATTTTCTCCATAATGTTTTCAGAGATAAATCGATTCCAAAGTGCAGGAATATCTTTGGCTGCTTGATTCTCTTGATTGCTTGTGCGAACAGCAATACCAATAATTTGAAAAGGGGCAATTGTTTCTTGTTGCATGATGTGTTATTTTTGATAATATTTAATACGCTGCAAAAAATTAAAAGCTTTTGTTGCAGTGTATAATTCCTAATGAAGATTTATTCTTCATTCCAAAAGTAGGAGTACAAGATGACAACCCTGTGTCAGTAGGTGAGTAGAATTTATAAAAAGGTGGGTAGGTAGTTGATCATGTTTTTACTAAAAACAAAAAAAGCGTTCAATCCAATGGACTGAACGCTTTTTATAATAAGGTTATTACGCTTATTTTACTGCATCGATGATTGCTTTGAAAGCTTCTGGCTCATTCATTGCTAAATCAGCTAGAACTTTACGGTTCAACTCGATACCTTGTTGGTTTAACTTGTGCATGAACTGAGAATAAGAAAGTCCATACTCACGAGCACCAGCATTGATACGAGTGATCCACAAGCTACGGAAATTGCGTTTCTTTTGTTTACGGTCGCGGTAAGCATATTGTAAACCTCTTTCAACAGCATTTTTGGCTACCGTGTAGACTTTTGATCTAGCACCAAAGTAACCTTTCGCTTGCTTTAATATTTTCTTTCTTCTTTTTCTTGATGCAACAGAATTAACTGAACGTGGCATACTAATTAAATTTTAAAAAAATAAACTAATTTGAAAAGCAGGGGTGCTAGGCAAAGAAGACGCCCACACTTGTCCTCTGTTTTCAATCTTTCACGATGGAGATAAACTCCTACACTTCTTTAATGCTTAAAATTACTTAGCAAGTAATTCCTTAATACGTTTCTCATCATGTTTGTGTACAAGAGCATCGTGTCCTGCTAACAATTTACGTTTTTTCGACTTTTTAGTCAAAATGTGACGCAAACCAGCTCTACGACGTTTGATCTTGCCAGAACCTGTTAATTTGAAACGCTTTTTAGCACCAGAATGTGATTTCATTTTTGGCATAATAACGAATTCTTTATATTAGGGAAACCCTAATGGTTTATTAAAAAGCGTTGCGAAGATAATGATTTTGCTTGGAAATAACAATAGTTCGTTGAAAAACTTTATTAGTTTGATAATTAATAAATTATTATTTTATTGCATTTTGGGTTAAAATTTTTATTATCAAACTAATATAAATGTGCTTTTTTGTCTTTTTGGTAAAAAAGTAAAAAACTAAGCTTGCGCCCTCACGACCGCAGGGAGCTAACTAAAAGCGAAGCGCTCACGAAGTAATCAACGAACTACTAAAATAAAAAACGAACCACTAAAAGTTTGCACGATAATGCATTTTTAACGGTTCGTTTTGTGCTTATTAACTAAGCAACACCTTTATTGTTGATGTATTAGGAGCATTTTTAAGTTTATGCAGAAAATGAAGTTCCACATCCACAGCTTTCTTTTGCATTGGGATTGTTGAAGGTAAACCCTCTATTCTGTAAGCCATCTAAGAAATCAATCTCGATGCCTACCAAATAAATTGCATGTGCTTTGTTCATAATAACACGAAGTCCACCTGTTTCAAATTCATCATCATTTTCTTTCTTCTCGTCAAAACCCAAAATATATGTAAATCCAGAACATCCGCCACCTTTGACACCTACACGCAATCCGTGTTTGTCTGTAACGTTTTGTTCTGCCATGATCTTCTTTAGCTGTGTGATCGCTCCTTCTGTTAATTTTACTGGAGTTTCCAAATCAGTCATAATTTTTTATTTTATATAATTAGCAGTCTACTGGTTTTAGTTCTTTAAAAAAAAAATAACCATCAAATTAATTATGATGTAGCAACAGACTATTGATAATAATACGATTGTTTGTAAAATTAGATGCGTTTTACCCAACAGTTTGTCAAAAAATAAGAAATAATTAACAAACTATTACGACACATTACTCCGTTGAAAATTGTATTGGGTTATAATTATCAGCATAACTTGTTTATGGAATACTCAACGAAGTATTAACGACAAATATACAAATTATATACTAAACACAGTGTAACTAAAATTAGTTCATTGCATTTTTATATAAAAGCGTACAAAAATACGCCTTAAAACGCGTTTAATTGCTTATCCTGAAGATACTATTTAATAATAAGACGAAAAAATGACATTTTATACCTCTGAGACCAAAAGAGATTAGGATAAAAAAACAACGAACTATTAAAAAATAAAAAACAACCTATTATCTTTGCATCGCTCATGTTTAAGGGTGGAAAATAACTATAAATATTTATACTTATATATGGAAGCTACGATTGAAATATTAAAATTATTATTGCCTTCACTTTTTGTGTTTTTGACAGCTTGGTTGGTCTTGCGTGCTTTTCTGAATCGAGAAACAGATGTTGTACAAGGCTTATTGGCACGTGATGCTGAAAATAGAAGAGTCGATTTATTAAAAACAACAAATGAGACCTTATTACCCATGCGTTTGCAAGCCTATGAACGCATGACTTTGTTTTGCTCTAGAATGGAAATAGGGCAGTTGGTAACGAATACAGATGCCACTCCTAATATGACAGCAGAGATGTACAAGACGGCTTTAGTTTTGCAAGTAGAGGAGGAGTTCAATCACAACATTACACAGCAAGTATATATGACAGATGATTTGTGGAATATCATTTTGTTGGCTAAAAAGGAAGTGACTCAAATTTGTCAAAAAATATACAACGACTTGATGAACGAGCATCAGAACAAAGGACAAGAAGGAGTGCCTTCTGCAAAAGATTTTTTAGATGCTTTGGTTGCTTATTTGCAACAAAACCCACAAATTGGCTACATTCAAGCATTGGGAGCAATCAAGAAAGAAGTGGGCGTGTTGTTCAACTAAAAGATAATAAATATCAATAAGTAGGATACAAAACCAATCCTAATTACAAAGCTTAATTTAGAGTAGAAGGCGATAAAAGGGCCACTCTAAATTAAGCTTTTTTATTTTTATAATAATACTTAATTGAGCGGCTATTGTGTGGCGTTAAATATTTATTTTCAATAACCGTGGAATTATTTTGAACAAGATGTTGTTTCTATGTTTTGTGCTCAAAAAAACATTTACCTAGAATCGTCTCAAAATGAGTTGTATTCTATTTTCAATCAAAAGAATCTAAATCATGGAACCTTCTGTTTTTCAAGTCAACCTGACTGGAATATTAAAAATTTTATCTGATAATCTTTATAGCCAAAAGGAGGTGTTTATACGGGAGTTGCTCCAAAACTCTGTTGATGCCATCCAAGCTCGAAGAAAAATGGAAGCCTTTGAACCTTATATTCGGGTAGATTATTACCAAAATAATGAAGGCAAAGGTTTGGTTTTGAGTGATAATGGAATTGGTTTGACATTGAGTGAAGTAGAAGAGTTTTTATCAAAAATAGGTTCTAGCTCCAAATCAATAGATGTTGTTCAAGACCAAACCGATGATTTTATTGGGCAGTTTGGGATTGGATTGTTGTCTTGTTTTATGGTTAGTGATGAGATTGTAGTAAAAACACAGGTAAAAGAAGCAACTGAAACAGTAAAATGGGTTGGACACATCAACGGAACCTACGAGACAATTGTATCTATTCCACCAGAAGAGTTTGTCGGGACACGTGTTATCTTAAAACTGAGACCCGAATTGGATTTGAATCCTTCCAAAATTCAACATTTATTGGAACTGTATGGAACATTTTTACAAATACCGATTCATTATGAAGTGAATGGTCATCCTCAAGCTACTATAGGACGTAGTTTTCCTTGGGAAAAGCAGAAAAATGGCGATGCTATTTTGAACTTTGGACGAACTGTTTTTCAACAAAACTTTTCTAATTATATCGAATTGTCTGATCGTACTGGGCAAACAACTGGGGTAGCTTATATTTTGCCCCATCCAGTACATTTTGCCGCCATTCAGAATAACCATGTTTATATTAAAAATATGTTTATTACTGATCACGCACAAGATTTGCTGCCAGATTGGGCGTTTTTTGTTCGGGGAATTGTGAATTCCAAAAACTTATCTCCAACAGCGTCTAGAGAAGAAATTTATAAAAATGAGACAGCACAGCAAGTGCAAGAAGATTTAGGCAATTGCATAAAAGATTATTTAAAAAATCTGAGTGTTGAGCATCCCGAACAGCTTACGTACATCCTTAAGACGCATAGCAACGCGCTCAAGTCGCTGGCTTTGGCGGATACCAATTTTTTAGAATTTATTGCCAATTGGTTTGTCTTGCCTACGACAGAAGGAGAATATACCATTAAGGATATTAAGACAAAAAGTAAGACAGTTTTGTTTGTTCCCGATTTGGATGAATTTCGTCAATTGGTGCCGATTGCTAGAGCAAATGGACAATTGGTAGTTAATGCTGGCTATATTTACGATACCGAGCTTTTAGAACGCCTAAAACAGCAAGATACGAATACTTTGTACCAACGTATTGATGTCAATTATTTTGGTAATATTTTGCAAGATGTGGCGGTGGAAGATTATGACTTGTATGCTGATAAGTTGGGAGTACTTCAAGAATATATGGCAGCATTTGATTGTGAGCTGGAGTTGAAACAGTATTTGCCGGAAGAAATTCCTGCTATATTCCATTTGTCACAAGAAACCTTACGAAATCGAGACCTAAATCAAATTAAAGACAACAGCAACGCACTTTGGTCAAGTGTAACGGATTCTCTTTTTCAAGAAACACAGTCGTATCGTTCTAAGTTATTTTTGAATTTTAAGAATCCAATTGTTCAAAAAATTCTTCAAGACCAAAAAGGACAAGAGCGGCTGTTTCTCGAAACGGTTTATATCAATGCGATGTTGATGGGGCATTATCCTCTCAATCAGATGGAGTTGGATGCTATGAATCGCAATTTATTATTATTACTAAACAAAACCCTATAAATATGAATTGGCAAAATCTTCAAAGCATAGAAGATTTAGAATTGGCTTTGGAGCATTTAGAAGGAGCTAAAGAATCATTTGAAAATAGAGATTTGGCGTTCAAGTGTATCCAAAAAGCTAAAGCATTTAAGAATGTAAACTTGGAATTTGATGCCCGAATGTCTTATGTTCGACAGTCTGTCTTTTTGAATCAATATCAAGAAGCGATAGGAATGTTTCCTTGGTTTTTGAATGAATGTGATAACAAAGAAAACTATTTTAAATACATACAAGTCTTGTGGACATTCAAGTGGATTATTAATTCACTGACAGATTTTCATACGATCTCGCTCGAAAAAATAGAAGGCTTGTTTCAGGAGTTTGAACGCCGTTTCAAAGAATTTGGAACAGGAGATCGGGTAATCAATTATTTTAAAGCGCAACGAGAATCACAGCTAGGAAATGTTGAAAGGTCGTTGGAATTAGCAGAGCGCTATTTTAATGACACTAAAACATGTATGTTGGATGATTGTGCTGCTTGTCAACCTAATAACATTTCCAGAGTGTTCTTAGTAGCAGAACAATACGACCGTATGATGGAGTGCATCCAACCTATTCTAGATGGACGATTGACCTGTCATGTTGTGCCTCATACAACATTTCCAAAAGCAGCGTATGCAAGCATGCGAACAGGGGAATGGGAGAAAGCAGGGCATTACGTACAATCCACGTACAAGCATTTGGATTTTTCAACACCAGATTTATACGAAGCTTCGGTTTTATTACTCTACCATGCTTGTCAAAAAGAATTCTTAAAAGGACGAAAGTTGATGCAAAAACAACTTTCTTTTGCTTTAGAATTGAATTCTAGCGGGGAGGTATATGATTTTTATTTTAGTTGTGCTTTGTTTATGCAAGCGTATATCAAGGCAGGGCATAAGGAGATGAAAATACAGGTGAACTCCAAAACGACGGATTTTGTCACAGCATTAAAGGAAAACTCCTATGATGCTGCAACGTTACAAAAGTGGTTTAGAGAAACAGCATACAAACATGCAAGTCTGTTGGACAACCGAAATCGAAATACTTTTTTAAACGATTATTTTGAGAAAGTAGAAAAGTGGTTTGAAGCCTTTGTTTGAGTTGGTTGATTAATACATAACATTTTTGAGGTAGGAAGGTTTTAAGAGATGTTTGGTAGTGGTAACACTATATTAGGACAAGGCATCATAAAGATAAAAAAGAAAGTACAAGCTTCTTGCAGGTGCTTTTTTTTTGTTATTATGGGGCTGCTAATTTCTAAAGGCTTAAAAAAATAAAAGTCTAATAGATTAAAAAGTTGGTTGTTAGTTAGGTATGTTATGCTAGCAGCTTATTAATGTCATCAATGTTTAACGCATCAATCATGTTTAAATCTACTTTTATATCCTTATGCTGTATTTTATTTTTTGTGTCTTGTCAACCACAAGTACATTTGGTAAAATCAGATAATCACTACCAAGAAATCAAGACAATAGAAGGGGAGGATACCAGTATAGTATCTTTGATTGCTCCTTATAAAAAAGATATGGAAAAGGAGATGAATACCGTTATTGGTGAAATGGCAAAAATGTTGACAAAGGCACAACCTGAGTCTACTTTAGGGAATTGGGCAACCGACTTGGTGCATCAAAAATGCGAGGATTATTTGGATCGTAAAATTGATTTTGCTGTTTTGAATTATGGAGGTTTGAGAATTACTTCTATTCCTAAAGGTCCCGTAACAAAAGGAAAGATTTTTGAATTAATGCCTTTTGATAATCTTTTGGTCGTAATAGAGATGAAAGGAAGCGAACTGCCCGCTTTGTTTAATCATATTGCTGCCAATGGCGGTTGGCCTCTAAGCAAGCAGATAGAAATGACAGCGCACCGAAACAAAGCAGTGGATGTGCGGATTAATGGTCGAAAAGTAGAAAATGATCGAATTTATAGTTTTGCTACCAATGATTATATTGCTAATGGGGGAGACAAATGCACTTTTTTAAAAGACAAAAAACAAATTCCTACGGGTGTTTTGTTTAGAGATGCCATCCTTCAATATGTTCAAGAGCAAACAAAAGCTGGTAAAAAACTAGATGCGAACCTAAGTAAACGTATTTTTGTTTTAAAGTAGACTGTTGACACAAATGAACGACCAAGTAGTAGCAACACAGTTAGCTATTCTTAAAAAATATAAAACATGAAAAAAGCTGAAATTGTAGCAACGATTCAAGAGCGCTTAGAGGCACTTTATCCAGAAACTCCCGTACCATTGGATCATAAGGACCCTTATACGTTATTGGTCGCCGTTTTGTTATCTGCTCAATGTACCGATGCTCGTGTCAATACGGTTACGCCTGCACTTTTTGATTTAGCAGATAACCCAAAAGATATGGCAGCTGTAGAAGTAGATAAGATTCGTGAAATTATCCGTCCATGTGGTTTGTCTCCTCGTAAGTCTAAGGCTATTTCAGAACTTTCTAAAATATTAATTGAAAAGTATGATGGCAAGGTGCCCCAAGATATGGCGGCACTGGAAGAACTGCCAGGAGTTGGGCATAAGACTGCTTCGGTTGTGATGTCTCAAGCCTTTGGAGAGCCTGCTTTTCCTGTTGATACGCACATTCATCGTTTGGGGTATCGTTGGAAATTGACGAATGGTAAAAATGTAGCGCAAACCGAAAAAGACTTAAAGCGCTTATTCCCCAAAGAAAGCTGGAATAAGTTGCATTTGCAGATAATTTTCTTTGGAAGAGAATATTGTCCCGCACGAGGGCACAACCCTTATGAATGCCCTATCTGTAAAGATTTTGGTCGCAAAGAAATGTTCAAAGAATACGACAAGGCGCAAGCAAAAAAGAAATAAGTGACCACATTCTACCTCAAAGGCAATTCTAAAAGATTATACAGCGATAATCTGAGTAAATGTTTCAAGGCTGGGGCGTAGGGTTGTTTTTTGTAAAGGAGTCATTTTTAGTGTTTGTAAAGGGTTCTTAGTAAAATCTAGACCAAATAATTTATGATAAGGACTGAGGTCAAAATGACTTAGATGATTAGAAGTGGCATACAAGTGGGTGAGGAGAGGAGCTTCAATTTGTAGTTGGTTTAATTGATTGTTGACACAACTTAGATAGATTAAACTAGGACATTGTTCGACATTTAATTGGTTGAGATGATCATTATTACAACAATATAAATAGGTCAAATTGGGGCAGTTCGAAATATGAAAGTTGCGTAACTGATGATGTTTTTGACAACTTAGTGATCGAACATTGGGAAGATTTTTGACATGGATTTGTGTGGTATTTTTTTGATTGCATACAATATGAGTCGCTAGCAAAAGTTCTTCGATTGCCCTACTTGCTGTTTGGTGCAAGAGGTCGGCATGTTCAACTTCTAGTGCTTGCTTAACTCTACCGTGATTTTGAGACTTGTCCAAAAGCCAACCCAAATCTTGAGTTTCTTTTGAAGAAGAAAAGAGTAAAGACCGAATTTTTTTTTCTATTGAACGCATAAATATAGATGATTTTTGATAGTTCCGAATGGTGTGGAAGTTATCAAAGAACAATTTTTAGAAAATTATGGAGTTCAAATAAGCTTTAGCTCAAGTTGTCAAAGAGGAACACTTTTGGACAGCTACTCAAGTACAGGTTTAGTGACGTTTCTTTTTTTTCTTACTAGGTTTTTTGCCGTATAGTTTTTGTTCTAATTCAATTTGTTTTAAATCTTCTTGGATTAACTTTTTCCAATCCAATCCTTTGGTATCTTTGGTAAAGTCAAGCGTATCGGCATAATCTATTTTGTCAATATTTAAGACCTCAATTTTGCCACCAATATAAAACTCAATTTCTGCTAACAACTCCTTTTCATCAGAACTGCAAAAAGAAATAGCATTTCCTCTATTATTACCCCGACCAGTTCGACCAACACGATGTACGTAATTTTCTGCTTGTTCTGGTAAGTCATAATTGACAACATATTCAACTTTTGGAATGTCTACTCCTCTGGCGCTGACATCGGTTGCAATAAGCAAACGAATTTTACCACTTTTAAAGTCATTTAATGCAGAACTTCGTTCCTTTTGCGATTTATCGCCATGCAAGGTTCGACTAAAAATATCGACTCGTTCCATTGCTTTTAACAAGCGTTCGGCTCGAACTTTTGTCCGTACAAAGACCAGTATTTTAGCATTTTTTTGCTCTCTATACAGACGTTCTAAAAAATAACGTTTGTCCTCCATTTCGATAAATCCAACCTTGTGGTCTACATTTTTGGCAACTGGATTCTTGGGGGCAATTTGAATACGAATGGCATTGCTCTGAATCAAAGAATATGCTAACTTTTTGATTTCTTTGTCGATGGTAGCTGAAAAGAATAAGGTTTGACGACGTTTGGGTAAATAACGCAGGACATCTTTTATATCTTTGATAAAACCTTTGTCTAACATATGATCTGCCTCATCTAAGATCAAGGTCTCTACACGATGCAAATCTAAGTGTCCTTGACTGCGCAAGTCGAACATACGTCCAGGGGTCGTTACTAAAATATCAGCCCCTTTCTCTAGTAGTGCAATTTGGGGATCTTGTTCCACACCACCAAAAATACAAATCGCTTTTATTAACGTATGTTTGGATAAATTGTTCAACACTTCGGTCACTTGAATGGCTAATTCATGTGTTGGCACCATAACCAAGCACTTGATGCCATCTTTGCGACGTGCTTTGGCTTTCCAAGTTTGTAGTTTGTGAATGATTGGAATGCCATAAGCGGCTGTTTTTCCAGTTCCTGTTTGTGCAATAGCCAAGACATCTTCCCCTTTTAAAATATAGGGAATGGACTTAAATTGGATGTCTGTTGGACGTTTAAAGCCTAGTTTGTTTAAATTCTTCTTAAGTTCTGGGCTAATATTATATTCTGAAAATTTCATGATTTCTTTTTTAGCTTACAAAGATAAGCTTTTCACAAAGAAGTCTAAGTAAAAAACAATCGAAATATTGGAAGTAAAAAAAGTAGACTGCAAAGAGTAGCCTTTTCGATTTTTATTGAATACGATATAAGAACAGCATTTATGGTATAATAACACTTGAGTTGGAGTCAACAATGAGTTCGCTGCAAAATGTCAAATCTTTATCCAATCGCCGTGTAATGGATTGATAGACTGTTTTGATTTTTCGAGAGACAAGCCCTTCAAATATTTTATTTCCTTGGTATTGAATGATGATAGGTTGGTCTAAATTTAGCATTTCATCGTTGAGATAAATAGATAGTTTAGGGCTATAGTTCTCGAGTATATTGATGGTGTTATGCTTACGTTCAACGACGATTCGTTTGCCTGTTTGAATGTATTGATTGGGAACTCCAAGCCAATAAAAATTATGATGATGACAATCATCTTGTTTCCACACAATTTTATTGGGCAAAGGAGTTCTTGTAAATTGAGCCATCCATTCCATCGCAATGGTATCTGCTCTATCCATCCAATGTCCTTTGTTGGGAACCAGCTGTACTTGATGAACATAACCTTTAGGGTCTAGTGTTTGTAAACTATCTAGCCAAATACCCCAATCTTTAGCCCGTGCATTTCGTTCGTAGGCAGCATCATTAGCACCCATAAAAATAGCAAAAGGTAAGTTTCTAAGACCATCGGGAGTAGTTTCGTTTGGGTGTCCTGCCATCATCGCTGCTGCGGCAAAATAGTCCGCCATTCTAGGAGCTAGTTGAAAGGTACCGTCACCACCAGCTGAGTATCCTGTCAAATAAATTTTATTAGGATTGACTCCTGCAACAAGAACAGCAGCTTGAATTAACTGTTCAAACAAGGCATCAATATGAGCCTGATGCCAAAGATTCCATGTATTGGTTGGTGCACGTGGAGCAACATAAATACCTTCTTTAAGTTGATAAAGATTGATTTGATTGTTCCATTGCTGGTCGTTTGCGTCAGAAGTAGTGCCACCACCACCATGCATCGAAATATAAAGTGAGTGTCCATCAACTGGGGCTTTTCCAAATGTTTTGATCTGAATGGGCATGCTAAATTCTTGGTAAGAGAATAATTTATTATCCCAATTTTTCTTTAACTGCTCAAATCGTTGATGGGTTATGTCGTTAAATAGTAATTTTTTTGCCTCTTTTATATCTTGTTTGGTACTATTTTGACTGTAAAAAGGCTCTTCAGAAATAGGCTTGCGCTCATTGATAGGAGTAGACAACCAATTTTCTAATGTGGAAATAGTAGTGTTATTAGCTTTGTTGGAGGTTGTTTTGGCAGGCGTGCAGCTTGTTTTTAGAGTGCAAATACTGATAAAAATAACAAGGGATAAGAAGTAGTGCATTTTATTGGTTTTATATTTAGACAAGTTCTAAACAAAGTTATAAAATTGCAACTATAAATTTGTATCTTTGTTCTATTCTATACAAGTTTAGAAAAATACAATTAGGTCTTTGTGAATCGATGGATTCAAAAATGAAGCAAGAATAAAATGGAATTTGACAAATCAAAAATTATAGAAGCTTTGCGTACAGTTAATGATCCTGATACTGGACAGGATATTATCAGTGTACGTATGGTGGAAAACTTACAAGTAAAAGGGAAGGATATTAGTTTTACAATCATTGTTCCCTCTTTAAAATCTCCGATCAAAAATCAATTGACTTTTGCCTGTATTGGTGCTGTTAATTCGGTTTATCCAGAAGCAGAAGTACATGTACATTCTAAGCCTAGAGAAGGAGGAGAAACGAATCGACCTCAAAGCCCTGTTCCACATATTAAAAATATTATTGCAGTGGCATCGGGAAAAGGAGGGGTAGGAAAATCTACGGTAGCAGTTAATTTAGCATTGAGTTTGAAAGCAATGGGAGCTAGTGTAGGATTGATGGATATTGATTTGTATGGTCCGTCTATTCCGACAATGTTAGGAATGCAAGGTCAACGTCCTAAGATTCAAGATGTTCACGGAAAGCCTAAAATGGTTCCAATTGAAAAGTTTGGGATCCCTACGATCTCAATTGGATATATGATTGAACCGCAACAGGCAGTTGTGTTGCGTGGTCCTCGTTTGGGAGGAATTGTTAAGCAGTTCTTTCAAGAGTGTTTGTGGCCTAAATTGGATTATCTAATTCTAGATTTGCCTCCTGGAACAGGAGATATTCACTTGACATTAGTGCAAACGGTACCTGTTACAGGGATTGTTATGGTAACAACACCACAAGAAGTGGCGTATACGGATGCAATTAAAGGAATGAACATGTTCCGATTGGAAAATATTAACGTGCCAATTTTGGGTGTAGTAGAGAATATGGCTTGGTTTACTCCTAAAGAGTTGCCTAATAACAAATACTATATCTTTGGAGAAGGGGGTGGTAAGCGATTGGCAAAAGAAGCAAATACCATGCTACTTGGGCAAATTCCAATTGTTCAAGGAATTCGAGAAGGAGGAGATAAGGGAGTACCTGCGGCAGTAGGTGAGGAACCTATTTCTAAAGAGGCTTTCTTGAATGTTGCTAAAAATGTATTACGCCAAGTTGCAGTAAGAAATGAAATGATAGAAGCAACAAAAGTCGTTAAGACTACTTAGTAGTTTGTTCGATAAATGATGAACCTTTTTTACACGGTTACTGCGTGGTTTTAACAGAGTGATGTTATAGAAACAGGAAATCATTGAACGAATTATTATGCGAATGTTGCATCAAAAAATAATATTATGAGTTTAGAAAAAGAAGAAATTTTACAACGAGTAGAACAAGCATTAACTACGTTGCGTCCTCACTTAGAAATAGATGGCGGAGATATCGAAATCGTTGAATTGACGGATGATATGGTCCTTCGTTTCCGATGGTTGGGCAACTGTGAAACTTGTTCGATGAGTACTATGACAATGAAAGGTGGTGTCGAACATACTATCTTGTCTTTTGTACCAGAAATTAAAGCAGTAGAGGCTGTTAATGGACTTTTTATTGCTTAAATTCAAAGACTAGTATTGACAATTGGTTCTCTTATGTTATCCATAAACGATTAAAACTATTTTATGCATCCATCTTATTCTCAGTGGTTTTTATGGGTTTGGTGTTGCCTTATGGGAGGCTTTACTTCTTGTGGAGGAAAGCCAGAACCGCCAATAGTAGAAGAAACTCCAATAAAAACGTCTTGGACACAATCCGAATTGGATAAAATGGATGTATATGCAATCGCAGGAGATTATTATGAGATTCAAATTGGTATCAAAGGCAAAGAGTTAACAGGTGTGTATCGAGACCCTAAGGCAAAGAATGTGCAAGATTGTCTTTTCTTTTTTGAAGGTATCATTGGAAACAAAAATCCTATAGAGGTACAATGTTACAACCCAACCAATACAAAGGCTGCTTTTAAGGGGTATTTTAAAATATTAGGCGATGCAATGATTATTCAGTTGGCAACCTTGCCTTCTGCACAGTGTGATACAGAATTTACCGATAATGTAGGGCATTCTGTTGTTTTGGATTCTAAGAAAGAATGGTCGGCTATTCGAATGGTACAACACTCTACAGGTTTGCACGAACAACCAATTGTAGAAAGCCCAAAATTAGGAGAAGCACTTCAACGAGGTGTTGCGGTTGGGGTATTAGAACAGCGGAATACTTGGTTTCGAGTAGAAGTACTTGATGGAAGTGGCTCACAAGGCTGGATTTCTGGGCATGGTTTGTATCCATTAATAGAATTATAAAAACATGGGAATATATCTACCAGCGCCACCCGATGGGCGCCAGTTAGTTATTGGAGATGTACACGGCTGTTTCGACACGTTAAAAGCTCTGATAGAAGAACAAATTCAATTGACGCAATCTGACCAATTGATTTTTTTAGGAGATTTGATTAATCGTGGCAAAGACAGCAAGAAAGTACTGGATTATTTGATGCAGTTGGAGTTAGAGTATGAATTGTATTGTATCAAAGGAAATCATGAGCACAATTTATTAACCGCTTACGATTGTGGAATGGATTTTTTCGAAAACTTTTTGCACGAGTACAACTCAGATGACTTAATGCAAGGGGATTTGTATGCCTACTTGGATTTTTGTGCACAGATGCCTTATTTCATAGAAACACCAACTCATATTTTTTCTCATATGGGATTTACGTTGAAAGAACCTAGACCGATTACCGATACTCGGGCTTATTTTCACAATCAATCGTTGCAGATTTCAAACGATTCTATTCAGAGTAAAAAACAAGTACAGGGACATACCACAATGGCATTAAGCCAAATCAGTAAGGTAGTAGAAGCAGAACAAGCTGTTGTGAATATTGATGCAGGGTGCTACTATAAATCTGTTGATGGATTAGGTTATTTGTGCGCCTTAGAGACGAAGAACAACTTGTTATATGTCCAACGCAATATAGAAAAGATAACTAAAGTAGGAGCGCATCAAAGCGACCTTCCATCAATCCAATAGTGTATGAAAATTTTAATTATCAATGGCCCTAATTTAAATCTATTGGGTAAACGAGAACCTGAGATTTATGGGACAACAACCTTTGATGGATATTTAGCCACGTTACGAAAGCTATTTCCTCAGTTGGAGTTAAGCTATTATCAAAGCAATGTAGAAGGACATTTGATAGACAAGTTACATGAAGTTGGTTTTGATTGGGATGGAATTATTCTAAACGCAGGGGCATATACGCATACATCTTTAGCATTGGGAGATGCTATTGCTGCAATTAAAACACCTGTTGTAGAAGTGCATATTTCTAATGTGTTTGCACGTGAAAAAGTACGCCATCATTCCTTTATTGCTCCCAATTGTATTGGCAGTATTTCTGGTTTTGGGCTACGTAGTTATGAGCTAGCTTTGCGTTATTGGCTTTAGTGTGTGATTTTTCGCTCCAATCTTTTAGCAGCTCGAAGTTGTCGCTTAGTGCATTGTTTTTTAATCTGTTGTTGTGTCTGTGACGTAGTAGTTTTTTGGAATTCATTATATGTAAAAACAATGGTGTCTTGATCAAAGCCATGGGCTTCAACTGTTGCGGTTAATCTCAAAATTTTATTAGGAACAATAGTAACATCGGTTATTTTTAATGGCGAAAATCCTAATTTAGAAACAATCAAATCATAGGAGCCAGCTTCTATATTTATGAAAAGAAAACCTCCATTTACATCCGTACGGGCTTGGGCAACTAAAGAGCCATTGCGTTGTAAGTAAAGGGAAGCATACTGGATTGGTTCTTGAGTATAGTTTTCCATTAGATAACCTCTTAAGCCTCCGTAATGTTGAGCAGATGTTATTAAAGTGATGAATAGAAAAAAAAGACAAGTAAAATATTTCATACGCAAAATGGGTTTAGCTGTAGTCTATAGAATTTTGGAGAACTGTTAATAAAAGTTTAAATTTAGTTGGAGACTAAATCAATCTTTCGCAAGGTGCATCTAATTTGAATGTTAGGTGATGATTCAATTTAGGTGTGTCGCTCATCGACTCAATCATTACTTTGTGGGAGTTACTTTGTAGCAACAACGCTAAATTCCACCAATAAGATTCATTAAAAAACTAAAAGTTCCCTTTCAAATTATGAAAACAATCACAATGTTGTTACTGTTTTGTTCTTTTTTTTGCTCTGTATTAATGGCTCAAAGTGAGGCTCCTATACCTATTAAAACCAATATTCATGCCGTTAAATTGCATTTGCAAGGAGCTGAAGTCATGCGAAAAACCTCGATTCCTTTAAAAGAAGGTAGAAATCATCTTGTATTTACAAATTTATCTCCTAAACTATATGAGCAAACAATCCAAGTTGCTACCAACAAAGCCGTAAAAGTTATTTCTGTTACAAGCAAACAGAATTTTATAGAACGCCGTCAAGCTACCCCAAAAATCAAACGCTTAAACGATTCTTTGGATATATTAAGAGATGCGATAGATTTGCTGGAGAACGAACGTGGTTCTTATGAAGAAGAACAAGCATTGTTAAAGCAAAATCGTTCTATGAAATCTTCACAGCAAAATTTGACAGTGACAGAGCTCGAAAAAATGTCTGAGTTTTATCGAAAACGAAATTTTGAGATCAACAAAAATATTACCAGACTAACCAAGCGTATTACAACATTAAGCCGTCAGGTATTTGATTATAAATTGCAACTGTACGAATTAAATGCCGATAGGAGGGCAATGGCAGAAATTTATCTAGTCGTAGAAGCGGCAACTGCTGCAAAAACAGACTTCGATTTGAGGTATGTTGTTAGTGATGCTGGATGGGCTGCAATTTATGACTTAGAAGCCAGTAATTTTGGAAGTACAATTGACTTAGCATACCGAGCATTGACTTATAATAATACAGGAGTAGATTGGAATGACGTGGAACTAACACTTTCGACAGGTGACCCCTTACAAAGTATGTTACAGCCAACTTTAAACGTCTGGAATTTGACAGGATCGTCTTCTTACCAAATCAATACGATTGCTAATATTGATATTAGTGTTAATAATAATGCTCCGATTCAACAGCAAATAATTCAGCCAAACAATTATTATGAGTTATCCAAAACAGATGAAATTAAAGCAATCTTGGGCAAAGATTACTCAGAAACAATAGATTATAATACAGCAGAATTTGAACGTTATAGAAATAACCAGCCAGATATCCCAAACATGGTTACTGCAACATTGGAAGTGCCAGAGTTTAATGCAGATTTTAAAATTAAAAAGCCTTATACCATCCCTTCTGATCGAAAGCCTTATTCGGTAGATATAAAGCAATTTGAACTGCCTGCGACTTACAAGCATTATGCTGTCCCTAAATTAGACAAGGATGCTTTTTTATTAGCGCAAGTTGTCGGGTGGGAGGACTTGGATTTGGTTAGTGGTCCTATTAATATTTATAACAATAAGAAATACATAGGACAATCTCGATTGAGTATTGATAATTTGAGCGATACGTTATCTGTTTCGTTGGGTCGAGACCCCAACGTTGTTCTATCTAGAAAAAAGGTAAAAGGTTCTTCTAAAAAAGTATTTTTGGGGACTTCTAAAAAAGCAACAATTGCTTATGATATAGTGGTTAGAAACAATCATTCAAAGCCAATTAATATTGAAATTTTGGATCAAGTTCCGATCTCTTCAGATAAAGATGTTGTTATTACCGTTGATGAAAAGTCCAATGCTGCTTATGATGAAAAGACAGGGGTGTTATCTTGGAATTTGACGATTCCTTCCACTCAAAACAAAGCGTTGACATTTGGCTTTTCTATCAAATATCCGAAAGATAAACAGGTGAAAATTGAGTATAAAAAATCACGCACAATGGAACAGATGCGTTATTTCTAGAGGAATTGATAAGCTTACAACTAATATGCAATGATCGTTAATATTCTGTACTTACTTTTTTATTTTAATAAATACAGAATATTACGAGGTTGTTTGGTGTTATGGTATTTTCTCTTAAGCATTTATTGCTATTATTCGTGTTGTTAATGAATGTTGAGGCTTAATGTTCCTAAACAAACTGAAAACCCAATGATTGCAATTAATAATCCTGCTAAAATAAGCGACATCCCTCTTGAACGATTGGGGTCGTTGCTAAAAATAGCCATAAAAAGCCCTACAACGAATATACCTCCAGCATGGATGTAGGCAATAATAGCGCCCGCCAATGCTGCATCACCATTATCACCTGCATGAATTAGTAAGGTATAGAGTATAAAAAGAAGTAGATTGATACCAATAATTTTTCCTGAATTTTCCATAATACTAGGCTTGTCGATTTCTGTTAATTAGGCAGAACTTCTTGTCGAAGAACGTTCAATTTTAGCTTTAATTCATCATTTCTATAAAATAGATTCATTGTTTCAAAAGGAATTATTTTTCCATCTGTATTGACGATATGAACACAAGATTTTTTAATTGCTCGTACATCAAAGTCATAAGCATCCATAAAATTCATGATAATAATTCTAAAAAGGTTGCTATAATTTAATTCAGGAGCAACGATATTGGGCAAACAGCAAAGTAAATCGTGAAAACCTTCTTGAACTGTATCAACCGATTGAGCCGTACTAAAAACGTCTAATATTTTTCCTTTTAGAACTTGATCGTGTTCATAAACGATGGTATTTTTAGAATTATTGAGCAAGGCTTCTGGGTCAACCAAACTAGTTAGAGGAATGACTTTGTCAGCTACTTTCAAGGCATAGCCCATCACCAACGCATCTGGATTGCAAGGCACAGGTATTAAGTCGTTGGGTTTAAAAATAGGTGCTTGTTCTAAAATTTTGCGACGAATTTCTGTATTGGTCAATCTGTCTTTGCTAGGATCAAACTCTTCTAAACGACCACTAATTTGTATGGGTTGAAAGGTCACTCCTCGAACGCATTTTTGTTTTAATGCATAGTTGATAATTGTCCCAATTTCGTCATCGTTCAAACCTTTTTGAAGGGTTACTACTAGCGTGGTAGATAGATTGAGTTGATTGAGGTTGTCTAGTGCTTTTTGGCGAATTTTAGTCAAGTCCTTGCCTCTTAATTTCAACAATGCTTCTGGTTTAAAAGAATCAAATTGTAAGTAAATTTCGAAGCGAGGCATATAACTTGCTAAGCGTTTGGCAAACTCAAAGTCTGTTCCAATTCGAAGCCCATTGGTATTGAGCATTAGAT
Organism: Aureispira sp. CCB-E; assembly: GCF_031326345.1. Taxonomy (NCBI): domain Bacteria; kingdom Pseudomonadati; phylum Bacteroidota; class Saprospiria; order Saprospirales; family Saprospiraceae; genus Aureispira; species Aureispira sp. CCB-E. The sequence continues at coordinate 2,596,297 of NZ_CP133671.1, forward strand.
GCTTGATGGGTTTTGATTTTGCTAAGTCTAATATTTCAAAGAATTGGGGATGAATGGTGGGTTCTCCTCCACTAATTTGAACGACATCAGGCTCTCCTTCGCTGGCAACAATGGCATCTAACATGTTGTTAATTTCCTCCAAACTTCGATGATTGCCACAGGAAGGAGAAGAACTAGCATAACAAATGGGACAGGTTAAATTGCAACGATCTGTAATTTCAATTAAGGTTAGGCAAGAATGTTGTTCGTGATCAGGACAAATCCCGCAATCATACGGACAACCGTATTTGGTCTCTGTATGAGGTTTTAAAGGATATTCTGATGCTTTGTTATAATTTCTTATTTGCTTGTAATAGGCTATATCGTCTGCAATTAATACTTTTTGGTGACCGTGTGTGGGACAATGTTTGCTTAAATAAACATTCTCATCTTCAAAAATAACTTTGGCATTGATGGTGCGATGACATTCATTGCAAAGGCTTTGTGTATGGTCATAATAAATGTAGTTGCGCATAAGGTTGATATAGCTTGAGGGTAATGTTAAATGAATTTTCAAAAACAATTGGCGACCTATTGTAAAGTATAGTTTTTTCTGGACGACTACTTATTGTGTAATAATTGTTTAGGATGAAAAAATAACTGATAAAAGGTTCGACTATAGTAAAGCATTCCTAATAAACAGGTAAGTTGAATGGTACTTAGCCCAAAAGAAAATTTATAACCAGGCTTGATGAAATCAATCATAAAACGGAAAATAAAATAAGCCATTAAAAAGAATTGAAAACGAATGCCTTCTCTAAAGTTAACGTTTTTTTCAATACAAACAAAAGATAGCCAAAGCGTTCCTAAGAACAGAATTTCGTAAAGTGCTACTGGATGGCGGCGAATACCATCTCCCAAATACAAAGCCCAAGGTAAATCAGAGGGAAGACCGTAGGTTTGTTCGTGAATTCCCATAGAAAGGCAACCTATTCGACCAATCATCATGCCCAATAGGAGGGGATAAACAAATAAATCTCCAGAAGATCGCTTTTCTCCAATGATTTTTTTTACGATTTCAACACAAATCAAGCCCCCGAACAAGGCGCCAACAATGGTTTTGTTCAAATAAAAATAGAGTAGTCTATTTGGTGAATTAAAAAATTGAACAGGATTTTCTAAACTACCAATTAATCTAGAAAAAATGAGTGCCCCTAATGCTGCCCCAACTAATATCCAAAGCCGATTGGGTTCTGAAATAGTGTCTTTTTGTTTTCGACGTAAATACAAGAAATATTGAAACCCAATTGCAATGCCTAGCACTTCAAAAACCAAATGTGCCAATATGCTGAATGGACCAAATCTAAAAACTAAAGGAAATGTTATCTCCATGTGGTGGTTATTAATTACTTAAAAAGTTATTAGGCTAATAATCAAAAATGTGCTCTATCTCAATTTCTTTTTGCTCCAACTCCAAAACCAAGGCACTTAAGTTAGCAACCAGAACGACTAAGGCAACACGTTCTAATGTTTTATGGGTGGCAATGGTTTGTCTAAAAATAGCTTTAGAATACTGTTGTGGGGCTTCCCAGTTTTGGGGTACCACAACGGTCAGTAAAATCGCTGAACGATTTCCTGCAATCTCTATAATACGAGCCCCCGCTTTTATCAAAGCACATAACGAAGGGTTGAAGGCTGCATAGCGGGGCAATGTGATTAACGTAGCTTCTGGTGAAAGTACCTTTATAAGTGCCAAACCTAAGTCGTTTTGATCGACTTCGGGTGGTAGTTGGTTAATGACAACAGCGGTAACTGGTGCAGCAACGCCATAAGCAGATTTTGTTCCCATGCCCAACAAAAAGCCATAAAAAGCTTTAAAAAGCAATTCACCACTAATAAAAACTCGACGTTCTATCTTGCGTATCCAATTCCATTCTAAGCAAGTTGTTTGAAACCAAAGCTGCCGAAATTCCTTTAAAAAAGAATAAAGATACCAAGGTTCTTTTTTTATAAAATCAACATAGCGTTGCGTATAAGCAGCATAAAAGCGATCTTCTGCCGTCATTTTAGAAGGAATGAGGTCTGTTAAACGTCCCACACTACCTTCATACAAAAGCTTGCCTCGATACTCGATCAATGTGCTATATCCAATCACTTGGATCATTGTGTAGTATTGCTTGTTGTAAGGAAAGTAAGGGGCAATGGCTTTAGACAAAGCATGGTAGCTGTCCCAAAATTGTTCTACGTGTTGCTCATAAGGAAAATGAGTAGCGGTCTGCTGTTTAAAATAAGCGGCTTGTTCGGCAGGGCTAAAAACTAAAAACCATTCAGGATAGGTTAAAAATGTCTGGTCACCAGGTCGTTGGTAGGCTGTTGGTGTCAAGGGCGAAACGTTTGTCGGAAACCAATCCTTGTTCAATTGTATGGTCGGTTTTATTTTCTTTGCTCGAATTCTTGTTTTAATAAAAAAAAGAAGGAAAATAAGAGCTAAAAATAAGAGTAAAGAAAGCAATATAGGCATTGTGGTGAAAATTGGTGATGGTGTTGTCAAATCTTATGCAACAAAGATACTTGTATTTAAATCAGGGCAAACAAAACAATACTTCGTGTATTGTTTATAAAAACACACGAAGTATTACAAATGAAAAATGATAATTAGCTAACTACTAATCTAAGAAACAATGTACTAAGTTTTCTTAAAGATAATAGATTCCTTTTGTTTTCTTAGAATGGCTTCATAAAAAGCTTTTAGCTCAGGGTAGATACTACTAGGAAAATACCTTTGCTTTAATTGATAACTATACACTATTTGGATGTTTTCACCAACAACGGATGCGCTATAACTATACTGTGCCGCTTTATTGGGCAAACGAATAATCTCAGATTGAGGCAACGATTTAACTTGATACCCTTGCGGAATTTCAATACTCATAACAAAACTTTGCTTTTCTAATACGGGAAATTGTATGGGACAGACTCTAGTTTCTGACGTAAAGAATGCTTCGTCCAACACCTTTAGGTAAGTTGGGGTGAAACTAGCCGTTTGAGCATTTATTTTATAGTTGTTTTTGATGCGAATTAACAAATCCAATGCAACCGATTGGTGATTACCTTCCATGTTTTTAATACTACCAGATTGAATGATTAAACCCTGATGATCCCGCTCCAATTGCTTGAAAAAACGCAGTTGATTGCCTGCTTTTTTCCACATATTGCGCAACTCATAAGCACCATAGTCCTTTCCAACATATTGCAAGGTTCCTGTTGCCAAGCCATCCTTGGTCAATTTAATTTTAGAGACATAGTTCTTAACAAATTTTTTGTTGGGCAAATCAACCCAATTGGAGTATTCGCCTAAGCGCAATCCTTGACTGCTCAAACAATAGTAAGGCAACAAATCTAAGGTGCTGAATGGCGTATTAGCATCCAAAAAATGAAATTTTTGATCCTTGAGTTCTACCCCTGCAATTACATAGTTAAAAGAACTGATGGATGGTTTCAAAGGATTGACAAAGCGATTTCCTGTTGTACTGAGCATGATGGGATATGCTTTTAAGCCAGCTTTTTTTAATGCAGCTACCAATAAGAGATTAACATCACTAATATTTCCAACTCCTTTGTCATAGACCATTCGAAGCGGCTTTTCACTATACATTTGCCACTTTTTGTTCCAAATGACTTTTTTTTGCAAATGCCCTAAAATCGCCAAGGCTTTTTCTTTAGGAGTTTCTAATCCTTTTGTTAGACTGTCGATGACAGGCTCTAAGAACTTAACTTCTCGCAAGTGTCGTCCAAAAGAAGCCCCTTGAAGCAGTCTCTGCCCAACCTCTTCCCAAGAATAAGAGAGTTGTTGTTGAAAGCCGCCAGGAATTTGATAACCTGCTATATTAAAATCCAAGAAACCAATGTAGTTGAGCGAAGAACCAATAAAAGGCTCGGTTTTAAAAGCAGGAACATTAGATGCCGAAAAACGTTTGTTAATTTCGGTGTACTGATTGTTCATATCTCCGCCATTAAAATCGGAATTGATAAGCGTACTATTTTCTTCCTTTTTAAGCTCTACCAAACCATTTGCAGTGACTTTGTAATCAATGAACTCAGGGTACATAAATTCATAAAAGGAAAATTGAATGGGAATATAGGATTGATAGTACCAAGTGGGAAGAACAACCAGGTTCGGAGTACGGACACTATATTGTATGTCAACAATACTCCCTACATAGACATCTTGAGCAGCATATTTTATAATATGATAATCCTTATGGCGCTTGTCAATGATACAATCTTTTTCTTTAAGAATGGTTTTTACTACTTTATCATCTTGTAGATTATAAGTTGTAATTGTCAAGCGAGACAACTTATCAATGTTCAAATCATCACTGATAGAGATGTAAATGCTGTCTTTGGTATATTTTATGCCTTTGTTTTTGTAAATCTTAATGCGATTTCTATACGTTATATCTGCCTTAAAACCATCTGGTTCTTGTAAATCTTTATAATAAGATATTTGGGTATAGCATTCTTTTTTTAAGTAGGCAGCAGGAACACTGGTGTCGCCTTGGTAGGAGGTTGATAATAATGCTTCTTTAGATGGTGCTTTAAATGGTTTGTTTTTTTGCGCAAAACTGGTGCTAATACTTACTAATAGGCAGGATAAGACAATGCCCAATGAATAGTACTTCATGGTGAATGGTTCGGTTTAAGTTTAAGAAAGTAAAAAATGTTAAATTAAGAGCTAATTTAATGTTTATTTATAATAAAAATAAGCAAGCGAGTATAAAAAAGTATGGATAAAGTTATAAGATAACTTTAATTGTCTATTAGATTGACAGCCTACAACTAAAACAAAAGACCATCTAATTTTTTGCTGAATAACTGATCTAGTATTTTAATTAAATGTGGTAGCTGCTCGACTGGACGTAGCTCTCGTTTAGGGGATTTGAATACGGTGTCCTCTAGATGAGTCGGAGAGTAGGTCCTTCTAGGCTTTTTGTATTGTTGGAAAAAGTTTTTTCGATGTACTTCTTCAGGAGTAGGTTGTTGGTTAGGACTTGCTTGAACCCAATAAGTATATTTATTATCTGCGTTAATAATACGATGCCAACCACCTTCTTGGTCAAAATAGATGTTAGCGCCTAGACCATTGATTAATAACTCAATTCCTAGTAAAATGTCATCTTTGTGTTCTTTTTTCTGCTCGGGTTTCCAGCGATTTTTATCTTCCAAAGAGAACGGTTTTTTGTGGTATTGGCGTGCTTTGACTTTGGGAGTAGCATTTTCTTCTTCTGTTTCCAGAGCATCTACCATTTTATTATAAATCGCCTCATTATACCATACCGTACGTGCTGTCCATTCAAACGATTTTTCTTTACAAATATCAATATAGTATTGCAATAAACGTTGAGGATGTTGACCATAAATGCCTAAATAGATTCCGCCACTGTCTTCTCGAAGCATTCCATACAATTCCAATTTAAGATCAAAATAATCCTTTTCCCACTGTTCCATTTTTTTATAAACAGTGGTATTTAGAGTAGCTAGTCCCATTGATGTTAGTGCCATGTCTAACTCGTAATTTTCAATAATTTTTCGATGCTGCTCAAACTTATCTTCTAATGCCAAGAAATTGGTATACTGCAATGATTTTTTTTCATCTGCCCAGAATCCTTTGGCATTTTTGCGTTTAGAACGTTTTAGAATGTCCAATTCACTCAACAAGCGAACATAAAATTTCCCTTCAAAGAGCTGAACAATGTTTTGACGCAACTCGCTGGCAAAATCCATGTATTCGTTTTGAGTCAACTCTTCTAGCATCAATTCTAGTTTGAGAGGATCGGCTTCAATATCAATAACTAATGCCTCGTCTTGAATGTCAACAGCAATGACTAATTTTTCATCAAAACTATATTGATTCAATTGGTGGGCTAGTGGGATAATAAGAATCTCTCTAAGCGTTCGTTGCAATGCTCTTGCGCCATATTTGGGATTGTACCCTGTTGCACACAAAAAGTCGTACAAGTCACTAGATAGTTTAAACTCCAAGTTTCTATGCAAGATTCCTTCCCGTTTCTTAAATATCTCTAGTTCTCTTTCAACCACAAATCGAACAACATCTTGGGTCAAAGAATAAAAAGGAACCACTTGATCAATTCTATTAAAAATTTCAGGACGGAAATAGCGACGGACTTCATTGGTGAAGTGTTCGGCTTCTCTTTTTTCTGTCTTATCTTCTACCCAACCGATGTCATTATTTTGAAGCTTTTTAGCACCAATATTAGAAGTCATGATAATAATAGAACTACAGAAATTAACAACTTTCCCTTGGCTATCGGTCAAGCGGCCTTCACCCAAAATTTGCAAGAGCAAATCATTGAATAAAGGATGTGCTTTTTCTAATTCATCAAATAACAAAACACAGAAAGGTTCTCGTCGAACGGCAGAAGTCAGTAAACCATCTGAAAAATAGCTCTCTCCAGTTAGTCGAGTAACAGCATAAGGAGTAGAATATTCACTCATGTCAAAGCGAATCATTTTGTCCCTACTTCCAAACATAAACTGCGCTAAAACTTTTGCCATTTCTGTTTTTCCAACACCTGTAGGTCCAACAAAAAGCATGGAGGCAATGGGTTTACCTTGGCGCAAGAGCGCTGTTTTGACAGAGGCTAAGATGTCAACTAAAATACCTACGGCATGATTTTGCCCAAAGACATTGCTATGAAAAAAATGCTCAACAGAAGGCAAATCCATGGGAATCGAAGGGTCTACCATAAAAGCAGGCATTCCTGTTTCCTCACAAAATGCTTGGATAACTTCTGTTCGGTTTAAAACATACAACTGTTTTTGTTGCTGCATTTTTTTCTGTTTCGCTTTAGAACCAATAAGAATACTCTCTAAAAATCGGATTGGTTTTCCAGGGAAGCCAGAATAAGGCGTATAACGTTTGTTCAGTCGAATGGTTTCTTTAATGGCTTCGTGTTCAATAACTATTTTCTCTGTATGAGCAATGTGTTCCACCTTCTGAAGGATAATCGACTCTAAGGCGGTACTGCTTTGTGGTTCTGATAATTGAATTATTTGAAAATTATTAACATAGTTAGGACTACGCGCTTCTATTCGTGCAAACTCTTCGTCGGTACATTCTGAAATAATAATGATTTCACCTCGTGCAATATATTCCCTCAAATAATCTGCAATACTAACACTATTACCTTGGTATTGACCAACTTCAAAGAGTTCTAATAAATTTCTAATGAATAAAACATCACCTCTTTGAGTCAATTCTTTGCAAAGCAACGTTAAGTTTTCTTGCCAACCCACATTTCCACTCAACTCTTTAATCAAAGTAGAAGCAGTTGTTTCCCAAATAGTAGGAGAAAGTTTGAAGCGTTTGCGTTGATGTGCCAGTTCCCAGACCAAAGTACTCTTTCCAACTCCAGAACGACCTACAATCAAAACATTTTTGTTGTATCTACCAGTAACAATATCGGCTAGTTGTGTCAGTTCTTTTTCATACCCAAAAAGAGATGGAGTGTCAATTAAGACTTTCTGAGCAACTTTAGGCAATAATTCCTTTTTCTTTTCTTCTTGCAAGGAAGCAATTTCACTAGGTGTATAAGTACGCAAATCTAGCAGCTCTGTACTTAGAGTTGTTTTTTCAAACCACAAGGTAGAGATAACATCTTGCAGCAAGTTCAACCGTTGTTTACGCATAAAATCCAAGCGAATGGCTTCTTGAACAGCAGTTTCAATTTCGGCTACTTCTGTTGTAAACGCTTCTACACCCAGTGCAGGAACAATAGCCCAAAAACCTTGGTGATGTGTTTGTATGAAGTAATCAAAAGTGACCTCTAAATTTCGAAACGCAATTTGGGATTTACCTGCTTTGAAATGAACGTTTACTTTCTTTTGTTCGAAATCTCCTTGAACGTAATAGTCCAGTAAAGTGTCATATTCTCCTTTGTCCAATAATTTATCTTGATAACTATCGCCAAATTTTCCAGCCATCATAGGAGCGGGAATATTGACCCAAAGCACCCCATTATCTAGTATAGGGGTAGTAATAATATCAGGATTATGCTCCATTTGGAGTTGAACAATGTGAAAGGGTAGTTTTATCTTTTGCATGTAATAATCTATTGATTTGAGAATCTTAATTCTTCTCTTTTCAGGATTGTATAGAAACTAGAACTAAGTAGGGCAACTTTGTAAATATACAAGATTTAAAAAGAACCAATGCGAAGTTGCTGGATGAATTAAAACAAATATAAATAAAAGAATAAAGAAGGATAAATCAAATTTTTATTTACATTTGGGGGCATTTTAAGCAAGTCTACAACTAGATAAAATATATTATGTCAATTAATGCCTTGAGCAACAATTTTTTAATGATGTCAAAATAGTGTGTAGATACTTAAATAGTATTTTTTTAAATTTTATATAAAAACTAAAACCATGAAAAAAATTACACTGACAGCATTCGCTGTTGTTGCATTTTTATGCCAACTACAGGCACAAATCTACTCTGGAGTAGCAGAATCTCATTATGCAGGAGAACTTGGATTGGGGATTAACCCCGCCAACGTTGTCACTCCTTATTTCAAAGCTGATGTTAGTTTTATTGGATATAATTTATCGTTTGTTAACGACTATGCTAGTATTAGTCAAGATAGTCTTTTTAATGGAAGAGGAGACTTTTTTGATCGATTGACCTATAAAGATAATGGGAGCGACCAAGCAAATTTAGCTTTTAATGGTGAAATTAATTTGGTAAGCGGTCTAGTTTCTATTAATGATAAAATGGGAATAGGCTTTGGTATCAAAAGTAAGTTCTCTTTGAATGCAAGAGGAATTAATAAAGACCTAATTCGAATGAGTGCTTCTGGGTTGGAAGATTCTACTTATTATGGTTTTTCTTATCAAGATGATTATTCTTATTTGTCGGCAATGGCTTGGAATGAGTATAGCGTTACGTTTGGAGCTGAGATTTTCCAAAAAGATAATCATTATGTAAAAGTAGGAGGGGCATTGAAATTGTTGCAAAGTGTCGGTTCTTTTTACGTACATGCAAGAGATATTTCTTATGAGTTTTATAACTCAGACACGATAATTAATGCTTCAGGACAAATTTCTTTTGGAGGAAATGAAGCATTTTTAGATGCCTTTAATGGAAGAGGTTTCCCTAATTTCCAAAATCAATTTAGTGGTGGAAACTTTGGGTTTGCAGTTGATTTTGGAGGTGTCTATGAATACCGACCAGACAGCGAACAAGAATATAAATTGAAAGTAGGGTTATCGTTTCATGACATTGGTTTTGTGGCAATGTCCAAAGATCAAACATCTTCTAATACAGTAACATTTAAAAACTCAACATTTGATGTTAATATGTTTGATGGTATCCAATATCTTTATAATATCAATGATATTATTATCCAAGATACCAGCCAATTTAATCATAATCAAGGAGAAGATAGTTATTTGATGCAAACACCTTCAAGAATGAATCTTTTTGTGGATTACAAAGTCATCAAAGGATTTTATGTTTCATTCTTGAGCGAAATTTCTTTGTACGACAGAAATAATCCTTACAAAGTAGTCGGAATCAATTCATTTCAGTTAACACCAAGATATGACTTTAAATGGTTTGGTTTCTCTATGCCTATTTCTTATGTTCAAAACTCAGGCTTTCACTTGGGCTTAGGATTTAGAGCAGGGCCTGTATTTGTAGGGTCATCCAACATATTGGATTTATTTGCGCTAGGTAATAAATTAGATAAATTCAACGCTTACTTTGGCTTTAGAGTACCTTTGTATAAAAAATTGAAGTAATCTGTATTGTATAATTTTTTCTGAACGATTACTTACATAAAAATGGCTCCTTGTTAATAGAATAAGGAGCCATTTTTTTATAAATTTTTCAACGAATGCTATTGATTAAAAATAGCCAAAGAGTACTCATTTGTTTTGAGTTGTAAATAAACTTCTTGGGTGTACAAATCCCTCAATCCATTGGGAGTTACTTTGAATCGATGTTCTTCTAAGTGTGCAATTTTTAAATCTTCCCATGCTTCATTGGGCAATGGTTGATGTAACACGATCTGTTGATCTTGGTCTTTGTATGAAAGTTCCCAAGAACCTTCCAAGACAACCGATTCGCCAGAAGGCTTTGATACACTATATCGGTAAGTGTAGGTAGAGTCTAAAATTAAATCTTTAAAACCAGTGACACTATTGCTCGTTTGATAGGTTCCAGGCAAGGTGTCATTTCGATTAGAGGGAGTTTGGGAATAGGCTTGACCTTGTGATGTCGTGGAAGAGGAAGGGAGAGGAGAAGGCGTTACTGTCCAAAATTGCATATAAAAACACAAAAAAATAGCAGTTGCTAAAACTCCATAGGTAGCATTTTTCATGATAACGAGTGATTTATGTAAGTGAATAGGAAGCTTGTCCAAATTACTAAGTATAAGCCTCAGAATGTGTTTTAGAGATGTTAATTTTTTTTTAAGGGATGTTAAGAGGTAAGGAGAAAATTAGTACAGGGTGGAATATATGAATTGAGCATTGTCTTATTTTGTTTGTCATAACTAACGTTAACGCTACAGGTTGCTGACAAAGTTTTATGAATCGCACTGGATATTTTGATTATAAATCACTAAATTAGCTACAACAGCCTCAAAAAAAGCACAGAAAGCTTTTTTGAAAAAATCTCCCTTTATTTTATAAAATAGATTGCCCAATTATGGATGAATTCGAACAGAATCAAGAATTTTTAGAAAGTGTATTGGAATTGCCTTGCCCCAATTGTGGGAGTGAATTGAGCTACTCTGCTAGCAAAAAACAAATCAACTGTGATCATTGTGGTTTTGTCAAACCTTATGACCAAGCCAATGACTTAGTAGAGGAACAGTCGTTAGAACATGCTGTTCAATCAATGTCTTATTTTACACCTCAAGAAATACATAAAAAAGTAATTGATTGCAACAACTGTGGTTCTCGAATTATGATAGAGGATGATAAAGTGTCTGTTCGTTGTAACTTTTGCGGTTCTGAAAAAGTGAATGAATCGGCTCTAGAGAAAAACTTAATTCAACCACAGGGAATTATTCCTTTTCAAGTAGATGCCAAAGAGGCAAAAAAGAAATTTCAAGATTGGATAAAAGAGGGCTGGTTCAAACCCAATAAACTACAGACTTTGGCTGAATTGGGTGATGTACATGGCATTTATGTTCCCTTTTGGACATACGATACGAAGACCTATACGAAATGGTCGGGCGAAGCGGGATATTATTATTATGAAACAGAACACTACACCGATAGTGATGGAGAATCTCAAACCCGTCAAGTTAAAAAGACACGTTGGGAATACGATCGTGGTAGCTTTGATCACTTTTTTGACGATGTATTGATTGTTGCTTCCAAAGGCTTGCCTCACAAAGTAATCACGCCCATATATCCGTTTGATTTGGATAAAGTAGTTAACTATTCCAATACATTGATGGTAGGTTGGGAAGCAGAAATTTATAGTTTGGATGTTTTGGAAGGTTACCATGTTGCAGAAAAACAAATGACAAAGCAATTGAGAGAAATGGCTAGTGAAGCTTTAGGGGGAGATACACAAAGAGGCTTGTCGATCAATGTACAGCGTTGGGGGCAGACTTTTAAGCATATTATTTTACCCGTTTGGATTTGTTCTTATATTTACAACGACAAAACCTATCACTTTGCAGTTAATGGTCAGACAGGAAAAATTAGTGGAACGAAGCCTACATCTTGGTTTAAAGTAGCTGGATTAGTTCTATTGATTGTCGCAATTATTGCATTGATTGTATTCTTTGCTCGATAGTGATATGGTAAAAGCATTATAAAAAAATAGATCAAATCAATGAAAAAGTTATTGGTAGTTTACCTTCTTTTACTTAGTTATTGGGGGAGCTTTGGGCAAGATAATTCAACTACATTTTCCTCTCCATACCGTCTATCTTGGGCAGTGGATGTTCCAATTATCACTACAGCAGTAGGCGCAGGGGTAACTTATTTAATCTTGGATAGCCAAACACCTGTTTTGTCAGAAAGTTATATCAATTCTTTGAACCGAAGGGATGTGTGGGGCGTAGATCAAGCAGCGACTTATAACTGGTCGATGCCAGTGGCGAGGGTTAGCGATGTTTTTTTGTATACAAGTTTTGCGGTACCGTTTACATTGTTAGCAGATCGCAAGGTTCGCAAAGATTATTTAAAAATTGGATTGATGTATGCTGAAACGATTGCTTTGACAGGAGCTTTGACTAGTTTGACCAAAAATATCGTTAGACGTCCTCGTCCATTTGTGTACAACGAAAATGTTGCTCTGCATTATAAACAAGAAAAAGATGCCCAATATGCTTTCTTTTCTGGGCATACCTCTATGACGGCAGCAATGTGTTTTATGACGGCTAAAATTTTTCAAGATTATAACAAAGGAAGCAAAGCTATTCCTTGGGTATGGGCAGCAGCAGCTACTTTTCCTGCCGTAACAGGGGTGTTGAGGCAACAGGCAGGCAAGCATTTTTGGACAGATGTGGTAACAGGTTATTTAGTAGGGGCGGCAATTGGTTTTTTAATTCCTGAATTGCATCGAATTGATTTGTTTCAGAAAAAGAAAGCTGTTAAACCTTCTGTGAGTTTTTAAAAGGCAAAAAAGTTGATTACTAAAAAGATAGAAAGGGCAATAGTAATAATAAGAGGATAAAATAATAAAAATAAAATAACTTTGAAGCTGGTTTTGATTGCTGATTGTTGATAAGCGTTTTTTAACGAAAGAATAAAATAAACGCCAATAACAATTAAAGTATATAGGATAGGACCAAGTAGGTGATTGTTGTTAATTAATAAGTAAATAAACAAGATCGTACAAGCCATAAAGATAAACGTATGAAGGTGCAATGCATATACGATGTGCTCAATATAAGTTCTCTCGCGTCGTATGTATAATGATTTTAGTAGCAGCGCAATAAATGGGATGGAAACTAAAATAATCCAAGAAATATGGCTTAGCAAGTAAATTTGAAAATTTCCTGGTGTCTTGATTGCCTTAGATAGTTGTATGACAAATTGTTTTTGAAAGAAACCTCTTATGTTGTACTTGTTAATAATTTCTTCCCCATCTAGCTTGTATAAATCTTCCATAAGAATATTATCGTCGCTCCCAAAGGAAAGAAATGAGTTGCCAAGTCCCTTTAATATATTGTTTTGATCTAATAGACTATCAATCATTTGGTGGTCAGTAGAATCTGGAAAGGCAAGAAAAAATTGCGTGCGAAGGGAGTCTTTATACAATTCAATCTGGACATTCTTATCCATATCTTGTCCAAATTTTTGGAGGTCAGCAAGGACAAAGTTGAGCAGAATAAAGGCAATAGTTAACCCAAATAAAAATAAACGAATGGGAGTGTAATAGAGTTGGCGTCTACCTTTTGTATATTCTCTAGTTAACTTACCAGGAGAAAATATTAATCCACCATATGTGCGAAAAAACTTGGAATCTAATGAAAATAAATTAGAAAAAAAATCTCCTACTAGTTCTTTAAAAGAAAGTGGTTTGGTAATCTTTTTTTGTCCACAAACACTGCAAAAATTAGAGCCTTCATCAACTAAGCAATGGCAACTTTGGCATAAGTGTTTGGTTGGTTTCATTGGATACGGTTATTAGAATGGAGTAGTAGCGTAGCTAACTGTAGAATTAATACATTGCATTTAACTCGAATATACTCAAACTAATTTTTATTTAGTAAACTTCTAACAATTAAGTAATCGTTCATAAAAATTTATAGGCAAAATAGAATTCTTTTTGCACTGTTCTTCATCAAAAAATCTCGTTTTAGCCCACTAAAACTTCAATTTTTTTCTTTGAACAGCACTAAAAACAATTACATTTTTAACTATACTTTTTTCTGTCCACTTACTTAAATACTTCTATCTTTGTATAGAAAAAACATGGATGGTCTCAAAATACGAGACCGCTACGCCAGACAATTTGCAACACTATTCATATAGTCGGTGTCTATTTACAATACTTCATGGATTTTTTATCTTTTTGGTAACTAAGCTTGCCGAGTAGGCTTGTGCTAGTAGCACAAAAGCCCAAGCTCGTGACCAGAGGGAACTAGCCTTGCGCTCTCATGAGCGAACCGAGCATAGCGAGCTCACGACCGAAGGGAGTAACAAAGCGAATAATAATCAACGGAGTATTATTTATTATCATCAAGATAAATCTGTCAATGTACCGAATACTCATTATCTTATTATTTATAGTCAATAGAACAAATGTACAAGCTCAAAATGTTGTAGAGCCTTACGCATTTTCTTGCCATTCAGGGTTTTATCAGTTGGTTGATAATCAGTTGCATATTTTGTCCGTAAATGCGAAAGGAGAAATACTTTGGGTACCCATACTCCCTCGATTTGAACGCTCTCTAAGTGCATTAGCGTACTGTACAGACGATGGCTTGCTGTATAGTTTTGATACCACCACACATGAATTACTTCGCATTTATCAATCTGGCGCTATACAGCCTTTATGGGTTCCTATTGATGAAAGAAATGGCAATCCATTATCTGTTCAATTAACTAAAGGTGCATTGATTGAGGGGATTTTTTGTGCCTATGCTCCTCAAGAAGATAGTTTGTATTGGGTGGATATACAGACAGGACGATTTACCAAAAGTAGAAATCCGATGAGAGGGGCTTTGACAAATTTATCTTATCATCCAATTAAAAAGGTTTTATATAGTATTGGTGTAAAGTCCAGAATACAATATTTGGATTTATACACCAAAGAAGTGGTTATTGGAAAACAAGTCTATGACTTACCAACAGGACATACAAGGGAGCAAGCCAATACATGGATGACGAAGGATGGACGTATGTTTATGACACGCAAAGGGGGAAGCTATTTTGTGGAAATTAATGAAAAAGAAAATGTATTTTATCATTATAATAACCCTTTGGATAAAACGATAGGAGATGGGACTAGTTGCCCAAATGCTTCTCCGCCTGTTTTTATACAATCAGATGTTTTGGAATTGCAATTAGACATTCCTAAGCTGGATCGAGTGATGTTGCGTTGGATTGGTGTACATGAATATAGCAACGAAGACTATGTTATAGAGCACAGTACAGATCATCAACAGTGGTCTAAAGCGAGTGAAAAGCCTAGTATAGGAATCAATAATTTTCAAAACCCTTATGGTGCTCGGTTGGTTTTTGATCAAGAGAAGGACAATTATTATCGTCTAAAAAAAGAGTATCAAGATGGGAATCGGTTGGCTTATAGCCCCACTGTATTTATTGCCAAGCAGCCGACAGAGCATAGAGTGGTATTGTCTCCTCAATTAGTATTAGATCAAATTAACTTAGCACTATACATACGTGCCGATAGAGGGGAAGTGTTGGAAGTTGTTATCAAAAATTCATTGAATCAAGTAGTTGTTAGAAGAACTTATCAGATGTACACTACGGAAGCGACTTTTGATTTGACAGTAGAAGAATTGCCGACAGGATTGTATTGGGTACAGATTAGTAGTAAAAACCATCAACAGCAGGAGTGGATTTGGGTTGATTAGAATGAAAAAATGCCTAAAACTTTGGACTAGAATCCTTTTCCAAGCTTAGGCAAATATTTTTATTATTTGGTTCTAACTCTTTGGTAGCACCTAAATAAGGACTGGCTAAAAAGGAATGTAGGACATGGCTCCTAAGACAACTCCTGTAACTTTTCCAATTAAACCAATAATGGTATTACCTTGGATAAATTCTTTGGTTTGATCCTTTAATTGATTTTTCATTTGTTCGTTGAGCATTTTCATAGGATCTTGTCCTAATGGCTCTGTTGTTAAGTTGTCTTCTATTTCTGGGTTAATAATAATAGTCGTTTCTTGTCCTTCCGAGTCGGTAGTGGTAATTCTATTGTCAACATTGACTTTCGCAGGATTATTAATGCGTTTGATGCCAAACCAAATGAAGGTGAAAATTAAAATTCCAGGTAGAAATAAATCTAGTTTCAAATCCATTCCATTAAAGAAAACAACCCCCATCCACAAAGCTGCAAATCCATGAAATATAGCTGTTGTAAAGCCAATAGGATGTGCCAGTTTGATCGAAAACTGTAACAAGTTGACAGGAGACTTATTGCCCGTAAAACCCCAGTAAATTCTGGAAAAGAGCATAATTAAAAGCATTCTCAAAAAGAAAGCAACTAAAGGTATTATGGTAAAAGCCATAAATAGTGTTAATAGATAACCAATGGCGGAATAAAACATGATTTTAGATATTGTTATGAGAAATAGCCCTAAAGGTATAAAATTAATTCAATTGTTTTGATAATGTTTATTAGAACAATAAAACAAGGCAAAAGTTTCCGAATTATATCTATTAGTCAAATCTTTGAAAATAAGAACTTTAGAATAGTTTAGGGAAAAGGTCTTTTAGTTGTAAAAAAAAACGTACCTTTGCGGTCAATTTAAGCATGTTCTTAATGCGCTTTTGCTTTATGGTTTTTTTGAGTACGGGGGAATTAAGCGGCTATATTTAATTTTTAGTACTTCGTAGCTTTATTGCTCTGCTATCACAGCAACAAAAAAGCATCTTTGTGTCAATTTTCTTTACGAAGTATTGTATTTTTACACGTTGAAACAGAAAAAATGTCAACATTTGAGGATTTGGGGTTAACCCCCAATGTATTAAAAGCTCTAGATGATTTAGGATTTGAAAATCCAACAAAAGTACAAGAGCAAGCTATTCCCTTTGTCTTAGAGTCTGACCAAGATTTGGTTGCTTTGGCTCAAACAGGGACAGGCAAAACCGCCGCATTTAGCCTACCCATTATTCATAAATTAGATAAAAAATCCAGAACCATTCAGGCTTTGGTATTGTGTCCTACGCGTGAGTTGTGTATCCAAATAGCCAAAGATATTGCCGATTATACAAAATATGAAAGAGGGATTGAGACTGTTTCTGTTTATGGAGGAGCGCCAATAGATGGGCAAATTCGTCAATTGAGAAAAGGTTGTCATATTGTTGTAGGCACACCTGGGCGTGTTCGAGATCTTATTGAACGTCGCAAATTAGATATTAGTGGTATCAATTTCTTGGTGTTGGATGAAGCCGATGAAATGTTGACAATGGGTTTCAAAGATGAGTTGGATGCTATTTTGGCTTCTACTCCCGAAGACAAGCAAGGGCTATTATTCTCAGCAACCATGCCTAGAGAAATTGATGCAATTGCAGAAAATTACATGCGTAATCCCGAAAAAATTGAGGTAAGTTCAAGAAACTCTGCCAATTTAGACGTTAAACATGTTTACTGCGTTGCTCGTTCTTCGGATCGTTATCGTGCGTTAAAACGCATCGCAGATATTTCTCCTGAAATGTATGGAATCGTTTTTTGTCGTACTCGTGCAGAAACCAAAGAGGTGGCAGATTGGTTGATGGCGGATGGTTATTCAGCAGATGCGCTACATGGGGACTTGTCACAAGCTCAGCGTGATTATGTAATGGGGCGTTTCCGCAAGAAAAATATTCAATTATTGGTAGCAACTGATGTTGCTGCTCGTGGTATTGATGTGAACAACTTGACGCATGTTTTGCATTACAAAATCCCAGATCAACTTGAGAATTATATTCACAGAAGTGGTCGTACAGGACGTGCTGGAAACAAAGGAACTTCTATTGCTTTGCTAACAGCCAAAGAAACGCATAAGATTCGTATCTTAGAAAAGAAAATTGGTCAAAAATTTGAACGTCGATTGATACCCACGGGAGAGCAAGTTTGCGAAAAACGTATGTACACGACGATTAATAAGATTGCAACTACTGAAGTTGACCCTAGTATTGAGAAGTTTTTGCCAACAGTATACGAACAACTTTCAAACTTCTCAAAAGAAGAAATTCTTCAAAAATTTGTTACTCTAGAGTTTGAGCGTTTCTTGAGTTACTACAAAAATGCACCAGATCTAAACATAACACCAGGAAAAGAAGGTAGACGTTCGCGTGAAGATCGTAGAAGACGTGACCGTGGTGACAACTCTAGTTTTGCTCGTTTTTATGTCAATGTTGGGTCGAAACACAAAATGACTGCTCCTAGAATGATTGGGCTGATCAATGACAGTTTAAGAGTAAAAGGTGTTGAAATTGGAAAAATCGAAATCATGAAAGGGTTTTCCTTTTTTGAAATTGATAAGGCATACGAAGATAAGATGTTGGCTAGTTCTAGCAAAAATAAGATAGCTGGTGTTGACGTATTGATTGAGCGTACATCAGACCGAAGAGAGGGAAGAAGAGATGGTAGCAGTAGAGGTCGTTCTGGTGGCGGCGGAAAATTTAAGAGAAATAAAGAAGGGAAATCAAGAGATGGGGGAAGAAGTGGCAAACGTGGGAAGTCTTTTAAATCAAAGAAAAAACGTTATTAGATATTTGAAGAATAATTTTTTTCAATAGTTCGTTGAAACCACGCAGTAGCAGCGCAGCTAAACTTTATTAGTTTGATAATTAGCAAATTGTGCTTTTGTTGCGTTTTGTGTTAAAGTTTTGGTTATCAAACTAATATAAATGTGCTTTTTTATCTTTTTGGTAAAAAAGTAAAAAACTAAGCTTGCGCCCTCATGAGCGTAGCGAACTAATCAACGAACTACTATTTTTTAACAACTTCTAAAAAGTCTAAAGAAACGATTCTATAAAAAATAGAAAAATGCCTCTACTTCTCAGAAAGAATAGAGGCATTTTTAGTATTAAATTTTATATAGTAGCAAAGCTAACTATTGAGTATTAAGGTGCTTTTTTGACAATACGCTCCGTTGCCATAATTTCGCCTGTACTATTTTGAACTTTGATTAAATAAGTTCCCGCAGGATAAGCTTCTAAGTCAATTCTTTTAGTGTTAATACCAGGAGTAGTTTGATAAAACGTTTCTGATACTGTTTTTCCAAGCACATCAATAATAGAGATATGAAGTGTTTCTTCTTTAGTGGAACTAAATTGGTAACTGACAACGCCCAATGTTGGATTAGGGAAAAATACCTGAGTTCCCTTTAGACCATTGACATTGATCGCAATGATTTTTGAATAGGTATAGGTGCCATCAAAATCTACTTGGCGCAAACGGTAATAATTGGTTCCCAACATAGGAGCCGTATCCTCAAATAAGTAAGTTAATTTTTCCGTGCTATTTCCAGCACCACTAACTACACCAATTGTTGTAAACCCATTTTGTGGGTCTATACTACGTTCAATCTCAAAACGTTCGTTGTTAAGCTCCGTTTCTGTAACCCATTGCAATACATTCACAGCATGATCGTTCCAACCTTTAAAATTGGCAAACTCTACTGGTAAGTCTGTATCAGGAGATAGAGCGATTCCTCCTGCACCACCAGAGAAACTGGTGATACCTGTAATTTCTGAATAGTTGATTCCTCCAATGGTGCCTGTTGTTGCCGATAATTTGGTTGGTTGATCAAATAGAGGAGGAAGATAAGTTGTTCCTTCATTTTTAAACCAATAGAAACCATTTGGGTTAGGATATTTGTAGGTATAATTACAAGCTGTATTCGCTGCAATATGGTTGGCAGCAGCTGTCTCTAAATCTGTTTTTTCACTAGCAGGGAAGTAGTAACGAACATTGTAAGGAGGATTTAAGGTTCCCAAGAAGTTTACATTCCAACTGCGAGGCAATTCAAAAAATTCTTCACCAGGACTCAAGCCATTGATACAAAGACCCGCAGCTCCAACAGTAGTTTGATAATAGCTACCATTATTGGTAATTGTTACAACAGGAGCTACAGTTGCCCCTGTCAAATCGCCTTCTATTGAAAAAATAATGTTATCATTTAAATCATAAAAATGGTTCCATCCTGCATTGTCTGTACAATAACCTACAGAAGTAGTGCCACCAATGGGAGTGTAGACAAAGTCTTTTACCGTTACTAATTCGGTATCATCGTTGGTTGTATTGCAAGTGCCTTCTCTACGAGCATAGTAAGTTGTCGAACTATTAGGAGTAACGCTAATTGAATTTCCAACACCTAGCGCTGTTCCCGTTCCATTAGGACCAGTATACCAAACGATATTAGATCCAGTTCCTGCCGCACCTCCACTGGCTGTTAAGGCGATGGTAGAGTTAGGGCAAACTTTGCCCGAAACACTAGCAATGGTAGGAGCAGTAGAATTGGTATTTACAACAACGGTTGTTGGACTACCTAATCCCGTCGTTCGCACACATCCATTGTTATCAGTAATAGAGCTTAATGTATAGGTAGTTGTACTTCCTGGAGTAACAGGAATGTTGGTGCCAGCAGCAATATTGTTTAATGTATTACCATTATAAACAATATCCCAAGGTCCTGCCCCCGCAGTAGGGTTGAATGTAATTGTACTCGAATTGCCTTGACAAATTGGTGCACCACTTGACAAGTTTCCATTAGGCAATGGATTTACCGTAACTGTAACCGTATTGGTATAACTTACCAGTCCGCAACCATCCAAAAGTCGTCTTCTATAATAACGAGTTTGTGTTAACCCAGCAGGAGGGTCGTAGGCTAGTCCCGTTGCTCCCCCTATATTTGTCCATGTGCTATTGTTATTACTATATTGCCATTGATAATTAAGGGTAGTCGTATAAGCTTGCCCCGCAGTTGCAGAAGGGAAATTGCTAGGGTTTCCTCCAGAACAAATGCTTTGGTTTCCTGTGATGCTGCCTGGGTTATTATTGGTGGCGTCAATAAAACGGATTTCATCCACATAACCTCTATCTTCCCCTGAAGAAACAGAGCCATCTTTGTCATAACGCCATTCTACGGTATTATTTCCAAAATCTAAATTTATGGTTCTAGTTGCCCAACCGACAGTCCCTGAAATTCGGTCTCTACGTACCCCATTGACATAAATTTCTAAATAGTCATAATTGGCTTCTGAAGATACTCTCCATCTAAAAACGACTTGACTTTTGCAAGAAACAGTGGTCGAAAAGCTAGAAGTTTGGTTGTGTGTAATTGTTCCAGAAGTGGCACAATCGCCACCAACACTTGACCAAGCACCTCTAGAACCCCAGAAAGGTCTTGAGCCACTAGTTGTGAATGTTTCCGCTGTGTTTTCAACAGCATTAGGAATACTTGTTGTAGCATAGCGATAACGATAAAATGTATTCATATTGTAATCGCCTGTACCACAAGTCCTATTTGTGTTGGTCCATTGATATTCTAATGGGGTGGTAAAATTATAAGTACAAGTTTGGTTGGCTCGACAGTCATCATCATTGAAGAAACTTGTGTTAAAATCACAACGATCGCCGATGTCGTCTTCCCAAGAATCAATTCTTGTTCTAATTTGAGTAGCGGTGACATTGTATCGATTTCTAGTAGCCCATGAACCCGTGTGTGTCACAGCGCCGTTGTGATCTCTTGTAACACAACCAGAGTAAGTTTCGGCTGTATTTACGTTGTCACTAATCCATCCTTTCCAAGTGTGTTCTTCGTTGCCAGCCTCTCCGCCACAGTTGCTACCGTAGAATTGTGTAATTCGAGATTCATAATCAATGTTTTGAGCTAGCAGGAGAGAAGCACTAGCCATTAACATAACTATTGTAAATAGTGGTTTCATAAGTAAATTTGTGTAATAATTGTATAAGGGATATTAAAAAAATAAAATTAAGCAAGTTTAAAAATACGTTATTAATACCTAATAAACAATACTTTAACTTTAGTAAGGGAAATAAACTTGAAATTATATGATTTTTTGACACAAAAGAGTGAACATTATTAGGGAATTAATCCCTAGCAGGAGATAGAACAATAAAAAAAGCTCATCTCGAATGAGATAAGCTTTTTCATTTGATATTTATATCAAATTTCTAATACCATTACTCCGTTGCAAAATCGTATTAGTTTAGCTTCGCTGCTACTACGTGGTACTTTGTGAGCGCTACGCTTTTAGTTAGCTTTGCTGCTACTACGTGGTATTGCAGGAGTGCTTCGCAGTTGATTATTAGTAAGATGTGTTTTTGTTAGTTTTTATAATAAAGTGCTGGTAGTCAAACTGATGTAAGATGTTCTTTTTATGTTTTTACTTCGTGAGTCTGTGGGTTCGTAGAAAAACTAAAAAACTAAGCTTGCCGAGTAGGCTTGTGCTAGTAGCACAAAAGCCCAAGCTCATGACCAGAGGGAACTAGCCTTGCGCTCTCATGAGCGTGGCGAATAATAATCAATGGAATATTATAATATAAAATATTTTTTTTAATAAAGGGCTTGTGACGGACGAATTACTCTACGTGTTTTACAATTTTTTCTGTTGCAATTACCTTGCCTTGATTGTTTTGAATTTTGACAATATAAGTGCCAGAAGTATAATCGCTCAAGTCAATCGAAGTCGTGTTAATACCTAGTGTGATTTGATAATTTGTTTGATACAATGTTTTTCCTAGAATGTCCATAATTGTAATGGATAACATTTCTTCTTGGCTGGCATCTAATTGATAATTAACTATAGCTGATGTTGGGTTAGGGAAAAACATTTGTTTGCCTTTTGTACCTTCAACCTCAATAGCGATAATATTAGAATAGGTATAAGTACCATCAAAGTCTATTTGTCGTAATCGGTAATAATTAACCCCTAACATAGGATTTTGATCTTCAAATAAGTAGCTAAGAGGTTGGTTGCTTGTTCCTGCTCCATCAACCGTAGCAATTTTTACAAATCCTTCTTGTGGATTGATGCTGCGCTCAATTTCAAAACGGTCATTGTTTAGCTCTGTTTCTGTCATCCATTGTAAAACATTAGAAGTTTTCTCGTTCCAACCTTTAAAGGTTGTTAATTCAACAGGCAAACCTGGATCTGGCGTTAACGCAACAGCACCTGATCCTCCAGAGAAGCTTGTAATACCTGTTATTTGTGAATAATTAATGCCATTGACACTACCATTGTTGCCTGATAGTTTTGTCGGCTCATCAAATTGAGGGGCATTGTAAGTAGAACCAATATTTTTGAACCAATAAAAGCCATTGGGATAAGAATACTTGTAGGTATAATTACAATCTGAATTTATTGCCATATGATTGATTGCAGCATTCTCTACGTCTGTTTTTTCGTTGAGAGGAAAATAATAGCGTACCTCGTAAGGAGGATTTAATGTTCCTGAAAACTCAACATTCCAACTACGAGGCAATTCAAAAAATTCTTCTCCTGGTGTCCAACCATTGGCACAAGAACCAACAGCACCAACTGTCGTTTGATAGTAACTGCCATTGTTGTTAATGGCAATAGTAGGCGTTGACGTTGCTCCAGATAAGTCGCCACTGACAGAGAAAATAATGTCGTCATTCGCATCAAAGAAGTGATGCCAGCCATTATTATCCGTACAATAATCGACAGATTGTGTTAAGCCTACAGGAGTATAGATATAGTTTTTTACATCAACAACTTCTGAATCGTCATTTGTTGTGTTGCATGTTCCTTCACGACGAGCGTAGTAAGTAGTTGTACTAGTTGGAACAATATTAATAGTGTTACCCGTTCCGATATGACTGCCTGTCCCATTGGGACCTGTGTACCATTGGATGTTAGAGCCTGTACCTTCGGTTCCTCCATTCGCAGACAAGGTCATGGTTGTGTTGGGGCATTGTTTGCCAGAAACGGGGGTAATGGTTGGATCGGTTGAATTTGTATTAACAATAACTTTGGCATTGGAACCAAAACCAATTGTCCTAACGCAACCATTGTCATCCGTAATAGAACTTAGACTATAAGTAGTTGTACTGGCTGGAGCAACGTTAATATTTGTTCCAGAAGAAATATTATTTAAGCTAACTCCATTGTAAACAATATCCCAAGGTCCTGTACCAGCATAAGCATCAAAAACAACGTTAGCAGAACCTCCAGGGCAGATAGCAGGCGGGCTTAACAAATCGGCATTGGGCAGAGGATTGACAGTAACCGTTACCGTATTAGAGTAAGCTGTGTTTCCACATCCATCTTGCAAACGTCTTCTATAATAACGAGTTTGAATCAAGCCACTAGGTGGATCGTAACTCAATCCATTAGAGCTACCTATATTAATCCAATTAGAATTATCGTTGCTAAATTGCCACTGATAGATTGGGGTATTGGAATAGATTTCTCCTGGATTAGTAGAAGCCAAATTACTAGGGTCTCCTTCAGAACAAATAGTTTGATTACCAGAGATACTACCTGGATTAATGGTGTTGGCATTGACAAACGCTACTTGATCAATATAGCCTCTATCTTCGCCGACAGAAATAGCTCCATTTTTAGCATATCTCCATTCTATTGTATTATCTCCAAAATCTAAATTAATTGTTTTTGTTGTCCATCCTTGTATACCCGATATTCTATCTCTGCGAACACCATTGATGTAGACTTCTAACCAGTCAGCACCTAATTCAGAGGAAACTCTCCATTGAAACGTAATTTGACTTTTACAACTAACCGTTGTCATTAAACTAGATGTCTGATTGTCAGAGATAGTACCAGAAGTAGCACAGTCGTTACCTACATTAGACCAATTGCCTCGTGAGCCCCAAAAAGGACGATTTCCTCCTGTAGTGTATAATTCCGAATTTTCAACAGCATCAGAAAGAGCAACCGTAGCATAACGATAACGATAGAATGTATTCATGTTATAATCACTTGTTCCACAAGTCTGGTCGAAGTTGGTCCATTGATACTCAAGAGGATTAGTGAAATTATATACACAAGTTTGATTGGCTCGGCAATCATCACCATTTCCACTTACATCAAAATCACAACGAGCACCAGCATCGTCTTCCCAAGCGTCAATACGAGTTCGAATTTGTGTAGCAGTAACGTTATATTGGTTGCGAATAGCGTAACTGCCTGTACGGGCGCAATCACCATTTCTGTCACATTGAATACATCCAGAGCTAGTTTCGGCAGTATTAACATCATCCGAAATGTAGCCATGCCAAGTATGTTCTTCAAGACTTGCGTTGCCTGGATCATTTCCGCAAGAAGAACTACCAAAAAAACTAGTAATCCGAGATTCGTAATTGATATTTTGTGCTGATAGTAGGGAGCTAGTTATGATAAGTATGAATAGTGTAAATAGTGGTTTCATTTATTATATCTTTTTTTTAGTGAAAAAATAGGATTTCATACATTTCAAAAATCAATACTTCAATATAGGGTATAGCAAGCCCTACAAAATTGTTTCTTCCAATATGATCCAAATTTTGAGATCGGACACAAGGATGCCTTCCAATTTTGCATTAGATTTACTATAAAAACAATTTGTTTTTTTGCTTAGTCTAAAATATTAATTTTTGTGCTCATGATGCCCTTTGGTGAAGGTTAAGGGATTGATAGAATATCATGAACGTTAATTTGATCAGATATTAGTAAAACACATTGTTGTATTAAATGTTCATAGAAAAGCAGCTTTTCTAAAAAAAAATACAATATAAAGGCATATAAAAGTAGCAGATATATTGGTACCTGTAGAAAAAAAAGAGACCAATTTCTACCTAGAAATTGATCTCCTTAACAGCTTGTTTGCCAAGCTATAGAAGCTTAATAATAGCCATATATTATTTAACCAGTTTCATTTCTTTAATCAAATGCCCAGCTTCACCATATTTGTCGATGACCCAAAGAACATACCGAGCATCTACCACAATATTACGACATCTTGACTCGTCAAACATAAAGTCACTCATGGTACTTTCCCAACTTCTATCAAAGTTAATACCCATCAAATTTCCATCAGCATCAATTACAGGGCTACCAGAGTTGCCACCCGTTGTGTGATTAGAAGCCGTAAAGCAAACCCAAAGTTCACCATCTTGTTCGTAGGCACCCCAATCACCTTCTTTGTATAATTTTAAGAAGCGATCTGTCAATTGGAAATCAGGATTATTGGGATCATATTTTTGCATAATTCCCTTCATCGTAGAGTAATGCAAATATTTCATGCCATCAACAGGGGCAGAACCTTCTACTTTTCCATAAGCAATACGCATGGTAGAGTTGGCATCGGCCCAAGTTTTTTTCTCAGGGAACATAGTCAAAATTCCTTCGACATAAATTTTCATCAAAGCCTGTTCTTCTCTTGCAAAGCCAACATAAGAAGGGTTGGTATTGCTAACAAAATGATTGTACAACTCATTTGCCATCATTAGAGCAGGATCTTTTTGCAGTTTTTTGCAGGATTTTTCAGAAAATTTGGAAAGCATTGATTCAATTTGATCCAAATTCATGAGCATTGACTTCGCATAGATTTTTTCCCCATTTTTCTTCCAATTTTCTTTGAATCCTTTGGGTAGAAATTCACTACTATTTAGAAAGTCAATGTACATTGGTGTCAACTTATTGAAGATTTGTTCGTCCAAGTTTTTGTCATAATCTTTGAAAAAGCTTTTGGCTTTTCCTTGTAGACGCTTGATTTCGTCTTCTACCTTTCCTTTTTCTTCTAGTTCTTTGTAGTTGTTGGCTAAGGCATTAAAATCGTGTGCAAAACGTAGCATTTCAGGTCCAACATAAAAGTACTCTATGAACATAGAACGAGCAAACTCATAATTGCTATTTTCTTCTTGAATACGGTTCAGCTCTGCCAAAACGTTTTTATAGCGTGTCCAAGCAGATTTTTCAGAAGCTTTTTCACGATACGTTTTTTCCCAAGCAATCTTTTTATCCAAGGCATTTAGTTCTTTCAACCCACCAATTTGCCCAATCCATTTTTTCCAAGCATTAGCAATACGAGCTTGTTTAGAAGCGTATTTGATGCGAATTTCGTCGCTGCCATTCATAGCAGGTTTGATCAAATCTAAACTTGCTTGACGCATTGCAATTCTTGCAGGACGTTCTACATTCATATAAAAGCTCAATTTTTCAGAAGGAAAATGTTGATCGGTGCTACCAGGAAACCCATATACCATAGTAAAGTCGCCCTCTTTTTTAGGTTTTAGGCTAATAGGCAAGAAATGAGCTGGTTTGTAAGGTACATTTGCTTTGTCGTGTTTTGCAGAGTTATTGTTGTTGTCGGCATAAATTCTGAACACCGCAAAATCACCTGTATGGCGAGGCCATACCCAGTTGTCAGTATCGCCACCATATTTGCCAATAGCAGAAGGAGGAGCACCTACCAAGCGAATATCATTGTAATCTTGAGTGATTAACATATAGAACTGATTGCCCAAATTAAACGCTTTGATCTTAGCAGAAATTGAAGCATCTGATGCTTCCGCAGCTTCTAGTTTTGCGATATTTTGCATGATAATTTTGCCACGTTCTGCGCCAACAATTTCGTCTGTAAGTCCTTCAAGTACTTCTTTCGTAACATCTCTAATTTCTTTGACAAAGGTAACTCTCAACCAAGGGCAAGCAAGTTCTTCTGCTTTGCTTTTTGCCCAAAAACCATTCTTTAGATAATCGTTTTCTAATGAAGAATGGCGTTGAATAGCACTAAATCCACAATGGTGGTTGGTAAATAGCAAGCCTTCTTCAGAGACAATTTCTGCTGTACAGCCACCGTTAAATTGTACGATAGCATCTTTTAAACTAGATTTATTAGTCGAATAAATTTCTTCGGGACTTAACTTTAATCCATACGTCTTCATATCAGAATGAAACATATCAATCAAAGAGGGAATCCACATGCCTTCTACGGCAAAGAGGTTGCTTTGAAAGGTGAATAATAAGGCAACTAAAAGAACAAAATTTTTCATGTTGAACACTTTTTTACAAATCAGATAAGTATAATGGCTAAAGTTACAAATTTTAATTTTATTTTAATTTTAAACCTGCTCTTATTGCAATTCTATTCGACGAAGTGATGAGTAAAAGCGCTATTCAAAAAATGGGTAAAATTAGTTGGCACTATAATTTAAGTCGATAATTCTTAATCAAAAATTGTTCTTGAAATCCTAATTTTAGATAAAGCCCTTTTCCCATATTAGAGGCTTGAAGTGTGATGGATTGTCTGTTATTTTGTATGGCGCGATTGATTAAATTTTTCATAATTGCAGCTGCAAAACCTTTTCTACGCATAGAAGGCGGCACACCAATAGAGTGAACACCTACTGTTTGGTGGGTAACATTGGTTAAACCTGTTCCAACAGCTTGCTCATTATCATAGGCAATATAGTAGATGAAGTGTTGTTTGTTGTTAAGAATACTTGATATGCCAATGGTATAACCAAATGCCTGTTTGAATAAATGAGCCCATAGATTAGCTTGTTGTTCATTTTGAACAGGAGACAAGTAGAAGTTAGCTTTTTCTTCAAATGTTGTCGTTGGTTTTAAAAACATGGCTATTTGCTCAAATATCAATTCAAAGCCTGCTGCTTCTAGCAATTCAAAAGAACGACTCTTGTAAATGTCGAAATAGGGAATTACTAAGGGGGTAGGAGTTTGTGTTAAGATTGCTTTGGCGGTTTGGATGCTTTGAGAGCTAAGATCTTGATGAAACCAAAGGCGGTTGGGCCAGTCTGATTTTTCTATATAACAATAATCAAAAAGAGGGGTTGTATGATAGGTCTCAGAAGCTAATGCAGCTGTTTTCCATAAGGAAGTAAGATTGTGTATGTTTGTGGTATTCATAAGATTAATGGTGTTCTTACTTATTTTAGATTAATTAATAAAATGCCTACTATCATGGCTACTAAGCCCCCTAATCGTTGCAATGACATAGGTTCTGTGGGTAACCCAAACCAGCCAAAATGTCCTGCTATAACAGCAAAAACCAATTGCCCACACAATCCAAAAGAGATCATAGTAGATAACCCTAGTTTGGGAATGGTGTAGTAATACAAGCTAATACCAATTAGGCTAAATAGACCACCTGCAAACCATAAATAAATGGGTACTTCTCGAATGATTATGGCATTAGGATAATGTTTGGTTGTTAGTAAAACCAAGCAAAAAGCAAAGCAAGTACTGCTACAAAATGCTATTAAGGATGCTAACAATGGATTTTTTAAGAGTAAACCCAATTGAGCATTTAAAGAACCTTGAAGAGCTAAAAATGCGCCTCCAATTAGTGCTAGTAGAGATAGTAAGTATTGATTCATACCACAAACATAAGGCAGGAAATCAAGACTTGCATTTACATATGTTGATAGGAGGAGATTTTATCGAAATTTGTTGCGTTTTAGGAGAGGGGAATTTGGAGTAGAATTAAGTCGGTGGGCTAATTAGTGTCATTTTTTGAAGTGTTCATCTGTTTTCGGATTCGACTCAATTGGGTGGGAGTGATGCCTAAATGCGAGGATAGGTGTCTTTGAGCGATTCGTTGGTCGATGTTGGGGTGTTTCTCCAATAATTTTAAATATCGTTCGGTTGCGTTTTCCATGACAATAGATACTTCTCGTTGCTCTTTTTCAATAATCCACTGTTGTTCTATATACGCAATATAGTAATCTTTAAAGTCAGGATATTCTTCAATTAGTTTTCGGTAGCGCACATAGTCTATATTAATTAAAATACAGTCTTCTAATGCCTCAATGGTAAAGTTGGAAGGAGCGGTTTGAAGCAAAGATACGGTTGAACAAGCCAAATCATTTTCAAGAAAAATATTCTTATTATAAAAATCACCCTCTAAATCTGTAAAATAGGCACGCAAGGCACCTTGGGCGATAAAGTGCAAGTTGCGAGCAATCTGACCATGTCTCAACAGCAAAGTCCCTTTTTGAATGGTTTGGAACTGAACAATGTTTTTTAATGCTTCCCAAGTACTAGGTTTAATTGGGGCGTAAGATTCTATTTTAGCTTTTAATTGAGCTAGGTGCTTTTCTTTTTCTAACATATTAAGCATTCTATTTTCCAAAACGATTCCATAGCGTCAAGCGCAAACCTGTACTAAAACTAATGGTTCCAAAGGGGGCAGCGCCAGCTCGAAAAAAAAGCTCTACTTCTCGAAGGTGTTGGCGTTTGTGCCCTACTGCCGAAATGTGAATGCCTGTTTCTCCTACAATACTAGCAAAAAAAGGATTGTACGTATTTTGATAAGCACTCGGACGAGCGTAAATATCGGTGTGTAGTAATTGAGTTCCTGCGCCAAAATGAAGCATCAGCCACAAGCTTTTTTGTTTTGCAACAGGAAATTGTACTTTGGCTAAAAGAGGGATGCTTAATGCGCCTAAACCTTTGTAATGATCTATGTCTAATGCAAAAGGAAGGTACTCAATTCCTCCTTCAATCGAAACGATCCAACGGTCAACATCACCTACCCAAAAATTGACTCCAAGACCGGGTAAGATATTTAATACTTGTCCAGAAGCACTAAGTGGAGACTCAATTCTACTTGGCTTTTGATACCAACTATAGAGGTTGTAATTCATAAAAAAAGCCGAACCAACATATATTGGAGAAGTTGTTTGTGAATTTTCCTGTGCTTGGAGTTTTCCGAATAATAATCCAATAAGAGAGAGGCAGAGTAAAGTATACTTCATATGGTTTGGTTGAAAAACATCTCATTCGAATTTCTATTAAAAAGTGATAGGCATAAGAATGAGATGTAGTATGGCAGCATAAAATAAGTGAATGGCTTTTAATCTATGTATTAAGATGCCCCTTTCATTAAATCGCTAAGAGCAGGGCCAGAAATACAAACGACTGAAGGTTTTGGCTGTGCCGAACCGCCTTCTGGCCAATGACTCGTCAAATTTTCTAAGTCTTTGGAACGTTCGCCAGGGTGTTGAACACTCAAAAACAACGTCTCGCCATCAGGTGCAAAAAATGGTCCTGTAAATTCTGCGTCAGTAGGAGCAGAGGCAACTTGGATAACTTTTCCTTTTTGCTCTCCCCAAGATGGCACCATAAACAAGCCATTATTACCAAAAGGAAGATAAGGTCCTGTATTCACAGAACTACCTGAAATGTCGGAGGTAAACCAAAGATTACCTTTGGGATCAAAAGCCATGTTATCAGGACATGCAAAACCAGTGTCCTCTCCGCCAGCCAAGAAGGTAGAAGCTTCAAATGTCAGAGAAGTTTTGTCTTCTAAGTCTGTCTCAACAATTTTCAAAATTTCTCCTAAATAATCTCCTTTGGGCTTGTTATTAGTCAAGGCGACTAGAACATGCCCCGTGATGGGATCAATTTCTATATCTTCAGGTCGATTTAGTGGCGTGCCACCGACCAATTTAGCCGCTTCTCTTAAACGAATTAAGACTTCCGTCTGATTGGCAAAATTATCTTGAAGTATTTTTTGTTCGTTGTAATTCAAAGAGACCCATTCTCCTTTGGCGGTATTGGCGACATAGAGGGTCCCTTCTTTTAGATTTTCAGGTTCTTTGCTAATAAATTTATACAAACACTCATCATTTGAATCATCGCCAGAATAAACAACCAAGCGACCATCTTTGGTCTGATGAACGGTAGCACATTCATGCGCACAACGTCCCAAAGCCACTAATTTTTTAGCTTCTCCAGTCAATGGATTGACTTCCACCACCCATCCATAATGCTCTGGAGGATAGTCATAGTGTTGCGACCAACCGTAATAATCTCCGTCTAAATCTCGGAAGGGGTTTTTGGGGTCAGAGCGATTGGTTTCACCATAGAACATATCATAGTTCTCTTCGCAAGTTAAGATGGTTCCCCAAGGCGTGACCCCTCCAGAGCAATTTGCAAAAGTACCAATGGCACTAGTACTGCCCTCGATAGGCTCGTCCCAATGGAAAGGAATTTCTGTTTTTGCTGTTAGGCGTCTATTGTGTGGATCGTTGTGTACCACTTCCCATTTTCCTGCATCATTTTTTCGAATGCGTACCAAAGAACCTCCAACAGAATACATCTCTATATCTACGAGTTCTTTTGTTTTTTTGCTTTTATCTTTGTCGTTGTAACCACTGATAAAGATCTCTTGAAAATACTCGTGATTAACCCACAACATACCATCATTGGGGGTATTTTTATCAAAGGGAACAAAAGCCAAATAATCGTTGTTGAAACCAAATTTATCTTTCTCAGAAATTGGATCGTCCCATTTGATCAAAATATCATATTCCAAGCCATTGGTAAGGACTAATTTATCTTCCAAAGAATGCTGCATATCTTGGAGCGGAAACGGGCGAGGATCAGATGGTTTGGTTTCAGGATTTTGAGGTTTTTCGGTTGGTGTACAAGCTTTTAGATTGACTAAAAACGCACCAGCGCCTAAGCCAATTCCTGTACGACCCAAAAATTGTAAAAAACTTCTTCTATTTTGTTTTTTCATGTTTGTCTCTTTAGATTTTACCCTGCAAATGCTCTTGCAAGGTGAACTTTTTATCAAATATAAAATAGCATTGGCATCGACATAAAGATTGGATACTAAAACTATTCATTTTGAGATTTTACTTTCAATAAGCGTCAAAATTTACAATACTCCGTTGAAAAAGCAACGGAGTATTAAATCTTAGTACTCTGTAAAGTGAAATTCTTTCATTTTTACAGAGTAGTTCACCTTACAGAGTACCTAGCCTAAAATTATAAAAAATGAGGCAGAATTTGGATTCTATATTGCTATTATTTACTTAATAATTTTAAGACTAAAAGAATTTACTGAACAATTGGTTGTGAAAAAAAATAGGACAAAACATCAATGTTTTGTCCTATTGGTATCTTTTAGGAAGTCGTCCTGAGCCAAAGAAGGAATCTAAGGTGTTTCAAGTTCTACTTCAGGTAAATTTCTTTCAATAAAATTCAGTGCATTTTTATACATAATTTTATCAACAATTTCTTCAGGAGTTAGATTATACATAAAGTTTTGAATTTCCTTAACCGAGTACAAGCCATTAATATCTCTAGGATTCTTAAAAAATTCTAATAAATCTCTGTACAAAGTAGTCATATCGCTAGAGGAATCAAATACGTCCAAATGACGAGCGTGTGCATCAAATTGAGAACTAATACAAAGCATATTCCACGCTTCAATATCATTGCTCATATGAATGGCTTTACAAATGTTACTAACCAAAGCTTCAATTGCTACACGACGTCTATCGGCAGAATTAGGAATGGTTTCATCATAGCGTTTTTGAAATTCCTTTCCCATTAATTTGTTCTTATCCAAAGAGATAGCAACCAATCCTCTAGATTGTAAGATTGATGTTAAGTCTTGGCGGCATAAGTTGGTAAATTGATGATTAAGCAATTCTTTTTTATCTTCACGACCATAGGAATTATCTTTTTTAGACAAGCCACTAATTCCAACCCCCGCAGCGATAATAGGGATACTGTCTTTGCGATAGCGTAAATCTTTGACGTATTTGTAATACCATTCTCTGCCACGTACGCTCATTCCTCCGACATCAATTAATATTCTCCGACCTCTTTTTCTATCTAATAATTCTCTAATTGCTTTTTGACCTAAACTTGTAATTTCATCACCTATTGTCGTCGGTCTTTTAAACGCTTCTTCTTCGCTGAGCGAAAAACGAGGTGTTTTTCCTGAAATTCCATCCCTAAAATAATTTCCAAAATTAATTGAAAAAATAGGAAGATCTAAATAATCTGTTGTGCCTGTTTCTAAAGGTGTAGAACCTTTTAGTTTTCGAATATTTGTTAGCACAATATTTTGATATTCTTCTGTTTCTACTTGATCTTGCTCAATGTACAAATAGTTCCCTAAACTATGTCCCCCTCCAATGCTAATCAAAAAACCTACTTTGGTAGGATCCTTTAAAACTTGGCGAATGTCTGTTTTGTTGCGAATCAAGATCGCTTGATAAGTGCGACCATTCTTGTGATAATTATATTGCAACTCTTCTTTTAAGTAATTTAAATTAGCCAAGACCAAATCAAAATACCCTACATTATTAAGAATAAAATTTTCTTCTCGATAAGACATTCCTGTTAAGCAACCAAATATTTTAGAACTAGAGCCAGGTGTTAAAAAGGGGCTGTGCATGAATTGGCGTTCGGTAGGACTAATGATTTGATTAGAAATTTTGACATTTCCTTTGACCAAATCATAAATCGAACTTTGGTTCCTACGAGCAATACCCGCAAAAGCATTGGTCAACTCAATTGGAATTTCCTCCAAGTCCAAAGCGCAATCATTTTCGATACGTTCCCACATGCTATGACGTTTTACTTTTCGAGATTTGAATGCTTTTTGAGTAGAGTAGACTCCCATGTCAAACATTTTGACAGGGTCTTGTTTTCTAGGTTTTTCTTTAGGAGGAACACTATCTTGCAAATTAAACCCATTTAATTCTTCAGCAACAGGATCAACAGGGTCTGTATTGGTAGAGTCATCTTGTGCCAAACTAGTATTGCTAAAACCCATTAGCAGTACAAAGAATAAGCTGTATGTAATGTTCAATTTCATTGATTGATATTTAGATGGCTTTAGAGAGTCTGTTAAAAAAATATGTTCAAGCTATAAATGATTGATTTAAAATCTATCTGCGACTATTTGAGCTTTGCTAGCATAGCGGTTATCTCAAGAGGAATTTACCTCTAAAATCAATACATTTTTGCATAAAGAACCTAAAACTTAGACAAACTCTAAGAGGATTGAATTTTGAATCAAAATGGTTTTATCTAGTTGTATAGAAGATAATGCCATATTGTGATAAAACAAGGTAAAAGGCTGATTTTTAACCTGATTTTCACAAAAATACCTAAAAAGACTGTTTCTACAAGCTAAATAACAGATAGATTCTATCCAATAGGTTGTTCAATTGTCTTGCTCTAGAAGCAGTAGCTATAAGATGAATTTTTTTTGTTGAATAATATTTTTTTGTAATATAGGTTCGTACTCTTTTTTTGCAACGTCTGTATAAAACTGAACGTGTTGAAGGAAATTGTATTGTAAAAGTTCCCATTCTTTATTGGAATAAAACAATGCCAAACAAGCCTCCCATTCTTGGCGTAACAATGTTCCTGTTTGAAAAAAGCGTTCTGTTACCCCGTAGCCAATATCGGCATCTTTTATAATTTTTTCTAGTTGATTTCTAGGTGTCAAAGACATTTTTGTAGCTTCTATACAAGCTTTAACAAGGTTAATAGCAGCAGAATTAACCGATTTATTTTGTAAATAATCTACGGCAATTACCATCCCTCTGTCTTCGTGCTCATCATAACCATAAAGGTATCCTACATCGTGGAACCAACCTGCTATTTTTAGCAATAGTAAATCAGAAGTCTCTAAACCAGCAGAAAGTGCTTCAATCCGTTGTACCACCTCAATAGTATGAGCATAATTATGGTAACAAAGATTGGACGTATCTGTTTGTTCAAACAACTGTTTGACATGTTGTTGTACTTCCTGTTCTAATGCTTTTAGCATATGTATCAAGGATTGGTTTGCGACGTACTTGGTACGTAGTTGGTTGATTCTTTTGTGTACAATCAACCAACTAAGAATAATTTTAAACGTTTAAATAATGCTTTTTGTAAGATTTTAAAGTATTCATAATTAGAGCTGTTACGGTCATAGGACCCACTCCACCAGGAACAGGAGTAATAAAACTACACTTGGGGGCAACGGCATCAAAATCCACATCACCAACCAGTCGATACCCTCGTTTTTTGCTACTATCTTCTACGGAGTTAATACCAACATCAAGAATAACAGCCCCTTCTTTGACCATATCAGCAGTTACAAAATTAGGAATTCCAATTGCAGCAACAATAATATCTGCTCGCTGGACTTCTTCTTTTATATCTTTGGTTCGACTGTGTGTTAGCGTAACGGTACAGTTACCAATTTTTGCTTTTCTAGACATCAAAATACTCATGGGGGTTCCAACAATATTAGAGCGCCCTAATACAACACAATGTTTGCCTGATGTTTCAATTCCATAACGTTCTAGCATGGTTACCATCCCAAAAGGAGTTGCTGGAATATATTGTGGCATTCCTTGTGCCATGAGTCCAAAATTGGTTGGATGAAAACCATCCACATCTTTGCTTGGGTCAATTGCCAACGTAATTTTATCCTCAGAAATATGCTTAGGAAGTGGCAGTTGCACAATAAAACCATCTACTTCATCATCTTCATTTAATTGCTGAATAATTTTTAGCAAAGCTTCTTCTGTAATGTCACTCTCTTCTTTGATCAATGTAGACTTGATTCCTGTACGCTCACAAGAGCGCATTTTGTTGCGAACATAACTGGCACTAGCAGGGTTGTCGCCAACCAAAATAGCAACCAAATGAGGTAGACGATGTCCTTTTTGTGACCATTGCTCTACGTCTACACGCATTTCTTCTTGAATGTCAATAGCTAGTTGTTTGCCGTTAATTAATTCCATGATGATGTTGTTGTTCTTTATTGGTTGAAAAACTAGTTTTATTAATTTTTTATCTTTAAGATTTGGCTTAAGAAATGATTCTGAAAAGTATTTCCTTTGCCTTTTATTTTATGTATAAATCAGTTGATTTAAGCGTTCAACAAAGCATAGATCTTATTTAGAAGAAAAGACATGTCCTGTTTTAATGACAAATTAAATACAAAATTTTTCGTTAATTTATGGAATTAGTGACAAACAATTGTAAAAAGGACAAACAATTATTTATAATTGCGAGAACTGATCGTATCTGTTTTGTTGGTAAATTAATAATAAAAACATGCAAAAGCCTTTTCTAATTGGCCTAACAGGAGTGAGTGGCTCTGGGAAAACCACTTTTTTAAAACGTTTGGAAACGAGTTTTACCAAAGAAGAACTTTGTGTCATCTCTCAAGATAATTATTACAGACCTAGAGAGGAGCAAATGGTAGACAAGGAAGGAGTGCATAATTTTGATTTGCCAACATCTATTAATCGAGAAGAATTTCATCGTGATATTGTCGCTCTATTAGAAGGAAAAACAGTTTTGCGAGAAGAATATACCTTTAACAATGCTTTGGCAACACCCAAAATGTTAGAATTCCCGCCTTGTCCTATTATTCTAATAGAAGGAATTTTTATTTATCATTATAAAGAAATAAAAGACCTCATGGATTTAAAGCTGTTCTTACACGTCAAAGAAACAACGGCTTTGAGTCGCCGTATTCGACGAGATAGAATTGAACGCAACTATCCTTTGGACGATGTGTTGTATCGTTATGAGAAACATGTATTGCCAACTTACGAGCGATATATCAAGCCTTTTGAATACGAGGCAGATTTGATTATTAATAACAGCACGAATTTTGATACGGGCTTAGATGTTGTGGTAAATTACCTAAAAGGTATCTTGGCAGAGCGATCAAAATAGGTTGTTATTGTAAATGGCTTCACAACCAAAATCCATAGAAAATGCTATTATTACTACAAGGTGTTTTATTGTTGCTTAGCTTTTATGCTTTGGGCTGCTGGGTAGCATATTGGATGCAAGAAACCTTAATTTTTCACCCTACGGTATTAACAAAGGATTATGTATTTCATTTTGAAACAGACTTTGAGGAACTGTTTATAGAAGTGGCGCCTGATATTCGTCTACATGCCCTACACTTTAAGGCCGAAGCATCTAAGGGAATTGTATTTTATGTGCATGGTAATGCTGGTTCCTTGCATGATTGGGGCGGGTTGTCTAGCTTGTATATTCACTTGGGGTATGATTTGTTTATGTTTGATTATCGAGGTTTTGGAAAGAGCGATGGAAAAATTAAGAATCAAAAGCAGTTTTTTAATGATGTACAGGCTTTGTACGATTATGTAAAACAAGGGTGGGAGGAATCTAAAATTATCGTAGAAGGCTTCTCTATCGGAACGGCAACAGCGGCTAAAATTGCCGTTGAGAATAATCCTAGACATTTGATACTCAAAGCTCCCTATTATTCTTTGCCTCATTTGATCAAATCAAAACATGCTTATTTGCCATCTTTGTTGTTGAAATATCGATTTATGACAATTGATTTCTTAAAAGCAGTACGTTGCCCAACAACCATATTTCATGGAACAGCAGATGAACTCATCCCTGTTTCCAATGCAGAACGTTTGTTTCAAGAGGTGCCTAGCGTTGATTTTGTCATCATTCCCAATTGTTTGCATAATGATATCCCATATACAAGTCTATATCAAGAGAAGATGCAAACTATATTGGTGTAATCTTTGTTCTTTTTTATGATTTGATACTACATTATTACAGAAATAATTTTGTTAAATAGCTACTTATGAAGCAATTATGCTCCGTGCTTGTTTTGGTGTTAATTGTCTTAGCAACAGTGGGGACATCCGCTCAAGACTTTCGTTCAGCCGTATGGCAGGATGAGATTGTAGTTGATGGGCAGAATAAGGATTGGCAACAGCCGTTTAAATTACACAATAGTTTAGCAGGTCTTTCTTTTGCCATTGCTAACGATTCGACCAAACTATACCTTTGTTTTGAAGCAATAGAACCACTTTATATTGTCAAAATGTTGCGAGCGGGCTGGTCTTTTCAGCTTAGTTGTAAGGAACGAAAGAGGCGCTTTAATACCAGTGTTGTATTTAACCCAATGTATATCGAGTTGGACCCTAAACATGATTATGTAGAAAAGAAAGAAAAAAAAGAACCTACTTTTGAAAATTGGTTAGACGATTATAAATTGGAATCTAACACCTATACAACACAAGGATTTAAGCATTACCAGAAAAATGCTTTAACCTTATCAGACACTAGTCAAAATATCATCCATGTTCAATTGAATTACAATGAAATAAAAGCTGTTTATGAAATTGCAATTCCTTTGAGAGAATTGATGCCTTTGAATCACGTAAAATGGAATGAACGGATGAAATTGAAGGTTTATATCAACAATTTAGAAGCTCCTCCAGAAAAGGGAACTTTAACATTAGAAACAAACCGATTGCAGCCAATCGGTCGTCAAGGAGGACAAGTAGTTAGCCCTTCTAATGCGCCTACAGATATTGTACAGCCTAAAAAATTAACAGAGAGAGTTACCAAAGAGGTCTTGTATTACAAAGCAAGCTTTAGCCATGATTTTTATTTGGCAGCTCCCCCAAACACAACTCCGTAATGACTTTATAGTTGATTGTATAATGCGTTTTTGGCAACAAAAGTAAATTATAGAAATACAGGTGTTTATTTTAATCTTGGTTTCGTGGGGGCAATTCAAATTTTCGCTTGAGTGTAAAACTCTGCCCAAGATAAACCTCTCGTACTTTTTCATCACTGGCTAGTTCTTCCGATGTACCTTCTCTAAAGATACTCCCATCAACCATAATATAGGAACGATCGGTAATCGATAGTGTTTGTTCAACGCTATGATCTGTGATTAAGATGCCAATATTTTTTTGTTTTAGTTTAAAAACAATGGATTGAATATCTTCTACTGCAATGGGGTCGATGCCAGCAAAGGGTTCATCAAGCAAAATAAACTTAGGGTTGACCGCCAAAGAACGAGCAATTTCAGTGCGTCTACGTTCTCCTCCTGACAATGTATCTCCGTTGCTTTTACGTACCTTATGCAATCTAAATTCATCAATTAAATCTTCTAATTTTTCGGCTTGTTCCTTTTTAGATAAATTGGTCATTTCTAGAACAGCAGAAATATTGTCTTCTACGGATAATTTTCTAAAAATAGAAGATTCTTGGGGCAAGTAGCCAATACCTAGCTTTGCCCGTTTGTACATAGGGAGTTTGGTAATATCCAAATCGTCTAAAAAAACGTTGCCTTGTAGTGGTTGTACGAACCCCACAGTCATATAGAAACTAGTTGTTTTGCCAGCACCATTAGGACCCAGCAAACCAATAATTTCTCCTTGTTCTACTTGTAAAGAAACGCCTTTAACAACCATTCGGTTGCCGTATTTTTTCATTAGATTTTCTGCTCTAAGCTGCATATAGAAGTATGAGTACGTTGGTGTGAAAGAATTATGCTACACAAGAATTCTTAAGTTGGATAACTTAATTTTTGAATCAAATGGATATCGAATTGTAAGAAAGTCTAATCAAAAAGCATCTAAACTAAAATACTTGATCTATAGGTTTATAAATTAGAAGCTAATAGTAAATTCAAATCTGTATATTTGACATTAAAAAAGTCACTCAAGTACTTGTTGGTTAAACAACCCTTGTACATATAAACCCCATTTCTAAAGCCAGGGGAAGAATGGAGCAACGCTTCAATCCCTTGAGTACCTCCAGCTTCTAAAAAGAAAGGAATTAAAATATTACTAATTGCCTTAGAGCTTGTTTGTGGGATTCTTGCTACGATATTAGGAACACAGTAATGAATAACATCATACTCAATGAAGGTAGGCTTGTCGTGAGTCGTCATTCTGGAAGTAGCAAAGCAACCGCCTTGATCAATACTAACATCAATAATAACAGAGCCCGATTTCATATTTTTAACCATAGAATCACTGACAATAATTGGTGTTCGACCAATTTCTGAGTGAATGGCTCCAATGACGACCTCTGCATCTCTCAATTCAACTTCTAGTTCTGGCGAGTTAAAAGTGCCAGTGTATATTTTTTGTCTCAAATTGCCTTGTAAGCGCATGAGTTTTCGAATATTGTTATCAAAAACTCGTACCTCTGCACCATAACCTAGAGCTACTCTTGTCGCAACTTCTGCAACGACTCCAGCGCCTAAAACAACGACCTTGGCTGGAGGGATACCAGGGATGCCCCCCAATAAGATACCCAGCCCATTTCCACTTTTAGAAAGCAATTCTGCGGCTGTTTGCATGGCACTAATTCCGGCCATTTCAGACATACTATGTACAAACGGAAAAATACCAGATTGATCTTTCATAT
The DNA here is from genome assembly GCF_031326345.1 of Aureispira sp. CCB-E. Classification (NCBI taxonomy): domain Bacteria; kingdom Pseudomonadati; phylum Bacteroidota; class Saprospiria; order Saprospirales; family Saprospiraceae; genus Aureispira; species Aureispira sp. CCB-E. Next base: position 2,636,947 of record NZ_CP133671.1, read on the forward strand.
ATTCCATCGCCAAAGCTGTGACCCGTTTCTTTTTGAGGCGATAGATATATTCTTCGGATAAGGAAGGTAAGTGAATAGGAGAGATGATAATCTGTCCAGGATGACACAAATCGATTTCTTGAAGAGAGGGAGGAGCGACTTTTATAATGACGTGAGCTTTAAAAACTTGTTCAGAGCTGTAAGCAATTTCTGCACCTGCCTCTGAATATTCAAAATCTAAAAAGCCAGCTTCCAAACCAGCATCTTCTTCGACCACTATCTTATGACCTGCATTGACTAGTGTTTTGACAGCAGCAGGAGATAGGGCAACTCTATTTTCTTGAAAAGACCTTTCTTTAGGAATTCCAATAAACAACTTTGCTTTTTTTTGAGGAATTTCTAAACATTCTTCTTGTGGCGTTAACATATTTTGCGTTAACCGTTGAGGAATATCAATCTTTCTTTTTTCCATATGTGGATGTGTGTTTGCCAAGGGGAGTTATAAATATAGAATTATGATCGTTCTATGTACACGATACTAAATTCGTTTATTAGGACTAGCTTGAGAATTTAGAATCTTAATAGTAATTTATAACGAATTAATAATCTTTATGTTAAGGTTTAATAGTGCTAATTTTTAGCTTTTTATTAAAAACTCCCTTTAAGATACGTAAGAAAATAGATTAATAGTTTAAAAATGCTCAATTTTTACAAAGGATTAACAAGAATTAAATTTTCCTCTATAAAGGCTGTGGATGTAAAAAGTTATGAAAGCAGTTGCTGTATTTTTTGATTTTCAGCAGCAGGAAATAGTTAACATTTTTGTCGTTCTTTTTTTATAAAAAATGGTTCTTAACTCGAGGGGACATCTGGTTTGCGTTCCCAAATAGTAATCATAGGAGGTGGAGGACCGCCAGCCTTGCCCTGTTTTTGTAAAGCAGCATTTTGTTGTTGCCACTGTTGCATACGTTGGTTGTAATAAGGAAGGGCATCCTGATTCCACTTGTAAAATGTTTGATATATGATGGGGCCGTTTTGAATGTTCCTTGTGGGGATACACTCAGCAACACCAATAAGATTATAATACTTTTGATGGTATTGTTCTATAAACTTAAAAATTCGTCCTGTTGGATCTCGATTTAACCAAGAAGTATTCATCCAAGTGTAAACCGAGAAGCGCGGTTTTCCTGTCTCCACATCTTGAATAAACTCATCCTGCAATTGTTTCATGTAAACGCCATTGTATACAAGAGGGTAACCAAAGGCTTGTCCAGTAACACTTTCACGTTTGGCATAAAAGCTAATTTGAGGTTCTGAGCAGGCAACAACAATTTTATCTTCAGGGGTTGAAATTTGTTTTAAGTATTCTCCGATAATCTTTGATTCAGGAAAAGGATTCGTGCCATAGGCATTACGTAAAATTTTATCTTCATCAGGAGCAAAGAAATAACTAGAATCTACTCGTATAATTTGCGTCCAAGCAAAAATAAAGATTACGGTAGGAATGATAATCCCCCAGTTGATATTTAGAATGTTATTGATTAAGATTCCTGTATTTCTTACAAACATACCATTCAAAAGTGCCAAAGCAGGTATGAATACAACAAAATAATGGGCATAAAAGTGGAAACCTGTGGCTAAACCAAAAGACATGAACAGGGCAAACATTAAGGTAAATACACGCCACCTATTGTCAATTTTGACTAAAAACATAGAAATAGCTCCTCCTAAACCTAGATACCAGATCCATTCTTGGTCTGGAATGACTTGGTTGATTTGCATTTTAAAAATCTCATAATTAGCTCCCGTCTGCGAGGAGGTTGCAAATTCAGTAGGCCAAGCAACGGTGTAGAACCAAAAATCATCAAAATGCCCTCGAGCTAGCATATACAATACAACCGATAAGTAAGGTGTTACCGAACCAATTACTAGCAGAACTTCACTGACAAACCAATTTTTCCAATCGATGGGCTTTTGTCTAAAAAATGCAAAAATAACATAGAAGCCAGAAAAGAGCATGAAATGAATGGCTTGCTGCTTGATTAAAAATGCAGTACCACAGGCTAATCCTGCGAATAGAAAAAGGCTTTTTTTCTGAGAATCAATTGCTTTGGTTAAGATGAATAAGCCAATTAATCCTGGCAAGATAGCGAAATGAGTGGCATGTGCAGCAAACCCCAATAAATTGGGACCTAGACTTAAAATAGCAAATGCAAAAGCAGCGACAACAGCAATTGTTTTGTCAAAGAAATATTTAGCGAAAGCAAAAAGAGTTATAATATAAGCAACATCAAAGATGAGTAGCCCTGTGTGAATGCCCTCAACAGAATGCCCAAAAACACGGATAAAAAAGGCATAGGTAATATAAAGTAAAGGGGGTTTGATTTCGTATAAGTCAGTATAAAGACTTTTGCCTTCTAACATTTGATAAGCAATATAGGCAAAACCACCTTCGTCTCGTTCAAAAGGAATGCTTAGTAGTTTGAATCGAATTAGTAAAACAAAGAGAACTAGACCTCCAATGAGCAACACATCCCATGTTAATTTGCTAGGCGTTGTCGTTGTATTGGCAGCGTCTTTGGGCAAAACTGGTTCTGCTTTTTTGGTCTCTTTGCTAGTAATTGTTTTTTTCTTCTGACTTTCTTTGCGATTCTTTTTCTTTGCCATGCAATTAATGTTGGTTCGTGTGTTAGAGTAAGTACTAAAAACAACTTGTTGGTCTTAGATACGCTCTATAGGAAGATTAGAATGATATGCAAAATAAGATATTTGTTTTTGATTCAAAGGAATATCTGTTTGTTTTTTAAGAACAAAGTATATAATAAAAGGCAAAATTTAGATTTTAATTCCCAATTATATAGGGCATTTATACAAGCGGAATAAATGGCTGGTTTTAAACAAATAAAACTCAAATCTATAGTCTTAAATGAAGGGGGGTGACAACAGATAAAGGGTAGAATAATTAAAATTATAGAAAACTATTCAATACTCGAACCAAAAAAACTTACCTTTGTATTTACTTGAATTGATTATGAAGTGAAACATTTTTTTTTTGTCCTTCTTTAAAAGCTTAACTACACATTCATGGATAATAAGAAATTGATCATTTTTACAGCTCCTTCTGGAGCAGGGAAAACCACTATAGTTCGTCATTTGTTAAAAACACGAAAAGACGTCTCCTTTTCCATTTCGGCATGTACTAGGACTCCTCGATATGGAGAAGTAAACGGAATGGATTATTATTTCTTGAGTCCAGATGAATTTAAAAGAAAAGTTAATGCTGGTGATTTTGTAGAATATGAAGAAGTCTACGAAAACCAGTTTTATGGTACTTTGCGAAGTGAAATTGATCGTTTATGGAAATCGGGCAAGCATGTGTTATTTGATATTGATGTAAAGGGTGCCTTGTCTATCAAACAAAAATATGGTGAGCAAGCTCTGTCTATTTTTGTGAAACCACCTTCTTTTGAAATACTAAAAGAACGTTTGATGAATCGAAAAACAGAAGACGATGCAAGTTTGAGAAAACGAATCAATCGAGTAAAGGAAGAAATGACTTATGAGCGCCACTTTGATATTACCTTAGTTAACAGTGACTTGTCATTGGCTTTGCAAGAAGCAGAAGAAATTGTAGAAAATTTTTTAGCTTTGGAAACTAGCTCATAAAACAATCTAAAACCTGTGGAGAATTTATGACCTTAAAAAGAGTAGGTTAATGTCATTGGATTAAGAACCTGTTTAAATTCTATCTTTAAGTTACAAATGTTTGATTTAGCCGCTATTGGCAGCTTTTTTGAGCCTTGATAGTAGCACTCTATCAGCCTAAAAAAGAGCGTTGTTAGGTACTAAAATCAACTCATTTTTGCCAAAACTATTGGTTTTGAAGAACATAAATTTTAAACTTGCTCTAACTATTTTGAACACAAAAAGGCAATTACCATGGAAACTGCAATTACGCATGATATAAGGGTTAGCGTGGAAGCCATGTATCAATCAATGTATTCCAAGCCATTTGCAAGAGAATACGTACATGCATATCGAGTAACTATTGAAAATCTGGGAACAGAAACAGTTCAGTTACTGAGTAGACATTGGCATATTTGGGATTCTACGGGAATGCTTAGAGAGGTCAAAGGAGATGGTGTTATTGGTTTGCAACCTGTTTTGAAACCCAATGATGTGCACCAATATGTATCTGGTTGTCCTTTGAAAACAGACTTAGGAAAAATGTCTGGTAAGTATACTATGAAACGAGATGCTGATGGAACATTGTTTGATGTGACAATTCCGACCTTTTATTTGGTGCCTCCTTTCAAGTACAACTAATATATTACTTTTGTAATATACTGTTTATTCAATAGATATTTTAATTGCATTTTAATTCATGACCCAAACACATATATTCGTTCCTTGTTTTATCGATCAACTTTATCCTCAGACGGCTGTAAATATGGTGACAGTTTTAAAACAGGTTGGTTGTACGGTGGAGTATAACCCCAATCAAACTTGTTGCGGACAGCCAGCCTTAAATGCAGGGTTTTGGAACGAAGCGTATGACGTTGCTAAGAAGTTTGTGGCAGATTTTGGAGACAAAAAACAAGTGGTTTGCCCTTCTGCTTCTTGTGTAGGATTTATTAAAAATCATTATAAAGAATTGTTGGGGACCGATGTCGAGCAGCCTATATTGGAGCACTTGCAGAAGCATATTTATGAATTTTCTGAATTTTTGGTGGAACATTGTAATATAGAAAACTTAACTGTGGAGTTAGAAGGAAGGGCTATGTACCACGATGCTTGTTCTGCTCTTCGAGAATGTCAAATAAAAGAAGCTCCAAGGCTATTGTTATCCAAAGTAAAGGGATTGGAGCTCCTTGAAAATCCTAATTCAGAGGTTTGTTGTGGCTTTGGAGGTACTTTTTCTGCTAAGTATGAACCTATTTCGGTAGCAATGGCAGAAAAAAAGGTGGAAGAAGCTTTAGATCTGTCGGCAGAGTATATTATTTCAACGGATTTATCTTGTTTAATGCATTTAGAAGGTTATATAAAGAAAAAGAAAGTACCACTAAAAACATTGCATTTGGCAGATGTATTAGTAGGAGGGTAGGAGTTTAGGTTGTAACGAGGTACTTTAAGTAAAACGTACGTATGAGTAAAAAGAAGGTCGTTAAGACGAAAGAAGAATTATTAGAAGAATATCATCAACTAAAAAAGCAGAAAAATAGTTGGTGGAATGTATTGGCTAGTGAAAACAATTCTGTAAAAACAATTGTAGGTGGGTTTATTCTATATATAGGTTATCTCATTGTTGCCTCACTCGATGTCAATGCACTTTTATTGGTGTATACGGTTATTGTAGTAGGTGTAATTTGGTATTGGGTCGATATGTTGCGGGTACAATACGAGAAAAATAACAAAGAATATAAGCAAAAAATGCGCGTGTTGAGTGGAGAAATCCGCCGATGGTCTAAAAAAAAAATCGTAGATAAACACAATGATCTAAAAAGCATCGATCAACGAAGTTTTCATATCGTAAAAACGATGTTACCTTATATTTGGGGATACACTCCTGAGGCAATTCATCAGGTAGATTATTACAATTATAAAGCAGTAAATATTTCTACCATTCAAATTAAACAAGAAAAAAAAATACAAGAATATTGGTTCTTTGCAATAAGACACGAACAACAACACAGCGAAGAAAGTACGGCCTTGATTCCCAAACCTTACCAACACGATAAGTGGCAACAAGTAGAATTTAATCAACAAATAGAGCTACCTGAATTTAAGGAACAATTTACGATTAATAGTTCCTTATTTATGCATAGTTATTATTTGATTAATCGGCATTTGATTGCTCAATTTTTGTCTTTGCCTACATTGGATAAATGGTTGATTTTTAGACAAAATATTGCTTACTTGATACTGCCTAAAGCCTCTATTAGTCTCGATGTTCAGAATTTAGATCAAGTCCAAAAAGAGGCTGAAAAGCAAGCTTTGGAAGCGATAGAACTAAGTACTGTTTTCTTGCAGGCACTTCAAAAATAGCTTTATCTTATTTTTTCAAATGCCATGAGTTTTCCATTGTTAACGGCTAGAAGATAGACTTGTCGTTTTCCAATTTTTATTTTTCGAATTTGTTTGACATTATCCCAAGCAAAAAAACCAGATTCTACAGGAGATAGTGGGGCAAAGCTTCCCCTACCATTACCCAGCAAAACTGTTCCACGACCAGCGTCATATCGAACCGTTTCCACCTCGGTATCATACATATTGCCAACCAAAATTAGATCAATATGGCCATCTTTATTAACATCTTCTACTAAAATATCTTTAGTTGGTGAAAATTGTGCTTCGTTTGGTAGTTTTTTCATCGTAAACTGCCCTTTGCCATCATTTAAAAATACAGAAGTATAGAACCCACGAGCTGTTAAGTGTAGCGCTGTATCGATTTTGGGACCACATATTTCAGTGATTTCAGCAATTGCATATGCTTTGAAAGTTGGAAAGCTATCTGTGATAAATGGCATTTGCTCTGAGCTACAGTCACGACCTCTGACAGGGTAATTCTTGTCGCCCTCATAACTACTCATCATCATGTCCCAAGTACCATTATCATCAAAGTCGTCTGCATAAATATTAAAAGGTTTTTCTAAGTTTCCTTTAAACTTGCAGTTTTTGCCTAAGTTCCCTCCTACAAAATCTAAATCCCCATCGTTGTCTAAATCGACAGCCTTTAAGCTAAACCAAAGGCTTTCACTTTCTTGTTGTATGGGCATTTTTTCAAATGATTGCCCCTTGTTGAGAAATGTCATCATCGGCATCCATTCTCCAAGTAGTGTTAGGTCTAGGAGTCCGTCTCCATTTACATCTCCAAATTCAGCGCCTGTAACCATGCCTGGGTACATTAAATCTTGACAATATTTTTCTGTAACATCTATAAATTGCCCATTGTTGTTTTGAAGCAAGTAACTACGTGGTGCTGATGGGTATTTGCCTGGGACTAAGCGTCCTCCAACAAATAAGTCCAAATCTCCATCTTGATCAAAATCAGCTGCCTTGACTACTTGTGTGCTTGTGTACATTTTAGGAAGATGATCTGTTTTTTTGAACTGACCGTTGTTGTTTTGATACAAACGATCTTGGAAGCGATAATCGTCAATATAATATTCATTTCCCCCACTACATACGTACAAATCTAAATCATTGTCATTGTCATAGTCAAAAAATAGAGCACCAACATCTTCGCTAAAAATATCTTCTTCAAAGATAGAGGTTGAGTGCTCTACAAAAGAATGATTTTTCTCTTGTGTAAAAATAGTAGATGTATTTTCTTTTGATGCACCAATAAAAATATCATCTAAGCCATCGTTATTTATATCTCCAACAGCCAAGGATGGTCCTTGTCTAGATAGCATATGTGGTAGTAATACTTCTCTATTAAAATCATTGAAATGGTTTTCTGTATGCTGATAGTTGACCCCAAAACTTTGAGAAATATTTTTAAATATAGGTGTTTTTTTCGAAGGCGTTTTTAAGGTGGTAAATTTAGAAGTATTGTAGTTAAGTTTTAAAATTTGGTTTGCTCTGATATTTCTTAATATCGTCGTTTTTTGATCAGGCCAACGAATAACTATTTTATTGATGTATTCGTTTTTTCCAATGCCAAAATGTAATTTGTAGTCTACAGAAGATTGAAAACCACGAGTAGGAAAAAGTTCTGACATTTGTTGTTCTTTTCCTGTGTAAATAGTAACTCTAGTACCTATTGCAAATGTATTCTTGCTAGGACCAATTAGCTGTATTAATAAATAATTGTTTTGACTTTCTGAAGTGTTTTCATAAATAGAAGCAACCTCATCAAGGTTATTAATAACTAAATCTAAGTCTCCATCATTATCTAAATCAGCGTATGCAAGTCCGTTAGAGTTAACTTTTTTATCTAGTCCCCATTTATTCGTCACGTTTTCAAAACTTAAATCTCCTTTATTTCTAAAAATAAAGTTACTCTCACTAATTTTAGGAGCTGTTTTTACTGTTGCTAAGAATAGCTCCTCAAAACTAACATTTTCCTTTCTTTTGATAAATTTATCGATTTTAACTTCTGTGTCTCTATCTCGCACATCTTTTTGATAGCCGTTTGTAATAACCAAATCTTTATATCCATCATTATCAAAATCAGCCATTAGTGCCCCCCAACTCCAATCTGTTTTTGCTACTCCAGCTAATAAGGCAATATCACTAAAGGTTGCATTGCCATTGTTAATTTGAAGTGAATTAAGCATATATTGATAGTGGTTACCTTGTCTTACACGAGCCCAAAATGCTGTCGGGAACATACTAGGCATATTCATTTTAGATCGAATGTGGCGAGAGTATGCCATATCTAGTTGTATCAAATCTAAGTGACCATCATTGTTGAAATCATTAATATCTGTCCCCATCCCAAAGTTAGAAATGTGTTTCATGTTAGATAAGTTTTTATCTACAAAAGAATCTTTTAGATTAATGTACATGTAATCTTTTATTTCGAAATCATTAGATACATAAATATCTGGATAGCCATCATTATTCAAGTCTCCTATGCTTAAGCCAAGTCCAAATGAATTGTTTTGTATCCCCAATTTTTGGGATTGTTCTATATATTTTCCTGATTCATTAATATAAAAATGATCTGACTTATATGTTGATGAGTTTTTTTTGAGAGAAACAAACCTGTCCAGCTCATACTCATTCCCTGGGATATTCATAATATAAGCATCTAAGTCACCATCTAGATCGTAATCAAAAAATGCAGCTTGTGTAGAAAATAAGGAATCATTTAGATTATATTGATTGGCTTGTTCACTAAATGTTAGATCTTGATTATTAATAAAAAGTAGATTTTTATTGAGAGAGTCATTTCTAATGTCAGCAGATCTTGAAACATAAATATCTAAAAAACCATCATTATTAATATCAACCATAGTTACTCCTGTACACCAACCTTCTACTATATTTGGTAACGCTTCCTTTGTAATATCTTTAAATTTTAAGTTTCCCTTGTTTATATACAATTTATTAGGAACCATGTTACCTGTAAAATAAATGTCGGGGAGTCCATCATTGTTTATATCGCCAATAGCAACTCCTGCACCATTGTAGAAGTAAGAATTTCTGTATATGTTATATTCTTTATCTTCTGTTAATTTGTTGGTAAATGTTATGTTTGTTTCTTGAGGGGGCAATAATTTGAGCAAGGTATTTTCTTGGCTAATTAAGTATATAGGGGAAAGAAGAAGAAGGGGGATAAGTCGAAAATTCATTATTATTTTTTTGATCTAGAAAAAACATGCTAATCTAATTTGAAATTTAATAAAAAAAAACTTATCATTATACTGTAATTGTGTGTTTTTGATTAACTTTAACGTATAAATTGGGTTGGGCTCCTATTTATCAAAGTTAGAATTTAAAGCTTGGAAAAGACTTTTTGCTCTACTCAAAGGGTTTCATCAAAAAAGCAATATAAATCCTACATACTATAAAGACAATTGTATTAAAGTTATATTTATATATAATATAACTAAGGATTTCTTATGCACTAAAAAACTCAATTATGAAGCTCTACCTTCACTACAAATTACTATTTATCGGTTTGATATTATTATTATCATTAAGTAATATATTAGCTCAACCTTGTGTATTTGCTCCACCGATTTCTAGTACTGATACTAGTGGTAACACAGTAACTACTATTTGTAATGGAAATCCTTTAACTTTATCAAGTATATCATCTACATCATGTCCTAGTTGTACTTATTTATGGAGTACAGGAGAGACTAATTCCATCATTTTTGCTTACACTCCTGGTTTGTATAGTGTAACAGTTACAGATAATTCTGGCGGAACTACTTGTGTCGGAGTTTCTGCTACACTTGATATAAAGGCGAGCACACTTCCAGCTCCTGTTATAGAGGGAGATCCATTTAATGTGTGTAATACGCCATCTGTTCAGGCTGCTAATCTAGAGGTTAAAAACCCATGTGTAACATGTACTTATCAATGGTATAATATATCTTCATCAGCACCTATTGCTGGAGCAACTCAAATTAGACATTCTACAGTTACTCCTGAATCCTACTATGTTCAAGTGATAGACACGTTAGGTTGCTTGGAAAATTCTAATATTTTAAGTATTGGAGCAGAAGTAGCAACGACTCCTCCTATTAACGCTACCGCAAAAAGTATATGTGATAGTAATAGTACTAGTATTTCGACAATAGATTGTGCAGGATGTAATTATGAATGGCATTATTATGACTTTCTGCCAGAAGGCAAACTTATTATTTCAGGAGTTTATGATGGTACACGCCCTAATGGCACCCCAAAAGGGATAGAATTGTACGCAATCGGTAACATACCAGACTTAAGTGCATATGGTTTAAGTGTATCTACAGATGGATCTGGCGTAGTAGGGACACCAGGATTTTTTTTTCCTGCAGTTTCATTGGCAGCAGAAAGTTATATTTATGTAGCTTTTAACAATGCAGACTTTATAGATTTTTTTGGTTTTGCTCCAGATTATACTTCAAATATCATGAATATTGATGGCAATGATGCTATTAAGCTTTTTTATAATGGTACCCCTGTAGATTTATTTGGGGATGAAGCTTATGTTTCTACAGATTATGGATGTACAGGACTAGCACAAGATTGTTATGATATGCCTTATTCTTATAGAGATGGGTGGGCATATAGAAAGACAGATTCTTTGCTTAGTGTAAATTTTAATGCTGCTGCATGGGATTTTGGAAAGGATAATTATGTAATTGGTACAACGAATTCATTTTGGGGAACTCGACAATTTCCTACAGGAACTTTTACCAATAGTTCAAGTATGGGAATTGACAGTTTAATTATTACAGGGGTTTACGATGGAACAATTACCCCTGCTACTGGTTTGCCAAAAGGAATTGAATTGCAAGCTTTATATGATATTCATGACTTAAGTGCATATAACATCAAAGTTGCTTTGAATGGTGCAGGGAGTTTTGGTTCTTCATGGTCGTTGCCTAGTGGACCAATCACCGCAGGAACATTTATATATGTTGCTAGTGAATCTATTGAGTTTACCAATTTTTTTGGTTTTACTCCTTCGTCAATTCCAGGAGCGGGAGTTGGCTTGGATCAAATAGATGGAAATGATTGTATAGCATTATCCTATGGAACTACTGTTATTGATCAGTATGGAGAAGAAACTTATCTTGGAGGAAGCGCAGATTATACGATGAACTGGGCATATGATAATGGGTGGGCGTATAGAAATTCTGATGATAGTACAAATGGAGGAAGCTTTGATGTTAATAAATGGAGAACTTACCCCAGTAATTTTTTACCAACTAATGATTTATATGGAAGTGATAGGATGCCAATTCAAAGTTATACTAATAGTACTGTTGGAACTATCCTTCAAATAATACCAGGCGCTGATTCATCCACTTATACTACCGATATAACTGGTTATTACTCTGTAGAGGTGCAATACCCTAATTCTTGTATTGTGGAATCTGCATTACAGCTTATTGATACTTCTATATTTCGACCTCAAATAACTTCAGAAATGCCAAGTTTGGTTGGTGGCAATGCCAGTATTATTTCGCAGGACACAGCTTATTTATGCTCAGGTAGTTATGTGGAGTTATATATGATTGAAAATTTTGCAATACCTCCGACTTGGTCATATCAATGGTTTAGAAATGGTGTAGCTATTTCAGGAGAAATAGGTTACAATTATAGAGCTCAAAGTGCAGGAAGGTATTCTGTGCAGGTAACTAATGAAGATGGGTGCACATCCGTTTCTAATTTTATCACTATTCTCCCTTCCAATAATGGTGCAAGTCCACCTGTATTTGCAAGTTCATTATATTTATGCTCAACAACATCAACATCAACTTTAAGTACTCCTTCTTGCTCAAATTGTTCTTATACTTGGAAAACAGAAGATGGCTCAAATCCAGGATTTGGTAATGTAACTCAAAATTCATATTTAGTTAAACATGCAAATGCTGTAGGGGGAGGAACAGGAGCTAGAGGTTATTTTGTAATAGTTGAAGATGATATATCGCAATGTGCTTATAGTTCTGCGATAATTGAAATTAAAGACACAACATATCCTGCGCCATTATTGACAACAAATGACAACACTGTTTGTAGTGCTACACCTATAAATTTAACAACGACACCTTGTGCTGGATGTAATTATATTTGGTTGATAGACAGTGCGGAAACAGGTAATTTTATTACTTATGATTCTACTCAACAATTTACTTTCCAAGTAGATACCTCTGGAAACTATCGTCTAGAAATTTTACACCCTAATGGATGTCGCACCAACTTTTCTAATACGATTCAAGCAACTTTTCAGACTGTAAATGCTGATATTGTTTCTGGACCAACTAGCATTTGTAATGGAACGCCTGTTGTAATTGAAGCATTACCTGATTCTGCAACATCTTGTCCTGGATGTCAATATCAGTTCTTAAGAGATGGTGTACGGATGCAAATTACAAACCCACAGGATGAGCAAGAAATATCCTTGGCGGGAGATTATCAGGTTATTGTGACCAATGAAAAGGGTTGTTCAGATACATCAGTTGTTAAAACTTTTACAGAGGTTAACATTTCTACTAATATTCGACAATCGACTAAAAAAATATGTAGCCCTACTTCTAGTATGATACTGGAAATTGATTCTTGTACGGGCTGTTCTTATCAATGGTTTTTAGGAAATACAAGACTTGTAAATAGTCAAGATACATTTTATAATGTAATAGGATATTCTGCAATAGATACTTATAGTGTAAAAGTAAGTTATGGAAATGGAGATTGTGTAGTAGCTGACACAGTTGTAGTAGATTCAGTGGCAGAGCGAACAGTTACCATTGGTGTTAATACTAATGTTTCTCAAACTCCAACTATTTGCGATGGTTCTGCTGTTGTTTTGCAAGATATTGATACTTGTGATATCTGTCAATACCAGTGGTTTAATGGAGGAGACATGATTGTTGGCGCTAGTTTTGAGGCTTATCAAGTTGATACCCCAAGTACCTATTATGTTGTAACTACAGACACAAATAATTGTGTTGCAGTGTCCAATTCCATTACCGTACAATCATTTGCACCACCGACAGACTTTCTATTAGATTTTGATACTTTGTCGGTGCTTCCAATTACATATGGAACATTTAGTTTAGACGATTATTTATATCCGACCAGTTTGCGAAATACAGGAGGGTATACCTCTCTGACGGCTAACGGTGCTATTATAACAAATGGTACAAATGATTCCTTGAATGTAGGTGCTGCTGGGTCAGGTTATCACTATATAACCTATGCTTATACAACAGGGAATGCACAAGGAACTTGTACATTTAGCACGACAGATACAATAGAGGTTTTGGGAGCTGTAGCCATGGATATACTAAACAAAAAACAGACTTATTTGTCTATACCTGCTTCTGAAGCTTGTTTGTACGATACCTTAGTGATTACAGTAACGAATTTTACATTTATACCCAATGAAGTGATTTTTGTAGCAGGGGGAGGCAATACTATTTCAGTGCCTGTTTCTCCGTCGTTAAACCTATTTGCTGGTGTTTATACAGGGGCATTTGAAGTTATTGTTCCTGCTGGAGCTCGAACAGGCAAAATTACTTTATCGGACGGAACAGATAGTTATGAATCGCCTAATTTCTATTTGATTAATAATCCCGCTGTAACAATTAATTTGTTGACAGGAGCACAGCCTATTTGTTCTAATATAGATACAGCAGAGTTTGTAGGACTACCTTTGGGAGGAGATTTTTCAGCCCATTATCTTGGTATGTCAAATAATGCTAGTTTATTATCAGATAGCTTGTTGTTGTTAGATAGTGTAACAGGTTATGTGAATGGAATCCAGGATGTTATGATGGTGTATACTTATACACCTCTTTATACAGGAACAACAATTGAATGTAGAGATTCTGTTGTAGACTCTTTACAAGTAGAAATTAGAGATGTCAAATTAGATAGTGTAACCTATACGCCAATATCAAGATCTCAAACTACAGAAGATTTGAGTAATTTAACGTTGATTACGCATCCTATTACAGCTCAATATTATCCTAATAATTATACAGGAACCTATGTGTTAGGTAGTGCAATCTTACCCAATACTATCCCCGATACTCTAGATGTAGATAGTATCACTTATCAGATTAATAATGGGGGATGTTTCAATGAATCAACAGATCCAATTGATATCTGGGAGGCTCCAAGAATTTTAGACGCAATTCCTTCTTATCTTTGTAGTAAAGATGACACCGTTTTCATCCAGCGAGATCTAGATAGTATATGGGTTACTTATAGAGGCAATATTATTTATAGTAATACTCTTTATAAATATACAGAAAGCCCTGTTACTACAGTTGGAAACCCTGCTGTATTGGGAGTTCGTTATGTGGAAAAAATTAATTTGATGGAAATTACAACGACTAACGGAGGCGTTGATTCTCTCAATTTCTTTGCTCCAAATGATGAGTATTATGTTGTTCCTGCAAACGTAGCAAATGGAGCAACAACATTGAATTTGAAATTTAGTTACGAACGAATTTCAAACTTTTTTGTTGGCGGTGTGCTGAGTTCGAGAGACACGACAAGTTATGTTATCGCTGAAGTTAGCAAAAACTTTATTATAGAGCAACCTCCCGTCGTAGCGATAAATCCAGTTATCTTGGCGGATACTATATTCTGTCCTATTAATAATAACAATCAGTTTTTAGGTTTGCCAGCAGGTGGACAGTATTATATTAGTGGAGTAGGGATAGGGTACGATTCCTTGCGGAATAATATATTCAATCCAACCAACTATCCTACAGGTGCTTCTTATGGATTAACATATGTTTATGAAGGTCAAGCTTGTGTCGATTCTGCGTATACAGGAATTTATCTGCCAGATCCTTTCTCTATAGGGGTATTGCCTAATAATGGAACAGGAGAGTACTGTAAAACATCTCCCAATGATTCCATTTTCTTTAGTCTATTAACACCTGTTGTTCCACCACCAACATTCGGAATCGATACAGCATCTGCACAATTCTTTATTAATAACATTCAATCAGGAACTGTATTTTCTCCAACACAAGTTGGTCCACCTGGTCAATACAATGTACGATACGTTGTATCTGATATCTATGGCTGTCAAGAAGAAGCAACAGATATTTTTGTTGTACATCCTATCCCTAACTTGGCTATATCTCCAATAGATCCAATTTATTGTTTGAATGATGATACGACACAAATTCACCTGTATCAAATTGATACAGCCAATAATACCCATACTTTAACAACTTGGGCAGGATCAGGAGGAATTGGTTATGTACAAAATGAGACAGTAGAATTCACAGGGGATGGGATTATCAATGGAGGTACCAATCCTGCTATGCCTTATTTCTATCCAAGAGACGCAGGAGTAGGAGTGCATGATATTCGTTATGTTTATGCAGATTCAAATGCTTGTGTCGATTCTATTAACTTTACGATAGAGGTACTTTCTTTACCAAATGTTTCTATGTTGAATGCTGACGGTAGTGCTTTAAAGCGTTTTTATTGTGAAAATGATTCTATTTCTTTGCAAGGTTTTCCAATTAGTCAAACTACTCCAAGTGGTTACGGTACGGATACTTCCGCTTTATACGGAAACCCTTTAATTAACTCTACTTATCCGACTAGTTTAGACTCTTTAAATAAAACATTTAAACCCCATATTAATGGACCACTTCCAGGGACACTAGATGAAGTGCTTTTTTATTATTATGAAAATCCACAAGGGTGTAGAGATACTGCTAGGTATAGAGTCACAATTCGAAACTTTACAACAGATCCAATATTTAAAGGATTTCCTACGGATCCTATTTGTGCAAGCGATACTTCTGTTCAAATTTGGGCAGATACTTCAAATGGAGGATTTGATCTAGATTCTTTAGCCTCTTTTACTTGTACTTATCCTAGTGGAATTTACCACATACCTAATACGGATACGATTTATTTTTATCCTGATTCGATGGGAATTCAATACGCAGGGAGAGAGGTTGTTATTACGATGAATTATACGGATACCTCTAAGAGCTGTTTCAACTCTATTTCCGATACTGTTTTAGTGCGGGCTTTACCACATTTGACGCTATCTGAACAAATAGTGTCTCCTTTAGCACCAGTAATGGATTTGCCTGGAGAGTTATTAAACTTGCCACAGACCGATACCTTCCACCATATATGCGAAACGGCTCCAAGAATGGCAATCCATGCTTATAACAAGACAGGATCATATAATCAATCCACAGGAGCCTACAATTTATTATCTACACATATTACGCCCGATACAGGAAACTATGTAATGGGTCGAGGGATTCAAGATAATGGTAGTAGTACTAATATTGCCTATGGATACATCCCTAGTAATGCTGGTTATGGAAAAGATACAATACGATATGTTTATACAGATATTAACGGTTGTACGGATTCGGTAGATCACTACATATTTGTCGATAGTTTACCTGTCTTAGCTTTTGCAGGTTTGGAAATTGCAAATTATGATGCCGATTTAAACCGCTATGTCTATTGTGAAACCGATCCAACGCCACCTAGAATTAGTGCAACCCCTTCTGGAATTACAGGTTCGACTTTAATATTCAATGGTCAGAGCATTTCTCTAGGAGCTCCATTTAATTTAACACCTGCTACATTAGCTATACCAGGAGTATATGTAGATTATCCAATACAGTACAATTATATAGGACAACGTTATGTTAATGGAGATGTTTGCGCTTCTTCATTGTCTGATACAATCCAAATTCGTCCAGCACCACAGTTGGCTTGGGTTAATGTTCCTACAACTTATTGTATGTTAGATACTTTAGAGCGTTTGCCATTGTCAGCAACGCCTTATGGAGGACAGTTTGTTGATGCAACCAATAATTTCCAAGTTATAGCAGGTATCGTGGGAGATTCTCTCTTTAATCCATCTGCTCAACCTGGAAAACGAGATATTTATTATTATTATTTGGATACAGTATCTGGTTGTGATGATACAATACAACATACAATATATGTTTACAGTAAACCGAGAATAAATTTCGAAATTAATGGAGGTTGTTCAGGGGCACAAGTAGAGTTTATCCCTAAAACGGCTCCATATGGTTTGGAAAATAATGGAGTAGCTATTGATAGCATTACAATGGTAATTTGGAATTTTGGAGATGGTGTATCAGATACTTTGATAGGTGCAAACTTGCCGAA
The DNA here is from genome assembly GCF_031326345.1 of Aureispira sp. CCB-E. Lineage (NCBI taxonomy): Bacteria > Pseudomonadati > Bacteroidota > Saprospiria > Saprospirales > Saprospiraceae > Aureispira > Aureispira sp. CCB-E. The sequence continues at coordinate 2,654,239 of NZ_CP133671.1, forward strand.
CACACTGGGCATTCCAGTCGATACCCATACCTATTTTCATTCAGGAATATTCTATCCTTCTTTAACCGTCGTCAATCAAGGTATTTGTGATACGACATTTATAAGAAGAATTATTATATCCCCTCGAGTGCATCCAACAGACAGTACACCTTATGTTCAAAATTTTGACTTAGCTGCTAATGGATGGATGCAAGAGTCATCAGATACAACTAGTATTAATGGAATTGTCCAAGACTCCTTGTGGGAATGGGGATCAACTATAACCGCTAATTTTTCAGGAACAACTTTTTGGGGAACTCGTTTTAAAGGAACTAATCCTGGGTATAGACCAGAAGAAAGTGCTTGGGTATATAGCCCTTGTTTTGATCTAACTTCTTTAGATCGACCAATGATCAAAATGTCTATATGGAAAAATACTAGGAGAAGTGTTGATGGTGCCGTCTTGCAATATCATGACAACGCAACGAACACATGGCAGGTCTTAGGGCAGTCTGGAAAAGGTGTTAATTGGTATCAAGATGGTTATGTTGTCAGTAATCCTGGAAACCAAATAAACATACCTGTTGGTTGGTCTGGGGCTAGTTCTAATTTCGACTGGGAAGATGCGCGATACCGTTTGGACAATATTGGCAATGATTTAAGAACTAGAACGGATGTGCGTTTCCGTGTGGCATTTGCTTCTGCTAAAGGACCTACGCCACCTGCAGGAACTGCGTTTGCTTTTGATAGTGTTAGAATAGGAAATCGTACTCGAAATGTTTTAACAGAGCATTTCTCAGGTCATGGATATGCTGCAATAGCTCAAATTGAGGATCAACTGTATCATACTATATTTAACAATTTATATGGACGAGATGTGAGTTTGGTTCAATATCATTTGAATATACATGCCAATGATATTTATTATAATTACAATAACATGGGCATTATTAACGATACTCGAAAGTTGTGGTATGGAGTAGGAGATGTAAACCGTGTGCGTATAGATGGCAAAAACCTAGTTAGTAAAACGAGCGATCTGTTGAATTACCCTCAATTGGAATACTTAGACATAGAGTCGTTGCAGGATCCTTTATTTAAATTAGAATTTGTGGGAGTTCCAGCAATTCGATTTAATGGAGCGTCTGGTTTAGAAGCAACAGTTCGAATTACAGCATTAGAAGATTTGCCCATCAAGAACTATGCACTACATGTCGTGGCAACAGAGGACTCTTTGACTAGTAATGGACATACAAGAATGGCTGTGTTGCGTGACAAGCATATTAATGCAACAGGACAAACTTATCCTCAAGCTTGGACAGCAGGAGATAGCTATGATTTGGTAGTGCAATTGCCAAATATTAATATCAATAACAACCCTATTCTTTCTAGAATACAGTTGGTAGCTTTTGTTCAAGATATGGGAAGTAATTCACTTACAAAGGAAGTATACCAAACCATAAGCTCTAGAAACTTAACGGTATTTAATGGACCTGTAGATACCTTAGATGTAAGTATAGATAATATAGAAGATCAACTGGGGTACGAAGTAGCAACCCTAAAACTTTACCCAAATCCAACACAACAACTATTTAATGTAGAGTTTGAAGCAGCTTTAGAAGATGATTATGAGTGGCAATTGGTTGATGTAGTAGGACGTGTCTTGAAAAATGGAAAGGTAGAGGCAGGAACTTCTTTAATGCAAGTCAAAACAGAAGATTTAACAGCAGGAATGTATATTTTTATTGTTAAAAATAAAAATGTCTATACCCAGCGAAAAGTCATCGTACAGCAATATTAATCTAAAGGTTAGGTATTCAGTAGTTTATGTCAATTACTGAATGCCTACGTTTATATCAACTAATAGAAAATTTGTTCTGATAGACCCTTTTAGGAATATTGAAAAAATGCTATATCTTAGATGTGTTATAATTATTTGAAATATAAGTAATAATAGTGGTAAGAAATGAATACTTATTTCTATTAAGAAACGTCCCCTTATTTAAAAGAATTTATTTTACAAACCAAATTTAGGGATGCAAGACAACATTCCTACCTGATTAAAAATCAAGTAAAAAACATGAAAAAACAAACTATGTACAATCGCTTAAAACAAGAATACACCAAATTGAATCAACGGATTCAAAAAGCCATGCAAACGGGACGTTTTTATGGATATACGGAGTTTAAGCAGCAGCAATTATTGGGGCGTTTGAAGCGCTTCTCTTTTCAAATAAAGCAACTGGGAGCTGGCGTAGCAGTAGTGACTGCTTTGGGAATGGCAACGCCTGCTGTTGGACAGGTAGTGAATCTCGTGGAACGGACAGGAGCAGATAATCCTTTTGATGGTTTGTATTCAGGACAAGCTTACTTTAGACCTAGTTTTGTTGATATAGATGGGGATGGTGATATGGACATGTTTCAGAATAGTGCAGGACTAGCAGGAGATCCACTATTTTTTAGAAATACTGGTTCAGATACCAATGCTGTTTTTAGTTTGGTAACAGCTGCCAATAATCCGTTAGTTGGATTAAACGCAGTAGTATATAGTTCTTTCGTTGATATAGATGGGGATGGTGATATGGATGTGTTTTCTGGAGCATACGCTCAGTATTATGGTGCAGATAAAGTAGAATATTATGAAAATACAGGAACTGCTTTGGTTCCTCAATTTACAAAAAAGACAGGAGTAGATAATCCTTTAGATGCTTTGATGAGTCTTACTATGTGGATACAGCCATTTTTTGTGGATATTGATAATGATGGTGATATGGATTGTTTTGTTACAGGAATAGAAAATTATAAAGCAGATATACTTTTTTATGAAAATGTGGGAACGGCAACAGCACCTTCTTTTTCTATTCAAACAGGAATAAATAATCCATTGGATGTATTTACAGATACGATTGGTGGTTTGGGATCGACGGCATCGATTCAGTTTGAAGATATGGATAATGACGGAGATAAAGATGCTTTTATAAATTCGCCTTCGGTGAATAATAATAATATTTTTCAATATTATGAAAATACAGGAACGGCTACCAATCCTGTTTTTTCTATGAATTTAACTACTCCATTGGACTCGATACCGTCCGTTAATTCTAAATTTTCTACAGCTTTGGTCGATATAGATGGGGATGGGGATATCGATGTGCTAGAGAGTACAACTACTTTTCAGAACAACTCCTTTGGATTTTATGAGAATTGCGATATAAAATTAAATTTGGTCAATATCAAAGAACAAGAACTATTGATATACCCTAATCCTTCTAAAGGTGTCTTGTATTTTGATAAGCCATTAACAGGAAGCTGTGAGTTGACGACAGTAGATGGCAAACAGTTATTTGCTCAAGGTCTAGAGAATGCCCAACAAATAATACTCCCCAAATTGAATGAGGGGGTATTCTTTCTGAAAATAGAAACAGAAAATAAACGAATCGTAGAGAAAATTTTGATTAGAAATTAGAAGAAAAGCTGAGCGTTTATAAACGCTCAGCATCTTTCTGCTACCTAATTATGTTCCTTAAAAGTAATATTTATGAAGTCTCTGAAAAACCTACACATTAACTTATTTATCAATATACCCTTTCTTTTTATTGCTTGTTTTTTTTCAGAAACAGCTTTGGGGCAAGTATATGAACTAGATGGAAATGTTATATCTGCGGGACCAGTTATTAATGTTTGTCCAAATACAGAATATACACTCAGAATAACTCGAAACAATCCAGCTACAACAAGGCCTCTCAGGCTTGTTGCAGATAATAATGATGTATTGATTGATGGAGTGGCTGGGTTAACTCCTTATTGTGCCCCTTCTCAACTTACTGTTACAGTTGTGTTTACGGGGAATGGTACTAGGACAATCATACTTAATAATGCCACTAATAATGGTTGTAATGTATATCAAACATTTCAGAGGCAATTTAACTTTGAAGTACAAAATGCTCCTGTTAATGCATTGGATGCTAGCTATGATGCTTGTGAAGGTAGTGCTTTGGCTTTAAATAATGTCTGTACTGGAGATTGTGGAAGTGCGACTTATTCTTGGGCACAAGATTTAGGAGCAGGGTTCCAGGCTATATCTGGGACTTTAGAAGATAGGACAATGAGTTTGACTGAAATAGCGGCTATAGGGGCAGGAAATAATGCTCAAGTAAGGGTGATGAGCAGTATTACTTATGCTAGTGTGGTTTGTAAAGACACTTCTACGACGACGATCAATGTTAGAGCGGTACCTAATTTGGCACCTATAACTTTTGGTGCTGCGACAAATGGCAATCCTTATACCCCTACAACAAATGGAGAAATTTGTATTTATGGTGATCAAGTAGTCAACGTAACTTGTTCTGGAGGTTGCCCTTTGACCAGTACTTCAGGAACGTATGAATGGTTTGTAAGAACAGCAGCTACTCCTACTGTATTACCTATCACAGCTAATGGAAGTAGTATCATATCTAATGGCGCTGCCGCCACTGCTACTACGAATGGTTCCGATGCAGCAACATTAGATCCTACTACACTTAATATTGCTCCAGGATTATATGATGTTATTGTAGTGGCAACGAATGAATATGGCTGTACTTCGACAGAGGAACTTGAAAATCAGTTGACAATTAATGATCGACCAGCAGTCGAAATTTATCATAATTTTGGAGACGCCACTTGGAACGCTACTTCGCTTTCTTCAGCAGATATGGTTATTACTAGTCCGCTCTGTACAGGACTTAATTTAGAATTTGAGGTTAATGGATGTGCAGATACAGATTATATTTCTGCCAATATGACGCCAAATACATCTGGACTCGTTAACAATCCTAATGTAGCGAGTGGGTATACAAGTCCTTGTCTTACGGGAAGTGGTGGTGGATCTTATTTTAGAACTGTCACTTGGACTGCTTTGGGAGAAGATGGAACCACTGTGATTCCTATTGATAATGTATCGACTCCTGTGGTAAAAAGCCCTGTTGATGATGCGAGTAACCGTGTTGCTTCGTCAGCGTCTTGGGACGGTGTATTGCCCACTACTGGGGCTTTGGCTAATCGAAGTGTTTATACTGTAGAAGTAGAAGGACATAATGGCTGTGTTAATACAGATAGTATAGCTATAGAAGTAGGGCAACCTACTATTTCTTTTGAAGTAGATGGAACCCCTCATGCTGCGCATTCGGATGTAGATATTTGTTATGGCGAAACTCCCCAGATTTTGGCTGTATGTGATATGTGTTATGGTACAGTTGGTGCTTCTTGGTCGGTTACACAAGGTAGTAATACTATTGAAACAGGAACAGAAGTACTAAATCCAATGAGGACAGATCCAATTGTCAATAGTACAAATATAACTTGGTATGAAGTAACTGTTACTGGAGAAAGAGGGTGTACGAATTCAGAGACGGTTGACGACATTCACATCAATGATATTCCTGGACCAACGGTAAATGTTTCCACACAAGCATTAATTTGTTCAAATGGAGATTTAGAGTTAACAGATGCGAACTTCTCAAACTCTAATAGCTATAAAGTATATACTGCTGATCCCAATGTGGGAACTCCTCCACCTATATACACCTGTAATGCTAATTCTTGTTCCAATCCGATCACTATTGCTAGCCCTACACATGGGACAACTTATTGGTTAGAAGCAACCAACGGGGGGTGTTCAAGTGATGATAATACGGGAGCTATTAATGTAGCGACAAGTCCTTCAATTAGTATAAGGTCAGAGCCCACAGAGCCTTGTAACAATCGCCCTGCTTATTTTTACTTAAATGGGTCTTCTTCTTATACCTATACATGGCGTATTGACACTCCTAGTGCAAATTCGACGACACCTCAACCAAGCTCTTTAGGAACAGGACATGTTTCGTCAAGTTTCTTTTTTACATCTGTTTATTTTGAATTGAATCCAGGTATTTCAGCACAAACTGGTGTTACCTTAGCTGTAGATGCATTAGCATCAAATGGTTGTACATCAACTGTGGATTTTACACCTTTCGATATTTTGGATTGTGAAGACCCTATTTTAGTAAAATCAAAAATAGATATTAGTGGTAATCCTATTACGAGCCCAACTTTAAATTATGATTATATTTGTGAAGGAGAATCTATTGTAATGGAGGTCGCATATGGTTCAGGACCTCCTTATACCCCCTCTTATTTATGGAGCTCTGGAGAAACAACAAGCTCCATCACCGTGTTATCATCTTCGTCATCACCAGATACAATCACAAGATCGGTTATAATTTATAAAAACTCAGACTCATTAACAACTCTAACTGGAAGAACAATCGTATCTCGAGGAAATGTGAATTTTTATCCTCAAGGAGATAATGATTTTAATACTGTAGATACTGCTATTTGTATTAATGGAGAAGTTGTAGCAAAAGCTAACTGCCCTACTTGTGTGGGATCTATAGCTTATGAATGGGATTCACAATCTCCTGTAGTTGCCTCCAATGGAAGTACTATTCAAACCTATACAGTAGCTCCTACATCTACAGCACAATTTGATCTTTTGCTAACCGTTAGTCATGGGGAGGATTGTGAAGAGGTGTTAAATCGGCAGATAGATGTAAATCCTTTGCCTGGACCTACTTTACGTGATGTGGATGGAAATCCTTTGGCTGGAACGCAATACCTTTGTGTAGGAGAGGTAGATACGATCTATGTAGAATGTAGTACTTGTTCAACCTATAGATGGAATACTACAGCCAACACAGATACCATTTATATTACTAATCAAGGAGGCTATTATGCAGAAGTAGTAGATGGAAATAGTTGTACGAATACTTCAGGTGTAGCAGTATATATATATTCAACAGATGGATACAATGCACCAGTGGTAGCTAATCCTACACAAATTTGCTCTGGTAGAGATGTTGTCCTTGAAGTTGCACCATGTGTAGGTTGTGATTATACTTGGTTGAACACTAATCCATTGCCAAATGGAAGTGTATTGGTTAATACAAGAACTCATACAACGAATACTACTGGAGATTACTTTGCAGTAGTAGAAAATCAGCATGGATGTTTATATAAAACGAATCAAATTAATGTTAATTCAACAACATTAACTATTCCAAGTATAAGTGGAACTACAGACTCTATTTGCACAGGACAGTCAACAACTTTGTCAACACCGTCATTAACTAATGCTTCATATCAATGGTATTTAAATGGAGGAGTAGTAAGTGGAGCGATAGATTCTACTTATACAACAACAGTTCCAGGCGTTTATACTGTGGCGGTAACTTATCCTAATGGATGTATTGAAGAGTCACCAAGTTTTTTAGTGAGTTCGTTAAGTTTTTCTCCTAATATTGTTGCAGCCGATACTGTAATTTGTAGAGGACAACCAGCTGAGTTATCTACAGATTTATATTCTGGATGGCAATATCAGTGGTATAGAAATGGAATATCAGTTGCAGGAGCAGTAGGGGCAGCTTATTCTGCAGATACAGCAGGCTCTTATTATGTGAGAGTAACAAATCATAATCTTTGTGTAGAGGAAACAGCAACAATTGATATAATAGAATCAACGCTAGCTATTCCTAATGCTACAACTAATACACCATCAATTTGTCCTGGAGAGTATGGGGTTATTTCAGTCTCGTTATGTTCTGGATGTTCTTATCAGTGGTTCGATTTGAATACATCTTCTCCAATTACAAGTATAGATCCAACAAACTATAGAGATAGTGTTTTAACTTTAACAACAAATTCTTATTATGCCCAAGTCTCTATTGATGGTTGCACAGAAATTTCTGATACAATAACGATTGTAGTCAATCCTGTATTTACACCAGCTATTTCATCCTCTTCTTCTGTTGTTTGTGATGGTCGAGATGCAACTTTAGTAACGCAAGGTTGTGTAGGGTGCTCGTACAGTTGGTTAAAGGATGGGACTCCTGTGCTAGGGGCTTTGAATGATACGTTTCACGTTGTCGATAATGTAGCAGATTTTGGTGATTATCAAATAGCTGTTGATTATCCTAATGGTTGTTCAGATACTTCAGCTATTTTAATAATTAATGATGGATCGTATGATGTATTATTGGAAATAGATACATCAGGGGGAAGACCACTAGATTCCGTTATTTGTAATGGAATTGGTGAAACTTTATTAGCAACGCCAAACGAAAATAGAACAGGAACATATTTGCATACTTTGTTTTTGGATAATACACCTGTAACAGGATATTCAAATGTCACATCAGGCTCTGCTTCTAATACATTTCCTGGAGATAATGAAGGGGTATATACGGTGGAAGTTACGAATCCTCTTGGCTGTAAGGCTCTTTCCAATTTATTGCCATTGAGAGCGGTTAATATTATACCATCTTTATCAGCTAGAGCTACTTCAAATCCTAATTCAGTTCCAACAGGAGCCATATGTACTCCAACAGGAACTGCCTATTTAGAAGTAACTGTTAGCCCAAGTTGTTCTACTTGCACTTATGTCTGGCAAAAAGGTTCTTCAACCCTTTCGAATACATCTACCAATTATACTACTGCACCAGGTAGTGCGGGGGTAGGGTTGTATCGAGTGAACGTAACCAATGATGGATGTGAAGCTATAACTGTTCCTGTTAATATTGCGAATCAAATTGGAACTTTAGATTCAGAAGCCAACACAACAGATACAAGTATTTGTAATGGGCAATCTGTTACTTTAGAGCATGCAGCATCCATGGGCAATCCTTCGACACACTGTTCGGGATGTTCTTTCAGATGGTTGCGTACATTAAATCCGATTAATGGGGCAAGTAATTATCAATATGTAACTAGTACACCAGGGACTTACAATTTAGAAGTAACGACTTCGGATGGTTGTGTAGATACCTCATCTGTGATTAGTATTCGTCAAGTAGATCCACCATCAGGGTTGACCTTGGATTTTGATAGCTTAGTATATGTAAGCCCCACTGTTCAAGCGACAGGAACACCGTTAGCCTCTAATGGTGATTCTATAGATATGAATAACTGGATTTTCCCTGCTTATGCAAGACATGATTTGGCAAATACCAATTTCTCAAGTTATTTTAGAAGTGCTCCATTTAACGGTGCACTGGCTGCAAATGCAGGATTGCAAGGCACGGATAGTATTAACTTTCACCCAGCAGATAGTTTGTCTGGTTATCATTTAATTACCTATTATTATGATACCTTGGGATGTGTCTTTACGGTAAGCGATGTTTTAGAGGTATTACCACCCGCAGCTATTTCTGTAACCAATCTTAACCCATCCTCAGTAGCTTATGAAGCCTGTGTAGGAGATGATTTGGTAATCAATGCCGTAAATTTAGATTTTGCTATCGATCAAGTATTCGCTTTTGATGCAGATGATAATTATCAATTAATCGGTGCGAATTCAATTACCAGTACCTCTGATACTTTTGGCACTAATGTCCGTTGGAATACAAATATTAATTTAACGGTACCTGGAAATGCCTATGCTTCTTATTTAATGTTAATAGGAGATAACTTAGTAACAGGAAGAAGGGATACATTATTTACTTCATATGTTCTGATTCATAATACTGATTTGAGCTTTACAGGGTTGCCAAATATGTTGTGCTCTAATGGAGAGGGGATTACATTATTTGGTAGTCCAACAGGAGGCTCTTTCTCAGCTAGAGATATTTCAACAGGAGCATTAATTCCAGGAGCTTTTGTTGGTGATACATTGTACCCACAACAATTTAATCAAAGTGCCTATATGGATGGCAATCAATATGTTGATATCTATTATAGCTATACAGAAACGTATACGAATGGTAATTTATGTCCAGATAACGATACTGTTTCCAAACGAAAAGAGGTAAAAGATGTGCGCTTGACAGACGTTCAGTTTAATACTATTTCGGTTTCTCAGACAAGAGAATTGTTAACCAACTTAGTATATCAAACAACGCCTTATGCTGCTCGTCCGAACAAACAACCTCTGTATGTAAGTACGTTTAGTGGTAGTTTTACAAATCCTGCTGGGCGTCCAACAGAGTTTTTGCCTGCCAATGCAGGAGTTGGAACACATGCATTAACTTATAGTATCAAAAGTGGTGATTGTATCAATTCGGTAGAAGATAGTATAACGGTAGTGGCTGCACCAACGCCAATACCAATGCCAGATACAATTTGTCGCAATTATGGTACAACTCCTTTTGCTAGAGAAATAGCGAGATTCCCATATAGTCCACCATCGGTATCTTATCCACCCAATACAGCAGTTGCTTCTTATACAGACGAATTAAATATAATTAATGTAACGGGAGCAGGAGTAACGGCTGTTAGTTCGGTTCCTGGAAATGAAAGTTATACTTATGACCCTACACTTGTAAGTGGTAATTATGATACATTAATCATTGAATATGGGTTTTACAGAGATGAAGATACATTAGATGTTTATGGAAGTGGAAATCCTGTTGACTTTGATACATTAGAATATGTAGTGGCAAGAATTGTTAAGCCTATATACATTGAGGATTTGACACCTGTAAATATTATAGATACAATTGTTTCTCCTTTCTATTGTCAAGAAAATATCTTGCATCTATTAGCAGGAAACCCTTCTAACAATTCATTTGGAGGCGGAATATTTATGCTATATGGAGGAACGAATCAATATCAATTTGGAGACACATTATTTAATAGTGTTATTAACCCTTATGATGTTAACCACCTAGAAAATGCCATTACTACCTATGATTTAGTTTATATCTTGGATGGTGTAGTATGTAATAATTCTGATACCATGAGTATTACAATTAACAGAGGGTTAAATCCAACATTTGCTACTGCAAATGGATTAGATGAGTTCTGTGATACAGATCCTAATGTCCAAATAATACACAACGTATCGTCTCCTGATACAGCTATATGGACCATTGGAGGAGTACCGCAACCTTCATATGTATTTGGTCCAGATCCATTAGATCCAGGGCTTCACGTAGTAGAATTGCAACAACTATCAACTTATATTCAAGGAAATGATACCTTTGTCTGTTCTGCATCAGCTATTGATACATTTACAATTCATGCATTACCTGCATTGACGATGTTACCGCCCTTAGAGACTCAATACTGTGCAAATGATACAGTAGTAGATTTAACAGTATCTCCAACGCCAAGTTGTAACGTTTATGGAGCTTCTGGGCATATAGTTTTAGATGAGAAATTTAATTCAGGTATTCCGCCAAGTTGGAATTCAACCTATAGTTTTGGGGGTAAAAACTGGACAGGAGCTACGTCATTGCCACAGGGTGGTACAGGAGGAGCTGCATTTATTGATACTAGTCATGTGTTAACAGATTCTTGGTTGATAACAAAATCATTGAATCTAGTTGCAGGGCATCGATATAGATTGACATATATGGTTCGTGCAGGTGAGCTTGACTCCACTTGTTCTGGTTTCTGTGATGCAGCTTTGGTTGTTGCTATGGGACCAGCAGCAAACCCTGCTAATATGGGGGCACAGTTAGATTTACAACTTGCTATTAGTGAGGATCGGACTTATGTTCGTTATGTTGTTGATCATTATCACGATCCCCTTCTTGGTTTTACTACAGGAACTTATCATTTAGGTTTCCGAAGTGCTACTCCAGCTTATGGACGCTCTTTAAGACTAGATAACGTTAGAATGAGAGACATGACTATTGCGGACTGTTCTCTTACTGGAATTGGGTATATGGATGGACCAGGTGTACACCACGTAACAGATTCTTCTTATCAATTTAATCCTCTAGCAGTTCCGACAGGAAATGTAGAAGTGAAATATGTTTATACCGATGTTAGAGGTTGTCAAGATAGTTTGGTTTATCCAATTACAGTAGATACAGCACCAATTGTTAGCTTTACCGATTTGCCGCCAACATATTGCGAAAATGAGCCAACTTTATTGTTAACAGGTACACCTCTAGGAGGGCAATTTACTAGTACGATGGGGACGAACTTGGTACCAGTAGGTTTAGCAGTATTAGATACAGCCAACTTCCCTGTAAATTACCAAACAAATACAACAGGCAACGATATTGTTACCTACCGTTTTGAAGATAACAATGGTTGCGTGGAAATTGTACATGATACGATAGACATTGTACCATTGTTGGATAGTGTGTATATTGCTAATTCTTTAGATCCATTTGGAAATGGTCATTGTGTGGATGCAGATTCAACAATATTAGATGTGAACTTATTCTCTGGAACATTAATTACGAATGGTACATTCTATGGTGCAGGAGTTCGGAATGGAACAGCTGGTGCAGGTGGTGCAATTTTCTATCCTGATTCAGCAGAAATAGATATGGGGCATACAGGTGATGTGACAGTAGAATACATCTACAATACAACGACAGGTTGTGCAGATACAACTAGATTTACAACTAGAGTACATGCTTTACCAGATTTAACTTTTATGAATCTGCCAGATAGTCTTTGTCTCAACGCAGATTCGTTCCAAGTAGTTGCTATCAATCATGTTGTGACTGGAGCGATGGGACAAATAATGTATGCGGATACCTTGATTAATGAAGGAACATATATAGCAAGAGATACTAGTGGTAATAATTTACCAAACTTCATACAACTATTTGATACTTTGTATCCTTATACAGCAGATGGATACAGCCAAGTAAATGTTACTTATTCCTATACAGCTCCTAGTTCATTGGGATTATGTTCTAGTACAATATATGATAGTGTAAGGATAGATACGGTGCCTATTGTGTACTTTGAAGATTTGAGACCTTATTATTGTGAAAATGAGCCTCAAAGTATTTTCTTAGCATTCCCTGCATTTAGTGTGGGTTCAGGATATTTATCAATTGATTCGACACGAATTGATAGCAGCTTCTTCTGGATTGATCCAAGCACAATGGTAGGCCCAGGACAAACAACCGCTGTTTACCCTGTTTATTATACATTTACAGATACAAGGGGGTGTAGAGGCGAAGGCTATGATACCTTTGAAGTAAGACCTTATCCAAGAATCGTGTTTGATCCTATGGCGCAAGATACATTCTGTCGTCAAGTAGGGCGTTATGATTTAAGACAACTAGTCGTCGCTCCTACAGGAGGATACTTTACAGATAATTTAGCATTGACAAGTATTCAAGACAGTTTCTTTTTGAATTTGAATGCTTTGGCTGGTCCTAGATTGGTTACTTATCATTATGTAGATCCAGCAACACAATGCGAAAATCAAGATTCTATTTGGCTCTATTTGTTTAATGCCCCTGAGATTGACTTTACTGTCTATGGAGGGTGTGCTCAAATGGATATTACGTTTGATCCAGTTACTAATAATTTGGTAAATGGAATCGACTCGATTACTAGTATTTGGTGGGATTTTGAAGGAAATGGAATGATCACAAACTCTCCTTTGGATACTTCGGCAATAACAATGCCCGATATGCTATATCAATATACGGCAAGCGGGACTTACAACGTAACTTTGAATGTTCAAAATCAAGGTAGTTGTCCTGCAAGTCTTACTAAACCGTTGATAATATCTCCTTATCACGACTTAGCTTCTGATTATTTTGAAGATTTCAACAGTGGTGCTGGGGACTGGTATGATGATCAACCGATAGATGTAACTCCGAGCAATGTTTGGACTCATGAGAATAGTTTGACAGGCAATCATATTAGTAATTCCAATGGATTTTGGGTAACAATGGCCGCAGGTCCTCTTTATGAGGTCAACCAATCGGCTTGGGTTTATAGTCCCTGTTTTGACTTTACCAATTCAAGACGACCGATGATTGCATTGGATTTATGGAGAGATGCATCTCCTAGAATTGATGGTGCTGTGCTAGAGTTTTATAACAACACTAGCAACCAATGGGAGTTAGTTGGGGATGTTGGAGAAGGAATTAATTGGTATCAATATGACTTTGTTTTGAGTCAACCAGGTAACCAATTGAATATGATTAATCCCAAAGGATGGTCGGGACGTAGTAATGGTCCAGAAAGTGCACGTTTGCGTTTGGATCAATTTAAAGGACAGAGAGATGTTCGCTTCCGTATCGCCTTTGCATCGGCTTTGCAATCTGTAATTGATTCTTTATCAGGTAATGATTATGAAGGTGTTGCGTTTGATAATGTATGGATTGGAGAGCGAACTAGAAATGTATTGGTAGAACATTTTGATCATGTTAATTATGTGAATAGTAATAGCATTCCTTCTTCTGTTATCAATCAATCTGTTTACAATAAGATCTTTAACTCTTGGAATGGTTTAGATGTTATTTTGATTCAGTATCAAACAGAAGATTTAAGCTTGACCGCTGATCCATTGTATTTAGATAATGAGCCTGATTTGAGCTCACGTCAGTATCAATATTCTGCTCAGCCTAATAATATTTTTATAGATGGACAAACGGTGGGAGATGGCTTGTCAGAATCATTAAGCCAGTGGCATCTAGATCATGATATGTTGCAGTTCCCTGATTTTGATATTCAAATTACGACTCCTGTTAGTATTGTTAATGGTGTATTGACTGCTGAGGCAACTGTGGAAGCATTAACAGCAAAAGATTCTAGTATTATTTATACAACACGAGTAGCTGTTATTCAAGATAGCTTTACCTATGTTGGAAACTCGCATATACTTAGTGCCTTCCGTAAAATGTTACCCAATAATGCTGGTATCAGAAAAACAAATGGTTGGCAGCAAGGGGAACAACAGCTAATTAATGAGCCTTTGACGCTCTCAACATTAGGACAACGAGTGCCTGTTGATGAAACACAGTTAGAAGTTATTGTTTTTGTACAAAATGCCAATGATAATTCAAGAGAGGTGTATCAAGCTTCTACAACACAGGATTTGAATAGGTATACTGGAACAATAAAAGTAGAAGATGACGAGGCAACAGAAATCTTTAGCTTAAATGTTTATCCAAACCCATCTAGCAATTTATTTAATGTCTCATTTGATAAAGCGTTAGAAGGGGAGTATAATTGGCGATTGGTTGATGTTACAGGACGTGTTCTCCAAACAGGACAAACGGCTAAAGGAACAGAACAATTTACAATTAATGCAGAGCGATTAGTTGATGGTGCTTACTTCTTTATTATTAACAGTGATGATAATAGAGCATACGCACAACGAAAATTAATTGTTATTAAATAATATAGCAGAAGATACCGTTTAGGTAAGAGGAGCTAGGCTGATATTTTAGTCTAGCTCTTTTTTTTTGCGTTTTACAAGATTTGTCCAAGAAATGATCCGATTAGAAGTAAGCGCTTCTTAGCTAGATTTTGAGATTTGTCTAAAATGAATTAAAACCAACAGAAGAATATAGAGGCAAGCACTAATCGTAATCAAACCAGAGATTTGATATTGGTAAATTAAGAAGGCAACGATTAAGTTCGTGGCACCTGCCAATAAAACTAGAGGTAGTGCTAACCTTTTAAAGTGATGAGCACCAAAAGCCACCCACACAATCAAAAACGGAACTAGCATAAATAAAATACGGTCGTAGAGGTAAGGCCAAAAGAAGGGAAGCAAAAACCATCCTGTAACAAAGGTTAGGAATAATGCAGCGTAAATTTGCGTCCATTGGCGAAAAGCAATGTTTTTAAACAAACCAACTAAAAAAAGAAACCAATATAAATCTATTGTATGGTAACTTTGGGCAATAAAACTTTTCCAATAAAAGGCTGGTGGATCACTATGAC
The DNA here is from genome assembly GCF_031326345.1 of Aureispira sp. CCB-E. NCBI lineage: Bacteria > Pseudomonadati > Bacteroidota > Saprospiria > Saprospirales > Saprospiraceae > Aureispira > Aureispira sp. CCB-E. The sequence goes on from NZ_CP133671.1 coordinate 2,669,890, forward strand.
CAAACTTAATCCAGTCCCAAATGGATATTCCCCAAATACTGTCAATTAGGTAGTTTCCAATTAAAAATGTGCCTAAAAAAAAACTTCCAAGGACAGCATAGATTGTTATTTTTATCTTAGGAGTATGATGAGGGTGGAGGAGGATCAAAAAGAAAGTAAACATGCCTGTAATAATAATAGATTCTTTGATAAAAAATCCGATTCCCATAAATCCCCCCAAGAAAGCGATATGTCTCCAAGAGAGTTTGGGAGAACAGAAACATTTTAGGCTCCACAAAACACCCCAAAGCATCCAAAACCAGCCTAATCCATCGGTAAGAATAGCTAATCCGTAGACTGCCATAGGTTGGCATAGAGTATAAGCAAGCATTGCCAAGTAAGCCAAATAGTCTTTAGAGGTAACAAAAAAAACTATTTTATACAATACAAAAGCACTCAACCAGTAGGCTAGAAGCTGCTGAATGAAAAAGCCATATTGGATGGGGATTTCAAAGAAATAGTATAGACAAGTTGGAATGAATAAGCTAAGTGGTTTGCTCAATCGAAATAAACGATCGGGCTGAGAGGACTCCCCAAGTAATAATTCAACTGCATTAATAAAACTTGGAGAATCTGTCTGAAAAAACATAAAATAAAACAAGCATATCGAAAAGACACTTGTTCCTAATAATGTAAAAATTAGCTGCGTTTTTGATATGGTAGCCTTAGACAAAGGTTTTAGTTTAGCAAGCTCTTGAATTGAGGATAACCTCCTTCGTCAACTTCTCCACTACAAGATAAAGAATCCTTTACATCATTAAAAAGATGAGAGGCATAATCGTTTGAAGACTGAGTGCGAGGAAATAATTGATACCAGTTAAGATTACTATTTCGGTTGTGAATAAACCAATCAGAGTAAGTTTGTACATCGTACCCCAGTTCACAAATCGCCTTTTCTGCTTCATCATCCAACAACTCAACAATACTCGTTTGATACGGTTCGTTTTCTAAAACATCCAAAATAGAACAAATATCAGCCCCTGACCCTGCATTAATTTTACCTCCTAAAGCTAAATCTAGTAGAAAGTTAGTAGAAAAACGTGCTTCTAATTTTTCGATATCATAACGACTCTTAGAACAAGCCATTAGATGTGCTAAAACAGGCGCAAATTGAGCTTCATAATTAATGTTTTTCAAAAAATCCTTGTACAAGTAAATATATCCTCCAGGAACCACAAAAGCACCAGTATAACCCGCCTTGTGAATCACACGAACCGTTGGAGTCGCAGAGGGGGAGAGAGCGTTGGATTGATTGGCACCTACTGTCAAAAAACCACTAGATCCATTGATAGATTGACTAATTTGATAAATATAATTATAAATAGCTGGATGAGACTGTTGATTGAGCAGGGAGAGGTCAGAGGAGGTGTCAATGTGAGTTAACAAAGCCTGATCGATGGCACGTCCAATATTGGCGTCGTCTTCAGAAGTAATGATATGTTTGGCTTCGACAGCTTCCTTTTCGCAACTAATTGTTAATAGGACAATAAAAAATGCAATTGTAGCAAAATAGAAATTACGCGTAAAAAAAAAGTTCATACTTATAAATTAAGTCTGTTGTATTCAACAATAGTTCGTTGAAAAACTTTATTAGTTTGATAATCAATAAATTGAAGATTTATTGTGTTTTATGTTAAGGTTTTGATTATCAAATTAATATAAATGTGTTTTTTTGTCTTTTGGGTAGCTAAGCTTGCGATCTCACGAGCGTAGCGAGCTAAAAAAGTAAAAAATCAACGAACTACTAATTCAAGGTCTTTTTCATTAAAAAACGACAATCAAAAAACTAATCTACAGCCTACTGATTGTATACAGAATCTTTAAAAACAATTAGAATAATTGGGAGTTTATCTCTATCATTGTGTTATCATTTGGGGTAGTTTTGGGCAAATATACTATTTTATTGATATAGTGCAAATGCTTCAATAAATATACCACCTAACAACTATTTTACATTAATTACTGTTTTAGGTGTGTACTTTAACATTTTTGCAAGTCTTGATTCTAAATTAAACAATGGAAAATTCTCAGGAATTTATACAAATTTTTGGTGCCAAAGAGCACAATCTTCAAAACATAGATTTACGAATTCCACGCAACCAAATGGTTGTTATTACGGGGGTAAGTGGTAGCGGCAAATCTTCTCTAGCATTTGATACTATCTATGCAGAGGGGCAGCGGCGTTATATGGAAACCTTCTCTGCTTATGCCAGACAGTTTATTGGGGATATGGAACGACCTGATGTAGAAAAAATTACTGGACTGAGCCCTGTCATTGCAATTGAACAAAAAACAACAAGTAAAAATCCTCGATCAACGGTAGGAACTGTCACTGAAATTTATGATTTCTTGCGTTTGTTGTTTGCCCGTGCTGGAGAAGCTTATTCTTACAACACAGGCCAGAAAATGGTTCGTTATACAGAAGAGGAAATCCAAAATCATATTTTTGAAAACTTTGAGGGCAAAAAAGGAATGATCTTAGCTCCTTTGGTGCGTGCTAGAAAAGGACATTATCGAGAGCTTTTTGATCAAATGCGTAAGCAGGGCTTTTCAAAAATGCGTATTGATGGATTTATAATTGACCTTTCGCCAGGAATGCAAGTAGATCGCTATAAGGTTCATGATATTGAACTGGTTGTAGATCGTGTCGTAGTAGAAGAATCGAGGCGGGATCGTTTTGGGGCATCTATGCAAACGGCTTTGCGTTTGGGCAATGGGTTTATGATGTTCATGGATTATGAGACGGAGGAAGTTTTTCAATACAGCAAGCACTTGATGTGTGCCGAAACAGGACTTTCTTATGAAGAACCTTCACCCAATAGTTTTTCCTTTAATTCTCCTTATGGTGCTTGTCCCAATTGTAAGGGTTTGGGCTCTGTTCATGAAGTAGAGTACAAGCGCATTATACCAGACGATAGCAAAACAATCAATCAAATTGGTATATTGCCTTTGGGAGAAGTTCGAAATAATATGACGTTTAAGCAATTGCGTGCAATTGCCAAAAAATACGATTTTACATTTTCAACTCCTATCTCGGAATTATCAGAAGAAGCCTTGCATGTTATTTTGTATGGTGGAGATAATACATTTGAGGCTCGAAAGTTTGGAAAGGAAGAGTTTTCGCACAATTTAGCAAAAGAGGGGTTGATTCAGATGTTGAAACGTTATTACAAAGAATCTACATCTGAAAAGATTCGCCGTTGGGCAGAAGAATTTATGGTGGTAGCGCCTTGTTCGGAATGTGATGGAACGCGTTTAAAAAAACAAGCCTTGTTCTTTAAGGTTGCCGAAAAAAATATCTCAGAGTTAGCACAAATGGACATCCAAAATTTATACGATTGGGTGGGCTCTATAGGTGATCAACTCTCTACTCGTCAAATGGCGATTGCTAAAGATATTTTGAAAGAATTGCGCTTGCGTTTAGGCTTCTTACTAGATGTTGGGCTAGATTATTTGAGCTTAAACCGTCCTGCTAGAACGTTATCAGGAGGAGAGTCTCAACGGATTCGATTGGCAACGCAAATTGGGTCTCAATTAACAGGGATTACATATATCTTAGATGAGCCTAGTATTGGGTTGCATCAGCGTGATAATGAACAGCTAATTAAAGCATTGAGAGACTTGACGGATATAGGGAATACGGTCTTAGTGGTAGAGCACGACAAAGACATTATGATGGCAGCTGATTATTTGATTGATTTAGGACCTCTTGCAGGAAAATTAGGAGGAGAGGTAGTGGCAGCTGGAAAACCAGAAGAGTTTTTAACTAAAAGTAGTATTACAGCTACTTATTTGAATAATACAGAAAAGATAGAAGTTCCCAAAGAGCGTCGCAAGGGGACAGGAGACGAGATTGTTTTGAAAGGGGCGACAGGAAATAACTTAAAGTCTGTTGATTTAACCATACCTCTAGGGAAATTTGTTTGTATTACAGGGGTTTCAGGTAGTGGTAAATCGACTTTAGTGAACGAAACTTTGTATCCTATTCTGAGGCAACATTTTTACAATAGCTTGAAAAAGCCAATGCCTTATGAACAAATAACAGGAATCGAGCACGTCGATAAAGTGATAGAAATTGACCAAGCGCCAATTGGTCGTACCCCTCGTTCTAATCCTGCGACATACATTGGTGTTTTTGATAATATTAGAAAGTTATTTTCTAGCACGCCAGAGTCTAAAATTAGAGGTTACAAGCCTGGTCGATTCTCCTTTAATGTAAAAGGAGGGCGTTGTGAGGTTTGTGGTGGTTCTGGCAAACGTGTGATTGAAATGCAGTTTTTGCCAAATGTAGAGGTAGAGTGTGAGAACTGTAGTGGTAAGCGTTACAATAGAGAAACTTTAGAAATTTTATACGCAGGACAGTCAATTAATGATATCTTGGATATGACGGTTGATGAAGCAACTGATTTCTTTGTAAAAGTTCCTCGAATTCATCAATATATTAGCACGTTGCAAATGGTCGGCTTGGGATACATCACCTTGGGGCAGTCTGCTACAACGCTTTCAGGAGGTGAAGCGCAACGTATAAAGTTGGCGAAAGAGTTGGCCAAAAAAGATACAGGAAATACCTTGTATATCTTGGATGAACCTACTACTGGATTGCACTTTTCTGATATTAAATTACTACTTGGTGTATTGGATGAGTTGGTCGATAGAGGAAATACCATTGTTGTAATTGAGCATAATATGGACGTTATCAAAATGGCAGACTATATTATTGATATTGGACCAGAAGGAGGGAAACGAGGTGGAACGGTGGTGGTTGAAGGAACTCCTGAGGTTGTTGCGGCTCATCCAACTAGCCACACAGGGCGATTTCTTAAATTAGAACTATAAGAATTAAGACATTTATCTTATTCGTGGACAAAAACTCTTTCTAAGGTTGTACTTAGGAAGAGTTTTTATTTTTTGAGTACTTAAGGATTTAATTGCTCTTTGGAGAAAATTTAAAGTGTTAAAAAAAAATACAGAAGGAGGTCCCTAAGAGCTATTTAAAAGCTTATAATATTTTGGAAATTAGATTTTTGCACCTTATAAAACGTTGAGGTTTAATTTAATAGTTAAATTTTTTGGCTGTTGATTTTAACAGAAAATATTCTTAAAGCGTCATTCTATTATCCTATTTTGGGACAAATAGTGCAAAGACTTGAATCACTAAAGTGCATCTAGATTCAATTTCTTTCGCTATGACAACAATCATATTTTTTAAATTCCAAAAAAGTTTAACAGAATGAAAAATGCAGATCCAATTCCGCAGAAAATGCAGGGATTGCTCTTCGGAGTATTCCTATTTGTTTTAATTCCAGGACTTTCAATTTATTATTTTGCTACAGGACAAGCCGAGGTAACTTGGTTTTGGGTAGGTATCGGCTTAGTTTGCTGGTACTTGCAGATGGTAGGAGTATTAATTGGATACCACCGTTACTTTTCGCACAAATCCTTTGAGACAGGACCCGTTATGCGCTTTGTACTTGGTTTTCTAGGGTGTATTAGTGGTCAAAAAGGGCCTATTTTTTGGGCTTGTCATCATCGTTTTCATCACAATAGTTGTGAAGAAGATCATGATGTTCATTCCCCTTATACCTATGGTAATTTAAAAGGCTTTAATCTTGTAAAAGGCTTTTTATGGTCTCATTTTTTACATTTAGTAGAAAATGGTCCTATGCCAGTAGAAGATAAGTGGGTAAGAGATTTACTCAAACAACCTGAGGTTGTCTTTTTAGAAAAACAAGCAACGCTTATTTACTATTTGTTTGGTTTAGCAACTTACCTTTTAGGAGGTATAAATGGGTTAGTTTGGGGCTTTTTCTTGCCTTCCTTCCTTTCATGGAACTGTGTTATGTTGGTCAATTCAGCCGTACATATTTGGGGCGCACGTCCATATATTTCTAAATTGGCACCTAATTGTAATGCTAGAAATATTTGGTGGTTATCGATCCCTATGTTAGGCGATAACTGGCACAACAATCACCATGCTGATATGAACAGTGCTAGAGCTGGCTTTTACTGGTGGCAGTTGGATTTGAACTATTGTCTTATTTGGTGTATGAGCAAAGTTGGATTGGTTTGGAATGTCAGACAGCCCGATTGGAAAAACTTAAAAGACATGGAAAATCAAGATAAAGATTCCGAAAAAGCATTTTTAGTAGAGTTAGATAAAAAAGAGAAAGGCAAAAAAGAGCAAGAACCAAGTTTGGTTAATTAACGAGTAGTTGAAACAACTTGATGTTGCAAACCACATTTTTTTTGCAAAAAAAAACAAAAACGCTTTGCCGATTCAATTTTTGGCAAAGCGTTTTTCATTCAGGTTAAACGAGTAAAAATAGCAAATTACGATCTATTTTAATAAGACTCGATAATCATTGGCACGAGTACCATCTAGTTTAACCATGATACCATATACTTTGCGTTTGGTGTTAAAATCAGCTACTTTGAAGAGATTAATAATTTCATCTTTTTTTGCATCTGAAAATATTTGAACCCACATCGAGTTGGGATTAGATTGATTGGCTGCATCAATAGTTTCCAATGCTTTTAAGACCGCTGTAAGTCCTTTCTCGGTTTGATCTTCTTGAGCAATTCTATCCAAACCTAGCATATAATATTGATACATAGCACGACGCATATCTTGCATACGAGGGCTTAGTAAGTTTTCGATAATCCAATAGCGACTTCTATTCACAATTCCACCACTTCCAGCTGTCCAGCCATCAGCGGTACCTCGTGGAACGGCATTTAGTATATCTTGTGCTTTTTGTAAGTGATCTTCTCCACCCAATTCAGAAAATGAATCGTAGTCCATGCCTAAAATTACATAAGCATAAAACGCTAGGGTAGAAGTAAGGTTAGAGGTAAACGTATTTTCAGAAAAATCTAATCGTTCGTATTCCCCATAAGTGAATTTAAATTGTTTGTCTAAGTTTTGAAACAAAACAGAGTTGTAGCCACTATTATAAACAGGACGACTGGCTTGAATTGTCATTTGCCCTTCAAAATCTGTTTGAGAAAGCTCTTTGTCAATTGTAATAACAATATTTAATTCAATGCGTTCTTCGGGTTCAAAGTTATCTTCTACCCAATTTCGTGTATTCATGAATTCTTCAATGGCTGTTTCTAAATTTCTAAAAATTTTAGGATCTACCGATTGAATTTTAGGTGTATTAATTGTCACCTGAGTATTAAAGTCTTGAGCAGTAGCGGAAAAACTTAGGCAAGTTGCCAAGAACAAACCACTTAATTTTTGTATTAATCTCATTTATTTTTAATTGTATGTTATGATCTTACCAAATTAACTTTATTATAACAATAATCCGACAAAATAGAAAGCAACCGCTTGCAGAACTTGTCAGAGAGTCAAGACTAGAATAGTTGCCTGCTTACTTGGGATGTTTACTATAAAGAACGCAAAAAGTTATAGGGAATTGAGTCTACTTTGTGTATTTAACAAGATTTTTAGTCTTTATCTAATAATTGAATCACTTTTTGGGTAATATCAGCAGCAACTTCTAGCTTTGTTTTTAGACTTTGGTGTGCAATACTACCATCTTGCCCCAAAAAAGTCACCTTATTGGTATCATGTCCAAATCCTGCTCCTTTATCAGATAGGTCGTTTAAAACAATAAAGTCAAAATTCTTTTTGGTTAGTTTGCGTTGAGCATTTTCAACAGCATTATTGGTTTCTAAAGCAAATCCAACCATAATTTGATGGGCTTGTTTTTGTTGCCCTAGTGTTGCTGCAATATCTGTCGTTCTTTTGAGTTCAATATTTAAGTCTCCTTCCTTTTTCTTTAATTTATGATCTGCTTTTGTTTTGGGCGTATAATCCGCTACTGCCGCTGCAAGAATAGTTACATCGGCAGTTGGAAAGTAAGTAGCGGCGGCTTGGTACATTTCTTCAGCAGACCGCACAGGAATTCGCTCTACAGCGGGATGATTGGGAAGAATTGATGTGGCACCACTAACAAGAATCACACGAGCACCTTGCTGCGCCATTTTGTCTGCAATTGCTGTACCCATTTTTCCTGTAGAATGATTGGTAATGAATCGTACAGGATCAATTGCCTCTTGAGTAGGGCCTGATGTAATTAAAACTACTTTACCTGCTAAAGTATTTGTAGTATCTCGTTGAACGAAAAAGCTTTCTAAGTGGGAGAGAATTGCTTCAGGTTCTGACATTCTTCCTTTTCCAACCAAGCCACTAGCCAACTCTCCATCTTCAACAGGCAATAAGTGATGCCCAAAGTTGAGCAATTTTTGTACATTATGCTGAGTTGCAGGATGCACCCACATATCTAAATCCATCGCTGGAGCAATAAAAACAGGGCAACGACTAGATAAATAAGCAGCCAACAGCATATTATCGCAAAGTCCGTTGGCCATTTTTGCTAAGGTGTTAGCCGTTGCTGGAGCAATCAGCATGGCATCCGCCCATAGTCCTAGTTCTACGTGATTGTTCCATGCCTCGTCAGAGCTGACATCGCTATACACGGGATTTTTGGAAAGTGTAGAAAGAGTTAATGGAGTAATAAAGCCTTGTGCAGCAGGTGTCATGATAACTTTAACTTCTGCTTTTGCTTTGACCAACAAACGAACCAAGGTGGCAATTTTGTAAGCAGCAATACTACCTGAAACAGCGACTAAAATTTTTTTTCCTAAGAGCATTATTTGATGTTAATATCCAAATTAAACAAAAAAATCCTGACAACTAACAGGTAATTATCAGGACTATATCTTACAATAAACAAACTGTTTACTATTCTTCTGTATTTTTAACTTCCTTAAATCTATGGTAAACCTTGCCATCAAAAAACTCGTGGAGAGCAATGATACTAGGGTTTGGTAAACGCTCATAGAATTTAGAAATTTCGATTTGCTCTTTGTTTTCGTGAATCTCTTCTAAAGTATCCGTAGTAGAAGCAAATTCATCTAATTTTGCATGCAACTCTTTTTTCAAATCAACACCAATTTGGTCCGCACGACGCGCAATGATATTTAGAGATTGATAGATGTTACCACCACCAAGCGCTGAAATTTCATCTGAATTACGAGCAACAATATAAGGATTGATGCCTTGTGCTTTTTGTTTGATTTCGTTATTTCTGTTAATGTTCATTGCGTATTTTTTTGATTTTGTTATTGGCAGTTTCGTAAATGGTATCTACTTCTTTTATGTATTCGCTCTCACTATGTCTTTTCTTAAAATCGACACAAGCTTTCATTGTTTCTTCATAACGTTCTATTTGTTTTGAAAGAACAGATTGTTGCGCATATTTCAAAGATGAACGAATAACCATATAACGGATGTATTCTCCTTCTTTAGTATCTGGGTAATCAATTAATAAGTTTTTAAACGTATACGTAGCCGCTTTATAGTGTTTGCGTTTGTAGTACCCTTTGGCACTATCCAAAGCTTTTAATTCTAGTTTGGCTCTTAATAAGTCAATTCGCTCATTGGAGGCAGATACCTTATCGCTATTGGGATAGGTATTGACAAATACTTGCAAACCTTCTATGGCACTTTCTGTATCTTCTTGTGTTAACCTAAAATTAGGAGACAATTTGTAATAAGAATCTGCACTCATGAATAAGGCTTCTTCAGCATATTCTCCATTGGGAAATGTTGTCGAAAATTGTTTGAAGTAGTAAGAAGCAAAAGAATAGTTTTTTAAGTGATAATGCGTATAAGCATAATAAAAATAAACTTTCTCTGCTTTATCTGTCAATCGAACAATTCCAATCAAATCCTCTAATAGATATTGAGCTTTTAACCATTCTTCGGCTTCATAAAACTCAAAAGCCTTTGTTAGCTTTAAATCATTGTCGCTAGATAAACGCAACTTTTCGTAACTACTTTTGCAACTTGAAAAAAGAAGCATTAGTACGAGTAAACCATTAATTAATATTCCTTTCTGTTTTAGCATAGCTGCAAATGTACGGTTTTTATACGGTTTTTGAATGAAAATTGCCAGTTTTTTAACAAAAATCTGATTTTTTTTGAGCAATTACTTACCTAGATTAAGTGATTGCTCAACTTTAAATGTAACACTAGTGCGCTTGAAGGTTGTATTAGGTTGATAATTAGTAGTCTACTTTTTAAGTGTGTAACTTTTAAAACGTTTGATTAACAATTAAATACAAGGTGGTTTTTATTAAAAACTAAAAATAAGCGAACTAAGTAATCGTTCATAAAAAATTATAGGCAAAATAGAATTCTTTTTGCACTGTTCTTCATCAAAAAATCTCGTTTTAGCCCGCTAAAACTTCAATTCTTTTCTTTGAACAGCACTAAAAACAATTACATTTTTAACTATACTTTTTTCTGTCCACTTACTTATTGATGAATACCTGTTAGTATAACTAAAATAGAAAACGGAAGAATAAACCAATGGGTTGGTTTTAATTGTTTTGGTTGTATTGTTATTTAGTCTTCGAAATCATCATCATCTCCTAATTCTAACTTGGCACCTGCCAACTCCGATAAGCTATGCGTATCGCCAGCTTCTCTTGCTTTTTGCATGCCTTTTTTGTAGGTGAAAAATGCCTTAGCATCTTGTCCTAGTTGTTCGTATAATTTGCCAAGGTGATAGTAAGTGCCAATATAATCAGGAGCATGATGTTCAAGCTCTAAGTAATATTTTAATGCATTATCTTGATCGTTCAAGCCTTCGTATTCTTTGGCAATAGCGAAAAGGAGAAATGGTTCTTTGGGACTAGCTTTCAAAAAGCCCATCAATTGTTCCAGTCTTTGACTGTTCATGATTTAGTTGTTTTTTTATGTAAGTGAGAATTCAAAATTCAATACAAAATATGATTTAAACAAATCCTGCCTTCTTGCTGAACCCAATTAGTATTTATACAATAGTTAAGGATGCTTCTACTGTGGTAATTGTAGAAACAGACAGTAACTGTTAGAGGGAAATAGCTGTTAAAAAGAAGGACAAAGATAAACTAAATACGTAGGAAGAGGAATTTATTCTGATTTTTTACAAGCCATCATTTTATTCCAACAACCTACCACTTTGGGGCTTCAGATAAGTATTTAAAAGCATATCCGACTAAGAAAGTACTACTGAGGATCAGTTGGTAATAAAAGACAATCAATAGTTTTAAAGTTATAGTTGACATCAAATGTTAATTCGCAGGCACGTCCAGCACCAATAGAATCGTATGTGAAATTACCACTAGTAGATTGGATGCCATCATCTATAATATCCACGATGTATTTATTGTCCATTTTTTCTACCTCAATAACAAAAAATCCAATCTTTTGACCTGTTTTTTGGGTGCTGTAATTTTGCAATTCTTTTTTTGTTTTGGGAACAATAGTAGCACTGCCAATTTTCTTTGAGACATTCTGATAAATAGATTTATCTGCTACCTCTATAATGAATTCCGAAGGAACAATTTTAAAGGTAGTTTTCATTTCCTTTAAATATTGTTCAATAGCAGCATTTAATAATTTAGCATCAGGTTTGGAGATGGTTTGTCCAAAGCTTAATGTGGTTGTAATTAATAGAAACAGCAAGAGAGATGATGTTTTCATAGTTATTGGTTTTGTATTTTAAATAATAGTAGCTAGGTGCAGCTATTGCGTAGTACTTTGCGAGCGTTGCACAGTTGAGAATCAAAAAATAGTGCAAAATGCCACAAAATGGCAATTTACGGTTTATAAATCATTGAGCTTAATACAAAATGATTGCCAATCTAAAAGTATTTAATAGAACGATGTTATTGGGTAGGAATGATTTAGTTGTGTTAAAACATAAAAAAAACTACTAAATCTCTAAAGAAACCTAGTAGTTGGATGTTATTATAGTGTGTGGTATAATAATACCTACAATATAGATAAAAAAGTTAATTTAGCCCCAAACTCTCTCTTTAATTTTGTTTTTTGGACATAAAAATGAAAACTATGCAAAAAATAACAAACATTCCAACATTAGAACAGATACAAGCAGCACACAAAGCAATAATGCCCTATGTCCATTATACACCAGTATTGACCAACTCTAGTATTAATGAGATGATAGGGGCGTCGCTTTATTTTAAGTGTGAAAATTTTCAAAAAATTGGTGCATTTAAAATGCGTGGGGCAACTTGTGCAGCATTAGCCTTAGATGAAGAGGAAAAAAAGAGTGGTATTGCAACACATTCTTCAGGAAATCACGCACAGGCTGTTGCTTTGACAGCACAGCTACACGGGCTTAAATCGTATGTGGTTATGCCAGCAACAGCACCCACAATCAAAAAGAATGCAACAAGAGGGTATGGGGCAAATGTAACCATTTGTGAGCCGACCATAGAGAGTAGGCAAAATACTTTGAGCAAAATCATAGTCGAAACAGGAGCAACATTTATTCCCTCTTACGATCATTATAATGTAATTGCAGGGCAAGCAACGGTTGCTAAAGAATTGATCGAAACTATAGAGGCTTTGGATGTGGTTATGGCACCTGTAGGAGGTGGTGGATTGATGAGTGGAACGGCATTGAGTACACATTATCTATTGCCTAATGCACAAGTTATCGGCGCAGAGCCAGAGGTAGTTGATGACGCTTATCAGTCTTTTCAATCAGGGACAAAACAAAAACATACAGGGGCTTCTTCTGTTGCGGATGGTTTGTTGACGAATATAAGCGACCGAACATTTGAAATTATCAAAAAATACGTAACGGACATTATTACAGTAAGTGAAGAAGAGATTGTGGCAGCAATGCGACTAATTTGGGAGCGTATGAAAATTATTGTAGAACCTTCTTCTTCGGTTCCTTTGGCTGCAATTTTGAAACAAAAAGAACGTTTTAAAGGGAAGAGGATTGGAGTTATTTTAACAGGTGGTAATGTAGATGTCAATCAATTGCCTTTTTAAGTGTATAGACAGAAGAAGTGATTACTTAATACTATATTGTTTTTATGAGGAATTATCTGCGGTTTTTTGTGCTTATCGGAATTGCTTTGGTATTGGTGGCTTGCCCAATCAAAAATGAGCGGTTGCCAAAATTTGCACTCCCTATTGAATTACCAGTAATGCCAAGTTCTATCGTTCAAATTCCTTTGGTTTTAAAATCGAAGGACTTGAAGCAAGCATTTTATCAGCACTTCCCCAACCCTGTATTAGAAGGAAAAACCGAGGAGTTGAAGTTGCAGTTGTCAGGGCGAAAAAAAGAGACCGATAAGAATTTTTTAGACAAACTAGCAAGTCCTTTGTTGAAATGGGTAGACAAAACATTTTATGTTTCTTCTAAATTAGCGTATGCGCTCGATTTGTCAAAATATGATTTTTGGTTTGAAGGCGATCAATTTTATGCAGATGTATTGTTAGATGCTAGAACGACCATGCAGCTTAGAAATGAAGCCAAAATTTTGAATGAAAACATTCGATTAAACGGCGATTTGAATTGCCCAATGCAAGTGCGTGTGGTATTAAATGGCAAAATTGAATTGACTAAAGAGGCAAGTATTAACATCCTCTTGAATGACGATGATGCAAAAATAAAATTTCAAAAGGTTTGTTCCTCTAAGGCAATTCAAAACATAGATTTTCCTGAGTTGTTACGTCCCATTGTAGAACCAGTGAAAAGGCGGATTAGCAAGACAATTAATAAAATTATCACACAGCAACTACAACGCCTATTAAATCATGATCAAACAGGGAGCTATTTGAGTTTTAAAGAAAAAATTGACGCTGCTGCTTGGCAACTGGGCAAACCCTATGAACTTACGCAAGGCATTTGGTTGGTGCCCAAAGTAGAACAAGTATTTGTATCGCCTGTATATGGTGTAGGATTGGGCGTAGAAAATCGCCTGGAATTCTGCATTGGGGTAAAAGCAAAACCTGTTGTCACTTTGGCAGAAAAAGCCCCTAATGTAATGATTCCTAAGGAAGTAAATTTTGCTGTAAATCGTTATCCTTCAGGGACTGTGGTTTGTGTGAATGGAAGTGTGCCTTTGACGTATGCTGCTAAAGAAGCACAAATATTTTTAAAAAACTATGTCGATCAGAATTATGCGCAACATGGCTATACGATTGGAAACGTTTCAATTTATCCTAATGGCAATAGAGCGGCTATTGCCATAGAGGTTTTGAAAGCTAAAAACAACCAATTGAAAGCGACTCTTTATCTTTCTGGTGTTCCAAAGTATGATACCTCCACACAAGAAGTGTATTTAAGTGATTTAAAATTCACAACCCAATCTAAAAATATACTACTTCAAGTAGGAGAGTGGTTGATGCACCCTAAAATTATGAAACACCTCAAAGAAAACCTTCGGTTTGGTATTTCAAGTGAATTAAAAAGGTTGCAAAAAGAATTAAATTACTTTCAGATAGAGGAACATATGGGAACCTTAACAGGTCGTTTCCCTACTTTGGATGTGCAAGAAATTTTTATTAGCGAGCATTACTTTGAAGTGTATTTACAAGCAGAAGGAGCTTTAGATTTTAAGATTAAATGGCAATAGGTTGGGAGTAAAAAAACGTTGGTTTTTGTCAAGAAAAATACAAAAACCAACGTTGGGAAGAGTGGCATCAATAAACTCCATTAAGCCATAGGATATTCCAATTCTTCCAAATGTAAAAAATCAATCATGACGGCCAATTTTTTACTGTATTTATCTCTATGATTAAAACCGCAATCTTGTAAGCCTTTGATAAAACTAGGCAAGTCGTCAATTGCAATTTCTTTTAAGGGAGCATAACGCTCCATGTTGAACATATTGATATAGTAATCAAAACATTCGTCTAGAGATGAAAAATCTCTGTAACCTGCTTTCCCATTTTTATAAATGCGTATGCCCAAGTGATTGTTCTTTTTTTGTGCATAAGCACTACGACCATAACCTGTTTCTAAACAAGCAATAGCAATAGTTATAGGAGCTGGAATCGATTGCTCTTTTTGAGCCTTGATGGCATAAGGATAAATTTTCTCAACATATTCCCTAGCATGATCAATTGTAATGACAGAGAAATCAGGAATAAATTCCTCGATAGGCTCTGGTGCTAAATTTTCTTCTACTCCAGAAGCAGGGATAGCTTCTGTGTGTTGTGTGTGTGTTGCCACACAAATCGCCAATGCTGCAAATAGATGCTTCATAACGGAAAAAGTACGGTAACATTACCCAAAAGGTTTCTGAAAAGAAAAAATGTTTATGTACTTGATTTACCTTAGTATGTTTCTTTGTTCCGAGCTTGTAAAGCATTGATTTGAAATCAAATTCAATTGCTTTAAGGTAAATATAGTTGTATTTTTAGTTAACAAAACTACAAGCTTTGTCTGTAAAAGACCGTTTTTACTTTTAGCAATAATTATGCCTTTTGTGTAAGTTGTTGATTTGTAGTTGTTTGTGTTTGTTTTGTGTCTTCCTTGTAACAAAAGAATAGAAGTTATTGATTTGTTAAGAAAACCTTATTTTATAAGGTAAAAGAAAGAGAATCGAAATTTTTATTTGTTTGGGAAAAATCTATTTTTTGACAAATGGATGGTTCTATTCTGACAGATTGGGTTCTAATTTGGAACAAAAGTCTCAAAATGAGTTTTTTTATCTCCATCTGACAGGCATTGGATAGGCAACGTATAATCATCAATAGTACCACTTGCTAAGGCACTTGTTTTGATCGTTATCGTGCTAAAAAGAAGCATTACCTTGTGTCAATACTGTGTGGTAAAATAAAAAAATCTACAACCACATGATGCGATCCATAGTAGGAGCCCCGCTAAGTATGATTGTTGGTAAGTTTCTTATGGAAAAATAATCCGTTTTTTATTATGAAAATGAGAATATATAGCTGTTTAAGTTTGTTTGTGACAGTTCTTTTTTTTGGAAATTCGTGTCAAACTAAGAGAGAGGGTAAAGTTTATAGAGTAGAAGAACGATTAGTAAGAGATACTGTTTATTTGTCAATGCCAAGGAGAGACTGGCAAAAAGATTTTGGTTTGAGTCACAATCCTAATGAAGATACAATTTTGGGAAATCCAGCGAGTATGTATCTAAATAATGTTCATTGTTCAGGATTAGCAAAGGCTTTTTATTATGGGCAATACAAACCAACCGATGACTTTATAACACCCGAGGTATTAAATTTAGCCTTGACAGAACAAGATAGTTTGAGACCATTTTATCTTTGGTGTTTGAGTAAAACAATTCTTATATCTGATGGTGCACTTGGAGAATATATAGGCTCTCCTGCCAGAGCATTTATAGAGCAGTATCCCAAAGCATTTTTTGAACTGATGGATAAGGAAAACTCGCCCCAATTGTATAACAAATGGGTTAGTGGTATTCGTTATAGCGGTCTGCTTGATTTCTACTATACAGATAAACGCTTTTCCCGTTCGGAAATTCAGCAAATACTAAAAAAAGAGATGCTAAAAAATTGCGTGTCGTGTTCTGCTCAAATAAAGCAAAGAATTAGTCGTTTGACGAAGGATATAGTGGCGGTAGAGTAGCTTGTTGAGGAGACGAATAAACTCAAATTTTTTTAATTTGTTCTTCTTTGAGTTGTCCTTGTTTTTGGGGGATAAAAAAAGCAAAATAAGCCTTATTTTTGTGCTGAAAAATATTATCTAATTTAGGGATTTTTTTGTATCTTTGTAGTTATGGAAAACGATAAATTAAATGAAGAGGAAACAGCTCAAAATAATAGTCAATATGGGGCAAACAATATTACTGCCCTTGAAGGATTAGAAGCTGTACGCTTGCGTCCCGGAATGTATATAGGGAGCACCGATGAAAAAGGGTTGCATCACCTTGTTTACGAGGTTTTGGACAACTCAATTGATGAGCATTTAGCAGGTCACTGTAGCCACATTCAAGTTATTATCAATGATGACAATTCTATAACTGTCAAAGATAATGGTCGTGGTATCCCAACAGGTATGCACCAAAAGCTCCAAAAATCAGCCTTGGAGGTCGTTATGACTGTACTTCATGCTGGAGGTAAGTTTGACAAACAAACTTATCAGGTTTCTGGTGGTTTGCATGGGGTAGGTGTCTCCTGTGTTAATGCCTTGTCTATAATGCTTCGTGCAGAAGTGCATAGAGAAAACAAAATTTTTACACAAACGTATTCTAGAGGAGTACCTCAATCGCCTGTAGATATTATTGGTGATACCGATATTACAGGAACTATCATTACATTTAAGCCCGATTCAGAAATCTTTTCGGAATTGGAGTATAGTTATGAAACACTGGCCAAACGATTGCGAGAATTGGCTTACTTGAACAAAGGCTTGCATTTGACCCTTCAAGATTTGCGTACACCAGACGAAAAAGGAGAATTTCCTACTGAGACCTTCTTTTCGGAAGGTGGTTTGTTGGAATTTGTGCAACATATAGACAAGCAAAGCGGTCGTGAAGTATTGGTCGATGTTCCCGTTCATGTTCGAGGAGAACAGGATAACGTACAAGTAGAGGTAGCGTTTCAATACAATCGTTCTTACCGTGAAACATTGCGTTCTTATGTCAATAATATTAATACGATAGAAGGTGGAACACACGTCAATGGGTTTCGTCGTGCCGTTTCTCATGTATTAAAGAAATATGGAGAGGCAAAAGAACTTTTCTCTAAGGCAAAAGTAAAAATATCTAGCGAAGATTTTAGAGAAGGTCTAACGGCTGTTGTTGCTGTAAAAGTTCCTGAACCACAATTTAAAGGTCAAACAAAAGGTGAATTAGGAAACTCTGAAGTAACCTCAATTGTTTCGGCTTGTGTACGTAATGCGTTGGAAATTTTCTTAGAAGAAAATCCGAATGCTGCCAAAATGTTGATGGATAAAGTTATTCTAGCAGCAAAAGCTCGTAGTGCCGCAAGCAAAGCACGCGAAATGGTGCAGCGCAAAAATGTTTTGACAGGCTCTGGGCTTCCTGGTAAGTTGGCTGATTGTTCCTCTAAAGATCCTGAAAGATCGGAAATATACTTAGTAGAGGGAGACTCGGCGGGAGGTACTGCCAAACAAGGTCGTGATCGTGAATTTCAAGCCATTTTGCCTTTGAGAGGTAAAATTCTAAATGTAGAAAAGGCATTGGAATATAAAATCTATGAGAACGAAGAGATCAAAAATATGTTTACAGCACTTGGCGTTCGTATCGAAGAAAAAGATGGTGAGCGTGTGTTGAACATTGAAAAATTACGTTATCACAAGATTATTATTATGTGTGATGCGGACGTAGATGGAAGTCATATCGTTACCTTAATTTTAACGTTCTTCTTCCGTTATATGCGTCCATTAATCGAAAAAGGGTATATTTATATTGCAGCACCACCATTGTATCAGGTTAAAAAAGGAAAACGTTCTATCTATTGTTGGAACGATGCGGATCGTGATCAAGCAGTTGTTTCTTTGGGAGGTGATAATTCGAGTGTAAATATTCAACGTTATAAAGGTCTTGGAGAAATGAACGCAGAGCAGTTGTGGGAAACAACCATGGATCCTGTTTCTCGTACATTGCGCCAAGCTACTATTGAGGATTTTGAATCTGCTGATGCTGTATTCTCTATGCTCATGGGAGATGAGGTTCCGCCTCGCCGGGCATTTATTGAAGCCAATGCCAAATATGCTAATGTGAATGTTTAAAAAATATCAGAAGCTGCTTGTATCAATTCAAGCAGCTTTTTTTTTATATTGAATTAAGAATAGTGATTACCTATGGTGCTACTTCGTGGATCGTTGATTCATCGTTTGTTGCTACTACGTGCTGCTTCGTGAGATCGCCAGTTTAGTTATCAATGCTGTTAACTATTGTTAGAAAGAAATCGACTAATTTATAAAACAATCCAATTATGCACGCAGGAAGACAATATTCCCTTTTACATACCTTGTTTTGGACTAGTAAATACATTCTTATTTTTGCAATTTGGTCTACTATTGTAGTGCTTCTTTATTCTACTTTAGAAATAAAATGGATTGGAATACCTTGGCTACCGATAGCTTTAGTTGGAACAGCAATTGCTTTTTATTTAGGGTTTAAAAATAATTCGGCATATGATCGCTTGTGGGAAGCTCGAAAAATATGGGGCGGAATTGTTAACTCTAGTCGAACATTAGGAGTCATGGCACGTGATTTTGTAACCAATGAATATGCCAATGAACGCCTCTCTCAAACCGAATTACAAAAAATACACCGTCGCTTAATCTACCGACATATTGCTTGGTTGTATGCCTTGACGTTTCAATTAAGAGAGCCCAAGCCTTGGGAGCACAACAATAAAAAATCAGCCCAAAATAGAATGTCTTTTGATACGGATCCTAAGCCAGAACGGTACGATTATCTCAAACAATTTATTAGTACAGAAGATTTTGCCTACATCAGTTCCAAGACAAACCGAGCTGTTCAATTGTTGAGTTTGCAATCTAAAGATTTAAAAGAGTTGAAATCCAAAGGGTTGATTGATAATTTTAGGCACATGGAAATGAAAGGATTAATTGAAAAACTCTATGCTTTACAAGGAAAGTGCGAGCGAATTAAAAATTATCCTTTCCCTCGCCAATACGCTTCTGTGAATGTCTTTTTTGTTTGGTTGTTTAGTTTCTTGTTGCCCTTTGCAATGGTTCATGAATTTAGCCAAACAGGTGGTTGTTTTATTTGGTTGACTGTTCCTTTGTGTGTCGTTGTTTCGTGGGTTTTTCATACGATGGAGGTTATTGGTGACTTTAGCGAAAATCCATTCGAGGGCTTGTTTAATGACGTACCAATGACTTCTTTATCTAGAACGATTGAAATAGATTTGAGAGAAATGCTAGATGAAACGGATCTTCCTGTACCTATTAAGCCTGTGACTAAGTTTAAAATTTTGTTGTAACCTTACTCTAGATCGTTAGTCCCTGTGGTTGTGAGTTCGCATAGCTCGATTCGCTATTACTACATGGTTTCAATGGAGTTTGTCTAGAGCCTTTTTAATAGTTATAATCATGAATGGAATAGCCAAGGTAGGCGATGTATATGCTTTATGGAATGAAGTGTTGCAATTATGGACGTTAATACAAGTGATACAAGAGAATGAAAAGGGCAATATAGCTCTTTTAGATTTAGAAAATACCTTTGATGAAATCCCGACGGCTACCAATTTGGTTGATTTGAAACCTTTGATAATTAATCATCATAATTGGAAAGGAGAATATAGTTGTCGATATATTGGCACCAAAAGAGTACCCAAGCGGATTATATACATCGGCAATAATACTCCTATTTTAGATTTAGAGATTAGAAGTTATTCCATAGGTTGGCCCAAAAATGTATTACAAGTGATACTACAACATCAGTGGAATCAGTTGCCTAAATCGCTGCGAGTTGCTTATAAAACGGCGAAAGCATCTAAGGAGACTGTGGAGGTAGGAGGACGCTCAAGACGTATTGATTCAACAACAATTTATATAGAACCAGAAGATGAAATACTTCTTACCGAGCTTCAAAAAATGCCTGCATTGACAGATATTTATTATAGGGGGACAAGCAATGAGTTAATTCCTTTGGTAGAAAAAAATCCGTTAATATCTACCTTAGAATGGAAAGAACATCGACAAAAAGTAGTGGACATTAGTAGAACAAATATTAGGAAATTAGAATTGGATGTTACGTTTCTCGAAGAGCTTATATTGAATGCATCTATTCGTTCGGTGTCTTTTATAGGAGATTTAGAGCAATTAAACAAGTTGAAAATTCATCATCCTTTGGGGGGAAAGTTTTTAGAAGTGGATATGTATCTTCTTAAGTCAAATATTGAACTGCCAAATTTGAATTTGCCCAATCTAGAAGAAATACGTTTGGTGGTCAATCAAATAGACATTAAACAGTTGGTAAGTTTTTATCCTAATCTTCGGACTATAGCTATTTGGGGAAATCCTGGAATCATTCACCACTTCAATTATTTTGGAAAATTTAAGCACCTAGAACATCTACAACTAAATGATTTGTTTGGTTTTGGTAAGCAAGATTTTCCTGCTCCAGAAATGCTGCCTCATCTAGAGTTTTTATGGTTGACTAGTATTCCTAAAGAGGCGGGAACGTATGCAAAAAAGCATTTTAAAGAAGTTTCTTCTTTGAGTGTAACCAAATTACGTAATGAAAAATGGTTGGCAGAAAATTTAAACAACCCTTTTCGAAGTTGGGATGGTAGAGAAGGCATCTCTACTGCCAATGCCAAGAAAGCATTCAAAGCTTTTAAGGTACTTAATTCTGGTATTGAAAAACAGTCGGACAAAGAAACTATAGTAGTGTTGTTTTCCAACTTTATTGATGTTTTTAATAAGATGGATACTCAAGGAGTGATAGATACGATGGCTCGAGAGGAAATTTATGAGGTTTATATGGAGTTGGCTAAAAAGTCATCTATCAATGAACAAGAGCTATTTGAAATTTTTGAAAAAAATAGGGATTTTTAAAATAATCAATAGTTCGTTGAAACCACGAAGTAGCAGCGCACCCAGCTTGCTGGCTCATGACCGCAGGGAGTAACTAAGCTAACTACTAAATAATAGAACTCTAAGACATTTCTTTTAAAACATAGTGTTGTTGTTGGCAGATGTTGGGGGAACCTGCTGAATAGCATCCCAGTGTTCAATAATTTTTCCTTGTTCGTCAAACCTAAAAAAGTCCATTGTTACGTATTCTTTGTTTGCATCTGACCAAACTTGATGAGTATGCAAGGCTACCAAGTCTCCTTCTGCAATAGCTCGAACAAACTCAATAGATTTGCGAGGATAATTTTTTGCTAAATCTTCGAAATAGGCAATAAACGCTTCTTTGCCATCTCCAACGGAAGGGTTATGTTGAATATATTGTGCTCCAACATATAGCTCGGTAGCTTTTTGGGGATTACCCTCATAGGCCATTTTATAAAATTCAATGGCATTTTTTTTATTATCTTGTCTGCTCATATTTTCAATTTATTTTTATAATGCTCTCAACACATTTATAACTAAAGAGGTTCAAAAAAACATTATTTAAGTAGGACTTTTAGGTCTCTGTCTTAAGCTTGTTACAAAAAAGAAGATCATTAAATACACCAATTAATCCATTGTTTGGGGTATAAACGACCAAACTAGAAGACGACTTTTTTTATTGCCTTGCCCCATGGAAATCGTATTGGTATATGCTACACCTACTTTTTTTAATAGTTTATAGGTAGGCTTAAGATGCGCTTCTTTAGAAACTAAGGTTGTAAACCAACGCACAGAACTGGCAACGCTTTTGCTTTGTGTTATCATTTGCTTTAGAAATTGCAATTCTCCTCCTTTGCACCACAATTCGTGCTGTTGACCACCAAAATTCAAAGTTGGTTCTATCACATTTTTTTTGCCTAAGTTCTTCAGTTTTCTGAGGGCTTCCATTTTGGCTTCTTCCGCAGAGGCATGAAAAGGTGGGTTACAAATAGATAGGGTAAAGTTATCTTTGGCTGTGATAATGCCTTTAAAAATGTGTTCGCTATGCTCTTGCCAACGAAGTTCTATGTTAGATCGTAGTGTCTTATTATTGAGAACAATAGCATGTGCATTTTGGAGAGAAGCTTTATTGATATCTACTCCAACAAAAGACCAAGCGTATTCTTTTACTCCAATAATTGGATAAATACAGTTGGCACCAACTCCAATATCCAATACACGAATTTTTTTTCCTTTGGGGATAAGACCATCATTTTCCTTGGCTAATAGATCGGCAATATGGTGTATATAATCGGCACGACCAGGAATAGGAGGGCAAAGGTAGTGGTCTGGGATATCCCAGTTTTGTATGGCATAGTAATAACTCAGCAAGGTTTTATTAAGCATTTTTACCGCAATGGGATCAAAAAAATCAATGGATTGTTGCCCTTGTTTGTTTTTAATGATAAATGCTTGCAATTTGGGATTGTGTTTTAATAATTCATTAAAATCATATTGCCCTTTGTGCTTGTTGCGAGGATGTAAACCTGATTTATGTTTTTGATTAGCCATTGATTTAATTGTAATGCTTTAAAGGTAAAGGGTGGAATAGCTGGTCGTTACTAGTTGTAGTTTTTTAGATCGATAATGTAGGTTGTAAAAAAACTAAAAAATAAGCGGACTATTAATAACTAAGGTATAATTTATTTAAATTATTAATTGATGTAAAAAAGTTACATTTGTAAAAAAAATAAAACAATGACGAATACAGAATTCATACTTCTTAACTTAAAAGAAATTCGGAGACGAAGCATTAAACTATGGGAAGGACTTCCAAGAGAACGTTATTTTTGGAAGCCAGATAAAGAAGCCATGACAGCCATCGAAATGATTCGACATGTTTTGGGAGCAGATCATGGGTGGAATATTATTATTAACCAAGGAGATATGTCGAGTTATATTTCTCCTTGGGAAAATCGACCGTTTGTAAGTTTGCAGGATGAACTTGAATTTGCAAAACCGTATCGCCAGCAATTTTTAGAAAGTATTCGCCAATTTTCAGCAGATGATTTAGCCAACAAAGAAATTACGCATCCAGGTAATGGTAAAGTAAGATTATTAGGAGATTATTTGCTTCGGATTGGCTACCATGAATCTGTCCATGCTGGACAATTTATTTCTTATTTAAGAATGATGCAAGTTGAGAGACCATTTATTTGGGATTAGTAGGAATGAATATTATTCAGTGCTTGAAAGGAGAGTTTACAGCCACTTAGAATACGATTTAAAAATTACAATAATCCTCAACAGAATTTAATTGAGCCCATCGAGCAGACAGTAGTTTGGCATAATCAATATAAAATAGACCATAAGAACCTAAGCTAAAACCGTCGTTTGCCTCAATTAAAATTGTTTCTCCTTGTTTGGTCACTCCTACATCAAAAGCATAGCCATTAGGTGCATTTTCATATGCTTTAGGAATTGCTTCTACAACGTTATAATCAAAATGCTTCCGCCAGTTGCCCTTATAAGGTCGAACTCCGACAATTTTATTATAACGAACAAAGCATCGCCATTCGGTTTCAATTTCTAAAGCACCCGATACCCAAACAGGCACATCAAACGTCCTGTCTCCACAGCCAATTAAATCATTGGTTCCATGAACTACACGCCCAGTAAATTTTTTAGCAAAACCTTTGGGTTTTACAAATTGTCCCCACTCCGAAGGGGTAGAAGCGATGGTATTAATCGTAGATTCTTTGAGAGGACGTTTTAAGAAATGACGCAAAGAAGGGGGATAATCTAATGGTTCAGGAGGAACAATCCCATGACGCTCCAAAGCTTGGTAAACAACCCCAATGCCTGCTACTACTATTGCTTCTTGCTCTAAATTC
This sequence comes from Aureispira sp. CCB-E, assembly GCF_031326345.1. Taxonomy (NCBI): domain Bacteria; kingdom Pseudomonadati; phylum Bacteroidota; class Saprospiria; order Saprospirales; family Saprospiraceae; genus Aureispira; species Aureispira sp. CCB-E. The sequence continues at coordinate 2,694,179 of NZ_CP133671.1, forward strand.
TCAATTTCTTTTATAGATTCAAAATGAACAATTTCAAATCCCATTCTGCGAAACCCTTCACAGGCAATGTAACAGTTGATATTTAAAGGTTGATTGGTATCTCGATGTTGAATATACGCTTTCATAGTGGTCGTTGTTAAGAGAATACACTGCTCATTAAAAGCTATTGTTTTAACGTAGTACTTAGCTGCACTGCTACTTCGTGGTAGCTCCCAGCGGTCGTGAGAGCGCAAGCTTAGTTTTTTAGCTTTTTTGTAAAAAACTAAAAAAGCATCTTTGCATCAGTTTGATTACCAGTTCTTTAAGGAATCAAGTAGCGAAAATGTATTCTATTGATAATCAAACTGATGCGATTTTCCCACGAATTAATGTAACGAGCAGCGCAATTTTTTTCAAAAAGTATTAAGATTTAAACTCTGAAATAACTTCAATTTTGCCAACAATATTAGCATTCAAGTCATCCATCAACTCAGCAGGAATCCACAACTCGTTGTGTTGATGGGCGCCTACATTTTGGATTTCAAATTGCTGCAAAAATGAATTCTTAACCTCAAAACGAGTCACATACCCAATACCATATTGTTTTACGTTCCAATCTTTTGTAATCTGAGTAGCGTAAGCTTCATTCATAACTGGATAGAAGAACGGCTGTTCTGGTTTTCGAGGAGGAAAACCACGGTGGTCAAGCTCTTGAATCAAGAATAGTTCTTTGTCATTGACAGGACGATACAAGGTTGTAGTTAGTTTTTTCATGTGTTGGTTAGTTTTGAAATTAAAATAAATAGTAGTTAACGGTGTTGTTATCATCTGATGAGTGAAACATCAATAGAGCAACACCGCTAACTATTGCTAAAAAGGAATCTACTTTTAATAGCTGTTAATACAATAAGTTAATAGAAAGAGTTCCACATCGACTTTTTTTTGTCAAAAATTGTATGGTACAAGTTGTGATAACTTATTCTAAAAAATGTCATCCAAAACAGCTATTAAGCGCTCCAATTCTTCAAAGGTATTGTAATGAGCCATGCTAACACGAACCACACCTCCTTGACGATCTAAATCTAAGGCTTTGGTAATGCCATTTGCATAAAAGTTGCCTGTTTTGATACCAATATTGTTTGCTGCGACTTTGGCATCAATTTCAGGACTATTTATTCCTTCTACCACAAAGGCAATGGTACAAACACGAACATCTTTATCAGCTGTTGTTTCTCCTATGATACGTACCTTATCTTTGGTCGCCAAAAAGTTTAGTAGATGTTGAGCTAATGCTTCTTCGTGAGCATCAAACAAATCATAGGCGAATTGCATTTGAGTTCTAATCGGTTCGTTCGCATTCATGCCGTGGTGTTGTGCAACTGCTTGCAAGTATTCAGAAATTCCATTCAAGGCGTAAGTTAACTCATAATTAGGACCGCCAGGTTGAAATTTGTACGGCAAATCATCGTTGGGTACAATTGAGTGATTGATGCCTGGAAGTCGCAACAAATGTTCTTCTTTGCCATACAAAACACCAATATGAGGACCAAAAACTTTGTAAATGCTATAAACATAAAAGTCAGCATCTATATCTTGTACATCTGGCAAGCGATGTGGGGCATAAGCAACACCGTCTACAAAAGCAAGTGCTCCTTGACGGTGGATATACGCATTGATTTCTTTGGCGGGATGAATCGTTCCAAAAATATTGGAAACATGACAGTAGGCAACTAATTTTGTTTTTGCTGACATTAGTTGTTTTAAATCTTCCAATTCTAATTGAAAGGTTTCTGTATTAAACTCCCAAGTTTTGATAACAATACCCTGCTCTGCAAGACTTTGCCAAGGGCTAATATTGGCTTGATGGTCTGCATTGGTAATAATAATTTCGTCTCCTGCTTGTAATGTTTTGCCAATGACAATAGAAAACAAACGAATGAGAGCAGTCGAAGAACTTCCTATGACTGCTTCGTGAGGAAATTTAGCGTTTAAGGTTTGTGCAATCTGAGCCGTACCACTGTTTACCCGTTCTCTGGCTTGAGTAGAGATGCTATAAGTTCCTCCAAGTTGGACATCTGAGGTCATATAATACGCTGTAATTTTATCCATGACCCTTTTTAGAGTTTGGGAACCACCAGCATTATCAAAAAAAACATAATCTTCTCTTAAAGAGGGATATTCGTTGCGAATAAAATCTAAGTCAAGTTTCATTATAATTGAGTGTTAAGAAATGCATAGAATAGATATTTAGCAATAAATTGTTCTTTATTTTTGGGTAGTAGTTAGCTTAGTTACTCCCTGCGGTCATGAACCAGCAAGTTTTTTAGCTCGCTACGCTCGTGAGATCGCAAGCTTAGTTACCAAAAAGATAAAAAAGTACATTTATTTAACCGCAAGATTTTGGTCGTATAATAAAACATGTGAAATATACTTGTTAAATGACGTTTCCACAAACTATTGCAAAAGATAATAACCACATTTTAGGTAAGCCCCTTCAGGAAAAGAAATGGGATGGTCCAAATCATGGTAGGTCTTTTCTTGAATTTTGAAGCGTTTCCCACTAGCTTTTAGGCTCTTTTCAACGGCATCAAAGAAATCAATAGCTTTGATTCTTGCGGTACAAGAAGCCAATACCAATAGACCGCCTTTGGGAACCAATTGACTGCCTAATGTTGCTAGGCGTTTATAACTGTTGATGGCACCAGCAACCTCCGATTCTTTTTTGGCAAAAGAAGGAGGATCAATGACTACAATATCATATTTTTGACCTTGTTGAATCAAATCTTCAAGCCCTTTGAAGGCATCCACGGCTAGAGTGGTGTGTTGACCAGAATGAGGATTTAAAGCCGCATTTTGTTGGGCGACAGTCAATGCTTGGGCACTAATGTCAATACTGACTACTTGGGTGGCGCCTTTGGCTAGTGCATGCACTGAAAAACCTCCAGCATAAGCAAAGACATCAAGCACAGATTTCCCTTTTGATAAGTTTCCAACTTTTAAACGATTGTGTCGATGATCTAAAAAATAGCCTGTTTTGTGACCATGAATTACATTGGCAGAAAAGTTAACACCATGCTCTTTAAATACAACGACCTCATTTTCTAAATCGCCATAGACAACTTGACCATCTTCCAAACCAAAATTATTGGGATTTTGTTGCAACAAACGACTCATACGAAGTACCATTGTTGTACAATTACTGATTTCTAGTAAGATCGGTAGAATATCATTCAAATAGGGAAACCAAATTGATGCATAAAGTTTGACGACAATAACATGTTTATAAACATCAGCAATCAAACTGGGTAAACCATCATTTTCGCCATAAATCAAACGATAACTATTGGTATCTGTAGCCAAGAGTGGTGCCCGTTTTTCATAAGCGGCTTTGATTTTGGCTTCAAACCATGCCGCATTAATGGTAGCAGCTTGATGCGTTTGTAAAACTTTAATACGTATGGGAGAATCAGGGTCGTAGAGACCGCAAGCTAAGAACTTATTCTTTTTATTATCATAAATAATAGCTAGATCACCCGCATTGCCAGTAGTACTTAATTTAGTGATTCCTCCTTCAAATACCCAAGGATGCCCTTTTTTTACCATTCGTTCGGCGGCAGGTTTGAGTTTAATAGCAAGACGTTTGATCTCAAATTTTGGAAATGTTATTATCATGAAATATTGGTCTACGTACAAGACGATATTAATACAAGAAATGCTCTTATCGCTCCAAAGGTAAGGAAGTAAATTGATTAACGTAGCACCAGTTACTTAACTTTTTTTAAGGCATCCTTGATCGCTTGATACGAAGAAGAAGAAAATTGTAATTGTTCGATAACTCCATCAGAAGAATTGGCTTTGGTCGAAGCCAAAACGGGTTGTTTGTCTTTTTCTCCAAAAGCAATAATTTGAATGGCTTCATTCTTGGGCAAGTCAGAAAAGCTGACTTGATTGCCTTCTCGTTTTCCTGTAAGAATAATTTTTGATTTTTGAAGCATCAATTTTACTTCTGCTAAAAACGTAGGTTCTACTTTTACAACTAAGTTAACAGGATCTGGACTATCTATTGCTTTGGCCGCAGCAATCCAACCCAACTTACTAATATTAAAAATATGATATTTAAATTCTAACTGATCTATGTGACTAATTTTTTGTGCCTGTAGTTTAGGATATTTTTTCCCTAGAATATTGATGTAGTGGATGTCTTTTTTGTAATGTGGTTCTGCCTGATGGACATGAAAAATATATTGACCACTAACAACAGTAGGCTGTCCATTGACTAAAAATGGTTTGCAAATAGGGTAGTTTTTCATTACCTTTAAAATTCTCTTTTGGAAATTGGTATTGACTTTTTCTTCAAAAGCAACATTTTCTATTTTTCCTAATTTATTGATGGTATAGTCTAGGTGCAAATGCTGTTCGTTGTCCCAAAGTTCTTGTTCTTCTTTTTCTTTACGAATGGTGAGGTTTTTGTCTTCCCAAAGTTCAATAGAGCTGCCATCAGCAAATTGAGCTTCCTTATACTGACCTGTTTTTAGGCGATGGTTAAACAGACGGGGCTGATCAAATTTTATAGGTGTCCAAGCTTGTGGGTGACCACTCCACAAACCAATTTCAGGAGTGTTTTTATCTTTCTTAAAATGTATTCTCAAGTCGTGTTTAGGGGAAATGGATAGGGTGTTAATACCTTGTTTGGCTTCTAAGTAAATAACTTTGCTAGCAGCTAAAAGGTGGTGATCCAAACTTGCATTAGAAATACTTTGTGCTAGAGCAGCAGAAGGAGAGTGGTATTCTTTTAGATACAAGTCTACCATGGTATTACTACCTCTGGCAATAAACGCTTTGGCTGGCACATAAATAAAAAAATCATTTGCTCCAAAAACTAGGGTGTCTCGACTGTTGTCAATTGTAAATTTAGTTGGTTCTATGTCAATAGAAGCATAGGCAAACGGCTTTAATCCACGATTGCTATCTGGGTCAAGTTTTGGGGGCTTATGATCCCCACAAGAGAGGACCAAAAGACTTGCAGCTAAGATGATGAAAAATGTATGTTGCATAAGACAAGATATTATAATAATTAGAGTAGTAAGGATACCTAATGCAAATAGGATGCTAGAAATTTTTTGAAACAATTACTGGTTGTAAAAAGAAGCAAAATTACTAGAATTTGGTCGATTAATCAAGCCAATTTTAAACGGGAACATTTTTCTTTAATTGTTCCAAAATATGAAAGGTTGCAGGGCAATACAAGGCATTCTTAGCGTGATAACTCAAGTTTTTAGAAAAGTTGACATCAGTATGTGGGTATTCACGGCAAGCCTTTGGGCGAAACTCATAGATAGAACATTTGTTGTCTTCTAATAGAAATGGGCAAGGGGTTTGCTTTAAAACAGTATCGTGGTCTTCGTCTGTAGTCAAAAAATCTTTTTCAAACGTAGCTAAAGAAAGCCCTAATTTTTTAGAAATGCGTTGGGCATCTGTTTTGTTAACAATGGGCGGCAAGCCCGAACAGCAACCCGCACAATCTAAACAATCAATTTTTTGAAAGACTTTTTCATGTGTTAAGCTTGCAAATTGGTCCAAATGTTTGCCGCGGTGTTGATGCAGTTTTTTGGTGAATTTTTGGAGTGATTTTTTTGCTCCATCCTTTTTGTTCTTCCAACTTTGAATAAGATCTTCCATAAACTAACTGTAAGTATTGATGTCGTTAAATACATTGCCAATTCAACGATCAAAGGTCATATACTTTATTGATGCGATTGAATTGTATTGCTCTGTGACTGCATTTAAGTTTTGACCATTGTTATAATAAAAATAGCTGTTGACAAGTTATCAATTTCTAATAAATACTTTGTAATTTTTCGTTTTTAAAGTAGATCTAAAACAGAATCCATCTATGCGCTCAATTCTTTTTATACTCGGAGTTATTATTCAAGTACCATTAGGATGGTATTTTTATGCGACAGAATCTACTGATTCTAAGCTAGAAACAGATGTTGTTCTTCCAAAAATACAAAAAGTAGATGGTTTTGATATGGATATTGTTCCTGCTGCGGCTCAATTTCATAAATATGTTGATTTCTTAAAAGACAAACGTTTGGGATTGGTGGTTAATCACACATCTACTGTAGGAACACACCACTTGGTAGATACTTTGGTTAGAATGGGGTTTGATATAAAAAAAATATTTGCCCCTGAACACGGTTTTAGAGGAAAGGCAGACGCAGGAGAAAAACTTAAAGATGGTCTAGATGCTCGTACTGGTATTTCAATTGTTTCATTATACGGCAAAAACCGAAAACCCAATGCGACACAATTCCAAGATTTAGACTTAGTAATATTTGATATTCAGGATGTAGGAACTCGGTTTTATACCTACACTTCGACGATGACCTATGTGATGGAAGCTTGTGCAGAAAACAATGTGCCTTTGTTAATTTTGGATCGTCCCAATCCTAATGGGCATTATGTTGATGGTCCAGTTTTAGAAAAGGATCAAAAGAGTTTTGTCGGTTTACATCCTGTGCCCGTTGTTCATGGCTTAACGATAGCGGAATATGCACATATGATAAACGAGGAGGGTTGGCTAGAAAATGAGGTGCAGTGTGAATTGTATCATGTAGAATGTTTGAACTATGACCATACTAAGTTTTATCAATTGCCTATTCCACCTTCGCCTAATTTACCAAATATGAAAAGTATTTATCTGTATCCTTCCCTGTGTTGGTTTGAAGGCACAACAGTTAGTGTGGGCAGAGGAACTACCAAGCAATTTCAAGTATATGGTCATCCAGATTGTTCTATTGGAAACTATAATTTCAAACCCATACCCAGAGAAGGAGCGAAAAAACCCAAGCACGAAGGATTGTCTTGCAAAGGGTATGATTTGAGCCAACTGACTATTGAAAAATTGCAAACAAGCACCCAACTTAACTTGAATTATTTGGTCGATTTTTATACTCATTTGAGCGAAGACCAACAAGCTGCATTTTTTAATAAAAACAATTTCTTTGATAAATTAGCAGGTACCAGTACCTTGCAAGCGCAACTCAAAGAAGGAACGAGCATTTCAGCGATTCAAAAAGAATGGAAAGCGGCTTTGGACAACTATAAAAAGTTGCGAAAAAAATACTTATTGTATAAAGACTTTGAATAATTGAAATGCTTGAACCATAGTTGTTATTGTATCTCTTGCATTTTTCGGATCTGCGTAAGAAGCATTTTTTTAGGCGTGATAGGAATAGCAGCCATCATCATTTTTTGTGTAAATGTCAATCCTGAAATAACATCTAACTTCCCTGCTAGCATTGCATTGTAACCATCCAAAGCGACAGACCTAGCACTAGCTGCCTGTGCAAACAAATCTGTTTTGTCCATGCCAGATGTATCTGCAAAACCTGTTTCTGTTGCACCTGGCAAAAGCGCTGTAACTGTGATATTGGTATCGTGTAACTCTTCGGCAATTGCATTGCTAAAGGAGGTTACATAAGCTTTTGTAGCATAATAAACAGCTTGCAAAGGACCTGGTAGCAAGCTTGCTGTAGAGGAGACATTGAGTATTTTTCCGTTGTTTCGAGCAACAAAGTCAGGTAAAAAATAACGGGTTAAAGAAGTTAATGCGATGATATTCAAATGAATCATTGCCAAATCGTCTTTCCATGCCCGTTCGTGAAATTTGCCTTGTCCTCCAAAACCAGCATTGTTAATCAAATAATCTACCGTTATGTTATCGTCCTTTATCTCGTTATAAATATCTAAGGTCGCATTGGTTTCTGTTAAGTCTTTGACAATGATTTTAACGTTAACAGAATATTTTTGTTCCAACTCAGCTTTTAACCGATTAAGTTTGTCTTCACTTCTTGCAATGAGAATCAAGTCGCCTCCTTTTTCAGCATGAATAAATGCAAATTCTTTTCCTATGCCACTAGAGGCTCCTGTAATTAAGGCTACTTTTTTCATAATAATTTGTGTTCAATACTTAAATAATAAGACAAAGATAAGGCAAGAAACAAGAGGGATGTTTGTTAAAAAAAATCAAATCTACTTGTCAAAAAAAGTCAATAAATATTGCTATTGTCTAGTTGCTTATCGTTCTGTAGTACTTTTGTAATCTATAAATGAGGTAAATGTTTTGTCGATTGGTAACAAACTAAAGAATTAGACTACAGATACTTATTATAATAAAATCAAACCCCAAATTGTTCTAAATGATGGCTGTGATGTTTGTAAATTGCCCAACTGCGTTCGGATGGAGATAGTTTCCCAAATAACGTATGTTCTGTACTTCCTGTATGGCGAACAAAGGCATCCAAAGATGCCAAAAAGCGTTCTTTTTCAGCATCAAAATCTTTTTGACTATTAATTACATATTGTTGATGAGTGGGAGAACTTTTAGGGTAAGGCTTATCGTTAAGAACGGATTTTTTGATAAACCCTTTGAATAACTTTAGGAAAAAAGGAGTGTTTTTTAGAGCCTTGCCATTACAAGCTTCTTGAACTTCGGTGCAATGAGCAAACATTTGAGCTGCGTTCATCGTCCCCCAAAGAGGTCGACTATCGGCTTTGATACGCTGAAATCTAGCCTTGAAGTCCTGGTAAACTTGTGGATCAAATAGATTAGGATGTTTGGTAGTCGCCATAGTTGCTTATTTGATAAAATGCGTTATTGATGCTACAATAGTTCGTTGTAAAACTTTATTAGTTTGATAATCAATAAGTTATATCTTTGTTGTGTTTTGTGTTAAAATTTTGATTATCAAACTAATATAAATGTGCTTTTTTATCTTTTTGGTAACTAAGCTTGCGATCTCACGAGCGTAGCGAGCTAAAAAAGTAAAAAATCAACGAACTACTAATGCTAAGAAGGTACAAAAATTTATATTCATAACAAAAAGTAGGGTAGGGTAATTCTCAAACGGTTAAGAGCTGAAGAAGCTATTAAAAATAACTTGCTTCTGCAAAAAAACTATTTGAATTTTTAATCCCTTTGGGAGATGATTTTTATCTATAATTTAGGCTTATAATAAACTAAATACGGAATTAATTGAATGAATAGAATCTATAAATAGGAATTTTTGTCTTTTTTTTTATCAAAAAAACGTTTTTATCTTGTAATTTATGAAGACCAGTTCTATTTAGGATATAAAAAATGTGATTTTTTTAGAAGAATTAAACTTTTTTTAACTGTTTTTATATAACTTTGTTGAGTAGAAGCACTTCTATTTCAGTTCATAAAGTTATTATTAACTGAATGTTGAAGCTAGTCCCCAGCTAGTATTTAACTTAGATAATCCTCTTATCAAAGTTGACTTATCTAAATATGATTCAAAGAATAATTGAATAAAATTTAAGTTAGTGAATTGCGACTAATTTAAGAAGAACTGATGGCTTAGTTAAAGTGATTTTTGACAAAGATAAATTTTCTATTTCTCCTTAATTTTAAGTAATTTACATACACATTAAAATCAAGGTACACCACATCCTTTCTTGATTCATCTACTTATAATGACAATTAATAAGGTTAATAGTCTATGATCTTATTAGCACATTGTCGCTTCTTAAAACACGTACAAAATGATGAGATTAACATTAATGCTCGCCTTTTTGTTTGTTTCTGTCGTTACCCATGCACAGCTGTCGGTCCAAAAAGGACTTACAGCACAACAGCTTGGGAATAATCTGGCAGGGGCAAACATTAACATTATTAATCCAACCATTACGGGAGATACGAGCCAATATGGCTTGTTCAATTTTACTGGAACTGGTTTAGGTTTATCTTCTGGAGTCATATTATCGACAGGAGATATTGATAATGCTGTGGGACCTAACAGCAATCCCAGTACCTCAACCTCTTATGGGTTGCCAGGAGATGCCGACTTGACAGCTCTAGCAGGTTTTGCAACACAAGATGCGGTTGTTTTCGAATTTGAATTTGAGGTTCAAGGGGACGAACTCGAATTTAATTTTGTATTCTTATCAGAAGAATACAACGAATTTGTCAATAGTGGATTTAATGATGTATTTGCTTTTTACATCAGTGGTCCAGGTATTGTTGGGCAAGAAAATTTAGCAGTTGTGCCAGGAACAACAACTCCTGTTACGATTAACAGTATCAACAACGGCTCTTTTTTCCAGTTTTATAATGACAATGATGCTAGTGTGACGAATCAAGTTAATGTAGAATTTGATGGTTTTACAACCTTGATGAAAGCGAGAAGAACCAATCTAACACCTTGTAGCGTATACAAGTTATCGCTGCGAATTGCCGATGGTTCTGACGATCGTTTAGATTCTGGGGTATTATTACAAGAAAACTCATTGGTTTCTAATAGTATTGCCGTTAACTCTGCAACAGTTAGCACCGATACTACAGCCTTAGAAGGTTGTATCCCTGCAACATTTACGTTTAATTTGGGAGCAACGGCTGCGACGGATCTCAATATTCCAATTCGTTTGGGAGGCACAGCGTTAAATGGTGTCGATTACGCATTCATAGATTCTATCATTACAATTCCTGCGGGACAAACTTCTTCAACAGTTATTATCAATGCATTAGCAGATGGTATTACAGAAGGTAGAGAAACAATTGAATTATATTATAGTCCGTCTTCTTGTGCGCCTGAAGATACTGTTTTGTTGTATATAGACGATGCAACTTCTATTACATTTGATGCTTTGGGCACCAATTTGAATTGTAATGGAAATAGCTCAGGAAGTATTAATGTAAATATAACAGGGGGGGCACCACCTTATAATGTTACCTATATTGATACGGCAACGGGTGTCTCTAACACCGTTCCCGCAACGTCCTTGCCAATAACAGGCTTGGATGCTACTTCTTATTTATTGCGTATTTCTGACCAATACGGATGTACGGCAGATGCTATTGTTGTTGGAGGAAACTTCAATGCAGGACAAACATTTTTGCCCGATGGTACAGGAGCTTCGTATACATCAGGTATTAATATAACAGGTTTTAATGCAGGGCAAACGCTTAACTCAATTAATCAAATCAACTCTATTTGTGCAACAATGGAGCACTCTTATGCTAGTGATTTGACAATAGAATTGGTCGCGCCAAGTGGACAAAGCATTCAATTAAAGAATGTAGGAAATACAGGAACAGGTGTGAATACTTGTGACTTGGGAGAGCCAATTGCCTCTGGACCAGTTGATAACTGGAGTACTTCAAACACTTTGCCAGGGGTAGGGTACCAATATTGTTGGACCAATAACCCAACTTATGCCACGATGAACGATATGGTTTCGCCAGCTCCTCCAGGCCCTCCACCAACACATACCTTTACAACATTGGCAGGAAATACTTATACGGATTACTACTTGCCAGCGGGCTCTTATGCTCCTCGTCAATCTTTCTTTGGTTTGTTGGGAACTTCATTAAATGGAAACTGGACGTTGAGGGTAACCGATAATTTTGCACAAGACAATGGTTACATTTTTGATTGGTCAATTAGTTTGCAAACTGATTTGCCAGACTCTATTGTTACTTTAACCGAGCCGCCAGCACCTACTATGGCACACACTACAACAGATCCAGCTTGTGGTATGTCGAATGGAGCAATTGATTTTTCTGTAACAGGAAATGGACCATTTACGTATCTATGGTCAAATGGCGCAACGACAGAGGATTTGAATAACATCACAGCAGGTTCGTACACAGTAACAGTTACGGATGGAACGGGGTGTACTTATGATTATACCGTCAATTTATCAAATACGGGGTCAGTAACCCTAAGTGCTGTTGTAACCGACGAAGCGTGTGATGGTTCCAATGATGGTGCGATTGATTTGAGTGTAGGGGCAGGAACATTTACCTACGCATGGTCAAATTCAGCATCTACAGAAGACTTGACAGGTTTGGCACCTGGAACATATACTGTAACCGTTTCAGATGGTACTTGTGTAGGGGTAGCTAGCTATACGGTTGATCCAGCTAGTACAATTGTAGTTACTTCTTCTATTACAAATGAAAATTGTGGAGATCAAGAAGGAGTTATAAATATTTCTTTGCAAGGCGGAGTAACACCGTTTACCTATATTTGGTCGAATGGTGAAACATCACAAGATATTGATGATTTGCAACAAGGTAATTATTTTGTAACAGTGACCGATGCCAACAACTGTACAACAGTAGATTCATTTACAGTAATTAATTTAGTTGGAAACTGTGTGCCTAGTTGTGATTTAGATATTACAAGCTTCTTAGCGTCTAATGAAAATTGTGCAGATGGTACTGGTGCTGTAGATATTACCGTTTTTACAACTAGTGGACCAATTACTTACTTGTGGTCAAATGGAGCAACAACGCAAGATATTAGTGGCTTATCGGCAGGATCTTATGCCGTTACGGTGACAGATGCTATTAATTGTGTGGATACGATGAGTTTTAACATTATCAATCAAGCAAGTGGCTTGAGTATAGCATCGATGAATGTGACGAATGAGTTCTGTGGTAATGGTTCTGGAGCTATTGATGCAACAATATCAGGAGGTTCTTTGCCATATACTTATTTGTGGTCAAATGGTGCGACAACCCAAGATCTTTCGAATGTTGCGGCAGGAGCTTATACGTTGACAGTAACCGATGGAAATGGCTGTCGTTATGTAGATAATGCCACTGTTGTTAACAATACAGGTGGTTTTGTTCAAACATTTGGCAATGCAGTAGATGAAGTTTGTTCTAATGGACAAGGTTCTATTGATATTTTATTTAGTGGTGGTCAAACGCCTTATTCTTACTTGTGGTCAAATGGGGCAACAACAGAAGATTTGATAGGAATTAGTGCAGGAACGTACACTTGTACTGTAACCGATAATGCAGGATGTGTGCTCATTACACCAAGTTATGTCGTTAATAACAATGCAGGTGGTTTGACATTTAATAACATAGATGTTGACAATGAAACTTGTGCCAACGGGCAAGGAGAGATTACCTTGAGTATTACTGGCGGACAAGCACCTTATACCTATGCTTGGAATACAGGAGCTAACACAGCAGCCATAACTGGTTTGTCAGCAGGAGCGTATACTGCAACGGTAACCGATAATAGTGGTTGTGCTATTTTTACCAACACCTTGAACTTAGCGAACAATAGTGGTAACCTTTCTTTAGATGCAGTACAAGTGATGGACGAAACGTGTGGTAGCGGAACTGGTAGTGTAGATATTACGGTATCAGGAAATACAGGTCCGTTGAGTTTTGCATGGAGTAATAGCTCTGCTTCTGAAGATTTATCCAACTTATCGGCAGGAAATTATAATTGTACGATTACAGATTCTGTCGGTTGTGCAGTATATGCCAATGCAACGGTCAACAATGATCCAGGAGCCTTGAGTATTGATAATACAATTATCAGCGATGAAACTTGTGGTCAAAATGATGGTTCGGTAACTATTATTGTTTCTGGAGCCAATGCACCTGCTACTTATGCATGGTCAAATGCTAGTGCGACACAAAATCTATCTAACATCGCAGCTGGAACATATAGTGTAACAGTAACCGATGCTATTGGTTGTACGGTAACATCTAATGCTAATGTTCAAAATAATACAGGAACGCTAGCTTTAGCAGGACAAGTATTAACGAATGAAGTTTGTGGGAATGGACAAGGGGCGATTGATATTAGTATAACGGGGGGAACCGCTCCACTGACTTATTTGTGGTCTAATAACGCCACAACAGAAGATGTATCAGGTTTGACATCAGGAACGTATACTTGTACAATTTCAGATGCGTCAGGTTGTGATTTGATTGCAGGTCCTTACGTTATTAATAATAGTTCAGGAACATTAACACAAGGAACGCATCTAGTAACAGATGAAACGTGTGGGAATGGACAAGGGGCGATTGATATTACTGTAACAGGTGGAACGGCACCATTGACTTATTTATGGTCTAATAATGCCACAACAGAAGATTTGACCAACTTGTCAGCAGGAACGTATACTGGTACGGTTAGTGATGCTTCGGGTTGTTCGTTAATTATTACAAGAACAGTGAACAACAACGCTGGTGGATTGACGATCTCGAATGCTCAAGTCGTAGATGAAAACTGTACAGACGGACAAGGGGCAATTGATATCACAATTGCTGGTGGTACTCCTACCTATACCTATGCATGGTCAAACTCAGCAACGACAGAAGATTTGACAACTTTAAGTGCTGGAACATATAGCGTAACGGTGACCGATGCCAATGGTTGTGCTGTTTCTAATAGTTATACAGTTAATAATAATTCTGCCAACTTTCAATTGGCTAACATCAATACGACAAACGAAAATTGTGGAGATGGAACAGGGGCTATTGATGTGACCTTCACTGGAGGACAGGCACCCCTTGTATATGCATGGTCAAATGGCGCAACAACCGAGGATTTAACAGGGTTAAATGCAGGCGTGTATGCTGCAACAGTAACAGATGCCAATGGCTGTGTAATTACACATTCTTCTAGCATCCAAAACGATCCAGGGTCATTAACAGTTTCTAATGATAGTATTGTTGATGCAACTTGTGGAGCAGTTAATGGAGCTGTTTTCCTCACGATAAGTAACGGTACACCAGGATATACTTATCAATGGTCGAATGGTGCTACTACTCAAAACTTGACAGGCTTGTCAGGAGGGACGTATACTTGTGTCATTACGGATGCAAACGGATGTACGACAAACTATACGGGAACAGTACAGGATTTGGGCGGTAATTTGCAAATTGCTAATAGTTCTACTGTAGACGATGCTTGTAATCAAGGAACTGGTTCTATTACAACAACCGTGACAGGTGGTGGACTTCCGTATACTTATAATTGGTCAACGGTCTCATCTAATCCATGTTGCAACTATGAGCTGCATATGTTTGATTTAAATGGCAATGGATGGGGAGGTACACCTGCTCCATTTGTAAATGTATATGTCAATAATAATTTAATTGGTGCCTATACAGTGCCAATAGGTCCAGGAAACTCATTCAATAGCGTTGCTATACCCGTATGTACAGGAGATATCATTGCTGTTGAATACGTTGCTGCGGCTCAAAATGGTAATAATGCCTACTTATTGCTAAATGCTGCTGGCGATACTGTATTCCAAGATGGTCCTAATCCATTCTCGGGAGGAATTGCCTATACAGGAAATGTAACTTGTTCTATCAATGGTCAAGGAACCAATAGTATTTCCAACTTATCGGCTGGAAATTATGGTTTAACGGTTACGGATAATTACGGTTGTTCTGTAACACAAGCCTACACGATTAATAACTCTAGTGGAGCAATTAATATTAGTTTGAATAATCAAGTCGATGAAACTTGTGGTCTAGGAAATGGAGCACTTGATGTCACCGTAGGAGGGGCAGCGAATCCAACTTACTTGTGGTCGAATGGTGCAACAACAGAGGATATTACAGGTTTGTCTGCGGGAGCATATACAATGACTGCAACAGACCCAAGTAATGGCTGTACAACAGTAGGAAGTTATACGATTGTCAACAATGCCAATGGCTTGGTAGTTACAGATACCTTAGTTACAAATGAAACTTGTGGGAATGGGCAAGGAGCAATTGACCTTACAGTTAGTGGAGGGGCAACACCTTATTCGTTTGCATGGTCGAATGGATCAGGAACAGAGGATATTATTCTGTTATCAGCGGGTACTTATATAGTTACTATTACAGATAATACTGGCTGTGATTTAGTAGAAACGTATACCGTTATCAATAATGCCAATGGTATTACAGCATCAGCCGTTACAACAGACGAAACTTGTGGTGATGGAACAGGTGCTATTGATATGACAGTAACAGGAGGAACAACACCATATACTTTTGCATGGTCAAATGGCGCAACAACAGAGGATATTACAGGTCTATCTGCGGGCATATATAATACTACTATTACCGATGCCTCAGGATGTGTTATTGTCTTTGCGGATACAGTCAACAATACAACTAGTACCGTAACGATTACAAATGTAACGATCGATACTGCTTTCTGTGGTAATAATGATGGAGGCGTTACATTAGCTTTATCTGGTGGTGCATTACCATTGAGTTTTAATTGGAGTAATGGAGCAACGACTCAAAACCTTACCAATGTAACTCCTGGGACCTATACTTTAACTATAACAGAAGCCAATGGATGTATGTTGGTCGATTCTTTTGTAGTGGAGAACAATGCTTTCTTTGATGTGACTGCTACCGTTACCAACGAAGCCTGTGGTGATGGAACGGGGGCTATTGATTTAACAATAGCAGCTGGAGGACCTCCTCCATCCTTTGTATGGTCAACAGGAGCAACAACAGAGGATTTAGCCAACCTTTCCGCAGGAACATATTCCGTAACCATGACGGTTAACTTTGGACCTGGCGGGGGTGGATGTACTCATGTGGAAACGTATCAGGTAATTAATGATTTAGGACCTGTTAATATAGATAGCTTAGTTGTTACCGATGAAACGTGTAATCAAGCCAATGGTGAAATTGATGCGTATACGTCGATCGATAGTTTCTGTAGCTATACCTTGAATTTGTATGATGGCTTTGGCTTTGGTTGGCAAGGTTCAAGTGTGACTGTTATCGTTAATGGAGTAAATGTAGGAAACTATACTGCGACAGCGGCTGTTTCTTCCTTTACGATCAAAGTTCCTAGCGGGCAAAGCATTCAATTTATTTATAATGAAAGCCCATTTGCACCAGGGCAAGATAGTTATGATGTAGTCTTAAACGGAACGACCGAATTTATTTCAGGGCTAAATCCAGTAAATGGCTCTGGGTATACAACTACTTGTACTAGTCCTACGACCTCTGTAACTAGTTTTACCTACTTATGGTCAACAGGAGCAACAACTCAAAGTATTTCTGCTTTATCAGCAGGTACGTACACCTTATCTATAACCGATAATAATGGTTGTGTAACAATTGATTCCGTCTCTATCCAAAACAACACATTCGGATTTGGTATTGCTGGTGCATTGCTGACAGACGAACAATGTGGTGATGGTACTGGTGCCATTGATTTGACAATAGGAGGCGGAGCGAGTCCATATACTTTTGTTTGGAGCAATGGAGCAACAACAGAAGATTTGACAGGTCTTTCAGCTGGAAGCTATGATGTTACGGTAACAGATAACTTAGGTTGTGCCTTGGTACAATCGTATGTTATTAATAATAATACCAATAATTTTGGAGTTACTGGAACAACAACAGCGGCTAACTGTGCGGCAGCGGATGGTAGTGTAGATATTACAGTAACTGGAGGAACAAGCCCTTACACTTATGCGTGGAGCAATGGAGCAACAACAGAAGACGTGAG
Source organism: Aureispira sp. CCB-E (assembly GCF_031326345.1). Lineage (NCBI taxonomy): Bacteria > Pseudomonadati > Bacteroidota > Saprospiria > Saprospirales > Saprospiraceae > Aureispira > Aureispira sp. CCB-E. The sequence goes on from NZ_CP133671.1 coordinate 2,711,476, forward strand.
TGCCGTTGTTTCTGGTACCTATGTTGTAACGATAACAGATGCAGCAGGTTGTATTATTAATGCTACTTATACTGTTGGAAATACAGGTGGTGGTTTAGGATTGACCTCTACACCAACAGCTGCAACTTGTAATCAGGCAAATGGCGGTATGATCTTAAATGTAACAGGGGGAACAAGTCCTTATACTTATGCATGGAACAATGGAGCGACAGGAGCTAGTATTTCGGGTGTATTGGCTGGAAATTATGGTGCAACTATAACTGATGCCAATGGCTGTCAATTATCTGTACCAATTGTAATTCCAAATATCGGAACTCCTGTAGACTTTATTTCTGGAGATACAACTTCAACGTCTTGTTCTAGTTGTAGCGATGGTGCGGTTGACTTAACTCTAGGAGGAGCTGGTGCACCTTATACCTTTGTTTGGAGCAATGGAGCAACAACTGAAGATTTAATAAATGTTGTTCCTGGAGTCTATAATGTAACGATTACAAACGTGGATGGTTGTACAATGGATACTGTATTTACAGTTGATTTCTCTACGGCAATAGTGGAATTAGAGGGCATGGAACTGAGTGTGTATCCAAACCCATCTAATGGAAGCATTTATGTAGAATTTGCACAACTACCAATGGAGCCAATCCAAATTGAAGTGTTCAATGCACTTGGACAACGTGTTATGGAGCGTACTTATGCTCCTCAGTTGATTCAAGAACGTATTCATGTAGATGTACAAAATGCCAGTACTGGAACTTATATGATGAAAATCTCTTCTGCTGGAAAATACATTACCAAACGAGTGGTTATTTTGAAAGAGTAGAGTAATTTATAAATGCCATTTCTGAACATAGGCTAACCTTTTATAGTTGGATTATGTTTGGGAATGGCTTATTTATTCAAAACAACACATTGTCCCCACCTTTGTTATGAAGTTATTTGAGAATTAATTTTTTTTAAATAAGTTCAACTCATCAACTATTTGTAATGCAAATGTTGCCCAAAAAACATACTTTTGTGGCGTAAAATTCGAGCAATACGTTTTTCTAGTATATGCTTGGGATGCTTATATCTTATTTTAGAAGAATAAGATGGGGGTATCTTTAAATTATGTAGTATTGATTATGAGAAAGAACTTGCTTTTTAACTTAAAATAAGTTGTTCTTATCTAAGAAGGAGGAATTGAATTTAAGTCATTTTGGCAAAATATTACTCTGAAAAACGAAAACAACAATGTGTTAAGTCAAAGAAAGTTCAATAACAAAACAAAAGAGTCAACCATTCATTATAAAAAACAATTAAAATGAAATTTTTCATTAAATGCTGTTTGTTGTTAGTCCTTGTGTTGTCATTCAACACTCAAACAAAGGCACAAGCAATTATAACAGTAGATACCATTATTAATGCAACATGTAATGCTTCGGCAGATGGAGCCATTCAGATTAGTGTTGCAGGAGTACCGCCATTTACCTATCAATGGAGTAATGGAGCAACTACAGAAGATGTAACAGGTTTGTTTTCTGGTTCCTTTGTTGTGACTGTTACCGATGGTTTAAGTGGGGTAACCGTCTCTAACGTCCTAACGGTTACAGCACCACCTGTTATTAATGTTGTAGCAGACACGATTATTAATATCCTATGTGCAGGTGATTCGACGGGATCTGTTGATTTATCCGTATCGGGAGGTGTACCTGGATATACTTACATTTGGGACAATGGAGCAACCACACAGGATGTGTCAGGTTTGCCCGCAGGACCAATGAATGTAACGGTAACCGACGCCAATGGATGTACAGCTTCGGCTAAAGCAATTGGAATAGATAGTGTACCTCCGATTATTGTGACTTTGGATTCTATCGACAATGTTACTTGTAATGGAGCAGCCAATGGAGGTGTTTTTATTAGTGTGACAGGAGGAAGAGGAGGAACCTACAACTATTTGTGGAGCAATGGAGCGACTACACAAAATATAACGGGTCTTAGTGGCGGTGCCTATTCGGTGACAGTGACTGATTCTAGCAATTGCGTCATGCTTTCGGGACCACATATTGTGAACGAACCGAATATACTTGCGGTAACGTTTGATTCATTGCAAAATGTAGATTGTAATGGAAATGGTAATGGAGCCGTTTTTATAACTGTAACAGGAGGAACTGCGAATTATAATTTTAATTGGTCGAATGGAGCAACAACAGAAGATATTACAGGATTATCTGGAGGTACTTATTCTGTTGTGGTAACGGATGCCAATGGTTGTGTAGATAGCACAGGACCTCATACTGTAAATGAACCAGCTGTTTTAACGTTGACCCTAGATTCTATTCAGCATATAGACTGTAACGGTGATGCTGATGGAGCTGTCTTTGTAACCGTGACAGGGGGGACTACCAATTATACTTATGCTTGGTCAAACTCAGCCACGACTCAAGATATTACAGGGCTAAATGGAGGAAATTACACCATTACAGTAACGGATGCGAATGGTTGTACAGTAAGTGATACAGCTTATGTTGTAAATGAACCACCTGTATTAGTGGCTACTTTAGATTCTATTGTAGATGTGAGTTGTAATGGTTTTGGAAATGGAGGTGTCTTTATTAGTGTAACAGGAGGAACAACGAATTATAACTTCTTATGGAGCAATGGAGTAACAACAGAAGATAATCCCAACATAGGAGGTGGTAGTTATACCGTTACGATCACGGATGCCAATGGTTGTTCTGTTACATCTGGTCCACATATCGTTGTGGAGCCAGCAGGGATGACGGTGACCTTAGATTCTATTAACAATGTGAGTTGTAATGGGGCAAATGATGGAGGCGTGTTCATTACAGTAACAGGAGGAGCACCAAACTATACTTATTTGTGGTCGAATACAGCAACAACAGAAGATATTACAGGTTTAAGTGGAGGTAGTTATATTATTACGGTAACGGATGCGAATGGTTGTACGGTTAGTTCAGGACCACATGTAGTAACCGAAGCTCCTGCCTTGGTCATCACTTTAGACTCTATCGACAATGTAAGTTGTAATGGAGCAAATGATGGAGCCGTATTTATCACAGCAACAGGCGGCACAAGTGGATATACCTATGCATGGTCAAATACAGGCAGCAGTCAAAACATTACAGGTTTAGGCGGTGGTTCATACACCGTGACAGTAACGGATGCGGCAGGCTGTACGGCAGTATCAGGACCACACGTTGTGATGGAACCTACGCAACTAGTAGCGACTTTGGATTCTATTAATAATGTCAGTTGTAATGGCTTGAGTGATGGTGGTGTATTTGTAAGTATTACAGGTGGAACAGTACCCTTCAGTTATTTGTGGAGCAATGGAGCGACGACAGAAGATGCAACAGGTTTAATTGCAGGATCGTATACCTTGACCGTAACGGATACCAATGGTTGTACGGCAACAACAGGACCACATGTAGTAACAGAGCCAACTGCTTTGGTTATCACCTTAGATTCTATCGATAATGTAAGTTGTAATGGAGCAGCTGACGGAGGTGTGTTTATCACAGCAACAGGCGGAACAGGATCGTATACTTATGCATGGTCGAATACAGGCAGTAGCCAAAACATTACAGGTTTGAGTGGCGGTTCGTACACCGTAACGGTAACGGATGCGAATGGTTGTACGGTTAGTTCAGGACCACATGTAGTAACCGAAGCCCCTGCCTTGGTCATCACTTTAGACTCTATCGACAATGTAAGTTGTAATGGAGCAAATGATGGAGCCGTATTTATCACAGCAACAGGCGGCACAGGTGGGTATATCTATGCATGGTCGAATACAGGCAGCAGTCAAAACATCACTGGTTTGGGTGGTGGTTCATACACCGTGACAGTAACGGATGCGGCAGGCTGTACGGCAGTATCAGGACCACACGTTGTGACGGAACCTACGCAACTAGTAGCGACTTTGGATTCTATTAATAATGTCAGTTGTAATGGCTTGAGTGATGGTGGTGTATTTGTAAGTATTACAGGTGGAACAGTACCATTCAGTTATTTGTGGAGTAATGGAGCAACAACCGAAGATGCAACAGGTTTAATTGCAGGATCGTATACTTTGACCGTAACGGATACCAATGGTTGTACGGCAACAACAGGACCACATATAGTAACAGAGCCAACTGCTTTGGTTATCACCTTAGATTCTATCGATAATGTAAGTTGTAATGGAGCAGCTGACGGAGGTGTGTTTATCACAGCAACAGGTGGAACAGGAGTATACACTTATGCATGGTCGAATACAGGCAGTAGCCAAAACATCACAGGTTTGAGTGGCGGTTCGTACACTGTAACGGTAACGGATGCCAATGGATGTACAGCGGTATCAGGACCACATGTAGTGACCGAAGCCCCTGCCTTGGTCATCACTTTAGACTCTATCGACAATGTAAGTTGTAATGGAGCAAATGATGGAGCCGTATTTATCACAGCAACAGGCGGCACAGGTGGGTATACCTATGCATGGTCGAATACAGGCAGCAGTCAAAACATTACAGGTTTAGGCGGTGGTTCATACACCGTTACAGTAACAGATGCGGCAGGCTGTACGGTAGTATCAGGACCACACGTTGTGACGGAACCTACGCAACTAGTAGCGACTTTGGATTCTATTAATAATGTCAGTTGTAATGGCTTGAGTGATGGTGGTGTATTTGTAAGCATTACAGGTGGAACAGTACCATTCAGTTATTTATGGAGCAATGGAGCGACGACAGAAGATGCAACAGGTTTAATTGCAGGATCGTATACCTTAACCGTAACGGATACCAATGGTTGTACGGCAACAACAGGACCACATGTAGTAACAGAGCCAACTGCTTTGGTTATCACCTTAGATTCTATCGATAATGTAAGTTGTAATGGAGCAGCTGATGGAGGTGTGTTTATCACAGCAACAGGCGGAACAGGAGCATACACTTATGCATGGTCGAATACAGGCAGCAGTCAAAATATTACAGGTTTGAGTGGTGGTTCGTACACCGTAACGGTAACGAATGCCAATGGATGTACAGCGGTATCAGGACCACATGTAGTGACCGAAGCCCCTGCCTTGGTCATCACTTTAGACTCTATCGACAATGTAAGTTGTAATGGAGCAAATGATGGAGCCGTATTTATCACAGCAACAGGCGGCACAGGTGGGTATACCTATGCATGGTCGAATACAGGCAGCAGTCAAAACATTACAGGTTTAGGCGGTGGTTCATACACCGTTACAGTAACAGATGCGGCAGGCTGTACGGTAGTATCAGGACCACACGTTGTGACGGAACCTACGCAACTAGTAGCGACTTTGGATTCTATTAATAATGTCAGTTGTAATGGCTTGAGTGATGGTGGTGTATTTGTAAGCATTACAGGTGGAACAGTACCATTCAGTTATTTATGGAGCAATGGAGCGACGACAGAAGATGCAACAGGTTTAATTGCAGGATCGTATACCTTAACCGTAACGGATACCAATGGTTGTACGGCAACAACAGGACCACATGTAGTAACAGAGCCAACTGCTTTGGTTATCACCTTAGATTCTATCGATAATGTAAGTTGTAATGGAGCAGCTGACGGAGGTGTGTTTATCACAGCAACAGGCGGAACAGGAGCATACACTTATGCATGGTCAAATACAGGCAGTAGCCAAAACATCACAGGTTTGAGTGGCGGTTCATACACCGTAACGGTAACGGATGCCAATGGATGTACACAGACAAGTGGACCTCTTAGTGTAAGTGAACCTACAACTTTAGATATTGTCATAGATAGTTTTAAAAATGAAAGCTGTTTTGGTATTATTGATGGATTTATCAGTACGACAGCTACAGGAGGAACAGCGCCATATAGCTACTTATGGAATACAGGTGCTACCGTAGATGATCTTACGAACTTAATAGCAGGAACGTATACCATTACAGTAACCGATACCAATGGCTGTACTGCTATAGATACTGTTACGATTAATGATATTCCTACAATAACCGTTACACTAGATGGAATTGATTCAGTTTCTTGTAATGGATTGAGCGATGGAGCTGTTTCTATAACAACGACTTTAGGCGCACCTGGCTATACTTGGTTGTGGAGCACAGGAGCAACGACGGAAGACTTAAGTGGCGTTTCAATAGGAAATTATACCTTAACTGTAACAGATGCATTGGGTTGTACCATAACTGCTGGAGCTTATACGGTGGAGGAACCAGCCATTCTGGCAATTACGTTAGACAATAGTACTGATGTCAGTTGTAATGGGGCTGCAGATGGTGCTGTCATGATGACAACAACAGGGGGAACAAGTACCTACACGTATGCTTGGTCTAATGGTCAAGTGACAGAAGACATTACAGGATTAAGTGGTAGCTCTAATACGGTGACCGTAACGGATTTTAATGGTTGTACCGCAACATCAGGACCACATATTGTAAATGAGGCAAGCGCAATTGTTGTCACAATAGACAATATTGATTCGGTAAGCTGTAATGGAGCAGCGGATGGAGCGATTGCTATTTCCGTATCAGGAGGAACACCTGCTTATTCTTACAACTGGGATAACGGAGGAGGAACAACTGAAGATTTGACGAATTTGAGTGGTAATACTTATACTGTAACGGTGACGGATGGAGCTAATTGTACGGTAACATCAGGACCACATGTTGTCTTAGAACCAGCAGCATTAAATGTAGTAATAACAGCAACTGTTCCTTTGGAAGGATGTCTGGGAGAACCATTTGGTGCTTTGGATGCAGCGGCATCAGGCGGAACGGGAACCGCTACTTATCAGTGGTCAAATAGTATAACAACGGCATCTAATGCAGGTTTAAATACAGGAATTTATACTGTTACAGTAACGGATGCGAATGGTTGTACTGCAACAGCGGTAGATTCTATACAAGACCCTGTTCGACCAGTTGTCAATCCATTTGTTGGGCAAGCATTTGTAACCGATACGACAGTTAATTGGGGAGATATTATTAATATTAATGCAGGAAATGACCAGACATCAAACGGTGTTAATTATACTTGGGAAGATGTTACTAATTTGGGTGATGTGAATTTTGGTAGTAATACAGCGTCTGCCACAAGCATTCGACCAGAACCAACAACATCAGGAACATATACTTTATTAGTAACAGCAACATCAGCCGATGGTTGTGTGGATACAGGTTCGGTTTATGTGACTGTTAATATCAATGATTTGTTGGGAATTCCAACTGCTTTTACTCCTAATGGAGACGGCGTTAATGATTATTTCCGACCAGCAAACTTAGATCCACAATTTATTGTAGAATACAAGATTTATAATCGTTGGGGACAATTGCTCTTTGACGATACGAATACAACGAATCAGTGGGATGGTCGTTTTAATGGAGTCGATCAGCCGACAGAAGTATACATTTATTTATTGCGTTATCAGGTTCCAGGGCAAGATGCGCGTATATTGAGAGGCGAGTTTACATTACTTCGATAACTGTAAATTTTATAAATCTCTTAAATTAAGAAGCCATTTCTCATCTGAGAAATGGCTTCTTGTTTTATTAGAATCAATTAAAAAATCAACGGAGCATTAATAATCAAAAGATATAGTAACTGTCCTCATAACTTTTTACATGTATAACCTTTAATATTTATAGCTGTTTCAACAAGTCTAGATATTGGCTAGGTTCTGGTCGCAAGCGATAATTATCCGTTAGGTCTGCAAAACGAATGATTCCTTCCTTATCTGTAACAACCAGTGTTGGCAAAACATTGTCAGAGTCGTATCCTAATACCTCAAAGCCAGCAGGAGTACCCTTTGAGTGAAACAAACCAAGTTTTTGGGCGGCTTTTAAATCTTCATCAATTAAAAATTGAGCTGGGATGTCAAACTTTTTAGCTAAACTTTTGGTGTGTTTAGGAGACTGAGGGCTGATAAAAACTAAAGCAGCACCTTGAGCTTTTATTTGCTGATACTCTTGTGCCAATTCTTTGATTTGTGCCATGCAGAACGGACACCAGTTGCCACGATAGAATAGAAAAATAGCTGGAGCTCCCAAGAATTGTTGAATAGAAACTTCAGCGCCTTCTGGGGTTTTAAACGAAACCAAAGGCATTTTTTTCCCAATTTTGAGTAAGGTTTTGTCTCGACTAGAAAAATCTGTTGCCCAATATGTATACAAGCACCAACAGCCCAACATACATACATTTAAAATTAGTGCCCAATAATTACTCGAGAGGGCTATGGTGCTGTATATGACCAAACTAGTTCCTAATAATAGCAATAACCAAGTCGACCACATATTTTTACTTGTTCTTGGTGTGGCAACTAGGTAAATACCTGCAAAATAAATGGAGCCTGTACCAAAACTAATAAGATTACCAAGCCAAGCTAGTTGATTGGTATGAGTTAGATATGTATAGCCAGAATAGAGTGTGCCAATGACAATAAAAGTGACGCTGAGGCTAATAAAAAGACCTTTTAAAGAATCCATAAAATCTCTGATTTAAATTGCGTTATAACTTGCTAGGAAAATAAATTTACTTTATTGAGCATCAAAGTACACCAAAAAAATTGTATTTTGCATCTTAATACTTGAATAGACTACAAAAATAGTAATTCAATCTGTTGAGATGAATTATGATAATGGGCAAAATTAAAAGAAGAATTGTAAGTCTAGGAATAATACTCTACTGTTGACCTTAAAACCACCACAATTTGTTTTGGGTTAATAGCATCATTTAAAACGAAATCATTTGACGGAGCAAGAACTCATAGAAAGATGTAAGCGCAACGATAGGTTGGCGCAAAAGGCTTTGTACGAGCGGTTCTCTTCCAAAATGTTTGGGGTCTGTAGGCGTTATGTCAAAACAGTCGAAAACACAGAGGAAGTGTTAATGTTAGCTTTTTGCAAAGTGTTTAAAAAAATTGATACCTACTCAGGCAATGGAAGCTTTGAGGGGTGGATCAGACGTGTAATGGTAAATGAATCATTGATGTTTTTGCGAAAAAATTATCGTTTTAATGAGCATGCTGATATTAGCGAATTGCCTGTGAAGGCAGTGGAAGTAAATGTAGAAGATGAATTAGCAGCACAAGATATTTTGAACTTACTGGAACAATTGCCTACTGGGTACAGAACCGTCTTTAACTTGTATGTTATAGAAGGATTCAAGCATAGAGAAATTGCAGAACAACTTGGCATTAGTATTAATACATCTAAATCGCAGTTGATTTTGGCGAAAAAGAAACTACAGGAAATGATTAAAAAATCAGAACAATTGGGAAGCAATTAAAAAAATTAAAAAATAAGAAGATTCAGAAACATATTACAAATAAATTGGGTTTGAACCCATAAAGGGAATAAACATCAACTTGTTAGACAAGAATAGAACTAAATGATTAAAAGAAACCAACCAAAGATAATTAATTAATTATGAGCAGAGATGATTACATTTCTAAACTGTTTATAAAAAATCAGGACAAGCTAGAACAACCGCCTTCTAACGACCTTTGGTCTAAATTAGAAATGCAGTTAGATCAAGAGCTACCTGTCACTGAAAACACAACTGGAGGTGCCACTTCGGCTACTAAGGTGATCGGTTTATCAAAGTATTTAGCAGCAGCCTCTGTATTGGTTGTTTTGGCTAGTGTCGCTTATATGTTCCGATCTATAGAAACTTCTAATATGGATCAAAAAACCTTAGAAGCTCCCTTGGCAATTTATACAGATGTGGAAGAGGAGACAGAAGAAGAACCTTACGAGTCGTACAAAGATTTTCCTGCTAAAACAGAAGCAGAAAAAGCAAAGGAGGAAGTACAACAAGCAGAAAAAATTGTAGAAGCGGTGAACGAAAAAGTATTGAAGGAAAATATTGTGGTTCCTAATACAATGAAAAATTCTACTTCTTCTTCTAAGAAAATTGAATTGGACGATATTGAAATTGTAGATGAAAAAGAAGTCAATGACTTGATTGTCATCGAACCTGAAATACCTGATGAAACAGTTTTGGCAAGAACGACAAACATACCAACGAATACTAGAGCAGATTTGTACCAAAATGATGTTCCTGTGGAGCAAGAGGATTTAAATTACAACAGAAATTATATTCCTCAAATTGCTAACACGATAGACAATAATAGCGTTGTGGAAGAGGTCTTGAATCAATCAAAAGATAAAGAAACGATTAGTGCTACGAAAAAATTTAAGTCAAGTACTCGAAAAAGAGGTGCAGGAAGGGGAAAAATTGTCGGAAAAGAAAAGAAGACAGTAAAGAAAATAAAATCTCCGATGGCATCAGCCCACCAACGTTTATATCCTTTTGGATTTTTGTTGGGTAAATGGGAGGACGATAATGAGATAGGAGGGAAGTCTTACGAAATGTGGACACTTAAAAACTCGACCACTCTAGTTGGCAAAGGATATAAATTGTCTAACAGCGCAGAACGAATTTTTGAAGAAGTTATGCGAATCGAATTTAGAGACAATCAAATCTTTTTAGTAATGAGCCTAGATGAAGATAAAACAACTGTAGATTATATGCTGTCTACTTTTGATAATGAACGCTTTATTTTTGAACAGCAGATGTCTAAAAATTATCCAGATAAAGTAATTATTCAGAAAAGTGGTTTGGATGGTTATTCGGTTATTATTACCAATAATCATAATTTTCTAACAACTGACCAACAACGCTATTTGGAGAACCGAAATAGAGTATCGAATGTTCAGTCTATGCGGACCATGCATTATAAAGATTAGGTTCATGCAATACTAAATTATTAAATATACTCGTTTTACAAAAGTTGTTATCTTTCTGAGATAACAACTTTTGTATTTTAGGACGCTGCACATTTCCTCCTCAATAAAAAACTAAGCTTGTACTTTCTGCCCCTGAATGATTATAATTAATGGGTGATTATATAAAAAGTCTATAGGCTTTTTTTGCTGTATAAAATTACGTAACTTTGAAGCTTTATAGTTTATTACAGTTAGTCTTGTAAGTACCTAATTCACTAAATGACACAAGAGAATAATAACGACTTATTACGACGTTTAAAAGAGAATGATAAGACTGCTTTGAAAGAAATATTTCAAGAGCATTATCCTGTTGTATATCGTGCCATATTTCGGATTGTATCTGACCAGGGAATAGCAGAAGATTTGGCTCAAGATGTATTTATGCGATTATGGGAAAAGCGGGATAGGATTGATATTCAAGGAGCATTGGGTGCTTATATTCGCAGAATGGCAGTAAACGAGGCATTGGGGTATTTACGTAAAAATAAAAAATACACCATAGAGGAAGTGGCGGATTATCACAGCCCTCTAACAATTAGTGGTGAAGATACTTATCTTGATAACGAGTTGCAGGCAGAAGTTAATAGGGCAATCGAAACCTTACCGCCAAGGTGCAAAGCGGTATTTATGTTAAGTCGCTTTGAGGAATTGTCTTACAAAGAAATTAGCCAAAAATTAGACATTTCTCCTAAAACTGTCGAAAATCAAATTTCAAAAGCTTTAAAAACGTTACGAAAAGCCTTAAAAAGCTATTTAAGTAGTTTTTTAATTTTTTGTATGTGGTATTTTTAGCAATTGCCTCAACCTTACGTTACGCATTTTACACTTCTTTTTACTCTTTGGCATCCTTACCAGCACATTTGACTTCCCACTACATTAGATAAAACTATAAAAAAGTATTTTTTTTCTAAAAAAAATATTTTGATGTAGGGGGGAGGGCTGAAAATAGCATCATCATTAATAGAAAGCAGAAAATATGGACTCTAACAATAACAAATATCTTACACTCCTTAGTAAAGTACTAACAAAAAGCGCCTCTTTAGAAGAGAAGGAGCAGTTAGAGCAATGGGCAAATGAGAATGATGCACAAAAAGCATTTGTAGAGGAAACGCTAGAAGTTTGGAATTTATCTAAAAATTATGCAGAAGATTTGCCAGTCGATACCAATCGTGCTTGGGATAAATTGGAAGCAAAATTAGAAGTTAAAACACCTCAACCTACTATATGGCGAAGTTTGGCTTCTTATTGGAAAGCTGCGGTAATCGCTGGTTTGGTAGCAACGTCTGTATTTTGGATTGCTTCTCGGAATGCGGTAAGTGTGGAAACTGTTTTGGAAATTGTAGAAACAGGAGAGCAAGAGCAAAAAGAATTAATTCTGCCCGATGGATCGTTGGTGTTGTTGAATGAAAATTCTTCTTTGGCTTATGCTAAAGATTTTAAGGTTCGAACAGTTGATTTAAAAGGAGAGGCATTTTTTGATGTGACAAAAAAGAACGGTCAGTCGTTTGAAATTAATACAAGCACTACAAAAACTAAAGTGTTGGGTACGTCGTTTAATATACGTGCTTATGACCAAACTCCAGTGGAGGTAGCTGTCGTGACAGGAAAAGTTGCTGTAGAAAGCGTTCAAGAAGGAAACAAAGAGTCGGTTCTGTTACTGCCAAATGAAACGGTTGTTTATGATGCAGCAGTTAAAAAAATGGTGAAAACGGTTGAACCAACCAATAATTCCGTGGCTTGGAAAACACAAGAACTAGTTTTTGATAATACGGAATTGGGGAGTGTGATTAAAACGTTGGAACGTTATTTTGAAGTAAAAATTGAGGGAGATCCTAAGATATTAAATTGTCATTATACAGGAACCTTCAAAGAACCAAAACTAGGAGAAGTATTTAATACCATAGCTTTTACGTTTCCAACTGATTTGGAAATCAAGAAAGTAGATGAGAAATATATCCTTATTGGTCAAGGATGTGAATAAAATTTTACGAGAAACAAGCATTCACATGATTAATAAGAAAAATATAGTAACAGTAGTTTTACTGTTATCTTTTTTGGGATTGTATGCACAGAAACCCTCTGATGCACAGAGGGTTAATGTGCATTTTTCAAAAGTTTCTTTAAAAGAAATTTTGGCGCAAATTAGTGCTGATTATCAGGTACATTTTTCGTATGGAAATGACCATTTAGCACTCAATGAAAAAATATCGTTTCACAGCGAAGGTAAAAGCCTAGAAAAAACCTTAGAACAGTTATTTGAGGATAATAATATCATATACAGAACTATTGGTTCTCAATTGGTACTCAAACCTGGCTCGAATAAAAATAAAAAAAGAAACGAACGCAAGAAACGTAAAAAAAGAAGAGAAGCGATACGAGAAGAACGGGATAAAGAAACTCTAGAAAGGGGAACGCTGTTTGATTTTGATATTCATTCTGAAATCATTGGAAACAAAGATTTATCCTTAGAGGAAGAAGAGCTTCGTAGAAGCCCTATTCCTACCGATCCTATTCAGGCAATTAATACAGAGGAGATAAATGGGGTTTATTATCGAGATACGCTACAAAAAGAAGAGCCTAACCATGTAGACCCAGGTAAATACCGAAACACAAAAACTTCCTTTGGGCAATTTTCTGTATTGCCTTTTTTGTCTAGCAATAGACATCGAAGCCGATTTAATGTTTTCTCATTTAATTTGATTTGGGGCATTAATGGTGGTGTGAATGGATTTGAATTTGGTCTAGTTGGAAATAGTATTAAGCGTCACGTACACGGTTTGCAAATCGGAGGCTTTTTTAACAATGCAGAAGGGCATTTGTATGGAGCGCAAGCTTCCGCTATTCTAAATGTTGTTAAAGGCGATATTGTCGGGCTTCAATTTGCAGGGTTGTGGAATTTGGGAGGAAATATATATGGATCTCAAGTCAGTATTTTAGGTAATATAGCTAGAGATTTGTATGGTATGCAGTTTGGAGGATTGAGTAATATCGCAACCGATGTATATGGTTTCCAAGTTTCAGGTTTGTTCAACTTTGCGAATGGTAAATTGTACGGGTCGCAAATTGCTGGCTTTGGCAACATTGCATGGGGAGGGAAAAGTGCTGTTCAGTTTGCAGGTTTGTTTAACATTAGTGCCAAAGCACAATTTCAAATAGGTGGCTTTTTTAATTCTGCTCAATCGGTTGATGGGGCGCAATTAGGAGGTTTGAATATCGGAAAAAATGTTAAAGGGGTGCAAATGGGGGTTATTAATACCACCAAAGAACTGGAAGGTTTCCAAATTGGATTAATTAACCATGCCAAAAAAGCTCAAGGTTTGATGCTTGGCTTAATCAATATAGCAGATAGTATTAAAGGAGCTCCTATTGGACTCATTAATATTGTCAATAAGAACGGATACAACCGAATAGAAGTATTTGGTACGGATGCGATGTATGTTAACTTAGGAGCAAAATTTGGCTTCGAACGTTATTATCATATTTTACAAATAGGATGGCGAGTGAGTGCTGATAATGTTTTTACTTGGACGGCTGGCGTAGGTGTTGGTACCAAACTTAATTTAAACAAAACGCTACATCTTAATTTTGAATTACTTACTTCTCATGTCAATGAGAACGACTTATGGACGAAAGAACTCAATTTACTCAATCAGTTTAAAACAACCTTAGATGTTCGAGTTCGAGATCGAGTTAGCTTTTTTGTAGGACCTGTTTTTAATGCATTAGTCTCTGGTTTATACAATGAAGAAACACAACGATATGGCTCTAATATCATGCCTTACACTTTGTTTGACCAAACGAACCAAAAAGGAACCAATCTTAAATTATGGATAGGTCTTACTGCTGGATTAAGATTCTAAGTATATTCCATCGTAATAGTAGCAGTGCATAACTATTGTGACTTAGAAATATCTTGTTAACCAGTAGGTATATTTTGTAGCATAATTACATCTGTTCATTGATCCTAAGACACTACTAAAACTTGTTGTAAAGTAATGTTAAAGTAGATTTTTTAAAATCTGCTAATGGGAAAGCTATGCCCTAAAGGGACTTATTAAAAGAAAATAAGGACTTGGTAGGGAATTATGAATTATAAAATATATAAAATATGGGAAGGAGAACAAAAATAGACATCTACATAACACTATTGTTGCTATTAATAACGGGAGTTGGTATGGCGCAAGTAGGGCAGGATGTCAACTTTACGATTCAAGTAACAGGATTTCAGCAAAATGCTGGACAAATTAGAATTGCTGTATATAATAATGAAAATGGCTTTTTAACACCAGAACGTGTTTATAAAAAGATTGTATTGGATGTTAACAACAGTATTTTAAGGCATACGGTACAACTTCCAAAAGGAA
Source organism: Aureispira sp. CCB-E (assembly GCF_031326345.1). Taxonomy (NCBI): domain Bacteria; kingdom Pseudomonadati; phylum Bacteroidota; class Saprospiria; order Saprospirales; family Saprospiraceae; genus Aureispira; species Aureispira sp. CCB-E. Next base: position 2,726,624 of record NZ_CP133671.1, read on the forward strand.
ACTATGCTGTGGCTTTGTATCATGATAATAATTCGAATGGTATTTGTGACAAAAACGTATTTGGTATTCCAACAGAACGTTATGGTTTTTCTAATAACATTCGACCCATCCTAAGTGCGCCTTCTTTTAAAAGTACCGTCATCGAAGTAAAAAAAGATTTGGAAATAGAAATTGCCTTACTCAAATAAAAGGTAGTAAGGAGATTGGTTGAGAAGAATTTATCAGCCAGTTGATTGGTTAAAAAATAACAATATGAGATGCTTAGCGACTGGCTTATGCTTATTATGGACAACTTTATTTTGTCATGCTCAAGACGCAAGAGAATTTTTCACTTCTGTTGATGCCGAGGTGGAATTTATTGGATTGGACTTTTCGGAGGCAAAAATGGTGGGGTTAAACACCAAAAATGCTCCCCAAGAAATTAAGGTAAAGTATTTTAAAGCTTGGAATGACTTGTTGATTAAAGAAGCCAGAAAATATGATGTTAAGAGAGCATTTATGAAACAAAACCTAAGCTATAATTTTGATGTTGTCGATCATTTGAATCAACAGACAAAATCAGAAACGCTACTTACCAATGCCTCGCCACAATCTTTTTCTGAAAAAAAATTACAGGGCATTGTCAACCAATACAATACCCAAACAATGAAAAGCCAATATGGCGTTTCGTTTGTCATTCACAGTTTTAATCAGTTTCGAGAACGAGCCTATGTATATATCGTTATTTTTGATGTAGCAACTAAAGAGGTTCTGTTCTCCGCTCAAACATCGGGAGAAGCAGGAGGGTTTGGTTTTCGGAACTATTGGGCAAGGACAATTTATAATATTTTGGAAGATATTAGAGATTATAAATTTAGAAGATGGAAAGAAGAAATAAGAAGGCAACCTTTTGCAAAAAAATAAATCTCAAAATGCTCAAAAAAAATGATTTAAAGCTATCTTTTATGGCAAAAAAATTAATGTGTTAACGCTTTTTTTAGTAGAAAAAAATAGGTGTTTTGTCTATAAAATTTTTAGACTGATAATTAGTTTTACTTTGTTTTTGTTTGAAAAAACGCACTTTTAAACTAAAAAAGTACGATTCAAGTTGGATGCAAAAACTAAAGAAATGTTATAGAATTATTAAAGTTCAAAAAAAAGTATTCAAAGACTGCCTTTTTTAACCTAGAATTAAATTTTAATTGTACATTTGTCGATATGAATATCACTACCAAAAATCTAAAAGAGACCTCCCGACACTGGGTCGGTTTCGGAAGGTAATAAAAATGTACCCTATACATTTCATTAATACCCCAAGAACCTAACCTTGAGTTTTAAATAAAAACAGTTTGCACACTTGTCAGGAGCTATATAGAGTTGCTACTTTTGAAGTAGCAGCTTTTTTTTTGTATTTCTGCGAACAATTTGGCTTGTATGGCATTAATAATAAGAATATTTAAAAATAAGAGGTGACTAAAAACAAGTACGCTTTAGAATATTGGCTTATTTTTAAACAACTTAAATAATAATGTAGTAGCTTTGCAGCCTTAAATGAGTTTTATGAATAAAATAAAGCTTTAAATGGTTCTTTGGAGAAGATGGTCGGATGCCAATTGGTTCTACAAAGAATATTATTTTTGGAGCATGGTTACGCTTATCCTAATAATGGACGTTAAACTAGCTCTTCAATTGAGCATATACATACAAAATGGCAATAGTAAGATTTAAATTTGAAGATAAGAATATCCCAACACAAGAAGTGAAAGGAATGGTTGGGGATAATATATTGGATTTGGCAGAAGATAATGGGATGCACATTAACAGTAACTGCGGAATGGTTTGTGCTTGTAGCACTTGCCACGTTTATATTGAGAAAGGAGAGGATTTTCTGACAGAGATTTCTGACAAAGAAGAAGATTTTATTGATCGTGCTTTAGATCCTCGTATCGAATCTCGTTTATCTTGTCAATGCAACCTTTTGGAAGACGATGACGATGTGGTTATAGAGGTATTGGTGCCTGATCAATCTAGAATTATTGGACACGAACATTAATTAGTTGGATAGGAAGAAATGAGCGTGCCAATGCTCTAATAAGAGGTTTGACCGCACTTGAAAGATAGTGTCGGACTATTATGATAAAACACTATAAAAAATTTAAAATGAGTTTTGAATTAAACTTGCCCATTCACTGGTCAGATCATGAAGACATTGCAATGGGATTGTATGAGAAATTTGGAGATGAATTTACAGAATCCAAAATTTATCGTATTCGTTTCACAGATTTGTTGGAATGGATTTTATCACTGCCCAACTTTGAAGGTAAAAGAGAAGATTGCAACGAAAATCACTTAGAGCAAATCCAAGCAAAATGGGTTTATGAGTGGCGTGACAATCAATAGCCAAACTATTTGCAAACGATTGGTAATTTTTAACTTTATCAGGATTCGTGTGTAACTTGTTGTACGCGAGTTGTTAATATTGATCTCTTAATGTCTTTCTTAGATAAATTACATGATATTGACACCATTATTTTAGATGTGGATGGTGTGCTGACGGATAGTTCTGTCTATATTTTTGAGGATGGTGTACTAATGCGTAAAATGAACGTACGAGATGGCTATGCGATTAAGTATGCCATTAGTAAGGGATACCGCCTTATTATCATTACGGGAGGAAAATCAGAAGGGGTTATCAAGCGTTTGCAAAACTTGGGTGTCCAAGAAATTTATAGTGGCATGCAAGACAAATTAGAAGCGATGGATGAGTTGATAGAAATTTATGGCTTGGATTTGTCTTCTACCGTTTATATGGGGGATGATTTGCCAGATTACGAACCGCTTCGTCTAGTCCATTTGCCTACCTGCCCTGCGAATGCTGCTCCTGAAATTCGAGAAATTTGCCAATATATTTCTCCTTTCAAAGGAGGGGAAGGCTGTGTTAGGGATTTGATTGAGAAAATATTAAAAGTACAGGGCAAATGGATTGAAACCGATGTGGTCAATTTGACGAAAGACAAACCCAGCGAATTTTAACGAAGGCTTCCTTGGTACTTTGTTAAAAGTCAGGTTAGTATGTTTTTTTTGCCAATGGTTTATATAGAATCTTTTTAAGATGAAATGCCAATGGGTTCTATTTTGGGTGTCCAATTGTTAAGAATTTGGACGCTCCTTCTTATTTCGTTCCGCCGATTGAAAAATACTACCTTCCTTTTGTAGCAACTTGATGACAAGAAAGTTATCAAACCTCTTCTTTGGTGCCTACCAACTTAAAAATAAAAGTACTTCCATTTGGCAAAACCTTTTGGGAAATATCTTTGTTCTTAGCAATATAAATTGTATTCAAATCCAACTTATTTGAGGAAGGAAACAATTCCTGATTACACAACCAACATATTATGCTCAAAATACTAGGAACCATATTGCTTTCTTTACTAATTCTCATAGTTGTTTTAATTATAATACTAATGATCTTTGTGAAATTTGCGAAAGTATTTGGAGGAAAGCCAACAAAAGAACAAAAACAAAAATATAGTCAATATCCGAATCATAAGAAAGGAAAATTTACAAATCTGATGCCACAGTTTATGGTAACAGAAGCACCAGATTTTATAGATGATTCGTTGCATCCCAAGTCAACACGACGACCAAATTTTGATATTCCTTACGTCAAAATAGACCCAAAATCTTTGGAACAAAAACCAAAACACACTCGAGTAACTTGGTTTGGGCATTCCACCTTGTTGTTGGAAATCGATGGCAAAAATATTTTAATTGATCCTATGTTTGGAGATGTACCGTCGCCTGTATCTTTTATTGGCGATAAACGTTACAGCAAAGGATTGCCACTAACGATAGAAGAATTACCAACGATTGACGCTGTATTAATGACACACGATCATTATGATCATTTGGACTATCCCTCTATTCTCAAATTAAAGGATAAAGTAAAGAAGTTTTATATGCCTTTGGGAATGAACATTCATTTTAGAACATGGGATGTACCTGTTTCCAAAATTGAAGAATTAAATTGGCATGAGACAGCAACCTTAGATAGCATTTCATTCACTTTGACACCTTCGCACCATTACTCTGGTCGTAGTTTGAATGATCGTTTTGAATCGCTGTGGGGAGGATGGGTTATAAAAGGAAGTTTGGATAATATTTATTTGAGTGGAGATGGTGGATATGGACCACATTTTAAGCAAATAGGAGCTGAGTATGGACCGTTTGACTTTGCACTAATAGAATGTGGTCAATACAGCCGTTATTGGCGCCAAAATCATTTGTTTCCAGAGCAATCAGTTCGTGTTGCAGAGGATGTTAATGCGAAATTAATTATGCCAATTCATTGGGGAGCATTTACACTGGCCATGCACAGTTGGACGTCACCCGTAGAGCGTTTTTTAGCAAAGGCGAAAGAGTTTGATATTCCTGCAACGACACCAATGATAGGAGAGCAAATTGTGTTGGGAAAAGCAACAGCAACATATCCTACCAAAGCTTGGTGGGAAAATAAATGATATTGTTTGTTCCCCAATTTCAACAAACTACTACAAACCCATGCTTTAGAATTTGGGAACAATGCTAATATTGACACCAAAAGGACGCACCTCAGGTGCATCCAGTTGTGTTAAACGCCACATAAAATCTACTCGAAGTATTTTTAAAATATTCTCAATACCAAAACCAATTTCTGCATAATAGTTAGGTGCAGAGATTCCTTGCGGAATATCATAAGGATTGTTGTTATCACTAGACATGACGCCATACAAGCCTTTAAAAATAAAAATAGACCGCAGTTTTAGTTTTTTGATCAAAGGAATGCTGTTAAAAATCCACCCATCAAAATGGTGGGTAATCCAAATAGAAGCATAGGCATCGCTAACAAACTCAAATTCATTCATCATCGCATAAGCAAATCGGTTGCCCATAATTGATTCATTCCCTAAGTGTACGGTCATAACAGGGTAGGGAGCTTCCCCGAATATTTTGCTGGCTTGCAATTGATATTTGGTATAACCAATTAGTGAACTCAAGCGTTGTTTGATGCTGAAATCTAGTTTGTGATAATTATAATCACTTTCAAAAATTCCTTCTACACCAGCGGTATATTCTAATTCAAGAATAGGAAAAGGAGTACCCAAAGGCTCTCTGCGAAAGCCAGCATTATCCGTCCAAAAACGTTCTTGATGTCCCCAGTGCAGTTTCACTTTAAACTCAGAAGTAGTAAAAGAAGCAACAGGAAATTCGCCATTATTTTGAGTAAATTGAAAGCCTCCTTGAGTAGAGTAAAAACGCCGCCAGCGATAATCTATTTTGCTGTAGAAACCCATGAACCAATCTCGTTCATAACTAAGCTCTGCTTCTCGAATTTTCATCAAGCGATCCATAGGAGTAGCCCGAGACAAAGAATTCATAATATTATCGTGCTGCATAGAAATCTTACGTTGCCCCATCATCTGAAAATCATACTGATAATTTGCTGAGAGCATATTCCATTTTCTATTTTTGGAAGGGAGATGTACATTGAAACCAGAACCATATTTCCACTCTTTATCTCTCAAACCATAGGCAGCATAACCGTGTACTTGGATTTTATCACTAAGGGATTTGGTTGTTCTTAAACCCATTTTGAACCGAACGCCCTCTATTTCATTCCAACTTACAAACTCAGGATATTCTCCAAATTCAATAGGACCAACTTTGATGTAAGAGGTTATCATTGTATAGACAATGGCATCCATTGTTTTGTAAAAGCGAGTGCGCTGTATGGAATCAATCATTTCGTAAACTCCCAAACTCATGCTATCTAGGGGAATGGGGCGAATGGAGTCCCATGTTTCGTCGCTTAACTCGGCTGATTGTTCGGCAAACTGTACGTCTTCAACTTGAAAAGCATCTGCTTCAAATACAGGATTGATAGCCACTTCGTGTCGAGATAGTTTTTTGCGAATCCTCATTTGATTTTTGCGTTTTTTAGCTTTTTTTCTACCAAAATCAAAAAAATCAATGGCTACGGTAGCTGTTAAGTTTTCAGTTGTTTTTACCCAAACACCTTGCTCCGTTGGTGTGTAGTATTGAACCGCATTTAATTTTTGAATAAAGTTAAGGGCAATGTAGGGCGAGATTTCAAGATCAATGGACTCTATAGCAGAGGTTGGCTTGTGAATCCATGCACCTCCTAAAAACGTATAATCCTGCTGGCGTTTTCCAACAAATGTTAGCAAGTAATATTGATCACCATTACGTTCTACACTATCGGTAATAAAGAAATTATAATTAATATTTGCAGTAGCAGCAAAAGGACTTACAAAAGACTTTCCTGTTAAGATAATCATGTCTTTGTACGGGTCTATTTCATCCAACTCATTTCCAATGAAATCGGAGAGAGATTCGTTGTCAATCCCAGAAAAACGATCGGCGATAATTTTTACTTTCTTGTCCTTTGGTTCTTTTTGATACTTAACCTCTTTAATCGTTTCTTTCATCAAGACAGGCAAAAAAGGCTCTCCCGTATCCTCTGTTCGGATATAATCATTGATAACACTAAAGGGCTTTTGTAAGAATTTTAGTTTGACAATGTTAGGATCAGGATTGTACCAATCAAAGCCAGTTTGGATGTAGTCCTTGTATTGATAACTGGTTGCATTATCTATACTATTGGTACTTCTATTAGCTACAACATTGCGCCACAATGCAATGGCTGCGGTATCTTTCTTGGATTTGCCTCGTTTTGCTGTAACAGTAGCTGTGACTAGATTTAAACTAGATTCAGAAAGCTGAACATTAATTTCTTGTGTTGTATTGGTCGTGATGCGCAAATGTTTGCGTTGGTATCCCAAATAAGAAAAGCCAATGCTATCGACAGGTTCCTTGGTGGTTAGGACAAAGTAGCCATTTATGTCAGAGGTGCTTCCAATGTCAGTTCCAACAAAAAATACATCTACAAATGGTAAAACTTCCCCTGTCTCTGCATCTTTAACAACACCAGAAACCTTTGTATTAGGGATTAGATCTTGCCCCAATACTGTTTGGAGAAGGCTGCTTAAGATGAAGTAAAAGCAAAAGAAGTGTCTTTTTTGAAGATTCATAAATTAAAATAATTTTCAAGGACTGTGTGGCTCAACTATTTGTTATTCTAGTATTTATACTAAACAATAACCAACGAACTATTATACTAAGGAATGAATGAATAAACGGTTGAGGCGGTAATTCAAATTTAAACCTTAGAATTAATACAGCATTGAAAACTATTTGTTTAGAACTTTTGAAAATTAATTTGTTTTTAAAGGTTTTTTTGGTCTTGAGATGAGGTTGAGAGATTTGATAAAATAAGATACTCGGTAGCGACAGCTAAGGCTTTTCTTTCGGTTTGCAAAGATTGTATTTGTTGAGGTTGTTGTTGTAATAATTGGCGATAGGTTCTGTTATTAAGAAATTCACTTAGGTACTCTTGGTGTAAAAAAGAAATATATTGTAATACGACCAAAAGTGGTGGAATCAAAATAGCTTTCCAATCGAAGAAAAAAGCACCCAAAAAAGCAATAAATAGGCTATATACCAACCAAGTAAGTAAGCTAAATATCATAGCCATTGCTGCCCAGAATTGAGGATCTTCAACATTCTGATTGCGCAAATACCGGGCACTAGTAACAGGAAGAAATCCACCTATCCACCCCAGTAAAGCAAGAGGAGCTAATAGGACACTCCTTAAAAAATTCGACCAAGAGAATTGCCCTTTTTGTTGCACAGCTTGGTCGGTTAGTTGGAGTTGTTTGAGTTGTACAAAATAATGATTGGCTTGTTGGCTCAGTTCTATTTTTTGAGATTTAGACAATTGGTTACAAGTGGTAGCAACACTTTGCTCTAGTCGCAATCGGTGAGGATGGGTATTATAAAAAGAATCATGATAATGTTGTTTTTCGTTGCGCATTAGAATAAGCAACTGCTCAGCCAAAGCCTCGTCTTCTTTAGAATCAATAATGATTACCTCTTGGGCAATGGCTGCCTTTAAATCTTTGGTCAACTGTTGAGCTGCAAGAGAAGGACTTTTATGATATAAGGTTTGATAATTTTTTAGAGGGATAGGAGTGCCAAAATGAAGCATTACTTCACTCCTGAAATCACAATGATAGGTATAGTTCACGCCAGTAGGGCTGATGAAAACCTCTCTTTCAAAATCATGCTCTGCTGCTGCTAATAGAGCTAACCTAGCTGTTCCCGTTTTAAAAGGACGCAGGCGTTTTTCAGGAACAGAGTTGCCCTCAGGGGCAATAAAGAATAAGTTGCCTTTTAAAAGTATCTCTTTAGAGTCTTTGAAAATTTGTTGGTTCTGTTGCATCTTTTTGAGACCTTCTTGTGGACGCCAAATAGGTATTAAATGAACTTGGCGAAATAACTTTGGAAAACTCCATTTTTCCTCAAAAACAGAACCTCTTGCCCAAAAAAATACAGAACGTTTCTGTAATCCTGCGACCAAAATTTGCTCTATAAAGGCGGTAGAATGGTTGCTGGCAATAATTGTGGGGGCTTGAGAGGGCAATGCTGCTTTTCCTGTGATGTAAATTCTCTTATAAAAAACAAAAAAAAGAATAACCAACGGGAATCTAAGTAGTTGATAAAGCATAAAAGTTAATTTTTATAAATTGAACATTTGTTTAGTTTATAAATAATTGATTCAATAATCATTCAATTTATTACAAATGCCAACACCTTAACAACCTTTTAACAAAAAAAAACGCTTTCTCAAAAGAGAAAGCGTTTTGAAAATAACCAAGTTATTTTAAGTATATTATTCTACAATTTGAATGGCACGATTCAATTCACGTCCAGCGTCATCTTTGATACGGAAGTTGTAAGTTCCTTTATCTAAAGAAGAAACGTTAAGTGCTTTGTAGTTTTGTCCTTCGTTGATTTTGAAGGCATTATTAGCTACCAAAGAGAAACCTTCCTCATCACGCATTTCTAAGATAAGTTCTTTAGCATCATCTGTTTCAATACCAAAAATGAACATGCCATTTTCAATTGGTTCGTCAGACATTGTAAAATTGACATCTAATAATTGAGCTTCTTTTTCTGCTCCCATCAATTTTTGATTGACATTCATAATGTCCATTGCATCTTGATCTTCTGCGCTCATTTTTTCAGAGATGTTGATGATATCATCCATTTTGATGGAAATAATTTGACCACCAAAATTTACATCCATAGTAGCTACTTCTGCTTTTACTTCTCCACCAGCTCTTACTTGAGTTGGGTTTTTAATTTTTAGATCTTTTTTATCATCTGTGTTAGGACCACAAGATACAGCCATTACAACAATAGCTAGACCTAATAGAAATACATTTGCAAATTTTTTCATAATATTGTTTTTGTGGTTTTAATTTAGACTAAGGAATGTTGTTCTATGTAAAAAACATTAAAAATGTTACCTTCAAACAACATTTGTTTATTATCTGAAATTTGATTTTCTATAAAAAGGAAAAAAGATAAACCCAAGCACTTCGCAAACTGGAAGTTATCTCGAATTTTAAGGATCGCAAAGGTACAGATAATAATGTTAGTATTTGAAATTAATAGCCTGCTTATTTTTTAGTTTTAAAGCCCTTTGCATTCAACGGTTATTGCGTTGACTGTCGGTGTGCTAAGAAAAAGTAACATTGTATAGTGATAAATTTATTGATAATGAATGCTTTAAAGTAAGTAGATGCCTTGTTGCTTATCAACGATGCAACATTAATACTATACCAAAAATATTCTCAATAGACCAACCACCAAATTTATTAAAATAAAAGAAACATGATTCAATCTATAGAATTAAAACATACCAATCCCTCTATGGGACCTTATGAGCGCATTATAAGTTACAGTTTAGAAAATACAGCCTTGCATAAGACGGAGTTTGAGCGTTTATTAAACGAAACAAAAGTAAATGGGAGGTATGATTTAAAGGAATTTTTAATAGCCTACAAAAACAAGGACAAAACAACGATACAACAAGTTCTGAATTTGAATTCCAATAAAGATTTAAGACAGGGCGAAACGATTTCGGTATTAAGTATCACTTTAATCGGAGGTGTTGTTGTTCAAATACCAGATTTGAGAGTGACAGAATTATCAGGATATTACCCTGATTTTATCCGATATTTGGTTGAACATGGGAATCGGTTTGAATTTTCAGAAGGAGATATTGGTTCTATGATGAAAAAAGAAAGCAAACAGGGATTGGATAATATAGGCGATACAGATATTTCGATTTAAAAAATCCATGATCAACAGAATCTAGTGCGCTTATCTAGCGCCGTATTAACTTTTGTTACAGGGTAAAAAATTCTATAGAATGATAGAAGTAGCCAAGGCAAAATCCATTGTCAGAGCATTAACATATACACCAAAGACAGTTCAATTGCCACTCCATGCATCGCTTGGTTATGTATTGAGTGTCCCTATTTATTCACCAATTCATATGCCGCCATTTGATCAATCTGCAATGGATGGTTATGCTTTGAAATTAGGGGAGGAATTACGTTATACAATAGTTGGCGAAGTACAGGCGGGCAGCGCAAAAAATCCTTCTATGAAAAAGGGGGAAGCAGTGCGTATTTTTACAGGAGCGGCAGTTCCAAGCGATGCAGATGCCGTTATCATGCAAGAAAAAACAACCGTAGAGGGCGAGCAACTGGTTTTGGAAGAACAACCTTTAGTTGCGGCTAATATTCGTCCACTAGGAGAGCAAATAAAAAAAGGAGCCATTGCTTTAGAAAAGGGAACTGAACTTAGTCCTGCGGCAATTGGTTTTTTAGCTGGTTTAGGTATATCAGAGGTACAGGTATATCAAAAACCTGCGGTTGCTATTGTTGTAACAGGGGATGAGTTGGTGGCATCAGGGCAAAATTTGGAACGAGGACAGATTTATGAGAGTAATGGCATTATGTTGTTAAACGCATTACAAAAAACAGGGTTTGATGCTGCTGTTGTTCCTGTAAAGGACGATTATACCGCTACAAAATTGTTGTTGAAAGACTTGTTAGAAACACGGGATTTTGTAATTATTTCTGGCGGAATTTCTGTCGGTGATTATGATTTTGTTGGCAAGGCATTATTGGAATTGGGAGTAGAGCAACTTTTTTATAAAGTACGTCAAAAACCAGGCAAACCCATGTTTTTTGGGAAAACAGCTACTAGCGTCGTCTTTGCTTTGCCAGGGAATCCTGCCGCAGCATTGTCTTGTTATTATCAATATGTTCTAATCGCTCTAAAACAAGCAATGGGCATTGAGAATTATCATTTGAAGCAGCTGCATTTACCTTTGGAAGAGGCATACCATAAAAAAGGCGATCGAGCACATTTTTTGAAAGCACAATTAACTTCTAATGGCGTAAAAATATTGCATGGGCAGAGTTCTGCCATGTTGTTTTCTTTTGCTTATGCAGACGCACTAATTTATATTCCACACGATCAAATGCATACAGCAGCAGGCGCATTGGTCGAAGTACATTTGCTGCCTTAGTAAGTTAAAGAATTTGTAATGAGGAATTATTTTTTAGGACTGTTCTGTATCATACTATTGGGCGGATGTCAGACATTGACACCTAAAAAACAGACTATAAAAATAGCTGCCGCTGCTTCTACACAGTATGTTTTAGATGCTTTGATAAAGGCGTATAATGCACCAGATAGCATTCAGATAGAAACTATCATTAGTTCTTCTGGAAAATTGACCGCTCAAATTGAACAAGGCGCGCCTTATGACCTTTTCATTTCTGCCGATACCATGTATCCTAACTATTTGTATCAAAAAGGGCTTGGGCTTGCAACGCCTGTTGTTTATGCTTATGGGCAGTTGGTATTGTGGACCTTAGAATCCTATGACTTAAGCCAAGGGCTGCGTGTTTTGGAGGATAAAGCCGTTGAGAAAATAGCTTTGGCAGACCCTAAAACTGCTCCTTATGGAGAACTGAGCAAGGCTTATCTAAACGAAGCAGGAATATACGAAACGTTGAGCCCCAAACTAGTTTTGGGAGAAAGTATCGGACAGGTGAATCAGTATATTCATACTCGAACGGTAGAGATTGGTTTGACAGCCAAATCTGTTGTCATGGCTCCTCAATTAAAGGAAAAAGGTCAATTTGTGACCTTACAAGGCGCTCAATTAGCACAAGCGATGTTGTTACTAAGAAAAGCCACCTCATCAAAAGCAACAATGAGCTTTTATGAATTTTTGCAATCATCCAAAGCAAAAGAAATTTTTAAGCATTATGGCTACGTTTATCAATCGTAGATATTGGTTTTCGTTGGAAAAAAATATGCTTTCCTTTAATGTTTTTTAATAACGCTCCGTTGATTATTTAGTTTAGCTGTGTTGCTACTAGGTGGTTTCAATGGAGCAATATTTGAAACAAATAATAATTTATTGTAGTGTACTCCGATTAATTAATCTTAAAAAAATGGATTGGTCACCTTTATTATTGTCCTTGCAATTGGCTTTTATAACAACACTTTGTTTGTTAATTATAGGAATTCCTATCGCAACAAAATTAGCCTTTAGTTCTGCTCGATATAAGTTCTTGGTAGAAGCTGTGGTTAGTTTGCCTTTGGTTTTGCCACCAACTGTTTTGGGATTTTATTTATTAATTGCATTTTCTAAACATGGCGTTTTGGGGAGCTTTTTGGATCGTATGTTTGATATTCAGTTAGTATTCTCGTTTGGAGGATTGGTCATCGCATCTATTCTATACAGTCTACCATTTATGATACAACCGATACAAGCAGGGTTACAAAACTTGCCTGCTTCTTTTAGAGAAGCCGCTTATACGATGGGAAAGACTCGTAGAGAGGTGCTTTGGCGGGTATTGTTACCCAATATAAAACCTGCGTTATTAACAGGAGTAGTATTAAGTTTTGCGCATACGATAGGAGAATTTGGTGTTGTATTGATGATAGGAGGACGAATTCCTGGTCAGACCTTGGTGGCGTCTATTGCGATTTATGATGAAGTAGAGTCTTTAAATTATACGCAAGCGAATGTTTATGCTTTGGTTTTGTTGTGTACAAGTTTTATCATCCTAGGAATTACTTATTATATTAATGCGCAAGCTGACTCCAAAAGGAAAAACCACTAAAAAAAGAGATGTTATTAAAAATAGCCTTAGAAAAAAGGATAACACCAACAAGGAGACTTCAGGTAGACTTGGAGTTAGAACGAGGGGATTTTGTCGCTATTTATGGAAAATCTGGTATAGGAAAAACAACCTTGTTGCGTATGATTGCTGGTTTGAGTCAAGCGGATTCGGGGATGTTGTCGGTGGGGCAGAAAACTTGGTTTGATAGCAAAAAGAATATTAATTTACCTCCACAGAATAGAAAAGTAGGTTTTGTATTTCAAGATTATGCTTTATTTCCCAATATGACTGTTGCCGAAAATTTGCAATTTGCGAATAATAATCCTGCTTTAATTCAAAAACTATTACAACAAACCAACTTAGCACCATTAAAAAACAAGAAGCCCAATCATCTTTCTGGAGGTCAACAGCAGCGGGTTGCTTTAGCGAGAGCCTTGATGGTAGAATCGTCTATTTTATTATTGGATGAACCTCTTTCTGCTTTGGATTATGGTTTGCGACGAGAAATGCAACATTTGATTGCTGATTTACACGTTCAGTATCAACGAACAACATTGATGGTCAGCCACGATGTTCCCGAAATTATTAACTTGGCGAATAAATTGTTGGTTATTGATGATAATAAGGTAGCCTTATATAGAAATCCAAAATTGTATTTCGAAGAACAAGAACTGTTGGATGAGGTGCTAGAAGAAGGCGTTGTGCTGGAAATCAATGAGAATGAATTGCTCCTTCGTATAGGTGAGAAACGGCGAAAACTACCTTATCTAAAGGGGGATTTAAAAAACATAAATGTAGGCGATACCTTAACTGTTAAACGTTGGGTACTTCCGTCTGATATGTATAAAATAGAACCTAAATGATTGCTAAGGACAAGATAACGACTGTAATTTTAGCAGGAGGAAAGAGTCGAAGGATGGGAGAGGACAAAGCTTTTTTGGACTTTAATGGTCAGACATTCTTAGAGCATATTTTAGAAAATGCAAAAGGATTGACAGCTGAGACTATGATTATAGGTGATCCCCAAAAATACAGCACTTTTGGAGTCGAAGTATATTCTGATGTTGTAATGGGTAAGGGACCTGTTGGTGGAATATATACTGCTATGACGATTGTACCAACACCGTATTTGCTGGTGTTAAGTTGTGATGTTCCCTTGCTTAGAAGGGAGTTGTTGGCGTATTTAATCCAAAATAGCATGGTTAATAAGATGAATTTATTGACGCTAGAAGATGTTTGGCAGCCGTTGACAGCAATCTATTGTAAAGAACAATTACCTATTTTTGAAAATGCATTAAACGCTAATCAACTTCGATTGCGTACAGTACTAAGTTCACTGCAATTAAATAAAATACAATGTCCCAAAAATTGGGAGTTTTGTTTGAGTAATATTAATACACCTATCGATTTAAAAAAAATTAGAAATGGATATCGCAATTAAATATTTTGGTCAACTGGCTGAGGCAATGGGAAAAGAGGTGTCTACTGTAACTGTAGTCGACGATTGTTCGGTTCAAGAATTAAAAAGTACTTTGTTGAGTATTTATCCTGCTTTGGAAGGAAAGGAATTCAAGGTTGCTGTTAATAAAGCTATCGTCACTGATAAAGCAATTTTGCTGCCTACAGATGAGGTTGCTCTATTGCCTCCTTTTGCTGGTGGGTAAGAAGGCATTTTTCTAGGGAAAAATCAACAATTATAGATCAGCAAAATGGCTCATTTATATGACAAGAATTAAAATTATAGAGTTAAAAAAGTATGGTTTTTTGCTTGATAAAATAAGCCAAAACTAACCAAGATAGGCATTAAAAATTGCTTATCAAAATGATTTTAAGAAAAACCTTTCTTGACGAGTTTTTTGTAAAAAGGACTTGTTTTTTTACTTTTTTTGTTGTACATTGTCTCGTCTAGTAAAATCAACCTGAACCGCCTGTTTAGGTTGGTTAAAGACATACTATTACTATATAACACATACACATTCTATGTTGCGTACAAACGGAACAAATCTTAAAAATACAAACTATGCCAACTAGTAATTTGTCATCAGAAGCTGCAAAGGAACTCTTGGATTTCCAAAAGGAATTGCGCCGATTTTTGAAACAATTTGAAAAACTTGAAAAGGGGGGGGCAGAACGCAGTCAATATTTATCAAATGCTAGAAATGCAAAGGATTTGTACTTAGCACTTGATTTTCTAGACCTTAAGGATATTGTTAAGTCAGCTAAAAAGAAAGTTGTTGACGAGGTAGAAGAAAATGGAGACGAAGCACCCAAAACAAAAAAAGAAGAACGAAAAGCTCGTCGTGAAGCACGTAAAAAAGCACGCAAAGATAATCGAGAGAAACGTAGAGCAGAACGAAGAGTGAAATCTGTAGAACGAAAAAAACAGAGCAAAGATAAGTCTGGTGCTAAAGAAGAAAGTCAGTTCCGTTATGATAGCCTGAAAGCTTTGTGGGATGCGTATAAATTTGATGAAATTACATCAGATTTTAGAGACTACTTAGATAAGGGAGAGCAGTTTTTGACAGATGCGCAGAATTTTATCGATTTTGCACAAACTTTTGCTCCTGGTATTTATATCAAAGAAATTGAAGAGATTGAAGAGCTTATTGAAAAAGCACAAAGCTTCTTGGCAGTTGCTCGCAATGTAAGCAAACAAGTTGATCGTTATGCAAAATTGGCGCAAGATGTAGTTAATATTACGTTGAGTTTGCCGTCAAAAGCAGAGGACTTGAAAGATGGAATTGTTGAGGAGGCAACCAAAATATTTGCAGCAGCTAAGAGCTTCATTGCTACAGCAGACGTGACCGATGATGAGATTGAGTTGAATGTTGAAACATTGCAAAAGTATTTGGCACGAGGAGAGGAAAAACTAGGAAAGCTAGAAGTTTTGTTGGGAGCTGTAATAGGAGACGAAGATGGCGACAATCTTCCTGATTGGTACAATAGACTAGAGGCTAAATTTAATGAGTTATTAGGTGATTCAACTGATTTGATTCCTGGAACTAAGATTGATGATAAGCTTTTGATTCAAATAACGGGACTCAAAAGATCAGTAGATCAATTTATAGCTGCGGCTTCAGATAAAGTAGAAGAATTAGGATTAAAAGAAAAAATACAAAATGCACAACAATGGTTGGGCAAATTGAGTGAATTTACGCAAGCAATTACAGGGTTTGTTGAAAATGTAAAAGAAGGAGACTTAGCGAATATTTACGAAGATTTGAAGGACTTCAAAAACTTTATTGATTCAGATGAAGATATTTTGAAGGGAACAGATATAGATGATAAAATCAAGAAAAAGCTTCAAGAGCATAGCGAAAAAGCAAGAACTTGGTTAATGAATAAGTTAACAGGAGGGGATGCGAGCAAAGAAGGAGAAGTGCGTGAGATTTTGGGAGCTATTGATAAGATTATCTTGAGTACAGGTGGAGTAGTAGATCATTCGTCTAAGTATGAGAAAGATAAAAATAGAATTACGATTCCTAATATTACAGATGTTGCTACCAATGTAATGCGTAATGTATTGGCTCAATATGGGATTCGAAAAAAAGATGCCTCTTTTGAAGGGATTCTTTCTGATATGAAAGATCAAGCAGACGATGTAAAAGCTGCTGTTGGTCATAAGTTCAAGGATGCTGTAACACGTGGAGCACAAGCTTCAGATGCTTTTAGAGATGCCAAAGATGAATATGACCAAGCCGTTAAAAAACACAACGATTACTTTAAAGCAACCAATACATTAGCTAAGAAAATTATTAATGGGTTGTTGTCTGTAGCTGGTGTTGCAGCTAACTCATTTGCTCCAGGTTCTGGATCTATTATTAATGCTGTAGGTGCTGCTTTATTGGGCGAGTTTGATGCTGTTAATGATCAAATTGATGATTTAATGCCTGATGGTTTAGAATTTATTGGCGATTTAGCAAAAGATGTGCTTCCTGGCGTATTGCCTCAGTGGGGAAGTGAGCGAGGTATTATTCAAATAGAAGGAAAAGAGTTGTTGGAAGGATTAAATGAGTTGTATATAAATGGAGTTTCTTCTAGGTATCAAGAGGTCATAAGCATATTAAATTTAATGAAAGCAAAGTCTAGAAATCTAGGGAAAAATTTGCGTTCGTTGGAACAAGCAGAGACTGTTGATCAAGAGGCTTTAGAAGCTATCAAGAAAAAGGTAATTATCTTAGAACTGAAATGGTCGGGACTAAAGAAAGATGTTAAGAAGAAATACATTGACTTGCCGTTTCCTCCCATCAATCAGCAAAAAGCTTACCATAATGCAAGCCGTTACTTGTATTCTGTATGGTTGATTCGATTCCCTAAAAAAGAGATTCGTATTGCCAATGCCATGATTGACCAGTTAGAAAAATTTGGAATTATGTCTGAAGCCAAAGCAGAATGGGATACTGGTTTCTGGGCTGGAGTAGGACGAGGCTTCTTCGGATTCTTTGGTGGCGATCCTTTTGATTACAGAGGAGAATTGAAGAAAATGAAAAGATGGGCTGCAAAAGAGAGTGATGCTCTTAAATCAACAAAAGCTTGGGCAGAAGTATTCTAAAAACAATATACTATATTATTATACTAGGAGCTCCAACTCAACTGAGTTGGAGCTCTTAATATTTAAAAACAAACCTTAACTGAGTTGCAGTAAATCACTCATACCAAAAACACCTTGTTTTCCTATTAACCAATGAGCCGCCATAATAGCTCCAGAAGCAAAACCTTCTCTACCTTTGGCAGTGTGTTTAATTTCTAGTTCATCAATAGATGAATGATATTGAATAACATGTGTTCCTGGAGTATCTCCAATACGTTTGGAGGTAATGGGAATGCAATTGTCTGGAGTGTTTAGATTATCTTCTTGCAATTGATATTCTTGTAAAGTATCTATTTTTTCTAAAATTCCCTCTGCTAAAGTAACTGCTGTTCCACTAGGTGCATCTAGCTTTTGAGTGTGATGAATTTCTTCCATCCTTACTTGGTAAGCGGGGTGCTTGCTCATGATAGCAGCTAAGTGCTTGTTGAGCTCAAAGAAAATATTAACTCCTACACTAAAATTAGAAGCATAGAAAAAGGCACCATTGTTATTTGAGCACCAGTCTTTGACCATTTCAAATTTGTCTAACCATGCGGTAGTACCTGATACAACGGGCAAACCTGCTTTAAGACAAGTCATGATATTTTTGTAGGCAACATCTGGTTGTGAGAATTCAATGGCAACATCTGCTTGCTGTAAGTTTTCAGTTGTAAATGCATCTAAATTGTCGGCATTAATTTTTAGGACAACCTCGTGTCCTTGCTTGGTTGCTAAATGCTCAATGGTACGCCCCATTTTGCCATAGCCAATCATTGCTATTTTCATACTTTTTATAAAAAGTTTTGTGGCACAAATATTAAATTAAGAATAGTGTACCCAATCTATTAGGTACACTATTCTTATTGAAAAAAACTTTAAATTTTGTTGAGAAACTTCTGTCTCTTGGCTAAAAGTTTTTTATTTAAGCCTCGTCTAAAAAAGGGTAGCGGTAATCTGTTGGTGGTACAAAGGTTTCTTTGATCGTACGAGGAGAGACCCAACGCAACAGATTTAAAACAGAACCTGCTTTATCATTGGTACCAGATGCACGACCACCACCAAATGGTTGTTGACCAACAACCGCACCTGTTGGCTTGTCGTTGATGTAGAAATTACCAGCTGTATGACGCAAGCGATGAGCTGCTTTTTCAATAACTTGGCGATCTACGGCAAATAACGCTCCTGTCAAGGCATAAGGAGAAGAAGCGTCTAAAATATCCATTGTTTCTTCAAATTTATCATCTTCGTAGACATAAATTGTCAAAACAGGTCCAAATAATTCTTCACACATAGTTGTGTACTTAGGATCTTCTACTTTTAAAACCGTTGGATCAATGAAGTAACCTTCAGATTTGTCATAAGTACCACCAGCAACTACTTCTACATTATCATCTGCGTTTGCACGATCAATATAGGCCGCTAATTTATCAAATGAGGTTTCGCTAATAACAGCATTTACAAAGTTAGAAAAGTCTTCTACTGTTCCTACCTTCATGGAAGCCAAATCTTTTACCAAACTCTCTTTTATACTTGGCCACAAGCTTTGTGGAATATAAGCACGAGATGCAGCTGAGCATTTTTGCCCTTGGTACTCAAACGCTCCACGAGATAGTGCTGTTGCTACTTCGTTGGCATTTGCTGTTGGATGAGCAATGACATAATCCTTTCCACCTGTTTCTCCAACAATACGTGGATAAGACTTGTATTTAGAGATATTATTACCAATTGTTCTCCATAAATTTTGGAAAACACCTGTTGAACCTGTAAAATGAAGACCAGCAAATTCTCTATGATTGAAAATAACGTCTCCTGTTGCAGGACCATCTGCCAAAACTAAGTTGATGACACCATCAGGAAGTCCCGCATCTTTGAACAAGTCCATAATAACTTTTGCTGAATAGATTTGAGTCTCAGCAGGTTTCCAAACGACAACATTTCCCATCATAGCAGGAGCTGCACATAAGTTAGCACAAATAGAAGTGAAGTTAAATGGAGTAATTGCAAAAACAAAACCTTCTAAAGGACGGTGTTCTAAGCGATTCCACATACCTGGGTTCGAATCTGGTTGTTCACTGTACAACTCTGTCATGTATTGTACATTGTAACGGAAAAAGTCAATCAACTCACAGGCAGCATCAATTTCTGCTTGGAAAGCATTTTTAGATTGTGCTAGCATAGTAGCAGCATTTATCTTAGCACGGTATGGACCAGCTAATAATTCAGCAGCTTTTAAGAAAATAGCAGCACGATGCTCCCAAGAGGTATTTTCCCAAGCTTCTTTTGCTGCCAATGCAGCATCAATAGCGTCTTTTACATGAGAGGCGTTACCTTTGCTATAATGTCCTAAAACATGTTTTCTTTCATGAGGAGGATGCATCGATACTTTATTATCAGTATGCACTTCCTTTCCATTTATAATCATAGGCACATCAATTTGAGTTGCCTTATAGACAGCCAATTGTGCTTTTAATTCTGCTCTTTCTTTGCTACCAGGAGCATAGCTTTTTACGGGTTCGTTAATCGGTGTAGGCACCTTAAAGAATGCATTAGCCATAGTGTGTTATTGTTTTTTTTTATTCTAAAATAATACATAACAAATTCTAAGAAGCTCAAAGGTAAGAAATGGAGTGCGAATTCAAAAATTATAACTTAGTTTGAATCTGTTGTAGTTTGTGAGGGGAGAAGATTTTGTCGTATGTTATAGACAAAAATATTTATATCGGTGGTTTGATTTTGTAGCAAACAGTATAAAAGTTTTGAGTATAGAATTGCCATATAAATTTTGTATTATTGTAGTTGTATAAAACAATATTTCTAAAAAGGCTCTGTTTGGTTCTTTTTTGAGCAAATGATTACTAACAATAGTTCGTTGAAACCACGCAGTAGCAGCGAAGCTAAACTTTATTAGTTTGATAATCAACAGGTTGTAGATTTGTTGCATTTTGTGTTAAAATTTTGATTATCAAATTGATATAAATGTGCTTTTTTGTCTTTTTAGTAAAAAAGTAAAAAACTAAGCTTGCGCCCTCATGAGCGTAGCGAACTAATCAACGAACTACTATACTAAATAAAACCATATATTTTATGCGCAACTTTACAAAAATAATTACAATTCTTTTATTGAGCAGCTTCTATTGTTTGGGCGTAAAGGCGCAAATAGCAGATTTTAAAGCTGATCTTACCTACACTTGTGTAGGAACTGTACAATTTGAAGATTTATCAACGAATGCACCTACAAGTTGGTTGTGGCAATTTGGAGATGGCGGTTTGTCTACGCAGCAAAACCCAACCTATACTTATGCCAATAGTGGCGTTTATACTGTTACCTTACAGACAACCAATAGTCAGGGGGCTGATACAATTGTCAAAACAGGATATATAAGGGTAGAAAAAGCAAAGGTCACCTCTGTTACCAATGCCGAAACTTGTGTTAATACATCGACTACTCTTTCTGCAACGAATGGTACGGGAGTATTAAGATGGTATGATGGTGCCAATACATTGGTGCATACAGGCAATACATTTACAACACCTACTTTGACGACAAATACTACGTATTTTGTAGAAGATGTAACAACTACCGATGTGACCGAATATGCGGGACCAATAGATGGGAGTTCTGTGGGAAATGGAGGTTATCATGGAGGAAATTTTACTGGAGGGGTCAACTTTACAGCTTATCAAGCGTTTGACATTGTTTCTGTATGGGTCGATGCCGATGGGGCAGGACCTAGAACTATTTATTTATACAATGGACATGTTCTTAATGGTAATAATGTTAATAATACAGTTATTAGTCAAGTGACGGTTTATATTCCCGATGGTCAATCTAGAGTCCAAGTCAATTTACAAGTTCCAGGAGCTGGAGATTATTCATTGGCAGGAAATGATATGGATTTGTTTAGAAACAACAATGGCTCTGCGGTTTACCCTTATAGCTTGGCAGGAGTAGTAGATATGGTTAGTGCAACGACTACAAGCGTTGGGTTCTATTATTATTTTTATAATTGGGAATTGAATTTATCAACAGAATGTGTTAGTGCAAGAGAAACAGTAGAGGCAAAAGTAGTTGATGCGAATTTTACAAGTGTTATCAATGGAGGAACAGCTAGCTTTTCAGATGCATCTATTGGAGCGACTAGTTGGCTGTGGGATTTTGGAGATGGGACAACATCTACACAGCAAAATCCTACTCATACGTATACAACCAATAATGGTCCGCACATGATTCGCCTAACAGTCAATGGCATTTGCTCCTTTTCTGATTCTGTAACGGTTTCTGTTGGAATAGAGCGATTGGGGAACGATATGACGTTAAGTATTGCTCCTAATCCTGCAAAGGGGTATACCAATTTATCCTTTAGTCAACAACTACCTGAAGACCTAACGATGGAATTTATTGGCATGGACGGAAGACTTATTAAAAAAGAAATTCTTTTGGAAGGAACCACAGATTATACCTTGGATGTAAGCAATCTGAGTTCTGCTTTATACTTGATGCGTTTATCAACAAAGGAAATGACCGAAATTCGGAAGATTATAATTAAATAATCCAAATATTTTAGTACCATAGTTCAAGGAACTATTGTTAGTAGATATTACTACTTGATACAACGGTCAACAATGACTTTATAGAGCCTTCTTACTCAAGAAGGCTTTTTTTATGGGGAATTAAAACATAGAACCGTTAATTTTACAAAAATCTGAATGGTTTTCCTACTATAATTTTGTATTATTATGAATGTTTAAAATTTTATTTTCAACAAGAAGCTATAGATTGTAGAAAAATCTATACTTTATACTCAAAAAAACTGTATATGAACCGTATTTCTATCTTAACAATGGCATTGATAGGAATATTGATGGGGAACCTACACGCACAGGATTACACCATTAATTTTCTCAAAGGTGCCAAACACTTTGAGTCCAATATATCGGACTTCAAGTCTATTCGCCAACTGAATCAGAACGAAATTTTTTCAAACCGCTTTTATCGTTTTGTTCAATTTAATGCAATTCCTACACCTTCTTTACAAAAGCAATTGGCTGCTGCCGATATAAGATTATTGGAGTACATACCCAATAAGGTATATGTAGCCTCTATTCCCATCGGAATAGATATAAATCAGTTGCAAAAACTGAATATTAGAAGTATCGTACCAATCGAAAAAACGTATAAAATAGGACAGCGCTTAGAGGATGAAGATTATCCTGATTGGGCAATGGAAGGAAATTATATTACGGTCACAATACAATACTATCAAGACATTAAGCCTTCTACGGCTAAAGAGGAGATGAAAAAACTAGGCTTGAGTATCAATCAATCAATGGATCATGCCCAAATGGTTGTTGCTCAATTATTGCCTACTCAGATCAGCAAAGTAGTGGATGCTTCTTTTATTCGTTATGTGGATATTATGTCAGAACCAGGAAAACCAGAGTCTGATGATGGTCGCCATTTGCATCGTGCGAATGCAATTGATGGCGATTTTTCAGGAGCTAGAAACTACGATGGGACAGGAGTGACCTTTGCTGTTAATGATGATGGTTTTGTAGGACCTCATATTGATTTTAAAGGACGTACCAATCAACAGGATGTAGCTGGCGATTTTGCAGGAGACCATGGGGATATGGTAGCAGGAATTGCTGGTGGTGCTGGAAATTTAGATCCTCTTATGCGTGGGATGGCAACGGGGGCTTATATGCATATTCGTCAATATGTAGCTTCGATGGCAGGAACACTTCCTTTGCATCAAGATAGTGCCGTGTTGATTTTTTCCTCTTCTTATAGTAATGGTTGTAATGGAGGGTACACCAACACAACTGTTTTGGTAGATCAAGAAATTTATAACAACCCCACCTTAATGCAAACGTTTTCGGCAGGAAATAGCAACAATCAAGATTGTGGTTATGGTGCAGGAACGCAGTGGGGAAACATTACTGGTGGGCATAAAATCGGTAAGAATGTTATTGCGACAGCAAATTTAAATGCTTCAGACGGGATTGCAAACAGTAGTAGCCGTGGTCCTGCATCAGATGGGCGCATCAAACCAGATATTTCTGCACATGGTGTTTCACATATGTCTACCGACCCTAATAATGCCTATGCACCAGGAGGTGGAACGTCTGCTGCTGCTCCAGGAATTTGTGGTGTAATGGCACAGATGCATCATGCTTATCGTGATTTGAATGGAGGAAACATTGCACCATCGGCTTTGCTAAAAGCTGCCTTACTAAATACAGCGAATGATTTGGGCAACGATGGACCTGATTTTATTTTTGGTTGGGGAAAAGTGAATGGTCTCAAGGCTGTTCAACTGCTAGAAGACAATCGTTATTTTAATGCAACATTAACCCAAGGGGGGACGAATAGTCATTCGATTGCAATACCAGCAGGAGTACAACGTGCAAAAATTATGATTTACTGGGCAGACAGAGAAGCATCTACCGCTGCGGCAACGGCATTGGTGAATGATTTGGATGCGACTGTTACCGATCCTAGTGCAACGGTACATTTGCCTTGGTTGTTAGATCATACGCCTAACGCAACAACGTTGGGTTTACCAGCAACCAAAGGTGCAGACCATTTGAACAATGTAGAACAAATAGCAATTGATAACCCGGCAGCAGGTACCTATACATTGGATGTAGCAGGAACAACCATACCTATGGGAACACAGGAGTATTATGTTGTGTACGAATTTTTGATGGACGACATTACGGTAATTCATCCAATGGGAGGAGAAGGATTAATCCCTGGCGCTAACGATAGAATTCACTGGGATGCTTATGGGACATCAGGTACGTTTTTGATAGAATATACAACTGATAATGGAGCAACTTGGACAACTATTGCTGCTGCTGCACCTGGTACTAGCCGATTTCTAAATTGGACAATTCCTGCAACGATAACAGGAGAAGCAAGAGTACGCATATCAAGATCTGGCGTAACAGATGAAAGTGATGCGAACTTTACGATTATAGAGCGACCTCAAAACATACGTGTCAACCGAGTGTGTCCAAATGTAAATGAAATTCAATTGGCTTGGGATGCGGTGCCAGGAGCAACGGGATACGATGTATTTTTATTAGGACAAAAATTCATGGATTCAATAGGAACCACCACAGCATTGACCTATAATGTGGCTGTAACTGACATCAACGATCCTCAATGGTTCTCTGTTCGAGCTGTTGGGTCCAATGGAATAAGAGGCTTACGCCAAATTGCTGTTAATTATGCAGGTGCTTCTGGTGGCACTCCTGTTTGTTTCTTGTCTTGTTCTGGTGATAATGATGCTGGAGTAGCGAGTTTGGACGCCCCTAGTTCTATTTTGGAAACTTGTGGAGGGGTTTCAACGGCAACGGTTTCTATGACAGTAGAAAATATTGGCTTGTTTACAGAATCTAACTTTCCTGTTTATTATCAATTTGGAAACGATCCTATGGTAACAGAAACCTATACGGCTAATCTAGCAGCAGGAGGTTCGGCAAGTTTCTCCTTTACAACACCAATTAATATTCCAACAGCAGGAGTCTATGAGTTAAAAGTCTGGACAGGATTGAGTGCTGATAGTACGCATTGTAACGATACAATTACACAAATGATAACGGTGTTGGATCCTTTGGGCAGCTTCCCTTATGCAGAAGATTTTGATGGTGGAACGTTTCCTCCTCCTTCTTCTTATATTATAAATGGGGATAATGATAGAACATGGGAATTGGTCACGACGACAGGAGCAGCAGGAGGAAATACAGCTGCTATGTTTGTGAATAACTTTTCTTATAATGCTCCAGGACAGGAAGATATTTTCAGTTTTGTAACTTTAGACATGACCCAAGCTCCTGCGACAGCTAGTGCTATGCTTACCTTTGACGTGGCTTACCGTCGTTTTAGCGCAAATTTGTCCGATGATTTACGCATTGATTTGTCAACAGATTGTGGGCAAACTTTTTCTCAAGT
Organism: Aureispira sp. CCB-E; assembly: GCF_031326345.1. NCBI lineage: Bacteria > Pseudomonadati > Bacteroidota > Saprospiria > Saprospirales > Saprospiraceae > Aureispira > Aureispira sp. CCB-E. The sequence goes on from NZ_CP133671.1 coordinate 2,752,254, forward strand.
ATACTTTAAGGGAGGAGCAGCTTTAGCAACAGGACCTGATGCAGGACAAACATGGCAGCCTAATGCAGCAAGTGACTGGAGAAATGATACGGTGGATTTGTCGGCTTATTTAGGTAGTAATGTAGTATTGAGGTTTGTTAATATTAATGGGTATGGTAATAATTTGTATGTTGATAATATCAATGTAGATGTACTAGGCGCATTGCCACCTGTAGCCGATTTTTCTTCTAATTTGTTGTACACTTGTGATGGAACAATTGAATTTAAAGATGAATCAGGAAATCAACCTTCGCAGTGGTTGTGGACGTTTGGAGATGGCGGTGTTTCTACGCAAGCAAACCCAACGTATACTTATGCATCAAGTGGAACATACAATGTGTCTTTACAAGTAACCAATAGTTTGGGAGTGGATACCGAAGTTAAAAATGCTTATATCGTGGTAGAATATCCTGAAGTAACCTCTACTAATAATGGTGCTGGATGTCCTAATACGTCTATAGCTTTATCTGCAACGAATAATAATGGGACCTTGCATTGGTACGATGGAGCCAATAGTTTGGTACACGTAGGAGATACTTTCAACACTCCTACATTGGTAGCAACAACGAATTATCAAGTACAAAATATTATTCTTACACCTACTTTGAATGTAGGTCCTGCTAATGGAACTGCTGTAGGTGGTGGTGGATATCACGGTAGTGGTTTCTATGGGGTTATCAACTTTACAGCTTACAATAGTTTTGAATTGATTTCAGTATGGGTAGATGCTGATGGAGCAGGACCAAGAACCTTCACATTGTGGGATGGTTCTATTGCCAACGGCGGTGCAGCACCCACGAATACTGTTTTGGCGCAAACAACAGTTAATTTAGTAAATGGAGGGCAACGTATTTTATTAAATTTCCAAGTGCCAGGACCAGGGGATTATAGTATAGGAGGAAATAATATGGATTTGTATAGAAATAATACAGGAACAGCTTACCCATATACACTCCCTAATGTATTGACCATGACAAGTTCTGCTGCAAATAATCCAACAGATTTTTATTACTATCTATACGATTGGGAAGTACGTTTGGATTCTTGTGCAGGTGCTTTGTCAACCGTAACGGCAGAAATTGTAGAGGCTCAATTTACAGCAGTTACTAGCGGTGGAACAGCTGCGTTTACAGATGCATCAACAGGGGCAACTAGTTGGTTGTGGAATTTTGGAGATGGAAATACTTCTACACAGCAAAATCCAACCCATACATATACTAGTAATGGTCCTCATTATGTTACTCTAACAATTAATAATGGTGCTTGTTCCTTTGCAGATTCCGTTTCAGTTTCTGTTGGTATAGAAGAAATTAGTAATAATATGAACCTCGTCATTTTGCCCAATCCTGCTACTTCAGAAACAACACTTCGCTTTAGCGAAGTATTGCCAACAGAATTAATGGTAGAGGTGATTGCAGTTAATGGAAAGGTTTTATTGGAGACTCAAATTCCAGCAGGAGCGACTAATAAAACACTAGATGTAAGCCATTTGCCACCAGCAATGTATTTGATTCGATTGAGTACAGATGCTGTTGTTGACGTTCGAAAATTGATTATTAGCAAATAAAGATCTTATAAAAATGGATAGAATGACTGCTTTGAAGTACTTTCAGGGCAGTCATTTTTTTGTATAATAATTCAAGTTTTAACAATAAAAACTAGCATCTTCGTTAATTATCCATTATTTTATGACTTTTACCAGAGTTCCCCACGCAAACTTCGTGTATTAGCTTCTGATACCTTATTGACAAACTATGATAAGTTGTGTCTATATGTAAATCGAATTTATTGATGATTGCATTCAGACTAAACTACTTGCAAGGTGTCTGCTTAAGTTGTCTATGTTCTGATAGGCTTACCATGGAGTAAAATATAAACATAATTTCAACTCAATTTACGTTATGAAGTACGTTTTATTAATGGGTGTTTTTTTATTCCCAATCCTAACTTTTGCTCAACCTACTCGGTTAATGGTCCCCTTTGAATCTGCTAGTGGTGATGTCTACGAATACGCACTTACTGGAGGTTTGACCAATCCTCAGTTCTCAGAAATAGACTTAGATGGAGATGGAGATCAAGATTTAGTGTATTTTGATCGCGTTGGATTTGCAGTGGTTCCTTTTTTAAATGGAGGAACACCAAATACGGTGGACTATACATTTGCACCAGAATATGCCTATCGGTTTCCAAAAGTAGAAAACTGGATGTTGTTACGAGATTATAATTGTGATAATTTAGAAGATTTGTTTGCGTATAAATACGACAATACAACAGGTGTGGTCAGTATTACCGTTTATCGAGCGAGTCGAGATGCGCAAAATAAAGTACAATTTTCTTTGGTCAAAAATACAATTGAATACACTTTAAAAGGACAAAATCAAGGGTATAACTTATTTAATTCAACCGTTGACTTGCCTGCTGTAGATGATATTGATGGAGATGGAGATATGGATATTCTCAATTTTAATTCATCTGGAGGGTATATTGAAATGTTCAGAAACGAATCTCAAGAAAATGGTTGGGGATGTGACAGTTTGAATTATGTCTATTATGATAACTGCTGGGGGCGTATGTACGAAAGTGGAATAACAGAGACGATTGATTTGAGTCCTAGAATAGATAGTTGTGCAGGATACCCCAATTGGAATCCTGTTAGAAGTGGTCGTCATGCAGGATCAACTATTTTGACTTTGGATATGAATAATGATGGGGTCAAAGAAATTATTTTGGGCGATTTATCTTTTTCTAATCTAAACTTATTGACCAATGGAGGGAATAAAGATACAGCGCATTTAACAGCACAAGAAACCTTCTTTCCAATGAACTCTATTTCTGCTGATGTTGAAATTTTTCCAGCTGCTTTTTATGTAGATGTGAACAATGATGGCGCAAAGGATCTGATCGCAGCACCTAATATTTTAGGAAATTCTAAAAACTTAGAAAATTGGTATTACAAAAATACTGGAACGGCGAACTTTCCTGTGTTTACTTACGAAGAGAATCATTTTTTGGTGGACGAAATGATTGATTTAGGAACAGGGGCAGCACCTGTTTTTTGGGATTATAATGGAGATGGTTTGATGGACATTGTGGTCGGAAATTATAATAAATATGTTAGTGTAGCCAATCAAGGCTGCTATTTGAGTTTGTATGAAAATGTAGGCTCAATTACTCAACCAGCTTATCGATTGGTCGATGATGATTTGGCAAGTATGAAGCAGTTTAATTTGCGTCGTTTGGTACCGACTTTTGCCGATTTGGATGGCGATAATGATAAAGATATGCTATTGGGCGATCAAGATGGGCTATTGATTTATGTAGAAAACCAAGGAACAGTTTCTAGTCCCAGTTTTACAAGTTGGGTGCCCAATTATGCGAACATTGACGTGGGGCAAAATGCAACCCCTCAATTGGTCGATGTCAACAGAGATGGAAAAATTGATTTATTGGTAGGCGAACGAAATGGGAATACCAATTATTTTGAAAATACAGGTACACCAACGGCACCTGCTTTTTCTAGTACTGCTACGAGCGAAACATTTGGACTTATAGATGCCAAATTACCAGGAACAATTGAGGGGAATTCTGCGCCGCATTTGGTGGATATTAATGGAGAGTACCACTTGTTTATGGGAAATGAAGCAGGGGAGGTCTGGCAATATACCAATATTGACAACAACTTGCAAGGAGCTTTTACTAGAATAAACAGTGTGCTAGATACGATAGACGAAGGAGAAGAGTCTATTATTAGTGTTGCCAACATTAATAACGATGGACAATATGAGTTTTTGATTGGCAACAAGCGTGGTGGATTGGGGTTGTATACGGAATATATCTTATCTTCTATCGAGGCAATAGAAAAGAATACCAATTCGTTTACAATTGCCCCTAATCCTACTTCTGAACAAATAAATATTCAGTTTGATCAACTACTTAATGAAGAAGTTATGATTCGAGTAACCAATGCCTTAGGTCAAGTAGTGCTTGATCAAAAGGAGTGGTTGGAGCAAAATACGACTCTAAATCTTCGCTCTCTACCAACAGGAACATATATTTTAAGCATCGAAACAGAAAAAGAACGTTATATTAGCAAATTGGTCAAACAATAAGCTTTTTCCTTCTTGCAAAAAAGAAATAGAGGAACGTGCAATCGTTCGTTGTAACCACACAGTACACCGAAGATCATCAAAGAGCTACTAAATGGGATAAAATAATTAAAAACAGGAATCCAAGAATTGGCATTGTGGAGTGTTTTATTGTTTGAATGCAGGAAGCGAAAGTAGCTTGACCTTCGTTATAAGGGAAACCTATTAATTGTTATACAAATACTAAAATTAACTATGAAAACAGTATTACTTTTTATGGTCTTGTTTTGGGGGGCAAATGTTGTTGCACAATATACCCCAATGGACATTCCTCTTGTTAAAAATGGAACGAACATGCGCAATGCTTGGGCAGGAGGACTTAATTTACCCCAATTTTCACCAGTAGACCTCAATAATGATGGAATCAAAGATTTAGTTGCTTTTGACCGAGATGGTCGAGTAGGCACTGCATTTATCAATCACGGAACGCCAGGGATCGTAGACTACGAACATGCACCAGCTTATACGAAACGCTTGCCGAAAGACATACAGAATTTTATGCTTTTTAGAGATTATAACTGTGATGGCATTGAAGACATCTTTGGTATGTATTCTGTTTACGGGCAAGGATTAGGAGTGGCTATTTGGGAAGGAAGTTATGATGCCAACGATACCATTCAATATACTTTGGTTAAAGAGCAAGTACGTTATGATGTGCCAGGAAATAATCCATTTGATTATAAAATGTTTGTATACAATACAGACTTGCCTTCCATAGACGATGTTGATGGTGATGGCGATCTAGATATTTTAGCATTTACTTTAGATATATGCTTTCCAACGAATGTATTTTGGTATAGAAATATGTCTGTAGAAAATGGCCATAGTTGCGATTCGATTCAATTTTATTTAGAATCTGAATGTTGGGGATTGTTTCAAGAGTCAGGAGATAGTAGTAAAGTAAACTTTGGACCAAGTACAGATAGCTGTTATAATAATCCTTGGTTTAATCAACGATTGGATGTGCAACCTAATAGAACAGGAAGTGTTCATAGTGTGAGTAATGGTAGAAATGCACGACATGTAGGTGCCAATGTTACAACATTAGATTTTAATGGTGATAATGTTCGGGATATGGCTTTGGGTGGTGTAACCTTTAAGAATGTGAATATGGTTAATGGTACCGAAATTAATGACACCATTCTTATTACGACACAAGATTACCATTATCCTGTTTATGACAAACCTGTTGATATTTACACCTTTCCAGCGACATTTTTTATGGATGTGAACAACGATGGATTAACGGATATGTTAGCAACACCTTCTGAAATGGGAGTAGGAGAAGCCGTAATGGATAGCGTTGCTTGGTTTTATCAAAACACAGGAAGTAATGCTAATATGATTTTTGATTTTCAACAAAAAGACTTTTTAGTAGGTGAAATGTTGGATGTTGGACAATATGCTTTTCCTGTGTTGTTAGATTATAATGCCGATGGTTTGATGGATATGATAATAGGGGGCTATGGTCGTTGCCAAGATGGAGGTACTTACGACTATGGAATGACATTGCTAGAAAATACGGGGACACTGACAAGTCCAGCTTTTGAATATGTGACTAATGATTATGCTGGAACCAATGCTTTGCAAATGAATAGTTTATACCCAACGGTGGGTGACCTTGATGGAGATGGAGATATGGATATGATTTGTGGACGGCAAGATGGTAGATTGACTTTCTTTGAAAATACAGCAGGTCCTGGTAATCCAGTTGCTTGGAGTGCGCCTTCTAACTTCTTTTTTAATATTGATGTAGGCGACAAAAGTACCCCTCAATTGGTTGATTTGGATCGAGATCTAGATTTAGATTTGGTTATTGGACGTTATGGTGGCATGATTCACTATTATGAAAATACAGGCAATGCAACTAGCCCTAACTTCTCGTCTACTCCTACGTCAACTATGTTGGGAGGATATAGTGTACAAAACTTTAGCCGTACGCCAATGCCATTTGTTTATGATAACAATGGCTCTTACGAATTATTTATAGGACACCAAGTAGGGAATATCATTCAGTTAGGGAATATTGATGGGAATGTTCTAGGTACTTACGATACCTTATCCGAAAATTATAATAATTTCTACGAAGGTTGGAATACCAATATGTCTATAGCAGATCTAAATAATGATGGTAAGTTGGATTATATCTTTGGAACTGGACGAGGAGGTGTTGTAGTTTTGGAAGAAAAAGATACAATAACAACTGTTTTGCAACCTGAAACAACACAAAAAGTAGTGCACCTTTATCCAAATCCAGCACAAAATTCTTTAAATATTAGCTTTTTGACTCCCAATACAGAAACCTTACACTTAACGGTTTACAATGCCTTAGGTCAAGTCGTTTTACAACAGACGACAACAAGCAATGATCAACAGTATGAGTTGGATATTACTAGTTTAGCAGCAGGAGTTTTGTTCTTAGATATTCGAACAGATACTTATCAAGAAGTCGTTCGATTTGTTAAGAAATAAATGGATAAGGAGCGAATTACTAGATTGCTCTATCTATGGTAGTTGGTATCAACTATCTTTAAACTTAATGCCTCACGATCAAAGGAAGCTAATTCTCCTTTGGTCGTGAGTTTTATTCTTGTGGCTTTGTTTCTAAGCTATAAAAACTACTTTTTTGAAGGCATCTATTGTTCAATTCAGGATAGAAGCCACAATTCCTAGCTTGATTTTAACCAATCATTTACAGGATTTAATAGCGACTCTATAATAATAGTAGTTAGCTACGCTGCTACTACGTGGTCGTTGATTAGCTTCGCTGCTACTAAGTGAGATCGCAAGCTTAGTTACCAAAAAGACAAAAAAGCACATTTATATTATTTTACTTCGTGAGTGCGCAGCTGACTATTGTAATAATAGAAAGCCACTTGTTTATTCCCTTCCTCTACAAACTTCCTTCAGTTATGAGAATACTAATTTTATTTATAACCACTTTTTTAACTGTTCATGCATTTGCTCAATATGTTCCAATGGATATACCTCTTGTTAAGAATGGAATCAACATGCGGAATGCTTGGGCGGGAGGACTTAATTTGCCTCAATTTTCAGAAGTAGATTTAAACAATGATGGTATTAAAGACTTAGTTGTGTATGATCGTGAAGAATCTATAGCATCTACTTTTATTAATAATGGTACTGCTGGTCAAGTTGATTATACTTATGCACCTGCTTATATGAAACGTCTTCCTCAGCGTTTGGCGCGTAATTTTATGTTATTGAGAGATTATAACTGCGATGGGATTGAAGATGTTTTTATGTATAATGCAACCCTACAAGGATTAGGGCTAGCTGTTTGGGAGGGAAGTTACGATGCGAATGACACCATTCAGTATACGTTGGTAGTTGATAGATTGATGTATAGCAAAAAAAGTGGCAATCCATTTCCTTCACAGCTGTTTATTTATAATGGAGATTTGCCCGCTATTGATGATGTCGATGGAGATGGAGACATTGATATATTAGCTTTTACTTTGTCATCACGTTTCCCTTTTAATATTCATTGGTATAGAAATATGTCTATGGAAAATAGTGGTAATTGTGATTCCTTAGAATATGTATTGGAGTCAGAGTGTTGGGGCTTGTTTCAAGAATCAGGAGATAGTAATAAAGTAAGTGTTAGCCCTAGTGTTGATAGTTGTTATAACAATCCTTATTTTAATTTGATGCAACGAGTATCTACCCATATTACCCAAGACCTACAAAGTATGGCTTCTAACTCAAGAAGTGCGAGAGATGTTGGTGCAAGTTTGACGTTGATAGACTTTAATGGAGATGGAGTAAAAGATATGATTTTGGGTGGAAATGATTATACTACGGCTAATATGATTAGTGGAGTAGAAATTAACGATACAATTTTGATAACAACACAGCACAATTTTTATCCAACATACGATGCGTCAATAGATATTTATACATTTCCAGGTATGTATTTCTTAGATGTAAACAACGATGGGAAAAAAGATATGTTGGCAGCTCCTTCCAAGACTGCTCCTGGTGGCTCTATCAAGGATAGTGTGGCGTGGTATTATCAAAATACAGGCACCAATGCCAATATGATTTTTGACTTTCAACAAAAAGACTTTTTAGTGGGGGAGATGTTGGACGTTGGTGAGGATGCGTATCCTGTGTTGCTAGATTATAATGCAGATGGATTGATGGATCTATTAATTGGTGGCTTGGGACGTTGTCAATATGGAGGAAATTATGAGTATGGAATGACATTGCTAGAAAATACAGGAACATTAAGTAGTCCCTCTTTCGAATACATTACCAATAATTATGCAGGAACAGATTCGCTACAAAAAAATGGTTTGTATCCAACAATAGGCGATCTAGATGGGGATGGCGATATGGATATGATTTGCGGAATGCAAGATGGAACACTTAGTTATTTTGAAAATACCGCAGGTGTTGGGAATCCTATCGTTTTAAATGCGCCGGTACATTCGTTTTTTAATATTGATGTAGGTGGCGGAAGTACTCCCCAATTGGTAGATTTAGATCGAGATTTGGATTTAGATTTAGTCATTGGGCGCCGTGGAGGAACAATTCATTATTACGAGAATACAGGAACATCAACTAATCCTGTTTTTTCCTCTAGCCCAACAACCAATACTTTAGGTGGTTACAGCTTACAAGGCTACAGCGATGACCCGATGCCTTTTGTCTATGATAATAATGGTACTTATGAGCTGTTTATTGGGCATTGGATTGGTGGCAATATCATTCAGTTAGGAAATATAGAGGGTAATATATTGGGAACATATGATACGCTATCTCAAAATTACAAGGATTTTTATCAAGGGTGGAGTACGCATTTTTCGATGGCTGATTTGAACAATGATAATAAGCTAGATTATATAATGGGAACTAGCCGTGGTGGAGTGATTATACTAGAAGAAAAGGATACGATAACTACTGTTCTGCAACCTAAAATAATACAAAAAGTAGTACATCTTTATCCAAATCCAGCCAAAGAAACGGTGCATATTCGTTGGCTAGAAGACAATGCTCAATCGATAGAATTACGGGTTTACAATGCATTGGGACAACTAATTTTAGAGCGGGAAGTTGCTAGTGGAGACAATCAATACGTATTGGATGTTTCAAGCCTAGCCGCAGGTGTGTTGTTTTTAGAAGTTAGAGCAGGTGATTATCAAGAAACATTGCCTTTTGTTAAGGAATAGGAGTAAGGCAAGCAAGTAGTATTTTTAAAAATAAAGAAATGAAGCAAATTTTAGAGAAAATTTTTGAGCAAGCCAATGCTGCAAAAAGTTTAGAACCTACTGAACAAGTACCATCTTCTACATGGTTAGGCTTTTCACCCGCTACAGAAGCAGCAATTGTAGAAAAAGAAAATGAGCTTGGAGTAAGATTTCCAGAGGACTATAGGGCATTTCTAAAACTTTGTAACGGTTATGCTAGGGTTTCAGAATACGAGTCTCGTATGTTAAAAGTAAATGAGGTAAAACGATTAGAAGATGTTAGTGTCATAGGAATAGAAATCTGGAAATACAACAACCCAGAGATCGAAGAACCAAAGATAGAACGAGGAATTGTTATAGGAGGAGAAATTGAAGACGGGTATATCGTCAATAAAAATGGCTATGTTTTATTGATTCCTCCTTTAAATGAAGGCGAGGACTGGGAATATTGGGGACTTACTTACCGAATGGCATATGAAGATGTTTATGAGAACTTAACAGGTTATTTTGAAGATATTTTAGAGTTTATAACAAAACATCCGACCTAAGGAATTGAAACCTATTCTGTCTATACAATAAGAGAGACCACCTGATCAAAACTTATATCAGGTGGTCTCATTTTTTTATTTAGGACAAATTGCTTACTTAAAACAAAGTGTTTTGTTTGTCTTCTTCAGTAGCTTCCTTTTTAGAAGCTTTAGCCTTTGCTTTAGCATCATCATCTTCTTCCGAAGGTTCAATTTCTTTATGAATCGCTTTGACGCTAATAAGCTTGCTGTCACTTAATTTATTTCCTAAGGACTTCCATCCTTTTATATCAATGAAGTCCGTTAGTTTAAGTTCTCCTTCGATACTCTTAGAACGTCCCGCTCGAACTTTGTATTCTACAACAGGGTTGGGATGTAGAGAGCCAAAGAGCAATTTGGTGCTAACATATTCATTGGGTAGAAAGTTGAATTTTTGATTCAACGTATTGGTTTCAATATTAAAGCGCTTAACGTATGTAGATTTGCGTTCCCCATCGTAGTGTATAGAGGAAACGACCATATCCTTATGCCATTTTCTGAGTTCGATAATTGTTTTGGGATCAAATCGATTGGTCAATTCATAATTGGTTAATTCATAGGACCCGTCTTGATACAATGCAATAATTTTATCTTCTTCCTCAAACGCACCAACGTATTTCCCATAAGCAGAAGAATTGATACGCCCAGTTGTATCATCATACCAAATTTTGATAGCTCCTAGCGTTGAAGTTCCCTGTTGTGTAACTTTGATTTTTCGAATTGGATACTTAGTAATAATGTTTCCCCTAGAACTGCGACCTTTGACTGCTAATTCTGCAAAGTCATATTCAAATTCTTTCTTTTTGGCGCTACAGCTCTGAGTCAATTGCACACTGATAATCTCAGCTTCACCATTAGGATTGGCAGAAAAATGCAGCACTTTGGACTTTTCTATTTTAGAGGCAACAGGATATTGTTTGTCTCTAGTAATAGCGGAAACATTGAAGCGTTTGGCATAGTTGACCCCTTTGTTGAGATCCGCATAAACCATATTATAAACCATTCGTTTGTCTCCCTTTTTCCAAATGGCGACATGAAGAGGATGTTTACCAATAAACACCTTGTCAGCAATACGAACAACTTTGTAACTACCATCTTTGTAGAATACAATCACATCATCAATATCAGAACACTCTGAAATAAACTCATCTTTTTTGAGACCATAGCCCATAAAACCTTCGGCTCTATTGATATAGAGTTTGGCATTATTAACGACCACACTTGCCGCGTTAATGGTTCCAAAATTGGTGATTTCTGTTTTGCGTTCTCTACCTTTCCCATACTTTTGCAAAAGGTCTTTGTAATAAGCAATTGTATATTCAACAATATGAATTAAATGATGTTCAACTTCTTTTAATTCCTCTTCAATGGCTTTGAGTAGCTCATCAGCTTTGAATTTATTGTATTTAGAGATGCGCTTGATTTTAATTTCAGTCAATCGAATCAAGTCATCTTCAACCACCTCTCGCTTTAGGTTCTTTATAAATGGCTTTAGACCATTATCAATCGCCTCTAGTACTTCTTCCCAAGATTCACAATCCTCAATGTCTTGATAAATTTTATTCTCAATAAAGATTTTTTCCAAGCTTGATTGATGCCATTTATCTTCTAATTCCTTTTTGCGAATTTTCAATTCCCACTCTAACAAAAATTGAGTTTGATCGGTACAAATTTGTAACAATTCCTCAACAGTAGTAAATACAGGAGTGTCCTCATTAATAGTACACGCATTGGGCGAAATAGAAATTTCACAATCGGTAAAGGCATATAGCGCATCCATGGTCATTTCAGGAGAAGCTCCAGATGGCAATTCAACCGAGATTTCCACATCAGCCGCCGTATTATCAATGACCTTTTTAATCTTAATTTTATTCTTATTATTAGCTTTGATAATACTATCTATAACACCTGTCGTAGTCGTGCCATAAGGAATTTCTGTGATAGTCAAGTGCCTTTTATCAATGATATTAATTTTGGCACGAACACGAACTTTACCACCTCGTTTACCACCATTATAGTTAGAGAAGTCAGCTAGCCCTCCAGTATGGAAATCAGGGAAGATTTGAACTTTTTTGCCTTTTAGTAAACTAATAGAAGCTTTTATTAATTCGACAAAATTATGAGGCAGTATCTTGGTCGAAAGTCCGACAGCAATACCCTCTACACCTTGTGCTAGTAACAATGGAAACTTCATAGGAAGCATGATTGGCTCCTTCTTTCGACCATCGTAGGACAATTGAAAATTAGTTGTCTTAGGGTTAAATGCAATATCTAGTGCAAATTTTGATAAACGAGCCTCGATGTAACGAGAAGCCGCTGCACGGTCTCCTGTTCTGACATCTCCCCAGTTCCCTTGACAATCAATCATTAGGTCTTTTTGACCAATATGAACCAAAGCATCTCCAATCGCAGCATCACCATGTGGATGAAATTGCATTGTTTGCCCAATAATATTAGCAACTTTATGAAAACGACCATCATTCATTAAGAACATAGAATGCAAAATCCTTCTCTGAACAGGTTTTAGACCATCCTGTGCGGTAGGTATGGCACGTTCTAAAATAACATAGGAGGCATAATCTAGAAAGTAATCTTTATACATATCCTCAATAACATCTATTTGTGTCACTTTAGAGGCGTCTATTTCATTTTCTTCTAAATTATCGTCTAAGTTTTCGTTGTTTTCTTCCATTCTAGTTTATTAATTATAGAATATGATTTTTTGATATATTTAGTAGCTGATTAAATACATCAATTCATTTAAAGGGATTTTGAGAACACGAATATACAACTTTTTGTTTGTTTTTGCATAAAAAAGCAACAGAAAGTGTCACTTTTTTGTTTTATGTTTTCACTATTGTAAACAAATAAGAGATTTTAGGATGTGTGTTATATATAAGAGTCTGCTTGCTGCTTGGCTAACGAATGTTTTTACAATAGTTCGTTGAAACCATACAGTAGCAACGCAGTTAAACAACGAACTACTATTTTTAAAGAAAAGAAATAAAATAAATAGGTGTTTTTTTTATACCAATAGATGATGGTATTATTTTATGAATATTAGTAACTTATTGCAATAGATCATCGTATGATAATAGGATGTAATGATCAAGACCTCCCCTTATACTACAATATAATTATTGTTAATTTAATCTTATTATACAATGAACCGTCTCAAAAAATCAACCATTTTGTTCCTTATGTCAGCTTTTAGTATCGCAATGGTATCCTGTGCAGGGAATAAAGAAGTATCTGAAAAATCAAATAGCAAAGAAAAAGGTGTTTTTGTACGAGGAGTAGATAGCCGACAGGATGAAACCTATAGCGTTATCAAGGGAAGCGTAAAACGCCTACATTCTATTATGTGTGGTAAATTTGTACAATACAACACAGCTTTAGATCCCGAAGGAAAAAAATATTCTACATGGCTAATTAATGAAGGGCAAGATAGTGTAGTTGTTTACCATTTGCCTGTTGGTAATCCTAACAAAGAAGGTTATTGGATGTACAACTGTCAAGTGATGACTAGTTTGCCGAATAAGCCTCTGCATGCGACTTTTTCTAAACTGGTAGAAATTAATAGAGATACTATTCAGGCGGTTTATTATGATCTACCTGAAGATTTTGAGGCATCCTTGGAAGATATGTTGTCAAGTCCTAAAAAAGCATTTGAATCAGTTAATTTACTAGAGTTGAAAGAATCGGAAGGGGCAGAAGTCGTTTACGTAAGAGAGTCGCCTATCCATTATAAGGGGGAAACCAGGTGGTTTGCTGATGAGCGAGAGACCAATGAAGGTGGTTTTGTAGCGACTTATTTCTTAGTTCGCCCACAAATGATGGTTTTTGGAAGTAATGTGTACAACAAAGACAAGGAATATCTTGGACAAACGCAAGGAGAACGTTTAAAGAAAGACGCAATGATTAATCCAAGTTATTTGCGATAACTATCAAGTCCCTAGTTTGCTAAGTTGACTTCTCTTGTCATCAAACGGTTAACAATAATGTATTTTATTCGGATAAAAAAAACACGCTTTTCAAGGAAGTATTACTATAAATAATGTAATTTGTGCCCTCTTAAAATTTACTGTTTAGATTGATAACATAAAACAATGGTGCCTGGTCAGAAATATGATTTTAAAGAAGGAGCAACTCTTTTAGTAGACAAGCCTTTAGAGTGGACTTCTTTTGATGTGGTTAATAAAATTCGTTACGCATTAAAAAAAGCATTGGGTGTACGCAAGATTAAAGTAGGACATGCTGGGACTTTAGACCCGTTGGCTACCGGTTTGTTGATTATTTGTACAGGTAAGTTTACGAAGAAAATTGAAACCTACCAAAGCCAATATAAGGTATATGATGGAAGTATTCGTTTGGGGGCTACAACCCCTTCTTACGATGCAGAAACAGCTGTTAATGAGATTTTTCCATTAGACAACATTACCCCTGAAATGATTGCGAGTAATGTGCCACATTTCGTGGGAGAAATAGAGCAAATTCCGCCAATGTTTTCTGCAATCAAAGTAGATGGTCAACCTTTGTATAAAAAAGCACGAAAAGGACAGGAGGTAAAGGTGAAATCGAGAAAAGTGACCATTCACGATTTTAAAATAACGAATATTCGTTTTCCTGACTTGGATTTTGAGGTGAAGTGCAGCAAAGGGACTTATATCCGTTCTCTAGCGCATGATTTTGGACAAAAATTGGACAATGGTGCTTATTTAACAAAATTAAGACGCACACAAATAGGAGAGCACACTTTGAAAGATGCTTGGCAATTGGATGATTTAATTACACACATTCAAGAAAATTATCATCCAGAAGTGACAGAATAAATTTTCACTTTTAGCGATATGTTTGCCATATTTCTGCTACTCTATCTGGATAATCCGAAATCAAACCATTGACCCCCATTTGGATTAATCGGTCAATATCTGCTTTTTCATTAACAGTCCAAGGAATAACTTGGATGTTATTGGCATTGGCGTAATCCATCATAGCGGCATCAATTTGCTTAAAATAAGGACCATAAACAGGTGGTTGGAAACCTAAGTCGGTCATGTTTTCTTCTATACTTTTATCGTTATCAACCAAAAATGATAACCGTAGGTTTGGAGCTAAGTGGCGTGCTATCTGCATACATTCGATATCAAAAGATTGAAATTGACTGCGATGCAGCACATTTTTTTCTTTTAAAATATCAATGATTAAGGTAGTAAATTCGAGACCATTTGGATGAAATAGACCATCGTCTTTAGGATGGCGTTTGACTTCGATATTGTAAGCGATTGGTAATAGACCATTTAGTGTCGTATATGCTTCCATGGCATCAATCATATCTCGCAACGAAGGTTTGTAGGTGCGCATTGGCTTTTGAGAGGGGAAACGAGGGTGTCCAATACTTCCACAATCAATTTGCTTTATTTGGGCATAGGTCATTTGGTACAAATTGTACTCTTTTTCATTGGAGGGATTTAGCGCTTTACCATCAGGAGCCAAGCAAATTTCATGATTTAACCAAGGTTCATGGGAAACTAAAACTTCCTTGTCTTTAGTAACTACAACATCCATTTCTAAGAAATGACAGCCCATGTCAATTGCTTTGTAAAAAGCAGGAATTGTATTTTCGGGTAAATATCCTCTACAACCTCTATGTCCGTGTATTGTAAACATTGCAACTAAGATTAATGATAAAAAAGAAGGGGTACTTTTGTTCTTTAAGTGCTTTGGCATATTGGGCATACTACTGATGCCCAATATATAATGTTTTTGTTGGGTAGAGCTACAAACAACGCCCCAACAGGACGGCTAATTTGTACAAAATGCGTGCCCCAACATTACCATCCCACTCACTAGCACTGCCCACTTCACACAAATCAAAGCCAATAATGCGTCGACCACTATTGATAATTTGATGCAACAAATGGACAGCTTCCATATATTCTAACCCCTCAGGAACGGGAGTGCCTGTATGAGGGCACAGTTTGGGATCTAACCCATCAATGTCAAAACTAATATATACTTTGGGCGGTAAGGAGTCAATGATTTGTTGGCAAATTTCGTGGTAAGTTTGAAATTGTGCATAAAGTTGCTCTCGAATATAATTAACTCCATATAGCGTGATTCTATCGTTATGGGCATGAGCATAGTCAAATTCTGCCTGACAAGCATCTCGTACCCCAACTTGTGTCAGTTGTGTGATTTGTGGAATTTGTTCCAAAGCATTATAAAAAATAGAGGCATGAGAATAGGTAAATCCCTCGTAAGCAGCACGTAGGTCACAATGGGCATCAATTTGCAAAATACCAAATTCTCCTTCCTGTTCTGCTAATGCTTTTAGGTAGCCTAAAGGAACACTATGTTCGCCCCCAACTAAGCCTACTTTTTTCCCTTTTTTTAAAAATGCTTTGCTTTGCTCGTAGACCCAATTGTTGAGTTGCTCTGAATTTTGATTGACTTGTTGTACTAAGTTGGGATCCGAAGCTTTTGCTTGCTCTAGATTGTCAATATGTTGCGTTGCCAATTGGCGAGTTGAGTCGCTCAATGCTTGTATGCTCGCATCTACTGGCATCATATAAATGGGCGTCTCCCATGCATTGCCAAACTTCCAATCTACTAAGTCCAATTGATAAGAAGCCTCTAGAATATTGCTAGGTCCTAGAGCTGTTCCCGCAGCATAAGAAACCGTAGCTTCCCAAGGCACTGGAAGAAGTATAATTTTAGCGTTTTCTTGATCGTAAGGCAATCCAATAAAATTACCGTTTTTAATGGCATAGCCACTAGGATCAAAGTCTTTTTGCATGAATATGAAATTTAATAATTGACGAAAATGAAAAAGTTGATAAAGTCTTTTATTTTTAAGTAGAGATATTGCCAAAGAACGGTAATAATCTTAATACTTGCAATCTAATTTAAAATTACTTTGTTAGATATTCGTACTTAGATGCGCTGCTACTTCGTGGTAGTTCGCTACGCTCATGAGGTCACAAGCTTAGTTAGCTACGCTGCTACTACGTGGTATTTCGTGAGCGCTGAGCAGTTGATTATTAATTCTTTAAGGAAAGAAGTGGTAAAATGTACTATATTGATAATTAGGGTAGCACGATTTTGCTACGAAGTAATTTAGATACAGCAATTATCGGTTTGTTTATTTTTTAATATGTTTTCTCTAATAGAATTAATAGTAGGCTAACTATCATTAATTTACAATTAATTTGCTTGTTGGGTATTATGGAAATTTGTTATGACATCTGGCTAAGTTTTCGTGATTTTTTATAGTTGCGACCGAAGGGAAGCAATCCGAAGGACCTCTGGCATTATAAAAAATAGAAAACCCGAAGGCTCAGCGAAGCTAATTAGTCAGTAAATGTCATGCAAATTGGAATATAAACCCTAGATTTTGGTTCTTTTATCAATGAACCCGAAGGCTCACGCAGTAAAAGAACAAAAAAACAGCATTTTTAGCTCTCATATTAAACTTTTTTACAAACCGAGAATAACTGATTTAGATATTAAAAGATACAAAAAAACGTTATGGAAGCTAAGATTGACTTAAAAGAAGCGATGTCTATTGGGATTGGAGGAATGGTAGGTGGTGGCATTTTTGCTGTTTTAGGCTTGGCTGTTGGCTTAGCAAAAGGAGGAACACCTATTTCCTTTTTAATAGCAGGGTTGATTGCTTTGTTAACTTCTTATAGTTATGTCAAGTTATCTTTAGTATACTCGGACAGAGGAGGAACCGTACGTTTTATTAATGAAGGATATGGCGTTGGTGTATTTAGTGGAGGAGCAAATAATTTGTTGTGGGTAAGTTATATTATCATGCTATCGTTGTATGCATCTGCATTTGGCTCTTATGCGCCTAATTTATGGCAAATAACATCAAATGCAAATCTTAATTTTCATCTCTATGCTAGCAGTATTATTATAATTGCAACAATAATAAATTACTATAGCGCCAATGTTGTCTCAAAAATAGAATCTATCGCTGTTGTTGTAAAACTAGTTATTTTGCTATTCTTTATTTTGGTAGGATTGTATGGGTTAACAACAAGCGAACACCTCAATCAATTGGCTCCTTCGAGTTGGGAATCGCCATTGAGTTTGTTAGCAGGAGGCATGGTTATTTTTGTAGCATACGAAGGCTTTGAACTGATAGCGAATGCTGTTCCCGATATTAAAAATCCAAGCAGTAATATTCCCAAAGCATATTATGGCTCTATTATTTTTGTGATAATACTGTATGTTATTATTGCAGGTGTAACGGTTGGTTCATTGGGTTTTGATACCATAAAAGATGCAGAGGATTATGTATTGGCAGAAGCGGCAAAACCCATTTTGGGGCAAATTGGTTTTACCATTATAACAATCGCAGCATTGATTTCTACTTTTTCTGCTATCAATGCTTCATTGTATGGAGGAAGTCGAGTTAACTACGAAATTGCAGAAAAAGATGAATTGCCTCACCAATTTACATACAAATTTTGGAATCATCCTGTTGGGTTGGCTATAACAGCGATTTTGACACTGTTAATGGTTAATACATTAGAATTAGAAAGTATATCTACTGCTGGAAGTGTTGGCTTTTTATTGGTATTTGCTATTGTAAATTCGGTAGGTTTTAAGTTGTCCAATAAAACCAAAGGAAACGCTTTTGTTCCTGCTTTGGCTTGTGTGGCTTGTTTGGTAGCAATAATTGTCATGTTAGTACAGCATTATTCGACTAGCAAGTTAGATGTTTTTATCGCCTTGGGAGTGGTTGTCATTTGTTTTGTATTGGAATTTATTTATAAGAAAATAGAACAAAAATCATAAGAGATGGAAACTAGATATATCAAGACAAATGGCATTCAATTGCAAGTTAGAATGATAGGTCCATCAGATGGAAAGCCTATCTTTTTACTGCATGGATTTCCTGATTTTTGGTTTACGTGGGAAAAGCAAATGGAAGCGCTTGCTGCCAGTGGCTTTAGAGTTGTTGCACCCGATCAACGAGGATACAATCACAGTGATAAACCTCTAGAAAAAGAGGCGTACCGTCAGCGTATACTTGCAGCAGATATTATGGGCTTGGCGGATGCGTTAGGCTATGATACAATAAGTTTGGCTGGACATGATTTTGGGGGTATTGTTGCTTGGGCTATAGCAACTTTGTATCCAACGCGAGTCCAAAAGCTGGCAATAATTAGTGCTCCTCATTTTTTGGCTAGCATGAAATATAGTAAAACGAATACATCTCAAAAATTTAAAAGTTGGTATGTCTTATTTTTTCAATTACCTTTTTTACCAGAACGATTGATCAAAGCATTTAACTACAGAGTGTTGCGAAAGAGTATGCCTAAATCTTTGTCACCTCAACTGTTAAAACGATACTTGTCTGCTTGGTCACAACCCAATGCCATTCATACGATGGTCAATTGGTATCGAGGATTTGTAGATGGTGTTAAAAGTAGAGAAATACAGTATGGGCAAATTGACATTCCGACTCATATTTTGTGGGGCGAGCAGGATAAGTATCTAGAAGTAGGGTTGGCAGAATTGAGCTTAAAACAATGTACAGAAGGACGTTTGACAGTTTTTGATAAAACAAGTCATTGGGTAATGCACGAACGTTCAAATGAAGTTAATGCTATTTTGTTGAAGCATTTTAGTTCTTTGTAGTATTGAATAAACTAGGTTACTATAATTGTATCAGGAACTTATTGGCTATACAGGACTCAAAAAATGGCACCGTAAATAAGTGGACAGACTGTGCCGCTTAAAATAAGTGTGCAGAAAAAAAAATAATAATTGGATTAAACCTTGCAGGGTATGTGTTGTCGAACTAGACAAAGTATACCTTGTAAGGTTTTTTTATGGGGGTATTATGAATATAATAGTTAGCTGCGCTGCTACTGCGTGGTTTTAACGAACTATTGATGAATAAATAAAATGAATCAATTGGCCATTCATGTTTTTTAAATAAGAAACCAATGACAGAAGAACAAAAGATACAACACTTATATTGGCGGGCAGGCTTTGGTTTGTCTCCTATTGAATTCCAAAAAAAGAAAAAACAACCACTAGAGAAGGTTCTGAATGATTTGTTCAAGGAGGCTAAAAAAGTCAATTCTGTTCGAATACCTTATTATAATATGCCTTCTGCGCAAAGTTTCAAAGCAATGGAAAAAAAAGAACGCAGAGAAAAAATGAAGGAAATACAGCAACTAACAACGGAGGTTAACTTAAACTGGGTGCGCCAAATGACCTCAAATGAGTCCAATTGTTTACAAGAAAAAATGACATTATTTTGGCATGGTCACTTTGCTTGCGAGTCGAAGCGGTTTGATTATGCTGCGCAGCAAATTAATACCATTCGTCACTATGCTTTGGGGAATTTTAGAGATTTAGTGTTGGCTATATCCAAAGATGCTGCAATGATTTTGTATCTAAACAATCAGCAAAATAGAAAAAATAAGCCCAATGAGAATTATGCTCGTGAACTAATGGAGCTATTTACTATTGGTAGAGGGAATTACACCGAAAAAGATATTCAAGAAGCGGCAAGAGCTTTTACGGGGTGGTTTTCAGATCGAGTAACTGGAGATTTTAAGTTTACAGAGCGGCAACATGATTTTGAGAAAAAGGTGTTTATGGGCAAAACAGGGAATTGGAATGGGGATGATATTATTGATATTATTTTAGATCGAAAGGAAACAGCGACGTTTTTGGCAAGAAAGGTTTATCGTTATTTTGTTAATGAGCAAGTGAATGAAAACAATGTTGCTGTATTGGCAAAAGTGTTGTACCAGTCCAATTATAATATTGAAACTATGATGCGCACATTATTTGAAAGCGATTGGTTTTATGCCGCAGAAAATGTGGGGACAAAAATAAAATCACCAATAGAATTGTTGGTTGGAATAGGAAAGGTGTTGAATTTGAAATATGGAAATGCTAAATCTGTTTTGTTTCCACAACGGGCATTGGGGCAAACATTGTTTAGACCTCCTAACGTAGCAGGTTGGCCAGGAGGAAAAACGTGGATTGATAATGCTACCTTAATGCTTCGAATGAATTTTGCGGCGTTTGTGTTTCAACGAGCTGAATTAACGTTAGAATTAAAAAATGAACCAGAAGAGGCAAAAGGAGGACGACTCAAAAATTTGGAACTAACGGGCGATGTTAATGGATTAACCAAAGCGTTTTCAAAGATAAAAAACGATGATTTGGGAGTGGCCCTAGAAGCCTATTTATTACAAACACCATTTTCTATTCAAAATTCATTCATTGAAACAATGGCTAAAGAGGCTAGCTCAACAGAAGGCACTATGAAGGCTTATGTATTGGGTATAATGAGTTTGCCAGAATATCAAGTATGTTAACTCCATTTATAACTGCTTGTAGTGATTTATAGTAGTTCGTTGATTTTTACTTTTTTAGCTCGCTGCGCTCGTGAGATCGCAAGCTTAGTTGCCAAAAAGATAAAAAAGAACATTTATATTAGATTGATAATTAGTAATTTTAAAACTTGTTGATTATCAATCTAATAAAGTTTTTTAACGAACTATTGATTTACCAACGAAAAACAGTAACTATGAAAAATATATCACGTCGTCAATTTATAAAACACACAGGTTTGGCAACTGCAGGAACAATGTTGTTACCTATGTTCCTAAATGCATTTGATCGACAAAGCATACAAAATTATAAAAATAGAAAATTGGTTGTGGTACAATTTTCGGGAGGAAACGATGGTTTGAATGCCATTGTTCCTTATACAAACGATGTTTACTATAAGAGTCGACCAACAATTGCAGTGCCATCCAATAAGGTTTTAAAGGCGACGGATGCATTGGGGTTTAATCCCAAGCTTCAAGTTTTGCAGCAATTATACGATAGTGGAGATGTATGTATTATTAACAATATCGGTTATCCTAATCCAGACCGTTCTCATTTTAGATCCATGGATATTTGGCATACCGCAAGTGCTTCCAATGAATTTTTATCAACAGGTTGGTTGGGGCGTTATTTAGACGGCAACTGTGCTCATTGTCAAAATCCACACCATGCAATAGAGATAGACGATACCTTGAGTTTGGCTCTAAAAGGTCATCAGAAGAGCGGTTTTGCCATGAAAAATCCTAACCAATTAAGAAATACGACTCGCAGCAAAATTGTGCAGGCAGTAGCACAGCACCATCATCATCACGAACATGAAGAAAATGTTGCTTACTTATACAAAACATTGGCAAATACAATTTCTTCGGCAGATTACATTTATGAAAAATCAAAGGTCTATACTTCTAAAGCTAATTATCCTAAAGGACAGCTGGGAAAAGAACTGAAACAGGTCGCAGAGTTGATTGTTTCGGAGGCGGATACGCAAATTTACTATGTGACATTGGGTGGTTTTGATACGCACAACAACCAAGTAGCTCAGCAAGATCGGCTGTTGCAGGCTTATTCGGATGCTATGATGGCTTTTGTTCGCGATTTGAAGCAAAATAATAAATGGGAAGATACCTTGGTCATGACTTTTTCAGAATTTGGTCGTCGAGTAGCCGAAAATGGAAGTCGAGGAACCGACCATGGTGCAGGAAATAACCTTTACTTAATGGGAGGCAAGCTTAAAAAACAAGGCTTTTACAACGAAGGTCCTAATTTGTTAAATTTAGATAAGGGAGATGTAAAGTACGCCATTGATTTTAGAAATGTTTATGCGACAATTCTCAAAGATTGGTTGAAAACAGATGACCAAGTAGTCTTGCAGCAACCATTTGATTCTTTGGGTTTTGTATGATAACGTGTGGGTTGAACTAGAACGCATCTAGAATGCTCCAATAGATATTTGTGATGAGCAAAAAAAAACGCCACCTACTAAAAAGATTAATAGGCAGCGCATTGATTCAAACTATTTATTATTCAGGTGGAAGTTTGCTAATTTACTTTTTTACAAAATGTTTTGTGATTAAGGTACCATTCGGTTCTCTAAGCGTTAAGTTGTACATTCCCTTCGCTAATTTTTGAATGTTAATATTATATTTATTGGTTGTCAATTCATTAGACCAAACCAAACGCCCTGTTCCGTCAATAATAGATACCTGTGTTCCTGCTTTTAGATGATCTAATTCAAGGACTAGTTGTTCGCTAGCAGGATTTGGATAGATGACCAAATTAGAAGCCGTTTCTTTTTCTGTTGCCATTAGAGATGATCCGTCGGAAAATACATTAACATTTGGATTACCTGAGCCATTAGAGTTAGAACTTGCTGTAGCGACACAGAAATTTGTTGCTTCTGTACTATTAAATGAACCTCCAGTCTTGATAGTTGTCGATCCTTCAACTAATGAGTAGGAGCCATTACCATAAGCACAACAAATGCCATCTCCATAAGAATCATTGATGGTAAATGTATAATTGCCATCTGCTAAAGTCCAATTGAACGTATAGGTACGACTATTGGCGTAGTTGCTACCAGAAGCCACTGTTGCGCCATTACTGTTGGTTAATACCCATGAAGTTTCTGAACCATAACGATCCGTATTTAAGGTAAAAGTTACATTGGTTCCAACACAAGTAGGGTTGGGGTTACCTCCGCCGCCACCATTAGCTGCAAGAAGTGCTTGATGCGCGTTGACACGTCCGTGACCAAATTCTACATCGAACCCACTAGCTCCCATATCATCGGCGGTTGTCTCTAAGATGTTTTGAACTTGAGCACTCGTTAAGTTTCCATTGGCTGACAAAACTAATGCCGCCACACCACTCACTAAAGGACAGGCAGAAGATGTTCCTCCAAAGTTGCCTGTATAATTGCCACTAGAGTAACCTGCACTACCCATTCTATCAGTTGTGTAAACTCCTAAAGTACCACCAGATGAAGGAGCAGAAATATCTAATTTGTTCCCTCTATTGCTATAAGCCGAACGAACACCAGTATTCGTAATCGCACCTACTCCAATAACATTTGAACTGTTGCCAGGATAACTAACACATGAGGCATAGTCATTACCAGCAGCAAATACAATCACACAGCCTTTTCCACCTCGACCGTTATTTTTGGCGTCGGCCAAAGCTGTATTTAAAACATCAAGACTATATGTACAAGAAGAGTAGCCCCAAGAATTACTCATGACATCTGCATTTTGATTCTTAGAATAAGTGATTGCATTGGCAAGGTCGCTACCTGTTTCTCCTCCATAAAAAATATTAACAGAAAAGATTTCTACATTAGGTGCAATACCAGCAACACCAACATTATTATGAGCAGCACTAATGCTACCTGCGCAAGCAACGCCATGTCTTCCGCTAGAGGTTGGTGTACCATTGCCATTATTGGCAGGTGTGTATCCCAAAGAAGTATTCAACGTAGGCAAGTCTTCGTGCGTTTCTAAACCGTCGTCGATTACAGCAACACGTATGCTAGATGAACCTTTGTTGATATCCCATGCTTCAGGAGCATCACAGTCAACATCATTGGAATTGTTCATTTGAAACTGATTGCTATAAAGAGGATCTGAAGGTGTAAAATTATGCTTTATTTTTGCATAAAAATCAGGATGTGCCCATACTACAGTAGGACTTTCGTAGAGTTTATTTGCTAGCGTTACCACCTTGTTAATGTCGCTAACTTCTAAAATAATTCTATTGTATTTTGACTCCTTGATCGTTGCTTTTGTCTCGCCTATAATAGCATTTAAATCACTCATAGTAGCATCTTTGCGTAGTGCCAAGACGATTTGATGGGTGGGCCAGATTTGAAAACCATCGTTAAGTGTTAATCCAAAAGAAGCGCTTTCTAATTGGTTGACATCAACACCTAGTTTTTCGGCAACAGCAATAGGGCTAGAGGTCTGTTTGGACGTTAATTGAACAACGGCTCTGCCTTGAACATCGTGTATTTCTACCGATGCAATCAAACTGTTTGCCTGTTTGAAGTAGGATTGAATGGTAGTATTGTCTTTAAATTGAAAAATAATACTACTGCGATCTTCTTGAATTGGTATCTTGTTATTGTTGGACCAGTAGTAGGTAGATTGAGCGCTAACTGTAGTTCCCATAATACAGCTTAAAATAAAACATAGTGTCCCTAATCCCAATCTAGTAGATTGAAATAATATTTTTGTGAGTCTCATAAATGTTGATTATAAAAGGTAATGATTAAATAAATATTTTGTGTTTACTTACCCCTGTTATACAGGTGCTATTCAAGAATTCGTCAGACCAGACTTAGTTCGATATAGGCAATAGCTTCTTTTTCAGATCTAAATAATTAGAAATGACAAAGGATAGCCCTCTTTTTTATCGAGTGCTTTGGTCTTTACAATAGTTCGTTGAAATCGTATTCTAATAGCGCACTACTGATCTTCTGATCTTATAATTGAGCTAAAGGTTGAAGAATCAACGAATTGATTTATTGAATTAAGTATAAAATAATTAGAGGGGAAGCAATGGTCTTCATTTGTAGGAATATCCTACTGTAAATGGGCAAAAACAGCCAATTAAAAGCAATTGATTATTTTTGCCATTTACTCGTTAAAATGCAATATTTATCATTGGTCAGCAATAAATATTATTCGTACTTCAATGTTCTAAGTCATAGTGAATTTTTTTAATTGTGATAACAGTACTCTTTGAAATTATATGTGCTATAATTTCAAAAAATTGCTTGTTATACAATTTTTCTCGGAACAGTAGTAGTGTCTCTTATTGCATAGGGGAGCGGTGGAATAAGAGATTTGAATATTGATGCTTTTGTAGTTCTTTTTTTTTTTGCTTCTGTAATAATATTTTATGTATTGCTGACTCTGCAATATTATAAATTTTATTTTAATAAATGAAAAGAATAATAAACTGAATCAATCTATAAAAAAGCTTTTAAGTTATTCAAAATCAATGCCTCTGATTTATTCTTTTGGAGAGTGTTTGAAATTTTAGTATTGATAGTCAGTTAGTTACGATTTGTTTTCTATATGTGCACTAATGAATATATTAAGTATTCAAATCATAAAAAAATATAAAATTATTTCTTTTGAGTTGATTATCTGATTGTTGTAGTGCTTCGGAAACACTTCGAGAGCAAAGAGAGAAAGATTGCTAAATAATGAACAAATAGAAGAAGTAAAGCAAAAAAAAACTTGTATTTTGTGCCAAATTTCAATTAAAAAATCAGCAATGAAACAATATTTAGACTTACTAAAACATATTCAAGAGCATGGTGTTTCTAAAGAAGACCGTACAGGAACAGGAACAAAATCTGTTTTTGGTTACCAAATGCGTTTTAATTTAGAGGATGGTTTCCCTTTAGTTACTACTAAAAAAATACATTTAAAAAGTATTATTTATGAACTGTTGTGGTTTTTGAATGGTGATACCAATGTACAATATTTGCAAGAAAATGGCGTGCGTATATGGAATGAATGGGCTGATGAAAATGGAGATTTAGGACCTGTTTATGGCAAACAGTGGAGAAGCTGGGTTGGGTCTAATGGCGAAACTATTGATCAGATCCAAGAAGTGATTCATACACTCAAAACAAATCCCGATTCTCGTCGAATTATTGTTAATGCTTGGAACGTAGCCGATTTGCCAAAGATGGCTCTATCACCTTGTCATACCATGTTTCAGTTTTATGTGGCGAATGGGAAGCTTTCTTGTCAGTTGTACCAACGCAGTGCAGATTGCTTTTTGGGCGTTCCATTTAATATTGCATCTTATGCTTTATTAACAATGATGATTGCACAAGTATGTGATTTAGGTTTAGGAGACTTTGTGCATACTTTTGGAGATGCTCATTTGTATAATAACCATTTAGAGCAAACAAAATTACAACTAAGTAGAACACCGAGACCTTTGCCAACTATGAAAATCAATTCAGCTGTTACGTCGATTTTTGATTTTAAGTATGAAGATTTTGAACTGGTAGATTACAACCCACATCCCCACATCAAAGGTGTTGTCGCAGTTTAGCGATTGTTATTCTATCTAAACCTATTTCAGAGCTGTGAGAGTTCCCCCAATTATTTGTAATATTCCTATAAGAAGCGAATAAATGAAACAGCTATTATTACTAACATTAGTATGTATTACAATCAATTTAGTAGGTCAAGTAGACCCTAGTGGAAAAAAGATATTAAAGGCTATTTATGTTGAAAATGCTCCTAAGATAGACGGTGTTTTGGATGAATCCGTTTGGGATCAGGCACCTATTGCAACTGATTTTGTTGAAAATACCCCAAATCCAGGACGCAAAGCTTCTCAACGGACAGAAGTTAAAGTTTTGTACACGACAGAGGGAATTTATATTGGAGCAAAAATGTACGATACTGCTCCTGATAGTATTTTAAAACAATTGAGTGTACGAGATGCGACTGGAAATGTTAATGCGGATAATTTTGCCGTTTATATTGATGGTATGTACACGCAGCAAACGGATTTTACGTTCCAAGTTACCGCAGCAGGTGTGCAGGTTGACCAAAATGATGGAGATGGTATCTGGGATGCTGTCTGGAAAAGTGGTGTCAAAATAGTAGAAGATGGATGGGTAGCTGAACTCGAAATTCCATATTCGCAACTGCGTTTTCCGAAAAGCGATATCCAAACTTGGGGCATTAACTTTGGTAGAAACATTCGTAGAAGTCGTCAAGGCTTTTTTTGGAGCAATATAGATCCCACCCAAGACAATGAAGTTCAGCAACAAGGCTTGTTAAAAGGAATCGAACGCATTCAACCTCCTGTTCGTTTATCGTTTACTCCTTATGTGGCGGGGTATTTAAATCATGCTTATGATGGCGCAACAGGAAAGCATACGTTTACACCCAATTTTTCGGCAGGAGCGGATATGAAATACGGTATCAATGAAAGTTTTACATTGGATGTTGCCCTTGTCCCCGATTTTGGAGATGTTCAGTCTGATAATTTAGTATTTAATCTTAGTCCTTTTGAAATTTACTATGCGGAGCGACGCCCTTTTTTTACAGAGGGAGTAGAATTGTTTAGTCGAGCTAATTTGTTTTATTCTAGGCGAATAGGAAGTTCTCCTGCACGATATAGATTGGCTGCTCAGCAACTGGATAGCACAGAGTTTATTACTAAAAACCCTGAAAAACCCTATTTAATTAATGCCCTAAAAGTTTCAGGTAGGACTAAAAAAGGCTTAGGGTTAGGACTGTTTAACGCTGTGACGGCACCTGCGTTTGCACAAATTCAGAATGATTCAGGGGTAACTCGACGTTACGAGACAGAGTCGTTTACGAATTACAATGTAGTCGTGGTCGATCAGCAATTTTGGAGACATTCTTATGTGAGTTTGATCAATGCGTCTGTTGTTCGTTTTGGAGGGTATACGGATGCTTTGGCTACAGGGACAGAGTTTAAGATCGCAGATAAGAAAAATGTGTATGGAGTAGCAGGAAGCGCAGCGATGAGTCATCGATTTTTAGATACTTTAAAGCATAATAAGGATTATGATAATGGGTATCGATATGATATTAGTTTCCAAAAGTTTAGTGGGAACTTTAGATTTAGAGTGCGCCAACAAACCATGAGCAAAGATTATAATATTAATGACATTGGTTTTGTAGGAAGAACAAACTTT
This sequence comes from Aureispira sp. CCB-E, assembly GCF_031326345.1. Classification (NCBI taxonomy): domain Bacteria; kingdom Pseudomonadati; phylum Bacteroidota; class Saprospiria; order Saprospirales; family Saprospiraceae; genus Aureispira; species Aureispira sp. CCB-E. Next base: position 2,780,791 of record NZ_CP133671.1, read on the forward strand.
ATCAATACTTCAGCTTGGGTTGGATACAATACATATCAACCATTTGGGCATATTTTAAGAATGTGGTCTGGATTAGATTTTTCTTATGAAATGCTGTATAATCCTGCTGTTTTTACACGGATACAGGTTGGTGGGGAATGGGGAGCTACATTGACTAATTTTTTGTCTTTGGGAGCTGATTTTCGGATAGAACCAATGGGCTACAACGATTATTTTGAAGCAAGAACAGATGGGCAAGTTTGGGCAAAGCCAACATGGACAAGAATTAATTTTTGGTTCTCAAGTGATTATCGGAAAGTATTTGCCTTGGATGGAGGGCTTAATTATCGCCGGTTTTGGGGGCAAGGAGCTTGGGCGGCATCGGATGTTATTGGAGCACGCCTAAAACCTTTGATTCGTTTTAGTGATAATTTTAATATGATTCTTAGCGCAGATTTAACGGTTCGTAGGAATAGTTTGGGCTATGTGACGAAAACAACCGATAATGGCACAGGAGAACAACAAATCATTTTTGGCAGTCGTTTTCGACAAGATTTAGAAACGTCTATATCTGCTAATTATCTTTTTACGAATAAAATATCACTTACCTTAAGGGTTCGTCATTACTGGGCAGTAGTAGACTACAACCAATTCTATGGGCTCTCGACGAATGGTCAAATGAATGATATTATCTACTGGGGCGATCACGATACTAATTTTAATGCATTCAACATTGACCTTATTTTTAGATGGAGATTTGCCCCTGGGTCTGAACTGAATGTTGTTTGGAAAAATGCCATACTTAGTTACGGGACAGATCCCAACTACGATTACTTTAATAACTTTGGGGGGATGTTTGAGACTGGACAAAACAATCAATTTTCTATAAAAGCATTGTACTATTTAGACTTCTTTACATTGTTTAAGAAGAAAAATAGAGGAAAACGCTTGAACTAATTGCAGTTTATGGCTTAGGTTTTGTAGATTTAAAGAGGAAATAAAACCATAACACGATTGCAAAAGAATTAAAATAATTATCATGAAACATAGAATCCTCCTAACAAGTATATTAGTTGTGTTTATATGTGGTTTATCGAAGGCACAGACGGTTCAAGAACTTGCTGATTTGGCAGCTGATGGTCTTTGTAGTTGTGTTAATGAAACTTATAGTGATATTGACAACGATGTAAAACGAGCAATGGCACGAATTATTAAGTATCAAATGCAAGGGAATGAAGAGGGAATGGAGAATTATGTGGCTAAACTGCCAACAGATTTGACGACTAGGATAGAAGCACAAGCGTCAATTATGGAAGAAAACGACGACCTTTTTCAAATGTGTTTGGATGATATGGAGGCAGCAATGGGGGAAATTGATTTTAAAGAAGAACAATACAATGGCATTACAGAGGAAGAATTTACAGAAATGATGGTGGCGTCCATGAAAGAGGCAACAGGCTGTAAATTTGCTTATATTCTGATGGAGTTAGGACTGCAAGTTCAAGAAGAAGAGGAAAAAGGTCAGGTAAAAATAAGTCAAGTGAAAAAGACGAATGATTCTAAGGAGTCGAGCGATAGCAAGAAATATGAAGGAACTGGAGGGAATTGAGATGACCCAGTTCTTTTCTTTAATAAAGAAGCGTCCAGTTGCCATGCAATTGGACGCTTTATATTTATTCGTTACAATGAATTTTTATTTCCACTCTTCTATTCAAAATACTCCCTTCTTTTATCAAAGGTTTTGTAGAACCAAAGTATTCATAATTAATCCGATGTTGTTTGATGCCATACATGGTTAACCAACGTTGAATTTTGACAACACGCTGTTTGGATAGTTCTAGATTTCTGTCTTCCGAACCAAAAATATCACTATGCCCATAGAGCGAAATACTTGATTTAGGGTGTTCTCTGAGATAGTTAAAAATAATGTTCAGCGTTTTATTAGCCGCAATCATTCCTTTGAACTTAGTGCTATTGTCGTGAAATTTAATATTGTCAAGTACCAATAATTGATTACAAGTTAAATCTTCTGAACTATGTAAATTTTTGTATGCTGTAGCTGCCTTTTCTGTTGGGGAAGGGTTAGTATTGGTTGTTGTTGTTGGGGTTCCTACATACTTCTTCTCAAAGTTTTCAACTACGCTTTTACTATCCGTTTCATCACCTAGATCTGCATCATTCCAAGTTTTTAATTTTATATTAAAACAATTAAAATGCCTTCGGTTAAATTCTTGCCCTCTACCTTCGATTAAGTCCGCTTCTTTCATGTCGTCATCAAGGCGAGGAAAATGCACTTCACAACTAAAAATACTATGCCCTATTTTAGATGGAGGGTCAGCATGAAATGCCTCTGTGCTAACATCTTCTTTGATTAAAACACCATCTCGACGTACGTTTTTTACAGCTGTGATATCAAATTCTTTTTTTACATCTCGCCCTCGTAGATACCACGGTGATTCCCCTTCGGGAGGGTAAAAAGTAGCTCCACCAGAACGGGCATTATCACAGACGAATCGAAAGTAAAAAATAGTACTATTAGGTGTGTATTCAATTTTGTCTAAGATGTAAGAGTCGAGCCATTTTCTATATACAGGTTTGTGGTCAGTATAGTTGTGCGCTGTCTGAGCACTAGCGAATTCTGTTACCAGTAGAAACAGTAGAAACAGTATGATATTTGGGGTCGTTTTTTTCATAGTTTAAGCATTCTTTGATACGCAAGGCTTATGCATGTAATTGATTTACAAAACGAAGGCATAGACCAAAATCGTTAAGAAACAAATGACGAACTAAATATTACTTATTACTTACTCACAATTGACTTTTATTTCAACCCTTCTATTAATGGGGCTACCTTCAGGCTTTAGCGGTTGATCGGGACCAAACCATTCGTAGTTAATTCTATGTGTTTTAATACCATACATCGTTAGCCAGCGCTGAATTTTTATGACACGTTGCTTGGACAATTCCATATTACGCTCTTTGGGACCAAAAACATCTGTATGCCCGTAAAGCGTCAAGGTAGATTCTGGATGTTCTTTCATGTAATTAAAAAGAATAAAAAGCGTTCGGTTGGCTGCGACCATTCCCTTAAATTTAGTGCTGTTGTCGTGAAACTTAATTTTATCCAAAACCAACATTTTACCACATTCAATGTCTTTGTATGACCCTAAGCGACTAATAGAATAATCTTCTTCAGGTTTAGGCTTTGGCTCTGGTTTGGGTTCAGGCTGGGGTTCAGGTTCAGGGATTGGTTCGGGTTCGGGATCAGGAGTAGGCTCTGGCTTTGGATCAGGCTTTGGTTTGGGCTTTGGTTTGGGTTTGGGTGTTGGGCTAACATTTCTAGGTTTGGAGTCGACACCATATTTTTTTTCAAAGTCAGAAACTTTTTTATCGCTATCCGATTCTTTTCCAAGGTCGTCATCCCAAGTTTTTAGGGTAACATTGAAGCAATTGAAGTGATTTTTATTGTATTCTTGACCTTTTCCTTCAATCAAATCGGCAGTCGTTAAATCATTAGGTAAGCGATCAAAGTGTACTTCACAGCTAAAAACCGTGTATCCACGACCATCGAGTGCAGGAATACTATAAGCAGAGTTGCGTACTTTGGACTTCATGAGCACACCATTTCGGCGAACATTTCGAATTTCCTTAATATCGAAATTTTTCTTGACATTTCTACCTTTTAGATACCAAGGGTGTTCTCCTCCTGGCGGATAAAAGATGGCATTGGTATATTTGCCGCTTTTACAGACAAAACGAAAATAGAAAATCGTTCGACTTTTGGTATACTCAATTTTATCTAAGATATAACTATCCTGCCATTTTCTGTACTGCGGCTTAAAATCCGTATACGTTCTTTGTGCCGATAGATTACTTATAGATAATAAGAAGATTATTATTAAAGTAATATGAATTGATATTGCTTTCATTTATTGTCAATTGTTGTTTGGGATTAGAACAGTTTATAAGACCAAGAGCATTAAGTAACTGTTATATAAGAAACAATATTTTTGCCAATATTATTGTTTGTCGTATGGACTAATGATTTTTGTCAACCAATAGAAGCTGTACGAGTGACTTTTACTTCAGTTTAATGTTAAAAAAGTTAAAATGGTTCTTGTTATTGGCTTTGCCTCTACCTTCAATCAAATGCACTTCTTTACCCCAAGTAGCGGCTGGACGGTCAAAATGGACTCTACAAGTAAAAACAGTTTGTTGATTACTGTTGGTTTTTATACTCAATGGATAATCTTTTAATTCTAGAGTTTCTAACTGACCATCTTTTTTTATCCTGCGAACCGATTTAAAAGATTGTCGCCGCCCTGTGAGTGTATTTTTTAAAAACCAATGATCGGCATGATTTCTAGGATAAAAAATAGCATTGGAATAGGATTGAGGCTCAAAATAAATCGCTAAAGAAAAAATTATTTCTGTTTCTGTATAAACTATTTTTTCAAGCACATAGTTCGGTTTAGAAGATTTGTACTGAGGAGTTTCATCAATGGTTGCTTTACCTTGATAATCCTCAAACATGTCTTCATTGTCATTTTCAAGGATAATGGTAGGTGAAACAGACGAAGATGGTTTGGTCTTGGATAAGTTGTCTTCAACATATTCTACTTTTGGAACAATAACTTTAGAAGTTCTGCTTCTGCCAAATTGTGCGAATAGATGATCTGATATTCCTATTATTAGGAATAGTATAAAAAATATAGTGCAAGACTTCTTTATCATAATTTGATATAGGTTTTAGCTTAAATAGCTAACTATTAGCAATGTGCAAGCGTATGAGTTAATGAAGGGTTGTGGCTTGGGTTTAGTTCTGTGTAGTTGAGTGGAATACAACCTTGATATCTAATTTAACAAAAAATCAGTTAAAACTTCTAAAAAGAGTTTAGGTTGTTCGGCATGAACCCAGTGGCCTGCTTTTTCAATTGTTTTTAAAACAGCATTGGGAAAATACGTTTTATACGTCTCAAATTCTTCTGGTAAAATATAATTGGATTGGGCACCTTTAATGAAAAGAGTAGGGTGTTCAAAAGGAGCTGACAAATTTCCTTTATCCAAAATATGCTGATATGCACCATGAATAACAGGTAAATTCATTTTCCATTCATAATGTTGCGTTTCTTTATTGATGCTAAGATTTTTTAGAATAAACTGTCGAACACTATAAGAATCAATTTTTTCTTGAAGCAATTGATCGGCTTGTTTTCTAGATTCCAACTCTTTTAGATCCAAGGAAAATAAGGCTTCAAAAATTGTTTGATGATTTCCTTTATAAGTCTTGGGAGCAATATCTACAACGACTAATTTTTGAATCAAATCTGGTTCTTCAGATGCTAATTGCATGGCGACTTTTCCTCCCATGGAGTGCCCAACTACATGAGCTTCATAAATCCAGTTGTTTTCCATAAATTCACGAATGTCATTAGCCATAATCGTGTAATCAAACTCATCAGAGTGAGGAGAGCGTCCATGATTTCTAAGATCAATAATAAAAACCATAAAATGTTCTGCTAATTTTTTTGCAATCGTTTGCCAGTTGTCTAAGGTGCCAAACATACCGTGTAAAATCAAAACAGGGTCTCCTTCTCCAAATACTTTATAATTCAGTTGCATGTTAATAGTTTAATAAGATTGATTGTCAAAGAACTGCAATTGTTCTGCCAATAAGTGATAGGATGCCACTCAATTGGGCAACTACATTTATCAATTATTCATAAAAGGGTATAACAAAAACACAGAAAAACAAGGTGCAGCTCATCTATCTAATAATACAATTTTGAGTGGCTAAAGTTCCACAAAAAAATGCGCATCTTGGATAAATTCACTATATTTTATATATCCTTGTGTTATTTAAGGAGTCTTGTCCCAATTGGGCAAACTATTTAAGACTTCTTGTTTGGTCATTTTTTGAGACGAACCTCCAAAAATAGTATAGATTCCTGGTTGGTCAGTTTTTAAGCGCAATTCGTGAGATTCTGGTAAGTTATGTATGGTGTTGGATAAAGCACTGTAACCTAAAATTTCTGTACTAATCTCATTTTCTCTAGCGTTTTTTTGAGGAATGATTTTATCATCATAAGCCCAATAAATGTTCCCTTCACCTCGTACACTAAAGCCTGTTTCTGCAAATACATAGTGACCAGTTGATGTGAATTCGTTATCAATATAAACACGGCTGATAGGACATGGCGCAATGATTTTTAGAGTTCTTTTAGTGCCAACGATAAGAGCCTTTTTGGTAGGATGAAATCGAGTTGTGTGCGCATCAAAAGCATTTGGAGTTTCAGCCTGCACAATAGGACTTTGACTATCTAAGTCCCATAGGTTAATATGATTTGAATTAAACATGACCATAGACCAATCAGGGCTAAAAGAAAAATGTCCGTTGCTGCTTCCTTGATTTTGAGTAATATAATGAATGGAATTTAAGTTGGATTCAATTCTAAAAATTCGACCATTACGTCCAATACTAGTAATGAGATCTCCATTTTGTTGTACGGCTAATTCGTGCAACGGAAAATTTGATCGTTTAGAACCTTTGTCATCTAATTTTTGCGTAAGAATTGCATTAATCCTTTCACCAAAATCAGCCACTCGAACCAACTGAAAGGTACTAGTTTTGTACTGAGCGATTTGAGCTTTGCAGTTGCTAATATAGATATATTGACCGTCAGGGCTAAAGGCAAAATGATGTTTTTGATCACACTTTGTCCACTCAAAATCATCGGGAATTGCTCTTTTAGAAGCTTTGATAGTTCCAGTGACAGGGTCAATGATAATTAGTTGTTCTTCGAGACTTGCTTTGCATTGATTTTCATCAAAACCATGATTTTTGAACCAGATAGCCAATTGTGTGCCATCGGGAGAGTAAACAACACTAGAAGGGTAGAGCGTTGTATTTTCCATGACATCCATAAAATAAGAAGCCTCATAACAATCTGGCACCCGCTTAATTCTTAATAGAACTCGACCATCTTTGGTATCTCTAATTTCTAATTTTTTGCTGCCTGTTTTAATGTAATTATAACAAATAGCAATCGTTCTTCCATCAGGACTAGCTGCCATGTCTAGAATATAACTATAACTTAATTTAACTTTCCATTTTTCCGAAAAATCGCTAGCAGAGAAATGATATAGATAACCACTGTTATCGACGGTATATATTCCACCCTTTTGATCTGTATCAACATAAATAATTTTACTTTGGTTCGATGGATCAGACAATTCAAAATTAGCCAAACAAGCCCATTGAAATTTTTCTGTTCCCATAGGAAAAGATTCTTTGCTTTGAATAGGAATAAGTGCTAGTCCTATTTGACTTGTTGTTGTTGTACAAAAATAGCAGCTGATGGCAAAAATTAACCAACAGGTTCTTATATGTTGAAGATTAAACATTGTTGAATTTCAATAACGTTATTGTAAGAATATGTTTAAAATTTATGTTCTTCAAAAACAATAGTTTTGGCAAAAATGAGCTGGTTTTAGTGCCTAAAAAAGCTCTTTTTTCAGTACTATCAAGATTCAAAAAAACAGTCAATAGGGGCGAAATCAAGCATTTGTAGTTTGAAAATAGAATTTAAACATGCTCTAAGAATGATATTTAATACAAAATTGGTTCCAATGCAATTGCTTGAGCATATGGAACGTCAGGTTTAAGCTGTCTTGTATTAAAGTAAAAATAAGAAAAAAGCTTCGTTTGAACTAAAAATTTTATCTGATTCAACAAACAGAAATACTTTCCGACTGTTTAAGATTTATATGTGCTATATTAGCCCTTCACAACACCAAAATCTGTCTCAAAATAGACTATTTTTTAAGAACAGTCTAAATAGATAAAAATAACAAAAATGAGCTATAAAAGTTTAAAGGATTGCGTAAGAGATTTGGAAAAAAATGGTAAATTACTAAGGATTAAATCTGAGGTGGATCCAAATTTAGAAATGGCAGAAATTCATCGCCGAGTATTTGATGCAAAAGGACCCGCTATTTTTTATGAAAATGTAAAAGGAAGCCCTTTTCCTGCTCTATCTAATCTATACGGAACAAAAGAACGGACTCGTTTCTTATTTCGACATACGATGGAAAATGTTCAAAAAGTCATCGAATTAAAAATTGATCCTATTCAATTGCTTAAAAAGCCAAGCAGGTATTGGAGAGCGCCGTTTACAGCGTTGACAGGCTTGCCTCAAAAAGCACGTTTTAGCAAACCAATTTTGTTTGGTGAAACAAAGATTAGTCAATTGCCGCAAGTAAAATCTTGGGGGATGGATGGCGGTGCTTTTGTGACGCTTCCACAAGTTTTTTCTATGGGACCTCAGTCAAAGGATATTATGAAATCCAATTTGGGAATGTATCGAATTCAGTTGTCAGGAAATGATTATCAAATGGACAAAGAAATTGGATTGCATTATCAATTGCATCGTGGTATTGGGGTGCATCACAAGGCCTATAATAATTCAGATGAACCTTTTAAAGTTTCAATTTTTGTAGGAGGTCCTCCGTCTAATGCTTTTTCTGCAATTATGCCATTACCTGAGAATTTGTCAGAATTGACGTTTGCAGGTTTGTTGAATGGGCGTCGTTTTCGGTATTTTCAACAAAATGGATATACCCTATCAGCGGATGCTGATTTTTGTATTACGGGGACTGTTGTGAAAAATAAAAAAATGCCAGAAGGACCTTTTGGAGATCACTTGGGGTATTATAGTTTAAAACATGATTTTCCTGTTATGGAGGTGGATAAGGTGTACCATCGAAAGGATGCTATTTGGCATTTTACGGTAGTAGGGAGACCACCTGCGGAAGATTCTAGTTTTGGATATTTGATACATGAGTTGGTCAAAGAACTAGCACCGCAAGAATTTCCAGGCTTAAAAGATGTTAATGCTGTAGATGCTGCTGGCGTACATCCGTTGTTGTTAGCCATTGGCAGCGAACGGTACATGCCTTTTCGTGAACGCCGACCAGAGGAGTTGCTGACAATTGCCAATCACTTGTTGGGAAAGGGGCAGACAACGTTAGCTAAATATTTGTTCATTGCCGACCATAGCGATGACCCTAAATTAGATACGCATAATATTGAGCATTATTTTAATCATGTGTTGGAGCGAGTTGATTGGACTAGAGATTTACATTTTCAAACTAAAACGACGATTGATACCTTAGATTATTCTGGCGATGGTTGGAATGCAGGATCCAAAGTGGTGGTGGCTTGTTGTGGAGACAAAAAGCGTTTGTTAAAAGCAGAATTGCCCGAAAATTTTGATTTACCTGATGGTTTTTCTAAGCCTAAATTTGTACAAAAAGGAATTTTGGCGATTCAAGCAATGCCTTATACCGATCATGAATCTGGGCAGAAAGCCATCCACCAATTAGAACAGTATTTGGAGCGTTATGATTGGCAACACGTTCCTATGGTTTTGGTAGTGGATGATAGCGATTTTGTTACACAAACCTTGAATAATTTTCTTTGGGTGACTTTTACTCGTTCCAATCCTTCGCACGATATTCATGGTGTGCATAGTTTTATAGAGCATAAACATTGGGGATGTAGAGGTGCCTTGATTATTGATGCTAGAATCAAACCGCATCATGCTCCGCCTTTGATTGTTGATGAAAAGGTAAAATTGAAAGTGGATAAACTGTTCTCTAAAGGAGGGGAGCTGTATAATAAAATCTAAATCACTTATTTTTAGTTTTATTTTACTCAGTCTGAAAAATATTGCAATTTGTTTTTGCAACTTGTTGTTCAATAATATTAATATTTTGTTAATGACTCCCGACTCTTTTAGGATAAGTTGTTGGAAGGGAGTTGTATTTTTAGATGCAAAGTATTTATCTTTCTAAGAACTTAGAAAATGCCTGCTTTTGTAGTAATTTGCAGTTTGATGAAAGAAAGCATTAATGATTTCTAGCTTATTTTTAATAACCTTATGCTAATCATAGGATTTAGCAATAAGTACTTATTAAGGAGAATATTAGAGCTATTTTCAAAACAAGATTAGGAGTAGAAAATATGAAAAAGGTTACTTTAATTTTAATATGTTTAGCGGGTTTCCTATATTGTTGTAATAGTAATTTGGCACATCAGGAGGTTGATGAAGATGGTGAAGTTATCATAGAAGATGAGTTTACAAAAGGCGAAATTGATTTGGAAGACACCCTGCGCTTGACAGAAGGCAAAATACCAGAGAATTGGATTAAAATGCCTTTGTTGGACAATGGTTATTATATTGCTTTTCCAAAAGAACCAACGAGGAAAGAACGAAAAAGTAGCCGAAGGATTGACTACAAACTTAAAAGAAGTAAGTACCGCTTGAGTTGTAATTTGACAGATTTATTGGAAGAACCCTCTTTTCAAGAAAATAAGCAGTATAGAGAAGAATATTATACGGCTATTGTAGATGATTTGGCAGAAGGGATTGATGGTGTTGTAGAAGCTCAAGATTTATTTTATAGTCAAAATATCTATGAAGGAGTTCGTGCAACAATTGTGGCTGAAGACGTTCGCATTTATCTACAATGTATTATTATAGAATCCATTTTATATACCATAAGTTTGACTTTATTTGATGACGAAAAACCTGTATATTTGCAACTTCGAGACAAGTTTTTTTACTCTTTTGGCAATGAACTGTACCGAAATAAGACCGAGCGAGATAGTAGTCAGCAAAAATGATGGCATGGTGCCAATGTATTCGGTTCTTTAGCAATCCTTGTTAGCTGTGCGGCTACTTCATGAATGTGCGCAGTTGATGCCTATTTGTATATAAAATGTAATAAAATTTCAATTGTTGATAACCCATTAAAAAACGATTTTTACGGAGCGGAGCAGTTTTTTACAAACAACCATATCAATCCAACCATTCCAATAAGTACACAATATTCACACATAATAAAAGTCTAAGATAGCTATAGATCTTGTATTAAAATATTCCCATTCTAAGATTATGAAAATACTATCCACAACACAAACACGAGAAGCAGATGCCTATACAATAGAGCACGAACCTATTTTGTCCATTGACTTAATGGAAAGAGCCAGTAGAACTTTCGTAGAGTGGTTTGAAGAACAATTTCCGAAAGAAAAATTTGAAATGGTCAGCGTAATTTGCGGTAAAGGCAATAATGGAGGAGATGGCTTGGCTATTGCTCGGTTATTAGAAGAAAGAGGTTATGATATCGCTATCTTTATACTAAACCTAACAGATAAAGTTACAGAGGATTTTAAAACCAACCTAGAACGTGTTCAGCAATTACAAGGACTCAATAAGTTAATTATAAAAGAAATTACCTCTGTAGAGGATATGCCTGTTTTTGGTGAAGAAGAAATTTTGATTGATGCTATTTTAGGCTCTGGATTGAGTCGTCCAATAGAAGGGGAGTTGGCTGAGATCTTGCACTTTCTGAATGAGTGCAAAAATACCGTTGTTGCTGTGGATATTCCAACAGGGGTATTTACCGATGCACCAACTACGGGAGCATGCATCGAAGCAGATTATACCTTTGCGTTTGAATTTCCAAAGTTGGCGTTTTTGTTTCCTGAGAATTTTCATTGTGTGGGTGATTTTGTTTGCAAACCTATTGGTTTAGATCAACGTTACATTGATGCTGCGGATTCTCCATTTTATTATATAACTTCTGATATTGTTAAGAAAATATATAAAAAACGGGACAAATTTGCTCACAAAGGGGTATTTGGGCATGCTTTGTTGATCATGGGATCATACGGTAAAATGGGGGCTGCTATTCTAGCGACACGGGCTTGTCTTCGAGCAGGAGTTGGATTGGTAACCGTACACGTACCTATCTGCGGTTATGAAGTGATGCAAACAGCTGTACCTGAGGCGATGGTGAGTTTGGATGAAGATCGTTTTATTTTTACCAAAGTATACGATTTGCCCAAGTATTCTACCATTGCGATTGGTTGTGGCTTGAGCACTAAAAATAGAACTAGAAATGCCTTGTGTTATATGCTTAAGCATATGAATAGCCCAACTGTTTTGGACGCTGATGCGCTGAATATATTAGGGCAAAGCCCAGATTGGTTTGAATACATTCCTAAGAATAGTATCCTAACGCCACATCCCAAGGAGTTTGAACGAATGTTTGGCAAGGCCTATGATAACTTTGAACGCAATGAGTTACAGCGCCAAAAAGCACAAGAATTTGGGGTTTATATTATTTTGAAAGGTGCCAATACGTGTATTGCAACTCCTGAAGGCGATTGTTATTTTAATTCTACAGGAAACCCCGGTATGGGAACTGCTGGGAGTGGAGATGTATTGACGGGCATACTGGCAGGGTTGTTGGCACAAGAATACAATCCTTTAGAAGCTTGTATACTAGGTGTGTATATTCATGGATTAGCAGGTGATATTGCCGCAGAAATAGAAAGTGAGGAAAGTTTGACCGCAGGCGATTTGGTCAATTATTTAGGAAAAGCATTTTTAAATTTGAGAGCGTTGTAACGAGGCTATTCCATTATTTTTTATGGAGAACTTATAACGTTAATTTCTATGATTCATAAGCTCACTTTGTTGGGCTTATGAGTGTTATTTATAATAATTATACAGTTTATCCGACTAGCCCAAAATCTTTACAATCATTTCTCGCAGCAATTCTCCGTGAGGAATACTGACATTATTAACCCCTTTTGAGCGCAAGTCATATTCTTTTAAAGTAGTTATGATGGCTTCTATTTGGGAGCGATTGTAAGACTTTGCTGCAATTTTATAGTCTTTGACAAAAAACTTATTGGCACCAATGGCACTAGCAATTTCCCCATCAGAAGCTCGCAAAAGAGATTGACAAATATAAACTTTGCTAAAGAAGTTGTATAAAGTTGCCGTAATCATAGGCAAAGGATGATTTTTGGGATTAGCAATAAAGTACTTGACAATTAAAAAGCTTTTAAAACGATCTCGTTTTCCTAGAGCCTGTTGTAATTCAAAAACATTAAAATCTTTACTAATACCAATGTTTCGCTGAATAATATGCTTGTCAATGGCTGTTCCTTCTGGCAAGTTGATGGTTAATTTATTCAGTTCATTTGAGATTTTTGACAAATCGGTGCCGAGATATTCTGCCAATAAATTGGTGGCGGCTGGTTTGATGGCAATGTTTTTATCTTTTAGGTAATTGTTAATCCAATTGGGCACTTGATTATCATAGAGTCGAGTAGACTCAAATACACAAACTTTGTTGGAGCCCGTCAGTGCTTTGGCGTATTTCTTTCGTTTATCTAGTTTTTTGTATTTGTGTGCCAAAACTAAAATCGTACTATCCAAAGGATTTTGAAAATAGCTTTCTAATTTATCTATTGTTTTTAACTCTTGGGCTTCTTTGATAATAACCACTTGCTTTTCAGACATGACAGGATAACGACGGGCACTATCTAGAACCGTTTTATAGTCAATCTCTTTACCATACAAAACGGTTTGATTAAAAGCTTTAGCCGTATCATCTAAGACATTCTCTTCAATATGTTTGGTTAATTCATCAATATAAAAGCTCTCTTCTCCATGCAATAAATATATGGGGAAATATTCCTTTTTTTTGAGAGAATTAAGGACTTGCTTATAAGAGAGCGATTTTGCTTTAGCCATTTATAATGCTAGGTTGATGATTGTATGAATAGAACTCCTAAAGGTACATTTTTTTGGAACCAAACCGAAGTTTTTAGGACTTAACTATTTTTTGAGTTGGCAAAAAATGACCATCACTTTCTACTTGTAGAAAATAAACACCTTGAGGCAAATTAGATAAATCTGGAGTGGTTTTTATATTGACAGATGGTAAGTCTTGCTCCCAAACTAGTTGCCCCTGTACAGAATAAATACGGAGTTTATTATTGGTTGAACAAGCTTTTAGATGTATGCTTAGGGGAGCTTGTTGGTGGATTATATTAGGCTGAACTAGTAGAACACTCTCTGTGCAAGGAAGCGACTCTACAGGGAATTGGTGGAAAGAAAAAGCAGCATAGCCCATTGTGTTTTTTAACCATATCATTTGGTTATTATAAATAGGATCATCCACTAGTAAATAGCTTAACGCATCAACATTTTGATAGTCAATTGTTAGGTGAATTTTGTTTTTTTGAGAATAAACATTAGAAATATCAATAAAAGGAATTAGTTGGTTATTTTTATAAAATTCAAATTGTTGCTCAATCCCATCAGGCAAGGTGGCAATGTCTTGATCAAATTCTAGAATGAGTTCTTCATAAGCGTAATAAGCACGCATAATATTAGGAGAAGTAATACAATTGTTATTAGAATAAAAATCACGTCCAATAACTTGGAACAAACGCTCTGCTAATGTATTGTAAGCTTCTTTTGAAAAATGGCATTCTGAATAAGGGTCGTAAAGTGGAGAAGAACGTTCTCCAATACCACATGCTGTAATGGGAATAATTTCTGAAAAGCTATGAGAAGGACGTTGGATGCTTCGTTGTTGTTCTCGAACAATTTGACCATACCCATGGTGGTTACATCCCGTATGAATTTGGATAACATATACTTTGGAGAAGTTGCCCCAGTATTTTTCCCAATGATCAATCAGAAAATTTAGGCTATCAGCATAGGTGGCAGCTTTGTTATAAGAGTTTTCGCTCTCTCCTTGATACCAAATAACGCCTTTGATTTTTCCTTTAAGATTTGCTTGTTGGATTCTGTAATTTAACGAACCAAAGAGTGTGTGCAGATCGTAAGGATCATTGTTTTGACTATAATAAAGTTGGTGCTGACTGATGTAAGAACCTCCATAAGAGCCATTGATAAAACAAGTCGGCATTTGATATTTTTCTTGTAATAAATATTGGAGCTTTAGCCCCCACAAACCAACAAATCCTGTCAAAGAGCCTGAGGCTTTTGCAGGTTGCCAGTGATTGTTATTAGGATTATAATTGGTTAAATGACCATTAATGCCATAATATTCAGGCATATTGCCAAGAGATTTGCTAAAAATGTGACTGGAATCTCTAGGATAAGTTTGGTACAAGCTATCTTGCTCAATTCCTGCTTGGGGCAAGCCAACCATGATTCCCATGCCATTAGATTGACCGCTAATGATATAAGCATCTCCACAGACCACATTTTGGGCAAGTTGTTCTTGCCGAAAAACGATTTGACTTCGTTTAAGGCGTAGTTGGAAAGAGTAGAGGTACATGCCCGCTTCAATGATGGGGGCAAAATGGAAGGTATCTGTTGTATTTTGACTATATATGGAGTCTTTAAAACTACCATCTAAAAAACGTTTGCGAACAATCAACTCTACTTGGTCTATGGAATAGTTGGTAACAGTACCTTTGAGAATAACCATTGCTTGATTTTTTTCATTTCTTGGATACAATTGATGCGATTGAGGATACAATCGAATGCCATTATGATCCTTGAAATACAAGACTTGACCAATAAGCGTGTGAAAGGTGCTAAAAAAAATAATAATACAATAAACAATTTTTAAGAATGGCATTGATGATAATTTATTTTACACACTAGTTTAGATACATTTAGAGCTTCAAAAATAAATATTTTAATAAAACTATGCTATTTTGCTTCTGTATAACTTGGAGAGAAGCAGGCTGTTCGGATTAGAATATAATGGTCTAAAGATAGTAGCTTGTATTTTAGGAGAAAAGTTAATAGATCAATTCAACTGCCAAACTATCAAATATTCTTAAATAAGAAGCTTACAAAATAAGAACGTATACTATGCACTATCTAACGTTTGTTGGTACTATTTTGCTACTAACAACTTACAATTTTAACAGAATACAAGCCCAACAATCATTTCCAAGCAAAGTAGATTCTACTTTGTATGACACGCTTCAATGGCGCAATATAGGACCTTTTAGAGGAGGCCGTTCTTGTGCTGTGACAGGTGTAGAAGGGAAACGAAATTTGTTTTATTTTGGTGCCGCTGGAGGAGGCGTGTGGAAAACAAAAGATGGGGGAAGAAGTTGGAGTAATATCTCAGATGGCTTTTTTGGTGGTTCAATAGGGGCAATAGAAGTCAGTAAGTCAGATAACAATGTTATTTATGTAGGTGGTGGAGAACGAACGGTTCGAGGCAATGTATCAATGGGCTATGGAATATGGAAAAGTGAGGATGCTGGTAAGACGTGGGTATCCAAGGGCTTGAAAAAATCGCGTCATATTGCTCGAGTTCGAGTACATCCAACGAACCACGACATTGTTTATGCTGCCTCAATGGGAAACCTGTTTAAGCCCAATGCAGAGCGTGGTATTTTTAAAAGTACAGATGGAGGCGATAGTTGGCAAAAAGTTTTGTTTGTTAATAATGAAGTAGGTGCTGTAGATTTGGTCATTGACCCTACCAACCCAAGGATTTTATATGCAACAACTTGGCGCATTAGTCGTACACCGTATAGTTTGTCTAGTGGAGGGCAAGGGTGTGGTATTTGGAAAAGTACAGATGGTGGTGAAACATGGAATGATATTACTAAGAGTAAAGGACTACCAACAGATACACTGGGCATTATTGGCATTACAGTTTCTCCTGCAAACCCAGACCGTGTTTGGGCAATTATAGAATCTAAAACAGGGGGGCTATTCCGTTCTGATAATGCAGGAGAAACGTGGAAAAAAGTTAATGACAGTAGAAAACTAAGACAAAGAGCTTGGTACTATAGTGTTATTCAAGCTGATCCTAAGGATGAAAACGTAGTTTATGTCTTGAATGTGCGTTACCATCGTTCCGAAGATGGTGGAAAAACGTTTCAACAGTTTAGTGCTGGTCATGTCGATCACCATGATTTGTGGATTGATCCTCAAGATCCCGAGCGTATGATTATAGGTGACGATGGTGGTGCTCAAGTTACTTACGATAGGGGAGCTACATGGTCAACCTACCACAACCAACCCACGGCTCAGTTTTATCGAGTGACGACAGACAATCATTTTCCATATCGAATTTATGCTGCACAACAAGATAATAGCACCATTCGCATTCCACATCGTACCAAAGGGTGGGGAATCACAGAAAAAGATTGGGAAAGTACCGCAGGTTGCGAGTGTGGGCATATTGCCGTTGATCCTTTGGATCCAGAGATTGTATATGGTGGTTGTTATGATGGCTATTTGCAGCGAAAAAATCATAGAAACGATCAATCAAGAGCCATTAATGTTTGGCCAGATAATCCTATGGGACATGGTGCAGAAGCAATGAAATATCGTTTTCAATGGAATTTTCCATTGTTTTTTAGTCCACACGATCCCAAAAAACTTTATACGGCTTCCAATCACTTGCATGTTACTTATAATGAGGGACAATCTTGGACAACGATTAGCCCTGATTTGACAACGAATGATTCTTCTAAGCAGGTTTCTTCGGGTGGACCTATCACACAAGACAATACTTCTGTGGAGTATTACTGTACTATTTTTGCGGCTTGCGAATCTCCTAGAGTGAAAGATTTGTTGTGGACGGGATCTGATGATGGCTTAATTCATATTTCGCAAGATGGGGGAAAGAATTGGGACAATGTAACTCCAAAAAAAATGCCTAAATGGATGCAGATCAATAGTATTGAAGCAGACCCATTTAATGATGGTGGTTTGTATGTGGCTGGAACTCGTTATAAAATGGGAGATTTTAAGCCTTATTTGTATTATACGAAAAATTATGGTGCTGATTGGATAGAGATTACCAAAGGAATTTCTAAAGAACATTTTACCAGAGTGATACGCGCTGATCCCAACCAAGAAGGATTGCTTTATACAGGAACAGAAAGTGGGGTGTACATATCTTATAATAATGGTCAAAATTGGCATTCTTTGCAATTGAATTTGCCAATTGTTCCAATTACAGATATGACAATTAAGAACAACGATTTAATTGTCGCAACACAAGGGCGATCAATATGGATTTTGGACGATATCAATATCTTACAACAAGCCAAAAATGAGTTGAAAGAAAAGGATTTTCATCTTTATAAACCTTCTACTATTTATAGAATGGAAGGTGGGCAAAATTGGAATGCCAAAGGTCAAGGTGTCAATCATACCAACGGTGTTGCGCTACATTATTATTTAAATCTAGAGCCAGATTCTGTTTCGACAGAGTTGTATATTGTCAATGAGCAAGGAGATACTTGCCGTCGCTTTAGTAAAGATGCAAAGGACAAACAAGACCAAATCAAATTAACAAAAGGAGCTGGTATTTGGACTTGGAATATGAATTATAAACCAGCCAAAACATTTCCTGGGATGATTAATTTTTGGGCATCAATGGCAGGACCAAGAGCATTGCCAGGAAATTACAAAGCAATTTTAGTTGTTGATAGTGTGGCGCAAGCAGTACCTTTTAAAATTGTTAATGATCCTAATTCTAAGGCTACTTTGGAGGATTTGCAAGAGCAATTTGATTTTGTAGAATCTATTCGAGATAAATTGACAGAAACGCATCAAACTATCTTAGATATTCGAGCAGTACGCCAACAACTGAACAATCTTAGTCAACGATTGAAGGTAGATAGTACGTTCAGCGATTTGATCGACTTGTCAAAGTCTATTGATTCGACGATGACTCAAATCGAAAAAACATTATATCAGACTAAAAACCAAAGCCCTCAAGATCCTCTTAATTTCCCAATTCGTCTAAACAACAAACTGGGACATTTAAATGCATTGTCCTACGGCGATTATCCTCCAACAGCGCAAGCGATAGCTGTCAAAGAGGAATTATTTGCTAAGATTGATGCTCAAATACAGTTGTTTAAGAAGATAAAGGAAGAAGATATCAAGCAATTTAATACCTTATTCAGAGAGCGTATGGTAGATGTGATTTGGATTGAAGAAGAGTAGAAGGTATCTCAATAATTTAGGAGTAGAGGTGTTGTAAAAACATAGATTCAACTTGATGAATAACTCATCTATTATACTATAATTGATAGAGGTACTCTATTGGTAATCAACTGCGCAACACGCACGAAATACCACGAAGTAATGATACTATACAACTAACTATTATAACTATGAAAAATGTCATAACATTATTATTACTAGGAATGATAACAGCGATCAACGCTCAAACAAAGGTCGTGAAAACCCTAAATCCCCAAAAGTGCCCCAATGTAAATATCAAAGTACCCAACCATTTGTTAGAGCATCAGGCATGGGATGAAGGGGGAGTGCGAATAGACATTACTGTTGAGGTTGATTTGCCCGAAGTGATACTAAGAGAACTCGTAAAAGCAGGGCGGTATGCTTTGCAAGGAAAAAAAATGGAGACTTCTTATATTCTATCGGTGCCCAATATGGATATTCCACTTTTGGTAGAAGGTCAAAAGGTAAAAGAGGCGGTGTCTATTAATGTAACTACTCCTGAATATATTGTCATGAATAATACAGGCGTATTATACAAAGATATTGATGAAGATGCTATTCGTGGAACTGTACGTTCTGATACTAGAGAAGAAATTGAGGCAATAATTCAACGTATGAAAGAAATACGAGAGGATTTGAATGTGCATATCAAAATTGTCTCTAGTGCAAAGAACCAAACAGCAGATACTGCAACTTTTTTGTTGACGGTAGGGCGTCATACAGCAACAGTCAAAGAATTAGAATTTCCCGTTGTGGAGGATTGATAGAATAGAGTTAATAAATAAGCTATCACAGTATTTTTTACCAAAAAAGTAATCCAATGAGTTATCATGTATACCTTTTTAGAAAAGAAGTTAAAGAACAAAACACAGGATTTGAATTTTTAGAAAATGAAAATTTGGTGTTGAATTTTACAGCAGAGCAATTTATATCTTTAAAAGAGAGATTGCTTAAATACCAGTTCCAGATTGAAAAAGAAACAGCTGATTCAATTGAGTTCAATTTCAAAGGAGGACAATATGGAATTGTTGCTATTTTGACAAAATCTCAACTGTCCTTTTCGTCTGGCTTTTCAGAAGATGGAATTTTTGAGATAGGCATGACAGCTTCTGAATTTACAGATACAGGGGATTTTGCTAAATTTGACCCTCAGTTGGGGGAGTGGGAGGAAATTTAGTGGTTGATCTTAACAGACCTAGTACGAGGTTGTAGTATTTTCTCTGCCCAATAATATGAAATGGAATAAATAAACATTCTTAGAGTAACAAAGCAATTCTTGCTATTCCCAAGCAACAGCACAATGAGGTAGGCGAGCTTCGATAAATGCTCGTTTTTCTAAAGGGATGGCGTTGTTGAGTAAACGTAATTTTCGCAATGCCACCAAATCTAAAATAGATGGAGGAAGTTTGGAAAGTTGGTTCCCCTCTAAGTTGAGGTGGTTGAGGTAAATTAATTTCCCAATAGATTCAGGGATGGTTTCTAGATTATTATAACCAAGATCCAAATAAAGGAGTTTTTTTAACTTTCCGAGTGCCTTTGGAATACTTTTTAGGCGGTTGTTTTCCAAGTGCAATTGTCTTAAGTTTTCTAATTGCTCGAAAGAGTTAGGGAGTTGGGTTAAATTATTGAGTCGTAAATCTAATAATGTTAACTTAGTTAGTTTGCCAACAGACTCTGGTAGTGATGAAAAGGAATTAAAGCCAATTTTTAATTCTTGTAAAATGGTTAAATTTTCAAAAAATAATGGCAAGGTTGATAATTCATTGTTGCTAATGTCTAGATATTGCAGTTGTTTTAAATGAATAATATTTTGTGGCAACAATTGCAACTGGTTGGCACTTAAATCCAAGTGTTGGAGCTCTGTTAGTAGCCCAATTTCTTCGGGGATTGTACTCAACAGATTGTTGCTAAGTGTTAGGTGCTTCAAATGTATAAAATAACCAATCCAATAAGGCAACTCTTCTAAGTTTTTGAAACTCAGGTCTAAATATTCAAGCTTGGTTATGTTTTCGATATTTTTAGGAATATAATCAATTTCATTCCAATCTAATTGTAGTGTTTGTAGGTTGGATAATTCTCCAAATGACTCAGGCAAAGAGACCAGTTCAGAACCTCTCAAATCTAGATATTCCAAACTAGATAATTCACCAAAAGAGGAGGGGAGCATCTGAAGCTTATTCCATTGGAATGACAACCGCTCTAGATGGGATAAATTGCCAAAAAATTCAGGTAATTGAATTAAGTTATTTGAAGAAAGCTCTAAAACACGAAGTTGGTTCAAATTACCAAAAGAATAGGGCAGTTCCATAATTTTATTTCTTGATAAATTGAGGTAGCTCAACTGTTCCAAATTGCCAATAGAATTGGGAAGTGCTCTAAGTTTGTTTCCCTCCAAATCCAAAAACTGTAATTGATGAAGTCGATCAATTGATTCTGGTATTTCGGATAGATTATTTTTAGACAATAGTAGAAATTTGAGTTTTGGAAAACGAAGGATAGAACTTGGAAATGTTTCTAAACCTTGATGACTCAAGTCTAAAACTTCTGTTTTAAGGGTGAGATCTTGGACGGATTTTGCCAAAAGAAAAAGTTGTCCTAAACTATCTAGCCAATACTGATGCTTGCCTTTTTGTACAACAGCGTGTGCCGTTGACGGTGAAAAGGGGAGTGCTGTGTTGTATTCATAGGGAAATACAACCTTTCCTTGTGCATTTAGATAGCCATATTTTCCATTTTGATAATCTAATACCAAGTTAGAATTGCCTAAGGGGTAATTGCCTTTTTGTCGATGTTCATACAACAATTCAAATAAAGCATGGATCTTTTTGTGAATACTACCAGAAAATGTAGGGTCGCAGACTTGTACAGCTTGATAATGTGCTAGTGCTTGTTTGTATTCTCCTTGCAATAGGTAGTAGTTGGCGTTTTCTAATAACTCCTTGCAGTTAGGAGTAGCCGATTGTGCCGCTATGAATAGTGGATATAAAAATAGGAAAAATAGTGTTGTTATTATTTTCATAAATAAGATCACTTGGAAGTCTCTTGGGCATTATTAATTGATATTAGACAAAATCCCTGAGAACCATTGTTGCAAATTTTTATATACTACATAATGTAACAATTTGTTAGAGAAAAATACAAGGCTTTATGATGATTCAATTATTGGCTGTGGTTATTACTAACTTTAATGGAATAGCTACGAAAAAGGTCAACTGTTGAATTAGGACTTTTATGGGAAATATTATTTTGAGGCAATTCTTATAAACAATAGTTAGCTGCGCTGCTACTGCGTGGTTTCAACGACCACGAAGTAGCAGCATAGCTAACTACTATATAAAAATACCTTTCCCAAATTTTTAGTAGGTATAAAAGGTTTCTACTCTGTTTCTGTTTGGTTTAAATTAAGAACAGCTTCTAGGAAAATTCAAGTTCTAATCGTATCTTTGCTTTTACGACCATTATAATAAATTTAGTACATTCTAGACTTAGCGACATTACACATACAATAACGTAAATTTGTAACGATTTGTAACAATACTAGTTGCGAATTTCTTTAACTTTTGTTTGTATATGTGTACTTAATGAATTATCAAAGAGTGGGTTGGAGTATGAATAAGCTTTTATAGTTGATGTTTTAGTAGTTAGTTGTGTTGCTATTTCGAACAGCTTGGTTAATAATCAATAGTTTAGGGTGGATTGTGGTAATGTTGTTGATTATTAGTTTGTTATGGCGGTGTTGGTGAAAACAAACACAAAAGCTTTACTTCAATAGGACGTAGCCTAAAAATACGAAATTTTATGAATAAAGTTGTTAATAAGAATAGAATAATAGGGGAACGCATCGGCGGTAAGCCAGGACCTTTAATGATTGTTTTTGCTCAAATTCATGGAAATGAACCTGCTGGATATAAGGCGGTTCAGGAGTTGTTTAAAGCAATTGATGCAGAATATATTAAAAATCCTAAGTTTGAGTTTTGTGGTAGAATCGTTGCTTTGTTGGGAAATATGAAAGCAGCAGCAGCAAATGTACGATATATTGAGAAGGATTTGAATAGGAGTTGGTTGCCACAAGAGATTAATCGCATTCGTCAAATAGAAAATATAGCAGATTTAGATGCTGAAGATCAAGAGATCAAAGAGAATTTAGAATTAATTGATGCTTATATTGATTTGTGCCAACCTCCTAGAGTTGTTGTTTTAGATTTGCATACAACGACTGCACATGGAGGAATCTTTACAATTCCTTCACAAAATCCAGAAGCGAGAAGAATTGGTTTAAATATGCATGCGCCCGTATTGCACGGATTTTTGGATGGCTTAAAAGGTACTACCTTACATTATTTTTCACAAGAAAATTTTGAAGTAGATATGAATGCTGTTTGCTTTGAGGCAGGGCAGCATCAAAGTGAAGATTCTTATAAGCATGCTGTCTCTGCAATTATCCAGTGTTTTAAATCGATAGGAGGTTTTTATGCAAAAGATATAGAAAATAAACACGATCAACTGTTAGAAGAACGGTCCAAGGGGCTTCCATTAGAAGCTAAGTTGATGTATGTGCATCAAATAAAACCAGATGATAACTTTAAAATGATTGACAGCAAGGTTTATAGCAACTTTGACCCTATTGAAAAGGGAGAAATTTTGGCATACGATAAAAATGGACCTGTATGTTCTCCTTATGATGGTCTGATTTTGATGCCGTTGTACCAACAACAAGGGAGCGATGGTTTTTTTGTTATTCAAGAAATAACGGCTCGCTCGAAAGAAGAACAAAATTCTAACCCTGTGGCTTCTAATCTTTCTTAATAGAGCATTTATGAGATATAGGTTTTGTTAACGACAGAATTTGCACCTATTTCTAGGTATTGCTCTAAAAGGTTTACCTTTTGAAGGTTAAGTAATCGTTTTTGTTCTTCTTTTTCTGACCTCTTACTTAATTGAATTATAAATAGTGTGCGCTATCTTGAATTAGTACTTGATTGTGTTGCTACTGTGTGGTCGTGAACTATTTTTTATGGTTCGTAAGTTTTATTAATTCTTAGTTTACATTAACTTAGAGGGAAATAGGACACTTACTCCAATACCTAAACCAAGACAATAAGCAGCTACAATGCCCCCTAGTAGCTTTCATGTAAAAAAAATAAAATGAAAGAATCTATTTCTCAGAAAATTGATGTGGCTCATTGGGTCAATACGCATAGTGATGCCCTTTATCGGTATGCTTACTCCAAAACAGGGGATCGGCATGTTGCAGAAGATTTAGTACAAGAGGCTTTTTTAGGTGCTTTGCAGAGCACAAAGCAAGCTGGAGAAATTCAAAACCAAAAATCGTGGTTGTTCTCTATTCTTAGAAACAAAATTGTTGACTATTATCGAAAACTAGAACGAGAAAGCAAACAAGCTACGCATGGATATAGTGAGGAGGAGATGGATGAGAATGCTCATTTTATAGGAATGGGAATGTGGCGCAAAGAAGCAAGAGATATTTCTTGGACCAATACAGAAAATTTAATCACAGACCAAGAATTTAATGCTGTCTTGGATGCTTGCTTGACGAAATTGCCAGAACACTATCGAACAGTTGTACGCCTAAAGATTATGGAAAGCGAAAATACAGATCTTATCTGTCAAGATTTGGGAATCAGCAATACCAATCTCTGGCAAATAATTCACCGAACAAAGCTTCGATTGCGTGCTTGTATCAACAAGTATTGGTTTCAAGCTTAGTGAGAGTATTAAAAATACAAAAACTAAACCTCATGAAATTTTCTTTGATTATTTGGCTTACATTGGTTATTGTATCCTGTAACAATTCTATAAAAAATGAGCCTCCTCAAGAAAGGAAATATACTTATTTTCAATGTCTTGAAAGACAAATTAAAAACCAAAAATCCTATGAAGAACTAAAGAATTTTAAAAATTATCTTATAGAGAAAAAGTTGCTAAATCCTAAAGATGAGAAATCCTTAGTTAAGCTTTTCAATTCTTTGATTGATAGAAAAAGTAATGTAGACTCTACCATAAAAAAATACAACTTTGATGTTTTATGTAAAATGGAAATAGACATTTCAGATTCGTGCAAAATTGAAATATCTGCTAAAAATAAAAGCATCTATGATAGTCTAAACCTTTACATGGTGGAAGAATCTTTTGATAAAGTTATAGACTTATCAAAAAAAAACTTCTCGACTTTAGGAAATGAAACGCTAAATTCAGAAGGATTTCAATTAGGGTGTATTATTAAATTATACCAAAGCTACCAAGAAATAAAAATAAAAGACTTAACTAGTCTAAAACTCTTTATAACAACAGATAGTATCTTTATTGAAAAAGAATATACTACATTAGCAACTCTAAAAAATGATTTGACCTTAAAAGCAAAAGAAAAACAGAAAGAGTTAAAAGAGTATGGTTTTGAAAATGAAGCAACTATAGAGATGCGAGTCAGACCTGATGTAAAAATGGGGAAAATTGAAGATATAAAAGCTATTTTACAAACAATTGAATACTAAAAAAGACCGCTCTCTAACATGGCTATATAACTATCCTACGTTTTTGGGTTAAAGCTAAAGTCTTGGGCTTTTGTGAGACTGCCATAAAATCGTAGATTTTGCTACAGAAAAAATTTACCTTTAATAGCGCATAGCTTGCTGTACTATATATAGTAAGGTGATACGCAGATGTTCAAAAATCTAGAATTTAAGGGGGCAAATTCCCTTTTTAATCGATACTAACTTCATTATGTATACTTGTAAAAAAGCCACTCAATTAATAGAAAAGGAAGCAACGGAAAACCTTTCTATTTTGACCAAGATGCGACTAAAAATGCACTTAATGATGTGCAAAGCTTGCGCCGCTTACAAAAAACAAAGCCAATTATTATCATTTTGGATAAAAAATAAAAAAGCCTCAAATGTAGAACAAATGGGGCTTTCAGAGGATTTTAAAAAAGAAATGATAAAAAAAATGAAAAAAAAGCAAATGGATATGTAAGGATTCTGTCATTTTTACGACTATATAAATAAAAGACAGTTCATGTAGTATTACTACTCTGTAAGTACTACCATTTTTATCCATCACAATTATTAAGAAAAATGAAAATTACTAAATTATTTTTTGCAGCAACGGCTTTACTTTTTATTGCATACACTACTCAATCTTGTCAAGAAAAAACAACTGAACCTTCTGAATTTATTGCAGATGATGCTACTTTTTCTGGTTTTGCAAGCTGGCAATTGGCTGCTACAAAATCAGGTCCAGATCCTACCTTAGGAGCTGCACATGAAGGTAATGACAGTACTGTTACTCGTAAAATTTATTACAAAGATGCTCAAGACCCAGTTAATGGAACGTACCCAGTAGGAACAGCGATTGCTAAACACGTGTACAACACTTCTGGTTCGGTAGAAGCATACGTAGGTATGGTTAAAAGAGGCAATAGTTTCAATTCATCTCACAACGACTGGGAATGGTTTATATTGAATGCAGATGGTACCATTGCAACAGATGCTTCAGGTGCAAAACAGCGTGGTGCTAACTTGATGAATGGCGCTTGTAACCTTTGTCATGAGAAAGCAACAACAGATTACAGTTTTATAAAATAAATAAGTTTGGTTAAATAGAAAGTGTTTGTGATAGCTTTTTAGCTATCCGTATTTACTTAATTCTTGATTCTTAATGTAACTCTATGTTGGGAATCGAGAATTTTTTTTATAAACTAGTCGTTCGTATTGATAAATGCTTTGTCGGTCAACGCATGTAAAAATTGAACCAAGCAATCTTTTTCCTCTTGGGTTAAATTTAGAGGTTCTTGCAACAAGGTATCTGTATTAATAGCTCCATGAACGAATTGTGTTGGATTGTCATAATAATCAACAACTTCTTCTAGTGTAGCAAACATGCCATTGTGCATATAAGGAGCTGTAATAGCTATATTTCGTAGACCTGGGACTTTTAGTTTGCCTAAATCACTAGAATCTTGGGTGTGCTCAAAGCGACCAACATCTCCCAAGGTATCGCTACCGTTAAACAAACCAATATTTCTAAATTCATCTCCTGTAAAATCTGGTCCAAAGTGGCAATCAAAACATTTGGCTTTTTCATTAAAAATATCCCTTCCTTTTATTTGTTCTGGAGTCATAGCAGTTGTATTGCCATTAATCCACTCATCGAAAGGAGAATCACCTGGCGATTCCAACGAAAAAACAAAGGCGCCTAAAGCTGCTCCTAATGTAGCAGAATCAGGATTGGTACCATAAATTGCTTGAAATGCTGCTTGATAATGACTATGATTGTTGAGGCGACTCAGCAGTTCAGAGATGGATAAATCCATTTCAATTGGATTGTGAATAGGCATTAATACTTGTTCTTCGATAGAGCCAGCTCGACCATCATAGAAAAAATAAGGTCTTGATAGCATATTCATGGAAGAAGGGGTATTGCGAGTACCTTTCTGATTTCTAACGCCAATACTAAAAGCAACGGTATCGGCAAATGCAAAGGCTGGTTGGTGGCAGGATGCGCAACTAATAGTACTGTCCTTCGACAATAATGTATCAAAAAAAAGTTCTTTTCCTAGCTCTATGTCTGTTGTAGGGAGTTTGATAGAAATATTAGACAAACTGATCAAACCTATAAAAAGTAATAGACTAATTAACTTCATGCATCGGGGGCTTTATAAAAATAACTTAAAGTAAGTAATCATCCTTTGTTTTAACAATCTCATGGAATCATCCACGAAGTATTTATTAATTGAACAAAGATAAACTTTAAGTATGACTTTGATACAGATTTGAGGCGAATCATTTTCTTAATAACTCGTTAAACGCTACTTCAATTCTTCTACCCAACCCCACATTTCCTTTTTTTCAATCTTTTTTAAATGTTCTACCGAGATATTAAATTCTTTAGCGATCATTTTTCTACGATTTTTGCTCTCTTTTAATCGCTTTCTGATCAATTGAACTCGAGCAGGGTTAAGCTTATAGTGTGGGTTACGTTTTCTTTTTTGAGGATCAAAAACACCGTGCTCGGCAAGAAATTGTGTCATTTCTTCTTGAGACATCCATTTTAAATTCTGATAGAAATTATTGCTGACGTTTCGATCCAAATGGATTGCAAAGGTTTGACCTTCGTGTTCTTTGGGAACCCATTGTTCTGCAATTAATTTGTGTAAATAAAAGCGTTTTTGTTGACGGTTTTTAAGGAAAATATTAAAAAGAATAAAACCTTGTGTCAATTGGCAACCTTTTAGAAATTTTTCCTTGCCTGTAATTTTATCAATACTTTTCATTCTGCCATAATCCGAAAAGTAATAGGTTTTTCCGAGCGTTTCTATGTCAGGACGAACTATTGCCCACCGTTCATTCCAATAGTTTGTATGATTATTACCCATCTTTATAATTGTTTAATATTAAATTGTCATTCCTTCGTGAAATAAATACTGTAGAGAATCCAATTCACAAAGTATAAATTGTAATACAACAAGGTTTTAGAGTAGTAATCAAGAAATTAATAGGGATACTAATTACGAGTATGTTGTAACTCTTTCCAAAGGTACAAAGAAAAAGCAGTTATACGAAGTAAAATTGAGGCTTTTATCCCCTGATGATCAGAAGGTAAAGAGGATTAAAAGAACAACGTCTACCGTTTTTTGAGTACAATTTCAAAGCGTTGTTCAAGACGTACGCCATCTTCATCAACCAACACGACTTTGTGTTGACCAGGTAGAGGTTTTAGTTCCATTTCGTGAAAATCCTTTGTCATACCCAAATATTCATTATCCAAATGCCAGTAAACTGTTTTTTGGGGGAGTTGATGAGCAATCTTAAAGACGGTTCCATTTATTTCGCCATCGAAATCTACAGGAATAAAAATAGTAGTTGGATTTTTGGGATAAATAAACTGCATGGATTGCTGTTCAGCTCCAAAACGACAATCTTGCCTAAATTCTGGAGGTTTTCTGTAGCTTGGATTCTTGCTTTTAAAATAATATTCCTCCAAAGGAGGCAGCACAAACCAAGAGGTTGAAACCATATTGTTGACCGACTCACAAGCACTTGTTACCTGATACAGTTGGCTGCTATCTAGGTGTAATTGTTGGTGAAAAGGGCAGGCTTTGACTTGATAAGCATTAGAACCTACTTCGACCGTATCAATGTCTGTACAATATTTGGAAAGCCTATAACCACTTTTCTTACAAACAGGTAGCTTTTTTAACGCATGTTGAGGAGGAGTAAACCAAGAAGTTGGAGGTAGTTGATTAAACACATCAAATAGAATTGGGGCAGCAGCTTTTACACCAATTAATCCTTGTTTGCCTTCTCCTGTTGCATTGCCAACCCATACTCCAATGGTATATTCAGGGGTAACCCCAATTGCCCAAGCATCCCGAAAACCAAAACTGGTTCCTGTTTTCCAAGCTATATCTCTAGAAGATTGAAAGTATCGCCAGCCACCTTCAGAATTAGGCCGTTCCAATTGGCGCATTACTTCAAACGTATTGTAAATACTAGTGGCGTTGAGGATAGGAGCTTCACTTAAAAACGATTTGGGAGTGGGAGTACTGTCTTTTAGTAAATAATGCAAGGGTCTAAAATCAGAAGGGCTATATGCTTCGGTTTGATCTTGGATGCGTTCTTGATAATTTAGAAGCGTTCTGCCCATACTGGCATAAGCACCGCACAAATCCCATAGAGTAGCTTCTGCACCTCCTAAAATTAAAGAAAGGCCATAGTGTTTGGGAGATTGTGTGATTGTTGTTAACCCCATCTTGCGGAGTTGAGTACAAAAGTTTGCAGTTCCATATTGTTGAAGCATTCTAACCATCGGTATATTGAGTGAGCGAACTAAAGCTCGACTAGCGGGAACAACACCATCATAATTTTCGTAAAAGTTTTTGGGACGATACCCTCCAAGATACATAGGAACATCAGGAACCAAACTATGTGGTAATAAATTCCCATTGTGTAACATAGATGCATACAAAAAAGGTTTTAGAATAGAACCTGTGCTTCGTGGTGCGGTGATGATATCAACATTTTGTCCTTGGTTTTCAGTTGTATTAGGTGGAATAACATTTCCCCAATAGGAAAGTACCTCTCCCGATTTAGTGTCGCTTACCAAAACGGCAATATTGTGAACACCATTATTTTGCAAACGTTGGTATTGTTGAAGCATCAGCTGTTGGATGCGAATTTGCAAATCGGATTCTATTGTTGTTTTAAAATAAGCGTACTTTTTTTTGCTGTCGGTTGTTTTTTGGTCTTGTGCAATACGACTGACCAAATGAGGAGCTAGGCGAGGGAGTGGCAAGGGGGCTTGAGGAATCGCTTCTTCCTTGGCTAATGTTATTGTCATAGAGTCCACTAGACCTCGTTCTAAAAGTTTGGATAGTAATAAATTGCGTTTTTCTAACAAACGTTGCCTGTTTTTTCCTGGATGTACTAGACCTGGGCTATTGGGCAGTACGGCTAAAGTCGCCGCCTCGCCCCAAGATAGGAGTTGAGGAGATTTACCATAGTACCGCCAAGCAGCAGCATCCAAGCCTACAACATTGCCACCAAAAGGAGCATTGGAAGCATACATGGCTAAAATTTGAGACTTGTTATAGCGCAATTCTAATCGAGTAGCCATCATCATTTCTTGCATTTTTCTATAGATAGAACGCCCTTTGCGCTGCGTAGACATTCGAATGACTTGCATGGTAATGGTACTCGCTCCACTTGCAATTTTGCCTTGTTGATAATTGTCTCGAACGGCTCGTCCAATTCCTGTTAAGTCAATGCCAATATGATCAAAAAAACGTCGATCCTCATATTCTGTAATGGCAGTAATGAATTTTTGAGGAACGGAATCATTATGCGGAAAACGCCATTGACCATCAGATGCAATTTGTGCCCCTAACAAATAGTCATTTCGATCTACCAAAACAATACTAGTTGGTGTATCAAAGATTTTCTTAGGTAGGCAAAACCAATAAATTAGACTGATTGCCAATAGGGCAACAAGCGTTTTTTTTAGGTGGCGTACCCAAAAGAAATAAAAAATATTTTTAATGCTGTTACTAAAACGACTCAAAGAATAAGAATTAAGAAAGTATAGAGGTTTAAGGATTACTTCAACTCTGTTACAAAATTACGAATAATTAGCTCTAAATGTTCCAAAAGATGTTGTTTATACTTGTCTAATAAATTAGAAATATCCTCAATGTAATCTATTTTGTACAAAATTTTGCTTTGCTTTTGGCTGTGCATGCGGCAGATCAAAATAGCTTTGTACAAAGAAGGTGTCGTGTCGTTAGAGGCGGCAAGGGGAGGGAAATCTGTTAGAATTGTGTGATGAAAAATAAAGGATAAACCAGTTGATCCAAAATACAAGAAACGTTCTTGTTGTAATTCTTGGAGGTCGGTAATAAATAAATTAAGAATCCAAGTCAACGCTTTAGATTTTGACCAGTTTTCTTGTCCTTGAAGTAAATTTAAAACCAAAAGGTTATTGGCTGCATTATTAGAGGCTAATAATCTCTTATAGTGTTGTTCATATTTCATAAAGAAATTAGTCGGTTGTTGGAGAATCTTGTCCCAATGCTTTTTTTGCTTTTTCTTGCGCTTCGGCAACTCCTTTTAAGTAAGGATCTAAATTCAGTGCTTTTCCGTAGTTGTTCAATGCCTCTTGATGGCGGTTAGAGGCAGCCTCTAGCAGTCCTAAGTAATAATAAGCCAATGCATTGTTGGTGTCTAATTGATGGACTTTATGAACATCTTCATAGGCACTTAGCAACTGTTCTGCTTGCAATTTAGAATAAGCTCGATTAAGATATGCAGAAGTATTGTTAGGATCCAATTCTATAGCTTTAGAATAGGCAACAATTGCTTTTAAAAATTGTTTGTTTTCTTTGTGTGCATTTCCTTTGTTGATGTATAACAGTGGGATAGATGGATCTAGTTCTATAGCTCTGTCAAAGTCTTCTATAGCATCCCAGTAGCGTTGAATTTCCATAGAAGTAAGTCCTCTGTTGTTATATGCTGATATAAAAAAGGAATCTACTTCGATAGCTTGAGAATATAGAATTAGTGCATCTGAATATTGCTCTAAATCAAAACGAATATCGCCCATATTATCATAAGCATCGGCATAATAAGGATCCAAAAGAAGGGCTTTCCTATAATCATCTAATGCTTCTTTTAAGTTTTCAGAAGCTCTATTAGCTAACCCTCTATTGTTATAAGCTAAAGCAAATTGAGGATCCAAAGCAATAGCTTTATTATAGTTATTAATAGCTTTACTGTAATTGCCATATAAAAAATAAATCCATCCCATGTTGTTATAAACAACGGGATAGTTAGGGTTTATGGCGATACTAATTTCGTAATCTTCCAATGCCTTTTCATATTGTTCCAATCGTTCATAAGCAACACCTCTATTGATGATCGCTTCTATCATTTGGGCATTTTTTTCTAATGCATCGCTGTAATAAGCAACAGCTGCATCAAAATCGCCCTGATCAAAGCTTTCTTGCCCTTGTTGAAAAAGCTCATCAGCAGTATACTGCCCAGATGCAAAAGAGGAATAAAATAGACCAATAATTATAAAAAGTGCGGAAATTGCTTGCATTTGAATAGAAATAAAAGTGAGTAGATTAAATATTGGTTGGTATGCTTTAAGTAAGTGGTCAGAAAAAAGAAGAACAAAAATGGGATTATTTTTTTGCGAATCCAAGAAGAAAAAGGAAGGCTTAGCGAGCTAAGACAAGTTTTTCTGATGAAGAGTAGCGCAAAAAGAAGGCTGTTTTAGCTACGCTGCTACTGCGTGGTACTTGTTATTTTTTTTGAACGATTACTTAAAAGTATCATTGATACGTAAAAAGAATGCAGAAAATATCATTCCAAAGCCTTTGCAGGCTTACATTTTTTAACCTTGTAAATTAGATATTTTAAAGTTAAAAACTCTTGATCCCTCAAAAAACTCTTGTTTTTCTGTTGCGCAAAGATAATATCAATTATAAGAAAGTAAATATTGCAAAAAATAAAATAAAGTGAGTTAGATAAGGTTGATAGGTAAGTGTTTGATAGTTAGTGTTTTTTGTTTTTTTAATTATTTGAAAAAACTATAAAGTAACACAAATGATGTCTAATATGATTCTCTTTTCTTAGTAGTTTTTTCTCCAAAGGAATATTTTTTGGTTTTTCTTTGTGAAAGGATCAATAAAGGCCTTATATCCTCCTTTTAAAATCAAAAAATCTATCAAAATAAGATAGTATATCAGTGCGAGTCAACCTCTTTTGGCTTTTACTCAATGTTATGTACTTGTGTGCCAGTAAATCGTTGATGCTATCTTTAAAAATGTATTAAAAAAATAAATAAAAAGATGAAAAAACTATTTTTTATGCTATACTTATCTGTGTTCCTATTTTCGTGCGCAGAAGAAGACCCATGTGATTTTCAAGCGAATACTCCTGATAATCCAGAGTGTTATTGTAATCACTTAGATTGTCAAAATGGAGGTGTTGTGGCTGTTGCAGTAAGAAGTACAGGATTTGTTTATGCAGACTCTTGTCATTGTAGTTGTCCTACAGGATGGACTGGACCGCTTTGTACAGTACCCGCTGGTAGTGGTGGCGGCACAGGAGGTGGAACTGGTGGCGGCACAGGAGGCGGTACTGGCGGAGGTACAGGAGGTGGCACAGGCGGAGGTACAGGAGGTGGCACAGGTGGAGGCACAGGTGGAGGCACAGGTGGAGGCACAGGTGGAGGTGGTACTGTTGGTACATTAGCGTATGTTGGTGCATATGATTTAGATAGTACTCAAATCAATAGTATGACTTGTTTGAATGACCCAGGAAGCTTTCTTTATGATGTTTTGTATTTTGATATAGTACAAGATACAGACCCAGCCAATGCAGGAAATAACTATGTGGATATTGTTTATACAGATTTTGTTTTAGACCAAACGTATAAAATTGAGGATATTGCAATTGCAACCAATGGCTCTATTTCATTTAGTCAACAAGGTATTTCTTTGACAGGAACATTTTCAGAAACTAACAATATAAAGTATTTCCAAGGAACGATTTCAATGAATGGTTCAAGTTGTAATATTTGGTATAGAACATACTAATACGGATATTCAATTCCGTATAAATATACATAAAGAAACTCTTTCAGAATCTTGCTCTGAAAGAGTTTTTATTGTTATTGTTTGATCTTTTAATAGTTCGTTGCTTGCAATTGATGTTATTCATCAGGGGCAGGTATAGCTTCAGGACCCTCATCGAACCATCGATCAGAAGTTCTACTTTTTTCTAAATACGTTTCTAAATCATCAGGAAGTTTAGGAAAAAAATCAATTTGAGTCAACGCTTCAATATCGTCAATAGAGACCATATAGTCCTCATAAAAACCTTTGCAGAGCTTATTGGGCATCAAAAATGCGATGGCATGTGGATGTTTAGGATTTAGGTCAACTACAATTTTGTAAAATTGTTTGGGAATACTGATACGATTATCTTTTCCAATTTTTCGGAGATGTTTTTTTAGAATAGGTCCCGAAACGACATACAATTTTTTCTTTTGGCTTGCCCATTCTCTAACCTTATTTTCAAGCCCTTTCCACATACCTCTATTAAATGAAGGAGCTTGGGGACTCATATTACTCATATAAAAAGACTCATCAACTGCGTTGGCAGAATATTTAAAATCAGCAGCAGGTGCCAAATGCCCTCTGTCGTAACCAGAGCGCGTATAATCCGTTGGTTTGGCTGTTTGAGTGGGAACATCAGGATCCGATCTAAAGTGATCATTTCGCCCATGTTTGCCTTTTAAGTGTTTGTCTAAAAGAGTATAAGCTACCCATTCCGCTTGTTCATGCTTTTCATTATAACGCAAGGTGTACGCTTGGTGCTTGATGACCATTTTATCATTATTTTGAAATGCGGGCAAGCCTACAGTTTCATCTAGTTCTGTCTCTTGTTGATTAGGGAGAGGGATGTCGTTGTTGGTGACCTTGTTATCTTCTAGATTTCTAGTAACGTCTTCTTCAATAGTGGCAACTGTACCCCACATCTGAGTTAGAAAACCTCCTGTAGCATTGTCAATAACACCAAATAGGGGAGTAAAAAAAGTAAGCACACCTGCTCCAAAAATAGCCGTAAAAAAGGCAGTAATTTTCCTTTGCCAAGAACTTTTATGAGGTGTATTGTTAGAAGTATTTTGGGTAGTAGTAGTTGTGCGAGACGTTTTTTTTGTCTTTTTTGCCATGAAATTAAATGCTGTATTGTGAAGTTGACAAAAATCGAATCATTTAGAACTCGGCTAAAGCAGCTTATTATTTAACTCAATTGTTGTTGTGCAGATAGCCTAAGTCGTACTTGTTACTAACTTGTACGGGAGTTTGAACTAAATCAACGATATTTTGTAACTTCGGTGTGTGATTATGATTATCAGTAAGCTTTTTAGATTGTTGTTGCCTAGTTAGGGGAATAAGTTATATTATTTCTTTAAATAAGATAATATAGTGGGTGCCAGAACCTGCATCAGATTTTTCAATCGTGCCACTCAGTTGGCGAACCAATTGACGAATTAACTTCAATCCAAGTGATTTAGTTGTCTTATAGTTGATCTCGTCTGAGAAGCCTTTTCCATTGTCTCCAATTAACAATTTAAAGGTAGGATATTTTTGAGGAATAATTGATATATATACAGTTCCTTTTTGGTGTTGGTTCAAGCCATATTTGAGGGCATTGGTAATAATTTCATTAATTAATAAGCCCAAGGGAATAGCCGTATCAATATTTAATTTCAAGGTTTGAGGAACATCAATAGAAACTTCTAATTGGTGATTAGAGCCTAGAATGGATTGAATTAAGTAATCAACCAATTTTTGAAGATATTCTCCATAGCTAATGGTGGACAAATTTTCAGATTGATACAACTCCTCATGTAAAATAGCCATTGTATTGATTCGATATTGACTAACGCTAAAAATCTCTTTTATTTTGGGATTGTCAATATTACTAGATTGCAAACTGAGCAAGCTGGTAATTACTTGCAAGTTGTTTTTTACTCGATGATGAATTTCTTTGAGCAAAACAGCTTGTTCCTTATTGGCTTCATTCAATTTGTACGTTCTGCTAGCCACCTTTTTTGCTAAATGAAGTTCTCCGTTAGCATTCATATAAACCATTACAATTAGTAAGAAAGTAATCAGAAAGCCTAAAAATAAACAAGCGTATGAGATGGGTAAATGAGGGTATCTTGTCATTGCTATATTAGGATTGCAATACAGTTTCCAAACTCGTCCACATAAGGTTACATCGAGACTATCACAAGGAGTATCTGTGTTTAATTTAGTATGACTGTTATTAAACATAGGGGTTATATTCCATAAACTATCGTAAATGGAAATATCTAATACTTGCAATTCAGATTTCAAAATTGTGTGAATGAAATCTTCCATATAGTAAACACCTAACAAGATACCTTGGATATTTTGAGGGGTTGTCACAGATTTTGCTACAAGAAAGGAGTAGGTATTCGCTTTGTTTTGCACCAATTGCAACGGAGGGGAGACAGAAATAGCATTTGATTCAAGGCTGTTTTTGATAATAGCATATCGTTTGGGATCTGAACTCAAATCATAACCAATGACCAATTTATTCAACGTTTTGGGCGCAATATATTGTACGGGATAATAAAAGGCTTTTTGGGGACTAACATCCAATGATTTTTTTTCAAAATTTGCTGCCAAAATATCGTGTTCCTCAAAACCTTCATTTTTCAATTTTTGGTTGTATTGTTCTCTATCAGCATCAAGGATTCGAGGCGCCCATTCTAGTGCTTTGATGCCAGGTAAATTTTTTAGAAATGGAAGTGTGAAGGCATCAAAAACAGGACGAGTAACACTATCTGCGGTTTCAAATAGCAACTGTAAAGAGGTAATAGCTAAACTAACTTTTTGGAGTTCTTTATTGATTTTTGTTTTTGTTTCTTGAACAGCTTGTTCAACTAATTGCTGATTACTAGTTAGTTTGGTAACATTAATATAGTGAAAATTTGCAATAGATAGACTAATACCAATAAGTAGGATAACTAAAATTCGTAGATTTCTATTTCGCCTAGTGCGATGCATATTATTATATAAAAGTGCTTGATGTTTGGTGTATGATCTCTCTAAGATACGATTAGACTTTGATATCTTTATGGTGCTGGGGTAAAATTTTTGCTTATTATTATAAAATAATAAGTATGATAGCTAGCTAAAAAACTAACTAAAAAAGCGTTCTGATTATTACAAAATCAGAACGCTTTCTGCAAAGTAAGAAGGCAATGATTAGTTGTTCACTACATCGCTGATATTAACACGAACACCATTTTTGAATGCAACAATAAACGGTGATTCGACTCCTTTTTCTTTTGCTTTTGAACGAGCAACACGTGCTTCATCCAATGTTTTGAAACTAGCAATATAAACATAAGTCAAGCCATTTGATCTTTTTTGTTTTTCAATCAATCCGAGGTGACTAACATTGCTAAAAGAAATATCAGAAGCATCTTTAAATGCTCCTAATTGAACCTTAAAGGCAACAGTTGGTTCTGCAGGCAAGGACACGCCTCTAGCCGTAACGCCTTCTGGTAATTTATCATTGGTCCATGTGTCCAATTCTTTTTCTCGTATAGTAGGTTGTTCTACAACAGTAGGGGTACGTTCTTCAAAATTATTATTAACAGGAACATCATCCAAAACAGGTAATGGCTTGCGTTCTGGTAAAGGATAAATAACTTGAGAGCTCAAAGCAATGCGCCCGCCCAAGTGGTTGTTGTCTAACTCAACAGGTACTTTAAAGGCATCTCTATACGTCTTGCGAATTTCAGCCAAAGATTTGTTTAAATGCGCTTCATCGGCAAATATACCAACTCTAAAGGCTTTTTTATTCCCTCTTGGTTCTGTGATAATGTTTCCATATTGCTCTAATTCCAAACGTTCTTCAGCTGTTAAATCTGTTGCAACCAAAGCTTGAATTAAATATCCCTTACTAGGCATTGGAGCACCATTCGATTCATAAGAGAATGTTTTCCCTGTTGATCTAATTGGATTGATTAGTTCTTCGTCTGTTGGACGCCCCACGTTAGTTAGAGGTGCTTCAGCATCAATTACATTACCGTATTTGTCTCTATCTAACATTGGAGATGCCATCATAGCACGAGTTCCTAACAATGTCTTTTTGCCACCATTGCCTGTATTGACATCAAAAACAAGATTTTTGAAACCTGCCTTAGAAATTGCGATAGTATAGTCGTGTAATGGATCTAAAATAACCGAATATTCACCATAATGATTGGTTGGGTCTTTGATCTTATTTTCTTCTCCCGTACGAAGGTTTTTAATATAAACTGTTGCGTCCTTGATCGGACGTTTGGTCTCTTTATCAATAACAGCTCCAATATAAAAATTCATACTACAAGGTATCGTATTGCCATTTCCTGTTGGGCTAACAGTTGGTTTATTACCAACAGTAGGCGTGGTCACTACAGTAGTTGGTGGAACTGTATTTGTATTGGTTGTTCCTTTATTATACCCATCAATAGGTGGGTCTGTTTTACCAGAAGTAGGTTTGTAGCCTCCTGTAGGAGTTTTGGTAATTGTACCAGAAGTGCCTGAAACAGTAGAGTTATTCGGTACTTTAGTTCCACCTATATTACCATTTGTATTCGTATTATTATTGTTGTTCGGTTGATTGGTATTGTTGTTATTCGCTACAACAGGATCTTTAACAGGAATAGCTTTTTCTTTCTCATTGATGAGTGGCATCAAGTCCTGGCTAGCATTCATCAAGCCATTATAAATATCATAATAACCATCTCTGTTAGAAGCAAAATAGCCTGTTCGAGTAGCTGCATCGTAGACAAAGTACATATCATCATGTGAAGAATTAACTTGATTGCCTAAGTTGCGGACGTTTTTCCAAACACCAACTTCTTTTTTTGCACGAAATACGTCAAATCCTCCAAAACCTTTGTGGTAATCTGAGGAGAAAAATAGATAACCATCGGCACTAATGCTAGGACTCACTTCATCTCCAGCAGAGTTTACATTAGGTCCTAAGTTTTGAGGTTGAGTCCACCCCGAACCTTGTTGATGAATGACCCAAATGTCAAAACCTCCATATCCGCCAGGCAAATTGTAGGCTGCAAAATAAATCGTTCTACCATTATTGGTAATATGAGGGAAAGAAGCAGCGTGCTCTTCTCCAACATGAGGAAACGGCTTGCCCATAGGAATATAAGTAAGGCTTTTCATACCATCGGCAGGCAGCGAAAGCTCCATTCCAACATTGATAAATGCAGATTCGTATAAGTGACGTACGCCATTAGCAAATTGACTATAAGACGTTACAGCCATTGTCTCTGTGGCATTGACAGCCAAAGGAGCAATATTGTTCTGAGGTGCAATTTCAATAGGATTTTTTACAATTTTTAATCCAGATAATTGTCCTCCTACACTTCTTGTTGCTTCATATAAATAGCTATCCGTGCTAGAAGAAGTACCACTATTGATTTTGATTTTTCTAGCAGAAGTAAAGTACAATTTACCTTTGTGTAAAAATGGAGCATAGTCGTCATAGGAAACATGGCTAACTCCTTTTTCCTTCTTTACGAGAAACGCAGATGAAAGCGTTTTTTGTTTTTTTGCAAAAACACAAGCTGCTTGTGCTTTTTCTGCACGAGCCTTATTCTCTTTGGCATATTTTCCAAAAGCAAGAATTGCTTCATCATACTTTTTGTTCGCTTGCAAAACTGTTCCATAATGGTAATAGTTAATAGGAGCAGTATTGGGATTCTGGCAGACTAGCTTGTATCTTTGCTCCGCTTCGTTCATTTTATTCAAGAAACGGTAACAGTTTGCTAATTTCATTTGCAAGTCTGTATTGCCTGGATTATCCATTACAGCACGACTGTAATGCAAGGTTGCCTCACTAAAGTTTCGAGCACCATAGGCTGTATTTCCTTTGTCCAATGGTGTTTGTGCATATACACTAACTGCAAATACCAAGAAAAGCACTACTAATAGGCTAGGCTTCTTCATAGTTTGTTGGTTTTTTATTTATAATCTGTTACAATTGATAGATTTTTTGAAAAAATAACAAATTATATTAATAATAATTAGTACTTCGTGGATTTTTTAGTTTTTTACAAAAAACTAAAAAATCATCTTTGCATCAGTTGGACTATTAATTATTTAAGGAATTAAGTAGTTAAAAGTATTATTTTGATAATCAAACTGATATGATTCTTTAGAAGTAATGAATAATAATAATAACCGTTTATAAATTCAATACTTATAGGAAAAATTAGACCATTTATAAGTAGTAAAATATATAGACGATTTACAATAAAATTAGTAGTTCACTATTTTGTTCAATAGTTAGTCACACTGCTCCTTCGTGATCGTTGAAACGATGTGGTAACAACGTAGTTGACTAAGCAATAGTTGAGCAGGCTTGTGCAAGTGGCACAAAAAACACCGATCTTAGGGGAGCAAGCTCACGATGGAAGGGTGTTAATCAACATTATTATAAAAAAGTAAATTAATACAATTTTTAGCGAACCATTGATTTAAAAGAAACAAAAAACAATGTCTAGCATACAGACACAGGTCTTTCTAAGTTAAAGTATACAATTTTACAAAAAAATACGCAAATTGCCTATAACTGTACTACAAAATAAACTATCCAATGATATGGGCACTATAAAAACAGTGTTTGTTAGCGAATAAACCTTGTGTATTAACGACAAAAAAGTAGGCATTATTTTGTACTCAAATAACTGATGTATATCAAGTGTACAAGAATGGTGCTAGATTGTGTGGCGTAAAGATTGGTTGAGTATTTGGTCAAATGCGAGGAATGTTTGGTTGCAATGAACGCTTATCTATAAAAAAAAATCACTATTCATCCTTGAATAGTGATTTAAAAATCAAATGTGGGTAACATTTTATGAATTTTTGATGTATTTTCTAACCATTTCTACAACAGCGACTAATACGACTGAACTAATTACTTTTCCTATAAATTTCATTGTTATTGTGTTTTAAATTGAAGAATGTTTTTAGTTAAGATCACCAGAATATAATGTTCTGATCAAATCTGATAATAAACGACAAGGTTTATTATTTATTGGACTCATATGCATTCTTATAACAATCTAAAACAGCAATAAGTTTTCATAAAAGGCTAGTTTTTGCCCTTTTAGAGGTAGAGATAGCAATAAATAGTTCGTTGTGCTGCGATTACGCGGTTACTGTGAAATCATACTGCTGTCGTTCTATTCAAGACCACCTTTATATTTGAAAATAGCCTCCTCTTTTTGTTTTACATACAATCCATTGGCAAATACACGATTGCCAAAACCACAAGAGAACGGACTACCTTTTTCTTGTTTTAACTCAATTGTGTGATCATTATTAAACGTAAATGTAATGGCACAAGGATCTTTTTCTGAGTATTCGCTGGTCTTAAATACGGCTGTATTGTTTTCTAACTTTAAAATTCCCGTTGCAGTACCTGAATTGTAATTAGGCGCACCAATATTGATATCTAATTCAAATTTTAGAGAATCATTGTCCTGCTCTTCAATTACTAGATAACCACCACCTTCGGCACTTTCTTGGTCGCCAAAGATATAGGTTCCTGTAATGTTTTCTGGAGGAACATTATTATTGCTAACAGCTTTTAAACTTGCAGAACTATCTACTTGCATTGTTGTTGTGCTATCTATACTATTGGTAGAGGAATTCGTTTCGGTAGAATTTCCGCCACAAGCAACTAACAATAGAGAAATTAAAACTAAAGAAAAGTTGGTTAGTAGTTTCATAGATGGATGTTTTGTGACTAGAATAAAAAAAGACTTGCTTCCAAATTACGAAATTTAGGAACAAGTCTTTAGCATTTTTTGTTTAAATGTGTCTATCGCTTTTAATTACACAATTTCTTTCAGTTGAGCGATGGTGTAATCAACTTCTTCTTTTGTATTTAAGTGAGAGAAAGAAAAACGAACCGAATGATAACCATCAGGGACGCCTAATGTTGCTAACACTCTTGATTCCTTGACAGCACCAGAATTGCAAGCAGAACCGCCAGAAGCACTAATTCCTTTTAGGTCTAATTTGAACAATAGCATATTTACTGGAGTGTCTGTTTTAAAAGAAACATTTAGCACTGTAAATAAGTATTGACCAGCATAATCGCCATTGATAATAACATCGGGAAAATTAGCCTTTAGTTCTTGAATAAAGTAATCTCGAACGGCTTCAATCTCAACCCTTCTTTCTTCCAAATGTTCAATAGCTTGTTCTAAGGCTTTTCCTAATCCAATAATGCTAGCCACATTTTCTGTTCCTGAACGCACTTTTCGTTCTTGTCCTCCACCATCGATATAAGCATCAATAACATTTGCTTTATTAACATACAAAAAGCCAACGCCCTTAGGACCATGTAATTTGTGACCAGATCCCGAAAGAAAGCTAATATTAAGTTGGGAAACATCAATCGAAATATGTCCAATAGATTGAACGGTATCGGTATGAAAATAAGCGTCGTACTGTTGGCAAAGCTCCCCGATTTTGTCAATTGGATTAAGAGTTCCAATTTCATTATTGGCGTGCATCAACGAAACTAAGGTTTTTTTAGAGCGATCTTTTAGCAAGGTCTCTAAATGATCCAAATTAGCTCGACCTGTTTTATCTAGTTGTACCAACTCAATCTCAATATCTTCTTCCCGCATACGATTCACGGTGTTGAAAACACAAGAATGCTCGATTGGGCTAGAAATAATACGCTGAACACCCAAATCACGAACAGCACATTTGATAGCCGTATTATTAGCTTCTGTACCTCCAGAAGTAAAGAAAATTTCAGAGGTAGATGCTTTTATAGCTTGGGCTACAATTTTTCGAGCACGTTCTACACCTGCACGAGCCGTTCGCCCTTCTTGATGGGTAGAGGAGGGGTTGCCATAATTATTTTTGAGATAAGGAAGCATTGCTTCTAACACGGCATCACACAAAGGTGTGGTAGCGGCATTGTCTAAATAGATACGCATAATATGATAATTATGAAGGACATCTATATACATTTAGTGTCCAATAAAACTAAATAGTTATAATGTAAAAAGTCTTTTGGTAAAATTATATTTGCTAATTATACTGTAAAGAAGCTATTCCTATGCTTAAAATAAGAAGCTAAATCAATGCCTTTTGAACATTTCTAATGGTACTTTTTTATAAAAAATAAGTAACAAAGGTCTT
This sequence comes from Aureispira sp. CCB-E, assembly GCF_031326345.1. Classification (NCBI taxonomy): domain Bacteria; kingdom Pseudomonadati; phylum Bacteroidota; class Saprospiria; order Saprospirales; family Saprospiraceae; genus Aureispira; species Aureispira sp. CCB-E. The sequence goes on from NZ_CP133671.1 coordinate 2,823,928, forward strand.
CTAAATATCTCCTTTTAGAATAGCACTCATATCCATTTTGATTTTGTTAGCTAGCGTTTCTGCTGTAGTAACCGATTGACTTTCTGTGTAAATACGGATGATGGGTTCTGTATTTGAACGACGCAAATGCACCCAATTTTCGTTTAGGTAAATTTTTAGTCCGTCTACGGTGTTTTGTGGATATTGGTGGTACTTTTCTTGGAGTTTGTCCAACAACTCTATGATATTAATTTCTGGAGTAAGTTGTATTTTATCTTTAATAATGGTATAAAAAGGGTATCTACTTCTCAATTGTGATACAGATTTGCCAGTTTCAGCCATGAAGGATAGGAATAGAGCAACTCCTACCAAAGCATCTCTACCATAGTGCAATTCTGGGTAAATAATACCACCATTGCCTTCGCCACCAATAATAGCATTGGTTTCTTTCATAGTTGTGACAACGTTGACTTCTCCTACCGCAGAAGCTGTGTAAGTGCCACCGTGTTTTTTAGTAATTTCATTCAAGGCTTGTGTCGACGATAAATTGGAAACGGTATTTCCTTTTTGGTGCTGTAGAACATAGTCTGCAACAGCCACCAAAGTATATTCTTCCCCAAACATTTCTCCTGTTTCGGTAACAAAGGCCAAGCGATCTACATCAGGATCAACAGCAATTCCTAAATCAGCTTTATGAAAAACGACTTCTCTAGCCAAAGCCACCAAATTAGAGGGCAAAGGCTCTGGGTTGTGAGCAAAACGTCCGTGCATTTCATCATTAATTGCAATTACTTCACATCCCATTTGTTCCAAGAGAGGAACAACAGACAAAATACCTGTAGAATTAATACAATCTACAACTACTTTGTATTGTTTTTCAACTACTTGTTCTCGTCGCACAAGGTCTAAATCAAAAATAATATCAATGTGCTTTTGAATATAGCCAACTGCTTTTTCGTAACGTCCTAAAGCATCAATAGAGGCATATTCGACCTTGCCAGAGCTAATTAAATCCAAAATATCTTGCCCATCGTTGGCAGAGATAAACTCTCCAGAACTATTCAAAAATTTTAAAGCATTCCATTGTTTTGGATTATGGCTAGCTGTAATAATAATTCCTCCTCCAGCTCCCTCAAGAGAAACGGCAATTTCGACAGTAGGAGTAGTAGACAGACCGATATCCATTACATTGATACCCATCATGCGCAAGGTGCCGCAAACTAGTTGGTTAACAATATCTCCTGAAATTCGTGCATCTCGACCAACAATGACCAATGGATTTTGAGTTGTTGTTAAAACCCATTGTGCGTAGGCTGCTGTACTTTCTACAATGTCTTGTGCTGTTAGATTCTCTCCAGTGTTTCCACCAATAGTACCTCTAGTTCCCGATATTGATTTTATTAAAGCCAATCTTCTATGTATTAAGTGTAGTAATAAAGTTTTTTTGGATACTTTGCTAGTCAAATCAATGGATAGAAAAGTATTAAAGTATGTGATTTTAAGTGTGCGAGAATTGCTTTGAATGCTTGACGATTTATTATCGCTATGCACTAAAAATATTGTAAAATGAATAATGTGATGCAATTACGGTCTTAAATTCGCACAAAAATACGCTTTTTTCTGGTATCAATAGCCTATTTTCTAAAAAGAAAATTATCAAATGCCTCAAACAGCTTCAATTGATTATAATTTAGCCAATTAAGGTCTAAGAAAAGTACTCTAAACATTTTTTTGTAAAGAAAAGAGCATTTTTTCACTATTTGACCTCTATTTATTGCTTTAGTTTCGTTAATTTTAGAGAAGAAGGCTTCTTGGAGCATTTCTTAACGTACTATTTGAAACCCTACATAAAAACTTAGAAAAAACTAAGACGAGTTCTTTGAAAATATGAGAGAAAAGACGAAAGGGATTTCCCTTTCAATAAAATAATGAACTAATTTTAAGCCCAATGTAAAAATTGAAAACTGTTGATTTTGTTTTTCTTGAACTTTCTTTTTTACTGGACTGTTTTGATGTAAAGCACCAAATCCCATAATAAAACAAAAAGCTAATGCACCAACAATCAACAGATTAAATATGTCATAAGCTTCCTTTAATCTTGTTTTATGCATATTAAATCCTCTTGATTTGAAATCTTTGAACATGGTTTCAATTGAAAAACGCAGTTCATATTGCCTTATAATTTCAAAGGGGTCATCTAGATTACTAATCAAAAATATTGGCTCATCATATTTAGGATCATGCCAATGCAGAAAATTTACATCTTGAATTTTCTCTTTAGAAAACTCAACAGATGGGATAAACAAAAATGTTTCTCCATCTGGTACTTTTGTAAATCGAGGTTTAAAACAGTCTCCTTGCTCATGTAAAATTGTATTCTTGGCTGTTCTTACAGCATATTTCCAGCCTAACTTTAGGCGACATAATTGCTGTATAGATGCTCCATCAAACTCTCCATCTCCTAATAAAGTCACTTTAGTTTGAGTAAAAAGAATCGGTTTTAAGATTTCGGCTGCTTGTTGAATAATGTCTAAATGCATTTGTTGGGGGAAATGTCCTTTACGCCCTTTTCTGATTACCCAACAAATAGGAATACTACGTTTTTTCCAAGCTAGACTGACAACAAGAGCGACATGTTTACTTCCCATTTGACTCCCATCTATTACTAAACTAATGTCTTGATTATTATTCTTTTTGGATAAAGCAAAACGTAAAAATGCAATTAGAAAGGGAAGATAATGTACCTTGTAATCTGTCCACTTATTTGACAGAAATCGTTTGGCATGAACAACTCGACTTGCGGCATCTATATCTTGAGGTAAACCACTACCTATATCTGGCAAATGGCTACTTTTTCGTTTAATCATTCCTGTCACTAAGCCACACAAAGTGTTCAAACGGCTTAGTGCATGCCCCGATGGCTCTTGCTGATATAGACTTTTTAAACTATCTTTGACTTGTGAAAAAATCGTTTTTTTTCATATTGACAGGTTTTGTTTGATATTCGCATTACAAATATGACCTGTCTTTTTCTTTTCTCTACCTAATTTTCAAAAAACTTCTTCTTTTCTTTTTATGTAGGGTTTCAAAACGTACTATAAATTTATACAAAGGACAGCAGTAATGGTTTGGAAAAGATGTTGCGTTAAAATATCAATTTTTCTTGTCTTCTTTTCTGTCACTTACTTAAGCTAAATTATTAGTAATAAACGGTATATTTGTTCCTATTAAATGAACTCAATTGATTTAAAATGCAACAGTCTAATTTTTTAAATTATAAGATTACTTTCTTTCTCTTATTATCTATCTTATTTTTTGCTTGTGAACGCATTGTCGAGACCTTGGCACCAATAGATTTTGAATATTATCCTATAGAAGTAGGGAAATACAAAACTTATCAGATAGATTCTATTGTATACGACGAATATAATTGTACAGTTCAAACGACTACTTATCAAATAAAAGAAGTTACAGAAACAGAAACGGTAGACGGAGAAGGTGACCCTGCTTTTGTGATTAAACGTTATTTTAGAAAAACAAGTAATGATGCTTGGGTCTTGTATAACATTTGGACAGAAAAGATAGAAGGTGACCAAGTACAACGGGTAGAAGACAATCAGCGGATGATAAAGATGGTGGCTCCAATGCAGCAAGATCGTCGTTGGGATGGAATTGTATACATTCGAAGAGATACTTTGGTGCCTATTCGGGGAGGTTCTATTGATATGTTTAAAGATTGGGATGACTTTGTATGCGAAGATATTGGTGATAGCTTTGTAGATACCTTGTCCAATACAATTTACCCAGATGTTGCCAAAATTGTTCAAGTAGACAAAACGAATAACATCGAACGTCGATTTTCGACCGAAGTTTATGCCAAAGGGATTGGTATGGTGTACAAAGAAATGCGCATTTTAGATACACAATGTCGCCCTCCAGGAACTTGTACTGGAAATAGTGACATTGGCTCTTGTATTGGGACACCTTGGCATATCAAAGCAGAGAAGGGGTTTATCTTAAAGCAATCCTTGATTGAGCACAATTACTAATATTTAGGAGGTATGGATACAAACAGCTCTCAACATCATTTTACATTTATCAAGTCGAATAAAAAATACATAAAAATCAATTTAGACGAAATTACGTATATCAAAGGTCTGGGGAATTATGTCGAAATTTATATGCAATTGGGCAAGCGGTATATTTACTACAAGGCTTTGAAAGATTTGATAGAAGTCTTGCCGCCGCATTTTATGAGAATACATAATTCCTATATTGTTAACCTAATGGCAATTGACGCACTTGAAGATAATCACATTTATATTAATAATGATAAAATATCCGTAGCTAAAAGTTATCGAGATTGCCTAAAAAAATCAATCGAAGGATTGTTGCTTTAGTAGATGGTTTTTTTAGAAGTTATATCCAATAAGATCATTTGTGGAAAATCAAAAACATAAAGAATAAGGCAAAGTAAATAAATACAGGGTTCAACTAAATAGTAGCTTTGCAGAACAGCGTAAGATCATCTAATTTGTGCCTATTCAAACTTGGATAGAAGCAAAAAATGCTTTGATAACAAGTGTTTTAAGATCATTTTAAATAATTAGATTATGTTAACGGACAATCGCACAACAAATGTTTATCCATTAAAAGATGATGTGGCAACTATTTCAGGACTAATTCAGGCTTCTTATGAAGTTGTCTCTGGTTTCAAAGGGGAGCAGAGAGAATGGGCACGTGACTTATCTTTACACCATCCCAAAGCTATTTATTCGTATAAAAATTCGGAGAATAAACAGGTTACTATTCCTATAAGTGAGTTCCATGAAGATACAGATTCTATGATTATGGAAACGGATTTTTTTGAGTACGAAGTCCATAGAGAGGTCAAGGTTTTTGGAAACATTGCACAAGTTTGGAGTACGTATGAAACAACCTTGATGAAAGATGGACCTGTGAGAAGAAGAGGTATTAATAGTATTCAACTAGTTTATGAAAAAGACAGATGGTGGATTATATCTTGGGTCTTTGATAAAGAAACGGATGAAAATAGAATTCCAAAAACATTTGATAAACATTAGAGTAGGTTCGCAATTTATGTTCTTCGAAACCAAGTATCTATAACTCGAAGATGGAGTTTAAATAGGTTCTGAACCGAATTTGATTTTTTCAAAGTGATAAAAAATATCTGGAGCACAAGATACAAACAATCGTAATAGCCAACGCTATTACGATTGTTGTTTATGAACTTGACCGTTTCAGAAAATATAGACAGACCTAAAAAATATACCTTACTTTCGTATAACTTTTAGGGTATTAGAAGTTCCTCTATCTGTTGTTAGGCTTAAAATATAAATACCAGTTTCCAAATTTAGATGATGCAACTGAATGGCAGATGTACTAGGATTGAGTTGTCGTGTTAGTATCGGAACACCGTCTATAGAACTTAAGTGTAAAACAGGTTGATTGCCTTTGATGATATAATTGACATAAAGGCTGTGTTCAAAGGGATTGGGATAGGTTTTGAGTAGTTGAGAAGGCTGTGGATCAGATGTATCTTCTGTTTGGCGTTTTTTGAATAAAAAAACTAAGCTACTTGCTAGTAAGATAACAGCGATTCCCATGCCAGCATAGGTGTACAAGCGTTGGGCAGCTTCTTGTTCTTTTTTTTCTAAATGTTGGACAACTTTTGAGGGGAGTTGTAAAGAAATGTCATTGTTGGTCAAATAAATGGAGTCAATGTCAAATGTCAAACGAAAATCTCTTTGAGCGTTGGAGGCAAGATTTTCAGAAGCGTAACCTAACTCATAAATCGAGCGTATTTTTTTAGAAATATTATCATAAATATTGGATAAAGCATTGGAGGACTCGGTGTAATAAAAACTACCTCCTGTTGCTTCGCTCATTTGAGATAAAGCTTCCTTGTTGGCATTGCCCAAGGCAACGGTATAAATAGGAACCTCCATGGATTGAGCTAGTTGAGTGACTTCTTCTAAGGTAGCACTAGAACTATTGTCTCCTCCATCTGATAAAGCAATGATTACTTTTATGCCTGATTCTTTGGCTATGTTTTCTAAAGAGACTTTGACTGCATCATAAAAAGCGGTCAATGAGGTGGGTTTCATGGCCGAAATTTGCTTATTGATAAGAACTTGGTCGCTAGAAAAATCAAGAACTTTGTCTACTTTTTCAGAAAAACCAACCACTTGAATAGAGTCTTTGAGGTTATCCATAGATTGAACAAAACCTTTAACAGCTTTTTTTGCATTATCAATGGGAGCAATATAACCTTTGGGAGGAATAATTTGACCGTATCGACTATACGTACCTAGAAATTTACCATTCTTATCAAAAAGCTGATTATAATCTTCTGCCATAGATCCTGAATGATCAACGACCAATCCTATTTTTATAGATTCATTTTCAGATATTCTTTTTAAACAATGAATGGGGCAGGGTGTTGTGCCTTCGAAGATTTGAACTTGTTGCCTAGATAAGTTCCAGATAGGATTGCCAGAATGAGTTGCCGCATTAAAAATTACTGTAATTTTGGGAAAATCATCAGGGTAGACCCGTATGATATTAAGAGAAGCGGTATCTCTACTTTCAAGATTCAAATCAATATTATCTTGCGCTTGCTGCGTCCAACTCCAAAATAGTATTATTACAGAAAAAAAATATTTCATTTCCATGCTTGAAGGGTTATGTATTTGCTAAATGTAATAATACAACTCATTTTTATGAAAAATAATTCTATTAGCTCTGTATTTTAATTACAGAATCGTTAGATGTGCTTCATGAAAGACCAATTCAAAAAAATTCTAAAAAGTATTGGTGTCGCTAGTTGATTGAGGGAATGGGTAGAAGCTTCAATGCGATTCTAATTAAAAAATCTCCTCTTCTTCCTCTTGCCAATAAGGTTCTACAATGCATAAAAAAACTAAATCTTTTTGACCAATGTTTTTAATATACTGTGAGGCATTGGGAGGAACTAAAAAGACATCATCTTTGTTCACTTCAAAGCTCTTGTTGTCAATGTGCATTTCTCCTTTTCCATCCAAAATATAATAGGTTTCAGAGCCTTTGAGTTGATGGGGAAGAGAGGCTTGACCGACTTCCACCCGTGCATGAGCTAGGCTGTATCCTATAGAAACATTGTCATGCAAAGGGTGCATAATTTCTTTTAACCTGGTATGATCTCCTGCTACAAATTCGGTAGCATCATTTAGTTTTTTATAAAACATAGTTTATATTAATTGTTAATACTTGTTACAAAATAGTTTTTTGTAAAAACGTTACTTTGTGTATCTTTTGCCCGAAAGTCGAGAAAAATCTAAAAACTAGCGCGTAGCATTACTTCAATAAATAAGAAAAATATTGCATGAAACCTAAAAAGCTTCAACAAAAACTTCCCATTAGTTATTTGATGTTGACCTATATTGGTCGTATCAACCGAATAACGTATTGGCATGCAGTAATTTTTATTTGGTTAGCATTTTATGTGTGTTACAATTTAATAGAGTATGTTTTTGGTACTCCAGCAACAATGATTTTGTATCCCTTTTTGTTTTGGAGTTTGTTGGCTACTGCGACCAAGCGGTTACACGATGTCGGAAAGTCTGGATATGCTTTATTGATTTTAATCATCCCAATTCTAGGACCACTATGGTTAATTTATCAATTAGGTTTTAAAAAAGGAGTAGCTGCTGCGAATGATTATGGGGGAAATCCCTCTAGTGCAGACGACTATTTGCAAGTGCCTGATGGCAAAAAAATCTACCATCTAAAAACTAAGGAGCGTATTGTTAATGATGTGACGCAATTGAACCCTGTTATTGTGGCGGAAATTAAGTGCCCTACTAGCATTGAAGAAATACAAGACATCGTTAAACAAACAGAAGGCAGTATTTCTATTGGTGGGGGACGTTTTAGTATGGGAGGGCAAACCACTAGTACTCAAAGTACGCATTTGGATATGCGCCAATTTAATCAAATCGTAACTTTCTCCAAAGAAGAAAAACGCATTAAGGTTCAAGCAGGAGTAAGGTGGTGCGATATACAGGCACATATTGACCCTCATAATTTGAGTGTGATGATCATGCAAACCTATGCCAATTTTACAGTTGGTGGTTCGGTTAGTGTCAATGTTCACGGTCGTTACATGGGCTTGGGTGCTGTGATTTTGTCTGTTTTGTCTGTAGATGTAGTTTTGGCAGATGGAAGCTTGAAGCACGCTAGTCGAACAGAAAATACAGAGCTGTTCTTTGGAGTAGTGGGAGGATATGGAGGATTAGGAATATTGGTTCAAGTCGAATTGGCATTGACGGATAATATTCCTGTAAAACGAGTTCGCCAAAAAATGAATAGGAAAGATTACTGGGCATTTTTTGATGAAAATGTTCGGTTTGATGACAAAATTGTTTTTCATAATGCGGATTTGTATTTGCCTTCTATTCAGAAAATTAATGCGGTATCTTGGGTGAAAACAGACGAAAAACCTAATGTAAAGCATCGTTTAATGCCCTTGAAAGCTTCTTATCCTTTGGAGCGTTATTTTTTCTGGGTGACCTCTGAATCTCCTTTTGGAAAATGGCGAAGAGAACACATTATTGAACCTCTGTTTTATTTGGGAAAGCGTGTGCATTGGCGAAATTATGAGGCTGGATACGACGTAGCAGAATTGGAACCTAAATCTCGCAAATGGAAAACGTATGTTTTGTTAGAATATTTTGTGCCTATTTTGAAGTTTGATGCATTCTCAGACAAAATGAATGAAATATTTTTACGTCATAAAGTAAATGTTATCAATATTTCTATTCGACACGCTGTCCCTGACGAAGGGGCTTATCTCGCATGGGCACGCGAAGAAGTATTTGCGTTTGTCGTATATTATAAACAAGAAACAAGTGCAGCAGCAAAAGGAGCTGTTGCCGTTTGGAACAGAGAATTGGTAGATGCTGTTCTGGAAATAGGAGGAACATACTATCTGCCTTATCAAGCTCATGCGACTAGAGCACAATTTTTAAAAGCTTATCCTAGAGCAACAGAATTATTCCAACTAAAAGCGCAATTGGATCCTGAGTTTCGTTTTAGAAATGTGATTTGGGATCATTATTATCAGCCTAAAAAACAACTCAATATGACTAATACTGGAGAATTTCAACAAGTCTTTTCTGATGTAAAGCAACGCGATGCTTTTTTTCGATTTTTGCAAGTAGTGTATAATTTGTACCCAGAGGAAAAATTTCACCATCTTATTGTAAAAGCTTGTGAAGAAAAACAAGCTGATCAAGCTATTTATGAGTTGGTTCAAAGCCAGCTATCAACCATTAAACCTTTCTTGGCAGATTTAAGATATGGGTTGCCTGCGCTAAAAAAACAAAAGCAAGAAATGACTCGTCAAACTTTGGAGTTGTTGGAAGGAAAGAAACAGATAGATGGGTATATGGAGATAGGGGCACCAGCACGTTACATATCCGATTTGCGAAAAAAGGTGAACGTAACTGGAAATATTTACATCATGCATGATTATGCGCCTGATTATTCTATTGCGGCTATGTTGGAGCGTGGGCAAATCCGAAAATTAGGGCAATACATTCCGCTAGATTATCAACCTATTGATCCCAATATCGTTCCTGATGCTAGTATTGATGTGGTTTCTTGTATGATTGGTTTGCATCATTGCCCTGTTCAAGCTTTAGAGCCTTTTATTCGTTCGATACATCGAGTTTTGCGTAAAGGGGGGCGTTTTATTTTGCGTGATCACGATGCAGGAACAGCTTCAATGGCAACCTTTTGCTCTTTGGTACACACCGTATTTAATTTAGGATTAAATGAATCTTGGGATTTTAATCAAAATGAGTTTAGAAACTTTAAGTCGATAGAAGAGTGGTGTCAGATAGTTTGTAAGTTGGGATTCGAGGATAAAGGCTTCCGAATTTTGCAACACAAAGATCCTTCAGACAACACCTTAGTATCACTCATAAAGTTGTAAATGATGAATCGACTACGAATTTTAATTGTTTTATTGGCTTTTATTGCAGGTTGTATTCATTATGCAAAATACCAACGAATGCAACGAACCTTTCCAGAAGGAGCGGGGCTTGTTATTGATAAACAGTGGTTGAAAACAAATGAAAACCCTATAACCCCTCCCAACCATCGACGTGCAGCAGACAATACTTTTTGGGTATATCCAGAATGGTATTTGGTGCATAGCCCTGCTGAACAAGCTGCTTATTTCAAAGAACATACCGCTACTACCTTGTCTTATGTGACACATCACGAGCAATTTTGGGATAGTTACCGAATTTTATCCGAGCAGATGGAGGGTAATTTTGAATTTAATTCTGAGTATCATACTATGGTTATGGTTATAGGGGCAAGTACTTCCACGGAGTATTTAATGAAGGCTTGGTATGAGAAAGTAGTCGGTCGAGTAACCGATACTAAAATTCCTGTTACCGAAGAAGATCAATGGAATGCTGCTTACCTGCAATCATATGTTGATTTTATACGAAAGGAACCATGGTTTAATTTTGATTATTGGCAGCAACTACAAGAATTGTGGACTCAAACTTCTTGGCTTGGACCTCATTTGTTGAGAAAATGGGAACGCAAATATGTCTTAACTTCAGAATTGTTATTTAAAGCATTTTATGGACAGTTGATGAAAATGGGGTCGGAATCTATGTATGGAGAAAGCCTTTTGAATACGGTTGTTTTAGTTGATCATTTGCCCAAAAACATTGGAACGTCAGCAACAGTTATGACTGTATTGCCAGATAGTTCTGCTTTGCTTAGTTTGCCTCGCTATGCTGCGTTTATTCCTGCTATTCGATATCTAGCCCATCAAGGAGTTAATGTTAAGGAAGTAGCGGGGAATAATTCCGCCATATTGATTAGTTTATTAACTCCAAAAGATACCCAATTGGATATTCCCAATTGTCAACCCCTTTTTACGCAAACGATTACTTCTAAAGTAGATGAGCAAAGAATCGTATTGGTTACGCCCGTTCCAAATTTGTGCGAAACATTAAGAATTTTGAATCGGCAGAAAATACGAATCGAACATATCTATGATTTCTAAATAACAATAGTTAGCTGCACTGTTACTAAAATAAACAACTCAATCGCTTATTGATACAAGTACTTTGTGCTTCAAAAGGGAATTCTTATATGAGAAATTGATTGTTGTGGTAGAAAAATAAAAAATCCATAGCATACAAAGGCAAATTCTTAGAATCAATTACTTATTTGTGGGGATATATTGGTATTTTTAGGCATTTATTCTAGCCTTTCCTTAGTATTCTATCAAGTAATTATTAGATAGTTATTTGATAAAGTACTAATCTACCCAATAGACAATATACTCATTTGTATTAAAACACAACTCTAGATATTCCCATTAATCAGAATTAATCTATGAAGCAATTATTTTTTTACTGTTTCCTACTTGTAAATTGGCAAATTACTTATGCTCAAGATACACTTTCTACTGAATTATTAGATTTAGATCATGAAGTGTTGGATTCGCTGTCTGAAGCAGCTTATCTCAAAGGAAATTATGCGGATGCTATTAAATATGCTGAAGCTAATTTGAAAAAAGCAGCGCAAACGGTGGGCGTCAAAGATAGTACGTATGGTGCTTATATTAATTACTTGGGTTTTTTGAATGTGTATTCAGGAAATTATACGGTTGCTGAACAACTTTTTTTACAAGGACAGATTATTTTTACCAATCTATTTGGACATGAGCATAAAGATGTTGCTGATGCATTAAGTGGATTGGCAAAAGTTTATAGAAGAACTGGTGCCTTCAAAAAGACAGAAGAAGTATTGCTAGAAGTTAAAACTATTAATGCTAAATTGTCAGGAACAGAGAGTCAAGCTTATGCGGTTACTTTGAATGATTTGGCTGTGTTGTATTATTATATGGGGCGTTATGAGGAAGCTGAGCTATTGTATCTTGAAAATAAAAAAATTAATGCCAAAATATCGGGGGGCATGAATGTCGAATATAGCAATACATTAGCGAATTTGGCAGCTTTGTATTATGTTAATGAGCAACTTGAGGAGGCAGAGCCGTTGTACTTAGAAGCTGTTGGCATTGCTAAAAAAGTGTATGGGGAAGAGCACCCACGTTATGCCAATACATTAAGTAATTTGGCAGCTTTGTATCTAAAAATGGGACGCAACAAAGAAGGAGAAAAGTTGTGTTTGGAGGTACAGGCAATTCGAGAAAAGGTGCTAGGAACAAAACATCCCCTTTATGCCAATAATTTAAACTTATTGGCTACTTCTTACAAACAACAAGGGCGATATGATGAAGCTATCAAATTGTCTATAAGAGTACGAGAAATATTAAGAACGACGATAGGAGTGAACCATCCCAAGTATGCTATCTTCTTGTCTAATTTTGCCAGTGCTTATTTCAAGATGGAGCATTATGAAGATGCAGAAAAGCTACGCCTTGAATCTTTAGAAATTATGGAGCGCAAAGTTGGTACTCAGCACGAGGGATATGTAAACTGTGTCAATGATTTAGTAGATGTGTATATCCGTCTTGACAATTTACCTAAAGCCAAACGCTATTTGCATAAATGCTTGCAAGCTGCATCTAACTCAACTATAAGTTTAGTACCTACACAAGAATGGAGAGATAGTTTAATGCAAGCAGATTATTTATCAATCAATCATCTGAACCAAATGTTACGAGGGTTAGAACGCTTGTATTTGTTATTAGAAAAGGAACAAGCACCCGACAAAGAAGCCAAACAATTGCTTGTAACAAGCCTTGCTCATGATTTATTTACAAAAATTCGAAAGTTATATACCAATAGTACGAGCAAGTTGCGAGTACTGGAACGTAGCGAACGTTGGAATGCTAGAGGTTTGTATTTATTGGAACAAGCAAATTTGGTAGAGCAGGCTTTTGATTTGGCAGAAGCAAATAAATCGGTCTTGTTGTTAGAGGCAACGAAGGCGGAAAAGGCATATCGATTGGGCAATTTGCCAGATTCATTGATGGACCGAGAAAATGAATTGTTTAAAGAAAGGGATGAATTACAAGCTAATATAATTACCAAACGCCCCCAAGTAGAACAAGATAGCTTGCGCAAGTTATTGAATGAAGTCAATCAAGATATTCGTTTCTTTGTTCAGCAGCTAGAAAAGGATTACCCGAATTATGTTCAATTAAAATACAAAAGTGATAATGCCACTCTACGTGAAATTCAAGCTCTGTTGTCCCCTAAAACAGCTTTATTAGAATATGTTGTGACTGATTCGGTTTTGTACTTATTCTATATTGATAAAAAGGAATATAAATTGGTGCGTCAGTCTTTGAAAAGAGAGCACTTGACAACAAAAATTAGAGATTTGTACCGAGCGTTGAGCAACTACGATTTGTTGGCAAAAAATCAAGAAAAAGCCTATGAAGCTTATACACGCCCTGCGCATTGGTTTTATAAAAAAATGATAGCACCTATTCTAAGAGAAACTTCGGATATAGAACATTTAATTATTGTTCCTGATGGCGAATTAGCTTACTTGCCATTTGAAGTTTTTTTGATGAACCCAGCACCACAAGGAGAGGTGAATTATCCAGATTTGGACTACTTAATTAAGCATTTTAAAGTGAGTTACAATTATTCTGCAACATTGTGGAAAGAGAACAAGCAAAGTACCAAGTCGGTTAATAATGGACAAATATTAGCTATGGCGGCAAACTACGATATATCTTTAGATACCCTAAAAAAAGATCTTAGATTACCCAACTATTATAGAGGTCGAAAGGGCTTGAAACCGCTCTATGCAGCTCGACGAGAGGTGAATGTTTTGTCCAAAGAATTTCAAGGCTACTTTGGTTTTGACAAAGATGCTTCGGAGCGTTTGTTCAAAGAAAAAGTAGCAGATTATGCGGTTATTCACTTAGCTATGCATGGCGTTTTGGATTATAAACAGCCTATTTTGTCTAGTCTGATTTTTACAGAAGATGGGGATAGTATAGAAAATAGTTTTTTGCAAGCCTATGAAATCGCAAATCTAAAATTAAATGCAGATTTGGTCGTGCTTTCTGCTTGTGAAACAGGCTTTGGTACTTTTGAGAAAGGCAATGGAATTGCTTCTTTAGCACGTTCTTTTATGTATGCAGGGGCTTCTTCCATGGTGATGACTTTGTGGCAAGTCAACGACTTTGCAACTGCTGAGATGATGAAAATATTTTATTCAAATTTAAGTAATGGTATGACAAAGTCGGAGGCTCTACGAGAAGCTAAATTGAATTTTATGCAAAATGCTTCAGGAATTGGTCCTCATCCTGCTTTTTGGTCTCCATTTTTGCTGGTTGGAAATGATGAACCTATTCAAATTATGCGTAAATCTACATGGATGTACTGGGGGCTAGGGCTTGTTGCTTTGGGGCTTGTGATTGTTGTTGCTTGGAGGTGGTGGCGTAGATAGATAGCTTAACTTTTACTATAGCTTGTATTTTTGCGATAAAAGAGGTATTTTATTTAATGCGATTATTTTTAATTCAAGTTGTGGTACATAAAAAGTCCTCCAATAGTTGCGAATTACAGTCGCAAAAATAAAACATATAAGGAATACTTCACAATGGCAATTTACGTTTTTTTATTTAAAAACCAAGCGCCAAGCGAAAACCATCTAACGCTGAAATTATCACAACAGTATTAAAGATACAGTAACTGTTCTCATAACTTTTTACATACATAACCTTTAATACAAATTACCCTAAATGAAAAAAACATCAATATGATATAGATGCCAATGATGTACAACAGGGAGATTTGGATGATTGTTTTTTACTGAGTTCTATTGCTGCTCTAGCAAAAAATGCACCTAATGATATAAAGAAATTAATTAAGGAAAAATCGGATGGTTCTTATGAAGTTACGTTATTTCTGCGAAAAGACCCTAGTACTGATAAACGTACGGCAACAATTATTCCTGTTAAAAATGAATTTGTTCGAAACGAGAAGAAAAAAGCTGCCTATGCAGGAAAAGGAGATAATGAACTCTGGGTTCAAGTCTTAGAAAAAGCTTATGCGCAAGCAATGGGAGGCTATGATGCTTTGTTAGATGGTGGTTCTTCACTAGAAACATTACAAGTACTTACAGGCAAGACAGCTACAAAAGGTCTGGTAAAAAAAGAAAACCAAAAAGAATTGTTACAGATTTTTGAGGAAGCTCTTAAAAATAAAACGCCTTTGACTTTAGGCTCTATGGACGCCCCAAACAATGAAAATTCTCATATTATTCTAAATGATGGACAAAAAATATATTATGATCATTTTTACTATTTGGATAAAATTGATGGCGTAATTTTTTATTTAAAAAACCCCCACGGGAAAGAACATTTGGAATTAAATTGGCAAAATTTGTGTAGTTACTTTATAGATTATGCTAAATTATAGTTACATGAAAGAAGTTGTATTATTTTTAGTTTCCATTTTTTTTCTAGAGGCTTGTGGATGCAAATATTATACACTTGGTTATCCTAATAAACCAGTTGTTACCTACTCAAAAGGCAATCATTGGGCAAGATTAGGCAAAGAGGTTAAAATCATGATTAGTATGCCTAAAAATGAGGCATATTTTATTAGCACGTATCATTTGCCAAGTGATTCTATTCTTACTGGATACTTTGCAATAATAAGTTTTGATAATGGTAAAAAAGATATAAAAGTAGGTAAAGGCAGTGAATTTGAGGTCGAAAAATGCAAATTCAGAGTTTTAGAAGTAGACCCTTATTATCATTATGATAGTTTGACAAATGATGTTTGGGGAGAGTCGGTAACACTTCAAACAATTGCTTACCCTAAATTTTGCCCTTGTCAGAATGCCCAACTTAGGAGGTACGAAAAAAAAGAATCCATAAAACCAAGCTAAAGATTAATTCCTATCATGAGTGCAAAGGAGTTTCAGCCTCGACCTCTTTTTTAGATTTTATGTAACGGAAAAAACATTTTAAACGAGTCTCAATGAAAGTAGCCTTATTATATCACAGGGTCAACAAATGGGAAACATCGTTCAAGCTTTTTTAGAGAAAGACTAAAAGGTGAAAAAGAAGACAAGTGGCGAGGTAAGGTAATCGCCACTTACAAACGAGATTTTCTTATTGTAGAGTATAAGTTGATGGATGATGTAGAACTGCGGAGTACCCTATCCTTAGGACCAGTTTAAGCTGATTTGTAATGAATATTCTGTAGATATTTTTCTTGCAAATCGCCCTCATAAAAAAGAGGGGTGTTTTTGGAAGAAAAATATCGGTTGCTTGGCAAATGATGGTCTATGCCAGCATGTCTACGTTCAAAATTATAGTATTGGAAGTACTTCTCCAAACCTAGATAAAGTGCTTTTCCATCTTTGTACTCATAAATATAAGCATTTTCATATTTAACCGACCACCAGAGCCGCTCAATAAATACATTATCTATACAACGACCTTTCCCATCCATGCTCAAACGTATGTTATGCGATTGAACAGCCTTGATAAACAGATGGGAAGTGTATTGACTGCCCTGATCTGTGTTTAAAATTTCAGGTTTACCATACTGTTCCACTGCTTGATCTAGCAGAGTTTTACACCAAGAAGCATCCATACTATTGGATAAAGACCAGCCAACAACAAAGCGAGAATATAAGTCAATGATTGCTGTCAAATACATGAAGCCTCCTGACATGGGAAGATAAGTAATGTCTGTTGCCCATACTTGATTAGGGCGTTCTACTTTCAAATCTCTAAGTAAGTAGGGATATACTTGCCTATCCTTGTCTTTGCTTGGTTTGGAAGTATTGGGACTAGGCAATATAGATCGCAAGCCCATCACTGCTGTATACAAACGTCGAACTCGTTTAAGATTGACTTTGTACCCTAAATCTTTTGTTAACCAAATATGTATTCGCTTGGCTCCTTTATATGGATATTGTAGATAATGTTCATCCATCAAGCGCATTAATTCTAGATTCAACTCATTTTCCGTCTTCGCTTGGTAATAATAACTAGAGCGATTGATGTTTAGTACCTTACATTGCTTACGAATGCTCAATTTTGGATGTTTGTTATCAATATGGGCACGTTTTTCATCCAAGGGCTTCATTTCAACACTTTTTTTAAAAAGTCATTTTCTACTTTTAGCTCACCAATTGTCCTCAAGAGCTTGTCTTTTTCTCGTTCTTCTTCTGTTTTCCCTCCCTTATTAGATGTAAAAACACCCTCGGCTCCTTCCAGAAATTGACGCTTCCAGCCACTAATTTGTGTCGGAGCTAAGTTATATTTCTTTGCCAAGTCGGATAAACTGGATACTTCTTTCAAGGCTTCTATAACTACCTTGGTTTTAAATTTTGCAGTAAATTTTCTTTTTTTCATACCTCTAATTTAAGCTTTTTTATTTACTTAACTAATGGTTCTGTTTTTGGGGTACACGGCAAACAAATGCGCCCAAGTTTTATCAAAATTATGAAAATGGATTCAGCATTATATCAATACCCGATAGAAGGGCGTTACTAAAAACGATCAAAATGTTTGGATTTGCTTTGGTGAATTAACTTGATGACATTATTTTCCAGTTTAAAATACTGCGAGCCAACTTTAAAGGCACTACCATTTTTTTTGTCTGCCAAATCGGTAATATCTTCGTTAATAGTATGCAAAGAACCACCAGTATAACGTGCCAAATAGATATAGTCTAAGTTGATGACATCCCCTTTGGCAATGCCACAAACGACAACCCGAACGGGTTTTCCTAACTTCATTAACCTAGGAATCAAGCGAAAATCTCGAACTCTAGAAAAGTTGTCTGCAATTAATACAACTCCTTTACATTTGGGAAATTTTTTAATGCCATAAAGAATGGCTTCGACATCATTTTCAGGAGCTTTCCCCCCTTTTCCATTGCGCATTGCTTCAAAAGCCATTTCCTCAATTTCTTGCACATTATCAGCACTAGTGTAATAACAACCACCAGAGTAGCCCAAAGGACCATCGGGTTTGCTATCGCCATCGTTAAAAAAAACAAACTTTTCGGTGGTGTTTTTTTTGATATGGCTTCGCAAAAAGAGTAGTGTTTGGGTTAAGTACGGGTGCATACTTCCCGTTACATCTTGCACCACTACATGGTCATCCCATCGTCCTAAGGTTCGATTAAGGACAGAATAAACGACAGAATCCTCCGTCATTTCAGCAATAACTTTTTCGGGTTCGGGAGCAGCATCCAAGTCAGGAACCTCTCGTTCCGTTATTTTCATTTCTTTGATTTCTTTGAAGCGATATTCCTTTGGACGTTTGGGACCTTCTTTGGTAAATCGTTTTCCTTTTTTTCGACCAGCTTTGGTTTTGGACAAGTATTTTCCTGTCCAAAAGCGTTTCCGAATTTTAGTATAAGTGGTATCTTGAATAATTTTGGTTGCCGTAGACTTGTTGAGCAAGGTTTTGATTTGAGCTACTTCTTCGTTGGTTTCCAATACTTTTGTTTCTGGCTCATCAACTCTAAGGTCCATAGCGGTACTAATCGTAATCCCATTTTTGGTCGTTACTCGATGGGGTTTGAGGTAAATGACAAAACCATGAAAATAAGTTTGTGCTTCTTCATAGTCCATGGTTCCATTTTGAGCCATCAAATTCCAATCAATCAAGTTATTATTAAATGCTTGCGGAAAAAATTGTTGGAACATCTCATAACGTTCCTTGTTCAACTTGATTTGGTCAAATGTTTTACTTCTTCTAAATACCGTATAAACCAAGTCGATGCGCTCTATCATCGTATCTTTGAGTGTATGAAACAATGCTTTATCGTCTTCTGTAAATAAGAATTTTGAGTAATTCATGGGTAAGTAAATGATATACTTACTTTTTCTAGAGACATCGTACTTTGCCAATTCGAATTCTTTGGCTTTAGACAACATTTCAGGAGATACCACAACGCTATCCATTACTTGGCTGTAAGTGAGCGAATGGAGGAATAACAATAAGAACGCAATCAAATAAATCTTCATAACAGTTTTAATTTTGGAACAGTAAGTTACGGAGATTTTAAAAAATACAAGGAATTAAATCATCAATAGTCTGTTAAAACTATATTAGTAGCTCTAAAATAGAGGAATAAGAAACGATCAATAGTCCCAATATATTGCTAATAATAAAACCTACTCATAAACATTAAAATAGATATATTTCCAAACTTCTTTTTCAGGATTAGGAAGACCTTTCTTGTCAAAGTACATTTGGATGCGGCGGCGGTACAACTTTCCTTTTTTCTCCAATATTTGAACGGTACCCTTGGCGATGAATTTATCACCAGCAGAGTGGGTATAAATATGGTAATTGTTGGCATCATCTATTTTAGGGTTAATTAAAATAGAATCGGTATAGTTGTGTATAAGAATGGTTCCTTCGGTGTAATTGGGGACCCTGACTTGTCCTAAAGAGTCACAAAAAAATAGCTTCTTATTATAAACAACAGGGTGAAACAACCTAGGAAAGGAATCTAAAATATAAGAACACGTAATTTGAATCGTATTTGGTGCAAGGGCTGTTTGGGATTTGGTAATAATAGGAGATGCCAAGCTATCGTATTCAAAAACAAGCTCCTTTTTATTAACAGTATATGTCCCAACGCCAATTGTCTCGCCCGAACCATCAATGTATTGATAACTAAATCTTTGATTGGGAAGTAATTTATAACAAGAAAAATACAAAGTGGTATTCTTTTCACAAATCGTTGTTTGAGAATAACTGGTTTGCCAAAAAGACAAGAGTATAAACAGCAGGCTTATCAATCGATTCATAAGATTACTTTTTGGTAGATATTAAGGCTTCAAAATCACTTGCTGATAAGCTATTGACACACATTTCTTTATTTAATAAGCCCTTTCTAGCTGCCAAAACTCCAAAATGAACATCGTGCACTCCTTCCAAACTATGGGCATCTGGATTGATTGCAATTTTTACCCCTTGCTCTAAAGCATAAGGAATCCAAGTATGATCCAAATCTAAGCGAAGCGGATTGGCATTGATTTCTATAATAACACGATGCGCAGCGCAAGCATCAATAACAGCTTTATGGTCGATAGGGTAGCCTTCTCTGGATAGTAAAATTCTTCCTGTTGGATGTCCCAAGATGGTGGTATAAGGATTTTTAATGGCTGTAATTAAGCGTTGTGTTGCTCTGTCCTTATCCATGCGCAAGGTAGAATGGATAGAAGCAATAACAAAGTCAAATTTTTCTAGAATTGTATGATCATAATCTAAGCTGCCATCGTATAAAATATCAGATTCTATTCCTTTAAAAATTTTAAACGGAGCTAGTTTTTCATTTAAAGCATCAATTTCTTCCATTTGAGCTAAGACTCGTTCTACTTGCAAGCCATTAGCATAAAAAGCAGATTTGGAATGGTCGGTAATTCCTAGATAGGTGTAACCTTGTTCTTGAACATAAGTAGCCATTTGTTCTAAGGTATTGGCACCATCACTCCACGTGCTGTGTGCATGCAGAATGCCTTTGATGTCTTGTTCTTGAATCAGCTCAGGAACAAAACCTCCTTTTATTTTAAAAATAATTTTGGAAACATCTCGTATTTCTGGGGCGATAAATGGCAAACCTGCGGCTGCAAAAATAGCTTGTTCATCCATGTCTTTTAATTCTTGGGGGTTGTTGTGTCGCCAATCTATTGGGGTGTCAAAAGCAGTCTCAAACAAGTCTTTGTTAAACGACTCTGTGCCCGTTGTTCGGAGCAAATTATAGCCAAAAAAGTCTGCATCAGAGGTACACAAAATAACAGGAATACCTTGATCGGGCGTTTTGCAATGATAGACTGGCGTTGTTCCATCGTGTTTGTCTAAAACTAAGATGTTTTCATCAAAAATGGCTTGAATATCGTGTTGACCAATAAGGATAGCAATGGCTTCTAAGATAGGTTCTAAGCGTCTAATTTTGCCTGTTAAACTAACCAATTCTGTGTCCAATGTTTCCTGTATATCTAAAACCAAATTTTCCGCTTCTTCCTCTAGTTTGGCAAAGTGAAATTTATCAATAGATTGAAAGAAATATTCCAACTGTTTTTTTATTGTTGCTTGTGTTTTTATTCCAAAACCTTTTAGAGAAACCAAACGATTTTCATTACAAGCATAAAGTAACTCTCCTGGTGATTGAATTTCTAATTCTTCCCACAGTAACTTTATCTTTTTTATACCAAGTCCTTTTATGCCAAGCAGTTGTACGATGCCTGTAGGTGTGGTGGCTTTATAGTCTTCTAGCAACTTCATTTTGCCATCTTTCTGCAACTCCATGACTTTTTGACCAATAGCATCTCCAATCCCCTTTACTTGCTTGACTTCTGCAAGACTCATATCATCCAAGGCTTCTGTCACTCCACGAAGAATTCGATAAGCATTGCTATACGATTTAATGCGATAACTATTCTCTCCGTTTAATTCCATCAATTTAGCTAGGGTTTGAAACTGATTGGCGTATTCTTTATTTGTCATGTTATAATATTCTCTTTTGGTGTGTTTAATCAATAGTTAGCTGCGCTGCTACTATTTAATAGCAGATAGCCTTTAGAAGGCTAAAAAGCCCCATAAAGGTAATAAAAATAGTAGAAATAAAGAGCATCAGTATTTGACTTGGCATTTAGGAAGCAAGGTCTTGATGCGGGTAATTTCGTCCTCTGTCAAGGCACAATCCCACAACCAAAGTAGCTTCAATTTTTTGAGTTGTGCAATACTATCAGGGAGCTGAATTCCGACATTACCAGTAAGTTTTAGTGATTTTAGTTGGCTTAAACGTCCAATACTTTCGGGAAGCGTTTTTAGTTGGCTGTCAAAAACGTATAGTTCTTTCAAGTTAGATAATTGCCCAATGGATTGGGGGAGTGCTTGTATTTTTGTTTTCCCAAGGTGCAGTTTTTCTAGGTTGGTCAAATAGCCAATAGATTCAGATATTGATATAATCGGATTATCACTAAAATAGAACGTTTCTACATGCTTAAAATCTTTAATGTAATCTGGAATTTCAGTAAGCTGATTATGGGATAAATTTAATTCTTTGATGGCTGTCAATTGGCTCAATACCTTGGGAATACTGGTGAGTTTGTTGCTGTGTATGTATAACGTATGTAAACGGGTTAAATTACGAAAGGAATCAGGCAAGGATTCCAACTGGTTGTAGTTTAGTCGGAGACGTTGCAAGCGATGAAGATTGTCAATAGATTTTGGGATAAAACTAAGCTGATTGTGAGAAATAGTAAGGTCTTCTAGATGGCTCATCCTTAAGATACAAGCAGGAAAAATACTAAAAGCATTAGAACTAACATTCAGCTCCTCCAAATCTTTTAAATAGGCTAATGTGTCAGGAAGGGTTTTTAGTTGATTGTTTCCTAAATACAAACGTTGTAAATTAAATAAACGCCCAATTAAATCAGGCAACTCGTTTAAATCTAGTTGATTGAGGTAGGCATGTGTTTTTCTTGTGATCTCATCCAAATAGTCTTCTAAGATACGTTTTTTGAAGCGATATTTTTTGACATCAGAAAGCCATTTTAGCACTAGCTCATATTCTTCCAGTACGATAGCATTGGCTTTAGATAACTCAATGGCTAAATTAATATTCTCTACTTTGGAAGTCTGTATAAGTTGGTATAGTTTCTCCTTATCTGTCATGATTGCCCAACAATAATTTTACAGGTCGGTAATAGTGTTTGTACTTTTAGTAAGGCATTTTTAGGGATAGGGTTGTTACTTAAATCAAGAATTTCAAGTTGTTGCAATTCTTTGATGAACGTGGGAATCACCGTAATTTGATTGCCTTGCAAATGAAGTGTTTTTAAATTGGAAAGCCATGCAATATCTGTAGGAATTTCTAACAGCTGATTATTGGCAATGGACAAATGCTGTAGATGCAACAATTGAGCCAAGGAATCTGGCAATATACTTAACTGGTTATTAGACAAGTCTAAATGCTTTAGGGTGGGTAATAAGCCAATAGATTCAGGAAGTGCTAGTAGTTGATTACCTTGCAGTTCTAGTTGCTCAATTTTGGGCAGCATACCCAAAGACATAGGAATCATATGAAGCTTGTTATAACTCAAATCCAATTGTTTTAAATTACTAAGCACACCAAAGTTACTAGGAATTTGTTCTAGATTATGTTCAGCCAAACAAATGCTTTCTAAAGAAAATAGCTCTAACAATAAAAGTTCTAGAGCGTTGATCGTAGGGGCAATAAGTTGTTGCTCTTGTAACCAATCGGCTAGTTGCAGATAAGGCTTCCAGTCAAAATTAGCATTCGAAAAACTTTGCAAGTGCAGCGCTTTAGCAATGTTTGTTACTATACCTGTTCGTAATAATTGTTGTATCTGTAAATTTGAACCCATTGTAAGCTAATTAAATAGAGACTGTAGAAATGCCTGAACTTTATTTGAGCCAACTAATATACTAATTTTATGCTGCTCTCCAATAGCAGTACCTGTCAAATGAATTTCTGTTAAGTATTTTAAATTTAAAACTTCGGGAGGAAAAGAGCTCAAATTTCGACACCCGCTTAAATCAAGTACGGTTAGGCTGTGCAAATGACCGACAGACTTGGGCAAATTAACAATGGTTGTAGAAATGATTTTTAATTGCTCTAAATCTCGTAAATATGGAATTGGAAAAGCATCTAAAATATTGTGGTTTAGTTTTAACCATCTCACTTTTAGCATATATTGTAATGATTCTTCCATGTCATCACTATTCATACTATTTAAGTTAGCTAGTAGGCGTAATCCAACTAAGCTCTTGTAATCTTTTGCTTGTAAAAGTGCTTTAAATTGTTCTTGAACATATTGTTCTAGTCTAGAATCATTTTGCCAAATGAGCATCGCAAGACGAATATTTTTTTCGTCCCAAGAGTTAATTAATTCTAGTAAGTTTTTTTGTTCTTTCTCAATATCTTTCACGATGAATAAAAATAAGAGTGCTCTAAAAAATTGTCTTTGGTTGTCATGGCTAGTCTAACTATGTTGCAATTGCAGAAACCAAAGCGTCCAAAAATTTATTAACGAATGTTTTGTTTATAACAGTCTGTGCGACTCTTCAAGATATTTTTTGTTATCTAAAATGCCACATCCATGCTTTGTTTGGATACGAATAAAAGCTATTGGAGAGCTTAGAAGAGTCTAATATATTATTAAAATAAAATTATAACCTCAGGGTATAAGCAGGTGAAAAATTCTAAAGTAATGAATCTGTTTTACCTTGTAAGAGTAGCTAGTTGTATTGCTACGACATGGTTTTAAGGAACGATTGTTAGGTGTCAGCTTTGTTTATGAATGCTTTTCATGATTTTTTGAAATTCATTTTTGATTGATAATCAGTTTTTTTGAAAATGATAATTTTTAAGAATTATAAAATGATAATCATAGACCCTACAAAAGTGTTAAGTTTCTTACTACATAGATCGTACAAAAGGTATTCACCCAATCAATTGATTGCCAAAGGTTTTTTATTATTGAATGTAAGATAGACATAATAAACGCTATGATTAATATGAACCAATGGCAGTTTGGGCAGAGACTATATGGCAAAACTAAATGATTGCTAAGTAATAAGCATACAAAGCCAGCTCCCAAAGCATAGGTTTGGATAGATAAATCAGCGTTTGAAACACTTTGTGTATCAGATGACGACTACAAATGAGTTGATAGGATTCAATGACTTATCAAAAGTAGAGAATCACAAATAAATTTTGTGCGCGTATGTTATTTAGATAGTTTGTTGCGTTCGTAAGAACGTTATCGCTTCGTTAGTTCTCTACAATCAATAGCTTTTGGATCTTATGCTAACTCGGCAAGTTTGGCTAACAAAAATAAAACTAATACGGTATCCTTTTTTCAATTCCATATAGTTCGCTCAAGAAAAATAGTTAAAACTAATTTCTAATTCATTCAAAAACTACTCATTTGTGATAACCATCTATTGTATGATTAACCCGTCAATGATTAAAAATAGAATGGGCTTAAAATAGAATTAATAACTGAAAAATGTAAAAAAAAAATAAAAAAAATGTCCTATTGCTGTGTTTTATTTTTATCCCAATTTGTGCATTAAAATTTTTCCTAACTATTCATTAATTGGGGACAGGCATAAGTATAAAAAGCTTAAAAGGTTATTTTAGTATTGGGTAAGTGCATTTGTATGCTTTGTTGTTCTTGCAAGGACAACCGTTTATTTTGACTTAAATCTAAAGTAGTTAGTTGTTGTAAGTTTTGAATAGACGAAGGTAGTGTTTTGAGTTTATTATTGTTCAGATTTAATACTTTTAAGGAACTAGCATTACCAATACTATGAGGTAACTGTCGTAAAAAATTGCTGTACAAATCTAGATGAACCAATTGAGTTAGATTGCCAATGCTTTCAGGTAACTCTATCAAACGGGTATGACCACATTCCAAGGTTTTGAGTTTTTGCAACTCTCCAATGTCATTGGGCAAATCCATTAAGGGATTATCATTTAATCTCAAATGATTTAAGTGACTTAATTCTGAGATAAAAGAGGGCAATGAAGAAAGATTATTATCTGAAAGGTCTAAGTATTCCAAATTGTTAAACTGTTCTAGAAAAGCAGGAAGTTCCTTTAGGTGTAAACGATCTAGAGATAACTTTTTGAGTCGTTTGAAATTCCCTATAAAAATAGGTACTGCTTCTAAAGGACAACTCGAAAGTCTTAACATTTCTAATCGTTCCAACTGAGCCATGCTTTCAGGTAAATACTTGACTTGCGTAAAGCCAATGTTTAACTCCTCCAACGCTTGTAAGTTTCCAATGCTCTCTGGAAGTGTTTTTAAGTCTCGACAGCCATAGAGTTTTAATTGTTTAAGTTCTGAGAGCTGTCCGAGAGACGCTGGCAACGATGTAATAGGGCAACTAGAAATACTAAGGGATTCTAAATTGGCAAGATTTCCAATTGAATCAGGAATTTCTTGAATTTCGTCATACTCAAAATGTAGTGTCTTGATGTGGTATTGACCATATGGAGTACCCCAAAGGTCTATTTTTTTTTGTTCTGAGCATTTACCCTCTTTGATGTAAGAAAAAATAGTGGGCAAAGATTGGACGCTTTTTCGATTGAATAATTCTAATAATGGTTGAAAATAAGCTTCTACCTCTGCAATTAATGCTTTGGGTTGGCTTTTTAAAAGCTGTATACCCAAGGCTGTATTTTCATCGCCACTAATTAATAATTGGCAAATATGCTCCAAGTTTTTAGATTCAAAATTACTCATAACTTATGGTTGTTCTTGGTAATAAATCTTCAATTTTTTCTTTTTCTTCTTCGTCAGAACACAATGGGTTTTCTGATAAGAATAAGTGAGTAAGGTGTTGCAATTGAGCAATCGAATCAGGAAGGTGTTTTAAGTTATTTTTACTTAAGGAAAGTACTTTCAAATTTTCCATTTCACCAATGCTATCAGGCAAAGATTCTAATTGATTGTTGTAAACATATAACTTTTCTACTTTTTTTAGTGCGCCAATGGATGCTGGCAACGTTTTTAGCTGGTTGTGCGACAAAATTAAACCACTTAGTTCTGTCAAGGCACCAATGCTATCAGGCAAAGATTCTAATTTGCCTTCTTCAAAATCTAAATAGGTAAGTTGTGAAAGTTGCCCTATTGTATCAGGTAGTGTTGTAAATGGATTTTTGTTAATTTCAATAGTTGTTAATTTACTTAGATTGCCGATAGATTCTGGTAAGGCATCTAATTGATTGTTGTTGGCTTTTAGCGTCTGTAGTTCTGTTAAGTTACCAATAGTTGTAGGCAATGATGTTAGCGAGCATCTTGCAATATTCAATTCTTCAAGTTGTGTTAAATTGCCAATACTGTCGGGCAATGTCTCTACTTTTTTGTTCCAAGATAAATCTAGACTTTTTAGCTTAGAAAGTTCACCGATCCATGTTGGAACGGAACTAATCTGGCTAGTAGAAAAAACTAGCTTTTCTAATTGATGGAGTTTTTGAATAGCTAGAGGTAGCTCAGACATCAAATTGTTGCCAGCAATAAGTTGCTTGAGGTTCGATAGATTGCCCAACGATTTTGGTAGTGACTTGAGAACAGGATTACCATGTCTACGATCAGAATTGTAATAAACATTGAGGTATTCTAATGATTCTAGTTTGCCAATTGCTTCTGGTAGTTCAGGTAAAAAATTAAAGGCTAAGTATAAAAATCTAAGTTTGGATAGTTTTCCAATGCTATTAGGGAGTTTTTTTATCCGATTGTAATGCAGGTTTAAGATTTCCAATTCTGAAAAATCACCTATGAAGGTAGGAACTTCACTAATTGTATTCTTCGCAACTCGTATGGCTTTTAGGTTTTTTAATGCTTTTAATTCTTTCGGAATTTCTTTCAGCTTTTTGCTGCGATCATATTTAAAAGCGTCAATGCGTTCGTCAAAAGGAGGAGTAGACCACAAGGCAACTTCTTGCGCATAAGTGCATTTATCAGCATCTATTTTTTTTAAAATCCCAGAAAGATCACTTAACTTTTTCTTTTTAAAGATTTTCAAAAGAGGCATTACTTTTTCTAATAATGCTGCATTTAATTCTTCTGACTCTTTTTTTAAGTCTTTCAAAGTATTTTTGCTGGTTGCTTCGTCTGTTAACAATGCGTTGTAGTATTCCTCTAGTGTTTTTTGACTCATTTTTTATTAAATTGAAGGTAGAAAGAAAGGTAAAATATATAATAAGGAGATTTTTATTAAGGACTTTCAAAGTAAGCAATATATTTGTAAAAATGGGTGTTTCAGGCTTTTTTAACAGCAAAACCTTTTGTTGGAAATAGAAAAAATAATTTTTTTTGAAACTAGGTGTAACTTTTTCTACAGTGCCTCGTCTTTGAAGTGAAATCACGCTACATGACACTAAAAGAATTTACATATCAACTCGTAGAATTGAAAGATAAGCTCTTTCGTTTTTCTGCTCGAATCGTTGGAGACGATGAGTTGGCAGAGGATGTTGTGCAAGATGTCGTTATCAAAATGTGGAATAAAAGAGAGAATCGACATGAGTACAAAAATTTAGAAGCATACTGCATGCGCATGACAAAAAATTTATCCATTGATAAAACAAGAGCTAAAAGTTTTCAAAATATTTCTTTGGACAAGGCACCAGAGCAAGTTCAAGATAGCCAAAATCCTTATCAACAAACTGCTCAAAAAGACACCGTATCACACATTCATCAATTGATGCAAGAACTACCAGAAAAGCAGCGTATGGTGATGCAACTTCGAGATATTGAGGGGATGGAATATAAAGAAATAGCAGAAGCACTAGAGTTGCCTTTGAATCAAGTAAAAGTAAATCTGTTTAGAGCTCGTAAGAGCATTCGAACACAATTGTTAAATATAGAATCTTATGGATTATAAGACAATAAAAAAGATACTGGACAAATATTGGGAAGGAGAAACTTCTTTGAAAGAAGAACAATTGCTAAAAGATTACTTTAATAGCAACCAAGTAGCAAAAGAGTTAGAATCTTTTCGCCCTCTATTTGTCTATTATAAAAAAGAGCAAGAAAAAACATCTACTCAGTCCTTTGAAAAACTGAAAAAGAAACCTGTTGTTCATCGTTTGGTACCAACATGGTTGGTTGCAGCGGCTAGTATTGTTCTTGTATTAGCTGTAGGGACATTTTGTTATCTAAATCAAAGTAATTCTAATACGGCTATTTTTGCAGTAGATGAAACGACCAAGGATACTTATGAAGATCCTCAAAAGGCATATGAAGAAGCGAAAGCTGCTTTGATGCTAATTTCTAAAGGATTGAATAAAGGAATGACCAAAACGAAGGAAGGCGTTCAAAAAGCTAAACAATAAAACGCATTACCAAACCCAATGTATTAAGAACCTTATCCTAATAGATGCAGGATTGATCACCTGTTATAAAGTAAAGCTTTACGATAAATTAAAATCATTCAAAAACAAATTAGACCAAAACAAATTATGAAAACAATTATCGCAATTTTTATCGTAATCGCTTCTTTTTCTTTCACCATGCAAGCGCAAAATAATTTTATTGAAAAGCATATGAAAGCATATTTGAACGACGATCATTTTACCTCTATGAATTTTGCTTTGAGCAACTTGCTTTCAAAAGAAATGCTCAAAGAAATTCAAGCAGAATTAGGAAAGGCAGAGCATAAATTTGCCAAATTGATCAAAAATTTAAGCAAAATGACGCTTTTGATGACCGAAAAACAGCCTCAACAGTATTATAAAGAAACGATGGCTTTGATCAAGAAAAATAAATACATGCCTTTAATGACTGTCAAGGAGGGCAAAAGTGGTGGGATGAATATTTTGGTTCGAGAGGGCAAAAAAGGTGTCGAAGAGGTCTTGATGTTAGCTGGTGGTGAAGATGATTTTGTCTTGATATCTTTTTCAAATAAATAGGGGAAATAATTTTAAAGAAAATTAAAAAACAACAAAATTCGCTAGGAGCTAGTGAATTGCTAAAACAATATACAATGAAAAATATAATCACAATATTGGTGCTATTCTTCGCCATACAAGGAGCATTTGCACAGGAGAATGCAATAGAAAAATATTTTCAAAAATACGAAGATAAAGAGGCATTTACCTCTGTTTATGTGAGCGAATATATGTTTAGTCTGTTTGCTGATATAGATATGGAGAGCTCAGAAGACAAGGAGGTAATGGAGATTTTGCAGGGGTTGAAGAGTTTGCAGGTGCTAACAACTGAGAAAGATGGCAAAAAATACTATGAAGAAGCCATTAAATTGGTCAATCCTAAAGAATACAAGGTCTTGATGAAAGTGCGAGATGGAGATACCAATGTTCGGTTTTTAATCAAAAAAGAAGGTAGCCAAGTAAAGGAGTTGTTACTTTTAGTAGGGGGAGAGGAGTTTGTTCTACTAAGTATAGTCGGCAATGTTGACTTAAAAAAGATCTCTAAACTTGCCAAACACATGGATATACAAGGTATGGAGCATTTGGACAAGGTCGAAGGCGAGGCACACTAAATTTTATCTCATCACACCAAAAAGACAAAACAATGAAAGCAATAATTATTCTATTACTAATTAGCATGAGCAGTGCATCAATGGCTCAAAACTTGGAATTAGATGCTTTTTTTATCAAGCATAGACACCACCCCAATACGATTGCGATGGCACTTCCTGGCTGGTTGGTCAAGTTTGGACTAAATGCTTCTGAAGCAAAGGAGGATGTGGATGAATACAGACCATTATTAAGAGGATTGAACAACATTCGTTTGTTGGTCATGGAAGAAAAAAATTATGCTTCTCAAAAGGAGATCAATCGCCTAATTACTAGTGTACGCAAACGCCGTTATGTCGATTTGCTTTCGGTCAAAGAAGGCACGACTTCGGTACACATTCTGGTAAAAGAAAAGAAAACTAAAAAACGAGATTTGATTCGACATGTGATGATTTTGGTAGCCGAAGAAGATGAATTAGTCTTACTAACTTTAAATGGTCGTTGGAAAAAAGAACTGTTGCAAAAAGCACTGAAAAATGGCAATATAGATTTCTTAGGTGGGGTGGTTGATGGGCATCGTTCAACTGAAACAACTGCCGTAGCACAACTATAAGTATAACCAATCATAACCTAACCAACTTGTACTTTGAATAGTATGGCTCAAGTGAACTGGATTCGCTTGAGCTCTTTTATTTCAATCTGAAATAGTTTTTTATCCTATCTTTTCCTTGAAATACTTATCATTCACAATAGTTGCATTATAACAACCTACAACTATTGCGAATGAAACAGCCTAATTTTATTGAGGAGAACTCAATGCTAAATTTAAGACTTCTTGCATTTTCTTAACATAGTGAAATTGTACTCCTTGGATGTATTCAGGGTTAATTTCTTTGACATCCTTTTCATTATCTGCGCACATGATAATTTCCTTCACACCAGCACGTTTAGCTGCCAATACCTTTTCTTTGATTCCCCCTACAGGCAAGACTTTACCACGGAGAGTAATTTCTCCCGTCATAGCTAAATGTTGGCGTAATGGACGTTTGGTGAAAGCAGAAGCCAAGGCACTTAGCATGGTAATACCAGCCGAAGGACCATCTTTGGGAATTCCACCCGCCGGAACGTGGATGTGTACATTCGTTTCATCAAAAGCTTCCGCTTGGATGCCCAACGGTTCTCCATGCGCTCTTAAATAACTTAAAGCAGTTGTTGCTGACTCTTTCATAACATCGCCCAAGTTTCCAGTTAGGATTAGCTTTCCTTTACCTCTACTCAAACTAGATTCTATAAATAAAATATCTCCTCCAACACTAGTCCAAGCCAAACCAACAGCAACACCAGGTTCTTGTTCTTCTTCAAAGATATCATCTAAGTTGACCTTTTTGGGACCTAAAATAGTACTAATATCTTCTGGACTTAGATTTTTGTTAGTATTCGTCTTAGTGACCACTTTTTTGGCAACATGACGCATAACCTTAGCAATTTCACGATCCAAAGAGCGAACGCCAGATTCACGTGTATAGTCCGAAATAACTTTGTTTAAGGCAGCATCATCTAGAACAATATCTTCATCTGTTAAACCATGCTCTTTTAGTTGCTTTGAAACCAAGTGGCGTTTGGCAATTTCTAATTTTTCCTCTACCGAATAGCCATTAACTTGGATGATTTCCATACGGTCTAGTAAAGCAGGTTGAATACTTTGCAACGAGTTGGCGGTAGCGATGAATAAGACTTTAGACAAGTCATATTCCAATTCTAAATAATTATCATAAAAAGAAGTATTCTGCTCAGGATCTAGAATTTCTAATAGGGCAGAAGAAGGATCGCCTTTATAGCTTGTTCCTAGCTTGTCAATCTCATCCAAAATAAACACAGGATTATCTGATTCTGCCTTTTTTAGCGACTGAATGATACGCCCAGGCATTGCACCGATGTACGTTTTGCGATGTCCACGCAATTCAGATTCATCATGTACCCCTCCGAGAGACATGCGGATATATTTTCGACCAATGGCTTTGGCAATCGAACGCCCCAACGATGTTTTCCCAACACCAGGAGGACCTACCAAGCACAAGATTGGTGATTTCATATCTTGTCTTAATTTCAAAACAGCCAAGTGTTCTAAAATTCTATCTTTTACTTTGTCCAAACCAAAGTGATCACTGTCCAAAATATCTTCTGCCGAAGACAAATCAAAGGAATCTTCTGTGACTTCGTTCCACGGTAAATCGACCAATACTTCTAGGTAGTTAACCAAAATTGAGTGTTCTGGTGCAGCAGGGTTCATGCGTTTTAACTTACGCAATTCTTTATCAAACTTATCTTGAACTGTTTTGGACCATTGTTTATTTTTAGCCTTTTCCTCTAAATCGGAAATATCATTTTGAGTAGGAGATTCTCCCAACTCTTCTTGAATTTTTTTCAATTGTTGGTTCAGGATATAATCACGCTGTTGTTTCTCCATGTCACCATGAACATCTACCTCAATTTTTTGCTTCAATTCCAGTACCTGCAACTCATGATTCATGTGTTGAAGAATTTCATCTGCTTTATCTTCTGTTCGTTCAATTTCGAGCAAAGCTTGTTTGGTAGCAATATCTACATTTAGATTAGAACCGATGAAATTGACCAAAAAGTGCTGACTCTTGATGTTTTGAAGCATCAACGAAGCATCGTTAGGAATATTGGGAGAGAGCTTAATGATCTTTTCAGCCAAATCTCGCATCGAAGAAACGATAGCTAAGAATTGAGGTGTGTTATTAGGTACCTCAATTTTGGCAAACTCTAAAGAACCTTTTAGAAACGGTTCTGATTGTAACAATTGCTTTAGTTCTAATTTTTGACGTCCTTGAAGGATAGCGGTTGTGGTACCATCAGGCATTTTTAATACCTTTAAAATTTTGGCAACCACACCAACTTTGAACAAATCCTCTTGCATAGGATCTGCTACTTTGATATCTCGTTGTGTTAGAACCGCAATATTCTTATCCGAATGGTAAGCTTCGTTTACTGCAGCAATAGATTTTGGGCGCCCCACTGTAATTGGAATAATAACTCCAGGAAATAAAACAGTGTTTTTAAGTGCTAGAATGGGTAAAATGTCAGGGTAATCTTCCTGCTCATTTTCGTCGAATCCTTGCTCGTTGATTGAAAAAAGAGGTAAAAAATCTACTTCGTCATTACTTCCACTTAGCATTTGCAATTGTATATTATTAGGTAAATTAATATTTGTTCTTGATTTCACGTGCTTTTATTTTTGTCAGAATACTTGCCAATTTGTCATTGGTAGACACAAAGTCATCTACTAGGTTTTATTGGTGTTGTATTGCTTTTACTAGCCTATTTTGTTAAAAATCAGTATTGTTTTAAAGTATTAGGCTTGGTAGCTTCTGAGAATTATTCAAGGAATGTGCCATTCCAATTTTTAACAATTTTTCGTACAATTTGTCAGTTAAGTAATGTTCAAAAAAATAAGTTTTCAAAATTTTGCTGCAAGCCGAGAGATTATTTTTTTACTAAACACCTGTTAGCTGATTCCATATTTCTATATGGAGTCGAGTACACATTCTCAACTGATGTTCGATGCAAATATCTGCTACCAACTGATTGCGTTCTAAAAGCTGCTCAATGCTATCTGCACCAGGCATTAAGACAATTTTTTTTGAGTCAATTAATCCCGTATGAACTAGTTGTGTTTGTATTTCCTCAAAATCTTGTTTAGTTGTAACAACAAATTTAAACATAGTGTTCGGATTTGCTGAAAACCATTTTAGGATGGAGTGATTGATCCGTTGGCTGGTTGGCATGCCAGAATTGCTTAACTTGGGGGAGGTGTTCCAATAATGGACCCGAGCATCAAGCGAAGAAAGTGGCAGTATAGTAGCATTGGTTTCTATTTCAATAATAGGACGAAGCGCATATTCTGTTTCTAGGTATTCTAAAAAGGCAACGATTCGTTCTTGTTGCAAAAGTGGCTCGCCCCCTGTAATAACCAAATGCACCCCTGTTTGTAGGCGTTGTATAAAATTGGTACTTTGATTTAATTCTTTTAGTAGGTCTGCAAAAGAATAAGTAGTTCCTTTCATCCAGACATCTATAGTGTCGCAAACCCAAGTCGCTCCATCGCGCAGCACCCCATCTTTTTCGACTCCCTTGCCACCACACATAAGGTTGCATCCTGTCAATCGGAGAAAAATAGCAGGGATGCCAGATGTACGACCTTCTCCCTGTAAACTGTAAAAGTATTCGCTGACAGCAATTTTTTGATTTTTAGACATTCTTAAAATAATTATAAGCCTTGTTTACTTTGTTAATGATTATCACCAGCATACAAACCTAACTGCTTTTGTGAGGTGTTTTTATAAGAAATAAGAATAATTCGAGATAAAGTCTAATAAAAACCTTAAAAAAAATCCTTATTTTAGCACCCAAGTAGATAAAAAACGTTATGACAAAATTTACGACTCCTCTTCTTATTAATTGATTGTAGTTCGTTCATTAGATTATTAAGATGATAACTCTTTTTTTGCGAATTATTGAATTGACTTAAATACTAACTTTCTTGGTTGCGGGTTTTGAAAAATAAGAAGTATGTTGTGTTGTTACGAAACATTATAATATTGTATTAGGTTGTTTAAAATAAGTAAAATTAGAACAACTTTTGACGATTTCCTAATTACAATTGGTATTCGATCGATTAATAATACACTATTAAAATCTTTTTGCTATGGTTTAGTTTCGTAGAAAACAGCAAAAAGGAAATAAAATAAGCTGTATTTTTTAATTTATTAAAGGATTATCACACCAATTTGCATAAAATTTGCATCTAATGGTTTGTAAATATTAAAACGATTAACCATCCACTCAACTAGTACGTTTAAGGGTACTAATATAACATTTGGAAAATATCAAATTATATAATTATGAGAAGACTATATTCTGGAATTTTGGCAACTATAATTGGCGCATTATGTTCTATGCCAGTAGATATGATTGCCCAAAAAGGACCAAGTGAAGGAACTTCTGGAAAAGTGCGCACCAAGATTGTAAGGGACTGTGAATATGAAGTCCTTCCAGGATTGGCAGAAATAACGTCTATTGAAAAAATTCGACCAGCTTCTGAAAGCGCTTTGAAGTATGATGAGCATGAGGTCTTGTTTAAGTTTACTCCTATGGAGGGAGGAGAGATACTCGAAATGCTTAGAGATACAGAGATTGAATTTGTATTGCGCTCTCGTGCCATCCGTGTTCCTGTTGGACCTGAATATATTAAGGCTAAGAATTTAAAGGTAGGAACCAAATATGCGATGAACTTGCTACAAACTAGAAATAGAGATGCTTGTTTGGAATTGTATACGTACGAATCTAAAGCACTAGACAATGACTTGTTTGAAGCGTACGAGCATATTATTGATTATACCAAAGAGGCTTATGTGCAGCAATTGGAAGCAAAGGAACGAGCTTACGAGCGTAATAAAGCGAATGAAAAAGATGTCGTCGTTGCAGAAACGGTCGACCCTACTGTGGAAACAGTTGTAGAAACTCCTATTCAAGAAGATGAATTTGATTATGGAGGGCTTTCTGAGGAAGAAATTGCCAATTTGTCAGAAGCAGAAATGCGTGCCTTGGTCGAAAAGAATTTAAGAAAGAAATTTGAAGATGAAGGCACTCCAAGTTCTTATGACGGAGGATCTTCTGGCATTGATGAAGCAAAATTGAGAGCAGAAATAGAGGCTAAGAAGAGAGAGGAATATGCAGCACAGTTGGCTGCTGCCGAAAATGGAAAGGCAAACTCATCTACTACGACTATTAAATCAAATAATTCTAATAAATCTAGCA
Source organism: Aureispira sp. CCB-E (assembly GCF_031326345.1). NCBI lineage: Bacteria > Pseudomonadati > Bacteroidota > Saprospiria > Saprospirales > Saprospiraceae > Aureispira > Aureispira sp. CCB-E. The sequence goes on from NZ_CP133671.1 coordinate 2,859,768, forward strand.
ATGCAGCTAGTGATGCGATTCGAGAAGCAAAACGAAAAGCAAAGGAAGCTGAAAAAGCAGCTAGATTGGAGGAAAAACGTAAAGAGCAAGAGGCTTTGGAAAGAGCTCGCAAAAAAGAGGAGTTGAGACAAAAATTAGAAAAAGAAGTAGAAGCCGAAATTCAAAGAGAAATAGAAGAAAAGGCAGAAGCAGCTCGTTTAGCAGCTATTCAAGAGGCTAAGAAAGAAGAGGAAGAGCGTAACAAAAAAACAGCAGCGATTGAGAAAATTAAGGAAATTGAGCGAGAAATGGCTCAACGCATCGTGGATGAGACCAAACGTAAGGATTGTGTCTTTGGAGATCGTATTTCTGGAACAATTGAAGTGATCAAAGTAAGCAAGGTAAAAGAGGCGAACTTAAGTCACTTGAAATATACGGAATATGAAGTCATGGTTACTTTCCGCCCAGATAATTATGCTGATTTGTCTAAAAAAGAGAAAAAAGACTGGGAGGCAGCTTTTGTCTTTACGCTAGATCCAATGGGGCAAAATGCCAATCCTGGCGCTGGTTACATTAGAAAGTATAAAGTATTCAAAGCTTCTAAATACCAAGGTTTTGCTCAGCCATTACAGTCTGGGATTTGTACAGAAATGATGCTTTATTCTCCTGATTTGCCTAATGATGGAGCTAAAATAAAATTAAAATAGTTCGTGCTTTGAGTGTCAAAAGCGACAAAGCTTGATGACTATATTATCTTAAATGAAACGTGGCTCTCTTCAACTGTTGAAGGAAGCCACGTTTTTATTGGATAAGAATTCTTTATGTTTTATTTCAGACTAAAACAAGCACTTTTAATCGTTATGATTGGTGCGTAATGATAATTTGAGTTCCCCAAGCATTACTTTGTAGAAACTATGAAGTAGTAGCGTAGCTAAGTATTACAAATAATACTCGATTATGATGTTCAAATTCTGTGTATTTCTTTTGATAGTTATGAATACCAACGGCATTGCTATTGTGCATGGTCAGCAGTTGCCTGTTGTTAAGCCACTGCCTAAGACGATGCAAATAAATAGTGTAAACTATGAAATAATTCCTGGTTTAGCAGAAATAACTCAAATTCAGTTGATGAAAGAGGCCAAAGAAAGTGCTCTGGGGTATGATGAATACAAGGTATTGTTTCGATTTATACCAATGGAAGGGCATGAGTTATTAGAAGTGTTAAAAAATAAGGAATTAGAAATAATGCTCAAATATCATAGCTCCTCTGTTCGGGTAGGTGCTGCTTATATTCGAAAAATGAATTTAAGAGTTGGAACTCGATATGCTATGAAATTATTTCAAACACACAGTGGAGGGCTGAATATTGAACGTTATTTTTATGAATCTAAAGTTCTTGAAAATCAATTGTTCAAAGTGTACGAACGAGTGATTGAGGAACTGAGTTTAACCCTCACATTTAATGCAAATGACTCTACGATTATAAGCAAAATACATCAAGAATTAACACCTGCTGAGCAACGTGCTTTGATTGATGCAGAACTAAAACCTATTGTAGACAACCATGCTTCTGAAAAGCCTTTCTTTACACAATCGTCATTGGATTTCCTGAAAAAACATAGTACGTTGTTGGATGAATATGAAGCGGCATTAGGGGCATTGGCTAAGCAAGAAGAGGAAAAATATCAACAGCGTTTGTTACAAGAAAAAGCTGAACAAGAAGCAGCTGATTTATTGGCGGAGAAGGTAAAAGCTATTGCTAATTCTGAAGCCCCAAAAGTTGCCCCAAGTACTGCAATTGTAAGAGGGTGTTATTATGAAGTAATTCCTGGATCAGCTGAAATAACAGCTATTGAGCATTGCCTGTCTGCTCAAAAAAGTGTCTATAAATATAATGAACACAAGGTGCTTTTTCGATTTACTCCTGAGCAGGGATATACTATTTTGGATAAATTGCAAGGAAAGGAATTGGAATTTATGCTTTATTATCGAGATCAAAAAGTTTGTGTAGGACCTGCTTATATTCAACAAAAGGGATTAAAGGTGGGGCAACATTATCCTATGCAGTTGTATCAAAAGAGAGAAGGGCAAATTTGTACCGAGCAATATACGTACACTTCTGAAATACTGGACAACGATTTATTTGAGTTGTTTCCTCAGCGTTCTATGTGGCTAGAAAAAATGAAAAAAGAAACAACCCAAGTGTTGGATAGTCTAGAGGAGTTAGAGATCGATTCAACTTCAACTATTATGAATTATGAAAGGGCTAAAAAGGATTTGAAATTGGCACAATTGGATAAACGCTTGGGCATCATTCGAGCCAATAGAGCAATTCAATTGGCTAGGCAAAAGGCTCGGAATCTTAAAAGAATGGAGCGTATGAAATATAAAGAAATGCGCAAAAGATTAAAAGGAGAGCCCATTATTCAAGTGGGTAATCTACGTACCAAAACTGCTCATCCTCAAAAGTAAAATGACCTTGTACCGCCAGTATCCATATTCTCTAATAACTATTATCGTTAGTCTTTGCGTTTATCTAGTCGTTCATAAAACAACAGACAAAGCCCGAAATGCTAATCCATTTTTATACGATCAAGCAGGCTATTATAACTACCTACCTGCCTCATTTCTTTATCAAGATTTAACCTTTTCGTATTTGGATAATTTGTCCATGGATAAGAACTCGTTCTTGAGTCCGCAAAGTAGCAAAGATGGGAGAAAGGTAACACTTAATCGTTATGGCGTTGGCGTAGCGATGCTATTGAGCCCATTTTTTGTTATGGCAAGCCTGCAAGCTGAACTATCGGGAACGCCTGTGGATGGTTTTTCGACTCCTTATAGAAGCTGGATTTTTGGAGCACAATTTTTTTACCTCTTTTTAGCTTTTTTATTATTGAGAAATGTTTTGTTGCGGTATTATCAAGACAAGATTGTGGCAACGACATGCTTAATTCTTGCTTTAGGAACAAATCTTTTTTATTATGCACTGTATGAGCCTGTCATGTCGCATAACTATTCTTTTTTTTTATTTAGTTATTGTCTTTATATGACAGTTAAATGGCTAAACGAACAAAAAAAACACCAATTGCTGTTCTTGGGAATTGCGTTTGGGCTATTGGCAAATGTTCGATTAACCAACAGTATTTTTATACTGGTTTTGTTGCTATGGGAGGTCGGTACTTTAAAAGGTCTGAAGGCTAGATTGGTGTTGTTAAAATCCAATTGGCAGTGGTTGACTGTAGCTTTGCTATTAACTGCTCTTACCTTTATCCCACAACTATATTATTGGTATTCAATGACAGGGTATTGGTTCGTTAATTCCTACGGAGTCGAACAAGGGACTTTTTTCTGGTTGGATCCCATGCTTTTTGAAATCCTTTTGGGATATAAAAAAGGTTGGTTGGTGTATACTCCTTTAATGAGTTTGGGAGTAATAGGAATGTTCTTTATGCATCGATACCAAGAAAAGTTATTTTGGGGAACCTTGCTATATACTTTGTTGAATTGGTACATTATTTCTTGTTGGTGGTGTTGGTGGTATGGAGGAAGCTTTGGAATGCGCCCTTTGATTGAATCCATGGTTCCTTTTTCTTTTGCGATAGCTGCTTTGTTGCAGTGGTTTTTTCAAAAAAAATGGCGGTTGATCCCAATTGTTATTATAATACTCGGAGGAGTTGCTTTAAATGCGCTTCAAACGTATCAATATACACAGGGGTGTATTCATAGTTTTGGAATGACTCGTCAATCGTATTGGCTTGTATTTGGAAAAATACCTCCTTTGTCTCCTGAGTTATACCAAACTTATGACCATTATTTATTAGGTGTCTACATGAACGAGATGACGGAGGCTGCTCGCGCAGAAACAAAGACTTATAATGAGCGTTCCGAAAAATAGTGTTTGTTGTACACCAATATCCAGCCAAGAGTCATCTTATTAGTTATAAAGAATTGTAATCCTAAAAATATTCATCTTTAAAGCTAAACAACATGAAAAAAGTATCCTTTATAATAACTAGTATTTTTTTTATTTTACCAATGTGGGGGGTAGCTCAATCAGGTCTTAGTGCAATTGCCCCACAAACAAAAACTGTTCGAGGTTGCGTTTATGAAGTTGTGCCAGGATTAGCCGAAATAACAAAGATAGAGGTTAGTAAAGGTGCTGCAGAAAGTGTTCTGAATTATGATGAGCATAAAATTACATTCCAATTTACACCAATGGAAAGTGACAATTTATTGACTTGTTTAAAAGAAAACGAATTGGAGTTTACTTTGAGAAGTAACATTGCAAAAATACCTGTTGGTCCTCAATATATTCAACAAAAGAAACTAAAAGAAGGTACCAAGTATGCGATGAATATTTTACAAACTAAGGATCAAAAGGCTTGTTTGGAGCAGTATGTTTACGAATCTAAGGCATTGGATAATGATTTGTTTGAAGTTAAAGAACAACTTATTCCTTTTATAAAAGCTAATTATCCTAAGATATATAGCGATATTGAAGTAAAGTTGGAAGCTTGTTTGGCTACTCAAGACACAATTACGAATACCTTAGAAGTTGATAAAAGAAATTTGAAAGCTGTGCTTGAAATAGAACAAAAAAAGCAAGACTATAAAAGTAATGAAATGAAAAAAGAGGGCGCTTCCTATATTTATATTACCCGAAGGGCTGCGTTTAAAAAAGCTAGAAAGATAGCTCGTCAGAAAAAAGGGAAAAACAAAAAGAACAGTTGAACTAGACATAGAAAACTACTTTTATCATTTCTAAATAGTCTTTTTTAGAAGTAGCTATACACCACTTCAATGCTAATTCATAACCATTCTAAACTTTAATTTATAATTATTCTAGGTTAATCTGTAATAGACTTTTGAGTGGTATTTCTCTTTACAATCGCTTATTTTAGTATTTCTAAATCACGATGATTTTGTCACCCTAAACTAAAATAGCAATGGAAGGAAAAGAGCTTTTTAAGCAAATGGATAAAATTAGTAAATTAGGAGTACTAATTGGAATTGCCTTTATAATTTTAATCGGACTAGTATTACAAGAAGGTCTATCTAGTGGGTTTCAAGATGAAAGCGCTTTGGTTGTTGAACAAGAAAAAACTGTAGTAATAAGAACCTCCAACAAAGTGGATGGCGATGTTATAGAAGGCAAAGACTTGTTTTTGCAAAAATGTGCTTCTTGTCACAATATAGATATGGTTAGCGATATGATAGGACCTGCTTTGTACGGTGCGGTTGATCGATGGGGAAATTGGGCAGATTTATACCAATGGGTACAAGATTATAGTGTGCTGATAGAACAAGAGCATCCTAGAGCTTTGGAAATGGAAAAATGGTCTCCGTCAATAATGACAGCCTTTTCTAATTTGGATACAACACAAATACGAAATATCTTTGCGTTTGTAGAAATGAAAACGGGTTTTTAGTATGAATCGAAAAGTACTTGGAATGTTGGGAGGAATATGGTTGTGTTTAACGAGTTGTAGCTCTGAAACAAACCCACCTCAAACAACTCCTGAAATAAAGAAAACAGTTGCTATTAAATCAAAAATAGGAAAAAAACTATTTTTAGAACATTGCGCAGCATGCCATAATACAAATATGGTAGACGATATGACAGGTCCAGCTCTGTATGGGGTAGAAAGTCGTTGGTCAAATCGAGGAGAGCTTATTCAGTTTGTTCAAAATCCTCAAGAGTTAATTAACAACAACCATGAACGAGCCGCTAAAGTAGCAGCGTTGTGGCCTAGTGAAATGACCGCTTTTCCGCAGTTAGATAGCTCGGCAATAGAAGAAATATTAGCTTTTGTGAAAGAAAAAGGTGCATTAGCGAACTAATGCTTTATTCTAATGTGGTTTTTGTTGACGTAATTTCGTAACAGCTCGTTCAATTAAACCTTGAATAGTGGCTTCGTCCAATGGTTTTTGGGCATATTCCAAAACACTGGGAAACTTAGCAGCCTTTTTCTGATCCTCTTCGGCAATAGAGCTAGTGAGCAAGCAAATTACAAAGGAATGATCTTGATGTGCCATAGCATTTTCATAAATGTTAAGAAACTGAAAACCGTCCATAATAGGCATATCTATATCTAAAAAGACAAGTGTTTTTAGATTAGAATCTTGTGCTGTAATAAGATAAATTAAGCCCGCTTCTCCATTTTCAAATGTCTTAATAGAAGCATTGGGCAATAATTTCTGTACAATTTTTTTATTGATTGTTGTAACTATCTTATCATCGTCAATAAGAATAATTTCGTCTAACATAGGTTGCAGTATTTATCAAGAAAATATTTGATCATTAGTCCGCTTAAATCACGTCGAAACCCCAGTAAGCTAAAGTGAAAAATTAAGCTTGAAGAATAGGTTGGTACTAATAGCACAAAGGGGCTGTTCATGAGCGCAGCAAACTACTATATTAAATAACTTCAATATAAGCGTTAATTATAATACAACCTTCAAGCCATTTTAACAAAAAAAGAAGTTGTTTTAGTGTGGATATTTTAATCATTACTCTTTTGGAATGCCCAAAACACTATTTTTTTAGCTCATGCCATGTTTTGTAATTAGAATAATCTTGAACTTTTAGATCTTTGGGAACCGTACGCAAAGGCACACACTCTTTGAGGGTTTGTTGACATTCAGCAGGCAATTGTTGATAGAGTGCAGTGCCCTCCGTTTTCCAATCTACCATTTCGTCAGGCAAATCTTTGATAATTTTGGCAGGATTACCCACGACTAGTTTTTGATTAGGAATCTTGGTGTTGGCAGGTACAAAACACAGCGCACCAATTAGGCAATTATCACCTACCTCAACATCATCCATCAAAACAGCGTTCATTCCGACCAGTGCATTTTTACCTACAGTAGCCCCATGGATAATGGCTCCATGACCAATATGCGCTCCTTCTTTTAAATAAACGGTTTTGCCAGGAAAAATATGCACCACGCAGTTCTCTTGCACATTACAACCATCCTCAACGATAATTTGCCCCCAATCTCCTCTCAAGACAGCTCCAGGACCAATGTATACCTTGGCACCAATAATAACATTTCCTGTAACATTTGCTTGTGGGTGTACAAAAGCTGTTTCGTGCACAACAGGTTTGTAACCATTAAATTCGTAAAACATTTTTTTCGTTTTGTGTATTTTTAACAATAATCTATTTCTCAATAGTTAGCTGCGCTGCTAACTATTAATTTCTTATACAAAAGACTTATTTGTCCAAGATATTATTTTGAGGTAGCAAATTATTGTTTTGAATATATTTAGTAATAGCTAAGAAGGCAACAAGTACATTACCCGCCAGGCGTTTTAGTCGACCAATTCTAGACTAAATGGCATTATTTCCATAGTTTCTTGATGTTGCCACCAACCTTTGAGTTGGCAATTAGCAAAGTAACCATTGAATCGTTCTCTTTGTTCATTATTTTTGATTCGATAAAAATTGAGCGTAGCTTCTATAGATGCCTCGAAATTCCCTTCGATGGGCAATTTACGATGAGGTCTATTGGGATACCAATAGAAACCTTGCAATTTCCCATAATTAAAAGAGGCTTCCATCTGAATTGGCGTTTCCCCAATTTTTCCTGCAAATATATATTTTTTAGAGCTAGAATAATCTATTTTTGTACAAGGTTCATCTTTCCAAGGAATAGGAGTAGGAAGGTTGTTGAGTGTATATTGTGCTCCATTCCAATCCCAGCGAATATGTTTGTTAGGTGAAAATTCAAGAACAATAGATGAGGCATGGATATTAAGATTGAAATTTACTTGGTCTAATTGTTCGACACCAAGCCAATGTTTCCAATGGTCTTGGTTTTGTGTCAGTCCTTCTTTGGAATAAGTTTTTTCAATCAAAAAGAAACCAGAATGTTTTGGTTGGAGGACTTTATTTTGAGCCCAAAAGGGAAGCGCTGCTTCTAAGCGGGCATACATTTGAGACGAAAATACTTGCGAAGAAATATTATGCCATGTTCCTTTTTTCTTTTCCCATACCCAAAATCTAATATCATGCTTTTGATATGTGCCGTTTAATGTACGAATAGATCTTCCTACATTGGCCATATCTTGAGCAATTCGACTCAAAGCATCCTCGTCATCAGGAATACTAGTATTGCCTTGTGCTATTAACTCTTTTAAATCATTATAATGGAATTCTATCTCCTCTTGATACCCACCATAACTTTCTTGAGACTGCACTGCCAACAAGACGATAGGATGACCATCTTTGCTATTTAATAACTGATAATGCGATACCCAGTCTTGTTCCCCTGATGTGCCATACCAGCCTCCTTCGAATTGAATGTTGGTAGTAGATGCTTTTCTTAGGTTATAATAATAAGAATAATCGCCATCTTCTACGCCCTCTAAAAACTGTATGGTATCTGCGCGGAGTTGCAGACGAGTTTTGGGAGCTTCTAAAGGAAAGTGGTAACTAAAAAAAGGAAGTTCATTGATGTATTGGGCTAAAGGAGGTAGGGTATTAAATGTTGGTGTTGTCGAGTTAGACGAGGAATCAGAAATTGTTTTAGAATGAAGTGTGGTATTGTTGCTAGGAGCACTATTCTCTTTCATATTTTCCTTGTTTACAGCATTCTGGCAACTGCAAAGAACTAAAATGAGTGCAAAATAAAATAATATTTTCATTGGTTTTGATATTGTGAGGAATCCTATAGGCGTTTAGGAATATTCGATGAAGTTGTTTGGTTGAATAATTGTAACGTGTTGAACATATTCAACTTTCTATCTAAAATACTGTTATTTTTATGTTATTTATAGATTAGTAGTTCGTTGATTTTTTACTTTTTTACCAAAAAGATAAAAAAGCACATTCTTATTAGATTGATAATCAGAATTTTACCATAAAATGTAGTAGGTTTATATCTTATTAATTATCAAACTAATAAAGTTTAGCTTCGCTGCTACTGCGTGGTTTCAACGAACTATTATAGATAGGACAGCAAGGATTTAATCATGAAGCACGACATTGTTAAAAAAAATCTACAAAAGAGCCAATTTCTTTTTGTATTTTCGCAAGCCAAACAAAGAAAACCGCTGTTGGTATAACAAACAGGTAAAATAAAAGAATATAAGAAAAATGGGGTATTTTATTATGGGAATGCAGCTCTTATTGAGCTTGTCAATTTTAGTAACATTACATGAATTTGGGCATTATTGGACCGCCAAGAAATTTGGTATGCGTGTGGAGAAATTTTTCTTGTTTTTTGATGCAGGATTTCATTTGTATAAGAAAAAAATAGGAGAAACAGAGTATGGAATTGGTTGGTTGCCTTTGGGAGGTTATGTGAAAATTTCAGGGATGATTGACGAAAGCATGGATCGAGAGGCTATGGCTCAACCACCTCAACCTTGGGAATTCCGTTCCAAACCAGCTTGGCAACGCTTGATTGTAATGATAGGAGGGGTGACGGTTAATTTTTTGCTAGGGATCTTTTTGTTTGCGATGCTATCGTGGATTTATGGCGATAAGTACTTGCCAGCAGAAAATGCTGTTTATGGAATTGCCGTTTCTGGTTTAGCAGAAGAAATGGGATTGCAAGATGGAGATAAAGTTTTGGCAATCGGAGAGGAGCCTTTTGATAAATTTAATTCGGGAGTTGTGACCGCCAAAATGCTTTTGGATCAAGTTTTTGAACTTACAATAGAACGAAATGGAGAAAAAATGACATTAACAGTGCCTGATAGTACTGTCGTCAAATTGACCAAATATAGCAAGAAAAAAATTCGCTTATTCGAACCAAGGGTGCCTTTTGTGGCAAAACAAATTGCAGGAAAATCGCCAGCAGAAAAAGTAGGGTTTGAACGAGAAGATTCTATTGTAGCACTAAATGGCATACCAACACCTTTTTTTAACGACTTTTTGGCAATAGCATCTGAAGAAAAAGACAAAGATATAACCGTTGATTTTTATCGAAATGGAGAACTTCAAACCAAGACTGTTCATACAACAGAAAATGGAATAATTGGAATAGCTCCTTATGGACCACCTCGATTTTTTGCCTTAGATACAATTCATTATGGTTTCTTTGAGTCTTTTCCTGTCGCTGTCGTCAAAAGTTACGACTTTTTGGCCAATCAAATCAAAGCATTTGGACAGATGTTTACCAATAGAATTAAGGCACAAGATAGCTTAGGAGGATTTATTTCCATCGGTCAAATGTTTCCTCCTTATTGGGATTGGGAATATTTTTGGAGAATGACAGCCATTTTATCGCTAATTTTAGGCTTTATGAATTTGCTGCCAATTCCTGCTTTAGATGGTGGGCATGTACTCTTTTTGCTTTTTGAAATCGTAGCACGTCGACCCGTTAACGAAAAGGTTTTAGAATATGCACAAGTAGTTGGAATTATCTTGCTGCTAGGTTTGTTATTATTTGCAAATGGCTTAGATATTTATGGGATTTTCTTTCCCTCGTAAATTTATTTGTTATTAAAGCGTTAAAAAACCAACTTCAACTACCCAATTAACGTTTAATGAGGTACAGTAAAAGTGGTTTCTAAAGTTAAAATCAAACAATAATAGAGGTTATTATAAACATGTATTTTATGATAATGTCTGTTATCCTTAATTGTAAACAATTACTTATGATTGTTATAATCTAATAAATATGATGACACCAAAATATTTCCTTGCACTAGTTCTTAGTTTTTTTGCCTTGACGACAATGGCGCAAGAAGAATCTGATATTGTTGAAGTATATGGTCTGATTGTGACCAAAGGGCAAGCTGCTCAATATGCTTATGTTCCTTTTGTAACAGTAGCGGTAAAAGGGACAACACGAGGAACATATGCCAATTACGAAGGAATGTACTCTATTGTTGTTAAGAAAGGGCAAACATTATCTTTCTCAGCAGTAGGTTTTGAGGCTAGAGATATTGTTATTCCTGAAGATATCAACGGTATGTATCATAGTTTGACGGTAGAATTAGAACCAGCAGAGATAAATATGGAAGAAGTTACCGTTTTTCCTTGGCCAGATCGCAACAATTTGGCAGCAGAGTTTTTGGCAATGCAACCCAACCGTGCAGGTCAATTAGAAGCTATCGCTAAGGATAATCTAGATAAACAACAACTATTAGCAGTCGCTAATGCAACAGATGCCGATGGTAGAGAAAGTTCTATTCGATACTTGCGCCAACAATCAAGCGACTATTCTTATCAAGGTCAACAAGCGCCACAGTCTATTTTTGATCCAATTGCATGGGGGAAATTCTTTAACCAGTGGAAAAAGAAAAAACGAACGGCTAAGGAAGAACAAATGATTAAGATATTAGAGGGAGAGAACGGAAGATAATAGAGTTTAGTTAGCATGTATTAACATTAACAGGAAAGTCATCGCTTTTATAAATCGGGCGATGACTTTTTGCTTTTTACTCAGAAAATAAATCAATAATTTCTACGGCAACCTTATTCAAGTTGTCAATAGCCAAAGGAATGTTCCAATTATCTTTGTTGCGAGGCTCTACATAATTGGAAACACTACGAACTTGCAAACAATCAATTTGATGTTGTAGGCAAGCATAAAAGATAGCAGCCCCTTCCATAGATTCTAAATCAGCGGTATATTTGCCTTGAATTTTTTTAATACTTTCTAAGGTACCGTGTACTTTGCTGACGGTTATGGCAGTAGCCTGCGGCAAAAACTTGTGTTCTGTGTTAGGGGCATATAGTTTTCCATTAATATAAGGCGGCTCATTCCAGTCCATCAATTGCATTTCGAATAAATCGGTAAAACTTCCATCGGCTTCTTCCACTCCCACATCGGCAAAACGATCGTTAACAATTTGAAATACTTCTCCAATCTTGAAGTTCTTATTAAAAGCACCAGCAATACCTAAATTTAGAACTAAATCAAAATTATGCTGTGCCAATACTGTGGCTAATGCAAAACTTGTGTGAATGGGACCAACTCCTGTCACTAAAATATGAATGTCTATCTTTTGGGAAAAGAAGCGTCTGTTTTCTTTGTTTTTAAAATTACTTTTTAAGTAATCTAATAAAGGGATAATTTCAAATTCTGTAGCACTAGCGACCAATAATTTCATTGTGTTGAATACATTATTTTGTGGTAAAATCGTATTTGTCTGATTATTAATAAAATGTACTTTTGTTGTCTAAAGCTTTAAATGGTTGATAAACAACGGCGAAGCATCCACAACTGAAGGGCATACCACCGCCAACTAAGCTTGCCGAGTAGTGCAAAGGAACTAGCTGTTGATGAGCAAGCCGAGCATAGCGAGCTCACGACCGAAGGGAGTAACAAAGTGAATGACTGCGAAGTATAATAATCAAGACGATTCCTTGAATGATAATTAGAATAAGTTTATGCAAAGCGACATAAAAGTACTATTTTTCCCAATAGTAGACCATTAAATTTTTGGTTTTTCTACGATAAGTTGCTTCAAGATTGTAATAGATAAGAGATCGTACGAAAACGTAAAGGAATGATGCTTTAATCGAAGGCATTGGGTAACATGACAATAGCTGTATTGGATAGTTTTAGTAGCTACTATACAACGGCAGAAAAATATAGAATTAAATAAAACTTATGAACAACACACTTAAAAATTTAAGAGAAGCGGTTGCTTTATCTCCTGACAACGCTATTTTAAGAAAAATGCTAGCTAAAGAATTGATGAATCAAAGCTATTGGTCAGAAGCAGAAATGGAGTTAAAAGTCGTTTTGCGCTTAACGGGAGAAGACCAAGAAGCAAAACTTTGGTTGGCTCAAACCTATTGGGCATTAGATAAAAAGTCAGTTGCGGCAGTTATTGCAGAGGAATTAGAAGAACAAGGTTGCGACACACCTGCATTTACCTTTTTATTGGCACAACTAGCTTTGGAAAATAAGGACTTACCCAAAGCAAAGGCGTACTATGAAAAAGCCATTGATGCTAATTTAGCACTAAAAGATACAGGCTTTGAAGCACAACTTAAAAATACTATTTTGGATAGTGGCATGGCGATGGGAAACACAACGGAATCTTCTGAAGAGGATGCACCTTTTTTTGCCGATATAGAAAAACCTGCTATTTCTTTTGAGCAGGTGGGTGGATTAGAGTCTATTAAGAAAGAGATTGCTTTAAAAATTATCCATCCTTTAAAAAATCCTCAAATATATGAGGCTTATGGTAAAAAAATAGGAGGAGGCGTTTTGTTGTATGGGCCTCCAGGATGTGGAAAGACATTATTGGCAAGGGCGACGGCTGGTGAAATAAATGCTTCTTTTATCAATGTTGGGATTAGTGATATTTTGGATATGTGGGTAGGAAGCAGCGAGCGCAATTTGCATGAAATTTTTCAAAAAGCTAGAGCTAGCAAGCCTTGTGTCTTATTTTTTGATGAGGTAGATGCCTTGGGAGCGAGTCGTTCTAACATGCAAAATTCTTCTAGCCGTTTTATTGTCAATCAATTTCTGGATGAATTGGACGGGATTCGTTATTCCAACGATGGTTTATTAATTCTAGCAGCTACAAATAGCCCTTGGTATTTAGATGCTGCTTTTCGTCGCCCAGGACGTTTTGATCGAATCATTTTTGTGCAACCACCTGATGCACCTGCACGAGAAGCCATCCTAAACTTGTATTTGGAGCAAATCCCTAAGGAGGCAGGAATTAATATCTCTAAATTGGTTAAGCAAACTAAGGATTACTCTGGAGCAGACCTAAAAGCTATTATTGATATTGCTGTAGAAAGTAAATTGGAAGAGTCTCTAATGCAAAATAAAGTTGTTCCCATTACCCAAAAAGACTTGCTAAACGCGATTAAACGCCATCAACCTTCTACCAAAGATTGGTTGGCTACTGCTAAAAATCACGTCTTATATGCCAATCAGAGTGGTCTATATGATGATGTTATGAAATATCTTAACCTGAAAAAATAAAATGATTGATCAAGAACAATTTTTAAACCGTGCTCAATCTTTGATAGATGTCCATCGTTATGAAATGGCTTTGCAAGAGCTGCAAAAAGCGATGGAAATAAATCCCGATAATGGGCATGCTTGGTTGCTAATGCTCATTTGTTATACCAAGATGGGAAAAACTGACAAAGCGATTGATATTGCACGTCAATTGTTAAGTACGTATCCCGAAGAACCATTGATTTATTTTCTTTTGGCATTGAACCTAACGGATGAAGAGGCATTGGTAGAAGCAGAAGAAATTGCCTTGGCAGGACTAAACATAGCGCCTACCTATGTTAATTTACTAGGGTTGTTAGGGCGTATTCATCTAATACGAAAAGATTGGGAAGCAGCTCTTAGATATGCCGATGAAGGCTTGGCAATTGATCCGAGTGAAGTCGATTGTTTGAATATTCGGGTAAAAGCTCTTACACAGTTGGGTCGAAAGGAGGAGTTGAAGGCTTCTATGGAAGATACCTTATCGGCAGAGCCGAATAATCCTTATACGCATAATAATATCGGTTGGTCAAAACTTCAAGCAGGGGATCACGAAGGAGCAAAAGAGCATTTTGCACAAGCATTACGCATTAATCCTAATTTAGATGATGCTAGAATAGGTTTGTTGGAGGCTTTGAAAGCGAAAAATTTTATGTATCGAATTTTCTTGAGTTGGATGTTCTGGATGGCAAACAAGACGGAAGGTTCTCAATGGTTCATAATCATTGGCTTGTATTTTGGCGCACGTTATTTAAGGCAAATATCGGCGCATTATCCCTTTTTGATTCCTGTGGTTGTTTTATTGGCAATCGCTTTCTATATGACATGGGTGATGAATCCTTTATTCAATTTATTTATCAAATTAGATAAAACGGCTCGGTATGCATTAACCCCTGAAGAATCTAGTGGGGCAAATGTTGTTGGTATTGGTGTTGCTGTAGGGCTAACTGCTATTGCTACTTATGCGCTCACAGGTTGGGATGAGGCTTCTTTGATTGCTATTTTTGCTTTGTCAATTGTTATACCGAGTTATATGTATTTTGACTTTAAGGGCACAACGTATGAAATGCATGCGAAAGTCTCTGCCATTGCCTTTTGGGGGATTGGCTCATTAGCATTGCTTGGTGTGCTGTTAGGAATGTCTGGTGCCAATAGTTTATGGACGATCTATTTTCTAGGTTTCTTTGGCTATCAATTTGCTGCTAATTACTGGAATATGAATAATTCAAATCGGTAATATGATTAAAGCAGCGATAGGTCTTAATGTCTTCTTGTCTATATTGCTTTTTTCGATTTATGTTTACTTTGTCATGCCCTTGGTTTTGGGGATTGATTTGTACGGAACTTTGTAGTATTTTTTTTAAAATCCTTGTTATTACTCCACTTATTTTACTACATTTGCGGCAAGCTTAATAAGCAAACAAAAATAAAATTTATAAACTAACAAATAAACGTAGGAAAATGGTTACTAATAGAACGCTAACAATGATTAAACCTGATGCTGTAAAAGCAGGACACATTGGTGGAATTTTGAACCAAATTAATGAAGCTGGTTTTAGAATCGTTGCAATGAAAATGACTCAGTTGACTAAAGCTGGTGCAGAAGCATTTTATGCCGTACATAAGGAAAGACCTTTCTTTGGTGAGTTGGTAGAATTCATGACTTCTGGTCCTATCGTAGCAGCTATTTTAGAAAAAGATAATGCTGTTGAGGATTTCCGTACGTTGATTGGTGCTACTAATCCTGCTGAAGCTGCTGAAGGAACTATCCGTGCAAAATATGCTAAGAGCATTGGTGAGAATGCGGTACACGGTTCTGATTCTGATGAGAATGCTGAAATCGAAGGTAACTTCCACTTTGGTGGTGTTGAGCAATTCTAAATAGAAGCTCGCTAAGAGTTACACATATATTTTTATGAGAGGTGGTCTTGATTTTTTCAAGACCACCTTTTTTTGTACCAAAGCAAAAAATCTACGAAGTATTAATTTACAATATGCGTATATATTTTATCTTTAGTATCGATCAAGTTATCCCCTTGCCTTGTTTGTATTTTCTAATGTGCGATAATTGCTAATAAATGTAAAATATATGAAATACGACTACTATTGTTATGTATTGGTTATAGGAAGCCTATTTTTTACTGCTTGTAATCAAGAACAACCTGATATTGATGCGTTATTAAAAGAAAAGAAAGAAACAGCAGCAACACCCATAGAGTACCTTTTTGAAGAATTGCCAGCTGCTCAAACAGGGATTGATTTTCAGAATACCATTACACAAACTGCTACCATTAATATTTTATCTTGGGAATATCTATTCAATGGAGGTGGCGTAGCTGTGGGCGATCTAAACAATGATGGGTTGCCCGATTTAGTATTGACAGGAAATCAAGTAGATAATAGAATTTACCTTAACAAAGGAGGTTTGAAATTTGAAGATGTTACATCAAAAGCAGAGATCAATGTACAGGATAAACAAGGCAAACCGTCTTGGTATACGGGAGTAACTTTGGCAGATGTCAACAATGATGGTTGGTTGGATATTTATATTTGTCGGTCAGGGATGAAAGATTATTATGCCAAACCCGAAAACTTGCTTTTTATTAATCAAGGAGATTTGACTTTTTCAGAAGAAGGGCAAAAATATGGGGTTAACGATGCTGCTTATTCAACAGGAGCTACTTTTTTTGATTATGACAAAGATGGAGATTTAGATTTGTATGTCAACAATCATTTTGCAGATTTTAATCGAACGACTACTGTGGACAAAGTCCGTAAGAAAATAGAAGAAAATCCCGCCTTATTGGAAGAAAATTCATCGCATTTGTATAAAAATGAAAATGGGACGTATCGAGATGTAACGGCTGAATTGGGGATGCTGAAATATGACTATGGTCTAGGAGTTGTAGCGGCAGATGTTAATAATGATGGTTGGACAGATTTGTATGTTTCTAACGATTATACACAACCTAATGTCCTGTGGATTAATAATCAAGACGGAACATTTACGGATAAAATTAAGGAACAAATGGGACACGTAGCCTATTTTTCAATGGGCTGTGATATTAATGATTTTAACAATGATGGTTTGCCTGATATTGTGGCGGTTGATATGGCAGCCAAGGATCATGTAATGGCAAAAACTTCAATGGCTTCGATGCAACCTGCTTCGTTTAGAAAGCTGACAGAGTTATATGGTTATGTACCACAATATATGTACAACGAATTGCAATTGAATAATGGCAATGGGCAATTTTCGGAGATTGCCAATATGGCGGGAACCGCAAAAACAGAATGGAGCTGGGCACCTTTGTTTGCAGATTTTGACAATGATGGTCTAAAGGATCTCATCATTACCAATGGTTATAAACAAAATGCCTTGGACAATGATTTTAGAATGAAGTTAAGGAATCGAAAAATAGAGTTAAGAGGGCAGCCTATTCCTGAGGCAGAACGTATGAAATGGATTCAACAAATTCCAACATACAAAGCCAAAAATCATTACCTCAGAAATACTGGGGCACTTCAATTTGAGGACATGCGAAATACTTGGATTCAGTCTACGGCTAATTTATCGAATGGAACAGCTTATGCAGATTTGGACCAAGATGGTGACTTAGACTTGGTGACCAACAACATAGATGCACCTGCTTCTATCATCGAAAACAAAACAAAAAATAATGCTTATCTGCAAGTCGTTCTCAAAAGCAAGGAAAACAACTTTGCTGCTTTGCTAAATGCTAAAGTAATTGGCTTTAAAGGCGAAGAAGTGTTTTATCAAGAGTTGACCTTAACAAGAGGTTTTCAGTCTTCTGTAGAGCCTTTGTTGCATTTTGGATTGGGAACTGTTCAAACACTAGATCGACTGGTGGTTCAATGGCAAAATGGCAAACAGCAAACACTGAAGGCAGTTGCTGCCAATCAACGTTTGGAGGTGTATTGGGAAGATGCAACGGAGTCTGTTATGCCATTAATTAAAACAGAAGAATTAACCAACCAAGCCAAGCAATTGGGAATTAATTTTACCTATAAAAAAAGTAGATTTAATGACTTTGAGAAAGAAATTTTACTCCCTCACAAAATGTCTACCTTAGGAGGTGCTATTGCGGTTGGTGATGTTACAGGTGATGGCTTGGCAGATGTTTATATTGGTGGCAATCAAAATCAAGCAGGTCAATTGTTTGTTCAAAAAACTAATGCCACGTTTACTCCCAAAAGCATAAAGGCTTTCAACCAAGATAAATCCTTTGAAGATTTGGGCGCATTGTTTTTTGATGCTGACGGCGATAAGGATTTGGATTTGTATGTTGCTAGTGGTGGTGGTGGTGAAATTGCAGATCAACCAATGTTGTTACAAGATCGTTTGTATTTGAATGAGAATGGAAATTTTGTGCGTCAAAATAATTTTCCAGCGATTGAGTCTAGTACCCAAGCGATTGAAGCATTTGATTACGATCAAGATGGAGATTTGGATTTGTTTGTAGGAGGTCGGAATGAACCAGGTCGTTATCCCAAAGCACCTAAGTCTTACTTTTTAGTGAATGATGGAAAGGGAAATTTTGAAGATCAAATTGGTTCTATTGCAAATGCTCTAGAGTATGTTGGTTTGGTAACAGATGTATTAAGTATTGATTTTAATGAAGATGGTGCCTTGGATTTGGTGGTTTGTGGAGAGTGGTTTTCTGTTTCCTTTTATGAGCAAGTCAATGGTCGATTTCAGAATGTAACGGCAAAAATAGCAGACCCTCTGAAAATGGGATGGTGGCAATCTCTAATGGCTTATGATTATGACCAAGATGGAGATTTAGATATTGTTGCAGGCAATTTAGGAACGAATAATAAATTTCATCCATCCACCCATCAGCCCATGAAAGTATATTTTAGAGATTTTGATCGAAATGGGACAGAGGATATTTATTTAAGTCTTAATAAAGAAGGCAAGGAACTTCCTGTTCGAGGAAGAGAATGTAGTTCGCAACAAATGCCTTTTATTGCTAAGAAATACCCTACTTATGGGCAGTTTGCACAGGCAGAGGTGGGAGATATTTTAGGCGTAACGAACATTGATAGTTCTTTGGTGTACGAAGCTAGGACGTTTGAGCATACTATTTTTATTAATGAGCAGCAACAATTTAAGAAAACCATACATTTGCCTGCTGCTGCTCAAGTTTCTTTGTTGAGGAGTATGGTGTTGTGGGATTGGGATAAAGATGGTCAGAGTGACTTGTTAGGGGTTGGAAATTGGAAAGATACAGAAGTGGAAACGGTTGCTTACGATGCTGGTATTGGAACGGTTTTGTTGGCAAAAAATAAGGCTTTGTATCCTTTACCTGCCAAGGAATCTGGGTGGCGAGTCAAAGGAGAGGCAAGAGCTATTGAATTGCTTCCTTTAGCAAATGGAAAAACAGCGGCTTTAATTAGTAAGTATGGAGAAGGAGTAGAAGCTTATATATTACCATAAATAAAAAAATTATGAGTGATTTAATTAGAAAAAGAACCTCGTCATTTAAAAATCCTGAAGAGGGAAAAGAGAGAATAGAAGGTTGGGTGGCGAAAATGGAAGCATCGAATGGTCGTCCTTATGCTAAAATTTCTGTAGAAACAGAATTAGGGCAAACGCAGGTTTATGGTCTTAATTTGGATGAGAATTATACAGAAAGTATCGTGATTTTTCCTGGATTTAGAACCAGTGCGCTCTTTTGGGACTTTGACAATGGTTTAGACTTATTAAAACGTGAAGCTTTAAAAATTTATCTGATAGAAACCAACGGGCAACCTAATCTGAGTGCTGGACATACACCAGATATTAAAGGAAATGGCTATGGAATTTGGGCAAATAAAGTACTAGAACAACTTGGTATAGAGCGCACCTATATTGCTGGAGCTTCGTTTGGAGGTTTGGTATGTATGAAATTGGCGATAACCAATCCTGAGAAGATAAAGGCAGCTTTTTTATTAAATGCGGGCTGTTTTAGAATGATATCGTTAGGTTTTAAAAATCTATATTATAACTTGCTACCAATTTTGTTTCCTAGCAAAAAAAATATGGACCTATTTTTTGAGCAAATTGTTTTTTGCGGTGACCATCATTGTTTGTCTTCAAACTCGAAAGATTTAATTATGGATTATATGCATTATGTGATTCAATTTTATCAAGATAAAACCCAAAAACCATATCCAATGGGAGCAGAGTTGCGGATTGTTGATACGCCTGTGCATCTTTTGTTTGGTGCCAATGACTATCTATTGCCTTATGAAAAATCGATGGCAAATGCTCAACGTTATCTGAAAAATATTCAGTCTATTAAGGTGTTTCCCAATGTAGGGCATGGCATTGAGACGTATCAACCAGCAATAGAGTATATAAAATTGCAGATTAATAAATCAACAATGCAGCCACTTAGCTAATGTTTATAAACCATGGATATACTAGATGATTATAGAAGTTCTGAAAAAGAAAAACTCAAAGGTTTTGTACCTTATGTTAATTTAAGCAAGGATGAAATTGCAGATGTAATTGCTTTACTGGAAGAGGGAGGGGTGGAATTTAAACTTCAAAAAATAATGGGTTCTACCAACAATACCTTTATTGTACCATTAGCATCTACAGAATTAGACCGTACAAGCGCACTAATTTACATCAAAGAAGCGGACAAATTAACAGTGGATGTGATTTTAGATGCTTACTATATGGGAGCAGGTAAACGGCATTTGGATGCATCAGAAGCCAAAGCAAAAGAATCCCTTCAGTTGAATACAGAAAAAGAGAAACGTGGAAAATGGTTGTTCATCAATGCCGCTATTTTTTTTCTAATCATGTTGGTTTGGATTTTATTCAAACTTTATGAAATGGGGGTATTCTAAAAAAAAGTATGTTTTTAAAGCAAATAGCATCATATGACAAATTATACAGAAGAAGAAATTGTTCAGCAAACCAAAAATTGGGTTGCTAAGGTGGTTGTAGGTTTGAATTTTTGTCC
Source organism: Aureispira sp. CCB-E (assembly GCF_031326345.1). Taxonomy (NCBI): domain Bacteria; kingdom Pseudomonadati; phylum Bacteroidota; class Saprospiria; order Saprospirales; family Saprospiraceae; genus Aureispira; species Aureispira sp. CCB-E. Next base: position 2,880,653 of record NZ_CP133671.1, read on the forward strand.
TTTTGCCAAGCGAGAGGTCTTGAGGGATAGTATCCGATACCATGTTTCGAATAAAGACAGTTTAGAAGAAGTTTTAGAGGAATTGGTAAGAGAGTTGAACTACTTGGATAAGAACGTTACTACTGAGACGACCTTACTAATTTATCCTAAATTATTTGAAGATTTTGAATCCTACTTGGATTTAGTAGACATGGGACAATCCTTTTTGGATCAGTTGAATTATGAAGGGATTTATCAACTGGCTAGTTTTCATCCACAATATCAATTTGGGGGGACAACACTGGACGATGCTTCTAATTATACGAACCGCTCTCCTTATCCAACGTTGCATATCATTCGAGAAGAAAGCATCGAAAGAGCCTTAGAGCATTACGAAGCGCCAGAAGAAATTCCCGAACGGAATATTCAAGTAGCAGAAGAAATGGGAGCAAAAGTATTGCAGCAGTTGCTGTTGGATTGTTACCAATTATAATCTTGTCAAGGGGGAGTGTTATTGGCTAGAGGTATAACGCTAGTGATAAATTTTCAAAAATCAATTTTTTGACAACCAAAACTGCCTTCTTCTTGTTGGGGAGGTGAGATGAAAATAATGTAGCACTACAGCTAAGGATTATTATACAAATTTATAACAAACAATGAACATTACAACCTTTGATTTTAAGGATATTCCTCAGTTTTCGGATACAGATAAAGCATATACGTTAGGGGACAAAAATCTTCGACCATTTTATAAGTACGATGTTACTTTGGAAGTATTTGAAGATGTCATAAAGAACAAGAAATTTGAAGCAGAACAACGCAACGTTTTGGTTAAGGAATTAGAGATGCAGTACGAAGATGTGGAAGCTAGTGAAGCGACTTTACAGAATATACAGAGGCTAAAAGCTGCCAATTGTTATACGGTTGTTACCGCACACCAACCCAACTTATTTACAGGTCCCTTGTATAGTATTTATAAGATAATTAGTACGATTAACTTAGCAGAGAAGCTTGCCAAAAAGTATCCTAAACAGCAATTTGTACCCATTTTTTGGACAGGAGGAGAAGACCATGATTTTGAAGAAGTCAATCATTTGAATTTGTTTGGCAATCGTTTGATTTGGGAAGACGAACAAGGCGGTCCAGTAGGAAAATATTCGGTTGATTCTTTGCGGACAGTTTTGGATCAGACGAAAGAAATTTTAGGAGACGGAGCATATGCAAAGGAAGTAGCCGATAAACTAGAAGCGTTTTATGGCAACGCAACACAATATAGCGAGGCGGTAAAGCATTTCTTAAATTGGATTTTTGGGGCGTATGGTTTGGTCATTGTCAATGCCAATACAGCAGGATTCAAACGTCAGATGATCCCCTTATTCAAAGATGAACTACTACACCAACCTTCCAAACCAATTATAGAACAAACCATTCAAGATTTGGAGGCAGCAGGTTATCAACAACAAGCCTATGCCCGAGAAATCAACTTATTTTACCTTTCTCCCAACAAACGTAGCCGAATTGTCAAACAAGGCGATAGTTACGAGGTGTTGGATACGGACATACGTTTTTCGGAGGCAGAAATATTAAAAACATTAAAGGAGCACCCTGAAAACTTTAGCCCCAATGTTGTTTTGCGACCCTTGTTTCAGGAATCTATATTGCCTAATTTAGCCTATATTGGAGGAGGGGGCGAAATTGCTTATTGGTTAGAGCGTAAGACACAGTTTGAGCATTATCAAGTGCCTTTCCCAATGTTGATTCGTCGTTGTTCTGTCTTATGGATTCCGAAAGGTATGACAAAGCTCATGTCAAAACTAAATATCCAAGTAGAGCAATTGTTTGAGGATACCCACCATTTGTTAAAGCAATATGTACTAGACCATACAGAGGAAGAATTATCCTTGCAAGAAGAGTTGGAATCTTTGAATAAAGTTTTTGAATGTATTTTGACCAAAGCAAAACGGGTAGACCCTGCGTTAGAACCAGGTGTTTTGGGGCAGCAGGTTCAGATGCAAAAGGCAGTCGAAAATTTGGAGCAGCGTTTGATTCGTGCAGAAAAGAAAAAGAATGAAACGAGTATGCAGCGCATTCAAAAATTAAAAGATAATTTGTTCCCTAAGAATGGTTTACAAGAACGATACGATAACTTTTTGGCTTTTTACAGTCGATATGGTCGTACTTTTTTAGATACTTTAAAGGCAAATTTGGACGTATTGGACAAAAAGTTTGTCGTAATTGAAGACTAATAAGCACCTGTTTTGGCAATGCTCAAAATATTAACGTTATTTATGGCACAGTTTTCTTAGTAGTTAAGAATTAAAAGCTAACCTGTTTTACTTAATAAGCAATTAGCAATCAATTTCTTGATTTTAAAAACATAATAATCCTGAACGGAATATGATGATAGGCTTGAACAAATATTGTGGCATTTTTTTTAGTATTTTAATAATGGTTATAGGGGGGCAAGTACAGGCGCAAAAATTGCGATTCAATGGACATTATCCTTTGGCAACCCCCAAAAAAGGATCAGAGTCCCAAGCAAAGGCAGAGTACGAAAAAACGGTTACGGCAATGCTAGGTGGCGTACGGTTGATGGCGTTGAATACAACACCTACCAAAAGGGAAGATCCCGAGGCATTTACGAAAGATGATTATAAAGCAATCGTGGCAGAAATGGGAACTTATGCGACAGAACTGTGTGAGGCATTAAAAACAGATTATGCTAATGATTTGAAGAAAATTGAAAAATCCATCAAGTCCAATAAGTTTTCTAGCGCTATATCTAGTTTGGAAAAAATTGGTGCTCAGTCTACAGAAGATGCAGAGACTATCTTTTTTATTTGGAAGGAATATTTGGAGGATAAGAAAAAGGAAGCACCTTGGACGAATCCTGACAACATTCAAATTACACGGGTGTATCGTGCTATGTTGACGTATGTCAGCAAAAATTATGAACGTCCTTTTGGAGCACAAGCAGAACAAGGGGCTATTATTGCCGATGCTGCTCAAGCACTTAGCAACTGTATGGAAAACCCAACTGAGTTGGCTTGGAAGGGAGAGTCCAAAATGAATATGAAAAAGGAGGATGAATTGAGACGTTTGGCTAGTAATGTGTCGTATTATAATTGGAGGTTGCACGACCCTGTTAGTGGGAAGCGTTCTGCACACATTGACCCAGAGGTAGTTGATCACTTGCAACAAGCTTTGTTTGATGTGGTACGAACAACGATTCAAGAAAAAGATCGATGGAATAATGATCCCTCACATGGAGCTAATTTATTGCGTTTATTTGAAGATACTAGACGTAGTGGTTGGACTGTGAACGGAGATCGAGCTAAAAAGAGCAAGTAGTTTGTTTCGTTATTAATTTTAAAGTTCAATAGTTCGTTGAAACCACGCAGTAGCAGCGAAGCTAACTAAAAGCGCAGCGCTCACGAAGTAAACTTTATTAGTTTACTTCGTGAGTGCTGCGCAGTTGATAATTAACAAGTTGTAGATTTATTACGTTTTGTGCTATTAGTTTGATTATCAAACTAATATAAATGTGATTTTTTATCTTTTTTGGTAAAAAAGTAAACAACTAAGCGATAGCGATCTCATGAGCGTAGCGAACTAATCAACGACCACGAAGTAGCAGCGTAGCTAACTACTAAAAGTTAATACCCGATTGTTTTTTTACCCAAAAAAGTAATCGGGTATTTTTTAATGCAACAGTGGTTTTCTGTAAAATATGCTAAAATGGTATTTTAATGAAAAAGGTTTATTGTATTAGTGGTTTGGGAGCTGATAAACGGGTTTTTGCAGCATTGAAGCTGCCCGAAATAGAACTTGTACACATAGCTTGGCTAAGCCCTTCCATTGATGATACAATGGGAAGCTATGCTAAAAAGTTATTGCCTCAAATTGATACAAGTACTTCCGTAACAATTTTGGGGCTTTCCTTTGGTGGTATGCTGGCGGTAGAAGTGGGACATTGGATTGAGAATAGCCAAATTATAGTATTGTCTAGTGCTGTAACAGCATCGGCTATCCCACTTCGTTATCGATTGTTAGGTCAATGGAAGATACCCGACAAAATTCCTTTCTCTATTCTACAAAAGACCAATGCCTTGACGTATTATTTTTTTGGTATAAAAACCAAGCAATACCAAGTCTTGCTAAACAATATTTTACAGGACACGGAGGAACATTTCTTTAGATGGGCTGTTCAAGCAATTGTAAACTGGAAAAATGAAAAAGTGCCCTTAGATTTGATTCAAATACATGGTACAAACGACAAAATTTTGCCTTTGGTGAAAACGCCAAGTCTTATTTTGGTCAAAGGAGGGGGACACTTTATGGTCTTGGAGCAAGCCGATCAAGTAGCTCAAATTTTGAATGATATATTATCCTAAGTGTGGAATTACTATTCGTGTTGAAGTGCACTTAATTATGATTAAATAAAACGAAGATTATATTTTAGTTGAGGCATTATCTCATTTCTAATAATACTTAGAGGATGAAAAGGGAATAAATAATCAAATTCTTGACGTTCTGATAGATTCATTGTATTACCTTCTTTGAAATTTTTATCATAAGGATCTTGATTGTATAATTTTGCCATTTCCATGAAGTCAAGACCTAAGATCAAGCTAATTGGTTGTATGAATATGTTGTCTCGCATTCCTGTCGGAGACATTTCATTTACTCGAATGGTAATTCGATATATTTTTTGTTCTTTGTAATGCAGTGCTTGAAGGACATAAATATAATCCATTCCAGGGGCTTCCTGTCTGGGAATTTTTAAAATACTTTCGCTACCTGTCAAGCCATTGTCCAACGAAAACTCTTCACAGAATACAATTCCTCCACTTTGTTCAAGAGCAATGCTACGCATCCAATTTCTGAAAACAGGCATTTGACTAGACGAAGTTTCTCGTTTCATTTCACCATTGGGAAGCATGATGGAGATTTCGAGTGTATCTCCAAAATCGTCGTAATAAAGTTGAGAAGAAGCATTAGAGTCATGCAGTTGCCAATTGAACGTATCAAATTCTAAGTTTTGGAGTATGGTTAATTGAGAGGTATATTGTCTTCGGTAAGCTCTAATTTCTGCGAGACCATCTTCACCATGCATTTTGGTTTGAATGGCTGTAACTTCAGCGTCGATCTGTTGTTTAAGATCGTTACTAAGAGGAAACAACTCATCAAATAAATCTCTTTGGGGTGTTTGTTGAGGTTTCTTTTTTCTAAAAAAGCTTTTGAAACCCTACATAAAAAGAAAAGAAGAAGTTTTTTGAAAATTAGGTAGAGAAAAGAAAAAGACAGGTCATATTTGTAATGCGAATATCAAACAAAACCTGTCAATATGAAAAAAAACGATTTTTTCACAAGTCAAAGATAGTTTAAAAAGTCTATATCAGCAAGAGCCATCGGGGCATGCACTAAGCCGCTTGAACACTTTATGTGGCTTAGTGACAGGAATGATTAAACGAAAAAGTAGCCATTTGCCAGATATAGGTAGTGGTTTACCTCAAGATATAGATGCCGCAAGTCGAGTTGTCCATGCCAAACGATTTCTGTCAAATAAATGGACAGATTACAAGGTACATTATCTTCCCTTTCTAATTGCATTTTTACGTTTTGCTTTATCCAAAACGAATAATAATCAAGGCATTAGTTTAGTAATAGATGGGAGTCAAATGGGAAGTAAACATGTTGCTCTTGTTGTCAGTCTAGCTTGGAAAAAACGTAGTATTCCTATTTGTTGGGTAATCAGAAAAGGGCGTAAAGGACATTTTCCCCAACAAATGCATTTAGACATTATTCAACAAGCAGCCGAAATCTTAAAACCGATTCTTTTTACTCAAACTAAAGTGACTTTATTAGGAGATGGAGAGTTTGATGGAGCATCTATACAGCAATTATGTCGCCTAAAGTTAGGCTGGAAATATGCTGTAAGAACAGCCAAGAATACAATTTTACATGAGCAAGGAGACTGTTTTAAACCTCGATTTACAAAAGTACCAGATGGAGAAACATTTTTGTTTATCCCATCTGTTGAGTTTTCTAAAGAGAAAATTCAAGATGTAAATTTTCTGCATTGGCATGATCCTAAATATGATGAGCCAATATTTTTGATTAGTAATCTAGATGACCCCTTTGAAATTATAAGGCAATATGAACTGCGTTTTTCAATTGAAACCATGTTCAAAGATTTCAAATCAAGAGGATTCAATATGCATAAAACAAGGTTAAAGGAAGCTTATGACATATTTAATCTGTTGATTGTTGGTGCATTAGCTTTTTGTTTTATTATGGGATTTGGTGCTTTACATCAAAACAGTCCAGTAAAAAAGAAAGTTCAAGAAAAACAAAATCAACAGTTTTCAATTTTTACATTGGGCTTAAAATTAGTTCATTATTTTATTGAAAGGGAAATCCCTTTCGTTTTTTCTCTCATATTTTCAAAGAACTCGTCTTAGTTTTTTCTAAGTTTTTATGTAGGGTTTCAAAAAAAAGCTAAACATAATGGATCAAGGTTTGTTTTTTCAAAATAGCTATATAAAGATATAAAAAAATCGCAATCCTTCTACGTGCTAGAAGAACGATTGCGATCAATAATATTAGAATTTGAATAAGTTTAGCCAATAACACCCGAGCCAATCAATTCTTCGCCGTCGTACCATGCTGCAAATTGCCCAGGAGTAACCCCTCTTTGAGGCGTTTCAAAAATAATATAAATTCCATCCTCTTCACAATACAATGTGGCAGCTGTTAGAGGTTGGCGGTAACGAATTCGACACATAAAGTCTCGTTGTTCACCAACTGTTAATTTTAAGTCTGGACGCACCCAATGTACTTCATTAGTAGTAATAAAAAGCCCTTTTCTAAATAAACCAGGATGTTTCCCTTGACCTGTATAAATAACATTGTTTTGAGTATCTGTTGCAATGACAAAAAGAGGTTCCTTGGTTCCTCCAACTTGTAATCCTTTGCGCTGTCCAATGGTAAAGTAGTGGGCACCATTGTGCTGACCAAGCACTTTCCCATCTTGTGGGGCATAACTTAATGTCTTGCTAAGAATTTTTAAAGCAGCGGTATTTCTGTTCTCACCAATGGCATCTAGTTGTTCTTGATAATTTTGAAAAACAGGAGCATCCTTGGGAATTTCTACAATATCTCCTTGTTTAGGTTTTAGTTGTTGTTGTAAAAATTCTGGTAATTTGATTTTACCAACAAAACATAGACCTTGAGAATCTTTTTTATCGGCAGTAATCAACCCTTGTTCGGCCGCAATTTTACGAACATCTGGTTTTTGTAAATGACCAATAGGGAAGAGTGCCTTAGATAACTGTTCTTGGTTGAGTTGACACAAAAAGTAACTTTGATCTTTGTTGTTATCTGCCCCCGCAATTAGTTGATAATGTGTTTGACCATCCTTTTTAATACTTTTCTTTTGACAATAATGTCCCGTAGCAACATAGTCAGCCCCTAATTCTAAAGCAGTTTTAAGAAAAACATCAAATTTAATTTCTCTATTGCACAAAACATCAGGGTTGGGCGTGCGTCCTGCTTGGTATTCTGCAAACATATAATCGACAATTCGTTCTTTGTATTGCTCGCTCAAATCAATGGTTTGAAAAGGAATTCCCAAAGCTTGCGCTACAATTAAAGCATCATTGCTATCTTCAATCCAAGGACATTCCGCATCTAAAATAACCGAATCATCATGCCAGTTTCGCATAAACAAACCAATTACTTCATACCCTTGCTCTTTTAGCAAATAGGCTGATACACTAGAATCTACACCACCCGAAAGTCCTACTACTACACGTTTCATTTTGTAATCAAATTTTTATTTTAATATTTTATTATGGGTAATAATTACTCAACCACTAGTACAGCAACTTGCTTGTTAAGTAATCATTCTATTTCGATTGCTAAACAGTCCATGAACGAAAACAATCTAGCAAAAATTACCAAATAGCTTCGTGTTCTTCCATAACACCATAACCTGTGAATTTTTTCCAAGTACCTTGATGGCGAATTTTTCCATTGATTTGACCAAATACTTGGGTAAATTTACTTTTTAATAGTTTGATGTTAATGTTCTCTTTTCGAGAACCATTTGGCTGCATACTTAGTTCCAAATCTCCGTTCAAAGAACGCACTTTCCATAGGGATTTTGACAATGGTTTGTTGTATTGATAACTAACATTTCCAATCAAAATGCGCTCTGTTCCCAACCAAACAATATTTTCCATATTTTGGTTGAATTGATCCACCACATTTATACCAATAGGCGTTCCATCTTCTAGTTTTCCTAGAAAGGATGTCCAGTTCCAGTTGGTATGTTTGGGAGGGTAGCCCTTAGAAAAATCAATGCCTCCGTACAAATCGTTAAAAAACTTTGTTTCTCCATTTTGTTTCAATTGAATATTGGTTGGCAATAACAAGTTTTTATAAGTAAAATGAAAAGGGCGATTGCCACCAGAGGAAGGACAAATAAAACTTAGCCCGTGTTCGTTGTTGATACATTGTACACTAATTTGAAATTTTTTGCCCTTAAAATTGAATTGCATTTGTCCCTTTTGTGTCAAAATTTCATACTGCCCTAATTGCCAATAGCTATCCAAGTTTGCCTCAAAATTAGCATCAAAAGCAAATGGGCGATCAATCCCGTGCTCTAAAAAGGTATTGGTCTGTGGAAAGTAAACATAGCAAAAAGCTTTGCCTATAAAACCAGCATCGACAATTGCGAAACCTACAAAGATATCAGGACTATAAGCCCCTAAAAAAATCCAAGATTTTCGTTGCCATCTTCTTGGGCTTCTCCAACCTTTTGAGCCGTCCCATACGTTAGTAGAAGTATTGGGAACCACATTGTCATACACTCCATAATCTTGGAGATCTTGATCAGAAAGTAAACTAGGTATACTATCTAGTATTTTTTTTTGATGTACATTCATTTTGTAATAGGCTATAAGCTTTATTGAATAGTTTGTTGAAAATTTAATATGAATGTGCTTTTTTATCTTTTTGGTAACTAAGCTTGCGGCCTCATGACCGCAGGGAATAATCAACGACCACGAAGTAGCAGCGTAGCTAACTACTATTTATTGTTAGTCAATTATTATTACACTTGCTCGTTGTAGTTTACAAAAAACACAGGGTTATCCAATTCCGTATTAGTACCAAACCAAGCTTGCGAGCGAAGGAACCTAGTGAACGAAAGTACAAACTACTATTGATGAATTATGAAACGATATTCAAAAGGCATAATAATTGCGCATTTGTTAAGTTGGTTCTATTTTTAAACAAAAGTACAATTTCTTTCGTTTTTCTGTACTAAGAATCTATATAAGTATTGGTATAAATCAAACTGGAGGATAAACAAACTACAATTGTGGTAGGAATTGTTTAACTTAGACCGAAGCCCATTGCTATGATATATATAGTACCTCTTTTAATATAATATTAATCTGCTCCCTTATTTAAAAAATTGGAAGTCGTCGTCTATGAAGTATTTAATTCATTCTATAAGTTTGTTATGTTGTCTAGTTCTATTCCCATTTTCTACTACTCAAGCAAGTCATATTGTAGGAGGAGAAATGACCTATAATTGTTTGGGAAACAATCAATATGAGATTTTGTTAACCATTTTTAGAGATTGTGAGAATGGAAACCCAGGAGCTTATTTTGATAATCCAGCCATTATTGGTGTTTTTGATGCTACATCAGGGGCTTACTTGGGCAAAGAATCTTTTTTTCTAACGGTAGACGATACACTAGATTTATCCTTGAGTAATCCTTGCTATACGATACCCCCCAATGTGTGTATTCATACAACAACTTACAGAAGGCAAATTACCCTTCCTTATAGAAGTGGTGGTTATCACTTAGCTTATCAGCGGTGTTGTCGAAATAATATCATTGCTAATATTGTCAATCCACAAGCTTCTGGAGCTACGTATGATGTGGTTATTTCAGCCAATGCACTAGCTAATTGTAATAGCAGCGCAAGGTTTAGAGAGTGGCCTCCTTTTTATATTTGCCAAGGTTCTTCTATCAATTATGATAACTCCGCATTTGATCCAGATGGAGATTCTATCGTATATAGTTTGTGCAATCCTTATGATGGTGCCACTCAAGGAGATCCTATCCCTGATCCACCAGCAGGTCCTCCTTACAATTCTGTGGTATGGTTGCCACCTTACAACCTTAACAATATGTTGGGAGGACCCGATCCTTTGAGAATAGACCCTGTGACTGGTTTGTTAACAGGCACGCCACCTACTTTAGGAACTTTTGTGGTAGGAATTTGTGCCCAAGAATATAGAAATGGTGTTTTAATTGGGGTCACAAAACGAGATTTTCAATATTCCGTAGGAGTGTGTACTCCTTTGCAAGCACAGTTTGCGGTTAATATTCCACCTTGCAATAATACGCTTTCGGTCTTGCACCTTAATGCAAGTACTTCTCTAAATACGTCTTTTCAATGGGATTTTGGAGATAATTCACCTATTTCAACTGCTGTTAATCCATACCATGCCTACCCAGATACAGGAACGTATACTGTAACCATGATTGCAGCAGCAGGACTTTCTTGTGTGGATACCGTAGAGCGCCAAATTACCGTAACACTAGATGGGGCAGATGTAGAAGTGCCTCCGCAAGAAGCTTGTTTGGGAGATACGGTGTTGCTTGTTGCACAAAATGTATTGAGTAACTATAATAATTTAGTATCTTATAACTGGTCACCCAACAACACCATTTTATCAGGACAGGGAACCGATTCTGTTTATGTTGTCGCTAATAGTAACATAAACTTGAGTGTAACGGTAATCAATGATAATGGTTGCCAAGATGTTGATAATACCAATATACAATTACAATTAGTAGAAGCTAGTTTCGATAGTATTGCCTTTGATTGTAACACTACCTTGAGTATCCCATTTACTAACAATAGTGTTGCTGTTAACAATGGCTATTGGTGGGATTTTGATGGGACAGGGACCTCGACGGATGTATTTCCTGTTCATACATTTCCAGATACAGGACTGTATTCGATTACTTTAATTGCTGGGTATGGAGCATTGTGTCAAGATACATTTACTAGAGATATTTATATCCCATTGGATGGTGCATCAGTTCTGTCTACTTCTCCTACACAAGCTTGCAAGGGAGACGATTTGATTTTAAGTGTGACCAATGAGCTTGCTAATTATAATAATATAGCAGGTTATGTATGGACACCAGATGCTCCGATTTTATCTGGTCAAGGAACGGATTCTATTCAAATTGTAGCAGATGCCAATACGGTATTTACAGTTAATGTTATTAATGACAATGGTTGTGTCGATACCGTAAAACTACCGCTTCAAGTATTTCAAGTTAACGCTACTTTTGACACGACGGAATTGGTGTGTAACAAATCGCTAGATGTTCCTTTTACTAATACCAGTGTCGATCCTAATGTAGGATTTGTATGGGATTTTGGAGGTACAGGAACCTCGACAGATTTAAGTCCAACCCACACGTTTCCTGACACAGGGACTTATACCGTTACATTGATAGGAGGTATTGGAACTGCTTGTCCAGACACCTTCTCAAGGACGATCTATTTGCCAATAGATGGGTTAGAAATAATAGCCTCTGATTCTCAATTGGTTTGTAGAGGAGATACCGTTTTGTTAACTGCTTCAAATGTTTTATCTTTATACAGTAATGTTGTAGACTACACATGGACACCAGGGACAAATATACTAACTGGTCAAGGAACGGATAGTGTGGAAGTCTTGGCAAACGGAGATCTAGATTTTATAGTAATTGGCTTAAATGATAGAGGTTGTAGAGATACTGCTATGGCGCATGTTAATGTGAGTACAATGTCTCCCGCTTTTACAGTGGTTGCAATCCCTGATAGTATCTTTTTAGGACAGTCTTCTCAGTTGGCTGCTACCAATGTAGCAGGTTATATATACAGCTGGTTGCCAGATACAACTTTAAGTGCTTATAATATTCCTGATCCAATCGCTAAGCCTAGACAAACGACAACCTATTATTTGACAGTTGAAAATCAACTTTGCACAGATTATGACTCTGTAACTGTTCGAATAAGACAGCCAGTTTGTGATGGTCCTGTTGTATTTATACCCAATGCATTTTCGCCTGATGGAGATGGTTACAATGATGTATTGATGGTGAATGGAAACAATATCGACGAAATGACGATGGCCATTTATAATAGATGGGGACAAAAGGTATTTGAAACCAATAGCCAAGATATTGGTTGGGATGGAACATTTGAAGGACAAGCTTTGCCGCCAGATGTATATGGTTATTATATGAGATGCACGTGCGATGGAGGAGGTACGTTGTTATTAAAAGGAAATATTACCTTACTAAAGTAAATAGATGGTTTGATAGAGTAATACGATGCTTTTAGGGCTATCTTAAAATAGTACTCTGATAATTAAAAAGAATCAGAGCGTGATAAAAAAGTAAAAGGGATAAATGATTGGTAGTTTATCCCGTTTTTTTTGATAGCCCCCACAGCTCAAAACTACTCTATTATGAAAAAAGCACTACTCCATGCTTTAAAAGGCATACTCTTATTGCTGGCTCTCCTTTGCTGTTCTCAAAAAGCTCTAGCAACCCATATTGTTGGGGGAGAAATGAATTATCGATGTTTGGGCAATGATCAATACGAAGTTTCTTTGACGGTATTTCGAGATTGCGATACTGGTGTTCCTTGGTTTGATGATCCTGCTTCGATTGGTGTTTTTGATGGACAAACCAATGTGCTAATTTTTAGTCAATTAGTTGATTTAGATGCAGGAATCAATGATACACTAGATATTTATTTGCCTGATTCTTGCTTGATTGTACCCAACAATGTTTGCATTCATACAACCACTTATACCGATACGTTTACCTTGCCTTTTTCTTTGACAGGCTATACTTTGGCTTATCAAAGGTGTTGTCGAAATCAAGATATTGTAAATATTGTCAATCCCAATTCGACAGGAGCAACTTACTGGACATATATATCACCAGCTGCGTTGCAATTGTGCAACAGTTCAGCTGTTTTTAATGAATGGCCTCGGGTGTATTTGTGTTCAAGAGTTCCTATAGCATTTGATCATTCGGCAACAGATGTAGACGGGGATTCTATCGTATACGAACTCTGCACGCCTTCGGATGGTGCAACTAATGCGAACGCAAGACCACAACCACCCAATGCTCCTCCTTATCAAAATATCACATGGCAAGCGCCATATGGTGTATCCAACGTACTAGGAGGTCCCGACCCTTTATCTATAGATCCCGTTACTGGTTTGTTGACAGGTACGCCGCAAAACTTAGGCGTATTTTTGGTTGGAGTTTGTCTTAAAGAATATAGAAATGGAAACTTAATTTCGATTACTAGGCGCGATTTTCAACATGTAGTCGGAACCTGTGAACCACAAACAGTAGCAGATTTTGACACAACAGGATTGCAATGCAATAAAGTGCTAACTTATCCATTTGATAATGACAGTCGAGTCGTAACAGGATCGTACAATTGGATATTCGATACCTTGGGAACCTCTCAAGCTGTTAATCCTATATTTACATTCCCAGATACAGGACTTTATACCGTCACTCTAGTGGCGGGAATTGGTTCTCCTTGTTTGGATACTTTTTCTGTGGATATGGACATTAGAATAGAAGCCTTAGAATTATCAATGGCAGCACCACAAACGGCTTGCCAAGGAGATACCATATTGTTAGTGGCTACCGATACTTATGAAGGATATTCTGACTCAACAACATTTACTTGGTCTCCTGCGGCGGCTATTATCAGCGGACAAGGAACAGATAGCGTTTGGGTGGTTGTTAATCAAAGCACACAGTTTCGAGTAGATGGTGTCAATAACTATGGTTGTACTAGTAGTGCTTTTGCAACGATCAACATGCGGCAAGTGACGGCAGATTTTACAACAACGAGTACACCCTGCAATACGTCATTAACTTTACAGTTTCAAAATCAAAGTTCTAGCAACCCTACTAATAATAATTATCAATGGCAATTTGGTACCTTAGGATTTGCTACGGCAACCAATCCTTTTTTTGTTTTTCCTGATACAGGAACCTACACCGTAACTTTGGTGGCAGGAGTAGGCAGCCTATGTGCTGATACTATTTCAAGGAATGTTTTGGTACAATTAACAGCAATGGAGTTGCAGCCAATTCCTGATGTCACTGCATGCAAGGGAGATAGTATTTTTATTAAAGCTATAGATTTGTATAAAGATTATTCTACTTCTGCTAATTATGTTTGGACACCAAGTTCAGAGATTGTAACGGGGCAAGGAACAGATAGTGTTTTAATTATAGCCAATAACTCCACACAAATACAGGTATCAGGACAAAATAACTATGGTTGCCCCAGTACATTGAGTTTTGACATTGACGTTATCCATATAGAAGCTAATTTTGACACGCTTGATTTGGCTTGTAATACATCTCTAGCCATTCCATTTACGAACAGCTCCATTAATAGTTTGGGAGGTAGTAATTATTTATGGCGCTTTGATACTTTGGCAACTAGTACTACTACCAACCCAATATACACCTTTCCAGATACAGGAATGTATGCAATTGAACTCATTGTAGGAGCCAATACCTTGTGTCCTGATACCATGTCATTAGATTTATATTTACCACTTTATGGTGTTGATTTGACACCAATTCCAGCACAAACAGCATGTGTAGGCGATTCGTTATGGTTAACCGTGGATGATTTGTTAGAACGTTATTCGGATAGTATTGACTATGTTTGGACACCTACTTCACAGATTATTGAAGGGCAAGGGACAGATTCGGTCTTAATTCTAGCGACCAATACGACGACTATAAAAGTTGAAGCGTTGAACAGTCATTTGTGTCGAGATACTGTTACTACAACTATAAACGTATTGGAAGTTAATGCTTCTTTTGATACCCTAGATGTTTTGTGTAATACTTCTTTGTTAGTTCCTTTTGTCAATACATCTACTAGCAATCTAACAATGAATAATTATGAGTGGAATTTTGAAAATTTGGCAACATCCACAGATGTTAACCCGCTATACAATTTTCCAGATACAGGAAATTATACCGTACGTTTAGTGGCTGGAGTTGGTAGTTTGTGTCCAGATACATTCAATATGGAGGTCTATTTGCCTTTACATGGTTTAATTATGGATGCTCCTGATGTCTCGGTTATCTGTAAAGAAGATACGGTAGAACTAACGGTTACCAATGCTTTGGATGCTTATACCGATTGGGTCAATTATCAGTGGTTGCCGACCAATGAAATTTTTGCAGGGCAAGGAACCGACACGGCATATGCCTTGATGGATACTAATACCACTTTTATTGTAATTGGAAACAATGCGCATGGTTGCGTTGATACAGCTTATGCACAAGGGCGCATCATTTACATTTCACCAATATTGACAACGACTGTAAACCCTGACAGTATTTTTGTTGGTCAAACGGCTCAATTAGCTACAACAAACGATATCAATTATCTCTATAATTGGTTGCCAGATACAACATTGGATAATTATTTTATTTATAATCCCATGGCAAAACCGAGACAAACAACTTGGTATTTTGTTTCGGCAACCAATCAATATGGTTGTACGACCAAAGATTCGGTTTTAGTTCCGATAAAAGCTCCCGTTTGTGGTTTGCCTACTGTGTTTATACCCAACGCATTTTCACCTGATGGAGATGGTCACAATGATGTTTTGATGATTAATGGAAATAACATAGCAAGGATTGATTGGACAATTTACAATCGTTGGGGCGAAAAGGTATTTGAAAGCAACGACCAAGCGATTGGATGGAATGGTACGTTTAAAGGGAAAACACTGCCTCCAGACGTTTATGGCTATTATTTAAGGTGTATATGTGATGATGGAAGTGAACTATTGACAAAAGGAAATATTACTTTGTTGAGATAAAGCAAGTATTATGCTCATATTGAATAACAAGTTGTAAATTTAGTTTAATTTAATATGATTGGATGGAGGTTGATTTTATTCAAACTATATGTTATCTTAGAACTAGAATTAATGGCATTAAAATGTAAATAGAAATACTATTTTCTAATAACCAGATGCTTATTTAGGCTGAACAGAAGAATAGCCCTTGACCACTAAAATTAACACCATGAAAACACTTCGACTCCAATATTTGATCCTAAGTATAAGCAGTATGTTTATAGGCATGCATTCGCTTTTGGCAACCCATATTATTGGAGGAGAAGTTAATTATCGGTGCTTAGGGAACGATCGGTATGAAATTACGTTGCAATTGTTTCGAGATTGTGACACTGGAGTACCTTGGTTTGAAGATCCAGCAGCCATTCAAATATTGGATGCTAATGGATACTTTATTGATACGATAGGAATGCGATTGAGAAACAATGATACCTTGGCTTTTACAAGCTCAGCGTGTTCTGTTATTCCACCGTCTGCCTGTATTCATACCACTACTTATCGAGAGGTGCGGACGTTGCCTTTTCGAGTGGGAGGGTATCAGTTTTTATACCAAATCTGCTGTCGAAATCAAGATATTATTAATATTGCAAATCCTACAGGAACCCAAGCGGCTTATCATGCTGTTTTAACAGAAGAAGCCTTGTTGTCTTGCAATAGTGCCCCAAAAGTAGGAGATTGGCCTCCTTTTTATATCTGTAATGGACAGCCATTTAGTTATGATCATTCGGCAACAGATGTTGATGGGGATTCTTTGGTTTACGAATTGTGTACTCCATACGATATCTTTGGAGTGGCGGGAAATCAATTTGTGAATTGGGTACTCCCTTATAATTTAAACAATATGCTTGGAGGACCACAACCATTTGTGATAGATCCTGTAACGGGAATGTTGACAGGAACCCCTTTTTCTAATGGAACCTTTGTATTTGGAATTTGCATTAGCGAATACCGAAATGGCGTATTAATGGGGCGCATACGGAGAGATTTCCAATTTATTGTAACACCTTGTATTACTTCTATTACAGCAGATTTTGAGCCAGATATTCCCATCTGTAATGCTTCTCTAAATATTGGCTTTGATAATATGAGCAACCCTTCTAATGGTCCTTTTATTTGGGATTTTGGAGATGGAAGCCCCATATCAACAGTAGCCAATCCTGTTCATTCTTTTCCAGATACAGGGCAGTATACGGTTCTTCTTATTGCTGGTTTGGGAACTCCTTGTGAGGACTCTATCGAAATGGATGTTCAATTAAATATAGAGGCTGCGGAAATAGATGTCGTGAGTGCTCCAATTATTTGTAATGATAACAAAGTATTGTTAGTGGCTTACAATATTTTCTCTGAATTTAATCAAGTAGTTAGCTATAACTGGTCGCCACCTAGCAATATTATTTCGGGACAAGGAACAGATAGTGTTTGGATGTCAGTAAGTGGCAATAGTTTTGGGGTAATGGTAGAGGCAACGAATAATTATGGATGCACCGATATGGTACAACTAACACAGGTAGATGTTCCTATAGATACAGTGATGGCTGCTTTTGATACGACTACATTTACTTGTAATAAATCACTTTCAGTTCCTTTTAACAACCAAAGTGTTACGAACAATCAGCAATATTTATGGAATTTTGGAAATACGGGGAGTTCAACCGATGAAAATCCAACCCATACCTTTCCCGATACAGGAATGTACGAAATAACTTTAATTGCGGGTATTGGACATCCTTGTCAAGATACATTTAGTAGAATGTTGTACGTTCCATTTACAAGTCCTTCTATCGCAGCTATTGGCTCCCAAACAGTTTGTAAGTCAGATACATTATTAGTGACGGCATTTGCAACAGGGCAAAATTATCATGATATTATAGAGTATAACTGGACGCCTACAGAGCATATTATTTCAGGACAGGGAACAGATAGTATTTGGGTGTTGGCTAATGATGATATTTACTTTGAAGTGGTTGGTACTAATACTGAAAATTGTAAAGATACGAATTATACCAGTGTGATTGTCAGCTCTGTTTCTCCTGTACTATCGGTTTCTGCCTTGCCTGATGCAATTTATGAAGGGCAAACAACTCAACTGTTGGCTACTTATGACATGGATTATACCTATACGTGGTTGCCCGATACAACATTAAATGCATATGATATTCATAATCCTACTGCCCAACCTCGATCAACCAATACGTATTATCTCTCTGTAAGAAATGATATAGGGTGTTCTTTACTAGATTCTGTAACAGTTACAATTCTGCCGCCACTTTGCGGAAATCCCGTTGTTTTTGTCCCTTCTGCTTTCTCTCCTGATAATGATGGCCACAATGATATTTTGAGGGTAGAAGGCAATCATATTACCGAAATGACTTTTGCTATTTACAATCGTTGGGGACAGAAGGTTTTTGAAACCAACGATCAAGATAGAGGTTGGGATGGAACATTTGAAGGGAAATTGTTGTCTCCAGATGTATATGGTTATTATATGCAGTGTGTTTGTGACGATGGGAGCGAAGCCTTTTTGAAAGGAAATATTACGTTGCTACGCTAAGCAATGTTTTATTCTGCACAATAGCGATAAGAGCAAAAAATGTAATGGATTGAAACTATGTTCCTCCTTAATTTGTATTTGATATAACAAGTTCATTGCTTCATGGAAAATTAAAAATCCAATGAAGCTCCATCGCGTGCAAAAGAAGGTAAAACGATTTGAATTTTATATTTTGAATATATTTTTTGATAATTGTTTGCTTGTCTTAATCCTTATATTATGTTGTTTTTAACCCTATTACTAGTTTTCGTAATTTTTAATCTTGCTTACAGTCAGTCTATAGATACTTTAAGAACAGTAGATGCTGCTGGTAATATTGTTAAGGTGGAGTATTACGAAGAGGGAGTAAGAAGAAATTATCTGAATCATTACGAGTATGATCCTAATAATCGCCTTATCAAAGAATATATGACCGACACTCTTGGTGAGATTCTTTCTAGAATTGGTTTGGCTCCAATTTTTGTGTATGAATACCGACTTATAGATGGTAAGGAATCTAAAATAGAATATTGTTATGATAAAAATATGCAACCAGATGTATTGGACATCCCTCCATTTTATCATAAAGTTATTCATACATACAATTCAAAAAAGCAAGTCATAGAGCGTTGGGGAATGTCAAGGAATGGAGATACAAAATTTAGAATGGCGTATACTTACAATGAACATGGATTGGAAGAACAAATTAAATACTTAGATGCTGATGGTAATATAGAAAAAGATAATGTTGGAATTCTTGAATTGAAATACGATGCACAAAAGAGGTTGATTTGTGAAGAAAATTACGATTATAAACACCGCCCTTATAGTACCCAATATGTACCTTTTAGGAAAGAAATTTCTTATTTAGGGAACATTGAGTGTGTTAAGATTTATGATAAAAACTTGAATGTTGTTCATCAGGAAGGTGTTGAATTATGTGCAGTTGCGTCAAACTTTGAATTGAAGAGTTTAGATAATACAATAGTAACTCTAGATGATTTTAAAGGGCATACAGTTGTTCTGTATTTTTGGTCTTCCACTTTTAGAGGGGCTCCATTTTTGAATCCTAGGATATTTCCTGCTTTTAAAAAGTATCAATCTAAGGTGAAATTCATTGCTGTAGGGATAGAGAAGCCTGAAAATTATGAAAAATGGCAAGAAGCAATTGTCACTACTCAAATAAATTGGGCTATAAATCTTGGTGCTTTTAATTCCTTTGATTCAAAAATTGCGAAAGATTATTATATCAATTACTTGCCTTTATTTTTTGTAATTAATAAAGATGGATTTATTGTTGGATCAGAACTTACAGGAATCCAAAATGTTATTAAATTGCTAGACCAACTCGAAAAGTAATGAATAGTTTATGTATTAAAAACAATACGATTTTTAAACGAAGTAGAGTACAACAATAAATATCTTATTTGATAATATTTATACATGGAAGAAACACACATATTGGATGAAGTCCAATCATCGCAAAAAGTTTACAACGAAACAGGAATAGCACTAGGTACATTTTTCGGAGGTCCTATAGCTACAGGTTATCTTTTTGTGGCAAATTATAAAAACCTAGGAAAAGGTCATTTATCTAAAAAAGTATGGGGAATTACGTCAGTAGTTTTCATATTATATTGTACCATTCTTTTTATAATACAAGAAATCGTAACGATCAATATTCCCAATGTAGTTTTTCCAATTATTAGTGTTGCCATTGCACGGCAATTGTTTAAGCAGCAGCAAGAGAAAGATGTGGAAGCACATATTCAACAAGGAGGAGAGGTGTATAGTTTGTGGCGAGCGGGTGGAATTAGTTTTATTTTTTCGTTAGTTATGATTAGTATTTTTATGGGTGGTTATTTGTGGTATGGTTCTGATCGAATACTTCCTTCTACCCCTTCTGAAGAAGGATGGACTGTTTCGCCTGAAGAAGAGCCTTCAAGTGAGCTTACTGACCCCAGTTCTGTTGTTGCTAATTTAGAAACTAGAAGTTATGGAGAGGCAGCGCATGTAATTGTTTATAATGAAGTCTTTTTTACAAAAGAAAAGATTGACAGTATAGCTGAAGAATTAACACGGTTGAACTTCTTTGATGCTCGAAATCAAAAATATATTTATCTCGAAAAAGTGCTCTTTGATTATGAATTTTCGATTACAGATGCGAGCGCAAATATAGAAGACAAACAAACCAGTCTGAAGTATGAACAGTTAAGAATTGATTTAGAGAAATTTTTGAAGGATGGAAGCGTACGTGTTCTATTAATGGATGAGGATTTAGAAGAAGTCTTAGGTCATTTTGGGGAGAAAATTTAGACTTGCAAAAGGGATGGAAAACTTTACAAGATTTGCCCATATTTAGGAAAGTAAAGACAATAATTCAAATCGCTTTATAGTTTTTGTTTTGATAGAAATCCTATATTTTTGCAGGAGCAAAAAAATTGTTGAGTAGATTAAATACGAATGATGTCACCACACAGAAAATTCTTGTTTGTAACGCTTGTTATTTTTTTAATTTATCCTTACGTTGACTTACAAGCTCAAAGAGTAAAAAAAGTAAAGTTTAGTAGGCATGCAGGGGCAAAAGAAATTAATTCTCCTCTTCCTTCTGATTATACGGATAGAACCTTTATTAGAGGCTTGGCTGGTTATCGAAATCAAATTGACCAATTGGTAGGACATGTGTTGTTAATAAAAAAGGAAAAAGGAAAAAATAAAAAACCTGTTATATTAGGGCGATATGTTCGAAAAAATAGCCCTCCAAAAATGGAAGCTATTATATCCGATAAAGCGTTGTATAGCTCAAAAATTGACGGCTCTTGTGAATTTAATGGGCACTATATGATTGCTTCTGTAAATGCAAGTGTAGAAAGTGTCTATGAATTGACCATCACAGATATTGCAATGGCAATTATTCCAGATAGCTTAATCCCATATACCGAAATTTGTGAGGCATTTCAAAATGCAGATCAAGCAGATTCAGAAGTGAATTTGTACTATGTCAAATCTGCTAAATTGACAACTGTTTATACCAAAGATTATGTCCGAATTCAAAGTGCGACAGAAGTGTCAGGGGGAGACATATTTGGTCTCAAGGGTGAAATTTATAATAGCTCGGATAATTATGCTGTAAACTATGTTGTATCCGCAGATATAGTTTCTTTAAACGATATGTTGTTGCTTCAAAATTGTGATAAAAAAATAGAAGAAAAGAAAATACGCTTGGCAGCCGCAGAAGCTGCAAAGGAAGCGGCAATTGCTGCCAAAGAATTGCAAAAAGCAAAAGAGTTGGAGTTAAAAACAACTAAAAGTGAACTGGCAGAGTTGTCTAAGGAGTTGTCAAAATTAAAAAAGCAATTGGAGGCACAGTCTAAAGAATCCAAAGAGTACCAAACATTGGCATTAAAACAAGCTTTGGCCATTGATAGAATGAAAGAAACGATTCAGAATCAAGCACAAATTGAGCAAGATATTGAAGTGGCCAAAAAAGAACGCAATGCTGCTGAAAAGGTAGTCGTTTTGAACAATGAAATAAAAAAACAAACTAACTTGGGAGTTTTAGATTTGGGACCAATGCAAGAAGGAAAAACTAAGGTGATTAGTTCTTCCGAAGAATTAGAAAAAAAGATTGTAAAGGAAGAAAATGCTGAAAAAGAATAAATTTGTTTTTGAGACTATTTTTAGATCTGAAATAGATTGGCACGTTGGTTAAGCTTCATAAAAAATGCGAGGTACTCGATCGCTGATGTTGGTTAATATTTCATAAGGAATGGTCTCTAGCGTAGTCGCTAAAGCTTGAATCATATCGACATTATCAAACAAAATAACTTCATCTCCTTCTTGTGCCGCTGAAATATGGCTAACATCTACAAAGCACATATCCATACAAATATTGCCAATAGTAGGAGCGAGCTGTCCATGAATTTTTACTTGTGCATTGCCATTACCAAAAGCTCTCAAAAAACCATCTGCGTACCCAATGGATAAAACGGCAATCCGACTAACTTGCTCAAGGGTTCCTTTGCGACTATAACCTACGGTTTCTTTGGTGTCTAATGTTTTTATTTGAGCAATACTTGTTTTTAGGCAAACGACATTTTGTAGTAATGGTAATTGTTGATTTGGATCAATGCCATATAAACCAATGCCCAAACGAACCATATCAAATTGGTGCTGCGGAAAACGAGTAATGCCAGCGGAATTGAGTAAGTGCTTAATAGCTTTGATCTCTAGAGTTGTTTCCAGATGATTGGCTAGATGGGCAAAACTATCAATTTGTTGCTTTGAGAATGCCTCATGTTGTGGTGTATCAGATGCTGCAAGGTGAGAAAAAATGCCCTTGATATTCAATTGTTTTTTGTGTTTACTGAGAATGCTTAATACATTCGGAATGTCCTGTTCCACAAAGCCCAAACGATGCATTCCTGTGTCTAATTCTAAGTGAATTGGATAAGGGGTTTTTAGGTCAGTGGTCGTTAAATAATGTAAAAAAGCCTTTAACATACTAAAACTATAAACAACAGGCTCTAATCTATTTTTGCACAAGATCTCAAACTCATAGGCGGCACTATTCATAACCATAATGGGCAGTTGAATACCTCTTGATCGCAGCGCTACCCCTTCGTCAACATAGGCTACTCCCAAATAATCAACATGATTGTATTGTAGTAGTTGTGCAATTTCGTAAGAACCGCTACCATAGGCAGAAGCTTTAACCATGACCATTAGCTTAGTTTTGGGGTTGAGCTGATTTTTATAGATTTGGAGGTTGTTGGTCACGGCTTCTAAGTTGATTTCCAAGACGGTTCCATGGATACGTTGTTTTAGTTGTTGTGCAATTCGCTCAAAACCAAATGCTCTAGCTCCTTTGAGCAGAATACTTTCTTGATAAAAAGAAACCTCGGAACCAATTGCAGCGATAAACGCATCTGTTGTTTCAAAGAAATAGGTTTCTGGTATGGTCTTAAAATAATGTTGGGCTTGCATTAGATGAGGACCAATACCAATCAACTTTTTAATTTGATGCTCCTGAAGTAAGCGTCCAATTAGTTGATAATGTGGAAGTTTTTTTAGCTCTGGGATGTCTGATAAAATTAAAGTTTTGCTATAGTCCGAACTAGTTTTGTGTTTTTGCTGTAAAAAATCTAAGGCAATTTTCAGACCTTCTAAATCATTGTTATAACTATCGTCAATAATCTGCGAGTTATGAATCCCCTCTTTTAGTTCCAGACGCATGGGAACGTCACTCAATTTCTCCATGCGTTGTTCTAGTTGCTGAATAGGAATGCCCAAATAAAGCAAGGTTGCAATAGTATGCAAGCAATTTTCAATAGCTGCGGCATTGGTAAAAGGAATCGACATTCGGGTAATTTTATGCTCCCAATGAATTTGCACAAGCGTTTTATTTGTCCTTATTTGTGTATAAATGGGCAATTGAGCTTCTGTTGAAGCTCCCCAAGACCAAAGTCGGGTAGGGGTGTGCTTGAATTTTGCTCTAATTTTTTGATGGATTAGCGAATGGTTGGTACTATAAATAAGTACCTCGACTCCTTTAAATAGCAATAGTTTTTCTTCTATCTTTTCCTCTAGGTTAGCAAAACCACTAGCATGTGCTTTGCCTATATTGGTGAAAATACCGATGGTGGGAGTTATCACTTTTTGTAATCGCTCCATTTCACCCACTTTTGAAATGCCTGCTTCAAAGATAGCCAAGTTGTGTTGCCCATTGATGGCAAGTACAGAGAGGGGGACGCCTATTTGTGAGTTATAACTTTTAGGGCTTTTGATCAAGGTATAATCTTGTTCTAATAATTGGAAAAGCCATTCTTTTAAAATCGTTTTTCCGTTACTTCCTGTAATTGCTACAACTGGTAGGTCAAATTGTTTTCGATGATAATGCGCATAGTCTTGCAAAAGTTGGATGACATTAGGAGTTGTTATAACTTGAGCCATGGGGTATTGTTCCCAAGAGATCGATTCACTAACAACAAAATGCCGAACACCTTGTTGGTAAAGCGCATCGATAAAACGATGCCCGTCATTGAGCTTTCCTTTAATTGCAAAAAAGATACTTTGTGCAGGAAAAATTAATTTTCTACTATCAATTAAGATGAGCTTTTGTTTCCAAAAATTAGTATCAAAGTTAATCGAATCCATAGTTTGCGGGCAGATTACAAAAAAGAAAATTATATGCAAGAAAATGCCAAAGATACAGATATGTTTTGGGAGTGGGGAATATTTTTCAATTGTTCGTTGAAAACTTTATGAGTTTCTTAAGGAGGAATTATAATAAGATCTCTATCGGATATTGCTATCTTCTACTGAAAATATGGATAAAGAATATTAATTTGGGTAACCAAAAAAAGGAAAAACGTAAGATGATTGTTCGGGTAGAAAAATAGAATAAGATGGAAGCATATGAATTGATTACACTAAATGAGTGGAATATAGATACGGAGCATATTTGTTGTGCATTTACCAATAAGAATTGTGCAGAAGGCTATCAAGCCAAAAAAAATTGGTTGAAAGGACAGTTTAAAGATGGGTATACGTTCAAGAAGTTTAATATTAGGGGCAAGGTATTTATAGAGTATGTTCCTGCTGAAAAAGGATGGGTGCCCATTGATGCCCCAAATTATATGTTAATCAATTGTTTTTGGGTTTCTGGGAAATACAAAGGGCAAGGATTGGGAACACGACTTTATGAAGCTTGTCTAGAAGATGCTAGGGATAAAGATGGGCTTGTAGTTGTAACCGCAAAAAAGAAACAGCCTTTTATGTCTGAAAAGAAATTTTTTAATAAAAAAGGTTTTCAGCTGTGCGATACGGCCTTGCCGTACTTCGAATTATGGTACTATCCATTTCATGCAGATGCTGTTGTCCCAACGTTCAAAACAATCGCCAAACAAGGGATTTGCGATGTTCCGCAAGGTTTGAGTGTTTATTATACGAATGCTTGTCCATTTACAGAGTATTATGCGAATATAGAACTAGTAGAAGCTGCTAAAAAGCGAGGTATTCCTATTCAAATTCATAGATTGGCAACCAAAGAACAAGCCCAAAATCACTTTGTTCCTCATACTATTTACAGCGTTTTTTATAACGGTCAATTTGTAACGCAACAAATGTTAACCGAAAAATCTATTGACAAGTATATTACCAAATAAAAAAGACCCCAATAACCACTAGGGAATAAATTCCTTATTGTGATTATTGGGGAAGAAACTAAATAGAATTGTAACAAATTTAAAATTTAATCATTATTTATACTTAGTTGATTTTTAGTAAAGTATTGATGGTTCTGTTTCCTTGCGTATCAATTGCTGAGATCCAGTAAGTTCCAACTGCTAATCTACTCAAATCAATTGTAATATCAGATGAAGTAGTAGTGGTGTAATGGACTTGTCCCAACGCATCAAAAACATAGATGGTTTGCTTTTCAGAAACGTTTCGGATGCTTAGCACTTGGTTAGCAATAGACCATTGTGGCGCTGATAGGCGTGCAGATGTACAATTTGGACCATTATTACAAGTACTCACTTCTACCCAAACAGGATTTGATCCAGGCATCTCATTAGGGTTGGCATACCATTGGTTCTTCCAAATTTTACATTGATAATAAACATTGGTATTCGGTGTCGGATAGGCATTGGCGCTATTATATTCTGTATGACCGCAATAGGTAGGACTACTACCATTACCACTGCCACTTCCGCCACTATTGTTGCCACTGCCATTACCCGAACAACTACTGTCCGCTGTACAAGTACTCACTTCTACCCAAACAGAATTTGATCCAGGCACTTCATTTGGATTAGCGTACCATTGGTTCTTCCAAATTTTACATTGGTAATAAACATTCGTGTTAGGTGTAGGATACGCAATACTATTGTCATAGGCATTGTGACCACAATAAGCACCACCATTGCCATTGCCACCCCCGTTACCATTTCCGCCACCGTTACCACCGCCGCCATTGCCAATACAGCTGCTATCTTCTGTGCAAGGGCTAATTTCTACCCAAACAGGGTTTGATCCAGGCACTTCGTTCGGATTGGCATACCATTGGTTGCTCCAAATTTTGCATTGGTAATAAACATTGGTATTAGGACTAGGGTAGCTATTGGCAGGATTATAGGAAGCATGACCGCAGTAAATAGCGCCATTGCCACCACCGCCGCCACCATTACCAGCACCATTGCAGTCATCTGCACCACCACTATAAGGCTCCATGGCAAAATTATTAGCATCAGCAACGGCATTGGCAGGAGCAGTTCCATTTAAGACACTGCTTGCAACGTTTAGGTAGGAGTATGCAGAACTATTACTACCAGACATTAATAGTTGCCAAATCATAATACCATCTCCATCCCCTGCACGATTTGGATGATTTTCTATATGGTCTGATAAAGAAGCAACGTTGGCATGTGTATAAGTGTAATACGGCCCCCATGGTTCATTGGGATAATGGACACCGGCAGCAATTTTAAATCCATATTGTTCTGCATAGTGCGCGTAGGCATCGTACATGATAGAGCGATTGGTACTCCCTCCTGCATTGTAGCCTTGAAAAGCAATTAAATCAATTTCGTTACCAACAGCTTTCATAACAGGAATCATATGACCTGTTGCACTAAAACCAAATAAATTGATACCGTTAGTTTGGGCAGTACCTTGGTATAGTTGAGCATCGGTTTCTCCTGTTAGGGTATTGCGATTGGCAAAGGCAAAAGGAGAACTAGGATCATCATTTAGCTGACCGCCCAAAGCACCAACACCACTAGGAGCGCAAGCCATAATGTATCCCTGAGAACGAGGCATGATAGCTCTAGAGTTGGTGAAGAAATCAATAAAATGCTGTACGTTTGTAGCACTTCCGATATTGGCAAAAGAACCGTTGGGCTCAAAATCCCAGTCGATGCCTGCAAATCCCATATCGTCTACCAAATCTTTGATTTGCTGATAATTAATGTCGTTATAAATGGTGTTACTGGTCCAATATGTTTCTCCTCCAATGGACAGAATCACTTTCGTTCCCTTGTTGTTGAGTGCCCCAATACTCTCTTTTAGTGTACAACCGTCATAAGGAACTTGAATGCCTGTTTGACTAATGTCATAAGATCCCTTAGTATATCGCAAATCGGGTTTGGCAAAAGCAAGAAAAACGTGATTGACATAAGAAGGAATTTCCCTTAATTTTGAATTTTGATTGTTTGAAACCCAGTTCTCTGACCAAGATGGGAAATAACCTAAGACAACAGGTGCATTGTTGTTTGATTGCGCAAAACTAGGTACTTGAAACAGGGCAAATAATGCAATTAGCATTATATACAAATTTGTTTTCATACTCATATTATAAAATTAGATAGTGAAAAAATATAGTTATAATGTGTGTATAGTAGAGTGTGTTCTACTAAATAATATAGAATGAAAATCAAAGGCTAAATACATATTTAGCGATCATAAATTAATCCAATATGTTGTCGGGGGAGTATGACGATTTTTAGGAGTGGGGTTTCCTAAATGAAGTAGGTTTAGCACACAAAGTTGATGTACTGTACTCAATGTATTTTTATTAAAATTATAATATTCATTGAGTTTATGTTTGTGAAACTACAATAATTTATATCCTAATATTTTTTAATTGTTCGTTTCAAGGAGAGATTTCGAGTAGGTGCTAGGTTTAGTAATGGCTTGTTTAATAGAAAATAATAATAGTAGGCTTGGATTATCTTTTAAAGCTTTTTAGACAAGAAAAAAAATAGGAATAGAGTTTTCCCTATTCCTATCTATATAAAAAAATAATAAATTGATAATGATTGTTTATTGCAGACCACTTAAATAGGAACCTAACAAGTCTTTGAACTGATAGCCTTCGGTAAATCGATCTTTGCTTAATTTTTTATGTTCGACCAAGCCCCACAAAACAAACTCTTTTAAGAAATAGCTGTCTTCTTTTGAGATATTGGGTTGATATTTTTTAATTAGTTCAGTTAAAGGTGTAATCTTATCTAGTTGAGCATGGTATTCTTTTTCTGGCAACTCATCTAACAACTCAAAACCACTTTCTTCAAAGAAAAATTCTAAAACATCATGATAAGGGCTTACTGTATCTGGACGCTCTAGTTTTGATATTTTAGGAAATAATGTGCTAAACAAGGTTACGATAGCCTCGCCAATTAGAGTTTCGGCAACAAAAGCAGCTCCTTCTTGCTCTCCTTCATAAACCAACTCCACTTTTCCTGTGATAGAAGGAATGACTCCCATAAAGTCGCTTAGGCGAATGGACGTTTTTTCATCTCCATTTTTTAATGCACGGCGTTCGGCTGTACTCAATAAATTTTCAAACGCTGTAATACTCATTCTAGCACTAATTCCACTTTTTACATCAATGTAGTCACTTACTCTAGCTTGAAAACTGATTTGTTCAAGTAAATCCTTGGCTAAAGAAGGAACATGGATTGTTTCAGATTGACGATCATCTAATTGAGCCTCTTGTTCAGTGATGGTTCTAGCTACAGCAATATTTTCTGGATAGTGCGTTAGGATTTGAGAACCTATTCTATCTTTGAGTGGTGTTACAATGCTACCTCTATTAGTATAATCTTCAGGATTAGCTGTAAATATAAATTGAACGTCCAAAGGCATTCTTAATTTAAACCCTCGAATTTGAATGTCTCCTTCTTGTAAAATATTGAACAGTGCCACTTGAATCCGAGCTTGTAGATCTGGTAGTTCGTTAATAACAAAAATACAACGATTCGCACGAGGAATCATACCAAAATGAATCACTCTATCGTCAGCATACGTTAGTTTCATGGTAGCAGCTTTGATGGGATCAACATCGCCAATCAAATCGGCAACTGTTACATCGGGAGTAGCTAGCTTTTCAGCAAAGCGTTCTGCTCGGTGTACCCATGCAATCGGAGTATCGTCTCCCTTTTCTTCCAACAAATCAATGGCAAATCTAGAAATAGGATGGAAGGGGTCATCATTAATTTCAGAACCTGCAACAATTGGCATCCATTCATCTAAAAGTTGCACCATCAAACGAGCCAAACGAGTTTTGGCTTGACCACGCAAACCTAGCAAATTAATATTATGACGAGATAAAATAGCTCGCTCTAGTTCTGGAATTACCGTATTTTCGTATCCCCAGACTCCTTTAAAAATGGTTTCTTTATTTTTAATTTTTGCAATCAAGTTATCTCTAAGCTCATCTTTGATAGATTTACTCTGATAGCCTGATTTTTTTAATTCACCGAATGTTTGAATTGATTTCATTTTGTATAGTTATTAGATTTCAATAGCATTAAAAAAATTAGTACGCTATTAAGTTTTATGTCTAGTGATTAATTGCCCATTAGGGGGGGGAATGCGCTTTTATCGAATTCTTTTTTTTCTATTTTGCTCATAATCTGTAAAAATCATTTCACCCAAACCTTTAAGACCCGTATAAAATGCTTTTCCTTGATTTGATTTGGTAAATTGCTCTACAAAATTCATTAAGTGCGGATCTTGCGCAATCATAAATGTTGTAATTGGAATGTGCAGTTTTCGAGCTTGAGCAGCCATATTGTAACATTTGTTGACAATGTATTTGTCTAAACCAAAGCTATTTTTATAATAAGAGCCATCTTTTTCTCGAATACAACTTGGCTTTCCATCGGTTATCATGAAAATTTGTTTATTGGTATTGCGTTTTCTACGCAGCATATCCATTGCTAGTTGTAAGCCTGCCACTGTATTGGTGTGGTAAGGACCAACTTTTAGGTAAGGCAAGTCCTTGATACTAATCGACCAAGCATCATTGCCAAAAACCAATATATCCAATGTATCTTTGGGATAGCGCGTCGTAATTAATTCAGCTAATGCCATTGCTACTTTTTTGGCAGGAGTAATTCGATCCTCTCCGTACAAAATCATACTATGGCTGATGTCAATCATCAAAACAGTGCTCATTTGAGCTTTGAAACTTGTCTCTTCAACAACCAAGTCATCTTCTGTAAGCTTAAAGTCTCCTATACCATTGTTAATTTGAGCATTACGCAAGCTTTCCGTCATAGAGATACGCTCCAAAGAATCCCCATAGTTATAGTTTCTAAATTCACCATTGTGTTCATCACCTTGCCCTGTGTGTTTGGTCTTATGATTACCCGAGCCACTGCGTTTGAGTTTTCCAAAAATTTGATTTAATGCTTGCTGTCGGATTGCTCGTTCGGTTTTTGCTGTAATGGACAATTGACCACGACCATCTTTGGGATTGTTCTCTTCTTTGATATAACCTTTCTTTTTTAAGTCTTCTTCAAAGTCTTCTAAGGTATATTCAGGAGTGGTTAGTTGGTATTCTTTGTCCAGTTGCCGCATCCAGTCTAGTGTTTCTTCCACATCTCCAGAAGTATATGTAATCAACTCTTTGAAAATTTCTAATAATCTATCAAAAGGTTCCTGATGAGGAGCTTCGTATTCTTTGAAAATAAATCCCTTTCTATTGGCCATGTTTTAATATTATTTCTTGGAATTAATTTGCAAATCTGTAACAATTAAAAACGCAAATGGTTATAGAATTCACACGTAAATTGAAAATTTACTTCTATTTTATTGGATAAACACCACTGTAAACGACTGTTTGGCTTGTGAGAGCATAAACTAGCTACTTTATTGGGGAATATGATTGAAGGGCATCTAAGTAATTGTTCATAAAAATTTATAGGCAAAATAGAATTCTTTTTGCACTGTTCTTCATCAAAAAATCTCGTTTTAGCCCGCTAAAACTTCAATTCTTTTCTTTGAACAGCACTAAAAACAATTACATTTTTAACTATACTTTTTTCTGTCCACTTACTTAAGATAAATAATCCCTACCTAGTAAAAACATATGCTGAAGTAAATATCTAATTTTTAATCTTTTATTAACAAGTTAGTAGCTAGAACAAAAAAAGAGCATCCTAAGATGCTCTTTTATATTTTTTAAGGGATATACATATTCCCAATAAGTCTTATATTGTTCGGAGGGACTAGCTTTTACATACCAAATCCACCACCACCTTTAGCCATTTCTTCCAATTCTTTGACAGTCATTTCTTCGTAACCTTCAGGAATTTTGGTAGAAAACTTAATGTCTTTGGCAGCTTTAGCATCGACATTATTGGCAATAATATTAACCTTCATGCCTTGTTGAGTAACCTGTATGCTTAATGGGTATCCTTTCATGCCAGGGTATTGCATTTCCCATTGAGAAGTTGCAGTTGGTGTGATATCTTCTGTAACATACATTACAACAGGATCAGCACCTTCACCAGCAGTAGAAATTACTTTGTAACATTTATACCCAGCAATTTTTTTAGTTTCTTTCTTGAAGTACTCAATTTTAGGAGGAGCAGTATTTTTAGATTGTTTTTGTTGGTACTCCTTCATTTCTTCCTCATCCATTTTAACCGCAATTTTTTTAGACATCATGTTCATTAACATGATACCTTCTTTTTTCTTGTTGTCAAAGCAGACATTAGTTGTAATCATTCCTCCCATCATATTGATGTCGGCTATACTAGAGGAACCTTTAAATCCTATTTTCATTGTAATGTCACCCATCATAGCCGCCATTGGATTATCACCATCAAACTTCATATCGTAAGTAATGACCGCGTCTTGAACTTTTTTTCCCTTTTGAGCAGTACTAGGAGCAACGATCATAGACATGAAGAAAAAGGTAAAGGCAATAGAAAGAATATTTTTCATTTAAATTATAAGTTTTAATATTAAAAGATATTTCGTAAATCTAAAAAAAAAATTATCGATTTGTTTAATGTTTTACTTCATTTTAGCTTCAAGCATTGCCACAAATTTTCGATAACTTATTTTTTATGGTCACTTATGAAACAATAATAATGTCAAATTTAGTTCCAAAAAAAAGATAATAGACTACTAACATATCTAAAAAGTAGCCTAACGATAGGAGATGATATACCAACTTTCGTTGCCACCTTCTTTCTTTGAAGGTTTGCTTTCATCAACACTAACTCTTATACCAGACTTGAATTTACGAGCCATAGCAGTAAATAAGCCCCGATCAAAGTCGCAAGGGTAGGGGTTATAACATTGCATGACGATTTTTTTTTCTTTTGTATCGTGGCTGACCATTTTATAAAATCCAACATAGCCATTTCTGTGGTTCATATTATAAGCTACATCAATTAAGTTAAGACCACTTTCTATAGAATCTACCCCTGGTGGAAAGACAGCATTATCTGGAATTGATTTGCCAAGGTCAAAAATAGTATTAGGACCAAAATCCTTGGCCAATTGATCATAAAAAGCAATCATTATTTTGATGTTATACCAAGCTTCTGAATCAGGGTTAGGTACCCCATGTTTAGCTAGTATTTTTAGCATATTATTTTGCGCATAGCTGGGTAGTCCAAATATAGCAGGAAATAGTGCTTTGCCGAGAAATTCGGCATTAAGGTCGAAAGGTTCTTGTTGCATAGAATAAAGTTTTATGTTATGAGATTGTCATTGTGGTTCGAAATGCTGACTAAAGCAATCTATAAGCATAAAAGGTAATAAAAATAGGTAATAAATACAAAGAGGAATCCTGTTTTTGTATTGAAAACAAGGAATAATTATTTCATTTATAACGTAAATGGAAATTTATATTTTGATCTCTTGCCAGCTACTATTGGGCAGTGTATAGGTAGCTTTATTAGGTAAATCTAAATCTGGATAATAAATTTTTGAAAGAAAGAGCCCTTGAGGAAGGGCAGGTCGAATGAGTTGTGGTCGTTTTTTGTGTTTTAAGCAGGCTTCAAATGCGTCTAAGCTAAATTTTCCAACCCCTATTTCTAGTAGCTTTTGCACAATAATTCGAATTTGACCTCGTAAGAAACGATTGGCTACAATTCGAAAGCGAAGCTTGGTGCGTTCTTCGTTTTGAAATAAGGTGGCACTTCGAACATCACATATAGTAGTATTATGCAAGTCGGGTTGTTTACAGAATGCAGCATAATCCTTGTATTTAGTAAGTAAATCTACAGCTTGTTTCATAGCAACTAAGTTGAGCTGATAATCTACATACAAAGAACTCGTTTGGTCAATGAAAGGATCTTTGTGTGTGTGTATGAAGTAATCGTAGGTTCGTTCTTTAGCACTAAAACGAGCGTGCAGGTTTGGAGTAGTGGGAATGATGTCAAAGATAGCAATAGTAGGGGGTAAGATTTTGTTTAGTACAAATTTTAGGTCGTCTCTAATAGGATGTTTTAAATCGGTATGAAAAAAAAATTGGCTGGCATGAACGCCTGCATCTGTCCGACCACAGCCTATAATAGTAATAGAAGGAAGCCTAAGTGCTTTGGCGAGTTTGTTTTCTATCACTTCTTGAATAGAGTGTACATTGGGTTGGCGTTGCCAACCTCTATAGTGGATGCCATTGTAGGCTATATGAAAAAAATAACGTGTCAATGTAAGAATTTGAAGTTAGTAAATTTGCCTCAATTTAGACAAACCCATTGAATTGTCCCAACTAATATCAGAATCCAATGAGATTTATTTTGTCAATTACTTAGTTGACTAAAAACAAACCCTACGCACTAGTTTTATTCGTTACTCTTGCGAAGAGTTTGTTCGTGAATGAGTCGTGAGACTATGTTATTTTTGCTCTTCTTCTATTACTTTTATTGGTATGCGAATTAGACGTTTTGATTCTTCCCAAGATTGAAACGCTTCTAACTCTTGTTTAAGGTTATTATACAACCAAGTCAATAATGCTAAATCATCTAAAAAACCAGCGATTAGAAAGTCTGGAATTAAATCAATAGGCGATAAGAAATAAAGAATAGCGGCTAAACTAAGCGCTACATTTTTTTTAGAAATACCTTGATAATCGCCTTTTACGTATGCCCGTATCATTCTTGTTAAAAGGACTAGGCGTTCTTTGGTCTCATCTGCAAATTCTCGGACAGAATCGTATCTTTCAAGATAAATGATGGATTGTTTGAGCAAGGTATAAATAGTCAATGGTTTTCTAAGTAGTCGATAAGCTCTTCGAAGGAAAACTCTAAAGAACCAACTCTTAGAAACTTTTCGACCATCGTCGTAAGTTGTATAATTTTGCTTTGCGTTTTTACGTCCTTTTTTAGCAAATTTTTTCTTTTTCATATTGATAATAGTTTATAAACTATGTTTTTTTTAGATAAGTAATCGTTCATAAAAATTTATAGGCAAAATAGAATTCTTTTTGCACTGTTCTTCATCAAAAAATCTCGTTTTAGCCCGCTAAAACTTCAATTCTTTTCTTTGAACAGCACTAAAAACAATTACATTTTTAACTATACTTTTTTCTGTCCACTTACTTAAAAAGCATAGAACAATAGAAGTATATACTTCGTGAGACCGCTTAGCTTAGTAGCGGCGTGTTATGATGCGGTTGCTGTACTTTTTTCTTATAGAAACTACAAATACAACAAAATTATTCTACATCTCGTTCCTGCATCCAACCTAATAATTCTTTGAAGCTATTCTCTAATTCTGTCAATTCTTCAGTTTCTATTTGACCTTTTTGTTGCGCACACATCCGAAAAACCTCGATTTCGTCCATGTCTTGCAAGCTTTGCAAATTTTGATAATGCTCACTGTCAATGGAGCGGTTTTGAATCGCCCGTTGATTTAGAATAATAATTTCGGCAGGTTTATCTTGGATAATTTCTTCTAAGTCACTTAGCAAGTCAGGAGAATAATGCGCCGTTTCTACCTCTATTTTTAACCAAGTATCTAGCGGAACATTCGTATCCAAAGTAGATAATTTTTCTTTAATATAGGCTAAATTACCTTTGTAAGTACGCATTTTGCGTTTGAGTGGCACTTTGACCGATTGTTGATGAAGAATATTTTTGTTTTGAAACTCTATTATTCGAACAACTTGAGCGTAATTAAGTTCACTAAAGTCTAATGGAATTAAGGCGCCAGAGTACCAAATAGGACGATTTTTGTCAATCTGTTGATAGCGGTGTAAGTGTCCTAGTGCTACATAATCAAAGTCTTTCGAAAAGTTTTCAGCTTTGATAATATCCAAAGATCCAATATGGATACTATTGGGGCGATCATCCCGCTGGCCACCAGCCGCATACAAATGTCCCGTAACAATAACAGGAATAGCTAGGTTTTGATAAGGTGTTAAGGCAGCTTCTATTTCTTGATAATGTTGCTGAATGCCTTGACGTAGATTTTCGACTCGTTCTTCGTAGGTTTCACCTGAAATACTTTTTCGAATATCTTTGTCTCTGAGATAAGGAACCGCTCCAACAACTGCTTTTAGTGCTCCTTCTTCTTTGCCCCGAATTTCAATGATTTGTGCTGCTCTATCATCCGAAATATGACCAACAACATGTACATTTAGCAATTTGAACAACTCTTTAGAAGCATCCAGCATATTAGCAGAATCATGATTTCCTGCAACAATTACAATGTCTTCACAACAAGTATTGACCAATTGTTTTAAGAAGTTGAAGTATAATTTTCGAGCATAGTTTGGCGGGCTATCGGTATCAAAAATATCTCCAGCAACAACCAATAGTTCGACACCTTCCTGTATAATATATTGAACCAACCAATCAAGTGCAGCTCGGTGTTCTTGCTCTCGATTGCGATGAAAGAACTTTTGCCCTAAGTGCCAGTCGGCAGTATGAAGTAGTTTCATGAATTTAAATTTCGCTTAAAACTTTAGCATCAAAGTCATAAATAATAGCATATTTCTCTCTTGCATAGTTCATAAAGTAACTCAAATTTAAGCCTTCTCCTGTAATTCGTTGGCAGAGTTCTTCTGAAGTATATTTTTGACCGTGTTGATGAATGTGATAACGCAACCATTCTAACAAAGGCTTCATATTACCCTGTGCAATTTCTGCTTCGAGATTAGGAATATCCTCTTTGGCTTTGGAATAAAATTGAGCAGCATAGAAGCTTCCTAGTGAATAGGTTGGGAAATACCCAAACAAACCTTCTGCCCAATGTACATCTTGCAGAATCCCATAAGTAGGATGTGGAACATCTAAGCCCAAAAAGTCTTTGTATTTTTGATTCCAAACAGTTTCTAGACTGTCTACATCATAGGTGCCTTCTATCAACCCTTTTTCAATTTCGTAACGAATCAAAACATGCAAGTGATAATGTATTTCATCCGCAATTGTTCGTAGATAGTTGGGCTCCAGCTGATTGATTGCTTTGTAGAATTGTTCAATTGTAATATCTCCTAAAGAAGCGGGAAACAATTCTTGCATGCGAGGAAAATTAGCTTTCCAGTAAGCCAAACTCAAGCCTACTTGATTTTCCCACAATCTAGATTGTGACTCGTGGATACCCAGCGACGTTGGCATTCCCAAAGGAAGACCATAATATTTGGCTGGCAACCCCATTTCATAAAGCGCATGTCCTCCTTCATGAACACAACCACCAATCATTTCAATTGGATTATCTTCTTCAATTCTAGTCGTTACTCGAACGTCTTTGGAGGAAAATGTTGTGGTAAAAGGATGCTCAGAAATATCTTGGCGACCTGCTTCAAAGTCGTAGCCCATTTGTGTTAATAACTCAATTCCAAAATCCCACTGTTTTTGCTTGTCATAATGACGATTCAAAAACGATTTTTCACTAGGTTTTCCCTTGGCTTGAATTTCTTTGGCAAATGCAACTAGTTGTTGTCGAACATCACCAAATAAAACATCCAATTGAGCAACAGTAGCGCCTTTTTCAAATTCATCAATCAAGGCATCGTAAGGATGTTCGTCGTAACCAATCAGCTCTGCTTTTTCTTTGAGCAACTCAATCATGACACTCAGTTCATTTTTGTATAAACTATAGTCCTTGGCTTTACGGGCTTTGAGCCAAGCTTGAAAGGCGTTCGTTCTAGCTTTGGAGAAAGCAGTAACAAATTCTGTCGATAAGTTTTTTTCTTTGTTATAAAGCGCCAAACTCAGTTCAACATTTTTGGCTTCATTTTCTGATAATGCCTGACGATTATCATTTAAATTAACCAATAGTCCCCCGAATTCGGGACTCGTAGCCCATTCGTGCACAGTTGCTGATAGAGTAGCAATCTGTTGCCCACGTATTTGGGCACCTTTAGGAGGGGCGTTGACTTCATTATCCCAATGCAAGAGGGCGAGTGTACTGTTTAGGTCTTGTATTTTTTGTAGATGAGCAACATATTGTTCGTATTGTTTTCTTATTATAGACATCGTCTTGTAACTATTTTAAAGTAATGTAGGGGAATTTTTATATGCAAATTAAAACTTTAACAGTCTAGGAAATAGTCGATCGTATGCTATTGAGAAAGAGTCTAATTTTGAGGTTATAAACCGTTGTGTCAAACTGTTTTAAAGTTATCCTTGTTGGTGTTGCTCATCTAGAACTCGTTTGTATGCTTGTTCAGACACACTAGATGTCGGATATCGAAAAGCGTGGAAGACAAGCATAGCCCATCCAGCAATGAAAAATAAGCCTCCTATAGGAGTTATTGGACCGATAATTTTAGTCCAATCTTGCAAAGATAGCAATTCTTTGCAAGCCAAAAGGTAAATAGAGCCCGAAAAACAAAGTATTCCTATAACAAAGCAAATCGCACTTCGATACAGCCAAGTAGGCTTTACAAACCATTGACTCGCCATAACAACAATCAATAAGGTAATTGTATGATAATAATGATATTGAATACCTGTTTGATAAGTGCTTAGTTGACTAGTACTTAACTTATTTGCTAGTGCATGCGCTCCAAAAGCACCTAATATAACTGCTAACATACCCAACACCCCCGTAATGATTAAAAGTTTTTTGTACATAATGATTTTACTAATCTAGCAAACTAGTTTTAAATATAAGTGATTATTAAAAATAATGCCCGTGACAAAAAATTACGATTTTAAGGTTCCTAGACCCTCACGAATAACTTCGGGATAATCAGCAGTACAGTCTACAACAGTTGATGGAACATTACCACCAAAGCCTCCATCGATAACGACATCGACTAGGTTTTTGTAGGCTTCATAAATTTCGTAAGGATCGGTAGGGTAAGGGGTAATCTCATCGTCAATATTTTTGATAGAAGTTGACATTATCGGATTGTCCAACTGGGCAACCAATTGGGCAACAATCGGACTATTGGGAACCCGAATACCTACATTTTTTCGATTGTTTTTTAGCATTTTAGGGACTTGGGTACTTGCTTTTAGGATGAAAGTAAATGGCCCAGGGAGGTTTTTGCGCATTGCTTTATACACATTATTGCTAAAGGGTTTGGTATAAAAAGAGATATTGCTCAAATCGGAGCAAATAAAGGAAAAATTCGCTTTTTGAGGCTTGATTCCTTTGATGCGACAAATACGTTCAACGGCTTTGTTGTTGGTAATATCACAGCCCAGACCATACAAAGTATCTGTCGGGTAGATTACCAAACCACCATCGGCAATAATTTGAGTAACTTGCTTGATTTTTCGTTCTTCGGGATTGTCGGGATGGATTTCTAAGTACAATGCTGACATAACACTTGATTTTTAAGGAAAATAGAATAGAACTATAAGTCAATAAAGCCATGAAAAACAAGCTTTGCAGGACCACAGAGCCAAATATCGTGAAATAACTGATCTTGGCGTTGAAAGCGTACATTTAAAGTGCCTCCTTTGGTTTTTATATCAACAGGAGTAGGGGCATTGTCTTTTGAAAACGCTAAATGATAAGCTAATGCTGCTGCTGTCACACCTGTTCCACAAGACAACGTTTCATTCTCTACACCACGCTCATAGGTAGCTACTTCTATGCAATTTGTCGCTTGTATGGCTACAAAATTGACGTTCGTACCTTCTTTTTTATAAGTCTCATTATTACGAATTGCTTTACCTCTATTGTAAACGTCTAGTCCTGCAATTTGTTCCACAAATTCGATGTGATGTGGAGACCCCGTATCTAAAAAAATAGCTGCTGGATTATAATTATGGATAGATACATCACTCATTTTTAACTCTACATAATCATCTTTTGGCAAAACAGCATCATGAGGACCATCGACGGCTAGAAAATGGGCTTTATGGTCTTTTATAATGCCTAGAAAGTTTGCAAAGGCAGTGATACAACGTCCACCATTGCCGCACATACTACTCAAGTGACCGTCTGAATTATAATAAATCATTTCAAAATCGAACCCTTCTTTGTTTTGCAGGAGCATTAAACCATCTGCGCCAATTCCAAATTTTCGATGGCACCATTGAGCAATAGTAGAGGGAGAAAGTTCTGGAATGGATGCCATTCTATTGTCTATTAGGATGAAATCATTTCCTGTTCCTTGGTATTTGTAAAATGGTATTTTCATGTGTGTAAATCGGGTAAACTGAATTTACCTAGTAGAATGATTGATTATGAATGAAGTTGATGACAAATAAAATGTTTTGATATGGTTTAAGTGTTTGTTAATTAGTGTTTTATAAGGTTGGTTGGTTGTGGTGAAGTAGTAAAGACTCCCCAAATAGAACCCTAAGTTGTACAAAATCATTTGTAATTGTCATTGGTGTAAAAGTACAAAAAAAGCCTTAAAGAACGACACAAAAAATGTATCTTGAGTTAAAAGACAGGATTCCTTTTGTTTTGCCATCCTATTTTGGCGAGTTATTGATCCAACAAAAACTAAAATCATGCAGAACTACACCATTATTATCCCGAAGGAGACTCAAGACCAAGCGAAAAAATATTGGAAACAGATACAAGATAATTTGAGGGACGCAGGGCAGTACGTTTATAATGGTTTTAGATATAAGGATGCAAAAAGTTGTACCGTAGATGATTTCTTAGAAGTCTTGTTACAAACCAAAGTACCTACGATTTTTGCAGAAAGTGCGGTTTATGGAGACGGTCGAGATTGGAGTTTGGTGGAACTAGGAATCTTGGGAGATATTAGTATTGCGGTACCTGTGACGATTTTTGATAATGGCCGCCATCAAAATCCTTTAATACATCAAGAACCTTTCGATGGTATCTTGTTGTATACGCCTGGTGCTTTATTAAGAAATGATACGGGGAACGAACCTGCTGATTGGAGTGCCGTAACAACAGCAAAAAAACTGGATTATGACAAATATTATAAACTATACGAACGTCGGTTGTTGCCATTGTTGAAATATGCAGATGTAGAAGCTGCGAAAGCAAATAAAGAAGCGTTTATAACCATACCCGGTTTGGGGTGCGGTATGTTTGCTGGTCGATTTCAAGGGCAGTTGGGGGCTTTGCTGAAACAGGTGCTCATTGATTTATTAGAAAATTATGGAGGGCAGTTGTCCAATATAAAAGCTGTCTATTATGACCCTTATCAAGAATGTAATAACGAACGCTTGGAAATTGAGGGCATTTCTTTGATGGTTCGCCCTTTGGCAAAGGGCAATGAAGGAAAATCTCAACTAGCAAAGTTATCTACTTTTGAAGAAACTTCAGACGATTTTTCAAACTGCTTATTGTTTAGTCTAGTTGCTTGGGATCATGTTTCTTGGCCTGGAAACGATTTTTATGTTAACTCTAGGGCAACCGATGATGGTGTAAAGGCAGCGGCAACAAGTTCTATGTTTGTGATGACAGGGATAGAAGGTGTCTATGATAAAATAAGTTGTTGCTATCAAGCACCGTCTCCTTATCAAAACTGGAAACAAGTCATTATTAACAATCAATTGAAGTTGAGAATAAGAGGAAATTTACAAGTATTGTAGCTGCTGATGAGGAAATTTAAATAGACAAACTACCCCAATATACTAAACCGCTTAAACATAGTAATAATAGCCATTGCCCTAATTTTATATAATTCTTAGGAAACGATTTGGATATAGCAATTGTCAGAAACCAAACAATTGCGTAACCTAAAAAGTAGGTTGCTAATACTTGCAGCAAGGTTTGAGAGGCTGTTAAAATATCTGTAAAATTAATGACAGTCAGCCCAAGGGTAGCAAACAAAAGGTCAAAAGAAACCCAATGCCAGCCACAACGTGCCATCGTCCATTTTTCTTGATGGAGAAAATCATTTTCAGGATCGGAAGGAGGAGCAATCATTCTTATTTCCTTGTCTCCAACAAAAGTATGGGCAAAAAAAGCTAACAAACAAAGGGCATTGGCAATTAAGAGTGGGATATTCATTGGATTTATTTTTAATACGAGATCCTTTATTTAATTTCGTATAAGCATTACTCCGTTGAAAAATCAATGGAGTAGTAATAAGATGAGTGTTGAGAGATTGCTGTATATCAAATGATAGAAATAGACAATCGCTGTTGATAATTCAAAGAACGAAATCAAGGTATTAAACTAAGTGTAAATTTTCATAGATTTACCTTGTTTTTTTCGTTGTTGATTATCCATTTTTATTTTAGGAATAAGCGAAATGGCTCCTAGTTTACTTCCAATTTTAGCAGCCGAAATAACACCACCAAAAGCAGCACCAGAAACTCCCATAATCATCACATCGGCACCACTTAGGTAAAGGTTAGGAATAGAAGTTTGAGCGTTGAGACAGGTTAAATCAAAGCGTTGTTTACTTAAATCCAAACCATACATGGCACCTTTAGGACGCTGCGTAAACTTTTTTAAACTTAAAGGAGAAGAAACCTCAATATAGTCTATCATATCCTTAAAACCAGAGAAACGTTTTTCTACAAAAGAGATATAACGTTCGGCAACCATTTTTTTGTAATCCTCGTATGCTTCGCCTCTGTTTTGCCAGTCAGTATGTTGCCATTGTTCAAACGTTTTGTACTGAGTAAAGGCAACAATTTCGGCAGTATGTGCTTTTCTAGAAGGGTCTTTGAGAGAAGGAAAAGAAAGAAAGCAAAATTGAGCAGGATTTTTTGCAATGTCTTCGTTTTTGACAAAATCATTGTGATTA
The DNA here is from genome assembly GCF_031326345.1 of Aureispira sp. CCB-E. Lineage (NCBI taxonomy): Bacteria > Pseudomonadati > Bacteroidota > Saprospiria > Saprospirales > Saprospiraceae > Aureispira > Aureispira sp. CCB-E. Next base: position 2,923,077 of record NZ_CP133671.1, read on the forward strand.
TAATGATTAAACAACCAAAAATTTCCCCCTGTAACGCCTAATTTCTCTTTTGGATTTTCTTTTAATCCTAAATAAATAGTCATTGCTGTATGTCCAGACTGTATCTGTTCTATCTCTGGGTGGATGGGATTCCGAAGTAATTTTCTAAAGGTATTTTTAGCGCCTATACTCGAAACAATATTGTCTGCATAGACTGTCTTTTCAACCCATTTTCCCTGCTCTTTGATCCGATAAGTACAACCTATGGCTTGACCATTTTCGATCAAAATTTCATTGACAGAAGCATTGCACAAACATCTCCCGCCTGCCGCTTCAATGGTTGGAACAACAGATTGAGCAATGGTTTTGGAGCCGCCTTTGGGATAAAATCCCCCAATACTATAATGATTAACAATCATACAATGTCCCCACAGTATACTCTCGTTTGGAATGGTAGCATAATCCCCCCATTGAGAAGTTAGCAAAGCCTTTAGTTTGGGATCTTTGAAGTTTTTATCTAAATAATGCTGTGTAGTCTGCATGAAAAATCCTTCCTGAGACTTTTTAAGCAATGCCATTATCCAACTTAACGGACGAGGAAGGGTTTCTTTTAAGAACCAAAAAGCAGCCCAGTTAGCAGCTGATTTTACATGCTTAAAAAAACGTAAAATAGCTTTCTTTTCTTTTGGGAAAAGCGTACAAAGGTCTTTTTTATACTGCTCTAAGTCTGAACTGACACCAAATCGAAAGTCAGGATACCAAAATGTATCAAAGGGATCTTTAATTTTTTCCCATTCCAGTTGACCATTGCTAATATAATCATAGACCTCTGTCATTAAATCTCCTTGCTGTAAAAAACCGATATAGTGTACCCCAACATCCCAGCTATAAGTATTGGAGGCTGTTTTTCGCTCAAATTCATGCGTTAAACCTCCTAATGTCCAATGTTGTTCCAAGACCAAGACTTTTTTATGATAAGCTTTGGCTAGTAGGGCGGCGGTGGTTAGTCCTCCAATTCCAGAACCAATCACGATGGTATCGTATTTATTTTTCATTCGTTTGTCTTATTTCAATAGTAGTGATAGTTACGTTAACACGATCTTAAACAGAGCAGTGCTTCTTAAACAATAGTTAGCTGCGCTGCTACTACGTGGTCGTTGAAACCACAAAGTAGCAATGCCGTTAACTACTATCTTAAAAGTAACTAGTTTTTGAATTACAACAAAAAAGAAAGCCATTCCGAAAGCTTCAGAATGGCTGTAATTATATTAACTTGTTTTATAGATTACTATAAATTATCTTCTACCACAACAACATCTTTAAGTTGATAAGGCAATTTTAAGAAATCTGTGGTGTTAAATTCTAAGCGACCTCTAATTTTAATTTTACGTTCTGTATAGGAGATAGGTTTTTTAGGAAATGCCTCCATAACAGATTCCGCCCCTGCGCCACCGCAGAAGAAACAAGAAGCTAAAGGAAAAGCCGAGAACATAAATTGTTGTCCATCGTCATCCAAATCAGCCATTGCATCCGCAGCAATATCATGAGGAATAATAAAACCTTCTACTTCAATTATCTTTCCTTCGTATTGGCGAACTCTTTTTGAAATTTTAGGTTCAAAAATAACATCGTCAACACTTTCATCAAAACGAATATCGAATTTTAAGGTTAGCAAATCTTCCCAAGGACCTACAGGTTCCATTTCCTTTTCGACAACAAATTTGCCATCCATAGGATGGTCAAAAACTTCACCTAAATTGGCAGAACTATATCCTTCTGCATATTCGGTTGTTGATTCTCCAACACCACGAGTAGCAGCAACAAGATTTTCTCGATCTATTAAGTCCTTGTCATTGGATTCATTACTACTGAACATTCCTTTGAATAGATTAGGACGTAGACAAACCAATAAACTTAATAAGATTATAAAAAAGCCTATTTTCTTAATCATGTTTTCTTTTTTATTTGAACAAAACACTTTGTAAATGCAAACTCTATTCCTAAAAAAGAGTCGTTCCCTTCATTTACAAGGTTACTTTCTAACATGGTTTTAGAAATCTAAAGTATTCCTATCAAATTTCAAACTATTATAAATATAGTATTTTTTCGTTTTAAAGCAACATTTAGATAACTACAAAGATACATTTTCTGTTGTATAAGCCTAAAGGCTTCACTTTTTTTTAACAATTAGCTTTAAATACTAGATGTTGTTATAGTGTTATCTTGTATGGTATAACCATTTAGAAAGCTTTTGATATCCATGCGTTTGCGTTTGGTTAGTTGGACATCTAGTAAGTTGACATAACCATCTTGAGTTGCTACTTTTAAGAATTTTTTACCATCTGTTTTAAGAGTGCCTGGTGGATAATTGTGTGTAGTGGTTTCTTTTTGAGTTTTAAAAATTTTCAATTTTTCACCGTCTAAAGTTGTCCAAGCAGTAGGGAAGGGGCTCATACCGCGAATAAAGTTGTGTACCGCTTCTGTGGTTTGATCAAAGTTGATGTTACAGTCTTGATGAAAAATTTTAGGTGCATGGCAAACTTGGCTATTGTCCTGTGGTTGTAATTGATAATTACCGTTCTCAATGGTCTGAACGCTTTTTAGCATCAAATCAGCTCCAATTACTTTTAAGCGATTGTATAACTCACCTGTTGTTTCATTTTCTCCAATTTCTGTTTTGGCTTGAAAGAGCAAATCGCCCGTGTCGATTTCATGTTGCAACAAGAAGGTTGTTACACCAGTTTCTTTTTCACCGTTTACAACAGCCCAATGAATGGGAGCTGCTCCGCGATATTTAGGTAATAAAGAACCATGCAAATTCATCGTTCCCAAAGGAGGCATATCCCAGACAGCTTCAGGCAACATACGAAAGGCAACCACGATTTGCAAATCGGCTTTTAAGGCACGCAATTCAGCTTGAAATTCAGGACTTTTTAAGTTTTTAGGTTGTAAGATATGGAGCCCTTTTTCTACAGCATACTTTTTGACATCAGATTCTAGCAACTTCTTATTGCCACGACCGCCCCATTTGTCTGTTGCCGTAATAACGCCTACAATATCGTAGCCATTTTTTAATAAAATATCTAAAGAAGGAACCGCAAAATCAGGCGTTCCCATAAAAACAATTCTCATGTAGATTCTATTTATGCCCTCCAATTACCATAGTATAGCAACAGAGATGGGCAAATTATTACTAAAATACACTTGTGTTGAGTTAGTAGTTAGCTGAGCTGCTACTTCGTGGTCGTTGATTACTTCGTGAGCTCGTGAGCGCAGCTAACTATTGTTGAGTATTAGATGATTTTTTCAACGCCCACTTGTTTTAGGCGATTGATCATATCCTTTGGATCTTCGGCTTTGAAAACAGCAGAACCCGCTACCAATACATCAGCACCCGCTTGCAATAAAACTTCTGCGTTTTGCAACCCCACACCACCATCAATCTCAATTTTGGTATTTAAGTTTCGAGTGATAATTTCAGCTTTTAAATCTCGTACTTTTTGCAACGTCGAATAAATGAACTTTTGCCCTCCAAACCCAGGGTTTACAGACATCAAGCAAACCAAATCAATTTCTTCTAAGATGTCAAACAATAGGTCTACTCTAGTATGTGGGTTTAAGGCAACACCAGCTTTAGCTCCTGTTGCTTTAATCTGTTGCATCGCACGATGCAAGTGGTTGGTTGCTTCGTAGTGAATGGTAATAATATCGGCTCCAGCGGCAGCAAATTCTTCAACATATTTTTCTGGTTCCTCAATCATCAAATGACAATCCATTACTTTGTCTGTTAAAGGTTTGATGGCTTTTAGGACAGGGAATCCAAAAGAAATATTGGGCACAAAACGACCATCCATGACATCTACGTGTACCCAGTCGGCATTGCTCTCGTGTAACATTTGGATGTCTCTTCCCATGTTGGCAAAATCAGCAGCTAGAATTGAAGGTGCAATTAAGTGTTTCATTGTTGTTGTCTATTTTTTGAAAATGAGTTTGAAGTCAAAAGTAACTTGATTAAGATTCTTCAAACTGTAGGAAATGTATGGTATGGCACAAAAATAATAGAATCCCCTAAGAATAGGTAAGAACTCAAAATTATTATTAAACATTTTGTTCTTCTGCTTATGGTTTCAACGAATTCTATTTTCTTAAAGGAAAGAAAAGTAATGTTCTTAAAATAGTTTATGTTGATTTTGGTTGGTTGTAATTCGATTTTGATGATGTTCAATCTCTTGCATGATCCAATAAGCTAATTGCAAGGCTTTTAACCCATCTTCTAAGGCGACTTTTGTTGGTTGGTTGCTAAGAATGCTATTGGCAAAGGACTCTAATTCCATTTTAATAGCATTGTTGGGCTTGGCTTCAGGCATATCTAATTCAATATAGCGTTTACCAATACTGGTATCCAATTCCATGCAATTGTCTTTACCTGTTGGAATTTGCTCGTGAATGCGCACCACTTCTGTTTGTTTGTTTAGAAAATCCAAACTCAGATAGGCATCGGATTGAAAAACTCTCAATTTGCGCATATTTTTCATAGAAATACGGCTGGCTGTAATATTGACAATGGCGCCATTTTTGAATTCTATTCGAGCATTGGCAATATCTGCCGAAGAACTAACAATAGCAACGCCACTCGCTTGGACAGAATGAACTTCGTGAGGAATTAATTTTAAAATAATATCCAAGTCGTGAATCATTAAATCCAATACAACAGAGACGTCTGTTCCTCTAGGATTAAACAAGGCCAACCGATGCGCTTCTACAAACATAGGATTTAAGTTCTTATCTTCGATGGCTAACAAGGCAGGATTAAAACGCTCTACGTGTCCTACTTGTGCTTTGATGGGTTGGTTTTGCACCAATGCGCAGAGTTCTTGTGCTTCTTGAAGCGTATGGGTAATTGGTTTTTCGATAAAAAAATGCTTGCCAGCAGCAACAACTTTTTTTGCCAACTCAAAATGGGTAATGGTTGGCGTTACAATGTCTACTACATCTACTGCTTCGATCAAGGCTTCAACCGATTCAAAAGCTTGAACATTCTGTTCTGTCGCTATCTTGGAGGTTAACTTTTGGTCTATGTCAAATAAGCCAACTAACTCGTATTGGTCAATCATTTGAATGCATTTGACATGAATTTTACCTAAATGACCTAGTCCTAAGACGCCTATTTTGAGCATGTTTTTGGTTTATTTTAAATCTAAAGCACAAGATTTTGCCAAGTCTTCTAATTCTTGAAATGTAGGTGCCCAGAGATTGTGTTTTATAAAAATTGCTTTGGTTTGTTGATAAGAATCCTCATGGAGTAGAATGGTTGCTTTGGTAGCACTGAAAACAGTACTAGGAATGCAACGTTTCATGATTTTGGATAAATGAGAAGTCAGCCGTCCTTTTTGGCTATATAGTCCTTTTTCAAAACGTTCCGCTTTATCTAAGATTTCTTCTAATTCAAAAATAAGTTCTTTACCCAAGGCATAACGAACATCGACCAATCTATCATCATCGTTAAGGTTGATTTTACGAATGGTTTCCTTTCCTAAATCTGTCTTACCATAAAGTCGATATAGTTTAAAAGAAAGCTCGTCTTGAGGATTGTCAATAGCAGGATGGATTAAAGGTGTCTCCACAACATCATGGTCGTTTTTTGTGGTGTTGCAACGTTGACAACAAGGAAGTAAATTTTCCCAATCTAGTACTTTGTCTTCAAATTTATCTTTATGATAAAAGTGCTCTACTTGCATATAGTTACTTGCTTGAACAACATCACATTCGCAGTAACAACATTTGTTGTTAGACATTTTTAGAAGTGCTTGTTTAATATCTTTTCGTTTCCAAACTGCCTTTTTTTTATTTTGTTTGAATAAATCGGTTAACTCTTTTACAAGGGCATCTGTTAATCCAATAGGTCTAGGTTCAAAGGTTAATTTAATCATTACTTAAAGATGCCATTTGGAGTTTTAACAATTCTAATTTTGCACTTTGGGGGTTTAAAATCTGTTTTAATTCTTCAAAAGCTATATTTGCTAGCTGATAATTATCTTCGTCTAAACCTTCATTGAATCTTGATAAAAGTTCTAAGTATTTATCGGAACGAATTTTTGCTCCCATCCCCATCAAATCAGATAGAATTTCTTCTATTGTCCAACCTTGAAAGTTGGTTTCTTTGGGCTGATAAATACTTACTTCATCTGTTTCCTCATTCTTTTGCAAGACCACCACATTAATATCATCTGAAGATTGAATTACTAAAGGGCTGTGAGCAGTAACAATGAATTGCGTTTTAGGAAACTTATCTCTCAAAAAAGATACAATTTTACGTTGCCATTCGGGGTGCAAATGCAAATCAATTTCATCAACCAAAACAATAGCTGGTTCCGCCAATGGATTGTCGCTAGTAGGATAACGGTCAAACATACGTTTGGCAAAGTCTACGACCCAAGTGACCAAACTTTGGTATCCCGAACCCAATTGATTCACTAGAACTCTTTCGCCTCCTTTGGTGACGAAGTGGACGCGCCTATTTCCGTTTCCACCAATTTCTATGTTGGTAATATCGGGTAAAATGGAAACTAGTGTATGGGTAATTTGAGTTAAATTTTGTTCTGCTTTTTTATCTCCATTTAGAGCATCAAATTTTGTCCCTAAAAACCATTCTTCTGCGTTGATAATGGATTCTATGTCATCTTTAAATAAGGACTCTGCTCGATCATTGAGTTGGTATTCTATAAATGTACTTTTGCCTTGTTTCCGTTGGGTGCTGTATGCGTCAATAAGTAGGAGAGAATTGTTATCGTTATTGAGGAGGGCATTCAATTCGGATGTTTGGTGACTAGTATAATCTTTAATACGTCGAAATGCATGATTATTTAATCTTATATTAATTGAATAATTGACAATGTTAATAGCATTGTGTTTATGAGTAAGAAAGCTAGAACTGTTGGGGTTTTCTTGATCATTATAAATAGCCAAACACTTCAAAAGCGTAGTCTTCCCTGTATTATTATTTCCCAAAATAACCGTCCACATAGCAGGATTATCATCATTGTCTGTAAGGTCAATGGTTTGTTCTGATTTAAAACAATGGATGCCCTCAATCGTCAATGATTTAAAATAAACGGCGGGTGAATATTGTTCTTCTTGCTTCATTTTTTGCATATAATTTGAATCCCAAGATACACATTCCAAAAAATAAAACCCACCAATCCATCTACGATTTTAAAATAAAAAACAAAAAGCCTATTTTGTAGTTTCAAAGACCAGTTATAAGAAGGGAAACATAAGATAAGACCCAAACAACCAAAAAAGAAGCAGCATACATGAGCCAAGTAACGGTAACAGTACCCGTAATGGTACAACATTTAGAGATTAACAAACAACAACAATATCATATTGCCCCTATTTTTTTTCCAAATCCTGTTGCCGTCAATCGGCGTTATGAGGAAGCCGTCTCACTGTTTAAGAAAGAAGTGCGAGATCATTTTAAAGGCTTAAAAATTGGGCGTTCCAATGCTGATTATTTGTTGTGGTATATGTTTAGCCCTAAGATGCAACACAAGGTGCTAAAAATGAATTTTGTAGCAGGCAAACAATCGGTAAACGGTTCTTTTAGTATCATTTATTTTCAGCTACAAGAAAAGACATTTGTGTGCTTGCCTAGTTTTAATTCTTTTGTTTTTGTCATGGAAGAAGCTGAAAACAGCTTTAAAGACATTAGCATCCAAACACAATTGGTGATTGAAAAGCTGTTGCGGATTTACAAAAAAAATGCTGGATTGACTACGTTGGATATGGATCCCTACTATGCCAGTAAAGGAGAGTTTGTGACTACCTTGGAATTTAAGGTGAATGTGGCGCATAACAACTTTCGATTTGAGAGCAGTGCGGACGATTGGATGTTTGCCTTTTTTGGAGGGCAGGAAGATTTTGACGGTGCCGAAGAAGTTGGAAAGGTTGGCGTAAATTTAAACGAATTGTATCCAGTTGGTTTGAAACGGGCTTTTCAGAGAGAAGAATTGGTGCAGCAGTTGTCAGGGATTGTTTATCAACAAGAGAATACACCGATTGTATTGGTAGGAGAGGAAGGCGTTGGCAAACATAGCTTGATTCACGAAATTGTCTATCGTTTCTGCAAGACATGGGATAAGCCAGATACAGAAAAAATGACTAGGCTTTGGCATATTGACCCTACTCGTATTATTGCAGGAATGAGTGTGGTTGGTATGTGGCAGAAGCGTTTTGAGGCAATATTGCAACACCTTAAAACTCGTCAAAAAGGAAAAAAAACAGACAAAATCCTAATCAACAATGTGGTAGCAATGCTCCGTATTGGCAAGTCGTCACAAAACAGCATGACTTTGAGTGATGTTTTGAAACCTTATCTGGAAAAACGCTTGTTGCAAGTTATTCTGATTGCAACACCAGAGGAATGGAAAATTATACAGGAGAAAGATCGTCGGTTTACAGATTTGTTTCAAGTAATACGGATTCAACAACCAACCTTAGAAACAGCGGTTAAAATGGTTTTGGAAGAACGCAAACGCTTGGAATTACAACACCAATGTACCATTTCAATCCCAGCAGTTCGGCAATTATTTACCATTCATAGAAACTATTTTAAGCGCAAGGCCTTACCTGGTTCTGTTTCAAAACTGTTGACACAATTGGCGGTTAAATATAGTATGCAAACGGTTGATGTAGAACAGGCACAAGAGGAATTCGAGATGTATAGTGGTTTGAGTAGCCAAATTTTTGACATGGGGTACACGTTTGAAGAAAATGAGGTGCGCCAACATATTGAGGCCTCATTGGTTGGTCAAAAAAATGCTGTAGATTGTTTGACCAATGTGATTCACACCATCAAAGCCAAATTAAATGATCCTAACAAACCCTTGGGCTCCTTCCTGTTTATTGGTCCGACAGGAGTTGGTAAAACGGAAGCGGCTAAAATTATCTGTGAATATTTGTTGGGAGATGCTAAAAAGTTGATGCGTTTTGATATGAACGAGTATATTGACGAAATGGCTTTGTCTCGTTTGATTGGCGATTATTATAATCCAGAAGGACAGTTGACAGGAAAAATTCGTTATAATCCTTTTGGGGTAGTTTTGTTTGATGAAATAGAGAAGGCACATCCTAAGATTCATGATTTACTCCTGCAAGTTCTAGATGATGGTCGTTTGACAGATGCTTTGGGGCGAACGGTTGATTTTGGAAATACCATTATTATTATGACCTCTAATATTGGAGCGTCAGATGTAGACAATCAACTTGGCTTTCAAACTCAAAAAAGTACGGATGATGCTATTTATAGGAAAGCGGTAGAGAATTTTTTCCGACCTGAGTTCATTAATCGAATTGATAAAACAGTTATTTTTAACGCTTTAGAGCTAGAGCATATTTTAGGAATTGCCAAACTGCAAATTCAGAATTTGTTAAGTCGAGATGGTTTTGTGCGGCGGACAACTATTTTGAATATTTCAGACGATGCTCTAGAGTGGGTGGCTAGACGTGGGTTTAATGCTAAAATGGGAGGGCGTGCTTTGAAACGTCAAATAGAAAAGGATTTAACCGCTTTTTCGGCAGAGCAATTAATTAAAACAACTTCTGACCAACCTGTCATTTTTGATATTAAGCTGAAAAATGGAACCTTATACCCCAAGATTGAAGTACTTGATTTTGTCAACCCCTTACAAGAAAACTTTTTACCTCCAATCCCTACCGAGAATCAATTAAAGCGGTTTTATGGTTTTCTGATTGAAGAAATTGAATCCATAGAAGATCGTTTGGCCGTCTTAGATGCTGAAGAGGATTATGTAATTGATATGAATGAAGGGGATGATTTGGACTGGCAATATTATGACTTAAAAAATCAGTTGGCAGAGAAAAAGGAGGATGCGAATAGAATGTTGTTAGGAGTGAGAAGCAAGTATTTGGATCATATCGTATCTACTTCTCTACGCTTAAAAAGTGCTGGAACAAGTAGTATTATTTATAAACGAGATACGACTAAAATTGATAAAATTTTACTCAAAGAGCAATTGTTTCAAAAAAGCGCGTTGGAAGAGTTGCGTTATGTTTATCAAAATGCTCCTGAGCAATTCGATCGCCAACAGTCGGTGTACTTGACCGATTATTTTGATGTAGCTTTTCTAAAAGTAAAGGTAGAGCATTTGGAACGAGAACAATTGGATAAGCTAGAAATTGAAATTCGCTCAACGATTAGCAATCAAGGGCAGGAAGAAATAAAATATTTAAAACGAGTTTACAAAGCAATTTTTGAAGAACTAGGATTGTCTTTTAAGTTGATTGATGCTGTTTTTTATATCGAAGGTTATGGGGCACACCAATTGTTAATTGCAGAGGCGGGGTATCACTTGTTTTATCGCTCGCATCAAAATCCGTTGCCTATACAGGTAGAAATTCGACGATCGGAAGAAAAGAAGGTGGAACTAGGAACTAATTTTGTAGTACGGTTGTATGATATATCGTTGGGAGAGGAGCACAAGGCTTCTACCATTACTGATTTGAGAACAGGATATACCAATCAAGCACGAATCACAGCGAACGAATATAAGCTGTTTTTGTACGCATCTTTGCTTCTTGAAAAAAAAACAGAAAAAAAAGTTTCTTCTTAAATACTTGATTATGTAGTGACTAGGTTTTTGTGCAAAAAAAACTTTAAAAAAACTTTAAAAAATACTGCTCAAATATTTGCAAGTACTGATTTTTGCCCTATATTTGCATCGCACTAGTTACAAGACATGCTTGTAATCGCAACAAAATAAAGAGTTGGTCTGGTAGTTCAGTTGGTTAGAATACCTGCCTGTCACGCAGGGGGTCGCGGGTTCGAGTCCCGTCCAGACCGCAACTTTTACAATAAAATACAAAGTGAGTTTACTCATTTTGGTCTGGTAGTTCAGTTGGTTAGAATACCTGCCTGTCACGCAGGGGGTCGCGGGTTCGAGTCCCGTCCAGACCGCAAAGCGCTTCAATAATCTTATTGAAGCGCTTTTTTTATGTTATGATAAAAATCTTCCAATAAGCAATATACGTTGTCTTTTTACAGCTAAAAGAAGTCTGTTAGGTTCGATACTAAAGCAATAAAAAATTAGCATCAAAATTTTACCTTTTGAGGTGGTATCTTTTGGTATTATTTTTCGTTATTATATTATTACTGTAGTTTGCTATGCCTATGAGATCGCTAGCTTACTTTGTAAAGTATCCTAGTAAAAACTATTTAAAATTAATACTTCGTTGATTATTATTCGCTGCGTTCGTTTGGGGCATAGAAATACCATGCAGTAAACTAATACGATTTTTCAACGGAGTAATGTTAAATTAATACTCCGTTGATTATTCCCTCTGGTCATGAGGGCGCAAGCTTAGTTTTTTAGTTTTTCTATAAAAAACATAAAAAAACATCTTGCATTAGTTTGATTATTAGTCTTTTAGTGTAAAGGTTAACAGTGATTCATCTTACTGATAATTAACTGCGAAGCACTCATACAGTAAACTAATACGATTTTTCAACGGAGTAGCGTTAAATCTAAATCCATGAAAACTATCCTAAGTGTTATCTTATGCTGTCTTTCTTTTTTGTCATTTGCACAAAATACTGAGTGCGATTCTCTCTTTAGTCGTAGTATTGCACTTTATAACGATGAAAAAATAGATTCTTCGTTAAGCTATTGGTTGCAGATTGTTCATACATTTTCAGATACTTCGTCTTGTTATAAGAATAGTTTACATAATATTCCTTTGGTTTATGAGCAACTTGAAGACTTTGAAAATGCCAAATTATGGATTACAAAAATTTTAGAAAAAGATTTAAATAATTTTGATCCAGGAACAGGAATTATGGAACCCTATGCGAACTATCATCATAATGCTTGTATGCAAATGGCTCGAATTTTATCCAAGGAAAAGAAATATGAGGAAGGTTTAAATTATCTGCTTTGGGCAGAAACCAAGTATCCTTATGAAACTTTCAGTGCAACTTCTTTTGAGAAAAGGGCGGTTTCTATTGCTATGTGGAAAGCAGAGTTTTATTTGGAGAATAACCAAAAAGAAAAAGCGATCTGGGTTTTGGTAAACAAGGCTATTGACGTAGATGTATTTTTTAGGAAACCTGATTGGGGAGGCTTTACGAGTGTTGATTTTTATTCTAGAATTAGCCAAAGAGCATTGGACTTAATTGATGAAGTATATGGCTTTGATAGCTTTAAAGAGGCTTTTAATGAAGCTTTGCAAAAGGTAAAAACAGAAAGAGCTTTTATTGAGAAGAATGGTAAACAGACAAAAGCAAAAATCGGAATGTTTATTCTTTATGGCAACTCCTATAGATTGGGATCTTCAGATAAAAAATTTAATGCTGTAAAATTTAAAAAACAGATTCAAAATACTAGGTTTTGGACTATGTTAAAAGAAAAAGAAAGTGCTAAAAGTTAATCTATAAGTGCAAATTAAGGACTCGTTTATTGAATTTTAAGACACATACACAGCAGTTTTTTTTGAAAAAAAATAAAAAAGTGTTAAATTGATAAGCATTTGATACTTATCGTACAACGTCCTATGTGTCGGAAGTATAATGATAATGTTCTTTTTTAGTCCCTAAGTTTAAAAGATTCATATATGTACAACGTAGAACAAAAAGATTATGGCGTAAAGTTAACATTCGCAGGTTTTTTAAGAGAAACGGAAATGAAAGCATGGCAAAGCGAAATGTTGACTTTATTAGACGAACTGCCTCCCTCTTTTGGTATGCTCATTGATATGATAGAAATGACCGCTATGCCAGCCAAAAGCCAAGAAATACTAATGGCTACTCAAAAGAAATTTAAACCTAGAATTAGTCGCTCTGCTACAATTACTAATTCGGTAATTACAGACATGCAATCCAAACGCATATGCACCAAAACTGGTGTTATTAATACCAAAATATTTATCAATGCTTCGGAAACACCTGATTGGGAAGAAAAAGCTATTGATTGGATTGAAAATGGAGTCTATCCAAGTGCAGAAGGTGCATAGTAGTTGTAGAAATTTTAGAAGAATTTTGCGCATCAAATTATAACTGCTCACTTCTAAAAAAAGTGAGCAGTTAAATCAATTGTTCTAATGGTTAGATTTTGATTAATTTATAGGTGAGTGTTTGTTGAGGAGATTGGATCTTTAACCAGTAGATTCCTCTAGAGTAGTCGCTTAAATTTAATTCGATGAATTGCCCGTTTAAATACTGACTTTTTAATAATACTCCATTAGTGTGATAAAGTTGTATATCGAAATCATTTTGATTGAGAGCGTCGATGCGAATCGAAATTTTTTCAGAACTCGGATTAGGGTATATTTGAACTTTTACAAGACTATTTTCTTCTTGAACTTTGGAAGTCGTATTGAACACAGAGCAAGAATAACCAGGAGTAACGATTAATTGCTCTCCTTGTTTTTCATAGCAAAGCAAACGAGTACTGCCTCCAACAAGCTGGCAAAGACCACCTATTGGCTCAGAAACAGCTCCGATGCCTTCAATGTATGAATTCATGTCAGAATAAGTTGAAAAATTCCATCTTCTTAAAGGAGTTGTACCTAAAAAGACAGTGTCAATAAAAGCAACAGTATCAGTACAATAATGGGTTATAGTGTCTCCAATCAACTTCGTGAAGTCATATAACAAGGATTCTTGCCCAGAGAGTTGGTAACTATAAAACTTGTTATTATCTTCTCGAATCAAGCCATAAAAACTTTTAGGAACTAAACTTGTAGTCGTACCTCCTGTCCAGTTATTGGTAGAATCTATTCCATGTTGATAAAGTTTGTAGTAAACTTTAGATTGAATTGTTGTATCTCCATCAATACTAATTGTGATATATTCTTTGTATGCTCCAAGAGAATTATGCCCATTTCTTAGAATTTTCCATGTTGAAGTGCTATCTAATTGTTGTTGTGAAAAAGCTGATTGGGAACAGCATAAAACCATTAATAAAGTTATTATTGTTAGAGTTTTCATAGCGTGGCATTATTATATTAAAAAATACTCTACTAAAAAAAGCATTTTAAAATAATATTCAAAATACAGGGAAAGGCATTTATCAAAAAAAAAAAGATAAAAAAAATATTACTTTGCTGTTAAGTTGTTGATTTTTAATGAATAATAGTTGTTATCTGAGGAAGACTATCAGTATTGTTACTCTTGTTTGTGTTATTGTTAAGTATTCTAATAGTGGCTTTAAAAGAGGGAACAACAGCTAAAAGTAAATTTTTACATTGGGCAAGGAATGTTGTAATGATCTCTTTTGTTGTATGTCAATAGGATTATCTTTTAAATTTAGATAGCGTAGCTTTTTTAGTTTTTTAATGCTTGTAGGCAAGGATGTTAATTGATTGTCGTCTAAATACAAATATTCCAAGTTAGAGAGACTGCCTATTTGTTCTGGCAATGTATTTAGTTGGTTACAAGCCAAACTTAACCTTCTCATTTCTTTTAGATCAAATAGCGAGTTGGGCACTTCTTTTAACTCATTGTAACTTAACCACAAGGTTTGTAAATTTTTTAATAGACCAATATTGTTAATGATTGAGTTTATAGAGTCTTTTTGTAATCCGCTGATATAGAATTCTTTTAAGTCGGGGGGGAGTGACTGCAAAATATCTGCGGAACTCTTTAAATTTTGATTAAAACTAAGAATTAGTTTGTTTAACTTTGTCAATTGAGCAATCTCAGGGGGAATGGTTTCTAAACCATTGCCTGTCCAATCTAGAGAACGTAGGTTTTTTAGTGTGAAAATTTCATTAGGGATTATATTCAAACCAGAGAAATTAAGTCGAAGTTCTTTTAGGTTGCCTAGTTTATACAAGTTTTCGGGCAGTCGGAGGATATGGTTGCCCGTTAAATCCAAGGATTCCAACTGTTGCATTTTTAGTAAAAAAGCAGGGAAGGTAGTTAAGCCAAGGTTGCCTAAAGCTAGCTTCTTTAAATGAGGCAACTGAACAATATTAGTAGAATAAGACTGAATAGGATTGCCTGAAAAATCTAATTCTTGTATGTTTTGTAATTCAATAATTCTATCTGGGATAGCATCTAGTTGATTATAACTAAAACTTATAGTTGAGAGCGAAGGCAGTTGGTATATTGCTTCGGGAATTTGAGTGAATTGATTACTGTTGAGGTATAGGCTTTTTAAATTGGGAAAATTTCGTAAAACAGAAAGTGGCAAATCTGATAATCCCTGATTCATTAAACTGGATAAGGCATAAACCTGTTGAGGTGTTTTTAATTCTTTGTGTAAAATTTTTCGGACTTTTTTCTCTAGGTTTTTATCTTCCTTTGATACTACTGCAACTTCTTTTTTAGAAGGAGGTAAGTCTGTTTTGATGGTATCAAATTTTAGAGTAGTATTGGGAAGTAATTCTTGTAGAGCAGTGATGGCATCTTTTGTTAATGGATTGCCTGTTAAATCCAACTGAGTCAATTGCTTTAATGCCCCTAATTCATTTGGGATTTTAGAAATATTATTATTAGCTAAAAATAGAACTTTAAGATGGGTTAGGTAGGCAATGTCTGGAAAAATCGTGTGAATATTATTATAAGATAAATTCAAAACCTCTAATTGATCTAATTCGCTAATCTCGTAAGGAATTTCCTTAAAATTATTGTTGGATAAGTAGAGTTGACGAAGATTAATACAATCAGGCAAGTATAGAACGACAAACTCGCTTTGCTCATCCAGTTGTCGATTGGGCAAACTAATCATTTCTAGTTGATCTAGAGCTGTTTTTTTATACCAGTTTTTGGTGTTAAATAACTTTTTTAACTCTTCGTGAGAAAGTGAGGTAGAAAGTTTTTTAGCTAAATCATTTGATTGCTTATCGTCTACTTGGTGTTCCTGAATAGGTTGCGGTGCAATCGAGTTGGAAGCATCAGAAGGTTGTTGTTGGGTCTTGACAGATAGCACTGCTGCTCCAATTTCATAGAGAACATAGAGTCCAATTAGTTGAGCGATCACATCCCCCCATTGTATAGAACCTTGAAATGCTCCTAAAGGGTGTTGGATGTACGGAAGAAAGATAAATAGACTACCAATTGTCATAAACAGAAAACCTGCCCAACTAGAGCTTTTAATCGTTGCTATTTTAGCGAAGAAACCTTTTTTGTTTGCCCAATATAAGAATGAGAGTCCAAGCAATGCAGCGGCAATAATCCAGTAAATCGTGGAGTCTCCATTGCTCGGTTCTAAATCTTTGAGTGCTTGTAGGACGATATAAACTATTAAGCCAATAATTTCTCCGAAAATTAGAACAATTCCCAAAACACCCCAGCCCCAATGTAGCCGAAGCAAGGCAGGAGAAGCCCAAACAAGCAAACCAATGATAATATTGGCTGCTGGACTAGTAGGTTGATACGGAAAAATAACCCATTTACACAGTAAAAAGAATAGAATCATAAAAACCGAAACCCCATCCTGCCATTTTAAATCTAAAGGTTTTCTTTTTTGATTTCCTGTAGAAAAAAAGCTAAAGATAGAAGTGATTCCTCGCCCGATTTCAAATAAAATACGAGGTAGCCGACCAAAGAATTCTATTATAAAGAGTCTGAACCAAGATGGATTTTTATCTTTTGAGGCTTTGGGAGTAGCGGTCACTTCTTTATTAGTAGCATCAGAAACGGCTAGTTCTAGGGTAGGGGTGTCATCAGAACTGGTGATAGGTAGTTCATTATTAACTGATTGAGATTCAATTGTGGGAGGATCTATTGTTACGGTATCTTGTGGTACCTCCTTCGTTGTTGAAGCAGCTGTTGGAGTGCTTGACGTTGTTTTTAAAGGCAAACTAGACCAGTCAATATTGATACTAGAATCAGAATTACCAAGTGTTGCTAAGGGTTGCAAGGGGGCATTGTACTCCAACCAATAGCGTTTTTTCCAGCGATTAATAAGCCATTTGCCAAACAACCACGTTAACATAAGAAACAAGAGCAAGCCTACAATTAGACTGCCTAGTGATGGTAAATCGGTTGTAATTGCTTTGTTTTCCGTGGGAGCAGTGGGGGGAGTGGTTAATATAGTAATTTGAGTAGTATCCTTGATCTCTGTGGTTTGCACGACAAAGTTAGTATCTATTGTTCCGCTGTCTATATTGTGAATGAGGCGAATCTGCGTATCTTGAACATTAGTTGTGGTAACAATAAAGCTATCTTTCTGTAATAATGTATCCCCATTCACTTGATTTAGGCTGTCATTGACAACTAAAAAATCATCTCTATCCCAAACGGAAGGTCGTAAGGGGATTAATAAAAGAACAACTACAAAAAGTAGAAGAATTGTAAGTAGAAATGTGTTATAGTGATTGGGTCGGTATAAGCTCATTCGTTTCGATTAAGAAGTGACTTATTTGGGTCTAGTATTGAGTTTTTGCACAGCAACCAGTTGATCATATAGACCACCAAAAGGTTTGTAGTAAACTAAAAATAAATAATCATTTTCAGATTCAAAACTACTGCCTTCAATTTTTTGGATATTTAGTTCGTTCGTAGCATGATCAAAAACACCATAAAAATAATCGTAAAAACCATTTTTAAAGGTATTGCTTAATTGATAACACAGACAATCGCTATTATAGTTCATTTTGTAAGAAGGTTTTGGGCGAAAATTATTAAACTCTCCCAATACATAGACCTCGCCCTCATAAGGAGTAAGTGCTTTGAGAGAAAAGTTGATTTGAGCGTATTCTCCTTCTAGTTTTCCTTCTCGGTCGTCGTTGGACTCAATCAAGAACTTGCCATTCAAATCGTGGGTAAAGACATGCGAGGTGTATTTTCGGTTAGCATCTTCAAATAGCCAGAGTTCAAAACCATCGTTGTACTCCTTCAACTGTTCTACTTGTAGTGTTCGATATCTAAAAGAGCGTAAATCTAAGGGACGAAATTCTTTGTAACCTGGAAAAAGCAATTTGCCATGCATGTCATAGCCAATTTCTTCATCTTGGATAAAAGTAGGCTCTAAGTCAGTAATGGCGTTATCCCAACGCCCGTTTTGTAAAACAGCCGTCTTGATTTGAGAACCAGGATTTCCGATTCTAATGCCTGCATGTTCGATGCTAAAAAACAATTCTTGATGAGAACTAGAATAGGGAGGTGTTGCCGAACGGCGCATATTAGGAACGACCTTCATCTTTGTATCCACAATCATAAATCGGCGGGTAATAATCAGGTCGCGCTCGTCGTTATCTCGATATACTTTTAATAGGTAGTTGCCCGATTTTGTCCATTTTACATCTTCGTTAGGAAGCTGAATTTCGTAGTGTGTGTATGGAACCTTTGTGTTGAATGAGTTTTGAGATTCATAAAAACGGTTCTCTTGATAGCCATCAATATAATCTAGTGCATCTAATTCTTCTGATGGATTCCAATTGGCATCACAATGGATGATTTTATAAGAAAAATCCTTGGTATAAGCTTCCATATCGTCAAACGATAAGATAAAATGACCAGGGCTTTGAAGGCTTAGTATGGGATAGTCTGTTTCTGAGTCATATTGATAAAATCGGACGCTTTTGATATATTCTTTATAGATGTAGTCGTAGTTTCTAAATTCTGGATATTCTTTGTCTTGGCTGAATAAATAAGTTTGAACACTGAAAAATAAGCTGAAAATTAATAAAGAATGTTGTAAGCGCATAATTAAATTTTTAATAAAATAGAGCTGTATGTGGGATCTTGTAAGTTGTATCTCCCAAGCATATTTGATAGTATAAATATGCCGTTTTATGGACAACGATGCCATCCAACTTTTTGACTTTAAGAAAGCGTTAAAGTTATAATTGGAGTGTGTTAAGTGAGTCCCCAAATTGCTAAAAATATAGGACAACAATAGGAATAATTACAAAAGTACTCTTTTCTATCTATTGAATATTGTATTTTCGTGCCAAAATAAGTGTTTGTTAAAGATAATTTCTCGATAATTTGCTGTGCGAGACCATAAGTAATTCACTTAATAAAGGTTTTAGATTATTGGGCGAATCATAAATGGAGGGTGTAATCGCTATTCCCTATGACAGAAAGTAGAAACTATCCAATACACGGAACACCATTATTTTGCTTTTACACTAAATCAAAGTATTATGGTTCGTTATTTTGAAAAACAAAAAAAGGGCAAGTTAGAAGAGCTAGAAAGCTTGGTTTCGGGCTGCTGGGTAAACATCTCTCCACCATTTAATGCTGTTGAAATTGATCAACTAGCAGAGCAATTAGATGTCCCTATAGACTTTTTGACCGATCCTTTGGATATTGACGAACGAACTCGCTTTGAAATTGAAGATGATGTGAAATTTATTGTTGTCAACACCCCCGCTTTGAATGAAAAAGGAAGGGATGACCTGACATTATACATCACTGTTCCAATTGGTATTATTATCACAACAGAACATATTGTTACGATTTCTTCTTATGAAACAGCTGTCATGCAGAAGTTTATAGAGAGCAAAGTGCGCAGCTTTAACCCACAAGATTTTTCTCTTTTTGTATTGCAAATTTTGGAACAGAATGTCTATACCTACCTTCGATGCCTAAAAGATATTAATGTTCGCCGAAATATTATTGAAAAAGAAGTGTATGAGTCTAGCCAAAACAAAGACTTAAAACGTCTGTTGAGTTTAGAAAAAAGCTTGGTTTATTTTGTTACGGCTTTGAGTTCCAATGCGCTGTTAAAGCAAAAGCTACAGCGAATGGACTTGTTGAGTATCCAAAAAGATGAAGAAAAAGCAGATTTGCTAGAGGACATTATGATTGATAATAGCCAAGCTCAAGAAATGGCGCACATCTATACCAATATTTTGAGCAATACGATGGACGCTTTGGCTTCTATGATTTCTAACAACCTAAATGAAGTCATGCAACGGTTGACACTTATTACCATTATTTTGATGGTTCCTACTTTAGTAGCTAGTTTTTATGGTATGAATGTCAATGACTTGCCACTGCAAAAAAGCCCTTATGCGTTCTGGTTTTTGTTGGGAGGTTCAATGCTATTTTCTTTTTCTTTGGTAATCTTTTTTAGAAGCAAGCGAATGATTTAGTAGGTGAAGCCCCTTGTTTCGAGCAATTGAATTTTTGTTATAAGAAAATGTACTAAACTAGAAGCACTTAATGTGCACGCTATTTTTTTTTAGCTTACAAAAGCTTTTTTGTAATTGTCTTGGGCGTATAAGTAGTTGCTTTTTAGATAACATAAATCTATGCTGTCTATACAAATGACCAATGTCATGTTTCTAAGTATTTCCTATCATTTTATGCCGTGTTTGGATCTCGTACCTTTGAGGTAAATAATAGATATTATAATAATAGAAATATTTTTTGTTTTTATTTATAGAAGAGGACTTTAAAAAACACACATATCAAATGAGACAGATTTTATGGCTAGTTGCTATCCTTTTGAGTTCAAATGTATTGCAAGCACAAGAGACAGAAACACTCCTAATCGGAGAGATATTAAATAAGGCTGGTTCAGAAAGAATGCTTACCCAACGTATGGCAAAATCTTATATCGCGCTTTATTTAGGAACAGACGTTCGAACTCATAAAGATGAGCTAGATGGAGCCGTATTGCTCTTTGAAAAAAGATTAAGAGAGTTGAAAGCTATTCGTATTAGTGCTAGATACGCTAAACGAATTGAAAAAGTAAATACTTTATGGAGCAAGTATAAAAACTTGGTTCAAAGCCGCCCTACGAAAGAAAACATACTTTTGTTGTTGGAAGAAAACAACACTATTTTAGAAGCTTGTGATTTGGTTACGAAAGAAGTAGAGTGGTATGCCAATCGTTTTGCAGACAGAAATGGATTGTACCAAATGAATGCAAGCATTGTCCATTTGGAAAATAGATCAGGTCAACAAAGAATGTTAACAGAACGAGTATTACTTTACTTTTTGGCAAATCATGCATTGATAGGAAGCAACACGAAGTTTGATAAAGAATTAAACCTTGCCTTGGAGCATTATCAAACTAATCTAACTGCACTGATGGGAGCGACAGAGAATACACCCGAAATAGATTATCGATTGATTTTATTAAGCAAAGAGTGGGAAGCTCTCTCGACTTCTTGTGGTCAAAAAGAAAAAGACTTTTCGAATATTGAGAAAGTTTTGAAAATGGGAAAAGGACTCTTGGAAGCAATGGAAGAAATTACCAAGAACTATGAAGTGTTGATTGATTTGAGGGTAGCTTCTTTATTATTAAATAATGCCATTGATTTGGCTGGTCAACAAAATGTATTGACTCAAAGAATTATCAAGACCTATATTTTAGAAGGGATTTCAAAGAATACGAAATACCAAAAAGAACGTCAAAAAGATATTGATCGCTTTGAGCAGAATATAGATGAGTTGAAGTTATTTTCTCCAATGGATGAAATTACTGAGGCGTTGAATATTGTAGATGCTTTATGGACCGATTATAGAAATGAGGCAATGAATGCAAGTACCAAAGAGGGAGCGCAAAAGCTATTGTACAGCAACAATGAATTGTTAAGAGCTTGTGATAATGTGAGTATGTTGTTGGAGCTATATGCAAAAATCTACAAGAAAAATGTTCGTTCTTATAACTATGCCATGGCAGATTGGATCAAGCAAATTGATCATCAAGAAATGCTAACAGAACGGATATTAATGTACAGCTATGCACTTTCTTGGGGCATCAAAAAAGAGGGTATTGCAAAAGAATTGGAGAAAACGGGTTATGAGTACCTTGAAAACTTTAATAAATTAAGTTTGTCTATTCCAATTCCTAACATTCAAAAACGAGGAGAAAATTTGGTTGAAAAATGGAAAGTGATTAAAAATTACTTGCAAGATACAGATAGTTATAGAGAAGAATTGAGCGATTGGTCGGGAGATTTGGCAACTGAACTAGGTGATTTAACAGAGCTGTATAGAGAAAAAATTAACGGCATGGTAGAAGAAGAAGCAATAGAAAAAGCCAATCAACAATGTATGTTGTCTCAAAAGATGGCTGCTAACTATTTGGCAGTAGCAATGGATTTGAATGGTCAACACCAAGCGCAACAATTAGAGAAAGACAAACTTGTTTTTCAAAAGCAATTGGAAGAACTCAAATCATTTGCTCAAACGGCTTCTTTAAAAAATGCACTGGCTTCTGTAAGCACTCAATGGGAACGTTGCCAAACGGTCTTTAGATCTGAATTGGTTAAAGAGGATGTTGCTTCTTTGTTGGAGGTAAGCCAAGAAATGTTAGTAGCTTGTGAGTCGGTTGTCAAGGAAATTAATGAAACAGCCAACAGACAGCAAGTAACAACGATTAATGCTGCCGCACATCTAAGAACTCGAACTGAACAGGTGTTGTTGTATTGCTTGGCAGGGCGTTGGAGTCAAAAAAGCTATGAAAATGAATTGAATGAGATTTTCTCTGAATATGAAAAATCATTAAAACTTTTTCACAATTATATGGACGATGCGCCTGCATTGACCAATCAATTAACGTCGATAGAGCGCTACTTCAAACGTTTTAAAGAATATGGTTTGAAAGCCAATGACGTTGATTTATATGCTTTGTTAAGTGTGCATAACGTCTTGTTACTAGAAACTGAGAAACTAACTAAATCTTCTAGTGAAGTAACACTGTTTTAACTTACTTAAATATGTAAATGATTGGTATTTTTTATAGAGGGCCCAACTGAGCAACTTGCTTGGTTGGGTTTCTTATTGTATTGGTGTATTAAGTAATACTCCGTTGATTAGCTCCCTGCGGTCGTGAGATCGCTATCGCTTAGTTGTTTAGTTTTCCTACAAAAAACATAAAAAAGCATCTTGCATTAGTTTGATTATCAGTCTTTTAGTATAAAGGTTGGCGAAAGTGCATCTTGCTGATAATCAACTGCGAAGCACTCATGCAATAAATTAATACGATTTTTCAACGGAGTAATGTTAAGTAATCGTTCAAAAAAATAACAAGTACCACGCAGTAGCAGCATAGCTAAAACAGCCTTCTTTTTGCGCTACTCTTCATTAGAAAAACTTGTCTTAGCTCGCTAAGCCTTCCTTTTTCTTCTTGGATTAGCAAAAAAATAATCCCATTTTTTGTTCTTATTTTTTCTGACCACTTACTTAAGTTGGCTACAAGAACATTGTATGGCATCGTGTTCATGTTATTATAGGAGTATTTTGCACCATCTTTCTACTTGTCTAGAAAAAAAATCATATTTTTTATAAAATTTTTTAGGCGCTAGGCAACCTTTTTAGTCATTCTATACTAAGCACTGATAGAATGATAATTATCACAGATATGAATTTGGAAGACCAACTACTTATTAAGAGAAGTTTGAAAGGTGACGAAAAAGCAATAGAAATGCTTTACACTCGTCACAAGCAATACTGGTTTGGTATCTGTCTGCGGTATGCAAGCAATCGGTTTGAGGCACACGATGTTTTTCAGGAAGCTGTTAGTAGTGTTTTTGAAAAGTTAAATCAATTTAAGCCCCAAAAAGGTAGTTTTAAAGCTTGGTCCAATCGAATTTTTGTCAATGCGGCATTTCTATATTTAAAAAAACACCAATGGCAACAGTCTTTTAAAGATTTAGATTTGGTCGAAGATGAAATGGACATGTCAGAAAGTACGCTAGGAAAAATCACCGCAAAAGAATTGACCCAATTGATTCAACAATTACCCTTTGGATATCGAGTTGTCTTTAATATGCGCGAAATTGAAGGTTACTCACATTACGAAATTGCTCAAATTCTTGGAATTTCAATTGGTACTTCCAAATCACAACTCTTTAAAGCTAAAAAAGCTTTGAGGGCAAAAATTAAAATTTTGTTTTAACACACACTTCTTTATCAGGATAAAAAAACTGATACAAGAATCAAAAAACGTAATTATGGTTGCTAGAAATTCAAGAGTATTGTTGTTTATTGGTTTATTATGCATGGCTTATAGTATGACTCAAGCTCAAACTCTAATTAGAGAAAGCAATAGAACCAATGAGATTGAAAAGAGTTGGAAAATGGAATGGGGAATTCTTACAGGAGTAGGAGTATCTAATGTTTTAAAACCAGAAAGTAATCCAACCCTTAAAATGCCAGAAGGAAAGGGAACGTATCGAGTAATGTATGCAGCAAGACCAGAAGCACAGATCGGTGTTTTTGGAGAAATAGGTAAGACAAAGAGTATTTTTTCTTTTCAAATACATTTTGCTTATACCATGCGTGCTATTCCTGAGCCTGTATTTTATAGTTACAACGATGACATCAAGGATGTATACAAGTCTACTTATTTGAATGGAGGAACTGTTAGCGCCTTATTTTGTTTCAAACCAGTTGATAAGTTTAAAGTTGGAGTGGGTATAGAGGCGACAAATTTTTTGGTAACAGAAGGAGTAAAGAACTCGGATATAGGAGAATATACAGAATGGTATAGTAGTTCTGCTGGTTTTAAATTGATGTTGTCATACAAAGTAAGCCCTAGAGTAGATATCAATGTCTACGGGCGTGCAGGACATATTTTTGATTTTGATAAGAAAAACTTGATGCCAGATGATATTTCAGCAGGAATGACAGTTGGATATAGATTGTGTGGAAAAGAGGTTCGATACAAAGCAAAAATAGAGGAGGAGAAAAAAGTATATAGATTGGATTATCAATAGTTAGCTACGCTGCTACTTCGTGGTCGTTGAGAAACTTTATTAGTTTACTTCGTGAGTGCTGCGCAGTTGATAATCAATAAGTTGTGTGTTTGTTGTGTTCTGTGTTAAGGTTTTGGTTATCAAGCTGATATAAATGTTGTTTTTTATTTTTTTTGTAAAAAAGTAAACAACTAAGCGATAGCGATCTCACGACCGCAGGGAGCTAATCAACGAACTACTAATTATAATAAGTAGCACAATAAATTAGAAGGTTTGCAATGGGCTACTAGTTGGCTGTTTTCAAATCTTCTAATTTCCTTTAGAAGCTATTTAAAAAAGTTTATAGAGGTACGTTTATGAGACTGTTAATAAATGGCAAGAATTCTTTGGTGGATGTGTTGTAGCTTTACCCTAGTATTAATATTGAGAATAAGATGGAAGATAATAACAACAACTTAGGAGATTTTTTTAGAAAAAGGCTGTCCTCAATAGAAGGAGAGGATGCTGACTGGTTTCATCCGGATCCTAGAACAGATGATGTCGTCTTGCAAAATCTTATTGGCGCTTCTAAAAATAGAAAAAAAACATATTGGTTAAAGTATTTGTTGCCTGCTTTGTTGATATTGGCAATGTTGGCGTATATTTTTTATCTAAAGCATCATATTGCTCAATTAGAATATGCCCAAGCTACTTCAAATACTCAAACTATAAATACCACTCCATCATTAAAGCCATTAACAACATCTATCAATACTCATCAAAACATTACTTTAGACCAAACGACTTCAAGCACAACAGACAAAACAGAATGGACCACAACATCTATTGATTCCAATACAATTAAACAAACGGAGCTGGATAAGGAAATTACAAAAAAAGCAAATATAATAGAGGCTTTAAAAGCAGAAAAACAGCACCTTCAAACGTTACTTGCTCAACAAAATAAAACGATTCAAACACTAGAGTATCAATTGGATCAAAATAATTATGTTGCTAATGTAATCAATAGGGAAGAGGGAAGAAACGAAAAACCAATACTAAGCACTTCGAATGGAGACCAAAAGGCTTCATCCATATTGTCTAATGCTAAAAAAGCAAGGTTGAATTCTGATGATTTACAACCAAAAACTCAACAGAAGAAGGCTGTTGTTAAAGCTGTTACAGCAGAAGGAAATAAATCTATGGATGATTTACAGGTTATTGCACCTAGTCTATTGGCAATTCCATCAACAATACCTAAGGCAACTCCTGATTATTCTTTCTCCTTAAAAAAGAAGAAAAAAAGAGAGCTACATTCGCTAGAAGTTGGCTTTCAAGTTGGTTTACAAGCTCTATTTACAGAAAAGGAAATTGATATTCTCAACCAAAGAATTATAGCGGATAAAGAATTAACCTCAGAACGATTAATAGAACCTTATGTGGGAGCGAATATAGCTTATTCTCCATTCAAAAATATATGGGTAAGAGCAGGAATACAATTGGGAGGAAGCAAGGACTTTTGGGGGCAACGAATGGGAATTGTTTATAGCGATGCACAGGAATACTTATTGCCTTCGGGAGATGTTGGAAGTGACTTGATCGTCAATACGTCTACAGGATATACAAAGGCTATCAATACCTTACAGTTAACAGTTCCTAGTACAACGACGGATGGCGATTTGGTAGAATTAGATTACTGGGAAGAGCTAGAAACTACACACATCCAAATTCCTCTGAGTGTCGAGTATCATTTTGACTCAAAAAGATGGCAGCCTTTTATTTATGCTGGTGCCAAATGGAATGTTTTTCGTTATGAATATAAGACGTCTAATATAAATGTAATGTCAAACGATCAAGCAATTAATTTTGCACTTAATGAAGACAATGCGAATACCAAAACATTACAATACATGAGTTTTATGACAGGGGCTGGTTTGAGTTGGAATGTGCGTCCTCATTTTTCTTTGAGAACAACATTAGGGGTAGAGAATAACTTTATGTTAAAAGAAAACAAGAGTACGGATTCTAGTTATTCAAAGAGTGGGCTATTTGCCAACTTTGGGGTGTATTATAAACTTTAGTTAATCGCGAAAGGGGGCGCTAAGTTGAGATTTAGTTGTGCTGTTGTTATGTAATTGTGGAGTAGTTTGGGTATAAATGCTTGGATTAGGATTTGTTTTTGATGAAAAAATGGGAAATACAAAAAGAAGGCTGCCAAGGCACACTCCCTTAGACAGCCTCTATACACAGTTTAAGGATACTTTATCTATTATTCAATGACAACTTTTCCACTTCCTAGTAGTTCATTATCAACAGTGGCACGGTACATATAAATACCTGCAGAAAGTTGATTGCGTTGAATCTCAAATTGAGTTTTGTTCGTTTGTATGGATGCAACACGCTCTCCTAAGGCATTGTAAAGTTCAAATAAAATAGGTGCTTCGCCCTCATAGTTATCTATAGATACAGCAGCAGAACCACTGAATGGATTAGGAGCAATAGTAACATTTCCTATTGGATTACCTTCCAAAGCACTTATGTCATTGTCTACATCTGCTTCAAAAGAAGCTTCTATCGATTCGTTTTTAAGTCGTTGAGCCATTTCGTTGTCTTCTATCCAAATGTATTCGTTGGTGTCTTCGGTAATAGTAGATGGATCAATTCTACAGTTGGGGTCAACACGAATAAGAGCTGTTTTGCATTGCCAAGATGGCGTACCTGTACAAATGCTAACTCGATAAAATCTTGCTTGCCCAGTGGATAGGTTGCCACCAATTAAAATATTTCCTTCTCTACTAGCGTCGGTTCCTGTATATCGAGCACCTGTACCAAATGTCGTTGCCAAACCTTGCAGATTGATGTTGTTAGGTGCTTGTCCACTAATCCAGCCCCCCCATTCATATTCGAAGGTTCTATTCCACCATTCATTAGACTCTTGAACACCTATGTAGTAAGCAGTTTCACAGCTAGTAGAAGCTGCATTGATTTTGATGTTACTAATACATGTATTAATATAGCCACTAGCAGGAATGGCTGTTCCATTTACATTAAAATTAGGGGTAGCAGGTGTAGTGCCAACTGTAATGCTGTTGGTATAGCCTACTGTAAGCGTTTCCCAACCAATGCAAATCGGCTTTCTACGTTCTACTTTTACATAAGCTCGATAGGTGCCTGGAGAAGTGGGCACATTATAAAAAAATGTATTGCTCCAAACACTAGATGCTTGGAATACTTGAGGAGAACCAACAGCTACACCATTTCTTTGTAGCTCAACTGTGTAACGAATTGGGTTATTACCACAACCGCCAATACAATCGACATTGACATACTGCGGGCAGTGGTGGTAAGCTACTTTGAATTTTTTTTGTGGTGGATTACCACAAACAGAAAAGTTTTGAGTGGTGTAAGAGTTGCCCAATGGACTCGTTTTGTACCAAGTTAATTGGCGGAGTTGTGCATTACTATAATTAGTAAATACAAAAAGAAAACATAATAAAATTAGGTTTTTCATGATCATTGTTTAAAAGTTATAAGGATGGTTATAAAATCATATTATGGGGGAATTATGTGAGGTTACTAAAGCGTAACTTTCTTA